>CAWANJ010000009.1:0-996241 GCA_963783385.1 uncultured Gemmatimonadales bacterium | reverse complement strand
CGGCTCGACGGCGGGAAGGCGGCGAGCGACACGCCGTAGGCGGAAGCCGGGAAGCCGGGAACCGCCGGCTCCGAGACTTTACGCCATCCACGCGGGCGCGTTAGCATTCGGGCTTCCTGGACCCTGGAGGCCCGATGATCCCGCGCTTCGTTCGCCGCTCCGGTCGCCTCCCCTCATGGCGGCCCTCTCCTCGCTCGCGCTCCTCGCCACGTCCCCGGCCGCGCACGCCACGCCGACCACGGCGCCGCCGGCCGCCCGCGCCTCCGGCCCCAGGTCCCGACACCACCCCCGAGGCCATGACCCCCGCCCAGGTCGCCGCCGACTCGGGCTGGACGCCGTCCCTCAGCATGCTGTACCGGCAGATCGGCGGGACCGCGATGTCCCCCGACGGGAAGCTCGTCGCCTACGTGGTCCGGTCGGCGAACATGAAGGGCAAGGAGTCGCGCTACGTGAGCCAGGTGTGGGTGGCGGCGGCGGACGGCTCGTGGAACCGGCAGTACACGCACGATCCCAAGGGCGCCTCCTCGCCCGCCTTCTCCCCGGACGGGAAGGAGCTGGCCTTCCTCTCTTCGCGCGCCGCGACGGTGGCGAACGAGAACGAGGAGGGCGACGGGAAGAGCCAGGTGTGGGTGATGCCGGTGGACGGAGGCGAGGCGTGGCAGCTCACCGACGCCCCCTCCGGCGTGGACGGGTTCGAGTGGTCGCCGCAGGGGGACCGCATCGCCTACACCTCGGCGGACACGGTCTCGAGCGCCCGGAAGAAGGCGGAGAAGGAAAAGCGCGACGAGACGGTGATCGACAGCGTGTTCCACGACGCGCACCTGTACACGGTCGCGCTCGCGGCCGACTCGAGCGGCTCGCACGCGGTGAAGCGGCTCACCTCGGGCGACTTCACGGTGACCGGCTTCGACTGGTCACCGGACGGGTCGACGATCGCCTTCTCCCACCAGCCCGACCCGCGCATCAACACGGGCTTCCTGCACGGGGACATCTCGACCGTCCCCTCCGACTCGGGCGCGGTGAAGGGGCTGGTGACGGGGAAGGGCGTCGACCCCGACCCGCACTACTCGCCCGACGGGAAGACGATCGCGTTCAGCTCGACGGGCTCGAAGCCCGAGCCGGTGAGCCTGGCGGACGTGTACGTGGTGCCGGCCTCGGGGGGCACGCCCCACAAGCTGGCCGACACGCCGAACCGCACCGCCTCGATCCTGGGCTGGTCGGGGGACGGGAAGACGATCTGGGCGCCAGAGCCCGTGCACACGCAGGGCGCCCTCATCGCCCTCCCGGCCGACGGGAGCGCGCCGCGCGTCATGACCCCGAAGGAGGGGACGCTGGGCGGCTTCGCCCTGGACCGGGCCGGCGACCGGGCCGCCTTCACCTGGCAGGACCCCGACACCCCGGCCGACGTGTACGTCTCTTCGACCGCCTCCCTCGCCATGAGCGGGGCGTCGAAGCTCTCCTCGGTGAACGCGGACGTGCCGAAGCCCCCCATGGGGAAGACCGAGCTCCTGTCGTGGAAGTCGAAGGACGGGAAGTTCACGATCGAGGGTCTCCTCACCTACCCGGTGGGCTACAAGAAGGGCGAGAAGGTGCCCTTCATCCTCAACGTGCACGGCGGCCCGGCGGGCGTGTTCACGCAGAGCTTCACCGGGGGCCCGTCCATCTACATGCTCCAGTACTTCGCCCAGCACGGCTACGCGATCCTGCGCGCCAACCCGCGCGGGAGCACCGGCTACGGCAAGACCTTCCGCTACGCCAACGTCCACGACTGGGGCGGCGGCGACTACCAGGACCTCATGGCCGGCGTGGACCACGTGATCCAGATGGGCGTGGCCGACCCCGACTCGATGGTCGAGATGGGGTGGAGCTACGGCGGCTACATGACGAGCTGGATCGTCACCCAGACCCACCGCTTCAAGGCCGTGAGCATGGGCGCCGGCCTCCCCGACCTGGTGAGCATGGTCTACACGACCGACATCCCCGCCTACCTCCTGGCCGGCATGGGCGAGGTCCCGCTGTGGAAGAACTACAAGCTCTACCAGGCCCACTCGGCCTACTACCACATCGCCAACGTGAAGACCCCCGTGCAGATCATGCTCGGCGCGAGGGACGTCCGGGTGCCCACGACGCAGGGCTACGAGTTCTACGGGGCGCTGAAGCACATGGGCGTGCCGACGCAGATGGTGCAGTTCCCGCGGACGCCGCACGGGCCGCGGGAGCCGAAGCTGCTGATGGACGTGTCGCCGCACATTCTGGGGTGGTTCGAGAAGTGGTTGGGGAGGGGGGACACTAGGTTCTGCTAACACAGCCGAACAGATTCAGTCCCGGGTGTTACCGAAGCCACAACGGCAAGTGACGGTCGTCGTGGACTGACGAGTCATGCTGAACTTCCGCCAACTGTGTGGCGTGTACAGTGTCGGCACCGCCAATTGGATGCTCGCGCCGGCGGGGAGTGGGCAGCGTATGATGTCGTCACGGATTAGCCTTACTCTTTCACACTCCGCAAGGAAGGGAATCATGCCAAGGAAAGAACTTTCGGTCGACAACGATCCCTACGAGTGGGACGCTGATTCCATCAGCTACGAACAACTCAAGGAGCTAGCCAACATTCCGGACGGTGTCTTGATATTCCGAAAGGTGCCGGGGCAGCCGGACGAGGAGATAACGCCCGGGAGCACGGTGGACCTATCTGCAACGCCAGGCATCGACCGGTTCTCTACACAGAACCCGGAGTCAGGTGCTGGAGAGTGAGCCTCCTCCGAGGCTACGAATACGAGCGACTAGACGAACTCGGGCGTTCGTACGAGGAGGACGAGGGCTCCCGCTATCTAGTTCTGCTGGACTGTTTGCTCCCCGCAGGCCTGTACACGGTCGAGCGGTGTCGCGTTCTCGTGGTGATCCCCCAAAACTACCCAGACGATGGAATCGACATGCTCTGGGTCGCCCCGTGCCTTGAACTCTCGGACGGGGGACCGATTCCGGCTGCCTCTCCACTCGGGTCGGGAAACAACAGGAGCTTCAAGGGAGTGGAGTTTTGCCGCTGGTCTCGCCACTGGAATACCCCGACCTCCCGCTGGCGCCCTGGAAGGGACGACGTGAACACCATTCTTCACAGGGTAGACTGGGCCCTTCAGAACCCCAAGGCTGATAGGGGATGAGTTCTCCACGGGTCACGCTTGTCGACCTTCACGACGACACTTGCCAACGAGCGTTCGCGGCGGCGGACGGTAATGAGGCGGCCGCGGTCATACTGTTCCGGAAGATCAGTCGAGAGGCTGCACCCCTTCCGCTCTCTGACCGCTATTTGAGCGTCGATGCGTTCCCGTTCGAACGGGACTGGATAATTCGGGCGACACCCACGGAGATCCGCTACCAGACAGCGCCACTACGCCCGGCTTTCCGACGATGCGAAGAAGAGGATCTCGTCTTTGGTTTCGTCCACAATCATCCCGGCGGCCTAGACCGGTTCTCGTCGGTTGATGATGAAAACGAAACGACGCTGCTCCAGGCGCTAGTCAATAGAAATGGCGAGGACGCTGAGATTGTGTCACTACTTTGGAACGGTCGTTCCTGGAAGGGCAGGGTGCTTGGGGGCGCCCGAGTTGGTATCGCGGAATCGGTTCGGCATGTCACGGTTTTGGGCGACTTCTTGAAGGTTCACCTTGCGGCCGAGACGCAGCACCCGAGTGAGCAACAGGCTCGCCAAGCTGCCGCATTCGGTACGCCCTTTTCGGCTCAGTTATCTTCTCTACGCGTCGCAATTGTCGGATGCGGTGGAACAGGGAGCCCCAGCGCAACGCTCTTGGCCAGAGCAGGTGTTGGCGAGCTCATCTTGATCGACCACGATAGGCTTGAAGAGTCAAACCTCAACCGCGTCCGCGGGGCCGGTAAGGCTGACGTCGGTCGAATGAAAGCCAAGGTCTTGGCGCGATACGTCAATGGCCTCGGGCTCAACTGTACAGCGGCCTACCTCGTAGGTTCAATTTCTGACTCCGCCTCAGCCGTTGCCGCACTGTCCACGGCGGATCTAGTGCTTGGATGTACCGACGACTACACCGGACGTGAGGTGCTCAATAAGGCACTATACGTTTATGGGCAGCCGCTTATCGACCTCGGCCTTGGCGGCACCGTTAGTCTTGATGGTGGGGACGCAACACTACACGATCAACACGCCCGGATGAGCTTCATTACCCCGTCTTTCGGCGCGTGCCTGTTTTGCCAGCGCGTGATCACCGCGGACCGGATCAAGCGAGAGCTGCGATTCCGCGCGGATCCAGATCGGGCTCGTCAAGAGGAGGCGGAGGGATATCTGGTTGGGGGTCACGAGCAAGCGCCGGGCGTTGGGCCCTTCACCGGTGCCGTGGCGAACTTCGCCGTTGCTTCAATCTTTGACCTTGTACGACCCTATCGGAAGCTACCGCCTCACCTTCTCCGCACGCAGATACTGCTGAACTTCGTGACGATGGAGATTGAATCGCGGGCAGTGTCCTCATCGCCAGACTGTCCCTACTGTACGCAGGGACGGTTCACCGCGATGCGGGAGGAGGACGGCCTACTCGGACGGCCTGCGCTGCGTCAGTCGTGACCTTCTGGACGGCCATGGAGAACTTCGTGCGATGGTTGAGGTACTGCGTTAGACGAATCAGCCAGCCTCGGCGCCATTTCCTCAAAACTCATTTCCAAACTCAGGCGCCACGGGGGAAGTATCCGCGCGAACGGGAATTCCTGGTCATCGGCACCCCAGAGTCGCCGGCCTGGGCCGTGTTTCGCTGCCCCTGTGGGATGTGGTCGGGCCGTGAACCTATCGTTACGAGACAGCCATGCTCCTCATTGGGAGCTCGTTGGGGAATGCAAGTGGCCCACTATTGAGCCGTCAATATGGCAACGCGTGGGTTGCAAGAGTCACTTCTGGATACGAGACGGGTTCGTGGACTGGTGCGATACGTCGGAGTGTGCGGCGGAGTTTGCGCACAACTGAGTGTTGCCGGCACCGTTCGCGTCGCTCACTTTGCTGAATCACGGCCCCTGGTGCGGGCCGCGCCGGCAACACCACGTCGTTATGGAAGCTACGCAGAGGCCAACTACATCGTAGGGTGACAGCGGCGGAGGTATACGGTGGCTACCGAGAGCAACAGCCCTCCGAAGGCTCTCGCCTACCAGGGAGTGTACAGATCGACGCCAATCCCGTCGTGTCTTCTATCCCGTGATGACTTGGTTACCCTCTACGAAGACCTGGAGCGAAAGACCCAGGAGGGCATTGAGCACTCGCTCGCACGCGCACAGAGGCCTGCCGACACGTCGGAAGCGGAGTTCGAAGAACTGAAGAAAAGAGGGCGAGAATCCGGGCACCTTAGTGCATTCATCTACGGTGCAGACGGAGAACGAATGGTTGTGAGTTCGGCGCCAGACTTCCGATCTCAGAGACTACCCGACACAGTCACCTCCATACTGTACGACAGCGCCGCGAGTATCCGGACTCTGCACAAGTTCGAGCCGGAGAATCGGTTTCGCTTGAACCTCGATTTCACCGAGCCCCCCGGGTTTGACAAGTACGATCCCGCTTCCAATCCAACGCCCAATAACAGCAGCTTTGAGATCATAGGTCCGGACTCCACGTGGGTGGCTGGGGTCCATGAGACCGTTATGGGATTCCTCGAACGACGAGGAAGACGGCGAGGATGGCTGCACAAGCATAGCTGGTACAACGCGTACCAGTGGTTTGTGGCGATTCCTGGCTCTCTTTGGATCGTATTCCGGATCTCCCAGGGGATTCAGGGTGTCCTCGAGCGGTGGCATCCGGCACTCGAAGGTGCGCTCTACATTTTACCTGTTCCTCGTTGCCTTCTTGTTCTTCCGAGGCGTCGCACACGGCTTTCGATGGGCCTTTCCATTGGTAGAGTTGAAGGGTTCACGAAGCGCTGGCGTTCGTTCGGTTGTTACGGGCGCCCTCTCAACGCTACTTCTTGCATTGGTCTACGACATACTGAAGTCGCTGCTAACCTGAATCGTGATGCTACTAGCAGCTTCCGATAACACGGCGGGTGTCGCTCTACCGCCATCGGACACTCGCCCTTCCGGGCGCCCGCGCGCTGGAACTCGTGGGTGTCGGCAACCGGCGGGGACGTTATGCCGAATGCTTCTCGTGCAAGAGTCTTTTCTAGCTCAATACGAATGCGTGTGCCAATGAGCGATCTTGGTTCTGAACAGGACGCCGTCCACAAGGGCGGGACACTCGAGCGAGCAAAGAGCGAGTACGGGCATGTTCTGGCCATGGTCCACTACGAAGGGCAGATGCGTTGGACCGTGTTCGGGTTATTCCTTGTAGCCGAGACAGTGCTACTCGGTTTCATTGCAAGTAATCTCATCGAACTGGCGAAAACACCTCACGGCCGCTGGACTGTCATCGCAGGTTGCGCACTGGGAGTCCTTCTGACTCCTGTATGGCTGGTAGCGTTCAAATTCTACACGAGATATTTTGGCTTTCGAATCGCTCAAGCGCGCAGACTGGAGCCGTTGATCGGCTTCTCACTGTTCAGTGACGGGAAGACCTTCGGCGAGGGTCAGCGGCTGCCCTGGCAGTCGAGATGGCGATCCAACCCTGTCATGGTGCCAACAAAGGGTCAGCGGTACTCTAATCGCTTGGATGATCATCGGTTTCTTCGACGCCGCTTATGCGGGAATTGCACTGGTGGCCTGTCTGCCCAGGGGCAGGTAGCTCGGACGCACGCCGGATTACAAGCGGCTGGCGCCTGCGTGGCCTCCGGCCGCTTCGGGAGCTCGCCGCTCGGGTCGCCAGCCTAGAGCCCTTAGGCGCCACTCCAATTGGAGACCCGAACTGATGCCTTATCCCACAGAATTGGTCCTATGCCGAGCTGGAGCTGGTGAACCATATCGGATCGGTGTTCGTGCCGGCGCCGAGCATGCACTTGGCTGGCTTCGCGGGAACTGGGAGGTTCAGCGCAATGAGCCGGGTGAGTGGGTCTTTATCGATCCACAGAGAGGCGAGGAGGCCGCCGACACGCGGGTCTTGGAGCCTCGGGATTGGATTCACCTCATTCCCCAGTACCCCCGGCAAACACTGGAACTGTTGCTGCCCACTTCGGTCCACAATGGAATCTGCAGTTCGGTTACCTTCCGACTAGTTCTGCGCGGTGTGCGGAACCCTACAGCCTGGCTTCTCGAGTCGGACACGACCTCAGTCCGTCTCCGGGATGCAGACGGCAATATTCGAAGTTCGATCGAAATGCACGATTGGTGGTGGGTGAGTAGTCAAAAATGGACTCGCTTACTTGCTCGGGAGCTGGTGGACCGGACGAACTTAAGGGAGCTTACTGCGGCGGAGCTACTTGAGAGCATTCGCAGCGGGAGCGGCGCCTGACGAGGCGGCTGATCCTTCGCGGCCGATAGCTCGCCCTTCGGCATGCCCGCTGGCTGAGAATCGCGACCGTCGGCAACGGGCGGGGAAGTTATTCGGCAGCCAATATTGATGTGGAGAGAATGAACCCCATGACCCTCAAAGGGGCCGGGACAGGTGGCTAAGAAGAAGCACGATATCGTTCAGGTCAAGAATCCGCGCACTGGACGGTACGTCAAGATCGATCGCACGAGAGGCAAGATTATAGCTCACAAGAAGTCGCCGGGGCCATACAAGGGCGTGCCAATCGCCCGGAAGCGGCCGAAGAAGAAGTGATATATTACCGACCCACCGACGGCGACGTGGTCACCACGCCGCTTCAATACCGGGCGTGCACCTGCTTTGTGATGAGCCAGCTCGGAGATTCGTTGCCGGACATGGCTGTGAGGATCCGGGGCGACCTAGACCACGTTCTCAGCGACCAAGGCTTTGGTGTCATTGATGCTGAGAGCGTTGTTACAGGAAGAGATTTCCTCATTAAGATCTGGGATCTTCTCCTCAGCGTTCCTGTTGGCATTGCGATCGTCCATTCGCAAATGCCAGCGGAAACTCTCTCAAACGTGTTCTATGAACTCGGCATGATGCAGGCCTATGGTAAAGAGACTCTCCTAGTCAAGGAACGTACGGCGTCCGTGCCGAGCGACCTGGTTCGCACTGAGTATGTGGACTATGATGATCGATTCGAATCTCGCTTGGTTGCCTTCCTTGAAGATCTAAAGGAACGCGCCGCATACTATGCCTTCGTAGCGGATCAGGTCGAGCGAAATCCACTATTGGCCATCGACTACCTTCGGCGTGCGTTCCTGCTGACTGGCGATCCAGACCTCCGCGAGCGCGCCAGGGACATCGTTGCAGCTTCGGGGATTGAAGCTAGGGCGAGCAACAGCGTCGAAATGCTCCTCGCTGCGTTCTAGGAACAGGGCGAAATGACGACCTGGTGGTTGTCATCTAGCACGACGGCTAAGGCTCCGCCGCTTGCGGCGGCTCGCCCTTTGGGACGACCGGTCGCTGGGACTCGCGGGCGTCGGCGACCACGGGGCGACGTCATGAGCCGGCATGGATAGGAGTCTCTAGTGGGAAAGAAGCGTCCCCTTACAGACTCTGAGAAGCGGCGTCTGCGTCCGTTGGAGCGGAAGCTTCGGGCGGCGGCTCGTATGGGGGATCTGAGTACCGCAAAGAAGCTCACGGGTGACATTCAGGGTATCCTTCGAAACGCCGGAGACGAAACGCGCCTCCAGAAGGCGAAGGCTTGGCTGTATGAGGCGGCCTTGGAGGCAGGAGAATTGAACTTTGCCGAGCGTGGTTTCATCGGCGTTCGAGCCAAGATGTCTGCTCGAACCAGGATCTATCTCGAAGCCACAGCCCTTCTCGCCGTGTGTTACCTAAGACGTGGAGACCTTTCATCAGCGAAGCCGCTGATGGCAGAAGCGTTTGACAAGGTGAAGAGCATCAAGTCGCCGAGCCGCCGACGTCAATTCTATCGTCGGATGGTCGAACGATTTGATGTTGAATGGGCAATCGCCGTAATGTCTGAAGAGGGGCTTGAGCAAGAACGCCTCGACCCGGCGACTGTACAGGACGAAGCAGGAAAGCTCGTCGCAACCCGGCCGGAGGAAGAGATCTACCTGCAACTCGGCCAGACGCTGCCGAAGCCCGTGGTTGATCGACTGTTAGAGGTCTATGAGTTTTCCAGGAAGCAGTTGCCTAAGGCCGAGCGGCTGCTACTCCCCAGTCCCGAGTCGCGAAGGAAGAAGAAGGAGGTTGGACGGACCGTCTTCGGCGCGGCTAAGAGGGCTGTGTGGAGAGCACTCTGTGACCCGACCTCCGATACCTACAAGATGTGGTTCGAGCACGGCCTGATGGTCGCATTGGACAAGAGAATCGTCGGAGCGGCCGTGGTCGCTGCACTGTCCGGTCTCGGCATGGGTACCTACGCTATCGCGATTCCAGTAACTGCAATTCTCATCAAACTTGGCGTTGACATCTTCTGCGAGAGATACCAACCCGAGGGCCTGATGATTGGTTTGGATGAGTGACAGGAGTAGGGTGTGGAGCCTGGTAACGGTTCATGCTTCCGGCGAGTGTGGCCCGGGCAGGCCGGTAACACAGCGGACTCAGCAGATGGCTGACAATTCGCGAATCCCGGGCCACCCTCTGGTGCGAGGTGGCGGATGCCGTGGAGTCAGACTTGTCAGATGGGAGAGCGAGCGGCTCTCGCTCTGGAAGCCCTAGAGGGCTGGACGTCGATGACCGAGCTGCGCGCCCGGTACGGGATCGGCTGCCAAGTGGGCTAGAAGTGGCTGCATCGGTATGGGGAGGTGGGCTTGAGCGGGGTGCTCGCGATTGCGCGGTAACCGAACCTGCCATTGTGGAGAAACTCGGGCGCGCCACATATCGCCTTCTGTGATGCCGACCCAAGATGACGGTTGGAGAACTCAGCGCAGGCGTCGGTCCCGGCCCGCGCGCCCTAGAGAGGTGGGTAGGTTTTTGGGGAGAGGTCGCCTATTGCGGGAAGCGACGCCGCACTAGGAAAGAGGGACCTCACATGGTCGAGGCCCCTCCCATTCGGCTACGCTCCCAGAACGGGCGTTGCCGCCGACCGCTTCACCAGCTGAATCGCGGCGAGGCAATCCTGCCTGTTGTAATAGCCCTCGCCGGAGTCAGCGATGATGCGGTGGTTGCCGGCAGTAAGCCGCCAGCGCCACTGGCCGCGGTGATCGCGGTACACGTGGTAAGCCATCGCACTACTCCATAGGTCGTGGCAAGGCCACTTGCCACCGGCGACGCGGCGAGGCACCTATCTAGCAGTCAGTCGCACCTCGGGACGTCAGTCCCGGCCTCCCGTTGGGCGGCCCTGCGTTGCCCGTGGGAGATTCGGCGCCCGGTTCCAGTGCCAGCTGGTGCCGGGCGCTTCGTCTTGAAGCTAGGGGCCTGGTTCGACATCAACCGCGAGGGTCTTCACGAAGGCGGCTATCCTCGCCGCTTCGGAGGACGTAAGGTCACGCGGCACCTGGATCGTCACCAAGAAGTCCGGGCGTAAGGGGAACGGCAGCGTAAGCATGCCCTTGGGCTGCAGGGACGGCCCCTCCGTCGCCGCAGTCAGATTACTGTCTGAGCGCGGCACGTCCTTCTTGGGTGACCCGGAGTCTGCTGTTCGACTCCGCGATCCGAGCGATGGCTTGTAGCTGGTTGGGCTTTGCCTCCACTGTTCGAACTCCGCCAGTGCCTTCCCCAGTCGCTGCTTGTAGGTGCGGAGTGTATTGGGGCTCACCTGGACTCGATTCCGATTCACAAAGCGCTGGAATAGCAGGTCAAGGTCGATCTGGCGCACGTCCTCAGCTTCCTGCTTAAGCAGGTCGTCTGCGACCTTGGACGCGGCTGTCTTCCAGCCGACCACGGTGTTCGCCTTCAGTAGGCCCATGTCGGATGCATAGTCCAAGAACGAGACGAACTCCTCGAAGGAATAGCTCGGTTCCATTTCCACCTCCGGCTGCTGGTTTCCACACACATTAGCATTGCGGCGTCCGCGTGTCAAGACGATCACATCTGGAGATGTCATCTGGGTGTCTCACAGACGGGACGTCGACCCACACGGGGAGCCGACAGGGTACGTCGACGGGGGGAAGCCGACGCTCCTCAAGGCTGTCGGAGCCAACGCGGTCCTGGCGTACGCTGGGGCTCTGGACGGCTCCAGAGGGTTCTCGCTCGCGCCCGTGCGGCGCGGAAGTGCGCGCTGATCGATGACTCGCCCGCCTGGGGCTTGCACCTCTCTCGCTGAGCACCTGCGCGTGCGCAGCATCGCGGGCCACAGGATCGACAACCGGCGACAACCGGCGTATGCTGGGCCCGATGCCCGTGCACCCCCGGACCGGAACGACCCGTCACGAGGAGGAAACCATGAGCCGTTTCCCCCGCACACGCTGGCTGGCCACCACCGCGATCCTGCTGGCCGCCTGCGCACGGCCGGCCGCGCACGCCGACCCGCCGCACAGCCGTTACCTCTTCGTCTGGGCCATGGAGGCGCGGACGCCCCACGCCTCCGAGGCGGCGCTCATGTCGGGCGACATGGACGCGTACCGCCGCGGCATGGCGGGCGGCAAGGACTTCCTCGCCGTGTTCGACGTCGGGCCCGACGCGGGGCCGTCCGGCAAGCTGGTCGCCATGCTCCCCGTGGGCGACGCGCTGATGGCGCATCACACCAACTACGCCCTGCCGCCGGACGACGTGCTCTACGCCAACGACTGGCTGGGGAACCGCACGTACGTGTTCGACCTGCGCGACGCGGCGCACCCGGCCCTGCTGCGGGAGTTCGGGAGCCAGGGGAAGTACCAGTACCCGCACTCGTTCGCGTACCTCTCGAACGGCCATACGCTCGCGACGTTCCAGTACTCCGGCGGCTTCAACCGGGCGCCGGGAGGCCTGGTCGAGCTCGACGGGCAGGGGCGCGTGGTGAGGACGAGCGACGCGGCGGACAGCGCGGCGGATCCCGACATCCGCCCCTACAGCCTCGCGGTCTCGGAGAAGCTGGACCGCGTGGTGACCAGCAGCTCCGACATGATGGGAGCCCAGCCGAGCCACGTGGTGCAGGTGTGGCGGCTCTCCGACCTGAAGCTCCTCGCCACGATCCCCCTGCCCAGGCCCGGGGGCACGCAGGCCATTTCGTCGGCCGATGCGATCGATGCGTCGGAGCCGCGGCTGCTGGCGGACGGCCGGACGGTGGTCGTGCCGACCTTCAACTGCGGCCTCTTCCTGATGCGGGACCTCGGCGGCGACCGGCCGACCCTCGAGCACGTCTACGACCTGGGCTACCGGGTGTGCGAGGTGCCGGTGGTCGTCGGTCCCTACCTGGTCGTGACGGCGGAGATCGGGCCACGCGGTCGTGAGCCTCGACATGCGCGATCCCGAGCACCCGCGCGAGGTGAGCCGGATTCTGATGAAGCCGGACGAGTACCCGCACTGGATCGCGGCCGAGCCGGGCGGCGACCGCCTCGTCATCACCGGGTTCGGCGCGCTGAACACCTTCGTCCGCTTCGCGACCATCGACCGGGAGACCGGGCGGCTCACGCTCTCGCCGGACCAGATCGACTTCACGCGCGACTGGCCCGACGGCTGGAAGGGGAGCGCGGTGCCGCACGGGGCGGTGTTCAGCCGGGGGTAGGCCCGAGGACGGGGGCCGACATCGCCTCCGGCTCATCCCGGTGCCCCTTGGCAGACAGTCGGCGGCCGGCTATTATGAGTCGTGGTGTTTCACGATTCATGAAACATGAAACAGCCTGACATGCCTGCCGAATCGGGAGCCGAGCCATGTCCCAGCAACCGACCCTGAGGCCCGCGGACGTCGCCGTGGCGCTCCGCCTGAGCGGTGAGCCCGGGGAGGCCTGCGGTCACTCTCTGATGCCGTCGGGATCAGCCTCGGAGCGGCGCACAACGCGGTCGGCCGTCTCGAACGGGCCGGACTGGTCGTTCAGGACTCGCGCGAGGTCGATCGCCGATCCCTGCTGGAGTTCCTCGTTCACGGGGTGCGCTTCGCCTTTTACCCGGTGGTTGGCCCGGAAGGCCGTGGCGTGCCGACGGCGCATGCCGCTCCGCCGCTAGCCGGGGAGATCGTCAGCGACCTGGCCTACGTATGGCCCAGCGCCAGGGGCTCGGTGCGCGGCGCGACCCTTACGCCGCTGTATGCCGGGGCGCCGCACACGGTCGAGAGCGCGCCGGACGTCTACCGGGCGCTCGCCCTCGTCAATGCCCTCCGGATCGGCCGAGCCCGGGAGCGGCAGCTCGCCAGGAAGCACCTGGAGCGACTCCTGGACGTGAGCCTCGCGGGGGAGGGACAGGGGTGAGCGCCAACCTCGAGCGCTTGACGAGGGTAGCCTCGCGTGCCGAGCCGCTCCTGGACCGGCTGGTCTTCGTGGGCGGCGCGGTCGCCGAGCTGTACTTCACGGACCCGGCCTCCGGGCGCGTGCGACCAACGACCAATGCCGACGCGGTGATCGAAGCCGCGACGTACGTGGCCTACGGTCGGATCTCGGCCGAGCTCCGTGAGCTGGGTTTCCGGCAGTCCGCCGGCGAGAACGATCCAATGTACCGGTGGCGAGCCGGCGGCGACGTGCTGGACGTCATGCCGGTCGAGTCGGAGCCCCTGGGCTTCACGAATCCCTGGTACCCCGAGGGAGTCGGGCGCGCCGTGACCGTCCCGCTCGCGGAGAACCTGGCGATCCGTGTCCTTCCTGCGGCCATGGTGCTGGCGAGCAAGCTGGCTGCTCATGCCGACCGGGGCCGGGACGATCCGTACCTCAGCCAGGACCTCGAGGACGTGGTGGCGCTCCTCGCCAATCGACCCGAGCTGGTGGACGAAGTCGAAGCCGAACCGGAGGCCACCCGTCGCTGGATCGCCGCCCGGCTGCATGAAGCGTTCGAGACCGAGAGCGCGCGCGCGATCCTCCAGGGATTCCTGCCGGAAGTCGCTCGCACTCCGGGGCTCATGGAGATGGTGGAGGGGCGCCTGCAGAAGCTGACGGACCGCACGCCGCCAGGAAGAGCCGGCTGACCACAGATCCATCCGACGACCACGGGTGGCCGACCCTCGAGCACGTCTACGACCTCGGCTACAGAATCTGCGAGGTGCCGGTGGTCGTCGGTCCCTACCTGGTCGTGACGGCGGAATCGGGCCACGCGGTCGTGAGCCTGGACCTGCGCGATCCCGGGCATCCGCGCGAGGTGAGCCGGATTCTGATGAAGCCGGACGAGGTTCCGCACTGGATCGCGGCCGAGCCGGGCGGCGACCGCCTCGTCATCCCAGGGTTCGGCGCGCTGAACACCTTCGTCCGGTTCGCGACCATCGACCGCGAGACCGGGCGGCTCACGCTCCAGCCGGACGCGATCGACTCCACGCGCGACTGGCCCGACGGCTGGAAGGGGAGCGCGGTGCCGCACGGGGCGGTGTTCAGCCGGGAGTAGGGGGGCGTCGTCCCGCGGGGTGCCGTGTTGACGCGCCGTTCAGCCGGCCGGGTTGTGTCGGGATCGTGCCCGGCGCCGTGCGCCTCGGACCCGATCAGGGCCTTGTGGTGGAAGGTTTCGCTGTAGTACAATGTATGACATGAAGAGCGCCGCCGTCACGATCCGTCTCGATCCGGAGCTGGAAGAGCTGCTGGACCGAGTGTGCCGGGACACGGGCCGCTCGCGCAGCGAGGTGGTGCGGGAGGCGCTCCGCCGCCAGCTGACGCTGGACCTCCTCGAGGAAGCGCGTCGACGGCTCATCCCGTTCGCCGAGGCCCGCGGAATCTACACGGACGAGGACGTCTTCAAGCTCGTCTCGTGACGCGGGTCTGCCTGGACTCCAACGTCCTCGTCGCCGCGTTCGTCGCCCGGGGCCTGTGCGCCGACCTCCTCAGGCTCGTGCTCGCCGAGCACGAGCTGGTGCTGCTCGAGGTGGTCGGGGAGGAGGTCCGCCGGGTGCTGACCGAGAAGCTCCAGGCGAGCGACGAGGCGCTCTCCGCCGTCGAGGCCCTCTTCGGGCGGTTCGAGGCCGTGGCTCGCGGTAATGCGGCCTCGCCGATCCATCTGCGCGACCCGGACGACGAGCGCGTCCTGGCCAATGCGATCCTCGCGGACGCCGAGGTCCTGGTGAGCGGGGACGACGACTTCCTCTCGGTCGCCGCCAACTCCCCGATCCGAATCCTCTCGCCACGAGCCTTCATGGTCCTCAGCCGGGGCACGGCCTGACGACCGGCTGCGCGAAGTGTCCGCGACCGAGGGTGCGCGCGTGATCGGCCAGGGATTCCTGTCGGAAGGCGCTTGCACTCCCGGGTTCATGGAGACGGATCACGCGTGGGCGAAGGGCCGGATCTTCTCGATCTCCCGGCTCCCACGACTGTTCTCGGCCTCCCACAGGTCGACGCGCACCTGCAGGTTGATCCACACGTCCGGGCTGGTGCCGAAGGCACGTGCCAGACGAAGAGCCGTGTCGGCCGTGACGCCGCGCTTGCCGTTCACCAGCTCGTTCACCCGCTGGTAGGAGACGTCGATCCGGTCTGCGAGGTCGCGCTGCGTCAGCCCGAGGGGATCGAGAAACTCCTCCCGGAGAATCTCTCCCGGGTGCACAGGCGGCCGGTTCTTCGGAAGTCTGACCATGGTGGTCCCTCTAGTCTTGGCCCCCCTTCGGTGCTAGGCCCGCTCGGCGGCCGGGGGTGTTTTGAGCCGCCTGCGTCTGTATCATGATATCACAGTATCACACATATCATGCTAGATCAAGGGCGCTCACTACGACCCGTCCGGCGAGGACGTCGTCCAGGCGATCCATCGCCTCACGGGTTCGGGAATGGGATCGTGCCGGCCGTGGCAGCGGTTGCCCGGGTGTACTGTAGTGTCTCGGAAGGGCCGAGCGTTTCAGCTGAAACGCTCGGCCGCTCCCTCGATCCCCGCCTCCAGCGCCCGGAACCACACCGTGTCGGGGATGTCGCGCTCCCGCTTCCACCGGGCGGAGGCCGCCCGGGGACCCGGATCCACGCCGCGCGCCCGGTTCTCGGCCAGGAGCGCCGACAGGGAGCCCTCCGCGCCGCGCCCGTCTCGCGCGAGACCGTCCGCACCGTCCGCACGGCGCCGCCTGTCGCGCTCCCGCCGCTTCTCGCGCTCCCGCCGCCAGCTCGCCTCCTCTCGCTCGGGATCGAAGTGGACGCCTCCCTTGGGGCTGCGGAAGACGGCCCGCCCCGGCCCCCACCACTCCAGCGTCCAGCCGCCCTCGTGCACGAGCCGGTGGTGGTGGCGGCACAGGAGGACGCAGTTGTCGAGGCTCGTCTCGCCGCCGTCGGCCCAGTGCCTGACGTGGTGGGCGTCGGTGAACCGGAGTCCGCAGCCCGGGAATCGGCAGCCGCGGTCCCGGATGTCCAGCGCCCGGCGGAGCGCCGGCGGGATCGTGCGGGTGCGGCGGCCAACGGAGAGGATCGGGCCGGCGTGCGTGCCGCGGGCCGGCGCCGGGCCGCGCGGCCTCCGGTCGTCGGTCACCGAGCCGCCGGGCGCCGGACCTTCGCTCGTCTCGCCTGTCGCGTCCTGGGTTCGGCCGTGCTTCACCCGTATCAACGCGGCGTCACAGGAAAGGCGCCGGGACGTTTCAGCTGAAACGCGCGTGCCGTCCTCGAGCTCCGAGCGGCCGGGCTCGCGGTCCTCGGACAGGGTATCCGCGTCCACGTGCAGCACGACCTGGTAGCGCTCGGCGCGGCAGCCGCTGATCGGAGCGTCCTCGGCGGGCTCGTCGCCCCCGTCACCATCGTCTTCACTTCGGCCCCCGAACCCCGCCTGCATGGCCCGCTCGGCCAGGAGGCCGATCGCGTCCGCGCGCCGTCGGGCCGCCGCCTTCCGGCGCTCAATGGGCGTGGAGGGCGTGGAGGGTAGGGACGGCGGGGACGGCGGGGAAGGGTGCTCGCCCGTGGCCGGATCGGCGGGGTCCGCCTCCGGCACGTTCGGCTTCTCGCGCGCCTCCCCATCCCGCTCCTCCCGGTAGAGCGCGTCGCTCGCCGCCTCGACCGCCCGCATCGAGGAGGGCGCCCACCTCGGGCTCGAGGAGCCCCCGCACCACGTACATGCCGTCATCGTCCGGGAAGACGGACAGAGTCCGCGCCCGGTGCCGGGCGCGCTCGGCCGACGCCTCGTCGCGGCGGCTCGCCTTCTTCCACCCGCGCACCATGCGCTCGAGCTGGGCGGTCGTGGACCCCTCGGCCAGCTCCAGGAGATCGGTCTCGTTCTCGGGCGTGGCGGCCCGCGTCAGCGCCCGGACCTTGGAGAAGGAGAGGCGGCCGCGCGCCATCGAGGCGGTCGTCTCGGGCAGCGCCTCCATGGCCCGGGCCACGCGGACGTGCTCGCGCGCCGTGCCCAGGCTCAGGCCCGTCCGGAAGTGCAGCCAGTGGGCGCAGCTCGCGTGGCCCAATGCCACCCAGCCCCCGAGCCGGTCGAAGCGGGCGATCAGTCGGAGGAACCGGCACGTCGCCGCGTGGATGTGCGCCGCCAGGGTGACGATCTCGTCGCCGAGCGCCTCCAGGAAGCCGGGATCGGCGGCGGGATCGGCCCCCGGCTCGAAGGATTGGCCCCCGATCTCCGGCACGCCGCGCGGACCCGGGGCCGCCTCTCCGCTCGAGTCCCGCGTCCGTCTCCTCCCGTACCCCTCGCGCTCCACCTCCCTGAAGGCCAGCACCGTTCCGCCCATCGTCGTCCTCCCTCGCGACCGAAGAAACACCGAATCATGCTCCTACAATATACGGGGCCGAATCTCGGGGCTCTCAGAGGCCGGAGGCCCTATCAACGCGGGGCGAGAGGCCCAACTCGGAGGGGAGAAGCGGCCGCGGCCGGCAGGTCGGGCGTGAGAGGTGGGGAGGGCCGGATCCGGAGCCGGTCCGGGACTTCGGAGAAGGCGCGTCCGAAAAGCTGTCAAGGGGGGACCGGCCGGTTCTCGAACCGGCGCGTTTCAGCTGAAACGTCCTGTCGCAATGCCGATTCTGGTGCCATCTACGGCCCTGTACCATCTTGGGCGCCATGTCCGATCTCCCCCCGCGCCTAATCGCCGCTCTCGCGGACCGCTATCGCATCGAGCGGGAGCTCGGTGAAGGGGGGATGGCCACGGTGTATCTGGCCCGGGACCTGCGACACGAGCGCGACGTCGCCCTCAAGGTCCTCCGCCCGGAGCTCGCCGCCGTCATGGGCGCGCGAGCGCTTCCTCGCCGAGATCCGCACCACCGCCAACCTCCAGCACCCGCACATCCTCCCCCTCTACGACTCCGGAGAGGCCGACTCCTTCCTCTTCTACGTGATGCCCTACGTGGAGGGCGAGTCGCTCCGCGACCGCCTCGACCGGGAGAAGCAGCTCCCGTCGCGGAGGCGTCGCGCATCGCCAAGGCGGTCGCGGGCGCCCTGGACTTCGCGCACCGCAAGGGCGTCGTGCACCGCGACATCAAGCCGGCGAACATCCTGCTGCAGGACGGCCAGCCGCTGGTGGCGGACTTCGGCATCGCGCTGGCGGTGGCACAGGCCGGCGGCGGACGCCTGACCGAGACGGGCACTGAGCCTCGGCACGCCGCACTACATGAGCCCCGAGCAGGCCATGGCGGACCGGGAGCCCGACGCCCGCGCGGACGTGTACTCGCTGGCGTGCGTGCTCTACGAGATGCTCGCGGGCGAGCCGCCGTTCACCGGGGTCCAGCGCGCAGGCGGTCGCTGGCGCGGTCCTCACCGAGACGCCGCGGCCGCTCGGGACACGCGCGCCACCGGTGCCGGCCCACGTGGAGGCGGCGGTGCTGACGGCGCTGGAGAAGCTCCCGGCGGACCGCTTCCCGACGGCCCAGGCCTTCGCCGACGCGCTCGAGGGCAAGGCGGGCGCGACGCCGATCGCGTGGCGCGGGACCGGGGGCGGCGCGCCGCGCTCCGGATGGCGCGGTACGCTGCGAAATCCGGCCGTGTGGGTGATGGCGGTCGTCGCCCTCGCCGCCCTGGGCGTGGCGCTCCGCGAGCGGAGGGCTCACCGGGACTCCGGCTCCGTCGACGTGGTACGCTTCGCCGTGGAGCCACCGGCGGGCACCCAGGCGTCCCTTGCCGATGCCGGGGGGCCCGCTCTGGCGGTTTCGCCCGACGGATCGACCGTGGCCTTCCCGGCGATCGACCGGCAGGGCGGCCGCCGGCTGTACGTGCGGCGCATGGACGATGCGACAGCACGCGCCGTACAGGGGACCGACGGGGCCTATTCTTCCATCTTCTCGGCGGACGGAGCTTCTCTGCTGTTCTGGAGGGCCGGCCGGCTGGAGGAAGTGGCGCTCGCCGGAGGCGCCACCCGGGTGCTGGCCGAGCTCGGTCAGTTCACGGGAAACACCCGAAGGCTGCCCGGCGGAGACATCCTCTTCGCTCTGCCCGCCGCTCCGCGTCTCACCGCGTATCGGCCAACGGAGACGACACACGGCCGCCTCCGCGGCCCTGGACACGGCACGCGGCGAGACGAGCCAGTTCTTCCCCCTGGCCCTGCCGGATGATCGGCACGTGCTGTATCTGAGCTGGGGCCGGGGGGCGACCGAGGACGCGCGCATCGGCGTGCTGGACCTCTCCGCCAGACGGGCCCGCCGACTGGAGGTGCCCGGCACCTATCCACTCGGCATGATGGACGGGTACCTGATCTACGGCGACCAGACCGGAACCGTGCTGGCGGTGCGGGTCGATCTCGCCTCCGGAAAGGTGAGCGGGCAGCCCGTCCCCTCCTCACGGGGGTCGCGACGGCGACTCGCGGCTCGGTCGTGGCCTACCTCTCGCCGACCGGAACCCTGGCGTACGAAGCAGGGAGCCCCGAGTCGACGCTGGAGCTGGCCAGCGCAGGCGGGGCGACGCCGCTGCTCACCGAGACTCGGGCTTACTCCAATCCCCGCTTCTCGCCGAACGGGCAGCAGGTGGCCGTCAGTATCGCTTGGGCTCGGTCGTTCTGGGACATTGGATCGAGGACGTGGCCACGGGAGTCCTGAGGCGGCTCACCAGCGGCGGCACGGTCAACGACCGGCCTGAGTGGTCCCCCGACGGAAGCTGCGTGCTCTTCCGCAGCGACCGCGGCCTGGGCTCCGCCATCTGGTGGCAGCCGGCCGATGGCAGCGCCCCCGCATCGCCGCTCCTCGCCGACAGCCTCGGAAGCTATTTCGAAGGAGTGATGACCCCCGACGGTCGGAGCCTGGTCTACCAGGTGGATACGGCCAGGTCCAATGTCCGGATCCGGGACCTGAGCGGTAGCGGCGGGGACCGCGCGATCGCCGCCACGCGGGCCAACGAGGACCGGCCGCGGGTCTCGCCTGACGGCCGCTGGGTCGCGTACGTGACCGACGCGGGCGGTACGCCGCAGGTCGTCGTCCAGGCCCTTTCCGGGCCGGGGGCCAGGATCCAGGTTTCGATCCGGGGCGGAAACGAGCCGGTCTGGTCGCCCGACGGGCACCGGATCTTCTACCGGGCCGAGGGAAAGTTCAGGGTCGCCGAGGTCTCGGAGACCCCGACCTTCCACATCCTCTCCCGGTCCGACTTCATGGACGACGTCTACCTGGCCTCGAACTCCCCCCACGCCAACTACGACGTGAGCCCGGACGGGAAGAAGCTCCTCATGCTCAAGGGCGGGCCGCAGCGACGATGGTGGTGCACGGCTGGGCGGCCGAGGTGAGGGCGAAGCTGAGGCAGGCGGAGGGCGACCGATCGAACGCGGGGAGCCAATGAGCTCGGAACGCCTGGCCGCCGCCCTGTCCGACCGCTACCGGATCGAGCGGGAGCTGGGGCAGGGCGGCATGGCCACGGTCTACCTGGCCGAGGACCTGAAGCACGACCGCAAGGTCGCCATCAAGGTCCTGAAGCCCGAGCTGGCCGCCGTCCTCGGCGCCGACCGGTTCCTGGCCGAGATCAAGACCACGGCCTCGCTCCAGCACCCCAACATCCTCCCCCTGTTCGACTCGGGCACCGCGGACGGCTTCCTGTACTACGTGATGCCCTACGTGGAGGGGGAGTCGCTCCGGGACCGGCTGAACCGGGAGAAGCAGCTCCCCGTGCGGGAGGCCGTGGACCTCACGACCGAGGTGGCCGACGCGCTGGACTATGCGCACCGGCAGGGGGTCGTCCACCGGGACATCAAGCCGGAGAACATCCTGCTTCACGAGGGTCGGCCGATGGTGGCGGACTTCGGGATCGCGCTGGCGGTGAGCGCGGCGGCGGGCGGCCGGATGACGGAGACGGGGCTCAGCCTCGGCACGCCCCACTACATGAGTCCCGAGCAGGCTACGGCGGAGCCGGACATCACGGGCCGCTCGGACGTCTACTCGCTGGCCAGCGTGCTGTACGAGATGCTGACCGGGGACCCCCCGCACACGGGCTCCTCGGCGCAGCAGATCATCATGAAGATCGTGACCGAGGAGCCGGCGCCGGTCACGAAGCTGAGGAAGTCGGTGCCGCCCAACGTGGCGGCGGCGGTGGCCAAGGGGCTGGAGAAGCTCCCCGCGGACCGGTTCGACTCGGCGAAGGCGTTCGCCGAGGCGCTGGGGGACCCGGGGTTCCGGATCACCGGGCGCGAGGCGGCGGGCGCGGGCCCGCACGGTACCTCCCGAAAGGCGTGGGCGGTCGCCGCGGGGTCCCTCGCCCTCGCGGCGGTGTCGCTGGCCGTCGCGGGTTGGGCCCTGACCCGGCGCCCCGGCGGCGTCCGCGACCTGGGAACGCCCCCATCCAGCCCCGTTCACGTCAACGAGGTTCGGGCCTTCTCGGTGTCGCCCGATGGGTCGTTCCTGGTCTACATCGCGCAGAAGGGGGCGACCACCGAGCTCTGGTACCGGAGCCTGGAGACGGGAGAGGGTCACGCGATTCCCGGTACCGATGGAGCGTACACCACGCCGCTGATCTCGCCCGATGGCAAGCGGCTGGCTGTCGGTGTGTCCGCCGGCAACGGGTATCAGATGAAGGTCATGGATATCGATGGACGAAGCAGCTCGGCCGTCGCGTCCATCACGCTCTCCTTCGGGGGGGCGTGGGCCGAAGACGGCCGAATCTTCTTCAGCGACGATAACGGCCGTGCCCTCCGCTGGATCGACCCGCTGGGCGGCGGCGCACGCGACGTTGCGGTGGGAGGATACTGCCTGGACCCCGTCCTCGTCCGGAAGGGCCAGGTGCTTTGCGGAGGTCGCTCCGACAAGTTCGCGTCCAGCCGTGACCTGTCGAGCCCGGGCCGCATCCGGTACTGGCATCATGCGACCGGCAGTGAGGGTGGAAAGCCCGAGCTGCTGCGCGGCGCGGACTTCCGTGTCGTCGATGGCAGGTACCTGGTCTACATGGGCATCGATGGAAGCATCATGGCGACGCGCATCGAGAGCCTCGACTCCCTCACGGTCGGCCGCTCGGTCTCCCTGGTGCCCGGTGTGCGCAGCGAGGACTACACCGGCACGGGGCAGTTCGACCTGACCCGGGACGGCACTCTCGTCTACCTGCCGGGAACCAACGCGGCCGTGGGCCGCCTCGTGCGCATCGCCGCCGACGGGCGGATCGAGCCCCTGCCCGTAGAGCAGGCCGCGCATCTCCGCTTCCGTGAGAGTCCCGATGGCCGCCGGCTGGCCACCGTGGTCGAGGGAATCCAGCAGCAGGAGCTGCGCGTCTACGACCTTCCGGCGGGCACGCATCAGACCGTGGCCGAGGGCTCGTTTATCGACGTGCCGGTGTTCAGCCCGCGCGGGGACCGGATCGCCTACTCCGTGAGCGAGGAGCCGGGTCGGGAGTCCCTCGTCTCCCGGTTGCTGGACTCCTCGAAGCCGCCCCGCGTTCTCGCGACGGTCGAGCCTCCCGTGACGCTGCAGCCGTCCATGTACCTCTCCGAGGACTCCCTCCTGGTCGGAGTTCCCGGCGGCCGATCGGCCATGATCGTGGACTCGGAGGGGCGCATCGATTCCCTCGGCCTCGCCACCGGTCAATTCCTCTCGATCTCTCCGGACCACCGCTGGATCGCGTACCAGGGGAGCTCGGCCGGAGACCTGACGCTCCAGCCCTGGCCGGCCCTGGACCACCGCTACCTGGTGGCCGCCCGGGGCAACGAGCCCCAGTGGCTGTCGGCGACCGAGCTGGTCTACACGGAGCAGACCGACGAGGGGAACTGGGAGTTTCACGAGGTGAGGATCCATCCCGGCGCCGATCCGCCCGTGGGCGCGCCCGAGCTCATCGCCGTGGCTCCGCAATTCAGTCAGACTCCCGGCTGGTCCTGGGCCGTGGGACACGGCGGCGACCTCATCTACCTTGAGTCGCCGGCGGAGCGGGAGGAGCACTATTTCCGGGTCGTCCCGGGCTGGGTGAAGCGAATGGAGCACGCCGTGGACGGGGCGAACCAGTGAGCGGACGGCGTCCCCCCGCCGGACCGAGCGATGACCGTGGCTGACGCCTTCTCTCGCCTCACCGCCGCCCTCGCGGACCGCTACCGGATCGAGCGGGAGCTGGGGCAGGGCGGCATGGCCACGGTCTACCTGGCCGAGGACCTGAAGCACCACCGGCAGGTGGCCATCAAGGTCCTCAAGCCCGAGCTGGCCGCCGTCCTGGGCGCCGACCGCTTCGTGCAGGAGATCACCACCACCGCGCAGCTCCAGCACCCCCACATCCTGCCGCTGTTCGACTCGGGCACGGCGGACGGCTTCCTCTACTACGTGATGCCGTACGTCGAGGGGGAGTCGCTGCGGGACCGGCTGAACCGGGAGACGCAGCTCGGCGTCGACGAGGCGGTGAAGATCACCCGGGAGGTGGCCGACGCCCTGGACTACGCGCACCGGCAGGGGGTGGTCCACCGGGACGTCAAGCCCGAGAACATCCTGCTGCACGACGGCCGCCCGATGGTGGCCGACTTCGGGATCGCGCTGGCGGTGAGCGCGGCGGCGGGTGGGCGCATGACGGAGACGGGGCTGTCGCTGGGCACGCCGCACTACATGAGCCCGGAGCAGGCGACGGCGGAGCCCGACATCACCGGCCGCTCGGATGTCTATTCACTGGCCAGCGTGCTGTACGAGATGCTGACGGGCGACCCGCCCCACACGGGCTCCTCGGCCCAGCAGATCATCATGAAGATCGTGACCGAGGAGGCGGCGCCGGTCACGAAGCTGCGCCGCTCCGTGCCGCCGAACGTGGCGGCGGCGGTGGCGAAGGGGCTGGAGAAGCTGCCGGCGGACCGGTTCGACTCGGCGAAGGCGTTCGCGGACGCGCTGGCGGATCCCGGGTTCCGGGTGACCGGGGGCGGGGGGATGGGCGCGCGCCGGCATGTCGGGGACCTCGTCGAAGGGGCGCGCGGGCGCGACCCTCTGGCTGGTGTCGACGGTGGCGCTCGTCGCCACCGCCGCGGCCCTGGTGTTGGCGCTGCGCCGGCCGACCTCGCCGCAGGGCGCCCTCGTCGTCTCGTCGCTGCGGCCGCCCCCGGGCGAGGACTTCAGCGAGCGGGCGTCCTTCGGGGCGCTCTCGCCCGACGGCCGGACGTTCGCCTTCGTGGCCATCGCGGCGGACGGCGGACGAAGCCTGTGGCTGCGTGGGCTGGACACCCTCGGTGCCCAGAGGGTCCCCGGTACCGACGGGGCGACGGCACCGTTCTGGTCACCGGACGGGAAGTCCGATGGGGTACTTCGCACCGACCATGCCCTGATGCGGGTGGACGTGCCGTCGGGAACTCCGCGGACGCTCTGTCCCGCGACGCTCGAGGGGTCGGGAGCCTGGGGGTCGTCCGGCGTCATCGTCTTCGAGCACGACTCGGGGCCTCGAGCGCGTCGAGGCCGCGGGAGGCCCGTGCCAGGTCGCGATTCCCCTGGACTCCACCGCGACGCGTCTATCGCCACCCGTCGTTCCTGCCGGGAGACGCCGGGTCCTGTTCGAGAGAGGGCAGGGGCTTCAGCAGACGGTGATGGTGGGCGACCTCACGTCGGGCGCCACCACGGCGCTCATCCCGGGTGCGGCCGCGCCCACCTGGGTGCCGCCGGGCTACGTGGTGTACGGGCGCTTCAACGAGGAAGGCGTCGGCTCGGGCCTGTACCGTCAGCGCATCCGTGCCGATGGCTCGGCGGTCGAGGGGAGCGCCACGCCGCTCACGGGACCCGTGCGCACGTCCGGTCTCGTGTTCGCGTACACGGCGTCCCGGACCGGCTCGCTCCTGTATCTCCCCGGGCTCGGCGATCGCGACAAGCTGGTCGTGGACCGACGTGGAGAGGTCCTCGACTACCGTGCGCGTCGGGAACACCTTCACGCACCGGTATGCGCACGACCATCCCTGGGTCGCCCTGGCCGACGCGGGCACGCTCTGGCTGTACGACCTCACGCGAGGTCTGGCCACGCCTCTGGTTCCGCGGAATCAGGGGCCGAACACAATCCGTGCATGGCCGGTATGGGCGCCCTCCGATACCGCGGTGGCCTTCGGAGTGTGCCGAGCTCTCCGCGGTGCGGATCGCCGACCTCTCGATCCGCCCCTCGTCACGCCAGCGGCGGACTGCCCGACCGCGACGGACTGGTCGTCCGACGGACGCTACCTCATCGTCACCGGCAACGCTGCCTGGGCCTCGGGGAGTCGCCGGGATACGGCGGCAGTCTCGCACAACCGCACCTTCGTGGCCGCCCTCGATTTGGCTCGCGGAGGCACGACCCGGTTCAACGTGCCCGGGAACGCCCGCGAGGGGGCGCTCTCTCCGGACATGCGCTGGCTCGCCTACACCTCCGACGAGACCGGAAATCCGGAGGTGTACGTCCAGCCCTTCCCCGCCGGGGGCCGGCCCGTACGGATCTCCCGCACGGGGGGAAAGGACTCCCCGCTGGAGCGCCGATGGCCGCGAGCTTTTCTTCGAGCACCGGACGGGGGCATCATGGCCGCGTAGCGTCACGCCGGGAGCCGACTTCCAGGTGACGGCCCCGCGGCTTCTCTTCCACGCCCCGGGCTGGTCGCGCCCGCTCTTCTTCGACAGCGGTACCCCTTACGACGTCAGCCCCGACGGCCAGCGGTTCATCGTCCGGCAGACCGCTTCGGCGGCCAATGCGGTGCTCGTCCAGAACTGGTCCCGCGAAGCTCGAGGCGAAGGGGGGCTCGTGAGCGAGACGTCCGACCGCCTGACCGCCGCCCTGGCCGACCGCTACCGCATCGAGCGGGAGCTGGCGAGGGCGGCATGGCCACGGTCTACCTGGCCGAGGACCTCAAGCACGATCGCAAGGTGGCGATCAAGGTGCTCAAGCCCGAGCTGGCCGCCGTCCTGGGCGCCGACCGCTTCTGTCCAGGAGATCGCGACCACCGCCCCGCTCCAGCATCCGAACATCCTGCCGCTGTTCGACTCCGGGAGCGCCGACGGCTTCCTCTTCTACGTGATGCCCTACGTCGAGGGGAGTCGCTGCGGGACGAGCTGGACCGGGAGACCAGCTCGGCGTGGACGAGGCGGTGCGGATCACGCGGAGGTGGCCGACGCGCTGGACTACGCCCACGGCCAGGGCGTGGTCCACCGGGACATCAAGCCCGAGAACATCCTGCTCCACGACGGCCGTGCCGATGGTGGCGGACTTCGGGATCGCGATGCTGTGAGCGGCCGCGGCGGCGGGCGCATCACCGGGACCGGCGCCACAGTGGGCACGCCGGCACTACATGAGCCCGGAGCAGGCGACGGCGGAGAGGACGATCGACGGCCGGAGCGACGTCTACTCCCTGGGGTGCGTGCTGTACGAGATGCTGGTGGGCGAGCCGCCGTTCGCCGGACCCACGGCGCAGGTCGTGATCGCCAAGCGGTTCATCCAGACGCCGGCGGACGTCACGGCGCTTCGCGAGGGGGTGCCTCGTCCCGTGGCGAGGTCGGTGCAGAAGGCGCTGGCGCGCACGCCGATCGACCGGTTCGAGACGGGGACGCAGTTCGCCATGGCGCTCGTGGAGGCGGAGGCGCCGGAGACGGCGCGGGGGGGGACCGCCCCGGGTCCATCGCCGTGCTGCCGTTCGCGAACCTGAGCGCCGATCCCGAGAACGAGTACTTCGCCGACGGCATCACGGAGGAGTCATGACGCACCTGTCCATGTGGCCGACGCTGCGACGTCATCGCGCGGACGTCGTGATGCTCGTTCAAGGGGAAGCGTCAGAGAGCCTGCAGGAGATCGGCGACGGAGCTCGGCGTGCGGCACGTTGCTGGAGGGAGCGTGCGGCGCGCCGGGAACCGCGTGCGGATCGCCGCGCAGCTGCTGGACGCCGACGACGGCTATCACCTGTGGGCGGAGATGTACGACCGGGAGATCGAGGATGTATTCGCAGTGCAGGACGAGATCGCGGAGGCGATCGCAGCGAAGATGAAGACGGCGCTGAACATCGGGGCCGCGGCAAAGGCACAGCGGGCGACTGCGAGCATCGAGGCCTACGAGGCATACCTGAAGGGTCGGGCGCTGCTGTATCGGCGCGGGCAGTCCACCCGCGAGGGGATGGAACTGATGGAGAAGGCGGTCGCCCTCGATCCCGAGTACGGCCTGGCGTGGTCGGGCCTCGCCGACACGTACAGCGTGCTCGGCTTCTACGGGATGATCCCGCCCGAGGTGGCGCCGGAGAAGGCGGGCGAGGCGTCGGAGAACGCACTGCGGTTGGCTGCCGAGGACCTGGCCGAGTCGCACACGGCGCGTGGGATCTGCGCACTGCTCTTCGAGTGGAACTGGGAGGATTCGAAGCGCGAGTTCGAGCGGGCGCTGGAGATCAACCCGGGATACATCCAGGGCGCGGGTGGTACTACTTCTTCTACCGTGGATGTTTGTGCGGGCAGGGCGAAGTCGCGCTCCGTGGCGTGAAGGAGTGCTGGGCGAGGGACCCCCTGTCCGGGTATGCTGCCGGCCTCGTGAGCCTCGTAGCGGCCAACCATTTCCACGATCGGGAGATCCTCGACTGGTGCCGGCGCGCGGAAGACCGCGATCCCAATGCGTTCTTCACGCACTGGAACCGGCAAATGGCGCACCTGTCCCTGGGCGAGTGGGACGAAGCCATCGCCACCGGGAAGGTCGCGCTGGAGAGCTCCGGCGGGACGGTGATGCCCATGCTGTTCCTGGGGCTGACCTATCAGGCGAACGCCAAATTGAGCGCCGCAGAGTCCGTGTACGACGGGCTTCTCGAACGCTCGAAGCGCGAGTATGTCTCCTCGGCCATGCTCGCGGCGCTGGCGGCGGCCCTTGGTTACCGCGAAGCCGCATCGTCGCACCTGCACGGAGCCGTGCGTCGGCACGACCCGGAGATTGTGATATACGCGCACGGCTGGCCCGGCATGCAGCCCCTCCAGGCGCTGCCGGAGTACCAGGCCATCCTGCATGACATCGGCCTCACCGGGTGGGCGGAGCGTGAGGCCAAAGAAATGAACCGATGACGGCCCCCGCCGACCGCCTGACCGCGGCCCTCGCCGACCGCTACCGCATCGAGCGGGAGCTCGGGGAGGGCGGCATGGCCACGGTCTACCTGGCCGAGGACCTGAAGCACGACCGCAAGGTCGCGATCAAGGTGCTGCGGCCCGAGCTGGCCGCCGTGATCGGCGCCGAGCGCTTCCTGGCGGAGATCAAGACCACCGCCAACCTCCAGCACCCGCACATCCTGCCGCTCTTCGACTCGGGCGAGGCGGACGGCTTCCTCTTCTACGTGATGCCGTACGTGGAGGGCGAGTCGCTGCGCGACCGGCTCGACCGCGAGACGCAGCTCGGCGTGGACGAGGCGGTGCGCATCACCCGGGAGGTGGCCGACGCGCTGGACTACGCGCACCGCCACGGCGTCATCCACCGCGACATCAAGCCGGAGAACATCCTGCTGCACGACGGCCGGCCCCTGGTGGCCGACTTCGGCATCGCGCTGGCGGTGAGCGCCGCCGGCGGGCGGGCGCATGACCGAGACCGGGCTGTCAGCTCGGCACGCCGCACTACATGAGCCCCGAGCAGGCGACGGCCGAGCGGGACATCACGGCGCGCACGCGACGTCTACTCGCTGGCGTGCGTGCTGTACGAGATGCTCGACCGGCGAGCCGCCGCACACGGGCGCCTCGGCGCAGCAGATCATCATGAAGATCGTGACCGAGGACCCGGCGCCGGTGACGAAGCTGCGGCAGTCCGTGCCGGCGCAACGTGGCGGCCGCGGTCGCCAAGGCGCTGGAGAAGCTGCCGGCCGACCGGTTCGAGAGCGGCGAAGGCGTTCGCGGAGGCGCTGGCGGATCCGGCGTTCACGGTCGCATCCGCCTCCGCCGTTGCCGCTCCTGCCGCCCTCCGCCGATCGCGGATGACGATCTACGTTCTCGGCGCTGCCTGCCTCGCACTCGCCGCCGCAACCGCATATTTAGCGTTCCGCTCGTCACCGACGTCACCGGTGAGCCGCCAGCGTGTCGTCCTCTGGGACCGGGCGCTGGGGAGCGTTCTCGATCCGGGCAATACGCGCCTCCAGGCGAGCAGGCCGCCATCTCGCCCGACGGTTCCGTGATCGTGTACAGCGAACCGACTGCCAGTGGGTTCGTGCTGATGCGGAAGGACCGCGATGAGGCGTTCGCGACGCCACTCGCCGGCACCACGGGTGGAGTCGCGCCGTTCTTTTCACCCGACGGCCGGTGGATCGGGTACCGCACGATGGACGGCAAGCTCGGGAAGGTCTCCGTCGCCAGCGGAGGATCGGTGACTCTCGTCGGCAACATTGCAAGCCAGGTCGTCGCTGCGGCCACGTGGCTGGACGACGGAACGATCGTGTACGCGGCGGGCGACGGACTCAAGCGCGTGAGTGCCGCCGGTGACAGCACCTGGATCGTGAGGAAGGACTCCGCGGGGGAAGCGGGCGCCCGTATTCTCACGCTCTGGCCGCTCCCCGAGAGCCAGGGTGTGCTGTACACATACTGCTCGGGGAACTGCGCAGTGCGCTCGTCGGTGCGTGCGTTGGACCTGCGCACCGGACAGGATCGGCTGCTTGTCTCGGACGCGGTCGGCGCGTGGTACGTCCCCGGTGGCTACCTGCTCTTCACCGATCGCGGGGGCGGGCTCTATGGCGTGAAATTCGATGTCGATCGACTGGCGGTCACGTCCGGACGCGTTCCTCTGATTCCCGGCGTCGAGCCGGGGAACTTCACGGTGTCGGCCAAGGGGTCGGTGCTCTACGCCAGCCCGGGCACGGGTGGCGGTGAAGCGTCGGACCTCATGTGGGTGGCGCTCGACGGATCGGCGGTTCCGCTTGACACGATGTGGAAGGTAGACTTCAATTATCCCGCGATCTCCCCCGACGGCAAGACGCTGGCGGTGAGCGTCCGTGGCCAGACCACCCAGATCTGGCTCCGGCACGCCGATGGGAGGCGGGAGCAGCTCACCCAGCAGGGCGCGGTCAACTGGCGGCCGCGTGGACCGCGGACGGCCGATCCGTCGTGTTCCCCTCGAACCGGGGCGCGCGCGCGGACTCGACGTCCTACGACCTTTATCGCATGGCGGTGAATCACAGCTCGCCCGCCCAGCGGCTCGTCCACTTCGCGTATCCCGTGTGGGAGGGGAGATCTCCCTGACGGACAGTGGGTCGTGTTCCGGACGGATGAGGAGCAGGCACTCTCGCTCGTTCATACGCGGCGCATGAGCGGCGACACCGCGCCCCGGCAGCTTCTCGGCGGAGATGGAGCATCCACTTACAACCTCTCGCTCTCACCCGACGGACGCTGGATCGCCTACGAGCTGTCCAGGGCCGGTGTCGACGATCAGATCTACGTCGCGTCGTTTCCGAACGTTACCGCGCCGAGGCGGCTCTCCCAGAGCGGCGGTTCCGAGCCCCGGTGGGCACGCGGCGGCCGGGAGCTGTTCTACAAGAGCGGTGGAACGCTGATGGCCGTGGACGTCGAGCCCGGACCGACGCTCGCGATCGGTTCGCCGCATGCGCTGTTCTCGGTTCTCCCGTACCGCTCCGCCAACAATCGCCAGCAGTACGATGCAAGCCCGGACGGACGCCACTTCGTCATGATTCGCAACGCCACCGAAGGACCCGAGACGGTCGTGTACATCGAGCACGGTTCTCGGAGCTTCGAGCGAAGATGCATTCAATGAGTGGCGTTCCCAATCGCCTGGCCGCCGCCCTGGCGGACCGCTACCGCGTCGAGCGGGAGCTGGGCGAGGGCGGGATGGCCACCGTGTACCTGGCCGAAGATCTCAAGCACCACCGGCAGGTGGCCATCAAGGTCCTCAAGCCCGAGCTGGCCGCCGTCCTGGGCGCCGACCGGTTCGTGCAGGAGATCACCACCACCGCGCAGCTCCAGCACCCCCACATCCTCCCGCTGTTCGACTCGGGCACGGCGGACGGCTTTCTGTACTACGTCATGCCGTACGTCGAGGGGGAGTCGCTGCGGGATCGGCTCAACCGGGAGACGCAGCTCGGCGTCGATGAGGCTGTGAAGCATCACCCGCGAGGTGGCCGACGCGCTGGACTACGCGCATCGGCAGGGGGTGGTCCACCGGGACGTCAAGCCCGAGAACATCCTGCTGCACGACGGGCGCCCCGTGGTGGCGGACTTCGGGATCGCGCTGGCGGTGAGCGCGGCGGCCGGCGGGCGCATGACGGAGACGGGGCTGAGCCTGGGGACGCCGCACTACATGAGCCCCGAGCAGGCGACGGCGGAGCCCGACATCACGGGGCGCAGCGACGTCTACTCGCTGGCGAGCGTGCTGTACGAGATGCTGACGGGGGACCCGCCGCACACCGGTTCTTCGGCGCAGCAGATCATCATGAAGATCGTGACCGAGGAGGCGGCGCCGGTCACGAAGCTGCGCCGCTCGGTGCCGCCCAACGTGGCGGCGGCCATCGGGAAGGCGCTGGAGAAACTGCCCGCCGACCGGTTCGACTCGGCGAAGGCGTTCGCTGACGCGCTGGCGGATCCCGCGTTCCGGCACGGCGCCGCGGGGGCGTCGGCGGACACGGGCTCCGCCAGGCGGCCTCGCACACGCTCGTGGGTCTACGCCGCCATCGCGGCGGCCGCGATCCTCGTTCTGGGAGCCGTCCTGGGGCACGCCTTCACCGGCGGCGGCGAGAAGACCTTCGACGTCGGCTTGCCGTTCGACGCGCCGATGGCGGTCGCCCAGACCCCGCAGCCGATCTTCGCCCTGTCGCCGGACGGCTCTTTCGTGGTCTACGTCGCCCGCAAGGCGGACGGGACGGGGGAGCTCTGGTACCGGAGCCTCACGGGGTCGTCCGCCCGTCCTCTCGCCGGCCCCGCGGCGTCCCCGTACATGGCCCCGTACATCTCGCCGGATGGCAAGCGCGTGGCGTTCGTGAGTCCGTCCGGCGGCCTGTGGGTCATGCCCATCGCCGGCGGCGCGGCCACCAAGGTGTCGGAGTCCCCCGGCGCATGGGGGGGCGGCTGGCTGGAGAACGGCACGCTGTTCTACGCCGACCACGACAACTTCGTGCTGCGCTGGGTGGATCCCCAGACGGGACCCGTGCGAGATCTGCCCGTGAACTACTGCCCCTTGCCTTCGTTGCTCTCCACGAGCCAGGTGATCTGCGGGGGCGGCGAGGAGAAGTTCGCGGTGGTCGGGGACGTGGATCGGAAGCCCTTCACGTTGCGGCCCGTCATGCAGGTCAAGGCCGGTGGGGAGCGCGTTCCCCTGAGAGGCGCCGGCTTCCGCCCCTTCGACGGGAAGTACCTCGTGTACACGTCGATCGACGGGACCGTCATGGCGACGGAGTTCGTCGACCGCGACTCGCTGCTGGTCGGACGCTCGGTGGCGCTGGTCACCGGCGTCCTGGCCCCGGTCTACACCGGGGAAGGGTTCTGGGACGTCAGTCGGGACGGCACGCTCGTGTACGCACCGGGCGCCAACATGCAGATGCAGGTCATGGTGCGCCGCGCCCTCGATGGCAATCGCGAGATCCTGCCGGGGGACCCCGCGGAGTTCCTGCGCTTCGCCATCGGCCCGGACGGACGCGAGCTGGCGAGCGTCGTCGAGGGAGTGCGCGACCAGGAGCTGCGCCTCTACGATGTCCAGACCGGGAACTACGAGGTGCTGGACCAGGCCCCGTACCTGTCGACGCCGTTCTGGGCATCGGGCGGACAGGACCTGGTCTATCTGCGCCAGCGTGCCGATTCCTCCGAGGTCGTGCGCCGGCGCCTGAACTCGTCCGAGCCCCCGGGGGTCCTGCTCACGTGGCCCAATGACGTGTCGCGCAGGTGGCTCATCCAGTACGTGGATCCGTCGCTGATGTTGATCAAGAACGGCGACGCGGGTGTGATCGCGGTCGACGCTTCGGTGAAGCCGGCTCGCATCGACACGGTGATCACGCAGAACACCTTCTTCGCCCGGGTCTCACCCGACCGGCACTGGCTGGTCTGGACCGACAAGGCGTACAACATGTACCTGAGCCCGTGGCCGAAGCTGGATCGGCGCTGGACCCTCTCGACCGGACAGCCCTACGAGCCCTACTGGCTTCCCGACGGGACGCTGTTCATCCGCCAGGTGGATGGGCGGACCTACACGATGGCCATCCATCCCGGTGGCGACCCGCCCGTCGGGCCGCTCACGCCGCGCTTCGACGACCCGCGCATCGGGGAGGGCTCGGGCTGGTCCGTTTCGATCACCCGCGACGGCGCGGCGATCTATCCGCTGGTGCCGGATCAGCCCTCTGTCGACTATCTCCGGGTCGTGCCGCACTGGCTCACGCACATGGAGCACGCCGTGGACGAGGCGAACAAGTGACGAGCCCCGCGGACCGCCTGACCGCCGCCCTGGCGGACCGCTACCGCGTCGAGGGGGAGATCGGCGAGGGCGGTATGGCCACCGTCTTTATGGCCGAGGACCTCAAGCACAATCGCAAGGTGGCGATCAAGGTCCTCAAGCCCGAGCTGGCCGCCGTCCTGGGCGCCGACCGCTTCGTCCAGGAGATCGCCACCACCGCGGCCCTGCAGCACCCCAACATCCTCCCCCTGTTCGATTCGGGCACCGCGGACGGCTTCCTGTACTACGTCATGCCCTTCGTCGAGGGGGAGTCGCTCCGGGACCGTCTGAACCGCGAGAAGCAGCTCCCCGTGCGGGAGGCGGTGGACCTCACCTCCGAAGTGGCCGACGCGCTCCAGTACGCGCACGAGCACGGGGTCGTGCACCGGGACATCAAGCCCGAGAACATCCTGCTGCACGCCGGGCGCCCGATGGTGGCGGACTTCGGGATCGCGCTGGCGGTGCTCGGCGGCGGCGGGCGGGCGCATGACCGAGACGGGGCTCTCGCTCGGCACGCCGCACTACATGAGCCCCGAGCAGGCGACGGCGGAGCCCGACATCACGGGGCGCAGCGACGTCTACTCGCTGGCGAGCGTGCTGTACGAGATGCTGACCGGCGACCCGCCGCACGTGGGCTCCTCGGCCCAGCAGATCATCATGAAGATCGTGACCGAGGAGGCGGCGCCGGTCACGAAGCTCCGCCGGTCGGTGCCCGCCGAACGTGGCGGCGGCGGTGGCGAAGGGGCTGGAGAAGCTGCCGGCGGACCGGTTCGAGAGCGCCAGGGCGTTCGCGGACGCGCTGGCGGATCCGGGGTTCCGGCACGGGGCGGCGGGGGCGGCCGGCGCCGGGCCGGGGGCGGCGAGGGCGACGTGGAGGGAGCGCGCCGCGATCGCGTTGGCCGGCGGGGCGGTCGTCCTGGTCGGGGCGGCGCTATGGGGATGGCTGCGGCCGGGTCCGCCGCCGGCTCCCGCCTCGCGCGAGACGGTCGTCCTGGGCCCGACGCTGCCCGGCATGATCGCCGGGGGCACGGCCATCGCTCCGGACGGCTCGGCCATCGTGTACACGGACACGGTGGGCGGTCCGAAGCTGTGGATCAAGGAGCGCGGAGAGGCCGATCCGCGCCCCCTCGCCGAGTTGACGCACCAGGCCGGCGGCTTCGAGCCGACACCGTCGTTCTCGCCGGACGGGCGATGGATCGTCTACACCGACCTCAAGCTGATGCGGGTGGCACGCGGTGGGGGCGCGCCGGTCACGATGTCGGACTCCGCGGCGGGCTACGGCACGGCGTGGCTGGACGACGGCACCGTCGTCTTCGGAAATCGCTCCGCCTCGCGGCTATTCCGGACCTCCGCGGACGGTGGGGCGACGACGCTCCTGACCGACTCGCTGGGCGGAATCCTCAACGGCAGCGGCATCGCGCCGGTGCCCGGATCCGACGCGGTGATGGTGGGAGTGAGCGCGGGAGCGCGAGGCACGAGCGAGGTCGTCGTCGACGTCGCCGACCGGCGCCGTGCGCACGCTCGTCCAGGGGGCCACGGGAGCCTGGATCGTGCCGGGCAGGGACCTCGTCTACGCCCGCACCGACGGAGGGCTCTACGCTGCCGCCTTCGACCGCGGCAGGCTCGAGCTGGCCGGCCCGTCGGTGTCGGTCCTGGCCGGCATCGGCGAGGTCGCTCTCGGCCGGGACGGCACGATGCTGTACGTCCGGGGCGGGACGACGACCGGAGGGGCTGCCGAGGTGGTCTCCGTGTCCCGCGACGGGTCGGACGTGGCTCCGCTCGACAGTGGCTGGAGCGCGCCGGTGGCGCCGACCGGGGGCCTGGCGCTCTCGCCCGACGGCTCGAAGGTCGCCCTCAGCGTGCGGGACAGCACGACCGGCCGGTTGGACCTCGTGGTGCTGCCCCTGCGGGCCGGTCCCACGACGCGCCTCACCTCCGAGGGAGCGGGGGTCAACCTCCGGCCGGCCTGGTCACCCGACGGCCGCAGGGTGCTCTACGTCTCGGCCGAGGGAGACGGCACGGGCCGCCTCTGGGAGCGCAGAGCGGACGGCGCCGGGCGGCCCGCGCCTGTGCCGATGGCGGAGAAGCGTTCCGCCTGGGAGGGGCTGTGGTCGCCCGACGGGCGGTGGATCGTCTACCGCACGTCCGACGGAGCTGCCGGCAACGGGGACATCCTGGCCGTGCGCACGAGCGGCGACACCACGCCGGTGCCCCTGGTCGCCACCCGATGCCCAGGAGTACGGTCCGGCCCTGTCGCCCGACGGCCGCTGGCTCGCCTACACGTCCTCGTCCTCGGGGCGGATGGAGATCTACGTGTGTCCGTTCCCCGACGCGGGGGACGGGCTCTATCCGATCTCGAGCGACGGCGGCACGGAGGCCGAGTGGTCGCACGACGGGCGCCAGCTCTTCTACCGGAACGGCGCCGGGGAGATGATCGCCGTCGACGTGACCACCGGCTCCACCTTCTCCGCGGGGGCCCACCACCGGCTGTTCGACGCGCGCGGGTACCTGGCCAACTTCCAGAGCCACTTCTACGCGGTCGCGCCCGACGACCGTCGGTTCATCATGGTCCGCCCCGTCGCGTCCGAAGGGGCGAGTGCCGCCTCGGCGCCCAGGCTCGTGCTCGTGCGCCACTGGTTGCCGGAGCTGCGGGCGAAGCTGAAGGGGGCGGGGCGCCCGTGAGCGGGCCTCGCGGACCGCCTGACCGCCGCCCTCTCCGACCGCTACGCCATCGAGCGCAAGGTCGCTGAAGGCGGTATGGCCACAGTCTTTATGGCCGATGATCTCAAGCACTCCCGCAGGGTCGCGATCAAGGTGCTGCGCCCCGACCTGGCCGCGGCTCTCGGCGCCGAGCGGTTCCTGGCCGAGATCAAGACCACGGCGAGCCTCCGGCATCCGCACATCCTGCCGCTCTACGACTCGGGGGAGGCGGCCGGCTTCCTGTACTACGTCATGCCGCTCGTCGAAGGCGGCGCTGGCCGATCTGAAGCGAATGTCGCATAGCGGGGAAGGGGCTGCCCTTCCTCCGCCGCTACACGCCGACCGGCTCGATCTTCTCGATGTCTTCCGCCTCCGGGCTGTGCAGCGCGTGCCACAGGTCCCAGTTCCTCTGGCCGTTCAGCCAGAACTCCGGCGTCGTGCCGAACAGGCGCGACAGGCGGAGGGCCGTGTCGGGCGTGATCCCTCGTTTCCCGTTGACGATCTCGTTCACCCGCGGATAGGAGACATCGATCCGCCGGGCGAGCTCGGTCTGAGTCATCTCCAGCGGGATGAGGAACTCCTCCCGCAGCATCTCTCCCGGATGGGTGGGAGGGCGGTTGGCCGGCAGGCGCGTCACGGCTCGTTTCTCCCCGGCATCAGTGATAGTCGACGATCTCCACGTCTTCCGGGCCGTGCTCCGTCCACCGGAAGCAGACCCGGTACTGCTCGTTGATCCGAATGCTGTGCTGCCCCGTCCGATCGCCTCGAAGCTTCTCGAGCCGATTGCTCGGGGGTGCCCTCAGGTCCTCCAGGATCTCCGCCTGGTTCAGCTGGTCGAGCTTCCTCCGGGCCACGCGCCACAGCGTCCCGGGGCACGTCCGCCGTGCCGCCTTCGTATTCCGATTGTCGAAGATGTCTTCCGTCCCGGGGTTCCCGAAGGACTCGATCATGGCTCAGTATAACGCATCACGTTATACATGGCAATCGGGCTCCCTGCCTCGTGGGGCGGCGACGCGGCCGAAGGATCTGCAATCCGCGGTGACGCGCGCCCGGCGCCACGTTCGAGCGGGGGGACGAACGCTCGTTGCGCCGGACGAGCCGCCCGCGGCACCTTCCCGCCGACACCGTTTCCCTTTCACCCGGACTGCCATGCTGCTCGACGCGATCAAGCACTCTCCTCGGCTCGCATTCGTCCGAATCCGACGACGCCCCCGAGGCCGATTCCCCGGAGACCGACCCGGCGCACGTGGCCGCGTGCGCCCTCCTCCTGGAGGTCGCGTACGCCGACGGGGCGTTCACGGGGGACGAGCGGGCCCACCTGCAGGGGGTGCTGGAGCGCCACTTCGACCTGCCGGCCGACTCGGGCGAGCACCTCCTGGAGCTGGCCGAGAAGGAGCGGCGCGAGTCCGTGGACTACTACCACGCCACCTCGATCATCCGGAAGAGCTACGACCTGGGGCAGAAGATGGTGCTGGCCGAGGTGATGTGGGGGCTGGTGCTGGCGGATGGGAAGATCGCCAGGGAAGAGCAGTACCTCACCCGCAAGATCGCGAACCTGCTGGACCTCAAGCCCGGCTACCTGTCACGCGCCAAGCGGGCCGCCGCGGAGGGGGGCGAGTAGGGGGCTGAGGGGGCGCGTGACGCGCGGGGGCCGTCTGGTTGGCGGCCGCTGCGCCCACAGGTGGGCGCCCCAGCCCTCTAGGTCTTCTCCCCGGCGGCCGAACCGTGGGCGGCGGCCTGCTGGCGCGTGGGCATGGGAAGCTTCCACGCGACCCAGGCCCAGATCGCGACGACGCCGGTCAGCAGCAGGAACAGGAGCCCGTAGTGGGAGCCCACGGCGATGGCCTCGGCCTTGTCGCCGCTGAGGAAGGCGGCGCCGAGCAGGGCTCCGCCGAACGAGCCGAGGTACTGGCTCATGTTGTACACGCCGGTGGCCTTGCCGCGGTCGTTGGACGGGGCCAGCCGCGTCAACAGCGAGGGCATGATGGCTTCGAGCAGGCTGAAGCCGATGAAGTACAGCGAGATGGCCACGAAGAACCACGTGAGGCTCCGGCCGCCGCCCGTGAACAGGAGCAGCCCCGCGCCCAGCGACAGCAGCGAGAAGTACAGCGCCTCCTTCATGTACCCGTCGCGTTCGGCGAAGATGATCGTCGGCACCATCACGACGCCGGCGATCAGCAGCGCGCCCAGGTAGACCAGCCACTCGTGCTGCTGCTCCACCAGGGTGGACAGGAGAAACGGAGCCACCAGGAACAGCCCGCGCAGGGTGCCGTTGAGCATGAAGATCCCGCTGTCCATCCGCAGCAGGTCGGGGTCCGTGATCACGTGCCTGAACCCGCCGGCCGAGCCCCCGACCTCGTCGCGCTGCGGCAGCTCGTCGGGGGTCGGCACCACGAACAGGACGACGAGCAGCGCGAGGGGCGTGACCACGGCCAATAGCCCGAAGATCGACGCGACGCCCAGGTGGCCGGCCAGGAGCGGGCCGCCCACGAAGCCCACGCCGAAGGCGAGCCCGATGCTGCTCCCGATCATGGCCATGGAGCGCGTCCGGACTTCCGGTCGCGTCAGATCGGCCACGAGCGCGAGGATCACGGCGGCGACGGCCCCGGAGCCCTGCAGCGCCATCGCACCGATGAGCATCCAGATGGAGTGCGCGAAGGCCGCCCACACGCTGCCGGCGGTGAACAGGCCCAGCGCCAGGGCGATCATCGGCTTGCGCCCGAGGTGGTCGCTCATCCAGCCGAACGGCACCTGGAACACCGTCTGCAGCAGGGGGAACGCGCCGTAGGCCAGCCCGACCAGCAGGGGCGTCGCTCCCTGCAGCTTGCTCGCGTACGGGCCCAGCACCGGCAGCACGAGGAAGATCCCGAGCATGCGCAGGAAGAACACGCCGCTCAAGGTGCCGACGGCCCACCACTCCTGACGGTTCAGTCTCGTTCGCTCGGTCTTCATGCGGGCTCATGGTACGTATCGGGACCATGGCCGTTCCCTCTTGCCGTATGGGAGACGCGAGCGGGCCGCCGCGGAGCGGGGCGAGCGACGGCGCGCGTTGCGCGGGGCGCTCCGCTCAGTCGAACTCGAAGCGGGGCTCGGCCTGCCGCGGTCCCACCCGCCCGCTCAGGATCTCGGCCTTCGCGTAGTTCTCCCCGCGCACGGGGCCCCCGGCCAGGCGGCGGAGCATGGTGAGCTGCCCGATGTGGGTCAGCGCGTCCGCGATCGGCCCCTGGAAGATCTGCTCCAGGGTCCATTCCGTGGGACGCACGGTGAGGAGGGTCTTGTCGAGGCGGTCGGCCAGGCCGAAGAACCGCTCGACCTCCTCCTCCCATGCGAGGGGGTCCGAGTCGCTCCACCGATGCTCGCCGCGCAGGAGCCAGGCGGACCACTCCAGGAGGTCCCCGACGTGGGCCAGGATCTCCGCGGGGGTCCGGGAGGTGGGTCCCACCCGGTAGGCGCCGAAGCCCGCGGGCGCCCCGCGCAGGGCCTTGGCGCCGCGATACGCGACGGTCGCCAGCGTGTGCCGGATGAGCTCGGTCCGGGGATCGGGCGACGCGTCGGTCACCATGGGCGGAACCGGACGAAGCGGCTCGCGTGCCGCCGGGTCGCCGGCCCGGCGGCCATGCTCGGACGATGCATCTCGGGCTCCCTTCTTCACTCGCTCGGAAATGTGTCGGTCGGCGGGCCATCCGGCACAACCCGGACCGCGGGCGGGCCGTTCCGCCGGTTCCGGACGCTGGACTCAGGCGGCTTCGCCCAGGATGCTATCGCCCTGGCTCGTGTTGGCGATCGACGCCAGGTTCGGGACGTCCGAAACTCCGATCCCCCGGGCCCCGTCAGGAAGGGCGTACGCCCCGCCTCGGATCGGGGCCTTCGTCACGTCATTGCGAGCGGAGCCGGACCCATGGAGTGGTACCAGGTCAAGGACCTCATAGGCCTCGGTGCGATGATCGTCGTCGTGCTCGTTCCCGTGGTCGGTCTGACGGCCCGTTTCACGATCGGGCCCCTGATCGACCGTTTCGCGCGTCTGCGTGGCCTCGCGGCCGAAGACACGCAGAGGCGGGTCGACCAGAATGGCCCGTGAGACCGCGGACCTGCGGGAGCGGGTCGGGGGCCTCGAGACCGATCTGCACCGCGCGCTCGATGCCCGCGAGTTCGATCGCCGTCTGCGCTCGTCTCCGATCCAGGAAGAGACCTGAGTCGAACCGCCGGTCAGCGCGGGCGGCTCCCCGCGTCGGACGCTCCCCGCCCACCGCTCTCGGCCGGCCGCACGTCGCACGCCGTTGACCTCGACGCGCGGGATGGCGCAGCTTTCGGACTCGCTCGCCCTGTTCTGCTCTCGTGGATCCGGCCCGACTCCGGACCCTTGCCGTCGGCGATCTTCGGTGGATGGAAGCCCGTCCTCGACGCGATCCTGTCGCGAGGAATGAAGGGACGGGTGCACCGGTTCGCGGTCGGCTACTACTTCCCGGCGGGCCGGAAGGCGGTGCTGCTGGAGGCCAGGGTGGCCGCCGGCTCGGCCGGGGCGTTGGCTTCGCTCGACAGCATTGCAGACCGGGTGGGCGTCGACATCTCGCTACTGCTCGCTCTACGGCTCCGATTGTGACGACGCGAAGGTGGCCGTCCGCGACCTCTCGACGCCGCCCTGCGGGCCGTAGCCGGGGCGGCGGGAGGGCCAAGGTCAGGTGGCCGGAAGCTCCTTCTCGAGCTCGGCGATGCGACGCTTCAGGTCGAAGAAGCTCCTCTTCGTCCCGGAGAAGTCCTTGATGAAGACACGACTGGGGAGAAGGTCGGGAATGCCGTAGAGCGATGGAATCTCGACGTACAATCGGAGAAGCCCCAGGCCGGCAAGGCGGCGCTGCTTCTCCCGCCTTTCCGCATCGTCGTCGATCTTCTCGATCTTCCGTCCGAGCCGCCAGTGATCTCGCTCCAGGTCCTTCAGGATGTCGGGCCCCTTGTCGGCCGCCGTCAGCGCGGTCGCGTGGGCGTGCTGATTCAGCCGACGTTGAACCGCGGGATCCGCGTCGGGCGGGTGACCGGCGTCGGAGAAGACCACGGCGCCGCGAGTGTTCGTGGCCGACGGCGGGCAGACCCGCCCCAGGAATTCGGGGATCAGCGGCAGAAACGCGGGCGGGAGCGCGAGAATCACCTCGTCGCCGCCGATGAGGTAGTTGGGGGACTCCGAGCGGTCGAGAGGGTCGGCGAGGATGTCGAAGCCTCCGGCATAGCCGTAGGCCTCCGCCCAGGCACGGTTGTACGGTTCGGCGGCGTCATGCAACCAGCCCACGTCGGCCGCCAGCAGCTTCGACGCCATCTTGCCATAGGCGTCGACGATCAGGTCGACGGCGTGGCGCTTCATGGCCAGGATCGGATCGTTCGCTTCGAGCGTGACCGCCAGCAGGCTCGTGCCGGGTTTCTCGGCCACCCGGTCCACCGCCCGGGCATACTCGATCAGCGCGTCCACTCCGAGATCGCGGATGTCGAGACCGACGATGACTCGATGTCGATGATCGGCCGCCTCCGTGAAGAACAGGTACTCGGAGGTCCGGTTTGCCAGCGCGATCCTCTCCATGCGGACATCGACGTCGAGCACCCGCGAGAGCTCGCCTCGCCCGATATCGGTGTCCATCCTCCCCAGCTTCTCGTGGAGCCGCGTGGCGCGTCGGAGCTGCCCGGCCTTCTCGCCGTCCAGCTCGCCAGAGAGGAAGCTCTCGAACACGTCCATCGTGTTGACGATGGCTCGGTATCCCTCGATGCGCTCGAGCTGGTCCTTCTCCGGTGAGGGATCCGGCGGCTTGATCTTCCCCTTCCGGGCGTCCCGCATCACGTGGCGGTTGGGGGTCAGCTTTCCCCGGACCCGAACGAAGACCCTGGCGCGGACTCCGTCCACCGTGATCTGGCCATCGAGGTGTCGCCGAATCTCGTCTCTGATCTCCCCGGCTTTCACGGACAGGCGCTGGTACGTGGCCGGGTCGAACGCGTACCCGCGCCGGTCGAAGTCGGAGCCGTGCCAGCCTGGCAGCAGGGAGTCGATCAGGTCCCGACGCCGCGCCGTGTACGAGGCCTTGGAAGCATTCAGCTTCGCAAGGAGCAGTGGGGGGTAGATGTCCTGGGAGGTCGCCCCTCTCCCCGCAGGGTTGGCCATGCCGTAGGTCACGTCGAACCGATGGTCCGCGTCCTCCAGGAGGCGATCCCGTAACGTCCGCGCCGCTTCCCGGTGCGTCTCATCGATCTCGTCGAATCGATTCTGCAGGATGTCCAGCAGGAGGTCGCGCAGTCGCCCGTCCAGGGCGGACAGTCCCCGGTCGAAGCGCTCGCGATACTCCCGCGAGCGCTTCTTCTGCGCCTGCCCGGCGTCGAGAAGGTGCCTGGACGCCTCCGCGGTCGGCACGAAGCCGCTCGACTTGAAGTCCTGATCGATCATCACGAAGCCCTCGGCCTCGAACACGGCGTCGATGGCCGCGTTTCTCTTCCTTATGTACTCGGAGGTCAGTGAATAGCCGAGGACCTTGTCATTCAGGTCCTTCGTGCCCGTGTTGTCGGCCGTGCTGCCCGGAAAGACGAGAAGGAGGATCACATTGATGGCCTTCTCGCGGCTCATCGCTTCGCGGAAGAGATCGAAATCGGGGACCTGGCGGCTGACGCCAGTCGCCAGCGACTCCCTCGCCCCTCGACGGAGCGAAGGGTCGGTGTCGTTGACGGAGCGTACCGCAAGGCGGGTCGTGTCGGAATGCAGCCAGCGTTCCGGAACCTCGGAGTCGGACGGAACCGCGAAGAAGCCCGGGTCGCCTGAATACCGGTCCTCGTCGGCCAGGGGAGTTCGTATCGCCGGATCCGGGACTGGCCACGCCGCCAGCTCCAGCACCGCGCGCGGTGCCGGGTGGACGGAGAGAGGTGAGCCCAAGGTGGAGCTCAGGCGTCGTGGGGATTGAGCGCAGAGTCCTTCTGCAGGATCACCAGATTCGTAGGCACGGTCACCTCGAACGGCTGGCCCACGGTCCTCGGCTCATCATCGCTCTCCCGGGACCGTGCGTCGAGCACGTCGGTGACCGCCTCGTAGAAGGACCGAACGATCACGGCCGGCCCCGCGATGGCTCGAACAGGCTGGGGGCGATGGTGCCACCGTGGAGGACGATCGCGGTCAGCACGCCGGCTACGTACCATTCGTGATCCGGGCGGACCGGGATCAGCGCGCGCGCAGCCCCCGCCTGCAGGAATCTGCGATGCTCGGGATCGGGATCGTCGATCGACAGCAAGGCATCCCATTGATCGTGGCGCGCCCAGTAGTACGGGAGCGTCTCGTACGTCATGTGCTCCCACTCGAAGGCGGTCTCGAAGAAGGAGATCTTCGGGCCGTGGGAGGCGGCCATCGCCGGCACCGGGCTGAAGCCGTCCCCGGCGATCGCCGGCGTGTCGGGCGGCGATCCCTCGAGCAACGTGATCACGCCGCGCTTCAGCTCGTTGCGCTCGTACTCACGGTTGATGTCCGGGCTGCGGCCCTGTATCCGGACACCCGCGCCGATGTCGGCGGCCGCCAGTGCTTCCTGGACTTGTCCAGCTCCCGTCGATACGCGTCCATGATGGCGTTGAACGTCTTGACCTGCCACGCCTGGAACGCGGCCGCCGTGGGCAGGCAGAAGGCTTCGACCACACCGCCGCCGTGCACGCCGCCGGTGATCGGGTTCTCTCGCGAGACGGCGGCGAAGTCGACGGGTCCGGCCGCCTGCTCCGTGATCTGCTCGAGGTCGACGAGGATGGGGCCCCTCCCCGACATCTCGCCCTCTTGCACCAAGACGGCGTACTCCTTCCCCACCAGGCTGTCGGGTGGCGGGTCGGAGTACCCGGCCCCGGCCGTGTCGTCGGGCGTGTAGAGCGACAGACCGACCTCCGTCTGAAAGCCCGCGAATCGACCCCATACGCTGGACGGATAATGCGTGTCCGGCACCGGGATCGAACCCTTCGCAATCGCGACGGTCCCGGCCGGCTGCACCTCCTTGGCCGAGTCGTGGTCGAACTGCACCTCCGTCAGGGCGACGAGCGGACGCGGGGGCGGCTCCACCTCCACCCCGTACCGACTGGCGATCACCCGGTAGGCATTGTCGTCGCGGATGTCCGTCAGTCGAAGCGGTCGATCGAAGAACGTCGGTTCCTCGGGCTTCTCGACCTGCGCCGCCGATCCGCTCGCCGCCGCCGCGTGCAGGAGATTCGCTCCCGGCTCGGGGACGATGAACTCCAGCACGAGTCGGACCCCGTAGTTGCGCACCGCGACCTCGTAGGTCTTGTCGATATAGCGGTACACCCCGATGACATGATCCGCCTGACCCCTGTTGTCGATCTCGTGGTGGTTCCTCTCCTCCACGGACTCGACCTGCCGGGTGATCCTCTGCTCTCGATGGGTGGTCTGCATTCTGGCTGACGGCCCGGCTCGTGACGTTGCGTGCGTACTCGCTAGCCGCGTTCTGGACCGTCTCGTTGAATCGGTTCTGGCTCGCGCTTCCCGTGATCTCCACCCGCACCGCGGGACCGTAGCTCGCATTGACCTTGAGCCCGGCCTGGAGCTCCGTTTCCGCTCTCTGAACGTCTTGCGCCTGTCTCGAAAGGCTGAAGCGCTCGTCGCTCTGCAGGTCCTCTTCGGTCGACCTCAGCGTCGAATCGTCGACGATCGTGATGTCCTCGCGCACCGTGCCGCGGACGTGATCTCGAACGCGCAGCTCGCCCCGGAGCGCATTCTCAATGTGGGCGATCTCCGCCATTTCGTACCGCTTGAGCGTGCGCTCGCCCACTTCGAGATCCATGACCTTGAAGCCCTGGGCGTATCCGGCTCCGATCTCGAAGAGAAACCGCGGCAGCTCCGAGGTCATGGCCAGGCTTCTGGTCCTCGCGCTCGCCGGGTCGCTCCCGGCGGGGCCCACGCCGTCCTCGAGCGCGCGGTCCATTCGCTCCTGCACGGACCGCAGGGCCTCCAGCACCCCCGTTCCCGACTCGAGCTGCAAGTCCCGAAGTCGGGTCCGGTCCGACTCATCGAGCGGCAGATCCTCGAGCGTGAGGTCCCGGAACCGACGGTCGCCGCCCCCGGCTGCCGGCGCCGCTGGATCCAAGCGTACATGAGCGCTGATCGCCCCCGTGCCCGGCCGGCCGGTCGCCAGAGCTTCCACGGCGCCGCGGTGGAGTCTGGCCCGCAGATCGACCAGAGCGCGGAACTCCTCCAGCGTGGAGCCGGGTGAGACGTCGGGGACGGTCTTCCCGCCGTCCGTCGGTGCGGGCGGGCCTGGAAGTCGCACGTCGATCGGAAGTCCCGCACCGACCGTGGATTCGCCGGCGGCCTGTCGGATACGCAGGAGCATGCGGCCCACGGCACGGGCCGCTCCTGCCTCGCCGCTGAGCAGGTCCGCGATCTCGCTGTCCGCTACACGGACCTGGAGCTCGGCGAACTCCGATGATGCGACGACCTCCTTCGGATCGACGTCGAGGTGCGTGGCGACCGCCGCACTCACTTCGGCGTCGTCCGCCCCCGGGTGCTGGTCGATCCAGTTCGAGAGGTCTCGATACTCTCCGGGATGTCGGAGAGCCCACTCACGTAGCTGGACGAGGACCGGTAGGTTTCCGCGGATCGCAGCGCCTCGTCTTGTGTCTCCGAGCCCTCGATCTCGGGTGCCAGCTCACTCTTCGGTTCGGGCTCGTCAGGCGCGCTCGAGGCCAGACCCGGGCGTGGCGGTCGAATCACCTGAAAGCGAAACAGCTCTTGCGAGTTTGCCATGGCTGACCGTCACGGGCTTGGGTGAGGTTCGGCCGCGAGCTCGGGTATCAGCGCGCCACGTAATGGACGAGCAGAGGTCGAAGGATGGGGAGCATCTCGACGCCCCTGTCTGCCGAGCAGGAAGCGGAATCGAAAGCTAGAGTCCCGCTCGGATGCCGGGCAAGGCGAACGGGAGGGTCGGAGCTGATGGGGGCCGGGTCGTCGAGGCAAGAGTGCCGAGCGTACGCCAGGTGCCGGGCTCGATTGCGAGGGTGGCGGTCGGCATCCGCTGCCCCTCTGCGGGTCACGGATCGAGAGGGGGCGGGTCGCGGCTGGCCGCCGCAGCGCGGGTCGGACCGGCGGCCTACTGGCCCTCCGTCGGCCGCAGGGTCACCCTCCACAGAGGCGTCCACGCTCCCGCCCCGCGCCGAACCGCCGTCTCGAACTCGACGCCGTCCGGCCCGATCCGGGTCCAGCGCGTGCGGACGGCCCGGCGCTCCCCACGCCCTCGGCGCCGTCCGGCGTCTCCATTAGCGCCGCGTCGCCCTCCACCGAGCCCTCCAGCCTGTCGATCACCCCGTCCCGGCTGTCCAGCCGGTACTCCACCCACCGCCCCGGATCGGGCTCGTATGTCCGCACCCGGTAGACCCGCACGGCACCGGCACCTCGGCCCAGCTCGATCCGGTCCACCTGGCCGCAGCCGTCCAGGATCTCGTAGCTCCGGGCCCGGGCGGGCACGGTGTCGCCGGAGGCCAGGACCGCCTCTCCCTCCCACTCGCCGAGCCACCCGTCCATCTGGCGCATCTCGGGAAGGTGCAGCGGTCGCGGGCCGTGGTGGGGCCGTTGGGGAGCGGGCCGGCCGCGGAGTCCCTGCGGGTGAACTCCATGATCCAGGTCGAGGACCAGCTCTGCCCGCCGTCCCGGGAGGTGCCGTTGCTCCACTGGAGGGAGTTGGGGGTGATGTCGGAGAAGGTGAAGCGGACCCGGACCTCGTTCCCGGCCGGGTTGGTGGCGGTGCGGAAGAACTCGCCGCGGCCGTCCCGAACGCCCCCTCCAGGGTGAAGAAGCTGGGCTGGTTCGGCTGGGGCCACAGGAGGACCAGGTCCCACTTCTTCCTGGCGGCGTTCCAGGCCCGGAGGCTGTAGCCCAGGACCCGGCCCATGGCGGTCGTCCCTCGCCAGTGCTCGACGATTCCGCACCCGCCCGCCACCGCGTGCACGCGGTCGGTGGCCTGCCCGGTGACCCCCCACTGGGTTCCCTGCGGGCGGCGCTGGCGGTTCACCACGTCCCAGTCGCCGATCCAGAAGTCGAACTGGTGGTAGGACGAGTCCGGCAGGCGGGGGCGCTCTCCGGCGTGGGCCCGAAAAAACGCATTGCTCCGTCGTCCGGCTGAGGATTCGGGACTCTCCGAGTCGTCGGGCGTGCCGCGCCCGTACACCCACTCGCGGAAGAAGCCGTCCAGGGAACAGCCCGCGGCGCGCTCGGCCACCTCCTGGAAGTCCCGCGTGGTCACGGTGCCGTAGGCGAAGCGGGCGGTGTAGCGACGGAGGGCCAGGAAGAAGGCGCTGTCCCCCATGGCCCGCCGCAGCCGGTCCAGGACCACCGGACCCTTCCCGAAGGTGAGCCCCGAGAACATGGACCGGATGTTGGTGGTGTCGGCGATCTCGAGCGGCCCGGGGACGTCGCGCGAGGCCAGGCTCTGGATCGCGCTGTCGAAGGCGGCGCGGCCCCGCGTGTGCGCGAGCCACAGGAGCGAGGAGTACTGCGCGAAGCTCTCGTTCAGCCACACGTTCTTCCAGGAGGCGGGCGTCAGCGAGTTCCCGAACCACTGGTGCGCCAGGTCGTGCGCCAGGATCCAGTCGTACCGGTGCGTCCCCGTGATCCGCGCGGCGCCCAGGCTCGGGATCGTCTGGTGCTCGCGGAAGCTCGGGAGGGTGAACTCGGCGAGCCCGTACTTCTCGTCCGCGAACGGGTAGGGCCCGTACAGCCGCTCATAGAAGGCGAGGAGGTCGGGGAGGATCGAGAAGTCCTCGCGGGCCTTGGCCGAGTCCTCCCGGAACACGTAGAACCGGAGGGGCAGGGTGTCCCCGTCGGCCTCCACGTGCGAGAGCGAGAAGGTGGCGTACGGGGCGATGGCCACCGACACCACGTCCGGGTAGATCGGGTGTCGCTCCGCCCAGTGGAAGGTCGACGTCCTCGCCGGCCCCCGGCTGCGTCCCACCAGCCGGCCGTTGGAAACGGCGAGGAGGCCGTCCGGCACCGTGACCAGGATGTCCGCCGAGTCGGCCTTGTCCGCCGTCACGTCGTGGCTGGGCCACCACTGCCGCGCGTGGTAGGGCATGCCATAGCTGGCGACCCGCGGGCCGTCCGGGCCCCGCGCGAAGGTGAAGCCGTTCCCGGAGGGGCGGCCGTCGTAGATGACCTCGAGGACCTCGCGGGCGCCGCCGGACGTCTCCGAGGGGACGGCCAGGACGCCGCCGCGGTGCGTGAACGGGACGGGCCGCCCGTCCCGGCGAACCGCGGCCACCCGCAGGGAGTCGGAGAGGTCGAGCCGCACGCTGTCGGGCGCGGCCGGGGCGCCGCGGAGCGCGATGGTCACCTGTCCGGCGATGTGCTGGCGGGCGGGGTCGACCGCCAGGTGGATCCGGTAGTAGGTGACGTCGAGGGGGGCGGATTCGGGTGTCCGTGCGGCCGCTGCGCCGGGCCTCGGCCGACCGCCCCCGAGGCCGAGCCGGCCCAGGCCGGGAGCAGGAGGATCATGGCCCGGGAGAGTCGCCGCGTGGCCTGTCGTGCCGATCGCCGCATGATGCCCCTGATGTGTGGGAGTCCACGGTGGGATGGACCCTAGGCCACCCCGCGGCGGCCGACAACGGCGCCGGGGCCGATGAGGCGATCGGTACGGTGAACCGGGCCCTGCCCGTGGCGAACGGGCCGGCCCCGGAACCTCTTACCGGCCCGTTCGCGTTGCGCGCGTGGGACGTATCCGAAAACCCGGCCACGTACCGATGGGGTCTCCGACCATGGCGAAGACCAGCGCGAGGACCGCGATGCTCCTGCCTCTCGTGGCCCTGTTTCCGGCTCTCCCGGTGGCACGAACCGGTGTCACTCGCCGGGCCGCCCGGGCCGACACGACCTTGTCGGTGGTCTCCCTCTCCTTCGACACGGCGCGCCTGGGAGAGAACCCGCTGCGGGCGACGGTCCGCAACCGGTCCGACTCGGCGGTCCTGGCGGTGATGGACCTCCGGGCCGTGCCGGGCCTGTGGATGCTCCCGAACATGCAGGCGCGCTTCACGGTCCAGCTCGCCCCCGGCGAGCAGAAGGTGCTGGAGGGACGCTACGAGTTCCGGCGGTTGAGCCGCGAGGGCACCCTGCGGGTCGAGGTCGGGCCGGGCCATCCGATCCAGCAGGGGCTGTTCGCCTTCGACCGGGTGGACTACCGGCGGACGTTCCCCGTGGGGGAGACGAGTCCGGACGCGTTCGATCCCGCGCGCGACTTCACGGTGACGAGGCGCGGGCCCCTGGAGATTTACGCGTGGAAAGGGTCGCTGGCCGCGGGCCGCGTGGACTCCATCGCGGCGGCGCGCCTGGAGGCGCTGAAGGACATTGCGGCGCTCGTGGGGGTGGAGCCTCCCGCCCGCGTGCGGCTCGTCTTCTATCCGGACGGGGCCACCAAGCTCCGGCAGACCGGCCACCAGGGGGTGGGCTGGGCCTTCGGGCACACGCTGGTCGAGGTCTACAACGACTCGGTCCGGCTCGACTCCTATCACGAGCTCACCCACATCGTGGCGGCCGCGGCCGGATCGCCGCCGCCGGCGCTCGGCGAGGGGCTCGCCGTGTACGTGACCGAGCAGCTCGGCGGCGACGCCCTCGCCTTCCTGAACGCCCCCGGGAAGTCGGTCGACCAGGCCGTGTGCGCCCTGGAGGGCACGCCGCGGCTCATCCCGTTGGAGGAGCTCCTCGCTCTGGACAACATTGGCTCGAGCGCCGAGCGTGCCCCCAGCGAGTACGCGGAGTCGGGTCCTTCGTGAAGTACCTGGTGGAGGCCCGGGGGCTGGACCGGTTCCAAGCGGCCTACCGGACCCTGGACGCCGACTCGTCGGCGGCCTGGAACCGGGGCCGCCTCGCCGAGCGGTACGGGATGGCGATGGATGCCATGCAGGGAGCGTGGCTGGCCAGGGCCCGCGGGGCCTGCGAGGCGGGACGCCCGGCGTCCGCGGAGCCCTGAGCGGCGCCCGGAGCGCCGCCGAACGGACCGCACACCTGCCCCGGAGCGCCCGATGTTCTCGAGATCCGCGGAGCTGTACGACCAGATCTACGGGCAGATCAAGGACTACGCCGACGAGAGCCGGCGGGTCGCCGAGCTGCTCGGGCGTCTCCATACCGGCGCCCGCACCCTGCTGGACGTCGGGTGCGGCACCGGAGAGCACGGGCGGCTCCTGGCGCGAGACCACGACTACGACGTCGACGGCCTGGATGTCGAGCCGGACTTCGTGCGCCTGGCGCGGCGCAAGCACCCGGACCGCACGTTCACCCGCGGGGACATGACGGACTTCGACCTGGGCAGGAGGTACGACGCCGTGCTCTGCCTGTTCAGCTCCATCGGATACGTGAAGACGCTGGAGAACGTCGAGCGGGCGCTCCGCCGGTTTCGCGCGCACCTGGCCGGCGGCGGGGTGGTCGTGCTCGAGCCCTGGATCGAGCCGGACGCGTGGCACACCGGCCGGGTCTTCCTGCACACGGCCGAGTCCGAGGAGGTGACGGTGTGCCGGATGGCCTCTCCGGGCGGCGCGGGCGGCTCTCGATGATCGAGTTCCACTACCTGGTCGGACGCGGCGAGGGGATCGAGCACATGACGGAGACGCACGAGCTCGGGCTGTTCACCCGGGAGGAGCTGGAGCGCTGCTTCGAAGCGGCCGGGTTCACGGAGGTCGACTACGACCCGGAGGGACTCATCGGCCGCGGACTGTTCACGGCGCGAGCCGGAGGGCCCGCCTGATGGAGGGGCGTCGCGGCCTGGCGCTGGGGGTGGCGGTCCTGCTGACCGGCGCCGGAGCCGGCTGCGGCCAGCGCTCCCGCCCGGCCCCGGCGCTGCCGGACTCGGCCCGCTCCGCGCTCCTGCGCCTGGAGCAGGAGCACGACTACTTCCGGCTCCGCGACCATCTGAAGGCGGAGCGGAACCGGGAGGGCCCCTACGCGCTCTACCTGCGGGCCGTGGTGGCCAACGCCTTCGGCCGGGAGGCCGCCGCGGACTCGCTCCTGGACCGCCTGGAGGCCTCCGGGGCGACCCTTCCGGATTCGCTCGGCTATCTGGCGGGGCGGCTTCGCTACCAGAACGACCTGCGCTTCTACCGGTGGGCCGACGCCCTCAGGGACGCCCGGGCGCTCATGGCGTCGCCCTTCGCCGACTCGGCCCGGAAGAGCGACCTCGCGAACACGGCTCGCCTCCTCGAGGCCCTGCGCGACGTGCCGCCCCAGAGCGTGGAGGCCCGCCGGGGCGGGACGCTGCATCCGGACGACCACGGCGGTGTGGCCGTGTCCATTGACTCGACGCCCCGGCGCTACGCCTTCGACAGCGGCGCCAACTTCTCCGTGCTCATGCGGTCGGAGGCCGAGGGCCTCGGGCTCGCGATCCGGCCCGCGAACCTCCAGGTCGGGTCCTCGACGGACCTCCGGGTGCGGGCGGACGTCGCCGTGGCGGACCGGGTGGAGGTGGGCGGGGCGATGCTCCGTCACGTGGTCTTCCTGGTGCTGCCCGACTCGGCGCTCACCTTTCCCGGGCTCCGGATCACCGGGCTCCTGGGATTTCCGGTCCAGAGAGCGCTCGGCGCGCTGGCCTACCGTGCGGACGGGACGATCACGGTGCCGGCCAGCTTCGGGTCGGAGGCGGCCGGCACGCTGGCGTTCCACCAGTACACGCCGTTCGTCTCCGTCACCTTCCGGTTCGACACGCTGGCCTGCCAGCTCGACACCGGATCCGGCACCACGATCCTGTTCGAGCCCTACTACCGGGTTCACCGGTCCTGGGTCAACAGCGTGGGTCGCGTCGACACCGTGAAGGTCGGGGGCAGCGGCGGAATTCGCAGGCTGCCCGTGGTGGTGCTGCCCCGGCTCACCCTGGGCGTCGCCGGAGCGCCCGTCGAGCTCGACCGCCTCGACGTCCGCACGAGCCTCCCGTCCTGGCAGGACCCCCACCTGATGTGCCTGCTGGGAAGGGACGCCCTTCATGGGTTCAAGGAATACGTGATCGACTACGAGGACATGGCGCTGGAGCTGAGGGGAGGCGGCGGAGAACCATGAGCGTTCGCGACAGGAGTCCTCGACGCGCCCTGTGCGCGGCCCTCGCCGCCTGCGCGGTCCTGGCGCCGGCCTGCGCTGGACGGGGCGGGGAGGAGCGGCGCGCGGGGAACGGGCCCGCCGACTCGGTCCCGGCCGCGGGGGCGGCGGCCCGGCCGGCTGACACCGGCGCGGTGGTGGCCGGGGCCATCGGCTCGCGCGGAGGGCTCCCGGCCATGCACGCCAGGGAGATGCCCTGGTCGCCGCCGCCCGGTCCGGAGCCGCCCCGGCCCACGGCCTCCTACGCGGATCTCCGGACCGCCTGCGACAGCGCGGCCGCCTGGGTGGAGCGGGCCACGGGGACCACGCCCCGGCGGGAGGAGGGCGCCGCCTACGAGGGCCGCCCGGGATGCACGCTGCGGACCGAGTACCGGGACGCCGAGGGGTCGCTCGCGGACTCGCTCTTCCTCCGGGCCGGCTGGGTGTACCTGAAGTACGACCAGGCCGACAGCGGCGGCTCGACTTCCTACGGCCTCGAGAGCCGGGACACGTACTGCCGGGTGCGGTCCACCTGGCCCGTGCCGGACGAGGACGAGCCAAAGGACTCCCCGGCGGACGCGGGGCCCTCCACGCTCGAGGTCCAGTGCGTCGCGCGCGCCCCGCTCGACGACCTCGAGGTGGCCATCGAGCACCTGGGCCGCTCGCCCGATCCCGTGTGCCAGGAGCTGGCGCGGGAGGCGCACGCCCGGCTCTTCTCCATGGATGTCCGCGACAGGAGCCAGCGAGCCCGGTTCGAGGCCGGACACGGGGCGGCCCGCTTCGAGCCCATCGAGGGGGCGCCGCCCCCGAAGAAGTACGATCCCACGGTCCCGGGGATCAGCTACCTGACGGCCGTGGATCGTTTCGCCCTGGCGGGCCAGGTCGCCCTCAACGAGGCCCGGGCCCTGGGGCGGGCGGACACGGCGATCATCGTCCGGCGCTGCACGCTGTTCGATCGGCTTCCGGACAACGCCGGCTGAGCGGACGCATCCCGTCGAGCCCGGGCCATGGCTCCATGACGACGAGCCGGAGGACGATGAAGACCATCTACTGTACGGCGGCGAGCCTGGACGGCTACATTGCGGACCCCGAGCACTCGCTGGACTGGCTGTTCCAATTCGACATGACGGGGACGCGCGGGCTTCGGGTCCTTCATCCGCGACGTGGGCGCGATCGCCATGGGCTCGCATACGTACGAGTGGCTCCTCCTAAACCACGTCTACGAGGATCCGGAGAACCCCAGGGCCTGGCCGCACGAGCAGCCGACGTGGGTGTTCACGTCTCGCTCGCTGCGCGAGGTCCCGGGGGCGAACATCCGGTTCGTGTCCGGCGACGTGGCGCCCGTGTTCGAGGACATGCGTGAGGCGGCGTCGGGAAGGGACGTGTGGCTGGCGGGAGGCGGAGACCTCGCGGCCCAGTTCCACGAGCGGGGCTTGCTGGACGAGATCGTCGTGACGATCGCGCCCGTGATCCTGGCGGAGGGCGCCCCCCTGTTCACGGGACAGATCGTCTCGCCCCCGCTCAGGGTGGTGGAGGTGAGGTCGAGCGCCGGCGGCCTGACGGAGATGCGCCTGTCGGTGCAGCGACCGTCGTAGGGGGGCGCATGCGTGACCTGTACCCTCGAGGAGGGCGAATGCAAGCGATCCGGACGCTCGCCGCGGCCGCGCTAGTCGTCGCCGCGCTCGTGGGCGGTTCGTCCACGGGCCTCGCGCAGAGTTCTCCCCGCGACGTCCTCCGGGGCCTGCCCACCATCAGCTACAAGGAACAGTGCTCCGGGGGCCCCTGCGACCACGACGTCGAGGCGCGCGTATTCAGCGTCCTCGACTCGCTGGGGAAGGCCGTGCTCGAGCGGAACCTGTCGATCGAGCGGGTGCGGACGGTCCTGGGGGCCCCGCCGGACCGCTACCAGCCGCCCCTGTCGTTCAGGGACGTGCGCTACGGTCACCGGATCACGATCTGGACGTACGCGATCTCCCTGAGCGGCAGCTACGGCTACTTCCTGGCCTTCATCGACGGGTGCCTGGATGACTTCGGCGTGCAGCAGCTCGGCACCCTGTCGGCCATCTACGGCCGCAGCGGCCACGCCAGCGAGGCGGTCAGGGACAGGGACTTCCGGCCGAAGAAGGAGGCCGGGCCGACCTGCTCGGGGTGAGCGGTTCGTTCGTCCCGGCGCTGCCTTCCGCACGTTTCAGCTGAAACGTCGGTCCGCTCCCTGCGGGCAGGTGGGTGAGGTCGCCGCCCCGTATATTGAAAGATCGCCAGCAGCCGACCGTCCACCTTCGAAGCCGAGTGCCAGTGCCATGAACCAGTCCGACCACGCACCCCTGATCGCCCTCGCCATGCTGGCCGCCAAGGCGGACGGCGAGACCGACGCCGCCGAGCAGGCGGCCGTCCACGAGGCCGTCGAGCGCATCGGAAACCCCGACATCAGCCGGCTCGCCAAACAGGTGAGCGACGGGACGCTCCGGGTCGCCGACGTGGCGGGACGTCTCTCAGGCGAGGAGGCGCGGCGCGCCGCCTATACCTCGGCGCTGGCCGTGTGCCACGCCGACGGCCCCGCCAACCCTGCGGAGGAACAGTTCCTCGACCACCTCCAGGATGCCCTCGGGCTGGACGCCACCACCGTGGCCGAGCTGGACAAGACGGCGAGCGGGCTGTCCGCCGGGGCCGCGGCCGGGAAGGGCGGGAAGGTCACGGAGGCGAGCGCTCCGGGCGCGGAGGCGGGCGCCGCGGGCGCGCCCGACGGGGAGCTCGAGGACTACATCCTCGACCAGGCGATCCTCACCGGCGCCCTCGAGATCCTCCCGGACCACCTGGCCAACATCGCCATCCTCCCGCTGCAGCTCCGCATGGTCTACGAGATCGGCCAGCGCCACGGCCAGAAGCTGGACCTGTCCCAGGTGAAAGACCTGGCCGCGACGCTGGGGCTGGGCGCGGCCGCACAGTCCATCGAGGGGGTGGCGATCAAGCTGCTGGGCGGGGTCGCCGGCGGCCTGCTCGGCGGCCTCATCGGCGGGGCGGCCCGGGTGGCGACCGGCGCGGCCATCACCTTCGCGGCCACCTACGCGCTGGGGCATGTCGCGGACCAGTACTACGCGCAGGGCAGGAAGCTGAGCGCCGAGGACCTGAGGACGCAGTTCACCCGGTTCCAGCAGGAGGCCCACACGATCTATCCCAGGGTCGAGGAGGCCATCCACGACCGCGCCGGGAAGCTGGACCTCAAGAGCCTGACCCGGTCCCTGGGGGCCAGGGCTTCCTGACCTGCGGCCGGGGCGCGGCCGGCCTCGCGCCCGCCGCCGGCCGACGCCCGGACCGCCGCCCGGGACGACGCATCAGGTCCGGGACAGCGCCTCGGTCATCAGCTGCTTGAGCGGCTTCAGCTCCGAGGTGTCGCCCAGGCCTCCGGTGACGAACAGCCGGAGTACCACGTCGCCCTTGCGCGCCCACAGATCCTGCTGCTTGCCGGCGATCATGGCCTCGTCGCCGACTCCGGACACGGGCTGCTGGTTGGGCACGATCTGCTTCTGGAACGCGAAGAAGGACCTGGCGGTGGGGAAGCGGCTGGCGAGCGCCGGGTTGGGCCCGACGACGATCAGCGTCACGATGCCCACGTGGCCCATCAGGGCCGAGCCGCCGGCGTCGTAGGCCGCGGTGGTCCAACTGCAGCCCCGGGACCCCTCTCCCGCGCTCGAGTCCGCCTTGGCCGGGTCCACCTTCATCCCGAGGACCGCGGCCACCTGGTCGGCGGTGAGCAGGGAGCAGGGGTCCAGCGACGCGTTCGGGAAAGAGCCCCCGGTCTCGCTCGCGGATGCCGACGAGGAGCTGGACGAGGTGTCGGCCTTCCCGCCGCCGCACCCGCCGGCCGCGATCGCGACCGCGGTCCACAGGGCCACCGATGCTGCTATCGACGTTGCGCGCATGACGCCTTCCCGGGTGTGAGGTTCCGAAAAGCCCGCCCGACGTCCCGAACGTAGATCGGCCTGGATCGGCCCGGCAAACGGTGGGATGCACCGTGGGCTGCAGCTCACGTGGTTCGCTGGACGGCCCGAGCGAGCGTCGTAGTGCGATTCTGGCGCAATTCACGGTCCGTTCCCATCTTGGGCGCCATGCCCGACCTCCCCCCGCGCCTGGCCGCCGCCCTGGCGGATCGCTACCGCATCGAGCGCGAGCTCGGTGAAGGGGGCATGGCCACCGTCTACCTGGCCGAGGACCTGAAGCACCACCGCAAGGTGGCCATCAAGGTCCTCAAGCCCGAGCTGGCCGCCGTCCTGGGCGCCGACCGGTTCATCCAGGAGATCACCACCACCGCCTCGCTCCAGCACCCGAACATCCTCCCCCTGTTCGACTCGGGCTCGGCGGACAGCTTCCTGTTCTACGTCATGCCCTTCGTCGAGGGGGAGTCGCTCCGGGACCGGCTGAACCGCGAGAAGCAGCTCCCCGTGCAGGAGGCGGTGGATCTGACCTCGGAGGTCGCCGACGCGCTGGATTACGCGCACCGGCACGGGGTCGTCCACCGCGACATCAAGCCGGAGAACATCCTCCTGCACGAGGGTCGGCCCATGGTGGCCGACTTCGGAATCGCGCTGGCGGTGAGCGCGGCGGCCGGCGGGCGCATGACGGAGACGGGGCTTCAGCTCTGGGACGCCGCACTACATGTCGCCGGAGCAGGCGACGGCGGAGCCCGACATCACGGGGCGCTCGGACATCTACTCGCTGGCGAGCGTGCTGTACGAGATGCTGACGGGGGAGCCGCCGCACCTGGGCGGGTCGGCGCAGCAGATCATCATGAAGATCGTGACCGAGGAGCCGGCGCCGGTCACGAAGCTGCGGAAGCTCGGTGCCGCCCAATGTGGCGGCGGCGATCGGGAAGGCGCTGGAGAAGCTGCCGGCGGACCGGTTCGACTCGGCGAAGGCGTTCGCGGACGCGCTGGCGGACGTGCACTTCCGGGCCGGCACGGCGGCGGCCGGATTCTCCGGCGCCGCCACGTCGGCCCGCGCGATGGCCCGCCACCCGCTCGTCCTCGGCCTCGGGGCGGCGCTCGTCCTCACCTCCGCCCTCGCGGCGTGGGGTTGGCGTTCCGCGCATCGCGAGGCACCGGGCGCGGTCGTTCGGTTCAAGCTCGAGTTGCCGTCGACGATGCTCTCGGCCAACGCAGCCCCGGCCACGGACGTGGCCGTCTCGCCGGATGGCCTCGCCGTTGCCTACGCGCTGCCCGACTCGACGGGGACGGCGCGCCTCTACGTCCGACCGCTCCGCCAGGGCTCGGCCCGCGTGTTCGCCGGCACGAACGGGGCTCAGCAGCCCTGTTTCTCGCCCGACGGGGAGTGGATCGCGTACCTGGTCGGCACGACCCTCTGGAAGGTCCGGGTCTCGGGCGGGACACCCGTGCGCGTCGGTGACGTCGGATCGGTACCGACCGGGGTGACGTGGAGCCGCTCCGGCGTCATCGTCCTGGCGACCGAGGATGACCTCGTCGCTTATCCGCAGGACGGGGGTACGCCGCGGCGGCTGGCCGCCCCGGACACCGCCGCGGGTGACTTCTACTTCAGCCAGCCCCGCGCGCTTCCCGACGGAAAGACGGTCCTGTTCTCGATTCATCCGGTCTCCGGAAGTGTCCAGGCCCGACTCGGCGCGGTCTCGCTGAAGACCGGCGCGGTGCGGCGGCTCGCACTCCCGCTGACGGACGTGCTCGGGTACGTGGACGGGACCCTGGTGTACGTCTCGCCCTCGGGCGCCCTCACGGGCGTGCCCTTCGATCTCGAGAGCGGTGGCGTCACCGGGAATCCTGTCGGTCTCGGTCCCATCGTCGCGATCGCGGTGCAGGGGACCAGCCTGGCGGCCCTGTCCCCCACGGGGACGCTGGTGTACCAGCCGGCCGCCGGCGAAGCCGCGCTGGGATGGGTCGACCTGCACGGCCGGTTCACGCCGCTGTTGTCGAGGCCCCAGGCCTATGCCTACCCGAGGCTCTCGCCGGACGGGAAGCGGATCGCGATGTCGATCGGCGCCGCCGGGCGCTCGGACATCTGGCTCTACGACATCGCCTCGGGCACGCTGACCCGGATCACCAGCTCCGGGACCCAGAACGACCGCCCGGAGTGGAGCCCCAATGGGCGCCGAGTCCTGTACCGTTCCGACCGCAGCGGCCGGCCGGGCATCTGGTGGCAACCGGCCGACCAGAGTGCGCCGGCGACGCCGTTGCAGGTGAGCGACCAGCACAACGTCTTCGAGGGGGTGATCACGCCAGACGGCCGGTCGTTGGTCTACCAGAATGGACAATGGCGGCGCGACCCAGGCCGACATCATGGTCCGGGCGCTCACCGGCGACACGGCGTCCCGGCCCGTGGCGGCCACGCGGTTCGTGGAGACCCAGGCGCGGGTCTCCCCGGATGGGAAGTGGGTCGCGTACGTCACCGACCGGTCGGGCGCGGGGCAGGTCGTCGTGCAGCCGTTCCCGGGACCGGGCGGGCAGGTTCAGGTCTCGGTCTCGGGCGGCGCGGAGCCCGTGTGGGCCCGCGACGGAAAGACGATCTTCTACCGCGACGGTCGATACGTCATCGCCGCCTCCGTGAGCACGACCGGCGGTTTCTCCGTCACTGGCCGCACCGAGCTGTTCGCCGACCGCTACGTGTTCGCGCAGGCGCCCCACGCCGACTACGACGTGTCGCCGGACGGCACCCGGCTGCTGATGATCCGGAGCGAGCAGACACCGGACTACGACGTCGTGTACGGGTGGCGCAGCGAGCTTCGAGCGCGCATGCGCGGCGCCGGGGGGAGTTGAGCGCATGCAGGTGAGTGCCTATGGCTGACGTCCCCGACCGCCTCGCCGCCGCCCTGTCCGATCGCTACCGGATCGAGCGGGAGCTGGGCGAGGGCGGCATGGCCACGGTCTACCTGGCCGAGGACCTGAAGCACCACCGGCAGGTCGCGATCAAGGTGCTGAAGCCCGAGCTGGCCGCGGTGCTGGGCGCCGACCGCTTCGTGCAGGAGATCGCGACGACGGCGGCACTGCAGCATCCCAACATCCTGCCGCTCTTCGACTCGGGCGAAGCCGACGGCTTCCTCTTCTACGTGATGCCGTACGTGGAAGGGGAGACACTGCGCGCCAGGCTCGACCGCGAGACGCAGCTCGGGGTCGAGGAGTCCGTGAAGCTGGTGAGCGAGGTGGCCGACGCGCTCCAATACGCGCACGAGCACGGCGTCGTGCACCGGGACATCAAGCCCGAGAACATCCTCCTCCACGGCGGGCGGCCCATGGTGGCGGACTTCGGGATCGCGCTGGCGGTCTCGGCGGCGGCGGGCGGGCGCATGACGGAGACGGGGCTCTCCCTGGGCACGCCGCACTACATGAGCCCGGAGCAGGCCACCGCGGAGAAGGACATCACGGGCCGGAGCGACGTCTACTCGCTGGCCAGCGTGCTGTACGAGATGCTGACGGGGGACCCTCCGCACACCGGGTCTTCGGCGCAGCAGATCATCATGAAGATCGTGACCGAGGAGGCGGCGCCGGTCACGAAGCTGCGCAAGGCGGTGCCGCCCAACGTGGCGGCGGCGGTGGCCAAGGCGCTGGAGAAGCTGCCGGCGGACCGGTTCGAGACGGCCACGGCATTCGCGGAGGCACTGCAGAATCCTGCGTTCCGGGTCACCGGGGGCGCGGTGGCCGGCGCGCCCGGTGCGCGTGGTTTCCGGGGGTGGATTCGCAGCCCCTGGTCGTGGGGGACGGTCACGGTAGCCGTGGCCGGGGTGGTGCTGTCGGTCCTCCTGATGCGTGGCGCGGCACCCGCCTCGCCGCCGTGGTTCACGGCCCGGACGTTCGACTCCCGTTCGATCTTCAACGCGCGCTTCATGCCCGACGGGCAGACGATCGTGTTCAGCGGCATGCCCGATGTCGGGATCGTGTCGCGCCTGTACGTCATCCGGCCCGACCACCCGGATCCCGTCCCGTTTGGCCCGGACTCGGCGCACCTGCTGGACGTTTCGAGCACGGGCCAGCTCGCCATCCTCACGCACGCGAGCTACCTCGGTGGCCATCGCCTGTTCTCGGGCACGCTGGCGACGGTCTCGCTCGGGGGCGAGGCGCCGCGCGAGGTGACAACGGGTGTGCGAGAGGCCGCCTGGGGCCCGGACGGAAAGACCATGGCCGTGATCCGCGACAGCAGCGGAACGGACCTCCTCGAGTACCCGGTGGGGACGGTCCTCGTGCGCTCCCAGGGCTACCTCTCGGATCCCAGGGTCTCGCCCTCGGGCGACGCGATCGCGTACCTCGAGCACCCCGCGAAGTTCGACGATCGCGGCTCCGCCATCATCGCCGATCGCACGGGCCGCACCCTGGCCAGGTCGGTGGACTTTCAGGGGACCGAGGGTGTCGCGTGGTGGCCGGACGGGAAGGGCATCTTCTACTCGGCCGCCGGGGGAGGAGGTACCGGGGTTGTCAGCTTCGCGTTGCGCGAGAATGGACCGGTCTGGACGGGACGGATGGGCCCTTTCCGGTCCGGGCGACCTGACGGTCCAGAACGTCTCCCGCGAGGGTCGTGTTCTGCTGACCGAAGATCGCCAGATAGAGCGTGTCGTCGGGCGCGGGCCGGGCGCCGCCGAGGAGACGGACATGGGCGTGCGCAATTGGTCGCAGAGGCCGGTGCTCAGCGGGGACGGCCGCCACCTGGCGTACAGCGATGCGGGCTCGATGGGCGGTACCGACTACTCCTTGCTGTGGCGGAAGTCGGACGGTTCTCAGCTGGTCCGCCTCGGCGCGGGGACTCCGATGGCCGTGGCCCGCGGCGACGGCCTCGTCCTGGCGGGCCTGCCCACCACTCCGGCAAAGCTCATGCTCTATCCCACCGGTCCGGGCTCGGCGCGGCGGATCGACTCCGGCCAGTTCCAGACGTTGGACCTCGGGACGAGCGGGGACGTCCGGGTGGCCGGGCGTGACACCATCGTCTTCTTCTGCGGAACGGAGCCGCAGCGATCCGAGCGTTGCTACGTCGATTCGCTGTCGCACGCCGCCCCGATCCCTGTGACTCCCCCGGGAACGTCTCAGGCAGTCATCTCGCCGGACGGCCGGCGCGTGCTGGCCCGGGTCGGGGACAGCGTGGCCATCTACCCCCTGGACGGGGGCGCGCCCCGACGTGCGCTCGGAGTCCGTCCAGGCGATGTCCTGATCCGGTGGAGCCCGGAGGGACGCGAGGTGTGGGTGTGGACGAATAGGAGCTCCGCCTCGAGCCTGGACTTCGCTCGCGTCGATCCCGTCACCGGCGCGCGCGCGACGCTTCTGAGCGTCGTGCCCCGTGAGCTGCGTGGGGTGCGCGGCTTCGACCGGCCGACGCTGGCGGATGATCCCCACGTGTACGCCTACAACCAGTTCCTGTACACGTCTCGGCTCTATACCGTGGATGGTTTGCGGTGAGTGACGCCCCCGACCGCCTGGCCGCTGCCCTTGCGGACCGTTACCGCATCGAGCGCGAGCTCGGCGAGGGTGGCATGGCCACGGTCTACCTGGCCGAGGACCTGAAGCACCACCGGCGGGTCGCGATCAAGGTCCTCAAGCCCGAGCTGGCCGCCGTCCTGGGCGCCGACCGGTTCGTCCAGGAGATCACGACCACCGCCTCTCTGCAGCACCCCAACATCCTGCCCCTGTTCGACTCGGGCACCGCGGACGGCTTCCTCTACTACGTGATGCCCTACGTCGAGGGCGAGTCGCTGCGGGACCGGCTGAACCGGGAGAAGCAGCTCCCGGTGCAGGAGGCTGTGGACCTCACGACCGAGGTGGCCGACGCCCTCCAGTACGCCCACGAGCACGGGGTCGTCCACCGCGACATCAAGCCGGAGAACATCCTGATCCACGCCGGCCGTCCGATGGTGGCGGACTTCGGGATCGCGCTGGCGGTGAGCGCGGCGGCCGGCGGGCGCATGACGGAGACGGGGCTCAGTCTCGGCACGCCGCACTACATGAGCCCGGAGCAGGCGACGGCGGAGCCCGATATCACGGGCCGCTCGGACGTCTATTCACTGGCCAGCGTGCTGTACGAGATGCTGACGGGGGAGCCGCCGCACCTGGGCGGGTCGGCGCAGCAGATCATCATGAAGATCGTGACCGAGGAGCCGGCGCCGGTCACGAAGCTGCGGAAGAGCGTGCCGCCGAACGTGGCGGCGGCGATCGGGAAGGCGCTGGAGAAGCTGCCGGCCGATCGGTTCGATTCGGCGAGGGAGTTCGCGGACGCGCTGGCCGACCCGGGGTACCGTTCCACGGCCGCCTCGACGGAAGCGTCGGTCTTCGGTGCCCGCCGGTGGGGGACGCGCATCACCCTGGCCGGGTGGGTGCTCTGGGGCCTCACCCTCGCCGCGGGCGGGTGGGTCTGGTCCCGGACCCGGAGCGCCCCCCAGGAGTCCGTGACACGCTACGCGCTCCAGCTGTCCGAGCCCGAGTCCCTCACGACCGACCGTGTCGGCGTCCTGGCCATCAGCCCCGACGGGAGCCGGATCGCCTACATCGGCGGCGGGAAGGCCGGTCCGACGGCAGATCTGGATCCGGAACCGCGACCAGCTCCACGGCCATCCCGATCCCCGGCACCGAGGGCGCGCGGTTCATTTCGTGGTCGCCGGACGGCCGTCAGCTGGCCTTCGAGATCGCCCCCGGAGTGCTCAAGGTCGTCGGGCTGGATGGCGCCCCCCCGACCGTCGTGACCGATTCACTCTCGGCCGCCGGAGGCGGCACCGCGTGGGGACCGGACGGGGTCATCTATTCGTCCGGCGGCTTCGGCACTCCGGGAGGGCCGGGGATCGTCGGATACCCGGTGACCGGGGGCGCGGCGAGGGTCCGCACCCGGATCGACACCGCCCAGCACGAGTTCGCCCAGGTCGACCCGGCCGCGCTGCCGAACGGTCGCGGGCTGCTGTTCTCCGTCTGGTACGGGCCGACCCGGCCCAACGACACCAGGATCGCGGTCCTCGACCTGAAGACGGACAGGTACCGCCTCCTCCAGGCCGGACGGCGAGCGGAGTACCTCCCCACGGGGAACCTCCTCATCGCGCGGGCGAACGGGTCGCTCGTGGCGGTACCGTTCGATCCGGACAAGCTGGAGGTGACCGGTCCGGCGGTTCCCGTGATCAACGGCGTCGCGACGAACGTCGGGTACGTGGCGAATTACGACGTCTCCAACGCGGGCACGCTGGTCTACTACGCCGGGGAGCCCCGAGACGTCAGGGAGACGGTCCGCCCGGTCTGGGTCAGCCGGGAGGGCGTCGCCACGCCCGTCGATTCGGGCTGGACCTTCGACCGGCCCTTCAACGGCGGGATGAGCCTGTCACCGGACGGCCGGCGACTGGCCGTCGCCATCGCGGGCCGGCCGACCTCCGACATCTGGATCAAGCAGCTGGACCGGGATCACGGTCCGCTTTCCCGGCTGACCTTCGGGGAGTTCCTCAAGTATCGTCCGACCTGGAGTCCGGACGGCAAGAGGGTGGCCTACATCGTCGACCCGGGAAACAACAACGCGTCCATCTACGAGAGGTCCGCCGACTTCAGCGGTAAGGCGAAGAGGATGCTCGGATCCGACAGGGCGCTGGCGGAGGCCCTGTGGGCACCCGACGGTCACTGGATGGTGGTGCGCACGACTCTGCCCACGCGGGACCTGTACGCCTTCCAGCCGGGTGTGGATACGACCCTGACGCCCATCGTGACGTCGCCGCAGTTCGACGAGCGGGCGGCGACCCTGTCGCCGGACGGGCGGTGGATCGCGTATCAATCCGACGAGTCAGGACGGGACGAGATCTACGTCCGTCCGTTCCCGAAGGCCGAAAGCGGCCGCCGGTGGCAGGTTTCCGACGGCCGGGGGCGCCGAGCCGCTGTGGGGCCACAGCGGGCGGGAGATCTTCTACCGCGCCGCACTCCGGGGAGATGATGGCCGTGCCCGTGACCACGACCCCGACGTTCGCTCCCGGGACGCCGCACGCCCTCTTCCCGGCCGGGAAGTACGCGACGGGTCCCTCGTACCGCGCCTACGACGTGTCTCCGGACGACCGACGCTTCCTCATGCTGAGCCCGGTCTCGGACTCCGTGGCGGCCGCGCCGAACCGGCTGGTGGTGGTGGACCACTGGTTCGAGGAGCTCGGGCGGAAGATGCGAGGAAGCAGGGGCGGATGAGCGACGTCCGCGACCGCCTCGCTGCCGCGCCCGCGGACCGCTAGCTCCCCTTCGCCTTCCACCCGTCGTTCGAGGTGTCGGCGTCCACCCAGATCTGGTGGTCCATGCCGACCGAAGTCAGCGTGCCGTCCGCCGGCACGTGCACGACGGCGCGCTCCTGGTCCTTCTCCCAGATGGCCGGCGTCTCGTGGACGGTCTTCGAGCTGCCGTCGGCGAAGCCCAGGACCAGGTCCACGGGCGCGTCCATGCCGCCGATGTTGTCGAGCGTGATGTCGTAGCCGTCCCCGGCCCGGTCGACGTCGGCCACGGCCAGGTCGATGTAGTTGTGGCTGAAGAACCAGTTGGACCAGAACCAGTCGAGCGGCCTGCCGGCCACGTCATCGAAGGTGTAGAAGAAGTCCCACGGGCTCGGGTGCTTGCCGTGCCAGCGGGCGATGTAGGCCTGCAGGCACTTCTTGAACGAGCGCGTCGCCGAGCAGGTCCCTCATGGCCAGGTAGCCGATGGCGGCCTTCCCGTACTCGTTGATGCCGAGGGCGGCGCCGCCCAGGATGTCGCCGGGGTTGGTGATCGCCAGATCCTCGGCCGCCGCGTTGTCGTGCGCCCAGCGGTTCACGCGGAACCGGTCGAAGAACTTCGTCTCCCGGGCCTTGCCCATGTCCTCGACGCCGAGCAGGTACTCGAACGTGGTCGCCCACCCCTCGTCCATGAAGCCGTAGCGGGTCTCGTCGATCCCCATGTAGAAGGGCATGTAGGTGTGGGCGATCTCGTGCTCGGCCACGAAGCGCGACATGGTGGAGTCCTCGTAGGCCTGGTCGTTGGCCATCATCGGATACTCCATGCCCGCGCCGCCCTGGAACTCGGTCGTCTTCTCGTACGGGTAGGGGACGCCCGGCCAGTCGTGCGAGAGCAGGTCCAGGGAGTGCCGCCCGAACTGGACCATGTGGTGGAAGTCGGAGGCGGTGTCGTTGTAGGCCGCCTGCACGCTGGCCCGGCGCCCGGCGGCATCGTCCACCAGCACGCTGGCCGCGTCCCAGTCGTAGTGGTTCGAGAGCCCGAACGCCATGTCGGGGACGTACTTCGCCGTGAAGTGCCAGGCGTTCGTGCCGCTCCCGGTCGTCACCTTGCCGGCCAGCATCTGCTCGCGAGTGGCCACGTGGATGGTCGAGTCCGAGGTGAACGACTTCTTGAAGCGCGCCAGCGGACCGGGCTGCAGCAGGGAGTCCATGTTCTCGATCGTCCCCGTGCCCCACACCACGTAGCCCGCCGGCACGTTCACGGTCACGTCGTAGTCGTTGAAGTCCGAGTAGAACTCGTGGCTGGGCGTGTGCTCCATCGTGTCCCAGCCCTCGTAGTCGTCGTAGACCGCCACGCGCGGATAGAAGTAGGCGATGTAGTAGGTGGTCGAGTCGATGACGCCCTCGCGGCTGGCACGCTCGGCCAGGTCGTAGTGCCAGTCGAAGTGCAGCCGCACCGAGTCGCCCGGGGCGAGCCCCTCGGGGAGCTTCACGGGCTGCCACGTGAACGCGAACCGGCACGTCCTTCCACTCCTGCGCGCGCGCCGTTCACGGCGAAGCTGTCGATGTGGACGCCCGAGGTCATGAAGTCCTTCGAGACGCCGCGGAACCGCGGCGCGCCGGGCTGGTGGACGTTCATGAACAGCTTGATGATCAGGCTCGGGGAGCGAGTCGGGGCTCGACGTTCCGGTACACGATGTCCTCGGAGCCGCGGATCGTGCGGTCGGGCGGGTCGGCCGTCGATCGTGATCCGGTAGCTGGCGTGGTTCTCCCAGTAGTTCGGGCCCCGGGTTGCCGTCCCGCGAGCGGGTGCCGGCCGCGTAGGCCGCCTTCACGTTGCGGGGCTCGTACAGGGGCCCCGAGCCGGCCGACGCCTGCTGGGCGTGGGCGGCCGCGGGGGCGGCCAGGCAGGCCAGGGCCGCCAGGAAGGCCGGGACCGCCGCGGTCCGGGCGGCGGTCGACGGGCGCGGCGTGCTCGAGTGGTGCGCGTGGCTCATCACGGCTCTCTCTTCTCCTTCGGTGGTACGCTTCGGGCGGTCCCGGATCCGGGCCCAACTTCGGCCGAGGTGGCCCCGATCGACAGGGCCGCCCCCATCCCCAACGCATCCCGGCTCCCGGAGGATTCAGCCGTCGCGGCTTCTCCACTCCGCTCCGCGCGCCGAGCCTGTCCTCCGGGGCCTCGTCCCCATAAACTGGGCTCCAGATCGTGACCACCCGAAGCCCCGGGGGACCCCTGAACGGCCAGCAACCGTCCACGCTCCTCGTGACCGCCGCCGCGTCGCTCGGCGCGGCCTTCGCCGCCATGGCGGCCATTGCGGCTCCGTCCGCGGCCCGGGCCCAGGCCGTGCCCGGCTCGCGCCCTACCGCGGCCGTCCAGGCCGATCAGGCCCAGGTGATCGACCGGCCCGACCGGCACGAGCTCGTCCTGGTGGCCGGCCCGACCGACCTCCCGGCGCATTCGTCGCCGTACCAGGTGACCCAGATCCCCGTCCAGCGGGGCACCTTTCCGTTCGACGCGACCATCCACGCCTACCGGGTGGAGATCGTGGACGGACAGGGGCGGCCGGTGCCGCACGCCGTCCTCCACCACACCAACCTGTTCGAGCCGGACGCGCGCACCCTGTTCTCGCCCATCATGCGCCGCATCCTGGCCGCCGGCTCCGAGACGCCCTCCATCCACGTGCCGGGGTGGCTGTTCGGGATCCCGGTCCGCAAGGGCTCGCCCTTCCTGTTCATGACCATGCTCTGGAACCCCACGGGCGCCGACTACCACGGCGTGCGCGTGCGGCTGATCCTCGACTACACTCGTAGTCGATTCTTCCCGCTGTGGAAGGTCGAGCCCTTCTCCATGGACGTGGAGTACCCGTTCGGCGAGAAGGGCGACGGGAGCATGGCCTTCGACCTGCCCCCCGGCCGCACGGTGAAGACGTGGGAGGCCAGGCCCGAGGTGGGCGGCCGGATCATCGGGATGAGCGGCCACCTCCACCCGCACGCCGTCGAGCTGAAGCTCGAGGACGTGACCGCGGGGAAGGTGCTGTTCGACGTGAATCCGGTGACGAAGCCCGACGGCACCCTCGACCACGTCCCGGTGAAGGCGTTCTACGGGTGGACCGGGCTCGGCAAGCGCATCTACGCCGACCACCTCTACCGGGTGACCGGGATCTACGAGAACCCGACCGGGGACACGATCCACCACCACGCCATGGCCTCGGTGGCCGGCGCCGTCATCCTGGACGGCGGCTGGCACCTCCTCCCGGCCGACACGACGAACGCGGTCTACCGGAAGGACGCCGCCTTCATCATGGAAGGCCCCCTCAAGGGCACGATGGGCATGGAGATGGAGGGCGAGGAGGCACACGGCGAGGGGGCGGGCGGCTCGCGGTGAGTCGAGTCTCGCGGTGAAGGGCGGCGGCCGCCAGGCGGCGCGAGTGCTCGGGCCGCTGTTCGTGTTCGCCGCGCTCCTCGCCGTCCTGTACGTGTTATACGGCGCGCCCTCGCGCCCCGATCGTGGGGCCGCGGGTGGGACGGCCGCCGCCTCCGCCCCGCGCGACACCGTGTGGGCGCCCCTCGCCGCGGCCGCCCGCGGCCAGCTCGCCCACGCCTGGGACGGCTACGCGCGCTACGCGGCCGGCCACGACGAGCTCCGGCCCCTGAGCCACACCGCCCGCGACTGGTACGAGGGGGGCTCCCTCCTCATGACCCCGGTCGACGGCTTCGACACCATGCTCCTGCTCGGCCTGAAGAGCGACGCCGCCCGGGCGAAGTCGATGATCCTGGACAGCCTGTCCTTCGACCGGAGCCAGCGGGTGCAAGTGTTCGAGATCACCATCCGGATGCTGGGCGGGCTCCTGTCCGCCTACCAAATGGACGGCGATCCGCGCTTCCTGGCCCTGGCCGAGGACCTGGGCCACCGGCTCCTGCCCGCGTTCGGCTCGCCCACCGGGATGCCCTACAGGTTCGTGAACCTGCGCACCGGCGCCGTCTCCGGCCCGGTGTCGAACCCGGCCGAGGTCGGCACCCTGATGCTCGAGTTCGGGACCCTCTCGAAGCTGACGGGCGACACGATCTACTACCACGACGCCAAGCGCGCCGTGACCGCCCTGTACGAGCGGCGCTCGAACATCGGGCTGGTGGGGAGCGGGATCGACGTGCGGACGGGGAAGTGGACCGACCTCGGACAGCCACGTGAGCGGCGGGATCGACTCCTACTACGAGTACCTGCTCAAGGCGTGGCTCCTGTTCGGCGACCCCGACTTCCTGGACATGTGGAGCACCAGCGTGTCGGCCGCGGGTCGCTACCTGGCGGACCGCGGTCCGACCGGCGCCTGGTACGGCCACGCCGACATGCGGACCGGGAAGCGCGGCGCCGCCCACTTCGGGGCCCTGGACGCCTTCTTCCCGGGCGCCCTGACCCTGGGCTCGGAGGCCCTACGCGCCGACTCGATGCCCGTCCTCGCGGACACGCTCCTCGGCCGCGCGGTCCCGCTCATGGCCTCGGTCGACACGATGTGGGAGCGGTGGGGGATCGAGCCCGAGGTCATGGACTACCGGACCATGAAGATCGTGAGCCCCGGCTACGAGCTCCGCCCCGAGGCGCTCGAGTCGGCCTTCTACCTGTGGCGCGCCACCGGCGACGTCCGCTACCGGGAGATGGGCCGCAGGATGTTCGAGGCGATCGTCGAGCGCTGCCGCACCGACGCGGGCTTCGCCGCCCTGAAGGACGTGCGCACCGGGGAGCGCGCCGACCGCATGCCCTCCTACTTCCTGGCCGAGACCCTCAAGTACGCGTGGCTGCTGTTCTCGCCCGACTCGGCGCTGAAATTGAGGACGTGGGCGGGGACCGATAGGGTGGCCGGGGCGGACACGGCCGCGGCGGACTCGACCGGGGCGTCGGGGACGAGCGCCGGCGCCCGCGACACCCTCGCGGTCGTGTTCAACACCGAGGCGCACCCGCTGCGGCGCACCTGGCGCTGAGCCTACTGGACCGGGCTCCAGGAGGCACCGCCCTCGATGGTCTGGGTCATCGTGACGTCGACCTGGTTGGAGCCGTCGGCGTCCATCACCCAAATGTCGGCCACGGCGTTCCTGTCGCCCGTGAACGCGATCTGTGATCCGTCGGGCGACCAGGTGGGCTCCGTCTCGGTTCCGGTGCCGTGGGTGAGGCGAACCGGATTCGAGCCGTCGGCGTCCATCACGTAGACCTCGAGGTTCCCGTCCCGGTCCGTCGCGAACGCGATCTTCGTCCCGTCGGGCGACCACGCGGGATGGGAATCGACGGCTCCGGATTCGTGGGTGAGGCGGACAGGATTCGAGCCATCGGCGTTCATGACGTAGATCTCGAAATTCCCGTCCCGGTTCGTGGAGAACGCGATCTGCGATCCGTCGGGCGACCAGGTGGGCTCTCGGTCCTCGGCTCCCGGGTCGTTCGTGAGGTTCGCCGTATCCGAGCCGTCGGCGTTCATGACGTAGATCTCGGTGTCGCCATTCCGGTACCGATCGTAGGCGATCCTTGACCCGTCCGGCGACCAGGCGGGATGGTCGTCCTGGCCGGCGGAGTCGTTGGTGATGTCGACGCGGCTGGAGCCGTCGGCGTTCACCAGGTGGATGTCCAGGCCGCCCGCCGTGGCCGAGGGGCCGCTGAACGCGACCCGGGTCCCGCCGGGTGAGATGGCCGCTTCCTGGGCCGGCCAGTTCACGAGGCTGACCTGGTCGGAGCCGTCGGCGTTCATGACGTAGACCTGCGGCGTGAACTGCCGCAAGGCCACGAACGCGATCTGGCCGATGAGCGCCTGCTTGCAGGTGACGTCGAACGTCGTGCTGGCCGTGGCCCCCGCGTCCACCGACACCGACCGGGGGTCGTCGGCGCCCACGCCGCAGTTGGCCCGGACGTCGGCCAGCTCGATCTCGTGGCTCCCGGTGGAGAGGCCGGGGAACGTGTGCGTGTCGCTCGTCCCGATGGGGGTCGCCTGCCCGCCGTCCAGGGTCAGCGTGTAGCCGTCCGGGTCCGGGTCCTGTCCCGTCGTCGAGGTGGTCACGGTCAGGCTGCCCGTCGCCGGGCCGGTGGCGCCTCCGCCACCGCCGCAGGCCAGCAGACCCAGCGTCCCGGCGAGCAGCGTCGAGCGAAGAGTCGCCGCGCCGAGCAGCGTGGAAAGGTGTCGTGCGTGGGCCGTCGGGCGCATGATCGTGCTCCTCGTCTTCCCGGTCCGGGGCCCTACTGGAGCGGGCTCCACGCGGGCTCGCCCTCGCTGGCCGGGGTCAGGGTGACGTCGACCTGGTTGGAGCCGTCGGCGTCCATGACCCAGATGTCGGCCACCGCGTTCTTGTCCCCCTGGAACGCGATCTTCGATCCGTCGGGCGACCAGGTCGGACCCACCTCGACGCCCGAGCCGTGGGTGAGCCGGAGGGGACTCGAGCCATCGGCGCCCATGACGTAGACCTCGAGGTTGCCGTCCCGGTTCGTCGCGAAGGCGATCTGCGATCCGTCGGGAGACCAGGCGGGATCGGTGTCGGTCGCCGGGTCGTTGGTGAGGTCGGCGGGGTCGGAGCCGGCGGCGTCCATGACGTAGACGTCGTCGTTGCCCGGGCGGCTCGACACGAACGCGATCTGCGATCCGTCGGGCGACCACGCGGGCTTCGAGTCGACGGCCGGGTTGTTGGTGAGGCGAATGGGGTTCGAGCCGTCCGCGTTCATGACGTAGATCTCGGCGTTGCCGTCCCGGTCGGTCCAGAATGCGATCTGCGAGCCGTCGGGAGACCAGGCGGGACCCCCGTCATCGGCCACGTCGTTGGTAAGGTCCACCGGGTCGGACCCGTCGGCGTTCATGACGTAGATCTCGTTGTTGCCGTCCCGGTAGGTCACGAACGCGACCTTCGTTCCGTCCGGGGAGATGGCGGGACTCCCGTCGCTCGACGGATCGTTGCTGAGGTCGACCGGCTCCGAGCCGTCCGGGTTCATGACGTAGACCTCAATGTTGCCATCCCGCGTCGTCGAGAACGCGATCCGGTCGACGAGCGCCTGCTGGCAGGTGACGTCGAACAGCGCGCCGGATCTGGCTCCCGCGTCGATCGACACGGATCGCGGGTTGTCGCCGCCCACCGCGCAGTTGGCCCGAACGTCGGACAGCTCGACCTCGTGGCTCCCCGGGGACAGGCTCGCGAACGCCTTCGAGTCGTTGGTTCCGATCGAGGTCGCCTGCCCGCCGTCCACCGTCACCGTGTAGCCGTCCGGGTCCAGGCTCTGGCCGCTCGTCTTGGTGGTCACCGACAGGCTGCCCGTGTCGGGTCCGGTCGAGCTCGCGCCGCCGCCGCCGCAGGCGAGCAGGCTCAGCGGGCCCACGAGGAGCGTCGTGCGGAGAAGCGCCGCCCGGATCGGGGGGGAGGCCCGGAGCCGGGGGGAGAGAGGGCGCGTGTGGGCCGTCGCGGGCATGGTAGGATTCCTTGCACCGGGGTGAGGAGGCAGGGAGGAGCGCGACCTCCGGAGTCGGCGGTGCCGCCGGTCCGGGTCCGGATGGGGCCTCGAACTTCCAAGAAACGATCTACGCCCGATCTCGCCGCACGGTCAAGGGCCGGGGAAGGGAGGCGTCGCCGCGACCCGAGGCCCGGGCCAGCCTCCGCCCGCTCGGCCTCCTACTCCCCGCCGCCCCCCGGCACGAACACCGGTCCGATCCCGGCCGCGCGCAGCTGCTCGTTGAGCGCCGGGATCTCCTTGGTGCGGATCTCGTTCCACTCGGTCAGCACGTCGTCCAGCCGTTTCCGCAGCAGGTCGTACACGTCCACCTGCTGCGCGGTGGGGGCCGCGTCGGCCGCGTCCACCGAGCCCTGCAACGAGGCCAGCTTCACGTTCAGGGTGGCCGGGTGGTTCATGAACAGCTCCTTGGGCACCTTCGCCCGGAACTGGAACAGCTGCGTCGCGGTCGAGTCGGCACGCTCGTCCAGCTTCTTCACGGCGGCGACCACGGAGGCGTGGGACGCGTCGCTCCCCAGCTGCCGCTCCAGCACGCCCAGCTGCTCGCGCACCCCGGCGATCCGGTTGAAGGCGACGTGGTCGTCCGTCATCGCCTGGCGCAGCTTCAGCATGAGGTCGAGCTGGGCCTGCAGGTCCTCCGGGCTCGCCTCGACGCGCGGGTCGAGCGCCACCTGCAGCGGCGCGGTCTCGGTGCGGCCGTCCACCGTGAGCCGCACCGTGTAGGTGCCCGGCAAGGCGCGGGGCGCCGCCGGACCGCCCGCCTCGAACACCGCGCCGCCCGGCACCCGGAGAGGCGGGGCGCCGGCGTAGCGCAGGTTCCACACGAAGCGGTTCACGCCGGCGTGGGCGGGGAGGCCGCCGGACGCGCCGCCGCGTCCGGCGCTCGACCCCGCCGCGGAGCCGCCCGAACCTTCCAGCGGGCGCCGGAAGCTCCGGATCACCGCGCCGCTCCCGTCCACAATGTCGAGCCGCACCGAGTCGGTCGCGGCCGAGGCCAGCGACCAGTCCAGGATGGCTCCGCGCGGCGGGTTCTGGCCCGCCGCCTCGCCGGGCGACACGCGGCCGCCCGCCGCCTCGGTGCGGTAGGCCGTGTCGGGGGTGAACAGGTGCAGCGGCGCCGAGGCCACCTCGGGCGTCCAGCCCCGGAGCGGCGCCAGGTCGTCCAGGATCCAGAAGCCGCGGCCGTGGGTCGCGATGGCCAGGTCGCCGTCCTTGACGGCCAGGTCGCGCACCGAGGTCGTGGGCAGGTTGGTCTGCAGCGAGCGCCAGTGGTCGCCGTCGTCGAAGGACACGTACACGCCCAGCTCGGTGGCCGCGTACAGGAGGCCCTTGCGGACCGGGTCCTCGCGGATGGCGCGCGCGAACGAGGGCGCCTGGATCCCGCTGGTGATCAGGGTCCAGTGCTGCCCGTAGTCGTGCGTGCGGTAGAAGTACGGGGTGAAGTCGTCCGCCTTGTGGGCGTCCACGGCCGCGTACGCGGTGGCCGGGTCGTGCGGCGAGGCCTCGATGAGGCTCACCTTGGCCCAGGTCGGCATGCCCTTCGGGGTCACGTCCGTCCAGTGCTGCCCGCCGTCGCGCGTCAGGTGCACCAGCCCGTCGTCCGAGCCCACCCAGATCTCGCCCTCGGCCTTCGGCGACAGGGCGATCGTGTAGATCACGTCGTAGTACTCGGCCCCCACGTTGTCCCAGGTGACCGGGCCCGCCCGAGCGTACCTGCTTCGTGGTGTCGTTCCGGGTGAGGTCGGGGCTGATCTCCGTCCAGCTCGCCCCCTCATCGGTCGACTTCAGCAGCTTCTGCGAGCCGGCGTACACCACGTTCGGGTGGCGCGGGTCGACCGCCGTGGGCGACACCCAGCTGAACCGGTACTTGACCGCCTTGGCGGGCGCGCCCTCGGGGTTCAGGGGCCAGGGGCTCACGTTCCGGGTCTGCCCCGTGCTCACGTCCATGCGGGTGGTGTAGCCGAAGTAGGAGCCCGCGTACACGACGCTCGGGTCGCCCGGCCGGGGCAGCACGTAGCTGCTCTCCCCGCCGCCCACGTTGTACCAGTCCTTGTCGGTGATCCCGCCGCGGTAGGAGGCGCTGGCGATGGCGATGGTGCCGCGGTCCTGCTGGGCCCCGTACAGCCAGTAGGGGAAGCGGTCGTCGACGTTCACGTGGTAGAACTGGCCGGTGGGCTGGTTGGACTCCGAGCTCCAGTCGCGGCCGCCGTTCAGGGTGACCGTGGCGCCGCCGTCGTTCCCCTCGATCATGCGGCTCGGGTCCGACGGGTCGATCCACAGGGCGTGGTTGTCGACGTGCGGGAGCCGGATCGTGCCGAACGTGCGGCCCCCGTCGGTCGAGCGGTGGAAGAGGAAGTTGCACACGTAGACCGTGTTCGGGTCCTTCGGGTCGGCGTACACCCGGAAGTAGTACCACGGCCGCTGCTGGATCGTCTGGCTGTCGTTCACCAGCGTCCAGGTGGCCCCGCCGTCGTCGGAGCGGTACAGGCCGCCCTTCGTCTTGTGGTTGACCAGCAGGTAGACGACCTCGCCGTCGGCGCCCGACACCGACACGGACAGCCGCCCCAGGGTGCCCGAGGGGAGGCCGCGCCCCTGGACCTGCGTCCAGGTGGAGCCGCCGTCGGTGGACTCGTACAGGCCGCTGCCCGGCCCGCCGTTCGCCAGCTGCCACGGGCGGCGCCGAACCTGCCACAGCGCCGCGAACAGGACGCGCGGGTTGTTCGGGTCGATCGACAGGTCGACCGCGCCCGTGTTTTCGTCCCGGTACAGGACCTTCTCCCACGTCTTCCCGCCGTCGGTGGAGCGGAACACGCCGCGCTGCTCGTTGGGGCCGAACATGTGGCCGAGCGCCGCCACGTAGACCACGTCGGGGTCGCGCGGATCGACCACGATGTCGCCGATGTGGCGCGTGTCGCGCAGGCCGACGTTCGTCCACGTCTTGCCGCCGTCGGTGGACTTGTAGACGCCGTCGCCGAACGAGATGTCGCCGCGCGGGTCGGGCTCGCCGGTGCCCACGTAGATCACGTTGGGGTCGGAGGGCGCCACCGCGATGGCGCCGATCGAGGCGATCGGCTGCCCGTCGAACACCGGCCGCCAGTGGCCGCCCGCGTCGGTCGTCTTCCACACGCCCCCGACCACGGCGCCGAAGTAGAAGGTGCTCGGCTGGCCCGGCACGCCGGTGACCGCCTCGACGCGTCCTCCCTCGAACGGACCGATCGAGCGCCAGCGCAGGGCGCCGAAGGTCGTGTCGGCCGCCGCGGGCGGAGCGGCGAGGAGCGGGGCCGCCGCGGCGAGGGCGGCGGGCACGGCCAGTACCGCCGCGAGCGCCGCGGCGAGGGCCAGCGGACGGCGGGGCGCGCGGCCCGGGGCGGCGTCGACGGGACGGGACATGCTCGGCTCCTGGTGGGGTTGATCATCCTTCGCGGCCGCACGATGCCGGCCGGCGGCGCGGACGTCAACGCGGACGTCGACGCGGACGTCAGCGCGAAGGACGCGGCCGGCCGTCGCGGGGGACGCGGCCGGCGTCGCGGGCGCTGGCTGCCAGCGGCGCCGGGCCCGCTCCACGATGCGGCCGGCGCGCCGCGAGAATCCCCCCACACTTCGAAACGGGAAGTGCAGGACAGCCGCTCGGGACGGCCTGCCCTAGCTTCCGCGCAACGGGGCCGGATGGCTCCGGCGGCCGGCGCGAGGGCAGGGGATGCCGGGGACGCGAGACACGAGTCCGAGGAGTCGCAAGATGCTGCGCGTACGGGACGTCATGACGCTGGACGTGGTGACCGTGTCGCCGGACCTTACGCTGCGGGAAGCCGCCGAGACGCTGGTCACGTCGGGAGTGACGGGCCTACCCGTGCTCGCCGGCCACGAGGTGGTCGGCGTGGTGAGCGCCTCGGACCTGGCCATGTTCGCCGCCGACGCGCCGGGCTCGCCGACGGAACGGGACTTTCCCTCCGAGCCCGATGGCCTCTCGGAGGAGGAAGAACGGGCCGCGGAGGCGCCCGACGATCCCACGGCCGCCTACTTCCTGGCCTACTGGGCCGACGCTGGGGTGGACGTGGTCGAGCGACTCGCCAGCCCCGACGCGCCGGAGTGGAACGTGTTCGACGACCACACCGTCGAGGAGATCATGACCCGGAAGGTGTCCTCGGTCGGCCCCGACGACAGCATCCGGGACGCCGCCCGCTACATGCTGCGCACGGGCGTCCACCGGGTGCTCGTGATGGAGGATGGGAGCCTGGTCGGCCTGCTCAGCACCACCGACATGGTCAAGGCGGTGGCCCAGTACGGCGTGGCGGGCTAGGAGCCGGGCCGACTACCCGCCGTGCCGGTGCTCTCCCACCTCGGCGCGGCGTGACCCCAGCCACCACAGGCCCGCGGCCAGCGGCACGAACACCAGGTTCAGCCACGCCGTGTAGTCCCACGCGAAGTAGTCCACGTGCTGGAGGCCCCTGCGGGCCGCGACCGGCACCTCGGGCGCCATCCCCGTGAGCCGGAACAGGCCGTCCACGATCAGCGCCGTGACCACCATGGTCGCCAGGAGGTAGCCGGCATACACAAGCGCCGGCTTCCAGCCGTAGTAGCGCCGGTACACCAGCACCATCGGGATCGTGACCAGGTCGGCGAAGATGAACGCCACGACCCCGCCGAAGGAGATCCCTCCCGCCCACAGCACCGACGCCATCGGGATGTTGCCCACCGAGCACACGAACGAGACGATGGCGATTACCGGTCCCACCACCGCGTTCTCCACGCTCACCCAGAATCCCGGGTGGACGGCGCCGCCCGATCCCGCCGTCAGGAACAGGGACCGCCACCACTCCTGCGGGACCAGCGCCGCCAGGGTGCCCGCGATGACCAGCCCGAGGACGATGTCCCTGCCCACCATGCGCACGTCCGTCGACAGGTAGCGTCCCGTGGCCGCCAGCCCTCGCCGGGTGAGGAGCGCGGAGGCCGGCAGCGTCCCGCCGTGGCGGTGATGCTCGTGGCCTCCGCCTCCGGCCTCGTCCAGGTGCCGGCGGGCCTCCTCGAACACCCCGGCCGGCGCGAACCAGCGCAGGAGGACGGCCATCACCACGATGAGCAGGATCCCCCCGACGAACTCGGCGAGGACGAACTGCCATCCCAGCAGCACCCAGATGATGAGGCCGATCTCGATCACGAGGTTGGTGGAGGCGAACAGGAAGGCCGTGGCGTTGACGATGTGCGACCCCTTCTGGAACAGGGTCTTGCTCATGGCCGCGGCGGCGTAGGAGCAGGAGGAGGACGCGAACCCGAAGAAGCTGGCCAGGGCGAGGGCCCGGAGCGTCGGCCGGCCCAGGTGGCGGGCGATCTCCTCCCGAGACACGAACGCCTGGATCGCTCCGGAGATCATGAAGCCGAGCGCCAGGCCCCACGCGATCTTCCAGGCCATGCCGACCGTGTGCCGGAGGATGGCCGCCAGGGCCGTCGGGATGTCCACGAGCGAGACTCCGCCGCAACGGGGGGAAGGGTCCTCGGATCGGTCGCCCCGTCACGCTCAGCAGGATGCCTGCCACGCGCCGCCGGAGGGGGGGACCCGTGCCCGACGCGGGGAGCCGGCCGCTAGCCGGCGGCCTCCGCGGCCGGCTCGTTCCTCGCTCCATCCCGGGGCCCGGGCGAGTAGCTGCAGGCGGGCTCGCCGTTCGGGATGTAGCTGTTCCGGGCCAAGCGCTCGCCCAGGAGCTCGCGGACCAGGCCGATCTCGGCCCGGCACGGGACGGACGACACGTCCACCAGCTCCCGGATCGGGCAGTGACACAGGCGGAGCTCGGCTTCTCCGTCGGCGGAGGTCTCCACCTCCGCCATGAAGCCCTCTTCGGTGAGGAGGTCGGCGATCTCCTCCATGCGGGCCCGTCCCTCGAGCCCCTCCACGCGCCGCAGCGCCTCGGTGCGGCGCGTGGCCATGCGCTCGTCGAAGAAGCCCTGGATGAGGTCCTGACGGCCGCTGCGGACCAGGAAGGCGGCGAGCTCGCCCAGCACCTCGCCCTCGCGCTGCGGGAACAGCGGTTCGGCGGCGGGGGCCAGCTGGTAGATCACCTCGGGCCGGCCCCGCCCGTGCCTCCGGACCCCGGCCCGCTCCACCAACCCCTCCGCTTCGAGGTCGCGCAGGTGGCTGCGCAGCGTCTCGGGAGAGAGGTCGAACGCCTCCGAGATCGTGGCCAGCGTCATGGCCCCGTGCCGCTTGAGCCGCAGGAGGAGCCGGCGGCGCGTATCGCTCATGCCGGGAGCCAGGAGCTCCTCGGGTCGCTGAGTGTCGGCTTCGTCCACGTTCGTGCCTGCCCGTTGCTGAAGGTGCTCGTGATACCCGCCAACGATAGCACGGCGACGGGGCCAGCCGCATTTTACAATATAAACATGATGACAATCTTGACAACTCCTCCCGCCCGTCCCATCGTAGGTGTCGGAGGCAGGGACCGACCGGCGAGCAGGCCGGGCACCACCGGGCGGCCCGAGGTCACATGCCCGGCGACGAGGAGATCCGCCATGCAACCCGTCTCGACTTCCGGCACCGAGCTCTCGGGGCTCACCCTGCACGAGCTCGTGCGGCGACTCCCCGGCGCCCGGGAGGTCCTCCTCGGGCACGGTCTCGACCTGTGCTGTGGCGGCGATCTGCCGCTGCGGGAGGCCGCCCGCCTGCACGACCTCGATCTCGAGGCGCTGCTCCGGGCCCTGCGTCCCGGTGACGCCGGCGCCTGAGATGGACCCCATCGCGGCCCCCGCCCCGGAGGCCGTCGCGGCCCCGGCGCCCGGGGTTCCGCTCCGGGTCCCGGCCGAGCACCTGCTGGCCGCCCTCGGGTTCTACGCGGCCGGCGGGATCGGGCTGTGGGTGGTGGCGCCGTCGCTGGCCCGCGGCGGCTACGCCGACCCGCGGGTGGCGGCGGTGGCCCACCTGTTCACGCTGGGCTGGATCACGACCTCGATCATGGGGGCCCTCTACCAGCTGCTGCCCGTGGCGCTCGGCGGACGGTTCCCGTGGCCGCGCCTGGCGCACGTGACCTTCGCGCTGCACGTGGTCGGGGTCGGCCTGTTCGTCTTCGGGCTCGCGGCCGGCAGGACGGCGCTGGTCGTGATCGGAGCGGGGACGCTCGGGACCGGGCTCCTGCTGTTCGCCGCGCACCTGGCCGCCGCCTTGCGGAGCACCGCCCGCCGGGACACCACGTGGGGCTGCCTGGCCGCGGCGGACGGGTTCCTGGTCGTGGCCGTGTCGCTGGGGGCGCTCCTGGCGCTCAACCTGCGCACCGGCTTCCTGGGCCCGGGCCGCTTCCTGCTCATCGCGCTCCACCTGCACGTGGCCGCGGCGGGCTGGGTGCTCCTGGTGATCGTGGGCGTCTCCCGGAGGCTGCTGCCCATGTTCCTGCTCAGCCACGGGGTCACGGAGGGGCCCGGCCGGGCGGCGGCCTGGCTGCTGGCGCTGGGGGCGGGCGTCCTGGCGCTCGCGCACCACGTGCTCCCCCTGGCCGCCATGCCGGCGGGCGGCGGTCTGCTGGCCGCGGGCGCCGCCGCCTTCCTGTGGCAGGCCGCCCTCCACTTCCGGGCCCGGCGCCGGCCCTCCCTCGATCCGGGCATGCGGCTGGTGGCGGTGGCCCTGGCCCTGCTGGCCGTGGCGCTCGTCCTGGGGGTGCCCGCCATGCTGGTGCCCGGCACCTCACCGCGCCTGGCCACCGCGTACGTGGCGGCCCTGGTGGTGGGAGGCCTCGGCCTGTTCGTGGCGGGGCACCAGTACAAGATCCTGCCGTTCCTGGTCTGGCATCACCGGTTCGGCCCGGTGGCCTCGGAGCGGCCGGTGCCGATGGTGGCCGAGCTGTTCGCGCGCGGCCCGGCCCTCGTGGCCGCCGGGCTCCAGGCGGCGGGCGCCGCCGCTCTCGTGGGGGCGATCCTGGCCGGTTCGGCCGCCGTCACGCGCGCCGCGGCGGCGAGCCTGGCGTGCGGCGCCCTCCTCCAGGCCGTGCAGCTCGCCGGCGTGGCGCGGCGGAGGCCGGCGTGAACGGGCCGGCGGGGCCGGCCTTCGTCGTGCACCCCGGCGCGGCCGGGATCGCGGCGGCCCTGCGGCGGGTGGTGGACCCCGAGGTGGGGCTGGACGTCGTGCGGCTGGGGCTCGTGTACGGCATCGAGTGGACCGGCGAAGGGGTGCGCGTCGTCCACACGTTCACCACGCCGGGATGCCCCCTGGCCGCGCACCTGGAGCGGGCCATGCGGGCCACGCTCGAGGCCCTGCCCCAGGTGGGCCGGGTGGAGCTGTGCTACACGGCCGAGCCGGCCTGGCACCCCGACATGATCCGTGGCTGGGGCTGAGCGCCACCGGCCCGGCGGACCCACGAGTCCGAACCACGACTCCGAACGCGACTCCGAAGACCGAGGTGCACCATGAAGCTGTTCTCGATCCGTAACGCCGACCCGGAGGGCCGCTCCGCGCCGGAGGCGGTCCCCGAGGCGCTCGTCCACGACCTGGACGTGCGACCGATCCTGGCCCGCGGCGAGGAGCCCCTGGCCACCATCCTCGAGCACGCCGGCCGCGTGCCCGCGGGCCACGTGCTGTGCCTGCGCGCTCCGTTCGAGCCCGTGCCGCTGTACGCCGTACTGGCCGAGCGCGGGTTCAGCGCCCGGGCGGAGCGGCTGGCGCCGGACGACTGGCGGGTGTGGTTCCATCGAGCGGGCGACGAGGAGGGCGCGGCGGCGGAGCTCGAGACCGACGAGGGAGAGGCTCGCGGCACCGACGATCGCTGCGGCGGGGCCTTCCGGGAGCCGGCCTCCGCGCGCGCGACGCGGGAGCCGAGCGGACGGCCCGACCGCCCGGTCCAGGAGGAAGGCGCGCTGCAGGGGCCCTATCTGCTGGACGTGCGCAGGCTGGACGGGCCGGCCAAGCATGCCACCATCCACGAGCGCTTCGCCGCGCTCGGGCCCGGCCAGGCCCTCACGATCGTGAACGACCACGACCCGAAGCCCCTGTACTACGAGATGTGCGCCGAGCGGGCGGATCGCTTCGACGCGTCGTCCTACCGCTCCTACCGGGCGGACGAGCGGGTCTGGGTCGCCGTCCTCCCCGTGCTCCCGGCCTCCTAGTCGGCCGTGCCGCGCGTCAGCCGGGCCTTCGTGCGCACGGCGCTCGCCTGCCTGGCCGCGGGCCTGCTGGCCGGCGTCCTGGGCGCGCTGCCCGGAGGCGTCGGCCCGCGCATTCCGGCCCTGGAGCCGGTGAGGATGCATCTCCTGGTCGTGGGCTGGCTCACGGGCCTGGTCGTGGGGGTGGCCCACTGGCTGTTCCCCTCGCGGGGGCGCGACGCGCCCCTGTGGATCGTGTACGCGCTGCTGTACGGCGGGCTGGGGATGCGGGTGGTCGCGGAGCCCTCCCGGGCCGCGTGGGGCGGTGCGCCGTGGGGAACGCTGCTCGTCCTGTCGGCCGTGACGCAGGCGGCCGCGCTCTTCACCTTCGCCGCCGTCCTGTGGCCGCGCGTTCGCGGGAGCTGACGTGCCCAGGCTGACCGTGTGGGCCGTGCGCGCGTCGCTCGTGTGTCTCGTCCTGGGCGCGCTCCTGGGGGCGGCGCTCCTGGCCGTCCCCCCGCTGGACCCGTCGGCGACCGGAGGCCTCGTCCGTCTCGTCCCGGTCCACGTGGAGCTGCTCGCCGTGGGCTGGCTGGTGCAGCTGGCCCTGGGCGTGGCCTACTGGATCCTGCCGCGCGCCGGCGGGCGGCGTCCCGCGCCCCGGGCCGCCGGTGCGGGGGCGGCCGGGGTGGCGTCCGGGGTCGCCTGCGCGGCCGCCGGTGCCCTGGCCGGAGCCGGGTGGGCGGTGCTCGCCGGAAGGGTCCTGGAGGTGGTAGGCGCCGCCCTGTTCGGGTGGCACGTGGCCGTGCGGCTGTCCCGCTGGAGGCGGCTCGACCGCCGCCGCCGACAGGAGGTCGAGGCGCGGGCGGAAGGCTAGGGCCCGTGACCTCCGGTCCGGTTCGAGGCCACCGGGCTCTGGTGCGGGACGGACCGGAGGGCGTTGGTGTCGGCCGTCTGACGCACGGTGAAGCGGATCCCCTGGGAGACCCACACGCCGACGGGATGGCCGTGGATGTAGGCGGGGCGGAACGCCATCCGGTGCGCGACCGCCTGGGCGGCCTCGTCGAAGCCCGCGTGGCCGCTGGGGGCCCGCACCAGCACGCGGGCCACGTTCCCCTCCGTGTCGATGTACAGCCACAGGACGACCACGCCCCCGATCCTCTGGTCCCGGTACTCGGCCGGATACAGGTCCTGGAGGATGCGCTGGACCTCGGCGGGGTTCTCGAGCTTGGGGGCGATCTCGTAGGGGATCAGCTGGGGCGCGTCGGGCGGCTCGTCCAGGGCCGCGGCCACCGGCATGGCCGGCGTGGGGATGGGGGCCGGCTCCTCGGGGACCTGCGCCTCCGGCGGGGCGGGGGTGGGGGCCGGCGGGATGTCGACCACCTGCAGGGCGCTCGCCCGCGCGACGGCGTTGCCGATGGGCAAGGCCGGGGCAAACAGGAGCAGCAGCCCGTGGATGACGACCGAGCCGACGAGGCCGGCCGCCAGGGCCACACGATACTGGGTGCGCGCGTCGTGCCGGGCCATCCGAACCCCTCTCTGGAGACGCCGAACGACACTGGTTACAGATTCCGACCAGAAAACTATGCGGGGCGCCGCGTCCGGGCCAGACGGGGACCAAGCTCCCGCTCTCGCCTCGGTCGGCTCAGGCGCCTCCGCGTCGTGCCAGCGCCCGACCGTACAACGCCGCGTAGGCGGCCGCCGGTTCCGACCAACCGAACGGCCGGTGCATGGCCGTCCGGCGCATGGCAGCCCACCCGGCCGCGTCGCCGTAAGCCTGGATGGCCCGGTCCACGGCGTCGTCCAGGGCCCCGGGCTCGAAGGCCCCGAACAGGAAGCCCGTCACGCCGTCCTCGATCGTGTCGGCCAGCCCTCCGACCCGGCGCGCCACCGGCAGGGCGCCGTAGCGCTGGGCGCGCATCTGCGTGAGGCCGCAGGGCTCGTACAGGGATGGCATGAGGAGCGAATCGGCGGCGGCGAGCAGCTCGTGCTCCTTGCGTTCGCTGAACAGAGCGTCCACGACCACCCGGTCGGGCCGGGCGCGGGCCACCAGGTTCTCCTCGTACCACCGGTCGCCGCTCCCGAGGAGGATGAACTGGGCAGGAGCCCGCTCCAGGCAACGACCCTCGAGCAGGAGGTCGATGCCCTTCTGGCGCGCCAGTCGGGCCGCCATGCCGAACAGCGGGACCTCCGGCCGGACGGGGAGCCCCGCCGCTCGCTGCAGCGCCTCCTTGGCCCGGAGCTTCCCCGAAGGGTCGTCCGCGTCGAAGACGAAGGGTGGCGGGACGAACTCGTCGTCGGCGGGGTCCCACAGCTCGGTGTCGATCCCGTTGAGGATCCCGATCAGCCGGTCCCCCAGCTCGCGGAACATCGGATCGAGTCCGAAGCCCCCCTCCTCGGTGCACAGCTCGGTGGCGTGCGTGGGGCTCACCGTCGTGACCACGTCGGCCAGGACGAGGGCGGCCTTGAGGAAGTTGAGCTCGCCGTCCCACTCCAGGGTCCCGTGGACGTCGCCGTCCCCGGGGAGGGAGAGCTCCGGCTCGAGGTCGATGCCGAAGCGGCCCTGGAAGGCGGCGTTGTGGACGGTCAGCACGCGGGCCGCGCGGCCCGGCCCCGTGCCGGCGGGCAGGTAGAGCAGGGCCGGGGCGGCGTGCCAGTCGTGGATGTGGACGACTACCGGCTCCCGGCCCGGCTCCGCCGCCTTCGGGGCGACGATGCGCTCGGCGACGGCGCGTCCGAACAGCGCGAAGCGGAGCGGGTTGTCGGGGTAGTCCGCGCCTCCGTCCCCGTACAGCCCGTCGCGATCGAAGAAGGGGTCGTGCTCGACGAACAGGACCTCCGGGCCGGGCTCGACCGAGGCGCCCGAGGCGTGCCACACCCGGACGGTCCGCTGTTCGCCGCCGAGGGAGAGCTCGGCGGCCGGGCCCACCGGCTCCAGGGTGGCCGGCCCCTCGCGCACTCCGCGGTACAGGGGCAGGACGACGGTGACCTCCATCCCCGACCGGGCCTGGTGGACGGCGAGGCCGCGCACCGCCTCGGCCAGGCCGCCCGTCTGAGCGTAGGGCCAGTACTCCGCGACCAGGTGGACGACGCGCGGAGCCGGCCTCACGCGGTCACCCGGCTTCGACCGGGGCGCCCGAGAGCGCCCCTCTGCGGGCGGGGAGATAGTAGTCCGACACGTACTCGCGCAGCATCCGGCGCGCGGTGAACCGGCTCCCGCCGATGCGGAGGGCCTCCTTCATGACCGCGACCCAGCCGCGGGGCGCGGCATGGCGCTCGCCCTCGTAGTACAGCGGCACGACCCTCTCTTCGAGGATCTCGTACAGGTGCCGTGCGTCCCACGCGTCGACGTCCTCCTCCTCCGGTGCGGGGGGGATCTGCCAGCCGTTCGAGCCCTCGTAGCCCTCGGCCCACCATCCGTCGCACGTGCCGAGCTGGGGCACTGCGTTCAGCGCAGCCTTCATGCCGCTCGTTCCGCAGGCCTCGAGGGGAGGGCGGGGGAGGTTGAGCCACAGGTCCACCCCCTGCACGAGCCGGTGCGCCATGTGGAGCTCGTAGTCCTCGAGGAAGGCGATGCGTCCCTCGAACCCGGGATCGCGGGCCGCCTCGTACACGCGCTGCAGGATGCGCTTCCCCTGGTCGTCCGCCGGGTGGGCCTTGCCCGCGAACACCACCTGAACGGGCCGGTGCGGGTCGGTCACCAGCCGGCGCAGCCGGTCCGCGTCCCGGAAGAGGAGGTCGGCGCGCTTGTACTCCGCGAAGCGACGCGCGAAGCCGATCGTGAGCGCGTCGGGGGCGAGGAGGGTGCCGGCGCCGACGAGGTGGCCGCTGTCGCCCCAGTGCTCGGCCCACCGGTGGCGGGCCCGCTCGCGCACGAAGGCGAGCAGAGTCTCCTTGCGCCGCCGGTGCACGCGCCACAGCCCCTCGTCGTCCAGGTCGCGGATCGCCTCCCACAGCCGCGGGTCGGCGATCCGGTGCACCCATCCCGCGCCGAGGTGTCCGTCCAGGAGCGACATGAGGGAATGGGACATCCAGGTCGACAGGTGCACGCCGTTCGTGATGTGCCCGACAGGGACGTCCTCCACGGCGCGGTCGGGCCACAGGGCGTGCCACATCCGGCGTGTCACCCGTCCGTGCGTTTCCGACACCCCGTTGAGGCCGCCGGAGAGGCGGATGGCGAGGGCCGTCATGTGGAAGCCCGCAGGGCCCTCCAGGCCGCGGCCCACCTCGGCCAGGCGGGATGTGCTCATGCCCGGCGCGTCCAGGAGCCGGGCGGCGCAGGCCTCGACCTGCTCGAGGGGGAAGATGTCGTGGCCCGCCGGCACGGGGGTGTGGGTGGTGAACACGCTCGAAGCGCGCACGTGCGCGACGGCCTCCTCCCAGGTGGAGCCACGCTCCATGCGCTCGCGCACGCGCTCCAGCAGCATGAACGCCGCGTGGCCCTCGTTCGCGTGCCACGCCACGGGCTCCACGCCCACGGCACGCAGCACCCGGACCCCGCCCGCGCCCAGAATCCACTCCTGCTGGAGTCGCTCCAGGCGGCCGCCCGGGTACAGCCGACTGGCCAGCTGGCGGTCCTCCGGCCGGTTCTCCTCCAGGTCCGTGTCCAGGAGGTAGATCGGCACCCGGCCGACCCGCAGCTTCCAGGCCCCGATGGCGAGGTCGTGGCCGTTGATCTCGAGCCGCGCCACCCTCCGGTCGCCGTCACGGCCGGGGACCGGCACGAGCGGGGTGGAGGCCGGGTCGAAGGCCGCCTCCGTGTCCTCCTGCCACCCGTCCAGCCGGATGGTCTGGTCGAAGTACCCCTTCACGTACAGCAGCCCCACGCCCACGAGGGGCAGGCCGAGGTCCGAGGCGGTCTTGCAGTGGTCGCCCGCCAGCACGCCGAGGCCGCCGGAGTAGATCGGGACCGAGTTGTGGAGCCCGAACTCGGCGCAGAAATAGGCCACCGGGCGGTCCCCGAAGTCGGGGTGCTCGGCCGCCATCCAGGTGCCCGCGCGGGAGTCCTCCTGTCGGCAGTCGGCCAGCACCTCGTCGTGCAGGCGGCGGAAGTCGACGTCCTCGGCCAGGCGCGCGAGGCGCGCCGGATCGACCTCGCGGAGGATGGCGACCGGATTGTGTCGGGTCCGGTGCCACAGCGGCCGGTCCAGCCTCCGGAACAGATATCGGGCGCGCGGATTCCAGCGCCACGAGAGGTTCATGGCGATCTCCCGGAGGCCGGAGATCGGCTCCGGGAGTCGAGGGAGGTCTGGGTTGTGGTCGCTCATGGCTCGTGGCCGCTGTGTGATGGAACGTCTGTCCGCCGCGCGGCGTGCTTCGCCGCCACCGCGGCGGGTCTGATCCGGCCACAAGTGAACAGGGGCCAGCACCGTCTGTACAGCCCGGGCTCCCGGTCGGTCCGATCAGGCGGGTGGATTCTCCACGATGGTGGGCTCGATCTCCAGCCTCAGACCGGAGATGCGTTCTACCGCGTCCTGGATGGACGCCGCGAGCTCGAGCAGCTCCGCGGCGGTGCCGTCCCGGTTCACCAGCGCCAGGGCGTGCACCGACGAGATCCCGACGCCCCCGCGGCGCTCGCCCTTGCGGAAACCCGCGCGCTCGACGAGCCACGCCGCCGGGACCTTCACGCCGCCGGGGGAGGGGTAGGACGGGACCGGGGCCGCGATGCCGTGCTCCGCGAGCCTCTCGACCAGGCCGTCGAAGGCGCGGGCGCTGAGCACCGGGTTGAGGAAGAAGGAGCCGGCCGAGCGAGTGTCGGGGTCGTCCGGGTCGATCACCATGGACTTGGCGCGCCGAAGGGCCAGGACGCGCTCCCGCACCAGCCGCACGGCCTCCCCGGGCGACAGGGTGGCGAGGTCAGCCTCGCGAGCCACGGCCTCGGCCAGCTCCGGGTAGCGCGGTCGCGGCCGGGCGTCCGGGGCGAGGGCGAGCTCGAGGGAGAGGATCACGAAACGGTCGCGGTCGGCGGCCTTGAAGCAGCTGGTCCGGTAGCCGAAGCCGCAGGCGTCGGATGGAAGGCGCACGACCTCGCCGTCGTCCCGGTCGTAGGCCGTCACGGCCACCAGGGTCTCGGCCAGCTCCTGGCCGTAGGCCCCGATGTTCTGCATGGGCGCCGCCCCGCACCATCCCGGGATCCCGGACAGGCACTCGATGCCCACGAGGCCGCGCTCGACGGAGGCCCGGACGACCTCGTCCCACGAGACGCCGGCTCCCGCCCTGACCACGACCCGTCCCGCCGCCTCCCCGCGCCCCGCTCCCTCTTCGAAGGACACGCCGGGCGCCCGGGCGCGGAGCACGAGCCCCTCGAAGCCGGCGTCGGGCAGGATCACGTTGCTGCCGCCCCCCAGTATGAGGACGGGGACGTCCCGCTCCCGGCTCCAATCGAGGGCCTCCCGCACGCCAGCGGCGTCCCCGGCGTCGGCCAGGTGCGAGGCCGGACCGCCCAGCCCCAGGGTGGTGAGCGGCGCCAGCGGGACATCGTGCCGGAGGTCGAAGCTCACGGGCCCCTGGAGACCTCGGACCCCAGCCACGCCTCACGCAGGCGGCGCATGGCGTCCGTGACCGGCCGCCCGGCTTTCTCGAAGGGGACGATCTCCCGCGACGGGTCGGCCGCGAGGGCCACCCGGGCCCGGTGCCGGCCGTCGCGCGCGGCGTAGATGAGGGTGACGCTGTCGCCAGGCGCGTGGGCGGAAACGACGCCGGTGATATCCTGTATATACAGTATCTTACGTCCGTCCATTTCCAGTAGCACATCATCCATGTCGACCCCGGCGGCGTACAGGGGGCTGCCGATCAGGGTGCCGGAGGCGACCCGGACGCCGCTGTCTCCCACCACGAGCCGCGCGCCGCCGAGCGTGGCCCGGTCCGGGTGCGCCGGGCGCAGCAGCAGCCCCGCCCGGCCGAGGAGCGCGGCGAAGTCGGGGAGGCGGCGCCCCTCGATCTCCTCCGCGAAGAAGTGACGGGCGAAGGCCGTGTCGCCCGTGACCCGGCCCAGGGTCGCGCGCAGGCCCTCCAGCGTGTACGGGGTCCCCGTGAGCCCGTAACGCTTCCACATGGCCCGCATGTAGTCGTCCAGGGTGAGGTGGTAGCGGGTGCGGAGCTCGAGGTCGAGCCCCGCGGCCAGCACCGCCCCGTAGCTGTAGTAGGAGATGAACGTGTTGGGCGCGTTGGTGCGGTCCACCCAGCGGGCCGCGTCCACGAAGGGCGAGTAGCGGCTCATCCCGATCGGTCCCCGGAACCTCCGCCCCGGGGAGTCGACCACGTAGTCCAGCGTGCGGGCCAGGCCGTCCAGGTAGTCCCGCCGCCCGGTGAATCCGGCCCGCTCCATGGCGATCTGCCCGTAGTACTGCGTGAAGCCCTCCCCGAACCACAGCAGCCCCGACATGTCCACGTGCGCGAAGTCGAAGGGCTCGATGGCCCGGTCGCGGATGCGTTCCATGTTCCACGAGTGGAAGAACTCGTGCGCGAGGGCGCCCAGGTCCCGGACGGCGTCGGCGGAATCGGCCAGGGGCCGCGTGCTGGTGAGGAAGGTGGAGTTCCTGTGCTCCATGCCGTCCCCGTACACCCAGGGCAGGTAGCCGGCCAGGAAGGTGTAGGTGCCGTAGTCGTACGGCGCCAGCTCCCCGAACACGGCCTTCTCCTCCCGGACGATCCGCTTCACCATGGACTCGTAGCGGTCCAGGTCCTGTTTCGAGCCCCGGTGGTGGACGAACAGTCGGATAGTGTAGGCGGTGTCCCCCGAGGGCTCCCGCCAGGCGCGCTCGTCGAAGTCGGACAGCTCGGTGGGGCTGTCCATGAAGTACTGGAGGTCGGGGGCGGTGAAGCGCTCCGGGTCCGAGGTGGGCTCGAGCTGCGTGCCCACCTTCCAGCCCGAACTCTCCGGGAGACGGAAGGTGATCACGATGGGCCGGTCCTCGAGCCCGCGCGCGTACAGGAAGGCGGCCGGCATGTTGAGGTGGGCGTGGGTGCGGTCGATGCCCGGGTAGGTGCCGTCCGCGTGGTCCCCGAACAGCGTGTAGCGCACGGTGACGGACGCCCCGTGTCGTGCCACCCTCCAGCGGGAGGGGGTGACCTTCTCGACGGAGAGGGCCTCCCCGTCCGGCCCGGCGGCGGCCAGCCCGTACACGTTCTTGGCGAACTCGTGCAGCGCGTAGCGGCCCGGCGAGGAACGGCTCATCTGCAGCTCGAGCGGTGCGGACCCGAGGCCGGCGAAGGTCACGCTCACCTCGGCCTCGTGGTGGGCGGCGTTCGGGAAGCGGATTTCGTAGCGAACGGGCGGAGCGGCGGCGGGCCGCGTCGTGCTCGCCGGCGACGACCCGCCCGGCGACCGCGCCAGGGCGGCGCCCGGCAGGCCGGCGAGTGCCAGGGCGCATAGGACCGCGGCGCGGCGGCTGTTCTCGGATCGCATCGAGGGAGACTCTCCATCCGGGGTTCGCGGGTCCGGGATGCTAGGACGCGGACCGAGGGATGCGCAACGAGGCGCCGGGGCGGGGCGGGGCGTAGGTTGAGCCCCGGAAACGGCGCCGACACGCATGCGAGGAGGACCATGATCGATCTGGACCGGACCGTCGACTTCCTGCAGCGGCTCATCCGGACGCCCGGACTGCCGGGCGAGGAGGAGGGGACGGCGGCCGTCGTGCGGGACGAGATGGAGGCGCTCGGCTACGACGAGGTATCGGTGGACGAGGCCGGCAACGTGGTCGGCCTGGTGCGCGGCGAGGCGCGGCGTCCCTCGCTGATGTTCAACACCCACCTGGACCACGTCGACGTCGGGGACCCGGGTCGCTGGCCGCACCCGCCCTTCGGCGGGGAGATCGCCGATGGTCGCGTGTGGGGCCGAGGGGCCGTGGACATCAAGGGACCGCTCGCGACCCAGGTGCACGGCGTCGCTCGCCTCCTGGCCAATGGGGCGCGCCCGCCGTCCGACGTGTACGTGAGCGCGGTCGTCCAGGAGGAGATCGGGGGGCTCGGAGCCCGCTACCTGGCGGAGCGCCTCGCCACCGACCTCGTGGTGATCGGAGAGCCGAGCTCGAACGAGCTGCGGCGCGGCCACCGGGGGCGGACCGAGCTCCGGCTCCACTCCACCGGCCGGAGCGTCCACGCCAGCGCGCCCGAGCGCGGCGTGAACCCGCTGTACGTGGTGGCCGGCTTCCTCGACCGGCTCCCTTCGGTCGACCTCCCCGAGGACCCCGAGCTGGGCCCCACGTCGGTGGCCCCGACGCTGATCCGGACCGACCAGGTGAGCCGCAACGTGGTCCCGGGAGAGGTGTGGCTCACCCTGGACGTGCGCACCGGACCCGACACGACGCCCGAGATCCTCCGTGCCCTGCTCGCCCCGGCGCTCGAGGAGGCGGCGGCGGCGGTCCCGGGGGCCACGGCCCAGATCCTCGTGCCGGCGGTCGAGCACGCCACGTGGACGGGGCTGGTCCGGGAGGTCCCGGCCGTGAACCCGTCCTGGGTGCGCGCCGCCGGCGACCCCGCGGTGGTGACGGCCGGCGACGTCCTCGAGCGGGCGCTGGGCCGGAGGCCGCCGGTCGGCGTGTGGAAGTTCGCCACCGACGGAGGCCACTTCGTGGCGCACGGCTCCACCGTGATCGGAATCGGGCCCGGGGAAGAGGCCCTGGCCCACACCGTCCGGGAGTCGGTGGAGCTGTCGGAGCTGGAGCGGGCCCTCGACATCGCCGAGGCGCTGGCCGGGGCGTGGCCGGCCGCGTGGAAAGCCGCCGGCGGCGAGAGCGCCGCCGGCTAGGGCGACCCCGGCGCGGGCTCCCGGCCGACCACGAAGGCCGCCACGTGCGCTTCGTCCATGGGCGGGGTGGCCAGCGACACGGCCACCATGACGAACACGTTGGCGGCCACCCCCCAATGCCCGCACGGATCCCCTGCCACTGCAGGGCCGGCACGAAGTTCCAGATCACCGTGACCACGAAGCCCGCCAGCAGCCCCGCCACGGCGCCCGCGCGCGTGGCCCGGGGCCACAGGAAGGTCGCGCACAGGAGCGGGAAGAACTGCGCGATGAAGCCGTACGAGAGGAGGAGCAGCGCGACCAGGGACATGTGGCCGCCGATGGCCAGCGCGTACGCCAGGGCGCCGATGAGGATGACGAGCATCTGGATGAGCCTGCGCTCCGTGTCGCCGGCCAGGTCGGGCCGGAACAGCGGGCGCCACAGGTCCTTGATCGTCACCGAGGCCGCGGCGTGCAGGAGCGCGTCCCCGGTCGACATGGAGGCCGCCAGGGCGCCGGCGCAGAACAGGCCGACCACGACCGGGGGGAGTCCGATCGAGGTGACCACGGTCGGCAGGATCTTGTCGGCCGGGTTCACGCCGGGGAAGGCCAGGATGCCCGAGAAGCCGATGAACAGGATCGGCACCAGGAACATCTGGAAGGTCGGGTACCACACGATCGTGCGCTTGAGCGTCCGCTCGCTGCGCGCCGTGTAGATCTTCATGAAGGTGTGCGGCCACACGCCGAAGCCCAGCACCGAGATGGCCACGGCGCTCGAGTAGGCGCCCCACGTCCACGGGTGCCCGTCGGCCCCGAGGCCCGGGGCCTCGAGCATCTTGGGGGCCGCCTTCGCGATCGCGGCGAACATCGGCCCCACGCCGCCGTACAGCCGGTGCGGGTAGGTACAGGCCCAGCCCCCAGGCCAGCGCCATCATGAAGATGCCCTGGAAGGTGTTGGTCCAGCCCACCCCCATGACGCCGCTCCGGAACACGTAGATCAGCACCACGCCGTAGGCGAGGAGCGCTCCCGCCCACACCGGCATCCGGCCTCCCGTCACCACGCTGAATACGTAGCCCGCCCCCGTCATCTGCAGCATGAGGTATGGGATGAAGCCCTACCAGCGACACGACGGCCAGCAGACCCGACAGCCCGGCGCTCTGGAAGCGGTCGGCGAACAGCTCGGCCTGGGTCACGTAGCCCCGCCGGCGCCCGAGGCGGGCGATGCGCGGCCCGAAGAAGTACCAGGGCACGAGGCCGACCGTACCGTAGGCGAGGATGTAGAAAGCCGCGGCGCCCCGCGAGTAGGCCCAGCCCGGTCCGCCCAGGAAGGCGAAGGCGCTGAAGATCGAGGCGCCCATGATGAAGTAGAGGATCACGAAGCCGAGCGACCGGTCGCCCGCCACGTAGCCCTCGGTGGTCTTGGAGGCCTCGCCCCCCGAGGCCAGGCCGACCAGCAGCGAGGCCAGCAGGTAGCCGACCGTCACGGCCAGGATGATGATCCAGTCGGGCATCAGGAGCGGTCCCGCCGGTCGGCGCGGCCCTCCCACGCGAACAGGCCGAGGAGCACCAGGAAGGAGACGGCCAGGATGACGACCAGGTAGACGAGCGAAAAGGGCATCCCGAGGACGACGGGCCGGATGCCCGAGAACAGCGGGTAGACGGGCCACATCAGCGCGAAGAACACGATGATGAAGAACAGCGTCACGGCGCCGTACACGCGGCGCTGACGCCGCGTGAGCCCCGGGGGCATCAGGCGCGGACGGGCGTCCATCAGCGCCGGCTCACCGCACGCCGCCCATCAGCTTCTTGATCGGCTTGAAGAACAGCAGCATGAGGAAGCCTCCGGCCGCCGCCCACAGGGCGACCCGCCCGAACAGCTCGGGGAGCGGAACGCTCTGGAACTGCCCGGCCACCAGTCCCGCGATCAGGTTCCCGAGCGCCGAGCCCATGAACCAGGTGCCCATCATCTGACTCACCAGCCGCTTCGGAGCCAGCTTCGTCACGCTGGAGAGACCGACCGGGCTGAGCGACAGCTCGCCACACGTCTGGAAGAAGTAGGCGGCGATGAGGAAGAAGGGCGTCACCCGGTGTGTCTCGCTGGCGTTGGTGGCCGCCCACGTCATGACCAGGAAGCTCACCGCGAGGAGGAGGAGTCCCATCCCGAACTTGACCGGGATCGAGGGCTCCCTCTTCCGGGCGTTGAGCCACACCCACAGGGAGCCGAACAGGGGAGCGAATATGATGATGAACAGGGGGTTCACGGCCTGGAGCGCGCTCGCCGGCGCCTGCCACCCGAACACGGTCCGGTTCGTGAGCCGTTCGGCGAACAGGTTCATGGAGGAGCCGGCCTGCTCGAAGCCCGACCAGAACAGCGCCGCCGCCAAGAACAGGAGGAAGATCACGACCACGCGCTTCTTCTGTACGCCCGTGAGCTCGCCGAAGGCGAGCACGGAGCCGAAGTAGAGGACCGCCACGCCCATGATCACGAACGCCGCGCCCTCGGCCACCTTCTCGAAGGTGATCTGGATCGCGCCGCCGGCCTGGAGCAGCGCCAGCGCCACGACGATCGCGGCGAACGCGGCCAGGCCGGCCACGAGCCAGCGCAGCGCGGCCGGTCGTCGCGCCTCCTCCTCGGGCTCCATGTACCCGCAGTCACCCAGGTACTTGCCGCCGAGCTTGTACTGGATCAGGCCCAGCACCATGCCGATTCCGGCGGCGCTGAAGCCCAGGTGCCAGTTGATCTTCTCGCCCAGGAAGCCGCAGATGATCGGTCCCACGAAGGCGCCGAGGTTGATCCCCATGTAGAACACCGAGAAGCCGGCGTCGCGGCGGGCGCCGCCCTCGGGGTACAGGTCCCCGACGATGGAGCTCACGTTGGGCTTGAGGAGGCCGGTGCCGATCACGATGAGCGCCAGGCCCAGGAAGAACGTCCCGGTGGTGGGGATCGCCATGCTGAAGTGCCCGCAGGCGATGACGACCCCGCCCAGGAAGACGGCGCTGCGCTGGCCCAGGATGCGGTCGGCGATCCAGCCCCCCGGCAGGGCCAGGAGGTAGACGCCCGCCGTGTACAGGCCGTAGATGGCCGCGGCCCGCTTGTCGGTGAGGCCCATGCCGCCCGTGGTCGCGGCGTCGACCATGAACAGGATGAGGATGCCGCGCATGCCGTAGTAGCTGAACCGCTCCCACATCTCGGTGAAGAACAGCGTCGCCAGCCCGCGCGGGTGGCCGAAGAAGCCGTCGCGGGGCGGCGCGCCGGGCCGGGTCGAGCTCGCCGTGACTTCGGACGTGGACGTCGAGGTGCTCATGCGTGCTCCGCCTCCTCGAGGAATGCGCGCTCCGGCGCGGGATGCGGCGGGTCGGACGAGGGGCCGAGCGGGCGGCCCCCGGGGCGGGCACAACTTCGCCCGCCCCGGCGCGGGCGGCAAGCCGCCGTCGGGCTCACCGGCCCGAGCGCGGGAGTCTCACGAGGACGCGCTCAGCGCCCGCCGCCACCGCTGCCGATCGGGTCGCCCGGCGGGAGCTGCTCGACGGTCGCCGGGGGCGTGGTGCCCTGGGGGCGCGCCATCCAGCGCTGGATGTCCTCGAGCGCCTTGGCCTGCACGGGATCCGGGTGGGGCCGCGCGGCCAGCCAGTCGCGCAGGGACCGGATCCCCGCGTCGAGCTCGGCCCGCACCAGCTCGGTGTTCTGGCCGCTACCGGCCTGATCCAGGAGCCGGTCCAGGAAGACGCGGTCCACGGTGCGGCGGATGGCGAGCCGGTAACCGTCGTCCGGGGCGGGGGCGCGCCAGGTGGCGTCCAGCGTCCGGTCCAGCACCTGCGCCAGGCCGGGCTCCTTCGGGTCGCGGGCGTGCTGCGCCACCAGCCTCGCCATGCGCTGCGGCTGGAGGATGAGGTCCAGCGTGAAGCGCGCCGAGGAGCCGGCCACGCCCAGGGGGTCGAACACCGGCGCCGTGCGCGAATCGAAGCTCTCGCCGGGCGCCATCCCGTAGGCCGGTGGCGGGATCAGGTCCAGGATGCGGTTCGGGATCGCCAGGAAGGAGGGCTCCAGGGTCGAGAGCATCTCCCGGAGCGCCTTCTCCTGCTCGGCCGGGGCCACCGGCGTGTTCGGCGTCTGGCCGTCGCCCCGCATGGCGAAGCGGTAGTCGTCCCCTCCCAGGCTGTGGGCGGCGGCGTTGAGCTGGTAGCGGTGGTGCAGGTAGAGCGGGACGAGCACGTACTCGAGCGAGGCCATTGGCTCGCCCTTCCGGATCATGGCCGGACCGAAGTGCTCGAGCCCCACCTTCCGGACCTGGAGCTCGTGCTCCAGGTAGTCCACGGGGTTCGAGCCGTTGTCCCACAGGGCGGCCAGCGGGTGCGCCGCGCCGGCCGGCCGCGCGTCGGCGTCGGTGATGAAGCCGTACCCCTTGCTCAGCCCGTCCTGAACGATCGAGTCCAGGGCCGCGGCCTCGTCGGTGCCCTTCGGGAACTGGCTGTACAGCCACTTGATCGCGAACAGGTCGTAGGCGCCCACGCCCACCCCGTACGCGTCCGACAGGTCGAGCGTGCCGTCGTCGCGGATGTTCACGGCCGGCGCCGGATAGTCCATGACGCTGGCCCGGCCGTAGGTGCTGGCCATGAAGTTGTGGGCCAGGCCGAGCGTGTGGCCGACCTCGTGCGCCGCCAGCTGGCGGACGCGGGCCAGCGCCATCCCGGTCGGGGTCGTGTTCGGGTCCAGGTCGGCCAGGTAGCCGAATGAGGGCCCCTCGCCGTAGTCGCAGCCGCCCACGCCCCGGGCGTCGGTGCCCATCCCGGCACCGTCGGCCGCCGCTCCCGCGTAGCTCGGCACGAGCCCCTGCCCGATGAGGTGGTCCTGGCGCAGGCGCAGGCTGCCCAGGTTGACGTTGGCCTTGAGGATCTCGCCCGTGCGCGGGTCGACCACCGAGGCGCCGTACGACCAGCCGCGCGTCCGGCGGTGCGTCCAGTGCACGATGTTGTAGCGCAGATCCATGGGATCGGCGCTGTCGGGCAGCACCTTCACCTGGAAGGCGTTCTTGAAGCCGGCGGCCTCGAACGCCTTCGACCACCACGAGATCCCCTCCATGACCGCGCTGCGGATGGGCTCGGGGATCCCTGGATCCACGTAGTAGACGAGCGGCTTCACCGGTTCGGACACGGCCGCGTTCGGGTCCTTCTTCACCAGGAGGTGACGGGTGGCCCAGCGCACGTGGATGTCCTGGTCGATGGGCACCGCGTAGTCCTGGAAGCCGACCGCGAAGGTCCCGACGCGCGGGTCCGCGCGGCGCGGCTGGTAGCCGTCGTCGGGGAGCTGCACGAGGGAATAGTGGGCCCGCAGCGACACGGCCTCCGCGTCGGCCGCCGTTCGGCGCACGAGTGGCCCGGGCCGGGGACTCGTGTAGGTCAGCCACGCCTCGACCTCGGTGTTCTTCGGAAACGCCTTCGTGCGGGGCAGGTAGATCGTGCTGCGGCTCGCGTCCAGCTTGAAGTCGCCCTGGTCCGTGCGCTTCAGGGTCTGGACGACCCCGTGCGCGTCGCGGATGAAGAAGGGCGTCGCGTCCACCAGCCACCGGTCGCCCGTGCGGGCCACGGCGTCGAAGCCCCACACGGTGCCCGGCGCGAACGCCTCGCGCACGGCCGCCTTCTCGGCCTCGCTGCCGCTCCGCGCCCGGTAGCCGAGGTTGGGCTCGACGAACAGGATCCTGCGGCCCACGCGCCTCGCCACCAGGACGCGGGTCGTGCCCTCCTGGCCCCGGTCCAGGCCCACCGGGTTCGAGCCGAGCCCGGTGGCCAGTGACTCCTGGTACAGGAACTCGTGGTCGAAACGGTCGACCTCCAGGTAGAGCTTGTCGGCCTGGCCGTCCCAGTACAGGTCGAAGTAGCCGGGCATGGGCTCCATGCCCTTCGTCTTCACCTCGATCGTGGGCAGGGGCTTGGCACCCTCGGCCTCGCCGCCGCCGTGTCCGGCCTCCTGCGCGCGGACCGCGGCCGCGCCCGGCGGAGCGAGGAGGAGGCCGAGGAGGAGGGTGCAGGCGGCGAGGAGGAGGCGGCGAACCCGGGACGGACCGGGTCGGACGGGGTCGAGGTCGATCATGTGAGGACTCCCTGCTGAGACTGTTCGTGCGCACCGCGCTCCCGGACCGGATCGGCCGCGGGAGCGGCGGGCCAATCTCGGACCGTGACCCGGCGCGCGGCAAGACGTAGGATGCGCACCTCGAGGGTGACACGGAGCGGACACGCGCGGAGGAGCCGATGAGGATCGCGTTGGTGCAGGGTCGGGCGGGTCCGGACCGGGAGCGGAACCTGGAGGCGGCGCTGGAGGCGATGGGGCGGGCGGCGGAGGCGGGCGCCGGGCTGGTGGCGTTCCCGGAGCTGGCCCTGGAGCCGTTCTTCCCGAGACTTCGGTGCTGGGAGGGCTCCGACGGACTGGCCGAGCCCGTGCCGGGTCCGACGACCGGGCGGATCGCCCGGCGGGCGGCGGAGCTCTCCCTGGTGGTCGTGTTCAACCTGTACGAGGTGGACCAGCGGGGCCGCCGCTTCGACAGCTCGCCCGTGATCGATGCCGACGGCTCGCTCCTCGGCGTGACCCGCATGGTCCACATCACCGACTACCCGGGCTTCCACGAGCAGGCGTACTACCATCCCGGCGACCGGGGGGCGCCGGTGTACGACACGGCCGTGGGGCGGGTCGGCGTGGCCATCTGCTACGACCGCCACTACCCCGAGTACATGCGCGCCCTGGGCGTGGCCGGCGCCGAGCTGGTCGTGATCCCGCAGGCCGGCACGGTGGGAGAGTGGCCCGAGGGACTGTACGAGGCCGAGGTGCGCGCGGCGGCCTTCCAGAACGGCTACTGGGCCGCCCTGTGCAACCGCGTGGGCGAGGAGGGCGAGCTGGCCTTCGCGGGGGAGTCCTTCGTGGTCGACCCCGAGGGGCGGGTCACGGCGAGGGGCGCGAGTGGCGAGGAGGACCTGGTGATCGCCGACGTGGACCGGGCGGCGTGCGAGCGCTCGCACGCGAGGCGCCTGTTCTGGCGCGACCGGCGGCCGGAGCTGTACGGAGCGTGGATGGGGCTGGAGCCGGGCGGTCGGCCGCCCTCGGAGACGGGGGGCGCGGAGCTCTAGGCTGGGGCCGCCCCCGAGGTCCCCCGCCGGCCGATCATCCAGGTGCCGGCGACCACGAGGGCGGCGCCCGCGTAGCTCCACAGGCCCGGGATCTCGGCGAAGAACAGGGCCCCCCACAGGCCGGCGAACACGATCTGCAGGTAGCCGACCGCCATGGCGCGGCCGGCCCGCTCCCGCTTGAGGCCATGCGTCATGAGGAGCTGGGCCGCCTGCGCCGTCACCCCCACGCCGAGCAGCGCCAGCCACTCCCCGCCCGTGGGCCACACCGCCTCGGTGGCGGCCACGGGAAGGGACCCGACCGTGCTGACCAGGGCGAAGTAGAACACGATCACCAGGGCGTCTTCGCTCTCCCCGAGCTTGCGGACGGTGACGTAGGCGGCCGCGCTCAGCATCGAGCCGGCGAGGGCGATGCCGGCCACCAGGGGATCGAGGTGGGCGCTCTCGGCCCCGAACAGGAAGGAGGGGCGCGCCACCAGCAGGACGCCGGCCAGGCAGGCGGCCGTGCCCACGACCTCCACGGGGCGGAGATGCTCGTCCAGCACGGCGGCGGCGAGGAGCGCCGTCCACACCGGGTTCGTGTACTGGATGACCGTGGCATCGGCCAGCGGGATGTGGGCGATGGCGTAGTAGAAGCAGCCGACCGCCGCGAAGCCGAACAGGCCGCGCAGGAGGAGGAGCCCCTTCCTGGTCCCCCACGGGGCGATCCCCGCCCGCCACAGCAGGATGCGCGTCACCAGCACGATGACGACGCCGCGGGCCAGGACCACCTCGGCCGTGGGCAGCCTCTGTCCGGCGATCTTCACGAACAGGCTCATGAGGCTGAACCCGAAGGCGGCTCCCGCCATGTAACGGATCCCGGGAGGGAAGCGGCCCTTCACCGCGTCTCCCGCGGTCCGCCGTCGCATGTTCGCATCGTCCTCCGGCCGCCGCAGTGTGGATCGGTCTCGGGCGCGGCCGAAGCTACGGTCGGGCCCGCCCCGCGCGACAGCCGGGTCGGCCCGCGGCCGTCCTCGGCCAGCCGGTGGCGGGCCGCGCCCTCCAGGCCGGGCTCGAGATCGGGCCCGCTGGCCCGTAACGGCCGCGGGATCTACGATGAGGCGGGGCGGCACGCCCCGGGATCCGACCAACCGCTGGAGGCACCGATGACGACCACCGCCGCACCCGAGACGGTCCGCGCCCCGCGCGGCACCGAGCTCTCCTGCAAGGGCTGGCACCAGGAGGCGGCTCTCCGGATGCTCATGAACAACCTCGATCCCGAGGTGGCCGAGAAGCCCGAGGAGCTCATCGTCTACGGCGGGGCGGGGAAGGCGGCGCGGAACTGGGACTGCTACCACGCCATCGTCGACACCCTGCGCCGCCTCGAGAACGACGAGACGATGCTCGTGCAGAGCGGGAAGCCGGTGGGCGTGTTCCGCACGCACGAGGAGGCACCGCGCGTGCTCATCGCCAACGCGCACCTGGTGCCGCGCTGGGCCACCTGGGACGAGTTCCGGCGGCTGGAGGCCCTCGGCCTCACCATGTTCGGCCAGATGACGGCCGGCTCCTGGATCTACATCGGGACGCAGGGCATCCTGCAGGGCACCTACGAGACCTTCGCCGAGGCGGCCCGGCAGCACTTCGGCGGCGACCTGTCGGGGCGCCTGGTGGTGACCTCGGGGTTGGGCGGCATGGGGGGCGCGCAGCCGCTGGCCGCCACCATGAACGGCGGCGCCTTGCTGGGCGTCGAGGTGGACGAGGCCAGGATCCGGCGCCGCGTGGACACGGGCTACTGCGACCGGCTGGCCCATGACCTGGACGAGGCGCTGGAGCTCGTCCTCGACGCGAAGGAGAAGGGCGAGGCGCTCAGCGTGGGGCTCGTGGGGAACGCGGCCGACGTGATCCCCGAGCTCGACCGCCGCGACGTGGTCCCCGACTTCCTCACCGACCAGACCTCCGCCCACGACCTCCGCATCGGCTACATCCCGAGCGGGGTGTCGCTGGAGGAGGCGGAGCGGATGCGCGAGGACGACCCGGAGGGCTACGAGACCCGCGTCCTCGACTCCATGGTCCGCCACGTGGAGGCCATGCTCTCCCTGCAGAAGAAGGGCGCCATCACCTTCGACTACGGCAACAACATCCGGGGACAGGTGGCCGACAACCGCGGCCTGGACGAGGCGTTCGACATCCCCGGCTTCGTGCCCGCCTTCATCCGCCCGCTGTTCTGCCGCGGCGCCGGCCCCTTCCGGTGGGCGGCGCTGTCCGGGAACCCCGAGGACATCTGACGAGACCGACCGGGCCGTGCTCGAGACCTTCCCGGAGAAGGAGAGCCTGGCGCGCTGGATCCGGAAGGCGCAGGACCAGGTGCACTTCCAGGGGCTCCCGGCCCGGATCTGCTGGCTGGAGTACGGCGAGCGCGCCGAGATGGGGCTGCGCTTCAACTGGCTGGTCCGGAAGGGGAAGGTGGACGCCCCCATCGTGATCGGCCGCGACCACCTGGACACGGGCTCGGTGGCTTCGCCCAACCGGGAGACGGAGGGGATGAAGGACGGCTCCGACGCGATCGCCGACTGGCCGCTGCTCAACGCCCTCCTCAACACGGCGTGCGGCGCCAGCTGGGTGTCCCTGCACCACGGCGGAGGCGTCGGGATCGGCTACTCGATCCACGGGGGCATGGTGTGCGTGGCCGAGGGCTCGGAGATGGCCGACCGGCGGCTGGAGCGGGTGCTCACGGCCGACCCGGGCTCGGGCGTGGCGCGCCACGCTGACGCCGGCTACGAGGAGGCCATCCACACGGCCCGCGAGCGGGGCGTCGACGTCCCCATGCTGGACGGTCCCCCGGCCTCCGGGATCGGCTGAGGTGCCCGCCCTCCGCAACATCGGCCTCCTGGCCACCTGCGCGGCCGAGGGGGGGCAGGGGGAGATCCACGCGGTCCCCGAGGCCGCGCTGGCCTGGGACGACGACGGCCGCATCACCTGGGCCGGGCCGCAGGCGAAGATGCCCCGGCGCCTGGCGGCCTGGAAGTCCGACGACGACCTGGACGCCGCCGGCCGCCTCGTGGTTCCGGGCCTGGTCGACTGCCACACGCACCTGGCCTTCGGCGGGTGGCGCGCCGACGAGTTCGTGCGGCGTGCCCGGGGCGAGACCTACGCTGACATCGCGCGGGCGGGCGGCGGCATCCTCGCCACCGTGCGCGCCACGCGCGAGACGTCGGAGGACGAGCTGGTCGAGCGCGCCGCCGGTTTCCTGGAGCGGATGCTGGCCCTGGGCGTCACCACGGTGGAGGCCAAGAGCGGCTACGGGCTCGACCTCCACCAGGAGATCAAGCTCCTGCGGGTCTACCGCCGCCTCGCCGAGCGCGTCCCGCAGGCGCTGGTGCCCACCCTGCTGGCCGCGCATGCGGTGCCGCCGGAGTACGCCGGGGACCGCGAAGGCTACGTGTGGCTGGTGTGCGAGGAGATCGTCCCCGCGGCCGCCGAGGAGGGGCTGGCCCGTTTCTGCGACGTGTTCGTCGAGGAGGGGGCGTTCACGCCGGCCGACGCGCGGCGGGTCCTGGAGGCGGGCCGGAAGCACGGCATGGCGCCCCGGCTCCACGTCGACCAGCTGCGGGACGGCGGCGGGGCCGAGCTCGCGGCCGAGCTCGACGCGGTCTCGGCCGACCACCTCGAGCACGTCTCGCCCGCCGGGATCCGGGCGCTGGCGGCCGCGTCCACGGTGGGCGTCGCGCTCCCGCTCGCCTCGCTCTACCTGGGCGCCCCCCCCGCTCCGGCCCGCCGCATGGTGCGGGACGGCGTCGCGGTGGCCGTGGCGACCGACTTCAACCCCGGCTCGGCTCCGAGCTACGATCTCCCGCTGGCCATGACGCTGGCCTGCGTCCAGGGTGGGCTCACGCCCGCGGAAGCGCTCAAGGGCGCCACCCTGATCGCGGCGCGGGCCTGCGGAGAGGAGGAGCGGGCGGGATCGCTCGAGAAGGGAAAGGCCGCCGACTTCGCCATCCTCGACGCGCCGGATGTCGAGACGTGGCTCTACCACCACCGGCCCAACGCCTGCGTCGCCACCGTCATCGGAGGCCGGGTGGCGTGGCGGACGGACGCATGAGGATCTCCTTCCGCTATCTCCTCGAGCCGGGCGGCCTGGCGGAGGGCCGGGCCCTGGTCGTGGACGACGAGGGTCGCATCGCGGCCGTGGAGCCCGACCCGGGCCCGTGGGACGGTTACCTGGCCCTGCCGGGCATGCCGAACGCGCACAGCCACGCCTTCCAGCGGGCCCTGGCGGGCCGCGGCGAGGCGCGCCGGGGCGAGGACAGCTTCTGGAGCTGGCGCGAGGCGATGTACGGGCTGGCGGATTCGCTCACGTCCGAAGACGTGGCGGCCGTGGCCCGGTTCGCGTTCGGGGAGATGCTGGCCGCCGGGTTCACCAGCGTGGCCGAGTTCCACTACCTGCACCACGGCGCCGACGGGGCGGGTCCCGCGGACATGGCGGACGCCATCCTCGGCGCCGCCCGGGACGCGGGCATCCGGCTGGTCCTGCTCCCGGTGCTGTACGAGCGCGGGGGCTTCGGCGAGCCCCTGCGCCCCGAGCAGCGACCCTTCTCCGCGGGAGGACTGCCGGGCTACCTCCGGCTCCTCGCCGGCCTCTCGGCACGGCGGAGATCGGAGGAGGCCGCGCGGGACGGACGCTCCGGACCGGCCTGGAGCCTGGGGGTGGCGCCCCACTCGCTGCGCGCGGTGGATCCGGGGCACCTGCCGGCGCTGCTCGAGGGAGCGCGCGAGGTGCTGGGCGACGCCTTTCCGGTCCACGTGCACGTGTCCGAGCAGCCGGCCGAGGTGGAGGCGTGCCGGGCGGCGCACGGCACGACGCCCATCGACCTCCTGGACCGGCACGCGCCCCTCGGGGCGCGCTGGACCCTGGTGCACGCCACGCACGCCACGCCGGGCGAGCTCGTCCGGATCCGCGCCGCGGGCGCCACGACGGCGCTGTGTCCCCTGACCGAGGCGTGGCTCGGGGACGGCCTGTTCCCCGCGGCGGAGCACGTCGCCAGCGGCGGCGGGATCGCGGTGGGCTCGGACGGAAACGTCCGCATCGACGCGGTCGGCGAGTTGCGCTGGCTGGAGTTCGGGCAGCGGCTCTCGTCCGGGGCCCGGGCGCGGCTGGCCGGGGCCGAAGGGCTGGGCGGTCCCCTGTGGCGCCGGTGCGCGGCCGGCGGCGCGGCGGCGCTCGGCCTGCCCGTAGGCTTGCTGGAGCCGGGCCGCTTCGCCGACCTCGTCGTGCTGGACGAGGACGCGGCGCCCTGGCTGGGCCAGGGGGGCGAGGCGGTCCTGGATGCCCTGGTCACCGGGGCGTCTCGCGCGGACCTGGGGGACGTCTACGTGGGCGGGCGGCGCGTGGCCCGTGGCGGGCACCCCCCGGAGGGCGGCGAGGTCCGGGAGCGCTATCGGGAGGTCGTCCGCCGGGTGCGCGAGCGAACCGGCTGAGGCCCGGGGTCGGGGCCGCGGCCGGCTCTCCCCAGGCCTCGATGATCCCTCAGGCCTCGAGGATCTCCCTTCGCACCGTGAGATCGTCGATCCGGTCCAGGTCGACCGCGACACCGATGCCCGGTTCCTCGAGCGGGACCCGCAGCGTCCCGTCGGCCTCGAGCGTCCACTCGGGCCGGACGATGTCGCGCTCCCAGTAGCGGGCGCTGGCCGACAGGTCGCCCGGCAGCGTGAAGCCGGGCAGGGAGGCGAGCGCCACGTTGTGCGCCCGACCGATGCCGCTCTCGAGCATGCCGCCGCACCACAGGGGGACACCGCGCTCGCGGCACAGCTCGTGGATGCCCAGCGAGGAGGCGAAGCCGCCCACACGGCCGGGCTTGAGGTTGATGACCCGCCCGGCGTCCAGCTCCAGCATGTCCGCGGCCCGGGCCGCGGACTCGATCGACTCGTCCAGGCACAGCGGCGTCCGCAGCCTCGCCTGCAGCCGCGCCAGGCCCAGGAAGTCGTCCGCCTCGAGCGGCTGCTCCAGGTAGACCAGGCCGAAGGGGTCGAGCTCCGCGAGCCGCTCGGCGTCCCCGCGTCCGTAGGCCGCGTTGGCGTCGGCGCTGAGGGGCAGGTCCGGTCCGGCCGCGGCCCGGGCCGCGGCCACGAAGGCCACGTCGCGTTCCGGCTCGATCTTGACCTTGATCCGCCGGTAGCCCTCGTCCCGGCCCGCGGACACCTTCTCGGCCAGGGCGGCGGGGCTCTCCTGGATGCCCAGCGAAATGCCCGCCGCGACCCGGTCGCGCGTGCCGCCCAGGAGCCGCGCCAGCGGCTCGCCCCGGAGGTCGGCCTCGAGGGCCCAGAAGCTCATCTCGACGGCGGCCTTCGCCATCAGGTGCCCCCGGATGTCCTCGGCGAGGACGGGAGCCACGTCCCGGGCACCGGCGAACTCCCGTCCCAGCGCCCGGGGCGCCAGCCAGCGGGTGATGGCCAGCCACGCCGTGTCGGTGGTCTCGGGACTGTAGTTGGGCCTCGTGCCCGCCACGCACTCGCCCCATCCCACCGCCCCGTCCGGGTGGCGAAGCTCGAGGAGGAACACGCGCCGATCGGACATCTCGCCCGAGGAGATGCGGAACGGCTGTCGCAGGGGCATGCTCAGCTCGCGCAGCACGAGGCGGTCGGCACGGAGGGGCGGGATCACAGGCGTTCACCGCGGAGCAGGACGTAGTGCCCCTCCGGGTCGCCGGGGGCCGGGGGCAGGTAGCCCGCCACCCGGTAGCCAGCCCCCAGGTAGTGACGGAAGGCGCGGCGCGTGGAGGTGCGCCACCGGCGGGCGGCCCCGGGGTCCCGGTGGCGCACGGCGAGGACGTCGGCCGGAATCGCCACCCGGACCGCCGGGCCGTCGGGGAGCGGGGCGTCGTCCGCGCCGCCGGGATTGGCCAGCGCCGCCGCCGCGTGCCTCCCGAGCTCGGCCTCGCGCAGGGCGCGCTCCGGGTCCGCGGCGTCGAACGGGTCCGGCGCGCTTTCGTCCAGAGGCCACACCACCACGAACCGGTCGGTGCCCAGCCCCTCGTGCAGGTGGCTGCCGGTCTCCCCGTACATGTCCACCACGTAGCGATCCACTCTTGCTAGAAAATGGTTCAGGTTGAGGTGTGCATTCGACGACATGATAGGGTCATAGGTCCAGTAGCAGATCTCGATGCCGGCCGCCACGAGCCGCTCGCGCTGGTGTCGCTTCAGGGCCCTCCCCAGGCCCCGCCCGCGGTGGGTCCCGCGCACGGCGAGCATGTGGGACCAGTGCACCGGCCGGCCGTGCTCGAGGCCGGTGAGCCCGTACACGAATCCCACCAGCGCCCCCGTCTCGTCGAAGGCCCCCGAGGTCACCCCACCGACGTGCTGGGCGATCTTGAGGAGACTGGCCGGGGCCAGCTCGGTGAACGCCTCCCCCCACACCTCGCGCTGCACGGCCTCGCAGGCCCGGTACTCGCTCCAGGATGCGAGGGGTCGGATCTCCACGCGGTCAGGCCCCGCTGTTCAGGTGCTCGTCCAGGAAGGCCAGCGTGCGCGTCCGGCCGTCCACGGTTCCGTACGTCACCGTGGTGTCCGCCACGGCGGCGCTCAGGAGGAGGGTCAGGTAGATCGGCTCGCGCATGCTCGCCTCCATCGGGTGCCGAAATCCGTCTGGTGTCGGGACGTGGAACCGACGTTCATGTTATCGGCCCCGCCTCGAGGCTGCACGCGGGTGGGGAGACAGCCGGCGGAGGCGGCCGTAGGTTGGCGGGCGCGGGGCGGGACGCGGATCCCGTCCGGGCGTGACGCCAGCACGCGGGAGGCTGCATGGGGATGGCGCCGGGTGGCACGCGGGGGGGCGGCTTCGGGCGGGCCGGGCCGGTCAGGCGTCGGGTGGGCCTCGGCCTCGGCCTCGCGTTCCTGGCGGTCGGCCTCGTGATCCAGCCGCCCGGCGGGATGACGGTGGCGGCGTGGCGGACGGCCGCCTGCGCCATGCTCATGGCCACATGGTGGGTGACGGAGGCCCTGCCGATTCCGGTCACCTCGCTCCTTCCGATCGTGCTGTTCCCGCCCCTCGGCATCGCCGAGATCGGCGCGGCGGCCGCTCCCTACGCGAACGACCTCGTGTTCCTGTTCCTGGGCGGCTTTCTGCTGGCGCGCGGGATGGAGAGGTGGGGGCTCCCGCGACGCATCGCGCTCCGGGTGGTGGGCTTCTCCGGGACATCGCCGCGCGGGGTGGTGGGCGGCTTCATGCTGGCCACCGCGCTCCTCAGCATGTGGGTGAGCAACACCGCGACCGCCATGATCATGCTCCCGATCGGCCTGTCGGTCCTGGAGCTGCTCGAGCCGGACGAATCGGGCCGGAGCGACCTCGCCGTGGCGCTCATGCTCGGGATCGCCTACTCGGCCAGCATAGGCGGGCTGGGCACCCTCATCGGCACCCCTCCCAACGCCTTCCTGGCCGCCTTCATGTCCGAGGAGTACGGCGTCCGCATCGGCTTCGCCCGCTGGATGGCGTTCGGCGTGCCGCTCGTCCTGGTCGGCCTGCCGCTCGCCTACCTCGTCCTCACCCGCCTGGTGACGAGGCTGGGGAGCGAGTCCATCGAGGGTGGGCGGGAGCTCCTGCGGCGGCAGCGGAGCGCGCTCGGACCGCTGCGCGGGCCCGAGCGGCGGGTGGCCGTCGTGTTCGTGGTCGTCGCCCTCCTGTGGGTGACGCGCCCGCTGCTCGGCCGGCTGGTGGCGGGGCTCTCCGACGCGGGCATCGGCGTGGGCGGGGGCGTGCTGCTCTTCCTCCTCCCGGCCGGGGGCGGGTCGGGGGAGGCGCTCCTGGACTGGGAGGATGCCCGCGGGTTGCCGTGGGGCGTGCTGCTCCTGTTCGGGGGCGGGCTCAGCCTGGCGTCGGCGTTCCAGTCATCCGGCCTCACCGAGGCGATCGGGGGCGTGGCGCGCTCCCTGGCGGGGGTGCCGCCTCTCGCCCTGGTGGCCGTGACGGCGGCGATCGTGATCCTGCTCACCGAGCTCACCAGCAACACGGCCACGGCCGCGGCCTTCCTGCCGGTGCTCGCCTCGGTCGCCGTCGGGGTCGGGCTGGCGCCGATGTCGCTGGTCGTCCCGGCCGCGGTGGCGGCGAGCTGCGCCTTCATGCTGCCGGTGGCCACGCCGCCCAACGCCATCGTCTACGGTAGCGGTGCCCTCACGGTGCCGCAGATGGCCCGGGCCGGGATCCTCCTCAACGCCCTCTTCCTGGGGCTCCTGGTGCTGGCGACCTGGCTCCTCCTGCCCGTCGTGTTCGGCGGACTCCCCGGGGCCTGACGGAAGCCGGCGAGCCGATCCCGGCCCGGTGCCGTCTACGTACCGGCCGCCCTCGTCAGCGAACGCGCCGGCGGCCGGGGGCCGGCCCTCCGAAAGGTGACGATGAGGGCCACGGCCCCGACGATGACGGTCGCCGCCACCAGGGTGCGGGCCGTGACGGCCTCGCCGGCCAGCAGCCATCCCAGGAACACGGCCACCACGGGATTCACGTAGGCGTAGGTGCTGACCAGCGACGCCTGCGCGTGGCGTAGCAGCCACATGTAGGTCGTGTAGGTGACCAGCGACCCGAGCACGATGAGATAGGCGAAGCTGAGAAGCGACCGCGTCGAGGCGGCGCGCACGGACAGGTCACCGCCCTCTCCCAGGGCGAGGCCCGCGGCCACGAGGAGGAGGCCGCCGGCGAGCATGTGCGACGCCGTTCCGAGGAGCGGCGGGTCGGCCATGGCGGCGCCCCGCGACCACAGGGACCCGTAGGCCCACCCGAGGGTGCCGACCAGGATCGCGAAGCCGCTGAGCAGGGCGGCGTGCCCCCCGCCCGAGCCGCGCGAGGGACCGAGGAGAAGGGCCACTCCGGCGAATCCCGCCACCAGGCCCAGGCCGACCGGAAGGCGCGGCCTCCGCCCGCCGAAGACGAGCCAGTCCAGCAGCACCATCCACAACGGCATGGCAGCGACCAGGAGGGCGGCCGTGCCAGAGGGGACCACGAGCTCCGACCAGGTGAGGAGACCGTTCCCGAGCCCGATCATGAGGGCTCCCACCACCAGGGCGCTGAGCCACTGCGACCGCGACGGCGGACGGGCGCCCTTCAGGCGGAGGAATCCGTACAGGATGCCGCCGGCGATGGAGTAGCGCGCGCCGGCCATGAGCAGGGGAGGGAGGGTGCGGACGGCGTAGCGGATGGCCAGGAAGGTGGAGCCCCACACCAGGTACACGACGGCGAGGGCCGCACGCACGCGCCAGCCCTCCGCCCGCTCCTGGAGTCCATCTCCCCCCAACCTCGTCCTCCGCGCCGCGGAACCCGGACCGCCCGAGAGCGGCGCAAGGTCGGGGGCTCACCTCGCGGCGGCAAGGGCCGCCGGCGGAGGGTCAGCCGGGCGGCAGCCGCTTCATGTCGCGGCGGCCCGAAACGACTCCGGCGCCTACGGCCACGCCGAACAGCAGCGCCGAGCCGCCTCCGATCACGGGGAGGAGCCACGCCACGGGCGCCGCCGCCAGGGTGGCCACCGCGCCGGCCACGAAGGGCGCCGACGGCTTGCGCACCGCATCCACGTAGCGAAGTCGGTCCCGCACGAACCGGCGCACGGTGAGGTAGCTCGTCACCACGCCCGCGCCGGCTATGCCCATCATCAGCATGTCGATCATGTCAGCATCACCTCCACCCCAACCTACGAGTCCATCCGAGGGCGGGTTTCAGGGGCGGGTCCCGTGCAGGGGCCCCGGTGGCGGCCGGGTCCGTCCCTCTCAACATTCCTGCCTCGCGGAGGCTCCGCAACGTGGGCGGGGCGAGAGGCGATCGAGGCGAGCGGGAGAGAGGCCGGCATGGACCGACGGGACGCGATCGTGAGCCTGACGTGGCAGGACGACTTCCGGCTGGAGGGAGTCACGCGGGGCGGCAAGGTGACGTCGATCGACGGGGACGGCCAGGCGGGAGCCTCGCCCACGCAGCTGCTCCTCGAGGCCATCGGTGCCTGCTCGGCCATCGACGTGGTCGACATCCTGCGCAAGGGCCGCCAGCCGCTGGAGGGGCTCACGGTGGAGATGGGGGGCGAGCGGAGGGAGGAGCCGCCGCGGCGCTACACCCGGCTGCGCCTGCGCTTCAGGGTGCGGGGCGACGTGGACCGGGCGAAGGTGGAACGGGCCGTGGCGCTGTCGCTGGACAGGTACTGCAGCGTCTACCACTCGCTGGACCCCGAGCTCCGCGAGACCGCGCAGGTCGAGATCGAGATCGAGCCCTAGGCGGCCGCCGCGCGCGCCGGCGCCGGGCCGACGCTCAATCTCCCGTCGTGTCGGCCGGGGCGCCCCCGCTCCTGGTCCATACGACGATCGTGCCGCACGAGCCCTCCTGGAACCGGAAGGCGGGGGGCGTCTCGGAGGGACCGTGGTAGACCTCGATGGCCAGGATGTCGGCCTCGTTGAGGTCGTCGATGGTCATGCCACGCTCGCGCAGGCCGTCCACGATCAGATAGGCGTTGCAGTCCATGCGGCTGCGGGTGAAGTAGACCGGCGCGCCCTCGCCCAGCTGCCACGGCCCGACCTGCACGCCCGGCACGACCCGCAGCAGGTCGCTCGGGTGCTCTGGGGCCAGCTTCTTGACCATCTGCGGCGTGATGAAGAAGCCGGCCGTGCGGTGCATGCGCGCGTAGAACCCCTTGAGCTCCTTGGTCTCGGTGGGGGCCGCCTTGACCTCCACGTGGAGCGCCTCCACCCGCAGCACGGTCTGGCTGAGGAGCAGGGTGACGTGCGTGATGGCGCTCGGCTGGAGCCGCACCTGGACCTGCTGGTTGGCGAAGCCGATCAGGCGGACCTTCACGGGCAGGAGACCGGCCGGAGCGTCCTGGATGACGAAGTGCCCGGTGCTGTCCGAGTAGGCGCCGAGCCTGGTTCCCCCGAGCGACACGAGCGCGTTGGGCAGGGGGCCTCCCGTCATGGCCGAGACGACCTGGCCCTCCAGGGTCGACGTGCGCTCCCCGGCCGGGATGGCCGTTCCGGCCGTGTCCGGGCCCGCCGTGGTGGCGGTATCGGCGCCCGACTGCTGGGCCGTGGCGCCGGCCGGCAGGAGCAGCGTGCAGGCAAGGAACGCGAGCCCGGCGACCCGCCCCGCGCGCCCGTCCCGTCCGGCCACCTCAGTGCCCATCCTGCGTGCCCCCTGCCTGCGTCCACACGACCACGGCCCCGCAGTTGTTCCGCCCCTGTTCGTACTCCGCCGGCGTCTCGGACGGCCCGCGGTAGACCTCGATGGCCATGATGTCGTCACGGTTCAGGTCGTCGATCGACAGGCTGGGGCTCAGGATGCCATCCACGTAGATCGGCGGATTGCAGTTGAGCGTGGCCCGGACCACCCGGACGTTGGCGTGGCCCAGGTTGTAGGGACCGACCTCGAGACCGGGGACCATGCGCAGCAGGTCGCTGGGGTGCTGAGCGTGGCGCTTCTCGATCATCTGCGGGGTGATGTAGAACCCCAGACCGTGGAGGCGGTGCTCGTCGAACTGCGCCAGCTTGCCCATGCCGGCGGCCCGCTTCACCTCGACGTGGAGCTCTTCGACCCTGAGCACGGTCTGGCTCAGCGAGAAGGTGGCCGTGGTGGTGGCCCCCTTCTGCAGGAGGAGCGGGGCCTTGGCGCTGGCGTACCCCAGCAGCGAGACCTCCACCGTGTCCAGCCCGGACGGGACCCTGGGAATGCGGAACGCCCCGGTGCTGTCCGTGAAGGCACCGAAGCCGGACTCGATCAAGACGACCCGCGCGTTGGCCAGGCGACCGCCCGTCATGGCCGAGACGACCGTGCCCGTCAGGGTGGCGGTCGTGTCGACGGGAAGCTCGCTCTTCTCCTGCCGGTCCTGGGCGCCCAGCGGGAGAGCCGAGGCCAGGAGCAGGAGGAGGATCGCCGGGAGGGTGGTAGCCGTGGGGCTCCGGCGGCAGGGTCGCGCATGGGTCGTTCGGGGCACGGTCTCGTCGTCCTCCCGGTGCGTTCGGGGCGCGGTCACGGGCGCCCGGCGCATGGGGCTCCGTGGGTCAGCGTCCGGCCCCCGGATCCCGCGTCCAGACGATAATCGCTCCGCATTGTTCGAACGCTTTGAACTCGAGTGGGACCTCTGAGTTCCCCCGGTAGACCTCGAGGCCGGCCAGGTCGGCGGGCTGGAGGTCGTCCAGATCGAAGTAGGGCGCCCGGGCCCCATCCACGTAGTACTCGGGCACGCAGCCCTTCCGGCGCCCCATGGTCACCGAGATGCGCCCCAGCCGGTGCGGGCCCACGTCGATGCCCGGGACCCGCTGCAGCAGGTCCGTGACGCGGGCCGGGTGCCTGCGCAGGACGTCCGCGCGCGTGAAGAAGTAGCCGTGCCCGTGGGCCATGCGCCGGTAGAAGTCGTACAGCTTGCTCACCGGCAGGCTCTGGTCCACCGCGACGAAGAGCTCGGCCACGGGGATCACCGACATCCGCACGGCGACCTCCAGGGACGACGGACCCCGGGGATCGAGATCCACGGGGACGTCTCGGGACCGCATGCCCAGGTACTCGATGCGGAGTACGAGGGGCGCGGCGGAGAGGCCCCGGAATCGAAACAGGCCGTCCTCGTCGGTGACGGCCGTGTCCCGCGCGCCGACGATGGCCACACGGGCCCCCGCGACGGGCGCGCGGTCGGGGGAGGTGACGACGCGACCCACCAGGGTGCCCGGCTCCTGGGCCGCGGCCGGGCGGAGGGCGCCGGACGCGGCGACGAGGGCGGCGGCGATGAGCCCCGTGAAGCCGACGAGGCCCGTGCGGGATGCGAGGCGCTCGTGCACGGCGATACCTCCCTGGACTGGCGCGACCGTCCGGCCTCCGCCACCATAGGAGCGTGCTCCCGGCGGCCGCAAGCCGGACCGGAGCCCGCTCCTCCCTTCAACGGAGTGCGCCCGCGCACCGTTCCATGACCACCATCCTGCTGGTGCTCGGCGTCGCCTTCATGGCCCTGTGCCTCCTCCTCGTCCCGCTGGGACTCCCGGGCACGTGGCTCATGCTCCTGGTGCCGATCGCCGGCACGGTGGCGGGTCGGGTCGGGTGGGTCACGCTCGCCCTCCTGGTCGGCCTGGTGGCGGCGGCGGAGGCGGCCGAGTGGGCCCTGGTGAAGCGGATCTCGGCGCGCTACGGGGGCTCGGGGTGGGCGTTCTGGGGCGCGATCCTGGGCGGATTCGTGGGGGCGGCGGTCGGCTCGCCGATCCCGGTGGTGGGCACCCTGGTGGCGGGCGTGCTCGGCACGTTCGTCGGAGCGGCGGCCGCGGCCCTGTGGGAGACGCGGCATGCGCCGACCGCGGCCCGGGTGGGCTGGGGGGCCGTCCTCGGGCGGGCCGCTTCGGCGGCGCTCAAGATCTCGGTCGGGGTGGTGGTCCTGGTGGTGGGGGGCGCGGCGCTGTTCGGCTGAGGCCGCCGCGCCCCCCGGGGTTCCGCGCGGCGGGGCCTACGCTCCCCCGGCCAGGTGGCCGTCCTTGCGGCCCGCGGCGACGTCGTCGGTCATGTACTCTCCGAACCACTTCATGATGTAGAGCTGCGTGCGCAGGAAGTTGGACGGCTGCGACCCGGTGCCGTGGTACTCCTTGTTCATGCGGATCATCTTGGTGGGCACCTTCCGGATCTTGAGCGCGTCGTAGAACTCCTCCGTCTGCGAGATCGGCGTGCGCATGTCCAGCACGCCGGTCATGAGCAGCGTGGGCGTGGTCACGTTCCCCACGTACGTGAGGGGCGAGCGCCGCAGGTGCTCGGACGGGTCCTCCCAGGGAAAATGGGCGAAGTTGTGGTACCAGTAGGGCCCGTCCGTCGTCCCCACGAAGGAGAGCCAGTCGATCACAGGGCAGCGGACGACGGCGGCCGCGAACCGGTCCGTGTGGCCCACCGTCCAGGCCGAAAGCGCCCCTCCGCCGCTGCAGCCGGTCACGTACAGGTCCTTCGGGTTCACGTAGCCGCGCTTCAGCACCGCGTCGACGCCCGCCACGAGGTCGTCGAAGTCCTGGCCCGGGTAGGCGTGCTCGATGCCATGCACGAAGTCCGAGCCGTAACCGGTGGAGCCGCGCGGGTTGACGTACAGGACCACGTAGTCGTTGGCCGCGAAGTCCTGGAAGGAGAAGTTGAACCCCACACCGTACATGGCCCACGGCCCGCCGTGGATGTGGAGGATGAGCGGGTACTTCTTCCCCGGGTCGAAATCGGGTGGCTTGACGATCCATCCCTGGATCGGGAGGCCGTCCTTCGACCTGAACTCGATCTCCTCCACCTCCCCGAGCTCGACGTCGCCCAGCACGTCCTGGTTCACCGCCGTGAGCCACCGCGGATCGGGGTGGTCGAGGGCGAAGGAGACGATGTCGCCCGGCCGGTGGGGCGTCGACATCACCCCGACGGCCGTGCCGTCCTTCCCGATGTCGGACAGCGACAGGACGTGCTCGCCGTGGGTCACGCGCCGCACGCGGCCCTGGAGGTCGGCGAAGACCACGTCGTGCACGCCGTGGTCGGCGACCGTGAAGTACACGCCGTCCGAGCCGGGCGCCCAGGTGACGTCGGAGGGGCTCCGGTCCAGGTCGCCCTCGACCGCGTGGGCCGCGGACCCGTCGGCTCCCATGACGTAGAGCTTCTGCACCGAGTAGGTCCAGTGGGAGGAGTCGATCCCCACGTAGGCGATGTGACGGCCGTCCGGGGACACCACCGGGGAGTGGTCGGGTCCGTGCCGGTGGGTGAGCTGCCGGACCCGCTTCGAGGCCGCGTCGACCGCGTAGATCTCGGACTCCCGCAGATGGTAGTCCGCGTCGGGAAGCCGGAGCCCGTCGAAGTAGAGGGTCTTCCCGTCGGGGCTCCAGGCGGGCGCCCCGTCATCCCATTCGCCGTCGGTGACCTGCCGGGGCGTGCCACCCGTGGACGGGACCGTGAACAGGTGCCGGAAGCCCTTCGGGAGGAAGCCGCGGCGGTCGGCGCGGTAGTCCAGGCGGTCCACCACCCGCGGGTCGGGCGTCCACTTCGCGCCCTCGGGACGGTGTGGCAGGTCGATCGTCCACTTGTCGCGCGAGGGCACGAAGGAGCGGAAGGCGAGCGTCGCGCCGTCCGGCGACCAGGCGACGTCCGAGGCGCTGTGGGTGAGCCGGGTCACCTGCGTCACCGAGCCTGCGCCCATTCCCGCCATGATGCGCACGTAGATCTGGCGGTGGGAGCCCTCCTCGCAGTCTTCGAGGGCGCTGCGGTCCCCACCGGCGGTGCCGCAAGCCAGGAAGGCCAGCCGGTCGCCCGAGGGCGACCAGCGGGGCGAGCCGCCCTCCACGAGGTAGCGATTCCGGGAGCCGTCGGCGTTCATGATCCACACGGCCGACTTGTGGCTGTCGGCCATCGGGTCGATCCAGCTCCGCACGTACGCGATCTCGCGGCCGGAGGGGGACAGCCTCGGGTCCCGCACGCCCTCCATGTCCATGTACTTGTCGAGGGTGAGACGCTCGCTGTTCGGCGCGGCGCTCGCGTCCTGGGCGCGCGCGACCGTCGAGGCGCCGGCGAGGCACGCGGAGACGACCAGGACGGCGAGGGGGGCCGCGAAGGTCGAGCGGGAGACGCTTTCGGAGGCGGGGCCGTGCATGGGCTCACTCCGGGTACGGGTTCCCAGGGAAGCGCGTCGGTGGACGCCGGGGGCTCTCACCGAGGCCGCCGTGACGGCCGCCGAAAGCTAGCGGCGCCCGAGGCGGCCGCGAAACCCCGGGAGGCCGGGATGCCGGTGTGGCCCCGCGGGCGCCGTACCCCTATCCTCGGAGGCGTCCGACCATCCATTCCGACGGGGGCCGATGGCCAGGAAGCGAAAGTCGAAGTCGAGCGGACCGGAGGGCGGATCCGGCCGGAAGGGATCGTCCCGGGGAGGCGCGGCCTCGCCCGGGGCCGGCGACAGGTCGCCGAAGGGTGGCCCGGCGGCCGGCGCTCCGCCCGCGCGCACCAGCGCCCTGTGGGAGTGGACGAAGACGATCCTGTTCGCGATCGTGCTGTTCCTGGTCGTCCGGACCTTCCTCCTGCAGAGCTTCTACATCTCCTCGGGCTCCATGGAGAACACGCTCCTGGTGGGCGACGTCCTCATGGTGAACAAGGTCGCCTACGGGGCGCCCATTCCCGGGACGCACGCCCGGCTGCCGGGCTACCAGGACCCGCGGCGGGGCGAGATCGCCATCTTCCGGCCCGCCTGGGAGCCGGACGTGGACGTGGTCAAGCGCGTCATCGGGGTGCCGGGCGACACGCTGGCCATGCGCGACGGCACCCTCATCCGAGACGGCAAGCCGCAGGTCGAGCCGTACGTGGTGCGCGACTCGACGGTGGCCGACCAGACCCACCCGTGGATGGTGTGGCAGTATCGGTTCCTGGCTCCCGGCGTGGACCGGAAGACCTACCGCCCCACGCTGGAGAACTGGGGACCGATCGTGGTGCCGCCGCACCAGTACTTCGTCATGGGGGACAACCGCGAGCACAGCCTCGACTCGCGCTTCTGGGGCTTCCTGGATCGCTCGCGGTTCGAGGGGAAGCTGGCCTTCCTGTACTGGTCCTACGACACCTCCTCGCCCCGGCCCCTCCCGGTCGTCACGTCCGTGCGCTGGTCGCGGATCGGAGACTCTCCGGGGCGGTAGGGCCGCCGTTTCCGGGAGCCGTCGGCCTCCCTCCCGGCGCGCCCCGGTCCGGGGTTCCGGCACCCGCCCCGCGCCGCGGCGCTAGGCGGGTGCCGGCCGCGACGGCGTGAGCAGGGTCAGGAGGATCGCCGCGGCCACCCCGAGCCCCGCCCCCACCAGGAACGCCGCGGAGGGGCTCACCATCTCCCACACGGCCCCGAACAGGAGGCTGGCGGGCAGGGCGGCGAGCCCGACCGCGAAGTGGAAGGTGCCGTAGGCCATGCTGCGGAGCTCCTCGGGTGCCATCTGGGCCACGTAGGCCCGCTCCGGCGCCTCCGTGAGCCCGTAGAACAGCCCGTACACGAGAAACAGCGCCCAGGCGTGCCACGTATGGCCGGCGAGCGCGAAGCCCGCGTACACGAGCGCGTACAGGCCCCAGCCGAGCAGGATCGAACGCCGGGGTCCGAGCCGGTCCGACAGTGCGCCTCCGGGCAGGTTCCACACGGTCTTCGAGAGGTTGAACGCGGCCCACAGGAGGGGGATGGCGGCGGTGGCCACGCCGAGCTGTCCCGCCCGCAGCAGGAGGAAGGCATCCGAGGAGTTGCCGAGGGTGAACAGGAAGACGGCGCCCAGGTAGCCCCGGAAGGGTTCGCCGAACGCGGTGAGCGACAGGCGCGGGCGGGAGGGCAGGGCGGGACCTTCGGGCTCCGCGCCGCCGACCGCCTCGGGTCCGAGGCCCGCCGCGGCCCCGCCTGGCCCGACCTCCCGCGTCAGGCGCAGGACGGCCAGGACCGAGAGCACGCCCGGAACCGCCGAGAGCGCGAACACGCGCCGGTAGCCCCCGGCCCACAGGGCCATGAGGCCGGCGGCCACGAGAGGGCCCACCACGGCTCCCGCATTGTCCATGGCCCGCTGGAAGCCGAAGGCCACGCCCCTCCGCTCCGCGTCCACCGACCCGGCGAGGAGAGCGTCGCGCGGCGCGGCGCGGATCCCCTTGCCGGCACGGTCGGCGGCCCGGGCGACGAGGAGCTGCCAGGGCGCCGTCACCAGGGCGAGGAGGGGCCGGGCTACGGCCGCGATGCCGTAGCCCCACGCCGCCAGGGGCTTGCGGACGCCCAGCCGGTCCGAGAGCCAGCCGCCGCCCAGCTTGAGCAGGCTGGCCGTGCTCTCCGCCACGCCTTCCACGAGGCCCAGGAAGGCCGCGTTGGCGCCCAGCACGACCGTGAGGAACGCCGGAAGGAGCGGGTACATCATCTCTCCCGCCACGTCCGCCCAGAAGGAGGTGATCCCCAGGCCGAGGGGGTTCCCGGAGAGCGTTTCGCGGAGCGAGGGACGGGAGGACGGTTCCTGCGGCATGTCGGGCAGGGTAGGTCGTGGCGCCCCGGAGCGCCACGGGGTCCGTGCCGCCCTAGTCGACGAGCTCGACTCCGTCTCGCGCGAACACCATGAGGGTCCAGGTCTGGTGGAAAACCGGATTCACGTGGTAGACGACGTCGAGAGCACGGTAGCCGGCCTCCTCCAGCAGGGCTTCGTAGGCTTCCTGGGTCCGCAGCCGGATGCGGGAGCCCGGCTGGTAAGGATGGTCGGCCACATCGACCAGGGGAATCATGATCTCCTCGAGGATGAAGCGACCCCCCGGGGCAACGTGGCGGACGAGATTGGCCACGGCGCGCGCGTGCTCGTCGTCGTCGACGACAGCGCATAGCACGCCCGCACACAGCACGGCATCGAACCGGATCTCCGAGTCGAACGTGGTGGCCGAGGACCGCAGCCACCGGCAGGGCGCGGTCGCACCGACGTAGCTACGGGCCAGGCGGAGGGCCTCGTCCGAGACGTCGAAGGCGGTCACGTCGAACCCCATGGCGAGTAGCTCGCGGGTCATGCGCCCGTTGCCACAGCCCACTTCGAGAAGACGATGGCCCGGCGCGGTGTGCGCCTCGATCACGTCTCTCAGCGTCCTCCAGCGGTCGGAGAAGCCTTGTGCGTTGAGGTCCTCCGGTGCCCCGTAGTGCCCCGAGGCGGCGAACGGTCCCCGATTCCGGTAGATCCGGTCCCACCACTCGGGCGCGTCCAGGCGTCGGTCCGGTCTTCCGTCGGGGCTGATCCGTCGTGCGACCCGGCGGACCATCTGCGCTAGCCGGGTGGTGAACGGGAAGGGTGCGGCCGAGTCCGCTCTATGCTGCGCCTGAGGGTTCATGTCCGAGCTGTCCTTTCTGGGGAGATCGCGCGCCGGCCCGCGCGGGATCGGCGCGCCCTTCGTGTCGCTCCTGCGACGGACGCGGAACGGGGAATGGAGGCGTCATGCGGCTGGTGCACGGAGCGGGGAGAAGCGGAGGGGGGACGCGCGGACGACCTCGGAGGACGCCCTCCGCGCGTCTGCTGCCCGGAGGCCGTCCCTGCGACCGAAGCGCGGAGACGGCCCGTCCAGGGGAGGCTGGAGAACGTCCTGTCGGTTGTCATGTCGAAACGGACAGAGATGCATGGAGAATGCCAGCTGTGCGACATCTGTAAGTGGTTCTAATATAATTCGTTATATAATTTCTAGCATCTAATAGTTTCAACAAAAGGTCGGCCGTGTTGGCCGGGCGCAGCGCATGGTGTCGGGCGGATGTCACGTTCCCGCACCGCCGACCGGTGGGAAGCCCGGACGAACCGCGTTAGCTTGGCCGTGCCGGAGGGGTGGCAGAACGGCAATGCACCGGTCTTGAAAACCGGCGGGGCGAAAGCCCCATGTGGGTTCGAATCCCACCCCCTCCGCTTGCACCGCAACGACTGGCGGCGCCGGCCGGCCGCGCTGGTGGCGACGGAGCTCCCTTCGGAATGCCGGGGCAGACAGCGGGCCAGCGCCCTCCAGCCATCCTCGACGGCATAGACCGGACCAGGGTGGATCGCGGCCGCGCACGGGGGGGAGGTTCAGGCAGAGGCCCGAGAGCCCTGTGGCATGGCCGGGAGTTCAGGCGTGTACCGCCGCCGGCGCCCCGAACGAACGGTCCTGCACCGCCTCGTCCGGACCCACCTGGAAACGTATCTCACGCGGGCGGAAGTGGAAGGCGCGCGAGACGCCCCGAGTCTCTCGAGCGGGCGGCGGGACCGGCCGGAGAGCGGTCGCGTCGTCAGGGGATGACGCTGCGCGTCTGCTCCAGGATCGCCACGCTGCGCGACCCCAGCGTGAACAGGGCGTGGAAGATCCCCTCCACCGTGACATGCGTCCTCTGGGCCGGCACGCCGAACTGCTTGCTCACCACCGGGAGCGAGCCGGTCCCGTCGTCGATCTGGTAGGCCCCGTGACCCAGGAGCCCGACCGAGGAGCCCACCTCCCCCTCGACCCGGACCTTGCGCCCATCGTATCGCCCCGGATCGGCCAGCAGGTCTCCGATCTGGGTGGTCGAACTGCAGGCCCCGAGCGCCGCGACCGCCACCAGCAGGAGTCCGATCCGCGCTTTGGACCGGTCTCGACTGCGAAAGCCGTTCCTCACCATCGCTTTCCTCCTCTCCGTGGATGCTCTCCACACCCCGCACTTCTCATACCCGCTCAGATGAGGAGGACCGGCGTCTGCGCCAGGATCGCCACCTTATGGCTCAGGGTGCCCAGGTTCCGGATCGGATCCTCCCCCGGCGTCAGGGGCGAACGTCCGCAGCGGCATCGGCGCGAGCTCACGTTAGGTCACCACGTCCCGTGCTCGCGTCGGCCCGTACGGCGACCCGGCGGGTCTCGACCGCGAAAGCGGTTCCGAACCATCGCTCCCCTCCGCCCAGCGACTTGTGGTTCGGTGCCGCCATGACCGACGACTGTGGAGGCGAGCTTCCGGCTCCCCACGGTCTGGAGCTTCCAGAGAGGCATGCGCCGCACTGTGCGCTCGACGTCGCCGAGGAGGAAGGGCCACGCGTCCGAGCCCTCGGCCTGGCCCAGGCGCGGGTCGAAATCTCGATCGCCCGCCGGTCCCGGTCCCCTACGCCAGCAGGCCCAAGCGGACGACGGGTCGAGCCAGGTTCGAGAAAATGATCCCGTGGGCCTGAGAATGCGCCGCCCACAGCGCGGAAGGGTCCGGCGCGGAGAAGTGCCAGAGGTAGATGTCGTCCGGCGAGCCCACTTCGTTGTTGAGCTCCAGGACATGCACTTCCACGGGCGTTCCGTCGGTGGTCTGGAGTGGGTGAATCCGAATGCCCTCGAGCTCGTTACGTGGCCAGCGGCCCTCAGGTTGACTATGAGGCCAGGTGTCCTCGTCGGCGCTGGCGCGCAGGGTACGGCGATCCAGGAACCGTCCGGTGAGGGTCGTGTGACAGTGGATGCGCTCGGCACCATCGACGTCGCAGACGGCGAACCACCTGTGATGCGAAGTGAAGCACGCCGACTGTACCTGGTCGGTGCGTTTTCCGTCTCCGGGCTGGAGGATCGGGATATCTTGCTCCGGGCGGTAGACCGCCTGCGTGCTGGCGATCTCGTAGGCCCGCATTTGCGTGGGGTTGGAAAAATTGCAGGTGTAGATCAGCCCGTTGGCGGGGTGGATGTCGCACCACGCGAACAGGTCACCGTCGGGGAGCTGGTCGATGGCTAGGAAGGTGCTGGACTGGAGATCCGAAGAGACGACCCAGATGCCGTAGCGTCGCTGGCAGGGCACGTAGAGCAGCCCGTCGCGGACACACAGGGAACCCGAATGGGTATCGTCCGGATCGAGCGGCGCGGCGAGCCTGCCGAGCACGTCGAAACCCAGAACTCAGCTTGTACAGTCCCTCTCGCCGATCATCAGCGTTGCTCGTGACATACCAGGCCGATCCGTCCGTGACCATACCGTTGGCTTCCTCGGTGTAGTCCTGGTTCTCGACCCGAGACCTGGTGGGATTGGTCCAATCGGCCATGCGCGGCGGGCGGCATGCGGCGATGAGCTCACTCAGACGGCGGGGGCGCGGGCCGGTGATGGTCCTGCGCCAGCTGAAGGGCGGCGCGAGGCCGATGTCGTGGAGCGCCTCCGCTAGCGTGGACGTCACGGCGCCTCCTGCATGGTGGTCGTGATCGCGAGCCGCGCCGCCGGGGATGGATCGGCTGCCCGGTCAGGGAGGTGCGGGTTGCCGGGGTCATCCGTGAGGGTGCCCGGAGCCGTAAGGGACGCCCGGATTCCGGTCAGGTCTCTCCCGTGAACCTGTGGCTCTCACCGTTCACGACGACCATGGCGGCGGTCCTGACTCCGTCCACGGACGCCTGTGGAGCGGAGCCGGGAGACACGTCACCTCCCGTGTCGACCGTGGCCGAGAGACCGACCCAGAAGTCGGCGAGGGAACAGTGCTTCACGCCCCGGCGCTCCTTCTCGACCGTCGCCACGTCCAGGGTGACCCCGTCCACCGATGCGTAGTACGTGTTCACAAGGTGGATGTCGCCGGTCGTCCGGCGCCCCCCCTTGAGGTGAACGCTACACCCCATGCGCCGGAAGACGCCCAGGTTCAGGTCGAAGGTCCGGAACACGACCCGCACGCCGCCCACCCTGGCTGTTTGCTTGGCCATCTCGCCTCCCGGCTATATCGGTCGGCTACTCGGGAAGCGGATACAAGGGAGTATCCTGCTCGCCCGAGGTCCACGTGGGATCGTCATGCGTCAGCGCCTTGTCGATGGCGTCGGCGGAGCCCGAGCCTCCGCTGGCGTCGTAGATGACGACGCGCTCGTTCAGAGTGAGCATGACGTTGCCCAGGAAGAGGTCGGGTGACACGGCGGGCTGATCCACCACTTTTCGGATCCGGACCCGGGTGATGTCCGAGAGCCTCAGGGGCTCGCCCTCCCCAGCTCCATCGTCCGGAGCGTATGACGGATCCACCGTGAACAGGTGAGGCTCCTCGCTCGCCTGGAACTCGTTGACGGGATGTCGATGCCGACTACGCCCGGCCGCCCTCGTCAGGTGCCAGGAGCGGCGCCCCAGGTCCAGGTGGATCTCGTGGTCCGTTCCTTCGCCGCCTCCGAACGGACCATCCCGGTGACCGGTCTGGACCGCCACCATGAGCACGTCGGCCACCAGGTGCTGGTTCACGTCTCGGAGGCTCACGTTGCCCTGTTGATCGGCGAGTCCATCGAGGCCGTACCGGCGCAGGCCTCGTCGCACCGAACCGGTGGTCGGTGCGAGCTCGTGCGCCAGGTCGCCGACCGAGATCGTTTGATTCGAATGGAACGCATCGAGGACCGCCCTGGCGTAGCCCTTCCGAGCCCCCTCCACCGTGGGATGGAAGTTCCCCGCGATCTGGCAGGTGAATCGCTCGAACGGCTCGCCCAGCAGCTCCTCCCGCAGGGCCAGGAGCTCGGGGCCGACCGCACGAGGCGGGCCGTCCCGCGCCGCGTTATCGAGTTGCGCGAGGAGGGCATCCGCATCGGGACCGTATTGGATCCTGCAGGCTACCTTGCGGACGTCGAACTGGGCGTCGTCGATGTACGTCCCCAGCACCAGCTGGACCCACCCGTCGCCTCCGCGGGCGCCAAGGGCGTTCGTGGACGCGAACCTGGGGTGGGCGAAAAGGATGCCGGGTCCCCGAACCTCCGGGTCCGACATGGCTTCGGACACGGCCCTGCGGATCCGGCGGAGCTGGTCGTGTCCGAAGAACAGGTTGTTGATGACGATCGAGTTCCGTGCGGCGACGAGGGCGAGCGCCGTGACCGCGTTGTTGGACATGAACTGGAGAAAAGCTAGCTTGTCGATGGCGCGCGTGTCGGTCTCCCGGGAGACCCCGGCGTAGTAGCCCGTGTAGACGATCACGGCGTTCGGGCATCGAGCTCGGGCCTTGGCGATGAGAGCCGGCACCCCGAGGAAGGCACGCCCCATCTTTCGCTCCAACCCGGGGAGCGTCTTGAGGGGGTCCACGAGGGTCATGAAGAAGCCCGACTCGAGGTCGTTGGCCCCTCCGTCCAGGATGAGCAGGTCCACGCTCTCCGGGTCCGTGACGTCCGCCAGCTGTTTGACGACGGTCGGTGCGTCACAGGGCACCTCCCCGCGCGCCGTGAAATCCGTGATCCGGGCGTCCACCCCCTGGCAGCCGTCGGGGTCCGCCGGTCCGATCACCGCGCCGGAATGGGCCAGGAAGTCCCCGGGAACCTCGAGGTCCCCGCCCAGCTGATCGGCTACGATGCGGACGAACTTGTCTTCGTGGAGGAGCCCCTGTCCCCACACGACGGAGTCCCCAATGGCCACGATTCGCACGGACGGTCTCCTTCGAGAAGTGAGGCGAGCGTCGGGATCTGGGGAAGGTGGCCGAGCCCCTCAGCCTTCGAGGGCCGCGACTCGCTCCTCGAGGTCGGTCAGGGAGATGGTTTTGTCGCCCGTGTGGACCTTCACGTCTCCGGGCGTGATCTCCACCCGCTTCCCACCGCCAACGACCATGGCCCCGTTGGGCCCGAGGAAGGTCGATGTGTGCCCGGCCTGTACGACCATGCCGCCGGTCGTGGTCACTTTGAGCGCGTTGCCGCGGACATCCAGGATCACGTCGTTTTCGTGATTCCGCAGAACGAAGACCCCGTGTTCCGCGTCCAGGAGGACCCGGGCTGTGCTCTGGATGGGACCGCCGCCCGCCGTGATATGGACGGTCGCCGTGCCGTGACCGTCGAGCATCACGAGGTCGCCGTCGGCGTCGTCCCCGCCCAAGGTCACGTTGCCGAGACTGCCGTCCACCAGAACACGGACGCTGGCGTCCCGGCTCTGCTCACCTGCCGACAGGTGCACGCGCCTCTTGCCCTCTCCGTCGTCCAGGAACACGTCGCCATCCTGCTGTCCCCTTCCGAGGCGGAGGTTCCCGTGGACGGTATCGAGCTTGAACGTGTCCTCGGCGTCCTCCTTGGACCGGCCCGAGACCTGGCCGATGAGCTGCACCTCGTCTTGCGTCAGCACGATGTCGGTCGCCATGGGATCCCCCGGGGTCCTGGGATGAGGCTGTCGGAAAATAAGAGCCTCCATAACTATAACTCCGACCTCCGCACGGAGGGAGTCGTGGACACCGGGGCCGGCGAGTCGACCGTGGTGCCCCTCGAGTGTCCGGACTAGTTTGGATTACGCCTCCACTCCAGCCGGAGCACTGGCATGCCCCTCTCGTTCCGAACGCTGATCCGGGCCCGCGGCGAGGACGACGAAGCGGCGGGCCTGGACGACCTGGCACGCCGGCACGGGGAGGCAGCGCGCCCCGTCGGTCTTCGAGAGCAGTTCGCGGCGCTTCCGGAGGATCCGCCCGAGCTCTCGGTCAGTGCGTGGGCGAACTGGCTGGGGGACCATGCCGTCTCTACCTTCACGGTCCGTCCGACGCAACGCGCCCAGGTGATCGGCGCCCTACAGGAGGCGGTGCGACGCGGCGTCCGGATCCGGGCTGTGGGCTCCGGGCATTCCCACTCCAACGCGGCCTGCCCGGGAGCGGACGTCCGGGACATCCGGGTGGATCTCTCGGCGCTCCAGGGGAAACTCGCTCACGAGGGTTGGATCCGTCCGGGCGTGGACGCTGAGCACCTGATCCGCGTGCGGGCGGGCACCACCATCAAGAAGCTGAACCGGAGCATCCTGCCCGATGCCCGCCGCGCCCTGATGAACATGGGTTCCTTCGACGGGCAGACGGTCGCCGGAGCGGTGAACACCGGCACGCACGGGACGGGTCTCCTGCTGGCCACCATGGCCGACTTCGTCCGCTCCGTCGAACTCGTGACCCTCCTCGCGACCGACACGGGCAGACACGTGGTCCAGCCGCTGCGGCTGGAGCCCGAGCACGGGATCACCGATCCCGTCCGGTTCGAGCGGGACTTCGGGCGGCACGGGATGGTCCTGCTGCAGGACACCGATCTGTTCCGCTCCGTCGTGGTGGGCTACGGATGCATGGGGATCGCGGTCGCCTACACTCTTGAGGTCCGCGACGAGTACTGGCTTGAGGAGAGCAGCGAGCTCACCGATCTGGAGGGACTCGAGCGCCGGCTCGCTGGTCCGAAGATGCGCATCGAGGGAGACGTGGACGTGCCGGAGTTCCTGCTTGACCACCGGCACGTGGGGGTGCTGGTCAACATTGCGGAGCGGCAGGCCGATCCGCCCGTCGACAACGTCACGTGCCTCATCAAGCGGCACGCAGAGACGGGCGCCGAGTCCAAGCCCGACTCGTGGCGGCCCGACTGGCCACCCGAGAGAAGGCGGACGACGGTGCGAGACATCGTCCGGGCCATCATCGGCGGCCATCCGGCTCCCGACTCGCATCGACCCGGCATCGGCAACAAGCTCAAGAACTACTATTTCGAGCCCGAAGCGAACCGCCCGCCGTTCGTGAAGAGGCGCACCGCGTCCGCCAGCTACATCGCGCTCCGAAGACTCAGGAACACCACGGGCCCCGACGAAGCTCCCGAGCCGCCCGATCGGGCCATCTCCACCGAGTTCGCGGTGCCCGTGAATTCGACGGCTGAGACCGTCGGGAGGGTGCTCGAGTTCATCGGCCAGAGCGACTCCCTGTTCGCCACGCCGATGGGCATCCGGTTCACGGGTCCCTCCGCGCACTACCTGGACGCCTCGCAGGGCCGCTTCACCGCGATGATCGAGGTTCCGATCCTCATCGAAGCGGGCCGGGAGGCGGAAGTCGAGCGGCGGATGGTCCTCGCCAAGCGCGAGCTGGCGGCGATGGAGCGAGCGCTCATCGACGAGGGTCGGATCCCCGTCCGGCCGCACCTGGGCAAGTACACCGAGATGAACCGGAGCGACCTCGAGGCGGCCTTCCCACGCCTGGACAAGTGGCTGGCGGCGTACCGCCGGTTCAACGCCCTGGGCGTGTTCGACAACAACTTCACAGACCAGTTCAGCCTTTCGAGATGAACGCCGACACGTGGCGGCGCCCGGCTACCGAGGGCTGGCGACCAGGGTGAAGTCGAGCCCGAGGTGATCCGAGAGGTAGGGCGGCGGTTCGTCGCCGCCGCGCCAGAACGATGCACGCCGAATCCGACCGATATCCAATTGGAACGCGTGGTGGGGGCTCGGGAACTCCAGAAAGACGTAGTCGAAGCGGTTCGACTCCTCCGCCGGGCCCCGGTCCTCGGGGTAGTCCACGCATAGCCCGGCCGGCCCGCTCGTCGCGTCGCGCTCGCACGCGGACGCGGGCTCGTAGGAGTCGCCCCACGGACTTCCGCGACCGAGCCACGCGTCCTGCAGCCCGAGAGCGTACATTGCCTTCAGGAGGCCCTGGTACTCCGTGGCCGCATCGCCGGGCTTCGCATGGACGTTGAAGTCGCCGAGCACCAGAGCGGGGTTCTCGGGCTTGTGCGTGCGGGCGATGAACTCCGCGAGCTCGCGGATCTGCCGGGCCCGGATCTCTCTCAGCGGTCGGAGCGGGAATCCGGACATCGACGCCCGGATCGTCTCGGGAACGCCTCCCCCGCTGATGAGGTGCGTCGTGTACAGGTCGAGGTGACCCGGGCCGAGGTCGATCTCGGTCAGGAGCACGCCTTTGCGCGAGTAGGCGTCAGTGTCCCTGAACGGTTCTCCCTGATCGCTGAACGTCGTGTGCTCGTCGCGCATGATGTGCGGCCGTGCGTCGTCCGGTCCCCGGGTGAGCGTGACCAGCCCGCTGCCCTTCAGGCTCTCGACCCCCAGGGGGCCGCTCCCCACGGTGGGTGTTCGGACGCCCGTCTTCGACTCGCGATGCGGTATCTCCCGCAGCAGGGCTCCTCGATCGTCGTCGTTCCACACCTCGCACAGCCCGGCGATGCTGTATCCGACCTCCTCGATGGCGGCGCCGATCTGGGTCCTGCGGTGGTCGGAGTCGGGGGTCGCCTCGATCTGGAACATGCGGCCGGAGCCGGGAACCCCCACCCAGAACGGCCGCAGCAGGTAGGTGTTGTACCACAGCACGTGATGGGCGCGGCTGCGCTCCGATCGGTCGTGGCGAGCGAGGAGGCTTCGGAGCGAGACGGCTTCGTGATCCTTGAGGTGTCGATGCACCTGCCAGAGACCCTTGTCCCGGCCGTCCATGTACCCGCGCGTGTTGTCCACGGCGACCCGGTGATCGCCCGCGGCCACCGTCGGGCAGAGCTCGTCCAGGGAAGGTCCATTGGGCCCGGACCGATAGCCGAGCCAGAACAGGTCGTCAGGATCGAGCAGCCTCTCGACGGCGTCGGGCGATATGCCCCGGAGTCTGACCGGAGAGCGGACTCCATCCATGCGAGCGGCGACGGACCGAAAGGTCGGAAGTGGCACGGTGCTGGGAGCTCCTTCCAGAAGGTGCAGGGGGTGAGGGCATGCCCGAGTCGCTGCGGTGAGCTCCGACATCCGGGGCTCTCGAGTCCGGAACGTGCACCAAAGGTAATCTACGCGAGTCGCGAGATGTAACGAAGGCCGACGGCCTCGCCATGGTCGAGCCCTACCACCGGAAGCGCGCCGACGGCTTTGAGCTCGCGCTCGCCGTCCAGGAGCGCTTCGCCTTCAAGGTCGAGGGCCTACCGTTCCCGGGCTACGTGGACTGGATCGACAACACGACCGCGGGCGGGACCGAGACCGAGCAGAAGCTGGGCAGGGACGTCGGCCGCTTGACGCTCGACCGCCTCCCCTCGCAGACGTCCTTCGAGGTGGCCCGCCACGGCGAAGAGCAGGTCGGACGCATGCCGGGAATGCTGCTGGAGGCGGCGGGGGGGATCGAGGCCGGCGCCTTCGAGCTGAATCCTGGCTACCGCTGCACGCGGTGCGATGGCTGACGGAGCGGCCGGTGTCCTGGAGGTCCTCGGCCGAGGCGGTGGAGGACCCGGGTGACGCGGATACTTGAGCCGTAACGGTCGCCGGCGAGCTAGGTCCCCTCGTCCTCCAGGAGCTTGAGGCCCAGCCCCTTCCTGGTGTGGATCCCCAGCGCCAGGAACACCAACTCTGTGTGGTGGTGGACCGTGTGGGGGCTGATCGAGAGCCGCTCCGCGATCTCAGCGTCCGAGAGACCTCGGGCGAGCAGAACGACTACCTCCGCCTGCCGCGGCGTGAGCCCATAGCGTTCCATCAGCGTCCCCGGATCGGGCATGCGGGGGGTGAGACGCTCCACGCTGATGAGGACGGATACATCTATCGACAGCAGTCCGGCGCGCACCCGGGTGGCTCGGAGCACGTACCTGGCCGTCGGGGTCTCGACTTCCACCGTCGCCGTGCCGGACCGAACGACCGCGTCGGGGGTTGGGGGCAGCCGCCGGTTCGTCACGGTCGCCGCCAGGCAATGGATCTCTTCGGAGAGAGTGCCTTCCGCCGCTTCCTCCCGGTCCAGGACCTGGAGGGCTCGGGTCTGTTAGAGCAGCCGGCCGCCGGCATCGAACACGGCGAGCGCGTGGGCGAGGTCATCCAGGGTACGCGCCAGCGAGCTCCAGATCGGCTGCAGCCGGAGGAGCGTATCGACCTCTGCCTTGAAGGCGGGTGCCACCAGGCGCATCAGGCCGAGAGCCCTCCTCTCGCAGAAGTCGGTGCGGCCAGGCTGCGAATGTGACATGCCGAGGATGGCCTCTTCGGAAGAGACCGGGGCCGTGACGATCGCCCCATGCGTCATGCCGGCCGGCTCCACGAATTCGTGATAGACCGGGGCCTGGTCCAGCTGCGTGTCCATCAGCCGCGCCAGCATCGGGATGGACCAGACTTCGAGTCGTCGCCCCCTACGTACGGCCCACGCGTGGTCGAGTTGCCCGTCGTCGAAACGAAGCGCACCCGGCTCGGGATTCCTGACATGGGCCTCGAACATGGCCAGGTAGCGCGATTCCACGTTCTCGCTCACGTGGACAACGTCCGCGTCCGTGAGCAGTGTGCTTCCCAGGGAGGTTGTCCACCTGCTCGACGGGAGTGATCAGGGGCCAGAGGGTGGCGTGCGGCACGCCGTCTGTGGTCTGGCTCGAACCTGCTACCTGCCCGCCCGTAGTGATGCCCCCGGCCCCGCTCTATGCGCCGCCCAGGGTGCCCAGGTCCTGCATCGTACCGTCCTGCCACAGGAAGGCATGCCACGCGGCGACGCCGGAGATCTGGCTCTCTCCCACCACCTGGCCGGCCGTGTTGATGCCAAACGCCACGCTCCCCGTGCCATCCAGGGTGTCCAGATCAACGGCCACGTACTGGGCCGAGCTGGTGCAGGTCGACAGGTCGAAGGACGGTCCCTTCGTCGCCTTGGGCGAGGCTCCGGTCGGGACCTGCAGGTCATGGGAGTGTCAGCGGCGGTCGTAAATGTGACGGTCGTGGCGGCTGAGAATGTGACAGCTCGGTCGCTCTCGTAGGCGGGACGGAGTGGGCGTAGCCAGCTCCGATCCCGACACTCCAGGAGCGACTTGTGGTTCGGTGCCGCCATGACCGACGACTGTGGAGGCGAGCGGGGCAGGTCGCTCAGGTCACCGTTGGGAGAATTGTCGGGGACGGAGGCGGCTGTAGACGGCGCATGTGACGGAGCGTGAAAACGGGCTGGTCATGAAAGTTCAACGCACGTAGCCTCAAGCGGACCTGAAGGGACTCAAACGGAGTCCTGCGAAACCCGCCCGATCCATTCTGAAAACCGTCGGTCGAGAGCCCTTGTGGATTCGAATCCCACCCCCTCCGTTGCCGTGGCTCCCGTTCGTCTCCTACGTATTGCGTCGAGCGGGCTTCCTCAGCACTCTAGAGACCGTCGCGGCGCAAAGTGCGCCGAGCCCGCCCGGACAGGGATGGATGGGACGGACGGTGGGCTCGGCGACCGCGACCTCGAAGGATGGGTGAAGGGACGACAGGGGTGCGTCCGCTCGCTGGAGCGGGCGCGCCACAGCACGAGGGAGGCAGCATGGGCACCGAGGGAGTGGCGGACGAGCACCCGGCCTCGTCGCACAGACGGAGCAGGGGAGGATCCGGCTGGGTTCTCCCGCTGGGGCTGGCCGTGGCCGGGCTCGCCCTGGTGGCGTGCGCCCGAGGCGGCGCGCCGCAGGCCGCGCAGTCGACGCAGAACGGAACGATCGTGGCCAGGGCCGACAGCTTCATGGAGGAACTGGGCGGTCCGCAGTTCGCTCAGCTGAGCCGGGCGCAGCGCTGGCGTGCCGTGGCGTCGCTGGGGACGGGCCTGCCCCCGGCGGGCTTCACGGCCGCCGCTCTGCCGGAGCCACACAGCACGGGGGCCGGTCTTCTCCAGGCGTACTGCACGCAGTGCCACTGGCTGCCGACGCCCCAGATGCACTCGGCGGTGGAGTGGCCCATCCTGCTGCGCCGCATGGAGCTGCGGATGAGCCTGCTCGAGGGCAGGGTGAACGGGCCCTTCCTGCAGCGCGTCGGAGGGGAGCAGCTCCGCTCGGCCGTGACCTTCCGGTCGCTGCCGACCGGGGAGCAGATCGATTCCCTGCGGGCCTACCTGACGCGGAACGCCCTACCCGTCGCGAAGGCCGGAGAGATACCGTCGGGTCCGGAGGCGGCCGTCTTCGTCAGCCGGTGCACGGTGTGCCACCAGACGCCTTCACCCAAGGCTCACACGGCGTCCGAGTGGAGCGAGGTCGTTCCGCGCATGCAGCAGAACATGCATTTGATGCAGGTCGACACCCTGACCACGGACCAGCTCAGCGGGATCGAGTCGTTCCTGAAGGCTCACGCGGCCAGAGGCCGCGGCGCCGACTGATGTAGGCGGCGCGCGACCCGGTCTACAGATGTAGGCGCGGGCCCCTCACACCCGATGGAGAGTTGCCCCACCCTGTTCGTGGGGGAATTCCCTACGGTGGAGGAGCCCGCGCTTTGTTTTATTCTGGCTGTGAGAGTTCGCTCCCGGAACCGATGGTTCTGGGCGATGGATGACTCGAACAGTCCGGAGACCGAAAGTGTCACGACGACAGATAGATCTGATCTGGTCCCTCCAGCTCGTGATCGGCGCCGCGCTGGTCGCGCTGGCGATCACCGCCACGAGCGCGGCGGCCCAGCAGGACACCGGGCACCCCCATACGGTCACGATCCAGATGGAGAACTTCAAGTTCGTTCCCTCGAACGTCACGGTCGTGCCCGGCGACACGGTGCGATGGGTCAACACCACGAACACGCCCCACGACGTCGAGTTCACGAATGAGCCTTCGGGGGGTCGGCTTTCCTCCCGTAGCTTTCCCACGATCATGGCGGCGAGCCGCACCGTCTTCGACGCCAAGGGGGCGCCTCCCAAGATGAGCCCCTTCCTCGTGAGCCAGGGGGCGACGTACCAGCTGGTGATCGACCCGGCGTACTTTCCTGCGGGCACCTACTCCTACGAGTGCGTGCCGCACCAGTCGTTCGGGATGAAGGGAACGATCGCCGTCACCGGTGAGCCGCCCTCCGCCGTGAGCGCACCGAACCACTGAGCCATGTCCCCGGGCGGGCTCCCGCGAGGGGCCCGCTCGCGACCGGACAGGAGCACATGAAGAGGCGGGCCCGCGATCGACGCGGGCCCGCCTCTTGGTGTACCTGGGGGAGGAGCTCTCCCCGGGGGATGAACCCTCCCTAGTCCTTCGCCTTCCCGTGGCTCACCGCCCACACGTAGGCTGCCACCTTCAGGAGCTGCTGATCACTGATGCCTCCCGGGTGTGACACCATGGCGGTTCCCGGCACGCCGTTCGTGATGATCTTGACGATGTCGGCGTAGCTTCCGTCTCCGTTCTTCCAGGTGGAATCGCTCAGACGCGGGGCGATCGCGGTCCCCTGGAGGTTCTGTCCATGGCAGGCGAAGCAGCTGCCCGGCCCGTGGAAGATCTTCCGCCCCGCATTGATCATGGCCTCGGTGATCTGGGCGGCCGTGTCGGAGTCGGCGGCGGTCGCCCACCTCGCCACCGCCGGTTGCGGCTCGCGCGCGGCGGCCCCTCCGACCAGGGCGAGGGTGAACAGGACGGTCATCATGGCCGTGAGTCTCACCTTCGTCATCCAGTCCTCCCATCGAGTTCGAGCTGTCCGAGCGCTTGTGTACCCGGCGGGCCCGCTGAAGACCCATCCGCGACCGAACGACGGATGGCGCCCGCGCGGAGCGGTTGGCGCTGGGGTCCGCTCAATCGGGTTGGGTAGCGAGTGTACACCGGGACGCGGCCGGGTGGGGGGGACGCCACGGCCGGGTCCGACCCCGAAGGGTCGGGCCCGGCGCGAGACGCGGTGTGAACGGTCAAAACATGATCCAGCTCAGCAGATAGAGCGTGTTGTTGTCGGAGGCGGAGCGTCCGAACCCGTCGTAGTTCGTGCTGCCGCCGTTGAAATCGTTGTACAGCACGTACTGGAGGACGAAGCGCGTGTTGAGCCAGGGCATGTAGCCGATCTGGCCCATGAAGCCGTTCGTCTTGGGGTTCCCGGTGGCGCTGCCATCCACCGCCGCGAGGCCGTACAGGCCGGCGTCGGTGGTGCCCGTGGTCGAGAAGGCTCCCAGCGTCAGGCCCAGGCCCGCGTCGTTCCAGTGGTAGGAGACGTCGCCCCGGACCGTATTCAGATTGTTCGTGGGATTGTCCGACTCACCCGCCTGGTACGTGGCGTCCAGGGTCTGCTTTTCGTGGATGAACGCCCCGTGCGCGGTCAGCGCTCCCAGTGCCGTGATGTGCTGGTACTGGGCGTCCAGGGCCACGTCGGTGAACTTGTTGGTCAGGCCGCTGATGCCGTTGGGGAACATCTGCGCGTGCAGGCCGAAGGTCCCGAGCTCGAAGGAGTTCGTGCCCCAGTCGTGGGTGAGGGCCGCACGCCAGTAGGGCGCCACGCCGCTGATCACGCCCTCCGCGGTCACGTCCGGCGGCTGGGGGCCTCCCTGCTGGGCCGATCGGTACAGCGTGAAGGCTCCGTACAGGGTGCTGTTGAACATCCCGTAGCCGCCGAGCCCGGCGACCTCCTGGCCGAGCGCCCCGTCCACCAGGGTGCCGGCGGCGGGTCCGGGGCCCACCTCCGACGAGGCGTACGGATAGCCCCACGCCGGGGTCGAGTTCCACAGGTCCTCGACCGTCGGATTGTTGTTCAGCGTCAGGCCGAGCGTCAGGTCCTTCGAGTCCAGGGAGCTGTGGGTCGCGAAGCGGAGATCCGTGTTGTCCAGGCCGAGCGCCGCGCCCTCCGGGTCGTACGTAATCTGAACGAAGGAGCCGAGCTTCGGCGCGATCTCGCCGCCGACGAACACGCTGAACTCCTGCGGGAACTGAAGGTCGCCGTTCTGCGTGTCGGGTACCTTCGTGTTCACGACCGAGTACGCGCTCTGGAGCATGAAGGACAGGGGCGGAATGACGCCCAGCTGGAGCGACGTGCCGCCGTCCTTCTTCTTGGCCTCGACCTTCTGCTCACCGCCCATCATGGTGTAGCCGTCCAGCTTGAACTGGCGACCGAACGGGGTGAGCTGCGGAAACGCGGTGTGGCATGCCGAGCAGGCCAGGCCGGTCTGACGGGAGAAGCTCGGAATCGGAACGTCCTTGAGTGACATGGCCTTTCCGGCCGACACGCTGGCTTCGCCCGTCCGTGCCCCGGCGAGTACCAGGATCGCGACCAACGAGAGTGGCCCGCCCAAAATGGCGGAACTCCTCAACTTATTGAACATGTGCCTTCTCCTTCCGGCGTCGTAGGCGCCATGCAGGGCCGCTGCCGGTCCCGCCTCTCGGTATACCGATCTACCCTACCCTATCTGCGTGTGCTGTAGGGAAACGCCCTACAGTCAAGTCGTAAGAAACCCTCTTCCCGCTGTCGGAACGGTCCCCCCGTGGGGGGCCGAGGGGGGATTCCCCACACCGATTTTCGGAGGGCGACCACGCGCGTGCAAGGAGCAAGCCCTACAGACGGTCCCCGGCTCGGGCGTTAGCCTGGAGTCAATGATACCGGGTCTCATTCTTCTCCGGGGAGCGGGTCGATCCGAGACATGAGCCTGCGACCGAACGCGCCGATGGCACGGACCGCCCTCGAGGAATCGGGCGCGTGTCCCATGTGCTCCCCGCCGCGGGCCCGGCGAAGCGCGCCGATCCCGTCGGGGAGCGCGCCGGAGGAGGCCGCCTGGCGCGTGGCCCTCGTGGGGGCCCCCAACGTGGGGAAGAGCACCCTCTTCCACCGCCTGACCGGGCGGTACGTCACCGTCTCCAACTATCCCCGGACCTCGGTCGAGGTGACCTACGGCGTGGGTCGGCTGGACGGGCACGTCGCGCGCGTGGTGGACACGCCCGGTCTGTACTCGCTGTCGCCCACCACCGAGGAGGAGCGCGTCTCCCGGCGCCTGGTGCTCGAGGAGGGCATCGACGCGCTGGTCCACGTCGTCGAGGCCCGCTGCGTGGCGCGGTCCCTCCCCCTCACGCTCGACCTCATGGAGCTCGGGAAGCCCCTCGTCCTCGCCCTCAACATGGTGGACGAGCTCGATCCGCTCGGCCTGGAGCTGCGGCCGGACCTCCTCGCCCTGCGGCTGGGCCTGGATGTCGTCCCGATCGTGGCGGTGACCGGGGAGGGGGTGACGGAGCTGGAGCGGGCGATCCTCCGGGCCATCCGCGCGGGCGAGGCGCCCGAGCCGGTGCGGCGGCGACCCGATGTGGCCGTGGCGGTCGAGGCCGTGACGGGTGCCCTGTCCGGCCGCTATGCCATGCCGCGGCGAGCGGTCGCCTCCTTCCTCCTCCAGGCGGACGAAGAGACGCAAGCGATGGTGGAGGCCACCGAGACGGATGGAGGACGGCGGGCGGGAGAGGCGATCCGGGAGGTCGCGGCCGGGACGCAGGACGGGACGGCCTACCGGTCGGCGGTGGAGCGTCACGAGGTGGCTCGGTCCCTGGCCGAGCACGTGCTCGAGAGAACGGGTGAACGTCGGGTCAGGGTCGCGGAGAGACTCGGCCGCTGGCTGGCGCGGCCGCTGCCCGGCATCCCCGTCCTGGTGGTCGTCCTGTGGCTGGGTCTGTACGAGTTCGTGGGGCACTTCGGAGCCGGCACCCTGGTGGACTGGCTGGAGCGCTCCCTGTTCCTGGGCCGCGTCAATCCGTTCCTGGAGAGCCTGTTCCGAGGCATTCCCTGGCCGTGGCTCCGGGGGCTGTGGGTGGGCGACTACGGGCTCCTCACCCTGGGCCTCCGCTACGCGATCGCCATCATCCTGCCGATCGTCGCAACCTTCTTCCTGTTCTTCTCCGTGCTCGAGGACAGCGGGTACCTGCCCCGGCTGGCCCTGCTCGTGGATCGGCTGTTCAAGCGGCTCGGCCTCAACGGGAGGGCGGTGATTCCCATCGTGCTCGGGTTCGCGTGCGACACCATGGCCACGATGGTCGCCCGGACGCTCGAGACCCGGCGTGAGAGGATCCTGGCCACGGTCCTGCTCGCCCTGGCGATACCGTGCTCGGCCCAGCTCGGCGTGATCCTGGCCATCCTCTCGGGACAGCCGGTCGCGCTCGGGCTGTGGGTGGCGGTCCTGGCCGGCACCTTCCTCCTGATCGGGGCGGTGGGGGCGAGGGTCCTGCCGGGGCGGTCGGCGGCCTTCCACATGGAGCTCCCGCCCCTGCGCGTGCCGCGCGCCTCCAACGTGGTCCGGAAGACCGCCACGCGCCTGCACTGGTACCTGCTGGAGGTCATTCCGCTGTTCATGCTGGCCAGCGTGCTCCTGTGGGCGGGACAGGTCACCGGGCTCCTGGACCGGGTCCTGAACCTTCTCCACCCGATGGTGGCCGCGCTGGGCCTCCCCCGGCAGACGGCATCGGTGTTCCTCCTCGGGTTCTTCCGGCGCGACTACGGGGCCGCGGGCCTGTACGAGCTTCAGCGGACGGGGGTCCTGGACACGGTCGGGCTCCTCGTGTCGGCGGTGACGCTCACGCTGTTCGTCCCGTGCGTGGCGCAGTTCCTCATGATGTGGAAGGAGAGGGGGCCGAAGATCGCGGCCGGGATCTTCGCGTTCGCCGTGACGTTCGCGTTCGGGGTCGGGTTCGTGCTCAACCTTGCGCTGCGGGGGATCGGCCTGTGAACGGCTCGTCGCCGGCTTCCGCGTCGATTGCTTCCGGCCACGGCGGTCGCCAGGTGGAATGTGGGCTCTGCGGTCGCCGGTTCCGCGAGGATCGGGCTCAGCCCGTCTGCGCGGGCTGCCCCCTGGCGCGAGCCTGCCGTTACGTCCGCTGTCCCCACTGCGGCTACGAGAACCCCGTCGAGCCGGCCTGGATCGAGCGGGGAAGGGCACGGGAGGGCCGGCGGGAAGGTGGCGGCTTCCTGCGCCGTCTCGTGGCCGGCCTCGGGGCCCGCCGCCGTGTCAGCGCCCCCGGCACCCTGCTCGAGCTCCAGCCCGGAGAGCGCGCCACCGTGGCGGGTCTCGAGGATCCCGCCAGTGCCGAGGGCCGCGCCCTGGCGAGTCTGGGCGTACTCCCCGGCGTCGCGGTGGAGGTCGTGCAGCGTTATCCGGCGTGGATCGTCCGGGTGGACCACGCCGAGATCGCCTTCGACGATGCCCTGGCAGCCGGAGTGCGGCTCGTCCCCGGCGGGACGGCGGCCTGAGCCGCCACCGCTCGGGTCAGCCCGCCCGGAGAAGGTCCTGTCGACCCTCGACCGCCAGCAGGCGCTCCTTGTACTCGACGCCGCCGCCGTAGCCGCCCAGCGAGCCATCCTGGCGCACGACGCGGTGACAGGGCACGACGATGGCCACCGGGTTCCGGCCCAGGGCGTTGCCGACGGCCCGCGAGGCCCGCGGCCGTCCGATCCGGCGGGCCAGGTCCGAGTAGGCCACCACCTGGCCGAACTCCACCTCCTGCAGCGCCTCGAGCACCCGCCGCGAGAAGGTCGGGAGGGCCTCGAGGTCCACGGGAAGGTCGAAGGCTTCCCGCTCGCCGGCGAAGTACTCGCCCAGCTGGCGCTCCGCCTCGAGCAGGAGGTGATCGCTCGGATCGTGCAGGACCGGCCGGCCCGGCAGCAGGTCGTGCAGCTCGGCCTCGAAGGCGTCGTCGCCGGGCCGCTGCCAGGAGACCCGGACCAGGCCGCCGGGCGTGGCGGCCGCGTACATCCGTCCGAAGGGGCTCGAGAAGGCGTGCCAGCGAACCGCCTCGGCGCCGGCCTCCTCCGCCATGGCCGCCCCCAGCAGCCGGTACTGCGCCGCCTCTTCGCGGCAGGCGGCGCACTCGGCCAGGTGGCGGGCCACCGCCACTTCGGCCTCGGGCTCGAGCTCCCCGGCCACGAAGGCCACCAGGCCCTCTTCCGAAACCCAGCAGGGCTGTCCGATCATGCTCCCGCCTCCTCGTGCCACAGCCCGAACAGCTCCGACCGGAGCCGCTTCATCCCCTGGTACACGTTGCCGCGGGCGCTCTCCTCGGAGCATCCGAGCCGGGCGGCGATGTCGGTGTAGCTGCGGCCCTCGGCCCACCGCATCCACACGGCCTGCCGCTGCTTGGGGGGCAGCGCCGCGACGTGCTCCCGCACCCGCCGGCGCGCCCGCTCACCCAGGCCCTTCAGGGCCGCGTCCGGCGCCGGTCGTGGCTCGGGGGCCAGGAGCAGGGGGCGGCCTTCCAGAGCACGCCGCCGGCGACGCTCGGCGCCCAGCCGGTCGAGGGCGGCGTTGGTGGCGACCCGGTACAGCCAGGCGCGCAAGGCGGGTCCGTCCGGTGCCTCGGGGGGCTTGCGATGCGCGGTGATCCACACGGTCTGGAGCACGTCGTCCGCCGCGTCCGGTCCCGGGAGCATGCGCTCGAGGTGTCGGCGCAGCTCGCCGCCGTGCTCCTCGACCCAGGCCGCCACGGACGGTTTCCGGGCCCTGGCCGCCCCGCTCTCCGTCACGGACAGGTGCCGGCGACCCCGGCGGGTCGCTCCACGGGAAGTGCCGCTACTCCGATCATTCCCTCTCGCATCTCCGGCCTCCGCTGTGCCCTTGCCGTCCCGACGAGCCGGCCACGGGTCCCTCATCCGTGGCTAGGACGAACCGAGTGCGGCCGGTGTGAAAGCGGCGGTCGCGCTGCGGCCACGGTCCGCTAGTGCCGGTCCCGAGACCTGTCGCCGAGCACGGCCGTGACGCGGACCTCCGTGCCGTCGCGCAGGACGGTGATGGCCACCGTGTCGCCCGGGGCGTGGGACCGGAGCGCCGCCGTGAGGCCGTACAGGTCCTCGATGTCGCGACCGGAGAAGCCGATCATGACGTCCCCGGATCGGAGCCCGGCCCGGTCCGCGGGCGAGCCGCCCGTGACGCCGCCCAGGCGCACCCCCCGCTCGGTGAACGTGAAGTCGGGCACCGTGCCCAGGTAGGCGCCGTAGCCCTCCCCCTCGCCCGCCTCCGGCCGGGCGCCGACCCCCTCGATCACCGCGAGGCGCTCCGGTCGGTCCGCGACCCGCGCCGCGATCCCGGCCACCAGCCCGGCGACCCGAGTGATGCCCGGGAAGTCGATCTTCTGCCAGTCGTCCGAGGGACGGTGGTAGTCCGCGTGGAGGTTGGTGAAGAAGTGGAGGACCGGGACGCCCCTCCCGTAGAAGGAGGTGTGGTCGCTCGGGCCGAAGCCGGCCTGCTGGTAGGCCAGCTCCAGGCCTGCCGACCGATCGGCGTCCGCCACCAGGTCGGACCACTGCGGGCTGGTGCCGAGGCCGTAGACGATGAGCTGGTCGTGGCCCAGGCGCCCGACCATGTCCATATTGAGCATGGCCACGGTCGAGTCCAGCGGAACGGCCGGGTGTCGTACGTAGAAGGACGAGCCGAGGAGCCCGAGTTCCTCGCCGGTGAAGGCGACGAACACGACGGTTCGCCGGGGGCGGGTGCCCGCGGCCAGGCGATGCGCCACGAGGACCAGCGCCGCGACGCCCGAGGCGTTGTCGTCGGCCCCGTTGTGGATCTCTCCGGCCCGCTCCGGGGACAGGGAGCCGAAGGGTCCGCGGCCCAGGTGGTCGAAGTGCGCGCCGATCACGACCGCCTGGCCCGCGAGCGCGGCATCGGAGCCGGGCAGGACGCCGATCACGTTGACCCCGGTGCCGCCGGGTGCGTGCGGGTCGACGGCGCTGACGAGAGGGACGGCCTGGAGGTAACTTCCCGAGGCGCCGGGCTCGAGCCCCGCCGCGCGGAACCGGTCCGCCACGTACAGGGCAGCGCAGCGAGCCCCCGGCGAGCCGGCCAGCCGTCCCTCGAGCGCGTCGTCCGCGAGGTAGCGCACGGTGGCCTCGGGCTGGGGAGCTCCTCCGGTGAGCCCGGCCGCCGCCGGGCACGACGTCTGACCCGAAGCGGCCGCGAGCGGGGCGAGGATCAGGGCCAGGAGCAGCGGCGCGGTTGCGCCGCGACGCCTCACGCGAAGTCGGGATCCCTCCACCACCGAATCGAACACGGCTCTACACTCCAGGTCGAGGAAACCACGCCGGGCCGGCGGGCGGTGGGCCGTCGCCGCCGCGACTACGATGCCGAGGCCACTATCTCCCAGGACGGCTCCCGGATCGTGGTCACGTCAACGCGCGATGGCGACCTCGAAATGTACACGATGGGCGTCGACAGCGGGAACGTGCGCCGGCTCACCCACAACGGGGCCGCGAACTTCGCGCCCTACTTTCATCCGGATGGACGAAGGATCATCTTTGCTTCCAGCACGCGGGATCCCATCTCGAGGGATTTCGACCTGTGCCTCATCGGAGTGGACGGTAGCGGCCTGGAACGAGTGACCACACATATGGATTTTGACGGATTTCCCATGTTCTCGTGCGACGGGCGCAGGCTGGTGCTCGAGTCCAACCGGCGCGGCGTCCTGCCGGGCGAGACCAACATCTTCCTAGCGGACTGGATCGAACATCCGGGGAGAGGGCAATGAAGAGCATCCACGCATCGACGGTTTTCCTGGCGCTCGGCCTGACCGTGGTCGGCTGCGGCGGGGGCGGGTCCGGGGGGCAGGGAAGCGGCGCGGCGTCGACCAGCGCCGCGGACACCGCGGCGCGCATGTCCCGCGCGCAGGTCTCTCCCGCCGTGACCGCCCAGCTGGACAGCGGAAACGTGGCCTACCGGGCCAAGGACTACCCGACGGCGAGCCATCACTACCGCGCGGCGACGGGTATGGCTCCGGAGTTCACGGCCGCGTGGTTCGGGGTGTACATGGCGGAGACGGCGATGGGTCATCAGGCGGCGGCCGACTCCGCGAAGACACATTTGGGTGCCATGCAGCAGGCCGCCGGCGCACACAACCTGCCGCATGGCGGAATGATGCCGCCGGCCGGGATGCCCCAGGGCACGACGGGCGCCTCGCCGAGACACGACTCGACCTGAGGCTGTCCGGGGCCACATTGGCCCCGGCGTGAGAGATCAGCGCGGTGTGGTGGTCTCCGCCGCAACGTCGTGGAGGGTGGACGGCGCCGGCCGGGTCCAGCGCCGTAGAACCTCTCCGGCCAGGAGCCGCAGGATCCCTCCCAATCGGAAGTTCCGAAGGAAGGCTCCGGGCGGGAACAGCTCGGCCTTGTCGTTGACGGTGGACTCCGAGTAGGCCCGGATCTCCCCCAACAGTTCGCGATGGGCCTGCGGGTCCAGGCGACCGTCCGTCTCGCGGATGCGGCGTCGGAGGGCCCGGGCCCGCGTCAGGCGTCGCGCCACGGCCGCGGCCCGCGCGGGCTCGATCCGTCCGTAGCGTAGCTTCAGCTCGTTGAGGCGCTCGGCCGCGTCGTAGGTGGCGCTCACGATCTCGGCTCGCGTCATGGCGTCCGTTTCGTAATTCAGGATGGACTCCCAGTCCCCCTGCTCCAGGAGCGCCCGATGCTCGGCCAGCGTGTGGGCGCGCAGCCGGTAGCCGTGCTCGCCGGGCCGCTCGAACCCCACGCTGCCCGGGTCGATGAACGGGCCCATGGGGGTGATGAACGCGGACAGCCGGCGATCCGTGCGCCGAAAGAGGGCCTCGATCGCGTCGACGGTCCGCATCACGTGGTCGTAGCTTTGTCCCGGGAGCCCGATCATGTAGAACAGGTCCAGGGCCTCACAGCGGCTGGCGAGCACGGCCTCGATTCCCGCCTCCAGCTCCGCGTTCGTGTACGAGGCCTTGCCCAGCCGGGCCCGAACCTCTTCGTGGTGGCTCTCCGGCGAGAGCTCCGCGCCCCAGTGAGGAAGGCGGGCGTCGGCTCGCTCCACGAACGCTCGCGGAGGCGGACGGAAGAACTCGAACACGATCCGGTTCGAGACGCCCGTGGCGCCGAGGGCGTCGACCGCGGCGCGCGCGTACTTGGGGCCGCCGTCGTTCACGTCTCCCACCAGGAACACCGGCGCCCGCGTGAGTCTCGCCAGGTCTTGGACCTGCCGGGCGATTGCCTCGGGGCTCCTCAGGAGTGGATGCATGCCGGGCATGAAGCCGCGGAAGGCCTCCTCCGACGCGCCGCAGGTGACGCAGCTGCGGCCGCAGCCGCGCACGGTGAACACGGCGGTGATCGGGTGGCTCCACCAGGCGTGGAAGGGGATGTTCGTCCAGAAGTCCAGGTGCCCGATCACCTGACCGACGAAGTAACCGAGGTCGTAGTCGAACTCGTCGAAGGAGAGCGGAACGAACGAGGCCGGATTGATCCGTACCTCCCCATCCTCCTTCCAGGTCAGGTTGGGCACGCGCTCGAATCGTCGGCTCCCCTCCAGCTCGCGAACCAGCTCCAACAGGCAGGGCTCGGTGACGCTGCCGCGCAGGACGAAGTCGACCTGCGGATACCGGACGAGCTCCTCGTGGAAGTAGCTCGAGGAGATGCCTCCGAACACGATCGGGATGTCCGGGTGGAGCCGCTTGAGGAGGGCCGCCACCTCGAGCGAGCCGTGCGCGTGCGGGAGCCAGTGGAGATCGATGCCGAACAGCCTGGGCCGGTAGCGTCGCAGGAAGCGCTCGGGGCGGAAGCGGCGGCTGCGCATCATGCGCAGGGCGAGGTTCACGATGCGGACGCGGTACCCGTGCCGGCTGCAGGTGGGCGGCCAGGGTCGCGAAGCCGATCGGGTACATCTCGAACACGGTCGACGACGGGATGACGTCGCTGATCGGCCCGTAGAAGATGGCTCTGCGACGGAAGTCGTAGACGCTGGGCGGGTGGACGAGGACTACGTCGGGGCGTCGCACCGCATCATGCCAGGAGGGCCCAGAGGACGAGGACGATGAGCACCGTGCCGATCCCGACGGCGATGAAGCCCACCGTCACCGACCACAGGTAGGCCGCGCGCGAGGCCGGCGGCACCAACCGCTCCTCGACCCGGCCGTCGCGCCGCAGACGCTCGTACTCGAGGCCGTGCTCCTCCTGCATGTACTCCGCGGTGGCCCGGCCCGTGAAGATCACCGTGTCGATGGGGAACTTCTCCGGCCGCAGGTGCACGTTGAAGAAGTGGATCGTGAAGATGAACGACGTGGCCAGCAGCGCCTCGTCACCGTGCACGATGGTCGCGATGTTGAACACCCACCCGGGCATCATGTGGGCGAAGAAGGTCGGGAACCACAGGAACAGCCCCGACGTGCCGATGATGGCCACCCCCCAGAACACCGCCCAGTAATCGAACTTCTCCATGTAGCTGAAGCGCTCGAACTCGGGGTGCGGGGCCTTGCCGAAGAACCACTTGAACATCTGGATCAGGTCCCGGATGTCCTTGGGCTGCGGTACCATGGAGTCCGGGCCCCACAGCAGCTTCCTCGGTCCCTCGACCTTCACCAGCCGGTAGGTGATCTGGATGACGTGCGCGAGGAAGTAGCCGAACGTGATGATGGCGCAGAACCGGTGGAAGAGCCCCGCGGCCACCGGGCCCCCGAACAGGTCCATGACGCCGCGAGCCCAGGGCGCGGCCGCGAAGCGCAGCGGCAGCCCGGTGGCGACCAGGCCGAGGAAGGACACGATCACCATGACGTGGAGGGTCCGCTGGAAGCCGGTGAAGCGCCGGATGTACGGGCCCTGGCCCCGGCCGGCCGCGTCCATCGTACGCCGCGTCATGACTCCCTCCCTCCGCTCGTCGGTGGTCCCGCCGCCGGCCCGCCGGAGCCGCGTCCGCCCCGCCGGTGCTCGATGCCGTTCCGGATCAGCCACAGCACGCTGTGGATCACGAAGAAGGCCATCACGCTCACCAGCAGCCCGGTCATGAGCAGCCACGGCCAGTACAGGAGCGGGTACCGCGTCCGCTGCGTCGGGTCACCGTGCGCGTAGTACTTGACGAAGTTGGCGTTGGCGCCCGCGTGGCACTGGCCGCAGGTCTGGACCAGGTTGGCCGCGAACACCGTGGACTTCGGGTCCGTGGGCGAGCGCATGTCATGCGCCGTGTGGCAGTCGCTGCACTTGGCGGCCAGGTTGGATCCCAGGTGCGTCACCTGTCCGTGGTAGGTCTCGAAGTAGGTCTCGTACAGGTGCTCGTGGCAGCTGCCGCACTTCTGGACCGTACTGCGCTGCCATGCCGGCCGGTCGGCGCGGACGATCTCGTGCGCCGAGTGACAGTCGATGCACACGGGCCGCGAATGCCCCTCGGCGATCCCCGGCTGCGGCGGGTAGTCGGGCCCGTGCGCGGAGGCCTCGTACACCTTGACGACGCCGGCGTGGCACTTCCCGCAGGTCTGCGGGATGTTGGCCCGGTTGACCGAGGAGCGCGCCGAGTCGGGCGGCAGGATGAGGTGCGCACGGTGACAGTCCGAGCAGGTGGCCGATACCACGAGTCCGTCCCTGGTGAGCGCGATCCCGTGCACGCTCTTGGGGAAGGCCGTGGCGGCGATGCGGGCCTCCTGGTAGCCGGGGCCCGTGAAGTAGCGGCCGATGATGCGCGGGTCCGCGTGGCAGCGGCTGCACAGGCCGGCCACGTTCAGCGGATACGTCGGTGACCGCGGGTCGGTGGTGGCGAGGACCCGGTGGCTTCCGTGGCACCCCACGCAGGTGGGCGCGTCGCCCACCGTCTCGGCGTTCCGGGCGTGGATCGAGGCCTCCCAGTTCCGGCCCTCCTTCTCGTGGCAGGTGGAGCAGGGCACCACCACCTGGCTGACCTGGTGGGGGAAGCCGGCCTCGAAGCCCCGGTGACAGTCCGTGCACTGCAACGACCGGTGCACGGAGCTGTCCAGGACCGCCGTGGTTACGTAGAGGGCAGAGTCCTGTCGCTGGCCGGTGGCGTTGGCGGCGAGGAGGTCGTGGTCGGCGTGGCACTTGGTGCACTCCACGACCTGCGTGGACGTCGCCCTGCTCGCCTGCGCCGAGACAGTCCGGACTCCGACGAGCCCCGGCGCGAGCGCGCCCAGAATCCAGACGAATCGGACCACGGAGCGCATGTGATCATCCCTCCGCGCTAGTGGACTTGAGGTGGCTCCTCCGCGCCGGCGCCCGGCACGGCGGTGCGGGACGTTCCCATGGCCGGCACTCTATGACACACGCTGCAGGCTCGTCCCGGGTTGTGATCGGTCTTGTCCGCGTGGCACACCGTGCATATCTGCCGCGTCCAGTGCGCCAACGCCGGGACCGAGGTATGACACTGCGCACACAACACGTGGTTCTGCTGATCGTGCAGGGCCAGGACGCCGCCCCGATGGCAGTTCAGGCAGGTGACCGTCGGCTGGTGGTGCTGTGCATGACAGTTGTCGCACTGGAGGGTCCGCGCGTTCATCATCGGTGCCGTGTGGCAGGTCGTGCAGGCGATGTTCGCCGCGACGTGAGGCCGATGCGGGAAGATGCCCTGGGGCAGGGTTATGGGCCTGGACGGCGCCCCACCCGGTCCCTCGTGGCAGGTGGCGCAGTTCCGGGGCTGCACCACCGGGTGGTGGCAAGCGTTGCAGCTCGCGGTCGACGCGAGGGTGATGCCGCCGTGGTTGGAGAACGGCGTGTGGCAATCGTTGCACTGCAGCCCGGCGCGCAGCACGTGGGCCGTGTGGTCGAACGACGCGCCCTGGAACGTGCCCTTCTGCTGCTCGATCCCCAGGTGGCACTGCAGGCATATGTTCTCGCTCAACGGCGGGCCCAGGTCGACCGCCGGCACGCGGTAGGGCAGGTGCTCCTCCTTCACGGCCTCGCGCACCATGCCGAGGGCGGCCCGCAGTAGCTTGTCCGCGTAGACGATGTTGTGGGCGCCCTTGCCCTCGCGGACGAACTCCAGGTTGTCCTGGGCCATGTTCAGGAGGCTGTCCGCCGGTCCGCGGCGGCCGAGCGGCACTGCGGCGGCCGCCGCGCGGGCCGCGGCGACGATGGGCGCCACCAGGCCGACCTTGCGCTTCATGCCCTTCTGCCAGCTGGGAAGCACGTTGGCGTACCGGATGCCGTGGCAGGACATGCAGGAGGACTGGCTGGCCATGTTCACGGTGTCGTGGGCCGGGAGCTTCTTGGCCTGGTCGTGACACGCCACGCACGAGACGCGCGCCTTGTACATGGAGCTCGGCGTACGCTCCACCCCGTGCCCGCCGATGCCGGCGAACAACCTCTGCTGGTCCAGGTGCACGGACTTGTGACAGCTCCGGCAGTCCAGCTCCACGGTCGTCGTCAGCGACACGATCCGGTGCTCGATGGTAGTGTGGCACTGGATGCAGGCGATGTTGTGCTGCGTGACGTGAACGGTGTGCAGGAGCGTAGGCTCGTTGAGCTTGGCCAGACGATCGGGCTCGTTGTGACAGCTGACGCAGCGCGCCTCGTCGACGTCGCCGGTTCCGTGCGTGACCTCGTTGTGGCAGGACAGACAGTCGATCCGGTCCCGCACGAACTGGGGGTGATCGATCACGAATCCCTCTGGAGAGGTCACCTTGGGCGGCGAGGGGTGGCACCCGGTGCAGCCGCCCAGTGGCTGGCCCGCCGGCCGGTCCTTGAAGTGACACAGGAAGCAGGTGCCTTCCGTCACGGCGATGTGCGTTCCCTGGACGATCTGGGAATGGCAGCTCGTGCAGTGGAGCTGCATGCCACGCCGAATCTCCCCCAGATGCCGGGCGTGATCGAACCGGACACCGTGGAAGTCCACCGCACCCTCGATGAGCCGGCTGGCGTGGCAGCCCGAGCGCAGACAGGAAGCGTCGCTGATCTCCGCCCAGGGCCGCGTGCTGTAGGCGCCGGTGAAATACTTCACCACCATGTTGGCGGCCTGGATCTTCTGGCTGACCTCGGACTTCACCCCGGGCGGGATGTGGCACTTGATGCAGGCTACGTCGCGGTGTGAAGAGGTGGACCACGACTGGTAGTACGGCTTCATGATGTGGCAGCTCTTGCAGAACCACGGCTGGCTGGAGACCTCCACGAAGCCGATCGTGCCCACGCTGATCAGAATGACCGCCAGAATGACGATCGGGAGCAGGACGACGCCCCATTGCGCGATCCGCCGGCGTACGGTGGGCCACATAGGCTATGGCCCGGAGGAGTCCGAGTCCCGGTTCGTCTTCCGGAGACCGCGCAGGGCCAGCAGGGCGAGCGCGACCGCGGACAGCGACAGGAACCACACCGGAAGGAGCAGGAGCCTGTGCTCCCAACGGCTCTCCTGGGTCGCCTTCGCCCGCGAGTCGAGGTCGATCGACACGGACCGCACCCGACGAGCGAGGTCGTCGAGCGTGTCCAGGTTGAGGCGGTGCTGCTTCTGGGCGATCTCGCGGAAGTACGTGAGCCCCGACCTGAATCGGAAGCGATAGTAGCCGACCCGCTGGCCGGCGGCGGCCATCTGGTCGATCGCCCGCTCGGCCGACTGGATGTCCGCCGTGGCCTGCACGACCCGGTGCTGGATGTCGACCGCGAACTGGTGGACCTGGGAGTTGGATCCGTGACATCGGTCGCAGGTGGCGCTGATGCTGTCCGCCGCGACACGTTCGGTGCCGTGGTTGCTGTGGCACGCCAGGCAGCCCGGCAGCTTCCCGGCACGGGCGGCGGCGCCATGGGGCCCCTTCGCGAACTCCTGCTCGACGAGCACGTGACAGCGCCCGCACACGCTGGCGATCTCGGTCACCGTGGGCGGCAGCTCGGAGTGCGCGCCGTGGCACCCGACGCACGTGGGCGCCGCGAAGTTCTGGTTCTGGAACAGGGCGACGCCGTGGGCGCTGTTGCGAAACTGCGCGAACTGGTCCGTGCGAATGTGGTACTTCGCCATGAGCTTCGGGTCCGAGTGGCAGCTCGCGCAGGTCCCCGGAATGTTCGTCGGATAGACGCGGCTCCGGGCGTCGTAGGGCGGGTAGATGACATGCGTTCCGTGACAGTCCGTGCAGGTCGGAACGTCCGTGTTGTGCTGCCCGAACAACAACTGGCCGTGCTTGCTCGAGCGGAACTGGGCCAGTTGTCCCGTGGGCAGGCCGTATTCCCGCATCTTGTCCGGGTCCGAGTGGCACGAGCCGCACAGTTCCGCGGTGGCGGCCTTGTCCGGCTTGCCGACGAAGTGCCCGCTGTGTCCCCGGGGCAGGGTGACGGCGGCCGGGTCGCCGCCGTGACAGCTCACGCAGGTGACGCCGTGCTCGGCATGGACCCCTTCGGTCGCGGCCCGCCGCTGCGCCGCGTGGCAGGCCAGGCAGCCGTTGGCCGTGTCGGCCATGGCTCCGGGGACCTGCGCCGGAAGCGTCGGAGCCGTACGTCCGGCAGGGCGAGCCGGAGCCGGCCTTCCCGCCGCGGGCGCAGCGAGGAGGGTGGCTGTGAGCAGCGCCGTCAGCGCGGTCGTCATGGCGCGCCCCCGGGATTCGTCGTGTCCGATCCGGACGTCGCCGGTCGGCTGGCGGGCGCGATGCGTGGCAGGGGAGCGCCCGGCGTAGCCCCGGTGGGCTGCTTCTGGAACGGCGTCAGCTCACCCGAGGTCGTCGTCGGAACGGAGCGGAGTCGCCACCCGGCGCCCCAGGCGGTCGCGAAGGTCAGGAAGAAGAGGACGCCCAGGGCGGCCACGATCGGCCGGCGGCGAAGCCGCCTCTCGGGAGAACGATCGAAGATCGGCAGGAGCACCATCCCGGCTCCGAGCAGCAGGAACGCGCCGAAGCCCCAGCCCCCGAGATAATAGATCAGGGCTCGAGAAACGTCGGCCAGGATCCAGGTCGAGAACAGCATTCCCGGCGGCTGCGCGGGGTTGGCCGGAGCAGCGACCGGACGCGGGAACAGGAGGGCGGCCGTCACGGCCACGGCCACGACGAGCGTTCCGGCGATCACCATCCGCAGGAAGTGGTGCGGGAAGAACGGAACGCCCGTCCCGCCCGTCCGCGTCCCGCTCACGCGGGGTGCGACACCATGCTTCCGTACCAGGGCGAAGTGCAGGGCCAGCAGGCCGAGCACCAGCCAGGGCAGCACGATCACGTGGATGGCGAAGAAGCGGCTCAAGGTGGCGCCGGACACGATCGGGTCGGCCCGCAGGACCCTGACCAGCCAGCCTCCCACGATGGGTGCGCGGGCGAGGATGTCCAGTCCCTCGGTCACCGTCCAGTACGACCACTGGTCCCACGGCAGGAGGTAGCCCGTCGCACCGAACGCGAACACGCTGAACAGGAGGAGCACTCCCACGATCCAGTTGGTCTCGCGCGGAGGCTTGTAGGCCGCACCGAAGAACACGCGGGCCATGTGCAGCAGCGCCGCGAGCACCACCAGGTTCGCGGCCCACACGTGCAGGTCCCGCATGAGCCAGCCGAAGGAGACGCCCGACACGATGTGCTGAATGCTCTGGTAGGCCTCCTGTGTAGAAGGCCGGTAGTAGAAGGACAGGAGCACGCCGGTGACCACGAGGATCATGAACAGAAGGTAGGCGATCCCGCCGAACGCCTGACGCCATCCGGCCTCCGGGGAGAGCCGGTGCCGCAGGGCCTTGCGGAAGGCCGCGCCCATGGGCAGTCGGGTGTCGATCGGCCCATACAGGAGGCCGACGAAGCGCAGGATCGCCAGCAGGCTCGCGTCCGTGCTGGCCTTCAGGTCCGCCCACAGTCGGGCGAACCACTCCCTGGCAGGCTTCGAATCTCTGGGGACCATGCTACGGCCTCGCCACGTATACGACGCCGTCACGGATGAACACTGGATAGCGCTGGAGGGGGACGGTCGAGAGTCCGCGGACCACGTTGCCACGGAGGTCGTAGACCAGGTGGGTGCAGGGCGACACGATGCGGAGCGACGTCTCGTTCCAGCTCAGGATGCAGCCGTCCGTCGGGGCCGTGCCCTGCAGCGCCGAATACGACTGATCCCCGGTGCGAACGACCAGGATGACCTGATCGCCCCAGTTGACGATGCGACTGCTGTTGACCGGAAAGTTGGCCTCGGGCGCCACCTGGTACGCTGGCTGGAGCTCCTCCAGCTGCAGAGGGCTGGAAGGAATCAGGTACAGCACCACCGCGGCGAGGGCACCCAGGAGCAGCATGGCGACACTGCCCGCGAGGACGTACTCCCCGAAGGCCAGTCGCCAGGTCGGCGGGTCCGTCTCCAGCGGCGCAGCCGTGGGCTCTACCATGGCAACCTCGCCTGCCGGGGCGGCGCTGCGAGCGGCCCCGTGCTCACGTGCCGCTCCGTGACGGACGACTCACTCCTCCCGAACCACCCATCCCCTCATCCCATATTCCGTCCACCACCAGGTCTCCTCGTTCGTCCATTGACCCGTTCTTCGATCTCGACGACCCAAGGCCTCGCACGCGCCAGCCAGTATACCCGGCCGTCGCGGAGGCCGCATTTCGTGCGACACTCCCCGGGGGGATTCGCCGGAATGCTCCGGTCGTGAGGGTCGGGCGCGAACCCTCATCCCGCCTCGGTCAGCCCCCGCCTCCGCCTTTGGGGAGCGAGAAGTGGCAGATTCCGCAGGAGATCGTGCTGCGGTCGGCGATGCGGTTGGGATCGAAGCCCGGACCGTGCGGGTCGATGCGGAATCCGAACTTCGCGCTGTGACACCGAAGGCAGGAGCTCTGCTGGTGACAGGAGATGCAGGTCTCGATATTCTGTCGGGCGGCCCGCCCGTGCGTGATCAGCCAGTTGGGCTCCGCATCGTGAAAGGCGGGGCTCCCGGCCGTGCCCCCCCGTCCGATCCCCATTTTCTCGTGGCAGGTCAGGCAGAATGCCTGGGCCGAATGGCACTCCGAGCACTGGACTCGACGCGAGAAGGCGTCGGCACCGTGTCGGAGCACGTAATCGGGTGGGTGGAAGCCGCCGGTCCGCGGGGCCGGGGTTGCCTGTCCTCCGTCTTCTCGAGAGGACGTGGACGCCGGGGGCGTGGTGTCCTGCACGGCTCGTGGCCCCGTCCGAACGGTCGTCCGCAGCGAGGCGAACCACACTACGGGGCGCGGCTCGGGCCTCCGCAGCGGGCGACGTTCGTCCGTCGGTGTCGTCGGCTCCCCGGGCTGCACGCTCGGGCTCCCGAGGCTCATCGGCTCGTTCCCTCCTCCCGATCCGCCCGTGCCGGGGGCGTGGACGGCCGGCGAGGAGGGCACGCCCCCGCGATGGCAGGCCGTGCACTGGACCTTCGTGTGACACGCGGAGCACTCGATGGCACCCGAGGCCGCGGTCGCCCCGTGCTGCGTGGCGAAGTCCGGTCCGTGTCCAGGCGGCGACGCGTGGATGCGAACCCCGGACGGTCCTCCCTCGACGGCCCGCGGCATCTGCGAAAGGAAGCCGGCCCGCGGCCCGCGGTGGCAGGTCGCACAGCTCGAAGCCGCGTGGCAGTCGGCGCACGTGGACAGCGAGGTCCGGGCCGTCGCTCCGTGGGACAGGACCCAGTCCCGGTCGCGGTGGCTGGGCGGCTTCGGCCACCGGCCCGCTCGTCCGTGGACCAGCTGTGCGACGCGCGGATCCGGGCCGAGGGCCTGGATCGGCTCCACCTGCGACGCGTTCAGGTGGCAGCGGGTGCAGCTCTGGCGGGCGTGGCACACGGAGCACACCGCGCCCGACGCGGAGGCCTCCGCTCCGTGCTGGAAGAGGAAGTCGGCCGAATCGTGCCAGGGAGGCTTGGGCAAGCCCGCGATGTCGGACGTCCTCAGGTTCGACGCCCGGGTGAGCGGATCGTGACACGTGGCGCAGTCGTTCTGGAGCGACAGGTGGTCCGGTGAGTGGCATGCCCCGCAGAGCGTCGGCCTGGCCATCACCACCTGCATGGACGTTCCGTGCCGCCTTCGGCCTGGTGACAGGTCTGGCACTTCGCGGGCGGCGCCCCGAGCTTCTCGAATCCGGCAGCGTGCTTGGCGTGCGTGAAGTGGAGGTTCGTCCGAGGGTGCTCGGGCGTCGTCCACTCGATCTTCTTCACCGTCTCGCCGTCGTGGCAAACCTGGCAGAACTCGGGCCCCACCGAGAGCCACTTCGCCGAGTCTCCGTTCAGGATCCCCGCATGGCAGCCGTCGCAGGTCGGGAACAGTCCGACGTGGCGGGCGTGCGGGAAGGGGCGCTGGACGACCGTCGTGTCCTGGCCGGCCAGGGCCGACCCGGCCCAGGGCCCGCCGGTCAGGGTCAGGAAGGCGAGCGCGAGGACGATCCGTCTTGGCCAGCGGTCGCTCATTGGCCGTACCCCTTCAGGACCGACGCGACCGTCGGCTCGCTGCCGAAGTGGTATCCCACCCCCAGGAACATCCGGAACTGCGTCCAGTCCGTGATCGCCGGCCGGTTCGTGTAGGACAGCCGGTAGAATCCCGCGCTGCCCGTTAACAGGAGGTCGCCGACCGGCGCGGACCCGATGAGTCCCGCGCCGGTGAGCCGCTGGTCACCGAGCCGATACTCGCCGAAGCTGCGGGTGGACGTGGCCCGGAGAGCCAGCCAGCTCCTCTCGCCGAAGCGACGTCCGGCGGACAGGTCTCCACCCATGTCCGCCGCTCCCGGCCCGATGTCCGCCTGGTATTGGCCGTTGGCGAACCAAGTCGCCGGAGGCCCAGTTGGCGCCGCCGAAGGCGCGCCAGCCCGTGTCCTTGAAGCCGGCCAGGTTTCCGCCCGCCGTGCTCGAGTTCTCGTACCAGCGGTATCCGCCGCCGGCCTGCAGGCCGAGACCGAGGGAGGGGACCCGCCAGGTCAGGCTGCCGCTGCCGCCGTCGTAGCCGACCGGGCTGAACGCGCCCCAGATCGTCCACAGCGGGAAGAAGGGACGGTAGTGTCGGTACTCGGCCGTGAGTTCCAGGCAAGGTCGAACCGGCACCGACACGCGCGCGTGGACCTGATCGAGCTGCTGGAAGGAGAAGTCGTACCGCCCGGAGAGGTCCATGCTGGCGGGCCCGAGAAAGGCGTGAGCCGTCAGCGCCGCGCGCTCCGAGTACAGCGCCAGGCGGTCCGTCCGGATCACCCGCTGGTAGACCGCCGAACCGGAGAGGCGACGACCCGCGTGGGCCTGGAGCTCGCCCCCGAACACCAGTCCGCGGTCGTTCACGAGGCCAGGGGCTCGGCGTCGGAGATCAGCGAGCTGGTGAGCGGCGCATCCAGGTTGGGGGCCAGGTACCAACCGCCGTAGGCCTCGACCGACAGGGGCTCGAGTCCGTCCCAGCGGGCCGAGAGCCCGTCGAAGTTCCGGTACCCGAGGCCATCGAATCGGTCCTGACGGCCGCCCTCGAAATGGAAGCGGGAGATGTCGTAGCTGAGGTAGGCGGTCATCACCTCGAGCCTGTGGCTCGAAAGCGGCCACTCCCCGTCGCTTCCGTACCAGCCACGCATGTGAGCGTGGACCGCCAGCCCCCGGATCCCGGGCCATGCGGCCAGGTGGATCTCCTGGGTCACGGTCGTGAGCGAGCGCACGGCGCCCGATCCGTACCATCGGCAGTACTCGCCCGGGATGCAGGTCGCCACGATGCCGTTGGGGAGCCGCCGCAGAAGGCCCTGGCCCGGCACGGTGGACTCGGGCACGCTGTCACGGACCAGCGGGCGGAGCTTCACCGAGGCCATGCCCGCTTGGACGTTGGCGCTGTAGCCCTGCGCCGCGAGCCCGGCCGGGCTCGCGGCCGCGAGCACGACGAGCGAGAGCAGCTCTCGCCGGATCCACCGCGCACGGCTCGCTCCCACGCGGCGTAGGCGCCCGGGCCTGGTCGTCATGATCTGCGTGAAGTGAGGGTTGGAGGGGCGGCTCGAACCAGGCGACGGGCGGCCCGACCGGGGCCGCCCGCCTCGCTGGCGTCTCGCACGGACCGGCCTCAGTGGACCTGGCCCTTGGCCTTGATGTCCGTGATCTCGGTCTTGATCTGCTGCAGGTACGTCGGGTTCGTGCTGGCCGCGGCGTATGTGGTCGCCAGCTGATTGATGCTCCCGTCCAGCAGCGCCGTCAGAAGGAACGGGTTGTGGACCGTCGAGCCCAGCAGGCTCACGTACTGGTTGGTGAACCCGTTCGGGTAGTAGCCGGGCTGTTGTTCTGGCCGTTCACTTCCTCCAGCCAGTTGGCCAGATTGTAGTTGAACAAGGCTCCCTCGGCCGGCGTCAGCACGCCGTCGTTCGGATCGATGGCCCCGCCGGCCTGGGTGCCGTTGGGATCGATCCGGTCGAGCATCGCCTTGAGCGTGTCCGAGCGCTCCTTGACGAGTACGAGCCGCGAGATCAGGACCGAGCGCGTCGCGGCGGCGTCACCGTGACACCCCGAGGTGGTGCAGGCGTCGAAGCTCCGGGCCGTGGTCGTGATCGCGCAGTCCAGGTTCCCCGAGGGTACCCCGTTCTCCATGCAGGGGAGCGCGTTGAAGGTGTGGCCCACCGCGGAGAACGGCGCGTCCGTGTCCTTCAGCGTCGTGCTGAACGCGTGCACGTGACACGTCGTGCACAGGGTCGGGTTCGCCGTGCTCCCGTGCGTGCCGTGGATCGAGTCGGCCTGCGTGAGGTCGAGGTTGGGCGGGAAGTACCCGGCCGTCCCCACCAGGAGCTGCGCCTCGGGCGCCATCGGCGAGAGGCCGTACGGGCTCGCCCCATTGGGGCTCGTCTCGTAGTTGTGGCACTGGGCGCACAGGTGCGTCTCGATCGAGCTGGTCTCGATCGGGAAGCGGAGCTGGTGCAGGTTCGGGCTCCCGTGCGGGTCGTGGCACACGCCGCACACGATCGGCATCGGCGTCGACGCGTCCTTTTCCTTGTAAGGCCCGGTCACGCCCCACCGGTCCAGCGCGCCCTGGCCGGTGTGGCAGCCGACGCACGCCTCGGTCGTCGCCGCGTGGCCGGTGGGCCCGCCGTTGATGAACGTGGCGTGCTTCGACAGCGCCCACTGCTCCACGAACGGGATGGTGCGTTCCGTTGTGGCACTCGGCGCACCCGTTCGTGAGGCTCGTGGTGTCCGTCTGGACCGCCAGGGACGGGATCGGCTGGCTCGCATCCGGGTTCTCGACGTGCTGGAGTCCCGGACCGTGGCAGCTCTCGCACTGGACGTCCTGGTAGCGGGCGTCCTTGGTCGTGGTCCAGCCGCCCGAGTCGGTGGTCGCGTTGCCGAACTCGTTGACACTGTGGCACTGCCGGCAGGTGTCGTTGGCATGCCCCGACGCCTCGAGGTCCGCCCACGCGCTGGCGTGCTTGGTCTTGATCCAGGACGCCTGCACGCCGACGTGGCAGTCGCCGCACACCGTGGTCTGGGTCGTCTGGTCGCTGTAGCCCAGGAAGTCACCGGCCCCGGCCGGGGGCTGGTCGAAGAAGGGCTTCTGCTTGAAGACCGTCACCCGGTCCGTACAGCCGGTGGCCAGGACACCGCCGACCACAACCAGGGCGGCCAGGAAACGTGACAGCCAACGAACGGATCGCATAGAACGCTCCTGGGAGCTAATAGCTCGACGCGTGCCCGAATGGACCGCTCATTCACCGGGCTCCAACATGACGGACTCGGGATCGGTGCCGGGACAGGCAGACCTTGCACGCTGAGGTGTCTGATCGTCTGGAGCCACCTGGGTGGCCCTGGGCGTGACACTGGCCGGCCGTGTCGTTCACGACCCGGTCCAGGGGGGTACAGTCCCGACGCTTAGACGCTTCTATCATAATCGATTTGACCACGCGCTGTCGACCCCCTCCGACGCCTCCTCGTCGAGGAACCGAGAAGGCTCGCCGCGGGGCGGCGAAACTCAAGTACCATTATTCACAAGGCGCCGGCGTGGGGCTGTCGGGAACTTCCCGACGGCGTTCGTGGGGAGAACCTGCATCGGTCCCATGACGAATCGTGACAGGGGACTGCGCCCGAAGCCCGCGCCTCGAGGCGGTGGCGGATTTCCCCACCGGCCCGGTCGGGTTTCTCCCTACTGCCGGAGGGTTGCTCGGGCCCCAATCTGCGCGTGGCCGTTGCGCAGGGTGAGCGCCCCGGGAGGGCGAATGGCGTGACGTCGGGCGCCCCGGTGCCGTCCTTGTTGCTGAGGTCCGAAAGGGACGTTAGAGTGCAGGGTCGATCCTCCAGTACTTCTAAGGAGCGAGCCGTTATGAATCGTATAGCTTCGGTCGGTGCCGTCGCACTTCTGTTCGGAGCCGTTGTCGCCTCCCCGGCGGCCGCGCAGGAGAAGGAAGCGCCGGCGAAGCCCGCGGCGTCGCAGTGGAAGACTCCCCCGGTCGTCAAGCACTCTCTGGAGGGAAGAAGCAACTGCGTCATGTGCCACTCGGGCGCCATGAAGAACGTGCCCGCCATGCCCGCGGACCACAAAGGCCGCACGGTCAAGGAGTGCCTCCTGTGTCACGCGCCGGACGCCGAGGTCCAGAAGGCCGCGCCGCCGGCGATCCCACACGAGACGGAGGGACGGAGCGAATGTCTCATGTGCCACAAGCCCGGGGCCATGAAGAACGTGCCGGACATTCCCGCCAGCCACGCCGGCCGCACCAGCGACATGTGTCCGGTGTGCCATCACCCGGCCAAGGCGGAAAAGGAAGACAAGGGCCAGGGGAAGAGCTAGGAGCAGGATCGGCAGCTCGCTCCATGGACGCCGTGGCGAGGGCCCCCCTTCCCGCGGCGGCCGAGTTCCTTCCGTGACGCACCCCATGCGCACCTCGGTGACGGACCGCGTGTGGCCACGCCTTCTGCGCTTCGTGGGGATCGTGGTGCTGGCGGTGTTCGGATGGATTCCCGCGGGCCGCCTGGCGGCCCAGCAGCCGCCTCCCTCCGCAGAGAGCGCCCTGACGGGCGCCCGGGTCTTCGGCTCCAAGGGATGCTCGGGCTGTCATGCCATCAACGGCATCGGTGCCCACATCGGCCCCGACCTGGGCCGGCTGGAGGGGCCGCCCACCTTCTTCGGCCTCGCCGCCGACATCTGGAACCATCTCCCGGGCATGCGCGAGCGCATGCTCGCGCGGGATGTCAAGCCGTTCCGCCTCACGCCGGAGGAGGCCGGTGACCTGAGCGCCTTCCTGTCGACGGTGAACGCGTTCGGCCAGCAGGGAGACCCGCTCCGGGGGGAGCGGCTGTTCTCGGAGAAGCAGTGCATACGGTGTCACCAGGTGGACGGGTCCGGCGGGGTCGTGGGCCCGGACCTGGACTTCCTCAGCCAGTTCGGCTCGCCCATCGTGGTGGCCGCCGCCCTGTGGAACCATGGGCCGGCCATGATGCGGAAGATGCGCACGCTGGGCATTCGGCGTCCCACCTTCACGGGCCAGCAGCTCCTCGACCTCATCTCCTTCCTCGAGTCCCGTGCCGAGGCGCCCCGCGAAGGGCAGTTCTACGTGCTACCGGGGAGCGCGGAGATGGGACGACAGGTCTTCGAGGCCAAGGGCTGCGCGACTTGCCACGATGGGACGGGCCCGGGCCAGAGGGGCCCGGACTTCTCCGGCCGTGACACCGGGCGGACGCTCATCGACTTCGCGGCGGCCATGTGGAACGAGGCTCCCGCGATGATCGCGGGGATGGAGCGGCGGGGCATGGCGGTGCCGTCCGTGGGTCCGGACGAGATGGCCGACCTGGTGGCCTACCTGTATTCCGCCCGCTACTTCTCCACCTCGGGGGACGCCGCCAGGGGCCGGGCCCTGATCCGCGGCAAGGGATGCCTCGCCTGCCATACGCTCGACGGGGCGGGCCGAGGACAGGCCGGCGACCTGGGAAAGGTGCGTAACCTGAGCTCGGTCCCCGCGGTCCTGGCCGCTCTGTGGAGCCACCTCACCGTGTCGGGGACGACCGCGCCGGGGACCAGGTGGCCGTCTCTGACGGCCCAGGAGACGGCCGACGTGGCGACCTACCTGCAGTCACTCAGCGCGAGGTCACGATGAGCGTGCGCTCCCTACTCGCTTGCTTCGTCCTCGCTGTGGCCGCATCGCCTTTCGGAACCGTACAGATCTTCGCTCAGGGAACCCCTGAGGCCGCCGCCCCGGCGCGAGGAGACACGGCCGCGGCCGCCGACACGACGGGGGCGGCGAGCGCGGACACGACGGGCGCGACTCGGCCCGAGGAGAGCTGCGTCACCTGCCACCGGTCCCTCGACTCCGAGCGCTTCTCGGCGCCGGCGAAGCAGTTCCACGACGACATCCACGCGAGCAAGGGATTCGGGTGCGTCGCCTGTCACGGGGGCGATGACAAGGACTCCGGCTTCGGCGCCATGGATCCGGCGAAGGGGTTCATCGGCATACCCTCGCGGAAGGACATCCCGGAGCTGTGCGGACGCTGCCATTCCGACGCGCAGTTCATGAAGCGCTTCAACCCGTCGCTGCGCGTCGATCAGGTCGCCGAGTACCGGACTTCGGTCCACGGCCGCCGCCTCGCGGCCGGGGACACGCTCGTGGCCACGTGCGCCGACTGCCACCACATTCACTCCATTCGCCCCCCGTCGGACCCCAAGTCCAACGTGTACCCCGTCCACGTGGCCCGGACCTGTGGCCGCTGCCACGCGGATGCGGACTACATGAAGCCGTACGGCATTCCGACGGACCAGATGCAGAAGTATGAGAAGAGCGTCCACTGGGCGACGCTCTCGCAGAAGGGCGACCTCTCGGCTCCGACGTGCAACGACTGCCACGGCAGCCACGGAGCCACCCCTCCGGGCGTTTCCAGCGTGGTGAACGTGTGCGGTCAGTGTCACGCCGTACAGGCCGGGCGCTTCGAGGCCAGCTTCCACTCGGAGATCTTCAGCATGATCGGGGCTCCCGGATGCGTCACCTGCCACGGGAACCACGAGATCCACGCGCCCACGGACGCCTTCCTGGGAGTCGGGGACAGCGCGGTTTGCGGTCGGTGCCACACGGCCGACAGCAAGGGCGCGCAGGTGGCCACGGGCGAGCGCTCGCTGATCGACTCGCTGGCGGGCCGCATGCAGGTGGCGGACTCCATCCTCGGTCGTGCCGCGGACGCCGGCATGGAGGTGAGCCAGGCCCAGGCCAACCTCAGCAACGCCCGGAACGCGCTCATCCAGGCGCGGGCCGCCATCCACTCGTTCGTGGTGGACTCGGTGAAGGCCAAGGTCGATCCCGGACTCGAGGTGGCTGACGAGTCCGCCACCCGGGGCCGGGACGCGCTGCAGGAGCTCCAGGTCCGCAGGCTGGGCCTGGCGGTCTCCGCAGCCCTGATCCTGCTGGTCATCACGATGCTGGTGCTGAAGATCCGGAAGACCGGAAGGTCGGCCGGATCCGGAGAAGGAAAACAGCGCGGGAACGGAGGTGAGGGAAGCCATGGACGGTGAGGAAGTCCGCCAGGAGCACGGGCGCCGGGGCGGCTCGCAGCGTGACGGCTCCAGCCGCCGCGAGGTCGTCAACTGGATCCTGGGCCTCGGGGCGGGCGGCGTCGCCGCGGCCGTGTTCTATCCCATCGTTCGCTACATTGTCCCTCCGGAGGAGGCCCAATCGGCGGCGAACAGCGTGGCGCTGTCCGTCAAGCCCGAGGACGTCAAGCCCAATTCGGGCCAGATCTTCAAGTTCGGAAACAAGCCGGCCATTCTGATCCGCACCCCGTCGGGCGACCTGCGCGCCTTCACCGCCGTGTGCACGCACCTGGGATGCATCGTCGAGTACCGACCGGACCTGAGCCAGATCTGGTGTCCGTGTCACAACGGGCACTACAACCTCCAGGGGATCAACGTGTCCGGTCCGCCTCCCAAGCCGCTCGCGGAGTACGTCGTCAACGTGCAGGGTGACCGCATCGTCGTGAGCCGGGGACAGGCCGGATGAGCGGCACGGGCAGCCGGTTGGGCGCTCTCCGGGCGTGGTTCGACGACCGCGTGGGCATCCTGGGCGAGATGGAGCGCCTGGGGAAGAAGAAGCAGGTCCCCCTCCACCGCCACACGATCTGGTACTACCTGGGCGGGATGACCCTCTTCCTGTTCATCGTTCAGGTCGTGACCGGCGTCCTCCTCCTGTTCTACTACCGGCCCAACGCCGAGGGCGCGTACGAGTCGATCCAGTTCCTGATGACCGACGTGCACTTCGGCTGGCTGGTCCGCTCCATCCATCACTGGGCGGCCAACCTCATGATCTTCACGCTGTTCATCCACATGTTCAGCGTGCTCCTCCTGAGGGCTTACCGGCCGCCCCGGGAGTTGACCTGGTTCACGGGCGTGGTGTTGCTGGCGCTCGGGATGACGCTCGGCTTCACCGGCTACCTGCTGCCCTGGAACGAGCTCTCCTACTTCGCCACGACGGTGGGTACGCGAATCGTCGGGGTGGTCCCGGGGGTGGGTCAGTTCCTCCTGCGGGCGCTCCGAGGAGGGAATGACGTCACGGGAGCGACGCTCACCCGATTCTATGCGCTCCACACCGCGGTGCTGCCGGCGCTCGTCTTCCTCGTGCTGGGTCTGCACGTGTACCTGGTTCAGAGACATGGGATGAGCGTGCCGCCCGAGGTGGAGAGCGAGCAGAAGCCGGCACGCAGCATTCCGTTCCTGCCGGACTTCCTTCTCCGGGACCTGTTGGGCTGGCTCGCCGCGCTGGCCGTTCTGGCCGCGTTGGCGGCTTACCTTCCCGCGGAGCTGGGGAAGAAGGCGGACCCGTTCGCATCGGCGCCGGTGGGCATCAAGCCCGAGTGGTACTTCATGTTCATGTTCCAGACCCTGAAGTACCTGCCCGCCTACATCCTCGGGTTCGAGGGAGAGGCCGTGGGCATCCTGGGCTTCGGGCTGGCCGGACTGCTCCTGTTCCTGGTTCCCGTGCTGGACCGGCCGGCGGTCCGGGGCCGGCGGACGCGCCTCTTCATCTGGCTCGGCGTCGCGATGATCGTCTACATGGTCACGCTCACGATCATCGGGTACGCGGTGAGCCCGAAGGGCTGACGGCGCCGGCTTCCTCCAGCGACCCTGGCCGGCCGCCCTTCTTCTTGCCCAGCCGACGCAACCTCAAATGGTCCTCACGCTCGCGCTCCTCGAGCGTGCGCCGGATCTCGGCCGCCTGTCTCGCCAGGTCCGGACCCACGCGCTGCTCGAGCGTGTTGACCTGCCGCGAAGTGCGCGCCAGGGCCCGGGCAAGCCTGCGGATCTGCGTCTCCCGGGAGGCGGCCTCGAGGAGGAGCGCCACGAAGTCCTCGAACTCGTCGGCGGCCTCGGTCACCGAGGGGCCGGTGCAGGCGGGCGCCACGCCCCGCTCGAACGGGGTTCGCCGGATCCCCGGGGCTCCGAGGATCTCGGCCACGCGGACCCCCCACGTCTCGTGGAGCTCCATTTCGACCTCGGGGTCCCGGGTCGGCCAACCCAGGGCGCGCGCGTCGGCTCCGCCGCGGACCGATAGCGCCCGCAGGAGGGCCGGGTAGGCGGTGGCGGCACGTCGGGCGAGCCGGGTGCGATCCTCGAGCGCGGGACGGGCGAGATCGAACAGCTCGGTCACGAGCGCCCTCCGCTTCCGGCTGAGGAGCTCGGCTCCCTTGCGAACGCGGCCCAGCCGTCGGGTCGTGCGCAGGAGGTTCCAGCGTGTGGGGGCGGGGCCGCGCGCCGTGGCCACGGTCAACCTCCGTCCGCGCCCGGCCGTGCGGCCCAGGTCTCGTGGTCGATGCGGAGGAGCTCCTCGCGGGGCATGGACTCCAGCAGCGTCCAGCCCACGGCGAAGGTCTCGTCGAAGGAGCGACGCCGGGCTCCCTGCCCCAGGAACTCTCCCTCGAAGCGGTCCGCGAACCCGACGGCCCTGCGGTCGGCCTCCGAGAGTCCGGCCTCGCCGACGATCGCGGCGGTGAGGCGGGCCTCGCGGCCCTGCGCGTACAGAGCGTAGATCTGGTCGGCCCAGGCGCGGTGGAAGGAGGCCGTCCGTCCCCGGCCGATGCCGGCCTTCATGAGCCTCGACAGGGAGGGGAGCACGTCCACCGGTGGAGAGATGCCGCGCCGGTGAAGGTCCCGCCCGAGTACGATCTGGCCCTCGGTGATGTAGCCCGTGAGGTCCGGGATCGGATGCGTGATGTCGTCATCGGGCATGGTGAGAACCGGGAGCTGTGTGAGCGATCCCGTCCCGTCGCGGAGGATCCCGGCCCGCTCGAAGAGAGTGGCCAGATCGGAGTACATGTAGCCGGGGTAGCCGCGGCGCCCCGGGATCTCTTCCCGGTAGGCCGCGATCTCCCGGAGAGCGTCGCAGTAGTGGGTGATGTCCGCCATGACGACCAGCACGTGCAGTCCCGCGTCGAACGCCAGGTACTCGGCCACCGTGAGGGCCAGTCGCGGCGCCAGGAGCCGCTCGAGCGTCGGGTCGCTCGTTCGGTTCAGGAACACGACGGTGCGCTCCAGCGCCTCCCGGTCCTCGAACCGCTCGAGGAAGCCGCGGGTCTCGCGCTCGGTGATGCCGATGGCCACGAACACGACGGCGAAGGGCTCGCCACCCGGGACGCGGGCGCTCTCCACGACGCGGGCGGCCAGGTCGAGCCCCGGCAGCCCCGGTCCCGAAAACACGGGGAGCTTCTGCCCCCGGACCAGCGTGTTGAGCCCGTCGATGGCCGAGATCCCGGTCTCGATCACGTCCGCCGGTCGGGCGCGGCGGACGGGATTGAGCGGGGCTCCCCACACGGGCCGCCACGCCTCTCCGACCGGACGGGGCAGTCCGTCCAGGGGATTCCCGGCCCCGTCCAGGACCCGGCCCAGGAACTCGAGGCCTACCGGCGTGCCGGCGAGCTCGCCCGTGAGTGTGACCCGCGTGCTGGCCGGGGCCAGCCCGTGGCTCTCCTCGAGGAGCTGGATGACCGTGAGCTGCGTGCCCACCTCGATGACCTGGCCGCGTCGCGGCGGCTGGCCGGGGGATTCGAGCGCCACCCACTCGCCCAGGACCGCGCCCCGGGCGTCCGGGAGGTAGAGCAGGGGGCCACTGGCCCCCGCCGCGCCGCGGTAGGTCCGGACCGGAGCGGTCACGCTTCCCCCTCGCCCGCCGTGACGTCCTCGCCGGCCGGGAGGTCCCCCTCCGTCCCCTTCTCGCGTAGCGCCTCGATGGCGGCGCGGGCCTCCTCGACGCGGCCGGGCAGCTCGTCGGGGGCGGCGCGCCGGACGGCCGACAGGGCGCGAACGGCGGGGGACAGGTCCAGCGACTCGAGCGCGCGGCCGCGGTCGATCGCCGAGCGCGCCCCATCCCGCAGCGCGATCAGGAGCTCGGCGAGCGCGTGCGTCCGAGCGAGCGGCGAGAACGCATCCACCGGGTCCACCGCGCTCTGTCCGATGAGCAGCTCCCGCACCAGCCTCGCCACCTGCAGGAGGAGTCGGTCGCTGTCCTCCAGCGCTTCGGGTCCCACGAGGCCCGCGACGTCCCGGAGCTCCCGGTCCCTCTCCAGCAGGGTGAGGACCTCCTGGCGCAGCTCAGGCCAGTCCGCGCCCACCTCGTGGGCGAACCACCCGGCGGTCGGTCCGGCGTACAGGCTGTAGCTCACCTCCCAGTCCACGGCGGGGAACTGGCGCTGGTGGGCCAGGGCCGGGTCGAGCGCCCACAGGGCTCCCGCCGCCCGGAGGGAGGCCTGGGTCACCGGCTCCGAGAAGTCGCCGCCGGGGGGAGAGACCGCGGCGATGAAGGTGACGGCACCCTCGCGCTCCGGGCTTCCGAGCGGAGCGCAGCGCCCGGCCCGCTCGAACAGGGCCCCGAGGCGGCTGGACAGGTAGGTGGGATAACCCTCCTCGCCCGGCAGCTCCTGGAGGCGGGAGGCGATCTCCCGCAGCGCCTCGGCCCAGCGCGACAGGCTGTCCGAGAGGAGCGCCACCCTGTAGCCCATGTCCCGGTAGTACTCGGCGACCGTCATCCCCAGGTAGGTCGAGGCCTCCCGCGCCGCCACCGGCATGTTGGACGTGTTCACGACCAGCACCGTGCGATCCATGATCGAGCGTCCGCTGCGCGGGTCCTCGAGGGCCGGGAACTCCTCCAGCACCTCCGCCATCTCGTTGCCGCGCTCGCCGCAGCCGACGTACACGACCACGTCGGCCTCGGCGAACTTGGCCAGCGTCTGCTCGATGACGGTCTTGCCGGTTCCGAAGCCGCCCGGGACCGCCACGGTGCCTCCCTGTGCGACCGGGAACAGGAGGTCGAAGACCCGCTGACCCGTGACCATGGGCCGGTCGCCGCGCAGGCGGGCGGCCACGGGCCGGGGCAGGCGCACCGGCCATCGGTGGCCGAGCCGCAGCTCCGTGCCGTCCTCGAGGGCGCCGATCGGCTCGTCTACCGCGTAGCTGCCGGCCTCGAGGGCGGAAATGCGGCCGGCCACGTGCGGCGGCACCAGGATCCGGTGTTCGAGCCCCGGCTTCTCGTCCACCGTTCCGAGGATGTCTCCACCGCCCACCGTCCAGCCCGGGCCGACCGTGGGCCGGAACTCCCACCGCCGGTCCCGGGGCAGGGTGGCCGCCTTGGCGCCCGGCGGCAGGAAGGCCCCCGACGCCCGGGCCACGGCCTCGAGCGGGCGTCCCACTCCGTCGAGGACCGCCCCGGCCAGGCCGGGACCCAGCTCGGCGGTCAGGGGGCCGCCGGTCGGGCGAGCCGGCTCGCCCAGGCGCAGCCCGGCCGTCTCCTCGAACACCTGCACGGTGGCAACGTCGCCCTGGAGACGGATCACCTCGCCGAGGAGACCGGCCTCCCCGACCCGCACGAGCTCGTTCAGGGACGCTTCCCGTAGAGGCTCGAGCCGGGCCAGGGCGCCGGCCGCCATGACCACCCGGGGTCCGTTCACCGGAGCCTCACCCGGTAGCCGATGGCCCGGCGCAGGAGGCGGACCACGTAGGCCTCGGCGTCCTCCGCCCGCGCCCACTCCGGGCCCGGGAACGGGACCACGACCGGAAGCGCCCCTCGCTCCGACGCGGCCCGCTCGTCCTCGGCGAGCGCCTCGAACAGCCCCTGCTCCACCAACACGATGCCCACCTCGGGCCGACGGCGCAGGGCCGACAGCTCCCGTGCGGCGTCCGCGGCGGTCACCGCCTCCTGGACGGGGAGCCCGGCGAGCCGGAAGCCCGGCGCGAGGGCCGGCGTGCACACGATCCGGGCTCGACGCTTCATGCGACCTCCCGGAGCGCCGGCAGCCGCCGGTCGGGCGGAGCGTCGAGCGCGCACCCCCACACCAGCGAGCACAGATCGTAGGTGGAGGCCGCGAGCCGCAGGGCGAAGGCCAGCAACGGCGCGGGTCCGAGGGGGAGGGCCCGCCCGCGGCGCGTCCACGCGATGACCCGCAGCTCCAGGGCCCGCCGTTCCAGCGTCGCCGTCGAGGCCGTCTCCCGGAACAGGCCGGAGAGGGGCCCGCCGGCGAAGGTCCCGGTCAGCGCGCGCCGGGCCCGTTCGGGGTCCGTGCCGCACAGGTCCCGGAAGCGGGCAGGGGAGATCCGCTCCCCTCCCTCCAGGTGGAGTCCGTCCGTGTCGCCAGCGCCGGCGGTGCCCGACAGGGTCAGGATCGACCAGGCGTTCCGCAGGTCGATCTCCTCTCGCACGAAGGCCAGCAGGTCCCCGCCGCGGCCGGGACCCTCCAGGGCACGACGGGCGTAGGCCCGGTCCAGCGCGGCCTCGAGGCGGAAGAGGTCCGGCACCATTCCGCCGGGGGCCGCATGGAGCGGAGCGGCTGCCGGGTGCCCCAGTCGCTCGAGCCGATCCCCCAGGTCTTCGATGGAATCGCACCGGGCCAGCTCCTCGAGCCGCGGGAGAGGGAGGCGGGGAGACGGGATGACGCCGGTCAGGCGGACGGCGGCCGGAGCTCCCTCCGCTGCGCCCCGGAGGAGGGCGCGCACCGCGCGCCGGTCCGCGTCGTCGAGGATCACGCGCGCCGCGAGGGAGCGGCGATGGCCCATGCGGCGGCGCAGCAGGGCCAGGTGCCCGGCGGCCCAGCGGCGCACCTCCGTGTCCAGCTCGGCGGCCGTGGCCGCCGGCCTGGCGCCGACCCCCACGCCGCGCGCCGCGAGGTTCCGGGCGAGTCCCGGGACGCTTCGTTCGCGGGCGAGGACGGTCAGGTCGGCGGCGGAGGGAAGGCCGGTGCCCAGTCCCCGAGCCCGGGCGTTCACGTCGCCCCACCACCCGCTCACGGTCGGTCTCCCGTTCCGGACGGGGTCACGGAGGCCATGGCCCCGGGACCGAGAGCGGCAAGCACGATGATGGCGAGTCGCGGCCGGAGCCGCCCCAGACGGGCGGTCAGCGTGGCATCCACGACGACTCGACCGTCCGCCGACACGAGCCGGATGCCCGTGGCCGCCTCCGGACACGGCCGGACCACGATATCCCGCGGACCCGCGCCGCCGTCGGCCGGAGCGTCCAGGATCTCCCGCACCTCCTCGCGCAGCGGCGCGGCGCACTCGAGCGTGGCCCCGCGCGCGTCCACGCAGCGCTGGGCTTCGACCAGGAGATCGGGAAGCGCGCTCCGGTACCGCTCGGACGCGGCGGCGTCGGGCAGCTCCCGCACCACCGCCTCGAACACGGCCTCCAGCAGCCGCTCGCGCGAGCGCAGCACCCGGGCTCTGGCCTCCCGGCGAGCCGCGGCCAGCCGGGCCTCCGCTTCCCCTCGGACGCGCGCCTCGAGCTCGCGGAGGGCGGCCGCGCGGCGCTCCATGACGCGAGACTCGGCGGCACGCTCGAGGGCGGCCGCCTCGACCCTGGCCTGATCGAGCACGCGCTCGACCTCCTGGCGGCCGCGACGCTCGACGGCGTCCAGCAGGGCGTCCAGGCTCATGTCCGCGGCCTCAGGCGCCGCCCTGGAGGAGGATCATGAGGGCGACCACGAAGCCGAGGATCACCATCGTCTCGGGGATGGCGATCATGAGGATCACGGTGGTGCTCAGCTCGGGCTTCTCGGCCAGCGTGGCGGCGGCCGAGGACCCGATCCGGGACTGGGCCCAGGCCGTGGCCAGCGCAGGGACGGCGATCGCCAGGGCGGCGCTCAGGGTGAGCCAGAACATGTCCATCGACTCAATCACTCCTCGCGGCGTTCGCCGCGCTGGGGTTGGATGGAGGGCCGGGCTCCGGTCGCCAGTGCCCGAAGGGCCGGTACTGGGTTCCGCCCGGGCTGAAGAACTTGCCGAAGAACTCGACGTAGTGGAGCCGCAGGCCGTGGATGGTGGGGCCGAACAGCGCCAGCCCGAAGTTCACCACGTGGAAGATGAGGCCGAACAGGACGCCCACGAGCACACCTCCCACCGCGCCCGCCAGGCGGTTGGCCACCACGGCCATCATCACCGATGCCGTCCCGACGGCCATGATACGAGCGTAGGAAAGGATGTTGCCCAGCGTCGACAGGAGCTCGATGGGAGCCAGGAACCCCTCCAGGATCACGAGGACCGGAAAGGCCACCAGGAGCGCCACGATCGCCGGGGTGAAGAAGCCGTGCGGGAGGACCTCCACGGCGGCCAGCAGCGCCAGGGCCACCAGGATGAGCATGAGGGCCGAGAGGCCGCGGCCGAGCGACTCCCGGCGGTGACCCCGGAAGGAGGAGATGGCTCCCAGGAACAGGCCGAGCACGACCTGCACGAAACCCAGCGCGATGGCGAGCGCCAGGAAGGGCACCAGGGCCTCCTCCCGGTCCAGGAGGAGGGGGTGGAGGCCGAACAGGCGTCGACCCAGGTCGCCCGCGAACTCGCCATACAGGAAGCCGAACACGATCGTGAACGCGGCGCACGCCCCGGCGATCTCGGCGATGCTACGCCGCAGGCTGTCCGGCGCCGAGCTGCGGCGCAGGAGCAGGGCCAGAGCGGCGATGGCGGCCCCGTAGGCCACGTCGCCCACGATGACGCCGAAGAACATCGGGAAGAACACGGCCACGAAGGGCGTCGGGTCGATGCTGCCGTAGCGGGGCAGGGGCAGGGTGCGCGTGATGGCCTCGAAGGGCCGGAAGAGCCGTGGATTGTGGAGGACGACGGGCGCCAGCTCCCCCTGCCATTCCTCCCGGCCCTGGCGCTCCACCACGACGGTGGGCCCGACGCGCTCGTGGAGACGACTCTCGAGCCTGCGCACGGCGTCCTCGGGCACGAAGCCCTGCAGCACGAACGCGTGCCGGCTGGTGGCGGCGCCGGCTCGGGTTTCCAGGGCGAGGAGGCGGTCGTGCTCGGCCTGCAGGCAGTCTTCCAGGGGGGCGCGGTATCGGCGTCCCAGCCGGTGGAGGCGACGCCTGAGCGTGACGAGGCGCGCGTCGAGGGCTTCGAGCCGTTCGTCCGGGGAGCTCGTCGCATCCGCTCCGCCGGCGGTGAGCGGCAGCTCCTGGATCCCGGCGCCCGCCAGGAGTCGCTCCACCTCCTCGGTGCGATCACCGGGCACCAGGAGCACGGCCGGCGTCTCGCCGTCGCTCGGCGGTCCCTCGAGCAGCTCGAAGCCGCCGTCCAGGAGCCGGGCCAGCCCCTCCCGGAGCTCCTGCACGGCGCTCCCGTCCGGGGTCTCGACGATCAGGAAGTAGGGGTGGGTCGCCCCGGAGCGGCCGCGCAGCGTGTCCAGACCGCGGAACGTCTCGAGCAGCTCCCGCATGCGCGCCATCCGGGCGCGCTCGCGGCTCCGTCCCTCCTGCTGCTGGCCGAGCGCCGCGACCACGCGGTGGAGGCGGGAGAGGAGGTCGTCGAGCACCTCCTCCCGGTCGGGCAGGCCGCCGCGGGCTCGGCCGCGGCCGTCCGTGGTGGGAAGCCGCTCCAGGAGCCAGCCGATCGCCTCGATGCGCTTCCGGGTGGCGGCCACGCTCCGCTCCGCCTCCGGCACTTCCGCGGAAGGGGCGCCCCCGGGAGGGGTCAGGGTCACCGGCGGGGCCACGTGCAGGACCTCCATGTCCTGCAGCTCCCCGAGTACGGCCTCGAGACGCTCGCGCGGTCCCAGGATCCGCACCCGCGTCATGGAGACGATCATGGCCGGCCGGCCTCGTCGAAGGCGAGGATCTCGTCGACCACGACGCGCGCGAGCTCTCCGATACGCGCGGAGGCGGCCTCTTCGTAGGCGCGCGCCGCGCCCTCCGATTGGGCCTGCAGGGCCGCCAGTCGCTCGTCACGCCAGGCGTGGATCTCCCGCTCGATCCGCTGGCCGGCGCGAGCCACGTCGTGGCGCGCCTCCTCCTCCGAGGCGAGCGCTCGTTCGCGTGCCGCTGCCACCAGCTCCCGCGCCTGGGTCTGAGCCCGGACGAGGGCCTCCTCCGCCTCCTGCTCGACCTCCAGCAGGCGCTGCAGGGCTCCCGCGGGCGGAGTCTCCCTTACGGACGTGGCATCGCCGGACACTTCGAGTGCGCTCACGGTCCGTCCTCGGCTGGGGCACGGCACGGAAGGCTCGCCGCGAGCCGGGGGCGGCTCGCGGCACCTGAACCAATACGCAGGGCCAGACCGGCCGTCTGTCGGGAGTTGCACGCTCTGGCGTGTGGTGACATCCCGCCGCCCGGCGGTCCGGCCCGCGGTGGGGGATCTCCCCACACGGCTGCGCACGCCTCACTTACAGGAAGGGCCACGCTCCTCCCGACAGACGGCTCCCTGGCGGCCGAGTAGCATGATGAGCAAGCCCGACAAGCGGGCCGGCGTGCGCGACCGGCCCGTACTTCCGAGCCGACCGAGTCCACGATCCGTGACGGATCGAGCGGGCGCGGCGGCTGCTCACGATCCGGGAGGTGGTCGATGTACTTTCCGTTGACCGATCCCTGGGAGCCCGGCGCGACCCTCGGCGAGCATCTCCACAGCCGTGGCGTCAGCCGCCGAGACTTCCTCCAGTTCTGCGGCGAGATGGGCGCCATGCTCGGCCTGAGCAGCCTGCTCACGCCGAAGATCGCCAGGGCCCTGGAGCAGCTCCAGCGGCCGAGCGTGATCTGGCTCTCCCTGCAGGAGTGCACGGGGTGCACCGAGTCCACGCTCCGCACGTCCCATCCGACGATCGGCGATCTCGTCCTCGACCTCATCTCCCTGGACTACCAGGAGAACCTCCAGGCGGCGGCGGGCTCGGCGGCCGAGAGCGCGCTGCAGCAGGCGATGAAGGACCACCACGGCGAGTACGTGCTCATCGTGACGGGCTCCGTGCCCCTGGCCGAGGACGGCATTTACACCATGATCGGCGGCCGCACGGCGCGCGACATCCTGGAGGAGGGCGCCGCCGGCGCCGCCGCCGTACTGGCCGTCGGGGCGTGCGCGCACTTCGGGAGCGTACAGGCCGCGGCCCCGAACCCGACCCGGGCGGTGGGCGTCGACCAGATCGTCAAGGACAAGCCGGTCGTGAACATCGCCGGCTGCCCACCGATCGCCGACACGATCACCGCCACCGTCGTCCACTACCTGACCTTCGGGCGGCTGCCGGACGTCGACTACGACCACCGGCCCCTGTTCGCCTACGGCGCCAGGATCCACGACCAGTGCTCGCGTCGCGCCAACTTCGACGCCGGCCAGTTCGTCAAGACGTTCGACGACGAGGCCGCGCGCAAGGCATGGTGCCTGTACGAGGTAGGCTGCAAGGGACCGGCGACCTTCTCACCGTGCCCGATCTTCCAGTGGAACGGCGAGACGAGCTGGCCGATCGGGGCGGGGCACCCCTGCCTGGGCTGCACCGAGCGGATGTTCTGGGACACCATGACCCCCTTCTACCAGCGGATGCCCAAGGTCTCGGGCTTCGGCATCGAGAGCACGGCCGACACGATCGGCGCCGCTCTCGCGGTCGGGGCCACGGCCGGCGTGGCGGCGCACGCGGTCGTTACGGGTGTGAACCGGATGCGGCATCGGACGGAGGGCGCGTCGGGTTCGGGCGGCGGCGAGCCGGACGGCGGTTCTGCCAGCCACGAGGAGGATCGTCATGGCCAGGACTAAGGTCGTCGTCGACCCGATCACGCGGATCGAGGGCCACCTGCGCATCGAGGTGCAGGCCGAGAACGGCAAGATCGCGGACGCGTGGGCATCCTCCACGCAGTTCCGCGGGATCGAGATCATCATGAACGGGCGCGATCCGCGCGATGCCTGGGCCTTCACCCAGCGGATCTGCGGCGTGTGCACCGTGGTGCACGCCATCGCGTCGTGCCGGGCCGTCGAGGACGCGCTCGACATCACGATCCCGCCCAACGCCACGATCATCCGCAACCTCGTGCACGGCATGCAGACCGTGCAGGACCACGTCATCCACTTCTACCACCTGCACGCGCTCGACTGGGTCGACGTGGTGAGCGCGCTGAAGGCCGATCCCGACAGGGCCGGGCAGATCGCCCGCAGCCTGTCCCCGTGGCCCAACAACTCGGGGGCCTACTTCAAGGCCGTCCAGGAGAAGCTCCAGAAGTTCGTGAGCTCCGGGCAGCTCGGGATCTTCACCAATGGCTACTGGGGCCACCCGGCCTACAAGCTGCCGCCCGAGGTGAACCTGATCGCCGTGTCGCACTACCTGGAGGCGCTGGACTGGCAGCGCGACGTGATCAGGCTGCACACGATCTTCGGCGGCAAGAACCCGCACCCCAACTTCCTGGTGGGCGGGATGGCGTCGGCCATCAACGTGAACGACACCGGGACGATCAACGCCGAGCGACTGAGCGACATCAAGGCGCTGATCGACAAGGCCCGCGTGTTCGTGGAGCAGGTGTACTGGCCGGACCTCCTGGCCATCGCCGGCTTCTACAAGGACTGGGCGTCGATCGGCGGCGGCGTCCCCAACTACCTGGCGGTGGGAATGTTCCCGGCCGCGGGGAGCGACTTCCGGGACATCGAGCACCTCTACTTCCCGCGCGGGATCATCCTCGACAACGACCTGACGAAGGTGGTCCCCTACGACGAGGCCAAGGTGCGCGAGGAGGTCATGCACTCCTGGTACGAGTACCAGGGCGCGCCGGAGGAGGGTCTCCATCCGTACGAAGGGCAGACCGTGCCCAACTACACCGGTCCCAAGCCCCCCTGGACATTCATCCAGGACCAGGAGAAGTACACCTGGATGAAGGCCCCGCGCTACGACGGGAAGCCCATGGAGGTGGGCCCGCTGGCGCGGATGCTGGTGGCGTACGCGGCCGGCCACGAGGGCGTGAAGGGCCTGGTCGGAGAAGCCCTGGGCAAGCTCCAGGTGGGCCCCTCGGCGCTGTTCTCGACCCTGGGTCGTACGGCGGCTCGAGCGATCGAGACTGTCCTCATAGCCCGCAAGATGGAGGACTGGTACGGGGACCTCGTGTCCCGCATCAAGAACGGCGACGTGGCCACCTTCAACGACCAGAAGTGGGATCCGTCCACGTGGCCCGCCACGGCGCGCGGCTACGGGTACCTGGACGCGGCGCGCGGCGCCCTGGGCCACTGGGTCGAGATCCACAACGGCCAGATCTCCCGCTACCAGTGCGTGGTGCCGAGCACCTGGAACTGCTCGCCGCGGGACGCGAAGGGCCAGAAGGGGCCTTACGAGGCCTCGCTGGTGGACAACCACCCGCTGGTCAAACCGGACCAGCCCATCGAGATCCTGCGGACCATCCACTCCTTCGACCCCTGCATGGCCTGCGGGGTGCACGTCCTGGATGCCGAGGGAGACCTGGTCACCACCGTGAAGGTGCAGGGATGAACGCGGGGCCGGGGGGAGGCGGCGCGGAAGCCGTCTCCAGGGAGACGCGGGACCGGGCGGCGCTCGGCGAGCGACCCCGGCCCGCCGTCCACGGCTACCGCTGGGTCTACCTGTGGCACTGGCCCATTCGGGCCATGCACTGGCTGGCCTTCGGTGCCATCGTCGTCCTGGCGGCCACCGGCTTCTACATCGGCCGGCCCTACTTCATGACCGGGGGGACGGGCAACGCCACGTCCTACGCCATGGGATGGATGCGCTTCCTGCACTTCGCGGCGGCGGGCGTGTTCGTGGCCACCGGCATCGTCCGGCTCTACTGGCTGTTCGCGGGGAACAAGTTCGAGCGCCTGCCGGCGCTCTTCCCGCTGCGTGGCCGGGATGTGGGCAACCTGTGGCGCATGGTCAAGAAGTACCTCATGATCCGGCCCGAGCGCGCCCCGCACTATCTGGGGCACAACCCCCTCCAGCAGCTGAGCTACACGCTCGTCTACCTGGTGGGAGCCTTCATGGTGGTGACGGGCTTCGCGCTGTACGGGCTCGCCAATCCGGAGGGCTTCTTCTACGAGGCGTTCGGCTGGGTGCGCGACCTGCTGGGTGGCGTGCAGGGGGTGCGCTTCTGGCACCACGTCATGACCTGGTTCTTCATCATCTTCTTCCCGATCCACGTCTACCTGGCCATCCGGGCCGACGTGACGGAGCTGGACGGCTCCCTGTCCTCCATCGTGAGCGGCGGGAAGTTCGTCCGCGAGGACCTGGAGTTCGAGGATGAGTGAGTCCGCGGCCCGGGGCGCGCGGTCGCCCCGGGCGCCCTCCGGCACCCTCGTCCTGGGGCTCGGCACTCCCCTCATGGCGGACGATGGCGTCGGGCTCGAGGCGCTCGAGGCGCTGCGCTCCGGCTGGAGCTTCTCCCCGCCGGTCGAGCTCGTGGACGGCGGCACCTGGGGCATGAACCTCCTCGGCCTGATCGAGGACGCGGAGCGATTGCTCCTCCTGGATGCGATCCACGCCGGGCGCCCGGCCGGGAGCCTCGTGGTCCTCCGGGGCGAGGAGCTGCCGCGGTACCTGTTCACCAAGGTCTCCCCCCACCAGATCGACCTGCGGGAGGTGCTGGCGCTGGCCGAGTTCCGGGGTCGCCTCCCGGCCGACACCGTGGCGATCGGCCTGCAGCCCGAGCGCATCGAGATGGCGCCCGAGCTCAGTCCGATCGTGCGGGACACCCTTCCCACCCTCGTGGCGGCGGCGGTCGCCACCCTGCGCTCCTGGGGGCACCGGGCGGTGCGGATCACGTCCGACGACCGGACGCCCGAGCGTGCGGAGCGCGTGCGCGCGGGCTGACCATCCCGTGCACGAGATGAGCCTGGCCCTCGAGATCTGCCGGATCACCGAGGAGCACGTGGGAACGGCACGCCTGGGGGACGTTAGGGTGGTCGCCCTCGAGGTCGGCGATGACGCCGGCGTCGAGCGGTCGAACCTGGAATTCTGCCTGGAGGCGCTCCTCGGGAGCCCGCCCTTCGGGGCGGCTCGGCCGGTCATCGAGCCAGCTCCGGGGGACGTGTTCAGGGTCAAGTACCTGGAGGTGGAGGATGACGGTCCGGACGATCGACGTACGTGAGAGGGTCATGACCCGAAACGATGAGCTGGCGGCCGCCGTGCGCGCGCGGCTGGCGGCGGCGGGCGTGCCGTCCTTCAACCTCGTCTCCTCTCCGGGCTCGGGTAAGACGCTCCTCCTGGAGCGTACCCTGGAGCGGCTCGGGGACCGACTGCGCATCGCGGTGGTGACCGGGGACGTACAGACACAGAACGACGCGGATCGCCTGGCGGCCCACACGGACCGGCTGGTCCAGGCGGTGGTGACCAACGGCGCGTGCCACCTGGACGCCCGGCAGGTGACCTCGGCACTCGAGGCCATCGACCTGGACGACACCGACCTGCTGTTCGTGGAGAACGTCGGCAACCTTGTGTGTCCGGCCAGCTGGGACCTGGGCGAGTCCGCCAAGGTGGTGGTGTTCTCGGTGACCGAGGGCGAGGACAAGCCCGTGAAGTATCCGAAGATGTTCCGCATGGCCCGTTACGCGGTCCTCAACAAGATCGACCTGCTGCCTCACCTGGACTTCGACGTGGACCGCGCCGTCGCGTTCGCGCGCGCGGTGAATCCGGACCTCCGCTTCTTCCTGACCTCGGCCCGCACGGGCGAGGGGCTGGAGGAGTGGACTTCCTTCCTGGAGTCCCGGATCCCCTCGACGGTGGCCACCTGATGCCCACCTCCCGGGCGGACCCGGCGGGCGGCCGCACCCGCGGAGGAGGGGCGCGTACCGCTCCGCGCGGCCGGACCCGCCACGCCCGGGAGCCGGTGGTGCCCGCGGACGTGGCGACGTGCCCGACCTGCAACGCGGAGATCGAGGACCCGGACAGCCGCCGTCCGGGCTACCCCTTCACGACCTGCGCATCGTGCGGACCGCGCTACTCGATCATCGAGAGCGTCCCCTACGCCCGCGCCCGGACGAGCATGCGGGCGTTCGACATGTGTCCCGAGTGCGAGCGCGAGGTCCTTACGCCGGGGGACCGGCGGGAAGGATCCCAGACGAACGCCTGCCCCTCCTGCGGGCCACGCGCCTGGCTGGCCGACCCTTCGGGCGTGGAGATGGCTTCGGGGGACGAGGCGATCGGGGAAGCGGCCCGGCGTCTCCTGGACGGCGACATCGTCGCGGTCCGTGGCTCGGGCGGGGTGCACCTCGTCGTCGACGCGACGCAGGAGGAAGCCGTGGCCCGGGTCCGGCGGCGCACCGGTCGGGAGGCCAAGCCGCTCGGCGTCATGGTCCGCGACCTGGAGGAGGCGCGCCGGCTGGCGCACGTGTCGGAGGAGGAGGCGCGCCACCTCGAAGCGCCGAGGCGGCCCATGCTCCTCCTGCGCCGAAGGCGGGATGCGGGGCTCGCGCCGTCGCTGGCTCCCGGACTCGACACGGTCGGGATCCTGGTCGCCGACACGGCGCTCCGCCGGCTCCTGGTGCAGCGGACGGACCGGCCGCTCGTCCTGACGAGCGGGAGGGTGGATGGCGAGCCGCTGGTCGCCGGCATTCGCGAGAGCTTCGAGCGTCTGGGGCACGCGGCCGATGCCTTCCTCCTGCACGACCGTGACATCGCGGCCCGGTGCGACGACAGCGTCGCCCGGGTGGTCGAGGGCTCGGCCGTGCTCCTCCGCCGTGCCCGGGGCTGGGTCCCCGAAGCCGTGCCGCTCCCCGTCGCGACCCCGGTTCCCCTGCTGGCGCTCGGCTCGCGGCTCGAGACGACCTTCGCGCTCGCCAGGCAGGGTCTGGCGTACCCCAGCCCGCGACTCGGAGACCTGGAGGAGCTGGGGACGTTGGACCACTTCCACAGCACGCTCGAGCATTTCGAGCGCCTCCACGGGGTGACCCCGGAGGTCGTCGTGCACGACGCGGACGCCGGACGCCTGGCGCGGCGCCTGGCCCGCGGTTTGGGGGTGCGGACGGAGCTGTCCGTGCACCACGACCACGCGCACGTGGCCGCCGTGGCCGGCGAGCACGGTGTCCTGGGACGGGTGGTGGGCGTGGTCTACGAGGGCCACGGGTCCGACGAGAACGGAGCGCGCGGCGCCAGGGTGCTGGTGGCGGATCCGACCTCGTTCGAGGGCGTCGCGCACGTGCGCTGCGAGCCCGTCACCGACGCCGGGCCGCTCGACGTGACGGACCTCGGCGTCCCCGCCCGCTCCTCCATGGACGGGCTGTTCGGCGCGGCCGCGGCGGTCCTGGCCGATCTCCGTTTCGAGCGGTACGAGGGCGAGGCCTCGCTGCTCCTCGAGACGCTGGCCGGAGATCGCGGGGCGGCGCCCCTTCCGTTCCCCCGCTCCAGGCGGACGGCCGAGCCGTGGACCCTGGATCCCCGACCCCTGCTGGAGGCGCTGGCTCGGGGACGCGGCCGGGGCGAAGACGTCGGTCGGCTGGCCGCCGCGTTCCACGAGAGCGTCGCCGAGGCCACGGCCGACCTCGTGGGCGCGGTGTGCGCGGAGCACCGGATCGAGATGGTCGCGCTGGCGGGAGACATGTTCCAGAACGCCCGGCTGCTGGTGTCGCTGGCCAGGCGTCTCAGGAGCCGGGGTGTGCGGGTGCTGCGACCGCGACGGTTGCCACCCAACGACGGCGCCATCAGCTACGGGCAGGCCGTGGTCGGCGCCGCCCGCCTGGCGCGAACCGAGGAGGCCTGACATGTGTCTGGGAGTGCCCGGAAAGGTGCTGGAGGTCGATGGCCAGGTGGCCATCGTGGATTTCTTCGGCGTGCACCGCGAGACGCGGCTCGACGTGGTCGACGAGCCGGTCGGGCCCGGCGACTACATCCTCAACCACGTGGGCTTCGCGATCCGGAAGATCCCGGCCGAGGAGATCGGCGAAACGCTCGCCCTGTACGAGATGCTGCTCGAAGAGGCCGCCGACGACATGATGGCCGGCGACGTGCGGGGCGAGATCGAGGCGGCCCGGGGGCGCGGCGTGGGACTCGGGGGCGCGATGACCGCGGAGGAGGGATTGTGAGTGCGTCGTCGGACGGCGGGAGCCCGGCCGCCGGCACGGCGCTGGCGGGCGAGGCGGCCGAGCTTCGTTTCCGGGATCCGGGTCGGGCCCGGGCGCTGGCCGCCGCCATCGACCGTGTGTGTGGCCAGGTGGGCCGGGCGCCCGTCTCGGTGATGCACGTGTGCGGGAGCCACGAGCAGTCGATCGCGAAGTTCGGCCTGAGGACACTGATCCCGCGGAGCCTGGACGTGATCATGGGGCCGGGCTGCCCCGTGTGCGTGACCGACGTGCCCGAAGTGGACGAGGCGGTCGCCCTCGCGCAGGACGGCGTGAGGATCGCCTCCTACGGGGACATGCTCAAGGTACCGGGCTCGGCCGGGTCGCTCTCCGATGCGCAGGCGAGGGGGGCCCATGTGGACGTCGTGTACAGCGCCACGCAGGCTGCGGAGCTGGCGCGGGACACCGACGAGGAGGTCGTGTTCTTCGCCAGCGGCTTCGAGACGACGGCCGTGGCCACGGCCGCGGTCGTCCTGGGGGACCCGCCCCCGAACTTCTCGGTGCTGTCGGCGCACAAGTACATCCCGCCGGTCATGGAGATCGTGGCCGAGATGCCGGGCGCCCGCGTCGAGGGCTTCCTGGCCGCCGGCCACGCCGCCACGATCACCGGCTGGGCGATCTTCGAGCGCTTCGTGGAGCGCCACGGCCTTCCCGTGGTGGTGGCGGGCTTCGAGCCGCTGGACATTTTGGCGGGGCTCCTGACGCTCACCGAGCTCATCCGGGACGGCACGCCCCGGGTCGTGAACACCTTCCCCCGCTGCGTGACCCGCGAGGGGAACCGAAACGCCCAGGACCAGCTGTGGCGCGTGTTCCGGACCACGGGCGGACGGTGGCGCGGCATCGCACACGTTCCCAACGGCAACCTCCGCCTTCGCGACGAGTTCGCGCACGTGGACGCGAGGCGGCGCTTCGACATCGACGTGCGGCGGTTGTGGGACTATGCTCCTTCGCAGCTCACCCAGGTGTGCATCTGCGGAGACATCATGGCCGGCATCGCCTCGCCCGTGGACTGCCCCCTGTTCGGTAAAGAATGCGCTCCCGACGCGCCGGTGGGCGCCTGCATGGTGAGCACGGAGGGTACGTGCCGGATCTGGCACCAGTACGGCGGACACCCGGACCTGTGAGACGGTGACTCCCATGGAGCAGCAGGCGAGCGGCACCACGATCCCCCGGCCGACGTCCCGGAGGTCGGCCCGGCCCGACGAGCTCGTGACCCTCAAGCACGGCGCGGGCGGCGTGCCCATGCGCCTCCTCATCGAGGAGACGCTGGCGGCGGGCTACGCCGAGACGCCCATGGAGGGCATCGGGCTCGCCCAGATGGACGACGGGGCGGCGCTTCCCCTGCCGGACGGGCGCTGGCTGGTGGTGACCACCGACTCCCACGTGGTCCACCCCATCCGCTTCCCCGGGGGCGACATCGGTCGCCTGGCCGTGGCCGGCACGGTCAACGACCTGGCCATGATGGGGGCCACGGAGCCCCTGGGCCTCACCTGCGCCGTGGTCGTCGAGGAGGGATTCCGCCGAACGGAGCTCGAGGCGATCCAGCTCTCCATGCTCGAGACCTGCCGCGAGGCGGGCACGACCGTGATCACCGGCGACACCAAGGTCATGCCCCGGGGCGAGGTGGATGGTCTCGTCCTCAACACCGCGGGGGTCGCGATCACGTCGAGGGTGGTGATCGATGCGGGCCTGCAGCCCGGGGACCGCATCGTGGTCACCGGCACCGTGGGGGACCACGGGATCTCGCTCATGGCGCGGCGCCACGAGCTGGAGTTCGACGAGGAGCTCCTCTCCGACGTCGCTCCGATCAACGGGCTGGTGCGCGCGGCGCTCCAGGCCGGCGGGGCCGAGGTGGTGGCCCTCAAGGACCCGACCCGGGGCGGGGTGGCGAGCGCGCTCCACGAGATGGCGGACAAGAGTCGCGTCAGCATCGTGATCGATGAGCCGGTGGTGCCCGTCCGCCACTCGGTGCGAGCGGCCGCGGAGATGCTGGGCCTGGACCCCTTCCACATCGCCAACGAGGGCAAGGCGCTCATGGGCGTCCGGCCCGAGCGGGTGGAGGACGTGCTGGCGGCCCTGCGCGCCCATCCCCTGGGCCGCGACGCCGCCGTGATCGGTATCTGTGCCGCCGACCACCCCGGGCGGGTGGTCCTCGACACGGGCCTCGGACGCCGGCTCCTCACGGAGCCGGTCGGTGAGCCACTTCCACGGATCTGCTGATCGGACAGGAGGCATAGATGAGCTTCGCGATGGGGACGCTGCGGGCGGCGGTGCGGCGTCGGGTGCAGTCGGGTGGCGGGCGAACGTGGGGCGAGCCTCGTCCGCGGCGCCTGCGGGTGGCGGTCCTCACTTCGCATCGGACCCCGGGGCTGGGGGACCTCCTGCGCGCGTCGATGGAGCTTGACACCGGCTTCGAGGTGGTGACGGTGGTGGCCAGCCACCGGGGCTGCCGCGGACTCGAGATCGCGGTGGGCGCCGGAGTGCCGGTGAGCGTCCACGACGTGGCGGAGTTCTGCGCGGGGCGCGGCACGTCGGTGGGTGACCGGTCGGCGCGGCCGGCGTACGACCGGGCGACCCTGGCGATCCTGGAGCCCTTCCGGCCCGACCTGGTCCTCCTGTGCGGCTACCTCCTCGTGGCGAGCCCGGTGCTCCTCGAGGCGTTCGCGGGGAGGATCCTCAACGTGCACGACGCCGACCTCCGACTACGCGACGCGGCGGGGCGACCGCGCTACCACGGCCTCCACGCCACCAGGGACGCCATCCTGGCCGGGGAGCCCGAGACCCGCACCACGCTCCACCTGGCGACGGAGGAGCTGGATGCCGGGCCCCCGCTCCTGGTGAGCGGCCCCTATCCGGTGCACTCGCTGGTGGCCGAAGTGGCGCACCGGGGCGCCGAGGACGTGGTTCGGGCGTATGCGTACGCGCACAGGGGCTGGATGATGGAGACGGCCTGGGGTCCCATGATGGTGCGCGCCGCCGAGCTGTTCGCGCGCGGCGCGGTCGAGCTCGCCGACGATGGTTTCGTCGTGGACGGTCGCCCCGGCCCGGCGTCGCTCGCCGACACCGACGCCGCGGGCCGGGCTCCGGTGGTCACGGAGGCGTGGATCGCGTCCATCCTGGGGAGCGCAACCGGGGTCGCGGTCCGGTGAGCCCGGGGGAGGTCGGTTCGGCGCCCGCGAAGGAGCGGCCGGCGGGCGAGGCGCAGCCCCAGGGGCCGATCCGGGTGGAACGCCGGGGCGCGGTGGGCGTCATCACGATCCACCGGCCGGAGCGCTTCAACTCGCTGGACGTGGAGACCGCCCGCGACCTCCGGAAGGCCGGGCTGCAGATGGCCCGGGACGAGGAGGTCCGCTGCGTGGTCCTCCGCGGCACGAACGGCGTGTTCTGCAGCGGCGCCGACCTCAAGTACGTGCGGCAGCGCGGGGAGGAGCGGGACTTCGGCTACCTGCAGCCCGACGGACACGGCCCCGCGTCCGGCTACGGCGAGAGCTTCAAGGAGATCCTCGAGTACCTGCACAGCACCATCTCGGAGATCAAGCGGGCTCCCAAGCCGTTCGTGGCCGCCGTGGACGGCGTGGCCGCGGCCGGAGGCTTCGGGCTCGCGATGTCGTGCGACCTGGTGTTCGCGTCCGAGCGGTCCACCTTCGAGTGGGCGTATCCCAAGACCGGCCTGACGGGCGCCGAGAGCTCGACCTTCTTCCTTCCGCGGCTGGTCGGACTCCGGAAGGCGCTCGAGCTGGTCCTCCTGAACCCCCGACTCGGCGCCCGACAGGCGCTCGAGGCGGGGCTCCTCACGGATGTGTTCCCCGACGCGGAGTGCGAGGGGCGCGTGGATGGGGTGGCGGAACGCCTCGCCGCCGGGCCCACCCGCGCCTACGCGGTGGCCAAGGCGCTCATCCACCAGGCCGACGGCGTGGACCGGCTGGATTACCACCTGGACCGCGAGCTCGAGGAGCTCGCGCGCATCGCGGACGAGCCCAACTTCTCCGAGGGGCTGGCGGCGTTCTTCGAGAAGCGGGACGCCCGCTTCGAGGGGCGCTGATCGCCGGAGGCTCGAAGCCGGAGCTCAGGCTCCGGCTTCCCCCTCGAGCTCCGCCACCTTCTCCGCGAGGATCCGCAGCGACAGGTCGATCGTGTCCAGGTGCGTGCGGAAGGTCAGCGCCGCCAGGCGCAGAACGAAGCGACCGTCTACACGTGTAGACGAAAGAAACACCCGGCCGTCTTCGTGGATGGCGCGCACCAGCGCCCGGTTGAAGGCGTCCGGGTCCCCGGAGGCCGGGACCCAGCGGAAGGTGGCCACGCTCAGCTGAGGCTCGGGGCCGACCTCGAACCCCAGGTCTCGCACGCGCTCGTGGAAGTAGCGCGCCAGCAGGAGCTTCTCCTCGAGGCACGCCCGGAACGGACCCACGCCGTACAGGAGGAGGGGCAGCCACAGCCGGGGGCCCCGGAAGTGCTTGGTGAGCTCGGGCGAGAGCTCGGCGGGGGAGTCGGGCACCTCGGCTCCGGGATCCACGGCATCCTGCATGTAGTCGGCGCTGTAGCGGTGCGCGCGGTGCAGGGCGGCCCGGTCCTTCACCAGGACGGCGCCGAGGCCGTAGGGGAGGAACAGCCCCTTGTGGGGATCCATCACGACCGAGTCCGATGCCTCGATGCCCTGCAGCCGCCCCCGCACCTCGGGGCACAACGCGAAAAACCCGCCGTAGGCCGCGTCCACGTGATACCACAGCCCCCGGGAGCGGGCCACCCGGCCGATCGCCTCCAGCGGATCGATCGCCCCCACGTCCGTCGTGCCGGCGGAGGCGAGCACGAGCCACGGCCTCAGACCGGCGGCGCGATCCCGGTCGATCGAGTGCTGGAGCGCGTCCGGGTCCATGCGCTGCCGCTCGTCCGTGGCGATGCGACGGCGCGGCGCCTCGCCCAGGCCGGCGATCCGCAGCGCCTTGTCCAGGGAGTGATGGGCCTGGTCCGTGAGATACACGACCGCGCCGGGGACATCGGCGGCCCGGAGCCCGTGGGCCTCCCGCGCCGCCACCACGGCCACCAGGTTGGCGATGCTGCCCCCCGAGGTCAGGTTGCCGGCGGCGTCCTCCGGGTAGCCCACCAGGCCGGCCATCCAGCGCAGGAGCACGTTCTCCATCTCGACCGCCCCCGGGCCCGCGAACCGGATGCCCGCGTACTCGTCGGTCACCGCCGCCAGGTAGTCCCCCAGGGAGGACGCGTACAGGCCGCCACCCGGAATGTAGGCGAGGTGGCCGGGCGAAGACGGCTTGAGGCCCGTGTCCTCCACCGCCGACCGGAACAGCGCCAGGAGCTCGTCGAGCGGTGCGGGGCCCTCGGACGGGACGCGGCGCGCCAGCGCCCGCGCCGCGTCCGCGCGCACCTCGAAGGCCGGAGCCTCGGGCAGCCGCTCGAGGAACGCCTCGGCGTGCTGCACGACCGCGTCCCGGATGGCACGCCGGTCCGCGGCGCCGGGCTCGAGCGGCCGGGCTTCGCGCTCGAGCCGGCGGATACGGTCGATCAGCGCTTCGGCGTCCGACATGGGGGTCCGTCTGCACGGGTCGCGGTGTCCCCGAGCGGGCCGCGGGGCACCCTGGCCCGGCAGTCTGCGGAAGGCACGTCCGGAGTTCAAGCGGCCGCCGGGGAGGAGGGCCGCCGGCACGGCGGCGTGCGCTCTCGGGACGGGGGAAGGAGGTTCCTCAGGGATTTTCCGGCGACGTGGACGTCGCGCCTACTCGAAGCGCCACACGGCCACCTCGAGGCGCCGGACTCCGCCCTCCGCCGGGCGGTGCTGGATGAGGATGGGGCTCTGGTAGCGGCCCTGGATGATCCGGCCGGGCGCGTCCCCGCCGGCGCCGTCGATCACAGGAAAGCTCACCTGCCGCTTGAGCCGGAACAGCCTCCACGCGGGAGCGGCGAGGCGCGACAGGATCCGGTCGGCCACGGCGCGGCCCACGCCGAGCACGTCCATGACCTCGTTGTAGAGATGGACGAGATCGTACACGGCGTACTCGCGTGTCTTGCCCGGAATCGTGGCGGGGTGCCGCAGCAGACGGCGGCCGTGCCGCAGCACGTAGCGCAGCGGGTCGCGCAGAGCTTCCGGGAGGTCGTTGCGCATGAGCAGCGTCTCCGCCTCGTTCACCGTGAGGCCGGCGTGCTGCTCCGAGGGCGCCAGCCGGAGGTCGACCCGACCCGTCCGCACGCCGCGCTCGGCCAGCACTTCCTCGATGTGCTGATACAGACCGAAGCCCGGCGCCTTGAGGTTGAAGGAGTCGACCGGGTGCTCGGCGGTGGCCGGGATGGCGACGGTGCCCCGGTACACCTCCGTCTCCTCGCGGTAGCCCACCACCGTCGTGCGGCGCACCCGGCGGAAGTGCTCGTTCACGCCGTCCAGGTCGATGAAGTAGATCGGCGAGGCGGGCTCGTGGCGGTAGGTCACGCAGTTGGTGAGGCCCGCACTCATGAAGGTGAGGTGCGAGTCCGCGTTGACCGGCTCCTGCGCGCGCTCGGCCTCGGTCAGCTCGTCTCGGAGCTCGAGCTGGTCGTGGTGATAGCCCGCGTCGTGCGGGAACAGGCGACGGAACAGCCCCACGAGCCTGCCCACGCGACGCTCGCTGTTGCCGAGGCGCGCACACAGCCGCTGCTCCAGGTAGCCCGCGGTGGTGTGCATCGAGCACCACAGGCTGAGGGGAAAGGCCCGGAAGAAGTCCTCGTCCCGCGCTCGCACGAGCGCCGCGACGTCGATGACGTCGAAGCGCGAGGCGGGATTGATCTCCAGCGCTACGCGTTGGGGCGAGCTCGCCATGCGCCCGATTCACCCCTGTCGGGAAGTGTCGCTCCGCTGCGGGACCGACGGGGTCGCCGTCGTCCCGATTCCGAGACCTGACCGGCTCAAGCTGGGGGTTCCCACCTTCGAGTGCAAGACGCGGCGCAAGCGGAGTCCGTCTCAAGTCGCACGGCCCACCTGCCCGAGACGTTGTAGATCCACCCGTCGAGGCTCAGGTGGATGCCCCAGCCGTAGTAGCACGGATTGCGGACGATGCAGGCGTCCCGGCTGGTCCGGAGCTCGATCGTGCCGATGCCGAGGAATCCGAGCAGGAAGCCGACCGCCGACACTTAGCCCGGCTGCGTGTGACGATAGGGAAGGGTGAGCGTGCGCGGCACCGGGCGGTTCACGGGGATCCGTCCTCGTCGCCGGACGTCAGAGGGAGCGCGACATGATGATCTCGAGCCCCTCCTCGCCCTCTCGTTCGAAGCCCGTCTTGCGGTAGACCGCGATGGCGGCGTGGTTCCAGCGCTGGACCGTGAGCCATACGCGGATCACGCCGCGCGCCCGCCCCAACCCGAGGAGGGCTCGCACGAGAGAGGTGCCGATGCCCGTGCCCCGGAAGCCCTGCAGCACGAACACCACGAGCTCGTGCGCTCCCGCACCGTCGGGGACGAGGGCCGCGTGACCGACGGCGTCGTCCTCGTGCCACGCAACGACGCCGGGCCCCTCGGCGAGCACCTCGAGCCACGGCCGGATCCGTGCGGACCCGGTGGGGGGCAGCCCCTGGGCGCGATCGGCCGGATCGAAGCGCTCGTAGAAGGCCACCAGCGCGTCCACGTCCTCCCCGGCGGGCCGCATGAGGACGGGCCGCCCGAGCGCGTCCCGGAGCCCGAACGGGGGGAGCGGGAGGATCTCGGGCGCCGAGCTCACCGCACTCACCGGACGAGGGTCAGGGTCACGGGGGCGTTGAGCAGGAGGTACTCGGCCAGACCGCCCGGCCGGAGCTTGCCCGCCGGGGTGCGCGTCCCTCCGGAGACGACGAGCTCGTCCCAGGGCTCGTGGCCGAGCACGCGCAGGATCTCGCGGCGCGGCTCCCCGGGCAGGCGTCGCACGTGCCCGATGCCCTGCCAGGAGCCCAGCCGGCCAGTGGCGCGCTCCTCGAGGGCCTCGGCCGGCGCTCCCGTGGTCAGGCCGACCAGCAGGACGGTGATCCGGTCCGAGGCCCGCCGGGCTCGCTGGAGGACCCAGTCGAGCGGCGCCAGCGCATCGTCTGCGGCGCCGGCGTCCGGATCCGGCTCCAACACGACGAGGACGTTCATGCGTGTCCCTCCTTCCTGGGGCATCCCGGGGGCCCACGCCGGGCGACACGAGCGCCCCGCGTTGGCGGGATCCTCGGGGCCGTTCGGGACCTGCGGGAGCCATCCGCACCCCGGGGGTGTATGGCAGCGAAGTGTGTGCCACCGTGGGTGCGGCGCACGGACCCGTTGTCGAGGAGGCGTGCCGAATGGGGGACTGGCCCGGGTCGTACCGGCGGACCGCGATCGTTCTCGCAGGAGCCCTGACTCTCGTCTCCGCCGCACCGCGACACCGGGGCGTGGCCGCCGGGCCTTCGAAGGCGGCGCCGGCGCGGGACCTCGCGAACGGCTCGCTCCTCCGCACCGGCGAGCGGCTCGAGTACGGCCTCTCCCTGGGCCCCATCCACGCGGGCCACGCCGTGCTGACGGTCGAGGACACCGAGCCGATCGAGAACGTCGAGGCCTACCGGGTCGCCCTCAAGGTCACCGGCGGAGCGCTGTTCCTGACCCTGGACGACAGCCTGGTGAGCTGGATCGCTCCCGGCCCCCTGCACACGATCCGCTCCGACCGACGGCTGCACGAAGGCCCGGACACCGAGGCCCTGCGCATCGAGCTGCACGGCGCGGACGGGCACTACCGGATCACGCCGCTGCCCGGCTCGCCCCCCAGCGAGGCTCCCGAGGAGCGTCCGAGCGGCGTCATGCCGGCGGACCCGCTGGACGAGCTCGGCGTCCTCTTCCTTCCCCGCACCCTCCGGCTCGCGCCGGGTGGCGACTACCGGATCCCGCGGTTCTTCCAGGCCACGGACAATCCCGTCCACATACGCGTCCTCGGACGGAAGAGCCTGCGCACGCCGGCCGGGACCTTCCCGGTCGTCGCCCTGTCGGTCGTCATCCCCGGGACGGGCCTGTTCGGGCCCGGGCGCAAGGCGCGCGTGTACGTGACCGACGATGCGGCGCGTACGGTGGTCGAGCTCACGTCGGACACGGCGCTCGGCAAGCTGCGCCTGTACCTCACCGGCCGCTCCGAGACGTGACGTGGCGCGGGAGATTCCCTACACCGGCCTCCGCGAGCCTCCCACCGGACGGCAGTGGAACCTCCCGACAGCGCCGATGCCGGCCCGGCTCGACATTGGCCCCGTATCCTCAGAGGAGGCCGACATGTCGACCAGCAGCAACGTGGGCCGCGGAGACGCCACCTTCCGCGTCGTGATCGGGCTCGTGTTCGTGGCCGCGGCGCTGTTCGGAGTGGCGAGGTCGGGATGGGCCGTCGCCGCCTGGATCGTAGGAGGCGTCCTGCTCCTGACGGGGGTCCTGCGCTTCTGCCCCGCCTACGCTCTGCTGGGCGTCGACACGTCCGGAGGGGACCGAACGTCGCCGAGCGGCCAGGTCCGCTGACCGATGTTCCAGCGCATCCTGGTTCCGGTGGACCTGACCGACAAGAACCGTCGCGCCGTGGAATGGGCGCGCGAGCTGGCCGAGTGGGGTGGGGCCCTGGTGACGCTCATCCACGTGATCGAGCCCCTCGATCTGCCGTTCGAGGAGCTCGAGGACTTCTACGGGGAGCTCGAGGCGCGGGCCGCAACGGCGATGGAGGCCATGAGCCGGCCGCTGCAGGAAGCGGGACTTGAGCACCGCCAGCAGGTGGTGTACGGGGAGCGGGCCCGGGGGATCGTGGAGTACGCGGCCGAGCAGGACATTGACCTCATCGTGCTCAGCTCCCACCGCCAGGACCTGGACGAACCCACCCGCAACCTGGGCACCCTCAGCCACAAAGTCGCGATCCTGGCCCAGACCCCCGTGCTGCTCATTCGCTGAACCGGGCCGGTCCGGCCGGCGGCGGCCTCCCGGAGCCGCCGGCGGACCGGCCGCTCAGGCTTGGTCGCGGGCCGGCAGTCTCACGACGTCGCCCGGCTTGAGGTCGGCCGGGGTGCCGGCGCGGTTCAGCCGGAGGCTCTCGCCGCCGTCCCGCAGCCGCAGCCGAATCCGTCCCGTGGTCAGTTCGGCCACGATCCACTCCTCGTGCTCGCGTGGTGTAGACGCCAGAACGTCCATCCTGTGCCTCCCGGTTTGGCCCGTGGGGCGTTCGCACATGCCGCCTCCCCGACAGGTCAAGCGTCGTGCCCGGATCCTGGCCGAGCTCCGCTTCCGTAGCTCCTTGGTGAGCAAGACATTGCCCCGATCGCTACGCGGAGGGTCGTCGCGGAGCGCCCCCCGATGTGTGGCGCGTGCGCATTGATTACCGGGTGAGTCCGCGGCGCCGGGGCCACCCCCGCTTGGCCGGGCGGTGTCGGCGCCCTAGCTTCGGCGAGCCGACGCGCGGGGCGCCGGTGGTCGGAGCCGCAGCCGGGAGACGACAGCCATGCAGTCCACACTCGAATCCGTTCGCCGCCCCTTCGCCGCCGGGCCACGGGGGCGGCTCCGGGCCCTGCCGCTCCTGGTCGGGATCGCGTCGCTCGCGATGCCGCGCGGAGCCGTTGCGGAGCCGGGCGGGGTCTCGGGCCGGGGGGAGGTGACCGAAGCGGACACGACGGCGACCATCGGGCCCTACGACGCGCACGCCGCGTTCGACAACGGCTTCCTCTCCTCTCCCTCCACGCCGACCCGCAGCGCGAACGGCGCCCCCGGTCCCTCCTACTGGTCCAACAGGGCGGATTATCGCATCGAGGCCCGCCTCGAGCCGGACGCGCACCGGCTCGCGGGCCACGAGATGATCACCTACACGAACGCCAGCCCCGACTCGCTGGGCTTCGTGTGGCTGCAGCTCGACCAGAACATCCGGCGGCCGGGCTCCCGCTCGGAGCGCGCGGCGGGCGCCCGGGGTGGGGCGCTGGTCCCCGGCGAGGGCACGGCGGACCAGCCGGCTCCCGGCCCGGACGCGGAGGGCTACCGCATCGATTCGGTCGTGGTCGTCCAGGGCGACCGCCGCGAGCATCCGGACGTGCACATCGTGGGAACGCGCATGCAGGTTCCGCTGGCGCGGGCCCTCGCCCCGGGCGGAGGCCGGGTGCAGATCGAGATCGGTTACTCGTTCGTGATCCCGGCCGGGGGGCGGGGCCGGACGGGCTGGATGGACACGAAGGCGGGCCCCCTGTTCGACCTGGCGCAGTGGTACCCGCGCATGGCCGTGTACGATGACGTGCGCGGGTGGAACACGCTGCCCTTCCTGGGCACGGGCGAGTTCTACCTGGACTACGGCGACATCGACTACTCGGTCCAGGTACCGAGGAGCTACCTGGTGGTGGGCTCCGGCCGCCTGCTGAACCCGGACGGAGTCCTCACGGCACGGCAGCGCCAGCGGCTGGAAGAGGCCCGCGGCAGCGAAAGGACCGTGTTCATCCGGAGCGCGAGCGAGGTCGGGCAGCCCGCCACGCGACCCTCCGGGAGCGGGCCGCTGACGTGGCACTTCCACATGGACCATACCCGCGACGTGGCGTTCGCGGCCTCCCCGGCCTTCATCTGGGATGCGGCCCGCATCGACCTGCCCGGCGGGCGGCACGCCCTGGCCATGTCGGCCTACCCGCAGGAGGCGGCGGGGGACTCGGCCTGGGGGCGGTCCACGGAGTATACGAAGGGGGCCATCCAGATCTTCTCCAAGCACTGGTATCCCTATCCCTATCCCACCGCCGTCAACGTGGGTGGCCCGGTGGGCGGCATGGAGTACCCGGGCATCGTGTTCTGCAGCGCGCGGGCCAGGGGGAAGGGGCTGTGGGGCGTCACCGCGCACGAATTCGGGCACGAGTGGTTCCCGATGGTCGTCGGATCGGACGAGCGCCGTCACGCCTGGATGGACGAGGGATTCAACACCTTCATCGACATCTACGCCTCGGACGCGTTCAACGGGGGCGAGTATGCGCCCAAGCGCGACGGGGAGTACGCCCCGAAGGGAGGCGACCCGGCCCGCGAGATCGTACCGCTCCTCCTCGATCCGAACGCCCCGCCCATCGACTCGAGGGCGGACGCGGTCGCGGGCGCCTACCGCCACCCTGTCTCCTACTACAAGCCGGCGCTGGGCCTCGTACTGCTGCGGGAGTACATCCTGGGCCCCGACCGCTTCGACCGGGCCTTCCGAGCGTACATCCGCCGGTGGGCCTACAGGCACCCGCAGCCCGCCGACTTCTTCCGCACCATCGACGACGTGGCCGGGGAGGACCTGGGCTGGTTCTGGAAGGGGTGGTTCCTGCGGGACTGGCGCCTGGACCAGGCGGTGCGGAAAATCGCTTACGTGGACGGGGACCCCTCGAAGGGCTCGCTGATCACGATCGCCAACCTGGGCCGACTGCCGATGCCGACCACGGTCCGGGTGGAGCAGGAGGGAGGGGCGACCGGCACGGTGCGGCTGCCGGTCGAGATCTGGGAGACCGGCGGGACGTACACCTTCCGCTACGCCTCCACGCGGCCCCTGGTCTCGGTGGCCCTCGACCCGGACCACCGGCTGCCCGACGTGCGGCCGGACAACGACCGCTGGACGGGCGGGTCGTGAACCTGCAGCCGCCGGTGGGGCGGTTCAGCCCCGCCGACGAGATCACGGACTGGATCGGGGAGCTCGAGCGCCTGGCCGCCGACCCGGCCCTCCGGGACGAGGAGAACCAGGCGCAGCTCCAGGCGCATCTGAACGACGCCCGGACGTGGCTCGTCTGGGACCTCCACCGGAAGGTCGCGGTCGAGGGGCGTGAAGTGACCGAGGTGTTGAGGGAGGCCGGGGCGCACGACCGGCGCCCCGGCGATCCCGCGCCGTCAGGGCCTCAGAACGCGGGCGACAGGTCGAAGCCCACGTAACCGCCCTTGCCGGGCCTCTGGAACGGCTTCACCCAGTAGACGTCCGCCACCGCGAAGCCGAACAGGTTCAGCCTCCCGCCGAAACCCGCGCTCGACACGCCGTACCGGTTCAGGTTGAAGTTCTGGTCGCTGGCCGTGACCGGGTTACGGCCCCAGGCCACGCCACCGTCCACGAACCCGAACAGGTCGACGGGCGGCACCAGCGAGCCCGTGTGGAACACCCCGATCGGCCCGGTGAGCGGGATGCGCAGCTCCGCGTTGGCCACCGCCATGCGGCTGCCGAACAGCTCGTTGTACACCCTGATCTCCGAGCACTGGGAGATCGGCTGGGTCGGGTCGCAGTTGGCCGTGCTGAACGACCTGTAGTTGTAGCCGCGCACCAGGGTCGGGTAGCCCAGGAACAGGATGCCGAGGCGGTCGTCCCCGGCCCCGCTCCCGTAGCGGCCGTACTGCATGACCCGGCCCGCGAGCGTCACCGGCCAGAAGGGCATGACGTACTCGCGGAAGTCGGCCAGCGCGGAGACGTAGTTCAGGGTCCCGGCCGACGGATCGGCCTCGATGCGGAACCGGTGGCCGAGGATCGGCCCCGTCGGGCCGGAGATCGAGTTGTCGTAGACGAGCGCGGCCGAGGCCGTTCCCTCGGTGAGGGAGCCGGGCTCGCAGAAGCTGGTCAGGAAGGACGTGGTGTCGGAGCAGGCCGCCGCGTTGACCCTGTTGTTGCTGAGCTGCTGACCCGTGATGTAGTCGAAGATCTGGGTCTCGGTCTCCGCGTGGAAGCCGATCTGCTCGATCCCGCCCTGGAACTCCAGCCTCATGACCGAGCTGAGCGGGTAGATGGCCATGCCCAGGGCCCGCCGGTTCGTCTGCCAGAAGTCGTAGATCACGTCCGCGCACACCAGCCGCCCGTTCTGCGTCCCGCAGCCGCTCCCTCCGTAGTACTGCGAGAACTGCGGGATCTGTCCCGCCTGGATGCCCCAGTTCAGCCGGTGCGTCCGGTTGACGTAGGTGGCGACCGCGCCGATGCCGTTGAGGACGTTCCCGTTGACGATCTGGAGCTGGAGCTGGGTGATGAGGGAGTGGTTCCCCAGCATGTCGCCCCACAGGAGCGCCGCGCCTCCCCCGACGTAGCTCCCGAACGAGCTGATCCCGGCCCCGAGCGAGGGTTGGGAGATGTAGTCCAGGCCGAGGGCCGCGTTGTAGTCGTGACGCTGGAAGGTGGCGGCGTCCGGAAGGCCGAGCCGCGGGTTCCCGAGCAGCGTCGCGACCTCCGAGCTGGCGCGATCGGGGGGTGGCAGCGCCCCGGCGTCGGCGAACGTCGTCGTCGTGTCGGCCGTCCCGGCCAGCACCTTGGGATCGTCGATCCGGTAGACGCTGAACGAGCCGTTCACGAAGGCGCTGAACACGACGGCGCCGGTCTGCGAGGACACGGACATCGCGGGGCTCAGCTCGGTGATCCCACCGATGCCTCCCAGCACGTTGGTCACGCGCCGGATCTGGCCCGCGGCCACGTCGGCCCGGTAGATGTCGGGGATGCCCGTGGGATCGGCCACGAAGTACACGGTCTTCCCGTCCGGCGCCCAGGTCGGGTTGATGTTGGTGGCGCTGTCGAAGGACGGCAGGGCCCGGATGTCGCCGCCGGTCGTGTCCACGGAAGCCAGCCGGTAGTGCCCCATGTGCAGGTCGCCCATGTTGGCCCCGAACCGGTCGGTGACGTAGGCGATGCGGCTTCCGTCGGGGGACCAGTCCGGCTCGAGCTCGGTGAACTCGTCGTGGGTGAGCCGGGTGACCGCGCCCGAGTCCACGTCGACGACGTACAGGTCCAGGAGGCCGCCCTTCATGGCCACGAACGCGATTCGCCGTCCGTCGGGCGACCAGGTCGGGTTGTACACCTGGCCCAGGTCCTTCATGGGCAGCTCCTTGACCTTGCTGCCCGTGTCCATGTCGTAGATGGCGATGACCGGCTGATCGCCGGACACGGCGGCCAGCGCGAAGCGCCGGTTGTCCGGCGCCCAGGCGCCCGCCGAGCTCTCCGACTCCAGGTTCCCGAAGTGCGGGTCGAACGCGGTCTTGGTGACCTGGCGGATCACCTGGCCGGTGTTCGCGTCGGCCAGGTACAGGTCCATCGAGAACCGGCTCTTGGTGGAGAGGTAGGCCACCCGCTTGCCGTCGGGGCTCACGGACGGACCCACGTTGTACATCACGTCTTTCGAACCCTCGATGATCCGCTTGCCGAACGCGTCCGGCTGCTTGGTCTGGTCGACGAGGGGACCCCATTCCCGCTGGATGGCGTCGTGCCAGCGCTGGATCACGGTGTCGGCCGGCAACCCGGTCACCACCTGGATGGCCGGCCCGGCCCGGCCCGTGCGCAGCGCGGTCCTGTAGATGCGCTGGACCGTGCTGTCGCCCCACACCCCGCCGATGTAGGCCCACAGCGCCTGGCCCCAGCGGTACGGGAAGTACCGGGGATTCTCGAGGTCGCGGAGGTTCGGGAGCTTCACGTCCTTGCTGCGGAGCGCGTCCCTCACCCACGTCGCGGTCAGCGGGTCGTTGGGCCCCTTGGACAGGTACTCCGCCATGCCCTCGATCATCCAGGAGGGCAGGCCGTTCATGGAGGGAGCCCCGTACAGGGGCGTGGTGGGGTCGATGCCCGAGATGTCGTACTGGAAGGCGTGGACGAGCTCGTGGCCGATCACGTGGTCGGTGGCGGCCAGCGGGCCCTGGGAGAACAGGACCACCCGCCGGCGGAAGGGCTCGGTGACGCCCTCGCTCCCGGCCACGTTGGCGATGTTGGTCTGGTCGTACGCCTGGCGCGTGGCGTACATGATGAGGGGCTGGCGTCCGTTGAGGTCGTCGTCCATGAGCCGCGACAGGCGCGAGTACCAGCGCTCGGCCATGCGGCCCGTGTTCTCGGCCAGCTGCTCCTCGCCCGGGTAGTAGTAGATGTCGAAGTGCTCGGTGGCGAGCACCCGGAACTCGAACGACTTGTATCGGACCTGGTTGCGGCCGAAGTACTGGGCGCGGGCGCCGACCGGAGAGAAGAGGGCCGCCGCCACAACCGCGATCACCAGCGCCATCCAGCGTCGCCTGCCTGCCGCCATGCTCCACCGCCTCACGTCGGATTTCCGGCTCGCCCGCGTCCGTCCCGGCCCATCTCCATGGCGAGCATACCCGTATAGGGACCCGTATGGGCAACGTCCGTTCCGCGTTCGAGGTGCCCCGCCCCCGGTCGGGTATCGCGGCGCCCGCACCGGCTCCACATTGGATCCCATGAATCCGCCCCGCGGACGCGACGCGCCCCCGGCCGGCGCCGGCGCCGAAGTGCCCCCGCCCGGGTCGCTGCACCGGCGCTCCGACGGACGGTTCCGCAACCCGTGGCCGGGTGATCTCCGTCACGGCCTACTCCAGTTTCTCCGCTGGAGCTTCTCCCGGCGAAAGCTGGAGGCGTTGTTCGAGCGCCGCGACCCGGACCTGTTCCCCACGACCGGTCCGACGCCGGCCCGTCCTCGGGCGGCGGACGGCGAGCTGGCGGTGACCTGGCTGGGGCACGCCAGCGCCTTGCTCCAGCTCGGGCCCGTCAACGTGCTCACCGATCCCATCTGGAGCCGTCGAGCCTCGCCGGTCGGATTCGCCGGGCCCGTGCGCTGGGTGCCCCCGCCCCTCGATCTGTCCGAGCTGCCTCCGCTGGACCTGGTCCTCGTCTCCCACGACCACTACGACCACCTGGACGCCGACACCGTCCGGCGCCTGGTTCGCCTGCAGCCGGCGGCGCGCTGGATCGTGCCCGTCGGCTTGGCCGAGCTCGTGTCGCGCTGGGGGGTCGAGGGAGCGCGAGAGCTGGACTGGTGGGAGGACGTCCAGCAGGAGGTGCGAGGCGCCCCGGTCCGGGTCACCTGCACGCCGGCACGCCACTTCGCCTCGCGTGGCCTCTTCGACCGCAACCGGAGGCTGTGGTGCGGCTGGAGCGTGGAGGCGGGGGGAAGGCGGGTGTTCTTCGCCGGCGATACGGGCTACCACCCCGAGTTCGGCGCGATCGGCGGGCGGCTCGGGCCTTTCGACGCGGCCCTGCTCCCGATCGGGGCCTACGAGCCTCGCTGGTTCATGCGCCCCGTGCACATGAGCCCCGAGGAGGCTGTGCAGGCCTGGCGCGACCTGAACCTGGGAAGGGACGCGGAAGCCGGCGCCATGGTGCCGATGCACTGGGGCACCTTCCGGCTCACCGACGAGCCGATGGAGGAGCCGCCGCGGCGACTACGGGCGGCGTGGGATGCGGCCGAGCCGCCAGGGCACCTGTGGATCCTCCAGCACGGCGAGACGCGCCGCGACTCACCGGCTGGAGAGGCGGGGGGGAGGATGGTGCGGTCCCCGGGCTAGAGCTGTCCGTGCCCTCCACCGTGGCTGGAGCTGCCCCCATGCGGGCGTGGCGCCCGAGGAGCCGGCCTCGACACCGCGCGCGGCCTCGGCGACGCCGGACGTGACACGTGAACCCGCTGCACGCGTCTCGCGCCCCGGACGGCCGAGGGCCGGTGCGCCGCGGCTCCGCCGCTACCCGCGGAGGCAGGCGGCGGCGCGGACCTCCGGATCACCGTGGCGCCCGCCTGTCCGCGAAAGCCGATCCTCGGCGCGCCGCCCGCCCGTCCAGCGGCTTGCATCGCCTGGCCGGCGGGCACGCCCATGGACTGCAGCCGGTGCTCCAGACGGTTCTGGGCCTCGAGCGCCTGGGCCCGCATCCGGTAGCCGAGGAGCGGCGTCGCCCGCAGGCCCGCGCGGGCGAAGGCGGCCTCGTTCTGTACCACGAAGGCCGGACCGATCGCCTCGGTGCTGCGGGCGTCCCCGAGCTGGTCGAGGATCTCCCGGAAGCGCTCGGCCGCGTCCACCGGGTCCGGGCTCCGGGCGCTCGACTTCTTCCCGGAGTCGGTCACGCCCTTTCGCTGGTGCCGGCCCTCGGCCACTCGGCCGGCCACGACGGCCGATCCGGGCCCACCGTCCACCACGATGTGCCGATCACGGTCGCGCGGCGTACCGGGCGTCATGCCCTGGGTGTCGACGGGGCCCGCCGTGCGGGGCTGTCCGCGCGGGAAGGAGGGGCCGTAACCCCAGCCGTGCCCGTAGCCCCAGCCCCAGGGCCAGCCGCCGTAGGCGAGGCCCGGGCCGTACCACGAAAACCAGTCGTAGGCTCTGGCGCCGCACCGCCCGTAGAACGCGCCCGGATAGAGGCCGAAGTAGAAGGCGAAGCCGCTGCCGTAGCAGAAGCTCCCGGGGTAGCCGTACAGGGAGCGCTCGGGATAGAAGTAGCCGGGCGCCATCAGGTAGGCGAGTGCCGGCTCCTGGTCGTTGAAGAAGCCGTAGATGTCGTAGCTCCAGTCGCCGGCGGGCTGCGCCGGGACGAGGAGCGACACGAGCTCGTCCACGATGTCGTAGGGCTCGGCCGCGCCGCCCGGGTACTCCAGGATGCGGCCCGAAGCGAGGAGGCTGGTGTTCAGGGGGCGCCGCGAGGCGATCGCCACCAGGTAGCCGCGCGTCCGGACGTGCGAGGCATACGTGAACCTCGCGAACGACAGCCGTCGGAACTCCCGGCGGTACTGGTCCAGGACCAGGTCCGTGAGGTCGAACGAGACCGCGCGCTGCAGGCGCTGCCGGCGCGGGTTCGTGACGGGGTAGACCATGAGGGCGCCGACGTCCGGGTGGATCTCGAACACCGCCACGTAGGCGGGCTCGGACACCGAGACGTGGGCGTAGGTGGCCAGGAAGTCCCGGGTCCCCGTGGCGGCGAGGCGCACCCGGAGCCGGTTCGAAACGGCGGCTCCCTCCGCCTGCGCGTGCAGAGACGAGGGCAGGGCGAGGGCCGTACACACGAGGCCTCCGGCGACCAGGGCGATCGATCGCACGACCAGGCCGCGTCGAGACGGGTTCAACATGGTGCCCTCCCGTGGAGCCTGCGCGTGCTTTCCATCATCACAGCCATACCCTCCGAGAATCGCACCGTTCCCGTACCCGTTCGTGAACATGAACCCCCAAATTCACCACGTCAAAATTAATCGATATCTCCGTTCCGCGCCACCCATCGCCTACGAATGTAGTTTTTCGGTTTCCGTGGCCGGAGGCGCCCGCACCAGGATGGGAGCCCGGCTCACGAGCTCCGTCCAGCCCGGGATCGAGACGCGGACCTCGACGGCGTAGACGCCGGCCTTCAGGGACGTCGGCAACGAGAGCGTGACCCGGTGGGGGTAGGCGCTCGCTCGCTCGCCACGGACCTCGGTCCACGCGAGCCGCACCCGGGGCCGCGTGCGGGACGGGAGGGCCGGGCGAACCGGATCGAAGGACCTCGCCTCGTCCTCGCGGAGGGTGACCTCGATCCCCAGCGCGGTGCCGAGCGGAGGGAGCCCGTACAGCTCCCAGTAGAGTTCGACCGACCGGCCCGGCCGCGCCACCGGGGCCGCGGCGGGCCCCGGACCCGCGAGGCGGAGCTCCGTGGCCATGCCGACGGGGTCAGCGCCGGTGATGGGAAGCGGACCCGAGGCCCCGGCCCCCGCGCCGCGGTCCACGATCGGCGGACCGGCCAGCAGCCCCGAGATGGCCGGGGTCCCGTCGGGCGGAGCCCGCAGGGGCAGGCCCCGGCGCAGGCGCGCGGCCACTCGCCGCCGACGGTCCAGGACCTCGATCGCGACCAGGAGGCCTCGCGCCGGGGCCCTGGCGACCAGCACGCCACGGCCGGCCGCCGTCGCGCGTTCCGCACGCCCGTAGATGTCGTCGGGGCCCCCCGCGAGGAGGAGGAGAGCCGGCCCGGGGGCGGCTGCCGGCCGAGTCCCGCCTGCCGCCGGGGATCCCTCCGGGAGCGCGAAGGCCCCGATGACGAGGACGGAGTCCGCGCGCCGGAACACGATCGGTCGGCCGGGCAGACGCACGAAGGTGTCCGCGTACGACGTGGCGTAGGTGGTCCGCGGACGGGCGTCGTCCAGGCGCCACGCACCGGGCGCGAGCTCGGCCGGCGGCGTCAGGGGATCGACGCTCGGAAGGAAGGATAGTCCGTGTGGCGGGTCGTGCGCGATCCAGCTGTCGAGGTCGCCGGGACGCAGCGGGTCCTCGGGCACCCGTTCCCACCACGCGGGCCACCCGTAGCGCAGCGTGAGCTCGGTGAGGTCTTCTCCCCACCGCACGTCGTAGGGCGACGCCGCCTCCTCCTGGAGGGCACTCGTGACTCGGCGGACCTGGTCCTCGACCCAGCGCTCGTTGCCGGGCTCCAGGTAGAGTGGGTCGGCGAGCCACCAGAAGCGCCGGTCGAACACCCGGCGCCCGGCACCGGGGCAGGAGAGCCGCTCGTAGTGGGACCTGGCCTCACCCTCGAGGAGGACCGATACGTCCTCGGACTTGCAGCGCTCGGCCGGCGTCTCGGCGCGGAGCGCCGAGCGGAAGGCCGCCTCCGCCTCCCGCTCCCGGCCCAGCGCGTGCAGAGCCATCCCGGCCAGGCGCGAGCACCATGCGCTGGAGGCGCGGCAGGCGCGGGCGGCGGCCAGGGCATCGGCGGGCCGGCCGGCCTCGATCCGGTAGCGGACCCGCTGGCCGGAGATCCAGCGGGAGCCGGGCAGACGGGAGAAGGCGGAATCCAGCCGGGCGAGAAGCTCTAGCCGCAGGGGCCCGATGGACGCCGGCTCGGGACGGGGCTCCACTCCGTCGTCCTCGAACCAGTGGCAGAACCGACCCACCCGCTCGGGGCACGGGCCGTAGGCGACGCGCTGGATGGGCAGCCTGCGCCGGCGGTCGCGCTCGAAGCGAGCCTGGGCTCGGCGGGCGGCGGCTTCGACCGCGCTGGAGTCGGCGGGGTCCGGGGGCGCGGGCCCTGGAGCCGACTCACGCCCGGAGGGTCGGCCGCCGAGGACAGCGGCGACGAGCAGGAGACCCGTGGCCGTGCGTGGAGCGATGCGGGAGCCATGGCGGTGGGCGTCCATCACGATCCAAGCTAGGGCCGCTGGCGAAGGTCGTCCACCGCCGTTCTGATCCGGTCGCGAGTGGCCGGGACCGCTCCTGTTCGAGGAGCCGTCTACCGCCGGCGGTACGTCCCCATCAGCTCACCGTGCGCCACCACCCGGCCCTCGATGGCGGCGAGGAGCTCCGACCGGGTCGCCGCGGCTCCGAGATCGGGCCGGGCATCCAGGGCGTAGATCCGGAAGAAGTAGCGATGACGTTGACCGGCCGGCGGACACGGTCCCCCGTAGCCGATCTTCCGGAAGTCGTTCCGACCCTGGAGGGCCCCGTCCAGGACGGCCTCGCGGGTGGGCACGCCCTCGGGGAGGCCGCTCCGGCTGGCCTCGAGACCGTACAGCACCCAGTGGACCCAGAGTCCGTGGGGCGCGTCGGGATCCTCCGCCAGCACGGCGAGCGTGACGGCGGAGTCGGGGACCCCGGACCAGCGCAGCGGCGGTGACACGTCCTGGCCGTCGCACGTGTAGCGCGTCGGAATCGGATCGCCCCGCCCGAACGCGGGGCTCTCGACGTCGAGGCTCATGGCGTTCTCCGAAAGCGCTGAGGATTCGAGGCGGGCGTCCACCCTACCGGTCGGGTGCACGACGGGCGGCCCCGGCTCGGAGTCGGGGCCGCCCGCGGCGGTGACTCCCGCCAGTGCGAGCAGCGGGAGCACGAAGGCGGCGACTCTCGTCCGTCCGCCTCTCACGCGATGCTCACGCGGTCTGCGGGTGCCGGGTGTGACCGTCCGGCAGGGCCGTGAAACCGGTCACCATGAACACGAGGCCGACCAGGATGTCGTTCCACCATGTCCCTGCGCCGGACACCAGACCTCCGATGAAGCCCGCGATGAACAGCCAGATGGACACGATGCCGGCCGACCAGCCCTGGCCCGGCTTCTCGCGGGTCATCGTGAAGGCGAAGATCGCCACGACGACGCCGACGACCCAATCGATCCAGGAGTTCGCCAGGCTCGCGAAGCCGAGGAAGGGCGTGATGACCAGCCAGATTCCCAGGATTCCTATGATCCAACCGTTAGCCATGATTCCTCCTTGCCACTGTACTGCGGTCCTGCGATGCCTCGGTGGCAGAATCATGCATAGGACGTTCCGGCGGCTTGCCGGCCCGACAGGGAGCCGCTCCTTTGGGGTCGGGCGCGCGAGGCGCCGTCCATGGGAGAGCGATCCGTCCTCGGAGAGGGAGGGACACATGCCCGGAGGACCCCGTCTCGGCGCCGTCGCGGCGCTCGCGGCCGCGCTGCTCTCGTCGCTCGCCGGGCCGCTCGGTGCCCAGGGAGCGCCGTCACCCGCCACGGTGCCGGAGCGCACCGCCTACGCCGCCACGTCGACCACGGCCGAAGTGGCGGCCTTCCTGGACAGCCTCCAGGCGCAGGGGGCGCCCATCCAGCTCCAGACCATGGGGCGGTCCGCCCTCGGCAAGCCGATCCTGTTCATCGTGGCCTCCGAGCCGACCGTCACCTCCCCGGCCGAGGCGGCGGCATCCGGCAAGCTCGTGGTCTACCTGCAGGCGAACATCCACGGTGGGGAGGTCGAGGGGAAGGAGGCGGTGCAGCAGCTCCTGCGGGAGCTGGCCGGCCCGCGCCGCGCGCTCCTGGAGCGGCTCGTCGTGCTGGTGGCGCCGGTCTACAACCCGGACGGGAACGACGCGCTCGGACCCGGAGCCCTCCATCGCCAGGAGCAGCAAGGCCCTGACAGCGTTGGACTCAGGCCCGATGGTCTCAACCTCGATCTCAATCGTGACTACCTCAAGGCGGAGGCTCCCGAGACGCGGGCCTCCCTGGCCCGGGTGTACGACCGCTGGGATCCGGCGCTGATGGTCGACCTGCACACGACCGACGGGACGCACCACGGCTACCTGCTGACCTACTCGCCCCCGCTCCAGCCCGACGCGCCTCCGGGGCCGCTGGGCTTCGTGCGCGACTCCCTCCTCCCCGCGGTGCGCCGGGCCATGGGACGGGACCATGGCGAGCCCATCTTCGTGTACGGCAACGTGCGCGACCCCCTGCATCCCGAGGCGTGGACGACCTACGCGCCCCTGGCCTGGTACGGTACCAACTACGTGGGGCTCCGCGGGCGCATGGCCATTCTCAGCGAGGCCTACTCGCACGCCGACTTCCGCACGCGCGTGCGGGTCTCCCACGACTTCCTCGTGGAGATCCTCCGCTACGCGGCCGAGCACGCGACGGAGATTCGGCGACTCGAGCGCGAAGCGGACCGGGAGACGACGCTCGAGGGAGCCGGCGCGCGGTCACGGCCCGAGCTCGGGGTTCGGTTCGAGCCCGTCAGCCGGGGCGAGGAGCCGGTGCGGCTGGAGGTCATGCGCCCCACGGGAGACTCGGCGCGGGGCCGGCCCGTGCTCGAGCCGACCGGCTCCTTCCGGACGGTCCGGCTCCCGATCCTGGACCGGTTCGGGTTCACCCGCACCCGGCGCCTGCCCGCCGGCTACTTCCTCCCCGCCTCCGAGAGAGCGACCGCGCGGCTCCTGAGGCTGCACGGCCTGGCGGTGTCCGAGCTCCGGGCCCCATGGACGGATACGGTCGAGGTTTTCGTGGCCGACAGCCTGCGGTGGGCGGATCGTCGCTTCCAGGGCCACGCGCTCCTGGACGTGGAGGGCCGCTACGAGCGCCGGCTGCGCACGCTGCCCGCCGGCGCCTACTACGTGAGCACCGCGCAGCCCCTGGGCCGGCTGGCGTTCGCCCTGCTGGAGCCGGAGGGCTACGGCCTGTTCCGGTGGAACGCCTTCGACCGGCTCCTCGGAACCGAGGAGGGCGCGCTCTCGGGCCTGGTGTACGGGTCGGGCCGGGTGGTGGAGCTGCCCGTGGTGCGTGCGCTCGAGGCGCCGCGCGTGGCGCGGCGGTCGCTGCGCTGACGGCTAGCCGGCGCGGCCTGCGTGGCGCTCCCGGTACGTGGCCATGTCGCGGGCGATGATGTCGCGCGCCCGCCCGGCGTCCAGCCAGCCCCCGGTGACCGTCTCCTTGCCCTCGAGCTCCTTGTAGATGTCGAAGAAATACTCGACCTCCTCGAGCAGATGGCCGGGCAGGTCCGCCAGGTCGTCCGCTTCCCGGAAGCGTGGATCGCGGACGGGCACGGCCAGCACCTTCTCGTCGGAGCCCTTCTCGTCCCGCATCTCCAGCACGCCGAGCGGGCGGGCGGGGAGCACGCAGCCGGGGAACGTGGGCTCGCTGACCAGGACGAGCACGTCGAGGGGGTCCCCGTCGGGAGCGAGGGTCCCCGGGATGAAGCCGTAGTCTCCCGGGTAATAGACCGACGCGTACAGGACCCGGTCGAGGCGGAAGGCCTCGAGGTCGGGATCGTACTCCACCTTGTTGCGGCTGCCCCGCGGAATCTCGACGATCACGTTGACGACCTCGGGAGCCCGTTCACCCGGAGAGATGTCATGCAGGTTCATGACGGCGGCCTCGCGCTGCGCAGGAGTCCCGGATCGCGGCAAAGGGGCGTCGTGAGCCCTCCGCTCCCGCGAGGGGCCGGGTGCAAGAAGGACTCCACCCGGGATCACCTCGCGCCGGGGCCGCGTCCGTGACGGGCCCGAGCGGAGGCGCCGGGCATCCGCTGGCCGACCTGGAGCTCTTGCTCAAGGCGCGCTACGGCCTGGTGGTCCTCGAGACGGAGGAGGAAGACCGCGCCGGCTCGCTCCTCCGTCACCTGGCCGACGCGCTGGAGCTGCCGTTGTTCACGTGGACCCGTACCAAGGGCCTCCGCCGCGACGGGCTGGACGGCGCCGTGTACGGGTCGACCGACCCCTCCAGGGCCCTCGCCCACGTGGAGGCCTCGGGCTTCCCGGCCATCTACCACTTCCGCGGCCTGGCCTCCTACCTGGACGACGACGTGGTCGCGCAGAGGCTGGCCGACGCCGCCCGTTCCTACGCGGATCTGGCGGGCGCCCTCGTACTGACCGGCGGGAACCTGGCGCTGCCGGAGTCCGTGAAGGCGCTGGCCGCCCGGCTGAGGCTCCCGGAGCCCGGGGTGGCCGAGTACGCCGACCTCCTGGACCGGCTGGTGCGCGACCTTCGGGAGCGAGGGAGGGTGCGGGTCGAGCTCGGCGACCAGGACCGGACGGCGGCTGCTGGAGCGACTGCACGGCCTCACGCTGCTCGAAGCCGAGAAGGTGCTCACGCGGGTGATGGTCGAGGACGGACGCCTCGGCGCCGACGACCTGGACGAGGTGCTGGAGGCGAAGCGCGACCTGGTCGAACGGGACGGGCTGCTCGAGTATCGGCCCTCGGGCGCCGGGCTGGACGAGGTGGCGGACCTCGCGGCTCTCCGGGCATGGCTCGAGGAGCGAAAGGCCTTCTTCCGCGATCCCGCCCGGGCGCGGTCCTTCGGGCTCCCGGCCCCGCGCGGCATCCTCCTGCTCGGGGTGCCGGGCTGTGGCAAGAGCCTCAGCGCCAAAGCCGTGGCGGGCTCGTGGACGCTGCCGCTCCTCAAGCTCGATCCCTCGCGACTGTACAACAAGTTCGTGGGTGAGACCGAGCGCAATTTCCGGCGCGCCACCGAAATGGCCGAGCGGCTGGCTCCGGTGGTCCTGTGGATCGACGAGATCGAGAAGGCGTTCTCCGCCGCTGGCGAGGGGGACGGGGGGGTCTCGATGCGCGTGCTGGGGAGCTTTCTCGCGTGGCTCCAGGATCGCCAGGGGGACGTGTTCGTGGTGGCGACCGCCAACGACGTGTCCCGGCTCCCGCCGGAGCTCCTCCGCAAGGGGCGGTTCGACGAGATCTTCTTCGTGGACCTCCCCGACCGCGAGGCGCGGCGGGCGGTCCTCGCCCTTCACCTCGCCAGGCGGGATCGGGACCCGGAGGCGTTCGACCTGGACGCCCTCGCCGAAGCCACCGAGGGCTTCAGCGGCTCCGAGCTCGAGCAGGCCATCGTCGCGGGACTGTACGCGTCCTTCTCGGAAGGGGGCGCGCTCACCACCGCGCGGGTCCTGGAGGAGGTGCGCCGCACGCGTCCGCTGTCCCGGGTGATGGCCGAGAAGGTGGAGAGCCTCCGGAGCTGGGCGCGCGGCCGAACGGTGCCGGCGAACTAGGTCGGGCTCAGCCCTCCCGGTCCACCACGTAGGCGTTGCGCTGGGCGGCGGGGAGGAGGATGACCTGGAACACGTTCACGTGCTCGGGGGCCGAGGCCACGTAGTGGATGGCGTCCGCCACGTCGTCGGGCGACAGCGGGTGGAAGCCCTCGTATACGGAGTCCGCCCGCTCACGGTCCCCGTGGAAGCGCACCACGGAGAACTCCGTTTCGACGAAGCCCGGGTCGACGCTCGAAGCCCGCAAGGGGGTACCCGCCAGGTCCAGGTTGAGGCCCTCCGTCAGGGCACCGACGCCGAACTTGGTCGCGTTGTAGACGTTGCCCCGCGGATAGACCTGGTGGCCGGCCGTGCTGCCCACGTTGATCACGTGTCCGCGGCCGGCCTCCAGCATCGCGGGTAGGAGGGCGCGGCTCACGTACAGCAGACCCTTGAGGTTGGTGTCGATCATCCGGTCCCAGTCCTCCGGATCGCCCTCCTGGAGGAGGTCCAGCCCGGCCGCCAGCCCGGCGTTGTTGACGAGGACGCTAGGCACCACCCCGTCCCGGGCGAGTCCCTCGGCGCGCGCCTCGACCGCGTCGCGGTCCCGCACGTCGACGCCGGCCAGGCGGACTGCCGAGCCGGACGCCTCCTCGAGCTCGGACGCGAGCTCCCGCAGCCGGTCCTCCCGCCGTGCCCACAGGACGAGCCGGGCTCCCGACGCCGCGAAGCGGCGCGCGCAGGCCGCTCCGATCCCCGAACTGGCTCCCGTGACGAGCACCGTGCTGCCTTCCAGACGGCCCATGCTACTTCCTCCCGGTAGATCGAGCGGCCGTGCGGCCGCGAGCTCCCCTGCGGTCGAAGGCTCAATCTCGGAGCGCGAGCGCCGGCGGTCCAGCGCCGCGTGTGATCGTGGTCCCGAATCGTTATCTTGCCGCCGTGCGGGTGACGGTGGCCCGCGGTCCAGACCGTGACGCGTGCGTCCCGCCCCAGTCCTGCGCGGCTCCCGGAGGCTTCCATGCTGATGCGTGCCCTTTCGGCCGTATGGCTCCTGTCGGCGCTGCCCGTCGCCGTCCTGGCCCAGCAGCCCGCGGCCGTCCCCGTGCCCCCCGACGCCTCCGAGTCCACCGCGTGGCGCGCCAGGCTCGACGATCCGTCCGCCTCCATCCAGGGCGTCCGTTTCGAACCCTCGGGCGAGGGCGCGCACGTCACCACCCGGATCGCGGCCATCTTCTGGCGGCCGGCCGACTCGGCTTCGGGATCCTTCGCCGCCCGGGCGACCTTCGCCCAGCTCCGGGCGCCTTCCCACCCGGAGGGCTACGGCCTCCTCGTGGGAGGACGGGACCTGGGCGGCGCCGACCAGGACTATCTCTACTTCCTGGTCCGGGGCGACGGCCGCTTCCTGGTCAAGCACCGGGCGGGCGGCGAGACGCACGACCTCCTGGGCGGCTGGCAGGCGTCGGAGGCCGTGCGGGCGGCGGACGCGGACGGGACGGCCACGAACACGCTCGAGGTTCGCGCCGACGCGGACTCGGTGCACTTCCTCGTGAACGGGACACGGGTGGCCGGCCTCGCCCGCGGGCACGGGATGCGGACGGACGGCATCGTCGGACTTCGCATCAACCACCACCTGGACGTCCGGGTGGCGGACTTCGCGATCGAGCGGCGGTGACATCGCGCGCGCCACGATCGTCTTACGGATGGGTCGAACCTGTAACGGGAGGGGAGCCATGGTCGGACAGGACCGGGTTCGAGTGGGCGACCGGAGGAGTATCGCCGGTCGAATGACCGTCCTCGCGGTGGCGGGGCTGATCGGCATCCTGCCCGGGTGCGCCCCCAAGCACGTGTCGCGCATTGACCCGAACTCGGTGACGGACCTGTCGGGAAGCTGGAACGACACCGACTCGCGCCTGGTGGCGAAGGCGCTCATCGAGCAGAGCCTCGGCGACGGATGGGCCGAGCGCTACGCCAGCGACCATGGCGGGAATCCGCCCACCGTCATCGTGGGCGGCTTCCGCAACGACAGCTACGAGCACATTCCCGTCTCGACGTTCGTGAACGACCTCGAGCGGGCGTTCGTCTCCTCGGGCCAGGTGCGGGTCGTCGCCAGTCCCGAGGAGCGGCAGGAGGTCCGCGCGGAGCGCAAGGACCAGCAGGACAACGCCCGCGCCGACACGCGCGCGCGCATGGCCCAGGAGCTCGGTGCCAACTACATGCTCCAGGGGCAGATCCAGTCGATCGAGGACGAGGAGGGCGGCGAGAAGATCGTGTACTACCAGGTCGACGCCACCCTCATCGACGTGCAGTCCAACGTGAAGGTGTGGACGGGCCAACACCGCATCAAGAAGTACATTGAGCGCAAGCGGTTCGGGTTCTGACGCGGGGGACGCCATGAACGTGGAGAGCCGATCGATCCAGGGTGGCCGTGCAGCGACGAGCCGGGTCGCGGGCCGCCCGTGCCGCGCTCGCCGGCGGGGTGGCGTTCTCCCTGTGGATGGCCGGGTGCGCCACGCACCGTGTCCACGAGCAGCCGATCATGGAGAACGGGGACCGGGTCGAGGTTCCGTCGGGCCGGGAGGCGGCCGATCCGGAGGCGGGCGCGCGGATGGCGGCCGAGCGGGAGAGCGCTGACTCGATCCGGGCCGAAGCGCTGGCCACCTGCTCCGGCGACGTGTGTGACGCTCTCGTGCGCGGAGAGCTGGCGCTGGGCATGTCCGAAGCCCAGGTGCTGGCGGCAACGCGCACCGACGCGGCCGCCTGGCGCATCCGGCGCTCGGGCCCGGCGGTGGTGCTGATGCCGCGCTCGCTGGACCACGGCCCTTCCGACGCCGTGGCCGACGTGGCCATGGTGCGGCTGGACGGGGGCCGGGTGGCCGGCTACGCCTACGACGAGACCACCGGCGTGCGGCTGGTCAGCAAGCCCGTCGGACGCGACCACGGCCGGTCGGGCCGATGCCCTGGCCGAGCAGCTCCTGCGCGAGGGGGACGACCTGGCGGCCAGCGGCGACCTGGACGGCGCCCTCAATCGCTACGACCGGGCCGACGTGCTCCGACCCGACGATCCGATGATCGACTACCGGATCGCCACGGTGCTCGACAAGCAGCTCCGCCCCATCGAGGCGCTGATCCAGTACAAGCTCTTCCTGCACCAGCTCGAGCTCGAGAAGATCGAGGCGCGCGGCGACGCGGCGGCGAAGATGGCCGACGCCATCGCCCGGGCGCGCGAGCGGATCATCGTCCTCGAGAAGCGGACGCCGTAGTCCGGCCGTGACGGGCGGGCCCGGCCCCCGCCCCCGGCGCGCCGCGAGGGCCCGGGGCGGCGTGGCGCTCCCGGTCCTCCTCGCCTGCCTGGTCCTGTCCGGGTGCGCGGCCCTGCTGCGCCCCTTCGACCGTGCTCCCTCCGGCCTGTCGAGGTGGGACCAGAGCGTCCGCGACCAGCTGGTGGCGGGTCGCGTCGATTCGGCCCTGGCGTTGACGACCCCGGAACGGGCCGACGCCGGCGACGACCTCCTGCGCATGGAGTACGAGGGGATCCTGGCGCACTATGCGGGTCAGCCGGACCGGAGCCGGGTGGCGCTCGGCGCCGCGAGCCAGCTCGCCGAGGACCGCTACACGCGCAGCCTGAGCCGGACGCTGCTCTCCTTCTTCACCGGGGACAGGACGCGCGCCTACGATCCGCCGTTCGTGGACCGCCTTTTCCTCCACTACTACGGGGCTCTGGACTACCTGGCCACGGGCGACGACGAGGACGCGGCGGTCGAGGCCCGCCGGCTCGAGCAGCGGCTGGCGCTGGCCGGGGACGAGGGCCCGGATGCCGCGGAACGGGGCCTGGCGGCGGCCATGCACGCCTTCGCGGGCAGCGTGTTCGAGGCGGCCGGCCGGCCCGGGGAGGCGGCGGTCTCCTATCGACTGGCGCGGCGAGCGGCCGGGGATTCGGCCGGGGCCGGGGACTCCGCGCCCGGACCGGCCGCGGAGGCGAGGTCGGCCGGCGTGGGCGAGGGCGCGCGGCCGGGAGACGGGGAGGGCACCGTGGTCGTGCTGGTGGAGCGCGGCTTCGTGGCGCACCGCGTCGAGCGCTCCCTGACGCTCCTCCTGTGGCCGGGCGAGCTGACCGCGCTGCGCAGCGCGGCCTCCGGAGATGTCTCCGACCGCCGCCACGGCGAGACGGTGGCCGACGCGGTGGCGCGTCGGTCCCTGGGCCTGGCGCCGGTCTCGGACGGGCTCGCCCCGGGACACGGGAAGGGGGGGACCCCTACCTCCTGCGGGTGGCCTGGCCCACCTACGCGGCGGGCCGCGTCCCCGACGCACGGATCCGCGTCCTGGCTCCCGACCTCGGTTCGGACTCTCTGATCACGACGGAGCACGAAGTGGCCGACGTGTCGGCCGCGGTGCGCAGCGACTTCGCCCGACAGGCTCCCGGCATCCTCGCCCGCACCCTGGTGAGGGCCGTGGCCAAGCGCGTGGCGGTGGAGGCCGTGAAGAAGACGGTCTCCAAGAAGGACGAGACACTGGGCGAGGTCGTCGGCCTGGCGGCGAACGTGACCAGCGCGCTCCTCGAGCAGGCGGACACGCGCGGGCTCGATCTCCTCCCCGCCCGGGTGCGCCTCGTGCGGGTCCGGGTGCCGGCGGGCGGACATTGACTCCGTCTGGAGGTCCTCGAGCCCGGACGATCGCGTCCACGCTCGCTGGACCTCGGAGTCGTGCGCGTCGAGGCCGGTCGGGTCGTGGTCGTGCCGGTGCGGATCTGGCAAGGGGGACGGGCGGGATGAGGATGAAGCGGCGGAGTGGCTCGGAATCGTGGCGCAAGCCCCTCACCTGGGCCCTGGTGGCCGCGGTGTCGGCGCTGATCGCTGGCGAGCTGGTGGCCCACCACGTGGTGGATGCGGAATTCGTCGCCGGCCGGCTGGGCCATCGCCTGGGCCCGCACTTCGAGGTCCGGATCCTAAAGGTGGGCTTCAGCCTCCTGCGTGGCTCGCTGGAGGTCGACGGCCTGCGGGTGCATTGCGTGACGGCGGGGTCGAAGCCGGGCGGCGTGGGACCGGACGTGCGTGTGGCTCGACTCCGCATGCGGGGCCTGGACCGCCTGTCGCTGCTCCGGGGGCGATCTCTGTCCATGTCGGGGCTCGCCATCGACAGCGCGAGCGTGCGGGTCCGCACCCACGCGCTCACCCGCGCCGAGTCGCGGGCCGGCTCGAAGGTCCCGCCCGAGGAGCGCCTGGCGAACGCGCTCCCGACCCTCGAGGCCGGTCGGGTGCGGGTGACGCACGCGGATCTCGTGCTGGCCGAGGACGACGGCTCGACCGCCGACTCGGTGCCGGGGCTGAGCGTGACCCTGGAGGATCTCCGCACGGGGCCCGGCCGCCCGGCCGGGGGCGATCGAGTGCTGTTCAGCCGGGACGTACGGGTGGAGCTCCCGCGCTACCGGCACGTGACCCGGGACGGGCTGTACCTTCTGGAGATGGACAGCTTCGCCCTGTCGACCCGGGATTCGGTCCTGAGTCTCGTCGAACTCCACTGGCACCCCACCGCCGAGCCCGCCGAATTCAGGGCTCGCCTCAGCCACCGTCGCGACTACGTCGACCTGGCGGCGGGAGGGTTGCACCTGCGGCACGTGGACTTCGGCCGGCTGGTGGCGAAACACGGCTTCATGGCCGGCTACCTCGGCGTCGATTCCGCGCGGTTGTTCGTGTGGGACGACAAGAGCGTGCCCGCCGCCGCGGACTCGGCGCCCGCGGGCACGCCGAGGAACTGGGTGGAGAGCGTCGGGGTGCCGCTGGCGCTCGACACCGGCATGGTGCGGGGCGCGACCGTCATCTACGCGGAGACGCCGCCGGGCGGGGGAGCCTCGCGGGTCCGTACGCTTCGACCGGGTCGGCGCCCGCCTGATGGGGCTGTCCAACGCGAAGGCCGGGCTCCTCCGCCGGGCTCGGTCCGAAGCCGCCGGAAACGGCTCCGGGCAGGCCGTGCTGCGGATGCAGGCGGAGCTCCTCGGGAAGGGACGTGTGCGCGCCGAGCTGGCAGCGGATCTCTCCGCCGACTCCCTCGCGGCGCGGCTCACCGGAGGCGTGGGCTCCATGCCGGCCTCCGCTGTGGACTCTACCACCACCCCGCTGGCGGGGATCCGCGTCACGGATGGCACGATCGACACGATCGGCTTCGACGTCCGACTGGACGGTCGGCGAGCGTCCGGCCGGGTGTGGGCGCTGTACCGGAAGCTGTCGCTCCGGAAGGCCAGCCCGGGCGAGGGCTCGCCGGACCTCCTCGAGCGGATCGGCACCGCGGTGCTCAACCGCCGGGTGTGGCACGCGAACCCGGAACCGGAGGACCACGATCCGCGCGTGGGAGAGGTGGACCACACGAGGGCGCCGGACGAGACCTTCTTCGCGTATGTGTGGAAGTCGCTGAGGAGCGGCCTGCTGGACGTCCTGAAGAAGTGACGGGGCGAGCCTAGCGGGTGAACGCCCCCGACAGGCCTCCGGACACGAGGCTCGAGACGTTGGTGAGGATCCGGGGCAGGGCGAACCCGCCCGGGGACGCCAGGTAGCGCGGCTCCCACACCGGGCCGAACTTCTCCTTGTACTGCCGGAGGCCCTGGAAGCTGTAGAAATGGTCGCCGAACCGGTAGACGAGCGAGCCGATCCGGCTCCAGGCGGAAGCCAGCGGCCGATTCTCCAGGCCCGAGAGCGGCGCCATGCCCAGGTCGAACCACCGATAGCCCTCTTCGCGGCTCCACAGCATGAGCTCCACGAACAGGTACTCCATGACGCTCGCCGGGGCGTCGGGGAGCTGCCGCATGAGATCGGGCGAGATCTCGGACCGCTCCGCCGATGTCCACAGGTTCGAGAACGCCACGATGCGTCCCTCGCGCCGGACGAGACCGGCCGGGAAACGGGTCAGGTACGCGTCGTCGAAACGTCCCATCGAGAAGCGCTTCTCCCGGGTCGCCTTGCCCTCGAGCCATGCGTCCGAGACCTCGCGCAGCTCCGGGAGCAGCGCCGGAACGTCCGCCGCCGGCCGAACCTCGAAGGAACAGCCTTCCTTCTCCGCCTTGCCGATCGTCCGCCGCAGGCCGCGCCGCGAGCCGCCCTCCAGGGAGAAGTCCTCCAGCGGCACGCGGGCCTCCTCGCCCAGCTTGAGGAGGGTGAGGCCCATGTCCAGGTAGAGCGGCAGTCGGCGGGCCGATATCTGGTAGAACACCGGCCAATCGTCGAAGCGGTCGGCCATCTCCCGAAATCGCCACACGAGCTCCGGCCATCGCTCCACGGGACCGACCGGGTCCCCGAGGGCGACGCGGCTGCGGCCCTCGGCCCCGTGCATGATGAAGGCGTCTCCGGTTTCGCTGAACAGGAACGCCTTGTCCCCCAGAAAGGCCAGGTTCGCGGCGGCGACCGGCGAAGCGGCGACGATCTCCGCGGCCCGCTCCATTTCCACGGCGTCGGGTAGCCTCGGTCGCGCGCTCGCCGGCCGCACGAGCCTCAGGATGGCCACGATCAAGGTGATGCCGACCGCCCCCACCGTGGCGCGCAGGAAGCGGGGCGCGTCGCCACGCAGGGCGAATCGCCACCATAGGCTCTCGCTGAACTCCAGGTGCCGGTAGGAGAACAGTCCCAACCATACCGATGTGAGGAGGACGATGCCGACGGCCGCGATCCATCCGGGCGAGAAGGCCTCGCCGAGGAGCGAGCCCTCCCGGTAAAAGCGGCCACGGGCCGGAACGAGGACGGCCAGGAGCACGAACAGGAAGCTGGCTTCCTCCCAGTCGAGCCCCTTGAGCAGGGAGAACACGATCCCGGCGACCAGCAGGGGCACGGTGAGGTGCCAGGCCGAGTCGAGCCGCCGCCACAGCCCCCAGCCGAGAACGAGGAGCGCGGCCCCCGCCACGCTGGCCAGGAAGTGCGAGGCCTCGATCAGCGGCAGGGGGAGGAGCCGGCTGAGCCGGGCGATCCTCTCCACGACCGAGGGGGTGGCCCCCGACAGGAGGAGCACCGTGCCGGCCAGGAAGGTGGCGACGGCCAGGACGTAGGGCGCCAACGAGAGCGTCCAGCGGCCCACCATGCCCCCGAGGCGGGCGACGTACGCCCGGTGCGTCCGCAGCTCGAGGCCGCCGTACACCACCGCCGCCACCAGCAGGGGCAGGAGGTAGTAGACGCCCCGAAACGCCACCAGCGCCCCCAGCACCGAGGCGTGGAGCCCGTGACCGGGGAGCAGGAGGATCAGGGTGGCCTCGAACACGCCCAGCCCCCCGGGGACGTGGCTGACCAGCCCCACCACCTGGGCCGCCACGAAGATGGTCAGGAACGCCGGGTACGATAGGCCGAGGCCCGCAGGCAGGAGGACCCACAGCACGGCGGCGGCCAGCGACCAGTCCAGCGGGGAGACGAGGAGCTGCGCCACGGACAGGCGTGCCGACGGCGGGGGGAACTCCCAGTCGCGCACCGACAGGACCGGGCGCCCGCGCACCGTCCAGGCGAAGTAGGCGGCGACCACCAGCAGCACCACCGCGCCGATGACGGGGCCGAGCATGCCGCCGAGCGGAGGCGGGAGGAGTCCGGGGCCGGCCACCAGGAGGGCTCCGCCGATGATACCGACGCCGAGCCAGAAGGTGACCGAGTAGAACGCGATCACCTGCGAGATCTCCACGGCCGACAGTCCCCACGACGAGTACAGCCGGTAGCGCGCCGGCGCGCCCGTGAGCAGGGGGAACCCCAGGCTCTGGCTGAACGCGAAGCCGATGAAGGAGGCCACCGCGGCGCGCCGGTAGGCCAGCTTCCTCCCGGCGTATCGTATTCCCAGGAAGTCGTAGACGCTGAGCAGGACGAAGTTGAGGGCCGTGAACACCAGGGCCATGATGACGCGCAGCGACGGCAGCGCCTCCAGGCTGCGGGCGATGTCCCCGGGCCGGTAGTGACGCAGCTCCCGGTACAGCACCCACAGGGCCAGGGAGAAGAGCGCAAGTCCGAAGACGGGCTGCAGGCGGTGAAGGAGCCGCCGCTGGGCCTTGGGCCCGGCCTCCGGCTCGGCGCGCGGCTCCTTCCGCTCGTCGCTTGGCCCGATCAAGCTGTCCGTCCTCCGGGGAGTGCGAAGTGAGGGGCTTCGGTCGCAACGGAACGTAGCTTGTCGAACCGCCGCCGTCCCCGCCACCGCGCCGCCTCTTTGTGGAGCGATCCCCGCCCGTGCTACTGTTGGTGAGTCGAGGAGCCTCTGCGCCCCCCAACCTCCGGTGATGGACTCCATGGAGATCCTCTACGCGATCATCGCCTTCGGCGGCGCGCTGGCCGTGTCCACGAGCCTGCGCGTCCTCAAGGAGTACGAGCGAGCCGTCGTGTTTCGCCTGGGACGCGTGCGACCGCTGCGCGGTCCCGGCCTGATCTTCATGGTGCCCTTCGCGGTGGAGCGCATGGAGCGCGTGAGCCTGCGCGTCATCGCCATGGACATCCCTCCGCAGGACGTGATCACGCGGGACAACGTGTCCGTCAAGGTGAACGCCGTCCTGTACTTCAAGGTCGCGGACCCGCTCAAGGCGGTGCTCGAGATCGAGGACTACCTGTTCGCGACCTCGCAGCTGGCCCAGACCACGCTGCGCTCGGTCATCGGTCAGGCGGACCTCGACCACCTGCTGGCCGAGCGCGAGAGGTTCAACGAGATCCTGCGCGACATCATCGACGAGGGCACGGATCCGTGGGGCATCGACGTGACCGGCGTGGAGGTCAAGGACGTGGACCTGCCGCAGGAGATGAAGCGCGCCATGGCCCGGCAGGCGGAGGCCGAGCGGGAGCGGCGGGCCAAGGTCATCAGCGCCGAGGGCGAGTTCCAGGCCGCCATCAAGCTCCGGGACGCCGCGGGCCTGCTCAGCCAGGAGCCCGCTTCGCTTCAGCTGCGCTTCCTCCAGACGGCCTCGGAGATCGCGGCGGAGAACAACTCCACCACGCTGTTCCCGCTGCCGATCGACCTGTTCTCCGGACCGCTGCAGGGCCTGTTCGGGAAGCGGACCGGGGCCGCCGGCACGTCGGCGGAGAAGGGCGGCGCCGCGGACGCGCCGGGACAGGTGGAGGCGGCCTCCCCGAAGGCTCTGGCCGAGGGAAGCACGCCGGAGCTGCCGGCGGGGGCCGTGGAGCCGTCCCGTGCAGCGGGGGAGGGAGCCGGGTCGGCCGAGGAGATCGAGCGCCACCTGGACAAGGAGGCGCTCGCCCGTCGGGCCCGCCGCCGCGTGGCCGAAGACGAGCCGGACGTCGATGGTGAGTCCGGCACGTGAGCGGCGGCTGATCGCTTCGTCCGCGGGCCCGGTCGGGACCCCGGCGCGCGGGCTCCCGGCCGCGCACGGGGCCCGGCAGCGTCCCCCCGAACGTGGCAGAGTCCTTGCGCTTCGCGGGGCCCGTGTCGGACGCGAGGAGGGCGCTGGAGCGGCTGAGGATACGGCTGGGGGCGAACCGGGCCGTCCTGGCCCTGTCGGTCGCCCGGCTGGGCGACGGGATCGGGAACAGCATCCTGATCATCGTCATCCCGCTGTACGTGGCACGGCTCCCGGCGCCCTGGTTCCGGTTGCCCCGGTCGGTCCTGGTCGGGATCCTCATCGCGCTCTACGGCCTGGTGAACGCGGCCGCTCAGCCGCTCACCGGCGCCCTCAGCGATCGGACGGGCCGACGCAAGCTGTTCATCCAGATCGGGCTGGCGGTGATGGCCTGCGCGACCGCGGCCTTCGTTCTGGCCACACGCTACCGCGATCTCCTGATCATCCGCGCCTTCCAGGGGATCGGCTTCGCCCTGACCATACCCGCTTCGATGGCGATCATGACGGCGGTCACCGAGCCGAAGACCCGCGGCGGCGCCATGGGCGTGTTCACGACGTTTCGAATGGTCGGCTTCGCCGTCGGGCCGCTCATCGGCGGCCTCATCGAAGTGCACTTCGGATTCTCGGCCGCCTTCCTGACAGGTACCGCGTTCATCGTGGCCGGGCTGGTGGCGGTCCAGGCGTGGGTGGAGGACCCGCCGGCCGAGCGCGACGAGGCGGCCGGAGGCGAGTTCCGCGTGTTCGACCCGGCGCTCCTGTCCCCCGGCCTGCTGTCGCTGGGAGGCGCCATGTTCGTGATGGCCGCCACGATCGCGATGATGTCGACCCTCGAGAACGCCTTCAACCAGCGGCTGCACCAGTCCGCGGTCGGCTTCGGCGTGGCGTTCAGCGCCCTCACCGTGAGCCGTCTCCTCTCCCAGGTGCCCCTCGGATCGCTCTCGGACCGACTGGGGCGCCGTCCCCTGATCATCATCGGTCTCCTGTTCCTGGCCCCGACCACGGCCCTCCTCGGCGTGGCCGCCTCGACCCTGCAGCTCACCGGCGTGCGGCTGGCCCAGGGGCTCGCCTCGGCGGCCGTGGCGGCGCCGGCCTTCGCGCTGGCCGGAGACCTGTCCACGGCGGGGGGCGAGGGGAGGCAGCTCAGCGTCCTCACCATGGGCTTCGGGCTCGGCATCGCGCTCGGCCCTCTGCTGGCGGGCCTGCTGGCCCTGGTCAGCTTCGAGTCGCCCTTCCTGTTGGGAGCGGCCCTCGCGCTGCTCGCGGCCTGGATCGTGTACCGATACGCACCGGAGACGAGGGGTGATCGAGCCGATGCCTGATGTGCGGACCGACGTCGCGATCGTGGGAGGAGGCATCAGCGGCCTGGCCCTGGGCCGGGACCTCGGCGCTCGCGGTACCGACGTGCTCGTCCTGGAAGCGTCGGACCGCCCCGGAGGGGTCACGTGGACCGAGGCGCGGGAGGGCCGTCTCCTGGAGCTCGGACCCCAGCGTATCCGGCCCTCGGGCGCCGTGGGCGAGCTGGTCGAGGAGCTGGGGCTGGGAGACGAGCTTCTCCTGTCACCCGGCGAGCTTCCGCTGTTCGTGTACCGGGACGGACGCCTCGGCGAGGTCCCGTTCTCCGCCCGGGGGCTGCTGCGCACCGACCTCCTGTCCACGGCCGGAAAGCTCCGGCTGCTGGCGGAGCCCCTCACCGGGGGCGCCCGGCCCGGCGAGACGGTGGCCCACTACCTCACCCGCAAGCTGGGCCGCGAGGCGTACGAGAACCTGGTCGGGCCCCTGTATGGCGGCCTGTACGGCTCGAACCCGGCCGAGATGCTCGTGGAGGCCTCCCTCGGTCACGTCCTCCGGCGGTTCGGGGTGGGTCGGAGCCTGGGGCTGGCCGTCCTCGGACTGGCGCGTCGAAGGGGCGAGGTGCCGCCCCCGGCGACCTTCCGGGAGGGGATGGCCGCGCTGCCGCGCGCCATGGCCCGCTCGCTCGGCGACCGGGTGAAGCTCCAGGCCCGCGTGACCGCCCTGGCGCGGGAGAACGGAGGCTGGCGGGTGACGATCGGGGGGAGCGGCGCCTCCGCGTGGGCGGTGCGGGCGGACCGCGTCGCCATCACCGTGCCGGCGCCCGAGGCGGCGCCCCTGCTGCGGGAGGTGGCGCCGGCGGCGGCGCGGCGCATTGGGGCCCTGACCTACAACCGCCTGGTCGTCGTCCACCTGCTCGCCGACCGTGTCCTGCCGGGGCTGGGCTGCCAGGTGTCCCTGGCCGAGCGGGACCTGGCGACGCGGGGCCTGACCTGGAACGCGCCGGCGTTCGGGCCCGACCCGGAGGCGCCGGCCCGCGAGCGGGAAGCGCGGGCGGCTCGGGAAGGGGTGTACACCGCCTTCCTGGGAGGGGCCGGACGGGAGGAGGTGGCCGACCTGGAGGAGGAGGCGGCGGCCGCGCTGGCGGCGGACGAGTTCGCGCGCATCACGGGCGAGCCGGCACGGCCCATGCTGGTCAGCCGGGTGTGGATGCCCGCGTGGGACCGGACGTGGAAGGGCGCGGGCGCGCTCGACCTTCCGCGGGGGCTCACGGTGTGTGCGGCCTGGTCGGAGCGCCCCGGGATCCCCGGTCGGCTCTCCCAGGCCGCGCGCCTGGCCGAGCGGCTCGCGCCCGCCGCCTCGTAGCGGCTCGGCTCAGGCGGCGGTGTCGCGCTCCAGGTCGGCGTTCAGGCAGCGCGCCCCGTCCGCCCCCCGGCAGCGGCACGCTCCGAGGCGCGGAGCTTCGAGCTCGGCGGGCAGCTCGCCGTCCGCCAGGACGGCCTCGACCAGGTCGGAGAGCAGGGAGGGGAAGCGGGGGTCGGCGTGGGGGACCGGCACGCGGTGGAACGCCACGCCCGCCGTCTCGGCCACCTCCCGCAACTCGATGTCGAGCTCCGAGAGCGTCTCGGATTGCTCGTGCATGAAGCTCGGAGCGTCCACCACGATGGTGTCCGCCTCCACACCACGCACGACCTGGTCGATCTCGGGCTCCGTCCATGGAATGGAGCGGTTTCCGTGGTTCTGGAACCCGAGTAGCCAGTCGCTGGCTCCCGCGAGCCGGGCCACCGCGCGGCAGTAGTCGCGCACGTACAGGTCGTAGCGCGTCCCGTCATTTAGGTAGCGGAGCGGGGTGCCATGCGCCGAGAACACGAGCCGTACCGAGGGATCGGCCAGGTCGATCCCGCCCGAGCGCGCGCAGCGCCTGATCGCCTCGGCTCGCAGCGCCAGGTAGTCGGGATGCCGGTGCCAGCCGGTGATCTCGAGCCGAGGGCCGTCCCAGCCGAGCCTGCCGGCCGCGGCCGCCAGGCTCTCCAGCGCCGCGATCGTGGTCGAGCGTCCGCACAGCGGGTAGACGGGGAGTCCCACGAGCCGGTCGGCGCCAGCCGCCATGGCTTGCTGCACCGCGTCGGCGATCGAGGGCGAGGTGAACTGCATGCCGACCAGCGACACGGCGTCGTGGCCGCGTCGCCGGAGCTCCTCCCCGAGCGCCTCGGCCTGCGCCTCCGCCTGGGCTCGCAGCGGCGAGCCTCCGATGGCCCGGTACTCGGCGATCAGCCCGGGCGTCCTCCGCTCCGCCAGCTCTCGACTGCGACGGCGAACCTCGCGCTCGTCCGCCTCGAGGGAAGCGTTGGCGAGGAAGATGCGTTCGAGGTAAGGGAGCACCTCCTGCTCCTCCACCGTGGATGGCTCACCGAAGTTCAGCAGCAGCACACCGATACGCATGCCAATCTCCAGTTTATTATGAAGTGTTCAGACTTGGGGGCGCGGCGCGGGTTCGAAGGCGTGGACTTCGTCCACGACGGCCCGGGCGACGGCCGGGTCGGTGTCCGGCAGCATGCCATGCCCCAGGTTGAAGATGTGTCCCGGACGCCGGCCGACGCGCTCCATCACGTCGCGCGTCCGCTCCCGGGCCACGCCCTCCCCGGCCAGCAGGGCGGCCGGGTCCAGGTTGCCCTGCACGGCCCGCGCGGGACCGGCGACGGCCCACGCCTCGTCGATCGGGAGACGCCAGTCCACCCCGAGGGCGTCGCCGCCCGCGGCGGCCACGAGCGGCAGCAGACGGGGGTTGCCGGTGGCGAAATGGATGGAGGGGACCCCGGCCTCCCGAAGGCGCTCCAGCAGGGCCCGCGAATGGGGCAGGACGCGGGACGCGTACAGGTCGGGCTCCAGCGCCCCGGCCCAGGAGTCGAACACCTGGATGGCCGCGGCGCCTGCCTCGTGCTGCGCCACCGCGAAGCCGGCCAGCTGCTCGGCCCAGAACGCGAGCAGGCGATCGGCGGCGGCCGGCTCGCTCCACAGGAAGGCCTTCGTCTCCTCGAGGTTGCGCGACCGCGGACCGCGGATCAGGTAGGAGCACAGCGTGAGCGGGGCTCCGACGAACCCGATCACGGGGACGTCCAGCCTCGGCACCAGGATGCGGATCTGCTCGAGGATGTGGCCAAGCTCGTCCCGGGCGTCGAACGCGTGCAGGCGGTCGATGTCCGAGGGCGACTCGATCGGGTCGTCCACCACCGGCCCCACGCCCTCCACCATACGGACCCGGAGCCCGGCCGCCTCGAACGGCGTGGACAGGTCGGCGAACAGGACCGCCGCGTCCACCGGGTAGTACTCGAGCGGCAGAGCCGTGACGTCGGCGGCGGTGGGCGGGTCGCGGAGGATGTCCGCCATGCTGCGCTCTCCACGGATCTGCCGGTAGCGCGGTAGGGAGCGGCCGGCCTGTCTCATGAACCAAACGGGCGTCCGGTCGACGGGCTCGCGACGGAGGGCCCGGAGCAGTCGATCGTTCATGTTTCCTCGTCGGGGTACCGGCGGCGTGACGTGCGGTCGGGCGGGCGGGAAGCTAGCGGCCGAAGGCGCGCCGTGCGAGGATGAACCCGGCGGGGAATCGAACACGAGGGAGGCGCATGAGCGACGCGGAGATGGATGCTCCGGGCGGCGGAGCGGGAACGGCTCCGGCCGGCGGAAGCGAGGCTGCCGACGAGGACGGCCAGCTGCTGGCCATCCTGGCGTTCATGGGTGCCGGTCCGGTCCCGCTGTGGCTGTTCGCGGAGGGTCACGACCTGCTGCCACCGCCCCTCGCGGCCGTGGCCGCGGCCGGCGCCGAGGCGCTCGACGCCCCGGCTCGAAGGCTGGCCGGACGGCATCTCGTCCTGGTCGAGGCCGCGGAGGTGCGGGTGCCGCCGGAGGTCGGCTCCGCCGTTCGGGAGTCGATGACCGGAGTCGAGCGCAGCCGGTTCGCGGGGCTGGCGCTGTCCGTCCTGGACCGCGGCTTTCCGGAGCGAATCGGCCAGCCGGAGGACACGGGCCGAAGCGAAGCCCTGGCGCCCGCCATCGAGGCGGCCGCCGGGCACGTGACGGGGGGCGGGAGCTCCACGGCCCGCGCGGCGCATCTCCTCGGCCGCGTCGGGTCGTTCCATGGCCTCTCGGGAGATCCGGAACAGGCCCGCAGGGCCCTGGCGCGGGCCATCGCGCTCGCCGAAGGCGGGGCTGGAGGGGGGCTGCTGGACGGACCGATCCGTGCCGTGCTGGCTGACGAGCATGCCGCGGTCCTCGTCGAGCTCGACCGGCTGGAGGACGCGCGGGAGGAGGCGCGGCGCGCGCTGAGGCTGGCCGAGGAGGCTCTCCCCGAGGGCGCACCCCAGATCCCCGTCTTTCTCCTCAACGTGGGCCGCACTCTCCGCCAGGCCGGCGATGCCGACGGGTCCCGCGAAGCGCTCGTGCGCGCGCTGGAGCTCGCCAAATTGGCCGAGTCACCCGCCGCGCGTCCCCTCCTCGTAGAGGCCAGGCTGGCCCTGGCCGAGCTCGCCCTCGGCGAGGGAGAGGCCGACGAGGCCGTGAGCCGAGCCGCCGCGGCGCTCGAGGAGATCTACGAGCGCGACGAGCCCGAGCTCGTGAGCCGCGCGGCCTGGATCCTGGCCGACGCGCTTCGGGAGACGGGCTCGACGGAGGAGGCGACGGATCTTTACCGGCACAGCCTGGAGGCCGATATCCGTCGCTACGGGGCCGGCCATCCCGGCGTGGGCCAGAAGCTGCTCGGGCTCGGCCTGCACCTCGAGGACCTCGGTCAGATCCCGGAGGCGATCGACGCCTACGACCGCGCCGTGACCATCTTCGAGGAGGCCCTCGGTCCGGACTCGGAGCCGGCCCGCAGCGCCCGCGCCTGCCTGGAGCGCGTCTCCGGCTGATCGGGGCCGCTCAGAAGGCCACGCCGGCCCGGGCCCCGAGGAAGATCGTCCGACCGCGGGCGGGATACCCGACGGCCTCCAGGTAGCGGCGGTCCAGCAGGTTGTCGATCCGCAGCGTGGCCTGGAGACCCGGCCGTCCCGGTCCGGTCCGCACCAGGGTCCAGCTCCCCGCCAGGTCCGTTCGCAGGTAGCCGGAAAGCTCGAGCCGGGCCGCGGGAACGGCCGAGAAGTCGCGATCCCACCGGGGTCCCACCCCCGTGAGGCCCAGGGTCAGGGATCCGCGCCCGTTCGGCGACCAGGTCGCCGACAGCGCCCCGGAATGCGTCGGTCGGCGGAGCAGGGGGCGACCCCTCACGAAGGTCGCCTCGGGCCCGGTGTCGAAGCCGGTGTCGAGCGCCCTCGTGTCCAGGTAGGTGTAGCTCCCCTGGAGGGCGAGGTCCGGGAGCGGCCTCAGCTCGAACCCCGTCTCCAGCCCGCGCGCCACCGCACTCGGGACGTTGAGGTAGTTGGCGGCGTCGGGGGTCGGCGTCGAGAAGGTGAACTGGATGATGTCGCGAAAGCGCTGGTCGAACCAGGTGGCGTGCAGCGTGAGGCGGCCCGAGGCCAGCGGCTGACGGACGCCCACCTCCCAGCTGCGGCTGTGCTCGGGGGCAAGGGCCGGATTCCCGCGGATGCCGCCCCCTCCGAAGTTCTCCAGGAAGGTGGGCTCCTTGAACCCCGTGCCGGCCGCTACCCGGAGCCGTGTCCCGGTCGCGAACCGATACGCGGCGCCGGCGCGCCACGTGGCAAAACGCCCGAAGGTCGCGTCGTCGTCGAGGCGTGTGCCGGCCGTGAGCGCCAGGCCGGCGACGGGGCGACTCACCACCTGGAGGTAGCCGGCCAGGTCGTGCCGGCCCGCGTCGAGCCGGCTCTCGTAGGGTCCGAAGGAGGACCGGGAGACGCTGGAGTCCAGGCCGGCTTCGTGCTCCCATGCGCCGCCGACCGTGACCGTAGTCCCTTCCGCGGGCCGGACATCCACCCGAACATCCAGGTCCCGCCGGGTCTGCCGGCCCGCGCTCGCCGTCGCGTAGTAGCCCGAGGTGTCGGCCGGGCCGTCGGGCGCGTCGTGCAGCCCCGACCAGGACTCGTGGGTGCCAGCCTGGAGGTGCGCGGTCACCTTCCCGCTCAGGCTGCGGGTCGCCGACAGGCCGAGCACGAAGCTGCGGCCGTCGCGGTACTGGTTCCGGTCCACGATCCGTCCCGATCCGTCGGTCGGGAAGTGGGCCGTGAACGCCTCGTAGCGGCCGGTGAGGGTGGCCCGGGTCCCGGAGTCGGGCTGCAGGCGAATGCTGCCGGCGGCGGTGGTGTTGCCGTAACCGTCGTTGAAGGGGAGGGTGCCGTCCGTCGAGAACCGGCTCACCGAGGCGCCGTAGTGAACGACGCGCGTCCCGCCCCCGACGTGCACCGAGCCATCCAGACTCCCGAACGTCCCCGCCCCCGCCCGCGCCGTGAGCCGCGGTGGACCCTCCCCCCGTTTCGTGAAGATCTGGATCACCCCGGTCACGGCGTCCGAGCCGTACAGGACGCTGGTGGGCCCGCGGACGACCTCGATCCGCCGCACTCCGGCCGTGGTCAGGGTGGAGAAGTCGAAGTCTCCCCCCGCCTGGTTCACCGGCACGCCGTCCACCAGGACCTTGACGTAGTTGCTCTCCCCTCCCCGCAGGAACAGGGACGCGGGGCTGCCCCAGGAGCCGCCCTGCACCACGGTGGCCGCCGGCACCCGCCGCAGGAGGTCGAGCACGTGGATGGCGCCGCTGCGGCGGATGGCGGCCGAGTCGAGGACCGTGACATCACTCACCACGGCGTCCCGCGGCACAGGCAGCCGGTAGGCCGTCACCACGAGCCCGGGGAGATGGACCGTGTCCGACCGGCTCGAGGCCGTGTCGGCCGACGTGGTGTCGGCGCGCCGGAACCGGGCCGCGCCGCGTCCGGCCGCCGCGGCAGGCCGCGCCACGCCCACCAGGAGCGCGAAGGCCAGTAGGAGACCGGCGGCCAGGAGGAGACCGGCGGCCGGGAACGATCGCGGGATGGCTGCGTCCGGACGACGGGTCATGCGTGCCTGCCTCGAGGTGAGGGGTGGGCCGCGTGCACGGCGGCTGGAGCCAAAGGGACGACCTGGGGAGCGCCCTCGTCCGGACCGGGTCCCGGGTGCCGTGTCACCCGGACGGGCCAGCCGTACACCCGCTCCACCGTCTCCCGGACCAGCACCTCACGCGGCGTCCCACAGGCGGCCGGCCGGCCGCGCTCCAGCAGGAGCAGCCGGTCGGCAAAGCGCGACGCGGCGTTGAGGTCGTGGGTGACGAGCACCACGGTGGTGCCGTCCGGCCCCGCCAGATCGCGCAGCAGACCGAAGATCTCCATCCCGTGGCGGAGGTCCAGCGAAGCGGTGGGCTCGTCGAGCACCAGGAGCTCGGGCACCTGGGCCAGGGCCCGGGCCAGCCGGGCCAGCTGGAGCTCCCCTCCCGACAGGGTGGAGAGGGGGCGCCCCGCGACATCCTCCAGGTCGCAGCGCCCCAGCGCGCGGCGGATCGCTTCCCTGTCTTCGGAGGTCTCGGACCGCCACGGACCCAGATGGGGGTAGCGCCCCATGGCGACCAACTCCCGCACGCTGAGCGGGAAGGCCACCTCCTCGTGCTGGGGCACGACGCCCACGCGGCGAGCCAGCTCCCGCCGGCTCCACGAGGCCAGCGGCCGACCGAGGACCCGGACGGCGCCCGAGCGGGAAGGCAGGATCCCGAGAAGCAGGCGGAGGAGGGTCGACTTGCCGGACCCGTTGGGCCCCAGGATCCCGAACAGCTCGCCCGGATGCACCCGGAAGCCGACTCCCGAGACGGCCTCGCGTCTCGCGCCGCCGTAGCGGAAGCCGAGGCCCTCCACCTCGAACACCGCGTCCCCGCTCACTCGATCCGCTCCGAGCCGCCGCCGGAGTCGCGCACCAGCAGGACCACGAACAGCGGGACTCCGACGATGGCCGTGACCACGCCGACCGGGAGCTCGTTGGGGGCGAGCGCGGTGCGAGCCGCCGCGTCGGCGAGCACCAGGAACGCGCCTCCGGCCAGGAGCGAGGCCGGCAGCACGAAGCGGTGGTCGCTCCCCCAGGCCAGACGGATGGCGTGGGGTACGATCAGCCCCACGAATCCGATGGCACCGGCGACCGCGACGGTGGCCGCCACCAGGAGGGAGGTCGACAGGTACACGGCGCGCTTGGTCCACTCGACCCGCGTGCCCAGGTAGAGGGCGGTCTCCTCGCCCACGGCCAGCAGGTTGAGGGGGCGGGCCAGCGCCATCAGCAGGGCGCAGGCGGGTAGCACGTACAGCGCCAGCAGGCCGGTGTCGGCCCAGCCGGCCCCGGACAGGCTCCCCATCATCCAGAAGATCGCCGAGCGGAAGGTCTCGGTTCGGCCCAGGCTCAGGAACAGCATGATGAGCGCGTTGAAGAAGGCGCCGGCCACCACGCCGGCCAGGAGGAGCACACGCGTGTCCAGGGCGGGTCTCGTGCGCGCCGCCACCACGAGCACGACCCCGACGGCGAGCAGGGCACCCGCGAACGCCGCCAGGGGCAGGGACCACGGGCCGGCGGCGGCGAAGCCCAGGGAGAGGGCGGCCACGGCCCCGAGAGCGGCTCCCCCCGACACGCCGAGGACGTAGGGCTCGGCGAGCGGGTTCCGCAGCAGGGCCTGGAACGAGGCGCCGGCCACGGCCAGGCCGCCCCCGACGAGGCTGGCCTGGATGGCCCGCGGCAGTCGGAGGTCGAGCACGATCCCGCGGGTCGTGGCGTCGCCGCCCCCGGTCAGCGCGGCCAGCACGCGATCCGGGGAGAGCGGGGCCGCTCCGATCGCCGTGGCCAGGGCCACGCACGCCAGGAGCGCCAGGAACAGGGCCAGGAGACGGAGACCCGCGGCGACGCCCCGTGGGGTGTCCTCGCGCCGCGGCCGTGCTGACGTCGTGTCTCGAATCGGAGGTCCTCCCCACGGAGGCGTCGCGCCCGGCGGGGAGGGGGAGGTGCAGCGCGACGCGCCACGCCCGACCCTTCCCGCGAAGGGCAGTCCTCGGGCACGGATGGAGTCGGTCTCCTGACTCGAGGCGGTCGCGCTCGCCTTCCCGGTAGCCTCTCGAAGCTCCCAGTGGCTCGTCGAGCGCGCCGTTCCGCGTCCCCCGGGGGGAGCGTCGGGCCTCTCACAGTGGCGGGGCCGTGCCGGATTCACACCGGCTTCCGGTAGACTCCATCCGCCTGTCTTCGGCACGAGAGATACGGTGGAGCCCGGGCCGGGGCAAGCCGCCGATGCACGAAGACCCGGCGGCGGCCGGGTCCCCGTCCCGGGCGGGAGCCCGGGATCCGCCGGTGGCGGATCCCTCGCGACGCGGGCATCTTCGGGGTCGTGAAGCCCACCCCGGCCCGCTTCCGGCGGCGCGGGCGCGGGGCCGGGGAGGGAAGTCGTCGGTCCGCCGGAGAGAGGGGTCGGCATGCCGGGAGAGGCGATCGCAGGCCCTACCGGACCGGAGCGCGACGGGCGCGCCTCCGGCCGCCGCTCGCGTGGCGGTCCGGGCGCCATGGTCGCCGCCGCCTTCCTGGGGCCGGGCACGGTCACCACGGCCACGCTCGCCGGGGTGCGTACCGGGGTGAGCCTCCTGTGGGCGCTCGGGTTCTCCGTGCTGGCCACGCTGGCCCTTCAGGAGATGGCGGCCCGTCTGGGCCTCGTCACCGGGCAGGGACTCGGTGAGGCCGTCCGCGCCCGCTTCGCCGCGGGCGCGGGGCGAGTTCTGGCGGCCGGCCTCGTCCTCTCGGCCATCGTGATCGGCAACGCCGCCTACGAGACGGGCAACCTCCTGGGAGGCGCACTGGGCGCGCAGGCGCTCGGCGGCGGCTCGGCGCGTGCCTGGGGCCTGGGGCTCGCCGCCGCGGCCGGCGCTCTGCTGTGGGCCGGGCGCTACCGGGCCATGGAGCGCTGGCTCACGGTGCTGGTGGCGGTCATGGGGCTGGTGTTCTTCGCCACCGCGGCGCTGTTCCTCCCCGCGCTTCCCGAGCTGCTGCGCGGGCTCGTGGTCCCCTCGCTGCCGAATGCCTCGCTGCTCCTGGCCGTGGGGCTCGTGGGCACCACGGTCGTCCCCTACAACCTCTTCCTGCACGCCTCGGCGGTGCGCCAGCGCTGGTCCGGCGCGGCCGACCTCCCGGCCGCCCGGCGCGACTCGGCCGTGGCGATCATCCTCGGGGGGCTGGTGAGCATGGCCGTCGTAGTCACCGCGGCCGGGGCCGGGGGAGGCGAGGTGCGGAACGCCGCCGACATGGCGCGCCAGCTCCAGCCGCTGCTGGGCGGGTGGGCGCGAGCCTTCTTCGGCGCGGGGCTGCTGGCGGCCGGCCTCACCTCGGCCATCACGGCGCCCCTCGCGGCGGCGTGGGCCGCCTGCGGCGTCCTGGGCTGGAAGGCCGACCTGCGCTCGCCCCGCTTCCGCATGGTGTGGGGGGCGGTGCTGCTGGCCGGCGCCCTGTGCACCGCAGTCGGAGTGCGTCCGGTTCCCGCCATCCTGTTTGCGCAGGTGGCCAACGGGATCCTGCTGCCCGGGGTGGCCCTCTTCCTCCTGCTCGTCGTCAACGACGGGAAGCGCATGGGACGGTGGCGAAACGGACCGTGGCTCAACCTGGCGGGCGGGCTCGTGGTCGGCGTGGCGGCGCTCCTGGGACTGCGCGCCCTCCTGTCGGCGTTGTAGGGGGAGCGGGAGCGTGAAGCGACGGCCGGGGGAGGGGGCGGCGCCGCGGGAGGCAGGACGCCCCGAGGCGCCCGCGACGCGGGTCGCCGTCGACATTGGCGGCACTTTCACGGACTTCGTGGTCTCGGTCCCCGGCGCCGCGGGCCTCCGTACCTTCAAGGTGCTGTCCACGCCGGACGACCCGGCCAGGGCGGTGCTCGCGGGCCTGGGGCGTGTGCTGGCCGGGGCGAGCGAGGCCAGACCCTTTCCGTCGATCGTGCACGGGTCCACGGTGGCCACCAACGCCGTGCTCGAGCGCAAGGGGGCCCGGACGGCGCTCGTGGCCACCGCCGGCTTCCGGGACCTCCTGGCCATCGGGCGGCAGGCCCGCCCGGAGCTCTACGATCTCACGCCCCGCAAGCCGCGGCCTCTGGTTCCGGCCGATCTGGCGTTCGAGGTGGAGGAGCGGGTCGATCACCGGGGGCGCGTGCTCCGGCCGCTGGAGGATGCGGAGGTCGACCGGGTGGTGGCCGAGGTCCACGCATTGGGCGCCGAGTCGGTGGCGGTGTGCCTGCTGTTCTCCTTCCTGCGCCCCGAGCACGAGCGCCGCCTGGGCGAGCGGCTGCGGCAGGAGGGCCTCGCCGTGTCGCTGTCGTGCGATGTGCTGCCGGAGTTCCGGGAATACGAGCGCGCCAGCGCCACCGCGATCAACGCCTACGTCTCCCCGGTGCTGGGCCGCTACCTGGGACGCCTGGCCCGGGAAGGGCCGCGAGCGGCCTGGCGGGTGATGCAGTCGAACGGCGGGAGCGTGGGGCTGGAAGCGGCCGGGCGCGAGGGCGTGCGGGCCGTGCTCTCGGGGCCCGCCGGCGGCGTGGTCGGCGCCCTGCACGCCGCCGGGGCCTGCGGCTGGGACCGGATCATTGGGTTCGACATGGGCGGGACGTCGACCGACGTCTGCCTGGCCGAGGGACGTCCACGCGTGACCCGGGAGGGGACGATCGACGGTCTCCCGATCGGGGTCGCGGTGGTGGACCTCCACTCGGTCGGCTCGGGCGGTGGGTCGGTCGCGCGCGTGGACGTGGGGGGCGCGCTGCGCGTGGGACCCGAGAGCGCGGGGGCCGACCCGGGACCGGCGTGCTACGGTCGGGGCGGCGACCGGCCCACGGTCACCGACGCCAACCTGGTCCTGGGGCGCATGGATCCGGAAGGCTTCCTGGGGGGGACCATGCGGCTGGACGAGGAGGCGGCCCGCGCCGCGCTCCGCGAGCTGGCGGAGCAGGCGGGCCTCGAGCCACCCCCGGGCCTGTCGCCCGAGCAGGCCGCGGCACTGGGCGTGGTCCGCGTGGCGAACGCGCACATGGAGCGGGCGCTCCGCGTCATCTCGGTGCAGCGCGGCCACGATCCCGCCGACTTCACGCTCGTCGCCTTCGGCGGTGCGGGGGGGCTGCACGCGTCGGCTCTCGCCCGGGCGCTGGGGATCGGCCGCGTCCTGGTGCCCCGGACGGCCTCCGTGCTGTCCGCGCACGGCATGCTCGCCGCCGACGTCACCCGGGACTACGGCCTCACGGTCATGCTCCCGGGCACGACGGGCGCCGACCGACTCCGGGAAGGCTTCGCTCCCCTCGAGCGCCGGGCGCGCGAGGAGATGGAGGGCGAGGGCCCCGCCTCCGGGCTGCGTCTGGAGCCAAGCCTGGCGATGCGGTATCGGGGCCAGTCCTGGGAGCTCGACGTGCCGCTGGACGACGATCCTCCCGGCGCGTTCCACGCCGCGCACCGCGACGCGTACGGGCACGCGGACGCCGGCGCGGCCACCGAGATCGTGGGTCTCAGGCTGCGGGCCGTCCTCCCGGTGCGCCCGCCGGAGCTCCCGGAAGCGGAGCAGGCGGGTCCCGATCCGGGCGCGGCGCTGGACGGGGAGCGGCCGGTCGTCCTGGTCGCCGCCGCCGGCGCCCGGGTCGAGCCCGTGCCCTTCTACCGGGCGTCGGCGCTCCGGCCCGGGCATTGGCTGACGGGTCCCGCCGTGATCGTCCGCGACGACACCACCCTGTTCCTCGCCCGGGGAGACGGGGCGAGGGTGACGGCTCGGCTGGACATCGTCTTGGAGGTGACTGGCACGGAGGGCGAGAGGTGAGCGTGGACCCGGTCCGTCTCGAGATCTTCAAGCACCTGTTCGCCTCGGTGGCGGAGGAGATGGGCGGCGTGCTCAGGCGCTCGTCGTACTCTCCCAACATCAAGGAGCGCAAGGATTTCTCCTGCGCGATCTTCAGTGCTGCGGGAGACATGGTGGCTCAGGCGGAGCACATCCCTGTCCACCTGGGCTCCATGCCCCTGTCGGTGCGGGCGTGCCTCGAGGAGCTGGAGCTGGGACCGGGGGACGTGGCCATCCTCAACGACCCGTTCCGGGGCGGCACGCACCTGCCGGACATCACCCTGGTCGCCCCCGTGTTCACCGGACCCGGCGGAGCCCGGATCGGCTTCGTCGCGGCCCGAGCGCACCACGCAGACGTGGGGGGGATGACGCCGGGCTCGATGCCGCTGGCCACGGAGCTCTACCAGGAGGGTCTCGTGATCCCGCCGATCCGGCTGGTGGCGGGCGGAAAGATCCTGTCCGGGATCCGGGACCTGATCCTGGCCAACGTGCGCACGCCCGAGGAGCGCGCCGGGGACCTGGACGCGCAGCTGGCGGCCGTGCAGCGCGGCGCCGACCGTCTGGGAGGCCTGGCCGACCGCTACGGGGCGGACGCGGTGGGCGAGGCCATGGAGGCGCTCCTCGCCTACGCCGAGCGTACCACCCGCCGGCTGCTCTCCTCGATTCCCGACGGGATCTATCGCTTCCGGGATGAGATGGAGGACGATGGACGGGGCGGCGGCGCGGCGGGGATCGAGGTGGCCATCACGGTCGGGGGGACGCCGTGCGGGTGGACTTCACCGGCACCGACGACCAGCGCGAGGCGGGCATCAACGCGGTGCGCGCCATCACGCTCTCGGCCGTCTACTACGTGTTCCGTTCGCTGGTCGGGCTCGACCTGCCGTCGAACAGCGGCTGCCTGGCCCCGATCGAGCTCGTCACCCGGCCTGGCTCCCTGGTGGACGCGCGCCGTCCGGCGCCGGTGGCGGGGGGCAACGTCGAGACCTCCCAGCGCATCGTGGACGTGCTGCTGGGCGCACTGGCAGGGGCGTGCCCGGACCGGATCCCGGCGGCCAGCCAGGGCACCATGAACAACCTGGTGCTGGGCGGCCGGGACCCCGCGACGGGCCTCCCGTTTACCTACTACGAGACGGTGGCCGGCGGGGCGGGAGCGGGAGCGTCCGTCCCGGGAGCGAGCGCGCTGCACACGCACATGACGAATACGCTGAACACGCCCGTGGAAGCTCTGGAGTACGCCTACCCGTTCCGGGTGACGCGCTACGAGGTCCGGCGCGGCTCGGGCGGTCGCGGCCGCTGGCCGGGCGGTGAGGGGGTGGTGCGAGAGGTCGAGCTCGGGGCGCCCGCCCGCCTGACCCTGCTGACAGAACGCCGCCGGCTGCGGCCCTACGGGCTGGCCGGGGGCGGCCCCGGCGCGGCGGGCCGCAACCTCCTGGTCCGGGACGGCCGCGAGGAAGAGCTCCCGGGCAAGGTGTCCCTGGACGTGCAAACCGGAGACCGCGTGCGGCTCGAGACGCCCGGGGGCGGAGGCTGGGGCGAGGAGGAGGAGACGTGAGGCGCCCGTCGCGCGCCGCGCTGGGCGGGACGGCGGTCGTGCTGCTGGCCGGGGCGGCGGTGGCCTGGGGTCTGCTCACGACACGCAACGGCCCGGGGTCCGCGGCGCCGGCCGACACCAGCGCCATGGCGGGGCTGCCGCCCGAGGCGCGCACGCCCGCGGCCCGCCGCGGCGAGGCGTCCTCGTCCGCGTGGCTGGAGATCCCCGCTCCGGTCGTGCCCTTCCGGTCCCTGGGAGGGGACACGGTGTCCCTGGCCGACTACCGGGGCCGGGTGGTGGTCCTGAACTTCTGGGGGACCTGGTGCCCGCCCTGCCGGCGGGAGATCCCGGGGCTGGAGGCGCTGCAGCGGCGAATCGAGGGGCACGGCGCCACGGTGGTCGGGCTCGCCATTGACTCGGGGACGCCGGCGCGCGTGCGAGCCTGGACGCGGGCGCACGGCATGACCTATCCGATCTGGCTCGGCGACACGGGCACCGCGGTCCGGTACTACCAGACCATGGGCTTTCCGACCACGCTGCTCGTGGACGCCGACGGCGTCATCCGCCGCCGCTACCTGGGGCCCCAGACCGAGGAGCACCTGCTGGGCGACCTCCGCCGGCTGGGCGTGGACGTGCCGGAGGCGGCGGCCTCGGGGCCCGCGGCCGCCGCGGAGTCCCCGGGCGGCGATCAGCCCCCCAGCTCGAGTCCCAGATAGACGGAGCGGCCCGGCGCGGGCTCGTAGTACCGGCCGCCGAAGCCGTTCGGCACGACCGAGCCGGCGTAGCGCTCGTCGAAAAGGTTGTCCACTCCCAGGAAGGGGTGGACTCTCCATCTCCCTAGGATCTCGTTCGCCTCGGCCCTGAGCTCCACCACCCGGTAGGCGTCCGTGCGCGCGACGTTGGCGTCGTCGACGAAGTACGCGTCCACCCAGGTGCCGCGCGCCTCCAGCCGGACCCCGGCCGGAAGGTCCGCGCTCGCGGACAGGTAGGCTCGCTGGCCCGGAACGCCGGGCTCGCGGTCGCCGGCGAAGTCGCCCGAGGGTGTGGCGAACGCCAGGTAGCGGTGGTCCTGGAGCGAATAGGCCGCCTCGAACCGAGCGATCGGTAACGGATGCGCGACCAGCCGCAGCTCGAGGCCCCGGCGCGACAGTCGCCCCGCGTTCCGGTAGTAGACCTCGCCCCCGGCGCCTTCGGAGGGCACCAGGGCGTTGGAGACCCGGGCGTCGAAGGCGGTCAGCTCCCAGACCAGGTGCCCGCCCGGCAGCTGTCCGCGCGCGCCGACCTCGCCCTCGACCGTGCTCTCGGGCCCCAGCTTCGGATCGAAGCCGCCGCGGCCGTCGGCGCGGTTCGAGAGCTCGCTGGTGGTCGGGGTCTCGAACGACGTGCCGAGGCGCGCCCAGCCGCCGAGCCAGGGAAGGGGGTTCCAGGTGAGGCCGGCCGAGGGGCTCAGGTGGCGCATCCAGCGGGTGCCGGAGTCGTTGCCATCCGCCAGGATCCGGTCACGAACGGAGAACCGGTAGCCGTCCACACGAAGGCCCGCGGATACATTCACGCTGGCTGCCGGCCGCGCTTCGAGACGTACGAAGGGACCCACCTGGAGGACGCGTTCCGTCTGGTCCTGGAGGCGCGCTCCCTCGCGGGCCCGATCCCCCGCTCCGATCCCGAGGTTCACGAATTCCCTCCGGTCGTCGACCTGAAGGCCCGCATCCAGGCCCGCCGTCCATTGGAGCGGTCCGGTCCGGCTCGACACCAGCCCCCGGACGCCGCCCGCGCTCCGTCCAAGCCGGATGACGCGGTCCGGAATCGGGTTCCACACGCTCCGTCCCAGGACCCACGCGGACGCCCGGAGCGTGGAGCCCGAGGCGAAGGGCGTCGTGAGGCTGAGACCGCCCTGGATCTGACCGGAGCGCTCCCCCGTCCCCTGCGCGACCTGCAGCGGGCGGACCGAGCGCGGGTCGGAGATCGAGGCCGCGTGGTCCAGCGCTCCGGGGTTCTGCGCCAGGGGTAGCTGGAACAGGTCGAGGACGGCGCGCAGCTCGCCGCCACCCCCGAGCGCGCCGCGGGCCACCAGGTTGGCCCGCCACAGCTCCGCGGCCGCGTGTCGGCGGAAGCCGTCGGTGAGCAGATGCGTCCCGTGGAACAGCCATGCCACGGACCCGTCGCGCCCACCCCCTCCCAGCTCCTCCTGGCGGAAGCCGAAGGCACCCGCCGTGATCCGGGCCCAGGGGGACAGCGGTGCTTCGGGGAAGGGCCCGGACTCGACCTGGATGACGCCCCCGGCCGCGTTTCCGTACAGGGACGAGGCCGGACCGCGCAGCACCTCGATCCGTCCGGCCGAGCCGAGGTCCAGGTTGCCGAGCGCCGCCTGGCCGTCCGGGAGGGTGAGCGGGATGCCGTCGGCCAGGACCTGGACGCCACGCACACCGAACTGCGCCCGCGCCCCTGCGCCCCGGAGCACGATGCGGTCGCCGAGGGAGAAGTTGTGGCGGTCCGCCACGAATACCCCCGGCAAACTCTCCAGGGCGTCGCGGAGCGACACGCGCCGGCCGGCGCTCTGGCGGGCGGCGGCGTCCACCACCGTGACGGCTCCGGCTACCTCCCGGAGCGTCTCCGGGGCGCGGGTGACGGTCACCCGGAGGGGCGGGGCGGACCGGGGCGGAGTGGTGTCGGACGCGGCCGACGTGTCGGGCGGGGTCGTGTCGCGGGCCGCGGGAGCCGCGACCGACAGGGTGAGGAGGAGCGCCGCGAGATGCACCCGGGCTACACCGTGGGCGCTGCTTCCGGCTCCAGGACCTGGCCCCGGTAGAGGCGAGCGTACAGGCCATCCTGGGCCAGGAGCTCGGCGTGGGCCCCCTGCTCGACGATGCGGCCCCGCTGAAGGACCAGCAGTCGATCGGCGCGGCGCACGGTGCGGAGCCGGTGGGCGATGATGATGGTCGTACGATCCCGCATGGCGGCCTCGAGCGCCTCCTCCACCAGTCGCTCGCTCTCCGTGTCGAGGCTGCTCGTGGCCTCGTCGAGGATGAGGATCTCGGGCTCCTTGAGGAAGATCCGGGCGATGGCGATGCGCTGGCGCTGGCCGCCCGAGAGCCGGACCCCGCGCTCACCGACGGCCGTCTCGTAACCGTCGGGCAGGCCCGCGATGAACTCGTGGGCGTGGGCGGAGCGCGATGCCGCTTCGATCTCGGCCGGGTCGGCCGAGGGCCGACCGTAGGCGATGTTCTCGGCCACGGTGCCGGCGAACAGCATTGGCTCCTGCGGCACGATCCCTACGCGCTGCCGGAGCTGGGACAGCTGGAGCCGGCGCAGGTCGTGACCCGAGAGGGTGATTCGACCTCGGGTGGGGTCCCAGTAGCGGGGGACGAGATAGGCGAAGGTCGATTTCCCGGCGCCGCTCGGACCGACCAGCGCCACGATCTCGCCCGGCTCGATGCGCACGTCGATCTCCCGGAGGGCCCACGGATCGTCGGGCGCGTAGCGGAACCAGACGTTCTCGAACGTGACCGGACCCGACCCCTCTTCGTGGAGCGAGATCGGATCGGGCGGATCGGCGATGTCAGGCTCGGTGTCCAGGAGCTCGAACACGCGGTGCGCGGCCCCCTGGGCCTCCTGGTAGCTGCTCCAGATCGAGCCCAGAGCCGTGATCGCCGCCGCCACCTGGACGGCGTACAGGAGGAAGGAGACCAGCTCTCCGGCGGTGATCTGGCCGGCCACGATGAGACGACCGCCCTCCCACAGCACCGCGACGATCCCGCCGAAGGCCAGGAAGGTGATCGCGCCGAAGAAGCCGCCACGAACCCAGGCGCGCTCCAGGGCCGCGTCCAGGGCCGAGCGGATCCGGGAGTCGTAGCGCGTCCGCTCCCAGTCCTCCCGGACGAAGCTCTGCACGACCGGGATCTGCGTGAGCGCCTCCTCGGCCGTGGCGTTGGCCGAGGCGAGACGGTCCTGCACCTGCAGGCTGCGCTTGCGCAGGTAGCGACCGACGCCGAAGCCGAGCACGACCACGAGCGGCGCGACCGCGAGCACGGTCACCATCAGGCGGGCGTGCAGGAAGGCGAGGAGCGAGAGGCCGCCGATCAGGTAGAGGAGCTGCCGCAGGAGCTCCGCCACCTGATGACTCAGCAGGCTCTGGAGTGTCGAGCAATCGGAGGTGAGCCGGCTGGTGAGCTCGCCCGAGGAGCGCCGGCTGAAGAAGCCGGGCGACAGCTCGAGCAGGTGCGAGAACAGGTCGATGCGCAGGAAGGTGACCACGCGCTCGCCCGTGGCGCCCAGCAGGTAGACCTCGGCGAAGTTGAGTACGCCCTGCACGGCGAACAGGCCGAGGAGGATGAGGGCGATCTGGTTCAGATGCCCGAGGTTCCGCTGGATGAACGCGGCGTCCATCAGGTAGCGGACCACCAGCGGGAAGCTCAGGCCGATGGCGGCCGAGACGACCAGGCACGCCATGGCACCGGCGAGCGCCCGCTTGTGGGGCTTGAGCCGGGGTCCGAGCTTGCGCAGGGCGAACAGGGTAAAGCGGCGCGCCTTCTTGCTCTTCTTCCCGTCCGTTCCGTCCCGCGACCCGTCGCCTTCCACGCTCTCCGGCGGCTGTGCTTCGGAGTCCCCGTCCACGCCCGTCACCTTGCTTCGGGCGACACCCGCAGGGGGGCCCGGTCCTGTTCGATTGGCATGCTTCGATATCCTCCGGAGGCCCCGCGTGGCGCCGCGGCCGGTCGATCCCTATGTTCGCGCCCGGATCGGGCGCGGGGAACTTCGCACGATCCCCGAACGCGACGCAAACGATTCGGCACGCCGGCCCGTTACGGCCCGTGCCCGGAGGAGCACCTCCTCTCGAGCAACGACATGGAATCCGGACCCGAGAACCCGAGCGGACGCTCACTCCGGCGCTGGGGCGGCCTGGCGGCTCTCACCCTCGCGGCCACCTATGGTCTCGTCGTGCTCGGCGGCATTGTCCGGATCACGGGAAGCGGCCTGGGCTGTGGGCCCGACTGGCCGCTGTGCCAGGGCCGGCTGATCCCACCGATGGACGTCCCGACTCTCATCGAGTACGGCCATCGCCTGGCCGCGGCCAGCGTGGTGACCCTGGTGACCCTCCTCGTCGTGTACGCCCTGTGGGCGGCGCGCCGCACGGACGTCATGCGGCGTCCGCTCCGGCTCAGTGTGGTCGCTCTGGCGCTTGTCGTGGTGCAGGCCCTGCTCGGCGCCGTCACGGTGTGGCTCGAGCTCCCGCCCGCCACCATCGTGATCCACCTGGGCACGGCCATGCTCCTCCTGGCACTCCTGGTGGTGGGAACGACGCGAGCCCTGACCGGACGCCGCGCGCCGCGCTGGGACCGGGCGGCCCGCGCCACGGCCGGCATGGCCGGGCTGGCGTTCGTCGTCGTGCTCCTCGGAGCGCTGGTCGCCAACCTGGGGGCCTCGACGGCGTGCCGCGGGTTCCCGCTGTGCAACGGGAGCGTCCTGCCGGCGGGAGGGTGGCGGACGCACCTGCACTGGACGCACCGGCTGTTCGCGTACGGGCTCGCCGGGCTGGCCGTGTGGCTCCCGTTCCACGTGCGCCGACACCGGCCGGGGGACCGGGCCGCGCAGCGAGCAGCCGCCACCGTGACGGCCGTCGTGCTGATCCAGATCGGTATCGGGGCCGGCATGATGCTGGGCAACCTGCCGGCCCTCCTGCGCGCCTTGCACGTGGCCGGCGGGGCCGCGGTGTTCGCCTCCCTGGTGTGGGCGGCGACCCTGGTGTCGCGGCCGCGGGCCGCCGCCTCGCCGGCCGGTCCGGGCGAGCGGCGGCCGGCCGACCGAGACGCCGATCCCGCGCCCGCACCCGTGACGATGGGCTCCGGCGTGGAGGGGGCCGCCCTCAGGTGCCCCGTGCGCTCGCTGGAAGGGGGCGGGGGCGGGGTCCGCCGCGCCATGCTCGACTACGTGGCGCTCACCAAGCCGCGCATCATCTCGCTCCTCCTGGTGACCACGGTCGTGCCAATGTTCGTGGCCGGTCACCCGACCGCGTGGCTCGTGCTGTGGACCGTGGTGGGCGGCTACCTGATGGCGGGCGGGGCGAACGCGCTCAATATGTACCTGGACCGTGACATTGACGGGACGATGCGCCGCACGCGGCGGCGCCCCATCCCGAGCGGCCGGGTGCCGGCGGTGCGCGTCCTCCTGTTCGGGGTGGCGCTCGCCGCGGTCGCGTTCGCCGTGTTCGCGCTGGCGGCCAATCTCCTGGCCGCCGTGCTCGCCCTCTCCGGCCTCCTGTTCTACGTGTTCGTGTACACGCGGTGGCTCAAGCGCTCGACGCCCCAGAACATCGTGATCGGGGGGGCCGCCGGCGCGTTCCCTCCGCTGGTTGGGTGGGCCGCCGTGTCGGGCCACGTCGGCCTTCCGGCCCTGTTCCTGTTCTTCATCGTGTTCTACTGGACGCCCCCCCACTTCTGGGCTCTGGCCCTGATGAAGGAGCGGGACTACGCCGACGCCCGCGTCCCGATGGCGCCGGTGGTGTGGGGCGAGCGCGAGACCAAGCGGCAGATGCTGCTGTACAGCCTCGTGCTCGTGCCGCTCAGCGTGATGCCGGTGCTCACCGGGTCGTTCGGCCTCGTATACGGATGCCTGGCGATCCTGCTCGGGGGCCGGTTCCTGTGGCTGATGGTGGAGCTCCTGCGCGAGCGGGAGCGCACCGGCAAGGCGTGGCGCCTGTACCGCTACTCGCTCCTCTACCTGGCCCTGCTGTTCGGCGCCATGCTGGTCGACCAGTTGGTGCCGGTGCCGGTCGTCCCGAGCTCGGTCCCGACCGTGGCGCTGGAGGGCGCGGCGTCCGGGGTCGGGCCGGCCGCGGTCGCGGTCCGGATCGTGCCGGTGGACCTGGTGCGGTCCTCGCCGCGCGGGCCGCGGGAGGATCCGCCGGCGCCGCGCTGAGCGCGCTCCGGGAGGGGGATAGTCCAGACCGGGGGTCCCGATGCAGGCTCTCACCGTCGATCGACTCCAGTTCGCCTTCACCGTCACCTACCACTACCTGTTTCCCCAGCTCACCATGGGGCTGGCGCTCCTGATCGTGATTCTCGAAACGGTCGCGCTGCGCACGGGGGAGGAGCGCTACGAGCGGGCCGCGCAGTTCTGGGCGCGCATCTTCGGCATCAACTTCGCCATCGGCGTGGTGACCGGGATCCCCATGGAGTTCCAGTTCGGGACCAACTGGGCGGCGTTCTCCCGGTCGGCGGGTGGGGTGATCGGCCAGACGCTCGCCATGGAGGGCGTGTTCGCCTTCTTCCTGGAGTCCTCCTTCCTCGGCCTCTTCCTGTTCGGAAGGAAGCGCCTGAGCCGCCGGGCCCACTGGGCGACGGCGCTTCTCCTGTTCCTGGGATCGTGGTTGTCGGGCTACTTCATTGTGGCGACCGACGCCTGGATGCAGCACCCGGTCGGCTACGCGGTCGGGCCGGGAGGGGCGCTGTCGCTGCAGAGCTTGCGGGCCCTCCTGTTCAACCCGTGGGGCGTGTGGCAGTACCTGCACACCATGGTGGGCGCCGTCATCACCGGCTGCTTCGTCATGGCGGCCATCGGGGCCTACTACCTCCTCCAGGGCCGGGACCGGACCTACGGGCGCCTGTTCGTGAAGCTGGGCGTGATGGTGGGCGTGGTGGCGAGCGTCGTCCAGCTGTTTCCGCTCGGGGACGTCCAGGGGCGCATGGTGGCCGAGCACCAGCCGCCCACCCTGGCCGCCATGGAGGGCCTGTTCCACAGCGAGCGGGGCGCACCGCTGGCCATCCTCGGCCAGCCCGACGTGGCCCGGCGGAAGCTCGACAACCGGCTGGACGTGCCGCGGGCGCTGAGCTTCCTCACCTACCGTCGCTGGGAGGCGGAGGTGCAGGGGCTCGAGGCGTTCCCGGAGCAGGACTGGCCCGACAACATCCCGCTCCTCTACTACAGCTACCACATCATGGTGGGGCTCGGGACCCTCTTCATCGCCATCATGCTGGTCTCGGCCTGGAAGCTGTGGCGCGGGACTCTGTTCGACTCGAAGGCCGCCCTGTGGGTTCTCATGCTGAGCCTGCCCTTCCCGTACATCGCCAACACGGCGGGGTGGATGACCGCCGAGCTGGGGCGGCAGCCGTGGGTGATCTATCGGCTGATGCGGACCTCGGCCGGGGCCTCGCCGGGCGTCTCCTCCGGGAACGGGACGTTCACGCTGCTCGGCTTCATGGGCCTGTACATGGTGCTGGGCTTCCTCTTCCTGTTCCTGGTGGGCCGGGAGATCGCGCACGGCCCGGGTGCAGGTGGGGACGAGGGTCCGGGGGCGGGTGGCGAGGGCGGCGCCGGCGCCGCGCCGGGCCAGGCCGCGCTGGCCGGCTGAGGGGGGGGCGAGCATGGAGACCGTATGGTTCTGGCTCGTGGCGTTCATGATCGTCATGTACGTCGTCCTGGACGGCTTCGACCTCGGGGCCGGGGCCGTCCACCTCCTGGTGGCGGAGCCAGGTGCCGAGCGGCGCGCCGTCCTCCGCTCGATCGGGCCCGTGTGGGACGGGAATGAGGTGTGGCTCATCGCGGGCGGCGGGACGCTGTACTTCGCCTTCCCGGTCCTGTACGCTTCCAGCTTCAGCGGCTTCTACCTGCCGCTGATGATCGTCCTGTGGCTCCTGGTCTTGCGAGGGATCGCGGTCGAGTTCCGGAGCCACCTGCGCGGCGGAGTGTGGGCACCGTTCTGGGACGTGGTGTTCGCGGGCGCCAGCCTGCTGCTGGCCCTGTTCTTCGGCGCCGCGCTCGGGAACGTCGTCCGGGGCGTGCCCCTCGACGCGCACGGGTGGTTCTTCGAGGCGCTGTGGACCGACTGGCGGGTGGGGCCGGACGTGGGCGTGCTGGACTGGTACACGCTCTCCGTGGGGCTCGCAGCGCTGGTCGCGCTCTCGATGCACGGCGCGCTGTGGGTGGGCCTGCGCACGGAGGGCTCGCTGCGGGAGCGTTCCCTGGCGCTGGCGCGGCGCGCCTGGTGGCTGGTAGTGGCGGGGACCGTCCTCGTCACGCCTTTCACCTGGCTCGTGCAGCCCCTGGTGGCCGCTCACCTCCGCGCCCGGCCGTGGGGCTGGCTGTTCCCCGTCCTGGCCGTGGGGTCGCTCGTCGGGATCCGCGTGGGCCTGGGCCGCGGCTCGGACCGCAGCGCGTTTCTCTCGTCCTGCGCCTACCTGGCCGGGATGCTGGGCAGCGTGGCGGTCGGACTGTACCCGTACGTGCTCCCGGCCGTCGGCGACCCGGGCGCGGGCCTCACGGTGCACAACGCCGCCGCGGGGCACTCGGGCCTGGTGATCGGTCTGGCCTGGTGGATTCCCGGGATGCTGCTGGCGCTGGGTTACGTGACCTTCATGTACCGGCGCTTCGCCGGCCGCGTGTCGCTGGAGGGCGAGGGGTACTGAGGCGGCAGCGCGAGAAAGGGCGCGACGCGAATCGCTACAATCGAAGCTGATTCGCGCAATCCGACGTTTCAGCTGAAACGTGCGGGGCGCCGCGGGCGAAGCTCGGCGGCGCTCGTAGCTCCGGCCGGCGGCGAGACCTCTACGCCTGCGCGCCGGCCTCCGGCACCTCTACACCGCCTCCAGCAGCGCCACGTGCCCCAGCCCGCCGGCCGCGCAGATGCTGACCACGGCGCGGCTGCCCGACTCCCTCTCCGCCAGCTCGGCGGCCGCCTGCGACAGGATCCTCGCGCCGGTGGCGCCGAACGGGTGACCGAGGGCCACGCTGCCGCCGTTCGGGTTGAGGCGGTCGCGCGGGAAGGTCCCCAGATCCCGGTCCACCCCCGCCTGCTCCCGAAGCCAATCCCGGTCCTCGAGCGCCGCGATCGTGCACAGCACCTGCACGGCGAACGCCTCGTGGATCTCCCACAGGGCCACGTCCCCGTAGCCCATGTCGTGCCGGGCCAGGAGGCGCGGGATGGCCAGGGTCGGCGCCATGAGAAGCCCCTGCCGGCGCAGGTCGACGGCGGCCTGCTCCCAGTCCAGGAGGCGGACGCGCGGCAGGTCGTCCGGCAGCCGGGCCATCCCCTCGGCGGTCCCCACCCATGCGGCCGCGGCCCCATCGGTGAGCGGCGTCGAGTTGCCGGCGGTCAGCGTCCCGGATTCGCGGTCGAAGGAGGGACGCAGGCGAGCCAGCTTGTCGGGGGACGTGTCAGGGCGCGGCACCGTGTCGACGTCGGCGGGGAAGGTCCCCGGCGTGACCAGGAGGGGACGGAAGAAGCCGCGCTCGGTGGCGGACACGGCCCGCATGTGGCTCTCGAACGCGAGCCGGTCCTGCGCCTCCCGCCCGATGGACCACGTCTTCGCCATCTGCTCGGCGTGCTCGCCCATGGTGAGGCCGGTGGTGCGCTCGGTGGCCGTCGGGATGCGCACCCGGATGTCCTTGAGACGGAGCTGCGCCAGGGTGCGTACCGCGCGTACCGGGCTGCCGGCCTGCACCGTGCGCCGCAGGGTGCGGCTCAGGTGGAGGGGCAGGCCGATCTGGGTGAAGGACATCGATTCGACGCCTCCGCACAGGGCCAGCTCCAGTCGTCCCGAGCGTGCCTGACCGGCGGCGTGGGTGGCGGCGGCGAGGCTGGTGGCGCATGCCTGCACGATGCCCTGGGACGGCACGTGCGGGTCGAGCCCCGACTCCAGCCACACCTCGCGGCCCCAGTTGCTCACCTCGAGGCTCGGGATCACCGAGCCCCACAGCACCAGGTCCACGGCGTCCGCCTTCCCCGGCCCGCGCGGACCCATGACGCTCTGCTGGACGACCGGCGTCGACAGACGCAGCCCGTCGAGGTCGGCCAGCTCGCGGTCGATGCGCGCGAACGGGCTCCTGAGCCCGGGCGCGACGAAGATCTCGGGTCCCTGCGACGTCATGCGGTCCTCCCTGGCTCTGCGCACTTTCCCGTCCGCGCGGCCGGCGGACGGACGGGACGGCCCGACGCATGGTGGCGAGCCGCCGGCGAGACGCGCAAGATGAGAGCCGCACGGATCGTGCGTATCGCCCGGACGCCGATCCCCTGACCAGTCATTCTCACGGGAGGACCGAGTCTCCATGACCGAAAGCTCCACTCCGCGCGTCCGCTTCGCCCCGAGCCCCACCGGCTACCTGCACGTGGGGGGAGCGCGCACGGCGCTCTTCAACTGGCTGTTCGCCCGCCGCGAGGGCGGTGCCTTCATCCTCAGGATCGAGGACACCGACCGCGAGCGCTCCAGCGACGCGATGACGGAGGCCATCCTGGCGGCGATGGCGTGGCTGGAGCTCGACCTGGACGAGGGGCCCTTCCACCAGGCCGACGGGCTGGAGCGGCACCGCGCCGACGTGGAGCGGATCCTCGGGTCGGGTGCGGCCTACCGCTGTTTCTGCGAGCCGGCCGAGGGCGGGAAGAGCGCCCACGCCGTGGGCGGCTGTCCGGGGCGCTGCCGGGAGCTGGACCCCGACGAGGCCGCCCGGCGAGCGGAGGAGGGCGAGGCGTACGCGGTCCGCTTCCGCGTGCCCGCCGGCGAGACCGCCTGGGAGGACGCGGTCCACGGCCACACCGCCTTCCCGAACGACAGCCTGGAGGACTTCATCCTCCTGCGCCGGGACGGCACGCCCGTGTACAACATGGCCGTGGTCTCCGACGACATCGACATGCGCGTCACGCACGTCATCCGCGGCGACGACCACCTGTCCAACACCCCCAAGCAGATCCTCCTGTACCGGGCGCTGGGGGCCGAGCTGCCCGCCTTCGCGCACGTCCCCATGATCCTGGGCCCGGACGGGAAGCGGCTCTCCAAGCGCCACGGGGCCACGTCCGTGGAGGCCTACCGGGACGAGGGCATCCTGCCCGAGGCGATGGTGAACTTCCTGGCCCTCCTGGGCTGGTCGCCCGGGGACGACCGCGAGGTCATGACCCGGGAGGAGTTGGTCGAGGCCTTCTCCCTGGACCGCATCCTTCGGAAGAGCGGCGTGTTCGACCCCGACAAGCTCCTGTGGCTGAACGGCCAGCACATGACGCGGGCCGCGCCGGAGCGGCTGGCCCAGCTGGTGGAGCCGCGGCTCGAGGAGGCGGGGATCCCGGCCGCGGAGCTGGCGGAGGACGGGGAGCGGTTCCTCGCCGTGCTCGCGGTGGTGCGCGACCGGGCCCGGACCCTGGGGGAGCTGGCCCGCCAGGCGGCGCCCTTCTTCGCCTCCGAGCTGACCTACGACGAGGCGGCGGTGAAGCGCTTCTGGAAGGACCCGGCCGCTTCGGCCGAGCGTCTGGAGGCGGTACGGGGCCTGTTCGAAGGGATGGATGCGGACGCGTTCGAGCCCGAGCCGCTCGAGGAGACCGTCCGCGGCCTGGCCGAGGCGCGCGGGGAGGGGGCCGGCAAGGTCATCCACCCGCTGCGGGTGGCGCTCATGGGGGTCGGCGTCGGGCCCGGCATCTTCATCACCCTCGCCCTCATGGGCCGGGAGCGCGCGCTGGCCCGCGTCGACGCCGCGCTCGACTACCTGCGCGCGGAGGCGGGCGGCGGCGGGGTGAGGGGGACCGCGTGACGGCGGGCGAGGGGGCTCCGACGGGTGCGGCTGACGAGCGCTGGATGGAGCGCGCCCTGGCGCAGGCGCGGCTCGCGGCCGGGCGCGAGGAGGTCCCCGTCGGGGCCGTCCTGGTCGGCCCGGAGGGGCTGGTGGCCGAGGCGCACAACCGCACCCGCGAGGCGGCCGACCCTACCGCGCACGCCGAGATGACCGTCCTGCGCGAGGGCGCCCGGACGCTGGGCGACTGGCGCCTCCTGGACCACACCCTGTACGTGACCCTGGAGCCGTGCGCCATGTGCGCCGGCGCCATCGTGCTCGCCCGGGTGCCCCGCCTCGTGTTCGCTACCCGGGATCCCAAGGCGGGCATGTGCGGGTCGCTCGAGAACCTGGTCCAGGACCCACGCCTCAACCACCGGGTCGAGGTGACCGAGGGCGTGCTGGCCGAAGAGGCCGCCGAGCTCCTGCGCGCCTTCTTCCGGGAGAGGCGCTAGGAGCGTGGTGGACGCGCGCACGGACGCCGGACGCCGCTCGAGATCGGGCGGCGAGGCGCGGACCGGAGGCGGCGCGCACGGCGGCGACCCGCGGGGCATCGTGCTCGTGGCCCGCGAGCTCGTCCCGCTGTGCGGCGAGAGCCCCGCGTGGCCGGGCGGCCGCGAGTCCCGCTTCGTGGCGGCCGACCAGCCCCTGCCGTCGTCCGGCCCGGAGGCGGACGCCGTCGAGGCGCTGGTGCCGCTCCTGTCGCGGCCGGTGGGCGCCGGGGAGATGGACGGCCTGCCCAACCTGCGGATCGTCGCCAACTACGCGGTGGGCCACGACAACGTGGACGTCGAGGCGGCCGCGGAGCGCGGGGTGGTCGTCACCAACACGCCCGACGTCCTCACCGACGCCACCGCCGACCTGACATGGGCGCTGCTCCTGGCCGCGGCCCGGCGTCTCCGCGAGGGGCTGGAGCTGGCGAGGTCGGGTGCCTGGGAGGGGTGGGAGCCCGACCAGCTCCTCGGCATGGGCCTCGGAGAGAAGACGCTCGGGATCCTGGGGGCCGGCCGCATTGGCTCGGCCGTGGCGCGGCGGGCCCCCGGCTTCGGGATGCACGTCGTGTACTGGAGCCGCTCCCGGAACGAGGCGTTGGAGCACGAGGTCGGCGCGCGCCGGGCCGCGAGCCTCGAGGAGGCGCTCGCGGCCTCCGACATCCTCTCCATCCACCTGCCGCTCACGGACGACACGGAAGGGCTCCTGGGCGCGGAGGCCCTGAGCCGGCTCCCCGAGGGCGCGGTGCTCGTGAACACGGCGCGCGGGGAGATCGTGGACACCGGGGCGCTGGTGGAGGCGCTGCGAGCGGGGCGGCTGGCGGCCGCCGGGATCGACGTCTACCCGGAGGAGCCCGAGGTCCCGGCGGCGCTCCGCGAGCTCCCCAACGCTTTCGTCCTCCCGCACCTGGGGAGCGCCACCCGGGAGGCGAGGCGGGCCATGTGGGAGGTGGCCGCCGCCAACGTGCGCCGGGTGCTCAAGGGGCGCCCGCCGCTGACGCCGGTGGGGAGAGGCTAGAAGACGGCTCGGACGCGGGCTGGGTCGAGGGATCCGGTACCACCCTCGGGCACGTGGCCATTGGAGCGGACCGGATCGTGGGCCGGACCGAGGATGCGCTCGATCGTCAAAGGGTGACGGCCTTCACGCCGTCCGACTCTGCCTCCTGTCCGGGCCCGCTGCCGGACGCATTGGCTGCCCCCATGGTGCCTCCTCCCGACTCCGCCCCGTAGCGCAGCCGCAGCGTGGTGACGCCCCCGGGTCCGATCAGCACGACGTAGAGCCGGTCGTACGCGGCCTCGGACAGGTCCGGTCCGGGATCCCCGCCCAGGGCGCGCACCAGGCCCGGCACCGTGTTGCTGTGCCCGACCACGAGGTAGCGCCCGGCGCGGGCTCGGAGCCGGGCCGCCAGGGCTTCCGGCTTCGCGGGGTCGTAGAGCCGGACCTCGAGGCCGGCCGCGCGGGCCGCGGGCTCGGCCGTGGCCCGCGCGCGGCGGTAGTCGGTGGCGTAGGCCCCGGTCAGGGCGACGTCGCTCAGCATCCGCGCCAGCAGGGCCGTGCGGGCGCGGCCGGCCGCGGTGAGGGGCGGGTCCTGCGAGCCGTCCTCGACCTTCTCCGCGTGTCGCACGACGAACACGACCACCGAATCCGCGGCCAGCGGGGCGGAGGAGGGACTCACGCCGGCGCTCCCGGACCCCGGCGTACCCGGGGCCCAGGCCAGGGTGACGAGCGCCAGCGGGACGTAGAGGGATCGATGCACGGTCCGTCTCCTTTCATTTTGGCCACCGGTCGCCAGCGGCGCGGCCGCGAGTCTCCGCCGCCGGACCCGTCGAGTCTAGGCGCCGGCCACCCCCAGCACGTCCGACGCCACCCACCACGCCCCCGCCGCCAGGATGGCCGCGGGCAGCACCCAGCGCAGCCAGGCGACCAGGAAGCGGTCCAGCCGGCCGGGGGCCCCGCCCCCGAGCTGGCGCAGGAGGGCCGCCGGCGGTCTGTCCGCCCTAGCCGAAGGTGGCGAAGTGACCGGCGGCCATCACGAGCGTGGCCATGGCCCGGAGCCGGTCGTACTTGAGCCGCCGGATGTCCTCCACGTCGTAGCTCTGCTTGAGGAAGCGGATCGTCTCCTCCACCCGCCAGCGGGTCAAGTAGCTCTGGACGATCCGCCAGGTGCGCCTCCTGGACCGGCCGGCGGGCAGGGTGGTCAGCAGCAGAAGCGGCTTCGCTCCCCGTCCGTCCACGACGACCAGCCAGAGTCGGCGCGCCGAGCCGGGAAAGCGCACCGGGGTGGAGCCGAAGCGCAGGACATAGGCTCTCTCCTCGGCGCCCTCTTCCTTGACGACCGTCTCCTCGAAAGGGCGGCGTGTGCGGGTCGCCAGCTCCCGGGCGCTCAGAGCCGAGCGCCTCCACTCGAGGTGCCGCCGGCCCTAGAGCCGGATCAGAAAGTCCTGGCCTCGCTCCAGCCGCGGGGTGATGTTCCGGCGGTCTCCGCCCCGGTCGATCACCCAGATCCCCCGGCCCTCGGTGGCGCGGCTCACCGCCCGCACCGCCTTGAGCACCTTCCGGTTCTCGCTCACAAACTCCGGCGCCTCCGAACTGTAGAGCTCCTGATACAGGGGCACCACGTCGGGCGAACCCGCCTCGGCCGCCAGCACCTCCACGCACTCGTAGCCGTCGGTGATCTCGTCCGCCCGGCCGTCGTACACCCTGGCCAGGTGCTCCATCTTCTGAGCGTAGGCCTTGCTGATGTCGGTCAGGTCGGTGACCAGCAGCGTTTGCTCGCCTACCTTCGGCGTCCCGAGGGCCAGGAGGTTCTCCCGCACCCGGCGCCGAAGCTCGGGCCATCCGAGCTGTCGGCCCAGCCGCTCGATCACCGTCTTCAGGACCGTCTCTTCCTCCAGGGCCCGTCCGATCTCCGAAAGGCGAACCGAGCCGCGGGCCTGCATCCCGTAGAGGATCTCCCCCACCGCCCGGCGGGCCATCTCTGGGCAGCCCGGCCGAAAGTTTCCCCGAGAATCGCAGGATCTGACCTTGCACCTTCCCCGCGAGCCGCGCACTCTCCATCCGGGTCCCCCTCGCCAGGTGGTCGGCTTCCTTGCCGATGGACACCAACAACTTGTGCGAGTGGGGGCCCGCTTTCATCTGCACGAAGGTTCCCCATTCTCCGCTCGAGCGGGCCCGTTTCACTCGCAGATGCCTACAAGCGACTGATCATCAACGGGTTACAGAATCTGAGATGGAGTCTCTGGGGAAGGTCCTGGCCCTGAATTCTTGACACGGCGTCGAACGATCTTTTAAAATAATACTAGAGGTGGTAGTCCACCGTAGCCAGGAGAAGGTCATGAACAAGCGACTCATCGCTGGGTTGATCGCAGCCATTGTGACCTTCGGTGGCGCGGTATACATTTCAACACCGGCGTATGCCAATTCGAATTCGACCAGGACGAATTCACTGGTCTGCGACCAGGCCTGCCATTCGAATTCTGACTGCAGTCCGGACCCCGTGTGTTCTAAGTGCTCAGCTGGCCCCGGGTCACCCATGCCTGGTCAGTGTTTCTGAGGTCTTGCTACCTCCAACGCAGCGGGCGCACCCCAGGCAAGGTGCAAAGGGATCCGGCATCAGGTCCTTTGGCAGATCTGAAGGTGAAGTCTGGACACTACGCTTGAGCCCCCGGATGAAATTGGATCGTGAAGGCATCCGATCTTTTTCAGAATGCGGCGCTCGGGGTTCTTGCAGGCTGCGCAGTGACCGTCACGGCCCTCGTAGTTCGACGTGAATTGAGTACGCAACCGATCGAGACCTCACGCTCCCCCGTCCGTACGATTGACCGGAAACTTGCAGTGGAACTCGATAATGGGGGGCACGTCATCGGATCCAAGACGGCCCGTGTTCACGTCGTGGAGTTCGCAGACATGGAATGCCCGTATTGTGCGCGGGCCGAAGGGCTCCTGGATTCTGTGACCACCGTGTTCGGCGGACACGTGGCAGTGAGATTCAGGCACTATCCCCTGTCAGAGGTTCACCCGCAGGCACTCGAAGCGGCTGTGGCGTCGGAATGCGCTGCAGACGAGGGCCGATTTGCGGCGTTCCTTCACGTAGCGTACTCCAAGCAAGACTCGCTCGGACTCCTGAACTGGGTGGAACTGTCCCGTAGAGCCGGCGTGCTCGACTCGGAACGGTTCATGGAGTGCCTAAGAGATGCAGCGCCGATGCCCCGCGTGGAGAGGGACATGCAGGCGGGCAGAAGGTTGGGAGTTCGAGGAACGCCGACGTTCGTTATCGGACGCATTGTCGAGACGGGACTGCCCGCGGAGTCCATGTTGGTCGAGGATGTTCGCCAGGCTCTTCAGAAGCATGGGGCCGGATAGAACCGCATGGCACGGTGCAGCCCGGTCTGGGAGCGGCTCTGGGCAGTCCGTCCGTATCTCGGGCGACTGCAGTGCTCGGATACTGCCGGCGTCTATGTTCAGACCGGTCCACGGTAACTCGCTTCATGGCCTGCGCCATGGAGGATGAGTCTCACCAGGCGCTAACTGAGTGTGCTGATTTGCGCCGTGAGGTTCCTACACGAAACCGTCGCTGGACGCCGTCGAGAGGAGGCCCCCTCCTCACGATGCTGGTCGCCGTTCTCGCGGCCTGCTCCGCCACCGGATCGCGTCCACGGCACCGAAGTAACGAAAATGTGTCACAGAGCTCAATCGCCGCAGACTCGAACTGTCCAACATGCCATTCTCGAGATCCAGGTGATCGCCCGGCTCGGAGGGGCGAACGATCCTGCCTCGATCTCCGCTGATGCGCCCCTCGGAACTCTGTGCTCGATCGCACATTTGGTGAGCGGGGATTTCGTGGTCGGTGATCTTGTCGGGGGCGGTCAGCTGGCGGTCTACGGCAGCGACGGTATGTGGCTGAGGGCGGTGGGTCGCCCAGGGCAGGGGCCCACAGAGTTCGGCAATCAGCTCGGCCTCACGGTCATGCACGGAGATACGCTCGAAGTGTTCGACCGGTTCAATCAGCGAGCCGTCACAGTCACGGCAGAAGGCCGGTTTCTGGGTTCCTTTCGACTGCCCGGCGGTGGGAGCGGATGGAGCCGTCTCGGTGGGGGTCGATGGCTCCTCACGACCGAACCGGCGGCGTCTGACAACGAGCGGCCGCTGTTCCGTGTGCTCGACGATGCCGGGACCCGGATAGCACAATTCGGAACTCACAACCACCAGTTCGGCGATCTCGACTGGTGGACCGTCGCGGGCGGGCGCCACGGTGACCTCTGGACCGCCAGCGTGTGGAGATACGAGATCTACCACTGGAGCGATGCGGGTGAGGTCGAGGGAAGCTACGCACGCCATGCGGCCTGGTTTCCCGACCGTCAGGAGGTCACGCCGGGCCGGCTGGAGAGGATGTACACGGATTTGCCTCCGCTCGTGTACCTCGAGCACCTGACGGAGGGCACCGACCGCCGGCTCTGGACGTTTTCGGTGGTACCTGATGCGCACTGGAGTCCCGACTCGCTCCACTTCAGCTCACCCGCCTGGACCCGTCGGACATTCGACACGGTGGTCGAGGTCCTGGACGTCAGCCATGGGTCCCGAGTCCGCGTGATGGCGCGGCATTGATTCGATGCGGTCGTCGCTCCCGTCTGCGGCGACGGTCTGCTCCTGTACCGCATGTCAGAAACCCGCGCGGGGGACACCCGAGCCGAGATTCTGAAGCCTCGGATCGTCACGCCAGGATCGAGTGGCTAGCGTGGTGCCGGCTCCGCACCCGGAGGCCATGCCGATGCGCGGTCGACTACGCCCCTCCCGCCACCCCCAGCACGTCCGACGCCACCCACCACGCTCCCGCCGTCAGGATGGCCGCGGGCAGCACCCAGCGTAGCCAGGCGACCAGGAAGCGGTCCAGCCGGCCCGGGTGGTCGCCGCCGATCTGCTCGAGCAGGGCGCCGCGGCGGAGGGCCCAGCCCACGGTGATGGCCGCGAGCAGCGCGCCCACCGTCTGCCCGCCCGAGCCGAAGGTGAGGTCCCAGGGGACGAAGACCTTCAGGTTCACCATGGGCGGCAGGGCGAGCAGGAGGCAGCAGCCCCAGGAGGAGGTTCACGGCCTTCCGCCGCGGCATCCCGAGGGCGTCGCCGAGGCCGGCGGCCAGCACCTCGAAGGCGGCGATGCCCGACAGGAAGGCGGCGCCCAGCGAGGCCCCGAAGAACAGGACGCCGAAGGCCCAGCCGGCCGGGATGTGGGCGAAGACGCGGGGCAGGGTGGCGAACAGGAGGCCGGGGCCGCTGCCGGGCTCGAGACCGAACGCGAACACGGCCGGGAAGATGGCGAGACCCGCCAGGAAGCCGGCCGCCGTGTCGCCCACCACCGTGAGGATGGCGTCGCCCTTGAGCGCCTCCCCCTCGGCCAGGTAGGAGCCGTACACGACCATCATCGTGCCGCCCAGCGCCAGCGAGAACACCACCTGGCCCAGCGCCGCCACCAGCACGGACGGGGTCACGTCGCGAGGGGTGGAAGGCCAGGTACCAGCGCAGCGCCGGCCCCCGCGCCCGGCAGGGTGAGGGAGCGGACGAGGAGGACGAGCAGGGAAACGAACACGAGGGGCGTCAGCACCCGGCTCGCCTTCTCGATCCCGGCCCGGAGCCCCTTCCGGATCACCGCGCCCTGGGCCAGGAGGAGGAGGGCCGTGAAGGTGAGCTGCAGCGCGAAGGCCCGGCCGGAGAAGCCGGAAGCGGGCGGGAGAATGGCGGAGGGGTCCAGAGGCCGCCCCAGGGGGACGAGGAGCTGGCCGAGGGCGTAGCAGGCCACCCACCCGATGGCGTTCGTGTAGTAGCCGAGCGCGGTGAGGACGACCAGGAACAGGAGCCAGCCGACGAACGCGTCCGCCCGGGAGTCCGGCCCGCTCGAACGCCCCCAGCGGCCCGCGCCGCGTGGCCCGCCCCAGCGACCACTCGGCCATCAGCCCCGGCACGCCCACGGCCGCGGCCAGCACCACGTAGAGGAGCACGAACGCCGCCCCGCCGTAGCGCCCCACCATGTACGGGAAGCGCCACACGTTCCCGAGCCCCACGGCCACCCCGATCATGGTGGCCAGCATCCCGAGCCGGGACCCGAAGGTCTCGCGGGCCGGGCTCACGCCTCGCCGCCCCCCAGCACCTCCGACAGGGCGTCCAGCGCGCGGTCCACGTCCTCGAGGGAGCTGTAGAAGTGGGGCGCCAGCCGGATGGCGGGCCCGCGCGCCGAGGCCAGCACCCCGCGTTCCCGCAGGGCGGCCTCCACGGCGTGGCCGTCCTCGCACGCGAAGGCGGTGGAGGGCGTCTTCCGGTCCGGGTCGTCGGTTCCGAGGAGCCGGAAGCCGCGCTCCTGGCCTCCCTCGATCAGTCTGGCCCCGAGCGCTCGGTTCCACGCTCCGATGGCCTCGAGCCCGACCTCGCGCAGCCACTCCATGCCGGCGCGGGCGACGTAGGCCTCCAGCACGGGCGGGGTACCGAGGTCGAGCCGGCGCGCGCCCTCGGCCCAGTCCAGGCGCTCCGCGTCGAAGGCGAACGGCTCGCGGCGCCCGAACCAGCCGGTGAGCGCGGGCCGCAGCCGCTCCGCCAGCCCGGGCCGCACCCACACGAAGGCGATGCCGGGGATCCCCATCAGGTACTTGAGGCAGCCGGCGGCCACGAAGTCCGCCCCGCTGGCGGGGGCGTCGAACGGCGCGGTGCCCAGGGTCTGGTAGGCGTCGACGTACAGGAGGGCGCCGTGCGCGTGAGCCAGCGCGGCGATGGCGGGGACGTCCTGCTTGAACCCGTCCTGGTAGTAGCCGTGGCAGGCCGACACGACCAGCGTGCGCTCGTCGAGGGCGGCCTCGTAGTCCTCCAGGGCGACCACGCCATCCCGCACCGGGACCCGGGCCACCTCGGCGCCGAAGCGCTCCTGGGCGAGCCACACGTGGGCCACGGTGGGGAATTCCGCGCCGCTCACCAGCACGCGGCGCCGCTCGCCCGCGTAGTCCAGACCGCTGGCCACGCTGGAGGTGGCCTGGGAGACCGAGGCGGCCACGGCCACGTCCGCGGGCTCCGCGCCGACCAGGTGCGGCGAAGGTCGCCCGGGCCCGCTCCACCTCCTCCATCCAGCGGTCCCAGTCCATGCCGTCCGCGGTCCCACGAGCCCAGGTAGGCCTCGGCGGCGGCGCGGGTGGCGTCGGACTGGGGCGCGTGCGAGCAGGCGTTCATGGGGACGAGGCGGCGGAGGAGGGGGATCCTCCGCCGCACCGCCTCGAGGTCGTACCCGGGGGCGTGCGTCACGGGCGCACGCTGCGGCTCGCCCTACTCGCCGCCGCCCGCCGCGGCCGCCTCCCGGTCCGGGCGGCGCAGGACGCTGTGCTTGCGCCCGTACAGATAGTAGAACGCCAGTCCCACCAGGAGCCAGATGCCGAACCGGATCCAGGTCAGGAGCGGCAGCCCCAGCATGAGGCCCAGGCAGGCGAGGATCGCCACCAGCGGCACGAAGGGCACCCACGGGGTCTTGAAGGGTCGCTCCCGGTCAGGCTCCAGCCGGCGGAGCACGATGATCCCGATGGCCACCAGCACGAAGGCGAACAGGGTGCCGATGTTGGTGAGCTCGATGATCTCGGCGATCGGCATGAAGGCCGCGAAGAACGCCACGAAGATCCCGGTCATGATCGTGGCCACGTAGGGCGTACGGTGCTTCTTGTGCACCTTCGCCACCACGGGCGGCAGGAGGCCGTCCCGCGCCATGGAAAACAGGATGCGCGGCTGCCCCAGCTGGAACACCAGCAGCACCGAGGTGGTGGCGGCGAGGGCTCCCACGGAGATGATGCCGGCCGCCATGTTGAGGCCGCGCTCGCTGAACGCCGTGGCCAGCGGCTCGGCCGTCCCCAGATGGGTCCAGGGCACCAGTCCCGTCAGGACCAGGGTCACGGCGATGTACAGGATCGAGGTGACGATCAGGGAGGCGATCATCGCGAACGGCATGTCCGTCTGCGGGTGCTTCGTCTCCTCGGCCGCGGTCGACACGGCGTCGAAGCCGATGTAAGCGAAGAAGATGAGCGCCGCGCCGGTCCAGATTCCCTGCAGCCCGTTGGGGGCGAAGGGTGTCCAGTTGGCCGGTCGGACGTAGAAGGCCCCGGCCACGATGAAGAAGCCGAGGATGGCGAGCTTGATGACCACCATCACCACGTTGAACCACGAGCTCTCCCGGATCCCGACGACCAGGATCCAGGTGATGAGCGCCACGATCATGACCGCGGGAACGTTGACCACGATCGGGAGCCCCAGGAGGTGCGGCGCCTCGGAGAGCGACTGTGCGGCCCGCACGATGTGGGGGGCGACCGACGAGAGCGTGTCCGCCTGCGTCGCCTGCGCCACCGTGTGCGCCGCCTTGTTGGCCGTGATCGGGTCGGTGGCCATCCATTCGGGCAGCGCCATGCCGAAGCCGCGCAGGAACTGCTGGAAGTAGCCCGACCAGCTCACCGCCACGGCGATGTTGCCGACCGCGTACTCGATGATGAGGTCCCAGCCGATGATCCACGCCACGATCTCGCCCAGGGTCGAGTAGGCGTAGGTGTAGGCACTCCCCGACTCGGGAATCATGGCCGCGAACTCGGCGTAGCACAGGGCCGCGAACCCGCAGGCCATGGCCACGCCGATGTAGGAGACGACCAGCGCCGGACCGGCGCCCAGGTGATCGGCCCCTCCCGCGACGGCCGTGCCGGCGGCCGAGAAGATCCCGGCGCCGATGATGGCGCCCACGCCGAGCGCGGTCAGCTGCCACTTGCCCAGCGTGCGCTTGAGGTCGGTCTCGAGGGCGTCTTCCGCCCGTTCGGGGATCGGCTTGCGTCGAAGCAGCTTGGCGAGCAGAGGCACCTCCCTGTGGGTCGCGGGCAGCAACGCGGCCGGCGCAACCTAGAGAGGGGCAGAGGGCGTGTAAAGGCCGCGCCGTCCCCCGTTGATTGGCGGTGTCCCGGCCCGTATACTCCGGCCAGCGCCGGGTCCGTCGGCCCGAGAGGGCCGGCGCCTCGAGTCCCGCGCCCGCCCGGGCGGGTGCGGGCCCACCCACGCCACGAGCACGGAGGGTCATGCCCGGGACGACGGGCGGCCGCGACAAGGTGATGGACCGGGAAGCCGTGGAGGAGACCCTCCGCGAGCTGGCCGGGCTCATCGCCGACCGCACCGACGATCCGAGCGACCTGATGGTCGTGGGAATCCGCCGCCGGGGCGTCGAGCTCGCCGACCGCATCGCCAAACACCTGGAACGGGCCGGCTTTGGACCCGTGGCCACCGGATCCCTGGACATCACGCTCTACCGCGACGACTTCGAGCAGGTCGGCCCCCGACCGGTGATCGGGCCCACCGAGCTGCCGGGCGAGATCACCGGCCGCAGGGTCGTGCTCGTGGACGATGTCCTGTTCACGGGCCGCACAGTGCGCGCCGCTCTGGACGAGCTGGCGGACTTTGGCCGACCTCGCCGCATCGAGCTGTGCGTCCTCGTCGACCGGGGCGGCCGGGAGCTCCCCATCCAGCCCGACTACGTGGGCCGCCGCCTCGAGGTCCCTCCTGGCCGCCAGGTGGCGGTCAGCGTCCCCGACCTGGACGGCAACCTGTGCGTGTGCCTGGTCGACACGCCGGAGGCCGGGTGAGGGACGGCACGCCCCCGGGAGCCGGGCTCGGCAAGGACCTGGTCGGCCTCGAGGGGCTCACCGGCGAGCAGATCCGCACCATCCTCGACACGGCGGAGCCCTTCAAGGAGATCAGCGAGCGCCGCATCAAGAAGGTCCCGGTGCTGCGCGGCAAGACGATCGTCAACCTGTTCTTCGAGCCCTCCACCCGGACCCGCATCTCCTTCGAGTTCGCCGAGAAGCGGCTCTCGGCCGACACGGTCAACATCTCCGCCACCGGCTCGTCCGTGCAGAAGGGGGAGACGCTGGTGGATACGGCGCGCACGCTGGAGGCCATGCGGATCGACATGGTCGTGATGCGGCACGGCTCCTCGGGGGCGGCCCGCTTCCTGGCCGATCGCATCCCCTCCAACGTGATCAACGGCGGGGACGGGCAGCACGAGCACCCCACCCAGGCGCTCCTCGACCTCCTCACCCTGCGAGACCGGTTCGGCGAGCTCGAGGGCCTCAAGGTCTGCATCGTGGGCGACATCCTGCACTCCAGGGTCGCCCGATCCAACATTCTGGGGCCTCCTCAAGGTGGGCGCCGAGGTGGCGGTGTGCGGTCCGAGGACGCTCATCCCGCTGGGGATCGAGGAGCTGGGCGTGAGCGTGTTCGGGCGGGTGGAGGAGGCGATCGAGTGGTCCGACGCCCTCTACGTCCTCCGCCTGCAGCTCGAGCGCATGAAGGCCGGGTTCATCCCCTCGGTGCGTGAGTACAACCGGGTGTTCGGGGTGAGCGCCGAGCGCCTCGAGCGCGCGCGGGAGGATCTCGTGGTGCTCCACCCCGGACCGATGAACCGCGGGGTCGAGATCGACTCCGACGTGGCCGACGGACCGCGGTCGATGATCCTGCCCCAGGTCACCAACGGCGTGGCGGTGCGCATGGCGGTCCTCTACCTCCTGGCGGGCGGCAAGCCCGAGGCCGCCGAAGCCGCCAAGCAGGGAGAGGCGTGAGCTCGCGCCCGCGGCCGGCCGGCGGACCGGGCGGGCGGCCCGTCCTCCTCAAGGGGGGGCGGCTGCTCGATCCGTCCCGGGACGTGGACGGGGTCGGCGACCTCCTGGTCGTGGATGGCCGCATTGAGGCGGCCGGCGGGACGCTGGAGCCCCCCGAGGGGTGCGAGACGCTGGACGCGGACGGCCTCGTGGTGGCGCCCGGCTTCATCGACCTCCATGTCCACTTGCGTGAGCCCGGGGGCGAGCACAAGGAGACGATCCTGACCGGGGCGCGGGCCGCCGCGGCCGGCGGGTTCACCACCGTGTGGACGATGCCGAACACGGACCCCCCGATCGACGACCCGGCCGCGGTGGGCTTCGTGCGCGCCGAGGGTGAGCGCGCAGGCGGCGCACGGGTGATGCCGATCGGGGCGGCCTCCCTGGACCTGGCCGGCGAGCGCATGACCGAGATCGGGGAGATGGTGGCCGCGGGGGCCGTGGCCGTGTCGGACGACGGTCATCCGATCTGGAACGCCGGGCTCCTGCGGCGCCTGCTCGAGTACACGCAGACGTTCGGGATCCCGGTCCTGCAGCACTCGGAGGTGCGGGAGCTAGCCGGGTTCGGAGTTATGAACGAGGGCAAGGTGTCCACCGCCCTCGGGCTCCGCGGCCAGCCGAACGCGGCCGAGGCGGCCATGGTGGCGCGCGACATCCAGCTCGCCGAGCTCACCGGCGGGCACCTGCACGTGTGCCACGTCTCCGCGCGGCAGACGGTCGAGCAACTCCGGATGGCCCGCGAGCGTGGTCTGAGCGTCACCTCGGAGGTGACGCCCCACCACCTGGCCCTGACCGAGACGGCCGTGCGCGGGTACAGGACCGACTCCAAGATGAACCCTCCCCTGCGCACCGAGGAGGACCGCGAGGCGGTGCGGCAGGGCCTGGTGGACGGCGTGATCGATGTGATCGCCACCGACCACGCGCCGCACCATTACGAGGAGAAGGAGCGGGAGTTCGACGATGCGCCGTTCGGGATCGTCGGGCTGGAGACGGCGCTCGGGCTGGGCATGTGCGAGCTGGTCGAGCCAGGGCACCTGCCCCTGGCCGGGCTGGTGGACCGGATGTCCTGCTCGCCGGCGCGGATCATGGGGATCGATGCGGGGACGTTGCGGCCCGGCAGCCCCGCGGACATCGTCCTCTTCGACCCGGAGGAGCGCTGGACCGTCGAGCCCGAGGCGTTCCTCTCCCGGAGCCGGAACACGCCGTTCGGGGGACGGGAGCTCACCGGGCGGGTGCACGTGACCCTGGTGGGCGGTGTGGAGCGATACCGGCGGAGCGTGCCGGACGAGGCCGCCTGAGCGGCCACCGAGGAGCAGCGCGAGCATTGTCGGAGGATCGGATGGAGGACCAGGAAGGGACCGGGACAGCCACGATACCCGAGGAGATCTCCGAGCTCCTCGAGCGGCGCTCCACCTACCGGGGGTGGCTCACCAGGCTCGACGGTCAGGTCGGCGGTGTGCGCCGGGCCGTGTACGAACGGGTGCGCGAGGACTACCTGGAGCGCCTGGGCGAGGTCGAGGACGAGCTCAAGGGCCACCGCGACGGGCTCGAGGCGTCGCTCTCGGAGCGCCGGGAGCGCATGGAGGACCTCGAGGGACAGCGCGAAGAGCGCGCCGCCCGGAAGGAGGAGGCCGAGCTCCGCCACCGCGTGGGCGAGTACTCCGACGAGGAGTGGGAGACCCACCGGGCCGAGCACGAGGGAGCCCTCGGGGAGCTCGAGGGCCGGCTGGAGGAGGAGGCCGCCGCGGTGGATCGACTGGAGGAGGTCCTGGCCGAGCTCGACGCTCCGGTGCCAGGCGCCGTGGAGTCCGGAGCCGAGGCGGCCGACGCGATGGAGGCCGAGGAAGTCGTGGAGGACGAAGCCACCGTGGAGGACGAAGCCGCGGAGGTTTCCGGACTCCAGACGAGGCCCGGCTGGATGTCGGGCACCATGCCCGAGCCGGCGCTGGGTGGAGGCGCGGCGGCCTCCACGCGGTCCGAGGCGTCGGCCGCCGGCCCGGACGAGGTCGGTGAACAGGAGGCCGAGGAGGAGGACGACGTGCTGTCGTTCCTCGAGCAGCGCCCGGAGGCGCCGCCGGGGTCGGACGCCGTCCCGGCGGGGGACGGGGAAGCCGCCGGTGAAGAGGACGGCGGAGAGTCGGGGTACGAGGACGAACTGGACTTCCTGGAGTCGCTGTCCCTGGACGACGCCGATTCACTCGACACCCTCTCGCTCGTGCTCGACGAGGGCGAGGAGGAAGACGAGGACGACGGAACCGCGGAGCGGGAGGGAGGGGACGGCGCGGCTTGAGGAGCCGCGCCGGTCGGCGTCAGTCGGAGAGCGACTCCACGTGGCGGGCCAGTCTCGACTTCTGACGGGCGGCCGTGTTCGGATGCAGGACGCCGCGGCCGGCCGCGCGGTCCAGCAGGGCATACAGGTCCGGGAGCAGGGCCTGCGCGTCCTCGGCCGAGGTGGTGGCCAGCAGGGCCCGGATCCGGGTGCGGATGTGTGACCGCACGGACTTGTTGCGGACACGGCGGTTCTCCGACTGGCGGAGGCGCTTCTTGGCGCTCTTGATGTTCGGCACGGTGCGTCGACTCCGGTGTTCTCAGGGTCACGAATCGAGTCTTTCAACATAGATGCGGAATCGCGCGCGATCAAGGTGTAGCGAGAAGAGCGCGCGTCCGCCGGGTGTGGGGACGGGAAAGGGATGAACTCCATCAGCACGCTGGTCCTGGTCTTGCCCGTGCTGCTCCTCGCGGTGGTGCTGCACGAGTGGGCGCACGCGCGAGTGGCCGTGTGGCAGGGCGACCCCACGCCGGCCATGCTCGGGCGTCTGACCCTGAACCCGCTTCCGCACATCGATCCGATCGGCAGCATTGTCGTGCCGATCGTCCTGTGGCTGCTCCCCGGGTCGTTCCTGTTCGGCTGGGCCAAGCCCGTGCCCATCAACAGCCGGAACTTCAAGAACTACCGGAAGGGGGACATCCTCGTTTCCCTGGCCGGGATCGCGATCAACTTCGCCCAGGTGATCGGCTGGGTGCTGGTGTTCGCCCTCCTGAGTCATCTGATCGGATGGACCGGGGGCAGCCTGGCGCGGTCCGCGTCCGTCCTGCAGGTGATGGCCCGATACGGGATCTTCATCAACCTGATCCTGGCCGTGTTCAACCTGATTCCGGTGCCGCCGCTGGACGGTTCTCACGTGCTGTATCACTTCCTCCCGCCCGCCCTCGGTGCGCGCTACCGGGCGCTGAGCCGGTACAGCATCATCCTGCTGGCGATCGTGTTCTTCTTTCCGGGGATCCTCGGCGTGATCCTCTCGCCGGTCACCGTCCTGGACCGGGCGGCCATGGCGCTCGCCTACGCGCTGAGCTGAGATGGCGCGGGCCCTCGCCTCCGGACCGGCTTCCTACCTGGGGCCGGAGCCGTTCGTCGTCGAGCTGGAGCGCTTCCGCGGGCCCCTGGACCTCCTCCTCCACCTGATCCGCTCCCAGGACATCGACATCTTCGACATCCCCATTGCCACGATCACGGCCCAGTTCCAGGCCGCGCTCGGGGCCGGTCTCGAGCGGCTGGAGCTGGACCGGGCAGGGGAGTTCCTCGAGATGGCGGCGACCCTGGTGCGCATCAAGGCGCAGCTGCTCCTGCCCCGAAACGTGGTCCCGGACTGGGACGAGGACCCGCGCGCCGACCTGGTCCGGCGACTGCTCGAGTACGAGCACTTCCTGGAGGTGGCCCACGTCCTGGGAGCGGCCGAGGCCGACCGGAGCCGCCACTTCGAGCGCGGCTACTCGCAGCCGCGGCCGTCCCCTGGGAACCTCCTGCCCGAGCTGGAGACGAGCCGGGACGACTTTCTCGAGGCCGTGCGCAGCATGCCCGAGGCGGGCCCCGAGCCCACGCACCGGGCGCCCGTGCGCGTGGTGACGGTCGACGAGAAGATGTCCCTGCTGGGCCGCCTGCTGAGGACGGTCCAGCGCCTGGCCTTCGAGCGGCTGGTCAAGCCGTGGGGCACGCGGCCGCACGCCGTGGCCGCCCTCCTCGCCTGCCTCGAGATGGCGCGCCAGCAGCTCGTGCGCATCGAGCAGTCGGTCCCGTTCGGCTCGATCTGGATCTTCCCGCGACCCCGGCTTGCCGAGGAGGCCGACCAGCCGGAGGAGGAGGTCGCGGAGGCGGCCTCGGGCGGGGCGGCATCGTGAGCGCGCGGAGGTCGGCCCCGTGAGCCCGGAGCAGATCGTCGAGGCGACGCTGTTCGCCAGCCAGACGCCGCTCACGCCCGATGAGCTGGCGCGAGCGGACGAGGCGCTCACCCCGGACCGCGTCCGCGAGGCGCTCGAGGCCTTGAGGGAGGCGTATGACGCGTCGGATCGTGCCTTCCAGGTCTTCCGTCTCGGCGACGGGTTCCAGATCCTCACGCGGCCGGAGTACGCGCCCTACCTGGAGCGCTTCGACTCCGTCCCGCGCTCGCCGATTCTCTCCGAGGCCGCCCTCGAGACCCTGGCCATCATCGCCTACCGGCAGCCGATCGGGCGCGTCGAGATCGAGGAGGTCCGCGGGGTCGGGTCCAGCTCCGTCCTCAGGACGCTGCAGGAGTGGGATCTGGTCGAGGTCGTGGGTCGGGGCGAAGGGCTGGGACGGCCCCTCCTGTACGGCACCACGCAGCGTTTCCTGGACCACTTCGGCTTCCAGGGTCTCGACGACCTGCCCGAGCCCGGGGCCCTGAGCGTGACGCTGGGCGGAGGCGAGGAGGGGACCGCGGGGGATCAGGCCGGACTGTTCGCGGCGCTGGAGCCGGCGGCGCAGCCGGACCCGGCCGGCGGGGAGGATCCGGCGGCGGAGGGGCCGGCCGCCAGCGGAGGCCCACCGCCGTGACGACGGGCTCGATGCGACTTCAGAAGTACCTGGCGCGCGCCGGGGTGGCATCGCGGCGGGCCAGCGAGGATCTCATCCGGCAGGGGCGGGTCCGGGTGGACGGCGAAGTGGTCACGGAGATGGGCTCGCGCGTCGATCCGGCCAGCAGCGACGTGACCGTGGACGGCCGCCGGGTCGAGCTGTCCCCGCCGCGGTGGATCGCGCTTCACAAGCGGCCCGGAACGCTGTGCACCCGGTCCGATCCGCAGGGTCGCCCCACCGTGTACGATGGCCTGCCCGCCGGGCTCGGCGAGCTGTTCCACGTCGGAAGGCTGGACTACATGAGCGAGGGACTCCTCCTCCTCACGAACGAGGGAGACCTGGCGCACGGGCTCCTCCATCCCTCGGCGGAGGTCGAGAAGCGTTACGAGGTCGGGCTGGTGGCGCCCGCCCCGCCGGGCCTGGCCCGGCGGCTGCTCGAGGGAGTGGAGCTCGAGGACGGTCTCGCGGCCGCCGACGCGTCGAGCCTTCTGCCGGATGCGGGCCCGGGCCCGGTCCTCCTGGTGACGTTGCACGAGGGACGGAACCGCGAGATCCGGCGAATGCTGCATGCGCTCGACGCCCGGATACGCTACCTGAAGAGGGTGGCGTTCGGCCCGGTGGAGCTGGCCGACCTCCCGTCCGGGGCGTGGCGCGAGCTGCGCCCGGCGGAGCGGGAGGCCCTGCAGACGAGAGTTCGTACGCACGGAGGATAGATGGAGCTCGGGGAAAAGACGGTCCTTCTGCTCGGCGGCACGGGGCTGGTCGGATCGGCGATCGCCCGACAGGTGCTGGGGCGCGGCCCCGCGCGGGTCGTGGTGGCCGGGCTGCGAGAGGGCGAGGCCCGGGAGGCGGTCGAGGCTCTGGCCGCGCATCCGGCCGCGGGAGGCGTGGATCTGGTGCCGGAGTGGGGAGACGTCTTCCTCCGGGAGGCCGACCGGGAGCGCTCCCGCCGCGAGCTCCTGGAGGAGGAGGAGGGCAGGGGTCGGCTGCTGGACGACCTGTACGGCCCGCTCGATGCGGACGCCGTGGGACGCTCCGCCCTGGTCGCCCTCCTGGAGCGCCATCGACCGGACATCCTGGTCGACTGCATCAACACGGCGACGGCCATCGCCTACCAGGACGTGTTCGGCTCGGCCCGCCGTCTCCGCCGGCTGGTGGGCTCCGAGGAGGGCGTGGACAGGGCCGAGGTGGAGGCTCACCTGTGCACGCTCTACCTTCCACAGCTCATCCGCCACATCCAGTTGCTCCTGGAGGGGATCCGCCGGGCCGGCACCCGCGTGTACCTGAAGATCGGCACGTCCGGCACGGGGGGCATGGGCCTCGATATCCCCTTCACCCACTCCGAGCAGCGGCCGTCGGCCACCCTGCTGGCCAAGTCGAGCCTCGCGGGGGCCCATTCGCTCCTCCTCTTTCTCATGGCCCGAACCAACGGCGCGCCGGCCGTCAAGGAGATCAAGCCGACCGCGGCCATCGCCTGGAAGGAGATCGGCTACGGTCCGGTGCTGCGCGGCAACCGGCCGATCCAGCGCTTCGACGCCACCGGGCCCATCTCTGTCGCCTCGGCGTTCGCCGGGGACGGAGCCGGAGAGGCGTATCGAGCCGCGGAGGGCGTGCTCGAATCCGTCTACCTGGATGCCGGCGAGAACGGCCGCTTCAGCCTGGGCGAGTTCGAGGCGATCTCCACCCTGCGGATGATGGAGGTGATCACTCCCGAGGAGATCGCGGCCACCGTGGTGGCCGAGATCGAGGGCCGGCCCACCGGCCGCGACATTGTCGGCGCGCTCGACGGTGCCTGCTCGGGCCCGACCTACCGGGGTGGCGTGCTGCGGGAGGCGGCGCTGCGGCGCATGGAGGAGCTCGAGGCGGAGCACGGGGTGCGCTCGGTCGCGTTCGAGATGCTGGGGCCGCCGCGGCTCAGCAAGCTGCTGTTCGAGGCCTCGCTGCTCCAGCGGCTCCTACCCGACCTCGAGGCGGCGGCGGCCATGGATCCGGAGGGCATGGCGAGGCGGAGCGCCGAGCTCGTGGAGGAAGACGCCACCCTCCGCTCCGACATGCTGTCCGTCGGCATCCCGGTGCTCCTCCCCGACGGGGCCAGGCTGCTGCGAGGGCCGGACGTGGAGGTCTCGCCGGGCCCGGACGAGCCCGTGGACGTGGACCGTCTGGCGGCGCGCGGCTGGGTGGACCTGCGCGTGCGGTCGTGGAGCGACTGGGCGGAGCGCTGCCGGGCGTTCGTCGCGGAGGAGGTGGAGGGCCCCGGGGCCGCTGCGGGCTCGGTCGCGGACCTGGACGTCCGCAGCCGCAGCGGTGAGATCCGGCCGGGGGCGCTGGCCGCGTACGTGTTCCGGACCGAGGACGGGGGGCAACGCCTCAAGCGCTGACCCGGGGACGGCCGACGGGAGCTGCGCGCGCGGCCCTCAGACGTCCCCTTCCTCGTCCACCACCAGGGGGACGAAGCGCGCGCCCTCGAGCGGCTGCTCGCTCAGACGTCCCTGCGCGTCCCGGCGAACGCGGAGGATCCGCTGCAGTGCGGGGCCGCCGACGGGCGCCACCAGGATCCCCGGGGAGGCGAGCTGATCGAGCAGGGCGGGCGGCACGGTGGACGCGGCCGCCGTCACCACGATGCGGTCGAAGGGGGCCTCCTCCGGCCAGCCCTTCGAGCCGTCGCCGAGTCGAAGGTGGACCCGGTCGCCGAGGCCGGAGTCGCGCAGGGCCTCGGCGGCGCTCCGCTGGAGCTCCGGCAGGCGCTCCACGCTCCACACCTCCATTGCGCAGGCCGCCAGGACTGCCGCCTGGTAGCCCGAGCCCGTGCCGACCTCGAGGACGCGAAGTCCGTCCGCGGGCTCGAGGGCCTCGGTCATGAAGGCCACGATGTAGGGCTGGGAGATGGTCTGGCCTTGCCCGATGGGGAGGGCGGCGTCCGCGTAGGCGTCGGACCGGCGCGCGGCGGGCACGAACAGGTGCCGGGGGATGCGCGTCATGGCCTCGAGGACGCGCCGGTCCCGGACACCCCGCGCGCGGATCTGGCGGTCCACCATGCGCGCACGCAGCGCGTCCGGGTCGTCGGGCTCGGATCGGTGGTCGGGTCGGTGGAACCATCCCATGATCGCCCCATGCATTGGGTGGGCCCCCGGGGTGCGTCGCTCGTTGCCGCAAGGCCCGCGCCGCCCCTACCTTCGCCGGGTCCACGGTCACGGCGGAAGGACCGCCGGGACGCCAGGCGAGACTCGAGCCCCGCACGCGAGGGTCCCACATGAACACACCGGCCGCGGCCCGGGTGCGGCTCACGCAATATTCCCACGGCGCCGGGTGAGCGTGCAAGCTGGGTCCGGAGGACCTGGAAACCCTGCTTAAGCACGTTCCCATCGGGTCGGTCCCGAGTCTCCTCGTGGGTCTCGAGGCGCCGGACGACGCGGTCGTGTACGCCCTCGGCGCCGACCGCGCCGTGGTCGCGAGCCTGGACTTCTTCACGCCCGTGGTCGACGACCCGGCCGACTTCGGCGCCATCGCGGCCGCCAACGCGCTCAGCGACCTGTATGCCATGCATGCGAGGCCCCTGTTCGCGCTCAACATCCTCGCGATCCCCGCCGAAGAGCTACCCGAGGAGGTGGTGGCCGCCATCCTGGTAGGCGCGGCCGAGGCGTGCTCCGAGGCGGGCATCCCGGTGGCCGGGGGGCACTCGATCGACGACCCGGAGCCCAAGTTCGGCCTCGTCGTGCTCGGTGAGGTTCACCCCGATGCCGTGTGGCGGAAGGGTGGGGCGCGGCCCGGCGATGCCATTGTGCTGGGCAAGGCCCTGGGGACGGGCGTCGTGACCACGGCACTCAAGATGGGGAAGGCCGCCGTGCCGGTGGTGGAGGCGGCGGTGGCCTCCATGCGGCGTCTGAACCGGGATGCGATGGAGACGCTGGGGGGCTTCGAGGTGCATGCCGCCACGGACGTGACCGGGTATGGCTTGCTCGGCCACCTGCTCGAGATGTGCCGTGCGGGAGGGCTGGGGGCTACGGTCGCGGCCGGGTCGCCGCGGCTCCTCCCCGGGGCCCTGGAGCTGGCGGGGGAGGGCTTCATCCCGGGTGGCACCGGGCGGAACCGGGCCGCCGCCGAGCGCGCCACCACCTGGGATGAGAGCGTCGCCGAGGCGCGGCGGGTGCTGCTGTGCGACGCGCAGACGTCGGGAGGTCTGCTGGCGGCGGTGCCCGCCGACGCGGGCGAGGCCGTCGCCGCGGCGCTCGTGGCGCGTGGATACGAGGCCTCCGTCATTGGCCGGTTCGAGGCCGGCGAGCCGCACGTGCGGGTGACGGCGGCATGAGCGGGCCGCACCGGGGCTTCCGGCTGGTCGAGCACCCACTCGTGCGCCACAAGGTCACGCTGCTTCGCGACGTGTCCACGCCCAAGAAGCGGTTCAAGGAGCTCCTGGACGAGATCACCCTGCTCCTGGCCTACGAGGTGACGGCGGACCTGCCCACGCGGCGCCGCGAAGTGAGGACGCCGCTGGAGCGCACGACGGGCGAGGAGGTGGACGGAGACCGACTGGTGCTCGTCCCGATCCTGCGGGCCGGCCTCGGGATGACCGAGGGCTTCCTGCGCATCCTTCCGACCATGCGCGTGGGTCACATTGGGATCCAGAGGGAGCACGAGTCGCTGGAGCCGGTGGACTACTACTTCAAGATCCCTCCCGATCCCGGCGAGCGGGAGTTCATCGTGGTCGATCCCATGCTGGCCACGGGCGGCTCGGCGAGCGCCGCCATTGGCTTCCTGAAGCGCTCGGGCGCCGGGGGGATCCGGTTCGCCTGCGTGGTCGCCGCGCCGGAGGGCGTCGCGCGGCTGGCCGAGGAGCACCCGGAGGTCCCGGTGTACGCGGCGGCCCTGGACCGGGAGCTGAACGAGCACGGCTACATCCTCCCGGGCCTGGGGGACGCCGGGGATCGTCTGTTCGGGACGGAGTAGGCGCCCCGCCGCTCAGCCCGGGCTCTCGCCCAGCACCTCGGCCACCCGCTCGTCCCGGCCCGCCACGATGGCCACGTCCGATTCCTTGAGCGGCTTCTCGGCGTCGGGAACCACCTGCATGGAGTCGGTCAGGACGTCGTATACGGCCACCACCTGGATCCCGTAGCGCTGGGGGAGGGCGAGCTCCCGGAGCGTCTTCCCCAGCCACCGGTCGGGAATCGCGATCTCCTGGATCGAGTAGCCCTCCGAGAGCGGCAGGTAGTCGAGCACCGTCTGCGAGGCGATGCGGTGGGCCAGTCGGTAGGCGACCTCCCGTTCGGGGAAGATCGTCTCCCTCACCTGGAACGCCTCCAGGGCGCGGGCCGCCTCCGGGCTGGTCACCTTCACGAAGATGTCCTTCACGCCCATGTCGCGGAGCGCGAGGGTGGCCAGGATCGAGGTAGCCAGGTCCTCGCCGGTGCTGATCACGGCGGCGTCCACCGAGCCTGCTCCGATCTCGCGCAGGAGCTCGCGGTCGGTGGCGTCCCCGACCACGCCCCGGCTCACCATGGAGGCATGTCGGTCGACCAGTTCTCCCTGCTCCTCGACCGCGATGACCTCGTGGCCCTGGGCGTGGAGCGCCCGGGCCACCCACGAGCCGAAGTGCCCCAGGCCGATCACCAGGAACCGCTTCATTGCCGGCATGCGTCCTCCTCGGTGGACCGCGACGGGCCCCGCTGGTTCCAGTTCGACCGGACCGCCGCGCCCCGTCCGATCATCCGATCACCACGTCCTCGCGGGCGTAGCGGTAGCGCGGCCCGCCCCGGCCGCCGGCCAGCGCCATGGCCGAGGCCACGGCCAGCGGACCGACACGTCCCAAGTACATCAATGCTATGATGATGAGCCTTCCCATCTTCGTCAGTGTCGAGGTGACGCCCATCGACAGGCCGACCGTGCCGAAAGCGCTGTGCGCCTCGAACACGAGTCGCAGGAAGCCGGCCCGCTCGGCGGGTCCCTGCACCGGCAGCTCGGTCATCGACAGGAAGAAGACCGCCACCGCCAGGATGGACAGCCCCCCGATCGTGAGGCCCGTGGCCCGCTGCAGCGTCTCGTCGGGGATCGTGCGGCCCATGAAGGACACGTGGTCGCGCCCCTTGAGGCGGGACCACAGCACCAGGAGGAGGAGGGCGACGGTGGTGGTCTTGAGGCCCCCGGCGGTCGACCCGGGCGAGCCCCCGATGATCATGAGCACGATCGTGAGGAACAGGGAGGGGTTCGAGACCGTGTCGTAGTTCACCGTGTTGAACCCGGCCGTCCTGGGGGTGGCCGCCATGAACCAGGCGTTGGTCAGCTTGTCGGTCCACCCCAGCCCGCGGAGCGCGTGCCCGGACTCGAACACGAGGAACAGGATCGTGGAGCCGACCAGGAGCACGGCGGTGGTGAGCAGGGCGAGGCGGGTATGCGTCGAGAGGCGGTCCGTTCTCCCGCGCAGGTGGCGGGCGTGCATGTCCGTCATCACCACGAAGCCGATCCCGCCGAGGACGATGAGCCCCGACACCGTGAGCAGCGTCACCGGCGAGGTGCGCAGGCCGACCAGGGAGTCGGAGAACACCGAGAAGCCGGCGTTGCAGAAGGCCGAGATCGCGTGGAACACGGCCGGCCACAGGGCGTGGAGCCAGCCCATCCGACCCGCCCAGTCCACCCACAGGATGGCGGCGCCCGTCCCCTCCAGGATGAGGGTCGAGATCACGACGGCCCGCACCAGCGTCCTCGGATCCAGGTGCCGGAAGGCCGACGCGTGCCCCCCGGCCGCCTCTTCGGCTCCGAGGCTGGCGCGCCGCCCCAGGAGCGAGATCACCAGCGTCGTGAAGGTGAGGATGCCCAGGCCGCCGAGCTGGATGAGGAGGGCGATCCACGCCTGTCCCAGGGGGGTGAAGTAGGTGGCCGTGTCGACCACGATGAGCCCGGTGACGCACACCGCGCTCGTCGAGGTGAACAGGGCGTCCACGACGCCGAGCCGGGGACCCGTGTACAGGCCGGGCAGGACGAGGAGGCCCAGCGTTCCGAACAGGATGAGCCCGGCGAAGGAGAGCAGGAAGAGCTGGGTCGCCGGGAGCGACCGGCGGCGGTCGGACGCCCCCTGGCCGAGGAGCTCCCACGGGCTGCGGCCCAGGAACACGGCGGGTTAGGCCCGGACGTCCGGGGACGGTGAGGCGCGCATGCGGTCGCTCCTTGGCGGCACGGGGATGGCGCGAGGACGTATCGCTACCGCCCGTTCGGGGCCGGCGCAAGCATCGTCCCCCGCGGGCCGGCTCTCACCGGGGGCGAGCCGGAGGCGGTCGACATCGCTCCACGGCCCCCGTATGATGGCGTCGCGGCGACGCCGGTCGCCGGGGGCCCGTAGCTCAGCTGGTCAGAGCAGGGAACTCATAATTCCAAGGTCCCGGGTTCGAATCCCGGCGGGCCCATCCTCCCCGAGGGGACGACGGTTCCCAAGACACGCACGATGTCGTAAATACAAGAGTGGCATGGCAGGATCGGACGGGGCAGACGCGATGTCGCCGTCCGGTCGCGGCAGCCGTCCAGCGGCCCGACGCTCGGTGGACTTTTCACGGACCGCCCCGGAATGAAATCCGAGACGCAGCTGAAATCCGAGGCTCGCCGGCTCGAGTCGGCGGGAGATTACGATCGCGCCCTCGCGCTCTACGACGAGGCGCTGCGTGCCTCCCTGCGCGATCCGGATGCGATGCCCGAGCCCACGTTGTACCTGAGGATCGCCGACCTGCACTTTCGGGCCGGGCGATCGGTCGACGCGATGGAATGGTACCGGGGCGCCGCCGAGCTGTACCGGGAGCTCGGCCTCATGGTCAACGCCGTCGCCGTCTGGGAGAAGGTCGTCCGGGTGTATCCGGACGACCCGGAGCCATTGCGGCGACTGGCCGAGCTCCAGCTCGACATGGGGCTGGTGGCGGAGGCCCGGGCGAGCCTGCGGGCCTACGTGGAGGCGCGGACCGGGGCGCCCGCGGGCGCGGACGAGGCAGCCCACGATGACGTGATCGAGGCGCTCCGCGGCTTCCTGGACCGCGATCCGGATCCCGGCCTCGCCATCCTGCTGGCGCGTCGGCTGGCGGCGCGCGACGGTCGCCCTGAGGCCCTGCAGACCCTCCGCGAAGTGCGGGAGCGCGCCACGGCCGACGGGCGCGTGGCCGCGGAGCTGGAGCGCGAGCTCCGGGCCCTTGAACAGGGAGAGAGGTAAGGCCGTCCGCCGACGATGGACGGGTCGCCGGTCCCCGGGGCCCGGATCCACGGCGGGCGGGCAGGGTAGCCCTCCGCCGGAACGATGGTAGAAGAGGTAGCAGAGACGACGCCGCGTCGGCCACGTACTGGGCTCGCGGCCTGACGGAAGCGATTCCAGGACGATGGATATGCAAACGGAAACCGACACGGACACGGACGCAGAGGCACCGACCGAAATGAAGGACGCGCCACGCGAGGAGCCGTTGCCGGGCTTCGACTCTCTCGGCCTGTCGACACGGGCACTGGAGGCCCTCGACCGGTTGGGCTACGTGGAGCCGACCGCCATCCAGCGCGGGGCGATCCCTCCCGCCCTCGAGGGCCGTGATGTACTCGGCTCCGCGCAGACGGGCACCGGGAAGACGGCCGCCTTCTCCCTGCCGATGATCGAACGCCTCGCGGAGAACGAGGTGGACCAGGGCACGCTCCGAGGCCTGGTCGTGACCCCGACGCGGGAGCTGGCACAGCAGGTCGAGCGGGCTATCCGTGGTTACGCCGCCACGACCTCGATCGAGTCGACCGTCGTGCACGGAGGCGTCCCGATCGGACCCGAGATCCGGGCCCTCGAGTGGGGATGCGACATTCTGGTCGCCACGCCGGGCCGGCTCCTCGATCACGTGGAGCGGGGCACGGCGGACCTGGGGAGCATCGAGGTGCTCGTCCTCGACGAGGCCGACCGGATGCTCGACATGGGCTTCATCGACGACGTCCGCCGCATCGTGGCGGAGACCCCCTCCTCCCGGCAGACCTTCTTGTTCTCGGCCACCATCCCCAACGCGATCCTCTACCTGGCCCACCAGGTCATGCGGGAGCCGGTGCGGGTCCAGGTGGGGCTCGAGAAGGCGGCCGAGGGGATCGACGAGGTCATCCATCCCGTGGACCGCGCCGAGAAGCACGAGCTTCTGCTCCACCTGCTCGAGAGCCGCACGGAGGGCCAGATCCTCGTGTTCACGCGCCGGCGCGACACGGCCAGCTACCTGGCCGACTACCTCCGGGACCAGGGGCTGTCGGTGGAGGACCTGCACGGGGGACGCTCCCAGGCCGAGCGCACCGGGACACTCCAGGACTTCCGCGACGGGAAGACGCGCATCATGGTGGCCACCAACGTGGCGGCCCGCGGGCTCGACATTCGCGGCATCAAGCACGTGGTCAACTTCGATGTGCCCGAAGATCCGCGGGACTACGTGCACCGGGTCGGCCGCACGGCCCGCGCCGACGAGACCGGCGACGCCATCACCCTCATGTCTCCACACGAGTGGTTGATGGTGCGCGACATCGAGAAGCTGACCGGCGAGCCCATCGAGCGCCGCGCGGTCGAGGGGTTCGAGCCCTCGGTCGAACCGCTGGCGGCCGCCGCGGCCGAGGAGCCGGAAGCGTCGCGCCCGCGGTCGCGCCTCAGCCGGGGCCGGCGTCGCCGCTGATCCGCCGCCCCGGACTCGCCTCTTTCATCGGCCTCCGTCCCCCCATAGCTTGCCGAGTTTCTGGTGCGGCGGGGTACCGGCCGCGATGCCGTGAACCGAGCTTCGACGTGAGATGCTGAGCACGATCAAGGGACGTATCGTCCTCATCGGCGCCCTCCTCCTGGTGTGCGTGTGGGCACTGGTGCCCAAGCATGGGCCCGACGGGAAGGAGATCTCCCCCATCAATCTGGGGCTGGACCTCCAGGGGGGATGCATCTGGCCGTCGAGATCGACGACCCCAACGGCACCCTGGATGCGCAGCAGCGCGCCGACGCCATCGATCGCACCCTGACCACGATCCGCAACCGGATCAACCAGTTCGGCGTCCGGGAGCCCACCATCCAGAAGGCGGGCAACGACCGCATCATCATCGAGCTGGCCGGGATCGAGAACCCGGAGCGCGCCAAGGAGGTCATCGAGAAGACGGCCTTCCTGGAGTTCAAGATCGTCAAGAGCGGGGACGAGTTCCGGCGCAACCTGTCCCGGCTGGACCGGGCGATCGTCGACACCCTCGGCCCCCAGAACCTGGGCACACCGGGTCTGGCAGGGGAGTCGGCCAGCGCCAAGCAGCCAGGCCTGGAGCAGATCCTGAAGGGCGGCGCGGCGGACACGGGCGCCGCCTCCGACACGTCCGGCCAGGCCATCGCCGACACGGCGAATGCGGACACCGCCGCCGCGGCTTCCTCGGACACCGCGGGCACCTCGCTCCGCCCGCTGAGCGCGCTCCTCCTCGAGTCGGGCACGCCGGGAGAGTTCCTGGTGGCGCAGCAGGACGTGCCCACCGTCCAGAAGTACCTGGCCCTGCCGGGGGTCCAGAAGGCCCTGCCCCGGAACACGGACCTGGCGTGGGGCGCCAGCCCGGTGGGCGAGGGCGGCAACAGCTACCTGCCGCTCTACGTGCTCGAGAAGCAGGACCTGGTGACCGGCGACCAGCTGGCCGACGCCGGGCCCGCCACGCGCGATCCCACCTACAACCAGCCTGTCGTCCCCTTCACGATGACCCGGCGGGGCGCCCGCATGTTCGAGCGCGGCACCAGCCGCCACGTCGGTGACTTCATGGCCATCGTCCTGGACGGCAAGGTGCAGAGCGCACCGGTCATCAAGCAGACCCTGAGCCGCCGGGCCCAGATCGAGATGGGCACCGGGTCCAAGCTGCAGGAGGCCCAGGACCTGGCCCTCGTGCTGCGGGCCGGCGCCCTGCCCGTGAAGATCAAGATCGTCGAGGAGCGTACGGTCGGGCCCTCGCTGGGCGCCGACTCGATTCACAAGGGCAAGCTCGCCTTCGCGATCGGCATCGTCGCGGTCATCTTCATCATGGTCGGTTACTACCGGGTGGCGGGGTTCATGGCCGTGTGCGCGCTGGCCGTCTACATCCTGCTCGTCCTCGGCGGCCTGGCGGGCCTCAAGGCCACGCTGACGCTGCCCGGGATCGCGGGCCTCATCCTGTCGGTGGGGATGGCGGTGGATGCCAACGTGCTGATCTTCGAACGCGTGCGGGAAGAGCTGGATCGCGGGAAATCGGCGCGGACCGCGGTCGAGGCGGGTTTCCAGGAGGCCATGTCGGCCATCGTGGACTCGAACCTGACCACCCTGATCACGGCCGTCATCCTGTTCCAATTCGGAACCGGTCCCGTGCAGGGCTTCGCGGTCACGCTGTCGATCGGGATCGTGGCGTCGTTCTTCACGGCCGTGTTCGTCACGCGCACCTTCTTCATGATCTACCTCGAGCGCCACAAGACCGGCGAGCCGGTCAGCATCTAGGCGGAACACAGGACAGGTCACAGCCGGGACGCCATGAGACTGTTCAAGAACGCGCACTACGACTTCCTCGGAATCCGGCGGCGGGCGTACATCTTCTCCGCCGCCCTGATCCTGATGGGAGGCTTCTTCCTGTTCGTCCACCACGGGCTCCACTACGGGGTGGACTTCACGGGCGGCACGCTCATGCAGGTCCGCTTCGACTCGGCCACCAGCGTGGGGGCCGTGCGTGGCGCCATCTCCGGGCTGGGCGGTGGCGAGGCCCAGATCCAGCAGTTCGGGACCAGCAACGAGTACGTCATCCGCCTGCCCAGCTTCCAGGCGACCTCGCAGAAGGATGTGGGCGAGGACCTGCGCAACGCTTTGACGGGCACGTTCGGGAAGGACTACCAGGTGGTCCGTACCGAGGCGGTGGGGCCCAAGGTGGGCAACGAGCTGCAGCGCAAGGCGCTCGAGGCGATCCTCATCGCCTTCGGGCTGACCCTGATCTACCTGGCGTTCCGGTTCGAGTGGCGCTTCGGCGTGGCGGCGGTCGTCGCGACCGCCCACGACATCATCATCACCTTCGGCTTCATCTCGGCCTTCAACGTGGACATCACGCTGGCCACGGTGGCGGCCGTGCTCACCATCGTGGGCTACTCGCTGAACGACACGATCATCGTGTTCGACCGCATGCGCGAGAATTTCAAGGGGAAGCGCAAGGAAGATTACGTCCAGACGCTGAACCGGAGCATCAACGAGACGCTGCCGCGCACGATCCTCACCAGCGGCACCACGCTGGCCACCCTGATCGCGCTGTTCATCTTCGGGGGCGACGTGATCCGGCCCTTCGCGCTCGTCCTCATCCTCGGGATCGGCATCGGGACCTTCTCCTCAATCTTCGTGGCCTCCCCGGTGCTCCTCGAGATCGAGAACTGGTACCGCCGCCGGGAGGCGAGCGCGTAGCAGGGTGACGCCGGCGCGCCTCTTCGACTCGCACCTCCACCTCACGGACGAGCGACTCCTCGCCGAGCTGGAGGCCGTCCTCGCTTCGGCGCGGTCCGCCGGCGTCGAGGAGATGGTCACGGTCGGGACCACGCCCGAGGACGCGGCCGAGGCCTGCGGGATCGCGGAGTCTCATTCGGGGATCCGGGCCACCGTCGGGCTGCACCCCCACGAGGCCGACCGGTTCGGCGACGACGTCCTCGCCGACCTGGACCGGCTGGCCGGCCGGCCCGAGGTGGTCGCCATCGGCGAGACCGGCCTCGACTACCACTACGACCACGCGTCCCGCGATGCGCAGCGGACCGCCTTCCGCGCCCAGGTGGAGCTGGCCGGCCGGTGCGGCCTCCCGGTGGTGGTGCACAGCCGGGAGGCGGACGAGGACACGGCTGCGCTGCTCCGGGACCTGGGCCGTGACCTGGCCGGCGTCCTCCACTGCTTTACGGGGGGCGACGCCCTCCTGGACGCGGCCCTCGAGGCGGGCTGGTACGTTTCCTTCTCCGGCATCGTCACTTTCCGGAGCTTCGAGGGGGCGGAGCGGGTGGCCCGGGTGCCGGGCGACCGGCTCCTCATCGAGACCGATAGCCCCTACCTGGCCCCCGTGCCGGAGCGGGGCCACCGGAACGAGCCGGCCTTTCTGGTGCACACCTGCCGCGCCGTGGCCCGGCTGCGAGGGGAGGGAGCCGACCAGGTGGCGGCCTCCACGCGCGCCGCCGCGCGAACGTTCTACGGACTTCGGGAGCTGTCGGGCTGAGTCGGTAGCCGCGTCGGGCCTCCGGACCGCCGAGAGGAGGTGACGTCATGCGCACGATCCACCAGCTGTTCGGAACTTCGCCGTTCGGTCCCCTGGTCGAGCACACCAAACGGGTCCACGAGACCGTCGAGCTCGTACGTCCGGTGCTGGACGCTTACCTCGACGAGGACTGGGCCCGCTGCGAGGATCTGTACGAGGAGATCTCCCGTCGGGAGCACAAGGCGGACATCCAGAAGAACGAGATCCGCGACCACCTGCCCAAGTTCCTCTTCCTCCCCGTGGACCGCGGAGACCTGCTCTCCTACCTGAAGGAGCAGGACGCCATCGCGGACGCCACCGAGGACCTGGCGGTCATGCTCACCTTCCGGCCTCGGCCGACGCCCGAGACCCTCAAGCCCATGATCCGGGACTTCGCCGACCAGGTCATCAGGACGAGCGAGCTCCTCGTCCAGGCCGGCTCGGAGCTGGTGGACCTGTTCGAGGCGTCCTTCGGCGGGCCCGAGGTGGACCGGGTGCTGGAGATGGTGGCCGAGGTGAACCAGCAGGAGTGGGAGGCCGACAAGCGGCAGCGGACGGTGACGCGGGCGCTCCTGGACGAGGCAGACGGTCTGGACCCCGTGTCCGTCTTCCTGTGGATGCGGACGCTGAACGTCCTGGGCCGGATCGCCAACCACGCGGAGAACACGGGGGACCTCCTCCGCATGATGGTCCACCGCCGGTGAGGGGCGCGTGAGCACTTCGACCCTGGCCCTGGTGATCGGGCTGGTCTCGGCCGCCTACATGGCGTGGAATATCGGGGCCAACGACGTGGCCAACGCCATGGGGACCTCGGTGGGCTCGGGGGCGTTGAGCCTGACCGCGGCCGTGGTGCTGGCCGGGATCTTCGAGTTCGCCGGTGCCTCGCTGGTCGGGACCCACGTGACCGAGACCATCCGCACCGGCATCCTGGACACGTCGGCGTTCGCCACCGACAGCCCCATCCTTGGCTCCGAGGGACCGCGCATCCTCCTGCTCGGTATGGTCTCCGCACTCCTGGCGGCGGGCCTGTGGTTGCAGCTGGCCACGAGCCTGGGGCTCCCGGTGTCGACGACCCACTCGATCGTGGGCGCCCTGGTCGGGTTCGCGCTGGTCTCGGTGGGGAGTCACTCGGTGCGCTGGGGCGTGGTCGCCAAGGTCTCGGCCAGCTGGGTCCTCTCCCCGGTGCTGGGCGCCATGGTCGCGGCGGGGATGTTCATGTTCGTCTCCTACGGGATCCTCAGGCAGGAGGATCCCGTGGGCGCGACCCGCAGGCTGGGCCCGCACCTGGTCGGTGCGGTGGTGTTCCTGCTGGTCCTGAGCTTCATCTACAAGGTCCTGGGCCACATCATCACCTCGCCCCCGTGGTGGTCGGTCGTGGGTGTGGCGGCGGTCCTGGCGGGCCTCGCCTTCCTGATGGCGAAAGCCCTCATCGAGCGGGGATGGCAGGAGCCGGAACGGCCCTTCGCCTACGTGGAGCGGGTGTTCGGCCGGCTCCAGGTCATCACGGCCTGCTACGTAGCGTTCGCGCACGGGGCCAACGACGTGGCCAACGCCGTGGGCCCGGCGGCCGCCGTCGTACAGATCCACTCCCTCGGGTCGTTGCCCCCGAACGTCCCGGTGCCCGAGTGGATTCTGGTCGTGGGCGGGATCGGGATCGTGGTGGGCCTGGCCACCTGGGGCTACAAGGTCATCGCCACGGTGGGCGGTGCGATTACCGAGCTCACGCCCACCCGCGGCTTCAGCGCCGAGTTCGGAGCCGCCACCACCGTGCTCGTCGCCTCGCGCATGGGCCTTCCAGTCTCGACGACGCACACGCTCGTGGGAGCGGTGATCGGGGTGGGGCTGGCCCGGGGGCTGGCGGCGATCAACCTGCGGATGGTCGTACGGATCGTGAACTCGTGGATCGTGACGCTCCCGGTCGCTGGAGCCCTGGCGGTGGGCCTGTTCGAGGTGCTCCGGTACTTCCTGGCCTGAGGCGCCGATCGGCGGAGGCGGCCGGTGAGGGGTACGTCCGGTTGAGGCGAACGGGCTCCGGAAGTAGCTTCGGCGCCGCCGGTCGGCGCGGGTGCGACGGGTCCGCCCCTGACCCGGCAGGATCCATCCCCCGACCCGAACAGCGAAGGTCCCTTTCCGCATGACGCGCCGCATCCACATCCTTCCCGACCGGGTCGCCAACCAGATCGCCGCCGGCGAGGTGGTCGAGCGTCCCGCCTCGGTGGTCAAGGAGCTGGTCGAGAACGCGCTCGACGCGGGCAGCGGGCGGATCGAGGTGTCCCTGCGCGGCGGCGGCAAGACGGAGATCCGGGTGGCCGACGACGGGAGCGGCATGGGGCGGGAGGACGCCCTCCTCGCCCTGGACCGCCACGCCACCAGCAAGATCCGCGAGGCCGAGGACCTGCACCGTGTCTCCTCGTTCGGCTTCCGGGGCGAGGCGCTTCCCTCCATCGCGGCGGTGAGCCGGTTCGAGCTGGAGACGGCGGCCGCCGGGGGCGGAGCCGGCACCCGGATCCGGGTACGGAACGGGCGGATCGGGTCGGTGGACGATGTGGCCCGGCGCGCGGGCACGACGGTCACGGTGCGGGCCCTGTTCGGGGACCTGCCGGCCCGCGCCAAGTTCCTGAAGTCGGCCTCGGCCGAGACGCGAGCGTGCAGCGAGGCCGTCGTGCTGCTGGCGCTGGCCAACCTGCCGGTGGCCTTCCGGCTCGAGTCCAACGGCCGGTTGCTCCTGGATCTGCCGTCCGCCGGGAGCCTGCGGGCGCGCGCGGCCGACCTGTGGGGAGAAGAAGCGGCGGGGGAGTTCCTCGAGGTCGACCGCTCGACGGGCGGGATCCGGGTCGGGGGGCTGATCCAGCGTCCGGAGGCGGCGGGGCGGGGGACCAGCCGCCGCTACCTGTTCGTGAACGGGCGTCCGTTCCGCTCGGCGGCCCTCCACCGGATGGTCGACGAGGCCTATCGGACGACCGTGCCGGGACAGGTCCGCCCGGCCTTTCTCCTCTACCTGAGCGTCGAGCCGCGGGACGTGGACGTCAACGTCCACCCGGCCAAGGCGGAGGTGCGCTTCCGGGACCGACCCGCCGTGGAGGCGGCCGTGCGGTCCGCGGTGCGGGCGGGGCTGGGTGGCCTCGAGAGCGCCGCGCCGGCCAGGCCGGGCGGCGTCGGGACGACCGCGACCGCGGCGCCGGTGCGCGAGGGCGCTCCCTCCGTCGTCCGGGAGCGGGAACCCGGCGCCGGCGCCGGCGAGGAGCCCACCGTGGATGGGCCGGCGGACGCCCGACCGGCCCCCTCGCAGCTCGCCCTGTTCGTGCCGGGAGGCGCGGAGTCCGGCGAGGATCGGACCCTCTCCGCGCAGGACGTGTCCGGTGTGCCCGCCCTGCGGCGACGCCCCCTGCTGTGGCAGCTCCACGACCGCTACATCCTGGCCTCGGTGCGAGATGGCCTCCTCCTCATCGACCAGCACTCCGCCCACGAACGGGTCCTGTTCGAGGAGATCATGCGCCGCTTCGAACAGGGCAAGGGGGCCTCGCAGCGGCTGCTGTTTCCGGTGACCCTGCGGCTCGGACCCGATGAGTACGCGGCCGTCGAGGAGCTGGCCGGCCTGCTCCGACAGACTGGTTTCGAGATCGAGCCGTTCGGCGACCGGACCGTGATCATCCACGCCGGACCTCAGCCCCATCCCGGCTTCGATGCGGAGGGGTGCTTCCGGGCCATGATCGACGAGCTCACCCACGGCTCGCCTCTGGTGGACTCGGCCCGCAACCAGCACGAGCGCATCGCCAAGAGCCTGGCGTGCAAGGGGGCGATCAAGGCGGGCCAGCCCCTGGACTTCGACGAGATGGCCGAGCTCGTCGACCGCCTGTTCGCCACCGAGCTCCCGGGCCACGACGTGCACGGGCGGCCGACGATCCTGCGGCTCACCCTGGAGGAGCTCGAGCGCCGCTTCGGTCGAACGTGAGGGACGTGCCGAGCCGCGCGCGCACCGGCGGCGCCTTACCGGTCGGGCTCGCCCTCGTCGGCCCCACGGCGACCGGCAAGAGCGAGCTCGCGGTGGCCGTGGCGGAGGCGCTCGGTGGCGAGGTGGTCTCCGTGGACAGCCGCCAGGCGTACCGCGGCCTCGAGGTGGGGACGGCGGCGCCCATTCCGGCGCAGCGGGAGGCGGTGCCCCATCACGGGGTCGCCTTCCTGGATCCGGGCGAGCGCTACTCCGCCGGCCGCTTCTCGCGGCTGGCGCGCGGGTGGATCGAGGGGATCCGGGCTCGGGGACGCGTGCCGATCCTGGCGGGCGGGACCGGCTTCTTCCTGGCCGCGCTCACCGACCCGGTGTTCCGCGAGCCGCCCATGGACGCCGGTCGGCGCGAGTCCCTGCGCGGGTGGCTGGAAGCCCGCTCCCCGGGTGAGCTGCAGCGCTGGACCGCCCGGCTCGACCCGGATCTGTCCCGCACGCTGGACGCCCTCGACCCGCAGCGCTGCGCCCGCACCCTCGAGCTGGCCCTCCTCGCCGGTCGACCGGTCACCTGGTGGCAGGCGCACGGCGACCCGGAGGCCCCTCCGCTGCCCCTCCTGGTGTTCGCGCTCGAGCTTCCTCCGGCGATGCTCCGGGAGAGGATCCGGGCGCGCACGCGGCGGCTGGTCGAGGGCGGCTGGCCCGCGGAGGTCCGACGGCTCCTGGACGCCGGAGCCAGGGAGGGGGACCCGGCCCTCAGCGCGCTCGGCTACCCGGAGGTCGCGCGGCTGGTGCGCGGGGAGTGCGACGCCGCGGAGGTGATCGAGGCCGTGACGACGCTGACGTGGCAGTACGCGCGGCGGCAGCGGACCTGGTTCCGGCACCAGCTCCCCGGGGGCGCCGTGCGGCTGGATGCCGGGCGGCCGACCGGAGAGCTGGTGGCCCGGGTGGCGGCGGACTGGCGTGCGGCGGCGGACGCGCGCGGCGGGTCCTAGCCTCCGTCGGCGGCCGTGTCGCGGGTGGCCGGCGCGAACATCTGCGAGTGGATGCGCCACCGGTCGTGGCTCAGCCGACGCAGAGACATCACGAAGGTGCCGCGCTCGGTGCGTCCGCCGGCATCGTCGTAGCGATAGTCGCCGAGCACGAAAGCCAGGTTCTCTCCCGCGTCGAAGTCCCGGATCTGCAGGCTCATCGAGCCCACCTGCGCGAGCATGTCCTGGTACGTCGCCTCGATCGCCTTCCTTCCCTCGATCATCGGACCGCCCGGAACGAGCTGGATGTGGGCGCTGTCCGCGTACTGCCCGGCCAGGGCGCCGGCGTCGTCGTTGGTCCAGTCGTCCTGCCACCGGGCCAGTTGGCGCGAGATGGTGACCATCGCCTCGGCCCGCACCCGTGCCAGGCCCGCCCTGAAGCGCGACAGCTGCTCTCCCGGCCGGCCCCCCGGCACCTGGGCGAGGGAGGGCGTGGTCGGAGCGAGGAGGAGCCCGAGCAGGAGGAGGGTGGGAAGGGCGGTTGGGACGCGGTATCGGGACATGACGCTCGCTCCGGCGTATGGGCCGGCCGCCCGGGGAGGCCGCCGGCTGGAAGCGGCCTCCCATCCAGGAGCCGACGAGGCCGCGAATTTCGTGAAAAACGATGGCGATTCGCGTCGCGGAGGGCAAGCCGCGCCGCGACGGGACGCCGGCCGGGCCCACCGGGCGAGCACCGGCTCGGGACGCGAGGCCGCGGCGCGCCGACGGCTGGACGACCGGGGGCCGGCGGGCGAAGTTGCACGCCATGCGAGGTTGCGGCGCCCGCCTCGGGGCGCGGCACGAGCGGGATCGAAGGGTCGGTGGGAGGACGGATGAAGGTCGGTATCACCTGTTATCCGACGTACGGGGGATCGGGGGCGGTGGCTACCGAGCTCGGTCTCGAGCTCGCGCGTCGGGGGCACGAGGTGCACTTCGTCTCCTATGCGCAGCCCTTCCGGCTGACCAGCTTTCGCCCGGGCGTCTTCTTCCACGAGGTGGAGATGATGCCCTACCCGCTGTTCGAGTACCCTCCGTACTCCCTGGCGCTGGCCGTGGCCCTGCACCGGGTCACGCTCGACCATGCCCTCGATCTCCTGCACGTCCACTACGCCGTACCGCACGCCACCAGCGCCTGGGTCGCGCGCGAGATGCTCCGGGCGGACGGGCGGGACGTGAAGATCATCACGACGCTTCACGGAACCGACATCACGCTCGTGGGCCAGGACCCTTCGTTCGAGCCGATCACCCGGTTCTCGATCGAGCGCTCCGACGGCCTGACGGCCGTGTCCGAGCACCTCAAGCGGCGCACGCTGGACGCCTTCGGCTGCGACGGCCGCCGCATCCAGGTCGTCCCGAACTTCATCGACCCGTCCCGTTACGATCGTGAGAACACCCCCTGTCACCGGGGTGACCTGGTGCGTGCCGGAGAGCGGCTGGTGATGCACATCTCCAACTTCCGCAAGGTGAAACGGGTGGACGACGTGGTCCGGGTGTTCGCGCGCATCCAGGCCAGGGTTCCGTCCCGTCTCGTGCTCATCGGAGACGGTCCGGAACGCGCCACCGCCGTCCAGGTGGCCGAGCACGAGGGCGTGACCGACCGGACGATGTTCCTGGGCAAGCTGGAGTCGGTGGCCGAGCTCCTCTCCTGCGCCGATCTCTTCCTCCTGCCCAGCGAGGAGGAGTCGTTCGGGCTCGTGGCGCTGGAGGCGCAGGCGAGCGGCGTCCCCGTCGTGGGCTCGGCCGGGAGCGGCCTCGACGAGGTGCTCGAGGATGGCGTCACGGGATGGCTCCATCCGGTGGGTGCCGTGGATGCCATGGCCGCGAGCGGGATCCGCGTTCTCGAGGACGGCGACCTGTGGATCCGGACCTCGAACGCCGCGCGGGAGCGGGCGGCGGGCCGTTTCGCGGCGGACCGCATCGTGCCCCTGTACGAAGCCTTCTACGCGGAGGTCATGGCCGGCGGCGGGGGCCGGACCCGGGGGACCTACCCCGGCGAGCCGGGCGGGAACGGGACGCGGGAGCCCGCGGCGGAAACCGGGGCGGAGCCCGGGCGCGGAGAGGCGGGGTGACGGACGCGCCGCGCGGGCCGCTCGGCCCCGACGACCTGGTGGCCGCCGCGCTCGCGGAGGACATCGGCGACGGGGATCGCACCACGGCATGGACGGTCCCGGAACATCTTCGGGGTCGGGCCCGCATCGTGGCCCGGGAGCCCGGCGTCGTGGCGGGCACGCGGGTCGCCGGGGCGGCCTTCCTCGCGGTGGAGCCGGCCCTGGAGCTGCGCTGGGAGCGTGAGGATGGGCAGGCGGTCGGCGCGAACGAGTCGGTGATGACCGTGAGCGGTCCACTCGGGGGCGTGCTCACGGCCGAGCGTACGGCCCTCAACTTCCTCGCCCGCCTGTCAGGGATCGCCACGCTGACCGCCCGGTTCGTGGAGGCGGTCCGCGGTACCGGATGCAGGGTGACGGACACCCGCAAGACCACCCCGGGCTGGAGGATCCTGGAGAAGGCCGCCACGGCGGCGGGTGGGGCCGTGAACCACCGCCTGGGCCTGTACGACATGGTGCTCATCAAGGAGAACCACATCCGGGCGGCCGGCGGAATCGGGGAGGCCCTGGAACGCGTTCGCGCTCCGGCCGGACGCGAAGGCCTCCAGGTGGAGATCGAGGTCACCTCGCTCGAAGAGCTCGAGGAGGTCCTCCCGGGAGCGCCGGACCGGATCCTGCTGGACAACATGGACCCCTCATGGCTGCGGAGCGCGGTGGAGCGGGTCCGGCGGCGCCCCGCCCCACGGCCCCTCCTCGAGGCATCCGGAGGGGTCGACCTCGCCACGGTGCGGGCGGTGGCGGAGACCGGCGTGGACCTGGTCTCGGTCGGGGCTCTCACCCACTCCGCGCCCGCCCTCGATCTGTCTCTGCTGGTGGAGGCCGGATGACGACAAGGAAGGCGAAGACGTGGGCCGGTCTGTCGGCCGCGGAGCTCCGGAAACGCTGGGACCGCGAGGACGTCCACCTGTATGGTGCGGTGGACTCGACCAACGACCTGGCCCGGGAGCTCGCCGACGGAGGCGCGCCCGCGGGCACGATCGTCCTGGCGCGGGAGCAGAAGGGAGGACGGGGCCGGGCGGGGCGCTCGTGGCACTCGCCGGCCGGCGGGCTCTACCTCAGCATGGTGTTCCGTCCGGGCCGCGTGGAGAATCCCGAGCTCCTGCCGCTGCTGGCCGGACTGGGGATCGTACGGGAGCTGGAGCGCCGATTCGAGGGTCTGAGGCCCGCGCTCAAGTGGCCCAACGACCTCATGGCCGACGATCGCAAGGTCGGCGGCATCCTCAGCGAGGCCGTGTGGGGCGATGAGGGGATCCGTTTCCTGGTGATCGGCACGGGGGTCAACGTGGCGCCGCTCAAGGGTGGAGCCCCGCGTGGCCTCCGGAACCGCGCCACGTCGCTCGAGACGGTCCTCGACAGGGACGTGCCGCTCGAGGAGACCGCCGACGTGGTGATCGCGGGACTGGAGGCGTTCGTGCCGCGGGCCCCGGAGCGGCTCGATGCCACCCTGCTGTCGCTGGCGGATCGCTTCGACTGGCTCCGCGACCGCCGCGTCGGAGTCACGCCCCTGGACGGCGGCGAGAGGCTCGCCGGGACGTGCGTGGGGATCGCGCCGGACGGCGCGATCCTGTTCCGTCCCGACCGAGGCGCCCTGCGGCGCCTGACGCGGGTGAGCGTGGAGGCCGAGTCGTGATCCTGACCGTCGACGTCGGGAACACCGAGACCGTGCTCGGTCTGTTCCACGAGCTGGACCCGGCCGCGGAGCCGAACGAGGCTGGAGCCGAGCTCCGGCCGGTGCACGCCTGGCGGCTCGCCACCGACCGGCGCCGCACGGCCGATGAGCATGCCTTCGTCCTGCAGGGGTTCCTGGATCGATCCCTGTCGCCCTCCGACGGGCCCCTGTGCCGCGGGGTCATGGCCTGCGTGGTGCCCGTGATGGACAGGGTCTGGAAGCGGGCGTGCGAGTCTCTGGGCCTGTCGCTGGTCGCCGTGGACGCGCGCACCAGCCTGCCCATTCGTCTCGACGTGGACGACCCGGCGGGCGTGGGCGCCGATCGGATCGTGAACACGCTGGCGGCCGCGCGTCTGTATGGTCGTGACACGGTGATCGTGGACCTGGGCACGGCGACGACGTTCGACTGCATCACGGCCGGTGGGGTCTTCCTTGGCGGGGTCATCGCGCCGGGTCCGCGCGCCGGCCTCGAGTGGCTCACGGAAGCGGCGTCCAGGCTTCCCCAGGTGGAGATCGCCGCTCCTCCCGTCGTCATCGGCCGCCGCACGGAGGCCTGCCTGAGCTCGGGCGTGTTCTACTCGATCGTGGACGGGATCGACGGGCTGGTACGGCGCATCCTGGAGGAGTGGGGGCCCGAGGACCCCCTGGTCGTCGCGACCGGCGGGCTGGTGGGGCTACTCGCCCCCCACTGCCGAAGCGTGCAGCGGATCGAGCCCCACCTCACCCTGATCGGGCTGGCCCTGGCGGACCGGGAGCTGGCGGCGCCCTGAGGCGCGGCCCGCATCAGCTCCCGTTCTGCAGGCGCGAGCGGTACTTCTCCGCCAGGTCCGGCCGTACCAGCCGCAGGATGAAGTACCCGACCAGGAGCACCAGGGCGACCTTGATCGCCACCAGGGCCAGGGGCAGGAGGATCCCGAGCAGCAGCCCCACGGCCACCATGCCCACGACTCCCACCACGAACAGCATCAGCAGCGCACGGATCATCGATTCCTCCTCGTCCCGCTCCGGCGCCGCGTCGCGGCACCACGGGTTCCAGTGCTCGATCCATCCTCTCAAGTGGCGTGCCGGATCCTCCGGCCCGCACACCTCCCTACGAGCCCGGGTCGCCCCCGGTTTCAGGGCGGAATCGGTCGCGGCGGCCGCCGGCGCGCGTCATTGTGACAGGATAGCGTCAGGCTGGCAGCCCCGGGGGGGCCGGATGGGGCCCGCTGCGGGGCGTTTCGGCTGGCATGCATAGTGCACCAACCAATCCGTGTGGGATCGAGAGCCCGTCCGGGCCCGGTTCCCGTTTTTTCAGACCGTCTCTTTAGCACTCATCGAGAAGGAGTGCTAGCAAGGGACGAGAGGATGACTTCAGCGAACAGGTAAGGAGGACCCGGGAGATGGCAACCGCATCGAAGGCCAAGACGACGGTGAGCGTGCGACCGCTGGCCGACCGTGTCGTGGTGGAGCCCCTCGAGGAGACCGAGGAGATGCGCGGCGGGCTCTACATTCCGGACACGGCCAAGGAGAAGCCGCAGCAGGGCAAGGTGGTCGCCGTGGGCCCCGGTCGTCTGACCGACGAGGGCGAGAGGATCGAGGTCGAGCTCCAGGTCGGCGACCGGGTGCTGTACGGGAAGTATTCCGGCACCGAGGTCACGCTGGACGGGCACGACGTCCTCATCGTTCGCGAGAGCGACGTCCTCGCCGTGCTCGAGAACTAGGCGACCGAAGCGACGTACCCGGCGGGCCGCCGGGCGGAGCGTCTCTCCGCCGCGCCGGGCCGCCGGTCGAACGGGCGAATCTCGACACAGGACAGGAGACAAGCACCATGGCGAAGGACCTTGAATTCGATACCAGCGCACGGCAGCGCCTCAAGAGCGGCGTGGACAAGCTGGCCCGTGCGGTGAAGGTGACGCTCGGCCCCAAGGGCCGGAACGTCGTCCTCGAGAAGAAGTTTGGCAGCCCCACGATCACCAAGGACGGCGTCACGGTCGCCAAGGAGATCGATCTCCAGGACCCCGTCGAAAACCTGGGCGCCAAGATGGTCAAGGAGGTAGCCACCAAGACCTCCGATACGGCCGGTGACGGCACGACGACCGCCACGGTCCTGGCCCAGGCGATCTTCCGCGAGGGTCTCAAGAGCGTCACGGCGGGCGTGAACCCGATGGCCCTCAAGCGCGGCATCGACTCGGCCGTGCAGAAGGTGGTCGAGAACCTCCACGAGGCCTCGATCGAGACGACGGGCAAGAAGGAGATCGCCCAGGTCGCCTCGATCTCGGCCAACAACGACCGGGAGATCGGCAACCTGATCGCCGACGCGATGGAGAAGGTCGGCAAGGACGGCGTGATCACGGTCGAGGAGGCCAAGGGTCTCGAGACCACGCTGGAGACGGTCGAGGGGATGCAGTTCGACCGCGGCTACCTCTCGCCCTACTTCGTGACGGACTCGGAGAAGATGGAGGCCGTGCTCGAGGAGCCCCTGATCCTCATCCACGACAAGAAGGTGTCCTCGATGAAGGACCTCCTTCCGATCCTGGAGAAGGTGGCCCAGATGGGTCGTCCCCTCCTGATCGTGGCCGAGGACGTCGAGGGCGAGGCGCTGGCCACCCTCGTGGTCAACAAGCTGCGCCAGACGCTCAAGGTGTGTGCGGTCAAGGCGCCCGGCTTCGGTGATCGCCGCAAGCAGATGCTCCAGGACATCGCCACCCTGACGGGCGGCCAGGTGATCAGCGAGGAGCTCGGCTTCAAGCTCGAGAACGTGGTCGTCAGCGACCTGGGCGAGGCCAAGCGCGTCGTGATCGACAAGGACACGACGACGCTCGTCGATGGGGCCGGCGAGGAAGACGACATCAAGGGCCGCATCAACGAGATCAAGGTGGCCATCGAGAAGTCCACCTCCGACTACGACAGTGAGAAGCTGCAGGAGCGGCTGGCCAAGCTGGCCGGCGGCGTGGCGGTCATCAACGTCGGGGCGGCCACCGAGACCGAGATGAAGGAGAAGAAGGCCCGCGTGGAGGACGCCCTGCACGCCACGCGTGCGGCGGTGGAGGAGGGCATCGTCCCGGGTGGCGGCGTGGCGCTCCTGTGGTGCCAGTCCGCGCTCGACGACCTGCGCTCCGTGGGGGTCAAGAAGGATTCCGACGAGGCGATCGGCGTGAGCATCATCCGCCGCTCCCTGGAGGAGCCCATTCGCCAGATCGCCCACAACGCGGGTGCGGAGGGCTCGATCATCGTCGAGCGCGTCCGCGAGAAGAACGAGCTCAACTGGGGTTACAACGCCGCGACCGACACCTACGAGGACCTGGTGGCGGCCGGCGTGATCGACCCCACCATGGTGACGCGGACCGCCCTGCAGAACGCGTCTTCGATCGCGGGTCTCCTGCTGACCACCGAGTGCGTGGTCACGGAGCATCCCGAGGAGAAGAGCGATGAAGACATGGGGGGTGCCGGAGGCGGCATGGGCGGCATGGGAGGCATGTACTAGAACCCGCCCGTCCGGGGTGGCTGCCGGGCCCGATGCCCGTGTGGCTGGCCCGTCGCTGGAATGTGGAGAGCCCGGCCTCGTGCCGGGCTCTCCGCGTTTCGGGAATCGAGGAACGCCTTCAGGGGGACCTTTCGTTGCCCAATGGAGGTAGCCAAGCCGTTGGTGGGACGGGTGACGGAGGCCGCTCGGACTTCGTCTTCGACCAGAGGCCGGGACCCGCGACCGGGAAAGGGGAGCCATGGCAAGCAAGCGGACGATGGGCACGGGGAGCCCTGGGCGGGCTCCCGCGCGTGCGGCGATCTTCGTGGGCTTCGCGGCCCTCCTGGTCGGCTGCGGCGGCGGCACGACGGCTCCCCCACCGGCGGGCGACAGCACCGCCGTCAACCTCGATCTGGCCCTCGGACAGGGTCAGACGGTGACGGCGGACGGCAAAATCCTCAAGCTGCAGTTCCCGGCGGCCAGCGGGGCCCGGGAGTACCGGCTCGCCGTGCAGAGCGCGTCCCAGACCACGGCCTCCACCTCCATGAAGCTGGTCACCTCGGCCTCGGGCTCGGGCTCGGCGGACGTTCGTCCGCGGTACGCGGCGACGCCACGCCTTTCGTCCGATCTCGCCCAACGCTGGGCGCAGCGCGATGTGATGGAGCTCAGGCTGCGGCTCAACATCCGGGCCTACCTGCGCAGCCATCCACTGCAGCCGGCGCGACCCGGCGCCGGGGGCAGGGGACCGGCCTTCGCTCTCCGCGCCGCCACAGCCCCCGCGTTGGGGGACACGCTGCACTTCAACTACCCGGTGCAGAAGACCGACCTCAGCATCACCTGTGACACCACGAAGGACAGCCGGATCACGGCGGTGGTCGAAAAGGTCGGCCAGCGGGCCGTCTTCGTGGCCGACACGGGCAACACCGCCGACTTCTCGGTCACCGACTACCAGCAGCTCGCCGACGAGTTCGACAACTACATCTTCGCCATCGACAGCGCCTACTTCGGCGGGCCGGGTGACATCGACAACAATGGGCACGTGATCGTGCTGTTCACCAGGGAGGTGAACGCGCTCACCTCCAAGGGCTCCCAGACCTTCATCGGCGGCTTCTTCATCCCCACGGACCTCGCGCGACGCGACGCGAGCTCGACGGCCGGGTCGCAGACGGCGGGCACCTGCCCGACCAGCAACGAGGCCGAGATGCTGTACCTGCTGGCGCCGGATCCCAACGGTGACTTCAGCGACGCGGTGTCGATCACTCGGGCCAAGGAGAACGCCCGCAGCGTGAGCTCGCACGAGTTCCAGCATCTGCTGGGGGCCGAGGACCGGATCATCAAGTCCGACGGCACCTTCAACGACCTCAACGACGTGTGGCTGGACGAGGGACTGTCCCACGTGGCCGAGGAGATCGTGGGGCTGGCGGCCGGCGGGCACGGCGTGCGGAACAACCTCACCTTCAGCGACGTGACCGGCAGCGCCCCGGCGCCCATCGGGACCACCGAGACCCAGACGGACGTGTTCAATACCTTCTTCCTGGACGACTTCGGCCGGCTGGCCCGCTACTTCATGAACCCGTCGGGCACGCAGACCGTGGTCACGGACAAGGACCCGGGCGGCATCCCCTCGCTGGAGATGCGGGGCTTCGCCTGGGTGTTCCTGCGCTGGCTCGGGGATCACTTCGGGCCGTCCGGCAGCGGCGCGATCCCGGGGAGCGACGAGCAGGCCCTCTTCCAGCGGCTTGCCAGCGGCGGATCGGCGCACCAGGCGGGCATCGACGACGTCATCGGCGCGATCGCGGACATGACGGGCCAGCAGGTGACCTGGCCGGAGCTGCTGGCCGACTTCTCGATCATGCCGGACGTGGACGACATCGGGGTGTCGCTCGCGTCCAGCCAGCAGGACCTGCCGACCTGGGACCTGCGGGACCTGTATCTGGGTCTGCACAACAACAGCGGCACGGGACAGAACCCGGAGTTCCAGCAGCCCTATCCGCTCGCGGTGACGAGCCGCGGGTTCGTGGCCGACACCGTCTCGTTCGACGTGAAGGGGAGCGCGGAGAAGTACTTCGAGTTCAGCGCCGCCAGCTCGGTCCCCATCTTCGAGCTGCGGCTCACCGACCCCACGGGCGGGGCCTTGCCCGGCTCGGCGGCGGCCCAGGTCACGGTGGTGCGAACCCAGTAGACCTGATGGGCGGCCGAGCGCCGGACGGCTCGGGGCGTGTGGCCACTCCCTCACTCGGCGACAGGAGGCGCGCATGAACAGGACGGCTCGGACGGCGCTCGTGCTACTCCTCGCGACCGGGGGGCCGCTGGCCTGCGCGCGCCACGTGCGCGTGGAGTCCGGCTCGGCCGACAGCACGGCAGCCGACACGGTGAGCGGCAGCGTGCGCCAGGTGGGTAACACGCCGTTCGTGCGCACGATCGTGGAGGACTCGTCCGGCACGGTGCGGATCGTCGGTCCGTACGAGAGCGAGATCAGCCGCCTGGTCGGTGCCCGCGTCCGGGTCGTGGGCGTCATCGACTCCGCCTCCCGCGGCCAGGCCATGGGGCCTGACCTGCGGGCCTCCGGCTACACCGTCCTGTCCGTGGACGGCGACACGCCCACGGTAGGCTACCTGCGCCGCTCGGACGCCGGGGACTTCTTCCTGCGAACCGAGGGCGGGCAGGACGTGCCCCTGAACTCCGTTTCGAGCGGGCTGGCAGACCAGGTCGGCGCCAAGGTGTGGGTGGTGACCAACGCGCAGGGGGCCGTGGTTCGCTACGGCATCCTGAAGAAGCCCTGATCCGCGGACGGCCCGCCGCTTTCGGCGGGCCGTCGGCGGGCCTAGGTTCTCCGGCCCGGGCGTCGCCGACGCCCGGGCCGACTCACATCACGGATCATCGACGGGTATGCGATGAGCGACCAGACGATCACGATCACCCTCCCCGACGGCTCCACGAAGGAGCTTCCTGCCGGTTCCACGGCCGCGGACCTGGCCGCCTCGATCGGGCCGGGCCTGGCCCGCGACGCGGTGGCGGCGAAGGCCGATGGCGAGCTCCGGGACCTGGGTCGGGATCTGCCCGACGGAGCTCGCGTCTCCATCGTCACCCGGGACGACAACAGCGCGGACGCGCTGTACGTCCTGCGGCACACGGCGGCCCACGTGCTGGCCTCGGCGGTGCGGGAGCTCCACCCGGACGCCGGGATCGGGTTCGGTCCGCCCATCGAGGAAGGGTTCTACTACGACTTCGACGTCCCGGAGCCGTTCACCCCGGAGGACCTCGAGCGCATCGAGGCCGCCATGCGGGAGGTGGTCGAGGCCGACCTCGCCATGGAGCGGCAGGAGGTCGGCCGCGAGGAGGCGCGCGCGCTGTTCGAGGGGGATCCCTACAAGCTCGAGCGGCTCGCGGAGATCCCCGAGGACGAGACGATCTCGATCTACCGGGACGGCGAGTTTGTGGACCTGTGCCGGGGACCTCACGTGCCGCGTACGGGCGAGGTGCGGCACTTCCGGCTCCTGTCGGCCGCCGGTGCCTACTGGAGAGGCGACGAGCACCGGCCCATGCTGCAGCGCATCTACGGCACGGCCTTCTATACGGAAGCCGCGCTCGAGGAGCACCTGCACCGGCTCGAGGAGGCCCGTAAGCGGGACCACCGCAAGCTGGGCCAGGAGCTCGACCTGTTCAGCATCGAGGAGGACGCCGGGGCCGGGCTCGTGTTCTGGCATCCCAAGGGGGCTACGGTGCAGCTCCACCTGCGCCGCTGGATCGAGGACCTCCTGGCGGCTCAGGACTACGACTTCGTGTTCACGCCGCACGTGACCAGCGAGAAGCTGTTCGCGCGCTCCGGTCACCTGCAGACCTACGCCGAGAACATGTTCCCGCGTATGCAGGGGGAGGGCGAGGGCGAGGCCTACCGCGTCAAGCCCATGAACTGCCCGGGGCACATCCTGATCTACGCCTCGCGGCAGCGGAGCTACCGGGACCTGCCGCTCCGCCTGTCGGAGATCGCCAACGTGTACCGGTACGAGCGCTCGGGCACCCTGCACGGGCTCCTGCGCGTCCGCATGCTGACCATGGACGATGGGCACCTGTTCTGCACGCCCGATCAGGTGGAGGACGAGATCTTCACCTGCCTGGACCTGGTCGACACGGTGATGGGCACGCTGGGTCTCGAGTACCGCTTCGACCTCTCCACCCGGCCCGAGAACCGGATCGGCGCCGACGAGGTCTGGGACCGGGCGGAAGCCGCCCTCCGGCAGGCGCTGGAGCGGGCGGGCGCCGACTACGGCCTCGACGAGGGGGGCGGAGCCTTCTACGGGCCCAAGATCGACATCAAGTTTCGCGACGCCATCGGCCGCGAGTGGCAGGGCGCCACGATCCAGCTGGACTTCAACCTGCCCGAGCGCTTCGAGCTGGAGTTCATCGGCCCGGACAACGCGCCGCACCGGCCGGTCATGATCCACCGCGCCATCTTCGGGACCCTGGAGCGGTTCACGGGCGTGCTCATCGAGCACTTCGGCGGGGCGTTTCCGACGTGGCTGGCACCCGTCCAGGCGCGGGTGATCCCGATCACCGAGGATCAGGAGGAGGCGGCCGGCGAGGTCGTGCGGGCGCTCAAGGCGGCCGGGATCCGGGCCGAGATCGACGCTCGCTCCGACACGCTCAGCTACCGCGTGCGGGACGGCGAGCTGCAGAAGATCCCCTACCTGCTGGTGGTGGGAGCCCGCGAGGTGGAGGCCGGCACCGTCGCGGTCCGGGCCCGCGGGGCCGAGAAGAAGCAGCAGGTCATGTCGGTGGAGGACTTCGTGGAGCGCGTCGCGCGGGAGGTCGAGAGCCGGGCGCTGGCCCCGGCCTGAGCGGGCTCCCGGGAAGAGCCCGGGAGGCCCGCGATCCGGGGCGGCTCAGCCGCCCGAGGGCTCCCCGTTCGCTCCGTCCCTGGGATGCTCGTGCTCGTGCTCCTCGGCGCTCTCGGCGGGGGTCGTGGCCACCAGGGAGTCGTACTGGGCGGCGGTCATGCCCCGGCGCAGCCGGTTCACGAAAGCTACCATGTCCCAGATCTCTTCGTCGGAGTGGGAGCCGCCGAAGGCGGGCATCCCGGTCATCTCGATGCCGTTCTTGATCTTCCAGAAATTGTGCTGGTTCTCCCGGGTCTCGCGCGCCTCACGGTCCGCGCCCCCGCCGGGGCGTCGGCCCTCTCCGGCTTCTCCTCCCCCGGCCTCCAGCTGCTGCCGGCGGGCCCGCATGCGGGCCAGGTCCTCGGGAGTGCGGAAGAAGCGCGGAGGCCGGGGGTTCATGTCCGAGGCGAACTCCTCCCGGCCCTTGCCTGGCACGCCGTGGCAGTCCACGCACGCTTCGCGGTAGTGGATGAAGCCCTGGCGGATGCGGGTAGTGTCGTCGAGGTCGGGGACGGTCAGGTTCTTCGCCCGCCGCTCGATGGAGTGGCTGCGGACCGTGTTGAGCACCCAGCGCTCCAGGCCCGACGTGGGCGAGGAGGCCGCCACGTTGAACGTCCCGGAGATCATGAACAGCCAGATGGCTCCCGCTGCCACGACGAGACATACGACGACGGTGGCGACGATCGTGGGTATCCTGGATCCCTTCACGGTTCCCCTCGCTCCCTTCCCGTGGTGTGGTCCTGTGTGCGCCGCGCGGCTGCCCAGTGTAGGGCACGGGGCATCGTGCGTCGAGTCGAGGTCCGAGTCGCCGGCGGCGAGGCCTGCCTCCGCCACGCGCCACGCGGGCCCGACCTGCCCCGCGAACGTCGTGCCGGAGCGCGAGAAGTGGGGTCCCGCCGGCCGAGTCCGCGATTGACGACCGGGGCCGCATTGCCTAGCTTCTCCTGCACAACGAGGCAAGTGGAGCGGAGGCTCCCACCTTTCGGCGCGCCCGCGGGCGGGCGTGGCCACCGGGTCGCAGGGGACGAGGCGAGCGCGCGGGGCGCGGTCGCCTCGCCGTGACTGCACCCGGTCGGCTCTGCCGAACCGGGTTTTTTCGTGCCGTCGGGCGCAGCGTGGCCGCCGGGCCCCGGCGGCGAACGGTTGGCGGCCGCGAGGTCCAGTTGAGCCAGGGCGAGCTCCGCGTCAACGACGCGATCCGGATCAGCTCCGTGCGGCTGGTCGACGAGACGGGCGCCCAGGTCGGTGTGCTGCCCACCGAGGAGGCCCGGTCCATGGCCGAAGAGCGTGGCCTGGACCTGGTCGAGGTGGCGCCGGACGCCCGGCCCCCGGTGTGCCGGATCATGGACTACGGGAAGTACAAGTACGCGCTGGCGCGGAAGAGCAGGGGTCGCGCCGCAAGCAGCGCGTCGTGCACGTCAAGGAGGTGAAGCTCCGCCCGGCCATCGACGAGCACGACCTGAGCGTGAAGCTGCGCCGGACCCGCGAGTTCCTGGCCGCGGGCGACCGGGTCAAGTTCACGGTCATGTTGCGGGGCCGAGAAGTGACGCGCCCGGAGTTCGGGCATCGGCTCCTGGACCGGATCCGGACGGAGCTCGAGGAGCTGGCCGTGGTGGATTCGGGCGTGAGCCACGAGGGCCGGAACATGAGCCTCGTGCTGGCCCCGCGCCGTTGATGCGGCGCGGACGAGAGATCGGACCACAGAGGACGCGATCATGCCGAAGATGAAGACCAACCGTTCGGCCGCGAAGCGCTTCAAGAAGACCGGAAGCGGCAAGTACCGGCGGAACCGGGCGTACAAGAGCCACATCCTGACCAAGAAGACGACCAAGCGGAAGCGCCGTCTGCGCCACTCGACCCTGGTGTCCAAGGCCGACGAGAAGCGCGTGCGCCGCCTGCTGGCGGGGGGCTGACATGCCGCGCGTGAAGACCAACGTGGCGCGCAACAAGCGCCGAAAGAAGGTCCTCGAGGAGGCCAAGGGCTACTTCGGCGGCCGCTCCAAGCTATACCGTCCTGCCAAGAACGCCGTCGAGCGTGGCTGGCAGTACGCCTACCGCGATCGCCGGCGGAGGAAGCGGGACTTCCGACGCCTGTGGATCATCCGGATCAACGCCGCCGCGCGGCAGAACGGTCTGTCCTATTCCCGCTTCATCAATGGACTGAAGACCGCTGATATCAAGCTGAATCGCAAGGTTCTGGCGGACCTGGCCGTGCGCGAGCCCGAGGCCTTCGCCGAGCTGGCCCGCATCGCCGCCGAGCACATCGGTTGAGCGAGGGGGGGAGCCCCCTCCTCGAGCGGCTCGCGGCCATCGAGGAGGAGGGGTTGGCCGCCCTCCGGGACGCCGCCCACCCCGACGAGCTGGAGGCGGCGCGCGTCCGCTTCCTGGGGCGTAGCGGCGGTGTCGCCGCGGTGCTGGGACAGATCGGATCGCTGCCGGCCGATCAACGCCGCCCGGTCGGACAGAAGGGCAACGCGGTCAAGCGCGTCCTCGAGGAGGCGCACGAGGCGCGCGCCGCGGAGCTGCGGCTTAGGGAGAGCGCCCGAGCGGCGGCCGAGCGCGACCTGAGCCTGCCCGGCCGGACCGCCTGGCAGGGGGGCTCCCATCCGGTCACGGCCGTCATCGACGAGATCTGCGACATCTTCCGTGAGCTCGGATTCACGCGGGTGCGGGGTCCCGAGGTGGAGACCGAGTGGTACAACTTCACCGCCCTCAACATCCCGCTCGACCACCCCGCGGCCGACGTGCACGACACCTTCTATCTCGAGGACGGCGTCGTCCTGCGCACCCACACCTCGCCCGTCCAGGCGAGGACCATGCAGACCCACGAACCTCCGGTGCGGGTGGTGGTGCCGGGCGTGTGCTACCGGCGCGAGTCCATCGACGCCTCCCACGCCGCGGTCTTCGACCAGATCGAGGGCCTCGCGGTGGACGAGGGCGTCGACTTCGTCGAGTTCCGCTCCACGATCGAGCACTTCGTCCGGCGCTTCTTCGGACCGGACGCCCGCACGCGCTTCCGCCCCGACTTCTTCCCGTTCACGGAGCCCTCGGCCCAGGTGGAGGTGAGCTGCACGATCTGCGGGGGCTCGGGCTGCGCGACGTGCAAGGGGACGGGCTGGATCGAGATCATGGGCTCGGGCATGGTCGACCCGGCGGTGTTCGAGGCCGTGGGCTACGACCCGGAGCGCTACACCGGCTACGCCTTCGGCATGGGCCCGGGTCGGATGGCGCTCCTGCGGCACGGGATCCCGGACCTCCGTCTCCTGCACGAGGGCGACGTGCGCTTCCTGCGCCAGTTCGCCTCCACCTGAGCGGCCGGGGCCGAGCGTGCGCGTCTCGCTGAACTGGCTGCGGCAGCTCGTGCCGGGGCTCCAGGGCACGGCCGAGGAGGTCGCCGACCGGCTGGCCATGGCCGTCACCGGCGTCGAGGAGATCGTGCCGGTGGGACGAGGCCTCGAGGACATCCGGGTGGCGCGGGTGCTGGAGCTCCGCGAGCATCCCGACGCGGACCGGCTCAGCCTCTGCCTGGTGGACGCCGGCGAGACGCCGGTGGAGGTGGTGTGTGGAGCCCCCGTGATCCACGAGGGGGGGCTGTATCCCTTCATCGCGCCGGGCTCCACGCTTCCGGGGGGGCTGCGCATCGAGGAGCGGGCCATCCGGGGGGTCACCAGCCACGGAATGCTGTGCTCGGAGCGCGAGCTTGCCCTGGGATCCGATGCGTCCGGGATCCTCCGGCTTCCGGACGGACTCGAGCCGGGCACCCCGCTGGTGCAGGCCTTCGACCTTCCGGACGCGGCGCTCGAGCTGGAGATCACCCCCAACCGGGTGGACCTGGCGTGCCACGTGGGCGTGGCCCGGGAGCTCGCGGCCGAGCAGGGCCTGGCGCTCCGGGTCCCGCCGGTGGAGGGCGCCGACTGGGAGCCGACGTGGCGCGACGGCCCCGAGACGGCGAGCGCCGGGGGCGTGACGGTGGAGATCGAGGACGCGGCACGCTGCGGTCGGTACCTCGGGGCCGTGGTCCGCGGCGTGGAGGTGAAGCCGTCGCCCGCCTGGCTGCAGGCCAGGCTCCGCGCCGTCGGGGCCCGTCCCATCAACAACGTGGTCGACGCCACCAACTACGTGCTGCGGGAGCTGAACCAGCCGTTGCACGCCTTCGACCTGGCCCGGATCCGGGGCGGGCGCATCGGCGTGCGCGCGGCCCGGTCCGGGGAGCGGCTCCGCACGCTGGATGGCGTGGAGCGCGCGCTCGAGCCGCTGGCCACGGTGATCGCGGACCGAGAGGGGCCCGTGGCGGTGGCCGGAGTGATGGGTGGGGAGGAGAGCGAGGTGACGGCCGGGACGACCGACGTGTTTTTGGAGTGCGCGTGGTTCGACCCTTCCCACACACGTCACACCGCGCGCTCGCTGGAGCTGAGCACCGATGCCTCCTACCGATTCGAGCGCGGCGTGGACCGCCGGGGCGGCGAGGCGGCGCTCGCGCGCTGCGTGCGGCTCATCCTGGCCACGGCGGGAGGGAACGCGGAGGCTGGGGCCGTCCGCGTCGGGGAGCTGCCGGGGCCGAGGACCGTGGTGCCGCTGCGTCCGGAGCGCGTCCAGCGTGTCCTCGGCCTGGCCCTCGACGCCGGGACGATCGAGGGCCTGCTGGCGCCGATCGGCTTCGAGCGCGACGAGACCGGGGGCCTGGCCTTCCGGATCCCGGGCTGGCGGGAAGGGGACATCCGGCGGGAGGTGGACCTCATCGAAGAGGTGGCGCGCCGGCACGGCTACGAGCGATTCCCCTCGGCCACCCGCCCCACCCGGCCCTCGGTGGTGCCCGACGATCCGTCCTTCGAGCGGAGCGACCGGGTCCGGAGGCTGCTGGAGGCGCGCGGCCTGCTGGAGGCGAGGAGCTCGAGCCTGGTGGCCCGGTCCGAGGCCGACGCGGAGCGGCCCGTCGAGCTCCTCCATCCGATCTCCGCGGAGGAAGGGTTCCTGCGCGGAGCGCTGGTGCCGGTCCTCCTGCGCCGCCTCGAGCACAACTGGGCGCGCGGGACCGGCGATGTGCGGCTCTACGAGATCGGCACGGTGTTCCGCCGGCGTGCCGAGGACGAGTCGGGCGAGGTGCCCGTGGCGGAGGAGCTTCGCGTCGCGGCGCTGCTCACGGGTCGGCGCCGGCCGCCGCACTGGTCCGACGAGCCTGCCGCGGTGGACATGTGGGACCTCAAGGGGGTGGCCGAGGAGGTGGCGTCCGGGCTGTGCGGCGCGACGCTGCAGCCGCTTCCGCCCACTGCCGGGGAGGACGCGCCGGCGCTGGGGCGCTTCGGGGCGGCGCGATGGCTCGGTGCGGAGCGGTTCGAGCTGGTGGGCCCGGTGGGGCGGATCGGATGGGCCGGCCGCGTGCGGCGGGAGGCCGTCGACGCGCCGCCATGGGCGGAGGCCGTGTGGGCGCTCGAGTTCAGGCTCGAGGCCGTCGAGCTTCCGTCTCCGACGCCGTACCATCCGCTCTCGACCTTCCCGGCGGTACCCCGCGACCTGGCCCTGGCGGTGCCGGCGAGCACCCGGGCCGCCGAGGTCGAAGCGGTCATCCGGGAAGCCGCGCCGGAGTGGCTCGAGGATGTGCGGCTGTTCGACGTCTACGAGGGTGAGGGTGTCGAGGGCGGACGGCGGAGCCTGGCCTTCCGCTTTCGCTTCCGGGCGCGGGACCGTACGCTGGAAGACGCGGAGGTGGAGAGCGCGCTGAAGCAGATCATCCACCGACTCGAGGAGCGCTGCGATGCCCGCGTCCGATCGGCCTGAACCGGAGACGGCTCCCGCGCCCCCCGCGGCCGAGCGCCGCAGGGAGGGTCGACCCGACCCCGAATCCGAGCTGCACAGCCTCGGCGCGGCCGTCGAGCGGCTGCTGGAGGCGTACGTGGAGCTCCGGGCCCGGGCCGAACGGGCCGAGTCGACCGAGCGCAGCCTGGCCGATGCGCTGGAGGGCGCCGACCTGGAGGGCATGGCCGCGGAAGAGATCGCGGTTCGCCTCCAGGAGATAGCCGACGAAAACCGTAGCCTGCGGCAGGTGATCGAGGAGAGCCGCGAGCGCGCGCAGCGGATCCGGAGCCGTCTCATCCTCATGGAGGACGAGGCATGAGCGACGAGGCGGCCAAGAGCTCGGTCAGGGTCGAGATCTTCGGCGACGAGTATACGCTCCGGTCCGAGGCCGACGAGGAGTACACCAGGGCCTGCGCGCGGTACGTGGACGAGGCCATCCGGGAGGCCCACCTCCAGAGCCGGGTCTCCGAGCCGCACCGTGCCGCCATCCTGGCCGCGCTCGAGATCACCGATGAGCTCTTCCGTCTGCGCTACCACACGCGGCGGCAGGATGCGCGCACCGCGGCCCGCGCCTCCGAGCTCCGGAGCCGGATCGAGGAGGCGCTGGAGGGCTGAACCCGCGCCGTTCCGGTGCGCTTGCGGGGGGCCCGCGCCGCAGGCAACTTGAAGGTTGATGATGCGGCTTCGCCGGCGCGGCAGGGACCCTCGCGGGATCCAGACACTATAGATCGCCACGGTACGACGGCTGGCGACACCATGCGCGAGACCACGGCCGGCGGGGTCATCGATTCCGCCGGCTGTTTTCGTATCCGGGATCGAGCCGCAGCATCACGAGGGAAGCCGGAGACCGGCAAGCGGCCGTCTTTTTCATAGATTCGGGGAACCGCGCTATGAGCGTCCAGTGGATCCTCCTCATCCTGGTGGCCGCGCTCGTCGCCGGGCTGATCCTGGGCCGCCTGTGGGCGGGCGGACTCGCCCGGCGCCGTCGTGGCGCGGCCGAAGACGAGGCGAAGGACCTGGTCGAGGCCGCGACCCGGGAGGCCACCAGCATCCGCCGTGAGGCCGAGCTGGCCGGCCGCGAGGAGATCTACCGGCTCAAGGAGGGGCTCGAGGCGGAGGCCCGTGACCGGCGCGGCGAGCTGGAGCGGGCCGAGAACCGGCTCGACGAGCGCGAGCGCATGCTCGAGCGCAAGCTCGAGCTCCTCGACGAGCGCCAGACGCGCCAGGAGGAGCGCCTCCAGAAGCTCGAGGAGCGCGAGGAAGCCCTGGAGACCCGGGCCAGCTCCGTGGAGAACCGCGAGTCCGAGGCCCAGAAACGCCTGGAGGCCCTGGCCGGGCTGACGGCCGAGGAAGCCCGCACGATGCTGATCTCCCGCCTGGAGGACGAGGCCCGCGCCGAAGCCGCACAGCACGTGCGCGAGCTCAGGGAGGGGGCTCGCCGGGACGCGGAGCGCGAGGCCCGTAAGATCATCTCGATGGCCATCGAGAAGCTCGCCGTGGACCACTCCTCGGAGACCACCGTGAGCGTCGTCGCCCTCCCCAGCGACGACATGAAGGGCCGCATCATCGGCCGCGAGGGCCGGAACATCCGGGCCTTCGAGGCCATCACCGGCGTGGACGTGGTCGTGGACGACACGCCCGAGGCCGTGATCCTCTCCTCCTTCGACCCGATCCGGCGGGAGATCGCCCGCCTGGCCATGGAGCGCCTGGTGGCCGACGGACGCATTCACCCCGGCCGCATCGAGGAGGTGGCGGAGAAGGCGAAGGGCGACGTCGACGACTCCATGCGGGAGGCCGCCGAGGAGGTCCTCTACGAGCTCGGCATCCACGACGTGAACCCGCACCTCGTGGACCTGCTCGGGCACCTGCGCTACCGGACCAGCTACGGCCAGAACCAGCTGCAGCACGCCCGGGAGGTGGCGCTGCTGGCCGCCAACATGGCGGCCGAGCTCGGCCTGGACATGCAGATGACCAAGCGCATGGGTCTCCTGCACGACATCGGCAAGGCGCTCAGCCACGAGCAGGAGGGGAGCCACGTCGAGCTGGGCTACGAGGTGGCCAGGCGCTACGGGGAGCCGGACCAGGTCCTGAACGCCATCCGCGCCCACCACGACGAGGAGCCGGCCCGCTACCCGGAGAGCTTCCTGGTCACGGCGGCCGACGCGATCTCGGGCGCGCGACCGGGCGCCCGTCGGGAGTCCTTCGAGCACTACGTGAAGCGGCTAGAGAAGCTGGAGGCGATCGCGGCCTCCTTCGAGGGGGTGGAGAAGGTGTACGCGATCCAGGCCGGCCGCGAGATCCGCGTCATGGTCATGCCCGACCGGATCACCGACGAGGAGATGGCGGAGCTGTCGGAGAAGACGGCGCGCACCATCGAGGAGGAGCTCCAGTATCCGGGGCAGATCAAGGTGGTCGTCGTCCGCGAGACGCGGGCGGTCGACTTCGCCCGATAGAGACAGGGGAGAGATGACGGCAGAGCTGATCGACGGCAGGGCCGTCGCGCGGGACGTGCGGCGGGAGGTGGCCGAGGGGACGGCGGAGCTGACGGCGACCGGAACGCGGCCCGGACTGGCCGTGGTGCTGGTGGGAGAGGACCCCGCCTCCCAGGTGTACGTGCGCATGAAGACGCGCGCCTGCGAGGAGGCGGGCATCGAGGCCCGCGACATCAAGCTGCCCGCCGACACGCGCCAGGCCGAGCTCGAGGTGGTGGTGGACGAGCTCAACGCCGACCCGGACGTCCACGGGATCCTCGTGCAGCTCCCGCTGCCCGAGGGCCTGGACGAGAAGGCGATCGTGGAGCGGGTGCGGCCCGAGAAGGACGTGGATGGACTCCATCCCGTGAACGTGGGCCGCCTGGCCCTCGGGGACCCCGCCGCCATCCGACCCTGCACGCCGGCCGGCGTGCAGGAGCTGCTGCGGCGCATCGGCTTCGACCCGGAGGGACGGCGTGCCGTGATCGTGGGACGCTCGAACCTGGTGGGCCGGCCGCTGGCCTCCATCCTCCTCCAACGCGAGCCGTTCGCCAACGCGACGGTGACGATCGCCCACAGCCGCACCCGGGACCTGGCCGCGGTCGCCCGCGAGGCCGAGCTCCTGGTGGCCGCCGTGGGACGCCCGGAGCTCATCACGGCGGACATGGTGCGCGAGGGTGCCGTGGTCATCGACGTGGGCGTGAACCGGGTGGAGGATTCCTCGGCCGATAAGGGCTACCGCCTGGTCGGGGACGTGGCGTTCGACGAGGTGCGGACGAGGGCGGGCTGGATCACGCCGGTCCCCGGGGGCGTCGGGCCGATGACCATCGCCATGCTCCTCAAGAACACGCTGACGGCGGCCCGCCGGGCCGCGGGCCGCACCGTCGGGGCGGCGTCGCCGGCCGGGGGCGCGTGACGGCGGACCGCGAGTCCCGGTCCACGGGAGAGGGGACCGAGACGCAGATCTCGCTGTTCGGCGGGTCGCCGGAGGAGGCGGAGGCCGGAGCTCGGGCGACGAACGGCCCGGGCGCGGATGCAGCCGACCCTGCCGAGCGGCCCGCGGGCACGGAGACTGCGGAGGCGTCGGGTCCGAGCTGGGGCGCATCCCCCGACCGGATCCGCCGAGACCCCCGGACCCGACCGGACCCCCACGTCCCCGGAGCTTCCCGGTCCGCCCGGCTCGTCGCGCCAGTCGCCGGTCTCGGTCTCGGCCCTCAATGCGGCCGCGCGGCGGATCCTGGAGGAGAGCTTTCCGTCCCTGTGGGTCGTGGGCGAGGTGGCCAACTGGCGGCGGGTGAGCTCGGGCCACTGCTATTTCAGCCTCCGTGACGAGGAGGCCCAGATCTCCTGCGTCCTGTGGCGGAGTGACGCCCGCCGCCTGCCGACCGACCCCGAGGAAGGGATGGAGGTCCTCGGCTTCGGCGAGGTGTCGCTGTACGAGGCGCGGGGCTCTTATCAGCTCATCGTGCGCAAGCTGGAGGCGCGCGGTGAGGGGCTGTGGCGCCTCGCTTTCGAACGCCTCAAGCGGAAGCTGGCCGCCGAAGGGCTCCTCGAGGAGGCGCGAAAGCGGCCCCTGCCGCGCGTGCCGCTCCGGGTGGGCGTGGTCACCTCCCGCACGGGAGCCGCGCTGCGCGACGTGATCACGGTCGTTCGCCGGCGGGCGCCGTGGACGGAGCTCCTGGTGTCGGACTGCCGGGTGCAGGGCGAGGAGGCCGCCGGCGAGATCGTCCGGGCCCTGGACCGCCTCGTGCGGGACGGTCGGGTCGAGGTCATCGTGGTCACGCGCGGCGGTGGGTCGGTCGAAGACCTGTGGTGCTTCAACGAGGAGGCCGTGGCCAGGGCGGTGGCGGCCTGTCCCGTCCCGGTGATCTCCGCGGTGGGGCACGAGATCGACGTCACGATCACCGACCTGGTGGCCGACGTGCGCGCCCCGACCCCCTCGGCGGCGGGCGAGCTGGTGGTCCCGGACGGCCGGGTCCTGCGCGCCGACCTGCGCAAGCTCGGCGACCGGCTGGTGTCGGGCCTCCGCCAGCGTACGGTCCGGGGCGAGGAGCGGGCGCGGCGGGCCGCCGACCGCCTCCTGGGCGGGATGGACCGCAGGCTGGAACGGCTGGCGGGTCGGCTCGAGGGACTCGGGGGGCGGCTGGATGCCCTGAGTCCGCTCGGCACCCTGCGCCGCGGGTACGCCGTGCCACTGGCCGGCGACGGGCGGGTGCTGCGCCGCCTGGCGGATTTCCGGCAGGGGGACCGCTTCCGGCTCCGGGTCGTGGATGGCCGGGTCGCGTGCACCGTGGAGGGGACCGAAACGATGACGGAGGAGGAGACGGGTGGCTGAGGAGCCGTCGCGCACGTCGGAGTTCGAGGCGGCGCTGGAAGAGCTGGAGCGCATCGTGGCGCGGCTCGACCGCGAGGAGCTGTCGCTGGACGAGGCCCTCGAGATGTTCGAGACGGGCGTCTCCCACCTGCGCACGGCCAGCCGCCTCCTGGACGACGCCCGCGGCGTGGTGGAGGAGCTCATCGAGAATGCATCGGGGGAGCTGGCCACCGTGGACTTCGACCTCCCGGCGGGAGAGGCCGCCGATGGCGATGGCGGTGACTGAGGCCCTGGGCACGCGGCGCCCCGGCCCCGAGCTCACGGCGCTGGGCGCGCGCGTGGCGGCGGCGCTTCCCGTGGTGCTCGACCGCGAGCTGAGGGGCGTTTCCGACGCCGTGGCCAGCCCGGTGCGGTATGCCGTTCTCGGCCCCGGCAAACGGCTCCGCCCGCTGCTGCTCCTGGCGGCGTGGCGCGCCGCGGGTGGGGAGGCGGCAGCAGCGCCGACCGAAGGCGATCCGGCGGCCGCTCTGGCCTGCAGCGTGGAGCTCGTCCACGCCTACTCCCTGGTGCACGACGATCTCCCCTGCATGGACGACGACGTGCTACGCCGCGGCCGGCCCACGGTGCACGTTCGCTTCGGTACCCCGGCGGCCGTCCTCGCCGGGGCCGGGCTCATGCCGATGGCCGCCCGAACCGTGTGGCGGGCCGCCGGGGCGCTGGGCCTCGAGCCCATCCGCGCCCGCCGCCTCCTCTCGATCCTGGCGGACGCGGCGGGGGCGGGGGGTATGGTGGGCGGCCAGCTCCTCGACCTGCGGGCGGAGGGCCGCGCCACCACCCGGGAGGAGCTCGAGCGGATCCATCGCGGCAAGACGGCCGCCCTCATGGCGGCATCGGTGCGCATGGGAGCGGTCGCGGCCCGCGCGCCCGAAAAGGTCGTCGAGCGACTGGGGCGGTTCGGGGTAGCCCTCGGGCTCGCCTTCCAGGCGGTCGACGACATCCTGGACGTCACGGGCGAAGAGGCGGAGATCGGCAAGACGAGCGGCAGGGACGTGGCGCTCGGCAAGGCCACCTACCCGTCCGTGCTCGGGCTGGAGGCGTCCGAGCAGGTGAGCCGCGAGCTGGCCGGCGTGGCGCGGCGGGAGCTGGCCGGCCTCGAGGACACCCGCGAGCTGGAGCTCCTGGCGGAGCTCGTGGTGGAGCGACGCCGATGAGCGGTTTCAGGTTGGGCGTGCTCGGCAACGCCGAGCACCGGGAGATGACCGAGGTCCTCGAGCGGCTGCTCCGGAGCGCCGACGATCTCGGCGCCGAGGTGGCCCTGGGGGAGGAGACGGCGCGAATCGCTCGGGAGGAGCTCGGCGTGGAGGGGGTGGCCAACCTCGAGGACGCCTGGGAGGGGCTGGACGTGCTCCTCACGCTGGGCGGCGACGGGACGCTGCTCAGCGGCGCCCGGCGGGCGGGACCGCGCGAGGTGCCGGTCGTGGGGTGCAACCTGGGCCGGCTGGGTTTCATGACCGCCGGTCCCTCGGAGAGCCTCGAGCGCATGCTCGGCCGCCTCGTGGCCGGCGAGTACGAGATCGAGGAGCGGCTGGCCCTGGACGTGACCGTGGTGCGCTCCGGGAGCGAGTCGGGCCCGCCGGGCTACTACGCGCTCAACGACGTGGTCGTCCACAAGAGCGGGTTCGCGCGGCTCATCACGCTGCGGCTGTGGTCGGACGGCGAGGAGGTCGCCCAGTACAGCGCCGACGGGATCATCGTGTCGACCCCCACGGGCTCGACCGCCTACAGCCTGTCGGCCGGGGGGCCGGTCCTGGTCCCGACGCTGGACGCCCTGGTGGCCACCCCGATCTCCCCGCACACGCTCGCGGTTCGGCCGGTGGTGATCCCGGCCGATGGCCGGGTGACGATCGAGGTGTGCCCGCACAGCGCCGAGACGATCGTCACGGTAGACGGGCAGGTGGGCAGCGACCTCGAGGTCGGCGACCGGGTCGAGGCGGGCCGCTCCGAGCGGCCGGTCCGACTCATCCGCTTCCCGGGCCAGAGCTTCTTCTCGGTGCTCCGGCGGAAGCTGCGCTGGGGCGATGTACGACCGCGGGATCGCTGAGACCGCGTTGAAGTCGCGTGACAGCGTCGGGTGCCGGGGGCGCCCACCACAATTCCGGGTGAAGACGTGCTGAGAGAGCTCCGCGTCCAGAACTACGCGGTCATCGACGACCTGACCCTCGAGCTGGGGCCCGGCCTCACGGCCCTGACCGGGGAGACGGGGGCGGGGAAGTCCCTCATCGTGGGTGCGCTCTCCCTCCTCCTGGGCGAGCGGGCTTCCTCGGAGGACGTGCGGTCCGGAGAGGAGCGGGCGCGGGTCGAGGCGGCTTTCGACGTCAGCGGCCGTCCCGAGGTGCTCGAACGCTGCTCCGACGCCGGGATCGAGGTCGAGGACGGGTGGCTAATCCTCCGGCGCGAGGTCCAGCGAGAGGGACGGAACCGCGCCTGGGCCAACGGCTCGCCCGTCACCGCCAGCCTCATCTGGGAGCTGGGCGCTTCCCTGGTGGAGCTGCACGGCCAGCATGAGCACCAGAGGCTCCTGCGCCGGGCGGAGCAGCGGCACCTGCTCGATGCCTTCGCGGGTGCCGAGGATGCGGTCACCGCGGTGGGAGAAGCGCACCGGGCCCTGTCGGACGTGCGATCCGAGGCGGAGGAGGTGCGCACGCGAGCCCGGGAGGCGGCGGAGCGCGCCGACTGGCTGCGATTTAAGACCGAGGAGATCGAGAAGGCGCGGCTCGAGAGCGGCGAGGAGGAGGCACTGCGGGGTGAAGCCCGCCGGTTGGAGCACTCCGAGGAGCTCCTCGAGCTGTCCGGAGGGCTGCACGAGTCCGTGTACGAGGACGAGGCCTCGGTGGTCGACCGGCTGGGCCAGCTGCGCCGCCCGCTCAGGGAGCTGCTCCGGATCGACCCGGACGCCGCCCCCATGGAGGCGCTCCTGGACTCGGGGCTGGCCTCCGTGGAGGAGCTGGGGCGCGAGCTGGCCCGCTACCGGGACTCCGTGGACCACGATCCGGCCCGGCTCGAGCGGGTGCGCTCTCGCCTCGACCTCGTCTTCCGCCTCGTCCGCAAGTATGGGGACACCGTCGAGGACGTGATCGAGCAGGGGCGTGCCGCCCGGGCGGAACTGGACGCGCTCGAGAGCTCCGATGAGCGACTGAGGGAGCTGGAGGGCCGGGAGCGGGAGCTCGGTGGGGAGCGGCGGCGGCGGGCCGAAGGGCTCACGAAGCGACGTCTCGAGGGAGCGGCCCGGCTGGAGGAGGCCGTGGCGCCTCTCCTCGCCGAGCTCGGGATGGAGGGTGGCGTCTTCCGCGTGGCGTTCGAGCCGCGCGCGGAGCCCGGGCCGGCCGGTGCGGAGGACGTCGAGTTCCTCGTGTCGCTGAACCCGGGGTTCGACCCGGGACCCCTGGATCGGATCGCCTCCGGGGGCGAGCTCAGCCGCCTGATGCTCGCGCTCAAGACGGTCCTCGTGCGAGGCGATCGGATTCCCACGCTGGTGTTCGACGAGATCGACGCCGGGGTCGGAGGCGAGGTGGCACACCGGGTCGCCGAGCGGCTGGCGGCGGTGGCCCGCGAGCACCAGGTGTTCGTGATCACCCACCTGCCGCAGATCGCGGCCCGGGCCGACGCTCACGTGCGGGTCGAGAAGGGATCGGTGGCCGGCAAGGCCGCCACCCGCGTCCGGCGGTTGGAGGGCGAGGAGCGCATCGAGGAGCTGGCACGCATGCTGGGCGGCGATCCGGAGAGCGGCGTGGCCCGGCGTCACGCCCGGGAGCTGCTCGGCGTAGCCTAGAAGATGTGGGCGGGCACCCGGATGTGGAAGGTGGCCAGGTCGGCCACCGGCGTCGTCACCCCTTTGCCGCCGATGGCGACCTGGTAGACGAAGCCGAGTTCGGCCCCCGATTCGGCGCCCCCGGGCCGGTAGGTGGCCGCCACCCCCAGGCGGTGCCGGGTCTGTGCCGATAGAGTCGCGAGGATGGCCGCGGCCCCGTTCGTTCCGCCGCCTGTCAGCCGGTAGTGGTCGGCCGCCTTGTGCCAGTAGCGGTACTCGACGCCCACCATGACGTGCGGATCCAGGGCGAAGTGGGGGGCGAGCCGGAGCCGGATGTAGTCGCCCAGGTTCCGGTCCACCTGCACCGCCGTGCCCGGCGTGGCGAAGGGTTGGCCCGGCGGGTGGAGCCGAAGCTCGAGCTGGTCGGCCATCTGCACGCCGTAGGTCGCCGCGGCGTTCAGCTCGAAGGCGTGCCCGATCCGGACGTCCTGGTACAGGCTGAGGGCCACGTCGCGCTGCCCGTCGCCGACCGGGACGCCCACGAAGTCGCCCGGGACCTGGTAAGGCAGGGATCCGGAGCCCCGAAGCGCCAGCCGCGTGAGAAGCCCGGCCGTGGTGCGGAGCTCGATTCCTCCCGCGAGGGAGTCGGGCCGGTAGCCGTCCAGCAGGGAGAACCGGGCGCCGACCTCGATCTCGCCGGCGGTCCAGCTGCGGACCGTCGCCCCCAGCGGCTCCCCCTGGAGAAAGGCGCCGCCGAACCAGCCGTGCAGGTCGGCCGACGTGGCCACGTCCGGCAGGCTCAAGTCAGGAGACTGGAGGCCGAACGAGCCGAACTGCTGCTGGAGGCTCGCGTAGTAGGCCAGGAGCTGCTGTCCGGCGGTCGTGGTGGCCAGTGGCAGGAGATCGCCCGTGATGATCCGCCGCTGGATGGCCTCCAGGAACGCCGTCGAGGTCGCGATGAGCGCCTGCGCCTGGGCCTGCTGGCTACCGGGGATGCTTCCGGCCTGGAGCCGGGCGGCCAGCGTGTCGCGGGCGCCGCCGAGGCCGCCGAAGAACTGGACGGGGTTCTGGATGGCGTTCGAGCCCGAGAGCACGGTGGCGCCGGCCGAGTCGAACCCGAAGAAGGGCTCGGCCTTGGTCCACACGACCGGCAGCGAGGCCTCGATCGAGAAGCGGTCCAGGAAGCCGACCTCCAGCCGGAGGAGAATCACCCGCATCTCCCGGTTCAGCTCTCCCATGTGGAGCGTGCCGAGCGAGGCCTGGTCGGCGGCCACGTCCGTGTAGCCGAGCGCCGACGCATCGACGTTGAGATCGGCGGCCACGGCCTCGGGACCGGGGAACAGCCGGGAGGCGAGAGGCCCGTCGTAGGCGTCGGCGAGGGGCACCCGGCCGCCGTGGGCGCCGAAGTGCTCGTCCCACCCCTGGAAGACCGGCGCCACCTCGATCCACAGCTCGCCATGCTTCGGGATCTGGGCGGTGACCGTGCGGGCCGTGACGTTCTGGGCGGCGGCCGGAGCGACCCGCAGCGCCGCGAGCGTGCCGGCCACGAGGAACAGCGTGCGGCGGCGCGTCGGGCGCGTGAGTTCGTGAAACCGAACTGGGCGGGCACGAGGCTCCGGCTCGGACGGGGCGGGCTCGGCGTCATCGGGGGCGGCCGGCGGTGGAGCCCGCAGCCCGGCCGGACCGCCCGAGCGGGCAGTATAGGCGCGCCGGCGCGCCCGCGACAGGCGGCCGGACCCGCGCGCGTGACGATCGCACCGGGCTTTTCGCGGCGCGCCCGTCGTCCTACCCTGTACGGGACGGCGCCGTGGCCGAGTGGCTAGGCAGGGGCCTGCAAAGCCCCCTACTCCGGTTCGAATCCGGACGGCGCCTCTCTCGCGTGTCGGCTCCACCTCGCCGTGGAGCGCCTCGGTCTCCCCGTGGTTGCCCCCCGCGGTCATTCCGCGCCGCCTGCCGCGCTCCTCCACCCCCGTCCTTTTCCGTGCCCGGAGCCCTAGTCCGACCCGGGTTGACGCCCGGAACGCACCATAGTATAGATGATCTATATAAAGATCCTCTCACCAACGGGAGGGAGCCCGGTGTCGCTGGACACGCAGACCGTCGGTCGCCGCATCAACGAGCTGCTGGTGCTGTCGAGCCTCCGGGAGGAGGCCGAAGCACGGCTACCAGATCGCGCTCGACGTCGAGCAGGACACCCGGGGAGCGTTCGAGCTCCAGCACGGGACCCTGTACCCGATCCTCCACCGGCTGGAGAAGGAGGGCGCCATCGAGGGTCGGTGGACGGAGGAAGGCCGCCGCCGGAAGGAGTATCACCTCACGGCGGCGGGGCGGCGCCAGCTGGGGGAGGAGGCGGGCAGCCTGTCGGCCGTGTTCGACCGGCTCATGGACATCCTCGAGGAGGTCAGGCGTGGAAGTCTTCGAGCGCGTCCTGCGGAGGGCTGAGGCCGGGCTCCGGGTCCCGGAGCCGCGCCGCTCCCGGATCCTGCTCGAGATGGCCTCCGACCTCGAGGACCTCTACCGCAGCTACCGGGAGCGGGGGCTGGACGAGGAGGAGGCGCGCGAGCGCGCCGTGCGCCTCCTGGGCGCCTCCCCGGAGGTGCTGGCCGAGATGGGCCGGACGCACGGCTCCCGGATGGCGGGAGTGCTGGACCGGGTGGCGGGCGCGGGGGCGCACCGGCTGGAGAGCGCCCTCGTCGTGCTGGTGGCGGCGCTCGCGGCGGCGGTGGGCGCCTACGCGGTGTGGCGGTCCCCCGTGGCCGCCGAGCCGTCCCCGTGGACGTGGGCGGTCCTCGCCCTGGCGGGGCTGGGAGCGGGGGCGGGCCTGGCGCACGGCCTCGCGCTGTTCGTGCGGCCGCGCCGGATCACGGCCCACCCCGTCGCCAGCCTCCGCGTCCTGCCGGGCCTGGCCATGGCCTGCCTCACGACGAGCGCGCTGGGCGCTCTGGTCGTCCTGGCCGGGATCGCCGGCGCCGCGGAGCACGGCCGCACGGGGCCGGACGGCCCTGTGGCACGGGATCGCGAAGGCGGCGGGCCTGGGCGCCCTGGGGCTCACGTCGGCCCTGGTGCTCGCCGGCGTGTGGCTCCTGCTCCGGCGGCGGGCCCGGGCGGTCGAGCGGGCGCGCGACGCGGTGCGGGAAGCCCTGGCGGACGGCATCGGGCTCTCGCCCGGTCCCGCGCGGGGCTCGCGAGCTTCGAACCTCTACCGAAGGAGACATCCGATGAGTGAGTGGTTCAGGGACGGAGGCGTGATGATGTGGCCGATCCTCGGCACGGCGGTCCTCGTGGTGGGCGCGGCCGCGCAGGAGGGGTGGAAGATGTGGGCCGGCCGGGGCCGCGGCGCGGCGGAGGCCGAGCCCGGGATCGTGCTCGCCTGGGGAGGACTGGGCGCCGTGCTGGGCGTCCTCGGCACGCTGGTCGGCTGGGCCATGATGGCGAACGTGGCCGAGCGCGTGACCGCGCGGGGCGGGGTCCAGCCGGCGCTCCTGTGGGGCGGCCTCAAGGTCTCGCTCACCACGAGCATCTTCGGCTTTCTCGTGCTTGGCGTCGTCCCTCCTGCTGTGGTTCGGGCTCCGGGCGCTGCGGAGTCGGACGCGGGCGGAGAAGCCGGCTCCCGCCTCCTGAGCGCTCCTCCGACGATCTCCGCCTGACTCCGGCGCGGGCGGATCGGCTCCGGGTGCCCTCCCCGCCGGTCCGCCCGAATCGGCCCGACCCATCGCCGCCCCGGGGCGGCCGTCCGCTTGCCGGTCCCCCCGCAGTCCACCCATTTTTTTCCGAATCTCCCGGACAAGCCGTCCCCTCCTGCGGGATCGTGCCCATGCGGATCCGGAGTACAGCCGTGCTCGCGGCAATCGGCCTCGCCAGCCTCGGCGTGCTCGGCAGCGCGTGTGGCGGATCGGACGGCGGGTCGGCGACCTCCGCCCGCACCGACTCCGCCGGCGTCGCGATCGTGCGCAACGTCCGGCGCGGACCGGCCCCTCGCCTGGACCCTGAAGCCGCTGTTCACGGTGGGAGGGGCCGAGTCGGGACCCGAGTCGTTCTTCCAGGTGGCGGGGCTGGGGGCGGACTCGGCGGGCGACCTGTACGTGCTGGATGAGGGGAACAAACGGGTCGTCGTCTTCGGCCCGAAGGGGCGACCTGGTGCGCACCGAGGGGGAGGCCGGGCAGGGTCCCGGCGAGCTCTCCATGCCCTTCTCGATCACCGTGCGGCCGGACGGGTCGGTCCGGGTCTACGACGAGCGCTTCCAGGGGTTCGTCGGCTACGCTCCGTCGGGCGAGCCGCTCCCCTCCCGCCACCTGTCCATCTTCGCGTGGGGAGCCCCGATGGCGACGCCGAGGGGGTTCGTGGGCGTGTTCCAGGACGTGACGCGGCGTGACTCGGTGGTCCGTCGCCTCCTGCGCGTCGCGGGACGGGACACGACGGAGCTGGCCCGCAAGAGCCTCGGCTTGCCCTCCGGTGGCCATGTTCACGAGCTGCGGGATCGGCCTTCGAATGCAACCGGTGTTCACCCCGCGCATCCGGTGGGCCGGCCGCGGCGACGAGGTCGTGGCGACGGACGGCGCCGAATATGTCGTAGACCGGTTCCGCGGCGACTCGCTGGTGGCCTCGTACCGCCGCGACATCCGGCCCCGGCCGGCCAGCGAGGCGCTGGCCCGCCGCGACCTCGGTGACGGCCTGCCCATCGGGGTCGGGGGAGGGAGCCCCCGGGTGTGCAAGGCGGACGAGGTGGTGAGCAAGGCGGGCGCCGCAGTCCTCCATCCCCGTCATCGCCAAGCTGGCGCTCGCCCCGGACGGCTCGGTGTGGATCGAGCGCAAGGTCGTTGGGCGCGACGCGCACGGGCCGATCGACGTCCTCTCGCCGCAGGGAGAGTACCTGGGCACGCTGCCGGCGGGCACGCCGCTGCCGGGCGCCTTCCTCCCCGGTCGGCGGGTGGCGGCCGTGGCCAAGGACTCGCTCGGCGTGGAACGGGTCACGGAGTACCGGATCGAGCGCTCGGCCTCATGAGGGCTTGGTCGTGGACGGTCGCGCTCCTCTCCTTCGGCGCGACGACCTTCGGAGTCTGCGGCGGGAGGGAAGCGCGTCCGGGGTGGAGCGGCTCGATCTGTCGAGGGCTTGACGACAATCGTTGGGAGGGATTAGAATCAAAATCGTGGAAGTTTGTGGGATCGAATCACGTTCGGGGCATGGAGATGGCGGCTTGAGATCGGGCGCTGCAGACCCATCGTGCGAGTGGGCGTGCAGTGCCGAATGAGGAATTCTCTCGCGACCCATACGAGGCAGCCCGGCTGTTTCGAACACCGCTTCGCCCATGCCCTACGGCTGCCGACTCGCAGCTACCGGAACCTGTGAGGCGCAGGACGAGACACCTACCCCTGCGCCTTCGTCTCCTTCTGCTGCCGATAGCCTTGGTCGGGTGCCAGGGGCGACGGCCGCCACCCGCTCCTTCACCTTCCACCGAGGTGATCTTCCCGGTCGATAGCCTTCAACTGCCCCCGAAACTGTGGCTCGGGTTCGCGGCTGACATGGTCCTGTGGCCCGCTCGTAGAGCCTTGTTCGTTGCTGATGGTGTCGGCAGCAGGATCATCCGTATCGATCTGGCCACGCGGAGTTCGCGGGTCATCTGTGCGACCGGGTCTGGACCGAACGAAGTACGCAGTCCCACGGCCCTGGAAGTCCTGGGTGATCGCCTCTGGATCGTCGACAGTGGGAATGGCCGTATCCTCCTCGTGTCCTCGAACTGCGCGGATGGCCGTTCTTTTCCCCTCGAGGCTCGTGCCTATTCAACCAACACGGCGCTGGGCCCGACGGGTATGGTGCTCAACCCTACAGGCGGATTCGACGGCCATTTGCTCACACTCCATGACTCCACCGGGAGACTGGGCAGTCTGGTACCTGTACCGCCGCTTCCTCTTCCCCTCTCTCCGACGGATCTCAAGCGCGAGGTGGCCCGTCACGAGTTGCCCCAGCTGTTCGCCAACAACGTGCTGGTAGCACAGGACGCCTCGGAAGATGTGTACGTCGCCTCTCTGGGCGCCGGGTGGTTGAGGAAGTACTCGCGCGATTCGACGCTGGTTTGGGGGACGACGCTGGACGATCCGTTGTTCACGAAGCTCTTGGAAGCGTACAGGGCCCAGAACCTGAACGAGCCGAATCCCCGACGGATACATCCCTACCGACTCTTCGCCGATCTCGAGCTCGCCGAGAAGGACGAGGAGGTCTGGCTCTTGAGCTCGCCGGACGCCGACTCCGCCATCGTATGGCAGTTCGCCTCCGGGACAGGCCATCTCGATGGGCGCCTGAGCCTTCATGGGGTGTCGTCTCCCGGGGCCTTGACGGTGGATGACCACGGAGGTCGGTTCTTCGTGATGGCGGACAACGGTGAGAGGGTCTTTGTCTTTTCGACCGACGGCAGTCGATGATCGCGGCATTCTGGATCCAGACGGGGCCTGTGGGTGCTCGTCGCTGGAGTGTGCATATGCGGTTGCAGTCGTTCTGAGCCGCTCCTGGTCTCGGGCACGACGGTGCGCGATCTCGTTTCTGACGATTCCACAATTGTCGTGCTCTATGATCCGGCTAGGTGCCTGAGTTGCGACCCCAATATGCTGATGTGGCAGGGGTTGAAAGTGAAAGATCCAGATGCTGTGCGTTTGATTCTGAACCGGCGGCCGACACGACAAGAGCGCCGGCAAATCGAATTGCTGGGTTTTGCGTTTGATGGTGTTCTTGACCAAACGAAGCATAGCAAGACTACCCTGCGCCGGACGGCACGGTGTGGATCCAGCGGAAGGTCATCGGTCGCGGCACTCCCGGGCCGATCGACGTCCTGTCGCCGCAGGGAGAGTATCTGGTACGCGTTGCCACAAGTATGATCACGTATAGATCTGGCGCAACCAGGGGCTCGGCGGTATCGCTTCCTCACACTCAGGGTGGAGGGGACGATGCCGCGGAAAAGCCCGTACACCATTGATCTGACGCGGGAGGAGAGGGAGACCCTGGAGCGGCGGAGCCGCCGGTATACGTTGCCGTATCGGGATGTCGTGAGGGCCAAGATCATCCTGCTCGCGGCCGAGGGCTTGGAGAACAAAGCAATCGGAGAGCGACTGGACCTCCCCCGGGAGGTGGCGAGCAAGTGGCGGAAGCGGTTCTACCAACGGCGCATGGCCGGGCTGGAGGAGAAGCCGCGCCGGGGACGCCCCCCGGGTTCTTCCCCCTCGGATCGTGTGTGAGGTCAAGGCGCTGGCCTGCAGCCTGCCGGCCGCGTCGGGCCGGCCCCTCTCGAGGTGGAGCCGAGAAGAGCTCCGGCGCGAGGTGCTGCGCCAGGGGATTGTGGCCGAGATCTCCGGCTCGACGATCTGGCGCTGGCTCGATGCGGATGCGATCCGGCCGTGGAGCCGGCGAGGTGGATCTTCCCTCGCGATCCCCGGTTCGCTGAGAAGGCCGCCGTTGTGCTCGACCTCCAGCACCGCAGGTGGCAGGGTGAGCCCCTGGGCGAGGCGGACTTCGTCTTGAGCGCCGACGAGAAGACCCAGCTCCAGATCCGCGAGCGGCGCCACCCCTCGACGCCACCGGGGCCGGGCCGCCCGATGCGCGTCGAACACGAGTATCGGCGTCACGGCACCTGTGCCTATCAGGCCGCCTGGGATGTTCACCAGGCCCGTCTCTTCGGCCACGTGGTCCCCCCCGCTCGACCATCGAGACCTTCGACCGGCTGGTGGCCCACGTCATGCTCGAGGAGCCCTGCATTTGGGCACACCGCGTCTTCTGGATCGTCGACAACGGCGGCATCCATCGCGGCCGGCGTGCGATCGAGCGCTTGGAGAGCCGCTGGCCTCCTCTGCACCTCGTGCATTTGCCCGTTCATGCCAGCTGGCTCAACCAAATCGAGATCTACTTCTCCGTGGTCGCGCGCAAAGCCTGGACACCTGACGACTGCACCTGCTTCGAGGCCGCTCGCGAGCGCCTCCTCGGCTTTCAGGAGCATCACGAGGCCGTCGCTCGTCCCTCCGACTGGAGGTTCACCCGCGCCGACCTCGACCAGCTCCTGGCTCGCTACGACGCTCACGCGCGCCTCGCAGCGTAACATACGTGATCGAACTTCCGAGCAGGTGTACCAGGCACCCTTCGGGCCGACCCCCCTCGGCCCGGGACGTTTCTCCCGGGTGGCCCGATCGCCGCCGTGAGCAGGGGCCCGCTCGACATCCATTGGGTCACGAAGTACCGGGTCGTGCGGGGAGCGTCGTGAGGGCGGGGTCTCGCGTGGCCGCGCTCCTCGCCGTCAGCGCGCTGGGCTCTCTCGTGGCCTGCGGCGGCGAGAGCGACGCCTCCGGGGTCGCGACCGCCACGCGCCGGGACAGCGCGGGCGTGACGCTGGTCACGGATCCGGTGCCGTACGGGCTCGCCGGTGCCTCGAAGTCCGCCCCGCACCTTCCGGAATGGACGGTCGCGGATGAGCCGGCGCTCCGGCTGGGCAAGGCGGAGGGGGGCGGACCGCAGGCGTTCGGCCGGGTCGTCGACGCCGTCCGTCTGCCGGACGGCGGCGTGGTCGTGGCGGACGGCCAGGCGGGCGAGCTGCGGGCGTTCGACGCGAGGGGACGCCACCTGTGGACGGCGGGAGGGAAGGGCAGCGGTCCGCAAGAATTCCGGGCCCTGCAGAAGCTGGTCATGTTGCCCGGGGACACGGTCGCGCCTGGGACCCCCTCGCCCTCCACCTCGTCCTGTTCACGTCGGCGGGCGCGTTCGCGGGAGGCTTCACGCTCCACTCGGCATCGGGGACGATGAGCCTGGCTCAGCTGTATGGCGTCGTGGACGGCGATCGCGTGGCGACGAGCGCGGGAATCTCGCCGCAGGCGATGATGAGCGCCGCCGACGGCGTCCACCGGGACACCGAGGCCGTGCTTCTCCGCTCGGCCGGATCGTCGGCCCCCGACACGCTCATTTCGGTGCCCGGGCGGGAGACCGAGGTGAGCCATCCGAACGGCACCTTCCAGGCCAATGCGGTGCTGTTCGGGCGAGCCTCGCATGTGGCCGCCGCCGGAGAACGCGTCTACGTTGGAGACGATGCCCGCTGGAAGTTCGACGCGCTCGATCCCGGCGGGAAGCTGCGCGTGCGGATCCGCATGGACCGGGCGCCGAGGGCCGTGACCGATCGGCAGATCTCGGCGCAGCGGAAGCGGCGCATCGCGGACGTCAAGCGGGAGCTGAGCCAGATGCCCGGTGCGGCGGGTAGCCGCTTCGCCAAACAGGTGGTCGAGCACATCCGGAAAGCCACGCCCCGTCACACGCTTCCCGCCTTCGCGGACCTGAAGGTCGGCGCCTCGGGGGACGTGTGGGTGAAGGAGTCGAGCCCCGACCCGGAGGGCGTCGGCCGCTGGATCGTCCTCGCGCCCGACGGCTCGCTGGTCGCGGTGGCCACGGCCCCGGCGGGCCTCCACGTCCTGCAGGTGGGACCGGATTTCGTCCTGGGCCGCACCCGGGACGATCTCGGTGTGCAGAGGGTCGTCCTCTACCCCTGGGTGAAGAAGGACGCTCGATGAGCGCGGAGACCTCGAGCGCCGCCGGTGTCCGCCGACCGGGGAGCGTGACGCGTCTCCTGCCGCTCCTCCTCGCGTCGCTGGTCGGTACCGCCTGCGCCGGTGGAACCGGTTCCACGCGGAGGGCCCGGATCGATACCCTCCCGTCCGGCCGCATCGTCGTCCGGAATCCGGCCCGCGGCATCACGGACCTCGACAGCGCCTGGCAGGTCCGGGTCCTGGCCCGGATCGGCAGCCGCGAGGGCGGGACGCCGGCTTCCTTCGGCCGAGTGATCGGCCTCGCGCTCGATCCCCTGGGGCGCGTGTGGGTGGCCGACGGGCAGGCGAAGGAGGTCCGCGTGTTCGACCCGGACGGGAGCTTCGTCCGGACCGTCGGACACGAGGGCGGAGGGCCCGGGGAGTTCAAGGCCCTCACCGGGATCTCCCGGGGCCCCGCCGGACGCATGTGGGTCATGGACCCGAAGAACACACGGATCACGGTCTTCGACACCGCCGGCAGGGTCGTTTCCGAGCACCAGGCCCATAGCTCCTTCTTCCCGTGTCGGTGCGGCTTCTTCGGCGGCTCACGATGGTTTCAGGCCATCTTCACCGGGTTCAGCGTCGACAGCCAGGGCATCGTCATCGAGGACAGCGCCCTGACGCCGGTGGACACGCTGCCCATGCCGAGCCGGCCTGGCGGGCTGGCGCCCTGGACGCACACGGTCCGGTCGGGAGGGAAGGTGGTGGGCATGACCTCGGTGGATGTGCCGTTTGCCCCCAGGGCCAGCTGGACGGTCGGCCCGGGCGGGCACCTGTGGATCGGTCTCGGGTCCCCGTACCGGCTGGTCGAGATCGGACCCGCCGGCGACACCCTCCGGGAGATCGACCGGGATTACCGGGCGGTCCCGGTCAGCGGCAGCGAGCGGGACAGCGCCATCGCGAGACTGGCCTACTTCACGAAGCAGGGCGGGACGGTCCATCCGGACCAGATCCCGGACCACAAACCCGCCATCCGGAACCTCCTGGTCGACAGCGCCGGCTACCTGTGGGTGCGGCCATTCCAGGAGGCAGGAGCGACGCCGGCGTGGGACCTGTTCAACCCTCGTGGAGCATACCTGGGCGCCCTGCATCCTCCCGTGGAGATGAAGCCCTGGACGACGGTCGTGACCGGCGACCGCATCGTGACGGTGATCACGGACGATCTCGGGGTCCCGTACGTGGTCGTCATGACCCTGGACCGGGGGGCGGGCTCGCCCCCACGATGAGGGATTCTTGAAGATTCCGTGGACGTTCGAGGTTCGAGCCGACCTGCTAGCCGACCCCACGATGGGACGCCGCCCATGAAGACACGCCACGTCGTCGCGCTCGTCGTCACCCTGGTGTTCGTCCTCCTGCTGGGCGGCGTGCTGTGGCGGATCCGGGCCGGCGCTTCCGGCGCGGCCGCCGACAGCACGGACGCCGCCTCCGGGTCCGACTCGGTCAAGGCCGCCATCCGCTCGGAGGCCGCCTCCTCGGCGTTCGCGGCCGACGTGGCCGTGCCGGTGCGCGGGGGAGCCGTGCGGAAGGACACGTTCGTGGAGTGGGTGAAGGCGGACGGGCGCGCCGAGCCGCGGCGGTCGGCCACGATCCGCACCGAACAGGTCGAGGGCCAGGTGCTGGCGGTGCCGGTGCGGGAGGGAGAGGCCGTCCCCGCGGGCGCGGTGCTGGCGCGGCTCGACACGACCACCTACGCGCTCGACCTGGAGCAGGCGGAGGCGGACAGCGCCAAGGCGGCGGCCGACTACCTGAACCGGACCCTGTTCGACGAGCAGATGCAGAACGACTCGCTGCGGCGAGAGCGGCGGCGGCAGGCCCGCATCCGGAGCGGCCTGGCCGGGGCGGTGGTCCAGGTGGCCAAGGCGCGCTACAAGCTCGAGCACACGACCTTGCGGGCGCCCTTCCGGGGCATGGTGGCGGGGCTGGCCGTGCAGGCGGGGGCGCGCGTGGGGCAGGGGGACTCGGTGGCCGCCGTCCTCGACCTCTCGGAGGTCGACGTCGAGGTCGGGGTCCTGGAGACCGACCTCCCCCACCTGGCGCCCGGCCGCGAGGCGACGGCCACCTTCTCGGCCCTGCCGGGCGAGACCTTCCACGGCCGCCTCCTCACCGTGAATCCGGTGGTCGATCCCGACAGCCGCACGGCGCGGGTCACGGTGCGGCTCGAGAACCCGCGCGCCCATATCGTCCCCGGCATGTCGGCGAGCGTGCGAATCGCGGGCGAGCTGTACGCGGGGCGCACGTTCGTGCCGCGCGAGGCGGTGGTGGAGCGAGACCGGCGCGACGTGGTGTTCGTGTTCGCCCCCGACGACTCGGGGAGCGCCACGGGCCGCGCCGAGTGGAAGTACGTGCACACGGGCCTCACCAACGACCGCTACGTGGAGATCCTCCCGCCCGAGCCCGGCACGAACCAGGAGATGCTGGCGCCCGGCGAGATCGTGCTCACCGAGGGGCAGGAGACGCTGGTGCACGACGCCAAGGTGCGGCTCACCAACGCCGACAGCCTGGTGATCGGGGGTGGTGGGGCGACGGCTGGCGCACCGGGCCGGACGGCGGCCGGGGGAGGTGGTCCGACCGCGGCCGCCGACGGCGACCGGAGCACGGCCAGTGGAGGCAGGCGGAGCGCCGCAAGCGGAGCTGGCCGATGACCAGGAGGAGCGCCGTGGCGCCGTGGCTCGCGCTCCTCCTCCTGTCGGCGCCGGTGAGCGCTCAGCAAGGTACGCCGGGCCTGGCCCCGACGGTGGCCGACTCGGGCTCGGCGCCCGCCGACACGCTGACCCTGGGCGCCGCCATCCAGGGGGCGCTGCAGAAGAGTCCCGACATTGCCTCGAAGCGCGCCGCACTGTCCGGTGCCGCCGCCGACCGCCTGGCCGCATGGGGGGCGTTCCTGCCGACGGCCACCGCCGATCTGAGGCTGAGTCGCACCAGTGCCACGAGGGCGACCTTCCAGGACTCTCTTGGCGTGCCGGGGCGGGTCGCCCAGAACGTGAGTTCGGTGACCCAGTTCTCTTCCCAGGGTCTCTCGTTCAGCCTGGACCTCCTGCGGGGTGGACGACGGTTCGCCGAGCTCGGGGCGACGGCCTCGGAGGGTCGGGCCGCCGGACTCCGGCTCACTGACGCGGAGCGGACGGCGGTCTCGACCGTGAAGCAGTCCTACTTCGCCGCCCTGCTCGAGCAGCGATTGGCCGACATGGCGGCCGCCCAGCTTGAGGCGCGCCGCCAGGACCTCGACGTGACGCGGAGGCGGTACCAGATCGCAGCCGTGGACCGCAGCGATCTGCTCGGAGCGCAGGTCCAGGTGCGTCAGGCGGAGCTGGCGTTGGCCGACGCGCGCGGTGCGGCCCGCGACGCGGTCAGGAAGCTGGAAGTGGACATGGGTCGACCCGGGACGCTGCCCGTGGGCATCGCCCTCCACGACGTCGGCTCGCTGCCGGACGCCGATTCCCTCGATGCGGACGCGCTCGTTCGGCGGGCGCTCGGCGAGAACCCGGCGTTGCTCGCCTTCAAGGCCGACGCAGCGGCCGCCAGTTCCAGGGAGTGGTCGGCGCGCAGCCAGTACCTGCCCACGATCAGCGTGGGCCTCGATCTTTCGCGCTCCGAGGCGCTGGGTCCGTCGGGAAGCTTCTTCACGTTCAATCCCAGCGACCACAGCAACGGCTTCTTCGTGTCGGCGCGCTGGAACCTGTTCAACGGCTTTACGCGCCACCAGCAGGCCGCCCAGGCCGCCGTGGCGGAGAACCAGGCCCTGGCCAGCCACGCCCAGAAGTCCCACGAGATCGAGCGGGACGTGCGGAACCTGGTGGCCGAGGTCAAGCGCCGGCAGGATCGGCTGGGGCTCCAGCGACAGGTGGCCGAACTGTCGCGCCAGCGGGTCGCGCTGGCCCGGGAACAGTTCCGTCTGGGCACGCTCAACTTCATCGAACTCCAGTCGGTGATCGACCAGGCCACCTCGGCCGACCGTGCCGTCGCCCAGGAGCTCCACGACGCGCGGGTGGCGTGGGCCAGGCTCGAGGCGCTGGTGGGCGGCGGCCGGTGAGCCTCCCGGAGCTCTCCATCCGGCGGCCGGTGGCCACGTCGATGTTCTACGTGGCCGTGGCCGTCCTCGGGATCGTCTCCTTCGTGCGCCTCCCGATCGACCTCCTCCCCGACATCGCCTTCCCGACGCTGTCGGTGTGGACCACCTACCGGGGGGCGGGTCCGACGGAGGTGGAGCGCTACGTGACCGACCCGATCGAGGAGCAGCTGGGCCGGGTGCCGGGCGTGCGCCGGGTCACCTCGACCTCCCGCGAGGGCCAGTCCCTCGTGCGGCTCCAGTTCGGGTGGGGGACGGACATGGAATTCGCCGCCCTGCACGTGCGCGAGCAGCTCGAGGACCTCCGGAACTCGCTCCCCGAGACGGCCGACCGGCCCGACATCCTCACCTCGGACCCGACCAGCGACCCGATCCTCACGGTGGCGGTCACCGGCGAGGGGCTGGAGCCGCTGGCGCAGCTCTCCGAGACGGTGCTCAAGCGGCGCCTCGAGCAGCTGGACGGGGTGGCGCTGGCGGCCGTGACGGGGGCGCCCGAGCGGGAGCTCCGGGTCGTGGTGGATCCAGGCCGCCTCCAGGCGCACGGCCTGTCGCTCTCCGACATCACGAGCGCGCTGGACCAGGCCAACTACAGCGCCCCCGGCGGCATGATCCGGCGGGGCCGCTTCCAGTACAGCCTGCGCACCGTGGGCCAGTTCACCGACGTGGACCAGCTCCGTGAGGTGACCGTGGGCCCGGAGGGAGGGCCCGGAGGCGGAGCCGCGGGCCGCGGGAGCGGCGCGGCGGGGAGCGGCCGGCCGGGAAGCGGCGGCCGGGGCGGCTCCGCGGGGACGCCGGCCGCGGTGCGGCTCGACCAGGTGGCCACCGTGCTCGACACGGTGGCCGACGCGCAGACGGTGTCGCGCTTCGACGGCCAGCCGGCCATCGGCCTCCAGGTCTACAAGGAGTCGGGCACCAACACGGTGCGGGTGGCGGGCCAGGTGCGGGCCACGCTGGACCAGCTCCGCTCCGAGTATCCCGGGGATCCACCTGACCGTGGCCTCGAGCCAGGCGGTGTTCATCCGCCAGGCGATCTCCAACGTGGTGCAGTCGCTCCTCCTCGGCGGGCTGCTCGCCTTCCTGGTCCTGTTCCTGTTCCTGCGGGATCCCCGCTACCCGGTGGCCATCGGCCTCTCGATCCCGATCTCGGTGCTGGCCGCGTTCGCGCTGTGCTATTTCGCGAACGTGAGCCTCAACGTCATGTCGCTGGGCGGCCTGGCGCTCGGGGTCGGGATGCTGGTCGACAACTCGATCGTCGTGCTGGAAAACGTGTTCCGGCACCGGGAGGAGGAGGGGGCCGGCGCCCAGCCGGGCGGCCTCGCGCGGGGCCAGCGAGGTGGCCGGCGCCATCACGGCCTCCACGCTGACCACGGTGGCCGTGTTCGGGCCGGTCCTGTACGTGAAGGGGGTGGCGGGGGCGCTGTTCGGCGACCTGTCGCTGGCCGTGGCCTTCTCGCTCCTCGCCTCCCTCCTGGTGGCCCTCACCCTCCTCCCGGTGATGGCGGCCCGGTTCGGCGAGCGGCCGCCCCGCGGACGGGGCGGCCGGGGTCGGCCGGTCGTGCCGGGACGCGGGAGACGGCGGGAACTCCCGTGCCGCCGCCGGCCGGCAGCGCCGGGGGCGGCGGGTCGCCGCCCCCGGGCCGGCTCCCCGCGCCGGGGGGACGCATCTTCCGGGGGATCCGCGTCGTGGCGCGATGGAGCGATGCGGCGGGCCGGGCCGCCGCACGCGGCCTCCGCTTCGTGGGCGGGTCGGTGCGGGACAGCTACCGGGAGCTGTTCCATGCGTCGGGGCGAGCCGTCTCGCGGGTCACCAGGCCGGTGTTCGAGGCGTTCGACCGGCGCTTTCGCCGCTTCGCGGCCCGGTACGAGGCGGCCCTGGAGTGGTCGCTCGAGCACCGCGGCGTCGTCCTCGGCTGGACGGCCGGCCTCCTGGTGGCGGCCGTGCTGCTGGGGGAGACGCTGCCGCGCAGCCTCATGCCGCGGGTGAACGAGGGCGCCTTCCGCGTCGACCTCCAGCTCCCGACCGGCACGCCCCTCCCGGTGACGTCGAGGACGGCGGCCCGCATCGAGGGCGTCCTTCGGGACACGAGGGGAGTCGAGAGCGTGTTCTCCCGGGTCGGCCGGGCCCGGAGCTCCGAGGTCGCGGCCACCGAGCTGTCCGGCGTGAGCACGGCGGCCCTCGAGGTGCAGCTCGCCTCCGGGGCTCCGCCCGCCCGCGACGTCGTGGCCTCGGTGCGGCGCCGGATCGCGGCGGCCGGCGTCGACCCGCGCTACGTGTCCTTCGAGACGGGCCGGGCCAGCTCGCTGGGGCGGGCGCTGGGCGCCGGCGAGGCGGACCTGGCCGTCCAGGTGAAGGGCGAGCGGCTGGACGAGCTCGTGGCCGTGGCCGAGTCGGCGCGGGCGCGGCTGGCCGGGAGCCCGCACTTCGCGGACCCGCGCGTCGACCTTCGCCGCACCCAGCCCGAGCTGGCCGTCGACATCGACCGGGACGCGGTGGCCCGCTACGGGCTCACCGTGCGCCAGGTGGCCGACCAGGTGGAGGCCTACCTGCGGGGCGCGCAGACCACCCGGCCCTACAGCGAGTTCTCCCGCAAGATCGGGATCCGGGTGGTGCTTCCGGCCGCCGCGCGCACCGACCTCCCCGACGTGCTCGGCCTCACGGTGGGAGGCGTGCCGCTCTCGGCCCTGGTGCGGGCGCACCGCGACTACGCGCCGGTCGAGATCCGTCACGACGGCCAGGCGCGTACGGTCCAGGTCCTGGCCGACGTGACCGGGACGGGGCTGTCGCGCGCGGTGGGGGAGGCACGGAGCCGATTGGCGAGCCTGCACGCTCCGTCCGGGATCAGCGTGCGGGTGGGGGAGAGAACGAGGAGATGCGCGCGAGCTTCCGCTCCCTCCTGTTCGCGTTCGGGCTCGCCCTCCTCCTCGTCTACCTCATCCTCGCCGCCCAGTTCGAGTCGGTGCGCCAGCCCCTCGTCGTGCTCATCGCCGTGCCGCTGGCCGCCATCGGGGCGGTGCCGGCCCTGTGGGTGGCCCGCGACGGGCTCAACGTGATGAGCGGCATCGGGCTCGTGATCCTCATCGGCATCGTGGTGAACGATGCCATCGTCAAGGTGGACTTCATCAACCAGCGGCGCTCCGCCGGGCTCACCCTGCGGGCGGCCATCCTCGAGGCGGGCCGGCTGCGGCTGCGGCCCATCGTCATGACCACGGTGACCACGGTGTTCGGGCTCCTCCCCATGGCGCTCGGCTGGGGCGCCGGGGCGGACCTGCGGGCGCCCCTCGCCGTGGCCGTGATCGGCGGGCTCACCGCCTCGACCCTCCTCACCCTGATCGTGGTGCCGGTCGTCTACTCGCTGGTGGCGGGGCGGGGGGAGGGCGTGGCCCCCACGGGTGTCGCCGCCGGCCCGGCCGGTCCGGCCGATGGCTCCCGTGCGTGACCGCCAGGCTCACGCGTGATCGAGCTCTCGGTCCGGCGGCCGGTGGCCACGGCGGCGCTGTACGCGGCCCTCCTGGCGCTGGGCGCCTACAGCTTCCGGCTCATCCCGATCGAGCTCCTGCCCGAGGTGAGCTACCCGCGCCTCACCGTGACCGCGAGCTGGGCGGGCGCCTCGCCGGAGCTGCTCGAGTCGCAGGTCACCGCGCCGCTGGAGGAGGCGGCCCAGCAGGTGGGTGGGGTGCGCAAGGTGACCTCGACCTCGCGGGCCGACCCGCGGGGCACCGGGTCGTCGGCCCAGATCGACGTGCAGTTCGCGCGCGGCACCCGCATGGAGTTCGCGCGGCTCGACATGGGCGAACGGGTCGCCGCGCTCCACGACGAGCTCCCGGCCGGGGCCATCGACCTCGGTCGAGCCCTACGTGCCGGACGAGTTCTCCCAGCAGACCCGGCCCTTCCTCTCCTGGCAGGTCCGGGGGCCCTACACGGCCACCCGCCTGGCCGAGGCCGTGCGCGACCAGGTCCGGCCGCGGCTCCTGTCCATGGACGGCGTCTCCTTCGCCCGGGTGACCGGGGGGCGCCGGCGGGTGCTGTCCGTCGAGCTGGACCCCGACCGGCTGGCCGGCTACGGGCTCACGCCCGATGCGGTGCGCTCCCGCCTCCTGGCCCTGGACCAGGCCCGCCCGGCCGGCTCGGTCGTGCTCTCCGGCCGGCGCCTGGACCTGTCGATCCGCTCCCGCGCGGCCTCGGTCGCCGACCTCGAGGAGCTGGTCGTCCTCCCGCGCCCGCAGGGAGCCGTGCGCCTCCGGGACATCGGGCGCGTGCGCCTCGAGGAGGAGCCGGCCACCAGCTACCACCGGATCGACGGACAGCCCACCGTCTCGCTCCAGGTGGGCCGGCAGGCGGGCTCCAACGCCATCGACGTGGCCGACCGGGTCAAGGCGGAGGTGGACTCGCTCCGCGACGCTCCTCCCGCCCGGGGCCTCGCTGGAGCTGGACCAGGACCAGAGCCAGGACATCAAGGCGCAGCTCTCCGACCTCCGGCTGCGCGCGCTGGCCGCGGCCGCGGTGATCTTCCTCGTCCTCATGCTGTTCCTGCGCTCGCTGGGGGCGGTGCTCACCGTGTTCGGGACGATCGCGTTCAGCGTGCTGGCCGCCGTCAACGGCCTCTACCTGGGAGGCTTCTCCCTCAACGTCCTCACCCTGGCCGGACTGGCGTGGGGCTTCGGGCTGGTGGTCGACAACGGCATCGTGGTGCTGGAGAACGTCGAGCGCCGGCGCGAGGCGGGAGAGGGGAGGCTCGAGGCGGCCATCCGGGGCGCCCGGCAGGTCGTCCTCCCCGTGGTCGCCTCCACCGCCACCACGGCCATCGTGCTCGTCCCCTTCCTGTTCCTGCAGGGGGAGCTCCGGCTCTACTACGTGCCGCTCGCCTTCGCCGTCGGCTTCTCGATCGTGGCCAGCCTGTTCGTGGCCTTCACCTTCGTGCCCGCCATGGCGGCGCGGCTGGGAGGCTGGAGGGAAGGGCGGGGGAGCGCGGCGAGGGACGTGGCGCCCGGCACGGCTACGGCCGGCCCGACCGGGGCGGCGGGCGCGACGCGGCGGGAGGCACGAGCGCGCCGAGGGCGCGCCGCGCCCGGCCGGCCGGCGGCCCTCTCCCTTCTACGTGCGCGGCTACCGGGCGCTCCTCTCCGGGGCCCTGGACCACCCCGTTCTGGTCGTGCTCGTGTGCGCGGGGGCGCTGTGGGGGAGCTGGAAGCTGTTCGACGCGCACGTCACCCGGGGCATCACCTGGAGCAGCTACTTCGGCCAGCAGACGTACATCTCGATCCAGATCACCTTCCCGCGCGGAGCCGGCCTGGAGCGGACCGACGCGCTGACCCGCTCGTTCGAGGCGAAGCTCGCCACGCTCCCCGAGGTGAAGCGGTACGAGACGACCGTCCTTCCCCAGTACGCCTTCATCAAGGTCACCTTCCCGAAGGCGCTGGAGCGCACGCAGGTGCCGGTGGCCATCAAGCAGCGCATGGTGGCCTACAGCTACGGCTTCTCCGGCGTGGACGTCCGGGTATACGGCTACGGGCCCAGCTTCTACGGGGGCGGCGGCTCTCCCCCCAACTACTCGGTGAACCTGTACGGCTACAACTACCTGGCCCTCCGGGACTACGCCGACCAGCTCGCCGCGCGGCTGAAGCACTTCAGCCGCATCCGCAACGTGGATCCCAACTCGAGCGGCGCCTGGTACGAGCAGGACAGGGCCTTCGAGTACGCCCTCGCGCCGCGCCGCGCGGCCCTGGCCGGCTACGGGCTGTCCGTGAAGGACCTCCTCGACTACGTGAGCGCCGACGTGAGCGGGAGCGCGCCGGGGGGCGCCCTGGGGGGACAGGTGCACGTGGGGGACCGGGAGTACCCGCTCGAGGTGAAGCTGGCCGGCTACCAGGACCTCGACGTCCGGGGGCTGGAAGGGCTGCGGGTGAGGGGGGCGGGGAGCCGCGAGGCCGATGTGGGGGACGTGGCCACCGTGCGGCGGCAGGAGGTCCTGGCGCGGATCGTCCGCGAGGACCAGCAGTACCGGCGCACCGTGGCGTGGGAGTTCCGCGGACCCCGCAAGCTCGGCGACGTGGAGCGGGACGCGGTGCTGGACGCGATGCGGCTCCCGCCCGGCTACCGGATCGAGAAGCAGGAGCCCTTCCGGCTCTCCTCGGAGCAGAAGGGCGAGGTCTACCTGGCCCTCGGCTTCGCCGTGCTCCTCATCTACATGACCACGGCCGCCCTGTTCGAGTCGCTGGCGGCGCCCTTCGTGGTGCTCCTCACCCTGCCGCTCGCCCTCATCGGGGTGTTCCTCGTCTTCTTCTACACGGACGCCTCGTTCACGCGCACGGCCTACATTGGGACGATCATGATGACCGGGATCGTGGTGAACAACGCCATCCTGGTCGTCTACCACATCGGGGAGCTCCGGGAGCGGGAGGGGCTGGGCACCCGCGAGGCCATCCTGCGCGGCACGCTGGAGCGGGTGCGCCCCATCCTCATGACCACAGCCACGACGGTCCTCGGCCTCCTGCCGCTCGTCCTGTTCGCCGGGAGCCAGGACTCGAACATCTGGAACGCGCTCGCCCTGGCCACGATCGGCGGCCTCCTGTCCAGCACCCTGTTCGTGCTGGTCGCCATCCCGGTCGCCTACCGGTGGATCGTGACTAGAAAGAGCATCATATGAATACAGCGATCGTACTTTATTACAACTATACAGAAATGCTGTCAAACGTATGAAGTGTACCCGGACCGCCCCCACGCTCCGGGAAGCGGTCCGGCGGTCCGTCGGAGCGGGGGTGTGGACGCGGGGTCGGGCCTCTATCTTCGGGGTGCGGTCCGCCGACAGGCGGGCCGTCGCGGCCCCCGCTCCGGCGGCGGCGCGGCGCCGGAGTGGCGGAACTGGCATACGCGACGGACTCAAAATCCGTTGGGCGAAAGCCCTTGTGGGTTCGAATCCCACCTCCGGCACTGGACCGGTCGTCCCCACTCGCGCACATGTCCTCGATCCAGGAGGCTGATTTGGAGCAGCCGTTCGTCGACCACTACGAAGTCCTGCAGCTGAGCCCTCGCGCCGGCGCGGAGACGGTCGAACGCGTGTTACCGGCTCCTGGCCAAGCGCTACCACCCGGACAACGCGGCCACGGGCGACAGTGAAAAGTTCGGCCGGGTGCACGCCGCCTACGAGGTGCTGTCGGATCCGGAGCGTCGGGCCGCCTACGACGTGACCTACGACGAGGTGCGGACGCTGCAGTGGAAGATCTACGACCAGCAGTCGGCCGCGGATGGCCGGGAGGAGGACCGCCGGACGCTGCACGCGGTCCTGTCGCTGCTCTACGTGGAGCGGCAGGCGGGACCCGGAGTCGGGCGGGATGGGGGTCCTCACGCTCGAGCGCATGCTGGGCGTCCCGAACGAGCACCTCCAGTTTCCCCTCTGGTACATGCGGCAGCACGGCTGGATCGAGGTGCTCGACACCGGGCAGCTCGCGATCACGGTGGAGGGGATCGACAAGCTCGTCGACAGGACGCTGAGCCTTCCCGAGGACCACCTGCTCCCGGACGGGAGCGGGCGGCGGCCGTTCCCGCGGACGGTCCTCCGCCGCCTCCGGTCGGTCGACGGAGCCGCGGAGGCGTGAGACGGCCGCGGAGCCGCGGTGCCCGGTGGCGCCGGGTACGATCCACGGCCGGTGCCCGAGCGGCGGGACCCAGCTACGTTTTCCCCTATGAGCGACTTCGTCGACCTCCGCGTCGTTGCCGTACGCGTGGACGGGCACCGTGCAGGGCGTGGGGTTCCGGCCCTACGTGTACCGGCTGGCCGCGGAGCTCGAACTGGCGGGCTGGGTCCTGAACGACGCACGCGGCGTGCAGATCGAGGTCGAGGGATCGCCGGGGCCGTCGGCCGCTTCGTCGAGCGCCTGCCGGCCGAGGCGCCGCCCCTGGCCCGCATCGAGCGACTCGAGTTCCGGGACCTGGCCCCCGAGGCCGCCCGCCGGTTCGAGATCCGGTCGAGCGATCCGGGCGGAGCGCCCACGGCGCAGGTCTCGCCCGATACGGCCACCTGCGACGGACTGTCTACGCGAGCTGTTCGACCCCGCCGACCGCCGCTACCGCTACCCGTTCATCAACTGCACGAACTGCGGGCCCGCGGTTCACCATCGTGCGCGGAATCCCGTACGATCGTCCGCAGACGACGATGGCCTCGTTCGTGATGTGCGAGCGCCTGCCGGGCCGAGTACGAGGACCCCGTCGAACCGGCGCTTCCACGCCCAGCCCAACGCCTGCCCGGATTGCGGTCCGTCGGTGACTCCTGACCGACGCGGCCGGCCGAGCGGTGCCCGCCGGCGAGGCCCGCGACCCCGTCGAGGCGGCGGTCGAGCGCCCTGCTCGAGGGCGCCATCGTGGCCGTGAAGGGCCTGGGCGGGCTTCCACCTGGCCTGCCGGGCCGACGATGAAGCGGTCGTGGCGCGGCTCAGGGGCCGCAAACACCGGGAGGACAAGCCGTTCGCGCTCATGGTCCCGGACCTGGATGCGGCGCGCGAGCTGGTCGAGCTGGGCGAGGAGGAGGCCGCGCTCCTCGCCGGCATCGAGCGGCCCATCGTGCTGGCCCGGAGGCGGGAGGGGGCGGCCGTGGCCGAGGCGGTGGCGCCCGGGCACCACGACCTGGGCGTGCTGCTTCCGTATTCGCCGCTCCACCATCTGCTGCTGGCCGACGCAGGCGTGCCGCTCGTCATGACGAGCGGCAACGTCTCGCACGAGCCCATCTGCTACCGCGACGAGGAAGCCCTGCGGCGGCTGGCCGACATCGCCGACCTCTTCCTGCTGAACGATCGGCCCATCGAGACGCGCACCGACGACTCCGTGATGCGCGTCGTGACCGTGATGGGCGAACGACGTCCGATGATGTTGCGGCGCTCGAGGGGCTTCGTGCCGGCCCCGGCCGAGCTCCCGGTGCCGACGCCTCGTCCGCTGGTGGCGTGCGGCGCGCACCTCAAGAACACCTTCTCGCTGGCCCGGGGCGGCCGGATCTGGGTGGGCCCGCACATCGGCGACCTCGAGAACTACGAGACGCTCCTCTCCTACGAGGAGGGCATCGCCCACCTGGAGCGGCTGTTCGAGGTCGAGCCCGAGGTGATCGTGCACGACCTGCATCCCGAGTACCTGTCCACGCGCTACGCCAGGGAGCGGGCGGCGCGCGGGGGGATTGGCCGCCCGGGCCCAGAGCTCGTGGGCGTCCAGCACCACCACGCGCACCTGGTGGGCTGCCTGGCCGAGCACGGGGAGCGGGGCCCGGCCCTCGGGGCGATCTTCGACGGCACGGGGTTCGGCACGGACGGAACGGTGTGGGGCGGCGAGCTCCTGCTGGGAGACCTCGCCGACTCCGAGCGGGTGGGTCACCTTTGGCCGGTGCGGCTCCCCGGGGGCGAGGCCGCCATCCGCGAGCCGTGGCGCATGGCCTGCGCGTGGCTGTGCGAGCTGGAGGACGCTGGGCGGGCGGGGCCGGCTCCCGGCCTGCCCTCCGTCTTCGAGGGCCGCGTGGACGAGACCGAGTGGAGGAACGTAGCCCGTCTGGCCCGCAGCGGGTTCGCCTCGCCGGTCACGACCAGCATGGGGCGGCTGTTCGACGCGGCCTCGGCCCTGTGCGGGGTGCGGCTCCGGGTCACCTACGAGGGGCAGGCGGCCATCGAGCTCGAGATGGCGGCGAGCGAGGCGGCGCCGGGGATGCGCGACCGGCCGTACCCTCTCCCCTACGTCGAGGGCCCGGATGGCACCGGGCTACTGGACGCGCGCGCCACGCTGCGCGCGCTCCTCGCGGACCTGGAGCGTGGCGAGCCGGTGCCGGACGTAGCCGCCCGCTTCCACGAGGGAGTCGCTCGCGGGACGGCCGAGGCGTGCGGCGCCGAGGCCGCGCGCCGCGGCCTGCAGAGCGTGGTCCTGTCGGGCGGTGTGTTCCAGAACGTGCGGCTCCTGGAGCGCTCGGCGGTTCTGCTCGCGGAGGCCGGCCTGCGGCCCCTGGTCCCCGGGGCCTTTCCGCCCAACGATGGGGGGCTGTCCTACGGGCAGGCGGCCTGCGCGGCCGCTCGCCTGAGCAGGGCCGCGTTTCAGCCTCCGCCCGCCGCAGGCTGAGCCGCCATCGCCGGCTGTGCCGCTGTCGCCGCGGGGCCCCCGGCGCGGCCGGACTCCGAGTCTGCCTCGGCCGCCGGCGGCGCCTGCACGGGCAGCACCTGCTCGGTCGCCAGCGCCCGGTTGAGCTCCGGCAGGGTCTTCCCGATCGCCTCGTCCAGGTCGCCGAGCGCCGTCGTCAGCCGGTCCCTTAGCCAGCCCAGCCTGCGCTCCTGGCCCGGGGTGGGCCCGGTCATCGTGCCCTGCGTGGAGGAGCCCCCGTCGAACTGGCCGATCAGGCCCCGCCACCAGTTGCGGAGCGACAGGTTGACCCGGGCGATCTCCCGGTCGGGCTTCGACACTACCCGGGCCATGGAGTCGACCCGCGCCAGCACCGCGGCGTCGGCGGGCTTCCGGTCGCGGAAGGCCTTCACGGCGGCCGTGGCGCCCTCGCGCAGGGCCCGCGAGCGGAGGGCGGCGTCGTAGGCGCGGCGCTCCAGCCGGTAGAGCGCCAGCGTGAACGCGTAGCGAGCCTCCTGCTCCGCCTCGGGAACGGGATGCAGGGGGTCGGTGCGCACCTCCAGCGTGGTCGTGGCCGTGTCGCCCAGCGCGTCGAGCTCCGCCGTGTAGCGCCCCGCCATCACGAGGGGGCCCTGCGGCCCCACGTCCAGCGCGGGCGGCTCGAAGCGCGTGGTGTCCATGGGGAGCGGGTCCCGGCGCAGGTCCCAGACGAGGCGGTGGATGCCGGCCGTGGACGGTCCGTGCAGGGTCCGGACGACGCTGTCGCGCGCGTCCCGGAACCTGACCGACACGCCGCCGGGGAGATCCGACGCCAGGGAGTAGTCGATCACGGCCCCGAACGGCGGGTTGGGGGCCATGAACGCCTCCTCGCCCAGGGGCGGCACCCCGTTCCGGTACTGGAACAGGGTCGAGGGGCGGACGGAGAAGACGTGGAGCGGCGCGGCCGCCACGGCCGGGCTCATCCCGGCCAGGGCCCCGATGTCGTCCAGGATCCACACGCCGCGACCGTGGCTGGCGGCCACCAGGTCGTCGTCGCGCGGGTGGATCTCCAGGTCCTTGACGGCCACGTGCGGCATGCCCAGGCCGAGCCGGAACCAGTGCACGCCCGCGTCCAGCGACGCGTACACGCCGTTCTCGGCGCCGACGAGCAGGAGGTTCGGATTGTCGGGGTGCTCGCGCACGACGTCCACCGTGGTGGCCGAGTCGGCGGCCAGGCCGGCGCCCAGGCTCTTCCAGCTCCGACCGTAGTCGTCGGTCACGAACAGCCACGGCCGGTAGTCGTCGTCCCAGTGCCCGTCCAGGCTCACGTAGGCGCGGCCCGCCGCGGCGTGGGAGGCCTCCACGCGGCTCACGACCATGCGGCGCGGGACGCCCGGCAGCCGGCCTCCGACCTCGGTCCACGTCTTCCCGTCGTCCCGGCTCACCTGGACGTTGCCGTCGTCGGTGCCGGCCCACAGGACCCCGGCCTGGACGGGCGACTCGGAGATCGTGGTGATCTCGCCGTAGCTCGCCGTCCCGTCGTTCCGGGACAGGGTGGTCGAGTCGGTGAGACCTCCCATGATCGGCAGACTGTCCTGCGGGATCCCCCGCGACAGGTCCTTCGTGGCCGTCCACGAGTCGCCGCGGTCGTGCGAGATGAACAGCCGGTTCCCGCCCAGGTAGACCGTGTTCGGGTCGTGGGGGGAGAGCAGGATCGGCGAGGTCCAGTCGAACCGGTAGTGCGTGCTGGTGTCGGGAGGCACGGGCTGGATCGACTTCCGGTCCCCCGTGATCGGGTCGATGCGGAGGATGGCGCCCCCCTGCGAGCTGGCGTAGGCGACGTGGGGATCGGTCGGGTCGGCGGCCGCGTACATGCCGTCGCCGAAATCGACCACCGACCAGTCCCGGTTCATGATGCCCTGCCAGCGGCGGGTGGCGCTCGGCCCCTCGTAGGAGTTGTTGTCCTGGAGACCCCCGTAGATGTGGTAGGGCGTGTCCATGTCGAGGGCGACGTCGTAGAACTGCTCGATGGGGAGGTTGGCGGGGAAGCGCCACGTCGTGCCGCGGTCGCGCGAGGCGTAGAAGCCGCCATTGTTGCCGAGGAGGAGGTGGCGGGAGTCGCGCGGGTCGATCCACAGGGCGTGGTTGTCGACGTGCGCGCCCAGGTTGTAGTCCTTCTCCAGCCCCAGCGTGTGGAAGCTCTTGCCGCCGTCCTCCGATCGGTACAGCCGCGTCCCGAGGACGTAGATCCGGTCGCGGTCGGTGGGGTCGATCCGCACCTGGCTGTAGTACATGGGACGCGGGTCGAGGTCGTTCAGCCTTGACCACGTGGTTCCGCGGTCCTCGGAGCGGAACAGCCCGCCGCCCGCGCGCCTGGACGAGCGCCAGGACGAGGTTCGGGTCGCCGGCCCAGGTGGCCAGGCCGATGCGACCCTTCGCGCCGGGCGGGAGGCCCTTCGTGAGCTTCTCCCAGCTGTCCCCGCCGTCCACGCTCCGGTAGATGCCGCTCCCGGGCCCGCCGCCGTCGAAGCCCCACGCCCGCCGCCGACGCTGGTAGGCGGCGGCGTAGACGATATTCGGATTGGCCGGGTTGAGGGCGACATCGACGACGCCCGTGTTGTCGTCGATGTACAGGACCTTCTCCCACGTCTTGCCGCCGTCGCGGGTCCGGTACAGCCCGCGCTCCGGGTTGGGGCCGAACAGGTGTCCGAGCGCCGCCACGTAGACGACGTCCGGGTCCCTCGGGTCCACGGCGATGCGGCCGATCTGACGCGTCGGGCCGAGTCCCACGAAGCTCGAACGACTGTCCGCCGTCGAGGCTCCGGTACAGGCCGGCGCCGAACGGCGAGCTGTTCCGGTTGTTGGCCTCTCCCGTCCCGACCCACACCTCGTCCGGGTCGGAGGGGGCCAGCGCGATGGCGCCCACCGAGAGGTTGGAGGCGTGGTCGAACACGGGCGTCCAGGTGGCCGCGTCGTTCGTCGTCTTGAACACGCCGCCCGACGCCGAGCCCACGTAGATGACGTCGGCGTCGCGGGGGTCGACCGTGATGGCGGTCACCCGCCCGCCGGCGATCGCGGGACCCAGCGAGCGCCAGCGCAGGTCCGGTGATGCGGGCGGAGTCGGCCGGGCCCCAGGCCTGCGCCCCGACGGTCGCGGGGACAACGCCCGAGGCGACGAGGAGCGCCACGGCGTACGCGAGTGCACCGAAACCTCGAACGGCCTTCATGCTCTGCTCCGGTTGGAGGGGCGGCCGAGCCGCGTGTTGTCGAGAGAGGGTGGCGAGCCGCCGCCTCCGGCGCCATCGCCGGGGGTCGTCTCGTGGCCTACGCGCCTCCGGCCGCCGTGTCCCGGACCAGCCACCGGAAGCGTGACCCGGAATCGGCTTCCCGAGCCGGGAGCGCTGTCCACCTCGATCGTTCCCCCGTGGGCGATCACCACGTCCCGGGCGATGGCGAGGCCGAGGCCCGTACCCAGGGCGCGGGCTTCTCGCGTGGGCTGATAGTACTTCTCGAAGATGAGGGCGAGGTGCTCGGGCAGGATGCCGGGGCCGGTGTCCGCGACCTCGAACAGGATTGCGCCGGGGTCTCCGCGCGCCGTCACCGCGACCGAGCCGCCACGGGGCGTGAACTTGAAGGCGTTGGAGAGCAGGTTTCCGAACACCTCGTTGCGCAGACGGTCCACGTCGGCTTCGAGCGCGGCCGGGGTCGTGGGCTCCGCCCTCACGGTGAAGGCGACGCCGCGCCGCGAGGCGAGCGGCCGGAAGCTCTCCTCCAGTTGCCGGAGGAGGTGTCTCACTCGCACGGGCTCCATCTCCACCGCGAAGGAGCCGCTCTCCAGGCGGCTCATGTCCAGGAGTTGGCGGACCAGCCGGTCGAGGATCCCCGACTGCTCGCGGATCTGCTGCACCGCGCGTCGCTGCGCGGGGGACAGCACGCCGTACTCGCCGGCGGCGAGCATCTCGCTGTAGCCCGCCATCACGTTGAGCGGCGTCTTGAGCTCGTGGGATGCCATGCCCACGAAGTCCGCCCGCAGACGCACGAGCTCGTCCAGCTGCTCGGTCATGGCCCGGAAGGACCGGCTCAGCTCCCCGAATTCGTCGCGCCGGTCGTAGGGAAGGTCGGACGGGGCGTCGAACTCGCCGCGCGCGACCCGCCGGGTGGCACGCCCCAGCCGCCGGATGGGCACGGTCAGGGAGCCGGTTAGCCAGCTCCCGACCAGCACCACCAGCACGCTGGCGGCGACGAGCGCGACGAGCGTTCCGCGAGCCGCCGCGCTGCTCAGGCGCCGGGCCCGTTCGGCGGCGTCGGCGCCTCTCCGATCGATGGCCTCGGCCAGCGGGGGCAGGGAGCCGCGGGCCCGGTCGAACAACGGCTTGAGCGCCTCGAACGCTTCCGTGGCGGCGGACACCCTGCCAGCACGGACGAGCGCCTCCGTTCGAGCGGTCGACTTGCCGAGCACGGTCAGGAGGGCGGTGGTGGGTCGGGCCTCGGGTTCGAAGCCCGATTGACGCAGGTCCCGAACCGCCCGGCTGGCACTATCGAGGGCCGCGTACATGTTGCTTCGGGCGGCCTCGGCCTGCACCGCGATGTAGGAGCGCTCGGACCAGTCGAGCTCACCGAGGGCGGCTTCGAGTCGACCCACGGCCAGGGACGCGGCGGCGTCGCGGCCCTGGAGCTCCAGAGCGATGTCGCGGACCTCTCTCAGGCGGACGACGCCGTAGATGGCCGGAAGGACCAGCAGGACCACGACCAGGCCCAGGGTGGAGACCAGGCGGGTTCGGACCGACACGCCGACGGCGGTCTCCCTAGGGGTGCAGGGTCTTGCGGATCCGGTCGAGCTCCCTCTCCAGGGCCGCGATGCGGGTCCGGAGCTCGGCGAGCTGTCGGGTCACCGGGCGGGACGCCAGGTGCGGGAGCGGCAGCCCTTGCTCGGTGCTCCCACCGGCGGAACCGGTTGCGTCACACGAGGCGAGGGAGGGCACCTGCGGCGGACCGGGGTCCCCGGCGGGCGGGTGGACGCCGGGGGTCGGGGCCCTCTCCAGGGCCCCGGCAGGCACCGTATCGGCGCCCAGCTCCAGGGCGAACAGGTAGAGCTGCCGGGCCAGGGGCTGGCTCCAGTCCCGGGATCCGCGCAGGGACAGATAGCGCGCGGCCGCCCAGGCTGCCTCGTCGGGGTCGGCCGTCCCGTTCCGCGGATCCAGCCGCGTGCCGGCCAGGAGCAGCAGCGCGCGGCGGCCGGCCGGCGTGTCGCCGCACCCCCGCCACACGCCCAGGAGGATGGAGTCGGCCCGCGGGAAGCCAGCGGTCTCCAGCGAGGCGCCCGCCGCTCGGAGCAGCGCGGGGGCCGTGAGCCCGTTCTGGCCCATGGCGACGCCGGTCAGGGCATTGGAGACGATGGCGGGAGGCGCGGGCGAGGGCAGTGCGCCAGGCGGCTCCGGGGCGGTCGACGCGCATCCGAGCGCGATCAGGGCGCAGGCTCCCGTCAGAGAGGCGCACGAGGCGCGCCGGACGGCGGCTGGGATCGAGCTCATGCCCGGGAGCGGGGACACGCGTGGGACACGAACAGCTCCGTGAGCCGCGGGTCGAGCTTTCTGCCCGCCGCGCTGCGGATCTCCGCCAGGGCGGCGTCCGAGGTCCAGGCGGCCTTGTACACCCGCTCGTGCGTGAGCGAGTCGAACACGTCGGCGATGGCGACGATGCGCGCGCGCAGGGGAATCGTCTCTCCAGCCAGGCCCATCGGGTAACCCGAGCCGTCCCAGTTCTCGTGGTGGTGCCGGGCGATCTCCTCCGCCGCCCTCAGCGATGGGAACCGGCTTCGCGACAGGATCTCTCCTCCGATCGTGGTGTGCGCGCGCATGGCCTCGAGCTCGCCGGCGTCCAGGGGGCCGGGCTTGAGCAGGATGGCGTCGTGGATTCCGATCTTCCCCACGTCGTGGAGGGGGGCGGCCCGCCCGATGAGCTCCACCTCGTCGGCGTCCAGGTCCACCCTCCGGGCCAGGTCCGCCGCCAGGCGACCTACCCTCCGGATGTGCTCGCCGGTGTCGTCGTCCCTCCACTCGGCGGCCAGGGCCAGCCGCTCGAGGATCTCGAGGCGTGCCTCCTCGAGCTCGGCCGTCCTGGCACGGACGGCGGCCTCGAGGAGGTCGTTCTGCCTCTGGAGCGCCAGGTGAAGGAAGCGCGTCTCGAGCAGGTTGGCCACCCGGAGCCGGAGCTCCGTCGGACTCACGGGCTTGGTGAGGAAGTCGCGCGCACCGGTACCGAGGGCGCGGCGCTTGGCCTCGCGGAAATGCTCGGAAGTGAGCACGAGGCAGGGCCGCAGGGAAAAGTCCGGCAGGCCCTCCCTCAGCCGCTCCAGGAGCTCGGCGCCGCTCAACCCGGGCATGCGAAGGTCCAGGATGAGCAGATCGGGCGGCTCCGCGAGACACAGCCCGAGAGCCTCGAATGGATCAGCCGTGCTCCGAACACTCCGGTACCCGGTCGGCTCCAGGACGGCCCGCACGAGCTCCAGGTTCGCGGGCTCGTCGTCCACGACGAGGATGCGGGCTTCGGCGTGGCGGGCCCGCGTCACGCCGGGAAGACGTGCCGCCGCGGAGCCGAGCGTGTCAGTCGCCTCCATGCCTCCCGGAGCCGCTGGAGCGGCCGAGGAGCTCGTCGACCAGCCTTTGGGCGTGGTAGGCATGCTCCAGCGCCTCGGTGATCCCCGCCGCGTCCACGGCGACCGTGCGGGCGGTCGCATCCCGGAAGAGGTACTCGTTCGGGAGCTGCTCGATGTTGCCGTCGAAGGCCACGCCCACCGCGCGGCCCTGCCGGTCCACGACCGGGCTTCCGCTGTTCCCCCCCGTGATGTCGTTCGTGGACACGAAGTCGAACCGAGTCCCGAGGTCGAGGGAGTCGCGCGCCGTCTCGAGGTGGTGCGCGAGCTCGAAGGGGAAGGAGTCCCCGAAGGCGGCAGCCCGGGCGTAGAGGCCGTAGAAGTTCGTGAACGCCGGGGCGACGGTTCCGTTGTAATCGTAGCGCTTCACGACACCGTCCGAGATGCGGAGCGTGAAGGTCGCGTCGGGCGGGACGTTGGTGCCGAACACCGCGAACAGGGCCTCGGCAAGCCGACCCTCCTGCACGGTCTCGGCCGCCCCGAGCCGCTTCCAGCGTGGATCGAGGCGCCGATAGCGCGCGTCCATCATCCGCACCAGCGCGATCACGGGATCGGAGCTCGTGTCGACGGCCGTCCGGCCCCCATTCATGAGGGCCTCCCGGAAGGTGGGGTCACCGAGCCGGGAGCTCTCCACCAGGCGGTTGGCGGCTGCGGCGGGAATCTCCCCCGGCCGCAAGACGAGCCGGCGCAGTGTGTCGTCCTGCGGGAGCCAGATCCGCGCCAGATCCAGTCGGATCCGCAGGATACGCGCGCTCGTGCCCGGATCCGGCGACATGCCCGATCGCAGGTGCTGGCCCATCTTCTGAAGGTCGTCGGCCGACATGCCCTCGGGGAGCGAGTCGGCGGGCTGTCCGTGATAGCGGACGTAGTCGATGAGTTCGCCGGCCAGGCCCACGTACGGAGAGCCCAGGAAGCCGGGGTTGTCCAGGGAGCGGGCGGCGGCGATGTCGAGCTTCTCCCGCTCGATCCGCGCGATCCGGTCCCACACGTCGCCGTACTTCCGCTCGAGGGCGGCGTTCGAGGCCACGCTGTCCCGGAAGGCGCGCTCCCAGGCCAGCTTCTCGCCCATGAGGTCCGGGTCGCGCAGTCCCTTCAGCTCGCCCGTGTAGGCCTTGATCGTGTTCTCGATCTCGAACAGGCGCTCGCGGATCTGCTTGGCGGCCGCCGGGTTCTTCTGCTCGATTTCGCGGTAGAAGTCGGCGATCTCGTGGAAGTACTGGAGCCCGAACGGATGCCGGTAGCGACCCTCGTACAGGAGCTCGCTCACCGTCGCCAGCCGGCTCGTGGAGCCCGGGTTGCCGGTGAGGAAGACGACCTCGCCCTCGTCGGGGCCGCTCGAGTCCCAGCGGAAGTAGTCCTTCGGCTGCACCGGCTCCGTGCTGTCGGGCGCGTAGGCCCGGAAGAACGCCACGTCGAGCGCGAAGCGTGGATAGGTGAAGTTGTCGTCATCCCCGCCGAAGTAGCCCGCCTGCAGCTCGGGGGCGAACACGAGCTTGACCGGCGCGTAGCGGTGGTAGCGGTAGAGCTGGAACTGGCCGCCGTGGTAGAGGTTCACGACCTGGCAGTGCACCTGGGGGCCGTCCTCGCAGCGCCGCTCGAGTCGCGCCTCGGCGGAGTCCCGCGCCTCGGCGATGGCCTCGTCGCTCGCCCCGGCCGACGCGTCGGCTCCGCGCACGCTGTCGGTGACGTCGGTGATGGCCACGAGCTGATCGAGATACAGGTCCGGGCACAGCTTCTCGTCGGCCCGCGTGGGGGCGTAGAATCCGTTGGCCACGTAGTCGCTGTCCGGCGGTGATACGGCCGAGACGCAGTCGCGCGAGCAGTGGTGGTTCGTCATCACCAGCCCGTCGGGGGACACGAACGAGGCCGAGCAGATCTGCCCGAAGCGCAGGGACGCGAGGCGCACGTGCTGCAGCCAGGACTGCGAAGGCTCGAACCCGTAGCGGGCCTTCCAGTAGTCCACGGGAGGGTTCTCGAACGTCCACATCGTCCCGAGCTCGTGCCCGGTCAGCCGGGCCGTGTCGGCCGCGGCCCGAATGTCGGGACCGGGCAGGAGGAGCGTGTCCGCGGAGGCCGGCTTCGCGGCGGTGGCCGCCGGCGCCGTCTCGGCGGCGGGAGCGGCTCCGCCGCCGGCCGTGGCGCAGGCCGAGGCGAGGAGGGGGAGGATGACGACGGCCGCCCACACGAGGGGGCGGCGACCGGGAGCTTCGAGACCGGCGTTCATGCGACTCCTGCTTCCCTGATGGACTCGATCGAGTGTCGAATGTCGTGACACCGGCGTGTCCGGGAACGCGGTCGCGGTCCGGCCCCTCCCGGTGGCGCGCGGACATACCCGCTACCCGCTCGTCGGGTCCGCCCGGGGGGCCCGACGGGACGCCCCGAATCCACCCCGGAGCGCTATCTCCCGCCGGGCGAATGCGCTACGGCTACTGGTTCGGCAGGCTCGTCTTGTAGCGGGACGCGACGGTGGCGGCGAGCGCGTCGGCGATCAGCCGGTGCGCGGCGCCGCTCGGGTGCACGCCGTCCTTGCTGAACATGGGACCGAACGGCTCGTTCACCGCCTCGGCGCCCGAGGTGTTGGGGAAGGGCGGGATGTTGCCCTTCTGGAGCTGGTCCAGGAGGAGGACGTTCGGGTCCAGGAAGACCCAGTTGTGATCCTGGGCGATCTGCTGGATCGTGGCATCGTACCCGACCACGGCCCGATGCACGGCCGCCACCTCGGCGGGGTTGAGCACCGGCGGATCGTTCACGCAGTCCAGGGTGACGACCTGGCCCTGGAGTGCCTGTGCCATAAGCACGCCGAACCCGTAGGCGAACGGCACCCGGGCGGCCTCGCCCACGCCGCCGTAGGCCGCGGGCGCGCAGTCGTTGCTCACCTGGAAGGTGGGCGGAAGCTGGTTCTGCTGCTTGGCGACCCAGTAGGCGGCGCCGAGAGAGAGGTTGGGTATGTACTTCACGAACCCGACCCCGAGGAGGGCCGCGCCCTGCAGGCTCGGCAGGCGAGCGATACTGTCGGCCAGGGCCTGGTAGCGGGCCGCGAAGGTGGCCTGTGGCGTGATCAGCGTGGTGTCCCCGGAGAGCGCCGCGTCGAGCGCGTCGTTGTTGCCGATCCACACGGTCACGAAGGTGGGGTCGGCCGCGCGGGCGGCCTGGAACTGCGTTCTCCCCCCGAGCATGAGGGTCGTGAGCGTGTTGGCCCGACTGCTGTCGGCCAGGTTCGTGAGCGGGTCGATGACCGCCGCGCCCGGCACCGCCACGTCGTTGAGGACCGGCGGAGTGGCTCGATCCCGGAGCGCGCAGGCGGGCGCCGCAGCCCCCCCCACCACCTCACCGGTGAAGATGTTCACCACCGGGGGCGGACAACCGGGGCTGGCGAGGAGCGGCTGGCTGAAGGTCGTTCCGGCCATCTCCGCGAACACGGCGGCGTAGGACTGCTGCTGCGTGCTGTCGTTGATGCCCGCCGACTGGAAGCCGGCCGTGATGCTGTTCCCGAAGGCCACGTAACGGTCGAACAGGTGCCCGCCGCTGGGGTCGGGCGGCTCGAGGACATTCTTGCACCCCGCCGCGACGAGCGCCACGCAAGCGGCGAGCGCGAAGAGGGCGGGCCTGGCGCCGCGGAGACCGGTCCGCGGCCGCCCGAGCTCTCTCGATCCCTCGAATCCAGACATGGCCTTCGACTCCCGTACCCTAGAAGTGGACCGTGATGGTCGTGGCGAGCAGGTGTCCCAGGAAGTGGAACTCCCCGTTGTTGAGCGCCGCCGTGGGCTGGACCCCCGGGAGCGGATCCCGGGTCCGTCCGCGCCGGTTGACCTGCAGGAGGAGGCTGTAGGCGACATTGAAGTCCACGTGGGAGCTGGCGTGCCATCCGAGCCCCGCCGCGAACAGGCTGCGCCGGCCCTCGGGGAGGAGCGGCGTCACGGTCTCGTCGGGCGATGCCGCCTGGTTCCAGGCGTAGCCGAGCCGCAGCATCAGTCCATCCCGGAGCGTAAGCTCGCCGCCCACCCGCACGGCGCTCGTGTTGTTGTAATCCTCGATGCGTGTCTCCGTGCCCGCCCCGCCCTGGAACTGGATCGGCAGCCGACCGAACAGCGACCAGTGCGTCCACACGTAGTCGGCCTCCAGGCGCAGGCGATCCATGGGTCGGACGCCGAAGCCCGCGACGAACTGGTCCGGCATGGTGATGGTGGTCTTGATCCCCTGCGGAGCGAGCGGGCCCTGGAACACGCCCGACCCCTGGATCACGGCGTCCATGGGCGTTCCCGCCGGCACGCCGTAGGGGTTGCCGGCCGGGAGCACGAGCCCGGTCGAGACCGGAGCGAAGGTGGCGTTGCCGTCGTAGTTCAGCGTGACTCGCGTGAGGTAGCGGGCCCCGAAGTCGATCCGATCGGTGAACCGGATCCGGAGCCCGAAGTTTCCACCCACGCCCGTGGCCGTCGACGAGCTGAGGTGCGCGCTGGCGAAGGGCGTCTGGAAGGGCACGCCGAGCTGACCGAACAGCGTGCCCGCCGGGAGGCCCGCGCTGGCCGGCACCGGTTGCGTGGAGAGATCGAGCAGCTGGTTGAGCTCGACCGTGCTCAGCACGACCGTGAGCCCGGCTCCCACGGAGATGCGGTCCGTCAGGCGCACGGAGGCGGTCGGCTGCAGGTAGAAGGAGTGCAGCTTGTTGTCGTAGCCGAGGAACGCCGCCGAGGAAGAGTCGGGCCACGCCGTTTCGAGCCCGTAGGGCGTGTACAGGCCCAGACCGACCGCGAAGCGATCGCCGAAGCCGTACGCCACATAGGCGTGCGGGACCGGCAGGAGCTTCCGATTCATGTTCGTCACGGCGCCGTTCAGATCGGCCGTGAAGCGTCCGTCGGGGATGATGCCGGTGAGGCCCGCCGACATCGTCAGGCCCGGAGCGGCGCCGAGCGCGGCCGGGTTGAAGAAGATGGCGGAGCCATCGTCACAGGGTCGCGCGACGACCGCCGAGGCGGCGCTCATGGCGCAGGTGCTCTGCTCGTACACCCCGAAGCCCTGGGCCCGGAGCGCGACCGGGAACGAGGAGGAGCGGGACCAGAGGGAGGAGGGCGACGAGGCGGCCCGACGGATGGAAGACGGAATTCGCAGACCTGGCGGACATCGGACTCCTCGATGCCGGGGTGACAGTCTGACGCTCGGCCTGAGAGTCGGCCCCCGGGCCGGCACCTTCGGCTGGGGGTAAACTACTACGAATAGGCAGACTTCGACACATGCCGGCAGGTTGCCATGAAACGGGGATTGGGGCAAGCAGCGGGTCACCGCACGCCAACGCGCGCTGCCGGGGGCCGCGTTCCCGGTGGGGCGGGGGGCCGGCGGGTTGCGCGCGCGCAGCGGGTCAGGTACCTGCTGGCCGGAGGGCCGGCCGGTGAGGGAGCTCCGCGGAGGAGAACGGGCGTCGTGAGAATCGAGGTGACCGGCACGCGCGCGGACCGGGCAAGGCCTCGGACCGGCCGTCCGATCCGTCGTCTCCTGACTGGCGGTCTGATCCTGCTCAGCGCGACGCTCGCGTCCTGCGCCGGGCGCGACCGCTCCGCCCATGACGCGGCGCCCCGCGTGCTCGTCTCCGTGCCGCCCGAGGCCTACCTGGTCCGCTCCATCGCGGGCGATCGTGTGTCCGTGGAGGTCCTTCTCCCGCCCGGCGCGAGTCCGCACACCTACGAGCCCTCCATGGGGATCGCGCGACGCGCGGCGGACGCCGACCTCTATCTGCCGGTCGCCCATCCCCGCCTTGCCTTCGAGAGGAGCTGGGTGGACGGCCTGAGGCGAGCGGGAGGCGTACGCATCGTGCCCCTGGCCTCCACCTGTGACGCTCGTCCCGACGATCCACACGTGTGGCTCTCGGCCGCGTGCGCCGACACGATGGCGCGGCGCGTGGAAGGGGCGCTCGAGGGCCTCCTCCCGGCGTCCGATGCCGGGGGCCTGCGCTCCCGCCTCGATTCCACCCTCGCCGTCATGCATCGCGCATCGGGCGAGGCCGACTCGCTCCTGGCCCCGTTCTCGGGCCGTAGCTTCCTCGTCTTCCATCCGGCGTGGGGATACTTTGCGCGGGATCACGGGCTCCGACAGGTGGCCATCCAGGCCGGGTCGCGGGAGCCGGGCCCGCGCGACCTGGCGCGGGTGCTTCAGGAGGTTCGTCAGGAGGGTCTCCGCGTGCTGTTCATCCAGCCAGGCATTCCGCGCGACGAGGCCGAGCGTATCGCCCGCCAGCTCGGTGTGCGGACGGAGGTCCTGGATCCCCTCGCGGAGAACTGGCCGGCGCTCGTGGTCGACGCGGCTCGTGAGCTCAGGAACGCGTGGACGCGGTGACCGGTGCGGGACCGGCCGTCTCGTTCGAGGACGTGTGGTTCTCCTACGGCACCCGGCCGGTGCTGGAGTCCGTCACCTTTCAGGTCGAGCGCGGCACCTTCCTGGGTGTTCTCGGGCCCAACGGCGGCGGGAAGACGACCCTTCTCAAGCTCGTGCTCGGCCTCCTGAAGCCGGATCGCGGGCGGGTGCGGGTGCTGGGTCTCCCGCCCAGGGAGGCGCGGGGGCGGGTGGGCTACGTGCCGCAGTACACCCGGTTCGACGCCGACTTTCCCATCCTGGTCCGCGATGCCGTGCTGGTGGCGCGCCTCGGCCGCGGGCGACCCTGGGGACCCGCGTCGACCGAAGACCGGGAGGCGGCCGATCGGGCGCTCGCGCAGGTGGCGCTGGCCGGCTTCGCGGACCGGCCCATCGGGGAGCTCTCGGGAGGGGAGCTGCAGCGCGTCCTCGTGGCCCGCGCGCTGGCCGTCGAGCCCGAGATCCTCCTTCTGGATGAGCCGACGTCGAGCGTGGACCCCCGGGTGGGCAGGACCCTCTACGAGCTCCTCGAGCAGCTCGGCCCCGGCATGACGCGCATCCTGGTGTCTCACGATGTCGGCGTCCTCAACCGGCACGTGGACAGCGTGGCCTGCGTGAACCGCAGCGTGTGGTACCACGGGCACGGGACGATCACGCCCGAGCTCCTGGAGGAGGCCTACGGGGAGCCCATGGACGTCGTGGCCCACGGCCACCGGCTCCTCGAGGCGCACGAGGACGCCCGTTGAGCGGCGCTCTCGCGCTCCCCTTCTTCCGGGACGCCCTGGTGGCGGGGCTGCTGGTGGCCGTGGCCTGCGGCGTCATCGGCAGCTACGTGGTGGTCAAGGAGATCGCGTCGATCTCCGGAGGCCTCGCCCACGCGGCCTTCGGGGGGGTGGGGCTCGGCTACCTCCTCGGCTTCGATCCGATGCTGGGCGCCGTGGGCTTCGGCCTCGCCTCGAGCGCCGGCATCGGGCTGGCGTACCAGAAGCGGCGCCGGGGCCTCGAGACCCTGATCTCGATGGTATGGGCGGTGGGCATGGCGCTGGGCGTCCTGTTCATCGCCATGGCGCCCGGGTACGCGCCCGACCTGACGGCCTACCTGTTCGGCAACATCCTGCTCGTGTCCCCGACCTACCTCGTGCTCGCGGGGGCACTGGACGTGGCGATCCTGGCCTCCGCCACGCTCCTCCATCGTCCCCTCCAGGCGATGGCGTTCGACGAGGAGTTCGCGGAGGTGGTGGGGGTTCCCGTGCGGCTCCTCCTCCTGCTTCTGCTGGCGCTGACGGCCCTGACGGTGGTGCTCCTCATCCGGGTGGTGGGCGTCATCCTGGTCATCGCGCTCCTCACGATCCCGGCCGCCGCGGCCCGCCCGTGGGCCAACACGTTGCGCCGCATGATGGTGCTGGCCACCCTCGCGGGAGGGGCCAGCATTGTGATCGGGTTGTGGGTGGCGTGGTGGCTGTCGGTCGGCCCGGGGATCGATCTGCCCACTGGCCCGCTCATCGTGCTCGTGTCCGCCGGCCTGTACGGCCTTTCCTGGGCCGCGCGCTCGCTCACCGAAGGAGGAACCGGATGATGGCTCGGGTGGTCGGTTGCGTGGCCTCGACGCTCGTGGCGCTCCCGCTCCTGGCGACGGTGGTTCGCGCCCAGCAGCCGGGGTCCGACGGCGCCGACCGTCCCCGCGTTTGCCAGGCGGGCATCGTGATCGGCGCCCTTCCGCCGGGCCCCCTGGACGCCATCACCGACGTGCCGGGCGTCCGGGTCGGACAGGTGACGGTGCGGAGCGGGGACTCGCTGCGCACCGGGGTGACCGCCATCCTTCCCCACGCTGGCAACCTGTTCCGAGACAAGGTGCACGGCGCCATGGTGGTCGGGAACGGCTTCGGCAAGCTCATCGGCCTCTCCCAGGTCAACGAGCTGGGCTGGATCGAGACCCCGATCCTGCTCACGGGCACGCTCAGCGTGTGGCGCGCGGCGGACGCGCTGGTCGACACGATGCTGGAGATCCCGGAGAACCGGGAGGTGGTGTCGATCAACCCGGTGGTGGGGGAGACCAACGACGGCTGGCTGAGCGACATCCGCGCCCGGCCCGTCACGCCCGAGGAGGTGCGTGAGGCGCTGCGCCGGGCGCACGGGGGGCCGGTGGAGGAGGGGAGCGTGGGCGCCGGGACGGGCACGCGCGCCCTGGGCTGGAAGGGGGGCATCGGGACCGCGTCCCGGCTCGTCCCGGTCGCGCGCGGCGGCTACACGGTGGGCGTCCTCGTGCAGACCAACTACGGGGGACGGCTGCGGATCGCCGGCTACCCGGTGTGGCGCGACCTCGGCTCGAGCCCCGACGAGGCCTCCGCCCGACCCTCCACGGCCGGGGCACGGGCGGGGGCCGATGCGGGGGCGGGAGCGTCCGGGGCCGACGCTCCGGACCGCGATGCCGACGGGGGAGGGTCCGTGATGATCGTGGTCGCCACGGACGCTCCGCTCAGGCACCTCGGACTGACGCGGCTCGCGCGCCGGACGTTCCTCGGCATCGGACGGACCGGCTCGTGGATGTCGAACGGCTCGGGCGACTACGCGATCGCCTTCTCCACGCGCCGGGACTCGACGCCGCCCGTAGAGGACGGGCGGGACCTCTCGGCCCTGTTCGAGGCCGTCGTGGAGGCCACGGAGGAGGCGGCCCTGAACTCCCTGTTCCGGGCCACGACCGTCACCGGCTACCGCGGGCGAACCACGAAGGCGCTCCCGGTGGAGCGGGTGCTCGACATCCTGCGCGGCCACGGGCTCCTGCGCCGTGACGGGGCGACCGGGTCCGACGGAGCCGGCCGGCTCAGGGGCGCTCCGCGTCCGTGGCCGCCGGGCGACGGCGAGCCTCGTCGATGAGGTCACGGACGTGGGCGGCGAGCCGCGCTACGTCTGCGGCGTTCTCGGGGTCGCCCTCGACGGGCACCGGCTCGAGGATCCAGATCACGGCTCGGGCCCTGCCGAACAGCAGCGACCCCTTCGACAGCGCCTGCCGTGTGCCGCTCAACGCCAGCGGAAGGACGGGCGAGCCGGTTTCCAGCGCCAGACGGAAGGCGCCTCCGTGGAAGGGCAGGAGCTCCGGGGTGCGTGCGCGCGTGCCCTCCGGGAAGATGATCACCGGGACGCCCCTCCGCAGCCACGCCCGGAGTCGGTCGTAGGCGCGCCTGCGGCTGTCGGCGTCCCGGCGTTGCACGGCCACGTCCCCGACCATGTGCATCATCAGTCCGAGGAAAGGGATGTGCAGGATCGCGCGCTTGGAGAGCCACTTCATCTCCCAGGGGAGGCACCCGACCAGGACCACGTCCGCCATCGACTCGTGGTTGCACACCACCACGTAGGGCACGGACCGGTCGCGGGGGAGCCGACCCTCGAAGCGCACGCTCCAGAACGGGTTGACCTGGATCGCCGCGCGGGCGCACAGCCGAAACAACCGGCCGGCGGCCAGCCGCCGACGATCCCACGGCGCCGTGCAGGCCCATACGACCGTGACCGCGGGAGTCCAGGCCACGACGAGCAGCGCCCACAGGATCCACACGAGCGCGGAGACGAGGAGGGAGCCGAGGCGACGCATCTCCGGATGAGGATGGGTCAGGGTCAGGACGCGGGCAATCGCCGTTTCGGCTGGACGAGGCCGCGAAGCCGGGATATCGTGCACGCCGACCGAACGGGCCGCGGTGCGAGTCGCGGCCGACGTACCTGCCAATGGAGGACCGAGCAGCGATGAGCCGAGCCGGCGACACAGGGCGATCCGGGGGACCGGGCGGGGAGTTCGTCCCGGCCGACTTCCAGCCACCCCTGCCGCGGGATCGACTGCTGCGCGACGAGGAGCCGGGCGAGGAGGCCGTGCCGCTCGATGTCCTGTTCGTGGGCGGAGGGCCGGCCGGGCTGGCGGGCGCGATCGAGCTGGCCCGGCTCGCGAGGGCTTCGCGCGAGGAAGGCGGTCCGCTCGGTGACCTCGAGATCGGTGTGCTCGAGAAGGCCTCCACGCTGGGCGAGCATTGCCTGTCGGGTGCCGTCGTGCACCCGGGGCCCTTCCGCGAGCTGTTCCCGGACGTGGCCCTCGAGGACCTGCCTTTCCGTGGTCCGGCGCCGCCGGACCGGGTCTACTTCCTGGGCGAGAGCGGCCGCGTGCGGCTTCCGACGCCTCCCACCATGCACAACAGCGGCAACTACGTGGCCTCGATCTGCGAGATCGTGCGCTGGATGGGAGAGCGCGCCGAGGAGCTGGGCGTCAACCTCTTCACGGGCTTCCCGGCGGACTCCCTCCTGGTACAGGACGGCGCCGTGGTCGGGGCGAGGACGACGCCGGGCGGTCTGACCCGCGAGGGCGAGCCCGGAAGCGGCTACATGCCGTCGACCGACGTGGCGGCGCGCGTGACCGTGCTGTCGGAGGGTACCCGCGGCTCCCTGACCTCGGCGTGGCTGGAGTGGCAGGGCATCGAGTCCTCCAACGCGCAGATCTACGCCCTGGGCGTCAAGGAGCTCTGGCGGGTCGAGACCACGCTCGACGCGGTCATCCACACCCTGGGCTGGCCGCTCCCCCCGGACGCGTTCGGGGGGAGCTTCGTCTACCCCATGGGCGAGGACCTGGTGGCCGTCGGGCTCGTCGTGGGACTCGACTATCCCAGCGCCGGACTGGACGCGCACGTCCTCCTACAGCGGTTCAAGACGCATCCCCTGGTGGCCTCCATCCTCGAGGGTGGTGAGATCGAGGAGTGGGGCGCGAAGACGATCCCGGAGGGCGGCTTCTACGCCTTGCCCGAGCGCCTGCACGGCGACGGCCTGGTGGTGGTGGGGGACGCCGCGGGTTTCGTGGACGTCGCTTCCCTCAAGGGCATCCACTACGCGGTCCACTCGGGCATGCTCGCGGCCCGGGCGGTGTTCCGGGCGCTCCAGGAGGACGACGTGTCGGAGGGTGCCCTGCGCCCGTACGACGAGGCCGTCCGGGACAGCTTCATCGCGCGCGACCTCTATCGCACGCGCAACATGCGGCTGGCTTTCAAGGAGGGCGGGCTCTACCGGGGCGGCCTCAAGGCCGCGGTGATGACGCTGACCGGCGGGGCGTTCCCCGGAGGCCGCATCCCCGCGGAGGAGGATGCCCTCGAGCCCCGCTCGCCAGGCCGAGAGGCGGAGTTCGCCGCCGACGGAGACCGGACCTTCTCCAAGGAAGATGCGGTCTACCGCTCCGGCAACACGACCCGGGACGACATCCCCAGTCACCTGGTCGTGGGAGAGGACGTTACGGGCCCGGTGGCCGACTTCTACGCTCACATGTGCCCGGCCGGCGTCTACGACCGCGACGGGGATCGGCTCGTGGTGAACGCGCCGAACTGTGTGGACTGCAAGGCCACCGATGTGCTGGGCCCCCGCTGGACGCCCCGCGAGGGAGGAAGCGGGCCCGGCTACCAGCGGATGTAGTCCGATCGCATCGCACGGACTCCGGAAGCCCGGGGGGAGGGGGACCAGGATGGGCGAAGCCTACGAGGCCGAGCACCGCGGTCGTCTTTTCCACCTCGTGTGGCCGACGGCCAGCTACCTGTTCACGAACGCCACGGCCGCCGTGGGCGCCTTCCTGTTCTTCGTCCTGAATCGCACCACCGTCATCGGACGCGACCGGCTGCCCCAGGGTCGAAACACCCTGCTGGTCTCCAACCACCAGTCGATGATCGACAGCTGGCTCATCGGCATCTCGGCGTTCTATCCGCAGTCGTGGTGGCGCCCCTGGCTCATTCCGTGGAACCCGGCAGCCCGCGAGAACTTCTTCAAGAACCCGCTCCTGGCCCTGTTTTCAGACCTGTGGAAGGCGATTCCGATCCGGGAGGGCCGACGGGACTACAGGGCGCTCTACCGGATGCTCCGGGCGCTGCGGGAGGGCGTGATGATCCTGTTTCCCGAGGGGACGCGCAGCCGGGACGGGAGCATCGGGCCGGGCCGGCCGGGTGCCGGGCTCCTGGCGCTCGGCACGGGCGCCTCGGTCGTCCCGGTGACCATCGACGGGATGGACCGTGTGCTCCCGATCGGCAGCGTCGTGCCGCGGGTGGGCCAGCGGGTGTACGTGTATTTCGGGGACCCGATCGACTGTTCGGACTTCGAGAATCGTCCGCGATCCAAGGAGACCGCGCAGGAACTCGTGGACCGGGTGATGGAGGTGCTGCGGGCCCAGCAGAGAGCCCTGCGGCGGATCAAAGCGGGGGCGGCTCCGGAGCCGCCCCCGCCGACCGCGTCGAGCTAGGGCAGCTCCACTCCTTCGCCGCGTACCACCGGCTCGATCGACTCGAGCGCCTCCTCGAGGATCTCGCGGGTGACCACGAGCGGGGGCGCGAAGCGGATCACCTGGTGGTGGGTTTCCTTGGCCAGGATGCCCCGCTCCATGAGGGCCTCGCAGAAGGGCCTGGCCGTAGCCGAGGTCTCCTTGATCACGACGCCCACCATGAGCCCGCGCCCCCGGACCTCCTCGACGTGCGGGGAATCGATCGCCCGCAGCCGCTCCATGAACCAGTCGCCCAGCTCCCGGGCCCGATCGGAGAGGCGCTCGTCCAGGATGACCCGCAGCGAAGCGCTCCCCACGGCCGCACCCAGCGGGTTGCCGCCGAAGGTGGAGCCGTGGTCGCCGGGCGTGAATACGTCCATCACCGCGTCGTCGGCCAGGATGCCCGAGACCGGGTAGACTCCGCCGCCCAGAGCCTTCCCGACGATGAGGATGTCACCCCGCGTCCCGTCCCAGTCACCACAGAACAGCTGTCCGGTGCGCCCGAGGCCCGTCTGGATCTCGTCGTTGATGAGGAGGAGGTCGTGCTCGGCGCAGATCTCGGCGCAGCGGGCCAGGTAGCCTTCGGGCGGCACGATGACACCGCCCTCGCCCTGGATCGGCTCCACGAGGAACCCGACCGTGTTCTCGGTGATCGCGTCCTCGAGGGCGGTGGCATTGCCGTACTCGATGATCTTGAAGCCGGGCGTGAACGGTCCGAAGCCGTGCCGGTACTGGGCCTCGGTCGAGAAGCCCACGATCGTCGTGGTGCGTCCGTGGAAGTTGTTCTCGCACGCGATAATCTCGGCCCGGCCCTCGGGGACTCCCTTCACTGTGTAGCCCCACTTCCGGGCGGCCTTGAGCGCCGTCTCCACGGCCTCGGCCCCCGTGTTCATGGGCAGTGCCTTCTCGAAGCCGGTGGCCTCGCACAGCGCGTGGAGGAAGGGGCCCATGCGGTCGTTGTGGAAGGCCCGCGAGGTCAGGGTGATGCGGCCGGCCTGCTCGTGCAGCGCTTCCAGGATGGCGGGATGGCGGTGCCCCTGGTTGAGCGCGGAGTAGGCGCTCAGCATGTCGAGGTAGCGCTTGCCGTCCACGTCCCACACGAAGCAGCCCTCGCCCTTCGACAGGACCACCGGCAGCGGCTCGTAGTTGTGGGCGCTCCAGCGCTCGGCCTCGAGGATGGCCGCTTGCGTCTCCTGCCCCACGGCGGTGGTAGAGCTCATACCGGTCACTCCTGGCTCCCGAAGTCCCTCGCTTCATCCCGTCCGACCGCCTCCCTTGCCCCGTCGGGGCGCTCCGGGGGCGGGCGCGGGCCGTCGCCGGGCAGCTTAGACGCCGGCCGTGGGGCTCCGCAAGGTGGAGCGGCCCGGCGCGATGATCCGGGCTGGACACGGAGACGCGCGAGGCCCATTCTCCGGTCGAGCAACGGCCGGGGGGACGCCCGCGACTTCCGGTCGCACCGTCGCGTCCACGGGGCGGTGGATGCGCGGACGGTGACGTGCGGCGCCCCGCGAGGAGAGGGAACGTGTACTACATCCTGTTCACGATCATGCTGGCGGTCCTGGTGGCCGGCCTGGGAGCCGGGCTCGCCTTCATTCTGGCTGCCCGGAATCCGCGAGGAGAAGGACGCGCGCTGACGCACCCCCTTGCGTCATGAGTCACGTAACATATTGCATATACATATCTTGACTCGTCTCATATCACGTACCTTGCGAGATATGGTACACGGTGGACAGACGGGGCTCATCTCGTTAGTTTAGGGGATCGTCACGGCCCGTGGATCCGGACCCGGTCACCCGGGTCGAGCCCGCGGGCCGCGCCGTGAGATGAACCGGGAGGCGAGGGGGAGAATGACGAAGCACTTCTTTGACGAGGACGGACGGCGCTGGAAGGCGTGGCGGGCATCGCGCGACGTGTACTGGCCCGACCCCGACGTCCAGCCGCCGGAAAAGACCGAGTACGACTCGGTGATCTTCGTGTGCTTTTCCGATCCACATCAGCCACAACGTAGAGCTTTCATGCCGGTCGGAGCCTTCGATGGCCTCGACCCGGAGGCCCTTCGCGAGGAGTTCCTCGACGCGACCCCGGAGCCGGCGCCCCACTAGCCGCGGCTTCGGAACGGCGATCGCAGCATGGAGCGCGGGGTCGGGCTCGCCCGACCCCGCGCTCTCGTCGTATCATGGTCCTTCCACATCCGGCCCGCCCTGGGCGCGACGATCGCACCGTCGTGACACGGTTCTTGCACGACCGTGGGGTCGTCCGGCTTCGGCCACGCCGGCCGTCATGCAGGGCCGGCGGGTACCGGGTCCGGCGCGCTCGGCCAGCGACATGGCGGGCACGGTAACCGACTCAAGGAAAGGCACATTCGCACCATGGCGGAACAGATCATGGCCAAGGGCCTCGAGGGCGTCGTCGTCTCCGAGACTTCCCTGGGCTTCATCGACGGTCAGCAAGGACGCCTGGTCTACCGGGGCTTCGACATCCACGATCTGGCGGAGCACGCCAGCTTCCTGGAGACCCTCTACATGCTGTGGCACGGCGAGCTCCCCGACCAGGCCGGCCTGGAGGCCCTGGAGCGGGAGCTGGCCGGCCAGCGGAGACTGGCTCCGGGCGTCCTGGACGTCCTCCGGGGCCTGCCCTCCGACGCCAACCCGATGACGGTGCTGGAAGCCTCGGTCGCGGCCATGGGTGCCTTCGACGAGGAGGCGGGGGACAACAGCCGGGAAGCGGAGCTCCGCAAGGCCGGGCGGATCACGGCCAAGATCCCGACCGTCATCGCCGCCTTCGATCGTCTCCGCAACGGGAAGGAGCCCGTCGAGCCCGACCCCGAGCTGGGACACGCGGCCAACTTCCTGTACATGCTGCGGGGCGAGAAGCCGAAGGAGGTCGAGGCGAAGGCGCTCGACAGCAGCCTGCTTCTCTACCTCGAGCACGGGTTCAACGCCTCGACCTTCACCTGTCGCGTCATCGCCTCCACGCTCGCGGACCTGCACTCGGCGGTGGTCGGTGGCATCGCCGCGCTCAAGGGCGAGCTGCACGGCGGGGCGAACGAGAAGGCGATGCGCATGCTGCTCGAGATCGGGGAGGTGGATCGGGCCGAGGGCTGGGTCGACGACGCGCTCGCGGAGCACCGCAAGATCATGGGCTTCGGCCACCGGGTGTACCGGACCGAGGACCCGCGCGCAACGCACCTCCGGCAGATGTCGAAGGAGCTCAGCGAAGCGCTCGGCGATCCCAGGTGGCACGAGATCGCCCGCAAGGTCGAAGAGACGATGCTCGACCGGAAGGGGATCCACTGCAACGTCGACTTCTACTGCGGCATCGTCTACTACACGCTGGGCATCCCGCTCGACCTGGACACACCGCTGTTCGCGGCGGGCCGGATCGGCGGCTGGTCCGCGCACGTCATGGAGCAGCACGGAGACAACCGCATCATCCGGCCGCGCGCCGATTACACGGCCTCCAGGGACCGGAAGTACGTGCCGATCGACGAGCGCTGAGCGGAGCCCGCACGGGTCGCGCCGTGCCCGGATCCGCGGTTGGGAGCTCGGGGCCGCCCGGCGATTCTCTCGCCAGGCGGCCTTTCTGTTTTCGCCTACCGACGGAACGAAATGCGTGATATCTTCGCCCGGGCCGGATTCCGGTGCCGGCCCATTCCTCGAGTGACGCCACCCACGCAGGAGGACGGACCAACCATGTCGGCCTATCGCCATGCACGGCCGCCGTCGGACGGCGAGCCGATTCGATATTCGGATGGAGAACTGGTCGTTCCCGACCACCCGATCGTGCCCTTCATCGAAGGGGACGGGATCGGTCCCGACATCTGGGCGGCTTCGGTACGCGTGTTCGACGCCGCCGTCCGCGCGGCCTATGAAGGCGAACGTGCCATCCGCTGGATGGAGGTGTACGCCGGCGAGCGCGGCAAGGAAGTGACGGGCGAGTGGCTTCCGGAGGAGACGTTCGAGGCCGCCCGTGAGTTCCTGGTCGCCATCAAGGGTCCGCTCACCACGCCCATCGGCGGCGGCATCCGCTCGCTCAACGTGACCATCCGCCAGGAGCTGGACCTGTATGCATGCGTCCGGCCCAACCGCTGGCTGAGCGGCACACCGTCCCCGGTTCGGGAGCCGGAGAAGCTCGACGTCGTCATCTACCGCGAGAACACCGAGGACGTCTACTCGGGGATCGAGTGGGAGGCCGGAACTCCGGAGGTCGAGAAGGTCCGGAACTTCCTGAACGAAGAGATGGGGACCTCGATCCGCGAGGGGAGTGGCATCGGCATCAAGCCGATCTCGGAGTTCGGCACCAAGCGGCTGGTGGCCATGGCCATTCATGATGCCATCCGCGACGGCCGGCGCTCGGTGACCCTCGTCCACAAGGGCAACATCATGAAGTACACGGAGGGCGCCTTCATGAAGTGGGGTTACGAGGTGGCCCTCGAGCGCTTCGGCGACCGCACCCTCACCGAGGACGAGTTGTGGAAGGAGCACGACGGTCAGGTCCCGGAGGGGAAGGTCGTGATCAAGGACCGGATCGCCGACCAGATGTTCCAGCAGGTGCTGCTGCGGCCCGACGAGTACGACTACATCGCCCTTCCGAACCTGAACGGCGACTACCTGTCCGACGCGTGCGCGGCGCAGGTCGGCGGCCTCGGGATGGCACCGGGCGCCAACATCGGAGACGAGGTCGCACTCTTCGAGGCGACGCACGGGACCGCCCCCAAGTACGCGGGCCAGGACAAGGTGAACCCCACGTCTCTCATCCTGTCGGGCGTGATGATGCTCGACCACATGGGCTGGCACGAGCCCGCTCGGGCCATTGAGGACGGCATCGTCTCGGCCCTCCAGGCCCGGGCGGTGACCTACGACCTCGCCCGCCAGATGGAGGGCGCGACGGTGCTGCCCACCTCCGGCTACGCAGACCGGATCATCGCGGCCCTGGAGGGCGACGCGTGACGGGCCCGGCCGAGGAGGCCACGGTCGGCTCGGGGGACGAGCGCGAGGTGACGCTGGTCCCCGCGCCGGTCCTCGACCTGGACACCGAGGTCGTGGCCGTAGGGCTGGGCGAAGGCGCGGCGCCTTCGGGCGCGACCGAGGCTCTGGATCGCCGGGCGGGTGGCGTGCTGGGTCGATGGGTGGCGGCGGGCCGTTTCCGCGGCGAGGCGGGGGAGACCCTGTTCGTGCCGTCGGGGAACGGAACGCCGCACCTGCTGGCCGTGGGACTGGGCAAGGAAGCCGACCGGCGAGCCGAAGCCGTACGGCGACTCGCCGGGGTCACGATTCGGGAGGCGCGCCACCGGCGGCTCGATTCGGCGGCGGTGGTCCTTCCCGATGGTCTCGTCGATCCGCTCGAGGAATGCGTGCGGGCCGCCGCCGAGGGCCTGGTCCTCGGAGACTGGAGTTTCGACGAGCTTCGCGGAGCCGAGCGCCGCGAGAAGCGGCCTCCCCGGCCGGGACGGGCCGCGGTCCACGTGCCGGAGGACACGAGCGGGACCATGGACGCGCTCGCCCGGGCTGTCCGCGAGGGCCGGGCGGTGGCGGCCGCCCAGAACTGGGCTCGAGGGCTCGTGGCGCGTCCCGGCAACGTGGCCACCCCGACCTTCCTGGCGATGCGCGCCCGCGGAGATGGCCGATGCGTACGGGCTGCAGGCGGACGTGTGGGGTCCGGACAAGCTGCGCGAGGAAGGCTTCGGGGGCCTGCTGGCGGTGTCGCGTGGCTCCACGGAGCAGCCGCGGTTCATCATCCTCCAGCACCGGGGCGCGGAAGGCGCTCCGTTCGTGCTCGTGGGGAAGGGCGTCACCTTCGACGCCGGGGGCATCTCGCTCAAGCCGTCCTCCGGCATGGAGGACATGAAGTTCGACATGGGAGGCGGGGCCGCGGTCCTCGGAGCCATGCGGGCCGCAGCGGAGCTCGGGCTCCCGGCCCGGATCGTGGGCCTGGTGCCGTCGACCGAGAACCTGCCCTCGGGCAGCGCGCTCAAGCCGGCGGACGTGATACGGGGCGTCTCCGGCATTTCCATCGAGGTCGTGAACACGGATGCCGAGGGACGGCTCATCCTCTCGGACGCGCTCGCCTACGGCTCCCGCCTCGAGCCGCGTGCCATGGTGGACCTGGCCACGCTCACCGGCGGAATGCGTGGTGGCGCTGGGGTACCACGCCAGTGGACTCATGACGGACGACGATGGGCTCGCTTCCGAGCTGGACGAGGCGGGACGGCGCTCCGGGGAACGCGTGTGGCGCCTCCCGCTGTGGGAAGAGTACCGGAAGCAGATGGATTCGGACATCGCGGATATCAAGAACAGCGCGGGTCGGGACGCGAGCCCGCTCACGGCCGGCTGCTTCCTCAAGGAGTTCGTGGCCGATGGCGTTCCGTGGGCGCACCTGGACATCGCCGGCACCGCCTGGGCCAAGGAAGCAGGCCCCTACCAGCCCGAGGGAGCCACGGGCGTGGGCGTGCGCCTCCTCATCGACTGGCTTCGCCGCGCTGCCAGATCATGAACGTGGCCGGCCCGCGATGGGCCGGCAGGCCGCCCACGGACCGACGGCGTCCGGCGTGCTTGGTGTCCTGGCCGGCATCCTGATCGGGCTGGCGCCCGGGGCCGCGGTCGCCACCCCGTCCCCGGCCGGGGCGGGCACGGCCATGGTCGACACCGTGCCGCCGGCCGACACCGCGACGCACGCGGATACGGCCTCGGCCCAGGACACGGTCCCGGCCACGGGTCCCCGGCCGGCCGGGACCGATACCTCGACGGCCGCCGACACGACGGCCCGACCCGAGGCGCCCGCGTTCCCGGCCGCCCTCGAGCTCCCCGACAGCCTCCGGACCGTGTCCGTCCGGAGCTGGAGCCGCGAAGAGCTGATCGCGGCCGCTCCCCAGAACCTGCTGGACTTCCTCGAGCGACAGATGCCGGGGCTCATGGGACTCTCGGCCGGGTACTTCGCCGGCCCGTTCGTGGCCATGGACGGTGCCTACGGGCCGGGCTTCGTCGCCGTCATCGTGGATGGTCGCGAGCTGGATCCGCTGGGCGGGGGGATGGTCGACCTCCGCCGCATCTCGCTCATCTCGGTTGATCGGCTGAGCGTGGCGCGCGAAGCGGGATCGGTCCGGATCGAGGTCACCACCGTGTCGCACGGCGAGGGACCGGCCTATTCGCGCCTCGAGGCCGCTACGGGCCGACCCTCGCTCAACTCCGTGCGGGGCGTGTTCGCCAACGGGATCGGCGCGCATCTGCAGATGGCCGGAGCGGGCGACTTCCTGGACGTCGCCGGGGGACTGACGCCGGCGCACCGGCTGGACGGCTGGGCCCGGGTGGCATGGATGCCGACCGGCGGCCGGGTGGGCTTCGAGGTGCGCGGCCGATCGGAGAGCATCGAGCGCACCATCCTCGGGCAGGAGAAGTTCTCCCGGGGGGAACTGTTCCTGCACGGTCGCGCGGACCTGACCGGCTGGCTGCAGGCGGACGGATGGGCGGGCCGCTCCACGCGTCGGCCCGATGCGAGCACCGGCGGGATCGAGATCTCCGATCGCCAGGCGGCGCTCACCCTCACGGCGCTCCCCGGGCCGGCCTCCGTCCGGGCGGCTTTTCGCGCGTGGAGCGGTCCCTCGCGTCCCCGGATGGAGGGTTCGCTGGAGGCGGGTGTGGCCCTGAATCGGTGGCTCCGCCTCGAAGCCGGGGGCGACTGGACCTCCTGGGCGGACTTCGACGCTCACACGGAACGGCTCGGGGTCCTCGTGCACCCGCACACCGGTGGGGCGATCGGGCTCAGCCTGCGGGGGTCGGTCGCCTCCGGCAGTCGCGGCGTGGCCCGCCCGCTCCAGGGGACCGCCGACTCGGTCGGCTTCGACGCGTTCGAGGGAGTGGCCGACCTGCGCCTGGGCCCATACAGGCTCGAAGGTCGTGGAACCTGGCAGAAGGTCAGCCGGCAGCTTCCGTTCGGCTTCGCCTTCGACAGCGCCCTCGCCCCGGCGGCCGGCGCCACCGTGGGCGGATTCGAAAGCCGGGTCGAGGGCCCCGCCCTCCCCGTCGGGGTCCTGTCGGACCGCCTCACGTTCGTGGGCGTCTGGCGGCACTCGAATCGCCTCGCCGGCGCGGGGCTCCGGTACGTGCCGGCCGACGTGGCCTACGGGGAGATCGCGCTCCGGGGGGACCTGTTCCAGGATAATCTGCACATCCTGATGGCGTTCGGAGGATCGTACCGGTCCGCCATGGCCACGTCGCGACCGGGGCAGGCGGGGGTGGTCCTGCTCCCGGCCCGCAGCCTCGCGCTCGGGCGGGTGGAGATTCGGATCGACCGGTTCCGGCTGTACTGGGAGGGGCACGACCTCGGCCTCGTCAACAGCGCCGACTTCGAAGGTCTCGTGCACCAGGGAGGGGTCAATGTCGTTGGAGTCAGTTGGGAATGGAGCAATTAGGAACGTGATGCATACGTGCGTATCATGGTGATGCCCGGGGCCCGGTTGACGGTCCCGCCGGCCGCCTCCTACCTTCCGGCCCTTCACTATGCTACGTAGCATGACGGGGTTCGGATCGGCCACAGGTACCGCGGGGGAGACCTCGATCGCCGTGGATGCGCGCTCGGTGAACGGGCGACATCTGCGGGTCGACGTCCGCCTGCCCGCCGGCGGTGAATCGTGGGAGCCGCGACTGCGCGAGCTCGTGGGAGAGCGGGCCGATCGCGGAAGCGTGGACGTCACGATCCGTCTCGAGGAGGCCGGGGGGGAGGGCGCGCTCGAGCTCGACCGGGAGCGGGTTGAAGCGTTGTTGCGAGCGCTCCAGACGCTGAGGGAGGACTTCTCCCTGCCGGGCCGCGTGGATCTGCCCCTGGTCGTGCAGGCGGGAGGGCTCCTCCGTCGGAGGACGGCTCCCTCCGCATCCGATCTCGACTGGGCGAGCCTCGAGCCCCTGGTCGTCCGGGCGCTGGACGAGCTCGTGACCATGCGCGAACGGGAGGGGGAGCGCCTGGAGCGAGACCTGCTCGAGCGCGTGCAGGGGCTCGAGCGGGGCATCGAGCATGTCGAGGAACTCGCTCCCCGACGTCTCGAGCGCGAGCGCGCCCGCCTCCTGGAGGCGGTCTCCGAGCTCACGGGAGGGCGGGAATGCGGATGGCGAGCGGGTGGCCCGCGAGGTGGCCGTGCTCGCCGACAAGTGGGACGTGGGCGAGGAGATGGTACGGGCCCGCGCCCACATCGAGGCGTTCCGCCAGCTCCTGGACGAGCCCGCCGCCGTCCCGGTCGGTAAGCGATTGGGCTTCCTGGTGCAGGAGCTCCACCGGGAGATCAACACGACCGGCGCGAAGGCCAACGACGCTGCTATTTCGCACGTGGTGGTCGACATGAAGAACGAGATCGAACGGCTGCGAGAGCAGATCGAGAACGTCGAGTGACCCTCCCGTGGTCGGGAGCGGCGACCGGCGCTCGGCTCGGGTCGCGGCGATGACGCGGGAGGGCCCCCTGGTGGCGCCGGCCTTTCCCGTGGTCCTGGCCGGCCCCTCCGGGAGCGGGAAGACGACCGTCGCCCGCCGGCTGGCGCTCGACGGGAAGCGCTTCCGATTCTCCGTTTCCGCGACGACGCGCGAGCCACGTGCCGACGAGGAGGACGGGAAGGACTACTGGTTCGTCGAGCGGTCCGCCTTCGTGGCGATGCGCGAGCAGAACGAGCTCCTCGAATGGGCAGAGGTCCACGGCGAGATGTATGGGACGCCGCGAAGCCAGGTGGAGTCTGCCCGTCGGGACGGGGTCCACCTGCTGCTGGACATCGACGTCCAGGGGGCTCGCTCGGTGCGGCGACTCGAACCCAATGTGGTGACGATCTTCCTCCTTCCGCCCGCCGGCGAGCGCATGGTGGCGAGACTGGAGGGCCGCGGCAGCGAGGGAGAGGCGGAACGTCGGCGACGCATGCAGACCGCCGAACGGGAGCTGCGGGCGGTCGGCGAGTTCGACTTCGTGGTGGTCAACGACGACCTGGACGTGGCCGTGGAGTCGGCCCTCGGCATCGTACGCTCCGAGGAGTTGCGGATCGACCGCATGGGGGAGCGAGTATCACACCGTGTGCAGTGCATCGAGGAGGAGATCCGCCGCACCCTCGGTCTGGACGGCGAGGACGCTACGGCCCGAAGCCGGCGGCGGTAGAGAAAGGAGCGGCTCGCCGAACCGGTGAGGCGCCCAACGACGGAGAGGAACGATGAAGGTATTCACGCCGGACGCGCTGGCTCACCTGGCCGGCGACAAGTACAGAGGGGTCCTGGTGGCGGCCGCGTACGCACGCGAGCTCAACGAGCTCCCGCTCGAGACGTCGCCCTACGGACCGAGGAAGCTGACGACCGTGGCTCTCGAGGCCCTGACCAGCGGCCAGCTCGAGTTCCGGCTCGTCGCACGGCGGGGCTCCGGCGGCGACTGAGCCCGCGCCCGTGCGAGCCCTCGAGGGCCGCCGGGTCCTCCTCGTCGTCACCGGCGGCATCTCGGCCTACAAGAGCGCCGCCCTCGTCCGACGCCTCCGGGAGGCAGGGGCGGAGGTGGACGTGGTGATGACCGCGAGCGCGCGGAGGTTCGTCGGCTCCGTCACCTTCCAGGCCCTGAGCGGGCGGCCGGTCCATCACGACGTGTGGGAGCGGCCGCTCGCGCATCTGGATCTCGGGCGATGCGCCGACCTCGTCCTGGTGGCTCCCGCCACGGCGGATTTCCTGGCCCGCATGGCCGGGGGGCGAGCCGACGACCTGGCGGCCGCCACCGTGCTGGCGGCCGCCGGACCGGTGATGGTGTGTCCAGCCATGAACACGCGCATGTGGGAGCACTCGGCCACGCGGGACAACCTGGAGAAGCTCCGCGTACGCGGCGTCCAGGTCGTGGGGCCCGAGACGGGCGAGCTCGCGGAAGGCGAGGTCGGAGCCGGCCGGATGAGTGAGCCCCGGGTCATCGTCGAGGAGGTGGCGCGTCGCCTGCGATCGGGGCCTCCCCTGGCCGGACTCCGGGTCGTGGTCACGGCGGGACCGACGCGGGCCCCGGTGGATCCCGTGCGCTTCATCAGCAACGCATCGACCGGCCGCATGGGGTACGCGCTGGCGGCGGCGGCCTGGGGCCGGGGCTCCGACGTGGTGCTCATCGCCGGCCCCGGGACGTTGCCGCCGCCCCACGGTCCACGCGTCGAGCGGGTCACGACGAGCGCCGAGATGCTGGAGGTGCTGCGCCGGGAGCTGCGCGATGCGGACGTGCTCGTCATGGCGGCGGCCGTGGCCGACTACGGCGTCCACAGGACGTCGGGCTCCAAGCTCCGGAAGGAGGACGGCCCCGTTGAGCTCGGGCTCGTTCCCGGGCCCGATCTGCTGCGCGAGACCAGGGAGCACCGGGCAGCGAGGGGGATCGTGTCGCTGGGTTTCGCGCTCGAGACCGGGGAGGGCGAGGAAGGCGAGGAGCGGGCCCGGGCGAAGCTCGAGGCCAAGGGCCTCGACTATATCGCGCTCAACCGGGCCGGCGTACCCGGCGAGGGGATGGAGGCGGAGACGAACCGCGTGACGTTGCTGGACCGGTGGGGAGGCAGCGAGGAGATGCCGCGGCTCGCCAAGCGCGAGGTGGCGGAGCGCCTGCTCGATCGACTGGAGGAGCGCATCGAGGACCGGGACGACTGAGGTGGACGAGATGCTGCGGCGCTACCTGCAGACACGGATCTCGCTCGGCGAGCCGGAGCTGGTGTTCGGCCGGCTCCGGCGCACGGAGGCGCGGCGTCTGGCACACCGGTTCGAGGCGGGCCGGCTCCGGCCGTCCCCTGCGGCGGAAGCCGGGCCCTCGTCCGCCCCCGATCCGGCTCCGGACGTCTCCAGCCGTGCGTCGACCCCGGACGGTGCCGGCGCGGGAGCGGGGTCGCCGCGGCGGGCGCTCGATCCCGAGGAGGTCCGGCGGCTGGCCCGGGAGGGCACCGCCGAGGAGATCGGTCGCGTGCCGGACCTGGCCAGCCTGCGGGCCATCGCGGAGGCTTGCGAGCGCTGCCCGCTGCATGCCGGGCGCAGGAAGGCGGTCTTCGGCGAGGGGGATCCCTCGGCCCGGGTCGTGTGCGTCGGCGAGGCTCCCGGCGCGCGAGAGGACGAGAGCGGACGGCCCTTCGTGGGCCCGGCGGGCCAGCTCCTGGACCGTCTCCTCCTCTCCGTGGGCTTCCGCCGCGAGGAGGTGTACATCTGCAACGTCCTCAAGAGCCGTCCGCCCAACAATCGGGACCCGCGCCCCGAGGAGATCGAGGCGTGCTCGCCGTATCTGCACCGCCAGCTCGAACTGATCGGACCCGAGGTCCTCGTGGCCTTCGGCGCGTTCGCCGCCCGAACCCTCCTGGGCGCCGCGGGCAGCCTCGGGAGCCTCCGGGGCAAGGTTCACCGCTACCGCGGCTACCCGCTGGTCGCGACCTATCACCCCGCGGCTCTGCTCCGGAACCGGAGCTGGACCCGCCCCACGTGGGAGGATCTCCAGTTGGTCCGCAGCATCGTGGACGGCGACACGGTGAGCGGCGAGGCCGGCGTGGCGCCGGCGCTCGAATCCGACACGCAGCTCGGTCTGGTGTAGGCGGGCGGTGGCGATGATCGAGCCGGGCTCGGCCGCGCAGAGCCGCGAGACGTTCCGGGACCGCCAGGCCCCGTGGTCGGAGGAGGCGGAGATCTCCGTCCTGGGCGGCATGCTCATCGATGGGGACGCCGTGGCGCAGGCGATCGAACTCGTCGACGACGGCGCCTTCTACCGCGAGGCCAACCGCCGGATCTTCCGGGCCATGGCCCGCCTGTACGGGCGCGGCGAGGTCATCGACGTCGTGACGCTCTCCGACGAGCTCAAGTCCGCGGGCGACCTGGAGGCGGCGGGCGGCATGGCCTACCTGGCGAGGCTGGTGGACGCCGTCCCGACGGCCGCCAACATCGAGTACCACTGCGGTATCCTGCGTGACAAGGCCACCCTCCGGCAGCTCATCGAGTCGGCCACCGACATCATCCAGGACGCCTACGCGGCCGGGGGTGGCGACATCGACGAGACGCTCGACGTGGCCGAGCAGCGCATCTTCAGGATCGCACAGGCCGCCCAGCGGGGCGGGTTCGTGTGGATCAAGGAGATCCTGTGGCCGACCTTCGAGCGCATCGAGGAGCTGCAGCGAAGCCCCGATATGGTCACGGGCGTGGGCACCGGCTTCCCGGACCTGGACCACATGACGGCGGGCTTCCAGCGGGGCGAGCTCGTGGTGCTGGCCGGCCGGCCCTCGATGGGGAAGACGGCGCTGGCCCTCAACGTGGCCCAGCATGCGGCCATCGAGAACGATGTCTCCGTGGCCGTGTTCTCGCTCGAGATGTCGAAGGAGGCGCTCGTCCAGCGGCTCCTGTGTGCCGAGGGACGCGTCGACTCGGGACGTCTGCGGCGGGGCCGGCTGCGCGACGACGAGTACGCGCGCCTGGCCACCGCCGCCGGCCACCTCAACACGGCGCCCATCTGGATCGACGACTCGCCGGCGATCTCGGCCCTCGAGCTGAGGGCCAAGTCGCGCAGGCTCCGCGCCGAGGTCGATCTCGGCCTCATCATCGTCGACTACCTGCAGCTCATGGTGGGTCCACGGGGCGTCGAGAACCGCCAGCAGGAGATCAGCCACATCAGTCGGTCGCTCAAGGCGGTGGCCAAGGAGCTGGACGTCCCGGTCCTGGCGCTCTCCCAGCTGTCGAGGGCTCCGGAGCAGCGCACGGATCACCGGCCGGTGCTGGCGGACCTTCGCGAGTCTGGAGCCATCGAGCAGGACGCGGACCTCGTCCTGTTCGTGTACCGGGAGGAGGTCTACAAGGGACCGGTCGACGCGGACGGGAACTCGCTGGAGGGCAAGTCCGAGCTCATCATCGGTAAGCAGCGCAACGGCCCCACCGGCACGATCCAGCTGTTCTTCCACAAGGAGCACACGCTGTTCGACTCGGTGGCCCGCCGGGAGGACGAGGGCCCGTGATGGTCCGACGCCCCTAGGCGGTCATGGCGAGGCCACGGACTCGCTTCGTATGCACGGCGTGCGGGGGGGAGTCGCTGCGCTGGGAGGGACGCTGCCCGGCGTGCGGTGAGTGGAACACCCTGCGCCAGGCTCCTGCGTCCGCTCGCTCCGGCGCCCGCGCCTCGGGATCGCGACCCGGCCTCGGATCGGGGGGACGCACGCCCCTTCCGCTGCGGGAAACCGAGTCCGGTCCCGAGACGCGCCTGGCCCTGGAGGTCGGCGAGCTGGACCGGGTGCTGGGGGGCGGTGCGGTGCCCGGGTCCCTGGTCCTTCTGGGCGGAGCGCCGGGGATCGGCAAATCGACCCTCCTGCTGCAGGCGGCGGCCTCCCTGTGCTCGCGAGGGGTGCCCGTCCTGTACGTCTCGGGAGAGGAGTCGGCCGGCCAGGTGCGCATGCGGGCCGAGCGACTGGGAGGCGCGGCGTCCGAGGTTCCGTTCGTGGCCGAGACCGACGTGGACGCCATTGTCGAGGCGGCCCGTGAGGTCGAGCCTGCCTTACTGTGCGTCGATTCCATCCAGACGCTCCGCTCGGCCCGCTCCAATGCGGCCCCGGGGGGCATCGCCCAGGTGCGGGAGGGCGCGGCCGTTCTGCAGACGTTCTCCAAGGAGAGCGGAACCTCCACCTTCCTGATCGGTCACGTGACCAAACAAGGCGGGCTGGCGGGCCCCAGGACCCTCGAGCACCTCGTGGACGCCGTCCTGCTGTTCGAGGGCCAGAAGACGCTGGAGCATCGTCTCCTGCGAACCACCAAGAACCGGTTCGGCGGAACGGACGAGATGGCCGTGTTCCGGATGACCGGGTCGGGGCTCGAGGGGGTGACCGATCCCTCGGGCCTCTTCCTCGCCGACCGCCCCGAGGGGGTGAGCGGGTCGGCCGTGGCGGTGCCGGTCCAGGGCTCGCGCCCGCTCCTGGCCGAGGTGCAGGCGCTCACGACGCCCGGGCGCTACGGTACGCCCCAGAGGGTCGTAACGGGCATCCCGCCCCGGCGACTGTCGCTGCTCCTGGCCGTGCTGGGCCGACGGGGAGGACCCTCCCTCGGAGACGCCGATGTGTTCGTGAACGTGGTGGGTGGCCTTCGGCTGGCGGATCCGGCCACGGACCTGGCCGTGCTCGCCGCTCTCGTATCGGCCGCCACGGACCGCGCGACGCCGGGCCGACTGGCCTTCGTCGGCGAGGTCGGACTGGCCGGGGAGATCCGGGGCGTGGCGCGGCTCGAGGCGAGGGTGAGGGAGGCGGCCAGGGCCGGCATGCAGGGCGTCGTCGTCCCGTCCGTGGCGGCGGGAGCGATCGACGCGGGCGTGCGGATCCACCCGGTGGCCGACGTGCGCGGGCTGGTCCGTCTGCTGGCCCGGGACGAGCGGGGAGACAGCCGATGAGCGCGCGGGGAGGGCGGTCCGCCGCCGTCCTGGTGGCCGCGGGCCGTGGCACCCGCGCGGGCGACGGTCCCGCGAAGCAATTCCGGGAGCTGGCGGGCACGCCCGTCCTCGAGCGGGCGTGGCGTTCGTTCGCCGCCACCGGCGCGATCGGCGAGATCGTGCTCGTGCTGCCGGAGTCGGTGGCCTCCGCCCCCCCGGCATGGCTGGTCCAGGCTCCCGCCCGGCTCGTACCGGGAGGAGCGACCCGGACGGAGTCGGTTCGACTAGGGCTTCAGGCGCTGGGGGGAGAGCCGGATACCGTGCTCGTGCACGACGGCGTGCGGCCGTTCGCGTCGGTCGGTCTCGTCGAACGGGTCCTGGCCGCAGCCCGACGGGGACCGGCCGTGCCCCTCGTTCCGCTCCAGGACACGGTCAAGGAGGTCGATGCGGAGGGCGCGGTGCTCCGCACGCTGGATCGGGCCTGTCTGCGCCGGGCCCAGACTCCGCAGGGCTTCCCCACGGCGCTGCTCCGCGAGGTGCACGAGCGGGCCGCCCGTTCGGGTCGGGGAGCCACGGACGACGCCGCCCTGTGCGAGGCGGAGGGTCACCCGGTGCAGGGGGTGACGGGCGAGGTCACGAACCTCAAGCTCACGACGCCGGAGGACTTCGCCTACGCGGCGTGGCTTCTGGAGTCGGGCCGGGTCCGATGAGCGCGGCGCATGACCCTGGAAGCGGGTCGACGGCTCCGCGGACGCGTAGGCCGTCCGCGGGGCAGGGCGCCGGGCCGGGCACGCCAGCGCCGGAGGTGCGCCGGGCCGCGGACGCGCTGGCCCGCGGCGCCGTTCTGGCCCACCCCACGTCCACCGTCTACGGACTCGGGGCACTGGACCCTGCGCTGGACGGCGCCATCGCCTGTCTGAAGGGCCGGGCTCCCGGGAAGCCGCTCCTGCGCATCGCCGCGGACCCGGGTGCCCTGCAGACCGCTCACCCGGAGCTCGTGTGGGACGAGCGCGCCGCCCGGCTGGCGGACGCGTTCTGGCCCGGACCCCTCACTCTCGTGCTGCCGGACGGTAGCGCGTCGGGTCTGGCCGTCCGGGTCGAGTCGCACCCGGCGACCCGGGCCGTCCTCGAGGAGCTCGGAGCCGTGACCATGAGCTCGACCAGCCTGAACCGGGCCGGCTCGCCTCCCGCGCGCACGCCCGGCGAGGTGCGGAGCTTCCTCGAGACCCTGCACGGGTCGTGTCCGGAGGTGTGGTTCCTGGACGCGGGTCCGCTGCCGCCCTCGCCTCCCTCCTCGATCCTCTCTCTCCTCGAGCGGCCGCCGCGTCTGCTGCGCGAGGGAGCGGTGAGCTTCGCCGAGCTCGCACGGGTGCTCGAACGCGAGCCGGCCCGATGAGCGAGGGACGGCGAGAGACCCCGGACCTGGCCCGCGTGCGCAGCCTCCTGTTCGTGTGCACCGGCAACACGTGCCGCAGCCCGATGGCGGAGGTCCTGGCCCGGGCCGCGCTGGCGGCACGGCTTGCGGATGTGGCGGTGGGGTCCGCCGGCACCTTCGCCGTACCCGGGGTCGGGGCCGCCGAGGATGCCCGGGCCGTCGCCGCCCGGCACGATCTGGACCTGGAGGGCCATCGGTCCCGCCCCCTCACCTCGGACATGGCGGCCCGGGCGGACCTCGTCCTGTGCATGTCGGAGTCCCACAGGAGGTCGGCGTCCGAGCTGGGCGCGGGCCGCCGGGCCGTCCTCCTGTCACACTACCTCCCGGAGGGCGATCCACTCCGTGACCGGTCCATCGTGGACCCCGTCGGCGGCGGTCCGGAAGCCTACCGCGATGCGTTCGAGGTTCTCGAGCGTGCCGTCGACGGCCTCGCGGCGCGTCTGACCGAGGCGCGCGCCGGCCGGCCCGGTCGACGGGACGGGGATTGAGCGGCGGGCGCGTCCTGGAGTTCGCGCTCCTCGGCCATCCGGTGGCTCACTCGCTCTCACCGGCGATCCATCGGGCCGCGTTCGAGGCCCTGGGGATCGAGGCACGCTATCGAGCGATGGACGTGAGCGCGGAGGAGCTGGAGGCCACGATGAGCCGGATGGGGCGCCGCGGCGGCGGCAATGTCACCCTGCCTCACAAGGGTCGGGCGGCGGCGCTGCTGGACGGGGCGTCGAGGCTGGTGCGGGCCACCGGCGCGTGCAACTGCTTCTGGTTCGAAGAGGGCCGCGGCCTGGTCGGGGAGAACACCGACGTCGCCGGATTCCTGGAGGCGGCGAGAGACCTCGTGCCGAAACGCTGGCCGGCAGGGCGCGTCCTGCTCCTCGGGGCGGGAGGTGCCGCCGCGGCGGTGGTGGCCGCATGCCTCGAGGCCGGCGTCGGATCCGTGGACGTGCTGAACCGCACCGCGGAGCACGCGCGCTCCATGGCCTCCAGGGTGGTCGGTCCGGGCACCCCGGTGCGCGTGCTCGAGGGGCCGGGGCCGGAGGGCGCGCCGCGGGCCCCGGGCGGCACACCGGCGGCGCTGGCGCTGCCCGGGGGCGTTCCGGCGGATCGCTACGACCTCGTGGTGAACGCCACGCGGCTCGGCCTCGAGGCGTCGGATCCCCTCCCCCTGGCGCTCGATGGCGTCGGTGGCGCGGCGATCCTGGACCTCGTGTACGGTCCGGAGGAGACCCGCTGGGTCCGCGAGGCTCGTGCACGGGACCTGCGCGCGGCGGACGGGCTCGGGATGCTCGTCGAACAGGCGGCGGCCTCGCTGGCCTGCTGGCTGGGAGTGGAGCCGCCCCGGCGGATCATGCTCGAGGCGGCCGCGCACGCCGCGGGACGGACGACGTGAGCCGACCGACGGTGTCGGCGGGCACCGGTGCCGGGGGCCGGCGGGGCTCCTCCCGTAGACGGCTCGGAGCGTGGCTGGACCGGCTCCTGCCGCCCGCCTGCGTGGCCTGCGGGGAGAGCCTCGAGCCCGGAACGGCGCCGGTTTGCGCCCTGTGCTGGCACCGGCTTCCCAGGGTGGTGGCGCCGCGCTGCCGGCGGTGCGGCGCCACCCGGCTCCTGGACCTGGGGAGGGAGGACCGTTGCTCCGAGTGCCTCTCTTGGCCGGAGCACCTGCCGCGCACGCGCGCGCCGTTCCGGATGGATGCTGGAGCGGCGAGGCTGGTTCACGCCCTCAAGTACGAGGGGTGGTTCACGCTGGCCCGGCCCATGGGCGAGGCCCTGGCGGCGGCCGCCCTCGAGCTGGCCGGCGAGGTGGTGCACCGCCTCGAGCCCGTGCCCCTGCCGGCGGCGCGGTTGCGGGAGCGCGGCTACAACCAGGCGGAGCTCCTGGCCCGGTCGCTCGGCATCCGACTGGGGTGGCCGGTGGGCGCGGCGCTCTCTCGGGACGACGCGCGGCGCCGGCAGGTGAGGCTTGGACGCAACGAGCGGCGGGAGAACGTGAGGGAGGCGTTCCACGCCCGTGCGGGATCGACGGATGAGCTCCCGGTTCTCCTGGTCGACGATGTCCTGACCACGGGCGCCACGGCGGCGGCCTGCGCGCTGGCCCTTCGCGACTCGGGAGAGCAAGTGACGGGGGCCGTCGCCTTTGCACGGGCCTTGCAGGTCATGGGATCGTCGTGACCCGACAGCGGCGGCGCCGGCGAACCGGCTTTCCGGGCGACCCGGAGGGCGACCGGGTTGGCCGGACCGACATCACCAATGGGAGCTTCGAGGGGGGAGAATGACCGTACGCGTGGCCATCAACGGATTCGGTCGGATCGGCCGCAACATCTTCCGGGCGGCCCACGGGCGCCGCGACGGCAAGGTCGAGATCGTGGCCGTGAACGACCTCACCAGTCCCGAGACCCTCGCGCACCTGCTGCGTTACGACTCGGTGCACGGCCGGTTCGGCGCTGCGGTCGAGGTGCGTGGCGACGCGCTGGTGGTGGATGGCCGCGACGTCCGGGTCCTGTCCGAGCGCGATCCCGGCGCCCTGCCTTGGGACGAGCTCGAGGTCGACATCGTGCTCGAGGCCACCGGCCTGTTCACGAAGCGGGCCGACGCCGCCAAGCACCTGTCGGCCGGCGCGCGGAAGGTCATCGTCACGGCGCCCGCCAAGGAGCCCGACGTGACCCTCTGCCTGGGCGTGAACGAGGGGGACTACGATCCCGACCGGCACGACATCCTCTCCAACGCGAGCTGCACGACCAACTGCGTGGCCCCCCTGGTGCGGGTGGTCGATGAGGAGCTCGGGTGGGAGAACGGGCTCATGACCACCGTGCACAGCTACACGGCGAACCAGCAGATCCTCGACGGCCCCCACAAGGACCTGCGTCGCGCGCGTGCCGCCGCGCTCTCCATCATCCCCACCACGACCGGCGCGGCGCGGGCCACGGCCCTGGTCTATCCGAAGGTGGAGGGCAAGTTCGAGGGCATGGCCATGCGGGTGCCCACGCCCGACGTGTCCATCACCGACCTGGTCGTGACGGTCGGTCGGGACACGAGCGCGGAGGAGGTCAACGAGATCTTCCGGTCACGCGCCGAGGGGGACCTGGCGGGGATCCTGGCCTACAGCGACGAGCCGCTGGTTTCGGTCGACTACACCGGCCACCCGGCCAGCTCGATCGTGGATGGACAATCCACGATGGTACAGGCCGGTAGGCTGGTGAAGGTCGTGTCCTGGTACGACAACGAGTGGGGCTACTCGAACCGATGCCTCGAGCTGGCACACCTCGTGGCCGACAGGCTCCCCGCCGCGAGCCCGGCGTGAAGCGCACGCTCCGCAGTCTGGGACCCGCCGACCTCGGAGGCCGGCGGGTCCTGGTCCGGGTGGACTACAACGTGCCCCTCGAGTCCGGCGAGGTCCGGGACGACGCGCGGATCGGCGCGACCCTGCCCACGATCCGTCACCTCCTGGATGCCGGAGCCCGGCCCGTCCTCATGTCGCACCTGGGACGGCCGGGGGGGCGTCCCGATCCCGAGCTGTCCCTCGCGCCCGTGGCCGAGCGGCTCGAGGCCCTGTTGGAGCGGCCCGTCCGTTTCGTGGGTCCGGCCGACTCGGAGGAGGCCCTGCGGGAGAGCCGCGGCCTGGAGACGGGCTCGGTCCTCCTCCTCGAGAACCTGCGATTCCTCCCGGGGGAGAAGCAGAACGACCCGGAGCTGGCGAGGCGGCTCGCCCGCCTGGGCGACCTGTATGTGAACGACGCGTTCGGCGCCTGCCACAGGAAGCATTGCTCGGTGGTGGGCGTGCCGGCGGTCCTCCACCCGGCGGTGGCGGGCTTGCTGGTCGAGACCGAGCTCGAGGCGCTCGACCGGCTGCGCTCGGATCCCGATCCGCCGTTCATCGTGATCATGGGCGGGGCCAAGATCGGCGACAAGATCGAGCTGATGGAGGCGTTCCTGGGACGCGCGGACCGCGTCCTGGTCGGGGGCGCCATGGGCAACACGTTCCTGAAGTCCGAGGGTCGTGAGATCGGCTCCTCCCTCGTCGAGGACGAAGCCCTGGACGAGGCGAGACGCCTTATGACGAAGGGTGGGGATCGGCTCGAGCTGCCGGTCGACGTCGTGGTGGCAGTCTCGCCGGACGACGGGGACCGTGCCCACGTGGTGGACTCGGACTCGATCTCCGCGGATGCCATGGCCCTGGACATCGGACCCGACACTCGAGACGCGTACGCCATGGCCCTGGACGATGCCGCCACCGTGTTCTGGAACGGCCCCATGGGGATGTTCGAGAAGGAGGCCTTCGCCGCCGGAACGCGCGCGGTGGCCCGCGCCGTGGCGGAGGCCTGCGACGCCGGCGCGTTCGCGGTGGTCGGGGGCGGGGATTCGGCCCGGGCCGTGCGGGAGGCCGGGCTGGCCGACCGGCTGTCGCACGTGTCGACGGGAGGCGGCGCCGCGCTCGAATACCTGGCGACCGGCCGCCTGCCGGGCGTCGAAGCCCTGGACGACGCGCCGTGAGTGCGGCGCGCCCGTTCTTCGGCGGCAACTGGAAGATGCACAAGGGCCCGGACGAGGCCAGGGCGTTCGTGCGCGCTTTCGCGGAGCGGCACCGGCCCCGCGAAGACCGGACGGTGGTCCTGTTTCCGCCCGCCATTCTCGCTTCCCGCGTTCGTGGACGCGGCGGCCGGCCGACCCGACCTGGAGGTCGGAGTGCAGGACGTCCATCAGGAGCGTGAGGGAGCCCACACCGGGGCCATCTCGGCCTCGATGGCCGCCGAGGCGGGGTCCCGCTGGGGACTGGCGGGCCACTCGGAGCGCCGCCGGGAGTTCGGGGACGACGACGAACGGGTGGCCCGAAAGGTGAATCGCCTCCTGGAAGCCGGCGTCGCGCCCGTCCTGTGCGTGGGTGAGACCCTCGAGGAGCGCGACCAGGGCCGGCTCGAGGAGGTCCTGCATTGGCAGGTCGCGGCCGTGCTCGAGCGGCTGTCCGAGCGGGAGCGACGGGGACTCGTGATCGCCTACGAGCCGGTGTGGGCCATCGGTACGGGTCGCACGGCCAGCCCCGAAGACGCGGCGGCGGCCCATCGACTGGTGCGTGGCGATCTGGCCTCGTGGATGGGAGACGCCGCGGGGGAGGTTCCGATCATCTACGGAGGCAGCGTCAAGCCCGCGAACGCCGAGGAGCTCCTGGCCATGCCCGGCATAGACGGGGCCCTGGTCGGTGGGGCGAGTCTGGATCCCGAGGCGTTCGCCGACATTTGTGCCGTGGTCACGGCGTGAGCGCGTTGACGCCGGACGGGCCGGAGCGCTAGGTTTCCGGCCAGGACAGGAAGGCGCGGGCGCGGCGTGCCCGCGCCTTCGCACGTTTCGCCGCCGTCACGGAAGCACACGATTCGATGCTATATACGTTTCTGCTCATCGTCCTGATCCTGCTGGCCATCCTCCTGTGCGTCATCATCTTGCTCCAGTCGGGCAAGGGGGGCGGGCTGGCCGCGACCTTCGGGGGCGCGTCTTCCTCCACCGACTCCTTCATGGGCGGCCGGCAGGCGGCCACCCTGCTCACGAAGCTGAGCTGGATCGGAGGCGGCGTGTTCCTGTTCCTCGCGTTTGTCCTGGCCCTGATCTCCTCGGGCTCGCGCCAGAGCACGCCGAGCTCGATCCTCCAGGGCGAGTTCAGCGGCGGCGCACAGCAGCAGGTTCCGAGGACGCCGACGTCGGTCCTGCAGGCGGAGAGCGCCGGGGCGCGGATCCCGGACACGTCGAGCGCGGGCCGGAAGGGCCTGCCGCTGCCCGGCAGCCGTCCCGACACGGGTCAGGAGGGGGCGGGCGCCGCCGGGTCGGGCTCGAAGGGCTCGTCGGGCGGCACGTCCAGGTAGTCGACGAACTGCCCGGCGTCGATCCGGGCCTGGATCCAGTCGTCGAACCCCGACGGGACGAGCCCGTCGAGCCCCTCGCCCGTACGGGCGGTCCCGATCGCGAGCTCGTTGGCGTACTCGTTCTTGGGATGTCCGGCGTGTCCCCGGATCCAGCGCCACTCCACACGATGGCGCCGGGCGACGCCGGCCAGCTCCTGCCAGAGCTCCAGGTTCTCGATCTCGCCGCCCTTCCGCTTCCAGCCGCGACGGGCCCAGCCGTGGATCCACTCCTTCATGCCCCGCACGAGGTACTGGCTGTCGCTCGTGAACACGACCTCGGAGGGCCGACGGAGGGCACCCAGACCGAGGATGCCCGACCACAATGCCATGCGGTTGTTGGTCGTGTCCGGCTCGAAGCGCGCGAAGTCCTTGCGCGCCCACCCTCCGCGGGGACGGAACTGTTCGACCAGCCCGGCGGCGCCGCCGGGATTGGAGCGGGTCCGGAACTGGTTGCCCAGGCAGGACTCGTCCGCGTAGATGTAGATGTGCGACGGACCGTCGGTCCGCCCGCCACCGGAGCGTTCGCTGGGATTCATGGCCCTGTATGGGAGTCGTTCGTTGCCCGACACGCAAGCTGCTGACGGATATCTTCTCCTCGAGGACGGGACTCGCTTCGAGGGGCGGCTCGCAGGCGCCGGTCCGGGAGGGGTCGGGGAGATCGTGTTCACGACCAACCTGACCGGCTATCAGGAGGTCCTCACCGACCCGTCCTACGCCGGTCAGATCGTGGTCATGACCGCGCCCATGATCGGAGTCTACGGGATCCGGGAGGAGGACGACCAGTCGCGCCGTCCGTGGGTGGCCGGCTTCGTCGTCCGGGACCTGACGGCGGATCCGGGCCGCGACGGCCCGGGCCGCCTGACCGACTACCTCGAGCGCCACGGCATCCCCGTCCTGACCGACGTGGACACGCGAGCGGTGACCCGGAGGATCCGGGAGTCGGGCGCCATGCGGGCGGTGATCGCCGGCGCCTCCGAGCCCCTCGAGGCGGCACGTTCCCGGCTCCAGGCGGAGCCGTCGATGGAGGGACGCGACCTGGGCTCGGCGGTGTCCACCCCGGAGCCCTACGAGCTGGCCGCGGAGGGACCGGAGCGCGGCCTCGTGCTCTGCCTGGACTACGGGGTCAAGCAGCGCAGCCTGGACCTCATTCGCGCGGAGGGCTACCGCGTCCGCGTGGTGCCGTGGAACACGCCGGCGTCGGACATCGTCGAGTCCGGGGCCTCCGGGTTGTTCGTGTCCAACGGCCCGGGGGATCCCGCGGCCGTGCCCGGGGCGGCGGACAGGATCCGAGCGGCAGCCGGTGCCGGTCTGCCGGTGTTCGGGATCTGCCTGGGTCTGCAGCTCATCGCCCTCGCCTTCGGCGGCCGCACCTTCAAGCTCGCGTACGGGCACCGCGGCGGGAACCACCCGGTGCGCAACCTGGCCACGGGGCACGTGGAGATCACCTCCCAGAACCACGGCTTCGCCGTGCTCGAGGAGGACGAAACGGTGCCGGGTGCTCCGGACCTCGAGATCACGCACCGGAACCTCAACGACGGAACGGTGGAGGGCCTGGCGCACCGAACCCTGCCGGTGTTCGCGGTCCAGTACCACCCCGAGTCCGCGCCGGGGCCGCACGACAGCCGCTATCTGTTCGACCGCTTCGTGGACGCAATGCGGGCGCCTGTCACGCGTTGACACTTCGCGGGTCGGCGGAATAGCTTACCCACAGGTGAAGCGGTCTCGCCTCCCCGGAAGGACGCCATGCCGGCACGCAGTCGCACCTCGTTCCTCGCCGTGGGTCTCGTCCTCGTCGTCTTCGCCGTAGGCGCCGTGGTGGCCGCCGCCTTGCTCCTCGGACGCTCGGTGCCGGTCTTCGGCGGGGGAGGGCGCATCGCGGTGGTGCCTTTGAACGGCGTGATCGGCACGGGCCAGGGCGCCATCCACGCGCTCGAGAGGTTCCGCGACGACGGTTCGGTGCGAGCGTTCGTGCTCGAGATCCGCTCGCCGGGTGGCAGCGTGGGCGGGTCGCAGAGCCTGTATCGTGAGCTCGACAGCCTGCGGCACGACGACGACCGACCCATCTACGCGTGGATCGGGGACGTGGGCGCCTCGGGCGCGTACTACGCCGCCCTCGGAGCGGACAGCATCTTCGCCCTGCCTGGCTCGATCACCGGGTCCATCGGCGTCATCATGGAGTTCCCGGAGTTCGACCGACTCATGGACAAGGCGGGCGTCCGGCTGGAGGTGATCAAGAGCGGCGAGCACAAGGACATGGGAAGCCCGGCGCGCAAGCTCACCGATTCCGACCGGGCCATCCTCCAGCAGGTGGTGGACGACACCTACGCCCAGTTCGTGGACGCGGTCGCCAGCAACCGGCACCTGGCGCGGGACACCGTGAAGGCGCTCGCCGACGGCCGCATATTCTCTGGGGTGCGGGCCCGCGACCTCGGGCTGGTCGACGGCCTCGCCACCTTCTCCGAGGTCCTGGCGCGCGCCGGGCGCGCCACGGGACTGGGCGACCATCCCCCGACGGTCCGTCCGACGGAACGGCGGGTCGGGATCCTCGATCTCCTGAGGGGCGTTAGTCAGACGCGGCTCGAAGGTTGGCTGGCATCTTGGACCGGCTGGGCCGGCTTCGGCGGCGGAGGGGCCCCGCGGCTTCTCTACCAGTGGCGTTGACGGCCTTCCGGTCGTCGTGGGGCCGGAGGGATCCAGGCTCTACCCTCCGGGTATCTCTTGTCGGGACAGGGCGCTCGCGATCGCGCGGGCGGCCGGGCTCGCATTGCACGGGAAGGGTCACATGACGAAGGCGGATCTGGTCGACCAGGTGTACGAAGCCATCGGGCCGGGCATCACCAAGAAGGACTGTGCGGCCGTGGTGGACGGTTTCCTGAACGCGGTGCGGAACGCGCTGGCCAACGAGGAGCGGATCGAGCTGCGCGGATTCGGCACCTTCGAGGTCCGGCACCGAAAGGCCCGCATGGCGCGCAACCCGCGCACCGGCGACCCGGTGCGGGTCCCGCCGCGTGCGGTGCCGGTGTTCCGGCCCTCGAAGCTGTGGAAGGAGTACGTGGCCGAGGAGGCCGATTACCCGCCCGTTAGCTGAGGCCGGCGGCCCCTCTTCCTTCCTGTGCGGTGCGCCCCGCCGCGACCCTTCGGGGCCGCGGTGGGGCGCGTCCTCATGCTCTCGCTCGCGACTCGAAGTACTCCCGCACGCGCCGCACCCCTTCCTCCAGGTCGGACGGTTCGACGGCCAGGTTGAATCGCAGGTGACCGGGGCTCTCGAACGCCTCTCCCGGGATGCAGGCCACGCCCGCCTCGAGCAGGCCTTCGGCCAGCTCCGCGGAGCTGGCATCCCCCGTGGTGCGGGCCCACAGGAAGATGCCGCCCTGCGGTGGGCGGACCTCCAGACCGGGCGTTCCCGCCAGTCCTTCGGTCGCCAGCCTGCGGGTCTCGCCGAGGCGGTCGAGAAAGTCCGCGACCACGGCTTCCCGCTCCTCGATCTGCCCGAAAGCCGCGGCGGCCGCGTACTGGGATGGAGCGGCCGCACCCGAGGTCGTCTGGCTCTGGAGATCGGAAGCCTTGCCAATGAGATCGCGGGGGCCCAGGGCGAACCCGATTCGCCAGCCCGTCATGGCGAAAGCCTTGGAGACGCCGTCGAGCACGACCGCGTGGTCCGGCAGCTCCCCCAGGTCGAGGAGGGAAGGGGCGGGCCCCTCTCCGAAGCGGAGCCTCCGGTAGATCTCGTCGGAGAGGATCCACACGCCGTGACCGCCGGCCCACTCGGCGATCGCCCTCAGCGAGTCCAGGTCGTAGACCGCGCCGGATGGATTGTTGGGGCTGTTGAGGAGGAGGACCCGCGTGGCGTCGGTCCGGGCCGCCTCGAGCCGATCGACGTCCAGGTGGAATCCGTCCTCCCAGGTGGACTCCACCAGCACCGGCTCGGCTCCGCCCAGCCTGACCTGCGGACGGTAGCTGGTCCAGCACGGCGTCGGAACGAGGACCTCGTCCCCGGGGCCGGCCAGGCAGAAGAGGCAGTTGAACAGGGCCTGCTTCACACCCGCGCTCACCAGGACGCCGTCGGGATCCAGCCCGGCCGAGCCGGTCGTGTCCCCCAGGTAGTCGACGATCGCCCTGCGAAGCTCGGGGATCCCCTGGGTAGGAGGGTAACCCATCTTCCCGGCCCGGATCGCCTCGATCCCGGCCTGCGCCGCGAAGTCGGGCGTGCCGTATACCGGCTCACCGGCCGACAGGTTGACGATCGAGCGACCCTCCTCGCGCAGGCGCCGGGCACGGGCGGCCAGGGCCAGGGTTGCGGAGGGCTCGAGCGAAGCGACGTTTCGGGAGAATCTCACCGTGGCTCCACAGGTCTGGTCGGATTGAAGGCCGGCGGAGCGCGCGCTACCTTGATCGGAGAGTCGGCCCCGTCGGGAGGACGCCCGGGTACCGTCCTCGCCGGCCCGATCCTACGGACTGCGCGCGCGGGGCGTCAAGCTAGGGTGGAGGCGGATGACGCACGAGACGATCACTAAGCTCTCTCCGGCCGAGGTTCTGACCGAGGCACGCGAGTTCTTCACCGGTCGGCATCCGATCTGTCCGGCCTCCATCGAGAGCGAGAGCGACAGCCACATCACCTTCAACACCTTCCGGAGTCGGATCACGGTGGCGGCCTTCCCCGATCCACGGGGCGAGGCCCCCACGCGCGTGCGGGCTTCGACGCTGCGTGAGGACGCGGTGGCCGCCCGGTTCGTGAGCGCGATCCGCTCCGTGGATCGGGCGCGGGCGGCAGCCGGGAGCGGAGCCGGGGAGTGAGCCGTATCGCGGCCCGGGACACGATCACCGTCGACGTTCGTTTCTTCGCGATGCTCCGCGAGCGGGCCGGGGGCGAGCGGTGTCGGGTCGAGCTCCCCGGCGGAAGCACGGTGGCCGCGCTCTGCGCGCACCTGCGGGAGCGACTGCCGGAGTTCCCGGAGGGATACGCCGTGGCGGTGGGCCTCGCCTACGCAGCCTCCGACCACATCCTCGAGGACGGGGACGAGGTCGCGCTCATTCCACCGGTCTCCGGAGGCTGATGCCGTGACGGCGCGGTCGGGAGGATCGAGTCCCCGGGTGGAGGCGGTGATCAGCGCCACACCCATCGACGCCGCGGCTCTGGTCCGGGGCGTATCCGGTCCCGGCGAGGGTGCCGTCCTCCTCTTCCTGGGAACCGTGCGCAATCACAATCGGGATCGCCGGGTAGAGCGGCTCGACTACGAGGCGTTCGCCCCCATGGCCCGAAAGGAGCTCGCCGCGATCTGCGAGGAAGCCGCTGGCTCGTTCGGCCTGGCCGGCGTGTCGGCGGTCCACCGCACCGGCCGCCTGGCACCCGGCGAGGCCAGCCTGGGGGTGGCGGTGGCCTCGGCGCATCGCGACGCTGCCTACCGAGGCAGCCGCTGGATCGTCGAGGAGATCAAGCGTCGGCTGCCGGTGTGGAAGCGCGAGGCCTACGCGGACGGCACCGAAGCGTGGCTGGATGGTCACCCGACCGGGAGCGCGCCATGAAGGACCAGTTCGGCCGTCGCATCGACTACCTCCGCATCTCCGTCACCGACAAGTGCAACCTCCGCTGCACGTACTGCATGCCTGTGGAGGGCCTCGAGTGGGTTCCGCGGGCCGAGCTCCTCACCTACGAGGAGATCACCGAGATCGTCCGCCAGATGGCCGGCATGGGACTCTCCCGGATCCGGCTCACCGGGGGCGAGCCGCTCATCCGGACCGACCTGCCTCGCCTGGCACGCATGCTCTCGGACGTGCCGGGGATCGAGGACCTGGCGCTGTCCACCAACGCCGTCCTGCTGCCACGGTTCGCCGGGGAGCTCCGCGGGGCGGGGGTCCGCCGGGTGAACATCAGCCTGGACACTCTTCGCCGTGACCGCTTCGAGGCCATCGCGCGCCGACCGCCGCGGTTCTTCGATGCGACCCTCGCCGGGATCGAGGCCGCTGAGGCGGCGGGGTTCGATCCGATCAAGATCAACACGGTCATGATGCGGGGCCTCAATGACGACGAGTTCGCGAGCTTCGCGGCGGCCACGCGGGAGCGCCCGTGGCACGTGCGGTTCATCGAGCTCATGCCGGTAGGGGCCAACCTGCACCTCACGGATCGGTTCATCCCGGCCTCGGAGATGCTGGAGCGCGTGGGTGCCCTCGGAGAGCTCGAGCCGGTCGTAGGCCCTCCGGGGAACGGTCCGGCCCGTTACTTCCGCTTCCCGGGCGCACCGGGAACGGTGGGGGTGATCACGCCGCTCTCGCACAATTACTGCGACCGCTGCAACCGCATGCGGCTCACGGCCGAGGGTCGGCTGCGGACGTGCCTGTTCGGCGACCACGAGGTCGACCTGAAGACGCCGCTGCGGGCTTCGGGGCGGGTCACCGACGCGGTCCGGACGGCCCTGGCCGGCAAGCCGGAACGCCATTACCTGCAGCTCGGAACGAGCCGTGGTAGCGGGGGGCTGGCGGCGCTCAGCGAAGTGGGCGGGTGATGACCTACCAGGAACGACAGCGGTACCGGGAGCTGCTCGACGAAGTCGAGTCCCTCAGGGATCGATTGCAGCGGGGAGGACGTGAGGCGGCGCTGACCCGTGAGGAGGCCCTGGATCTGCTGGGGCTGGTCGAAGCAGCTATCCAGCGCATGAGTCCGGAGCGCTGGGACCGCGCCCTGGAGGCGGTAGCCGGCGAAGCGGCCCGGAGGGCCGGAGGCCTGGGGCCGCTGCGGAACTGAGGGCTCCGGCCGAAGACCGGCGCTCGCACGCGGTTGCTACCTCCGAAACGCGCCGGTACCTTGCGCCTGCCGCTGGCGGCGGGCGCAGGGCGCCATGGCACGGCCGCTGCGCGCGGGGCGTGCAGCGAACGCGGAAGAAGAGGTCGCGAGGGCGACCATCGCATAGAGAGAAGAGGGACACGGTGGATAAGATCACGGTCGTCGGCGCGGGGCACGTGGGCGCGACGTCCGCGATGCGTATCGCGGAAGCCGAGCTCGCCCGGGAAGTCGTTCTGGTGGACATCAAGGAGGGACTACCGCAGGGCATCGGCCTCGACCAGTGGGAGTCGGCGCCCGTTCGTGGCTTCGACACCCGGCTCACCGGGGCCCAGAGCTACGAGGACACGTCCGGCTCGGGCATCGTGGTCGTCACGGCCGGGTTCGCCCGCAAGCCGGGCATGAGCCGCGATGACCTGGTGGCCAAGAACGCGGCGGTCGTCTCCGGGATCGCCGGGGAGATCCGCGACCGGAGTCCGGGCGCGATCATCATCATGGTCACCAATCCCCTGGACGTCATGGCCTTCGTGGCGCGTCAGGTCACGGGCTTCCCGCGCGAGCGGGTCGTCGGCATGGCCGGCGTCCTCGACACGGCCCGCTTCCGCAGCTTCATCTCGCTCGAGCTCGACGTCAGCGTCCGCGACATCCAGGCGCTCGTGCTGGGCGGGCACGGCGACAGCATGGTGCCCATCGTCAGCACGGTCACGGTGGGCGGCGTGCCCCTCACTCAGCTGCTCAGCCGGGAACGGATCGAGGCCCTGGTGCAGCGCACCCGCAAGGGCGGCGGGGAGATCGTCGGTCTCCTCAAGGAGGGAAGCGCCTACTACGCCCCCTCGGCGGCGGTGGCGCAGATGTGCGAGGCGATCGTGCGCGACCAGAAGCGCATCCTGCCCTGCGCCGCCTGGCTCGAGGGCGAGTACGGGCTCGAGGGTCTGTTCGTCGGCGTCCCCTGCAAGCTCGGCCGCGGCGGCGTGGAAGCGATTCTCGAGGTCGACCTCACCGACGAGGAGCAGGCGGCGCTCGAACGGTCGGCCGCGGACGTCCTGGAGACGATGGAATCCATCCGGTCGTGAGGCGAGGGTCCTTGGAGGCTACAGCGAAGCAGGGATGAGGATGGCCCGATGAGCGACGGAGCGGCGACAGAGCGACCCACCTTCACGGGCCCGAAGGCGTGGGTCACCTACCGGGGCGGACTCGGGATGCTGATGTGGGCCCTCCACCGGATCGCCGGCCTGGGCATCCTCCTCTTCCTGGCCCTCCACATCGTCGACATCTTCCTGCTCGGCTTCGGAAAGGACGTCTTCGACAGCCTCCTGGGCTTCTACAGCGCGCCCTGGGCCCACGTCATGGACGTGTTCCTGGTGTTCGGCGTCCTGTTCCACGCCATCAATGGCCTGAGGATCATCGTCCAGGACTTCGCCCCGCGGGTGATGCTCGCCGAGCACAAGCTGGTGGTCATCGAGCTCGTGGTGCTGTTCGTGATCTTCGTGCCCGCGGCGTGGGCCCTCCTCGCACCGCTGTTCGGAGGCTGACATGGCGAGCGAGCACAGGCGCGGAGGCGGTCACGCGAGGCCGGGCTCGGGGGGCATAGAGGCGTGGGCGTGGCTGTTCATGCGAGTGTCCGGGGTCGTGCTCCTCTTCCTGGCGGTGTTCCACCTTCTGTGGATGCACTACGTCATCGGGGTGGACAACCTGAACTTCGAGACCGTCGTGAGCCGCTGGTCCAGCCCACTGTGGCGGATGTACGATTTCGCGCTCCTGGGCTTCGCGCTCGTCCACGGCGTGAACGGCCTGCGCATGGTGCTCGAGGATTATCTGCGCAGGCCCGGGACGCTGCTAGCCGTGAAAAGCGTGGCCTACGTGCTCGCCTTCGTGCTGCTGAGCGCGGGCGCCTGGATCATCTTCACTTTCCACGTCCCGGCCTGAGCGTGGCCCGGGAGCCGGACGGACGAGGCGATGCCTAGAGTCCATACATACGACGCGCTGGTGGTCGGAGCGGGCGGGGCGGGCCTGATGGCCTCGCTGTACCTGGGGCGGCACCCGGGGGTGCGCACGGCGGTGGTGAGCAAGCTGTATCCCACCCGCTCGCACACGGGCGCGGCGCAGGGGGGCATCGGGGCGTCCCTGGGGAACATGGACGCCGACGGCGACCGTCCCGAATGGCACACCTACGACACGGTGAAGGGCAGCGACTACCTGGGCGACCAGGACGCGATCGAGGTGATGTGCAAGGACGCACCCGACGTGGTGTACGAGCTCGAGCACATGGGGCTCCCGTTCAGCCGCACGCCGGAGGGTCGCATCGCCCAGCGCCGCTTCGGGGGGCACACCAAGCGCTTCGGAGAAGAGGCCGTTCGGCGCTCCTGCTACGCCGCCTCCCGGACCGGTCACGCCATCCTGCAGACGCTCTACCAGCAGTGCGTGCGTCACGACGTCCAGTTCTTCAACGAGTACCACGTGGTGGACCTCCTCATCGAGGACGGGGCCTGCCGTGGCCTGGTGGCACTGGAGCTGGCCACGGGCGACCTGCACGTGTTCCGCGCCAAGGCGGTTCTCCTGGCCACGGGCGGGCACGGCCGGGTGTGGGAGATCACCAGCAACGCGGTCACCCTGACCGGCGACGGTCTCGCGCTGGTGGCTCGCAAGGGGCTCCCGCTGGAGGACCTGGAGTTCTACCAGTTCCACCCGACCGGCATCTACCGGATGGGGATCCTCATCACCGAGGGCGTCCGGGGCGAGGGTGGCGTGCTGCGGAACTCCGAGGGCGAGCGCTTCATGGAGCGCTACGCCCCCAACATGAAGGACCTGGCCAGCCGTGACGTGGTCTCCCGTGCCATCTACAAGGAGATCCGGGCCGGGAAGGGGATCGACGGCAAGCGCTACGTGCACCTGGACGCCACCCACCTGGGCCGGGAAGTCATCGAGAAGAAGCTCACCGAGATCGCCGACTTCTGCCGGACCTACCTGGGCATCGATCCGGTGGACACGTCCATACCGGTCCAGCCCACGGCCCACTACGCCATGGGTGGCATCCCGACGAACGTCGACGGCCAGGTGCTGGCGGACGAGAGCGGGACGGTCGTGCGCGGGCTGTACGCCGCCGGAGAGGCTGCGTGCGTGTCCGTCCACGGGGCCAACCGCCTGGGCACGAACAGCCTCCTGGACCTGGTCGTGTTCGGTCGGAGAGCGGGGGACCACATGGCCGCCTATTGCACGAGGGCCGACCTCGAGCCGATCGCCGAAGAGCCGACGGGTCCGGCGCACGAACGCCTCGAGCGACTGCGCAATCGCGACAGCGGCGAGCGCGCGGCGGACATCAGGGCCGAGATGCAGCACCTGATGATGCAGAACGTGTCGGTCTTCCGGACCGGCGAGCTGCTGGAGGAGGCCCGGGAAAAGCTGGCCGAACTGCACGAGCGCGTGGAGCACATCTCGATCGACGACAAGGGTCACGAGTACAACCTCGACCTCACCGAGGCGTGGGAGACGCGTGGCATGGTCGAGCTGGCCCAGGTCATCACGGAGTGCGCCCTCAACCGGACCGAGAGCCGGGGTGCCCACTCCCGGGAGGACTTCCCGAAGCGTGATGACGAGAACTGGCTCAAGCACAGCTTCGCATACCGGCGGGACGGGAAGATCGATATCGCCTACAAGCCGGTGACGATCACCAGATTCCAGCCGAAGGAGCGGGTCTACTGACGATGGACGTGGCCTTCACCATCCGGCGCTTTCAGCCCGAGGTCCGCGAGGACCCCTACTACGAGACGTTCGAGTTCGAGGCGGAGCCCACGGACCGAGTGCTGGACGGGCTGAACCACATCAAATGGCACATGGACGGCACGCTCGCCCTGCGCCGCTCCTGCCAGCACGGCATCTGCGGCTCGGACGCCATGCGGATCAACGGCAACAACGGCCTGGCGTGCAAGACGCTCCTCCAGGAGGTCGGGGACGAGGTCACGATCGAGCCGCTCATGGGCTTTCCGGTGCTCAAGGACCTCATCGTCGACGTCGACCCCTTCTTCGAGCAGTTCAAGAAGGTCAAGGCGTACCTGATCAACGACGGCCCGGAGCCCGACCGGGAGCGACTGCAGTCGCCCGAGGAGGCGGCCCGGTACGGCGACACCTCCAAGTGCATCATGTGTGGCGCGTGCACCGGGTCGTGCCCCTCTTTCTGGCCCGGGAGCGGCTTCATCGGGCCGGCGGCGGTCGTACAGGCCCACCGCTTCATGTTCGATTCCAGGGACGAGGGCGACGAGGAGCGTGCCGCGGCGCTCGATGGCCGCGACGGCGTGTGGGCCTGCCGGACCATCTTCAACTGCACCAAGGCCTGTCCGGTGGGCATCCAGGTGACGCGCGCCATCGGGGAGGTCAAGCGGGCCCTCAGCTGGGACGGATCCTGACGGCGCCAGCTCTTCCACGACGAGCCGGGAGCAACCCCATGCGAACGTCGGTCTCCGCGGGCCTCCGCGGGTCTTCCACCTGTCTCGCCCTCCTCCTGGCTGCCACGCTCGGGGCGTGCCGCCGGCCCTCGACCGTCGACGGGGTGGACGTCTCGTCGGCCGTGGCCAGGCAGGGGATCCAGAGCATCGACAGCGCGGCCATCCGTGCGCGGACGGCCTTCCTGAGCAGCGACTTCACGGAAGGGCGGGCTCCGGGGACCCGCGGCGGCCGGCTGGCGGCGGCGTACATCGCCTCCGAGTTCGCGGCGGCCGGCCTGCGGCCGGGAAACGACACGAGCTACTTCCAGCCCGTGACGTTCGTCGGCGTCACGCCGCATCCAGAGCTCGACTTCCAGAGCGCCGATGGCCGGAGCCGTTACTCGCCGGGGTATCTGGATGACTACGTGGCCTGGACCCCGAGGCAGGCGGGCCAGGTGGAGTTCTCGGGCGACGTGGTGTTCGTGGGTTACGGCATCGACGCCCCCGAGTACGACTGGAACGATTACGCCGGCGCCGACGTCAAGGGGAAGATCCTCCTCGGGCTGGTCAACGACCCGGGCGGCACCGGCGGGTCGAAGAAGTTCCGCGGCGACACGCTCACCTACTATGGACGCTGGACGTACAAGTACGAGGAGGCGGCCCGACTGGGCGCGGCCGGCATGATTCTCATCCACACGCCCGAGTCCGCCGGGTACGGATGGTCGGTGGTCAGGAACTCCTGGTCGGGCGAGCAGTTCGAGATCCCCAACGAGCCCGGAGACTACCATGAGGCGCTCGAGGCGTGGGTCACCGAGGCGGCGGCCCGACGGCTCCTGGGGCTGGCCGGTGTGAGCCTGGACTCGCTGGTGGCCGCGGCCCGACGGCCCGGGTTCACCGCGAAGCCCCTCCCGCTCCACGCCGCGGGGAGCATCCGTAGCGACGTGGAGCGGACGACGTCGGCCAACGTGGTGGCGCTCGTGCCCGGCCGGGACTCGACCCTGCGCGACCAGGTGGTGGTGTACACGTCGCACTACGACCACCTGGGGATCGGGGCCCCGGAGAACGGCGATGCCATCTACAACGGCGCCAAGGACAACGCTTCGGGCACCTCGGCCATCATCGAGCTGGCGCGAGCCTATCAGCGTCTCCCGGAGCGACCCCGGCGCTCGGTGCTCCTCGCGGCGGTCACGGGCGAGGAATCGGGCCTGCTGGGCTCGGCCTACCTGGCACGCCATCCGCCGTTCGGACACTTCGTGGCGGACATCAACATGGACGCCATCAACATGTACGGTCGGACCGGCGACATGGTCGAGCTGGGCGGGGAGTACTCGTCGCTCGGAGACGTCTTCCGGGAGCTGACCCGCTACCTGGGCCTCGATGCCCGGGGCGACCAGAGCCCGGGCCAGGGCCATTTCTTCCGCTCCGACCAGTTCTCATTCGTCAAGCGCGGCGTGCCGTCCCTCTACATCGAGCAGGGGGTCGACTACGTGGGTGAGCCCGCCGGTACGGGACAGAAGCGCGAGGAGACCTATCGGAAGGAGCGCTACCACCAGCCCGACGACGAGATGCTGCCCGAGTACACGATGGGCGGCGCCGCCCAGCAGACGCAATTGGGCTTCCTGGCGGGCTGGGTAGTGGCCAACGCGCCGCGGCCGCCGGCCTGGAAGCCGGGGTCTCCCTTCGCCCCGGCGTCCGACACGGCCCCGGCCGGGCCCGGTGCGGCCCAGGCGAGCCCGGGGTCGGCCCCGGCCGGCGGCACCGCGGCCGTGGACAGCGCCGCCGGCGGCTCGTGAGCCCGGAGGAGACCGCGGCGTCCACCGTCGGCCCGCACAGGAGCACCGGGACCGGGGAGGAGCGCCGCGGTAACGAGCCCCTGGACCTGGACGCGTATCAGGAGGGGGCGCTCCGCACCGCGCTGTATCCCGCCGTGGGAGGGCACCGGTTCGTGTATCCGGCGCTCGGGCTTGCCAACGAGGCCGGCGAGGTGCTGGGGAAGATCAAGAAGCTCTTCCGCGACCGCGGCGGGCGGGTGACCCCTGAGTTCCGCGAGGAGATCAAGAAGGAGCTCGGCGACGTGCAATGGTACGTGGCCGTGCTCGCGCACGAGTTCGGCCTGTCCGCCTCGGACGTGGCCCGGGCCAACCTCGAGAAGCTGGCCTCGCGGGCCGAGCGCGGCGTGTTGGGAGGGGATGGGGATGAGCGCTGACCGGACGCCGGAAGGGCGGACCCGGTGAACGTGGACCGGACGGCTCCCGCGGGGCTTTCGACGCCGTGAGTGCCCGGGGCCTGCTCGTGGCGGGCGCCATCTCGGCTTTCGTGGGCGTGGCGGCCGGGGCGTTCGGTGCTCACAGCCTCCACGCGAGGATCTCTCCCGACCTCCTGGAGGTGTTCGACACCGGGGTCCGCTACCAGATGCTCCACGCGCTGGCGCTCGTCGCGCTGGCGGCGCTGGCCGGCCGCTGGCCGAACGGGGCCTGGGGAGCGGCCGGCTGGCTCTTCGTGGCGGGGACGGTGCTGTTCTCGGGCAGCCTCTACGCCCTCGCCCTCACCGGCATCCGGTGGCTCGGTGCGGTGACCCCGTTCGGGGGCGTGGCCTTCCTGGTGGGCTGGGTCGTGGTGGCGGTGACCGGCTGGCGCAGCGCGGGCTGAGACGGTCTGCCCGGCCCGAGCGGCACGGGCCGCCCTCTCGACGCGACCACCCCTCCTGCCCGTCGACCTCCGGCGCCAGCGGGCGCCGTCTACAGCCTCGGCGGCGTCACCCCCTTCTGTCCCTGGTACTTCCCCTTACGGTCCGCGTAGCTCACCTCGCACGGCTCGTCCGACTGGAAGAAGAGGACCTGGGCGATCCCTTCGTGGGCGTACACCCGCGCGGGCAGGGGCGTCGTGTTGCTGATCTCGAGGGTGACGAAGCCCTCCCACTCCGGCTCGAACGGGGTGACGTTGGTGATGATGCCGCAGCGCGCGTAGGTGGACTTTCCGACCGTGATCGTCAGGACATCGCGAGGGATCCGGAAGTACTCCACGGACCGCGCCAGGGCGAACGAGTTGGGCGGGATGATGCAGGACTCGCCGCTGAACTCGACGAAGGAGCGCTGGTCGAAGCTCTTGGGGTCGACCACCGGCATGAGGGCGTTGTGGAAGATCCTGAACTCGTCGGCCACCCGCATGTCGTACCCGTAGCTGGACAGCCCGTAGGAGATCACGCCGTCCCGGACCTGGGCGTCGGCGAAGGGCTCGATCATACCGTGCTCGGTGGCCATGCGTCGGATCCAGCGGTCGCTCTTGATGCTCATTCCCTCGTCCTCGTTCGGCGTTTGGGTACGTGGCGGCGTTCCTGCGTCGCGATCCTACGGATACGAGCGGCCGTCGGCCACGGCCTCGATGGCCCGCGCGACCGCGTCCGGCGCCTCCTCGGGGAGAGCGTGGCCAGCCCCGGGGACGACCCGGAGCTGGCATTCCAGCCGACCGGCCAGCCGTTCGACCAGCTCCGGCGGAGCCCGGCGGTCGAGCTCTCCGGTCAGCACCAGGGCCGTGGGGCGGGGGGCAAGGTGGGGCGACAGCTCCCAGGGGCGCCAGTCCGCCAGCACGCGAAGCAGCGTGCGTGCCCGATCCGGGTCCCGGTACGGGGCGGCGTAGCGCCGAACGACGGCCTCGTCCACCGCGGCGGGGTCCCCGAACACGCGGCGACGGAGGACGAGCCGCGTCAGGGGCCGGCGCACCGAGCAGAGGAGCGGCGCGAGCGAAGCGCGCACCGGTCCTGAGCGCAGGAGCTCGAGGAGGAGCGGCCGCTTCGTCCAGGGAGTGACGGGGTCCACCAGGCACAGCCCGCGGCAGCGGGTGGTGCGCGCGGCGACGGCCAGGGCGAGGGCGGCTCCGTGGGAGTGGCCCACGAGCACGAACGGCCCGGGCGCGTGGACCCGCGCCACGGCCTCGAGGCGTCCCACCTCCTCGGCCAGCCGGAAGCGGGCCCCGGGCGCGGGGTCGGAGGCGCCGCGGCCCAGTAAGTCTGGGATCACCAGCGTGAAGCGACCTTCGAGGCGCTCGCTCACCCGGCCCCACACGGCGCCGCTGGCCGTGAGCCCGTGCACCAGGAGGAGGCGCGGGCCGGCTCCACGGAGGGACACCCGGATCCTGCCGCCGCGAGTGACCACGGGGTCGCCGGCGTCGTTCACCGCGGGGGCTCCCGGACCGCTTGATCGGCCTTCCGGGGTTCGATATACTCCGGTGGCGCGAGGCAAGTGAAGAAATTCACAAGGGCTTCGAGGAGGCGATGACGCGCCCGTATCTGGGTATCTTCTTCCTGAGCATCGTGGGTGTGGCGAACGCCGCAGTCATGATGCTCGCGTCCCACCTCGCCAGCCCCTTCCGGCCCACCGCGGCCAAGGGCAGCCCGTACGAGTCGGGCATGCTCCCCCTGGGCGGCACCCGCGAGCGCTTCTCGGTGCAGTACTACATTGTCGCGATGCTGTTCATCGTGTTCGATATCGAGACCATCTTCTTCTTCCCCTGGGCGGTCATCTACCGCGAGCTGGGCCTGGCCGGGTTCTGGGAGATGGTCGTGTTCATCGCCGTGCTCGCGGTCGGCTTGGCCTATGCATGGAAGAAGGGCGCGCTCGAATGGACCTGACGTGCGCCAGGCGGAGCTGAGACGATGCCGAGGGAGCTGAAGACCCTGCGGGCCGACGCCGGTCACGCGGACGACACGGACACCGTGGACACGGGGGTTCCGCGGAGCTGGCTCACCACCCGGCTCGACTATGTCATCAACTGGTCGCGTCGGAACTCCCTGTGGCCCATGCCCTTCGGCACCGCCTGCTGCGCCATTGAGATGATGGGGGCGGCCGCCTCCAAGTACGACATCGCGCGCTTCGGCATGGAGAGGATGTCGTTCAGTCCCCGCCAGGCCGACCTGATGATCGTCGCCGGACGCGTGAGCTACAAGCTCGCCCCGGTCCTCCGGAAGGTGTGGGACCAGATGCCCCAGCCCAAGTGGTGCGTGTCCATGGGGGCGTGCGCCAGTTCGGGCGGCATGTTCGACAACTACACGATCGTGCAGGGCATTGACGAGATCGTGCCGGTCGACGTGTACGTGCCGGGCTGCCCGCCCCGGCCCGAGGGGCTCATCTACGGTCTTCTCATGGTGCAGGAGAAGGTGAAGGGGGAGTCGGTCACCGATCCCACCGCCCGCGAGGAGTCGGCGTCCGCGGCCGGCCGGCCCAACCTCCCGCCCGAGGCGATCGAGCTCGTGTCCCAGCCCTTTGGAAACTCCACCAAGCAGAACCGGGTCAGCGGCCTCGAGGCCACCAGCGCGGTCTCCCGGCCCGGTGACCGGATCGAGCGTCTCCTGGAACATTGGAGCTGAGGGTGCCGAGGACGGGGACGCTCCCGGGCGTCGCGGCCGGCGAGTTGGTCCGGGGCTCTCCGACGCCGGAGGGCCCGGCCGACGACCACCCCAGCGTCCGCGCGCTTCGCGAGCGCTTCGGGGAGGCGGTGGGGCGTACACGGTTCGACGCCATCCACGTGCCCGTGGTCGTGGTCGACCCGGACCGGGTCGGGGACGTCCTCGAGTTCCTGCGCGACGACGAATCTCAGTCCTACGAGCTCCTGCTCGACGTCATGGGTGCCGACCTCGGCGGCGGTCGCCCGCTCCAGGTGTGGTACCAGCTCTGGTCACTGCGCCACGGGCGCATGTTCCGGGTGGTGGCCGAGCCGCCGTGGGACGACCTGTCCGTGCCGACCGTCACGGGGTTGTACCAGACGGCCAACTGGCTGGAGCGGGAAGTCTACGACATGTACGGGGTGACGTTCAGCGGACACCCCGACCTCCGGCGAATCCTCATGCCGGAGAACTACGCCGAGGGCTTCCCCCTGCGGAAGGATTTCCCGCTGCGCGGGCGCTTCTCTCGGGCCGAGCAGGTGCGCCGGGCGCTGGGCGAGGGGCTGGAGGACGTGTACGCCATACGTGAGCTCGAGCTGGCCGCGGGTATCGCCGGCGCGGATCGCGACGTCGAGGCGCTGGACCTGCCACCCCGTATGAGCCCCGATGACGTGGGAGCGATGGCCCGCGGGCTCGAGGGCGAGAGGATGCTCATCAACATTCGGGCCGCAGCACCCCGCCACGCACGGTGTGCTGCGCCTGGTGCTGGAGCTGGATGGCGAGCGCGTCGTGCAGTGCATCCCCCACCTGGGCTACCTGCACACCGGCTTCGAGAAGACGTGCGAGTACCGGGAGTGGAACCAGGTCGTCCCGTACACGGACCGCATGGACTACCTGGCGCCGATGATCTACAACATTGGCTACGCGCTCGCGGTGGAGAGCCTGCTCGGGATCGAGATCACGCCGCGCTGCCGGTCGGTCCGCGTCATCCTCATGGAGCTGAACCGGATCCTGGGGCACCTGCTCTGGTTGGGAACCACGGGCATCGACCTGGGCGCGTTCACCGTGTTCCTATACACGTTCCAGGAACGCGAGCGGATCTACAACCTGCACGAGGCCTACTGCGGCGGCAGGATCACGACGTCGGTGACGCGGGTGGGGGGCATGGTGGCCGATCTTCCCGTCGGTTGGCTCGACGGCCTCGCCGAGTTCGTGCGCACCCTCCCCGAGACGATCAACCAGGTCGAGGACCTGCTCTCCAACAACGCCATTCTGGCTGGCGCGGACCGAGGACATTGGGACGATGAACGGGGCCGAGGCCGTGAACCACGGCCTCACGGGCCCCAACCTCCGGGCCAGCGGCGTCCCGTACGACGTGCGCAAGGCGCGCCCCTACCTGGGCTACGAGGAGTACGACTTCGACGTCCCGGTGGGCGAGCACGGCGACACGTACGACCGGTACATGGTGCGGATGGAGGAGATGCGGCAGAGCGTGCGCATCCTCGAGCAGGTCCTGGAGCGAGGCGTGCCCGACGGGCCGATCAACGTGCAGGACCGGCGGGTGGTGCTGCCGCCCAAAAGCGAGGCCATGGGTAACATCGACTCCATGATCTCGCACTTCAAGCTCGTCATGGAGGGACTGCAGGTCCCGCCGGGCGAGGTGTGGTACTCGGTGGAGGCGTCCAAGGGGGAGCTCGGGTTCGGGATCATCTCGGACGGGGGCAACAAGCCCGTCCGCTGCCGCTTCCGGGCCCCGTCCTTCATCAACCTCTCGGCCCTCTCGACCATGGTGAAGGACGAGCTGGTCTCGGACGTGATCGCGGTCAACGCCTCCCTGGACATTGTCCTCGGCGAGATCGATCGATAGCATGAGCGAAGGACTGCACCCCTCGGTGGCCGGCGCCCAGCCCTACATGCGCGAGGAGCACCAGGGCTCGGGCACCACGGACGAGCCGCTGTTCGAGTCCGATGAGGGCCGGGAGCGCCTCGAGAAGATCCGCAGCCGCTACCCGAGCGCCACGCCGGCCCTGCTGCCGCTTCTCAACTACGCGCAGGAGAAGAACGGGTGGGTCTCGGCCCGCGCGATGCAGGAGATCGCCGGAGCCCTGGACCTCACTCCCGCCTACGTGTACTCGGTCGCCACCTTCTACACGATGTACAACAAGCGGCCCGTGGGCCGTTACCTGATCCAGGTGTGCACGAACATTGCCTGCCACCTGAACCGGGGTGAGGAGGTGCTGGAGCGCTTCCTCGAGGAGACCGGGACGCGTCCGGGCGAGACGTCGGAGAACGGCCTGTTCACCGTCATCGAAGTGGAGTGCCTCGGCGCCTGCGGCTTCGCCACGGTCGTGCAGATCAACGAGGACTACGTCGAGAACGTGACGCCGGAGAAAGTGCCCGACATCGTGGACGCGCTGTGGGCCCGGGCCGAAGGGCGGGACGTCTAGATGGCCTTTCCCTATCGGCACGACCTCGAGACGACCACGCTCCTCTCCCAATACATGGGGGAGGAGGAGGCGCGCCACCTGGACACGTGGCTGGAGCGGGGCGGCTACGAGGGCCTCCGCAAGGCCCTGTCCATGGAGCCCGAGGAGATCGTCCAGGTCGTCAAGGACTCGGGCCTGCGGGGGCGGGGCGGGGCCGGGTTCCCGACGGGCATGAAGTGGAGCTTCATGCCGGGTGCCGACGACGACCGGCCGCACTACCTGTGCTGCAACGCCGACGAGAGCGAGCCGGGCGCGTTCAAGGACCGCGAGGTGCTGCGCTGGACGCCCCACCTTCTGATCGAGGGCTGTCTGATCGCGGCCCGCGCCATCCGGGCCCGGCATGCCTACATCTACATCCGGGGCGAGTTCTTCCCGGTGCTGCCTATCCTCAACCGGGCCGTCTCGGATGCGTACCGCGAGGGCTACCTGGGCGAGGACATCATGGGGAGCGGCTGGAGCTGCGACCTCACCGTGCACGTCGGCGCCGGGGCGTACATTGCGGGCGAGGAGACCGGGCTGATGGCCTCCCTCGAGGGTCGTCGGGCCGAGCCGCGGGTGAAGCCGCCGTTCCCGGCCCAGGCCGGGGTCTTCGGCCAGCCCACCACCGTCAACAACGTGGAGACGCTGGCCGCCGTCCCCATGATCCTCACGAACGGGGCCGAGTGGTACCGGCAGTGGGGGACCGAGAAGAGCCCGGGCACCAAGCTGTGGTGCTGCTCGGGCCATTTGAACCGGCCGGGCAACTACGAGTTGGCCCTGGGCGTGCCGCTCAAGGACATCCTGTTCGATGTGTGCGGCGGCATCCCGGAGGGACGGGCCGTCCGGGCCGTGATCCCCGGGGGGTCGTCCACGGCCTACCTCACGCCGGACGAGCTCGACTGCGAGACGACGTACGAGGGGCTCAAGGAGGCGGGTAGCTCGCTCGGGACGGCGTCCCCCATTGTGATGGACGAGAGCACCTGCCTGCTGGGGGCCACACGGCGGATCGCCCAGTTCTACGCCCACGAGTCCTGCGGGCAATGCGTCCAGTGCCGTGAGGGCACCGAGTGGATCGCGGAGATCCTCACCCGTATCGAGCACGGCGACGGACGCATGGAGGACATTGACACGCTGTACGACCTGTGCGAGCAGCTCACCGGCCGGACGATCTGCGTGCTGGCCGACAGCGTCGTCTTTCCCCTGAAGTCCTCCCTCGACAAGTTCCGCGACGAATACGAGGCGCATATCCTCCGGGACACGTGCACGGCGACATGAGCGAGCAGACCGGCAGCCAGGAAACGGTCACCCTCACCATCGACGACGTCGAGGTGACGGTTCCCAAGGGGACCAGGGTCCTCGACGCGGCCCAGCGGGCCGGCGTCGTCGTACCCTTCTATTGCTACCATCCGGGCATTCCGACCCGGCCGGCCCAGTGCCGGGTTTGCCTGGTGTCGGTGGAGGGGCAAGGGAAGCTGCAGCCCTCCTGCGTGCTGGATGCCCAGCAGGACATGGTGGTCCACACGGCCACCGACGAGGCCCGCCTGGCCCGTAAGTCGGTGATCGAGTTCCTGCTCGTGAACCACCCGCTCGATTGCCCGATCTGCGATGCGGCGGGGCAGTGCATGCTCCAGGACTACGCGTTCGAGACCGGCCAGCTCGAGAGTCGGGTCGAGGAGCCCAAGCTGGTCATGGGGCGGGACCGGATCGCCGACGACGTCCTCTACTTCGCCGACCGTTGCATCATCTGTACGCGATGCGTCCGGTTCATGCGCGAGGTGGCACAGGACGACGCGCTCATCGTGGCTCAGCGAGGCCACCGCGCCTACATCGACACCTTCCCGGGGACGGAGCTCGACAACCCGTTCCACGGGAACATCGTCGATGTGTGCCCGGTCGGCGCGCTCGTGCACGAGGACTTCCTGTTCAAGGCGCGCTTCTGGGACATGGACTCGGCGTCCAGCATCTGTCCGGGTTGCTCGAACGGCTGCAACGTCTCCGTGGCCAGCAAGGAGAACCAGGTCGTCCGGCTCAAGCCCAGGCACAACGCCGAGGTGAACTCCTACTGGATGTGCGATCACGGGCGCGGGCAACTCGTGATGGCCAACCGCGGCATCCGCGCCGAGGTCCCGCTCCTGCGCGACGAGGACGGTGAGCTGCGGCCCGCGGACTGGAAGGATGCGCTCGAGCGCGTGGCATCGGATCTGTCGAATCTCGAGGATGGCGGCCGGGCCGTGGTGAGTCCGCACGCCTGCAACGAGAGCCTCCACCAGCTCCGTCGCCTCCTGGAGCGGCTCGGATTCCGGGGCGGCGAGTTCCGGGTGGAGCAGGGTGGGGAGGCCACGCTGGCCGGCTTCCCGAAGCTCAAGCTGCGCGCCGACCGTGCCCCCAACGCCACCGGGGCCGAGCTGTTCGGCTTCGAGCGCGTGGAGTCTCTGTCGGCGCCGGGACCGGGGGAGGCCCTGGTCGTGCTCGGGGAGCGTCTCGACGACGACCCGACGCTGCCGGACGCGGACTTCGGGGAGGGTGCCGGCTACGTCCTCTACCTGGGCACGCGGCTCACCGAAGCGGCGCGCCGGGCCGACGCCATCTTGCCCATCACGTCCGTCGCCGAGATGCAGGGAACGTTCACCAACTGGGAGGGCCGGGTGCAGCGCTTCGACCAGGTCCTGCGCGAGGCGGGAATCGCCCGGCCCGCCTGGATGGTGCTGAGCAGGCTGGTCGGGCTCCTCGGCGGCGAGGAGCCGACGCGGCTCGAGGCCTCCGATGCGTTCGACGCGATGGCCGCGGCCACGCCCGGCATGGAGGCGATGAGCTGGTCCTCGTTGGGGCTCAAGGGAGTGTCGCTGGCACGGCCGGTCGACGTGGCCGGAGGAGCGACCTGACGTGGAGACGCTGACCGGCGCTCACTTTCTGTGGATGACGATCTTCAAGGTCGTCCTGTTCTTCACCCTCCTGATGCTGATGGTGGGTGGGCTGGTCCTGTTCGAGCGCAAGGTGGCCGGCTTCATCCAGGACCGGAGCGGTCCCAACCGGGTGGGTCCGTGGGGGCTCCTGCAGACCATGGCGGACGGGATCAAGTTCCTCCTCAAGGAGGAGACCTATCCGGATGCCGCCCTGACGGTGTTCTACCTGCTGGCGCCGATGCTGGCCATGGTGCCCGCGACCATCCTGTTCGCCGTCATCCCCTTCGCCTCCCCTCTGCCCACCGGCTGGGGGCTGGTCCACATGATCGTGGCGGATGTCCCGGTGGGCTTCCTGTACGTACTGGCCATCGGGTCGTTCGGCGTCTACGGGGTCGTAATGGCGGGGTGGTCCTCCGGGAGCAAGTACGCTTTCCTGGGCGGGATGCGCGGCTCGGCGCAGATGATCAGCTACGAGGTCGGCCTCGCGCTCACCCTGGTGCCCATCGTGCTGCTCGGAGGCGGCGTCCGGATCCCGGACCTCATCTCCCTGCAGCAGGGCTTCTCGGGCCAGGGGCCCGCGACGCTCGGCGTGTGGCTGTTCCTGCCGCTCGGCGTGAGCTTCTTCCTGTTCTTCATCACGGGTCTGGCCGAGACCAAGCGGATCCCGTTCGACCTGCCGGAGGCCGAGTCGGAGCTCATCGCCGGCTACCACACCGAGTATTCGGCCATGAAGTTCGGCATGTTCTTCCTGGGCGAATACGCGCACATGCTGACCACCGCGGCCCTGATCACGGTGTTCTTCCTGGGCGGCTGGGACATTCCGTTCTGGCACGGGGACAACATCCGCGTGCTCGCCGATGGCACGGTGATCGGCGACCCCACCTGGTGGAAGACCGTCCTCACCTTCCTGAGCTTCACGATCAAGACGAGTCTCGTGGTGACCGTGTTCGTGTGGATCCGGTGGACCCTGCCGCGCTTCCGTTACGATCAGCTCATGGAGCTGGGCTGGAAGTTCGTGATCGTGGCCGCCACGGCCTACGTGTTCGTGGTCGCCGGCTCGGTGCTGGTCCTGGACCGGCTCGGCATCCCCTTCGGCCTCCTGTACGCGGCGATCCTGACGGGCGTCAACGTCGTCCTCCTCGGCCTCCTGGTGCTCGTGATCGATCGGGGTCGACTGGCGCGCGGCGCCGCCTACACGGTGATGCGCCGGCTGGAGCGCGCCAGCCGGCGCTCCGGGGCCGGCTCGGCCACGGTGGGTCGGTCGTGAGACACGGACGGGGTCGGGCGAGCGACGTGACCCGAGACGAGCGAGGCTGAGGCCATGCCCGGCGAGGTGAAGGTGATGCGGCGGCCGGAGGAGAAGGGCTCCTACGTGCGCGCCGCGCTCAAGGGGATGGGCGTGACCTTCCGGCACATGGTCAACCCACGGAACGTCACGCAGCAGTACCCCGACGAGAAGTGGGAGCTGTCCCCGCGCATGCGCGGAACGCACCGGATGGCCACCCACGAGGACGGGCGGGCCAAGTGCGTGGCGTGCGGCCTGTGCCCGACCGTGTGCCCGGTCAACTGCATCAAGCTCATCCCCGCCGAGGATGAGAGCGGCGAGCGCTACGCGGCGGTCTACGAGATCGACGAGTTCCGCTGCATCTTCTGCGGCTTCTGTCAGGAGGTGTGTCCGGTGGAGGCGATCCACCTGGGCGTGCACTACGAGAACTCGGAGTACTCCCGGGAGCGCTGGGTCTACGACCTGGAGCGCCTGTGCGCCCAGGACCAGCCGTTCACGGCCCTGTGGGACCCGGCCGACCCGGCCTCGGAGTGACATGACCGAATTCCTGTTCTTCCTGTTGTCGGCGGCGGCGCTCCTCAGCGCGGTGTTCGTCGTGGTCAGCCGGAATCCGGTGTCGAGCGTGATGTTCCTCATCGTCACGCTGTTCTCGCTGGCGGGGCTGTTCGTGATGCTCGAGGCGCACTTCCTCGCCGCGGTGCAGGTGATCGTCTACGCCGGGGCCATCATGGTCCTGTTCCTGTTCGTGGTCATGCTCCTCAACCTGGGACACGCCGAGCTGCCGGACTTCAGGGGCGCGATGGCCCGGCTGCTGGCCGGCGCGTTCGGGATCGCCCTGGCCGCGTTCACGGCGTGGACCCTGCTGACGGGGAGCGATCCGCTGACCGCCTCCGGTGGCGAGGCGGCCGACCCGATCCAGGCCGCCCTGAAGGCCAGGGGAGCGATCGGCGCGCTCGCGGTCCCGCTGTTCCGTACCTACCTCGTGCCGTTCGAGGTCACTTCGCTCCTGCTGCTGGTGGCGATCGTCGGGTCCATGGTGCTGGCCCGGAAGGAGGCACCCTAGGTGACTCCGACCTTGATCCGCGTCGCGCTCCTGGTGAGTGCCGCGCTGTTCGCCATCGGCGTCACGGGCGCCCTGCTGAGGCGTAACGCCATCGTGGTCTTCCTGTGCGTGGAGCTCATGCTCAACGCCGTGAACCTCAGCCTGGTGGCGTTCTCGCGGCTCCTCGGGATCGACGGACAGATCATCGTGTTCTTCGTCATGGCGGTGGCGGCGGCCGAGGCCGCCGTGGGTCTGGCGATCATCATCGCCGCCTTCCGCCACTACGGAGACATCGACGTCGACCGCTTCGATATGCTGAAGTGGTGATGTACCGCCCGATTCTCCCGGCTCTGGTCCTGGCGCTGCCGCTGGCGGGCGCGATCATCAACGGCGTGGGTGCGTTCCTGTGGCGAGAGGACCACCGCGTGGCCCGCTGGGTCGGTCCGCTCGCCGTGGGCGCCTCCTTCGTGGTCGTGGCGATCAACTTCTTCGCCATGAAGGACTCGGGGACCACCGCGGCCTCGGTGGTGTCGCTGTGGACCTGGATCGCCGCGGGCGGACTGCACGTGGGCGTGGACCTGCAGTTCGACCGGCTGTCCATGGTGATGATGCTGATCGTGACCGGCGTCAGCACCCTGATCCACATCTACAGCATCGGCTACATGCGGGGCGATCCGGGCTTCAACCGGTACTTCGCCTACCTGAACCTGTTCGTGTTCTTCATGCTGGTCCTGGTCACGGCCGCCAGCTTCCCGCTCATGTTCGTGGGCTGGGAGGGCGTGGGGCTGTGCTCCTACCTGCTGATCGGCTTCTGGTACGAGAACGAGGCCTACTCGAACGCGGGCAAGAAGGCGTTCATCGTGAACCGCATCGGCGACTTCGGCTTCCTTGTCGCCATGTTCATCATCTACGGGATCTTCGGGAGCCTGGACTTCTCGCAGGTGCTGCCGGCCGCCACGGGACACCTGCAGTACGGTGACGTCTGGGCCACGCTCATCACGCTCTTCCTGTTCCTGGCGTGTATGGGGAAGTCGGCCCAGATCCCGCTGTACGTGTGGCTCCCGGACGCCATGGCGGGTCCGACGCCGGTCTCCGCCCTGATCCATGCCGCCACGATGGTGACGGCGGGCGTGTACCTGGTGGCTCGCACCAGCGTGCTGTTCGCGCTGGCGCCGGTGAGCCAGGCGGTGGTGGCCACGGTGGGCGCGGGCACGGCCCTGTTCGCCGCGACCATCGCCACCCAGCAGTGGGACATCAAGAAGGTGCTGGCCTACAGCACGATCTCCCAGCTGGGCTACATGTTCCTGGCGGTCGGCGTGGGAGCCTTCACGGCGGGCATCTTCCACCTCATGACCCACGCCTTCTTCAAGGCGCTCCTCTTCCTGGGAGCCGGCGCGGTCATCCACTCGGTCGAGCACGCCTGGCACGAGGCGGGCCGGCACGGCGGCGATCCCAACGACATGCGCAACCACGGCGACCTGCGCCGCTGGATGCCGGTCACCTGGATCACGATGTGGTCGGCCACCCTGGCCATCTCGGGGGTGTTCCCGTTCGCGGGCTTCTTCTCCAAGGACGAGGTGATCTGGAAGTCTGGCGTGCTGGGCTACCCGCTCCTGTGGGGCGTGGCGCTGGTGGCCGCCTTCCTGACGGCCGGCTACATGGCGCGCCTCATGGCGCTCACCTTCCACGGGGGCGAGAACCGCACCGGGGAAGACGCCCGCGGCCACCTGCACGGCGCCCCGCTGGCCATGGCGGTGCCGCTGGTCGTGCTCGGGGTCCTGTCGCTGGTGGGCGGCTGGATCCAGATTCCGGAGTCGCTGCCCCTTCCGCACGTCAACGCACTCGAGGGCTGGCTGGACCCCGTGTTCGAGCCGGCTCATCACGTGATGGCCGCGCACGGCGGCGCCGCGGCGACGGCGGCTCCGCTGGGCGGGGGCGAGCTCACCTGGGGCCTGATCTCGACGGTAGTGGCCCTGGCCGTGGTCGCGTGGATCTTCCTCGCCGTGGTGCGCCGCCACTACCGGACGGCGGCGGAGGCCCCCGAGCCCACCGGGCTGTCGCTCGTCCTGTACCGCAAGTGGTACGTGGACGAGCTCTACGACCGGCTCATCGTCCGCCCTCTCATGGCCCTGTGGAGGGGGTGCTGGAAGATCGTGGACGACGGGCTCATCGATGGCACGGTGAACAGGCTGGCCTCGGGAGCCCGGGCGGTGGGCTGGGTGGGGAGCCAGCTCCAGTCGGGCCGGCTGGGGGCCTACCTGCTCCTGTTCATGGTCGGCGTGCTGGTCATCCTCGGAACGGTGGCCTTCTAGGATGTACCATTCGCACTGGATCCTGACGTGCCTGCTGGCGATTCCCCTCGCGGGGGCGGTCGCCTGCCTCGGCGTGTCGGGCGAGCGCGCCGGCCGGGTGGCCCTGTGGACCACGGTGCTGGAGGCGGCCCTGGCGCTGCCCCTGTTCTGGACGTTCCGCATCGGGGCGGGAAGCTTCCAGAACTCGGTGTCGGTGCCCTGGATCGGGGCCTGGGGGATCGGCTACCGCGTCGGGATCGACGGGATCTCCCTGCTCATGGTGCTGCTCACGGTGGTGATCATGCCCCTCGCCGTGGCCGGCTCCTTCCGCTACATTGACCGCCACCGGCCCGCCTACTACGCCAGCATGCTGGTCCTCACGACCGGGATGCTGGGCGTGTTCATGGCCCTGGACATGTTCCTGTTCTATGTGTTCTGGGAGCTCATGCTGGTCCCGATGTACTTCATCATCGGGATCTGGGGCGGGGAGCGGCGGCTCTACGCGGCGATCAAGTTCTTCCTATACACGACCGTGGGCTCGCTCCTCATGCTGGTGGCGATCGCCGGCCTGGTGTACCTGCACTGGAGGAGCTCGGGGACGGTCACGTTCGCCTACGGGGCGCTGCTGAACACGCCGATCGCGAGACCGCTCCAGTTCTGGCTGTTCGCGGCCTTCGCGCTGGCCTTCGCGATCAAGGTCCCGATGTTCCCGCTGCACACGTGGCTGCCCGACGCTCACACGGAGGCGCCCACGGCGGGCTCGGTGGTGCTGGCCGGTATCCTCCTGAAGATGGGGACCTACGGCTTCCTCCGGTTCGGGATTCCGCTGTTCCCGAAGGCGGCTACGAGCCACGCCGTGGTGGGGCTGTTCGTGACGCTGGCGGTGATCGGGATCCTGTACGCGGCCTGGGTGGCCGCGGTGCAGCCGGACGCCAAGAAGCTGGTCGCCTATACGTCCGTGGCCCACCTGGGCTTCGTCATGCTCGGCGTGTTCGGGTTCACGGCCGAGGGCCTCCAGGGCGGCATCCTCCAGATGGTCAACCACGGCATCTCCACGGGAGCGCTCTTCCTCCTCATCGGCATGCTGTACGAGCGCCGGCATACGCGGGCCATCGCCGACTTCGGCGGCCTCGCGAAGGTGATGCCGGTATTCGCGGTGTGTCTGGTCGTCGTGGCGCTGAGCTCGATCGGGCTCCCGGGGACCAACGGGTTCGTGGGCGAGTTCCTGATCCTGGTCGGCACCTTCCGGACCCACCCGCTGGCTACGCTGATCGCGACCACCGGGGTGATCTTCGCCGCCTGCTACATGCTGCCCATGGTGCAGCGGTTGATCCTGAACCCGCTGGACCGGCAGGAGAACCGCGAGCTCGAAGACCTGGGTGGACGGGAGCGCGCCATCCTCGTGCCCCTCCTGGCGCTCATCCTGCTGATCGGCGTGTATCCGAAGCCCTTCCTCGACCGGCTGGCCCCGGCCGTCGACCGTGTCCTGCAGCGAGTCGACATGCTCCCGTCGACCCCCACGGCACGGGCGGAGCGTGCCCTCCCGCCGGGCGTGCGCCTGGGGAGCGAGGCGTACGCGGCGACCGCCTCCGCCGTCGCACCGGTCGCGCCCGCGCCGGCCCCGGAGCGCGGGTCGTGAGCGGAGCGGCGGACGTGGCGGGCCAGGTCGGTTTCCTGAGGACGCTCCTCCCGGAGATCGTGCTGACGGTATCGGCCGTCGTGGTGCTGCTGGTGGACGTGTTCCAGCGAGGCGAGCACCGGGGACCGAGCCGGCCGAGCGTGCGGTGGCTGTCCGTGATCGGCGTGCTGCTGGCGGCGGCGGCCAACCTGACCCTGATCCCGCTCGGTCCGGCCGGCCCGGACGCTCTCGTCGCGCTGGACGGCTTCCGCGTGCTGGCCAACTTCATCATCCTCGGCGCGACGCTGCTCGGGCTCCTGTTCTCGTTCGACTATCTGAAGCGGGAGGGGCTGGAGATCGGAGAGTTCTATGCCCTCGTGCTGCTGGCCAGCGTGGGCATGATGGTGCTGTCGGGCGCCCAGGATCTGGTCCTCATCTTCCTGGGGCTCGAGATGATGTCGATCTCGGTCTACGTTCTCACCGCCTTCAACCGGCAGGACCCACGCTCGGCCGAGGCGGGACTCAAGTACTTCCTCATCGGGGCCTTCGCGAGCGCGTTCTTCATCTATGGCATCGCGCTCCTGTACGGGGCTACCGGGACCACACACCTGGTTCGCATGGCCTCGGTGCTCTCGCACGGTCATCCTGGGTTGCTCACCGCGGGCGGCGCGGGGCTTCTGCTGATCGGCTTCGGATTCAAGGTGTCGGCCGTCCCCTTCCACGCCTGGGCGCCCGACGCCTACCAGGGCGCTCCGACTCCGGTGACCGGGTACATGGCCTCGGGGGTGAAGGCCGCGGCGATGCTGGCCCTGTTCCGCGTCCTGTGGGTGAGCCTGGGCAGTGTCCAGGGATTCTGGCACGGGACGATCTGGTGGCTGGCCGTGTTGACGATGGCCGTGCCCAATCTGGTGGCGCTGGTCCAGGATGACGTGAAGCGGATGCTCGCCTACAGCTCGGTGGCGCACGCCGGCTACCTCCTGGTGGGGGTCGCCGCCGGCGGCCCCCTGGGCCGCGGAGCGGCGCTGTTCTACCTGGTGGTCTACACGCTGATGACCGTGGGTGCCTTCGCGGTCGTCTACGTGGTGGCGGGGAAGGGTGACCGACACTCCCACCTCGCCGATTTCCGCGGCCTGGGCTGGCGCCGGCCCTGGCTCGCCGGAGCGCTGGGGATCTTCCTGCTGTCGCTGGCCGGGTTCCCGCCCACGGGCGGCTTCGTGGGTAAGCTCTACCTGCTGCGAGCCGCGGTCGGCGCCCACCAGTCGGGCCTGGCCGTGATCCTCGTCCTCACCAGCCTGGTGGCCTACTACTACTACCTCCGGGTCGTGTGGAAGATGTACTTCGAGGACGCGCCTGCCGACGTGCCCGAGCCGGACGTCACCGGGCGGGCCTTCCGCTTCGGGGCCGTCGTGTGCGTGGCGGGCATCCTGGTCGCCGGCCTCGTGCCCGGACCGGCCGTGAACGCGGCGGGCAGCGCCGGGCTGACCGGGGCCTCGGCCCCGTCGGCCGCCGAATCGGTCGCATCGACGGCGCCCGGAGCCCGGCAGGAAGCGAAGCCGGGAGCGCACCCGCGGCGAGCCGCGGCCGCGGCGCAGGAGTAGGAGCCGCCCCGGCGAGCCTTCCGAAGGGCCGCGAGCGCCCTCCCTCCACGAACGCACGGTCCCGCTCCTCCATCGAGGTGAACATGCAGGTCCCCGACTGGATCTTCCGTGAGTACGACATCCGCGGCGTAGTCGGCGAGGACCTGACCCTCGACGTGGCCCGGGCCGTCGGCCGCGCGTTCGCCACGAGGCTCGGACCGGGCGCGTGCGTGGCGGTGGGTCACGACAACCGGCTGAGCTCGCCCGACCTGGCGGCGGCCCTGTGCGACGGGCTCGAACGATCGGGCGTCGACGTCCGCTTCCTGGGCACCGTCCCCACGCCGGCCCTGTACTTCGCGGAGCGGGTCCTGCAGGTGGAGGGCGCCATCCAGATCACGGGCTCGCACAATCCGCCGGAGTACAACGGCCTCAAGATGGTCGTCGGAGGCGAAGCCCTGTACGGCGACGACATTCAGGAGCTCAGGGGTCGGATCGAGACAGACGATTTCGCCGACGGGGATGGACGCACCGAGCGCGTGGAGATCCTGGACCGTTACGTGGAAGTGATCGCGCAGCGGGCTCCGATCTCCCCGCCCACGGCGCTCACCCTCGATTGCGGCAACGGAACCGGGAGCGTGGTGGCGCCGCGGGCCCTCGAGGCGGCGGGGGCGCGCGTGGATCCCCTCTACTGCGAGTCGGACGGACGGTTTCCAAACCACCATCCCGATCCGACGGTCGACGAGAACGTGCTGGACCTGATCGCCCGAGTGCGTGACCGCGGCGAGGGCTTCGGGGTGGGCCTGGACGGGGACGCGGACCGGATCGGCGTGGTCACCGAGACGGGCCGCATCGTGCGCGGTGACCACCTCCTCCTCCTGTTCGCGCTCGACCTGCTGGAGCGGCGCCCGGGCGCCGAGGTCATCTTCGACGTGAAGTGCTCCAAGGCCCTGCCGGAGCTCATCCGGGCGGAGGGGGGCGTACCGGTGATGTGGAAGACCGGCCACTCCCTCATCAAGGAGCGGATGCGGCGAACGTCAGCTCTACTTGCAGGTGAGATGAGCGGTCACATTTGTTTTGCTGACAATTACTTCGGCTTTGACGATGCGATCTACGCGGCGGCGCGGCTCGCCGCCATCGTGGCCCGTCGGGGCCGCTCGGTCGACGAGCTCGCCGCCCGCATCCCCGACTACCCCTCGACGCCCGAGCTCCGGCTGGACTGCCCGGAAGAGCGTAAGTTCCAGGTGGTCGAGCGAGTGGCTCACAGGTTCAGAGGCGAGCGGGAGGTGTTCGACCTGGACGGAGCCCGTATCGACTTCGGGGAGGGGTGGGCCCTGGTGAGAGCGAGCAACACGCAGCCGGTGGTGGTCGTCCGCTTCGAGGCGGAATCCGCGGACGGACTGGCCGCCATTCACGACGAGGTGGGACGAGTGCTGGAGGAGGAAGGCCTGGAGGTTCCCCCGCTTCGGGATGGTACGGGCGCCGATGCGACCGGCTAGGACGCTCCGGCTGGCGGTCTCGGCCGCCGCGGTGCTCGCCGTCTTCCTCCTCGTCGGGGAGGCGGCGCGCTTCTACGCCGATGCCGCCTGGTTCGGCGCTTTGGGCTATGCCGACCGATTCTGGACCCTCGAAATCGCCACGGTGGTGGCGTGGGTCGTCCTCTTCCTGCTCACGGCCGGGATCCTGTGGAGCTCCCTGCGCGGCACGGCCCACAGCGGCGGCCCCATCCGGATTCGCCGCCGCCTGGGGGACCTCGAGATCGCCGAGGCCCTGCCGGAGCATTGGGTCCAGCTGGCCGTGGTGGGCGCGGCGATCGGGGCGGGCGTGCTGGTGGCGCTTCCGTTCGGCCGTGGGCTGGCCGAGCAGGTCCTCGTGGCGAGCCACGCGCCCCCCTGGGGCGGCCCCGACCCCGTGCTCGGCCACGACCCGCGCTTCTACGTGTTCTACCTGCCGGTGCTGGAATCCGTGTGGTCCGTCCTGGTCTCGATCGTGACCTGGGTGGCCATCGGATCCGCGTCGCTCCTCCTGCTCACCGGTCGCATCAGGCCCACGGGGAGCGGCGTGCACGTGGACGCGTTCGCCCGCCGCCGGCTCGCGTGGGTCGGGACGGCGATCCTGGTCCTGGTGGCCGTCCACTTCGGACTGTCCGTGTTCGAGACCGTGGCGGCCGGGCCGGTGAGCTACGCACAGGTACACGGTGACATTCCGGCGCGGCGCCTGGTGGCGGTCCTCGCGCTCGTGGCCGCTGGAGCACTCGTGGTGGCCGAGCGCACCGGCCGCTGGAAGCTCCTGACCTGGGCCGGGGGGCTGCTGGCCGTCGGCTGGGCGGCGGGGCTCGTCCTGTATCCGGACCTGGTGCAGCGCCTCAAGGTGGAGCCCAACGAGCTCGAGGTGGAGCGGCCGTATCTGGCCTACCGCATCGCGGCCACCCGGCGGGGCTTCCTCCTGGACAGCGTCCACCGGGTGGGATACCCGCTCACCGGGAAGGCTCCGCCCACCTCCGTCGTGAAGCGCTTCGCCTCCAGTCTACCGCTGTGGGACGAGCGACCCCTGCAGGCCACGTTCGACCAGCTCCAGGGGCTGCTGGCCTACCACACCTTCCCGGACGTGGACGCCGACCGTTACGGCCGCGGGGACGACCGCCAGCAGGTGGCGGTGGGGGTACGCGAGTTCGATCCAGCGCGGCTCGCCCCGTCGGCGCGCACGTGGCAGAACCTCCACCTGCGGTACTCGCACGGTCAGGGCATCGTGGTCACGGCGGTGGACCGGGCATCCACGGGCGGCGAGCCGGACTACCTGGTCCGGGACCTGCCGCCCACGCTGGCGCCCGGGGCTCCGTCCTCGCTCGCCGTGCGCGAGCCGCGCACCTACTTCGGCGAGCTCACCACCCCGTACGTGCTCGTACCCCCGGACTCGATCCCGTCGGCCGGCCGGCCCGCCGGGGTGCCGGTGGGAGGCCTCGTGCGGCGGGCTCTCCTCGCCCTCGCGCTCGATTCCAAGAACCTCCTCCTGCGGTCGCCGGGACCCCAGGGCACGCTGCTCCTGTGGCGGCGGCAGGTGGTCCAGCGGGTACGAGCGCTCGTGCCTTTCCTGTTCGTGGACGCCGATCCCCACCCGGTCATCCACGACGGGCGCATCGTGTGGATCCTGGACGTGTACTCGGCGGCGAGCCGCTTTCCGCTCTCCGCGCCGTCGTCACTCCGTGGTCGGCAGGTGCGCTATGTCCGTCCGTCCGTCAAGGCGGTGGTCGATGGAGTGACGGGAGAGGTATCGCTGTACGTCATGCGCCCTCGCGACCCGTTCCTGGCGGCCTACCGGGGCGTCTTCCCCGGGCTGTTCGCACCCCTGTCCGCCATGCCGGCCGATGTGCGCTCGCACATCCGGTATCCGAGGGCGCTGTTCGGCGCGCAGGCGCGGGTCCTCCAGGCGTATCACATGACCGATCCCGTGGACTTCTACAGGAAGCAGGACCTGTGGAGCATCGGGCAGGAGGTGTACGAGGACACCCCGGCGCCGGTGGAGCCGTACTTCCTGCTCATGCCTTTCCCGGACACGACCGGGGCCGGCGGGACCGGGACGGCGTCGGACTCGGCGTCCATGGACACGGCGGCCAGCGGCCGCGACCCCGAGTTCCTGCTCACGGTGCCGTTCACGCCCCGCAGCCGGGACAACCTGAGCGCCTTCCTGCTGGCGCGGAACGACGGTTCCCACTACGGGGAGCTGTGGCTGTTCGACATCTCGAGCCGGCAGCAGGTGTTCGGCCCGCGCCAGATCGAGGTCCAGATCGACCAGGACCCGATCATCTCCCAGCAGCTCTCCCTGTGGCGTCAGCGGGGCTCGCGCGCGATCCGGGGGCATCTCCTCCTCCTCCCGGTGCGCGGGTTCCTCCTCTACGTGGAGCCGCTGTTCCTCGAGGCCGAGGATCGCGAGGGTGCGGCGCCGGGACTCAAGCGGGTCATCGCGGCCACGGGGGCCGGGGTGACCATGGCCACCACGCTGGACGGCGCGCTGGAGCGCCTCCTGTCCGGTCAGGCGGCCGAGCCCGTGGGGCCGTTGCCGGGAGCGCAGGGCCAGGGCGAGGCAGCGGCCGCGCCACCCCCGCCGACGCTGCGCTCCCTTCGGTTGCTGCTGGATTCCGCCGACCGGGCCCTGCGGGCCGGGGACCTGGTACGGTTCGGCACGCTGTGGGAGCGAATCCGCTCGACGGCCGGAGCCCGGGACACCGCCTCCGGGGGCGGCTCTTGACGCGCAGCGTCGTGGTGGCGATCGGCGGGAACGCGCTGTCGCCCTCCAGCGAGCCGGCCACGGCGGCCAACCAGTTCCGCCACACCCGCGAGAGCCTCGCCCCGATCGTGGACTTCGTCCTCGAGGGGTGGAACGTGGCCATCGTCCACGGGAACGGGCCCCAGGTGGGCGACGAGCTCCTCCGGGGCGAGAAGGCCCGGGCGGCCGTGAGCCCCCTGCCGCTCGGCGTGCTGGTGGCGGCAACGGCGGGCTGGATCGGGTACATGATCCAGCAGTCGCTGGAGAACGCCCTTGAGCGCGCGGGATGCGACCGCCGCGTGGTGACCCTGGTCACCCAGGTCGAGGTGGACCCGGAGCGGCCCGGCGCCCGCGAGCCGCGCAAGTTCGTGGGCCGGCCCGTGATGGAAGGGGAGGTCTCGGCGCTCGAGGCCGACGGCTTCACGGTGGACCGGGACGACCGGGGTCGTCTGCGCCGCCGCGTTCCGAGCCCAGCGCCCCTGCGCATCGTCGAGGCCCCGATCGTGTCGGAGCTGGTCGGCAGAGGGAACATCGTCGTCGCGGCGGGTGGGGGCGGGATCCCCGTGTACCGGGACCCCCATCTCGGCCTCGAGGGCCTGGACGTGGTCATCGACAAGGACCTCGCCGCGGCGCTCCTCGCCACGCAGATCGGGGCGAGCATCCTGCTGGTGCTCACCGACGTGGACGCCGTGTACCGCGACTACGGCACGCCCGATGCACGCCCCATCGACCGGCTGACGCCCCCCGCCGCCCGCCGCCTCCTCGAGAGCGGCGAGCTGGGGCAGGGGAGCATGGCGCCGAAGGTCCGGGCCGCGGTCGAGTTCGTGGAGCGCGGGGGGCGGCGGTCGGTCATCGCCGAGCTCCGGCACGCCAGGCGGGCGCTGGCCGGGGAGTCCGGGACCGAGATCGTCCCGGAGTCCGTCGCGTGAGGTGAGGTAGGGAGACAGTTGTCCGGTACGCCGGACGGCCGGCACCGCGTCCGGTGGGACCCGGCGCGCGGCGAAGCCACGACATCGACACGGAGCGAGGATGAACATTCACGAATATCAGGCGAAGGAGATCTTCCGGGCGCACGGAATGCCCGTGCCGCCGGGCGAGATCGCCACGAGCCCCGAGGCCGCCGCGGCGCTGGCCGAGGAGTACGGTGGCCGGGTCGTGGTCAAAGCGCAGGTGCACGCCGGCGGCCGGGGCAAGGCCGGCGGCGTCAAGCTGGCCGCGGGACCGGAGGAGGCCGCCGAGGCGGCCGGGGCCATCCTGGGCATGCAGATCAAGGGCCTCACGGTCCACAAGGTGCTGGTCACCCCCGCCGCCGAGATCGCCTCGGAGGCCTACGTGGGCATCGTCATGGACCGGGCCAGCCAGCGGCCGGTGTTCATGGTCTCCGCGGAGGGTGGGATCGACATCGAGGAGGTGGCCCGAGACAACCCGGAGGCCATCCACCGGCAGCCGATCGATCCGCGATACGGCCTCCTCAACCACCAGGCGGCGCGGCTCGCCTTCCACCTGTACGACGACATCGTCGTCGTGCGTCAGGCCTCCGACGTCCTCCATCGCCTGTGGCACGCGTACGAGGACTCCGGGGCCACGCTGGCCGAGGTGAACCCCCTGGTGGTGACGCCGGACGGGGACGTGGTCGCGATCGACGCCAAGATGAACATCGACGACAACGAGCTCTTCCGGCAACCCGACATCGCGGCCATGCGTGACGAGGAGGCCGAGGCGCCGTCGGAGCGCCGGGCGCGCGAGGCGGGCCTCAGCTACATCAGGCTCGACGGCAACGTGGGCTGTTGCGTGAATGGGGCGGGCCTGGCCATGGCCACCATGGACCTGGTCAAGTACTACGGCGGGGAGCCCGCCAACTTCCTCGACATCGGGGGCTCCTCCAATCCCGACAAGGTGGTCGCGGCCCTGTCGATCATCGGAGAGGATCCCCACGTCCGCTCCATCCTGTTCAACATCTTCGGCGGGATCACCCGGTGCGACGACGTGGCCAACGGGATCGTGGAGGCCACCGACCGTCTGGACCTCGACCGCCCGATCACGATCCGGCTCACCGGAACCAACGAGGAGGAGGGGGTCGCGATCCTCGAGGAGCACGGGTTCCAGGCCATGGTCGACATGGACGAGGCCGTCCAGCGCGCGGTGGAGGCGGTGTCATGAGCGTGTTCATAGATGGCGAGACGCGGGTGGTGGTCCAGGGCATCACGGGCCGGGACGGTTCGTTCCATGCCCGACAGATGATCGAGTACGGGACGAACGTGGTGGCCGGTGTGACACCGGGGAAGGGCGGTCAGCGATTCGACGACGCCGTTCCGGTGTTCGATACGGTCGAGCAGGCGGTCGAGGAGACGGGGGCCGAGGCCAGCGTCATCTTCGTCCCGGCGCGCTTCGCCGCTGACGCCGTGTTCGAGGCGGCCGACAGCGACGTGGGGCTCGTGGTGTGCATCACGGAGGGCCTCCCGGTGCGGGACATGATGCGGGTCATGCCCTACCTGGAGGAGCGCGACGTGCGGCTCATCGGGCCCAACTGCCCGGGCCTCATCGTCCCCGGCCAGGCCAAGATCGGGATCCTTCCGGGCCAGATCGTGCGGGAGGGCGGAGTGGGGATCGTGAGCCGCTCGGGGACGCTCACCTACGAGGTGATCCACCAGCTCACCACACGGGGCGTGGGCCAGTCGACCTGCATCGGGATCGGTGGCGACCCGATCATCGGAACGGACTTCGTCGACTGCCTGCGGGCCTTCGAGGAGGACGACGACACCGAGGCCGTGGTGCTGATCGGCGAGATCGGCGGCACGGACGAGCAGGTGGCCGCCCACTGGGCGAAGGAGAACCTCAGCAAGCCTCTGGTCGGCTTCATCGCGGGCCAGACGGCGCCGCCGGGCCGGCGCATGGGCCACGCGGGGGCCATCATCAGCGGGTCCGAGGGCACGGCGGCCGAGAAGATGAAGACGTTCGAGGACCTCGGCATCGCCGTAGCGCGGCGACCTTCGGAGATCGGAGACATCGTCGCCGGCTGGATGGGGGAGGTGTGATGGGGGTCGACAGGACGCTCGCCATCATCAAGCCCGACGCGTTCGGTAGCGGCCATGCCGGCGACATCCTCGCGCACCTGGAGGGCGAGGGCTTCCGGGTCGTGGCCACTCGCGTGCTCAGGCTCACGGCCCCGCAGGCGCGGGCGTTCTACGCCGTTCACCGCGGGAAACCTTTCTACGAATCGCTTGTAGCATTCATGACTTCGGGGCCCTGCATGCCCCTGGCCCTGGAAGGCGACGACGCCGTGCCCAGGCTCAGGGAGGTGATCGGGGCTACCGACCCCTCGAAGGCGGCCGAGGGGTCGGTGCGGGCGCTCTACGCGGAGAGCGTGGAGCGCAACGCCATCCATGCTTCGGACTCCGAGGAGAACGCCCGGCTCGAGCTGGGGTTCTTTTTTCCCGGGGCGGAACTGGTGGACATCGATTGACGCCGCGTCCGGCCGGGCGTATCCATGAACCCACCGACGTTGCAGCTCGACCTCCGGGACCTGGAGCGAAAGCCGCGGTCCTGGACGGCCCGTCTCCCGGTGGAGGAGGGCCCGTGGGCGGATGTCGACGTGACGTTCGTCGAGGCGCCGGTGGCGGAGCTGCGGGCCCGCATCACGGGTTCGCGCGGCGTGCACGCGACGGGTCGGCTGGAGGCGCCGGTGCAGCTCGCCTGCCGACGGTGCCTGAAGCCGCTGCGCCGCACGATCGCGCTCGACCTGGACCTCCTGTACGACCGGAGTGTGCGGGAGCAGGATTCCGAGGGGCAGGTCTACCCTCTGGAAGGCGGGTCGGACACGCTGGACCTGATGCCGGCGCTGCGCGAGCAGCTGCTGCTGGCGCTGCCACCGTACCCGGTGTGCCGGGAGGACTGTGCGGGGCTGTGTCCCCGCTGTGGCGCCGATTGGAACGAGGGGAGTTGCGACTGCGTCCTCACGGAGCCGGACCCCCGCTGGGACGTGCTGAGGAAGCTCAAGCAGGGCGAGACGGCCACCGGCTGACCGGAGGTTGTCCGACCCCCACCAACCTGGACGAATCGCGAGGATCGAGATCATGGCCGTTCCCAAGAAGAGAACGTCGAAGCAGCGCAAGCGGAAGCGGCGCACACACCACGCCGACCAGCCGGCGGCCCACCAGGCCTGTCCGCGCTGCGGCGACTTCCGCCGGCCGCACCACGTCTGCCCGACCTGCGGGCACTACGACGGCGAGCAGGTCGTCGAGATCGAGGAGTTCTAGCTCCGACTCATCCCGGCCCACGTCCGCCCGAGGCCGGCGAGCGCCCGTGCGGATCGCGCTGGACGCCATGGGGGGCGATGACGCCCCGGAGGTGCCCGTGCGCGCGGCGCTGGGCGCCCTGACGGACGGACCCGAGGCCCTCTCCATCCTGCTGGTCGGGGACCCCGACAGCCTCGAGCCGGCCGTACGCGACGCGGGGCAGCCCCCGGAGCGCCTGCGGATCGTCCCGGCGCGCCAGACCATCGCCATGAACGAGCCCCCGGTTCAGGCGGTGCGGCGCAAGCCCGATAGCTCGATCGTGGTCGGCCTCCGGCTGCAGCGGGAAGGGGAGGCCGATGCATTCGTCTCGGCCGGATCGACCGGCGCCGTCCTGGCCGCCTCGCTGTTCGTGCTCGGCAGACTCCCGGGCGTCGACCGGCCTACGGTCGGCGCGCTGTTCCCGACCGCCGACCGCCCCGTCCTCGTCCTCGATGCGGGGGCCAACGTCGGCTGCCGACCCGCCCACCTCCACCAGTTCGCCCACCTGGGTAACATCTACGTGCGGGATCTGTGGGGCGTCGAGGTGCCGCGTGTCGGTCTCCTCAACGTGGGAGAGGAGAAGGAGAAGGGGGACGACCTGGCGGTGGCGACCCACGAGCTCCTGCGCGAGGACCCCGAGCTGCACTTCGTCGGCAACGTGGAGGGCCACCGCATCATCGAGGGACGCTGCGACGTCCTCGTGTGCGACGGATTCGTGGGCAACGTGCTGCTGAAGTTCTACGAGTCCATGGCGGGGTTCATTGTCGGGCTGCTACGGCGGGAGCAAGCGCAGGCCGGCGAGGGATCGCGCGAGCCGGGACCGGTGGAGCGCATGCTGGACTACACGGAGTACGGAGGGGCCCCGCTCCTCGGCGTGGATGGGGTCGTGGTGCTGTGCCATGGCTCCTCGCCGCCGCGGGCCGTTCGGAATGCCCTCTCCGTGGCGGTCGACTCGGTCCGCGCCGACATGGTCTCGGACCTGGGCCGGGACCTGGAGGAGCTCTCCAACCGGACCCGACGAGGGGAGATGTGATGACGGACACGGCGCTCCTGCTGCCGGGGCAGGGATCCCAGTTCGTGGGCATGGGGGCCGACCTCGTGGACGCGTATCCGGAGGCGGCGGAGCTGTATGCCGAGGCCGAGGAGGTGCTGGGCGTGCCGCTGGGCCGCCTGAGCCGGGAGGGGCCGGCCGAGGAGCTCACCCGGACCGAGAACGCTCAGCCGGCCATCCTGACGCACAGCTACGCGGTCTGGCGACTGCTGCCGGCGCCCGTGAGAGCCTCGGTCGTGGTGGCCGCAGGCCATTCCCTGGGCGAGTTCACGGCCTACCTGTGTGCGGGGGCCCTCACCTTCCCCGATGCGCTCCGGATCGTGCGGAGGCGCGGCGAGCTGATGGCCCGCGCCCGGAACGGCACGATGGCCGCAGTGATCGGCCTGGACGATGAGGCGGTCCGGGCGGCGTGCGCGGCGGTCGAAGACGGCGTGGTCGTGGCCGCCAACTTCAATGCGCCCGGCCAGGTGGTGATCAGCGGGGACGAGGCCGGTGTGGAGGCCGCGTCGGAGCGAGCCCGGGATGCGGGGGCCAGGCGCGTCCTTCCGCTCGAAGTGAGCGGCGCCTTCCACTCTCCCCTCATGGAGGTGGCCCGCGATGGGCTGGCGGAGGCGCTCGCGGCGGCGACGTTCCGCGACCCCGGGTTCCCGGTGGTGGCCAACGCGGCGGCACGTCCGGTGCGCGGCGGAGAGGAGGCGCGGGAGCTGCTGCTCGAACAGCTGACCTCGCCGGTGCGCTGGGTGGAGAGCGTGCGGGCGATGCTCGAAGCCGGCGCCCGCCGCTGGCTGGAGATCGGCCCGGGGACGGTCCTCACCGGCCTCCTGCGCCGCATTGACCGCTCCCTGGAGACCGCGACGGTGGGTGATGCCGAGAGCGTACGAGCCTGGAGGGAGGCGGAGCATGGGTGAGCTGGAGGGCAAGGTCGCGGTCGTCTCGGGTGGATCCCGGGGCATCGGCTTCGCCGTGGCCGAGGAGCTGGCGGCGGCGGGGGCCCGGGTGGCCGTCACCGCGCGAGCCGAGGACCGGGCCGGGCAGGCGGCCGAGGCACTCGGCGGAGCCGGAGGCCGCGGCTACGGTTGCGACGTCACCGACGGGGAAGCGTGCACGGCGCTGGTCGAGCGGGTGGATGAAGACCTCGGTCCGGTGGACATCCTGGTCAACAACGCCGGCATCACCCGGGACAACATCCTCGTCCGCCTCAAGGACGAGGACTGGGACGCGGTGTTGGACACGAACTTGCGCGGTGCGTTCTACATGATGCGTGCCGTGGCCCGGGGCATGATGAAGCGGCGAAGCGGGCGCATCGTGAACATCGCCAGTGTCGTGGGCTTGACGGGGAACCGCGGGCAGGCCAACTATGCGGCGTCCAAAGCGGGCCTCGTAGGGCTCACCAAGTCCGTGGCCCAGGAGCTGGCCAGCCGCGACGTTCTGGTGAACGCCGTGGCGCCCGGCTTCGTGGAGACGGAGATGACGGCGTCCCTGAGCGAGGATGCGCGGAACACGCTGTTCGAGCGCATTCCGCTGGGGCGCTTCGGGCAGCCGTCCGATGTGGCCGGGGCCGTGAGGTTCCTGGTCGGTCCGGCGGCTTCCTATATCACGGGGCAGGTCCTGGTCGTGGACGGCGGCATGGTCATGTGAGGTCGACCGCAGCGTCGTTCGAAACACCCATCACCATCGAGAAAGGAAGCGCACATGTCGGATACGGCCGCGCGCGTGAAGGAGATCATCGCCAGCGAGCTGGGCGTCGAGATCGAGAAGGTCACCGATGACGCCCACTTCGTGGACGATCTGGGTGCCGACTCCCTGGACACCGTCGAGCTCGTCATGGCGTTCGAAGAGGAGTTCGGCATCGAGATCCCGGATGAGGATGCGGAGGGGATGCAGACGGTCGGTGACGCGATCGAGTACCTCTCCAAGAAGCAGGAGGACTGAGAGGTCGGCGGACGCGAGTCTCCGAGCGCGGGCGACCCATGACCGGCCGACGCGTCGTCATCACGGGCACCGGCCTCATCACCGCGGTGGGGAACGACGTGCGTTCCACCTGGGAGTCCCTGCTCGCGGGGCGCAGCGGAGCGGCACCGATCACCCTGTTCGACGCTTCCCGGCACGACGTCCGGTTCGCTTGCGAGGTCAAGGACTTCGATCCCTCGGAGTACCTGGACCGCAAGGAGGTCAAGCGGACCGACCGCTTCCTCCAGTTCGCGCTGGCGACGGCTCAGCAGGCGGTCGCGGCGGCGGGCGTCGCCGACATCCTGCGAGACGAGTCCCCCGATAGAACGGGGGTCATCGTGGGCAGCGGCATTGGTGGCCTGGCCACCCTCGAGGAACAGCACATCCGGATGCTCGAGCGGGGACCGGACCGGGTGTCGCCCTTCTTCATCCCGATGTTCATCGCCAACATGGCTGCGGGACTCATCTCCGATGCGCTACGGCGTTCGAGGCCCCAATTACTGCACGGTGTCCGCCTGCGCCTCCAGCGCGCACGCCGTGGGCCTCGCCTTCCGCTCCATCCGGACGGGGGAGGCGGACGTCATGATTGCCGGCGGCACCGAGGCCACGATCACTCCGCTGTGCGTGGCCGGGTTCTCCAGCATGAAGGCCCTGTCCACCCGGAACGACGCGCCCGAGGCGGCCTCACGCCCGTTCGACGCCGGGCGGGACGGATTCGTGCTCGGCGAAGGGTCGGGGATGGTCATCATGGAGAGCCTGGAGCACGCGCGTGCCCGCGGCGCCACGATCTTGGCGGAGCTGAAGGGCTTCGGACAGAGCGCGGATGCGTATCACATGACCGCCCCGCCCCCGGAGGGAGCCGGAGCGCAGGTGGCGATGCGCCATGCGCTCCTGGATGCGAACCTCGAGCCGGGCGACATCGACTATATCAACGCCCACGGAACGTCCACCCCGGCCAACGACGCAACCGAGACGGTGGCCATCAAGAAGGTGTTCGGGGAGAGGGCGTACGAGATCGTGGTGGGGTCCACCAAGTCGATGACCGGACACAGCCTGGGTGCGGCCGGCGCCGTCGAGACCGTGATCTCGACGCTCGTGTGCCGGGAGGGCCTCATCCCACCGACGATCAATTTCGAGGAAGCCGATCCGGAGTGCGACCTCGATTACGGACACCGGGGAGTCACGGAGAGGCCCGTTCGGACGGCGCTCTCCAACTCGTTCGGCTTCGGCGGTCACAACGTGGCCCTCGCCATCGGCCGCTGGGACGAGGACTAGCCTCGTGCGCAGCGACCGGGTGACCGGCCGCTCGCGCTTGGGCGGTCGGGTGCCGTCCGCTTCATGCGCGTAGGCCTCGGGTACGACTCCCACCCCTTCGATCCCGGACGACCCCTGCGCCTGGGCGGCGTGACCGTCACCGGGCACGCGGGGCTGGGAGGCCACTCGGACGGCGACGCCGTGCTGCACGCGGTCGTCGATGCGATTCTAGGGGCGGTGGGCATGGGCAGCATCGGGGACCTGTTCCCGGACACGGACCCGGAGCTGGCCGGGGCCGACTCCCTCCCGATGCTCCACGAGGCGGTCCGGCGCGTGGAGGGCGAGAACTATCAGGTGGTGAACGTGGACGTGACGGTGGTGGCCGAGAGTCCTCGCATCGCGCCCCACGCCGGAGCGATGGCCGTCCGCATGGCCGGGGTCCTGCACGTGCCGCCCTCGGCGGTGAACGTCCGGGGCAAGTCGAACGAGGGCATGGGATGGATCGGGCGGGGCGAGGGGGTCGCCGTCCTGGCCGTGGCCCTTCTCGACTCCATACGGGACCTGGACACGCTGCACGCGTCGATCCGCTCGGGCGGCTGACGACCGGAGGCGCTCGTGACCGACGCCCTGGAGCGGATCCTCTCCGCCATTGCCTCGCTCCCGGTCGCCAGCGTCTACCTGGTGATCGGCGCCGGGGCGGCCCTCGAGAACATCTTCCCGCCCGTCCCGTCGGACACGTTCGTCATCGTGGGGGGCGTCCTGGCCGACCGTGGCGTGATCCAGGGGGATCTGGTGATCGCGGTGGCGTGGGTGGCCAACGTGGTGCTGGCCGGACTGGTGTACGTGGCGGCCCGTCGCTACGGCCGGGCGGTGTTCGAGACACGCTGGGGCCACTGGCTTCTCAGGCCTCACCAGCTCGAGCGGCTGTCGAGGTTCTACGACCGCTACGGCATGCCGACCATCTTCGTGAGTCGCTTCGTGCCCGTGTTCCGGGTGCTGGTCCCCGTGTTCGCCGGGATCAGCGGACTCGGACTGTGGCGTACGCTCCTGCCGCTGGGGATCGCCTCGGCCCTGTGGTACGGGGCCCTGCTCGAGCTGGGCGTCCTGGCGTCGCGCAACATCCCGCGGCTGGTGGGCTGGGTACAGGGCATGAACCGGGGCCTGCTGGCGGCGGCCCTGGTCGCGGCGGCGGCGGCGGCCTGGTGGTGGTGGCGCACGCGCCATCATCACCAGGATGCGGGAGAGGACGGCGGGTGAGCCGCGAGTTCTTCCTGGAGCCGTTCGAGGACTACCTGCGCTTCGAGCGGGGGCTGGCCGACCGGACGGTGGAAGCGTACGTGCGGGACTGCCGCCAGATGGCCGCGTTCGTGCGCGCCGGGGGGGCCGTCGGTGCGGACGAGGTGGACTACGGACGACTGCGGGACTTCGTCGTCGACCTGGTCGAGCGCGGGCTGGCGGGCTCCACCGTGGCCCGCAAGCTGTCCGCGATCCGGGCGTACTTCGCCTTCGCGGTGGCCGAAGGACACTGTGACTCGGACCCCACCGAGAGGCTGGAATCGCCCCGGTCCGGCCGCTCCCTGCCCGACGTCCTCAGCTACCCCGAGGTCGAGCGCATCCTGGCGGCCGTTCCGATCGAGCACGAGCTGGCCTTCCGGGACCGGGCCATGCTGGAGACGCTGTACGGCGCGGGGCTGCGGGTCTCCGAGCTCGTGGGCCTGGAGATCCTGGACCTGCTGCTGGACGAAGAGCTCCTGCGGGTCCGCGGAAAGGGCTCCAAGGAGCGCCTCGTGCCCCTGGGCGCCCGTGCGATCGACGCGCTGCGCCGCTACCTTCGGGAAACGCGTCCCCGCCTGGACCGGGGCGAGAGCCGCGGTGTGGTGTTCCTCAACCACCACGGCCGACCCCTGACGCGGGTGGGCGCCTGGAAGGTCGTCCGCCGGCACGTGGAGCGGGCCGGCATTCGCCGGTCGGTGAGCCCGCACACGTTCCGGCATTCCTTCGCCACGCACCTCCTCGAGGGCGGGGCGGACCTCGCTGCGGTGCAGGAGATGCTGGGCCACGCCGACATCAGCACGACGCAGATCTACACGCACGTGGACCGCGCCTACCTCAAGCAGGTGCACCGCAGCTTCCATCCCCGCGGATGAGAGCGCTCCGCATCGCAGGATGGTCCGGGAACGGGCGGCTTTGGTGACCCGTACTTCCCGGCTCCTCAGCCTCGTTCGCAACCGCAGGCCTCCCACGCGGTTCGCGGACCGTCCCGTCCCCGACGAAGCGCTGTCGAGCGTGCTCGAGGCGGCACGCTGGGCTCCATTGGCCGGAGAGGCCCAGCCGTGGAGGTTCGTCGTCGTGCGCGAGGGTCTCCGCCGTCACCGGATCGCGGCGGCGGCCTTCAATCACCCGCACGCGCGCACCGCTCCGGTGCTGGTCCTCTGCTGCGCCAGGATCCATTCACACGTGAGCGGCAACGGCCGCACCAGCTTTCCGGTGGATGTCGCGGCGGCCACCCAGACCATGGCCCTGGCCGCCGCGGACGTGGGGCTGGCCACGAGCTGGCTCACCGGATTCCGGGAGCCCTACGTGCGCGAGGCGGCGGACATCCCCGCCGACGTCCCGGTGGTGGCCATCCTGGCGGTGGGCTACGCGGACGGGCTCGAGCCGCTGAGCCACCGGGCGGACGCGGGGAGCGTGATCGTCTGGGAACGCTGGACGGCCGAGGAGCAGGGATGAGGCGTCGGGCGGCGCGCATAGTCGGAGCTCTCGCGGCCGCGGTCGTGGTCGGGTCGGTCCTCGGCCTGGCGCGTCCGGCACTCGCCCAGGAGGTGTCGTTCGTGCCGCGTCCGGACCGCCCGGTGGAGCGGCGGCTCGACCACTTCCTGCATGCCGGTGGCTACCGGCTGTGGACGCGCGACACCGTGCTGGCGCCGGGTGCGCAGGTGGACGGGCCGGTCCTGGTCCTCGGTGCCACGGTACGCTCGGCGGCCACCATCCACGGCAGCATCTACGTCGTGGCCGGAGATCTCTTCCTGAGGCCGGGCGCCCGCGTGGAGGGGGACGCCGTGGTCCTCGGCGGCGGCTGGTATTCGTCCTCGCTCGCCAGGGTCGAGGGGCAGGTCGTGTACCGCCCCAATCTCCTCGTGCGCGTGGACCGGAGGGGCACGGGGTGGGAAATCGTGCCCGTGGAGAAGGTGCCCCGGGCCGTCTCCTTGGAGGGCTTCTACGGCTTCTCCCTCCCGACTTACGACCGGGTCGAGGCGTGGACCTTCTCCTGGGGTGCCACGGCCCGGGCCACGCGCATGGCGTGGCAGCCCAGTCTGTCGGCGCGCCTCCAGTTCCATACAAGGGGAATCCAGGCGCTCGGCGGCACGCTACGCCAGAGCTGGTATCCGACCGGCACCCTGCGCGTGGACCTCGTAGGGGAGCGGCGTACCCGGACGAACGAGGACTGGATCCGGGGCGACATATCCAATTCGCTCGCCTACCTGTTCGGCTCCGGCGACTACCGGGACTACTACCGCTCCGAGCGGCTCGGGGCGGGCGTTCTGACCGCCAGCGCCTCGGGTTGGCACACGGAGTGGTCGGCCTTCCGGGAGAGGGACCGGAGCCTCCCGGCCTTGCGGCTGCCCGTGTTCTTCAAGTCCGACGCGGACGTGCGGCCGAACCCGACGGTGCAGGGGGGCACCCTGTGGAGCGCGCGGGCGCTGGTGGGCTACCGGCGCCGGGCCGGCTCGTGGCGAGTCGACGCGTCGGTCTCGGCTGAGGTGGCGGACTCCTCGGTGGCCGGGGACTTCTCCTTCTTGCTCGGCGAAGCGAGGGTTTCGGGCCGCACTGAGGCGATCCCGGGCGTGCGGCTGGAGTTCTTCGCAATCGCGCGTGGCGACCTGTCCGGCTCCCTGCCGGGCCAGCGCTGGTCGGCTCTGGGCGGCGCCGGCACGCTGCCCACGCTGCCAGTGCTGCCGCTCCGGGGCCCCCGCCTCCTGTTCGGCCAGGCGACCCTGGCCATTCCGCTGGGACGGGTGGGGATTCCGGTGGTGGGAGGGCCGGAGCTCTTCGTACGGGATGCGATCGGATCGGCGTGGGGAGAGGGGACCTCGCCCCACTTCACCGACAACGTGATCGGGGGCGTCCGGCTGTTCCTGATCGAGGCGGGGCTGGCGATCGACCCCTCCGCGTCGAACCTGGACCCGACCTGGGTGTTCGACGTCAGCCTCCCGGCATCGGCGCGCCGCTGACGGGGAGTGGAGCCGGCGCCCGACGGCCGGCCTGCTCGGGACTTTGACACGCCGAGTCGGCGCGGGTACGTTCCGGTGCGTGAATGGATCAACTCACGCATCCGCTCGCCGCCGGCGATGACCGTCCTGTGTGTGCTCCCCGCGAGGCTCGGGAGTCGGCGCATCCCCCGCAAGCCGCTCCAGCCCATCGCCGGCCGGCCGCTCGTCGAGTGGAGCTGGCGCGCGGCCTGCCGCGTCCAGGCGTTCGACGCCGTCTGGGTGGCGACGGACTCCGAGGAGATCGCCGAGCGGGTGCGCTCCTTCGGCGGCACGGCCCTCCTCACCCGACCCGACCATCCCCTCCGGGACGGATCGCGTCGCCGAGGTGGCGGCGCGCCCCGAGGCCCGGCGGTTCGATGTGCTGGTCAACTACCAGGCCGACGAGCCCTTCCTGGACCCGGAGGGGGTGAGCGCCGCGGTCGAGGTCGTGGCGTCGGGTGGAGCCGAGGTGGCCACCGTGGCGGTCCCCATCCGGGATGCGGCGGAGTGGCGGTCTCCCTCGGTCGTCAAGGTCGTCCGCGCCGCGGACGGGACGGCGCTCTACTTCAGCCGGGCGCCCGTGCCGCATCCGCGGGACGGGGAGCCCGAGTTCGAGTCCCGGGGAGCCGGTCCGTATCTTCGGCACGTGGGGGTGTACGTGGCCACGCGGGACGCGCTGGAGCGCTGGACCGGATCGCCGCCCTCGCCCCTGGAGGGGATCGAGAAGCTGGAGCAGCTGCGCGCCCTGGAGGTCGGCCTGCGGATCGCCGTCGTCGTGAGCGCGGCCGCCGGCCCGGGCGTGGACGTCCCCGCCGACCTGGAACGAGCCGAGCGACGGCTCGCCGAGACAGTCCCCATCGAACGAGTCGAGGCCGATGACTGACGATAGCGCCACGCCGACCCGCTACATCTTCGTCACGGGGGGAGTCGTGTCCTCCCTGGGGAAGGGCATCGCCGCCGCGTCGATCGGACGGCTGCTGGTGGAGCGCGGCCTCAAGGTGACCATCCAGAAGTTCGACCCCTACCTGAACGTCGACCCGGGCACCCTGTCACCGTTCCAGCACGGAGAAGTGTTCGTCACCGACGACGGCGCGGAGACCGACCTGGACCTGGGCCACTACGAGCGCTTCATCGACGAGTCCCTCTCGCAGGCCAACAACGTCACCACGGGCCGGATCTACCAGGACATCCTCACCAAGGAGCGCCGCGGCGACTTCCTGGGAGCCACGGTGCAGGTGATCCCGCACGTCACCGACGAGATCAAGGCGCACATCCGGCGCCTGGCTCCCAGCAAGCAGGTGGTGATCACCGAGGTCGGGGGAACGGTGGGCGACATCGAGTCGCTCCCCTTCCTGGAGGCGCTCCGCCAGTTCCGCCAGGACGTGGGGCGGGAGAACACGTTGTTCGTCCACCTGACCCTCGTGCCCTACATCGCCGCGGCCGGGGAGCTCAAGACCAAACCCACCCAGCACTCCGTGCGGGAGCTGATGGAGACCGGGATCCAGCCGGACATCCTGATCTGCCGCACGGACCGTCCGCTCACGGAGGAAGTGCGGCGGAAGATCGCGCACTTCTGCAACGTGGACGTCCACAACGTCGTGGAGTCGCGCGACGTGGAGACGATCTACGAGGTCCCGCTGCGCTACCGGGAGCAGCGACTGGACGACCATATCCTGTCGCTCCTTCGCCTCGAGGCTCCCGAGCCGGACCTGTCGTCCTGGGAGGACCTGGTCGACCGGGTCAAGCGGCCGGAGCACGAGGCTGTCCGGATCGCCGTGGTGGGCAAGTACACCCGACTGGTGGACGCGTACCTGTCGGTTCAGCAGGCGCTCATCCACGGCGGGATCGCGAACGACTGCCGCGTGGACATCGACTGGATCTCCTCCGAGGACGTGTCCCCGGACGACGTCGACTGGCTGGCCAGGTACGACGGCGTGCTGATTCCGGGTGGCTTCGGCGTGCGAGGCGTGGAGGGCATGGTCGACGCCGTCCGCTTCGTCCGCGAGGCGGGGATCCCCTTCTTCGGCATCTGCCTGGGCCTGCAGTGCGCGATCATCGAGTTCGCGCGGAACGTGTGCGGCCTCAGCGACTCCCATTCGTCCGAGTTCGACCGCGACACGTCGGATCCTGTGATCTCCTTGATGGACTCCCAGCGCCAGGTGACGGACATGGGCGGCACCATGCGTCTGGGCGCGTACCCGTGCCGACTGCAGCCCGGCACGCGGGCCCGGACCATCTACGGCCTCGACGACGTGTCGGAGCGTCACCGGCACCGGTACGAGGTCAACAACGACTACCGGGAGATCCTGGCAGCCAGCGGCATGCGCTTAAGCGGGCTATCGCCCGATGAGCAACTGGTGGAGATCGTCGAGCTCCCGGACCATCCGCACTTCATCGCCACGCAGTTCCATCCGGAGCTGCGCTCGCGCCCCAACCACCCGCATCCGCTGTTCGCGGCCTTCGTGGCGGCGGCAGCCAGGCGGCGGGCGGGCCGCGAGGAAGGTTCGGCGAAGGTCGTGACGGGGGAGCGCGGCGAGCGGGCCGCCGTGGGCGGCTAGGGTGGCTTCCGACCCCGGCCCCCTGTTCCGCGCGGGCGGTCCGTTCTTTCTCGTGGCGGGCCCGTGCGTGCTCGAGGACCGGGAGCTCAACCTGACCGTGGCCCGTCACCTGGCCGAGGTCTCGGTGCGCCTGGGAGTTCCGGTCGTGTTCAAGGCGTCCTTCGACAAGGCCAACCGGAGCCGCCCCGACTCGCCGCGCGGCCCCGGGCTCGAGGCGGGCGTGGCCCTCCTCGGAGAGGTCCGCGAGGATACCGGCCTGCCCGTCCTCACCGATGTGCACGAGTCCGTCCAGGTCGAGCGGGTAGCCGGAGTCGTGGACGTGCTCCAGATCCCGGCGTTTCTGTGTCGACAGACGGACCTCATCCTGGCGGCGGCGGCCACGGGTCGGCCGCTCAACCTCAAGAAGGGCCAGTGGATGGCGCCCGAGGAGATGGGGCTCGCCGTGCAGAAGGCCCGCGAAGGCGGTGCGGAGCGGCTGGCCGTGACGGAACGGGGCACGGCGTTCGGCTACGGTCGCTGGATCGTGGACATGCGGAGCTTCGAGGTCATGCGGGAGGCGTGTGCGTGCCCGACCCTGTTCGACGCCACGCACGCGGTCCAGCTTCCGGGAGCGGCCGGGGGGAGCAGCGGGGGCGAGCGACGGTTCATCGAGATCCTGGCCCGCGCCGCGGTGGCGGCCGGGGCCGACGGGCTCTACCTGGAGGTCCATCCGACTCCGGAGACCGCTCCCTCCGACGCCGCGAGCATGCTGCCGCTCGATCGGCTCGAGCCACTCCTGGCCCGCGCTCTGGAGATCCGCGAGGCGGTGGGCGGAGCGTGAGCGACCGCGCAGAGATTTTCCGCAGGATCGCCCGGCGCATCCGCCTGCTGGTGCTGGACGCCGACGGCGTCCTCACGGACGGTGGCATCTACGTGGCGGACGGCGTCGGGGGCGAGCCCTTCCAGCTTCGCCGGTTCCACGTCCGTGACGGGGTCGCCGTCCACCTGCTGCGCGCGGCCGGCGTCGAGTCGGCGATCGTTTCGGGACGCTCGTCGGCTGCGGTGCGGGAGAGGGCCCGGGAGCTGGGGATCGAGGAGGTCCACCAGGTCCCGCCCTGGGACAAGGTGTCCGTGGTCCGTGGCATCGCGGAGGCGCGCGACCTTCGGTGGAACGAGGTCGCCTGCCTGGCCGACGACCTCCCGGACCTGGCGCTGCTCGAGCACGTGGGCCTCCCGGCCGCCGTGGCGGACGCCGCGCCGGAGGTGCGGGAAGTGGCCCTGTGGTGCTCGGAGCATCGAGGCGGGGACGGCGTGGTCAGGGAATTCGCCGAGGCTCTCCTGCGGGCGCGGGGTCAGTGGGAGGAGCGTGTCGCGGCCTACGTGGCCCGGGCCCGCTCCGGCGGGGGAGGGGAGGGGCCGTGACCGACGAGGAGATCCTGCGGCGTGGCCGCGAGGTGCTGGGAACCGAGGCGGAGGGCATCCGCGCGGTGGCGGGTCGCCTGGGCGAAGGCTTCGTGGAGGCCGTGCGCCGCATGGAGGCGTGCCGGGGACGCGTGGTGGTGACCGGGGTGGGAAAGTCCGGCGTGGTGGCGCGCAAGGTGGCCTCCACCCTGGCTTCGACGGGGACGCCCGCGCTGTTCCTCCATCCGGTGGAAGGGGCGCACGGAGACCTCGGCATGCTGGTGCGCGGCGATCTCCTCGTGGCCATCTCGAGGAGCGGGGAATCGGAGGAGATCGCTCGTCTGCTGCCGGCCGTAGCGCGGCTGGGCATCCCCGTCCTGGCCCTCACCGGCGCGCCCGGCTCGACGCTGGCCCGGCACGCCGAGGTCGTGCTGGACGCCGGCGTGCCCGAGGAGGCGTGTCCGCTGGACCTGGCGCCGACCGCCAGCTCGACCGCCGCCATGGCGCTGGGCGATGCGCTCGCCATGGCCCTCCTGGCCGTGCGAGGCTTCGGTGCCGAGGACTTCGCGCATCTCCACCCGGCCGGTAGCCTGGGCCGGCGCCTGCTCTGGAGGATCCGCGACGTCATGCTGACCGACCCCGAGCAGGTGCCGTCGCTCCCGCCGGAGGCCACCCTGGAGCTGGCCATGCGGGAGATCGCCCACCGTCGGGGGACGGTGCCGGTCCTGGACGGCGGGGGGACCGTCGTGGGAGTGATCACCGCCGGCGATCTGACGCGCTACGCCGAGAGCCACCCCGACTTCCTGGGCCGCCCGGTGGCCGAGGCCATGACGGGCGACGCCCGGCTCATCGGCCCGGACTCCCTCGCGGCGGAAGCCGTACGGGTCATGGAGGAGCACGGCATCATGGCGCTGCCCGTGGTGGACCCCGAGCGCCGCCTCCTGGGCATCGTTCACCTGCACGACCTCCTGCGCGCGGGCGTCGCGTGAGGCGGCTCCCGGTGCTGGCGGCCGTGCTGCTCGTCGGGGCGGCGGCGTGCGGCGGCGACCACAAGGTCGACGTGGCCAGCCCCGACCTCCTGCAGCTCGACGCGGACCAGGTCATGGTCGGCGTCGAGCACACGATGACCCGGGACGGCGTGCGGCGCGCCCACCTGCAGGCGGACACGGCCTACTTCCTCCAGAACGGCTCGGTCGCGCACTTCAGGCGCTATCGGATCGATTTCTTCGACGGGGCCGGCGATCGTCGGTCGACGCTCACGGCCGTGGACGGCGTGTACGACATGAAGTCGGGAGACATGACCGCCAGCGACGACGTGGTCGTGGTCGACTCTACGGGCGGGCAGCGGCTGCTGACCTCCCGGCTCCACTTCGACGCGTCCACGGATCGGCTCCGCGGAGACACCACCTTCGTTCTGTACCGCGGCCGTGACACGCTGCGTGGCCGGGGCTTCGTGACGGATCCCGGGCTCGACACCCTGCGGGTGACGCGTCCCGCGGCCGTCTCGCCGCCAGACACGACGGCCGTCGGGAGCCCGACGCGGAAGCCGTGAGATCCGGGTTCCGGGCGCTCGTCGCCGCCGTGCTGGGGATGGCCCTGGGCGCCGGCGCCCTGGCCGGCCAGGGCGCCGACACGGCCGGGAGTCCCGAGTCCAGGTCCTGTACGGTCATCCTGCTCCCGCGCGGCGACAGCACGCGCATGGTGAGTCACCGGGTGGGCCCCGACCAGTACGTGACGCACGTGGGCGGCGGGCTGCGCTGGACGTGCGGATCGGCGCGCATGGCGGCCGACAGCGGCATCAAGTACGACCGCGAGCGCAAGTTCGAGATGATCGGCTCGGTGGACTACCGGGACAGCGTCCGCACCCTGACCGCCGACTCCCTCGCGTACTGGCAGGACCAGGATCGGATCGTGGCCTACGGACGCGTTCGGCTGGTCCGCCTCGAGTCGAAGTCCGTGCTCACGGGTCCCCGGGTTGAGTTCTTCCGCTCGGGAGGCGGCGGTCCCCAGCGCACCGTGGCCACCGGCCGGCCCCACCTCACCGTCCGCGACACGACGGGGAAGGGGCCGCCGGCGGAGATCGATGCGGACCGGATGGTGTTCCTGGGCGACTCGGACGCCCGCATGCGCGGCGACGTGCGCATCGTGCGCGGCAAGACCCGGGCACGCTCGGACAGCGCGGTCTACCTGTCCGACGCGCACGAGGGACGGCTCCTGGGGAACCCGGTGGTGACGAGCGAGCAGTTCCGGCTCGCCGGCAGCGTGATCTCCGCCGTGATCGACTCCGGAAAGGTGCGGACCGTGACGTCGAGGGGCGAGGCCCAGGCGTCCGGGAAGTCCTTCCGGCTGTTCGCGGATGCCATCGACGCCCGCGTGGCGGGAGATCGCATCGAGCGCCTGTGGGCCCATGGCCCGAAGCCCGCCCTGGCCGTCTCGGCCCCGTACCGGCTGGACGGGGACTCCCTGGTGTTCGCTTTCCGGGACGGGGACATCGACAGTCTCGTGTCCGTGGGCGGCTCCAGCGCCATCGAGGTCGGAGACACCGCCGCCGACACGCTCGGGGGCTCGGCCCGGGGCTTCTCGCCGGCGCCCTCGGCCGGAGACCGGAACTGGGTCCGGGGCGACACCCTGCAGCTGGCTTTCGCGCGCGTAGACTCGGGGGGCTCGGCCGTCGACTCGCTGTCCCCGGACTCCGCGGGCGTCCGGACCGACACGATCACCGAAGCCGGACGGCCCGCCGACAGTAGCGCCGCGGGGAGCGCCGGAGAGGCCGGCGCAGCGGGGGACACGACGCCCGGCGCCGCCGGCGGCCACCGCCAGCTCCAGACGATCCGGGCCGCGGGGGACGCCCGGGCGTACTACCTTGTGCCCCGCGACTCCGCCGAGGGCGGGGGAGACGCCAGGAACTATCTGATCGGCAAGGAGATCATCGTGCGCTTCGCGGACGGCCAGGCCAGGCAGGTGACCGGCCGCGACGCCATCGGGGTGTTCCTGGACCCGAACGCTCCGGGAGAGAGCCCGGCGCCCTCTCCGGCGCGGCCGGGCGACACGGTGCCCGTTCGCCCCGACACGACGCGGGATGCGGGCGCCGGAAGCGGATCGGCCGGACGCCGCACGGCGGACCGCGGGGGCCGATCGTGAACCCGGGCGACGGTAGCCCGGCTCCGACCGTGGGCGAAGCCGACCGGTCGTACCGCATCGCTGGCGGCGAGCGGCGCTCCGGCCCGGGCGAGAACGTGCCGGAAGGCGCCAGCGTCCTGCGGGCCGAGGGCCTGGTCAAGGCGTTCAAGAAGCGGCGAGTGGTCGACGACGTGGACCTCAGCCTGTGGCAGGGCGAGATCGTGGGCCTGCTCGGGCCCAACGGGGCAGGGAAGACGACCACCTTCTACATGATCGTGGGCCTCCTGCAGGCGGACGAGGGCCACGTCATGCTGGACGACGTCGAGCTCACCGACGTCCCCATGTACCGTCGTGCCCGCGCCGGCATCGGCTACCTCTCCCAGGAACCCTCGATCTTCCGGAAGCTGACGGTCGAGGAGAACGTCATGGCCATCCTGGAGACGCTCGACATCGACGCCGCCGAGCGCCGCCGACGTCTCGAGTCGCTGCTGGACGAGCTGTCGATCAAGCACCTGCGGGACATCCGGGCCTACTCCCTCTCGGGAGGCGAGCGTCGCCGACTCGAGATCACCCGCGCCCTGGTCACCTCCCCCAAGTTCATGCTCCTCGACGAGCCGTTCGCCGGGGTCGACCCCATCGCGGTGGACGACATCCAGCGGATCGTGGCCGAGCTCAGGGAGAAGGGGCTGGGGGTACTGGTGACCGACCACAACGTCCGGGAGACGCTCTCGATCACCGATCGGGCCTATATCATGTTCAACGGACGCATCCACATCGAGGGGCCCGCCGAGGTGCTCGTGAATGATCCCGAGGCGCGTAAGCTGTATCTGGGGCAAGACTTCAGACTGTAATCCCGCCCGACGCCCCGCGCGCCCACACGGCGGGGCGCGGGCCCCGCGCAAGATGCGTGCGCGCCCAGCAAGCGGTATCTTCCACCACTCGTGGCAGCGCGACGACGCGAGGGCCTCGGGCCAGCGCGCGAGCGGCGGAGCCGGCGGAACCGGGCCGGGCGGTCGCCGTTCGACTCCAGGAACGTGGAACGGCATGGCGAACGTGAGAGGCGGGCTTTCCCAGGAAGTCCGCATGAAGCAGGAGATGAAGGTCAATCCTCGCCTGTACCAGGCGATGGATCTCCTGTACATGCCGCTCCTGGACCTCCAGCAGCACCTCAAGCAGGAGCTGGTGGCCAATCCGTTCCTCGATCTCATCGAACCGGGCGAGGACGGCGAGCTCCTCGAGGAGGACAACGAGGAGCTCGACGAGGACGAGATCGACTGGGAGGAGATCCTCCTCGACGGCTTCGATGCCGGCGGCCGCCGGGCCGAGTACGAGGAGAAGGAGTTCTACCGGCCGACCCCGTCCACCAGCGAGGACCTCTGGGACCACCTGCGCGACCAGCTCCAGCTGCTGCGCCTCACGCCCCGGGAGCTGCTGCTGGGCGAGGAGGTCATCGGAAACATCGACCGGGACGGCTTCCTCACCTGCTCGATCGAGGAGGTCATCCAGTCCATCAACGACTTCCTCGAGGAGACGGACAACGCCGCCTGGAACGGCACCGCGTCCTACGCCCTCGAGGATGGCCGCAGGGCTCTGGAGGTGATCCAGGGCTTCGATCCGCCGGGCGTCGGCGCGCGAGACCTGCGCGAATGCCTGCTGCTGCAGCTGCGCGCCCGCAAGGAGCAGGAGACGCTCGCGTACCGAATCGTGCGCGACCACTTTGAGGAGCTCGTCAACCACCGTTGGAGCGAGCTCTCCAAGGAGCACGGAATCTCCGCCAGGGAAGTCCAGGCGGCGGCGGACCAGATCTCCAAGCTCGATCCGAAGCCGGGTCTGAAGTACGCCGACATGCGCGACAACTACGTCACCCCGGATCTTATCGTCGAGAAGATCGGGGGCGAGTACTACGTGTTCCACAACGACACGTCGCTCCCGCGTCTCCGGCTGTCGCGGGCCTACCGGGAGGTCGCCAGGGACAAGAGCAAGTTCCAGGGCGACAACAAGGCGTTCATCTCCAAGAAGCTCAACAGCGCCCAGTGGATGATCCAGGCCATCGAGCAGCGGCGTCAGACCATGCTCAAGGTCATGAACTTCATCGTGGACCGGCAGCGCGAGTTCTTCGAGAAGGGCGTCGAGCACCTCCGCCCCCTGACCCTGCGCGAGGTGGCCGAGCACATCGACATGCACGAGTCGACCGTCTCGCGGGTCACGAACGAGAAGTACGCGCAGACCCCCCGCGGCGTGCTGCCGCTCAAGTTCTTCTTCTCGAGCGGACTGTCCACCGACTACGGCGAGGACGTCTCGGCGCGGGGCGTGCGGGCCAAGATCAAGAAGCTCGTCGAGGACGAGGATCCCCACGATCCCCTGACCGACCAGTCCATCGTGGACAAGCTCAAGGAGGACGGTGTGCAGATCGCGCGTCGCACGGTGGCCAAGTACCGTGATCAGCTGGGGATCCTCTCGGCGCGCATGCGCAAGAGGGTATGAGCGGGCCTCCATCGCCGGGCCCCGGTCCGGCGTCTCCCGACGCGCCCCGCGTCTCCATCCTCGTCCCCGCCTTCGACGAGGCCTCCAACATGCCCGAGCTGTTCACGGAGCTGGGGCGGTCGATCCGGCAGGGAGAGCTGTCCGCAGAGGTCATCCTCGTCGACGACGGATCGCGGGACGGGACGCTTGAGGCCGGTCGGAGGGCGGCGGACGCCGCCGGACTGACCGACGTGCGCTTTCTCCGGCACCGGCGCAACCGCGGCAAGACCGACGCGCTCCTCACGGGAGCCCGGGCGGCACGCGGCGAGTATCTGGTCCTGTTCGACGCCGACCTCCAGCACGTGCCCGCTGAGATCCCTCGCTTCGTCGCGGAGCTCGACCGTGGCTACGACATGGTGGTGGGCCGCAAGGTGGGACGCTACGAGAAACGGTTCGTGTCGGGGATCTACAACTGGCTGGCCCGGCGGATCTTCGGGATTCCGGTCCACGACCTGAACGCCATGAAGGCCTTCCGGCGGGAGGTGCTGGACGAGGTCCGGCTACGCAGCGACTGGCACCGCTACCTGGTCGTGCTCGCCCATGCGCGGGGCTTCCGGGTCACCGAGATCGACGTGGAGCTCCACCCTCGCCGTCACGGCACCTCCAAGTACTCGGGGCAGGGTCGCATCGTCGTCGGGACCCTGGACCTCCTGAGTGTTTGGTTCCAGCTGGTCTTCAGCCGGCGGCCGATGCTCCTGTTCGGCGTGACGGGCCTGGTCCTGCTCGGCGCGGGCGCCGTCGTGGGGCTGGTGGCCGTCTACCTGCGCTTCGTGCTCGACACCGGCTATCGTCCGCTCCTCACCCTGGTCCTCCTCCTCGTGGTCGTGGGACTCCTCCTGTTCGCGGTCGGGTTCCTGGCCGAGCTGATCGCGTCCCTGCGAGGGGAGGTCGACGATCTCCGCCAGCGGCTCGACGAACGACGATGAGACAGGTCGTCCCGGCGCCCGGACGCTCGTGAGCGAAGCCGCCGGACGTGCCGCGGAGCCGCGGCGCTTCGGGGGACTCACCCCGCGCGGGTGGCTCGCGGTGGCCTGCGCGGTCCACGTCGTGGCGGGACTGCTGCTGTTCGAGCCCACCCTGTTCCCGGGCGGCGACAACGCCGGCTACATGATCCTGGGCCGGGCGCTGCGCACGCTCCGGGGCTACCGCGACCTGTATCTGCCTGCCGCACCCCTCCACACCAAGTATCCGCCGGCCTATCCCGCCCTCCTGGCGGTCCTGGGCTGGGCGGGAGGCGTGCCGCTGTTCAAGCTGGCCTCCCTGGCGCTCACCACGACCGCCGTGGCGCTCACCGGCCTGCTCGGACGGCGGTGGCTGGGCGCGGCCGGGGGCGTGCTGGCCGCGTTCGTGGTGGCGCTCAACCCCGTTCTGCTCGAGTACGGCCACTACGTCCTCTCGGAGGCCCCGTTCGTGGCCCTGGTGCTGTTCTCGTTGTGGGCGCTCTCGGAGGGGTCTCCGCTCCCGGCCTGGGCCGGCTACGTGGCGGTGGCCGCCGCCTTCCTGACGCGCACGGCCGGACTGCCGCTCCTCGGCGCGGCCGTGCTGGCTCCCCTCCTCGCCCGTCGCTGGAGGCGTGCCGGAATGGCGCTGGCCGTGGCGGTGGTGGCGGCGGGAGGCTGGAGCCTCTACCAGCACCTGGCCGCGCCCGAGCAGGCGGGCTATCTGCGCCAGCTCGTCCTGGCCAATCCCTACGATCCGGCCGCGGGCACGGTGGGCGTGGCGGGCCTGGTGACGCGCGGGGCTCGGAACCTGTGGAGCTACGTCTCGGGGATCCTGCCGGGCTCCCTAACGGGCGCAGGCGCCGCCGCGCGCGCCACCGGGGCGGGAGCGGGCCCCCTGACCCTCGCCGGGCTCCTGCTGGCGGCCCTCGGCGTGACGGGCTGGATCCGCCGCGCCCTGCGGCGGCTGGACGTGGCCGAGCTGTTCACCCTCCTGTACGGGGCCGAGATCGCGCTGTGGCCCTCGGTGTGGACGGACCGGCGCTTCCTGCTGCCCGTGCTGCCCCTGGTGCTCCTCTACGTCCTGGTGGGCACCCGGGCCGCCGCGATGGGAGCGCTCCGGCGAGGCGGGCGACCGTCCGCGGCCAGGTCACGGGCCGCGGCGGGCGACGGCGCCGGGCCGCGCCGCCGGGCCGCCCGGCTGAGCGGCGCGGTGGCGGCGGTCGCCATGCTGCTACCCGGCGCCGTGTACCTGTTCTCGACCGCCCCCGGCCGCGTCCGTTGCATCGCCGACTACCGTGCCGGAACGCCGTGCGAGGCTCCGGCCATGTCGAGCTTCTACGCGGCGGCGCGCTGGGCGCGCGACAACCTGCCGCCGGATGCGGTCGTGGCCAACCGCAAGCCCCGCCTGTTCTACTGGTTCTCGAATCGGCGGGGCGACGTGTACCGGTTCACGTCGGACACGGATCTCCTGCTCAACGGCCTGGATGCGATGGGAGCCGGCTACGTGGTGCTGGACGCCATCTCGGCCACCACCTTCCAGTACCTGGTACCGGCGGTGCGGTCCCACGCGGAGCGTTTCACGGTGGTGTACCGGAACGGGGATCCGCCGACCTGGATCCTCGCGTACCGATCGCCCCGGGGCACCGCGCTGGGGCCCCCGTCACCAGGAGGCGGCGCCCCGGGGAGCGCCGCGCGGGGTAGGACGGGGGGCCGGGCCGCCCGATGAGGGTCGTGCACGTGGTGACCGCGTTCCCGCGCCATCCCGGGGACGTGATCACTCCCTGGATGGTCGAGCTCGTGCGCCGATCGCGGGAGCGCGGCCTGGACGCGCGGGTACTGGCGCCCTCCTACCGCGGCGACGGCGCCCTGGAGGTGGAGGGCATCCCCGTCCGCCGCTTCCGTTACGCCCCGGCGCCGTGGGAGACGCTCACCCACGACGAGACCGTTCCCGACCGGATCCGGCGCTCTCCCGCCTTCGCCGGGCTCGTCCCCCTCTACCTCCTGGGCGGGAGCGTGGCCTCGCTCGGAGTGGGCCGCGAGCGGCCGGACATCGTCCATGTGCACTGGCCCATGCCCCACGCGCTGTTCGGGGCGGCGGCCCGGTGGGCTTCCGGGCGGCGGAGCGCGCTCGTGTGCAGCTTCTACTCCGTCGAGCTCACCTGGGTGTCGCGGCGGATGCGCTGGCTTCTCCCGTTCCTGCGCTGGAGCGCGCGCACGGCGGACCAGGTGACCGCCATCTCCCATCCCACGGCGAACCTCGTCCGGGAGATCACCGGCGTCGAGGCTCGCGTCGTGCCATTCGCGGCGGCGGTGGGCGACGGGTCGGCCCGCGACGAGGGCGAGGCGAGGCCGCCCCTGTCGGGTGGGCCGGGTGCGCCGCTCGAGCTCCTGTTCGTGGGACGGCTCGTGGAACGCAAAGGGGTCGAGGTCCTGATCCGGGCCCTGCCGGCCATCCTCCGCCGGAGGCCGGCGCACCTCACCGTGGTCGGGGAGGGAGAGTGGGAGCCCGTGATCCGGGAGGCGATCCGGGAGGCGGGCGTCGAGGAGCGTGTCCGGCTCACCGGGTACGTGTCCCGCGTGACGCTCTCCCGGCTCTATCGGCGGGCGGACCTGTTCGTGCTCCCGGCGGTCGTGGACCGCAAGGGAGACACGGAGGGCCTGGGGGTGGTGCTGCTCGAGGCCATGCGCCAGGGACGACCCGTGCTCGCCTCGCGGGTCGGCGGGATCCCCGATATCGTGGTGCACGACCGGAGCGGATGGCTGGTGCCGCCCGGCGACCCGGAGGCCCTGGCGGAAGCCGTCCTGCGGGCGGCGGCGGACCCGGACCGGACGCGCGCCGTGGCCCGCGAGGGCAGGCGGCGCGCCGTGGAGGATTTCTCGTGGGACCGGGTGTTGGGCGGGCTCGAGGACGCTTACGCGGCGGCGCTCGCCCGGCGGTCGGCCGGCGGCCGGCGCGACGATCGGAAGGCAGGAGTGGGGGGATGACGGGGCAGACCGCGGATCGCTACGAGTCCTTCGTCCGCTCCCGGGAATACCGGGAGGAGCGACCGGAGAAGGCCCGGGTGATCGCGCATCTCTGCCGGACCGAGCTGGAACGTGCCGGGCGGATCGTGGACCTGGGCGCCGGGACCGGCATCATCAAGAACGAGCTCGAGGTGATGTTCGACAAGTCGATCGCGGGCTTCGATCTGGACCGCTCGTTCATGGAGGCATCTCCTCGCATGGTGGTGGCCGACGTCCTGCGACTTCCCCTCGCGGACCGGTCGGTCGGCTTCGCCATCGCCAACCACCTGTACGAGCACGTGTCCGACCAGGCGGCCCTGTTTCGGGAGGTGGCCCGGGTCCTGGCCCCCGGCGGGTCCGCCTACGTGTCGGCGGGCAATCGCCTGATGATCATGGAGCCCCACTACCGGCTCCCGTTCCTCAGCTGGCTTCCCCGGGGCCTGGCCGCCGCCTACGTGCGCGCGTCGGGCCGGGGCGGTGGCTACGACGGCATCCGCTTCCTCACCTGGGGCCGCCTGGCCGCGCTCCTCTGCGGCGCGGGACTCGAGGTCGAGGACCGCACCGAGCGGGCCGTGGACGAACTGCTCGGCGAGCGGCGAGGTGCGGGCGCACGGGCGGCGTGGCGCGTGCTGAGGGCCCTGCCGGCGGGGCTGAGGCGGGTCGTGCTGCGGTGGCTGTCACCCCAGTGGTTCCTGGTGCTCCGGCGGCGGGAGGCGGCGTGAGCGCGGCCGCAGGGGACCCGCGTGCGGCGCAGGGGTCCGGCGGGGTCGACCGGGGGTGGCTCCCCACGGCGGCGGGGCTGGCCGGGGGGCCGGGGCCGCTGACGTTCGGGGTCCTGTGCGCGCTCCTGGCGCTGGCCTACTTCGCCTCCTTCGTGTTCCATCCCGACCGCATGCTGTTCGGCACGGACATGCTCGGGCAGGCCTTCCAGATGCGGCACTTCGCCGTCCAGGAGGTGCGGGCGGGCCGCGGGGTGCCGTTGTGGAACCCGTTCGTCTACTCCGGCGTGCCTTACCTGGGAATCCTGCCGGGGCCGGTGTTCTACCCGAGCAGCGTCCTCTACCTGGTGATGCCGCTGTTCCGGGCCATCGGCTGGACCTTCGTGATCCATGTGGCGGTCGCCGGGATCCTGGCGTACGCGGCCGGGCGCTCGCTGGGCCTGGGCCGCTGGGCGTCGGCGTTCTCGGGACTGGCGTTCATGTTCGGTGGCTGGTTCATGGCGACCCTGCACGGCGGCCAGGACGGCCGCATGTTCGCGGCGGCGCTGCTCCCGGCCGCCTTCGCCCTCCTGGAGCGGGGGATCCGAACGGGCCGCGTCGCGCCCTTCCTGGGGATGGGACTGGTCCTGGCGCTCCAGATCTTTACGCCGCACGTGCAGATCATGTACTACGGCGCCCTCATGCTGCTCCTGTACGGCGTGCTGCGCGCCGTGCTGGTTTCGCCCGACGGCGGCGGCGTCCCTGACGAAGGGGGGAGGACCGCCTCCCGGCTGGGTCGGCTGGCCGGGTACACGGCGCTCGCCTTCCTGGTCGCCGCCCTGGTGGGCTCCATGCAGCTGCTCCCGACGCTGGACCTCATGAAGTACGGCGTGAGGGGGGCGGGGCAGGGCGGGTACGCCTTCGCCTCCTCGTGGGCTGTGCCACCCCAGGAGGTGAGCGCCTTCTTCCTGCCCGACCTCATTGGCTCCCTGGGGACCTACTGGGGCTCGAACCCGTTCAAGCTCCACACGGAGTACCTGGGGGCGGTGACCGTGGCCCTGGCGGCCATTGGGATCGTGGGCGCGCGGCGGGACCGGCGCACGTGGATTTTGGCGGGTGTCACGCTGCTCGGGGTGCTGTTCGCGCTCGGCGGCGCGACGCCGGTGCACCGCATTGCTTACGCGCTCGTCCCCTTCGTGAAGAAATTCCGCGCTCCCTCCCTGATGCTGCCGCCTATCGAGTTCTTCGCGGCGCTCCTGGCCGGCATCGGCTGCCAGCGCGTCCTGGACGCGCGAGAGGCCGCCGGAAATGGGAGCACGGGGGCCGAGAAGGGCGGAGGCCGAGGGAAGGGGGCGCGCGCCGCGATGGGGGATCGGCCCGGCCTCCCGTGGCTGTGGATCTGGGTGGCGTCGGCCCCCTTCCTCCTCCTCGCGCTGGCGGCCTTCCTGTCACCGCACGGGCTCCTGCGCTGGGTCGAGAGCTCCTGGTACCCGGCGGGACACCGACCCTCGCCGCCCGCCTCCCTGGTCCCTACGCTCCGCGTCACGGGGCTCATCGTGTTCGCGCTGTGGGCCGCGACCCTGGCGCTGGGCCAGGCCGTGGCCGAACGGCGGGCGCCGCGCTGGAGCCTGGCCCTGCTGGCCCTCCTCCTGGTGGCGGACCTGTGGAGGGTGGACGGCCGCTATCGGAGCACGATCGAGGCACGCCGCTACCTGGACGCACCGGGCCTGGTCACCCGCATGGAGCGGGAGCTCCGGCCCGGAGAGCGCGTGTGGCCAGCCGGGAACAGCTTCGGCCCCAACCAGCTCATGCTGTGGGGCATCCCGGCGGTGACCGGGAGCCAGAATTTCCGGCTGGCGTGGTACGAGCGCCTGGTCGGGGGGACCGGCGAGTTCCAGAATCTCCTCCGGGACCCGGCCCTGTGGCCGATGCTCGACCTGCGGTTCCTGGCGGTGCCCTCGGCGGTCAACACGCCCCTTCTCGTCCAGGATACGGTCGAGGAGGGCGTCCACCTGTACGCCGTGGCGACGGCGCTCGAGCGTGCGCACGCCTTCTTCCCGGACAGCGTCCGGGCGGTCGGTGACACGACCGCGGCCCTTCGGGCCACGCTGGCGCTCCGGGATCCCTCCGAGGCGGCCGTGGTCGAGACGCGCGGCCCGCCCCCGCAGGCGGGACGGGGCAGCGCCCGCCTCGTGGAGGACCATCCCGACGAGCTCGCGCTCGAGGTCGATGCCTCCCGGGCTGGCCTCCTGTTCGTGAGCGAGGTCTACCACCCGAACTGGCACGCCTACGTGGACGGACGCGAGGTCCCTGTGCTGCGGGCCGACGTCGCCTTTCGCGGCGTGAGCGTCCCCGCGGGGCGGCACCGGGTGAGGTTCGTGTACCGCTCTCGGCCATTCCGGATCGGCCGCTGGCTGTCGGGGCTCACGCTGGTCCTGGTCCTGGCCGCCATCGGCTGGCGGGTGGGCAGGCGGCGGAGGACCGACCGGGCGTGAAGCGACCGGCTCTGGGCCGGGTCGTGACCGGTCTGTTCTTCCTGGCCGCGGTCCTGTTCGTCGGTTTGCTCCTCCGCCGCCAGTGGAGCGCGCTCGCCTCCCTCCGTCACGGAGCGGGGCCGACCTTCCACCTGTCGCCCGGCTGGCTGGCCGCGGCGCTGGTGCTGGCCACGCTCAACCTGGGCTGGATGGGCGGCACCTGGGTCCACCTGTACCGTGCGGGCGGAGGGAGGCTCGGCTACCGGCGTGGCGTCGCCGTGTGGATGGCCACCAACCTGGGACGTTACATCCCCGGGAAGGTGTGGCAGCTCTCGGGGCTGGCCCTGCACCTGCGGCGGACGGGCGGCTCCGGGGCGCTGGCCCTGTCCTCCTCGCTCGGCTACCAGGTGGTCACGCTGCTCACCGGGGCGGCGGTGGCCCTGCTCACGCTGGGCGGAGATCTGGCTGCGGCGCACAGCGGCAGCCCTCTCGTGTGGGCCGCGGCCATCCTGGTCCTGGCTCTCCTCCTGCATCCGGCGCTCCTCCGGTGGGTGACGCGCCTCGCCGCCAGGTTGACCGGGGAGGAATCGCTGGAGTCCGCGGCGCCACGGGGCCGCGACCTGGGCGCGGCGGGCGTGGCCCTCGTTCTCTCCTGGCTGGCTTACGGCCTCGGGTTCTGGTGCCTGCTGCGGGGCCTGTGGAGCACGGCACCCGTGGGGGTCCTCACGGCCACCGGCGTGTTCGCCGCCAGCTACGTGGCCGGCTACCTGGTCCTGCTCGCCCCCGGCGGGCTCGTCGTGCGGGAGGGAGCCATGACGGCCCTTCTCCTGGCGCTCACGCTCCTGACCGCGACCTCGGCGGCCGCCGTGGCGATCGCGGCGCGCGTGTGGACGGTGGCCAGCGAGCTGGTGGGCGTGGCCGCTGCGAGTGCGATCGCGCGGGGCGGCTCGTCCGACGGCGCTCCGGGTACGTCGTCCAACGAGGGCGGGGCGGAGGGCGCCGCGCCACCGGGTCACGAGGCGCCGGAGAGTCCCGAGGGATGAGCACTACGCGATCGAAGGCGGCGAAGGGCCGCGGCGTCGGCAGGGCGCTGGTCGTACTCCCCACCTACGACGAGGTAGAGAACCTGGCGGGCATCGTGCCGTCCATCCTCGCCGCCGATCCCAGGATCGACATCCTCGTGGTCGACGACGCGTCCCCGGACGGCACCGGGGAGCTCGCCGACCGCCTGGCCGCCGGGGAGCCGCGCCTGCGCGTCCTGCACCGGGCGGGGAAGCTGGGGCTGGGCTCCGCCTACCTGGAGGGCTTTCGTCTCGGCCTGGGCGAAGCCTATGACGTGCTGATCGAGATGGATGCAGATTTCTCCCATGATCCCAAGTACTTACCGGATCTCCTGGAGGCCTCCGAGACCTGCGGCGTGGCGGTCGGCTCCCGGTACCTCCGGGGCGTGAACGTGGTGAACTGGCCCATGTCCCGGCTCCTCCTCAGCTGGCTGGCCAACAAGTACGCGCGCTGGGTCACGGGACTCCGGGTCACCGACGCCACCAGCGGCTTCAAGTGCTTCCGGTGGGAAGTCCTCGAGGCGATCGACTTCTCCGACGTGGACTCGACCGGCTACGCCTTTCAGATCGAGATGAGCTTCCGTGCCTGGAGGCTCGGGTTCGAGGTGCGCGAGGTGCCGATCGTGTTCGTGGACCGCGACACGGGAGAGAGCAAGATGTCCGGGGCCATCGTGCGGGAAGCAGTGTGGCGTGTGTGGGCGCTGCGCATCAAGACGTTGTTCGGGCGCCTGTGAGGGCCCGGCCGGTCTCCAGGAAGGAGGGGACCTGCGGTGTGGTGCGGCCTCCCGGGGCGGAGGGGGACGTGGCCGGGATGTCCGGCCCACGGGATGGGGTGCGTGTCCGACGCTTGTTAACATAATATACATTATGCGCCATGTGGATAACGGCGGGGATAATCGGAGCGCGGCGTATGATCGACTTCCGTATATAACCTGTATACCACGCGATACTGCCGTTGACCTCATGTGATACACCGGTGGATGTGCGCGGGGACGGCGAGCGCGACGCGGGGCTGCCGTCCGGACCCATCGGGGCGACTCCCCGCCGGAGCTTGACTTTGCGGACTCGCGGACTCTAGATGGCGAAGGGGTGCCCGGACGATTCGCGGATCAACGGAGGAAAGGAGCGCGGTGGGCGAACGGGACCGTTCGGAGCCTCGTTCGGTCGAGCGGGGCTCGTGGTGGGAATCGGCTAGGTCCCCGGCCGGACCCGAGCCGGGGTCCGCTCGCGCGCGCCAGCCGGGCGATCCAGGCTTGGGGCCGGATCGGGAGGAGCTGGAGAGCGTGTTGGAGGAGCTGGCCGGAGCCAGGCGGGCTCTGGCGCGGCAGGACGCCGCCCTGGCCGCTCAGCGGGACCTCGTGGACGTCGAGAGGACCCGGTACCGTGAGCTGTTCGAATTCGCGCCGACGCCCTACCTGGTCACGGACCCGGATGGGATCATCCGGGAGGCCAACCGGGCGGCGGGAACGCTGCTGGGCGTCCCCTCGGAACGGCTCGTCGACGCGTCGGCCCTGGGCTACATCCCGGAGGAGGAGCGCGACGGCTTCCGCCTGCGGCTCGAGCGGTTCAGGAGCGGTGCCGGCGGAGCCGAATGGGAGGGTCGGGTGTGCCCGCGCGGACCGGACCTGGAGCCGGGTGAGGTCGCCGTGGACGTCGTGGCCAGGCCGATCCGGGCCGCAAACGGCCGCATCACGGGGGTGCGGTGGATCCTCCGGGATCTCTCCCAGCAACGGCTGCTGGAGGAGCGTCGCAGGGCCCTCGCCCAGGAGCAAGTAGCCCGGGAAGCCGCCGAGCGGGCGGCGTGGCGGGCCAGCTTCCTGGAGCACGCGGGCGAGCTCCTGGCCCGGTCCCTGGACCCGATCGTAAGCCTGCAGCGTGCCGCGCACGTGGTGGTCAGCGAGTTCACCGACGGCTTCGCCGCCTATCTGGAACGGGACGGCAAGCTACGACGCGTGGCCCTGGCCTTCCGCGACGGCGAGGCCCGGGAAGCTCTGGGCGACTTCGAGGCGCGCTTCCGGCTGTCGCCCGGAGACCCGCACGGGTGGTTGGCCAGGGCGATAGCCGGCGGGCGTGGCCTGGCTTTCCCATCGGGCGACGGCGGTCCCGAGGCCGGTGGGGGCGGCGGTCCTCCCGGAGGCTCCCCTCCCCCGCGCCGGGGGATGATGCTTCCTCTCACGGGGGGCGGCGGCCGGGCTCCCGTGCGTGGCGCGCTGGTCTTCCTGGATTCCGGGAAGGGCCCGGGCTTCGGTCTCGAGGACTACGTTCTGGCCCGGGAGCTGGCCCAGCGCATCGCGCTGGACCTGGAGAACTGCCGGCTCTACGAGCAGGCTCAGAGCGCGCTCTCGGCCCGAGAGCAGGTGTCCCAGATCGTCTCGCACGACGTGCGAAACGCTCTCCAGCGCATCGCGATCCACGTCGGCTTCTTGCTCCAGGACACGCCGGCCGGCCGCTCGGTCGACGCCGCCCGCGAGCACCTGGAGCCGGTCCTGCGCACGGTGGACCGGGTCCGGCACCTGATCGAGGATCTCGAGTGGGGGCCCGAGGAGGATGGGCGGCTCCGCATGGCGATGGAGCCGGTGGACGTGCCTTCCCTCCTGGCCGAGGTCGAGGAGCTGTTCCGACAGCTCGTCGAGGACTCCGGCATCCACCTCCGGCTCGAAGTGGACGGCGACCTTCCCCGGATCCGGGGGGACCGCGAGCGTCTCATGCAGGTTCTGTCCAACCTGGTGGGAAACGCGCTCCGTTACACGGACCGGGGGGGCTGGATCGCGCTGCGTGCCTCGGCGGGCTCGGCCCAGGTACGCTGCGTGGTGGCCGATAGCGGGTCGGGGATCTCGGAGGGCGAGCTCGAGACCGTGTTCGAGCCAGGCAGCCATGGGCTCGATGCTCGGGCGGGCACGGGGCTCGGATTGGCCATCTCGCGCAAGATCGTGGAGGCGCACGGCGGCAAGATCACCGCGGAAAGCAAGCTCGGGGTGGGATCGCGCTTCGCCTTCACGATCCCGCTGGCTCCCCCGGGGCCGTGAGGATGGGGGGGCGTCGGATCAGGACCCGCCCGACCTGCCGTTCGACGTCGAACCGGGGCGTGCGGCTGCCGAGCCCGCGGGAGCGACCGGCAGCGTCGGTGACGCTGTCGGGGCGCCCACGCCGGGCGGTAGCGTCGTGTCCCGGGCCGCGGTGTCGGCCGGAGGACCCGCGGGCGGCGGGGCTCCCGCCGACTTGAGCGCCAGCACTTCCCCGAGCCGCATCGCGTACACGCCGGTCCCCTCGGGCGAGGCGGCCGAGTCCTGCGCCAGGCGCCGGTAGATGGACGCGGCCGAGTCGTAGCGGCCCGCCTGCACGAGTAGATCGGCGAGCTCCGCCGAAGCGTCGTTCCGCTGGAAGGGGAAGCGCGCGTTTCGGGCCGCGTCGTCCAGCGTCCGAAGGGCGCTGGCCCGGTCGCCGGCCGCCGCGTAGGCGTCCGCCCGCAGGCGCGTGGCGGCGTAGCCGATGGGCGTGTCGAGCGCACGGTGTGCCAGCGGATCCAGCGTCTTGACCGCGTCCGCGGCCGCGCCTTCGTCCAGCTGGATCCGGGCCATCAGCAGCCGCGCGTCGTCAGCCGATGGGGTGCCGCCGAAGCGGTTGAGGAAGTCCCGCAGCCTGCCCACGGCCGACGCCGGGGCGTTGCTCTGCGCGAGCTCGGCCTCCAGCTGCTCGAGCTGAGTCACGGCCCGGGCCGTCAGGTTCCTCCTGTAGTCCCTGTAGTAGACGAGTCCCGCCGCCAGCGCGGCCGCCACCAGCACGCCGAGGATGACCGCCCGCTGGTGACCACGCATCCAGTCGATGGTCCGCGCCATTCCGACCGCGAGCGCATCTTCGGTGCTCGCATAGCCCCCGGACCGACCACCACCTTTCGAGCCCTTCGCTGCCATCTACGCCTCGATCCTCTAGCCTCTATCTCCGTGGCGAACCCGCGGCGCCGCCGCTCCGTTCCCGGCGCGCCCCGGATGCGATCTCACATGCGAACCAGTGCCAGGAGCTCGTGCGGCGCCAGCCTCGCCGCACCCTCCAACGCGACGAGCTCCACGACGACGCCCAGCCCGGCGATCTTCCCGTCGGCTCGCTCCACCAGTCGACAGGCTGCTTCGAGGGTGCCCCCGGTGGCCAGGAGGTCGTCGACGACGAACACCCGGCTCCCGGCGCGGATCGCGCCGGTCTGGATCTCCAGCTCGGCTTCGCCGTACTCGAGCGCATAGCGCTCCTGCAGTGTCCGGCCCGGCAGCTTCCCTTGCTTGCGGATGGGGAGCAGCGGGCACCCCAGCCGGATCGAGAGCGGCGCGGCGAACAGGAACCCGCGCGACTCGACGGCGGCGATCGTGTCCGCCTCCACCCGCAGGGCCTCGGTCGCGAACTGCTCCACCACCTCCGCGAACAGCTCCGGCGCCTTCAGGACCGGCATGAGATCCTGGAAGACGATTCCGGCCCGCGGGAAGTCGGGGAACGCCTCCATGTGCTCTCGGAGGCGCTCGCTCACGCTTCCGCCCGCGCGGCGGTCCTCGTACACCTCGGGCGGCCACGACGGCCCGCGGGCCGCCCCGCCCTCGTCGCCCTGCCCCGCCCCGCCCTGACCGGGCGGAGCGAACACCGGCGGAACCCGGTCGCTCACGGGCTCTCCTCCCCCGTCAAGAGGCATGGCACGCCGTAGCTTCCGATCGCGGGGGCGCCCGGCCGCCCGCGGCGACCCCAACCTACCGAGCCTCTCACGGAGGCGCCAACCGTTGGCCTCACAATCCGCCCAGCGCCCATCGGACGACCACGAAGCCAGCGATGATGAGTACCACGAGCAGCACGCTGAGGACGTTGAAATAGCGGTCGATGAACTCCCGCATCGGCTCGCCGAACAGGCGCAGGAGTCCGGCCACGATGAAGAAGCGGCCCCCGCGGCTCACGGCGGAGATCGCCACGAACGCCGCGAGTGGCACCTTGAAGCCTCCGGCGGCGATCGTGAACACCTTGTACGGAATCGGAGTGAATCCGGCGCTTCCCAGCGCCAGCACCAGGTTCTGTCGATACAGCTCGCCGACTCTCTGGTAGACCTCGCCGTAGCCGTACAGCTGCAGGATGGGTCGGCCCACGGTGTCGTACAGGGTGCTGCCGGCCCAGTAGCCGAGCAGCGCGCCGCCGACCGAGCCCAGCGTACACAGCAGGGCGAAACGGAAGGCGTGCTTCGGTCGACCCAGGCACAGGGGGATGAGAAGGACGTCGGGGGGGATTGGAAAGAACACGGCCTCGGCCGCCGCCAGGCCGACGAGCGCCGCGGGTCCCGAGGGACGGTCCGCCCAGCGCAGGACCCAGTCGTACAGCCGGCGAACCGGATTCCGGCTACGAGCCGCCGTCGACCGCACGGCCTCCCCGGAGTCGCTCACGGCCGCCCCTCCCCGATCAGGGGAACGAAGCGCGCCTCGTCGACGATCTCCTGCGCCCAGCCCTCCTCGACGTGCCGGACGAGCACGAGACGCTGCCCCGCGGGCGTGTGCACCGGCACGACCATCCGGCCACGCGGGGCCATCTGCTCGCGCAAGGCCTCCGGGACCGCCGGCGCGGCGGCCCCGACGAGGATCACGTCGAACGGAGCCTCCTCGGGCCAGCCCGCGCTTCCGTCCCCCACGCGGAGGCGGACCTCGGTGAGACCCAGCTCCGTCAGGCGTGCACCGGCGAGCGCGGAGAGCGCCTCGATCCGCTCGATGGAGAACACTCGGGCTCCGAGCGTGGCCAGGAGCGCGGTCTGGTAACCCGAGCCCGTCCCCACCTCCAGGACCTTCTCGCCACCTCGCAGGCCGGCGAGCGACAGGTGGAGGGCGTGCACCGCGGGGCGGGAGATGGTCTGGTCGCGGCCGATGGGCAGCGCCACGTCCTCGTAGGCACGGTGCGTGACGGCCTCGGGAACGAACAGGTGGCGCGGCACGGCGTCGAAGGCGTGCAGGACCGCCAGGTCTTCGATCCCGCCCGCACGAAGGAGCTCCACGAGGCGCCGGCGGTCGCGCCGGTAGGCCTCCCTCACAGCTCCAGCGACCACGCCCGAACCTCCTCGATGAGCCGGAAGTCGGTCAGGTCCAGGTGAAGGGGCGTGAGCGACACGTAGCCCGCCTGGACGGCGCGGAAGTCGGAGTCCTCGCGCCCCCGCCAGCGCGACTCACCGCCCCCGATCCAGAAGTACTCGCGGCCACGAGGGTCCCGGCTGCGGGTCAGCGAATCGAGGTAGATGCGTCGTCCCAGGGACGTGACCCTCACGCCCTCGACCTCAGCCGCCGGACGGTCAGGCAGGTTGACGTTGAAGAAGGTCTCCGGCGGGAAATCACGGTGCTCCAGGAGATCACGCAGGAGGCTGCGGAGGATGGCCTCGTACCCCTCCACGCGCCCCTCGTCGTCCCCCGCGTAGGATATGGCCACCGCGGGGATCCCCAGGATGGTGGCTTCCATGGCGGCCGCCACCGTCCCCGAGTAGAGGACGTCCTCGCCCATGTTCGGGCCGTGGTTCACGCCGGAGAGCACCAGGTCGGGGGCCTCCTCGTACAGCTGGCTCACGGCCAGCAGCACGCAGTCGGTGGGAGTGCCATTGACGACGTAACTGTCGGGGGCGGTCTCGGTGAGCCGCAGGGGCCGGTGCAGCGTGAGCGAATGGCTGCTGGCACTCTGCTGCCGGTCAGGGGCCACCAGCGTGACGGAGCCGAGCTCCCCGGCGACGCGTGCGAGGACCTCGAGGCCGGAGGCGTAGATCCCGTCGTCGTTCGTGCACAGGATCCGCGGGCCCGCGCCGCCGCGTGTACGGGGCGAAGTGTCGGACGGCGTCACGCGTCGAGCGTCAGGAGATCCAGGAGCTCGTCGACGTCCCGCCGGAGGTCTTGAACGACGTGCGCGTCCCAGGCGGCCGTGGAGGCCCGGGCGACCTTTCCCTCCTTGCGGAGCCGCTCGAGCTTCTGCCGGCCGCCGTCGATCGTGTACTTCTCCACGTAGAGGAGGTGGCGCAGGAGCTGGACGAGCTTCACTTCCTTCCGCCGGTAGACGCGGTTGCCGGCCTGGTTCTTCGATGGGCTCAGGGCCGGGAACTGGGTCTCCCAGTAGCGCAGCACGTGCGGCTTGAGCCCGGTGATGTCGCACACCTCGCCGATCGAGTAGTACTCCTTCGGTGCGATCCTGTCGTCCGCCACCGCGTCAGCTCCAGCGTTCCGGTTTCGGCTCTCGGGCCATGAGCTCGGCCAGCGCCTCCCTGGGACCCACATCCTCGAACAGGATGGAGTATACGGCCCGCACGATCGGCATCTCCACCCCGTGCCGCAATGCGAGCGCGTGCGCGGCCCGGGTCGTCGGCACGCCTTCGACCACCATGCGGACCTCCTCGAGCGCCGCCTGGAGCGACGAGCCCCGCCCGATCGCCAGGCCCGCGCGGCGATTGCGGCTGAGGTCGCCCGTGCAGGTCAGGATGAGGTCACCGACGCCCGCCAGGCCCGACAGGGTGTGCTCCTCCGCGCCGAGGCCCACGGCCAGCCGAACGATCTCCGCCAGTCCGCGCGTCAGGAGGGCGGCCCGGGCGTTGGCTCCCAGCTCGAGTCCATCGCTGATGCCGGCCGCCAGCGCCATCACGTTCTTGAGTGCGCCCCCGAGCTCCGTCCCGACTACGTCCCGCCCGGTGTAGATGCGGAAGTGGTCGTTCTGGAAGAGCTCCTGACACGCGGCCGCGCTCCCTCTCGACCGGGAGGCGGCCGCCACCGCCGTCGGCAGGCCCCTCGCCAGCTCCAGCGCGAAGCTGGGTCCCGAGAGCACCACGAGCTCGCCGGCGACCTGTTCGCCGAGCACGGCGCCCACGACCTCGCTCATGCGGGAGCCGGTCGCGGTCTCGATGCCCTTGGAGCCGCTGATGAACAGGACGCCCGGCGGAAATTCGTCGCGGGCGGCCTCCAGGAGCTCGCGCACGGCATGCGACGGCGTGGCGCACACGACCACGTCGGCCCCCTCGAGGGACCCGGCCAGATCCGCCGTGACGGCGAGTTCCGCGTGCAGAGCGATGCCCGGGAGATAGCGGTCGTTGTGTCCGGTCTCGCGGATTGTCACGGCCACCTCGGGGTCGTGCGCCCACAGTGTGGGCCGGTGGCCGTTGCGAGCCAGCACATGCCCGAGGGCCGAGCCCCAGCTGCCCGCCCCCAGGATCGCGATCGACCGGCCGCTCAAGGGTCCCTCCCCGGCGCGCCGCCGCCCTCTCCGCCCCCGTGGGCACCGAAGCGCAGCTCCTCCCCCCGCCGCAGGCGGCCGAGGTTCTCCCGGTGCGTGTACCAGACCAGCAGGGCGAGGCCGGCGCTGAACACCACAGTCGAGGTCGGCGCGTCGAACAGGTAGGCCAGGATCGGGATGACCGTGGCCGCGGAGAGGGAGGCCAGTGACACCGTGCGCGTCGCCAGCACCACCCCAGCCCACAGCAAACCCCCGACCAGCACGGCCACCGGCGCGAGCGCCAGGAGCACGCCGCCCGACGTCGCCACGCCCTTCCCTCCACGAAACCGGAGGAAGACGGACCAGATGTGGCCCGCGATCGCGCACAGTCCGTAGGCGAGCGCCAGTCCGGCCGTGGCGTGCGCGTCCCACGTCGGGAACAGCCACGTCGGCAGGAGACCCTTGGACACGTCCACCAGGACGACCGGTACGGCCGCCTTCCAGCCCAGGACCCGGTAGACGTTCGTGCCCCCGAGGTTGCCGCTACCCCGCTTCCGGAGGTCGACCCCGGCCAGCCGACCGGCCAGGTAGCTGGTGGGAAGCGAGCCCACCAGATAGGAGGCGAGGAGGAGCGCCGCCACCCTCACCGGTCAGTACCCCGGCGTGCCCGGACCCGGATGCGAATCGGCGTGCCCTCGAAGTTCCAGGCATTGCGGAAGCCGTTCTCCAGGTACCGCACGTAGTGATCGGCCAGCTCCCGGGGACGGTTGGCGAACAGCACGAAGCCGGGAGGCTCCGTCCCCACCTGGCTCCCGTAGTAGATCCTCACGTCGCCCCTGCCTCCCTGCGGTGGCTGTCGGCGCTGCGTGAGCTCCCCGAGCACCCGGTTCACCTCGGCGGTGGGGATCCGGCGGCTCCGGTTCTCCTGTACCTCCAGGGCGAGCTCGAGCGCCGTGCGCACGCGCCGGCCCGTGAGCGCCGAGGTCGTCAGGATCGGAACCCAGCGGAGATAGGGGGCCCGCTCCCGCAGCTCGCGCACGAAGGCGTCGAATACGTTCGGGCCGCGGTCCTCGATCAGGTCCCACTTGTTGGCGACGAATATCAGCCCACAACCCGCGTCCCATGCGCTCTGGCCGATGCGGAAATCCTGGTTGCCGGCACCGGTGCGGCAGTCCATGAGGAGGAGGCACACGTCCGCCCTGCGGATAGCCGAGGTCGCGCGGACCCGGCTGTAGAACTCGACCTCGTCGTCCACCCGCGATCGACGGCGCAGCCCCGCCGTATCCACCAGCCGGATCGGGGTGCCCTCGAACTCCAGGTACGTGTCGATGGCGTCACGCGTGGTGCCCGCCTCTTCGTGCACGATCACACGGTCCTCGCCCAGGAGCCGGTTCACGAAGCTGGATTTGCCGACGTTGGGCTTGCCGATGACGGCCACCCGGAGCTCGTCGCTGGCTTCGGGAGCGGCAGGAACCGGGGGCGGCAGCGTCTCGACCAGACGGTCGAGGAGGTCTCCGCTCCCCTTGCCGCTCAGTGCGCTCACCGGGATGGGCTCGCCGAGACCGAGCCGGTAGAAGTCCACGTGCGCGAGCGAGCCCGCGAGCTCGTCCACCTTGTTCACCGCCAGGAGCACGGGGCGCCCCGAGCGCCGGAGCAGGTCGGCCACGTGCTCGTCCACGGGGTGGACGCCGGTGCGTCCGTCGACCATGAACAGCAGGATGTCGGCGTGCTCGATGGCGACGAGCACCTGGCGGCGAATCTCGCCCTCCATTGCCTCGCCCGGAGCGTCCATCAGGCCGCCGGTGTCGACCAGGATGAAGTCGCGTCCCGACCACTCGGCCGCAGCGAACTGCCGATCGCGTGTCACACCGGCGCGCTCGGCCACGATCGCGACCCGCCGGCCCAGGATCCGATTGAAGAGCGTCGACTTGCCCACGTTCGGACGCCCCACGATGGCCACCGTGGGGCGTCTTCCTCCCGCGAGCGCGGCGCGTTCCTGTCGCGTCTCGGTCTGCACGCGTCTAGCTCCGGTGGTCCTGGTTGCGGCCCCGGCCCACGCCGGGCGGTGGCCGCCGGTCGGCCCGCCCCGGCTCGGGCCGCAGCCCGGCCGGGGCAACCGTGCGGGGCGTCAGGAGCCCGATTGTACCTTCCCGTACGTGAAGCCGGCGATCGGCTTCTCCGACTGGACCTGGAACTGGATTCCCGCCACCTCGTTCTGGCCCGGCACGGTGAGGCTGATGGCCTTCTGGGCCACCTGCGCCCCCTCTGGACCGTAGAAGGTGAACGGGACCGTGACCTTCTTCCCCGACATCCTGCCGCCGCTCACCTGACCCTGGACCTGGTAGGTCCCGCTTCGACCGTTGAGCTGCAGGCCGATGAACTCGAGCGGCAGCGACTGCATCTGGTGCAGGCGCGCCTGCACCTCCTGCTTCCGGCCGAGGCGATCCAGGGACTGGGCGACCGCACGGAAGGCGTCCTTCTCGTAGGGATAATGGTCGAGCAGCTCCGAGCCGACGTCCGCCGCCGTCTTGAAGTCGCTCGCGGCGACGGCCGCCTGGAGCAGGTTCATGTATCCGTCCTTGGCGTACGGATTCGACTTGTGCGCCTGCTCGAACGCCTTCTCCGCCTGGCCCGCGTCCTGGATCTGGAGGAACCCGGTGCCGAGCTCGGTCAGCTCCGTGTAGGAGAGGTCCTGCCGGGCGAGGAGCCCGGCCAGGATGGCCTTGGCGCTGTCAGCCTGGCCGGAGTGCGCCAGGTCCACGGCCATGTTGATCTGCGGGGTCACCGCCTTCGGGTGCGCAGACAGGTAGTCTCGATAGACCTGGAGCGCCTCGTCGTTCTTGTTCTGGCTCTTGAGCAGCAACGCGAGGTTGATGGTCGCGGCCCGGACCTGGAGCGAGTCGCCGCCCACCTTCAGGGTCCGTCGGTAGAGCGACTCGGCCTGGGCCGTGTCCCCTGCCCTCTCGTGCAACAGCGCCGAGTTGTTCAGGGATCGCGGATCACCCTGCATGAGGTTGGCCGTGTCGAAAAGCCCCATGGCACCCGCTTCGTCGCCACCCTGGTAGGCCCGGACGCCCTGGTTGTAGAGCTCGACCCAGGCCTGCTCGCGCAGCTGGCTCACCAGGTGCTGGCAGCCCGGCTTGAGCTCGATGAAGGAGTTCAGGGCCGAGTCGGCGTTCACGTACTGGTGGAGGCCGACCTGCGCGCGACCTCGGAGCCACAGCGCCGCCGGGTCCTTGGCGTTCTGCGCCAGGGCCACCTTGAGGAGTCGCATGGCGCTCTGGTAGCCCCCCTGGCTCGCCGAGTCGGACTCCGCCTTGGCCGCGTTGTCGATCTCCTTCTCGGCCCGTTGCGTCAGGTCCGTCCCGGTGAGGTTGCATTCCTGCTTCGGCTGCTCCTGCTGCTTCTCGCCCTCCTTCTGCTGGGCGCGTAGCGCGAGCGGGCCGAGGCCGATCAGCAGTGTCACCAGGACCCCGACGAGGGTCGAATGCCGTCGCCGATCACTCACGGTGCCGTCCTTTCCCATGGTTGTCGTTCCCCTCTCGCTCATCATGCCAGGTCCGGCCAGGCCTCGTGCAGCGCCCGGAGCACGGCCCGGGGGGCCATGCCTTCGCTGGCGGCCGCGGCCACGACGTCATCATGCTCCGGCTTGCCGGTCCACGGTCCCTCCGGGCCGTCGGCGGCCGCACAGAGTTTGACCCGTATCCGGTGTCCGCGCCACTCCCGCGCCTCCATCCGTCGTGGCAACGTCCGGCGGAAGGCGGTCCATCCGCGGATCCCCAGGGTGGTCGAGTGCCGGAATATCGCCTCCTCGACCGCCCGCTGCGCCGGCGCGCGAACCAGTGCCTCCAGGCGCCACGCCGGCCGGCCTTTCTTCATGAGCCTCCACCCCACCGACGCGTCCAGAGCACCGGCCGTCACGCACGCCTCGATCAGCTGGGGGGCGTATTCGGGGCTGAGGTCGTCCACATCCGCCTGGAGCACCACCAGTGACTCGCCCCGCTCCGGCGCCCGTCCGATCCACACCCGCAGGCAGTTGGGATGGTCCTCGGGGTCGCGGGAGCCGGCGCCGTATCCGACGCGTTCGAGCACGAAATCACCCCGGGCCGGCCGCCCGTCCGTCAGTTCCGCCAGGAGTGCGGCCCCTGTAGGGGTGGTGCACTCGCCGTCATACCCGACCGGTAGGATCTCGGTCCCCTCCAGCAGATATGCCGTCGCGGGAGCCGGGAGCGGATAGCTGCCATGCTCGATACGGATGGTGCCACGGCCCACGCACACCGGGCGCGTGCTGGCGCCGGTCAGGCCCAGCCGGTGGAATCCCTCGGCCGCGGCGCAGACGTCCAGGACGGCGTCCACCGCCCCGACCTCGTGAAAGTGCACCTCCTCGGACGCCACGCCGTGCACGCGCGCTTCGGCCTCCGCGAGCCGGGCGAACGCCCCGAGCGCCATGGGCCGCGCCGCCTCGTCCAGGCGGGCTCTCTCGAGCAGGACACGGATCTCGGACCAGCTTCGCCCGTGATCGCCCGACTCGCCCCCGGCCGGCTCCACCACCACGCGGGTGCACGAGATCCCGGCCCGCATCACCCGGCGAGCCTCGAGCCGATCCATCCGCAGATCGAGGCGATCCGCCAGGTCTTCGAGCCACTCCGGTTCGAGCCCGAGGTCGATCCAGGCCCCGAGGATCATGTCACCGCTGATGCCGGCGAAGGGATCGAATACGGCGTGCCGACCGCCGGCCACCTCGGACCCGGCCCGCTTCTCGGTCTCGGTCACGTGCTTCCCGCCCCCGGAGGTCAGTAGGCCAGCTGGCTGCCGGTGTTGAACAGGACCACCGTCTCGCCGGCCTCGAGCTCGCCGGCCTCGCGCAGCGCCCGGGCCGCGGCCAGGGTGGCGCCGCCCTCGATGGCGGCGTCGATGCCTTCTCGAGATCCCAGCTCGTCGGCCGCTGCCTGCATCGCTTCGTCGGAGACGGCGATCGCGGCACCGCCCGTCTCGCGGATCGCCCGGAGGATCAGGAAGTCGCCCAGGGCCCGCGGCACGCGCAACCCGTACGCCACCGTACTGGCGGTCTCCCACTCCGGGGCCTCCTCGAGACCCTCCTGCCAGGCACGGACCATGGGTGCACAACCCTCGCTCTGGACGGCGTACATGCGGGTCGGCGCCTCCTCCAGCACGCCCGCGGCCACCAGCTCTCCGAGTACCTTCCATGACCCGATGAGCCCGGTGCCCCCGCCGGTGGGATACACGATGGCATCGGGGGCCCTCCAGCCGACGGCCTCGACGATCTCGAGCATCATCGTCTTTTTGCCCTCGAGTCGGTACGGCTCGTGGAGCGTGGACACGGAGAACGCCCCGGTCTCGCGCGCATAGGCGGCCGCCTCCCGTCCGCAGTCCGTGATGAGGCCGTCGACTTCCTCGACTTCGGCGCCGTAGTGCCGGCAGCGCCGCCGCACACCCTCGGGCGTGTCGGCCGGCAGGTACACCCGGGCGGGGAGACCGGCCCGCGCCGCGAAGGCCGACAGGGCGGCCGCCGCGTTCCCCGCGCTCGGAACCACGAAGCCGGGCTGACCGTCCAGGGCCGCACGCGTCACGGCGGCCGACAGGCCCCGGTCCTTGAAGCTGCCCGTAGGATTGCGGGTCTCGTCCTTGACGCGCAGGTCGAGGCCGAGCTCCGGGCCCAGTTCCCGGGTTCGAATCAGGGGCGTGTCTCCCTCCCCCAGCGTGACCGGGGCCTCGTCCACCCGAAGGGGCAGGAGTTCACGGAAACGCCACATCCCGGTACCGCGTCTCTCCGCCCACGCCCGCCGCAACTCGCCCCCATCGAGGGCGTCCGTGTCGTAGCGCGCGAGCAGAGGCTTTCCGCACGCCCCGCACACGGTGGCGCCGGCCTCGAACGGCTCCACCCGGCCACACGCGCCGCACTCCAGCCTCACCGGTCCCATGCCACTCGTCCCTTCGTCAAGGTTGATCGTCGGTCTGCTCCTCGAGTGCGTTCTCGAGGCGTTCGAGCACTCGATCGCGCCCGAGCACCCAGGCAACGTCCGCCAGGTCCGGCCCCTCCAGGGCTCCGGTGAGCGCGGCCCGCAACGGATGGTAGAAGCGGGCGCCGCTCGCTTCCACCCCCCCGCGCGCCTCGTTCAACGCCGCGCCGACCGACTCGCGCTCCCACGCCGTGCACTCGCGCCACGCTTCGAGGGCGGAGCGCAGCGCGGCCGGAGCGTCGTCGGAGGCCAGGGCCTCCCGCGCCGCCTCGCTCCTGGCCGGGGGCTCGATGAGGGCCGCGAGCTCGTCGGCGCCGCCCGACACGGTGTGCATCCGCTCCGCCAGGACGGTGGCACCGGCGATGAGGTCCCGCTCGGAGAGCACGAGCCCCCGCCGGGCCGCGAACGGCGCCAGCCGCATGGCGAGGCGTCGCGGGTCCTCCCGGCGCAGGTGCTGGCCCGAAAGCCACTCCAGCTTGCCCGAATCGACCGTGACGTCCGAGGCGCCGAGGCGGTCCAGGTCGATCTCCTCCACGATCCGGCCTCGACTCAGCACCTCGTCGCCCGATGGGCTCGACCACGACAGGAGGGACAGGTAGTTCACCACCGCGTCCGCGTCGTAACCCTCGTCGCGGTAACGTCCCAGTCCGGGCGCCCCCGTTCGCTTGGAGAGGGGCTTGCTGTCCTCGCCCAGCACCAGGGGCACGTGCACGAACTCGGGGGCGGCCGCCCCGAGGGCCTCGTACAGGAGCCATTGCCGGGGCGTATTGGGAAGGTGCCCGGCCCCCCGGATCACGTGCGTGATGTCCATGGCGATGTCGTCCACCACAACGGCGAAGTTGTAGGTGGGGCGCCCATCGGCGCGGAGAATCACGAAGTCTCCGAACTCCACGGCATCGATGACGATCTCGCCGCGGATCCGGTCCCGAAAGACTACGGGCCCGGGCACCACCGCGAACCGGAGGCTGGGCACCCGGCCCTCGGCGCGCAGGGCCTCGCGGGCCGCCGGATCCAGCTCCCTGCACCGGCCGTCGTAGCGGGGTGAGTGCCCGGACTCGAGCGCGGCCCGGCGTCTCTCCTCGAGCTCCTCCGGCGAGCAGAAGCAGGGATAGGCGGTGCCCGCGGAGGCCAGGCGGGCCGCCTGTTCCCGGTAGACGGCGAGGCGTTGGCTCTGGCGGTACGGCCCGTGCGGACCGCCGCGCACCGGGCCTTCGTCCCGGTCCAGGCCGAGCCAGTCGAGGCCCTCGAGGATGGCCCGGCCGGCGCCCCGCACCTCCCGATCCACGTCGGTGTCCTCGAAACGCAGCACGAAGGCGCCCTCGTGGTGACGGGCGAAGGCCCAGTTGAGGACCGCGACGCGCGCGTTCCCCAGGTGCAGGTCTCCGGTCGGGCTTGGCGCGAAGCGGGTGCGGACCTTCATCGAGCCTCGCCGTGCACGCCGGTCGCATCTCCCCCCAGTGGCCCGCTCCGTCCGGGGGCGGCTTCGAACCCGGCACACCGGAGGACGGGCAGACGGGGATAGCGGGGGAAGCGCCGGTCGCCGTCGGCTCGTCGGCACCGGAGGAAGGTGGACCCGCGGTCGCTCACGACCTTGCGGGCGTGCCCGCAGGCGCCGCACAGCCCCGCGTGGGGCGGCGCGGCCCGGTGGTCGACCCCGACCCGCGGTCCTCCCGTCACGGCCCGACCGGCTCCTCCCGGCCGGCTTCCAGCTCGGTCAGGATACGCCGCGCCAGACGCTCCCCGATGCCCGGAGTGGCGGCCAGCGCTTCAGCCGATGCCGCCCTCACGGCGTCGACGCTCCCGAAACGGCGGAGCAGCTCCTGCTCGCGCGCCGGGCCGACCCCCGGGATCTCGGAGAGCCGCGAGCGCAGGGTACGTCGGCGGCGCAGGGTACGGTTGTAGGTCAGCGCGAAGCGGTGTGCCTCGTCCCGCACCCGCTGCAGCCAGTGCAACGCGGGGCTGCGGCGCTCGAGGCGCAAGGGCTCGCCCACGTCGGGGCGGAAGACTTCCTCCTCGCGCTTGGCGAGCGCCACCACCGGGAGGTCGGAGACGCCAGCGGCTTCCATGGCCTGCCGGGCAGCGCCGAGCTGCCCCTTCCCGCCGTCGATGACCACCAGGTCCGGGAGCTCCTTTCCCTCCCGGACGCGTCGCTCGAAATAGCGGCCCACGACTTCCTGCATCATCGCGTAGTCGTCGGGCAGGTCGTCGTGGAACTCGCGGATGCGGAAGCGCCGGTACTCCTGCTTTCGCGCGCGGCCATCCTGGAGCCACACGGCGCTCCCCACGGAGTCGGAGCCCTGCAGAGTGGAGACGTCGAAGCACAGGAGCGCCCGCGGCGGCGCCGGGAGATCGAGAGCTTTCTGGAGGGCTCGCGCCGGGGCCGGAGCCGCCCTTCCCTCTCCGGCGTCCCGGCCAGCGTCCGGCCGGGACGTCGGCCGCGGCCGGCCGGATTCCTGGCCGAGCACGTGGCCCGCGTTCTGGGCGGCGAGCTCCACCAGGCGTCGGCTCGTCCCCCGCTGCGGGACCCGGATCTCGAACGGCCCGTCGCGGCGCAAAGACAGGTACTCCTCGACCAGCTCGAGGTCCTCGAAGGTGGCCGGCACCAGGAGGCTGCCGGGCAGGTCCTCGCGGCGGAGATAGAAGCCCTTGACGAGCGCCTCGACCAGCGCGGGCAGCTCCTCCGACTCCACGTTGCGCAGGAAGTGGATCTCCCGGCCCAGCAGCCGGCCCTCCCGTACGCGCAGCAGCACGCCGCACGCCGTGGCTCCCTCCCGGCCTACGCCCAGCACGTCCCGGTCGCCGCCCCGGAAGTCGACGGCCGTCCGGCGGCGCTCCAGCGCCCGGAGGCCCGAGAGGACGTCGCGGAGCTCGGCAGCTCGCTCGAACTCGAGCCGACCGGACGCCTCTTCCATGCGCTCCCGCACCGCCTTCTTCACCGGGGAGGTGTGGCCCGACAGGACATCGACGATCTCGTCGATCATGGCCCGGTACTCGGCCTGCGTCTGGTAGCCGGCGCATGGGGCCTTGCAGCGGCCGATGTGGTAGTCCAGGCATGGCCGCTCGGGCATCTCCCGAGGCATGTCGTAGCGGCAGCTCCGAACGTGGTACACCTTCTTGATCGTGCGCAGGGCGCTGCGCATCGGCCCCACGTCGGTGAAGGGGCCGAAGTAGCGGGAGCCGTCCCGCTGGAGCCGGCGGGTGACGAACACCCGCGGGAACGGCTCTCCCACGGTGACCTTGATGTACGGGTAGCTCTTGTCGTCCCGGAGCCGGACGTTGAAGTGGGGCGCGTGCTCCTTGATGAGATTCCACTCGAGGAGGAGCGCCTCGGCTTCGGAATCGAGGACGATGGTCTCGATGCGGCGGGACCGACGCACCAGCTCGCGGATCTTGAGCGAGCGGCCGGCGTCGCGGGCGAAGTAGCTCCGTACGCGGGACCGGAGGGACTTGGCCTTGCCCACGTAGAGGATCTCGCCGGCCTCGTCCCGGAACAGGTAGACGCCCGGACGCGTCGGCAGGCCGGCGGCCTGCGCGCGCAGGGCGTCAGGATGCTCCATCTCCTGGGCGGGCATGGGCTCCGGCGTTGCCTCGGGGCGGCTTTCCAGCGATCGCGGCATATGATACCCCCGCCGCACCGAGCGTTCCGGCCAGCACGAGGATCTGCCCGACGAGCCCCGGGGCGGGCAGGCGGCCCTCCAGCAGGTGACGGACCCCGACTCCGACCCCGGCTCCCACCAGAACGCCGAGAACGATGCGTCCGACGATCGTGAGGACGGGTGGCTCGAAGATCGGACCCAGTTTGCGGCGCAGCCCGCTCCACAGGAGGGCCATGTTGAGCCACGCGCCGGCCGAGCCCCCCAGGATGAGCCCCGTCACCGAGAGCGGTCCCCAGCCTCGCCCGCGGAACAGAAACAGGAGCCCGGCCCCGAGCGCGATCCCGATCGACATGGACAGGATCGCGATCCGCATGGGCGTGCGCGTGTCCTGGAGCGCATAGAAGCCGCTCGCGTACAGCTTGATGGAGCTCGTGGCCACCAGCCCGACGGCGAAGGCGATCAGGATGCCGGTGACGAGGGCGGCGCTCGAGGCTCCGAACGCGTGGCGCTCGAACAGGAGCCGGACCATCAGGTCCCCGAACAGCAGGAAAGCCACCGAGGCGGGCAGCGTGAGGTAGAGCACCTGGAGGAAGCCCACCCGCAGGCGCCTGCGCAGGGCGTGCGAGCGGGTGTCCCGCGACATCTCCGGCAGGGACGCCGTGGCCACGGACGTCCCGACCAGGCTGAGCGGGAGGTAGGCCAGCCGCTGAGCGTAGTAGATGCCGGCCAGGCCGGCCGGCGCCACGAAGCTGGCCAGAACGAGGTCCACCAGGCTGGAGATCTGGAAGACGCCCTGGCTGGCGATCACGGGCCCCGCGTTGACCACCACGCGCCGAAGCGGCCCCCACGATGGCTGGAAGCGAGGCCTCAGCTTCCCCGCCAGGCGCACGGTCTCCGGGAGCTGGACGCCGACCTGGAGGCCGCTGCCCACCAGAGTCGACCACGCGAGGACGTGCACCAGAGAGCCCCAGCCGAGCCAGCTCCCCAGGAGGAGGCCGCCGATCTGCGAGAGGTTCCACGCCACCGGCGCCACGAAGGGCAGGAAGAAGTGCCGATGGCTGTTGAGAACCCCCAGCGCCCAGGCCCCGATGATCATGACGCCAGCCATCGGAAACAGGATGCGCACCAGGGACGTCGTGAGCCGCGTGTCGGCCGCCGTCCAGCCCGAGCCCGGCACCAGGAGCCGGGTGAGCCACGGCGCCAGCAGGACACCGGCGGCGGCCAGGAGCGCCGCGACCCCCAGCACCACCCCGAGGACGTTGCGGGCCAGCCGGTCCGCCGCCTCCGGGTCCTGCTCGAGCATGGCGCTGTATACGGGCACGAACGAGGCCGACAGGGTGCCCTCGCCGAGGAGGTTCCTCAGCGTGTTCGGGATCCGCAGGGCCGCGCTGTAGGCCGCGGCTGCCACCCCGGTCCCGAAGAACGCCGCAATGGCCATGTCGCGGCCGAAGCCGGAGATCCGGCTGACGAGGATGCCACCCGCCACCGAGACGGCGGAACGGGCCGTGGAGCGCGCTGCCCCGGCCGAGGACGAAGCCGGACCCGCGGGCCTCGCGGACGAGAGGTCGCCGCCGGTTTCCGGGTCTCCGGTCGCCGTCACGGCCTCGGGTCACTCACCGGTGGGCGGCGTCCCCTCGTCGGACGGCCGCGATCCCAGGCGCGGCGCGTCGGAGCGCCCGGGGGAGCCCTCGACGAGCGAGCGCACGAACTCCGTCTCCTCTCGGAGCTCTTCGACGGTCGCCGTCAGGTAGCGGACCTCGCCCTCCAGCGATTCGAGCCGGGCCTGTACGTCGTCGGGCACGCGGCCGCTGGAGAGGCGCTCCGCCATCGCCTTCCCGATCTGGGAGTCGAGCACGATCGCGAGGATCGGGATGAGGAGGACCACGATGATGACGAGGGCCCAAACGAACATCGGGAGGCTCCGGTGCATGCGCGACAGGCGGCCGGATGTCCGGCGGCGTGTCCGATTCTACCGGGCTTCCCCCGGACCGGCAACGCCGCCCGGCCCCTCGCGGGCCCACTCGTCGGCCGCCTCCCCCACCGCGGACAGGAAAGCGGAGCCGTAGCGCACCAGGAAGTAGAAGGGGCTGACCACACGCTCCTGGGGCTTGCCGTCCGGATACAGATGGCGGGCCGCCTTGTGGATCTGCTCGACGAGCACGGACTGCCTCTCCCGAACCCGGCCCAGAACCGCCCGCTGCAGCTCTTCGAGCGCCGAGAACGCGGAATGGCGGGCGGCCCCCACGGAGGCCCGCACCCCCGGAAGCTCCGCCTCCACCGCCTCCTCGAGCGCTCCGAAGGCGGCCCCCACGTCCTGGCGGGCCTCGTCGAGGGCGGCCCGCACGGGCGCGGGGAGGCCCTCTTCGGCCACGCGGTCCGCCAGAGCGCGGCCGCCGTCGGCGAACGCCTCCGGCTCCACGTCCAGCTTGTCGAGGACCTTGCGGACTTTCGACTCGACCACGTTCCAGGAAGGGCGGGGCCGCGCGACCGGCAGGGGCGTCTCCGCCCACTCGAACAGGGGGGGAGCTCGGCCCAATAGGCGAGCTCGGACGGTCCGAGGATGGTCGCCGCGACGGGAAGGAGCCACGATTCCAGCACCGGCCGCAGCGCGACGTTGGGGCTGAAGCGATCCGGGTCCGACTCGAGGGTCGCCAGCACCTCGGCCTCGCTGCGGAGGGAGCCGCGCGGGCCCTCCCGGATGCCCTCTCCGTCCGCCAGGAGCCTCATGCGTCCCGCGCTCGTGTCCAGGAACAGCGGAATGCCGCCGGCTCGGCGGTGGAGCTGCGCCTCGTAGCCCGCCGCCTCCACCGCGGCTTCCCCCTCCGCCAGCGCCTCGGCCACCCGCGTCCGCTCCTGCACCACCCTCGCGTACAGCGGCGCGGCCGCGGAGCGAACCGCTTTCGCCCCCGAGTCGAGGAACACGAGGCCCCGGTCGGCCAGGAGACCGGACAGGAGCTCGGTGAACGCCTCCCCCAGGGTCCTGGAGGGGACGTACGCTCCTCGAAGAAGGTCCAGGTAATCCTTACTAAAGTCTGATGTGGGAATATATTGGCAGAGCTCATCGATGCGGTCTGTGATGCCGTCGGGCACCCGCGTGACCCCCACCGAACGGTCCGAACGCCCCGGGGGCGGCTCGAGCGTGACCTGCCGGGATTGCCCGTCGGCGTCCAGGACGTCGACCCGTCCCACCTCGTCCCAGTCGTGGTCGTCCGAGGCCACCCAGAACATGGGGAGCGCGGGAACGCCGTGGGTCTCCTCGATCGCGGCGGCCACGACACAGGCTCCAAGGGCCTTGTAGAGGACGTAGAGCGGCCCGCCGAACAGGTCCGGCTGCTGGCCCGTCGATACGAGGACTCCGCCTCCGTGCAGTATTCCGTCCAGCTTGTCGGCGTCGGCGGCTCGGGTCGTCCGAAATGCCGAAGCGGCCAGTCGGGCCGGTGAACCGCCGCCCCCACGCCGCAGGACGCCCTCCGCCCCGGCCGGGAACCCCGGCAGGAGGGCGTGGACCGGGCCCGTTTCGCGGAGCATGTCCCCGGCCGGGGTGCCGGCGGCGGCCAGCGCCCGGGCCGCGAACCCGAGAGCCGCCATCAGGCCGCTCTTCCGGCCAGCAGGGTCCTCTCCGAGTCCGGCCCCGACGGCTGTCTGTCGTAGCCCCCGAACCGGGACTCCACGCGGAGCCCGGCGCTCCGGAGGAGCGTCTCGAGCTCGGCCGACTCGTACAGGCGGACCCGCTCCTCGAACATCTCGTCCTTCATCCCCGGATCCTCGTGGTGAATCTCGATCTCCTTGACCACGGTGCTCGCCTCGATCCGCCGCCGCTGGATCACGAGGCGATCTCCGACCCGGCGGCGATCCACCGGCACCAGGGTGTCCCGCACGTGACGCGCGTTCAGGAAGTCCAGCAGGAATCCTCCGCTCGGCAGCAGGACGCGCCGTACCTCCTCCAGCACCTGGATGTCCTCGCCAACCGTCGCGAAGTAGCCGAAGGACGTGAAGAAGCTGGCCACCGCCCCGAACGTCCCGCTTCCGAAGGGGAGCCGCCGCATGTCACCCCGGACGAGGCGGCCCCGAGCGCCCGTCCGCGAGGCGGCGCGGTGCAGGAGGTCCGCGGACAGGTCGAGGCCCACCGGGCGCAGGCCGGCCTCGACCAGCGGTCCCTGGTGCCGTCCCGCCCCGCAGGCGAGGTCCAGGACGCGTGCCCCGGGCTCGGGCCTCAGGGCGTCCACCAGCAGCTCGACGGCTCGCCTGGCTTCCTCCTGATCCCGATGGGGGTAGAGGGCCAGATACTCGGCCCCGAACCAGTCTCGGAACCAGGGGCCGCCCTCGCTGCGTCCCGATCGCGTCGTGCCCACCCCACCTCCGCCCCGCTCGTCGATCTCACCCTCCCTTGTGGTAGGGCTCGCCCCTCAGGATCGTGCCGGCCCGGTACAGTTGCTCCACGAGCACGAGCCGCGCCAGCCCGTGGGGCAGAGTCATGGCCGAGAGGGCCAGCCGGTGGTCCGCCTCGACCACATACGAGGGCGCCAGGCCGAAGCTGCCGCCCACGACGAAGGCGGCGCCCGCCGCCCCGTGCGCCGCTCGGTCGCCCAGGTAACGCGCCAGACCGGCCGAGGTGAGGCCCTTGCCGCGCCGGGTGAGGACGAAGCGCTCCAGTTCCGCCGGGACGCGGCGACGGAGCGCCTCCGCCTCCCGCTCCATGCGCTCCGCGGCGGGCAGGGAGCCCGGGCCGGCGGGGAGCTCGACCACCTCGAGATCGAAGTAGTGGCGGGTGCGCGACTCGTAGTCCGCGATGGCCGCGGTCACGTCCGGGTGTCCCGGCGAGCCCACTACGGCCACCACGAGCTTCACGCCGCGAGGACCGTGTCGCGCAAGTAGCGCTCGCTGTCGCGGTGGGGGTGGCTCTCCGTGTAGTGGAGGCCCCGGCTCTCCCTCCGCCGGAGCGCGCAGCGCACCACCAGGGATGCGAGGCGCGTCATGAAGGCCACTTCCCGGGCGCGCATCGCGCCGGGGCCGTCCCCACCGTGCCGCAGCGGCGTGGCGGTCAGGCGGGAGACCTCCTCGCGGGCCGAGGCCAGGCGCTCGTCCGAACGGACGATCCCCACCTTCTCCCACATGAGATCCCGGAGCCGATTCTCCACTTCATCGGGATCGGCGCCGGCGTCGTCGAGCGATGGGACCACCGTGGCCGAGGAGGGCACGATCTCGAGGTCGTGCAGCTCCTGAAGGGTGCGGCGGGCGGCCCTATGGGCGTAGACGACGGCCTCGAGGAGAGAGTTGGAGGCCAGGCGGTTGGCTCCGTGAACGCCCGTGCAGGCGACTTCCCCGGCCGCGAACAGACCACGCAGCGACGTGCGCCCGTCCCAGTCGGTCAGCAGGCCGCCGCACTGGTAATGGGCGGCCGGCACCACCGGGATCGGCTGTGCCGGTAGCTCGATGCCCCGTTCGGCACAGGCTGCGGCGATGGTGGGAAAGCGCTCGTTCACCCGCGCGGCCGAGACGGACGAGACGTCGAGCACGACGTACGGCTCCCCGCTGCGGCGGAGCTCGTCGTCGATGGCCCGGGCCACCACGTCCCGCGGCGCCAGGGAGCCCGAGGGGTGGATGCCCTTCAGGAAGTCCCTCCCATCCCTCGTGCGCAGTACCGCACCCTCTCCCCGCACCGCCTCGGAAACCAGGAAGGCCTGGGAGCCGGCCGGATACATCGCCGTGGGATGGAACTGCACGAACTCCAGGTTGGCCACCGCGGCGCCGGCTTCGTAGCCGAGAGCGAGCCCGTCGCCGGTGGCGATGGGCGGATTCGTGGTGTGGCGGTACAGCCGGCCGGAGCCCCCGGTGGCCAGGAGGACGGCGCGGGCGTCTATGGCCCGGAAGCTCCCGCCGTCCACGTCCAGGGTGAGGGCGCCCGTGCAACGGGATCGCCAGCTCCCGGGATCGAGCCCGGTCCGCAGCTCCCACACGAAGTGGTCCTCGAGCACCTGGATCCTGGCGTGATCCGCCACCGCCGCCAGGAGGGCGCGCTCGATCTCGTGGCCGGTGAGGTCGGCGGCGTGGAGGATGCGACGGCGGCTGTGGCCCGCTTCCCGCCCCAGCGCGAAGCTGCCGTGATCGCGGGAGAATCGAACCCCCCAGTCCGCCAGCTCGTGCACGCGGTCCGGTCCCTCGCGGACGAGTTCCTCGACCGCACGCGCGTGGCACAGGCCAGCCCCGGCCAGCAGCGTGTCGCGCCGGTGGAGGGCCGGCGAGTCGTCGGGGGCGACCGCCGCTGCCACCCCGCCCTGAGCGTAATTCGTGTTCGTCTCCACCCTCCCCTTCTTGGTGAGGAGGAGGACTTCGGCTTCCTCGGCCGCCTTGAGCGCGAAGGTGAGGCCGGCGATGCCGCTACCCACCACGAGCACGTCCGTCTCCAGGACCTCCACGTCGCTCACCCCGTTCCCCGTCGCTGATTGGGTGCGGCGCGCCTTCCGGCGCAGACCGCTTCGATGCGCTGACGAAGCTCGTCGACCCCCTCCTCCCACGTCAACCGCTCCTCCAGGCACCACAGAGGGAGCCCGGCGGGAAGGGCCGGCGACAGCCGGGCGAGGTCCTTGCCGGTGGTGACGACTCCGGAGTCCCGTGCCGCCTCCACGATCTCGCCGACCAGCTCGCGCGGGAGCGTGCCGTGGTCGGGCAGGATGACTTCGAGCTCGGGGTCGAGTCCCCGCGCCCGCACGGCGGCCAGGAAGGCCTCGGGCTTCATGATCCCCGCCACGGCCACCCGGGGGCCGGCCCCGGCGTCCGGCTCGCGCCCATGCGCCGCCCGAGCCACGCAGCGCAGCTCCCCCGGCTCGAGCGCGCACCGGGCGATGAGCGGGACGTCCGTGTGACGCCGGGCCCACGCCGCCAGCGCCCGCCCGGCGGCCGCCCCGAGGGAGCGACGCGTCACCACGATCGCGTCCGCACGGCCGAGGGCGGACGGGGGCTCCCGAAACGGCCCGGATGGGAGGAGACGCCACGGGACGCGGCCGACCACGTCCGCGTCGAGCAGGACGAGGTCGAGGTCCCGAGCCAATCGTCGGTGCTGGAAGCCGTCATCGAGCACGGCCACCTCGGCCGATCGGGCGGCCTCCGCGACGGCCAGCCGTCGGTCGGGATGCCCGACCACCGGCCACCCCCGGCTCATCCGCGCGTGCAGGGCCAGCTCGTCGGGGAAGCCGCGGGTGACGACGATCGGACGATGGCCCGCCGCCGTCACCATCCGCGCGACCTCCGCGGCGACCGGCGTCTTGCCGCTCCCGCCGACGGTGACGCCCCCGACCGAGATCGTCGGCAGGGCCGGCTGGCGCGGCCGCAGCAGCCCCACCTCGTACGCGAAGCTCCACGCGTGGGTCGCCGTCCCGTACAGGACGCCGGCCGCCCGGAGCCACGACCCGGATCCCTCCCGCCACGCTCGCCGAGCGCGACGTTCGGCCGCGCTGCGCACGTCGCGGCGCTCAGACCCCATGGTCCTGCGCGGACCCGGGGGCCGCACGGCCCGCAGCGATCAGGCACCGCTCCGAGAGGGCTTCCAGGGCCTCCTCGAGACGCCCGAGCGCATCGGTCGCCCCCGGGTCCAGCGCCTCGCCGTGAGCCACCCACACCCGCGTGCCCGGGGCCGGCACCAGGAACCGGTCCCAGCTCCGCAGCCTCCACCCGCGCTCGGCTGCGGCGGCCGCGGGTACGATCGGGACTCCGGCGGCCGCGGCGGCCCGAACGGCGCCCGGGTCGGCCCGGCGTCGCGGGCCCCTCGGCCCGTCGGGCGTCACCGCCAACGGCCGGCCTTCTCTCCCGGCCCGGACCAGCGCCCGGTAGGCGGCGGCGCCCCCGCGCGTCGTGGAGCCGCGCGCGACGTCGTAGCCGAGTCCGGTGAGGACGCGGGCCAGGATCTCGCCGTCCCGGTGCCGGCTGACCAGGGCCACCGCTCCCTGCCCGCGGTGCAGGTACGCCAGAGGCAGCAGGTGCTCGTGCCACAGGGCGTACAGGGCCGGCCGCAGCGGCTGGGGACCGCGCAGGGTCCGGCCGCTGGCCTCGTCCCGGAAGCGCCACGACCCGCACAGGAACCGGGCCACGAGTCCCACCGCCGGAGCCACCACGGTCGGCGAGAGCTTCATGGCCGACGCCCGTCCATGAGCTCGAAGGCGGCCTCCGCCACGCGCGCCGAGCCGCCCGGCTCGCCCAGACGATCGCGGACCCTGGCGAGGCCGTCCAGCATGCGCGCGCGCTCCTCGTTGTGCGGATCGAGCAGGGGGAGGAGGGTCCGGACCAGCCGACCGGGCTCCGCCTCGTCCTGCACGAGCTCGGGCACCAGACGCTCTCCCAGGACCAGGTTCACCAGCGCCAGGTGATCGACGGTCACAAGCCGCCGGGCGATCGCGTAGGTGAGCGGGTTCACGCGGTGTGCCACGACCATGGGCACGCCGGCCAGGGCGAGCTGGAGGGTGATCGTGCCGGACTTGGTGAGCGCCACGGTGGCCCGGTTCAGCACCTCCTCGGCCGGCAGGACGCTCGACGCATCCGCGGGCTCGAATGCCGCGTCCGGCAAATCGTGCGCACGCGCCACCAGGACCCGGAGTCCGGAGGCGTGGAGTACCAACCGGCCGGCCGTCTCCAGGAACAAGGGGAGCATCCGCCGCACCTCCTGGACCCGGGAGCCCGGAAACAGACCCAGCGTCGGCGGAGCCCCCCGGGGCCGGGGGCGCTGCGACCTCGCGCGCGCCACGTCCAGGAGGGGATGGCCCACGAAGCGGGCCCGGACGCCGTAGCGCTCTAGGAAGTCCCTCTCGAACGGCAGGACCGTGCACACCAGGTCCGTGGCCCGGGCCAGGTGGCGGGTCCGGCCCGGCCGCCACGCCCACACCTGGGGAGCGATGTAGTAGAGCACGGGCAACCCACGGCGCCGGGCCCAGCCCGCCAGCGGGACGTTGAAGCCGGGATAGTCGATCGGCAGGAAGAGGTCTACGCCCTCGCGCAGCAGGAAGCGGCGCACCCGCCGCCGCAGGCCGAGGAGCCGCGGGAGGCGCGTGAGCACCTCGGCCACGCCCATCACCGCCAGCAGGTCCAGGTCGGCGAGGAGCTCGACGCCCGCATCGGCCATGAGGCTGCCGCCCAACCCGACCAGGCGCAGGTCCGGGGCGCGCGAGCGCAGCTCCCTGGCGAGGCGCGACCCGTGCTCGTCTCCGGACACCTCTCCGGCGGAGAGGAAGATCGTCCGACGGCGACGGGGGCCTCGGATCGAGGCCGAGGGCACGGCCCGGGCTATCCCAGGCTGCCGAGGTACAGGATCAGGAGCAGCACCAGGACGAGCAGGAAGACCAGGGTTCGGGTCCCGGGTCCCCGCCGCGTGGAGCCACCGAGCCTCTTTCTCTCCTCACGAAGCTTCCAGAGCGACATCGGCGAACCGTTGTATGGAACGACCGATTCGAAACGCCACCTCGAGGGCGGCGCGACCTTCCCGGGCCGAGACGACGGGCGAGCTCTCGCCCCGCACCGCCGCCAGAAAGGCCTCGAGCTCCAGGCGCAGGGGCTCCCGGCCATCGCCCTGCAGGGGAATGCGCTCGACCAGCTCGGAGAGCGCGTGAAGCGGGACCTCGCCCTTCCCCCCCTCCAGCGAACCGATTCCGGCACGCCTGCGGAGGAACTCTCCCCGGCCGGCTGCCAGGTCGAGCTTGAGGTAGCCATCGGGCTGGAAGAGGCGCAGCACCCTGACCCGCTCCTCGGACACCCGGCTCGCCGTGATCTCGGCCACGGTCCCGTTCTCGAATACGAGCCGGGCGTTGGCGATGTCCACCGAGCCGGTGAGCACGGGCGTGCCGACCGCGTGCAGGCTCTCGACCGGGGAGCGCACCAGGCCGAGGACGAGGTCGATGTCGTGGATCATCAGATCGAGGACCACGTTGACGTCCGTGCCCCGCGGTTGGAACGGAGCCAGGCGCAGAGACTCGACGAAGCGCGCCCCGTGCAGGTAGGGCTCGCTGCTGCGGATGGCCCCGTTGAAGCGCTCCACGTGCCCGACGGCGAGCCGCAGGTCGCGCTGTTCGGCGAGGGCGATCAGGTCGTCGGCCTCGTCGAGCGTCCGGGTGAGGGGCTTCTCCACCAGCACGTGTCGACCCGCGACCAGGGCCCGCCGGGCCACGTCGTGATGGAGGGCCGTCGGCACCGCCACCACCAGAGCCTGGACGTCGTCGAGCAACGCGGTCAGGTCCGGGTAGCTGCGGACGCCAAACTGTGCGGCGACGCGAGTGGCCCGCTCTCCGTCCACATCGTGCACGCCCGCGAGGTGGACCTCGTCGAGCTCGGACAGGATGCGGGCATGCTCGCGCCCGAGCCGTCCGACGCCCGCGACGCCCGCCCGTATCCGGGTCACGTGGTCACGCCGCGTTCGCTGGAGCGGATGAACGCGATGAGCTCGGAGACCTCCTCGCCGAGCCCGCCCTCCGACTCGAGGGCTTCGAGCGCATCGCCCACGTTTCGATTGGAGCGGAACAGCACCCGGTAGGCGTGGCGGAGCGCCGCCAGTGTCTCCCGTCCGAACCCGCGCCGGCGCAGGCCCTCCGCGTTGATCCCATAGGCCGCGCAAGGGTTGCCCGCCACGGTCACGTACGGAGCCACGTCCTGGGGCACCCGTGAGCCGCCGCCCACGAAGGCGTGGCGGCCGATGCGGACGAACTGGTGGATCGCCGTCACGCCGCCCACGATGGCCCAGTCGCCGATCTCCACGTGGCCGCCCATGTTCACCGCGTTGGCCAGGATGACGTGGTCTCCCAGGTGGCAATCGTGCGCCACGTGGGCGTACGCCATGATCAGACAGTCGTCGCCCACGCTGGTTCGCCCCGATGCCGCGGTGCCACGGTTCAGGGTGGCGTACTCCCGGATCGTGGTACGACTCCCGACCTCGAGCACTGACGCCTCTCCGTCGTACTTCATGTCCTGGGGGTCGGTACCGAGCACGGCTCCGGCGTGAATGTGCGTGTCTTCCCCGACTCGCGTATCGCGCTCGAGGTAGGCGTGCGGTCCGATCCGCACGCGCTCGGCCAGCCGCACGCCCGGACCGATCACGGCGTAGGGGCCCACCGCCACCGACTCGGCGAGTTCGGCCTCCGGCGAGATGACGGCCGTGGAGTGCCGCGTGCCCGGCTCGACCCCCACGGGGGACTCGCTCATCGATCCATGACCCGTGCCATCATCTTGCCTTCGGCCACGACCTGTCCGTCCACCCGACCGACGCCCTGCATGCGGCACACACTCCCCCGGAACTGCACCATCTCGAGCTCGAACACGAGCTGATCACCCGGGACCACGGGCTTCCGCCACTTCACATCGTCCAGCGACATGAAGTAGACCACCTTGTCCTCCGGGCTCTCGAACTCGTTCATGAGCAGGAGACCCCCGACCTGTGCCATCGCCTCGACGATGAGCACGCCGGGCATGACGGGGTGTCCGGGATAGTGTCCCTGGAAGAAGGGCTCGTTCATGGTGACATTCTTGAGCCCCACGATGCGCTTGCCTGGCTCGAATTCCAGGATGCGGTCCACGAGCAGGAAGGGATACCGGTGGGGCATGTACTCGAGGATCTCGTTGATGTCGAGGACCGGGCCCGGCTCACGGGCTTTCCGGGCCTCCCGGGCAAGACGCCGGGCCAGGGCCACGTTGCCCTTGTGCCCGGGCCGCAGGGCCAGCACGTGTCCCCGGATTCGCATGCCGATCAGGGCCAGATCTCCCACGAGGTCGATGAGCTTGTGCCGGACGAACTCGTCGGGGAACCGCAGTGTGGACTCCTCCGCCAACCCCTCGTCGGTCAGGACGATGGTGTTGGAGTAGCTGGCGCCCATCGCCAGTCCCTTCTTCTGGAGCGGCTCGCGCCAGGCCTCGAGTCCGAAGGTGCGCGCCGCGGCCACCTCGTCGCAGAATCCGTCGGCATCGACGAGCACCGAGGCGAACTGCCGGCCGATCGAGGGATGGTCGAACACGATCTCGCCCGAGACTCGGAACCCGTCGTACGGGACCACGGCGTAACGGGAGTCGTCCTCTACGACTTGGATCGGGCTCTCGACCACCAGCGCCCGCGACGTCGCCTCGAGCTCCACGAGGCCGATCTGGCGGATCGCCTCGCACCACGGATTGGAGCTTCCGTCCAGCGCGGGAGGCTCGGGGCCGTCCAGGAGGATCTCGGCGTCGTCCACCCGGAGCGCCGCGAGCGCGGCGAGCACGTGCTCGACGGTCCGCACGGCACACTCACCCTCGCCGAGGACCGTCTCCCACTCCACGCCCGTCACGGAGGCGACGTCGGCCTGGAGGTCCGGACAGCCCTCCAGATCCATGCGTCGGAACACGATGCCCGTGTCGGCGGCGGCGGGCCGGAGCTCGGCCCGCACACGGCCGCCGCTGTGAAGGCCGGTCCCTTCCCTCATCACCGAACCGGCCAGGGTCCTCTGAGGACCGTTCTCGGCCAGGCTCACGAGTGCGCTCACGCGTCCTCCGCCTCCTTCGAGTCCGTGCCGCGGTCCTCTCCGAGTCTGCGCATTCGCTGCAGGAGATCGGGAAGCCGGAAGAGCGCCGCGCTCGCACGCATGGCTTCGTGGTGGGGGCGGGCGGGGTAGCCGGAGTACGTGGCGCCGGGAGGAACATCGCCGATCACGCCCGCCTGCGCCGCGATCCTCGCCCCGTCACCGATGGAGAGGTGCCCCGCGATGCCGGCCTGGCCGGCCAGCTGGACGCCCGTCCCGATCTCCACGCTGCCGGCCACGCCCACCTGCGCCACGATCATGCAGTTCTCTCCAATCCGGACGTTGTGTCCGATATGGACCAGGTTGTCGATCTTGGTCCCGGCGCCGATGACCGTGTCGCCGAGGGCGCCCCGGTCGACCGTGGTGTTGGCACCGATCTCGACGTCGTCCCCGACGAGGCATTGGCCCACCTGGGGGATCTTCACCGGACGGCCCCCGTCCACCCCGAATCCGTAGCCTTCGGTGCCCAGCCGCGCTCCCGGGTGGACGTGGACGCGGTCCCCCATGCGGACGGCCCCGAGGACCGAGCATCCCTGTCCCAGTCGGCATGCCTCCCCGATCATCGCTCCGGAACCGACGTGCACCTGGGCTTCGACGACGGTGTCGCGTCCCACGTGGCACCCCGCCTCGAGGACGGCGTGGGGACCGATCCTCACGCTCTCGCCGAGCTCCACGTCACGGCCGAGGACGGCCGTCGCATGCACGCCGGGGACGGACGCGGCCTCCACGCGATCGGGAAAGAACAGCGGGAGAAGGCGCCCGAGGGCGACGTGGGGGTCTCGGACGCGGATCAGGGTCGCCGACGTCGCTCCGTCGGTGGTCAGGTCGTCCGGGACGAGGACGGCCGTGGGACGGCTGGATGCCAGCGCGCGCCGGTAGCGCCGGTCGCTCACGAAGGTGAGGTCGCCGGGGCCCGCCTCGTCCACGGGCGCGATGGCCGTCACGACCGCGGAAGGATCGCCCTCCACTCGACCGTCGACCCGGGCGGCCAGCTCCTCGACCGTGTATCGGCTCACAGGATCCTCCGGAGCCAGGGTGCTCGGCGGTCCTTCATCCAGCCGGACCGAGTCGGGACGCGGCCGCCTTCAGCGCCCGCCGCTTCCACCCGACGCGGTCGAGTCGCCCGTCGCGGCGTCGCCGCTGGCCTTCAGGCGCTGAATCACCATGTTCGTGATGTCCAGCTTCGGATCGGCGGCCAGGAGTCCCGAGCCGGCCGCGTCGAACACCATGGTGTAGCCCCGCTCTTTGCGGATCTGCTCGATGACGCCCCGCACCTTGTTCAGGATGGGCTGCAGGAGCTGCTGCTGGCGCTGGGAGGCTTGCTGCTCCAGCTGCTGGGTGCGCTGCTGAAGCTGCTGCCGCTTCTGCTGGATCTCCTGCTGTTTTCTCGTCTTGGCAGCGTCGCTGAGCATGGCTTCCTGGCGCTGGTAGGCCTGATCGAGCGAGTCGACCTGGGCGGCGAGAGACTGCACCTCGGAGCGGTACTTACCGAGCTCCTGGTTCCACTGCTGCTGTGCCTTGTCCGCGCCCGGCGTGGCCTGCAGGAGCTGCTGGGAGTTGATGTAGACGAACTGGGTCCCCGGAGGCGGTGCCGAAGAGGAGTCCTTCCCGGGGGCACCGGACTGCGCCGCGAGCGGAGCGACGGTGACCAGAGCGAGGGTCAGCGCCAGGGCCGGTCCACGATGCATTGCTTCCATGAACGTACTCCTCAGGTCGTCGGATTCGAGTTCAGAAGATGCGGCCGAACTTGAAATGGAGCTTCCAGCCCGGATTCGGCCGTCCGAGCACGTCACGTCGATCGAAGCCGTAGGCGTAGTCGATCCCGAGCGGTCCGAAGGGCGTCACGAGGCTCACCCCCACGCCCGCTCCCACGAGCAGGTCGGTCGGGTTGATGTCCGCGGCGGACTTCCAGACGTTGCCCGCGTCCACGAAGGCATTGGCGAACAGGCTCCCGGACAGCTTGACGCCGAACTGTGCCGTGCTGCCGAAGAACGACTCGCCGGCCCGGTCGATGGTCGCAAAGCTCGTGGAGTTCTGCGGCACGTGGCCGTAGGGTGTGACGGTTCCCTCCGAGTAGCCGCGCAGCTGCTCGCCGACCTGCACCCCTCCCATCAGGAAGCGCTCCCGGAAGAAGGGGTTGTCACCGAGGATGACCCCGCCCCGGAAGATGAGGCCGGCCGTGAACTGGATCGGCTGGGAGTTGAGCCCGCCACCGATTGCCGCGACCGGCACGAACCACGAGCTCTCCACCGTATACTTGCCGTACCGGCCAGCGCCCCCGAGGGGCCCGCCGGTGAACGCGGCGTCGATCTCGTTGCGGCTGCCCGCCACGGGGAACAGGCCTCCCTGACGCGTGTCCCGCACCAGCCGGAGGCTGATCGTGCTGCGAGTACCGTTGAGCAGGATGTTCGCCTGCTGCGGCGTCAGTCCCACGAGCTGCAGGTCCCGGGTCTCGTCCCGGAACAGCGAGTAGCCCGCGAACAGGCGCGTGCCCCGGAGTCCCAGCACCGGAAGGCCGACCTCGAGCGAACCTCCGGTCTGGCGACGCTGGCCCAGGTTGTAGGTCGTATAGATGTCCCGCGAATGGCGTAGCTGGACCGAAGCCGAATACCTGGAGCCCCTCACGGATGGGTCCTGGTATCCGAGCTCCAGATCCTGTGTGCGCCCGCCGAACAGCCAGCGGAAGTGCCCGCTCTTGGCCTCCCCGAACAGGTTCGGCTGGTCGTAGCCGATGAAGCCGGCCAGCCCGGTGACGGCCGACGCCGACGCTCCGAAGTTCAGGTTCCCGGTCTGCTTCTCCTTGACCTTGAGCGTGATGTCGACGTCTCCGTTGTCCAGCGGCTGGATGTTCACGGCCTGCTGGGGCGGAAGCGCCTCGAAGAATCCCATCGACTGGATGTTCTTGACGCTCTGGATCAGCCGTTCCTGCGAGTAGATGTCTCCCGGGAGCAAGCCGAGCCGCTGCCGGATGACGTAATCGTGGGTGTAGGTGTTGCCGGTGATCGTCACCTTGTGCACGTAGGCCGGCTCGCCCTCGGTGATGTTCCACACCGCCTTCACCAGGTGGGCCCCTCCGGACCTGGACGGGGGAATGCGCTGCACGGAGGGCTGCACCTCCGCCCGCAGGTAGCCCGTGTTTCGGTACAGGTCTCCGATCTTGCCGGTGGCGTCATTGAAGGCGCTCTGATCGAACGGCGGCAGCTCGTCTCTGGGCAGGCTGTCGAGCGGTGTGGCGTCGGCCGGCCGGAAGCGGCTCATGAGCGCTCCGGTCGGGAAGCGCCGGTTGCCGTGCACGTCGAACTCGGCCAGCCGGTACTGCGGACCCTCGTCCACCTTGACGACGATGCGGCCCTTGCCGGTGCGCGGGTCCACGATGACCGTGTCGCCCGCGACGCTCATGTCGATGTAGCCGTGCTCGGCATAGAAGGCGGGGAGGCGCTCGCGCAGGTCCTTCTCGAACTCGTCGTGGCGGAACTCTCCCGTGTGGAGCCACAGGAAACCCTCCTGGCCGGTCGACATCGCGCTCCGGAGCTGCGCGTCGCTGAAGGAGGAATCGCCCTCGAAGGAGATGCTCGTGATCGCCAGCCGGGGGCCCTCGTCCACCCTGAACACGAGGCGGTAGCCGCCTGGAGCCACGACCATGGCCGTGTCGATGCGGGGCCTTGGAAACCCCGCTTTGGAGAGCAGATGACCGAGCATCTCCTCGGCACGCGAGATCCTGGCCGGATCCAGCGGCTCGCCGTTCACGAGACCGGCGGTGTCGCGGACCGTGCCGGGGGACACGTGCTGCAGGCCCTCGAAGGCGTATTCGGCCACCACGGGCCGCTCCACGACGTCGATGAAGAAGATGGCCGGGCTGCCCGGGGTCACGCTGATCGAGACGTTGGAGAACTGCCCCGAGGCGTACAGGCGATGGATCGCGCCCTGGATGGTGGGAAAGGAGACCGACTCACCCTTGCGAAGGTGGCTGAGCTCGATGACCCGGGTGTCGCTGACCCGATGGTTCCCATGGACGATGATGCTGTCGACGACGACGTTGCTCGCCGCCGTGTCCTGCTGAGCGAAGAGGCTCCGGGGCGCTCCGGCCAGGGCTGCGACCGCGAGGATCGCGACTAGGAGCCGCCGAATCACGTGGCCGATGACGGGGACGCGGCCCCGAACGCCAGCAACTCCGGGTCCTCCTCCGAGACCTCGACCTGGATATCGTCCCCAGGGGCGAACTCGGCCATGAGGATCTTCTCCGAGAGCGGATCCTCGATGTAGCGCTGGATCGTCCGCTTCAGCGGCCGCGCACCGAACTTCTCGTCGTAGCCGTGATCGACCAGGAACCGCACCGCGGCGTCGGTGAGCTTCAGCGACAGCTTCTCCTCGGCCAGTCGCTTCTCGACGTCGCGGAGCTGGATGTGGACGATCTTGCCGATCTGCTCGCGGTCGAGCGGATGGAACACGATCACCTCGTCGAGCCGGTTGAGGAACTCGGGGGCGAAGGTGCGCTCGATCTCCTCCTGCACGCGCTCCTTGATGCGCTCGTACCCCATCCCCTCCTCGGCGTGGAAGCCGAGGCTGGAAGTGGAGGTGATGTCCCGGGCTCCGACGTTCGAGGTCATGATGATGACGGTGTTCTTGAAGTCGATGATCCGACCGTAGTTGTCCGTGAGCTGCCCGTCGTCCAGCACCTGGAGGAGGATGTTGAACACGTCCGGGTGCGCCTTCTCGATCTCGTCGAGCAGCACCACGCTGTAAGGACGGCGACGCACGGCCTTGGTGAGGACGCCGCTGTCCTCGTAACCCACGTAACCCGGGGGAGCCCCGATCAGGCGGCTGACCGAGAACTTCTCCATGTACTCGGACATGTCCACGCGGATGAGCGCCTGCTCATCGGCGAACAGGAAGCGCGCGAGCGAGCGCGCCAGCTCCGTCTTCCCGACCCCGGTGGGGCCGCAGAACACGAAGCTGCCGATCGGGCGGCGCGGGTCCTTGAGGCCGGCGCGGCTGCGGCGGATGGCCCGGCTGATCGCGTTGATGGCCTCGTCCTGGCCCACGACCGTCTCGTGCAGCTCCTCCTCCATGCGGAGGAGTCTCTCGGTCTCCGTCTCGCGCAGGCGCATGACGGGAATCCCCGTCCACCGGGAGACGATGAACGCGATATCCTCCTCGTCCACCACGGGCCGATGCTCGCGCCGCTGCTTCTCCCACTCCTCGCGGCGTCGCTTGATCTCCTCCTGGATCTCCTTCTCGCGGTCGCGCAGCTCGGCGGCTCGCTCGAAGTCCTGGTCCCGGATCGCCTCGTCCTTGCGATCCGCCAGCGCGTCGACCTCCTCCTGGAGCTGCTGCACCTCGGGAGGCGGCACCTGCGCCCCGAGCCGCGCGCGCGCTCCGGCCTCGTCGACCACGTCGATGGCCTTGTCGGGCAGGAACCTGTCGGTGATGTAGCGCTCGGACAGCCGGCTCGAAGCCACCAGCGACTCGTCGGGGATCACCACCCGGTGGTGCTCCTCGTAGTGCTTCCGGAGCCCCTTTAGGATCTCGATCGTCTCGTCGACCGTCGGCGCCTCGACGATCACGGTCTGGAAGCGCCGCTCGAGCGCGCCGTCCTTCTCAATGTGCTTGCGATACTCGTTCAGGGTCGAGGCGCCCACGCACTGGAGCTCTCCCCTCGCCAGGGCGGGCTTGAGCATGTTGGACGCATCGATGGCTCCCTCGGCGGCTCCCGCGCCGACCAGCGTGTGGAGCTCGTCGATGAACAGGATGATCCCGTCGTTCTGGGAGATCTCGTTCACGATGGCCTTGAGGCGCTCCTCGAACTGCCCGCGGTACTTGGTACCCGCGATCACGGCGGCCATGTCGAGCGCGAGGACCCGGTGGTCCTTGAGGCTGTCCGGAACGTCGCCGCGCACGATGCGCTGGGCGAGGCCCTCCACGATGGCCGTCTTCCCGACGCCCGGCTCCCCGATGAGCACGGGGTTGTTCTTCTTTCGCCGGGAGAGGACCTCCATCACCCGCTCGATCTCGGCTTCGCGGCCGATGGTCGGGTCGAGCTTGCCCTCGTCCGCGAGCTGCGTGAGGTCGCGGCAGAAGTGGTCCAGCGCCGGCGTCTTGGACTTCTTCTCCCCCTTGGCGGGATTCGCACCCGACGATGGACTGCTGGAGCCTGAGCTGGGCATCTCGGTACCGAGGAGCTTCAGGGTTTCGGAGCGCGCGTCTTCGAGCCCGATGCCGAGCTCGCCCAGCACCTTGGCCGCCAGCCCCTTCTCCTCCCGGAGGAGGCCGAGCAGCAGGTGCTCGGTCCCGACGTAGCTGTGGTTGAGCTCGCGGGCCTCGGCCATGGCGTACTCGAGGACCTTCTTGGCCCGCGACGTATAGGGGAGTTCGCCGATCGTGGCCGTCGACTTGCCCTTGCGCACGTGCTGCTCGACCAGCCGCTGGATCTCGTCGAGGTCCGCGGCCAGGTTCGTGAGCACGGCCGCGGCCACGCCCTCCCCCTCGCGGATGAGTCCCAGGAGGACGTGCTCCGTCCCGACGTAGTCGTGCTGCAGGCGGATGGCCTCCTCCCGCGCCATGGCGAGGACCTTCCGCACCCGGTCCGTGAAATTGTAGTTCATGCGGGCCTCAGCAAGGGAAGTGTCGAGCCGACCGCCTCACCGCTCATCGTCGCCATCCGTCCCCGCCGGAAGGTCCCGTTCGGGACCCGCGCTCCGGGCGGCCTCCTCGTCCTCCGCCAGGGCCCTTCGGACGAACGCGGCCCGGTGCACGTCCGCGTCCGCGTCATCGAGCGACCGACCCGCCATGCGCTCGAGGTGGGCGGTCTGGCCGAAGATCATGACCCTGTTGAGCGTCTCTACCCGAGGTGTTCGGAGAAGTTTCAGCGTGAGGCCCAGCCGCAGGCCGGAGATCAGGTTCATCATCTCGTCGAACGGCAGGGTATAGGCGTGGCTCAGGATGCCGTAGGCGCGCCCCACCTTGTCTTCGAGCACGGTCGGGGCCTCGCGGAGCAGGATGGCCCGGGCCTGCTTCTCGTACTGAATCACCTGGCCCACGATCCGGGCCAGGTGGTCGATGAGCTCCTCCTCGCTCTTCCCCAGCGTGGTCTGGTTGGAGATCTGGAAGAAATTCCCCACGACCTCGGAGCCTTCGCCGTACAGCCCCCGGTAGGTCAGGCCCACCTGCGAAATGCCCTGCAGGACCTTGCGGATCTCCTTGGTGAGGACGAGACCGGGCAGGTGGATGAGCACGGACGCCCGCAGTCCCGTGCCGACGTTGGTCGGACAGGAGGTGAGGAACCCGAACTCGTGATGGAAGGCGTACGGCAGACGTCCCCCGAGCTCCTCGTCCAGGCGGCTCACCTCCTGCCAGGCCTGCACGAGCTGCAGGCCGTTCAGCAGCGTCTGGGCCCGGAGGTGGTCCTCCTCGTTGATCATGAGACCCAGGGCGCGCCGGCCCTCGAGGACGAGCGCCGCGCCGGGCGGTGCGACCTCATCGGGGTTGCCGATGAGGTCGCGGCTGACCAGGTGGCGCTCGAGCAGGAGACGGCGCTGACCGGAGTCGAGGCTCTCCATCTCGAGCAGCTCGGGCTCGACGAGGCTCGTTCCGCCCTCGAGCGCGCTCCGCACCCGGGCGAGCACACGGCGGCGGTCGTCCACGCCGGCCCGGATCGAGAAGGGAAATCCCTGGAGGTTGCGCGCCACCCGCACACGCGTGGAGAGCACGACCTCGTGATCGGGCCCGCCGCCGGCCAGCCAGTCGATGCCGCGATCCCGAACCGCGTCGGCGTCTTCCATCACTCCACCGACTCCAGCTCGTGGATGCGGTCCCGAAGGTCCGCGGCTGTCTCGAAGTCCTCGAGCTCGATGGCCCGCTCGAGTCGCCGGCGCAGGGTGCCGATCCGGGCGTCGGCGTCCACGCCGACCTCCTCTTCGCCCGCGCCGAGGTAGAGCTTGCCGACGTGCTGCGTGGATCCGTGGATGCGGCGGAGGAGCGAACGCAGCTTGGGCTCGAAGTGGACCCAGCACTGGGAGCAGCCGAGGCGACCCGTGCGCCGAAAGTCCGCCGCGGTGGTGCCGCAGTAGGGGCACGCCTCGCTCTCGACGGCGAGCGCCGAGTCGGCGGCGCCCTTCTCCATCTGGGCGAGGAAGTCGGTCAGGGGCGCCGATCCGAGGCCCACCTGCATCGGCACGCCCTTCTCTCCGGCGCACTCGCTGCACAGATGCAGCGTGGTGAGCTCACTGTCCACGATCTGCGTGAGGTGGATCTCCGCCTCGCGCTCGCCGCAGTTGTCGCAGCGCATGCCGTCTCCGCTTCAGGACCCGCTCCGGAGAATGGGGCCAAGCGATCTCGCCCACCCTCATCTGCTCCCGCCCGTTGATACGCAGGCGCGGCCCCGCGGATCCGCCCGTCCTCCTCCCCCTGACCCCGCCGGCAGTGGCCGGCCTCAGCCGCCGTCCCCGTCCACCGGGCGCAACCTGCCATCCGCCAGCTCGAGCGTGTGGGACGCGCGCTCGGCGAGACGACGGTTGTGGGTCACCACCGCGAACGCGCTCCCGTGCCGCTCGACGAGGCTGAACAGGAGATCGTGCAGGCGTTCACTCGTGGACACGTCCAGGTTACCCGAGGGCTCATCGGCCAGCAAGAGCGGAGGTTCGTTGGCCAGTGCCCGGGCGACCGCCACGCGCTGCTGTTCCCCGCCGGAGAGCTCGGCCGGCCGGTGGCCCGTGCGCTCCTCGAGACCCACCTGGCCGAGCAGCTCCCGTGCACGGTCCGCCGCGGCCGCGCGGCTGGCGCCCGCGATGAGCTGGGGGACCATGACGTTCTCGAGGGCCGTGAAGTCCCGCAGGAGGTGGTGGAACTGGAAGACGAATCCTACGAACTGATTCCGCAGCTCCGCCATCTCCTCATCCGGCAGACCCTCGATGGGTCGGCCTCGCAGGACAATGGAGCCGGAGGTGGGTCGGTCCAGCCCCCCAAGCAGGTGCAGGAGGGTCGACTTTCCCGCCCCGCTGGGTCCGACGATCGCCACAGTCTCGCCGGGCGCGAGCGTCAGGTCGAGGCCCCGGAGCACGTGGATCTCGCGGTCCTCGACGTCGCTGAAGGTCCTGTAGAGGTCCCGGGCCTCGACGACGGAACCGGTCGGCTTCGCGGCCCGGGTTCCCGGCCGCCCCGTCCCCTCACTCATGGCGGATGGCCTCGACCGGCGTGAGCCGGGCGGCCTGACGCGCCGGATATAAAGTGGCCAGGAAGGAGATGAGGAGCGAGGCGCCCAGGATGAGGCCCACGTCCCAGAGGGTGAGCTCGACCGGGAGGTGGTCCACGAAGTACACGTCGCCCGGCAGGGTGATGAACTGGTAGCGGGCCACGAGCCACGAGAGGAGGCCGCCCAGGCTCCCTCCGATCACCGTCCCCACCAGGCCGATGACCGTCCCCTGCATCATGAAGATGCGCTGGATGCCGCGGCCCGTGATCCCCATGGAGCGCAGGATTCCGATCTCCCTCGTCTTGTCCGTGACCACCATGATGAGCGTCGAGACGATGTTGAACGCCGCCACCAGGACGATGAGGAGCAGGATCACCGCCATGGCCAGCTTCTCGAGCTTGAGGGCCGAGAACAGGGAGGCGTTCTGGTCCTGCCAGTCGTCGACCTTGTATGGGTAGTCCAGCTCCTTCTGCAGGCGAGCGGCGACCACGTCGGCGTGCCACGGATCGGCGACGTTGAACTCCACGCCCGTGACGGACGAGCCCATGCCGAGCAGGTTCTGCGCGGCCGAGAGCGAGGTGTAGGTGAACTTGGTGTCGTACTGGTACAGGCCCGTCTCGAAGATGCCCGTGACCTCGAAGCGCCGGAGCTGCGGCATGAACCCGGTCGCCGTGAGCTTGGCGTTCTGGAACGAGACCACCGTCACCAACTTGCCCGGGTACAGGCCGAGGCGGTCGGCCAGCCGGCGGCCGACGATGATCCCGGGATGACCCGAGTCGGTCTTGCCGAACGGCATGGTGCCCGACACGAGGTGCTTGCGGAGCCCCGCGATCCGGGTCGCGGCCGAGTCCGACGGAACGCCCCGCAGGACCGCGCCCTCGCTGTAGTCTCCGCCGGCGTTGAGGCCCACCTCCGTGTAGATGAAGGGCTCCGCGACGGTGACGGCGGGATCCCGGCGCACGCGCTCCAGCACTTGCTGCCAGTCGTCCATGCGCACGTCCTCGCCGATCTGGAGCACGATGCCGTGCGGGTTGGAGCCCAGGATCTTGCGCTGCAGATCGTGCTGCAGGCCGCTCATGACGCCGATGACGATCAGCAGGGCCATGACGCCGACCGTGACGCCCCCGATGGCGATGAGCGTGATGAGCGAGAGGAAGCCGCGTCCCTTCCGGCTGGAGAGGTACCGGCCGGCCACGAACCACTCGAGCGCGAGGGAGCCGCGCGGGGTGCGGCTCACGAGACGTTCACGCTCCTTCCCCCGGCCGGAGGATCGGGTAGAGGATGACCTCGCGGATGGCATCCTGACCGGCGGCCAGCATAACGAGGCGATCGATGCCCATGCCCAGTCCGCCGGTCGGCGGCAGGCCGTACTCCAGGGCACGCAGGTAATCCTCGTCGAACCCCTGCGCCTCCTCCTCGCCGGCCTCCCGGCGGGCGGCCTGATCGGCGAAGCGGCGCCACTGGTCCACCGGGTCGTTGAGCTCGCTGAACGCGTTGACCAGCTCGTGACCGCCGACCACGACCTCGAAGCGCTCGGCCATGGACGGCTCCCCCCGCTTGGGCTTGGCGAAGGGACTCATCTCGATCGGGTAGTCGTAGACGATGGTCGGCGCCACCAGCCCGGGCTCGACCCTCGCCGAGAACAGCGTATCGACGAGCGCGGGCCGGCTCAGGGATCCGGCGTCGTCCCGGCCCGCCTCCCGTGCGGCCCGGCGGAGCTCCTCGTCGGTGGCGGAGGCGATGTCCACCCCCGTCTCCTCGAGCACAAGCTCCCGGTAGGGGACGCGCCGCCACGGGGCCGTGAGGTCCACCTCGCGGCCCTCCCAGGACAGTCGGAGCGTCCCGCACGCCTCCCCGACGACCGTGGTCACCATCTCCTCCGTGAGCTCCATCATGGTCCGGTAGTCGGCCAGCGCCTGGTAGAGCTCGAGCATCGTGAACTCGGGATTGTGGGTCCGGTCGATGCTCTCGTTTCGGAAGTCCTTTCCGATCTCGTAGACGCGCTCGAGGTTGCCGACCAGGAGGCGCTTGAGGTAGAGCTCGTCGGCGATGCGGAGGTAGAGCGTCGTGTCGAGGGCGTGGTGGTGCGTGGTGAACGGGCGCGCCGCCGCCCCGCCGTACAGGGGCTGGAGGATGGGCGTCTCCACCTCGAGGAAGCCGCGCGCGTCCAGGAAGGCCCGCAGACCGGAGACGATGCGCGTGCGGAGCGCGAAGATGCGGCGCACCTCCGGATTCACGGCCAGGTCCGCGTAGCGCTGCCGGTAGCGGGACTCCCGGTCGGAGAATCCGCCGTGCACGACCCTCTCGCCCTCCCCGGTGACCTCCTCCTTGCCGAGCGGCAGGGGCCGGAGCGTCTTGGCGAGGAGGGTCAGCTCCTCGACCCGGACCGTGAGCTCCCCGGTCCGTGTCGTGAACAGCGGGCCGGACACCCCGATCCAATCGCCCAGGTCCAGGAGATCGAGCAGGGCCACGTCGCGTTCGGACAGCACGTTCCGCTTGAAGTAGACCTGCAGCCTGCCGTCCCGGTCCCCCAGGTGCGCGAAGGCGCTGCCGCCCAGGTCGCGCAGCGAGAGGAGACGGCCGGCCACGCGCACGCGCAGCTCGTCGTCGAGCGCTCCGGCCGACCGCGTCTCGTGCCGCTCCCGGGCGCCCCGCAGGCTGTCGGTGACCTCGAAGCCGTACGCGAAGGGCTCGTACCCGGCCGCCTCCAGGGCGCGAAGCTTCTCGAACCGGTCGCGGACCGGCTTGGGACGCTCGGGGGCCGCGTACCAGCACTCCGGGCACAGGCCGTCGCGCGTGTGGCCGACCTCGGCGCCACACGAGGCGCAGCGTTCCCCGCCCGTCACCGGGGCTCGGCTCCCTGCTGCCTCAGGTAGCCCTCGATGAACGGGTCCAGGTCCCCGTCCAGCACGGCCTGCGCGTTGCCCGTCTCGATGTCGGTGCGGTGGTCCTTCACCATCGTGTAGGGCTGTAGCGTGTAGGAGCGGATCTGGTGGCCCCAGGCGATCTCCTTCTTGGTGTCCTCGAGCTCCTGGCGCTCCGCCTCCCGCTCCTCGACGGCCCGCTGGTAGAGGGCCGCCCGCAGCATCTTCATGGCCTGCGACTTGTTCTTGTGCTGGCTTCGCTCCTGCTGGCACGAGACGACGATCCCCGTGGGCAGGTGGGTGATGCGGACGGCCGAGCTCGTCTTGTTGACGTGCTGCCCTCCCGCCCCCGACGCCCGATAGGTGTCGATCCGCAGGTCCTCTTCGTCGATCTCGACCTCGATGTCGTCCTCGACGACCGGGTACACGAACACCGAGGCAAAGGAGGTATGGCGGCGGCTGGCGGCGTCGAACGGAGAGATCCGGACGAGCCGGTGCACGCCCCGTTCGGCCATCAGGTAGCCGTATGCGTAGTCGCCCTTGATCTCGAGCGTGGCGGACTTGATCCCGGCCTCGTCCCCGGGCAGCAGGTCGACCACCTCCAGCTCGAACCCCTTCCCTTCGGCCCACCGCGAGTACATGCGCAGCAGCATCTCCGCCCAGTCCTGGGACTCGGTGCCGCCCGCGCCCGGGTGGATGGTGAGGAGCGCGTCCCGCTTGGCGTCGGGGTCGCGCAGCATGTTGCGGAATTCGAGACGGCCGAGACCACGCGCGGTGCCCTCCGCCGCGGCGTCGAGCTCGGCGGCGAGCTCCTCGTCGGGCTCCTCCTCGAGCAGGGCGGCGAGCTCCAGGAGGTCGTCCACGCGCTCCGAGAGCTCCGTCCAGGGCTCCGTCCACTCCTTGAGATCCTGGGAGCGCTCGATGATCTCGCGCGCGTGCTCGGGGTTGTCCCAGAAGCCGGGCTGCGCCATGCGCTCCTGCAGCTCCCGGACCTCCTTCAGCTTGGCCGGGATGTCAAAGGTACCCCCGTAGCTCGTCGAGCCGCCTGCGCTGCTCCGCGAGCTTGTCGTGCTGGACCGTAACGTTCGCCATCGCTCACATGTCCCATCCTGAAGTACGGTACGACGCGACGGGGCCCCCGAGGTGGGGGCCCCGTCGCCCGGCGAGTCTAGGCCCGGCTCCGGTGACGGTCAACCCTCGGTGCCGAGCAGCTCGAAGTCGATGTGTCGGGCCTCCCGGTCCACCCGGGCCACCTGGACCCGCACCCGGTCCCCGAGCTGAAATCTGCGTCGACGTCGCTGTCCGAGCAGGGCATGCTGCTCCTCTACGTACACGTAGTAGTCGTCTTCGAGGGTCGACACGTGCACGAGGCCATCCACGTGGAACTCGTCGAGGAGCACGAACAGGCCGAACGCCGTCACGCCGCTGATCGTACCCTCGAACTCCCCTCCGAGGTGCCGCTCCATGAACTCGATCTTCTTGAGGTCCACGGAGTCGCGCTCGGCCTCCACCGCACGGCGCTCTCGCTCCGAGCAGTGGCGGGCGATCTCCGAGAGCCGGTCGAGCTCTAGCTTCCGGGCGCTGGCGGGGTCCTGCAGCCAGCGTCCCAGCTGCCGGTGCACGATGAGGTCCGGATAGCGGCGGATCGGCGAGGTGAAGTGAGCATACGCCCGGGAGGCCAGCCCGAAGTGGCCCAGGTTCTCGGGCGCGTAGCGCGCCTGCTTCATGCTCCTGAGGGTGGCCGTCGAGATGAGCTGCTCCTGGGGGGTCCCCTCCATGGCGTCGACCAGGCGGGCCAGGTCTCGCGGCTCGACGGGCCGGGCCGGAAGGTGGAAGCCGAAGGTCGAGGCGAGCTCCCGGAGCCGGTTCATCTTCTCCTCGTCCGGGGACTCGTGCACGCGGAACAGGACGGGCACCTCCTCGCGCAGCGCGAGCTCGGCGACGGTCTCGTTCGCGAGGATCATGAAGTCCTCGATCAGCCGGTGGGCCTCGAGACGCAGTACGCGCTCGATGTCCGTGGGCTCTCCAGCCGCATTGAGGACGACGCGCGACTCGGGGAGGTCGAAGTCGATGCTGCCCCGGTCCGAGCGTGCCCGGCGGAGGGAGCGGCTCACGGATCGAAGCCAGTCGAGCGCCTGGGTGAGCTCCTCGTCGTCCGTGCGATCCCCATCCATGATCGCCTGCGCCTCGTCGTAGGCCAGGCGATGGTCGCTGCGGATCACGCTGCGAACCAGCCGCGCTCCGCTGACCCGGGCGGGCTTGCGCAGGGTGAACAGGAGGGAGACGGCTAGCCGGTCCTCTCCGGGTACCAGCGAGCACAGGTCGCTCGAGAGGTCGTGGGGCAACATCGGCACGACCCGATCCACCAGGTAGACGCTCGTGCCTCGCTCCAGGGCCTCCTCGTCGAGGACGGTGCCCGGGCGCACGTAGTGCGCGACGTCCGCGATGTGCACGCCGACCTCGAGCAGGTCGTCCTCGAGCAGGCGGACCGAGAGGGCATCGTCGTGGTCACGGGCGTCGGGGGGATCGATCGTGAAGGTGAGCACGTCGCGCAGGTCCTCACGCGCCTCGAGGTCCTTCTCGCCCAGCCCGCGCGCGGCGATGTCCTCCGCCTCCAGCTGGACCTCGGGCGGGAAGTCGAGCGGGAGCTGGTGGCCGTGGATGATGGCCAGGATGTCGACGCCCGGCGAATCCGGCGCCCCGAGCACGCGCACGACGTGGCCCACCGGGCTCGGCTCCTCGTCGCCCCAGTCGTCGATGGCCACGACCACCACGTCGCCGTCGCCCGCTTCGCCCTGCATGTCGGGCGGCACGAACACGTCTTTGCGCAGATCGGGCTCGCGGACGCCGACGAATCCGTAGTTCTTCTTCGAACGGTAGGTGCCCACGATCTGCTTCCAGGCGCGCTCGTGGACCCGCAGGATGCGGCCGCGCGGATTCCTGTGGGCCGGTCGGCTCTCGATCCGGGCCACCACCACGTCGCCTTCGACCGCCGAGCCGAGGTGGCGCTCCGGTATGAAGACGTCCTCCTCGCCCTCCTTTTCGACCAGGACGAAGCCGTCCCCTCCGCGCGTGATCTGCAGCCGGCCGATCACGAGGTTGATCTTCTCGGGGACCGCGTACCGGCCCTTGCGCTGCCGATAGACGAGGCCCCGCTCCTCCAGGTTCCTGATCGTATCGCGGAATTCCTCGTAGCCGTCGGAACCGATGCCCAGCTCCCGCGCCAGCTCCTTGGCCTTGAGGGGGTGGGACGATTCCTCCCGGAGATGTTCCAGGATGCGGGTCTCGAGCTTGGATTCGGTCACGGATGCCCCTTCTCGGGAAGCTTGGCGGTGGGTCGGGTTCGATGGTACGGCGCGACGAGCGTCAGAACGACTCGGCCTCGTCGACCAGCATGATCGGAATGTCGTCCTCGATGGCGTATCGGAGATGGCAGGCGTGACACAGCAGCGCCTCCTTCTCCCCTTCCTTCCTGTATTCCAGGTCGCCCTTGCACTTCGGACACACCAGGATCTCCAGCAGCTCGTCGTCCAGCGGCATCGGTCGCTCTCCTTCCCGGTCTCCGGGTCAGTTCCTTCCGCTGCGCGGCGGTCCGTACCCGAGCCTCGCCAGCTTGTGCTCCTGGCGGCTCCAGTGCGGCAGCACCTTGACCCTGAGGTCCAGGTACACGTGCCGCTGCAGGAACGCCTCGACCTTCCGCCGGGAGTCGGTGCCGATAGCCCGGATCGTGCGGCCGCCCCGGCCAATCACGATTCCCTTCTGCGACTCTCGTTCCACGAGGAGGTCGACCCCAATGTACAGGGGGTCGTCGTCCTCGCGGAACTCCCGCACGCGGACCTCGGTCCCGTACGGAACCTCCTCGTCGAGCGTCTCGAAGCAGGTCTCCCTGATCAGCTCCTCCACGAAGAACCGCACCGGCTCGGCGGAAACCTCGTCCACCGGATACAGCGGCGGCGAGAGCGGAAGCCGGCCGAGGAGCGCCGTGCGGAGCGCCTCGATGCCGGCACCCTCGGTCGCCGTCGTGGTCAGCACCGGGTCCCAACCGGCCTGTCGCAACCGTTCGGCCCGTGCCTCCGACTCCTCGGGACCCACCCGGTCCACCTTGTTGAGGCACAATACGGAGGCCGGGCCGTCGGGCGGTCCCCGTCGCAGGGCGTCCTCCACGCTCGACTCGAAGCCGGCGTCGACCACCCACAGGACGACATCCGCATCGCGGCCCGCCCGTTCGGCATCGTCGCGCATGGCCTGGTGCAGGGCGTAGCGCGGCTCCATGAGTCCCGGCGTGTCGAGGAACACGGCCTGGTGCTCCCCATCGGTGAGAATGGCGCTCACCCGCCGCCGCGTCGTCTGCGCCTTGGGCGTCACGATGCTGAGCTTGCGACCGACCAGGGCGTTCAGGATGGTGGACTTGCCCACGTTGGGCAGGCCGAGGAGCGCCACGAAGCCGGCGCGGAACCCGGTCCCTCGCGCGGCACCATCCGCCGCGGAGGCGTTCTCGCGGCCCTCAGGCGGCGACATGGATCCGGTTCCGGCCAGCTTGCTTGGCGGCGTACAGCGCCTGGTCGGCACGCCCGACCAGCTCCTCGTAGTCCGTACCGTCGGCGGGACAGGACGCGATGCCCGTGCTCACCGTGAGCTGTCGGCCGGGCTGCACGTCCTCCCGGGGAAACGGGTGAGCGTGGATCCGACCGTGGAGGCGTTCGATCACCGCCCTGGCCTCCGCACGGTCCGTGTTCACCAGGATCAACCCGAACTCCTCGCCGCCGATCCGGGAGACCACGTCGCTGACCCGCATCTCCTCGCGCAAGACCCCGGCCAGCTGTCTCAGGACCGCGTCGCCGGCCAGATGGCCCAGGGTGTCGTTGTAGTTCTTGAAGTGGTCCACGTCGAGTATGGCCACCGAACAGACGCCTCCGTAGCGATCGATCCGGGCCAGCTCCGAGCGGAGGAAGTCCTCGAAATAGCGTCGGTTGCGCAATCCCGTCAGAGGATCGGTAAGTGCCAGCTCGGTCAGGCGCCGGCGCAGATCACCCCGTTCCCGTCGTTCCCGGCGGAGCCGCTGGAACACGACACCCGCGTAGACGTTGATGGCGAGAAAGACCCCGGCGCGCAGCGTCTCCTGCGCGAAGGACAGACGCAGCCCGGCGTGTGTGAGCTCCCGGAGGCCCAGGGCTCCCAGATAGCCCACGGTCATTCCCGCCGAGAGCACGACGACCTCGACCAGTCCCGCCAGCCCGGCCATGAACAGGAGGGCCACGAACCAGGCCATCAGCAAGAGATAGCGCGCTCCCGGAGCGATGTAGATGTACAGGCAGAGCAGTCCGGCCGCGGTCAACATGGGCAGGAAGAGATACCGGCGGTCGCCGGTGAGACGCTCGTCGAGGTCCAGGCTGGGGAGGAGCCAGAGGATGGCCTGGGCGCCCAGCGTGACGAGGAGAGCCGTGGTCCACGCGCCGAGGTCCATGGCCAGGAGGCCCACGCTCCGGAGTCCGAGCACCAGCCCGAGCGCGAGCAGGAGCCCTCCCGTGGCGAGAACGACACCGCGCTTCTTGATGCGGCGACGTTCCACAGGATCCCTCTGGCTGCCCTGCGAGGCTTCGGGGCTCGAGACCATGCGCGTCCGGCTCCCTCCGTGGCGGTGTGCGTTCCGGCGCCAAGCTAGCACCGCGTGCGCCGCGGACAAACCTCGGTCCGGTCCCCGTCCATCTCCGACGACGGCCCGAAGCGTGGGGCGGGGCGGAAGGCGAGCGGGGGGTATAGACGTGCGGACGCCCCGCGGCTTCCCGTGGGGGAAGTGCGGGGCGTGGGCGCAGGTGAGGCCGGCGGCGACCTACTCTCCCGGGGCGTCTCCGCCCGAGTACCATCGGCGCTGAGGGGCTTAACGACTGGGTTCGGGATGGGACCAGGTGTGGCCCCCTCGCTCGTGCCACCGACCTTCGTCCGGGCGAGGGCGTGCGGCCCCGGTGGAGCGGGTCGCGGCGTCCTCGCGGATCGAAGGGCGAGGCAGGGGAAAGGGGAAGCGGGCCGAGCGCGGGGGCTCCGGCACGGAGCAGTGTGGGGATGAGGGGGATCAAGCCTCTCGGCCCATTAGTACGGCTCGGCTGAAGCGCTCGCGCGCCTTGCACCTGCCGCCTATCTACGCAGTGGTCTCCTGCGGGCCTTCGGGCACCTTGCGGTGCGGGAGATCTCATCTCGGGGTGGGCTTCCCACTTAGAATGCTTTCAGCGGTTATCCCGTCCCGACCTGGCTACCCTGCGATGCCCCGGGCGGGACAACAGGTACACCAGCGGTCGGTCCACTCCGGTCCTCTCGTACTAGGAGCGGCTCCCCTCAAATCTCCAGCGCCCACGGCGGATACAGACCGAACTGTCTCACGACGTTCTAAACCCAGCTCATGTACCGCTTTAACGGGCGAACAGCCCGACCCTTGGGACCTTCTCCAGCCCCAGGATGCGATAAGCCGACATCGAGGTGCCAAACCACCCCGTCAATGTGAACTCTCGGGGGTGATAAGCCTGTTATCCCCGGCGTACCTTTTATCCGATGAGCGACGGCCCTTCCATGCGGAACCGCCGGATCACTAAGGCCTGCTTTCGCACCTGCTCGAGGTGTCCCTCTCGCAGTCAAGCTCCCTTCTGCCTTTGCACTCAACGCGCGATTACCAACCGCGCTGAGGGAACCTTTGCGCGCCTCCGTTACGCTTTGGGAGGCGACCGCCCCAGTCAAACTACCCGCCTGACACGGTCCCCACGCCCGATCAGGGCGCACGGTTAGAATCCCGACATCGCCAGGGTGGTATTTCAAGGTCGGCTCCACGCCGGCTGACGCCGACGCTTCCCTGCCTCCCACCTATCCTACACAAGCGGTGCCCAGACCCAATATCAGGGTATAGTAAAGGTGCACGGGGTCTTTTTGTCCTGCCGCGGGTACTCGGTATCCTCACCGAGACTCCAATTTCGCCGAGCTCTTGGTCGAGACAGCGCCCAAGTCGTTACGCCATTCGTGCAGGTCGGAACTTACCCGACAAGGAATTTCGCTACCTTAGGACCGTTATAGTTACGGCCGCCGTTTACCGGGGCTTCAGCTCGGAGCTTCGCGTCCGAAGACGCTAACCCCTCCCCTTAACCTTCCGGCACCGGGCAGGCGTCAGTGCCTATACGTCGTCTTACCGACTTCGCAGACACCTGTGTTTTTAGTAAACAGTCGCTTGGGCCGATTCTCTGCGGCCCCTCTCGGCTCCGGTCGCGAAGACCTTCACCTACGCGGGGCTCCCCTTCTCCCGAAGTTACGGGGACATTTTGCCGAGTTCCTTGACCAAGAATCACTCGAGCGCCTGAGGCTTCTCGCCTCGCCCACCTGTGTCGGTTTGCGGTACGGTCCGAACGCAGCCTCACCCGCGAAGCTTTTCTCGGCAGTCCGCTTACAGTCCCTTGACGGGGTCCGAAGACCCCTTCGGCATCGGCCCTCGGCCTGACCAGGGGGATTTGCCTCCCCGGCTACGGCCTACCGGCCTTGCATCCGCACGTCCATCGGCGGACGGACCTGTCACCTCTGCGTCCCTCCTCGGGCTCGAACAGCTACATCCGGGTACGGGAATGTTGACCCGTTTCCCATCGGCTACGCCTCTCGGCCTCGCCTTAGGGGCCGACTGACCCTGAGCTGATCGACATGGCTCAGGAACCCTCGGGCTTTCGGCGACGGGGGTTCTCACCCCGTTTCTCGCGTACTCATTCCGGCATTCTCACTTCCCTGCGCTCCACGGGCTAAGAGCCGTACCCGGCTCAGGCCTTCCGGCCCCGCTTCGATGCACAGGGAACGCTCCCCTACCGCACAAGAACTTCCGTAGAAATCCCTGCACCCCTGGCTTCGGTGGCTGGCTTGAGTCCCGATCATTATCGGCGCAGACTCGCTGGACTGGTGAGCTGTTACGCACTCTTTCAAGGATGGCTGCTTCTAAGCCAACCTCCCAGCTGTCTGAGCAAGTCCACATCCTTTCTCACTGAGCCAACACTTGGGGACCTTAGCCGAGGGTCTGGGTTGTTTCCCTCTCGCGTACGAACATTATCGCCCGCACACTGTCTCCCCGGGACCAACAGGCAGGCATTCGGAGTTTGGTTGGGGTTGGTATCCCGCCAAGGACCCTAGCCCATCCAGTGCTCTACCTCCCGCCGTCTCCACCCGGGGGCCGTACCAAAATACGTTTCGGGGAGAACCAGCTATCTCCAGGTTTGATTGGCCTTTCACCCCTATCCACAGCTCATCCGAGCGGTTTTCAACCCACACCGGTTCGGCCCTCCACGAGGCATTACCCTCGCTTCAGCCTGGCCATGGATAGATCACGCTGGTTTCGGGTCTCGCCCCACCGACTCAACGCCCATTTCGGACTCGCTTTCGCTCCGGCTCCGCCGCAAAACGGCTTAGCCTCGCCAGTGAGGTCGAACTCGCCGGATCATAATGCAAAAGGCACGCGGTCAGAGATGCCGCCTCCGAAGAGACGACCCCTCCTCCCACCGCTTGTAGGCACACGGTTTCAGGGTCTCTTTCACCCGCCTCCCGGCGTGCTTTTCACCTTTCCCTCACGGTACTCGTTCGCTATCGGTCACAGGCTCGTATTTCGCCTTGGCAGATGGTCCTGCCTGCTTCGACCAGGATTTCTCGTGTCCCGGCCTACTCAGGATCCGGGCCCAGATCCTCACGACCCTTACGCCTACGGGACTCTCACCCTCTTCGGTCCGCCTTTCCAGACGGCTCGGCTTCCGGTCGCAAACACCCGGAAGATCGGCAGATCTCCCCGGCCCGCTCCTCCAACCCCACAAGGGCAACGGCTGCCGCCTTCTCCGCCCCCATGGTTTGGGCTCCTCCCCGTTCGCTCGCCGCTACTAGGAGAATCACATGTTGTTTCCTCTTCCTCCGGGTACTGAGATGTTTCAGTTCCCCGGGTTCGCTCCTCGAGGCCTATCGTTTCAGCCCCGGGTGACCGCCCTCTCGGACGGCCGGGTTGCCCCATTCGGACACCCGCGGATCAACGCCTGCGTGCGGCTCCCCGCGGCTTTTCGCAGCTGACCACGTCCTTCATAGCCGGCCTGTGCCTAGGCATCCACCGTGCGCCTTCTGTCACTTGATCCCTTACTCCTATCTCTACTCTCAACCTCGACGCTCTCGTGCCGGACGCTTCGCCCCCTACAGATCCAAAACCCGTAGACGGAAAAGCCCCGCCCGGCTCGACTCGCTTCCCTTCCCTGCCTCGTTGTCAAAAAGCGGCCTCCGACCCGCCGGAGCGGACGGAGGTCACTCGATCTATAAAAGAAAACGTGCGTGGCGTGCGGGTTGGCAGGGAAAAACTGCTCCCTAGAAAGGAGGTGATCCAGCCGCAGGTTCCCCTACGGCTACCTTGTTACGACTTAGCGCCAGTCACCGAGTTTACCTTCGACAGCTCCCTCCCCGAAGGGTTGGGCCACTGGCTTCGGGTACCCCCGGCTTCCATCGCTTGACGGGCGGTGTGTACAAGGCCCGGGAACGTATTCACCGTGGTGTGGCTGACCCACGATTACTAGCGATTCCGCCTTCATGCAGTCGAGTTGCAGACTGCAATCCGAACTTGGACCGGCTTTCTGGGATTCGCTCCCCCTCGCGGGTTCGCAGCCCTTTGTACCGGCCATTGTAGCACGTGTGTCGCCCTGGACATAAGGGCCATGATGACTTGACATCATCCCCACCTTCCTCCGGTTTGTCACCGGCAGTCCCCGTAGAGTCCCCGGCATGATCCGCTGGCAACTACGGGCGAGGGTTGCGCTCGTTGCGGGACTTAACCCAACATCTCACGACACGAGCTGACGACAGCCATGCAGCACCTGTGACGGCTCCCCGAAGGGTCACCCCCTGTTTCCAGGGGACTACCACCGACATGTCAAGCCCAGGTAAGGTTCTTCGCGTTGCTTCGAATTAAACCACATGCTCCACCGCTTGTGCGGGCCCCCGTCAATTCCTTTGAGTTTCAGCCTTGCGGCCGTACTCCCCAGGCGGGGCACTTAATGCGTTAGCTGCGACACCGAGAGGGCCATGCCTCCCGACATCTAGTGCCCAGCGTTTACGGCGTGGACTACCAGGGTATCTAATCCTGTTTGCTCCCCACGCTTTCGCGCTTCAGCGTCAGAACAGGCCCAGCGAGCCGCCTTCGCCACGGGTGTTCTTCCCGATATCTACGCATTCCACCGCTACACCGGGAATTCCGCTCGCCCCTACCTGTCTCTAGCCACACAGTATCGCGTGCCATACACGGGGTTGAGCCCCGGCCTTTCACACGCGACTTACGTGGCCGCCTACGCGCCCTTTACGCCCAGTAATTCCGAACAACGCTCGCTCCCTCCGTTTTACCGCGGCTGCTGGCACGGAGTTAGCCGGAGCTTCCTCTGGCGGTACCGTCAGATGAACAGACTGTTCGTCCGCCCACGGTTCGTCCCGCCTGACAGGGGTTTACAACCCTAAGGCCTTCCTCCCCCACGCGGCGTCGCTGCGTCAGGCTTTCGCCCATTGCGCAAGATTCCCCACTGCTGCCTCCCGTAGGAGTCTGGGCCGTGTCTCAGTCCCAGTGTGGCTGGTCGCGCTCTCACGCCAGCTACCCGTCACCGCCTTGGTAGGCCGTTACCCCACCAACAAGCTGATAGGCCGCGAGCTCATCCAGAGGCGCTGGCTTCCAAGGAGAGGCCAGCTTTCACGACGGGCGTCCAAGCCCGCCGCTGTATGCGGTATTAGCCCAAGTTTCCCTGGGTTGTCCCCCGCCTCCAGGCAGATCACTCACGTGTTACTCACCCGTCCGCCGCTGTACTCACCCCCGAAGGGGCTTTCTCGCACGACTTGCATGTGTTAAGCACGCCGCCAGCGTTCGTCCTGAGCCAGGATCAAACTCTCCAATAATGAGAAGTCTGGAGCGTCCGCGTCGGTCAGACCGGCACGAGCCGCTTCATCCTGGTGAACGCATGGTCCCGGACCGCGAGGCCCGGGGCGCGTTCGGAATACATCCACTTTGATTCCTCATGGGGACACGGGAAGTGGTGCCCGCGTCCCGTTAAGAGGTCCCACACGCCACTCACGTCTTCCTTGTCAAATAACGCTCGCGCGAAGGAAACCCGTCGCGCGAGGGATCCTAACTATAGCGCCCCGCGTGGCCTCTGTCAATTCGGTGGCCGGGCGGGCGCCGCAGCTCCGGTCCCGTGAAGGGCGGTATCTGCAACAGCCGCGTAAAATAGAGGCTTGATCCTCGCCAGTCAAGCCCCTTCGCCGGACGGCCTGGAGCGGTCGACCACGACCGTCTCACCCTGCTCCACCGGGCGCGCCGGCCACCCGAGTCGCTCCTCGATGCGGAGACGGAGCGCATCGGATGAAGCCGGCTCTCCGTGGACCAGGCACACTTCCGCCGGTGGCTCGGGCGCGCCGGCCAGCCACGCCATGAGCTCGTCCCGGTCCGCGTGTGCGGAGAACATTCCCAGCGACACGACCTCGCAACGGATGGGGACGTATTCTCCGTGGACCTTGACCGACTCGGCACCCGCCTCGATGGCCGCTCCGCGGGTTCCTACCGCCTGGTAGCCTACGAGGAGGATCGTACTGGCGGGGTCGGGTCCGACGACCTTGAGAATGGTGTAGCACCCGTCCTCCGGTGAGCATCCCACTCGCCGAGATCACCACCATGGGACCGTGTCTGCGTACCAGGGCCTTGGAGTCCTCGACCTCCCGCACGAACGTCACCTCCCGGAACATCTCGACCACCTGCCGCCGGCTCAGGCGATGCCACGCCGCGTGACGCACGTATAGCTCCGAGACGTTCGTGGCCATCGGGCTGTTCATGTACACGGGCACACGCGGCGCCAGTCCTCTCCTGAAGGCCTCCACCACGCAGAACAGGAGAAGCTGCGAGCGGCCGACCGCGAAGGCGGGGATGAGCAGCGTACCGCCGCGCTCCGCGGTACGGAGCAGGACTTCGCCCACGGCCGCCACGGGGTCGCCGCCGTCGTGCAGCCGGTCGCCGTACGTCGACTCCATCACGAACCGGTCCGCCGCCAGCGGGGGGGATGGGGGAGGCATGATCGGATCCGTGCTGCGTCCGAGGTCCCCGGAGAACAGCGCGCTCGCCCCGCCGGCCTCCAGCCGGTAGCTGCACGCCCCCAGGATGTGCCCGGCCCCCCGGGCTTCGACGCGAAACCCGTCCAGGTCGATGGGGCTCTCGAGGTCCAGGCCCTCGAATCTCGGGAGCACGCGCTCGGCGTCCTCCTCGGTGTACAGGGGGAGGGCCGGCCGGTGCCGGCTGAAGCCCTTCCGGTTGGCGTAACCCGCATCCTCCTCCTGAAGCCGCCCGGCGTCGGGGAGGAGGATGCCGCACAGGTCGATGGTCGGTGGGGAAGCGTAGATCGGCCCCTGGAAGCCATCCCGGACCAGGGCCGGGAGGTAGCCACTGTGGTCGATGTGCGCGTGGGTCAGGAGTACGGCGTCCAGGGAAGCCGGCTCCACGGGGAGAGGAGTCCGGTTCCGGCGCCGGAGGACCTTGATTCCCTGGAAGAGACCGCAGTCCACCAGTACCCGGCGCCGCTCCGTCTCGACCAGGTGTCGCGATCCGGTGACCGTTCCCGCCGCGCCCAGGAAGGTGATCTTCACCGCGCTACGGTCCGCAGGGCCGGGGGGCCCGTTCCCGGGGCCGATGCCGCGGGCCGCGTCGACGGCTCACCGCCGAAGTCGCCCGGACGCCGCTCAGAAGTAGTCGCCCAGCCAGCGCCGGCCACGTACAGCCCGACGCCCGTGCCCACGATGGAGAGGAGGATGGCCGTGAACAGCGACAGCCGGTCGCCGACCGCCCACCCGACCCATCCGCCCACCGTCACGCCCAGGAAGTCCACCATGCGTCCCATGCTCACCTCTCTTGCGGCCCGCCCGGCCGGCTCAGACGCTCCCGGTCGCCTCGGACAGCGAGGCGGCCACCTCGCGGGCCAGCTCCTCCGAAGCACCCCTAGGCCGCTAGTGAATCGTCAAGTACGAGTCGGCTTCGTCGAGCGGGTTGATACCGGCGCAGTCCGTCCAGAAGAACGCCACCGAGCCGGAGCGGACCACGCCCTTCTACTCTGCCATCGAAGCGCCTGCCTCGGAGGCAGGAGGCCGCTTGAAATTCCTATCCCTAACTGCCGACTCCAGTATCTCTTCCAGCTCGTCTACCAGCAAGTCATAGCTGAAAGCTTCTTCTGCGAGCCGCCGAGCCGCCTTCCCCGCCCGCAGCAACCACGCGGGATCGTGCAGCCTGGCGCTCAGCGCTGCCGCTGCAGCCGGCAGATCGTCGCGCGGCAGAACCTCGCCGGCGCCATGCCTCTCCGCGACCTCGCTCGACCAACCCGTATAGTTCGAAAACACCGGCCTCCCTGCCGCGAGGCTGTCGAAGAACTTGTTCTGAACGGAGTGACGGTACAGCAATTCGCAGTCGGCCATCGTCATGAGCGAAGCTCGGCTGCTTGCATAATATTTCGGCACCTCCGACGCCGGCACCTGACCGACAAACTTGATGGTTCGACCAAGGCAGCCGGATGCGTCGGCTTGCTTCTGCAGACTGTGTCGCAGGCTGCCGTCCCCGACCACCAGTATCTGAACGTCCGGGCTCGATGTCAGCAGCGCCTCGGCGAGGCGCAGGATATAACCCGGCCCGTGCGCTGGTCCGAGGCTCCCACAGTAAAGGACAGTGCGAGGGTCTGTATCGGCCGCCGTGATGCGCTCCCCCGGTTCCCGTCCACGGGACACACCGGACTCGAACCGGTCGAGATCGGCCCCGTTGGGAATGACCGCAATCTTCTCGAGCGGCACCCCCTTTCCCGAGAGGAAATCCCGCATTGTCGGCGTCAGCGCGACGACTTTGGCCGCGCGCGAATACGCCCGCCCTTCCAGGAAACGGGCAGCCCAGGAAAGGGGACCGTTCTGCAGGATGCCCATCGCGATCGGGACGTCGGGCCAAAGATCGCGGATTTCGAACACCATTGGCACATGGCGGCGACGAGCCGCATACATGCCGGGCAAGGCGATCGTCAGGGGCGTGCTCGTCGCAAAGACGACATTGGCAGGTAACGAAGCGGCGCGATGTGCACTCGCCCAGGCAAAGTGCATGAACGCGCGCATGCGTTGGGAGAAGCTCATCCGATTCGAGTAGGGAACTGCGCACCAATGCACTTCGACGCCTGACTCCTGGGTCGTAACCCAAGCTTTCGCGCCGTCTGCTTCGCGGCGGGCCGTGATCACCGTAATATCGTGACCTTTAGCGGCGAGTCTGCGCGCCATCTCGAAAGACCGTGTGCCGCCCGCCATCGAGTGCGTATTGAAGTATTGATGCAGATAAGTGATGCGCATTTCGTCTCTCAAGCTCGTCCGTGAGTCAACGCTCCTTCGTTCATTTGTGCCGCCGTGACGGAGCCAGCGACAGCCGGTCGCCGACCGCCCACCCGACCCATCCGCCCACCGTCATGCCCAGGAAGTCCACTATGCGTCCCATGCTCACCTCTCTTGCGGCCCGCCCGGCCGGCTCAGACGCTCCCGGTCGCCTCGGACAGCGAGGCGGCCACCTCGCGGGCCAGCTCCGCGACGCGGCGCTGGCGCCCGCGCGTCACCAGGAGGCCGAGCATCACGCGCAGGCGCGAGCGGCCGCACAGTTTCGTCAGGCGGTCCAGGAGCTCGCGGCTCTCCGACCCGAGCCGGCTCGCCAGTCGGCGCACCTCCCGAACCCGCTCGGCCGCCGGGCCGGCGTCATCGTCCGGCGTGGCGAACGCCGCCTCGACGCGCGCGGCCAGGTCCACGAAAGTCCGCACGCGCTGGTGAAGTCGGTCGAGGGTGGTGGATGGTCCGGTCACCGTTCGGCCTCCGGGAGGCTCGCGCCCCTGCCCGATTCGGGGGCGGCGTGTACAGGGTGAGCGACGGGATTCGAACCCGCGGCCTCCAGGGCCACAAGCTAGTTCCGGTCGTCAGTCAACGCTCAGGAGCCACATTTCACGCGGCGTTTCGGTTTCTCTTCGTTGGTCCGCGTCGGCCAGAATCGGCACCGTTTGTCACCGCTACTGGCACCGCTTGCGCCGAGGAGTCTGGGGGCGGCCAGGTCTGTCCTGCAAGGCGGGCGCTCGCGGGGTCGGCGTTGCCGGCGCCGGGCGCACCGGGAGATATTCGAGGCCTGCGCGCCCCCGACCGAACCCTCACCTGGAGGTCCGCGTGCCTCTCGTTGCCTGCCACACATGCCAGGTCAACATCGCCAGCTCCGCACCCTACTGTCCGAGCTGCGGCGCTCCGAACCCGAGCGACTCCCGCGAGGGGCGCGAGGCACTGCGCCTGGCAACAGGACCGTCCGCCGCCAGAATTGCCGGCGGCGTGCTCCTCGGCACGCTCGCCACCGGCATCCTCTTCGCGATCTTCTGGTTCCTTGTCTGGCTCGCCTTCGGAAGCCTGTTCCTCGGAGCAATGGGGGCGGCTGGGCATTGAAACCGCTCCGGGCACCGCGGGAGTCAGCGCGCCGCATGGACTCGACGGGAGGCTGCACATGACGACCAAGGCTCTGCGACCCGCGCTGTTCGCGGTGGTGGTGGTGCTGTCCGCGAGCTGCGCCCAGCGACCGAGGCTCATCACCCAGGAGGTCGCCGCGCGGTGGGGCTGCAGTTACAACGCGGTCCTGGAGGCCTACGGCCGGCTGCACAGGGACCTGCCGAAGGGCCAGCACTATGCGCCGGAGAGTGACTGGAGCGCATGCCAACTTCTCGCCCATCTCGGACCTCCGGACTCGGTCGAGGTGGACGCGGGCGTCGCATTCTGGAAGTACAACCTGCCCGGCCGCGCTGGGAGGCCCAGGAAGACGGGACAGGTGCTCCTCGACTCGCTTACAGGTCAGGGCTGGATGGTCGGCTCAGACGGCTGGTAGTCCGAAGGGCCAGGAGGGGTCTCCATGGGCTCTCCGCCTGCCCGTTGACCCTCCGTTGAGCCCTACCCCTACCCTGCGGTATGGCCCACCTGAGCGGCTGGCCGTTTGGCCCGCCTGCCCTACGCCCTCTCGGCGGTCCGGAGGAGCACCTTCGCCGTCGAGGAGGTGATGGCCGTGACCGACGGCGAGCCGAAGGTGACGTAGGTCACGCCATTGGTGGCCGAGGCCGAGCCGTAGGCCCGGACGCTCCAGGGCGTGAGCGCGCCGCCCGAAAAGGAGACGAGGATCGCCTGACGGGTGCCGTCGGCGCTAGTCCGGATCGTATCCGAGGCGAGGAGCGCCCACGCGCCTCGGTCCAGGCCGCCTACTAGACATATGGCAGTCCCTCCCCGTCCACCACGAGCCCGCTCAGAGACCCTCCCCTGGACGCGCGAGGCGGAGACCCGCTTCGCGTAAGCCGCCGGTCGATCTCCCGGACGAAGGCGTCGCCGAGCGCCTGGCCGGCCGCCTTCGGGTCGGAGACGCCGGCGAGGTCGATCGGGCCGATCTCGATCGAGCCGGGCTGGAAGGTGACGGTCGTGGAGGCCGCGCCCCCAGGCCGGGCCAGGGGCGCGAGGTCGCCCGGGCTCGGGATGTCGACGCCGAGCCCGCGGAAGCCGGCCGCGTTGATCTCAGAGCTTCGAGAGGAGCGCGATCTTGGTATCGTCGCCCGAGAGGAGGCGGTTCGCCTGGAGCTCGCTGATCCCGCTGAACACCTGCAGGCCGCCGACATTCCCCGAGGCGCCCTGCGCGTGCTGGAGGAGCTGGGCCATCTGGTCGAGGAGGTCCTGGAAGTCGGAGGCCGACAGGCCGCCCTGGGCGCCCTGGAGCTGCGCGATGGAGATACGGCCGGAGGCGAAGGCCGAGAACAGCTGCTCGAGGATCTGCTGCAGCTGGGTCTGGCCGGCCGCCGTGGTGAGGTCGAGGCCGGAGAGCTGCTGCTGGAGGCCGCCCGGCAGGCTGGTGAAGCTGAGCAGGAGCTGGCGGAACTTCTCCAGCTTCTGCACGGGGTCGGTCACGTTGAAGATCGAGAACTCGTGCTGGAGGAGCCCCATCTGCCCCTGAAAGGTGCCGAGCGCCTTCTTGAGGTCGAGCTCGCGGAGCGCCCTGGCGAGCGCCGTGAAGCTCTCGGCCAGGTGGCCGTCGTCCCAGGTGATCCCGAGCTTCTGGGCGGCGTCGTGGAGGTCGGAGAGGCCGAGGCCGGCCGCCTCCAGCTGTTTCTTGAGGTCGGCCCAGTGGTAGCCCGAGAGGAAGCTGTTCGGGTCGGCCGCCGCCTGCTGAGTCACCTTGAGGAGCGCGGAGAACTGGTCGCCGGAGATCCCGGTCAGGAACTGGAGCTGGCGGCCGAGCTCGTTCCTGAGGTCGGTGAGCCGCTGATTGTTCTCGGCGAGGAGCCGGTCGCGCTCCTTGTCCTTCTCGACTCTTGCCGAACAGGCCGCTGACCGTGCCGATGATGCCGGAAACGCCCTGGAATGGCCGCCGGCCACCGAGGGGAGATTTCCGAGCTTACCCCCTGGAGCAAGGTCCTGATGCCTCCCGCGATGTCGACCATGCCCTGCAGCGCGCGGCGCGTCTTGTGGTCGAGGACGCCCATCGATCGGCGAGCGAGAGGATGCCGCGGGCCGCCCGTTCGATGCCCGCAGGGTCCATCAGCTTCGAGGCGCTCCGTTCGGCCTGATCCGAGCCCTGGCCAAGCATGAGGGCGGCGTTCCCCGCGCCGATCAGACCGTTCACGAGGAGCTTCAGCGTGTCGGGGAACTGGTCCCAGGTGAGGCCGAGCTCCTTCAGGTGCTCGTTCAGGGCCAGCGACTTCTCGCCGGCCGTGCCCTCGGCCTTCGAGAGCATGTCCATGAAGTGGTGAAGGTCGGTCAGCTTCGCGCGCAGGTCCTCGGCCGCCTGGAGTCCGGCGGCGCCCTGGGAGAACCCGGACACGCCGGGGCCGACCGGGGAGGGGCCGGAGGCGCGCTGGAAGAAGCGCGCGATGAGGCCCTGCCCGGTGTACTGGTGGCCGCCTCGCCCTCGATCTGACCGAGGAGCCCGGCCGTCTCCTTGAGCGCGTCGTTCATGGCCGTGGCGGCCTGGGCGGCGAGGTTGATCTTGGTGGGATCGCCGCCGGGGACGTCCCCCTGAGCGCGGAGCTGCGCGATGCGCTGGTTGATGGCGAGGATCTGCTCGTGGAGATCCTTCACCTTCCGGATCGCGTCCTCCTCCTTCACCTCGCCGTCGACCCGGAAGCGCTGCCAGCTCACGGCCTCCTGCTCCAGCTCGTTGCGCTGCTTGAGGAGGGCGTTCGTGTCACTCGCGTAGCGATGTTCTCCACGGCCATCTGCTGCTGACGGCGCTGGAGGTTCTCGCGGTAGCCTGGACCGCTCGCCGAGGCCGCGAGGAAGCCGGCGATGCCGCCCTGGAAGAGCCCCTTGCCGAGCTGGAGCGCGGTGTCCACGGCGGCCTGAATCTTCGTCACCAGGACCTCCATTGGCGCAGACGCGTTCTCGGCGCCCCGGGCGATGGAGTCGAGGAACGATACGACGCCCGGGTTGGTGGCGATGGCCTGCGCGATAGCGTTCTTGGCATTGTCCCAAGCGCTCCGGAGCTGCTCCACGCGCTGGGCGGCGTTCAGCTGGTCCGCGCCGAGGTCCTGTACCCGCTTCCGGGCCACCGCGAGCGTCGAGTAGAGCCGGATCTGCTGCTTCTCGGTGGCGCTCAGGCTGTTGGCCGTCCGCCCCTGGGCGGCGGCCGCATCGTCGTAGGCCTGCTTCCAGTTCACCACGAGGCCGAGCGTCGAGGCGATGATCGGCCGGTTATGGACGATGGCGTTCGTCATGCGCTCGAACGCCGTCGCGGCGTCGATTCCGACCGACTGACCGAGCCGGCGGGCCGCCGTCGCCATCTCGCCCCACTGGTCCGCCGAGCCCTTGAGGCCGGCCTGGAGGGCGTTGTTGGCGCGGTCCATGAGCTCGAAGTCGGACGCGTGCCGCGCGCCCCCTTCCGGAGCTCCCCAGGAGCCGGGCGGGGTCGAGGCCCTGCGCGCCGGCGAGGCTCTCGAGGGACTGGCGGCGGGCCTGGAGGCCGCCGAGGTTCAGCGTGTTCTCGACGTCGCGCGCCACGCCGGCGAAGAAGCTCTTGATGCGGCTGGCCACGTAGAGGAGCGCGCCCGCCGTGCCGGCATAGAAGCCCGTCCGGAGCCACTTGGTGAGGCCGCCGAGGCCCTGCTGGATCCCGCTCCCGTTTGTCCCCCGGCCCGGACGCCCTCGAGCTTGATCTGAGAGGACAGCTGCCGAAAGACAGCCGGCGTGATCTGTCCCGCTCCTCGAGGCGGCGGATGGAGTTCAGGAGCGCCTTGTTGAAGTCCTCGGCGGCCGTGCGGCCCGCCTTCTCGAACTCCTGGCGGTTGATGAGGCCGGCGGCGAACGCGTGGCGGACCTCGGCCAGCGCTCGTCGAAGCGCCGCTTGACGTCAGCCACGATCGCGTCGGCCGCCTGCTGCCCGGTGGCTTCGAGGTGTCCCGGAAGCCCCGACTGAAAGCCTTGCCCGCCCTCTTCCCGCCAGCCTCCGACGCCTGGCGAACCTTCGTGTTGATGTCCGCCTCGAGTTGCCCCGTGCTCGGCGAGAACTCGACCGCCGCTTCGCCGACCGGCGGTGCACCGCTTTCGTTCGGCATCCCTGCCTCCTATCTGCTCCGGCTCCGCCCGCTCAGCGGAGCCCCGCGTCCTCGAGCGCTTCCCTGAGCGCGTCCATGATGTCCTGCCGCGCGCGGTCCAGCGCCTCGCGAACCGCGGTCTCAATCTTCTCGCCTCGCGCCGCCCGGTGGGCCTCCCTCCTGCAGCGCGTCGTGTCGAACCGCTGCCACGGCGTTTTGGCTCCATCGGTTGCCGCACCACTCGCAGTGCGCGCCGCCCCCTCCCGAATCGCCGGAAAGTGCGTCCGCACGCATTGAGTCGTCCGGGGCGGGCTCCGGCCGGTCTTTGTGCCCCCTCGGGCCTCGCGGGCCGTGACGGCCGCCTCAGCCGGCCGGCCGTTCCGGCGGCTCACAGGCCCCCGCGCCCGGAGAAGCCGCGGATCAGGGCCTCGATCTCGGGCCGCGCGAGCTCGAGCGCCTTGTCGATGTGTGGCCGGGGCTGGAGCGTGCCGTCCTTCCGCCCCCGCTGGAGGATGTCCCAGAGCGGGACGCGGCCCTTCCCCACGTAGATCGAGTTGTAGACGACGGCCATCACGCCATGACCGTCTCGCGCCTCGAAGGCGCCCGAGGCCAGCCAGGCGTCCCGGTAGCCGCCGGTGCGGATCGCGGGGGGCTCGTCCGGCGCGGAGGCCGTGTAGAACTTGCCCGGGGAGCTCCTCCCACTGGCCCGTCTCCGGGTTGTAGCGCTTGCGGGGCGCGATGGTGGACGGGATGGGTAGCGCTTGCCCGAGGGGGTGGACGCCTCCATGACCTCGATGATCTTGTCGCGGACGATGCGCGCGGCCGCCTCGACCAGCGGCTCGAGCACCATGACGGAGAAGCGGCCGAGCCAGGGCCTCGAGAGGTCCACGTACCGCACGCCGCCCTCGTCCGCAGCCATGGCTCAGTCCTCCCCGCCGCCAGTAGCGTCCCGTAGAAGCCGATCCGCGAGGAGCCGGGTCTCGGCCGGGAAGTCGTTCCTGAGCATCCATTCGAGCATGCCCGGCTCCTCCCGGACGGGCCTGCCGCGGTTCTTCGAGAAGTCGAACACGACCACACCGTCCTCGCGCCGGCGGAAGCAGCCGGCGCGGTCCATGGCGCCGGGCTGGAGGCAAGCCGCGGCCAGCTCCGAGGGCCGGTCCGCTCCGGGGAGACCGAAGCTCTCGGTCATGCCGCGGAGCACCTCGCGGAGCACGCCCGCGTCCGCTTCGGCGCCATGTGCGTCGTTCCCCAGCTCCCGGCCGGCGAAGCGCCGGGCCGCCGTCGCCAGGTCGCGCGGCTCGTGGAGCTGCCACGCGAGGTAGAGGTCGATCTCCGGGTGGACGATGAACGCGCCCGAAGCGTCCCGCTCGAGCCCGGCTTCGTCCGCAGCGCGGAGCTCCCGGTCGAGGATCGGGACGTCGTAACGCCGGCTCCCGTAGCCCACGAGGAGCGAGCCCTCGACCAGGCCCTGGACCCCAGGCGCGAAGGCCGCGAAGGGAGGCGCGCCGGCGACGTCAGCGTCAGAGATCCCGTGCACCTCGGTCCGTCCGCGGGATCGGCTCGCCGGGGTTCACCCGCTCCGCCCACCGCTCGAGCCCGCCCGAGCTCCGGGTCAAGGCGCTGGAACGCGAACTCCACGATCCAGTCGCGGTCCGGATCCGGCTCCCCCGTGCCCCGTCGTCTCGAGGTCGAGGAAGAGCAGCCGCCGCGTGCTCATTGATGGTCTCCCGACAGGTCGAGCGCCTGGTCGGCGTGGGCCTGGTGGCCGTCCTCGACCCAGCACTCCTCGCAGAGCGGCCCTTGACCCTGCAGAGCTCGCAGACGCGGCCGCCGCGGCGTCCGAGCTCCTCGCCGCAGGCCTCACACTCCCCCCGGCCGGCCCTTGGGTCCCCCATCTCCGCCCCCTCGGTTCAGTTGAGCGGCGCCTGGCGCCGGCGGTGCTCGGCCTGGATCGCTCGCCAGAGCCCCGGCGGCCCGCCGTGGAGCGCCCAGAAGGTGGCCATGTCCCAGCCCTCCGGGATCCAGCACCACGGCCGCCGCATGTGCCAGGCGATGTAGCGGACCTGCCAGACCCGACCGGCCTGCGTCGCCATGACCCGACCGGCCGCCGCGTAGCCAGGCGAGTCCGGGTCGGGGGCCTTGCCGGAGACCAGCGCCCGGAGGACCCCGAGCTCGCGGAAGAGCCGGCGGACCGGCCCGTCCCGCCTAGAACTGGTCACCGTAGTTTCCCTCCTCCCGCTTGCGGTCGGCCGCCCGGGCGATGACCAGGTCGCGGGCCACGGCCGTGGCCTCCCGGCGCTCGAGCCGGTGGGCGTTCGACATCGCCGCCTCGAGCGCGTCGTCGTCACTGAGGCCCCAGTCCTTGAGGGCGCCCACGAGGGTCCGGACGTCCTCCGTCCGCGGCCGCCGCCGGCCCCCCTCGCCCTCCAGGATCTCCCGGGCCACCGCGTCCACCGCAGCCCCGCCCGTGCCGAGCCGGCGGCCGGCCTCTACGGTCTTCCGGTGGGCCGTCGCCGGGTCGAGCCCGCCCTCGATCAGCCGGGAGCGGAGCTCGAGCAGGTCGTCGAGTTGCTGTGCGCTGAGAGTCATGCCGTTCCTCCTTCGGGGGCTACGCCCGCCGCTCGCGCTCGATCGCGATGAGCTCCTGCGCCGGCTTGTCCACGGCGCCGAGGTCCGGCCGCTCGGGCCGGCGGGCGAGCCGCCCGAGCTCCGAGGTGTCGCCGCGGACCCACGGCCGGGCGAGGTTCATCCCGGGCTCGCGGTAGCCGGCGAGCGGCCCGAGCTCGAGGCCCTCGAGGTCCACGCTTCCGGCCGCGCCCCGGCGGAATCCCGGCCACAGCGCCTCCGCCCGCTCGGTGAACTCCCGCTGGAGGTCCGCGAGCTCCGCCTCGAGGTCGAGGATCCGCCGCGGAAGCCGGGAGAGGGCCGCCCCGAAGGCCCGGTAGGCCTCCGACCACTCCTCGAAGAGCGTCTCCGCCTGGCCGGCCAGCTCGGCGAGGCGGCGGCGGCTGGCCCCCTGGCCCGATTCCCGCCGGAGGTCGGCGAGCTCGGCATGGGCCGCGGTCAGCTGCTCCTCCGCTTCCCCGAGCGCGGCGGCGAGCGCCTCGGCGCGGCTGTGCGCCCCGGCGAGGGCCTCGGTCGAGCCCGTCCCGGCGGCCCGCGCCTCCCGGGCGGCCGCGACGTCCTTCCGCGCGCCGGCGAGCTCTTCGCGGAGCCCGTCCCGGCGCCCCTGGAGCTCGGCGCAGCGGCCCTCGACGTCTTCGATCGATGCGGCGAGTACGGCGGTCATGGCGCCCTCACATGCTGGTGTCAGTGAACGATAGGCTCGGCGCGATCGGGTCCCGCGCGGCCCTGGCCCGGAGCCGCGCCCACTCGAGCACGGCCATGGAGACGGCGTCGGCCTTGTCCGGGCTCCGCCCGAGCCGCGCCCTGAGTTCGGTCTTCGCTTCGATCTGGATCTGGCCGGAGGAGGTCGGCCCCCAGCGCATGGACACGAGCTCCTGGCGGAGGTCGTCGTCCGGGGGGAGCGAGATCTCACCCCGCTCGAGCGCGCGGCGGAGCGTCCAGTAGCCCTGCGCCCGAAGGTTCAGGTGCCGCTCCCGGCCCTTTCCCCGCGGCCGGCCGCCGCCGTTGAAGCTCGTGACCTCGAAGCCCCGCTCCCGGAGCCGGTCCACGATGCCGCCCCCGACGCCGATCTCGTCCACCACGATCCGGCCGGTCTCTTCCGGGGGCGCCGCGGGCAGCGCGAACTTCGTGGGCCGGCCGTAGGCGTCGAAGCCGCCGGGCGCCGAGCGCTGGGCCTTGGGCTTCGGCCGGATGCCCTCCTCGCGGAGCAGCTCCGCGACCCGGCCGACGGACTCCATGGTCGAGGCGCCCCGCCAGGCGAGGATCCGGACGACGCGGCTCCCGCGCATGACGGCTGCGACGGTCTGGTCCGGCCCGAACCGCGCCGGGTCGATCGCCACGATCGGCAGGCCCCGGGGCCGGCGGTCCTCGTGCTCTTCCTCGTCCTGCCAGCGCTCGGCCGCGGAGACGACCCACTCGAGCGCGCAGAGCGCGTCCTCTCCCTGGTCGGGGAACTCGCCGAGGACGCGGGACCTGTAGACGCCGCTCGACGCCCCGTACTCCGAGGCGATCCGCTCCACGAAGGCCCGGGACACGCCGCCGGGGATCACCATCCGGCCCTCGACGACGTTCGGGTGCTCCTTCGCGGAGACCCGGATCGCCTTCCACGTCCCGGCCCGGGAGGCCCGGTAGAACCGCCCGTCGGGGGCCACCGGGTTGCCGACCGCCAGGAGCCGGTCCTCCGGTCCCGTCGCGCAGGCCAGGAGCCCCTCCCAGGCGAAATCCTCGACCGCCTGCGCCTCGGTGAGCACACAGAACACGCGCCCGGCATGGAACCCCGTCAGCCTCGAGGCCTCGGTCGACGTGAAGGCCAGGATCCCGGCCTCCTCCGTCTCGCCGACCCGGAGCGCCGAGCGGTACAGGTCGCCGGGGAGCGAGCTCGCCCGGCGGAAGGCGCGGGCCACCTGCCCCATGACCACCTCGACGACCTGACGCTCAGTGGGGCCGGTGACGAGGGCGAGCCCGCCGCGGGCGTAGACCCACCACAGCGCCAGACGCGCCGCGAGCCAGTCCTTGCCGGCCGAGTTGTTCGAGCGCACCGCGACCAGGGGGTGATCCCGGACAGCCTCGGCGATCTCCACCTGCCGCCACCAGGGGCCGGGGTCGGTGTCGCCGAGCACGTCGCGGACGAAGCCGATCGGGTCCTCGGCGTAGGCCTCGAACTCGGAGATGTCCTGCGCCCGATCGTGCCGGGCGAGGAGCTCGCCGACGTCCTCCCGCAGCCGCCGGAGGTCGGTGGCGAGCGTCACAGAGCCGCCCTCGACGCGGAGCCGCCGGCCTGCAGGCGTTCGATCATCGCCCGGAGCTCCTCGACCTCCTCGCTGAGATCCACCTTCTCGAGTCCGGCGTGGAGCGCCCGGGCGAGGTAGCCGATCTCATGGGCCGTGCGGCTGTCGATCTTGCCCGTGGCGACCGCCCAGGTAGCCCAGCTCGTCCAGGCCACCACGTCCTCGACGCTCTGGGGCGGATCGGGGACCTCGTCCATGCCGGCCGTCCGGATCTTCGGCACGCGGCCGCCATTCCGCCCGCCGCGGCGGCGGGCACGGGCCGCCTCCTCGGCGCGCTCGGGGTCGTGCCAGAGGCACAGCCCGTCCTCGGAGAGGCTGTTCTGGATCTTGCACCGCGTGCCGCCTTCGGTGATCGCCCTGCACCGCTTGTGGTCGCTCACGCCTGCCTCCTCCAATCCGAGAGCTTCGCGCTCGATCGCCGGCCGGTACCCCGCCTCACCCCGCCGTCGCCGTTCGCCTGGCCGTCCAGGAAGGCCCGGAGCGCACCGCGGGGGATGCGCCACTCCCGGCCCTGGAGCTTGTAGGCCTCCGGGATGTCACCGGCGATCAGCCATCCGCGCACCGTCGAGGGCGAGCGATCGAGCTCTTCGGCGACGTCCGCGATCGTGAGATCCGAGAGCGGCCGGGAGCCCGCGCCCTGCCCTTCGAGCTCGAGCCAGCGGCGCACGGTCTCGACCGGCAGCAGCACGCTGGCCCCGTCCGGGAGCGGCTCGATCATGCGTGCTAGGCGCTCCTCAAGACTCATGTGCTTGCCTCACGCCTAGTTACGCCTACCGGCCGCCTCCGGTCGTTGGGCGTGCAGCCTGCCGTTCGGTCCATGCCCGACAACGACTTACGGCCTGCGGTGACAGCTGCGGTGACAGTGCACCTACCGGGCTGGAGCGATCCGGCGGCCCGTTTTGCGGCCTGTCGATGGGGTCTCGCCCCCCTGCTCCGGCCGCTCACGGGAAGTTCTCCAGGGCCTCTCGGACGGTCGCTTCCCGCTCTCACGGGCTCGGGGGGCGTTTCCGAGGGGGCACCCCTTTCAGGGGTGTGCCCCCCTCGGGAAACGCTCTCCCCTCCCCTGCCCGTGCTAGCGTTTCCGGAACCGTTTCCGGGTGCTTCCGCCCCGTTTCCGCCTGTGCTTTGAGCGGTCGAGTGCAGCGCTCAGCCGCGTCCGTCGCCGCGGTCCTCCACGAGGCCTCGCCCCAGCAGCTGATCGACGGTGTTGAGAATGTCCTGCGCCCTGCCCTCGACCCCCCCGCAGACCGCCCGCTTCGAGGCCCCCGGGTTCCGGTCGACGTAGAACAGCACGCGGGCGTCGAGGCCGAGCTCCCCGGCGGCCAGGGCGAGCCGGGGCCGTGCCGGGCTCCCCAGCAGCCGGACCGTGAAGTCCTCGACGGGGAACCGGCCGCGGGCCTTCACCTGCACCGTCTCCTCGGTGCCGCGCTTCGCTTCGAGGATCACGTCGACCCCCGCGCCGATCGCGGTGGAGTCCCGGTAGGAGCCGTCCGCCTTCGAGGCGTGGTGGAGAAGCACGATCGCCGTCTCCGTGTCGCGGGCCACCCGGGCGATCCCGGCCATGACCGGGGTCCAGTCGGTCGAGCTGCCCGGCTCGAGGCCGAGCGGCGCGGTGAAGGCCGCGAGGGTGTCCACCACGACCAGGGCCGGGCCGACGTGTTGGACGGCGCCGGCGAGGTCGGCCAGCGGCTCCTCGATCCGGTCGAGGACCCAGACGCGCTCGGGGTCGGCGCGGAAGGCCTGGAGCCGGCGGGCCACGTCGCCCATGTGCTCCTCGAGCGCGAGGAGAAGGACCGGCCCGCAGGGCGTCGAGGCCCCGAAGAGCCCGGCGCCCGCCGAGACCGCCGCCTCGGCGCCGGCGGCGAGGGTGGACTTGCCGACCTTCTCGCGGCCGGCCAGGAGCGTGACGCGGCCCGACCAGGCGAGCCGGGGGACCACGGTCCGCGGCGGCTCGAGGAGATCGGGGCGCGCGAGGATCTCGGCCAGGCGGACGATCTGGGGGCCGTCGTCGCCGCGGGCTTCCTCGGCATTGCGCTCCTTGAGGCCGTTGGTGAGCGCTGACTGGAGTCGGCGGGCCAAGGCGGGGTCGATCGCCCGCACAAGCTGGTCGAGCTCCTCGAGGCGGCCCTCGCGGACGGCGGCGTCGGCGAGCCGGGCGTAGGCATCAGTCGGTCCGGACACCGCGTCGCTCCCGCATGAGCGAAGAGGAGACCGGGCGGGGGATGCGGCCCCCGGGGGCGGCGGAGGAGGTGAAACGCCGCGCGCCCGCACCGGCGTCGCCGCCGGCCCCGGCTCGGATGGTCGGTCGGGGAATGCGTCCGCGACGCATGGCCGCATGCCTGGCGTTGCAGACGTCTGCAAACGAATCGGGGGGCCGGGAGCGCCTCATGCCTGGTCCCCCCGGGCTTCGACGGCCCGGAGGATCTCGATCAGCCCCCGGAGGACCGAGCCGGGCATTGGCCGGACTCATGAGAGTGCCTCCAGGATCCGACCAGCCCGGGCACCACGTCCCCGGGAACGGCGACGCCGCCCTCTGTGGAGATGGGAGCTTCCCGGTCCTCCGACCAGCCGAGACCGAGCCAGACGGTGCGCGTCCGTCCTTCGGCATCATCCAATGACCGGACCACGAGCGACCGGCCGCCCGGGAGCGCGAGCGCCCATCGGCGGATCGTCACGACTTCCGGCCTCGGCGCGCTCATGTGCGAACCCTTCCGCGGCTGTAGGAAGCCTGCTCGTCCGGCAGGAGCTCCTCGAAGCGGTAGAGCTCACCGCGGAAGCGGCAGCGCACCGTCCCGAGCGGTCCCTGGCGCTGCTTGGCGACGATGAGTTCCGCCTCCTCCCGCTCCTTCCGGTATTCGGGCTCGGTGGGGTCCCGGTAGCGGCCCGGCCGGTAGACGAACAGGACGACGTCGGCGTTCTGCTCGATCGCTCCCGACTCGCGGAGATCGGAGAGCTGGGGCCGGTGGTCGCCCGAGCGGAAGGCGTGCGAGCGGTTGATCTGGGCCAGGGCGAGGACGGGGACCTCGAGCTCGCGCGCCATGCGGCCGAGCTCCCGCGTGACGCCCGAGACCTCCTGCTCGCGGGTCTCGCCGCCGCCTCCCGGGACGAGCTGGAGGTAGTCGACAACGAGGAGCCGGGCGCCGCCCCGGCGCACCTCGCGGCGGGCGCGGGCACGAAGCTCCGTGGCGCTCAGGTCGGAGGCGGGAACGATCTTGAGCGGGCGCGCTGCAGCCGCGCGGCCGCCCTGTGGAGCTTTCGATGTCGGCCTGCCCGAGGTCCCGGCGCTTCGCCCGGGCGAGTCCGATCCCGGCCTCCTGGAGGAGGACGCGCTCCCCGATGTCCGTCCCGCCCATCTCGAAGCTGTAGAACACGACCCGCTGGGCCTCGGCGAGCGCGAGGTGCCGGGCGATGCCGACGGCGAGCGAGGTCTTCCCCGAGCTCGTGTCCCCGCCGCCGATCCAGAGCTGGCCCGCCCGGAGCCCGCCCGTGAGCCGGTCGAGCCCCGAGGCCGGTGGGAAGCCCCATCGCACCGCCCTTCTCCCGGACGCGCTCGATCCTCTCGAGCGCCTGGAGCGCCGCGGCCCCGATCGCGAGGCCATTGTCCTGGTGCACGTCGGCGCCGGCAGCTTCGAGGATCCGCGACTCGGCGCGGCCCGCCAGCTCGCCGGCCGGCACGTCCAGGCGGCGGGCCATGGCTGCGACGTCGCCAGCGGCCCGGAGCAGCTCGCGGCGGATCCGGTGGCCCCTCAGCTCGCGTGCGAGCTCGAGCGCCTGCTTTCCGGCGACGTCGGTCTCGAGGAGGCCAGCGAGCCCCCTCGCGCCCCCGGCGCGCTCGAGTTCGCCGTCGGCCAGGAGTCGCTCGTGGAGGAGCTCCGCCGAGATCGTCCGCGCATCCCGGTAGAGCGACCTTGAGGCCTCGAACACGGCCCGGCGCCCGGGATCGAGGAAGTCCTCCGGCCGGAGTTCGGCGAGAAGATCGTCCGCGCGCTCCGGATCGAGGATCAACGCGCCGAGGACGGCCCGCTCCGCGAGCTCCGAGTTCGGGACCGCGGCGACCGCGCTAGCCATGGCCGATCCGACCGGCGAGCGTGCCGACCAGGTCCGGGGGCGCCGCTCCTTCGCTGGCGGCCCCGGCTCGAACACCTGGCCGGCCCGCTCCGCCCGTTCCCAGAAGCCTTCGCCCCGCAGGCGCTTGAGGAGCGCGCCCGTGAAGGCCTCGCCCGCCGCGGTGCCCGGCAGCTCTCCGCGATCGGCGAGGGCGCGGAAGCCGCGCATGGCGCGCTCGACGCGCTCGGCATCTCGACCAAGGTTCCGCCAGGCGGCCCGGAGATCCTGAAGCTCGGCGGCCTCGTTCCAGCCAGGCGGCGCGGCCGGCGGCGGCGCGTCGCCCAGCCAGTAGAGCTCGCGGAGCAGGTCCACGAAGCGGCGGCTCGGGAACGCCGGCGTCATTGGACCGAGAGGTCCGTGAGTAGGGCGACCGGGCGCGGCCACCACCCCGCGGGCGCTTCGACCGCCGTAGGTCGGCCGTCACGCCACCGGCCCCGTCGACCGGCCCCGGTGCCTCTCACGTTCGCCGGCGCAGTCCGAGTCCCGCGTCCTCCCGGATGCCCGGACCGCGTTCGACCAGGCTCGAGCAGCGGTCGGCCGCGAACACGCGCTCGCCACCCATTGGACGGCCATGATCCCGTGCGCGAGATGCGAGTTCTCGGCGGCCGTTAGGAAGCGCCCGCGTCGCGGTCGGTACAGCGGCTTGCGTCGAGACATGGCTGGCCACCTCGGTGCTGCTGGGAGGCCGTCCTCCAGTTGCCGAAGTCGAGCGCCGCCTCACCGGCACTACCGCTCGACCTCGTCGCATGCGCGCGGCGTCGAGTTGGGTGCGGGGGCGTCCCCTAGAAGCTGACCCGCGAGCCCCAGGGCGCCGCGGCGGGCGAGCGATCCGGCGGAGCCACTGACCCGCTGGGCCGCGGCTCTAGCCGCTCGCGCTCATCGTCTCTCAGCCACATGGAGAACGGCTGGCCGCGGCGGCGTGACATTCGAACCTCCTGCGATGCAAAAAGGGGCGGTAGCGCTCGATGGGTCCGCCCCGCGGCGATTTTGCTGCTGTATCGGGGGCCGTGCCCCGGCGGCCCTCCGGCCGCGTCTTATAAGGCTAGTCCACCGGTAGCCCCCTGTCAACAGCTTGGCGCGAAATTCAATTCCAGCTCAGTGCCGAGCTGCGAGGCTCTCCCGGTGGTGCGAAGCAGGGCTGGACACCTGGACCGGCCGCAGGGCTCCATGCGTGAACCCTGCGGCCCGAGGCCTCCCCTAGCTCTGTGCGTTCGCGTCCGGCCCCTGGAGATCCAGGAGCGCCGCGCGAGCCCTGGTGAGCGCGTCCTTGAGTTCGCTGGTGGCGTCGATCGCGTTCTCGAATGGACGCATGGCCGGATGGCCGGACTCCAGTCCCTCCGACTCGCTCCAGAGGAGCTCCTGCATCATATCGGCGATCGCCTCCAGCTTTCCGACCCTCCCCGGGTCCGCCTTGATGGCGTCGTAGTAGGTCTCCCTGAACGTCTCCGAGAGGATCGGGATCCCCAGGCAGGTGCGATCGGCGACGGTGTCGGGCGCCTTCGTCTCGGGTCGATCCAGTGTTGCCGGCGGCATGTGGCGCTCCTCGTTCGGGGTGGACCCGGCCCCGCGGCCGGGCTACGTTGACCTCACGCTGTCAAATTGCCTATTGACACCGCTCCTGTCAAGGTCGAGTTTTACGCATGGACTTCAAGCAAGTCACCGATCGGCTCCTCGCGGCGGGATGCCGCCTGGATGAGATCGCCGAGGAGCTCGGCGTGAGCGCCGCCCTTCTTTACCAGGCGCGCCTCGATCCGAGCGCATCGGGCACCGCTCTCCGCCGGAGGGCTGGCAGGCGGCCGCAGCGCGTGTGGCCCGTCGCCGGGGGGGCCAGCTGTGCGGCCTCGCGGCCGAGCTCGAGGGCGGCCCGACGTGACAGGGTCCGGCCCCGCCGGACCTCACGATCGCCTGGTGCGTGTCCGGTGTCCGTGCTGCGGGACCTACATGATCTTCGCGCGCTTGGGCGGCCCACAGAAGGAGATTCACAGCACGACCGGACATCCGGCCTGTCGGCTGGTCGTGACGCCCGACCCTACCGGCGGCGCGGCGGAGGTCATGGAGGTCCCCGACGGCACTTGGGTCGAGGACGCATGGCAGGAGCTCCTGGCCGAGTGGCAGCGAGCCAACCTGCACGGGACAGAGCTCGACCCGGCACGGCGGGACGGAAGCGGCTGAGGAGGAGACATGGCAAAGAACGGAGGCAGGCTCTACACGCGGAATCGCGGCGGCGAGGACCGCTACTACGCGGACTTTCGGGACTACGCCGCCGAGGGCGGCGGCCGGGAGGCGCTGATCCCCGACGGGGCGAAGCGGGCCACTACGGACCCGGCGATCGCCGAGTCCCTGGCGGCCAAGCGCCTCCAGGAGCTCCAGGAGCTTCGCCAGCGGCGCGTCGTGACGGGCGTGCGGCGCGTGGAGGGCCTCGAGGCCTTCGGCTCCGAGCACATGAAGGCGAAGAAGCGGGCCGGCGTGTCCCCGAAGTGGCTCGTGGCGGTCGAGAATCAGCTCGCCCGGGCCGTGGAGTTCTTCGGGAAGGACCGCGAGCTCACGACGATCCGGCCGTCCGACATGCGCCAGTGGATCGCGGTCCTCCGGAAGACCGACAACGGCCGTGGCGGCACGCTCTCCGAGAAGACCGTTCGGGACCACCTGAACAGCCTCTCCAACCTCTACCGCCGCGCCCAGCAGGAGGAGGTCGTCCCTCCGGGCTACAACCCCGTAGCGGCGCTCCTGGACAAGCCGGTGCCGGAGCGGAAGGAGCGAGAGGACTGGCTGGAGCCGGCCGAGGCGGCCCTCCTCCTCGAGTCGGCCCGGCTCTACTCACCGCCGGACACCGCCCGGGGGAACGAGGCCATGTACGAGATGATCGCCACGGCGCTTCTGACGGGCCTCAGGAAGTCCGAGCTCCTCGGCCTGACGGTGGAGGACCTCTCCTTCGACGCCGGGCTCCTCAGGGTGCGTCCGAACGCATTCAGGGGGCTCAAGACGAAGCGGTCGAGGCGGACGGTCCCCCTCTGGCCCCAGCTCCGGGAGATCCTCCAGGCCTACGTGTTCATGGGGAGCGGCCCGAAGGACGGCCTCCTCTTTCCCTCCCCGCGCTCAGGGAAGATGCTCCGCGAGTGCCGCCGGCAGCTCGACACGATCGGAAAGCGGGCGGGGTTTCTCGAGGGGCGGATCCGCTGGCACATGCTCCGGCACACGTACACGGCCGCGCGGATCCAGACCTACGACGTCGTGAAGCGGCCGGGTCCGGATGGGGAGTCGCAGGAGGTCCCGGTGCCGGTGAGCCTCTACACCGTCGCCCGGGAGCTCGGGCACAGCTCCACGCGGCTGATCGAGGAGCGTTACGGGCACCTGGCCCAGCGGCCCGACCGGCGGCCGGAGGTTGCGTTCCGGGTGGAGGACTACCGGAAGGAGCTCGGCGAGCGGCTCACCGCCCTGATCGCCCCCTAGCCTAGTCCCGGTTCTTGGCGGCGGCATCGTCGCTATTTGGCTGTCCTCCGTAATCGGCCCGCTCGCCGGCCGCCTCGCCTTCCTCTTGCTCGTCTTCTTCATAGCCTCGAGCGAGCCGAAGGGCCTCATGCGGGAGGTGACGGCGTGGATGGTCCTCCGCCATTACGCCGCCGAAACTGTACAGCCGGTCGAGGGATTCTCGGGACTCCTCATCCAGTCCCTCGTCGCCGGCGGCCGGTGGCAGAGCCCGGACCTCAAAGACCACCCCTTCGTTAATCTTGCGGACGAAGTAATCCAACGCCCTGCCGAGGTGGTTCGCTACTTCGTGGTCGCGAGGACGCGGATCGTCGTCGCTCTCGAGGATCTCATCCTTAACTCTCTCCCGTTCCTGACGCATAGCCACGGCGACCATCTGGTTGATATGGTCGTCTGAGATTTCTTCGGGGCGCCCGCCTCACGGAGTTCACGATAGCGAGCACCGATGCTCATCCCCTTATCGATAATGCCAAGCGCCCCCCTCGATGCAGGCCAAAAACACCCGAGCCACCGCCAGCTTCCCCAGAAGCGCGAGGATACCAGCTCCCACTCGACAGGGATCGTACTCGAATGTCGCCGGGTGGTCTTCCAGCCGCCGTCCTGCACCACCCTGAGGGCTAAGTTGAAGTCAGCGAGCTCCGATCGTGAGGTTGTCTTGAAGCTTCGCTCCTCAACTCCGGCCGGGAAAATGACGCCGATCTCTGCGGGCTTCACCCGGCAGACCCATGCCATGCAGGCCCAGCACTCGAAAGCTCTCCGCCAGACCCTCCAGAGCTTCGACGAACTGTTCTGGAACCTCCGGCAGATAGGCGATCCAGTAAGTCGGAGGCCGAGGACTCATCGAAAGCGGGACGTTCAAGCGCCTTTCGATTCGGTCCCAGAGTCGCTTTCCGGTCAACTCCCATCCGCCGATCGCCTTTTAGGATATTCGCATCGGAGGGGGCCAGTCGATTGATCCCGTCCGATGAGGTGAGGGCGATGCTCAGGTGGTCGAGGGCCGATCGGAAGCGCTGCTCCGCACTGGGGCCGGTCGGTTCTTGGCGTCTCTGGTTCGGCTGGGGAGGCTGATTCGGGGGCGGTGTTGCTGGGGTGGCCCTACCTTGCTCTCGATCCCTGGTGGCCTTGGCGAGCGCCGATAGGGCGTCGGCGAGGTCAGATCTTCGGGCGTAGGCGAGCGTATCCTGGACGATCTCGTAGAGCCGTTCGGCAAGCATCCGAGCCCCTCTCCCGGTCGCGGCTTGTCACCGCCACTGTCACCGTGAGGCTGGGCGGCCTGGTGACGGTGAACCGGAAGTCACTGACAATCAGTGACTTAGAGAGGGTGAGCGACGGGATTCGAACCCGCGGCCTCCAGGGCCACAACCTGGCGCTCTAACCAGCTGAGCTACGCCCACCACGCTGCCATCGGGACTCGCCCGACGCGGCCGCAAATGTACGCGCCCGGGCGGTCCCGGCAAAGCTCGCCGGAACACGCGGGCGCCCGCCGGGGTCAACGTACCCGCATCGACGCGCGCCGGGTCCGCCGGCGGCGACAGGAGCCCCGAACCCCCGAGTCCATGTCCAAGCTATCCGTAGGCATTGTCGGCCTGCCCAACGTGGGCAAGTCGACCCTGTTCCAGGCCCTGACCGCCGTCTCGGTCCCGGCCGAGAACTACCCCTTCTGCACGATCGACCCCAACGTCGGCGTCATCGAGGTCCCCGACGCCCGGCTCCACGTGCTCGCCCGCCTCGTGCAGCCCCGGAAGGTCACGCCGGCCGTGGTCGAGTTCGTCGACATCGCCGGGCTCGTAGAGGGGGCCTCCCGCGGGGAGGGACTGGGCAACCGCTTCCTGCAGCACATCCGCGAAGTGGACGCCATCGCCCACGTGGTGCGCTGCTTCGAGGACGAGCGCGTGGCCCGTGTGGAGGCGCGCGCCGACCCCGTGCACGACCTCGAGATCATCGAGACCGAGCTGGCCCTGGCGGACCTGGAGGCGGTATCGCGGCGGCTGGAGAAGGTGGAGAAGAAGGCGCGCTCGGGCGAGAAGGGCGCGGCCGAAGAGCTCGCGCTGCTCCGGCTCCTCGAGGCCCGCCTGGCGGCTGGCGAGCCGCTCCGCCGCGAGCCCCTGACGGAAGAGGAGCGCGACCTGCTTCGGGGCTTCGGACTGCTCACGCTGAAGCCCACCCTGTTCGTGGCGAACGTCGGGGAGGAAGCGATGGGCGGCGGACAAGCGCCGGGGCTCGAGCGCCTACGGGACTACGTCGCCGAGCGGGAGCCCGCCGCGCGCGTCCTCGCGCTGTGCGCCCGGCTGGAGGCGGAGGTGGCGCAGCTCCCCCCCGACGAGCGCGAGGAGTACCTGGCGGCTCTGGGCATGGAGAGCAGCGGGCTGGACCGGCTGGTGCGGGCCGGCTACCGGCTCCTCGGCCTCCATACCTTCTTCACGGCGGGAGAGAAGGAGGTGCGGGCCTGGACCGTGCCGATCGGGGCGACGGCCCCACAGGCGGCGGGCACGATCCACTCGGATTTCGAGCGGGGCTTCATTCGCGCGGAGACCGTGAGCTACGAAGACTTCGTGACCTGCGGCTCCATGAAGGAGGCCCGGGACCGCGGGCTGGTGCGCTCCGAGGGCAAGGACTACGTGGTGCACGACGGCGACGTGATGCTGTTCCGCTCCGGGGTGTGAGGCGACCGGGCCGAAACTCCGGACGCCGGGCCGACGTACGGAGACGCGTCGGGGCCCGGAGCGGTGGTCCGGGAGCGTGATCCGTGGACAGGGAGGGACGAGGATGTACAGGGAGGGACCGGCGTACGCCCTGTGGTGCCTGTTCTTCGTGGGACTGGCGGGACTCCACAGGATCTACATGGGAAAGTACGGCACGGGCATCCTGTGGCTCCTGACCTTCGGCCTGTTCGGGATCGGCCAGTTCATCGATCTGTTCCGGATGAAGAGCCTGGTGATGGATTCCAACGTCCGCGAGGGTTACCTGCCCCACCCGAGGTGGGCTCACTTGATGCCCCCACCGGCCGCGCCGATATCGACGGCGGCTCGCGCTCCTGCGGTGGTGCCGGCCGACCCGCCCGAGTCCAAGACCTCGAGGCGCATGCGACGCCTCCTGTCAGCGGCGAGGACGCACGGCGGCTGCCTGACCGTGACCGAGGGCGTCGAGGCCACCGGACTCCCCTTCCCCGAGATCGAGGAGATCCTCCGGGACATGGTCGCCTCCGGCTACGTGGACGTCGACAACGCCCCCGACACCGGGGTGGTGGTCTACCGGTTCCTGGAGATCTGATCGGCCAGCGAGGCGTGCGAACGGACAACCTCGCCGCTCCGCCCGCTCGGCCGCCGCGTCTCCCACCCGGCCACACCACGTTGCCGGACCCACGGCTCCGCCTCACCTTCCTCCCGACCGCTTCGAGCGCCCCATCTCAGGGAGAGCCCCATGCCGGGTACCCAGATCGCGCCGCTCACGCTGGAGGGCTGGTACGTCCTCCATCAGTTCTTCCGGGTCGCGTGGCCCGCCCTGAAGTCCGTGTCCCCTGCCGACCGTGCCCACCTGGCCGACGAGCTGTCCGAGCTCCTGTCGCACTGGGAGGACCTGGGCGAAGACGGCTGGTCGGGCGCCTACCGCATCGTCGGGGGCGGCGCCGACCTCCACCTCCTGCACTTCCGCTCGGATCTCGAGGGTCTCGCCGCCGCCGAGGATGCGGTGGCGTGGACCGACCTGGCCAACGCGCTGGACCCCGTCTACGAATTCCTTTCGGTGGTCGAGCTCGGCTTCTACCGACTCACGACCCAGACGGTGGAGAGGCTCAGGGAGGAGGGCGTCGACCCGGCAGGCCAGGAGGGCCGCGCCCGCCTGCACGCCGCCGTGCAGGCCGAGCGCGACAAGGGGTACGTCCGGGGTCGGCTGTATCCGAGTCAGCCCGAGGAGATGCCCTACCTATGCTTCTACCCGATGGACAAGCGACGGGCACCCGGACAGAACTGGTACGGTCTGGGCCTCGAGGCACGCAACGACATGATGGTCGACCACGGGGGGACGGGCCGACTCTACGCCGGCCGCGTGTCCCAGGTGATCAGCGGTTCCACGGGGCTGGATGACTGGGAGTGGGGCGTCACCCTGTTCGCCGGCGACCCGGTGGACTTCAAGCACCTGGTCACCGAGATGCGGTTCGATGAGGTCAGCGCCGAATACGCCGACTTCGGGCCCTTCTACGTGGGCCGGCGGCTGGACGCGGCCGGCCTGAAGGAACTGGTGCGAGGTCCGACGGGCTAGCCCGGGGTCTCCTCCTCGAGCAGACGCCCCGTCACCACGTCGAAGATCCGGATCACGGTCGGGGCGCGGCGGCTGCCGTACACGGTGACGCGCAGCCGACCCTCGCGACCGCCAGGGCGCCGAAAATCCCGAGGGTTCTGCTAGGAGCTCGCATGGGCCGGCGTCCCGTCGCGCCCGCGGGAAACGATGGATTCCCACGGGGCCCCCGGGGGGCGTCACTCCGCGGGGGCGTCACCCCGGACCAGCCGCCGCAGCACCATCTGCAGGATGCCGCCGTGGCGCCAGTACTGGACCTCGACGCGCGTGTCGAGCCGCACGATGGCCTCGAACTCCGTCGTGTCACCGCCCTCCCGCTCCGCCCGCACGGTCAGCCTCGCTCCCGGCTCCACGCCGCCCTCGATTCCGTGCACCTCGAAGCGCTCCGTGCCATCGAGGCCCAGTGACTCGGCCCCCTCTCCGGGCAGGAACTGCATGGGGAGAACTCCCATGCCGATCAGGTTGCTGCGGTGGATGCGCTCGTAGCTGCGCGCGATCACCGCCCGGACCCCCAGGAGCGCGGGCCCCTTGGCGGCCCAGTCGCGGCTGGAGCCGGTTCCGTACTGCTCGCCCGCGATCACCAGCAGGGGCACGCCTTCCTCGCGGTAGCGCTCCGAGGCCTCGAAGATCGTCATGCGCTCCCCGCTCGGAACGTGCACGGTCCAGCCGCCCTCCACGCCGGGGACCATGAGGTTGCGGAGCCGGATGTTGGCGAAGGTGCCCCGCATCATGACTTCGTGGTTCCCACGGCGGGAGCCGTACGAGTTGAACTCCGCCAGTGGCACGCCGTGCTCGCGCAGGTAATCGGCGGCCGGTGAGTCCTTGGCGATGGCGCCGGCCGGCGAGATGTGGTCCGTGGTCACGGAGTCGCCCACCACGGCCAGCGCACGCAGGCCGATCAGGTCGGCGGGCTCGGGAGGCTCCGGGGGCAGCCCCAAGAAGAAGGGGGGCTGACGCACGTAGGTGGAGTCGGGGTCCCACGCGAAGCGCTCGCCCTCGGGCACCTCCAGCTTTCGCCACGCGTCGGTTCCGGCGAACACATCCGAGTAGCTCTCCCGGAACATGTCGCTGCGGACCGCGGCGCGGATGGTCTCCCGGATCTCCTCCTGCGTGGGCCAGATGTCCCGCAGGTATACGGGCTCGCCCGCCTCGTCCTCCCCGAGCGGGTCCCGGGTCAGGTCCAGGTCCATGCGCCCGGCGAGCGCGTAGGCCACCACCAGGGGCGGCGACGCCAGGTAGTTGGCCCGCGTGTCCGGGTTGATCCGACCCTCGAAGTTCCGGTTCCCGGACAGAACCGCGCACACCACCAGCCCGTGCTCGCGCACGGCCTCGCTGATCTCCGGCGGGAGCGGCCCGCTGTTGCCGATGCAGGTCGTGCACCCGTACCCCACCAGGTTGAACCCCAGGTCCTCGAGGGGGCGCATCAGGTCCGCCTCCTCCAGGTACTCGGTCACGACCTTGGATCCTGGCGCCAGGCTCGTCTTCACCCAGGGCCGCCGCCGGAGTCCGCGCCGCACCGCGTTCCGGGCCAGGAGGCCGGCTCCGACCATGACGGAGGGGTTGGACGTGTTCGTGCAGCTCGTGATGGCGGCGATCACGACGGCCCCGTCCCGCAGCTCGAAGCTCTGCGTCCCGCCGTTCGTGTCCATCTGGACCCGGACGCCCCGGTGCGTGGCGGTGGCCGCCGCGCCGCGCTGCCCGTCGCCGCCCTCCCACTCCCACGACGACACGGGCGTCTCGTGCGCCTCGGCGGACTCGGGCGTCAGCCCCTCCAGGGCCCGCTCGAACGCCTCCCCGGCGGTCGACAGGGGGATACGCTCCTGGGGCAGCCGCGGACCGGCCAGGCTGGGCTCGACCGTGCCGAGATCCAGCTCCAGCGTGTCCGTGTACTCAGCCTCCTCTCCGTCGGGCTCGTGGAAGAGCCCCTGCGCTCGGGCATAGGCTTCGACGAGGGCCACCCGCCGCTCCGGGCGCGCCGTGAACTCCAGATAGGCGAGCGTCTCCCGGTCGACGGGCGAGAGGGCGCAAGTGGCTCCGTACTCGGGAGCCATGTTGCCGAGGGTGGCCCGGTCGGCCAGCGACAGGGTCTCGAGCCCCGGGCCGAAGAACTCGACGAACTTCCCGACCACGCCCTTCTCGCGCAGCATCTCGGTCACCCGGAGCACGAGGTCCGTCGCGGTGGCGCCTTCGGCGAGATGGCCCCTGAGACGAAATCCGACGACGTCGGGCAACAGGAGGCTGATGGGCTGGCCGAGCATCGCGGCCTCGGCCTCGATCCCGCCCACTCCCCAGCCCAGCACGCCCAGGCCGTTGATCATGGTCGTGTGGCTGTCGGTGCCCACCAGGGTGTCCGGGTAGGCCAGCCTCCCGGGGCCGTCCCCGATCCCGAACACGACGCGGGCCAGGTACTCGAGGTTCACCTGGTGGACGATCCCGGTGTCCGGTGGCACGACGCGGAAGTTCTCGAAGGCGTGCTGGCCCCAGCGCAGGAAGGCGTAGCGCTCGCGGTTCCGCTCGAACTCCTTCTCGGCGTTGATCTGGAAGGACGTCGGCCGGCCGAACGAATCGACCTGCACGGAGTGGTCGATGACCAGCTCGGAGGGAAGGAGAGGGTTGATGCGGCCCGCGGCGCCCCCCAGGTCCGCCATGGCGTCCCGCATGGCGGCGAGGTCCACGACGGCGGGGACTCCCGTGAAGTCCTGGAGGAGGACGCGTGCGGGCCGAAACGCGATCTCCCGCTCCTCGTCGCCGCGGTCCGGCCACGTGGCCACGGCGCGGATGTCATCGGCCGTGACCGTGTCGCCGTCCTCGTGCCGGAGGAGGTTCTCGAGCAGGATCCGGATCGAATAAGGCAGGCGGGAGATGCGCGCGATGCCCGCGCGCTCGAGCGCGCGCAGGTCGTAGTAGGTGACCCCCTCGCCCTCGATCTTCAGCGTGGCGCGGGCTCCGAAGCTGTCCAGGCTGGCGGGCCCTGCGCCCGCGGCCGACCGCTTGCTCATGGTTCCCTCTCTCCCTCTGTGTGACCCGTCCGCCCGGGTGCCGCGTCGAACGCGCGATCGGCCCGGGAGGACCCTCAGCCGCCTCTCGCCAGCCGTACCGCCAGCAAGACCACGGCCACGCCGAGCCCCGCATTGATCCGCGCCAGCCACGCCGCCCGCGAGCGCAGCGTCGCGGCCCGCGGCGACCGGTCCCGCGCCGCGCGGCTGGCGGCCGGCCCGATCACGAAGTCGTGCACCGCGCTGACGCCCAGCATGGCGGCCACCGCGACCAGCTTGGCGGCCAGCGTATAACCGAAAGGGCTCGCCCAGAAGGCGCGGGACACGATCGCCCCGTTCGACAGCACGCCCCGGAAGCCCAGGTTCCCGATCCCCGTGACGACGATGACGAGGATGGACCACCATCCGGTCCGGCGAAAGGCCCTACCGATATCCGCGAACAGGCGGCCCCGGAGGACCGGGTCGTCGATCCTCCTGAGGGCGGGCCCTCCAACCACCGCCAGGAAGAACATGCCGCCCAGCCACAGCATCGCGGCCAGCACGTGGAGGCTCACGTTCAGGAGGTAGAGCGTTCTCATGCGGTGTCCGGGGTCGAGGCTGCCGTGAGGCCCGTCCGTGGCGGGCGCACCGGAATGCTAGGACGACTCTATCGACCGGGCTGTAGGGGGCGCGTTGAGACGCGCGTCGGGAGAAGGAAGCGGCGGGTGTGGGGAGATCTCCCGGAGCCCCGCGATGGGCCCCGGGAGCCGGGGGCGGCGGGCTTCAGCGACCGGCGGCCGCCGGCCCCTCCCTGTGGAGTCCGGTCCAGCGCAGGATGTCCTCCATGAGGCACCACTTCGTCATGGAAGACTGGACGAGGTTCACGCCCACGAAGGCCGTGAACAGGAACCACCACGGACTCACCCACCAGCCCAGCGCCAGGCTGGCCAGGATGAAGGTCCCGGCGATCAGCCGGATCTTGCGTTCCATCGTCATGAGCTCCCCCTGCCGCGCGGAGCGGCTTCGTGGATGAGACCTCCGTCGGCTCGAACCCTCAGCTTCCCTCCGCCTCACCTGCGCCACCCCCGCACACCGCCTGGCGCTCCACGTCGAGCTGCAGACCGTGAATGGGGTGGCGGGAGTCCTGGAGCCCCGTACCGCGCTCGACCGCCTCGAGGATCTCCCGTGCAAGGTCGGGCTCGACCAGTGCGATCACCATGCGGGAGCGATACGGTGCCGCGGTGCCGTACCAGCCCGGGGCCCCCGGCCCGATCCCCTCCACGGAGGTTCGGCTGAACACGGCCACATCGTGCCGCCCGAGCAGGTCGTTCACGCAGGCCTCGTCGTCTTCCAGGTACAGTAACACGATGAGCTTCACGCGGTCTCCTCCCCGCTCTCGTCGGAGCGGCGCATGAGATAGTAGATGCCCGGCACGACCACGAGCGTGAGGAGGGTCGAGGCCACCGCGCCGGCGATCAGGGCCACGGCGAGGCCCTGGAAGATCGGATCGAACAGGATCACGATGGCCCCGATCACCACCGTGGCCGCCGTGAGCACGATGGGACGCGTGCGCACCGCGCCCGCCTCGACGATCGCCTCGCGGAGCGGGACGCCCGCCGCGGTTCGTGCCTCCAGGTAGTCGATCAGCAGGATCCCGTTGCGCACCATGATGCCGGCCAGCGCGATCATGCCGATCATCGAGGTGGCCGTGAAGAACGCCCCGAACAGCACGTGGCCCGGTGCGATGCCGATCAGGGTCAGCGGGATGGCCACCATCATGATCAGCGGCGTGGTCAGAGAGCCGAACCACGCCACGATCAGCAGATAGATCAGCACGAGGGCGCCCGCGAAGGCCACCCCGAGGTCACGGAACACCTCGTAGGTGATCTGCCACTCCCCGTCCCACTTCACCACGGGCTGCTCGACGTTGCGCGGACCGCGCGTGTACAGCTGACCCAGGTGCGCCCCCGAGGGGAGCCGGATCTTCTCGACCTGCTTTCGGAGGTCGAGGATGGCGTAGACCGGGCTCTCCTCGGCGCCCGCCACGTCGGCCGTCACGTACACCACCCGCTGTCCGTTCTTGCGGTCGATCACCTGCGGCGTGGTCGTCTCGCGGGTGCGGACCAGCTCCCCGAGCGGCACCACGGTGCCCGACCGGGAGGCGATGTGCAGTCCCGTGAGGCGGTCGAGTCCGGAGCGGGCCGATTCCTCCACCTGCACCTGCACCGGGACCGGGTCGCGCGATTCGGGCGCGGAGATCCGGGTCGCCTGCTCGCCGGACAGGGCGATGCGGAGATCCCGGGCCACGCTGCCGCGAGCCACCCCGCTCAGGGCCGCCTTCTCGCCGTCCACGTCGAAGCGGATCTCGCGTTGCGGCGCGCGCAGCGACCAGTCCACGTCGACGACCGACGGGTGCTTCTCGAACAGCTCGCGGACCTGGCGGGCCACCGCCACCTGCTCGCCCGAATCCTCGCCGTACACCTCCGCGACCAGCGTCGAGAGGACGGGAGGACCGGGTGGGACCTCGACGACCTTGACCCGCGCGCCGGTCCCCGACGCCGCGGCCACGCTGTCCACGAGCGGGCGCAGCCGCAGGGCGATGTCGTGGCTCTCGGCGCTCCGCTTCGACTTGTCCACCAGGTTCACCTGGAGGTCGGCCACCGTGGGCCCGCGCCGCAGGTAGTAGTGACGGATGAGTCCGTTGAAGTTGAAGGGGGCGGCCGTTCCCGCGTAGGTCTGGACGTCCTGGACCTCGGGGACGGTCAGCGTGATCCGCTGGAGACGGTCCGCCAGCGCCGTCGTGGTCTCCAGCGTGGTGCCCTCCGGCATGTCGACGATGACCTGCATCTCGTTCTTGTCGTCGAACGGGAGCATCTTGACCGACACCAGCCGCACCAGGAACAGCCCGGCGGCGCCCACGAGCAGCACCGCCACGCCCGCCAGCATCAGCACGATGCGGCGGCGGCTGGCCAGGAGAGGATCCATGATGCGCCGGTAGATGGCGTACATGCGGGTGTCCTGGACCGCCGCCGCCGGCCCGCCCGGAACCTCGTCGTGCCCCTCCGCGGAGTCCTCGTGCCCGAGCAGTCGATAAGCCAGCCACGGGGCGCCGACGAGAGCGACCATGAGGGAGAAGATCATGGCCAGGGACGCGCCGATCGGCATGGGACTCATGTAGGGTCCCATGAGGCCGGAGACGAACAGCATGGGCAGTACGGCCGCGATCACGGTGAGGGTGGCCAGGATCGTCGGGTTGCCGACCTCGTCGACCGCGGCCCGGGCCGCCGCGCGCAGGGGTCGGTCCCGCATGGCGAAGTGCCGGTGCATGTTCTCGACGATGATGATCGAGTCGTCGACCACGATGCCCGTGACGAAGATGAGGGCGAACAGCGTCACGCGGTTCAGCGTGTAGCCGAACAGCTTGTAGACGAGCAGCGTGAGCGCGAAGGTGACCGGCACCGCCGTCATCACGACCAGAGCGCTGCGCCAACCCATCGACAGGAGCACCACGAGACCCACGGCGCCGATGGCCAGAAGGAGGTGCAGCTTGAGGGTCGAGACCTTGTCGCGCGCCGTCTCTCCGTAGTTCCGGGTGACCCGCGCGTGAACCGCGTCGGGGATCACCCGGCCCCGGAGCTCGTCCACCCGGTGCTCGAGCGCTCGCCCCACCTGCGTGGCGTCGGCGCCGGGGCGCTTGGACACGGCCAGAGTGACGACGGGCTCGGGCGGCGAGCCGCGCTCCGCATCGAAGGCGTAATCCTGGATCTCCGCCGGTCCGTCCGTGACCGTCGCCACGCCGCCGACCTGGACCAGGCGGCCGTCGCGCACGTCGAGCACGACGTTCCTCACGTCCTCGGCCGAACGCAGGAAGGGCCCCGCCTGGACGTGAACCACGCGATCCCCGGCGGAGAAGTCTCCGGCATCGACCTGAACGTTGGCCATGCGGATCCGATCGACCACGGCCGCCGGATCGAGGCCATTGGCCGCCAGCCGGGCCGGGTCCAGCTCGACCCGGATCTCGCGGGGCTGGCCCCCGGAGATGGTCACGTCTCGGACGTCCGACACCGTCTGCAGACGGGGACGGAGCTCCTCGGCCAGAGAGCGTAGCTGGTAGGGCGTATAACCCGGGCCCGAAAGCGACAGGGTGAAGAACGGCACGTCGTCGATGGTGACGGTCTTGACCAGGGGCGGCGACGACCCGGCCGGCATGAGGTCGGCGTTGCGGGCCAGCTCGGCGAACAGCTTCACCTGGCTGCGCTGCAGGTCGCGGCCCACCTGGAAGCGCACCGTGGCGAGCCCCATGCCCTCCTGGGCGTGCGTGTACACGTACTCGACGCCCTCGATGCCGGACAGCACGCCCTGGAGCGGGACGAGGAGCCGCTGGTCCACCTCGCTCGGGCTCGCTCCCGGCATCCCGACGTAGATGTCCGCCAGAGGCACCGAGATCTGGGGCTCCTCCTCGCTCGGGATCGTGAACGCCGCATACAGCCCGAGGCCGAGCGCCGCCGCCAGGAGGAGGGGCGTGAGCTTGGACATCAGGAACGCGTCGGCGATGCGGCCGGCCAACCCCCCCTTCATGGCGTCCACGGCTCCGCGCTGCGACGTCCGACCGGCTGCCCGTCCTCCAGTGTCGGGGCCGGACGGCGGACGACGGGCGTCCCGGCCTCCAGGCCCGCGAGCACCTCGACCGCCCCCACCCGTGTCTCGCCGGTCCGGAGCCAGCGCAGCCGCAGGGTGTCCCCCTCGACCACGAACGCGCCCTCGAGCTGGCCGCGGCGAACGATCGCGTCGTCCGGCACCCACAGCGTGCTCCGGCCGGGGCGGGTGAGCGCCAGCCGCACGAAGGAGCCCGGCGCCGGAAGGCTCTCTCCCACCCCCGCGTCCGGACGCGCCTCGACCCGCACCCGGCGGCTCGCCGGCTCGAGCGCCGGCGACACACGGGTCACGTGGCCCGCCACGCTCCGACCCGTGGAGGGATCCACGAACGTGACCGCGGTCCCCCTGGACAGGTCGCCGCGGACCTCGCCCGGCAGGTCCGCCACCACCTTGAGCGACCCCGGACGGACCAGACGCAGCACGGGGCGACCCGGCATGGCCAGGTCGCCCGGGTCCACGTCGCGTGCCGCCACCACCCCCGCGAACGGGGCCCGGAGGACGACGTAGCCTCGCTGGGCCCGCGCCTCCTGGAGGCCCGCTTCGGCCATCGTCATCCCGGCGCGGGCGTCGTCCAGCTCCTGCCCGGTGGCCGCTCCATCCTTCTCCAGCGAGGCGATGCGATCGTAGTAGCGGCTGGCCCGGCTCGCCGCGGCCTGCGCGCTCCGGATCCTGGCCTCGACGTCGCCGCCGTCGAGGACCACCAGGGTGTCCCCGGCGCGCACGACGCTTCCCACGTCGACCGGCACGCGCCGCACGGTGCCGCTCGTCCGGGTGGCCAGCTGCGCCTTGTCCGTCGACACGACGGTGGCCGGGTACGAGGCCGTGGCCGGTCCCAACGTCGCCGGCGCCGTCACCACGTCCGCCGCGCCTTCCGGCGGGGAAACGCGGCCCGGCTCGCCGCGATCGCAGCCGGCCCACGCGACGCTCAGGAGCAGCGCGCCCACCGCGGCGCCCTTCCCTGCGGCGCGCCCGCTCACCGTCAGTCTCCTCATGGCTGTTCCTCCCCCGTGGTCCGGCCCAGCGCGAACCGAAGTCGCGCGAGAGCCTCGTGGTATCCGGCCAGCGCATCGACGGCCCGGCTCCGCGCCGCCGAGGCGCGCGCCTCCGCGTCGAGCAGGTCCGTGGCGCTCATCAAGCCCTCCTCGAAGCGCCTGCGCATCAGGTCCCTGGCTTCCGTAGCCGCCTCCCGGGCCGCCCGGGTGGCCTCCACTCCGCGCAGGGCCGCGTCCACGGCCCGGCGCGCACTCGTCACCTCGGCCCGCGCCTCGCGGCGGGCCCGAGCGTACTGCAGCTCGGCCGTCTCGCGCTCGGCCCTCGCCCTGTCCAGCGCCGCCGGACGGCTCAGTCCCGCGAACACGGTCCAGCGCAGCATGACGCCGGCGCTCCACGCGTCACCGTCCCCCCCGAAGGGAGCGTCGGCGTACCGCTGGTAGCCGGCGAACGCCTCGACGCGAGGAATGAAGGCCGCGACCGCGGCGGCCTGCCGGGCCCGGCCGGCCTGCACGACCTCGGCTCTCGCCCGCAGGTCCGGCCGGGCCGTCGGGTCGAACGCCCCCGGCTCCCCAGGGTTCGGCTCGCCCTCGGGGGCGGTGAGCGTGTCCGACGGAACGGGGACCGTGTCGGGGCTCCAGCCGAGGACCAGACCGAGCGCCGAGCGGGCGTCGTCGCGGCCCCGCTCCGCCTCGACCCGGGTGGCCCGCGCCGAGGCCAGCTCCGCCTCCGCGCGAAGCACGTCGGCGTGGGTGAGGAGCCCACGCTCCTCGCGCTTCCGGAACCGCTCGACCGTGGAGCGGGCGGCGGCCTCGGCCGCCGCGGTCGCTCGCACGCCGGCCGCCGCTCCGACCGCACGCCAGTAGAGCACCCGCGTTCCGAGCTCGGCCCCCTGCCCCGCCCTCACCGCCTGCCAGCCGACCGCCGTGGCGCCGTGACCCGCCGCGGCGCGCCGAGCCCACAGGGTCGGATCCAGCACGTTCCAGCGCACGCCCACGCCCGTGGACCAGTCGTTGAGGGCCGAGGGGTGGTTGAGCGCGTCCAGGGCCAGGTCCGCCGCGCCGAAGCGCTGCTGGCGAAGCTTGGTCCCGAACGCGAACACCGGGTCGTTGGAGCGCTGCACCCCCACGTCGAGCTCGATGCCCGGGAGGAGGGCCGACCCCGCCATTCGGGCGGCCGCGTGCGCGCTCTCGCGCGCCAGTCGGGCCTCGCGGAGATCCGGGTTCCCCCGACGCGCCTCCGCGAGAGCCTCGTCGAGGCCGAGCGGGCGGAGCACCGGGCCCGCGGCCGTGTCCACCGCGGGTGGATCGAGGCGGGAGGGCCCGGGACCCCGCATGCCCTCGGGACTCCCATCGGCCGCCGGGGCGCCCCGCACGGCCGCCGGGGCGCCGATCGCCAGGCCGAGGACCAGGGCCGCCACCAGCGGCGCGCCACGTCCCGCGCGGAAGCAGATCATTGTATGCACATGTAGTGATACGTCCGACACGTGCCGCTCATGTTCACTTCCTCCTGGATCGGTGCCGGCGCTGGAGTGGCGCCGGCGGTCCCTTCGATTATATTACCGTATGGTAATCTAGTGTTCTCATGCGGCACGTCAACCCCGTGCGGCCCCGGAGGCAGGAATGGCTCGCTCGTTCAGCGAAGAGACGCTCGACATGGTCGCCGCGCGCTTCAAAGTGCTCGGCGAGCCCACCCGGCTCCGGCTCCTCAACGAGCTCCGGGACGGGCCGCGCGCCGTGAGCGACCTCGTCGAAGCGCTCGACACGAGCCAGGCGAACGTGTCGAAGCACCTGGCCGTGCTCCGTCGCCACCGAGATGGTCGAGCGCCGGAAAGAAGGCGTACGGAGCTTCTATTCGATCGCCGAGCCCGAGGTCTTCGACCTGTGCGAGATCGTGTGCGACAGCCTCGAGCGGGAGCTGGAGGCGCGTCGCCGGGCGCTTAGATGACCTCCGCCGTGCCGAACGGGGACCCACCGCCGGCCGGGAAGGCCCACGCGGATCCTGCCGCCCTCCGCCTGCTGATCGCGGCGCCGCACGCGCGGCCCGCGTCCGAGGTGGCCCGCGCCCTCGGCTCGGGTCCGGACGGCCTCGGCGAGGAGGAGGCGCGCCGGCGGCTCGAGCGGATCGGGCCGAACGGCGGTCTCGAGGCCCCTCCCCTGCCCCTGTGGAGGATCATCGGCGACCAGCTGCGCAGCGTGGTCGTCTACCTCCTGGTGGCCGCCGGCGCCGCGGCCTTCCTCCTGGGCGACGCTCTCGACGCCGCGGCCATCGGCGTGGTCCTCCTCATCAACACGCTTCTCGGCCTGGTGACCGAGCTGCGGGCGGCGCGCGCGATGGAGGCTCTCCTGCGACTCGAGGCCCCCTCGGCCCGGGTCCGCAGAGGCGGGGAGAAGCGTTCGATACCGGCCCGCGAGCTGGTGCCCGGGGACCTCCTCCTCCTGGAGGCGGGGGACGCCGTCGCGGCCGACGCACGGCTCCTGGCCGTCACGGGGCTCAAGCTGGACGAGGCCTCCCTCACCGGCGAGTCGGCCTCGGTGGACAAGGAGGCGGAGGCGGTCCTGCCCGAGACCACGCCTCTCCCGGACCGGGTCGACATGGTCTACCGGGGTACGACGGTCACGGCCGGCAGCGGAGAGGCCGTGGTGACCGCCACCGGCGAGGCGACACAGGTCGGCCGCGTCGGACGCCTCATCCTGGAGACCAAGCGGGAGAAAGCGCCCCTCGAGCGGCGGCTCGACGCGCTGGGCGAGCGCATGGTGTGGATCACCCTGGCCGTCGCGGCCCTGGTCACCGCCATCGGCCTCGCCCAGGGCGCGCCCCTGGGCCAGATGCTGCTCGCCGGCGTGGCGCTCGGGGTCGCCGCCGTTCCGGAGGGACTCCCGGTCGTGGCCACCGCCGCCCTCGCCGTGGGGATGCGGCGCATGGCGGCGCGCAACGCGGTCGTCCGGCGGCTGCCGGCGGTCGAGGCCCTCGGCGCCGCGACCGTGGTCTGCACCGACAAGACCGGGACCCTCACCGCCGGCGAAATGACGGAGACGGTGTTGTGGACGCCCGCCCGCGAGTACGAAGTCACCGGTCGGGGATACGTTTCCGAGGGAACCTTCCGGACCGCGGGGCGCGCCGTCGATCCGCTCGCCGACCCGGCCGCCCGCCTCGCACTGGTCGTCGGAGCCCTCGTCAACCGGGCCGAGGTGGTCGACTCCGAGAACGGACCGTCGATCCGCGGCGATCCCACGGAGGCCGCCCTGCTGGTGGCGGCCCGGAAGGCGGGGCTCGAGCCCGCGGAGCTCCGCGCCCGGCACCCGCTCGTGGCCGAGCTCCCGTTCAGCTCCGAGCGCCGCTACATGGCCACCTTCCACCAGGCCGGCGGCCGGACGGACGGAGCCGGCGTAGAGGTGATGGTGAAGGGGGCGCCCGAGTCCGTGATCGAGGCGTGCGATCGCTGGCGAGACGGGGAGCGGGTCCGGCCGCTTGGGGCGGCAGACCGGGAGCGTCTCCTGGCAGCTAACGCCGAGCTGGCCCGCCGTGGCCTCCGGGTGCTGGCCCTCGCCCACGGCGGGGCGCCCGATCTGCCGCGCCGCTCGGACGCCGCCGGAACGAGCGCAGACCAGCCCGCCCCGGACGGCATCCCCGCCGAGCCCTCCACGGGTCCCCTCGTCTTCCTCGGGCTCGTGGGGCTCGTGGACCCGCCCGCTCCCGGCGTGAAGGAGACGATCGCCCGCTTCCGGGCGGCGGGTCTCCGCACCCTCATGCTCACCGGGGACCAGCGTCTCACGGCCGAGGCGGTGGCACGGGACCTCGGCATGCTGGAGGGCGGGCAGGAGACGCTCGACGGCCGCGACCTGGCCCGGCTGGACGATGACGCGCTCGCGCGCCGCGCTCCCCACGTGGCCGTGTACAGTCGCATCGGCCCCGAGGACAAGTACCGCATCGTGGAAGCCCTGCGCCGCGGGGGCGACGTGGTGGCCATGCTCGGGGACGGGATCAACGACGCCGCGGCCCTGCGGCGGGCCGACATTGGCGTGGCCATGGGCCGCCGCGGCACGGACGTGGCCAAGCAGGCCGCGGGCATCGTGCTGCGGGACGACCGGTTCCGGACCGTGGCCGCGGCCGTCGAAGAGGGACGCGTCATCTTCGACAACGTCCGCAAGTTCGTGTTCTTCCTGTTCAGCTGTAACGCGGCCGAGGTCCTCGTCCTCCTCGTGGCCAGTCTCGCGGGCTCGCCGCTGCCGCTCCTGCCCCTCCAGATCCTGTGGCTGAACCTGGTGACGGACACCTTCCCCGCTCTGGCGCTCGCTTTCGAGCCAGCCGAGGCCGGGATCATGAGCCGTCCGCCGCGGGACCCCGACGCCGGCATCCTCTCCGCCCACCTGCTGCGCTCGGTGGGGCTCTACGCCCTCCTCATCACGGGCTCCACCCTGGCAGCCTTCTTCTGGGACCCGAGCGGAGGAGGGACGCACGCCGCCGCCGTTACCCGGGCTTTCCTGACCCTCGCGGTCGCCCAGGTGCTGCACGTCGGGAACGCGCGGAGCGTGGGGGGCATCCTCGGGAGTGGCGGCTTCTTCCGGAACCGCTTCGCGGTGGCGGCCGGTCTCCTGTCGCTGGGCCTCCTCGCCCTCGCCCTCGCCCTGCCCGGCCTCCGGGACGTCCTCAGGCTGCAGGTCCCTTCGGCCGGGGATGCCGCCGTGATCTTCGGGCTCGGGGTCCTGCCGACCGTGGCCGGGCAGCTCCTCAAGTGGTTTCGGAGGTCGAAGACGGTAAGAGCTGACGCCCAGATGGCTTGACGATCATCACGGGGGGTGAGGCCCGCCGGATCACGCCGCTCGCCACGCTGCCGATCAGCGCGCGCTCCAGGCCGGTTCGGCCGTGGCTGGCCATCACCACCAGGTCGGCCCCCCGCTCCTCGGCGAAGGCGGAGATCATCGCGGCCGGGCGCCCCACGTCGATGTGGATCCCGCACGGGACGTCCTCGCCGAGGACCGAGGCGGCACGTTCCTCCAGCGCATCCTGCACGTTGGAGCGCACCGCCTCGACGTCGAACGCGAAGCCCGCCGTGCCCGTAATGTAGGGGTCCGGCACGGTCACCGGCTCGATGACGTGCACGAGGTCGACGCTGGCGCCGCTCGAGGCGGCGAGCTCCCTCACGTAGGCGAGGGCGAGGTCGGAAGCCTCGGAGAAGTCGACCGGTGCCACCAGGTGGGAGGGCCACGGCGCGTCGGCGAGCCGGGGCCGCTCCCGGACCGTGATCACCGGGCAGGACGAGCGCCGCACCACCTCCTCGGCGATGCTCCCCATCAGCAGGTGCCGGAGGCCGCGGCGCCCGTGCGTACCCATGACGATGAGGTCGATGTCGAACGCCTCGGCGTACTCGAGGATCACGGCGCCCGCCGAGAAGCCCCGCTCCCGGGCCTCGTGCACCACGAGGTCGCTGACGTCGTGCTTGCCCAGGTGGGCCTCCATGCGGCTTTCCGCCCAACGGTCCAGCTCGCCGACGGCATCCTCCATCTTGGGGAAGAGCTTGTCGGCCTCGACCGCATTGGCGGCGTGGAGCACGAGGGCGTGAAGGGCGTGGAGATCGGCTCCGTGCGCCCGGGCGAGTCGTGCGGCCAGCGGGAGGGCGGCGACGGCCGACTCCGAGAAGTCGGTGGGGTAGAGAACGTGTCGGATCGCGAGCATGGTCAGCTCCGAGGTTCCGTGTACGTGGCCAGGCGGCGCAGTCCGAGACCCGCCGCGGCGGCCTCCAGGCCTCCACGTCCGAGCGTCCCGGTGACGCGGCCTACACCTCCTTGAGGAGACCGACCCGGAGGGCGAAGCGGACGAGCTCGGAGCGGTGGTCCAGCCCCAGCTTCTTCATGATCCGGGACCGGTAGGTGTCCACCGTCTTCGGCGAGATGAACAGCTTCTTGCCGATCTCGCGCGAGCTGAAGCCCTCCGCGGTCAGCGCCAGGACCTCCTGCTCACGGGAACTGAGCTGCTGCAGCTTGCTCGTGTCCTCGTCGGCCTCGGCCGCCTTGTACTCCTGGAGCAGCAGCTTCGTGGCCTGGGGCGGCAGGTAGACCTCGCCGCGGGCCACGACCCGGATGGCCTCCACGAGGTCACGGTCCGCGCTCGTCTTGGTGAGGTAGCCGCTGGCGCCCGCCTGCACGACGGGCACCAGGTACTCCTCCTCGGCGTGCACGGTGAGGACGAGCACGTTGGTGTCCAGCTCCAGCGCGGTGATGCGGCGCGTGGCCTCCAGGCCGTCCGAACCCGGCATTGACAGGTCCATGACCACGACCTGCGGCCGCAGCCGCCGCGCCTGGTCGACGGCCTCGTCGCCGGTGGCGGCCTCGCCGATCACCTCGATGGAAGCCTCACCCTCGAGGAGCGCCTTCAGGCCCGACCTGAACATCGCGTGATCGTCCGCCAGCAGCACGGTGATGGCCTGGCTCACGTGGCTCCTCCCTCGTACAGCGGTATCTGCAGACGGATGCGGGTTCCCGCGCCCGGCTCGCTCTCGACCTCGACGTGCCCCCCGACGAGGGTGGCACGCTCCCTCATGCCCAGCAAGCCCAGCCCCCGGCCGTCGTCGCGGGACGGCTGCCGGGGATCGAAGCCGCGACCGTCGTCCTCCACGACAGCCAGCACGTGGTCCCCGGAGACATTGATCCGGATGATCACGCGCGAAGCCTCGGCGTGCCGCTCCACGTTGGAGAGCGCCTCCTGCACGATGCGATACAACACGAGCTTGGCCTCTTCCTCCAGGACCTCATCCACCGGGGCGAGATCCATCTCCACGCTGGGCTCCCCCTCCGAGAAACGGGTCCGCACGTGCGCCCGGATCGCGGTGGCCACTCCCACGTCCTCGAGCGCCGGGGGGCGAAGGCCGCGCGCGATCCTCCGCACCGCCTCCGCCGCCTCGACCAGCTCCGCCCGGATCTCCTCGAGCAGGCGGTCTCGATCCGGGCCCGTGCGCTCGGCGGACAGCAGGCGCAGGCGCAGCAGGATCGCCGCCAACCGCTGCGCCGTATCGTCGTGAAGCTCCCGGGCGATCCGGCGCCGCTCCTCCTCCGCGGCCCGCAGGGCGCCGAAGCCGAACTGCCGAAGGCGTCGCCGCTGGGTCACGTCCCGGATCATGCTGATCACCAGGATACCATCCGCGGTGCGCAGCGGACTGAGGCTGATCTCCACCGGAAACGTCCCGCCGTCCTTGCACCGGCCTCGAAGCTCGAGGCCGATCCCCATCGGCCGCGCCTGCGGCTGCTCCACGAACGCCACGCGGTCCCGCTCGTGCATGGCGCGGGCGGCTTCCGGGACCAGCGTCTCCACCGGCTGCCCGACCAGCTCGTCGCGCGCATACCCGAACAGCGCCTCCGCTCTCGGGTTCACGTCGCGGATCTGCCCACGCCCATCCACGATGATGATGCCGTCGGGCGCCGCCTCGAACACGGTCCTGTACTGCGCGGCCGTGAACAGGCTGTCGTGGACCGTCCCGTCGGCCCCGGCGTCGGCTGTACTGGCGTGCGTATCGGCCATGGGCGACGCAATGTAGCACGACCGGCACCGGGCTTCCACGGCCGCCGCGGAACGCGGCGGGGATCTCCCCACATTGTGGACCCGGTTTGTCCTTACAGACCGCTCCCTCGCCGGCATCGAGCTTGGGCTGCATGCCTGAAGTTCTGTCTTCGAAACGTGCCGAGCCGGGCCCATCCACCCTGCGCCGGCTGACGTCGCGGCTCCTTCGCTTTCCCCTCCCGTTCAAGATCCTGGGAGCCAACGGCGCCCTCGTGGCCGGAACCGCGCTCCTCGCCGTGCTCCTGGCCCGGATCCAGCATGATCCGGTGTTCGCGGCCGGGCTGGCCGCCGGGGTGGGGCTGGCGGTGTGCGTGCCCATCAACTGGATCCTCGTGCGCTGGGCCCTGTCGCCCCTGTCCGGGCTCCAGCGGACCGCCGAGCGCGTCCACGCCGGGGACCTGGAAGCCCGAGCGCCCCGCTCCCTGATGGCGGATCCTGGCATGCGCCGCCTCATCCAGGTGTTCAACGACATGCTCCAACGCCTGGTCCTGGGCCAGCGCGTACTCCGCCGTCTCAGCGTGGGTGTGCTCGAGGCGGCCGAGCGCGAGCGGCGCAGCCTGGCGGCCGAGCTCCAGGACGACACGGCCCAGCGCCTGGCCGCGCTCCTCCTGAGGGTCGAGCTGGCGCGGAAGGCCGTGGACCTCGAGCCGTCATGCGTGGAAGGGGCCCGTCATCTCGAACGGCTCCGCGATGAAACGGCCGAGAGCCTCGAGCTCGTCCGCCGCCTGGCGCGTCGGCTCCACCCCCCGGAGCTGGGCGAGCTCGGGCTCGTTCCGGCGCTGCGAGCCCACGCGAGGGCCGTCTCGGACCAGGCGGGCCTGCCCGTGGAGTTCGAGGTGAAGGGGCCGGAGCCCGAGCTCGAGCAGGAGGTCGCCCTGGCGATGTACCGCGTGGCCGAGGAAGCGCTCGTGAACGCCGTCCGACACGCCGACGCGGGCCGCATCCGGCTCGAGCTCGAGACCGGGGATGGCAGCGTGACGCTCAACGTCGTCGACGATGGACGGGGCTTCGAGCCGGAGCTGGAGAGCACGAACGGGGGCGGCGGCCTGGGCCTGCTGGGGATGCGCGAGCGCGCGCGTTCCGTGGGCGGATCGCTGGCCGTGGTGTCGGGTCCCGGGGCGGGCGCGCGCGTGATCGTCAGCGTGCCGGCCCGTTCCGAGCGGCCTTCGACCACGGACTGAGGCGCCCCGCTCGGACCCGGGCTCTGCGGCGCCTCAGGCATTGGCGACCCGGAGGACGGCGCTTCCGTCGATGCCGTCGTGCTTGAGGCGCACGAGGGCCTCGTTGGCTTCCTCCAGGGGAAACACCGTCGTCGACGCGCGCACCGGGATCTCGGCCGCCTCCCGTAACAGCTCCCGACCATCCTCCCGGGTGTTGGCCTCCACGCTCTGCAGCGTCTTCTCGTGGAAGAGGCAGGGCTCGTACTCCATCGACGGGATCGGGGACATGTGGATCCCCGCCAGAGACACCGTCCCGCCCTTCCGGAGCGAGCGCAGCGCGATCGGCACGATCTCGCCCGCCGGAGCAAACACGATGGCGGAATGGACCGGGGTCGGAATGGGATCGTAGGCGCCGCCCGTCCAGACCGCGCCCAGCTCCCGCGCCAGCGCGCGGTGGCTCTCTCCCCGCGTGGCCACGTAGACGTCGCTGCCGCGGTGCCGCGCGACCTGGATGACGATGTGGGCCGAGGAGCCGAACCCGAACAGGCCGAGCCGTCCCCGGTCGGGCAGCCGCGCCCGTTTCAGGGATCGATACCCGATGATGCCGGCGCACAGAAGCGGGGTCGCCTCCACGTCGCCGAAGGCGTCGGGGACGCGGTAGGCGAAGTCTTCCCGCACGATCGCGAGCTCGGCGAAGCCGCCGTCGGCGTGGTAGCCGGTATAGAGGGACGACTCGCACAGGTTCTCCTGGCCGGCTCGGCAGAATTCGCACGTGCCGCACGTCTCCCGAAGCCAGGCGATCCCGACCCGGTCCCCGGCCTCGAAGCGGCTGCAATCGGGCCCCGATGCCTCGACGACGCCCACGACCTGGTGGCCGGGCACCCGGGGAAGGTCCGGCGCGGGCAGGTCGCCCTCGATGACGTGGAGGTCCGTCCGGCACACCCCGCACGCCAGCACGCGGACCCGGATCTCGCCCCGTCCCGGCACGGGATCGGGGACGTCTCGCAGCTCGAGCGGCCGCTCTTCGATCGGAGCGATCCGCCCCAGCACCATGGCCTTCATGCGATGCTCCTCCCTCGTCGAGCGACCTGCGCGACCGCCCTTCCCGGGCTCCCATCAGCGCGCCGTGTAGCCCCCATCGATCACCAGCTCGCTGCCCGTCACGAAGCGGGACTCGTCCGAGGCCAGGTAGAGGATCCCGTAGGCCACGTCATCCGGCTCGCCGACGTGCCCCACGGGGTGGAGTCGGTCGAGCCTGCGCCGACCCTCCTCGACGTCGCCCGAGGCACGCAGGAACCCCTCGACCATGGGCGTCCAGATGAAGCCGGGATGGACCGAGTTCACGCGGATACGCTCCTCCGCGTACTGCAGAGCATCGGCCTTGGACATGAGCCGGACCGCGCCCTTGGATGCGTAGTAGGGCGGGTTGTCCCGGCCCCCGACGAGGCCGAAGATGGAGGAGAGGTTCACGATGCTGCCGCCCCCCCGTCGCCGCAGGTGCGGGATCGCGTGCTTGGTGCACAGGAACACGCCCCGCACGTTGACGTCCATGACCCGGTCCCAGGCCTCGACGGAAATCCGGTCGGTCGGGGCGGTCTCGCCGGCAATGCCGGCGTTGTTCACCAGCACGTCGATGCCTCCGAACGCCTCCGCGACCTCGTCGAGGACGGTACGGATCCGCTCCTCGTCCGTGACGTCGAGGGTCCAGAAGCGCGCCGAACCCCCTGCCTCCTCGATGGCACCGACCAGTCGCCGCCCCTCGTCGGCGAGCATATCGGTGACCGCCACCGAGGCGCCTTCCCGGGCCAGGAGCCGACTCGTCGCCTGTCCGATCCCGAGCGCGGCGCCCGTGACCACCGCCACTTTTCCTTCGACTCGGCCCACCCGGCCCTCCCCTGTTCTACGCGCTGTCGTGGTGGGTCGGCGGCACGCCGGCCCCCTGTCCTCCGAGTTCGGATCAAGGGTCGTACCAGATGGCCCTCGATTGCCGGTCGGACCGGCTCTTCTCATGTTGCGGTCGGTCGCACGCCATCCCACAGAACTCGAGGAGGTCACCCATGGCGTCCACACGCCGCGTAGCCCTGTTTCCGGCGGCCTTGCTCTGCGCTGCCGCCGCGCTCGTCCTCGCTCCGCCCGCGCAGGCGCAGCAGGGCGGCTCCAACCCGATCACCGAAAGTCTGCAGAGCACCATGAAGCGTTACAGCGGCTGGCTGGTACAGTCCGCCAAGGACATGCCCGCCGACAAGTACGCCTTCAAGGCGGACAAGACCGTCCGGAGCTACGGGGCGGAGATCAAGCACGTGGCCCAGTCCAACGACTACATGTGCTCGGCCATCGGCGGAGTGGAGCGGCCGAAGGGCAAGGAAGTCAGCGATACCGACAAGGACGGTCTGGTGTCCATGCTGCAGGCTTCGTTCGACTTCTGCCAGACGGCGCTTGCCGGCGTCGACGACTCGAAGCTCTCCGATCCGGTGCCCTTCTTCGGGGGCCGCAAGATGGCGCGCGGCGCCGTCATGATGTCCCTCGCGGCCGACTGGGCGGACCACTACAGCCGGCTGTCGCTGTACCTGCGCATGAACGGCATGCTGCCGCCCTCGGCGCGACGCGGAGGCATGTAGGGTCGCACCAGGCCGACGCACGGTCCCGCGGGCCCCGGAGAGGGGTTCGCCGGGACCCGCGGTCGGGGGCCGCAAGATGGCGCGCGGCGACCGACGGAGGTGAGTGGCGGGATCGGGTCAGAAGGTCCGCTGGAAGATCTCGGAGCGGCCCACCAGACAGCGCAGCACGTCGAAGGTCGTGACGAGCCCGACCAGGGCCCCCTCTTCCATGACCAGGGCCCGGTGGATCCCGGTCCGCAGAAAGAGCCGGGCCAGGTTGTCCAGCGTCGTCTTGGGCCTCACGGCGTGGAGGGTGCGCGTCATGATGTCGCCGACGCGCCGGGTGTCCAGCCAGTCGGGCGGGACCAGGGACAGTACCAGCGGCTCGTAGTGCCGATGTGGCCCGCCCGGGTCCTCGTAGTAGCCCTCCACCGGCTCGGGCTCCGCGGCCGTGTCCCCCGAAGTCGCGGTCGACGCCGCTTCCCGGCGCGGCTCCGTGGCCGCGGCCCGGAGCACGTCGCTGGCGGAGACGACGCCGACGACGCGCCCTTCCGCGTCCACGACCGGCGCGCCGCTGATCTCCTTCTCGGTCAGAAGCCGGACCAGCGACCGGACGCTGGCGCCCGCATCCACGGTCGTCACATTGGTCTGCATGATTTCGGAAACGGTCTGGTAGGAGAGGCGCATGGCGATCCCTCGCGTGGAGGTCCTCGGGTCACCCCTTCACCCTAGCGCCCTGCCATCCGCCCGTCTGTCGGACGTCGCTCGACCCGGGACGTACGGAGGTGCCACCGGACGGATGTGGGGGAACTCCCCGCACCCGTGGAGCGCGGTCTCCGGAGGGGCGGACAGGTCCTGTCAGCCACCGGCTCCGGCGGGGCGGCGCGGTAGCCCGGCGGCAAGACGAGGACCGGACAGGGAGCGGTGCGCAGCAGGCCGGCCACCACGTGGGACAGCCTCCGCGCACCCGCGACGTCGCGCTCCTCGGCCGTCGTCACCACGAGATCCGTCCGGATGCGGCCGAGGGCGCGACGCAGTCGCTCGAGAGCCGCGGCTGCATCCCCGCCCGCCGGCACCACCGCCACCCGGCCCTCGAGTCGGTCCGAGAAGGAGAAGGCCCAGCTCAGACACGCCGGCGCGTTCTCGGCCGAGAGAGCCGGGACCACGATCGTCGGCCGCGGCGCCACGACGCCCGGCGACCCGGTCTCGGGCACGGCGAGTACGGGCACCGAGGTGCCGAGCGCGAGCCGTTCCGCGATCGATTCGAGCGGGTACAGCGCACCCGCCCAGCACACCCCCCGCGGGACCACCAGGAGATCCACGTCCTCGTTCCGCGCGGCCGCCCGGAGCGCTTCGGCCGCGGGCGCGCGCGCCGGGAGCTCCGTGGTGCGCGGCTGTCTTCGGCCGGGGTCAACTCCGAAGGGTCGAAGCCGGTAGGCCGTCGCCCCGGGTCGCCAGCCGGGCTCGGGCTCCAGGCCCGCGGCCAGCTCGGCGAGTCGGCCGGCCGCCTCGCCGAGCGCGGCGGCTCCGGCGCCTTCGACGGGGCCGGCGGTGAGGAGAACGAGTTCGGCGCCGTGCCAGGCCGCCAGGAAGGAAGCGTAGCGGAGCGCCAGCTCGCACGGTTTGCCCGGGTCGATGGCGACTCCGATGCACTCCGGACCTCGATCGACGATTCCGTCCACGGGTCCCCCTCGGAGCGAAGGTCAGCCGACCGGGACGAACCCCGGTCGGCGGGGGAGGGGCGCGGGAGCCCCGGTCGATGCGGCTCGCGTATCCCGGGGGCCGGGACCGCCGGAAGCGGGGTGATCCGCTCGCGAGCGCTCTCGCAGGACTTCGAGCACCGGGCGAAGCGCGCGCAGGAGCCGCCGCGCCTCCAGGGCCGGGAGCTCTCCCGGGTCTACGTGGGTGCGCAGAGTCACGGTCCCATCGGGATCGCGGATCAGCGTGTACAAGGCGGCCTCCTCCGTATCTCGCGTTCGGCCTCTGACTCGCCGAAGGATGCGGGGACCGCGTCACCGCGGGGCACCCGGGGCGTAACACGCCCGTAACGCCGCGCCCTGCCTGGCTGTGCGAATGCGGGTTTCCTGTAGGATGGGCAGGATGGCTCCGCGTGTCTGTCGGGAGGGTCCCGCCTTTCCGCGTGGGGAAGGCTCCGGCGCCGACCGGTCCCCGCACCGTCCCGTCGGTCGCCGGCGTCAGCTCCCGGAATCGGCCGGGCCGGCCGGGAGCACGAACGGGAGGTCCGCCTTGCGGAGGGCTTCGCGGAGGGCCGGCACGATCCGGGTGACGAGGTCGTCGTAGGCCGCCCGCGCCTCGCCCAGGCGCCCGTGCAGCAGGCCGAACACCTGGCGCTGCTGATCGGTCGGCGGGAAGTCCGAGGACTCCTCGGCCACGTCGGACAGGAGCGAGGCGTACCGGCTCCACAACCGGTTCGGGTGCCGGAAGGCGTCCTCGCGCGCCCCGGTCAGGTGGATGTCGAACAGGCGTCCCTCCACCGCGGTCGCCGAGTCGCGCGCGGCATCGACCCGCTTCCTCAGGTCGCCCGGGTCGGAGGTCGACGCCCGGGCTCCCCGGTGGGCCTGGCTCGCCAGCAGGTCCGACAGGTCCTCGAGCTGCTTCCGGAGCCACTCGAGCCGGTCGATCATGACCGCCGTCGTGTCCATGTCGTCCCGAATGCTCAGCGCGAGTTCGGTCTGGGCCCGGATGTCCGGCGCCGTCCCCGACGTGCTCGGGTCCTTGAGGACCTCGACCTCGCGCGAGAGGGTCTTACCGGACACGGACAGCCTCACCGTGTAGGTCCCCGGGGGCGCCACCGGTCCGCGCCGGCTCAGATCCAGGTCCCAGGGCACGACCGAACGCGTCCCATCCTCTCCGAGCGGCACCCACGGCGCGTCGGGCGGCGGTGTCCTGAGCTTCGGCCGCCGCACGTCCTCGTACCGGAGGTTCCACCAGGAGCGGTCGAGCCCCGCGTCGCCCTCCCCTCTCAGCGTACGCACCGTGTCGCCCTTCGCGTCCAGCACGACCAGCCGGGCCGGCGAGGACACCTTCGCGGGGAGCACGTAGCTGAGCGCGACGCCGTTCGGAGGGTTCCTCCCCTGCACGTGGCCCGGCGTGGAATGTCGCGTCTGCACGGGTCGGAATCGATAGGCCTTGCGGGGAGCGAAGAAGGCGACGCTGTCCGCCGCGCCCGCGCCCGCGGCGGCCATCCGCTCGAGGGGGGTGATGTCGTCCAGGATCCAGATGCCGCGGCCGTAGGTGGCCACCGCCAGGTCGTGGAAGTGGGGCTGCACGGTGAGCCAGAAGGCCGGGGCGTGCGGCAGGTTCGTCTGTAGCGAGCGCCAGTGGCCGCCGTCGTCCGGGCTCGTCCACACGCCGTTCTCGGTCCCCACGAACAGGAGTCCGGGCTGCGAGGGGTCCTCTCGCACCACGTGCACGGCGCTCAGCTCCGTGCGCGGCAGTCCCGCGTCGATGCGCTTCCAGTGCGCCCCGTAGTCGCGGGTCACGTACACGTAGGGCGCGAAGTCACCCTGCTCCTGGAGGTCCACGGCCACGTAGGCCGTGCCGGCCTCGAAATGGGAGGGCTCCACGTTGCTGACCCTGCCCCACGCCGGGAGGCCCGGGATGTTGCCCGTGACGTCGGTCCAGTTCGCCCCGCCGTCCCGGCTCACGTGCACGAGCCCGTCGTAGCTCCCCGTCCACAGGACGCCGGCCTTCACCGGCGACTCCGCGATCGAGGAGAGCGTGGCGGCGCTGAACGTGTTCAGGTTGTCGATGCTGGTGCCCCCCGAGCTGCCCTCCCGCGCCGTGTCGTCGCGGGTGAGGTCGGGGCTGATGACCTTCCAGCTGTGGCCGCCGTCCGTGGTCATGTGCACGACCTGGCTCCCCACGTACACCCGGTTCGGGTCGTGCGGGGAGATCGCGATCGGGAAAGTCCAGTTCCACCGGTACTTCTTGTCCTTCGGCGGCACCCCGTACCCGGCCTCGGGCCACACGGTCACGTCGCGCTCGTGGCCGGTCGAGATCACCGTCCGGCCCAGCTGCCCGTCGTAGCACCCCGACCACACCACGTCGTTCGAGACCGTGTCGGGCACCGCGAAGCCGCTCTCGCAGCCCCCCACGGCCGTCCACGCGCCGATCGGGATCGAGAAACCACCCGGGGTGCGACTGGGGCCGCGGTAGGAGTAGCCGTCCTGCCGGTTCCCGTACACGAAGTAGGGCACCCGGTCGTCCGTGTAGACGTGGTACATCTGGGCGATGGGGAGGACGACACGCTGGAAGCTCTTGCCGCCGTCCAGCGTGATGCTGGCGCCGCCGTCGTGGGCCACCATGTAGCGGTCGGCGTTCGTGGGGTCGATCCAGAATGTCGTGGTTGTCGCCGCCGCCCTGGGGCGGGTGCTCGGCCAGCGTCTCCCCGCCGTCCCGCGACATCCCGAACCGAACCGAGGCGAAGTACAGTCGGTCCGGATCGGACGGCGACACGCGCAGCCGCGTGTAGTAGGGTCCACGCTCCGCCATGCTGTGGTCGTGGCTCACCAGCCTCCAGCTCGTCCCCCCGTCCTCGGATCGGTACAGGGCCGGATCGCCGGCCTGGACCAGCGCGTACACCCGGTCCGGATCCGACGGGGCCACCGCCACGGAGATCTTGCCCAGGGTCGCGGTGTCCGAGGGGAAACCGTGTCCGGCGACCTCCGTCCAGTGGTCGCCGCCGTCGTGCGTCACGTACACGCCGCTCCCCCGTCCTCCGCTGTGCAGGTCCCAGGTGTGGATCTGGACCTGCCACAGGCCGGCGAACAGGGTGCCGGGGTCCTTCGGGTCGATCGCCAGGTCGGAGCAACCGGTGCTGTCGTTCACGAACAGCACCTTCTCCCAGCTCCGTCCGCGATCGCGCGTCCGGAACACGCCCCGCTCCGCCTGGGGCGCGTACCCGTTGCCCATGGCGCACACGTAGACCACGTCGGGGTCGCGGGGGTCCACGATGATGCGCCCTATGCGACCCGTCTTCCCCAGGCCCACGTTCTTCCACGTCTTGCCCGCGTCGGTGGACAGGTAGACACCGTCCCCGAGGGCGGTGGCCAGGCGGATGTAGAAGGTTTCCCCCGTGCCGGCCCATACCTCGTTGTGGGCCGAGGGCGCGATGGCCAGCGCCCCGATGGACTGCGCGGGCTCGTCGTCGAACACCGGCCGCCAGCTGGAGCCACCGTCCTCGGTCTTCCACACGCCGCCGGAAGCCGCGCCCACGTAGGCGACCAGCGGATTCCCGGGCTCGCCCACCACCGCGCTGGCCCGGTTGCCGTCCGGCCCGAGCTCGCGCCACCGGAGGCCGTGCAGGAAGCCCGTGTCCGCGGCCGGGGGTACCGGCGCCAGGACGGGCGCGAGCACGGCGTCCGGGTCCTGGGCTCCGGCCGGGACCGCGGTCAGGGCCGCGAGACAGCAGACCACAAGGAGCGAGCCGATGAGAACGAGCTGCACGGGAGCGCGGGACGCGCGCCCGAGAGAACCGGCGCCCGTCCCGGGACGCGAGGCGAGAAGCGGCATGGCGTGGTCCTCCCTGTTCCGGTGGGTGGTTGCGGCGCGGACCGGTGGATCCGCACGGCGCACCTTGCTCGGCCGGCGGGAGCCACGCAAGGGACGGCGGGACGAAGGCCGCGGCCAGGAAGGCCGGACACTCCGGCGGCCCGGAGCCCTGGCCGATGATTTGCAGAACCTAAATTTGCCGCTGTCCCTGGCGTCCCTCTCACCCCTTGCCCCTGGAGCCGCCATGCGAGCACGCATCCTCACCCCTGTCCTCCTCGCCTGCGCCCTGGCCATGACCGTGCCCGCCCCGGTCGCCGCGCAGCAGAAGCTGGTCACCACCCTGTCCACGATCGAGCAGACCCTGTGGAAGGGCTGGCAGGCTCACGATCCGGCCCCATTCCAGAAGCACCTGCTGGACAACGTCGTCAATATCGACGAGGGGGGCCTCACGGTCGGCAAGGCGGCCTACCTCACCGGGCTCAAGGATCACCCGTGTGACGTCAAGAGCTTCTCCATGTCCGACTGGGCGGCGCGCGAGGTGGCGGCCGGCGTCGCCATACTGACGTACAAGGCCGCGCAGGACGCCACCTGTGACGGCCAGAAGAGGCCGGCTTCGGTCCTCGTCAGCTCCGTCTACGTGCAGAAGAACGGCACGTGGATGAGCGCCGCCTACCACGAGTCGCCGGCTCCCGGCGGGAGCGGGATGTAGGGAACGCCGGCGGACCGGAACCCGGTCCGCCGGCCCGTCTCCGGGCCCTCCGAGGAGCGATCGAACCCGGAAGTCGCGCCGTGGCGCGACCTCAGTGGATCGTCAGCTCCGTCATCATCCCGTGCATGAAGTGCGGCTTGCCGTCCTTCCTGTCGGGGACGAAGCAGATGAGTCCGTAGCGTCCCGGCGTCAGATCGACCTCGGCCTCGGCCTCGCGCCCGGGAGACAGGCCCGCGCTCCCGCCCACCAGGGCACCCGGAGGAGGCCCGGCCTGCTTGTCGACCCAGGCCGTGAAGTCGGCCGGCGTCTTGCCGGGAGCCAGTCGCACGAACACGGCCTCGTGGAGCTGGTCGGCCCGGTTGACGATCAGCAGGTGATGGTGCCCCGCCGTCAGAGGATGCGAGGGCAGGAAGGCGTAGTTCGTGAGCCCGATCGTGTCGTCCGCGGCCGGCAGCGCCACGGACGCCGAGGCCTCGGGCCCCGTCACCCGCAGCGCCCGCGACATGCCCAGGGCCACGTGCACCACGCCCTTGGCGTTCGGGATCAGACACACGATCATGTAGGAGCCCGGAGCGAGGAGCAGCGTGCCGTCCGCCTCTCCGCCCGGCATGGCCGCGTTGGGACCGCCCAGGCTCACCATCCACGGCGGCATCTGGCCCTTCGAGAGCGCCCCCAGGGCGTCCTTCGGGGTCTTCCCATCCGCGAGCCGTATCAGCCACGCCTGGTGGGGCGCCTGGCCGTGGTCCACGAGATGGATATTCACAACGCCCGCCGGAATCGAGTCCGGCGCCTGGAACGCGTAGTCGGTCGCCACGATCGTGACGTGCTCGGCCGGGGCGGAGTCCGCCCCGGCGGTCGCGACGGGAGCGACGGCGGGAGCGCCCGCGCCGACCGCCATCGCGGTCAGGACGGCCGTGGTCATGAAGCCATACAGCATTCGACACCCTCCTCTGGACGGACGCAGTGGCGCCCTCCGATGGAAGGCCTCGGGTCCATTCTACGGGGTCGAACCCGCGTGGCAAGACCTACAGCTGTAGTCGGACATCCCGATGCGACCACGACTGTAGTCGGACCTCTCAGCCCCCCAGGAGCTCTCCGCGCTGCAGCCAGCGGCCGCCCACTGCGAACGCCCCCGCCACCAGCACGGCCAGCACCACCCCCAGCGCCGTCGCCTTGCCGAAGTCGAACGCCCGCAGCTGCGCCAGGATCTCGATGGAGATGGGCCGGGTCGAGTGCGTGTACAGGAGGATGGAGGCGACGAACTCCCCGAGCGCCGTCACGAACGCCAGCGTGCCGCCCGCGGCCAGGCCGGGAAGAACGAGCGGCAGCGCCACCCGGCGCATGGTCGTCGCCCAGCTCGCCCCGAGCGACCGCGCCGCGTCTTCGAGGGAGGGATCGAACTGCCGGAAGGAAGCCACCGCCGCCTGCGCGACCAGGGGCGTGTTCCGGATGAAGTAGGCGAGCGGCAGGATCCAGAAGGTCCCGACCAGGAGGAAGCGACCCAGCGCCGGGCGGTCCACCGAGAAGGTGGTGGCCAGGCCCAGCGCGATCACGGTGCCGGGTAGCGCCCACGGGAGCACCAGGAGCACGCGGAGCAGGCCGCGGCCCCGGAACCGGCGTCGCACGACCAGCCACGCCGCCACGAAGCACAGCAGGAGGTTGGCGGCCGTGGCCAGGGCGGCCATCTCCAGCGAGTTGACGATGGGCTGCAGGAGCTCGGGGTCGGCGGCCAGCCCGGCGTAGCTGGCCAGGTTGAACCGGTGCGGCAGGATCTGGGTCGTCCAGCTCCCCTGGGGGACGAAGGACACCAGCAGGAGGGTGAGGTGCGGCAGGAGGAGGAAGGTCACGCCTCCCGCGCCCGCGGCGGCCAGGCCCCACCGGGCCCACGCCGACGTCACCCGATGCCGGGTGGCCGCCGTGCCCTTCCCGACCGAGGCGACCTCCCGCCCCCGTTCCAGCCTGCGGAGCACCCACAGGAAGGCCAGCGACACGCCGGCCAGGACCACCGTCTCCACCATGGCCAGCGGCAGGGAGCCGCTCAGCTTGCTGGCGTAGATCTGCGTGGTCAGGACGCGGAAGCCACCCCCGAACACGTAGGGTGCCGAGAAGGAGGCCATGGAGGTCATGAACACCAGGAGCGCGGCGGCCGACAGGGAGGGCGTCAGGAGCGGCAGCGTCACCCTTCGGAATGTCGTCCAGCGGCCGGCGCCGAGGGACTCGGCGGCCTCCAGCGCCCCTTCGTCCAGGCGGGAGAGACCCGCGCGGACGAACAGGTAGAAGTACACGTACATCGTGTAGGCGTGGACGAGCAGGATGGCCGGTGCCCCCTGGAGCTCCCACGGGGGCCGCGACATCCCGAGGAGCCGCTGCACGATCCGGGTGAAGATCCCGCTCCCGCCGAACAGGAACAGGAAGGCGATCACGCCCACCAGGGGCGGAAGGAGCACGGGAAGCGCCGCCAGGGCGCCGAACACGCGCCGTCCCGGGAACTCGTAGCGCGCGAACAGGAAGGCGAGGGGCACCCCGACCAGGGCGCACAGGAGCACGCTGGCCGCGCTGATCCACAGGCTGGACCAGGCTGCCTCGAGCTCGGCCCGCGTGGTGAAGAAGTCGTGGTACGCCGACAGCGTGAAGCCGCCCGGGCCGACCAGCGAGCGGCCCAGGACGACGAGGTTCGGGTAGACGACCAGCCACACGAGGACGAGGAGCACGGGCGCGGCCAGGAGCCACGTCAGACGATGGGAGCCCGCGCCCCCCGCCCCGGCCTCCGGACCGCCCTCAGCTCTCGCCACGGCCGCCGCGCGCGCTCTCCGACTCCGTTCCCTCGCCCTCCCCGCCTTCGTCCGGCCACCCGTCCGGGGGCGAGTCCGCCCCGGCCCCGAACAGGTGCATGGCGGCTCCCCGGGCCGGGACGACCCCCACCCGGTCGCCCGGCGCGGCCGCATCCCTGTGCCCGTTCACCTCGAGCACGCCCGCCTCCCCCGCGTCGATCCGGTAGGTGGTGACCGCCCCCCGGAAGCGGCGATCCACCACCTGCCCGGCCAGGACCTCCCGCCCCGCGCTCTCGGGCATCCAGGGCCGCAGCTCCAGGTCCTCGGGGCGTACCCACAGCTCGGCGCCGACATCGTCGGGCGCGGGTCCCGCGGGCGCGGGCCCGCGGTCTCCCTCCCGGCCCCCGGCATTCACCGGGAGCGGCCACACCGTCCCGTCGGGCAGGCGCGCCACGCGTCCGCCTCCGTCCTCCCGCTCGAGCCGGACCGGCAGACGATTGGCGCGGCCGACGAACCCGGCCACGAACGCGTCCGCCGGGGCGTCGTACAGCTCCTCCGGCTTCCCGACCTGGCGGAGCCGCCCGGACCGCATCACGGCCACCCGGTCCGAGAGGTCGAAGGCCTCCTCCTGGTCGTGGGTGACGAACAGGGCCGTGATGCCGAGCTCTTTGATGAGTCGGCGGAGCTCGGTCCGGGTCCGCTCGCGCAGGGCGGCGTCCAGGTTGGAGAGCGGTTCGTCGAGGAGGAGGAGGGGAGGCTCGATGGCCAGGGCCCGGGCCAGGGCCACGCGCTGCTGCTGCCCTCCCGAGAGCTGCTGCACGGGGCGCTCCCCGTGCTCGGGCAGGTCCACCAGCGCCAGGACACGGCCCACGCGCCGCCGGATGTCGGCGTCCTCCACCGACCGGCAGCGCAGCCCGAAGGCCACGTTCTCGAACACGTCCAGGTGGGGGAAGAGGGCGTAGTTCTGGAAGACCATTCCGAAGCCCCGGCGCCTCGGGTTCCAGGCGGTCACATCCCGGCCTCGGAAGCGCACGCTGCCCTCGTCCGGCACTTCGAAGCCCGCCACCAGCCGCAGCGCCGTGGTCTTCCCGCATCCGCTGGGTCCGAGCAGGGTGAGGACCTCCCCCCGCTCGACCTCGAGGTCGAGCCCATCCACGGCCGCCGTGGACCCGAACGTCCGGCCCAGCCGGACGAGCTCGAGCTCCGCGCCGTGGGGCACGCCCGACTCGTTCAGTAGCCCTCGTCGCGGCCGCGGTTCCTGATCTCCCGGTCCCAGTGCCGGAGCCATGCCGGCAGGTGCTCCTGCACGTACGCCCTGTCCACGTCCATGGGGCGAATCTCCGGGAGGGTCCGCCGCAGCCACTCCGGCAGCGAGTCGTCGGGGACGTCCGTGCGAACGGGGATCCGATAGAAGCGCCGCGCCGCCTCGAGCACCTCGGGACGGCTCCCCGCCCACTGCAGGAAGGCCCGCGCCAGCGCCGGGTGCTTCGCACCCTTCACGACCGCGATCGCGTCGATGACGACCGGCGTTCCGCTCTTCGGGATCAGGTAGTCGATCGGCAGGCTGGTCGTGGCCCTGAGCGTCTCGACGTCCGGCATGTCCCACACGGTCACCAGCCCCTCCTGCCGGGCCAGCTTCTGATACAGCAGCGTGGGATTGAGGACGTAGTCGCTGGTCTGGGCGTCGAGCTTGAGGAGCCACGTGTAGCCCGCGGTCGAATCGCCCGTGCGCGCGTACTCACGCCACATGATGGCGCCGAAGATGGCGTGCATCGTGCCCGAGGCGAGCGGGTCCCGGATGAGCACCTTGCCGCGCCACTTCGGGGCGAGGAGGTCGTCCCAGTCCTGGGGCGCCTCGGCGCGCGTGAGCGCGTCCGAGTTGTAGGCGATGACCTCCGGTGTGCGGTACGTCCCGTACCAGCGGCCGGCGGAGTCGCGCGCCGCGGCCGGCACCGAATCGGCCCAGCTCGGCCGCGACGGCGCCAGCAGTCCCTCCAATGCGGCGCGCGCGAAGATCTCGGTCGGGGCGCCCCACCACACATCCGCCTGCGGATTGGCCTTCTCCGAGCGCAGCCGATCCAGGACCTCCTGGCTGCCCATGTCCACCCACTGGACGTCCACGTCGGGATGGGTGGCCTCGAAGCGCTGCTCGAAGTGGGCGAGCAGGTCGCGGCCGTGGGGCGAGTAGATGACCAGCGGGGTGCGGCCGCCCCCGCCCCCGCAGCCCCACAGGGCGGCCAGGCCCGCCAGCGCCGCGGCCCGGAGGCGACCCGTCACGAGCCCCCGCTCGCGCCTTCCCGCCACCGCCGCCACGCTTCCGGCCGCAGCGACAGGAGGTTGGCGAACAGACGGTACGCCCCGGGTACGCCCACCGGTAGCTCCCGGAAGAAGTCGAGCCCGGTGTAGACGTACACGCCCTTCCCGAGCGTAGCCACCAGCAGGCTCCCCTCCTTCGGCGCCTCTCCGGCGTCGTGCATGGAGAGGAGCGGCGTGTAGCGATCATCCCAGCTGTGGAGGAAGTACAGCCCGCGCTCCTGGATCCAGCCGTCGAAATCCCCGGGGCCGATGCGGTTGGGTTCGCTCAGCACCGGAGAGTTCGGGTGCAGGAGGGTGACGGGCGCGTGCTCGTCGGTGACCCGGTCGTGGGGGTGGGCCATGGTGGCCGAGTACGGGGGATAGCCGCCGTCGACGTACTCGTACTTGTTGTACTGGACGATGAGCGTCCCGCCGGCCCGCACCCAGTCCAGGAGGCGCTGGTTGGCCGCCTGCAGATCCTTGCGCACCTCGTACGCCCTCACGCCGAGCACGATCACGTCGAAGGCCGACAGGTCCCCGGAGCGGAGCTGCTCCGGGCCGATCATGCTGACGGGCAGCCCCAGCTGCCGGATCGCGTCCGGAACCGCGTCCCCCGAGCCCATCACGTAGCCGACCTTCCGCGACCGGTCCACGCGCACCGGGAAGCGTTCCAGCCGGACGCTCGCGTCGCGGTACAGGGGCACCGGGTCGGTGTGAGGGAAGCCGAGCAAGGTGAGCTCCCGCGACCAGGGCCCGTGGCCCGCGGCGGCGGTCCGGCCGGCCGCGCGCGCCGCCGCCGTCACCCGGTAGGTCCGCGAGCCATCGGGACCCTCCTGGCCCGACGCGTCGCCCGCGCCCTGCGCCCCGTCTCCGCCGGGCCGCAGCGTGAAGGTGCGGCTCTCGGTCGCCCCGCGCTCGTCCAGGACGATCCGGGTCGAGGCGGGATCCGACGTCCAGCCGCCCGGAAGGTCCAGCCCGACGTCGAGGTCGAGCGTGTCGTGGGCCTCGCTCCGGACCGTCACGGTCACCTGGCGACCGGCGTCCACGGTGCCATCGGCCCCTTCCGACTCGGCAGGCCACACGACGACGCCCGGCTCGACCGTGACCGACACGCGCGGGACCACGTAGACCGGACGCCAGAACTCGCCACGGGCCTTGTCCACCCCGCGGTAGCGCACCTCCCCGGTGGCCGAGACCGCCTGTCCGTCGCCCACGCGAACGGACATCCGTCCGGTCGCCAGGGGCGGGTTCAGAGGTCGAGCCCGGAGCGACGGGTCCTCGGGCCACCGGTACAGGTCGCCCACCGTGTCCTGCCGTAGGAAATACTCCTCGGTGGGACGCGCGTCGGCCGGCACGTGCACGTCGAACGTCCAGCGCGCCAGGCGGCCGGCCGGAAGCCGCAGGCCGGATCTCCCGCCAGCCGCCGAGGGCGCGACCCCGAAGAAGCCCGGGCGCCGCGAGCCGGCCGCCCGTACGCTATCGGCCGGCAGTAGCCGCGCCGACCAGCCGTCCGGGAGGGCCAGCTCGGGAGCGCCCGCCTGGACGGGCCGTGACCCGCCGTTCCACAGCTCCGCGTGGACGCGGACCGTGGTCCCGGGAATCCACAGGTCGTCCTCGGCCCGGAAGCGGAAGGTGACCCCGGAGGCCGACAGCAGCGCCCGGGCCGCGAGCCCGGCCTGCCGGTCGAGCGCGGCACGCGCGGCCGGGTCGGCGCCCTCCGCGATGGCGCGAGCCGAGTCGATGGCCCCGACCGCCCGCTGCAGCGGTGGAACCGCGGCGCCCGGGTCGAGGGCCCGGAGGGAGTCCCGGGCCACCTGCACGGCCGTCCGGTACGCGACGAGCTCCCGCCCGGCCGCCTGGCGGCGCTTCGGCGCCACGCCGTCGGCCAGGCCCGTGAGCGTGGTGTCGATTCCGGCGAAGAGTCCGGCGCCCGGCGCGGCCTTCGTGAGGTTCTGAAGGAGCATGAGACGGGTGAAGCGCGGCCCCGGCGGCCGGGGCTGCCCCATGTCCTGCGAGCGGTGCTGGCTCCGGCTCAACATGGCCAGCTGGAAGGGGGACAGGCCGAGGACCGGGTCGTAGTTGCCGGTCGGGATCCGCAGCGTCACGCTGTCGCTGCTCCGCCACGTGCGCCGGTACAGCTTCTGCGCCCGCCACGGCCGGGCCCCCCAGCGGAGCTGCTCGGGAAACTTCGTCGAATCGGCCGCCTCCCGAAACGCGATCGGGGTGAGATCGCCGGCCACCTGGTGCTGGCCGTGGCCGTCGGCCGGGGTGCCGCTGAAGATCGACACGATCACCTGCGGCCGGAAGGTGCGGATGACCCACACCATGTCGCTTAGCAGGGTGTCGCGGGGCCAGTGGCCGAAGGACTCGGCCATCGTCTTGGAGAAGCCGAAGTCGTACGCCCGGGAGAAGAACTGCTCCGCCCCGTCCAGCCGGCGGGCCGCCAGGAGCTCCTCGGTGCGGATGAGCCCGAGCCCCTTCCCTAGCTCGGGGCCGATGAGGTCCTGCCCCCCCTCGCCACGCGTGAGAGCCAGATAGGCGGCGCGGGCCCCCTCGAACCGGGCCAGCTCCGCCAGGAGCGCCGTGTCCTCGTCGTCCGGGTGCGCGGCGATGAGCAGGACCCGCTTCACTCCTCCCATCTGGCGGAGGAGGAGCGCCGTCTCCGTCACGCCGCCCTCGACCGGCAGGCCTCGATACGGCGCCTCCTGGGCGACCAGGGGCGGCGAGCCGGGCGCGGGCCCGCCCGAGCCGGGCAGCCCCGGCGCGGCGAGCGCGGTCAGGGCGACGGCGACGAGCACCGTCGACGTGCGGGCGAGGGGAAGGCGAGCGACGGGGGCCGGAGCGCCGGAGGCGCGGGTCGTGGTTTCGTGCATGGCGGCGAAGCTAGGTCGGGGTCCCCGGGCGGAAAAGGGGGACGGGGGCCCAGGAACCACGCGAACCCGTTCGTCGTTCCACCGGTGTGCGTGGTGGGCGGGGTGCTGTCGTGGACCGCTTCGGCCCCGGGGCGGCGCCCCGCCACGGCATGGGTGGGATTCCGCGGAGCGGGTCGCCGTCAGCGGAGGGGTTCGTATGAGCCAGGGCCAGTCTGGGGGCGCGGGCGCGCGGTGCCCTCCCCTCCGGACCGTGGATCACCTGCCGGGACGTTCTCGAGCGCCTCTACGACTACCTGGACGGGGAGCTCACGGCCGCCTGGGAGCGCCGGGTGGCCCGGCACCTGGATGGCTGCCCGGACTGCCGGGCCCGCCTGGTGTTCGAGCGCAGCTTCCTGGAGGCGGTCCGGAGGGGGCGCGCGCCGACCGTGGCCCGGACGGCGCTCTCGATCCTCACCAGGTGAGCTTGCCGGGCGCCGAGACGACCGGCGGGGACTCCGGCTCCCGCTCCGGGTCGTCGGGCGCGCGCGGATCGGATGCTCCGTCCGCGTCGGGCCCTCCATGGGGCGGACCGCCCTGAGGGTCGTCTTCGTCGAGCCGGGCCACGGGCCCCAACCAGCCGCTGTTCAGCAGGATTGCAGGTACGTTCATGGTCCTCCGTTTCGTCCGCGGACGTCTCGTCCATAGTCGATTACGGAAGCTCATCCATGGGCGTGCCCCCGTCTGTAGGGCCATCCCCCTCCCCACCGTGGGGAGGAAGGGGCCAGAGGAGGTAGGCCGAACGGACGATGCCGCGTAGTCGAGGCCGTCGGCGGGAGGCGCGGGCACCCTCCCGGCGCGGGCGGCGGCTCAACCCTTGAGCACGCCCATCGGCCGGAGGCGAGCCACCTTGCGCCCGATGCCCGCCCGGTGGACGACGTCGACCACGTCGGCCACGTCCTTGTACGCTTCCGGAAGCTCCTCGGCGATCGTCGCCCGCGACGCCGCCCGCACCACGATGCCCCGCTCGCGGAACTCCCGCCTGAGCGCCCGTCCCCCCGCGACCTTGCGGGCCTGCGTCCGGCTCATCCGGCGGCCGGCGCCGTGGCAGCACGAACCAAACGTCTCCTCGAACGCCTGCCGGGTGCCGACCAGCACGTAGGAGTAGCGGCCCATGTCGCCCGGAATTAGGACAGGTTGTCCTATTCCGGCGAAGGTGGGATCCAGCTCCGGGTGGCCCGGGGGAAAGGCCCGGGTCGCCCCCTTCCGGTGCACGCACAGCCGCCGCTCGCGACCCTCGACGACGTGCGTCTCCCACTTGGCGTTGTTGTGGGCCACGTCGTAGACGAGCCCCAGGCCCAGCGCCTCCCAGGGCCGCTCGAACACACGCTCGAACGCGCCCCGGACCAGGTGGGCCATGCGCTGCCGGTTCACGAAGGCGAAGTTGGCCGCCGCCGCCATGGCGGCCAGGTAGTCCCGGGCCTCGGGCGAGTCGAGCGGCGCGCAGGTCAGCTGCCGGTCGGGGAGCCGGATGCCGTGGTCCCCGGCCGCGTCCAGCATCACCTCCAGGTAGTCGGTGCACACCTGGTGGCCCAGCCCCCGGGAGCCCGAGTGGATGAGCACCGTGACCGTCCCCATCTCCAGCCCGAGGGCGGCCGCCGCGGGCTCATCGAACAGCCGGTCGACGTAGCCCACCTCGATGAAGTGGTTCCCCGAGCCGACGCTCCCGAGCTGGTCGCGGCCGCGGTCCAGGGCCCGGGCGCTCACCCTGCCCGGATCGGCCCCCGGGAGCACGCCGCCGCTCTCGATCCGGGCCACGTCGGCCGGCACGCCCCAGCCCCGGGACGCCACCGCCCACGGGACCCCGCCGGTGAGGACGGACCGCAGCTCCTCGACGGGCAGCCCGCCGCCGCGGTGGTGGGAGCCGACCCCCGAGGGAACGTCCCGCATGACCTGGTTCATGAGGGGCTCGAGCCGTGGGCGGAGGTCGGCCTCGGAGAGGTCGGAGCGCAGGAGGCGGACCCCGCAGTTGATGTCGTAGCCGACGCCGCCCGGGCTCACGACCCCGCCTTCGTCCGGGTCGAAGGCCGCCACGCCCCCGATCGGAAAGCCGTAGCCCCAGTGGATGTCCGGCATGCCAATGGAACGGCCGACGATTCCCGGGAGGCACGCGACGTTGGCCACCTGACGGAGGGACTCGTCGTGTCGGACGTCCTCGATGAGACGATCGTCCGCGTAGACGATCCCGTCGACCCGCATGGCCCCCCGGCGGGGCAGGAGCCATTGGTGGTCGTCGAGCCTCTCCAGCTCCAGCGTCCCGGGTACCAGATTCTCGTTCATCGGCGCCCACCATCGGCCCGGAGTTCCTCTAAGTTCCGCCCTAAGTTCCGCCCGCGCGACGCCAGTCGGACGTCGGGGACCCGCGGGGAATCTCCCACAGCCCGGTCCGGCCCGACGCCTTCTTCGCCATCGGCGTGTGGTACCTGGACTATCCGCAGCTCACCGACGACGAGGTCCGGGCCCTGCTCGAAGAAGCCTGGGAGGTGGAGAGGAGGTCGCGGGGCACCACGCGTCCGTAGCGAGTCTCCGCGCCCGCCTCGGGGATCGCTCCGCCGGTCGACGGGCCGGCGACGGCCGTCCGAGCGTCACTCCAGGGGGCCCTCACCCGCCGGTACGGCTCGACCGCCCTGCAGGCGGACGGTGCTCGCCTGGGGACCCTCCAGCCCCTCCTCCACCGAGAACCGCACCGGGCTGCCGATCTCCATGCGGTCGAAGTCGCCGCCCAGCACGCTGTTCCGATGAAAGTAGTACTCGTCCCCGTCGGGGGTCTCGATAAACCCGTAGCCCTCGTAGGCGAACAGGCGCACGACGCGGCCATGGGGAAGCTCCTCCCGCGTCTTGACCTGGCCCCGGAGCTTGCGGACGTAGTCCTCGATCTGCCGTGCCATGGAGTCGAAGGCCTCGGTCACGGCGACCCGCAGCTCTTCGCGCTGCTCCTGGGTCGGCGGCTGGCGGCTCACGACCAGCTCGGTGCCCGGCACCCGCACCTCGACCCGGACGTGATAGAGGTTGCCCTCCCTGTGCCGGGGATGGGGCACCTCCACCATGACGTGGCAGCTGGTGATCCCGTCGAAGAAGCGCTCGAGCCGTCCGATCTCCTCGTCGATCTGGGCCCGGAGGGCGGGCGTGGGCTCGACGTTCCGGAAGCTGATCTCGGGAGCGGTCTGCATGGTCGCATCCTCGCTGCGGGGAGTCGACTCGACGACTGCAGTCTCGCGGCGCTCCGACGGCCCAGGGGCCACGGGCCCCCGGCGGGCCCTGAACAAGCGTGCGGACGTACCTCCTCCGTCCTCGTGCAATGTCCCGGGCGTACCCCCGCGCCCACTATCGGGGGAATGCCGGCGCGCCGTGTAGGGGATCGCCGTGCCGGGGCGCGCCCGCTCGGCCGCGCTCCAGCACCGGCACGCCGGCCTGGTAGTCCGTAGAACTGGAACACGAAGCCCACGTGCTCGCGCCGGAAGCGGGTCAGTTCGGCTTCGTCGGCCTCCGTGATGTCGTGATCCTCGAACCCGATCGAGCCCGAGGTGGGCAGGTCGAGGTCCAGCGACCGGAGGGCGTGCACGTCCACGTCGCCCATGGGACGGAGCCTCATGCACCCGGACGTGCGGCGGAAGACTCCGACACGCTCCGCCGTGCTTTTCCCCACCGTCGGACCCGGAAGCCCCCCGACAGATCGGCGCGGTCGACACGCCCAGATTGCACCTTTGGGTCGAGCACGCGCGCCCCGTGGATGCCGGGCTCGTCCACGTCCCCCGATCCGGCCGATCAACGATGAGCCAGAGGATCGTCTCCGCCCTTCGCTCCCTTCCCCGGCCCACGCTCCGGGACGCCGCGGCGTTGCTCCTCCTCGTGGCCGCGCGCCCGGCAGCCGCCCAGGAGGTCACGTACTCGGGCTCTCTCCAGTTCGCGACCGGCAAGTACCTGTTCACGGAGCGGACCAACTCCGCCTACCTGTTCACGGGCCTCGCCGTGCGCAGCGGACGCCTTCGGCTCTCCGCGAACCTCCCCCTCATCTACCAGAGCACGCCCTGGATCTCCTATACGACTGGCGGCGGCGTTCCCACGGGCGGGCCGCAGGGGGGAGCCGTCGGGGATTCGCTGCAGCGGCGCGGGCACGGAGGACCGGGTATGGGCATGGACGCGCGCGGGGGCCTCGCCGGAGCGCTGGCCGCCGGCTCCGCCGCAGGCGGGGGCGGCGCCGCGCCGGTGCCGGGGGCCCGGCTCCCCCGGGCCATGTCGACACGCCCGGGCGTGACGCTGCCCGACACGGCTTCCTTCGACCAGGTCGGCGTGGGCGACCCGACCCTCCGGGTGAGCGTCGACCTGGTCCCGCGCGGCCGCGGGGACGTCAGCGTGACGCTCTCGGGCGAGGTCAAGGCGCCGCTCGCCGACCCCGCGCGAGGCTTCGGCACGGGGGAGTGGGACGGGGGCGGCGCCCTGTCGGTCGCCGGTCGCCTGGGCTCGACCCTGCTGTTCGGGGAGGTGGGCTACTGGGTGCTGGGCGACCTGCCCGACCTGCCGCTCCAGAACCCCGTGAGCTACTCCGTGGGCATCGGCCATCGGCTCGCCGACAGGGTCTCGCTCCTGGCGTCCCTGTCGGGCTACAGCCGCATCGTGGCCGGAACGGACCCCCCGCTCGACGTGGGCGGGGCCATTGGCTACCGGCTCGGGGAGGGCCGGAGCCTCAGCGTGGGCGTGACAATCGGCCTGTCCGAGTCCAGCCCCGACGTCTCCGTGTCGGCCGGTTGGACGACGAGGCTGTGAGCGCCCGACGAACGACCCACCAGGCGCGCCGAGGGGCGCGCGACGAGAGGAATTCACCATGAAAGGCACGAAGACGCTCGCCGCCGCGCTGCTCATCGGCCTCGGCCTCGTGGTTCCGGGCACCGTGCTCGCGCAGGGTCACGGTCAGCAGATGGGCCGGATGCAGCAGCAGATGCAGCAGCAGATGCAGAGCATGCAGCAGACGATGCAGCGCATGGACCAGCTCCAGGACCGCATCCACCAGATGGACCGGCAACTGTCGCAGCAGATGGACCAGCTGCGCACGCGGGACCAGGCCCGCGACCAGCTGCGGCAACACCGGCAGCTCCAGGACATGCTGGGCTCGACCGGGGACATGGTCCGGCAGATGACCCGGAGCATGGAACAGCTGCGACAGATGGCCGGCGAGCCCGGCTTCGGCGACGACCCGGTCATGAACCGCAGCATGGAGCAGCTGCAAGAGCGCTTCCGGAACATGGCCGACCAGACCGATGGCTGCCTCGAGCTCATGGAGCAGATCCAACAGCGCCTCCAGGAGCACGCGCAGGCGGGGCCGGGCGGCGACGCCTGAACCGCACGATTGCCGGCAGCCACACGAGGAGCGTGACGTGCAGGTCATAGAACGCGAGGGACTCGACGCACTCTTCGCCCACCTGGTGGCCGAGGGCTACGACCTGGTCGGACCCACCGTCCGGGACGCAACGATCGGCTACGGCTCGATCCGGTCGACCTCCGACCTCCCCGAGGGCTGGACCGAGGAGCAGGATGGCGGCCGCTATCGTCTCGAGAGACGCGGGGACCGGGCCCTGTTCGGCTACGCCCTCGGCCCCGAGGCCTGGAAGCGCTACCTGTATCCGCCGAAGCGGCGGCTGTGGAGCGCCCGGAGGACGGAAGACGGACTGGAGCTCCGTACGGACGAGGAGCCCGAGCCGCGCTACGCGCTCATCGGCGTCCGGGGCTGCGAGCTCCATGCGATCCGAATCCAGGACCGGGTGCTCCTGGCAGGTGCCTTCGCCGACCCCACGTACCGGGCCCGCCGGGAGGCGGCCTTCCTGGTGGCGGTCCAGTGCGGAGATCCCGGCGGGACGTGCTTCTGCTCGTCCATGGGCGCCGGACCGGGCGTCGACGGAGGCTACGACCTCGCGCTCACCGAGATCCTGGATCCCGACGGCTCCCACTTCACCGTGACGGCAGGCTCCGGCCGGGGCGAGCGTGTGCTCGAGCGGCTGCCCCGCCGGGAGGCATCGGCAGCCGACGAGGCGGCGGCGGCAGCGGTGGTGTCGCGGGCGGCCGGACGGATGGGGAGGACCCTGGACACGGACGGCGTCCGGGAACTCCTGGCAGAGACCCTGGAGCATCCCCGCTGGAAGGACGTAGCCGACCGCTGCCTCACCTGCGGTAACTGCACCCTGGTGTGTCCCACCTGCTTCTGCTCCAGCGTCGAGGACACCGGCGACCTGTCGGGCCGGGTGGCCGAGCGCTGGAGACGCTGGGACTCCTGCTTCCACACCGACTTCTCCCACATTCACGGCGGCAGCGTCCGCCAGTCGGCCGCGTCCCGGTACCGGCAGTGGCTGACCCACAAGCTCGGAACCTGGTTCGATCAATTCGGCAGCTCGGGGTGCGTGGGCTGCGGCCGGTGCATCACCTGGTGCCCGGTGGGCATCGACCTGACGGAGGAGGTCGCGGCGCTGCGGCGGAGCCCGGACGCCTGGCCCGGCGACGCGCCCGAGCACCGGGAGACATCCGGAATCGGAGGTGATCCTTGAAGGGACTCGAGCAGCTCCTGGCAGAACATCCATTCTTCGCGGGCATGGAGCCGAAGGACCTGGCCCTGATCGCGGGCTGCGGGACCAACGCGCGATTCGAGGCCGGGGACTACCTCTTCCGCGAGGGCGAGCCGGCCGATCGCTTCTACCTCCTGCGAAGCGGTCGCGCGGTGGTGGAGGTCCACGATCCGGCCCGAGGGACGATCACGGTCCTCAGCGCCGGCGAGGGCGAGGTGCTGGGCTTCTCCTGGCTCATGCCGCCCTACCGCTGGGTCTTCGATGCGAGGGCCCTGGAGCTCACACGCGCGCTGGTGTTCGACGGGGCCTGTCTGAGGGACAAGTGCGAGGCCGACGCCCGCCTGGGCTACGACCTCCTCAAGCGGGTGACCGGCGTGATGATGCAGCGCCTCGAGGCGGCCAGCGTCCAGCTCCTGGACGTGTACGGCGGCGTGCGGGCGCGGTAGCGGGCCGAAGAGACCCCTCGATGAGCGACCTCGTGCGGACGCCCGACGACGCGGCCCCTCCGGACCCGATGGTGCCGGCCATCCACCGGGTGCGTCGAACGCGCCAGGAGACGCCGGACACCTGGACGCTGGAGCTCGAACCCGTGGACGGCGACGGGCAGAGAACGTACGCCCCCGGGCAATTCAACATGCTGTACGTGTTCGGGGTCGGCGAAGCTCCCATCTCGATCAGCGGGGATCCGACGGGGCCGCCCGGCCTCCTCGCGCACACGGTGCGGGCGGTGGGTGCGGTGACGCGCGCGCTTTGCGCGCTCCGACGAGGCGACCTCCTCGGCGTGCGCGGACCGTTCGGGAACGCGTGGCCGATCGACCAGGCGGCGGGGCACGACGTGCTGCTCGTGGCGGGCGGCGTCGGACTCGCCCCCCTCCGGTCGGCCTTCTGCCGGATCCTGGGGGAGCGGAGCCGCTTCGGTCGCGTAAGCCTCCTGTACGGCGCGCGCTCCCCCCGCGGCCTCGTGTTCGCCGACGACCTCCGGCGCTGGAGGGCCCGCTACGACGTGGAGGTCGAGATCACGGTGGACCACGCCGTCGGCCCGTGGAGGGGCCACGTGGGCGTGGTGACCCAGCTTCTCGATTACGCACCCATTGAGCCGGAGGACTGCGTGGCCCTGCTGTGCGGCCCCGAGGTCATGATGCGGTACGTCGGCCGGGAGCTGGGCCGCCGCGGGCTTCCGGCGGAGCGCACCTACGTCTCGCTCGAGCGAAACATGCGGTGCGGCATCGGGCTGTGCGGGCACTGCCAGCTGGGCGGGGAGCTCATTTGCCGGGACGGGCCGGTGTATTCCCTGTCCCGGATCGAGCCGCTGCTCCGGATCCGGGAGCTCTGACATGCCACGTCCGATGCCGAAGCTCGCCGTGTGGAAGTTCGCCTCGTGCGATGGCTGCCAGCTCACGTTGCTGGATTGCGAGGACGAGCTCCTCGCCCTGTCCGACCGGGTCAGGCTGGCCCACTTCCCGGAGGCGAGCAGCGCCGTGCTGCGCGGGCCCTACGACCTGTCCCTGGTCGAAGGCTCGATCACGTCCACCGAGGATGTCGAGAAGCTCAAGCGGATCCGCCGCGTCTCGCGCCACCTGGTGGCCATTGGAGCCTGCGCCACGGCGGGCGGGATCCAGGCGCTCCGCAACTTCGGCGACCGGGACTCCTTCGTCTCGGCGGTCTATCCTCGGCCGGAGTACATCGACACGCTGGCCACCTCGACCGCCATCTCCGATCACGTGCCGGTGGACTTCGAGCTGCGCGGCTGTCCGATCTCGAAGACCCAGCTCCTGGAGGTGATCGGGGCCTTCCTGGCCGGCCGGGATCCCGCCGTCCGCCCCCACTCCGTGTGCGTGGAGTGCAAGCGCCGCGGCACGGCATGCGTCATGGTCGCCCGCGGGGTCCCCTGCCTCGGCCCGGTCACGCAGGCCGGTTGCGGGGCGCTGTGCCCCGCCTATGATCGCGGCTGCTACGGCTGCTTCGGTCCCAAGGAAACGCCCAACCTGCCCTCCCTGGCCGGGTGGTGGCGCGAACGGCTGGGGGCGACCCCGGAGGAGGTGGTCCGGGCCCTGCGCACCTACAACGCCGACGCGCCCGCCTTCCGGGCGCAGGCGGAGGCGGAGTCCGATGGCTGAGCGTCCCGGCCGCTCCGATCGCCGGACCCGGACGATCCGGATCGACGGTCTGGCCCGCGTGGAAGGGCACGGGTCCGTGTACGTCCGGGTGGAAGGAGGCCAGGTCGTGGAGGCGCAGCTCAGGCTGTTCGAGCCTCCGCGCCTGTTCGAAGCGCTCCTCCGGGGCCGGGACTTCAGCGAGGCGCCCGACATCACGGCACGCATCTGCGGCATCTGCCCCGTGGCTTACCAGATGAGCGCGTGCCGCGCGATGGAGGACGCATGCGGCGTGAGCGTGGACGAGCCGGTCCGCGAGCTCCGCCGGCTGCTCTACTGCGGTGAGTGGATCGAGAGCCACGCCCTCCACATCTACATGCTGCACGCTCCGGACTTCCTGGGCTACGAGGACGGAATCGCCATGGCCCGGGAACATCCGGACGCGGTGCGCCGAGGTCTGGATCTCAAGAAGTTGGGAAACGAGATCGTGACCCTGCTGGGAGGCCGCGAGATCCACCCGGTGAACGTGCGGGTGGGCGGTTTCTTCCATCTGCCGGCCCTCGACGAGCTGGCGGCGCTCAGGGAGCGGGTCCTCCGGGCCAGAGACGCCGCGCTCGACACCGTGCGCTGGGTGGCGGGCTTCGAGGCGCCGGAGTCGGAGCTGGAGTGCGAGCTGGTGGCGCTGCGCCACCCGGACCGGTACCCCATGTACGAGGGCCGCCCGGCCTCCACGGCGGGACTGGACATTGAACCATCCGAGTTCGAGGCGCACGTCACGGAGGAGCAGGCGGACTACACTCACGCCCTCCAGGCCCACATTGAGGAGCGCGGCGCCTATCTCACGGGCCCCCTGGCCCGCTACGCGCTCAACTCGGAGCGCCTCTCGCCCGTCGCCCTCGAGGCGGCGAGGGATGCCCGGCTCGGGCCGGCGTGCCGGAACCCGCACCGGAGCATCGTCGTGCGAGCCGTGGAAGTCGTGCACGCGTGCGAGGAGGCGCTGCGCATCCTCGGCAGCTACGAGCCCCCCGCGCGCCCGGCCGTGAGCGTCGAGCCGCGGGAGGCCACCGGCTACGGCTGCACCGAAGCGCCCCGCGGGCTCCTGTACCACCGGTACGACCTTGACAAGGACGGGGCGATCCGGGTGGCGCGCATCATCCCGCCCACCTCCCAGAACCAGCGCGTCATTGAGGAGGACCTGCGGGCCACCGTCCAGCGGTCGCTCGCCCTGCCGCGGCCGGAGCTGGAGCACGCCTGCGAGCGGGTGGTGCGCAGCTACGACCCGTGCATCTCGTGCGCCACCCACTTTCTGCGGCTGGAGATCGGCGAGCCGTGAGCATGCCCGGGTCGAGCTCGGGGCGCGCGCTCGTCGTCGGACTCGGGTCGCCGGATCGGAGCGACGACGCTGCCGGCCTCGAGGCGGTCCGCCTCCTGGCCCTCCTGGCGCCGCCCGACGTTCGGGTGGCGGCTCTCCCGGGCCGGGAGGCCGATCTCCTCGACCTGTGGACGGGCGCACCTCTGGCCGTGGTCATTGACGCCGTGTGTTCGGGGGCCCCGCCGGGGACCGTGCACCGGCTGGACGCTCTTGGCGACGTCCTCCCCGTCTCCCCGCCCCACCCGTCCAGCCACGGCCTGGGACTCGGGGAGATCATCGCGCTGGGGAAGGTCCTGGGACAGCTCCCCGACCGGCTCGTGGTCGTCGGAATCGAGGCCGCCCGCTTCGGTCCCGGGCGGGGCCTGTCGGCCCCGGTGCGCCGGGGCGTCCTCAGGGCGCTGGAGGTCACCCTCGTCGAACTTCACACCCTCGAGATGCTCTCGTCCCGCTGAGAGAGGCCGAAATGAAGAGGCGGGCGGCCCCTGTGGGACCGCCCGCCTGAATCGAGCCGTCCAGTTGGCCAGCTTGTAGTTGAAGAACGCGCCCTCGGCCACCGACAGCGTGTTGTCGTTCGGGTCGATCGGGCCGCCCGCCCCGTCCAGGTTCGGGTCGATTCGCGTGAGCATGGCCATGAGCGTGTCCGCCCGGTCGCTCACCCTCGAGAGCCTGGTGAGCAGGGCCGAGCGCGCCGCGTTGGCGTCGCCGTGGCAGCTCTCGCACTGCACGTCCTGGTAGCGCGAGTCCTTCGTCGTCTCCCAGGCGGCCTGCGGACCAACGTGGCACTGCCCGCATGCCGTCACCATGGCGGTGGTGCTCCCGGCCCTTGGGCTCCCCGCCCCGGACGACGCACCTCGCTGCAGAGGGCACTCGCTCGGGGCAGCTTCGGGCGTACCCGGCGGACCAGGAGGACGGAGCCCGGCCGATTCGCGCGACCTTCCACAGGCGGAACCGTGCGGGTCCAGTCGGGGCGGCCGGATTCGAACCGGCGACCCCCTGCTCCCAAAGCAGGTGCGCTACCGGACTGCGCCACGCCCCGATGGATCCGCGCCGCGGGAAGCGCGCGGAGGGTGGGAAGCTAGCCGGCCCGGCCCCCGCCGGACAGGCTGGTGAGCCCCGGGCCGCCGACCCCGGAGTCGGCGCCCTTCGGGCCCGGTTGCGGAGCTCGACCGGCTCCGTCCGGCCCCTGCCCCTCCGGGAACCGGAACAGGAGCGTGTTCGTTCCGCTCCTGTCGCAGAAGCCGGACCGGGAGCGGACGTCCGGGTGGAGCTTCCGGACGCTCTCCGAGCGCGGCATGACGAAGCCGAACCACAGGCCGCCGGTGAACGCGTTACACAGATCCGCCTGGACGCCCGCTACGCTCACGACGACCACGTGGCCCTCGTGCGCAACCTCGAATCCGGGCTCGCTCTCTCCCGAGCGCGCCACCCGCTCGACCCGGCCATAGAGGCGCTCGGCCCGGCCGTAGGCCGCGCGGTCCATGATCCACAGGCTTCCCACGACCACCACGCCGAAAAGCACGGTGCCGACCACCTGGCCTTTCCTCAACCGCATGCAGTTAGCGTACTTGCAGAAACCGCGGCTGTCAACACGCCGCGCGGGGCGGTTCGGATCTTGAAGGCCATCGGGTTCGATGACGCTCCAGGACGGAAACCCGTGGCTCGCCTCACTCGTCCTCGCCGCAGCGGCGGGGGCTGCCGGCCTCCTCCTGCACGCGGCCCTCGGGTTCCTGGCGCGGCGCTGGTCCCGCGCGGAGGGCCGGGAGTTCGCCGGGGCGCTCCTCCACCACCTGGCGCGTCCCGCCGGCCTCCTCCTCGCAACGCTGGCGGCCCGGCTCGCCCTGCCCCTCCTGCCGCTTCCGGACGCGGCCGTCCGCGTGGCCGGCCACATCCTGACCCTCCTCTTGATCGGGGCCCTGGCGTGGCTCGCGGTGGCGGTGGTCGACGCGGTGGCCGAAGCCGTGGGGCGGCGCTACCGAATCGACGTGCCCGACAACCTGGCCGCCCGGCAGGTCCAGACCCAGATCCAGATCCTGCGGAGGGTCGCATGGATCGTGGTCGGCGTCGTGAGCCTGTCGGCCGCGCTCATGACCTTCCCGGACATCCGGCGACTGGGGGTGAGCCTGTTCGCCTCCGCCGGCGTCGCCGGCATCGTGGTCGGACTCGCAGCGCGTCCGACCCTGTCCAACCTGGTGGCGGGCCTGCAGATGGCGATCACCCAGCCGATTCGACTCGACGACGTGGTGATCGTGGAGGGCGAGTGGGGACGCATCGAGGAGATCCGGCTCACTTACGTCGTCGTCCGGATCTGGGACGAGCGCCGGCTGGTGGTTCCCACCTCGTACTTCCTCGAGAAGCCGTTCCAGAACTGGACCCGCACCTCGGCTCAGCTGCTGGGAACGGCCTACCTGTTCGCCGACTACACGGTACCGGTCGACAAGGTGCGCGAGGAGCTCCATCGCGTCCTCGAGGCCAGCGACCTGTGGGACGGGCGCGCCTGGGCCCTGCAGGTCACGGACGCCACCGAGCGCACGCTCCAGCTGCGGGCCCTGATGAGCGCTTCCGACGCGGGCCGGGCCTGGGAGCTCCGCTGTCACGTCCGGGAGCGCCTCGTGGACTTCCTGCAGGCCCACCATCCACAGTGCCTGCCGCGGCTTCGGACCGACCTCGACGGCGCGCGAGACGGCGAGGCGGGCGGACGCTCGGCCGGAACGCCTTCATCTGATATATCACATCATATAGATGGAGATACTACCGTGCTTTAAATATTGTTACGGAGTCAGCACACGCCTTCCATGCGGTCGGGGTCCCGACCGCGGTCCGGGGCGGCGCCTCAGCCGGGCTCCCCCCCCAGGAGCCAGGCCCGGAGCCGGGCCATGGCGCGGGCGCGGTGGCTCGTCGCCTGCTTCACGTCCCGGGGGAGCTCGCCGAACGTGTGTCCGCGCTCGGGAAGGAGGAACAGCGGATCGTAGCCGAACCCGCCATCCCCTCGCAGTTCCTCGGCGATTCGACCGCACACCTCCCCTTCCACCAGCAGGCGCCCTCGCCCGTCCACCACGACGGCCGCGCACCGATAGCACGCCCCCCGCTCGGCGGGCGGCACACCCCGCATACGCTCCAGCAGCCACCGGTTGTTGGCGGCGTCGCGGCCATACCGCTTCGCCCATTCGGGGGGTGCGAAGCGCTTCGTCCGCACCCCCGGTCCCAGCCCGAGCGCCTCCACGCACAGGCCCGAGTCCTCGGCCAGGGTCGTCATGCCGGTGCGAGCCTGGAAGTGAAGCGCCTTGGCGAGCGCGTTCCCCGCGAAGGTCTCGGCCGTCTCCAGCCTCGCCTCCTCCTCGAGCGGCTCGGCTCCCACGTCCTGCAGGGAGAGGAGCCGCGTCGGTACGTCGCCGAGGAGCTCCCGCATCTCGTCCAGCTTGTGCGGGTTGCGGGTCGCCACCAGCAGACGATCGGGCCGGTGCGGCCGGTCCATTCCGGCCGCACCTCCGGTCAGGGTCGCTCCGCGGGCCACCATCTCCTGCACCAGCGCGGTCGTGGAGCGTCCGGGGACGAGGGGCAGGAGGCGCACCTCCCCGCCCGCCTCGCGAACCGCGGCGGCGCCGGCCACCTCCTCACCCTCGTAGTCCGCCCCCTTGACCAGCACGTCCGGCAGGAGGTCACGGACCAGCTGCTCGGGGGTGTCCTCCTCGAACACGACTACGGCGTCCACGGACCGCAGGGAGGCCAGGATCAGGGCCCGGTCACCGGCCGGAACGAGGGGCCGGCCCGGTCCCTTGAGGCGCCGCACCGACGCGTCGGAGTTCAGGCCGACCACCAGGCGGTCACCCAGGGAGCGGGCGACCCGCAGGCTCTCCACGTGCCCGACATGGAGAAGGTCGAAGCAACCGTTCGTGAACACGAGTCGGAAGTCGCGCGGCCGGGCCAGGGCACGGACCGCCGCCTGCCGATCGAGGATGCCGTCCCGGGGCGCCCGTCCCGCTCCGGCGGGTACGGACTCCGTCACCGGGACGCGGGCGCCGACAGGAGACGGGCCGCGCCGCGGGCGAGGAGATCCCGGGCCACCGAGGCGCCCAGGACAGCCGCCTCCGTCAGCGGCGCCTCGGCGGATGCCCGCAGGGAGCGCGAGCCATCCTCCGCCACCACGATGCCGTCCAGGCGCAGCCGGCCGTCTCCCGCGGGGCGCGCCAGGGCGCCGATGGGCACCTGGCAGCCTCCCTCGAGGGTCGCTAGCAGGGCACGCTCGGCCTCGACCGCCCCGCGAGCCGTCGCATCCTCGAGCGGCTCGACCAGCCGCAGGATCTCCTCGTCGTCGCTCCGCGTCTCGATGGCCAGCGCCCCCTGACCGGGAGCGGGAAGCCACTCCGGAGGCTCGAGGAGGGCCGTTGCTCGGGCCTCGAGAAGCCCAAGCCGCAGAAGACCCGCGGCCGCCAGCAGCAGCGCGTCGACCCGGCCCTCTCGCATCTTCCGGATCCGGGTACCGACGTTGCCCCGGACGGCGTGGACCCGGCAGTCGGAGCGCATGGCGCGGAGCTGCGCGACTCGACGGGGGGCGGAAGTCCCCACGATCGCGCCGCTCGGGAGCGCTTCCAGCGCCATGGGTCCGTCGGGGCCCAGGAGAACGTCGCGTGGATCCTCGCGTCCGGGCACGCACGCGACCCTGAAACCCTCGGCGAGCCGGGTGGGAAGGTCTTTGAGCGAGTGGACGGCCAGGTCGATCTCGCCGGCCTCGAGGGCCGCCTCGAGCCGCGCCGTGAACAGCCCCTTGCCACCGATCTCCGGCAGGGGCCGATCGAGGACCCGGTCGCCCTCTGTCATGAGCCACACGCACTCGACCTCGATGCCCGGATGGGCGCGGCGGAGCGCGTCGGCTACGGACTCGGCTTGCACGCGCGCGAGCTTCGACTTCCGGGCGCCGATGCGCACGGTTCTCTCCTCGGTCGGGCGATGGCTCAGGTCAGATAACGCAGGTAGAGATACACGTGGCTGATCGCTATGGACATGAGCATGGCAGGGACGGCGACCTTCAGGAACGGAATGAAGCGGATCGGCTCGCCGGCGCGCTCGGCGAAGCCGGCCACCACCACGTTGGCGCTGGCGCCGATCAGGGTGCCGTTGCCGCCCAGGCAGGCGCCCAGCGACAGGGCCCACCACAGCGTCCGCAGGTGCTCGGGTCCCCCCATGGCCGGCCCCATGTCCTTGATCACGGGGATCATGGCCGCCACGAACGGGATGTTGTCCACGATGGCCGAGGCCACGGCCGACACCCACAGGACCGCGTACGCGGTCACGTGGAAGCTGCCCTGGGTCACGTCCAGGACGCCGTTCGCCAGCATCTCCAGAAGCCCCGCCTTCTCGACCCCGGCCACCAGGATGAACAGGCCGACGAAGAAGAACAGGGTCACCCACTCGGCCTCGGCGAACGCCTCGTGCACCGCCTTCGACTGCTCCTCGGCCTCCTTGCCCACGTTGGCCAGCAGCAGGAGGAGCGCCGCCCCGAACATCGCGATCGTGGCCGGCTCCAGGTGCAACGTCCCGTGCACCAGGAAGCCGACGAGGACCAGGCCGAGCACGAACAGGCAGCGCTTGAGCAGGCGGGGGTTGGTGATCGCCTCGCGCTCGCGGAACTCCAGCACGCGCTGCCGGTGCTCCTCGGTCGTCACCAGCCGCTTCCTCCACAGGAACGCGATAGGAAGCACCGTGAACACGAAGACGAGGGGCACGATGGGCGCCACGTTGAGGAGAAAGTCGTTGAAGGAGAGGCCCGCGGCCGAGCCGATCATGATGTTGGGGGGGTCGCCGATCAGGGTGGCCGTGCCCCCGATGTTCGACGAGAAGATCTCCGCCGCCAGGATCGGATACGCGTCGATCTGCAGCTCTTCGGTGATGAGGAGGGTGACCGGCACGATGAGCAGCACCGTGGTCACGTTGTCCAGGAGCGCCGAGAACACGGCCGTGACCACGGACAGCATGAGCAGGATGCCCATGGGCCGCGCGTTCACCTTCTTGGCCGACCAGATGGCCACGAACTGGAACACGCCCGTCTTCCGGGTGATGGCCACCAGCACCATCATCCCCGTCAGAAGCCCCAGCACGTTGAAGTCCACCCCCCGCACCGCCGCCTCCTGCGTGAGCACGCCCGCGAGGATCATGAGCCCGCCGCCCAGCAGCGCCGCGATGGCCCGGTTGATCTTCTCGGACATGATCACCACGTAGGTGAGCCCGAAAAGGATCGTCGCTACCACCAGCGCGTTCCAGCCGAACAGCACGTGCCCCGCGCCCGTCATCCCTTCCTGCATCCCCGCTCTCCCCTCAGCCGAGCCTGGACAGCACGTCCCACGGCGAGACCATCCCCACCAGCTTCCCCGTCGACGGATCCACCACCGGAAGGTCTTCGCCCAGCCGGTGCAAGAGGAACAGCGCCTCGGTGAACGATGAGTCGGGGTGGAGGACGCGGGCCGCTACGTCGCCAAGGTGGTCCGCCACCGGATCGGTGCACACGTGGCCCATGCGCTCACGAAGCTCCTCGAGGCTGTCGGCCACGAAGTCCAGGTCCGTGAGCTCCTCCAGGCCGACGCCGAGCGTCACCGCCCGCGGCAGCAGCAGCGCCGCCACATGGCGCAGGCCGAACACCCCCACGAACTCTCCCGAGGCCTCCACCACCGGCAGGGCCAACACCCGCTCCCGGATCAGCAGCTCCGCCGCCCGCTCGACCGTGTCCTCGGGACGCAGGGTCACGGGCGCGGTGCTCGGGGTCTCGGTGAAGGTCATGATCGTGCCCTCCTCTGGGTGCCGATCCGTCCCCGGGGGAGCGTCCCGGCGCTCGCGGGCGACCCGCGGATGCGCCTCCGGCCCGGGGAGCGTCCGTGGGAATCGTCAGGGACTCTAGCCGCCACTCCGCCGCCTCACAACCGCGGGGAATGCGGGCGGGGCGACCGCCGCGGCCTTCCGGGGCCCGCTACCGCGCCCTCAGTGAAGGTACCGCAGGTAGAGATACACGTTGCTGATCGCCACTTCCGTGAGCATGGCCACGACCGAGACCTTCAGGAAGGGAATGAAGCGGATCGGCCGCCCCGACCGCTCGGCGAAGCCGGCCACCACCACGTTGGCGCTGGCGCCGATCAGGGTGCCGTTGCCGCCCAGGCAGGCGCCCAGCGACAGGGCCCACCACAGCGTCCGCAGGTGCTCGGGTCCCCCCATGGCCGGCCCCATGTCCTTGATCACGGGGATCATGGCCGCGACGAACGGGATGTTGTCCACGATGGCCGAGGCCACGGCCGACACCCACAGGATCGCGTACGCGGTCACGTGGAAGCTGCCCCGGGTCACGTCCAGGACGCCCCTGGCCAGCATGTCCAGGAGCCCCGCCTTCTCGACCCCGGCGACGACGATGAACAGGCCGACGAAGAAGAACAGGGTCACCCACTCGGCCTCGGCGAACGCCTCGTGCACCGCCTTCGACTGCTCCTCGGCCTCCTTGCCCACGTTGGCCAGCAGCAGGAGGAGCGCCGCCCCGAACATCGCCACCGTGGCCGGCTCCAGGTGCAGTGCCCGGTCGAACACGAAGCCCAGCAACACGAGCACCAGCACGAACAGGCAGCGCTTGAGCAGGCGGGGGTTGGTGATCGCCTCGCGCTCGCGGAACTCCAGCACGCGCTGCCGGTGCTCCTCGGTCGTCACCAGCCGCTTCCTCCACAGGAACGCGATAGGAAGCACCGTGAGGAGGAAGATGAGGGGGATGATGGGAGCGATGTTGGTCACGAACGCGTTGAACGACAGGCCCGCGGCCGAGCCGATCATGATGTTGGGGGGGTCGCCGATCAGGGTGGCCGTGCCTCCGATGTTCGACGAGAAGATCTCCGCCGCCAGGATCGGATACGGGTCGATCTGCAGCTCCTCCGAGATGAGGAGGGTGACCGGCACGATGAGCAGCACTGTGGTCACGTTGTCCAGGAAGGCCGAGAACACGGCCGTGACCACGGACAGCATGAGCAGGATGCCCATGGGCCGCGCGTTCACCTTCTTGGCCGACCAGATGGCCACGAACTGGAACACGCCCGTCTTCCGGGTGATGGCCACCAGCACCATCATCCCCGTCAGAAGCCCCAGCACGTTGAAGTCCACCCCCCGCACCGCCGCTTCCTGCGTGAGCACGCCCGCGAGGATCATGAGCCCGCCGCCCAGCAGCGCCGCGATGGCCCGGTTGATCTTCTCGGACATGATCACCACGTAGGTGAGCCCGAAAAGGATCGTCGCTACCACCAGCGCGTTCCAGCCGAACAGCACGTGCCCCGCGCCCGTCATCCCTTCCTGCATCCCCGCTCTCCCCTCAGCCGAGCCTGGACAGCACGTCCCACGGCGAGACCATCCCCACCAGCTTCCCCGTCGACGGATCCACCACCGGAAGGTCTTCGCCCAGCCGGTGCAAGAGGAACAGCGCCTCGGTGAACGATGAGTCGGGGTCCAGAGGCCGCCGCGTCTCCGTGTCCATGTACTTTTTCACGGGCTGTTCGCACACGCGGCCCATGCGCTCACGAAGCTCCTCGAGGCTGTCGGCCACGAAGTCCAGGTCCGTGAGCTCCTCGAGACCCACGTCGAGCGTCACCGCCCGCGGCAGCAGCAGTTTGGCCAGGCCGTCGACCCCGAACGTTCCCACCAGCTTCCCCGAGACCTCCACCACCGGCAGGGCCAGCGCCCGCTCCTGGACCAGCAGCTCCGCCGCGCGCTCCACCGTGTCGGCGGGCCCCAGCGTGACGGGATCACGCCGCGTAATGTCCGCCACGCTCATCGAGCCCCCTCCGCCTTCATTCCATCTGCCATGTTCATCGCCTCAGGCTCCTCCATCCGCGTCAGAATCCAGCGTCGCCAGCCGACGGTCACGATCACCACTGAGACTGAGCACCATCGACGACCTTCTGGATCAGGTTGTCGAGAGCCAGCTTGATGGCCTGCTGATCGGACTCCTGGTCCGGCGCGTACTCGCCGGTCCCGCTCACCGTGGAGCTCCAGATCGTCCGGTTCTTGTGAAGGTCGACGATCTGCACCGACGCGCTGATCGTGACTCTGCGCTGAAACACCTTGGCCCCCACGCTCTGCCGGCCCTGAAGGCTCACCGCCTGGTCCGAGTAGTTCGTGATGTTCGTACGAATGATGGCGTCCGCGTTGTCCTGCGATCCCGGCTGCGCACCCAGCCGACCCCGGACCGCATCCATCAGCCCCTGGGTGAGCTGCTGCGTGAGCTCGAATCGCGACGTGCTGTTATCGACCGGCGGCACGTAATGCTGTGAATGTCCGACGGCAGGCCCCCGCCGCCGGAGAACCCGTACAGACAGCCCGCGGCCAGGGCGGCCAGCAGCAGGCTAGCCGCGGACCGGAAGATCGAAGATGTCCGCAGGGTACCGCTCATCGCTGCTCATCACTTCGTCCAGGCTCCACCGGGCTCGGCTCGGCGTGACCAGGTCCTTGTACTCGGCGCCCGAAGGCCACCGGGCGGGCCCGGCCGGCCAGGAGATCTCGAGGCGCCTCAGGGTGCGCCCGTCGCGCACGTCCTCGACCCGCACCAGCCGATCGCCGCGCACAACATATCGACGCTCGATCCCATTTGGAACATCGTATACCAGGACTTCGCCCTGCTCGGTCCGGAAGCCGCGGGCGGGCGCGGAGGCCGGGGGGACGAACAGCCCCGCCGTAGCGTACAGGAAGGCCGCCGGAGGCAACTGCACGTTCTCGAGCGTCCCGAGGCTCCGGAGCCCATCCCCGGCCAGCGCCACCGCCATGCTGGCGTCCCCCACGCCGAACAGGTCCAGCCGGAGGCTGTCGGGCGGGTTGTAGCGGCCCACGCCCTCACCTCGCGTGGGACCGCGACGGTCCGAGTACTCCCAGTGGAAGCTCAGGCGGGCGGGCCGCGAAGGCACGGAGGCCACGGCCAGGTCGTGCGCCGCGCTCGCCGGATCCTCGAGCGGAGGTCCCGAGGCCGCACGTGCGGCACAGCCGGCGACCAGCAGCATCAGCCAGCCCACGGATCCCGTGCGGACGAGACGCCTGCCGTCCCGGCCCCCGGGCGCTCGGCGCCCCATCACCCTCCGTCCCCCGATCCGGTTCGCCCCTCCACGGCCGCCTCCGACAGCAACCCCCTCAACGATTCGGGGAGCCGCCGCACCTGGCCGCTCCTGTCCATGCACACCAGCTCCGTCCGGGCCTCGGCCAGCGTCGCGCCATCCGAGGCCCGCCGCACGCGATAGTCGAACGTCACGGAGCGGCTCCGGACCTCCTCGACGCGGGTGACGACCTCGATCTCCTCTTCGTACCCGGCGGCTTCGCGGTAGGTGACGGCGACGCGTGACACGGGGAGGAGGACCCCCTCGGCTTCGAGCTCGGCGTACGAGGCTCCCCGCTCCCGGAGCCAGTGGGTCCGTCCCTCCTCGCACCACAGGAGGTAGTGACTGTGGTGGGCCCGGCCCATCTGGTCCGTCTCGCCGTAGCGGACCCGGAGCCGAATCGTGCTCGTGCTCATATCTCCACGCGGTGCGAGAGCGGCCCGCGGTCGACCGCCGGGGAGCGCGATCGATCCGGGCGTCGCGACGGGAATCGCCCGAGGTTACCGGCGGTCCCGGGCGGTGTCAAACGACGGCGACGCCCGCCTCGGCGCGTTGACGGGGGGCGCTTCCCGCCTATCTTCGGCCCATGCCCGCACCTCCCGCTCTCATCGCCTCCGACGCCCATTTGGGTGCCACCTCCCCGCGGGCCGAGCACGCGTTCCTGGATTTCCTCGACGCCGTGCCCGACCTGACCGACGACCTGGTCCTGGCGGGCGACGTGTTCGATTTCTGGTTCGAGTACCACAGCGTGATCCCCAGCCGGAACTTCCCGGCCCTGCGAAGGCTCGCGGCCCTGCGAGACGCCGGCGTGCGAGTGCGGTGGGTGGGCGGAAACCACGATGCGTGGGGCGGCGCCTTCCTGGCCGACACGCTCGGGATCGAGCTGATCGACGGTCCACTGATCACCGAGATCGGGGGTCGCCGGACCTATCTGGCGCACGGCGACGGGCTGGCGGGAGGCGACTGGGGATACCGACTCCTCAAGGCCGTGACCCGGAGCCGGGCGGCCCGCCAGGCGTTCCGGTGGATCCATCCCGACCTCGGCCACTGGCTGGCCCGCGGAGCCAGCCGGACGCCGGAGGGACCGAGTCCACTCCGGCCGCACGAAGAGCGCCGGGCGGATCGTCTCGCCGAGCACGCACACCACCTCCTCGAACGGGACGCATCCCTGGACCTGGTCGTGTTCGGACACACCCATCGGCCCCAGCTGACGGAAGTCGAGACCGGTCGGTACTACCTCAACGCGGGAGACTGGATCCGTCATTTCACGTACGGTGAGGTCCGGCCGGAGGCCGTCGAGCTGAAGCGCTGGAAGGCGGACGCCTAGCGCCGAGAGGCTCCGGGCCGCCGGCCGCCCGCGGCCCGAGCCAGTTCGACCGTCTCGAGCGACTCGGGCTTCTCATCGAGCCAGCGAGCGGCCAGCCGCCGGAATCGGCCGGCGTCGTCGGTGACGAAATAGCGGGCCGTCCCCCGCCCCGCCGCCACCGGGGTCGCCAGGCCCCGCCCCTCCAGCTCCCGCTGCACGGCGTCCGCCGTCGCCTCGGCCGAATCGACCAGCGTCACGGCCGGCCCGGCCACCTCCTGAAGCAGCGGACGCAGCAGAGGATAGTGCGTGCAGCCGAGGACGAGGGTGTCGATGCCCCGATCGAGAAGCGGCCTCAGGTAGCGTTCCACGGTGAGCCGCGCCACCTCGCCCTCCGTCCATCCCTCCTCCACGAGGGAGACGAACAGCGGGCACGCCAGGCCCTCCACGACCGCCTCGGGTCGCAGGGCCAGGATCGCCGCCTCGTAGGCGCCGCTGTCGACCGTGCCCTGCGTGCCGATGACCCCGATGCGCCCCGAACTCGATCGGCGGGCGGCCTCGCGCGCGCCCGGCTCCACCACCCCGATCACCGGAACGGGGAGCGATTCGGACAGCTCGGGGAGCGCCCGGGCCGTGGCCGTGTTGCAGGCCACCACGAGCAGCTTGATCCCCTGGCCGAGGAGGAACTCGGCCGCCTCCGCCGCATAGCGCCGCACCGTCTCCGGCGACTTGGGCCCGTAGGGCACGCGTGCGGTGTCGCCCAGGTACACCGTGTCCTCGGCGGGCAGCCTCCGGCGCAGGGCCCGCAGAACCGTGAGTCCGCCGATGCCGGAGTCGAACACACCGATCGGAGCGCTCTCCCTCCCGGACTCCTTCACGGCCCTCCCACGGGCACGCGGATCTGGAGGGCCGCCCCGGGAGAGCCATCCGGAGGTGGCGTGAGGGGATGCTGGAAGTCCGACAGGTTGGCGGACACCCAGGCATCGACGCCGCTCAGGACCGCCCAGAACACGGACAGGACGATCCAGTCCTCACGCTGCGACACCCGGCTCTCCACCAGCGAGGAATCCGCGCGTCCGGCGGCCACGGCCCGTCGGGCCGCCTCGAGCTTCTGCTGCGACTTGATGACCATGAACAGGCTGCCGGCCTGGGCCGCGAAGTAGAAGGCGCCGCGCACCGGACGGCCGACCGACGCCTGGCCCCAACCCGGGACCACCAGCGACCGCGCCAGGGCGCCCAGCGGCGGAATACTCCGCCGGCCCGCGCTGTCGGCCCGGGCCGTGTCGGCCGGGAGGCGGAGCGTCGTGTCGGGCGCCAGCTGCCGGGTCGCCCCGGAAGCCGAGTCGGGCTGCTGGGCGAACGCCGTTCCGGGAGCGGCCGACACGAGGAGGGCCGCCACGAGCCCGAGGATGGCGCCCACCTTCCGACCCGGAGGGGGGCCGGCGCCCGGAGCCGGCGAGCCGGTCCGGGCGCGGCCGGGATGGCGGGAACGTGTGGGAATCGAACCCACCGGGGACGCTCTCACGCCCTCTGACGGTTTTGAAGACCGCAGGCGACACCAGTCACCATCCGCTCCCATACCGATCGGCCCGCCGAAGCGGTGCCTCAGCCTCCGATGCGGGCCACGACCTCGATCTCGACCCGCGCTCCCTTCGGCAGCTGCGCGGCCGCCACCGTGGAGCGGGCCGGATAGGGAGGCCGGAAGTAGGAGCCGTAGATCTCGTTCACGGCCGCGAAGTCTCCCATGTCGGCCAGGAAGATCGTCGTCTTCACCACGTGGTCCATGGACCCTCCAGCTTCCTCGACCACCGCCTGGAGGTTCTGCATGGCCTGCCGCGCCTGGCTGTCGACGTCCGTGCCGGCGAACTCGCCCGTGGCCGGATCGAGGCCGATCTGTCCGGCCGTGAACAGCCACGGGCCCGCGCGTACGGCCTGCGAGTATGGGCCGATCGCCTCCGGGGCCCGGCCGGTGTGGATCGCTTCACGCGCGTCGCTCATCGTGGCTCCCTTGCTGTCGTGACATACCCGGTGCTGCGTCGCATCGCTCACCTGCCCGGAGACCCTCGAGACCTCTCCGGGGTCTCGTGGGCTTCCTCCAGCGCCGCGAGGAGCTCCTCCCCGCGAACGGGAACGGCGCCGAGGTGCGACACCTCGACACCCGCCGCGACGTTGGCCAGGACCGCCGCCTCGCCCACGTCCGCCCCCGCCGCGAGCAGGGCCGCGAGGACCGCCGTCACGGTGTCCCCCGCTCCCGACACATCGTACACCTCTCGGGCCCTGGACGGGATATGCCGGAGCGTCTCCTCACCTTCGGCCAGCAGCGCCATGCCGTGCTCGCCCAGGGTCACCAGGAGGTGCCGGCACCGGAGCCGGTCGCGCACGGCCGCGAGCTCCGCCCGGGTCTGCGGCGGCCGCTCGGCCCCGATGGCCGCGGCCAGCTCACGCCCGTTGGGCTTGAACAGGAACGCCCCACGGAACGAGAAGAAGTTCCGGAGCTTGGGGTCCACGACCGCCGGAACGCCCCGTCGGCTGGCGGCGTCGAGAATCTCGGCGACCCAGTCCGATCCGAGCACACCCTTGTCGTAGTCCACCAGGGCCACGGCGGACGCCTCCTCCAGCCGGTCGAGCACGCGTCGCTTCACGCGTTCGCGAACCGATTCCGGGAGAGGGCCGGTCGACTCCCGGTCGACGCGTAGCATCTGCTGGTGACGGGCCAGCACCCTCGTCTTCACCGTGGTCGGGCGTTCCGGATCCTGGAGGAGATCCAGCCGCACGCCCGCCGATCGGCCAAGGAGCGTCGTCAGCTCCTCCGCGTCGACGTCCGCCCCCACCACGGAGACGAGATCGCACGATGCGCCCAGGGCCGCGATGCCGGCCGCCACGTTCGCGGCGCCGCCCGGCGCGGCGTGCTCCCCCTCGACCCGGAGGACCGGCACCGGAGCTTCGGGAGAGATGCGGTCCACCGCGCCCGTGAGGTAGCGATCCAGCATGACGTCGCCGACCACGAGGACGCGCGCATTGGCGGCGCGCCCCAGCCAGCGAGCGGCGAGTGAAGGATCGAAGGTCGGAGAGGGATCGTCCACGTGGTCCGTAGGGCTTTCAGCTTGCGTGGCCCGATGACGAGGCGTAACCTCCGGCGCGGTCCGGGCCCAACGGGATCTCACGGCCGCGACCGGCGGCGAACATACGGACGATCTCTCCGGAGTGTCAAAGGAACCTCTCCATGGAATCCAGCTCCGGTCCACGGCGCGTCGGCCGCTGGATCGACGACCTTCTCAAGGGGTGGGCACTGCGGACGCAGGAGTACTTCGTGCTCCTCGCCCACGCCGCTCGTGGGGCGGTCAGCCGACCCTTCTACCTGCGGGACCTGGTCCAGCAGATGGACACGATCGGCGTTTCGTCGGTGGGGATCGTGGTGCTGACGGGACTGTTCACCGGCATGGTGCTGGCGCTCCAATCCGCCGTCGAGATGCGGCAGTTCGGGGCGACCATCTACATCGGCCGCCTGGTCGGCGCGAGCACGATCCGCGAGCTGGGACCGGTCCTCACGGCCCTCATGGTGACGGGCAGGGCCGGATCGGGCATGGCCGCGCAGCTGGGAGCCATGCGGGTGACCGAGCAGATCGACGCCCTGACCACGATGGGCGTGGATCCCGTGCGCAAGCTCGTCGTGCCCCGGCTGCTGGCCGGCATCGTCATGATGCCGGTCCTGACACTGGTGACGGATGTGGTGGCCATCCTGGGCGGCGCCATCATCGCGCTCGCCAAGCTCCACCTGACCGCGGAACTCTACTTCCGCTCGGTGTACCTCACGCTCGCCGAGAACGGTTTCCTGTTCCGCTTCATCCCGGTGGACCTGTTCGGGGGGCTGGTCAAGCCGCTGGTGTTCGGAGGCATCATGGCACTCACCGGCTGCTACTTCGGGCTGCGCACTTCGGGTGGCACCGAGGGCGTGGGCCGGGCGACGACGCGCACCGTGGTGACGGCCTCGGTGCTCGTCCTGGCGGTGGACTACATCCTGACCCAGCTCATCATCGCCGCGCTGATCAAGTGACTCCCGCGCAGCCGCCGGACGCTGGAGCGCCGGAGGTGGAGCTGACCGACGTCACGCTCGCCTATGGGGAGAAGATCGTGCTCGATGGGGTCGGGTTCGTGCTCCAGGCGGGCGAGGCGTTCAGCATCCTGGGCGGTTCGGGCGCCGGGAAGTCCACCATCCTCCGACTCATCCTGCGCCTGACCCTGCCCAAGTCGGGGCGCGTCCTGGTGCGGGGCGTGGACGTGACGGAGGCCCCTCTCGATGAGGTGCTGTCGCTTCGGCGGCGCATGGGCATGGTGTTCCAGGCGTCGGCGCTCTTCGACTCCCTTCCCGTGTACGATAACGTGGCCTTCCCGCTCGAGGAGCACACCGAGCTCTCCGAGGAGGCCATCCGGGAGCGGGTCCGCGAGGTCCTGACGTTCGTGGATCTGGACCCGGACGAGGTGGGAGAGCTCCTGCCCGCGCAGCTGAGCGGGGGCATGAAGAAGCGGGTGGCCATCGCGCGCGCCATCGCCCACGAGCCGGAACTGCTGCTGTTCGACGAACCGACCACGGGACTCGATCCGATCACGACCCGGACGATCAACGAGTTGATCCTGAAGCTGAGACGGGAGATGAACGTGAGCGCGGTCTTCGTCACGCACGACATCCGCTCGGCGTTCACGATCTCCGATCGGAGTGCTCTCCTTCACGAGGGGCGCATCGTGTTCATCGGAACACCGGAGGCCATGCGTGCCTCGGATGACGAGTATGTGCGTGAATTTCTTCGCTGACCGGCGGTCCGACCCGCACGTGGATCGGCGTCTTCCGGGGGGCCGACGATGAGGCGGTCGCGCGCGGTGACCTGGGACCAGCTCAGGGTGGGCATCCTGCTCCTCGTCGGACTCGCCATCCTGGCCGTGGGTACCTTCTACATCGGCCAGGTGGGGCACGTGTTCGGGCGCCGCTACGAGATGGTCACGCTCATGCGATCGGCCGAGGGGCTGGTCCCGGGAGCGGCCGTCCAGCTCGCCGGCCAGAACGTCGGACAGGTGGATCGGGTCGAGTGGCTGGCGCCGGCTCAACGCGCGCGGACGGGGGAGGCCGTGGCCGTGTGGCTGGCGGTGAACCGCGAGGTCCAGGAGCAGATTCGCGCGGACTCGAAGGCCAAGGTCCGGACCCAGGGCCTCCTCGGGGATCGGGTCATCGACATCGAACCGGGGTCGGAGGGGAGCCGGATCCTCGAGCAGGGAGACACGCTGCCGGCCTCGGAGCCCCTGGACTACCAGGCCATCCTGCGGAAGGGCTCGGACGCGGTGACCGGACTGGGTGAGCTCGCGGCCAGGCTCGACTCCATCACCAGGGAGATACTGGCCGGCCATGGAAGCCTGGGCCGCATGCTGGTCGACGATTCCCTGTACGGCAACGTGTCCCGGTTGAGCCTGTCCCTGGACCGCTTTCTGCGCCGCGTGAACGCCGGCCAGGGTGCCCTGGGGCAGCTCCTCACGGACTCGACGCTCTACGGCAACCTCGTCGGCCTGACAGCGGGGCTGGACACGCTGACGAGCCGGGTGGTCTCGGGCCAGGGCACGCTGGGTCGGATGGTGGCGTCGGACTCTCTCTACGCCGAGCTGCACGGGGCGGCCGCGCGGGCCAACGAGCTACTGGGCAAGCTGGTGCGCGGCGAAGGCAGCATGGGGAGGGCCGTGGTCTCGGACTCCCTCTACGAGCAGGTCCTCAAGTCGCTGGTCGACCTCAACGCCATGCTGGCCGACGTCCGGGAACACCCCAAGAAGTACATCCCGCCGGTCAAGGTCTTCTAGTCAGAGGAGTCGCCGTCCTCGTCGGCCAACTCGTGAATCGTGGTCACCTCCACGATCCGATAGCGCAGTTGGCCGCCGGGCGTGGACACGGACACCTCCTCCCCTTCGAAGCTCCCGAGCAGGGCCTTGCCGATCGGCGAGGCCATGGAGATCTCGGAGTTCTCGAAGTCGATGAAGTCCCCGAACGCCAGGGTGAAGACCTCCTCGACCTCGTCGGAGAGGTCCAGCACCCGGACGCGCGAGCCGAAGCCCACGCGATCGTCGGGGATCGTCTCCAGGTCTAGCTCGGTGAGCTCCGACATGCGTCTCGAGATGTAGCCGAGGCGGGCCTGCACGAACTGCTGACGGTCGAGGGCGGCCGAGTACTCGGAGTTCTCCCGCAGGTCGCCCTGGGCGACGGCCTTCTCGATCTCGGCCGGCAGCGTGACGTTGAGCTCATGGAGGAGCTGCTCGGCTTCGTCGTTCAGCTTCTGCTTGAGATCCTCGAGCACGTGTACCTCCTGCCTGCACGGTTCCGGCGACCGCCGAAGCGGGACCTGGCGGCCCGGCCTGGAGAGTGGGTAAAGGCGTGTCCTGACGTCGATGAAAAAAAATTCCGTGATGTCGCCGGTCGGCGGCATCACGGAAGCATGGAGGCGGCGGGAATCGAACCCGCGTCCGCGAACCCATCCGACGTGGTCTCTACGTGCGTAGCCTGCGCTCGAAATCTCGCCGGATCCGGGTCCGCAGGCGACCCATCATCGGCCAGCCACGAAGAGGCTCTCGCCCTCTCGTCCAGAACGCTCGAGGCCTACGTCCAGGACCAGCCCGATACGTCGTCGTCTACCGACCCGCCTCGGGCCCGGCCGATCGGAAGACGGGCTACGTTAAGTTACGCAGCCAGTGCCAAGTTGTCGTTGGCAGTTAAAGCGTTTCCCGGTGTTTAACGAGGACCCGAGCACCTCGGCACGCTCCCACGACTTCCGACGCTCACGTCGAAGCCTGGTCGCCCCCAGGTTGTCAATCATCCGGCGGGCACGCATCCAGATGCCGACCCGCCTCTCGCTCACCGGATACACGCGCCCCCCCGGAAGGATCCGGGGATCTATCCCGCGGTTCCAGAACTCAGGTCGGTCGCAGGTATCCAGCCCGCTCGAGGTCGGCCAGGTGGCAGAGGGCCGCCTCCAGTCCTCGACGCGCGGCCGCGGGCGGCGAGCCCACGAACTCGAGCGACAGGGCACGGCGGCTACCCGGGACCACGCCGAGCAACGTCCACCCGCTTCCCGGCGCCATGGATCCCAACCGCTCGGAGGGGAGCTGGAGCACGAGGCCCTCGCGAAGCGCCCACGTGAAGGGGTGCCCCTCCGCCGGCACCGGACCACCGCCCTCCGGCCGGAGCCCGTCCTCGGAGCACACCTCGCGCTCCACGTTCCACGTCCCCTCGTCCCGGCGGTAGACCCACACGGACGCACGCTCCGCGCCCAACATGGCGAGCAGCGTTCGCAGGAAGCTGCGGGCCGGCGGCTCCCGGCCCGGATCGCTCGCCATGCGCGTGGGCGCGCGCTCGGGTAGCCTCGGCCCTCCGCCGCTCACAGGCGCTCCGTCGGCGCCGCCGGAGAACCACAGGTTCGCGGGCCACCAGCCGGGACGCTTCAAGTCAGCCGTCCCCGGCGACGTCGGCCCGAGCCAGGGCCGACTGGTTGATGCGGGTGGCCGCGCAGCCCGCCCCGTATCCATTGTCGATGTTCACCACGCACACTCCCGGGGCACACGAGCACAGCATGGCGTGCAGCGCCGCCACGCCGCCCGCCGCCGCACCGTAGCCGGTGCTGGTCGGCACCGCCACGACGGGCGTGCCCACCAGGCCGCCCACCACCGAGGGCAGGGCCCCGTCCATGCCCGCGACCACGATGACGACGGCGGCCTCCTGCAGCTCGTCCCGCACCTCCAGGATCCGATGGAGCCCGGCCACGCCGACGTCGTAGCGCAATTCGACTGGATTTCCGTGTGCCCTCGCCGTCAACGCCGCCTCCTCGGCCACCGGGATGTCGGCCGTGCCGGCCGACACGACCAGCACCGTCCCCAGGACTCGCGGACGGTGTCCGTCCGCGGCGGGCAGATGGGCGATACGGCCCGGACGCGAGACCTCCAGCTCCGGGAAGGCTCGCTCGAGCCGGTCCAGAACGTCGTGCCCCGCCCGGGTGGCCAGGAAGCCCTCGCCCCGGTCCGCCATGCGCCGGGCGATCTCCATCACCTGCTCCGTCGACTTCCCCTCGCAGAGAATCGCCTCGGGATGCCCGAGGCGCAGCGATCGATGATGGTCCAAGACCGCGAACGGGAGACGCTCCACCGGGTCCCGGTCCAGGACCCGGAGGAGCTCCTCGCGCGAGATCTCACCGCGCGCGAGACCATCCAGCAGCTCGCGAAGACGCTCTCGTCGAACCGTCATGCTCCTGTAAGACCCGAGAAGCGGTGCACTTCCTGCATGTTCACCCAAGCTGGGTCGCTGGCGGGACCCACGCCAGAGCCGGTCTCGCCTCGTCCGGGAGCGTCCTGCGGGCCGCACCGGAACCGGGGTCGGCGTCCCCCGCGCCTTTGACACCCTTTCTGGCACCGGAATATACTGGCTCGGTCCCGGGACGGGCGCGACCCGTTCCCCGGGGAGGATCCGTGAACGCATAGCGCGCCCCAGTGGGGAGGAGTCGATAGATGCAGCTGCGTGATTTCTTCAGCCCCGAGGCCATCCGTCTGGAGCTCGAGGGCGACACGAAAGACGACGTGCTCAAGGAGCTCGTAGGTCTACTGGACCTCGACGAGAAGTCCGAGGGCATTCTGTTCAAGATGCTCAAGCGAAGGGAGAACCTGGGCTCGACCGGCATCGGACGCGGGATCGCCATCCCCCACTGCCGCTCGCTGGTGGTGAACCGGCTCCGGGTGGCCTTCGGTCGCAAGAAAGAGGGTGTGGACTTCAAGGCCATCGACGGGAAGCCCGTCCACCACATCTTCCTCATCGTCGCCCCCCCTCTCGAGGTGTCCAACCAGTATCTCCCGGTCCTCGGGAAGATCGCCCAGTTCAGCAAGGAGGCGGACATCGCCGAGCACCTGGACGAGCTCGACAGCCCGGAGGAGTTCATGGAGCTCCTCGAAACCAGGGGAGCCTGAGCCCGTGCATGCGCAGCTCGAGATCCTCCTGGAGATGCAGGACCTCCGGTCGCAGCGCGCGGCTCTCGCGGAGCAGGACCTGGGCCGAATGGAGTCCGAGCTCTTCGACATCGAGCCCGACGAGGCGGTCCTTCGGATCGACGAGAAGCTGGGGGAGCTCGAAGACCGGCTCGAGACGGGTGTCCGCAACCGCTACGAGCGCCTGAAGGGCGCCCGTGACCGGATGGTCGTGCCCGTCGTCGGCGGAATCTGTTACGGTTGCTTCATGGCCGTGCCGACGGCCTGGGCCTCGGACATCGAGCGGAACGAGGGCCTCGACGTGTGCGAAAACTGCGGCTGCTTCCTGTATCACCTCGACTGAGGCGCGGGGCCGGGCACCCGGCCCTCGGACGTCCTCCGGGTCACCCCCTCGGCGTCCATGTACTCGAGATACGGGATGAGGTAGCGGCGGCTGACGCCCAGGGCCTCCTTGAACTCGGACGCCTGGGCCGGAGTGGTGCGGGCCAGGACGCGACGCACACGCTCGCGCAGCTCCCGCTCCGTTCCACGGGACACGTACAGGTCCGGGTTCACCGCCACGACGCGCTCGTCCTCGACGAGGAGCCCCAGGAGGTCGTGGAGGAGCCCCGCGTCCCCACCGGCGCCCTCCGATAGATCGGCTACCATGGGAGGCTCGAGCCCTCCGGCTTCGACGGCTCGCACGATGGCCTCCCGGGCCTGCTCCTCGGCGGATGTGAGCTGTACGCGATGGCCCGGGAGCTTCACCCTGGGCCCTTCCACGACGACCTCGCCGGCCCGGACGAGCGTCGCCATGCAGTGGTCGATTAGCGGCCCGGCGAAACTCGCCTCCACCCGCCGCCGCAGCGCGGCCAGGGAGGCGGCGCGGGTGCGTCGCGCCTTCCGATGGAGCTCCGCCAGGCCCTCCAGCAGCGCCGCTCTGCAGGATTCCTCGGTGTGGGCGGCGAACCAGCGATCGCCCACGCGGAGGACCTCCGGCCCCCGCTCCGCGGCCCGGGTCACCTCGGCCGGCGCCAGGCCGGTCAGCAGAGGCGCCTCGACGGCCGTCAGGCCCCGACCCTCCCGCAGGGCCGTCGCGGCGGCCAGGGACGTCGCCGGCTCGCCCTCCAGGAGCCCCAGCCAGCGGTCCGTCCGGCTCCGCCAGTCTCCGGGAGGATCGACCTCGGCGACGCGCCCGCCGGCGACCACGGCCACCGGAGAGTAGAATCGGACCACGAAGCGATCGCCCGTGCGAGCCACGAGAGGCCGCTCCAGACGAAGCCTCGCCCAACCCTCTGCACCCGGCTCCAGCGTCCCGTCGGCGGGGTCGACCCGAGCCATGACTTCGCGCGTCCCCAGGAAGACCCGCACGCGTTGACCCGGCTCGATGGACCGATCGAGACAGGAGGGGATGGTCAGGTGGGCGCCGATCACGGCGGCCTCCGACCAGCCCGCGCCCACGACCGCGACGGTGCCACGGGGGACCGCGTCAGCGTCGACGCCCACCAGCGCCAGGGCGCACCGCCGGCCGGGTCCGACCTCCTCGCGGTCCTCGCCGTGAACCTGGAGGGTGCGGACTGCGGGCCGTGGTCCCGCCGGGCAGGAGCCGGACGTCGTCTCCGACCCGCACGCGACCGCTCCACGTCGTGCCCGTGACCACGGTGCCCGCTCCCCTGACGCTGAACGCCCGGTCTACCGGGAGGCGGAACAGATCGTCCTGCCGCCGCGGGTCCAGCGAACCGGCACGGCACACGAGCGCTTCGCGCAGCTCCTCGACGCCTGTCGATGCCACCGGCGACACCGGGATCACCGGCCAGTCGTTGCGTCCGAGGACGAGGCGGAGCTCGTCCCGCACCGTCTCGGCGGCCAGTTCCTGCCACTCCGGCTCGACCCGGTCCACCTTGGTGAGCGCCACCACCCCGGCTTTCACGCCGAGCAGACGCGCGATCACCAGGTGCTCACGCGTCTGCGGCATGGGTCCCTCGTCGGCCGCCACCACGAGGAGCAGCAGGTCGATTCCGGTGGCGCCGGCCAGCATGTTCTTGACGAAGTCCTCGTGGCCGGGCACGTCCACCATCCCGACCTCCAGGTCGCTGCCCTCCCCCGTCGGCAGCCGCGCGAAGCCGAGGTCGATGGTAAGGCCCCGCTCCTTCTCCTCGCGCCACCGGTCCGTGTCCACTCCGGTCAGGGCCCTGACGAGCGTGGTCTTACCGTGGTCGACGTGGCCCGCCGTCCCGATGACGAAGGCCCTCACGCGCCCCCCTCCCCTCGCTCCAAGAACGCCAGCGACCGCAGGTGCGTGCCCTCGGCCACGTGGTAGCGGATGAAGTCGGCCACGAGTCGGCGGTGACGGCGCCCGGGTCGGGCCGGTGGCTCGCCTCGGGCGAGGAGGCTCCGGAGAACCCCGACCTCCTCGGGCGCGAGGTGGGGTCCCTGCCCTCCGCAGGAGGCGCACACCAGGCCCCCGGCCCCGAAGTCGAAGCGGGCCCCCTGCCCCCTCGCCAGCGGCCGACCGCACGTCGCGCAGCGCGCCGGATCGGGAGCGAAGCCGAGGACCGCCACCAGTCGCCAGATGGCGCGCAGCGCCGTGCCCTCGACCGATTCCCGGGGGGCGGCCAGGAGCTCGTCGAGACCACGCACCAGGGCCCCGAACAACCGATCATCCCGGTGCTCGGGCGCCAGTCGCATGACGACCTCGCACAGGACCGAAGCACCCGCGAACCGCTCCAGGTCGCGGCCGAGGGCCTGTCGCTCCCGGACGAGGTCGAACGCGGAGAGGGTGTGGAGGTCGCGGCCCTCGCGCATGTACAGCGTGGCCATTCCCTCGGCGAAGGGCTCGATGAGCCCTCCGAAGCGGTTCCCCGGACGGCGGGCACCCTTGGCGATGGCCGAACGCGGACCGTGCTCCCGCGTCATGAGACGCAGGATCTTGCTGGTGTCGCTGTAAGCGTAGGTCTGCAGCACCACGGCCCGGGTCATGACGATGGGCACGGGCCGCCTCAGATCCTCCCGCCGGAGTCGTCCCGAGCCCGGCCCAAATTCCCGCCGGGAGGGCCGATTCCGCCGCAAGCACGCGCCGGATCGCTGACCGACGGGTCCCCGGCCAGCTCCGGGTGGATCGCCGCGGCCAGGGCACCGGCCGCCTCCCCCACTCGAGGCCCGAGCCGATCGATGAGGTCTCCGTCCACCTCCCGAACACGGCCGGCGGCCACGGCAGGTATCGCTCGCCACGCCGGCCGGCGGCTCGGGTCCAGGCGGCCCCGGACGCTGCGAGGCACGATGACCACGTCGGGGTCCCGCGCGGCGATGGCCTCGAGGCTCACCCTCGGGGACGCCTGCGGCAGGTCCCCGAACACGTCGCGTCCGCCCGCTACGCGAATGAGCGAGTCCAGATAGCTGCCCGAGCCAACCGTGTAGGGCGGATCCTCCCACACATCCAGGTACACCGAGCGGCGCGGCCAGCGCGCGCTGGCCCGTGCCACCGTTCGGAGCTCGCAGCGGATGCGGGCGGCCAACGCCCGGGCGGCCAGCGGACGAGCCGTGAGGAGCCCCAGTCGGCCGATGTTCCTGTACAGGTCCGCGAAGTCGTCGTGTCGCACCGCCAGCGACGGCACGCCCAGTCCGTCCAGCTCCCTCACGACCGCACGGCTGCCCGAACCCGCGTACACGAGGACGAGATCCGGGTGGCGCGCCACGACCGTCTCCACCGACGGATGCACGCCCTGGCCCACGGAGGGGACGCTCCGGGCCTCCGGAGGGTGGACACCATAGCGCGTCCTGCCCACCAGCCGGTTCCCCGCCCCCACGGCGAACAGGAGCTCGGTCATCGCGGGCACCAGGGACACGATGCGCCGCGGCGGAGCCGCGAGCCGAACCGTGCGCCCGAGGTCGTCCTGGAGTTGGAAGGAATCCTGGCGGGGCGCGTCCCGACAGCAGGGTCGTTCCGCGGCGTTCGCGCGGCTCCACGGTCCCAGGACGAGGAGGATCGCCAGCGCGACGGTCCCCCCGCCCGTGCCCCGACCACCGGTCCGCCGCCAGGTCACGTAAGCGGCCGCCGCCAGCAGGAGGCCCGTCAGGATGAACAGCCAGGCCACCGTCTTCGAAGATCCGCCGGTGAGGGCCATGGTGAGACTGGTGCCGGCGGGTACGAAGCTGGCGACCAGCGCACGGTACGTGTCGCCGTGGAAAGACACGGGCTCGGCGGGTTGGAAGCCCGCCCCGATCAGATCCCGATCCGTTCCGCTCCACAGCACTTCCAGCCGCTGGACCGGGTGGACCGGCGTGAGCGACGGCGCCCTGTCAGAGGGGAGTCGATACTGGATCAGGACCTGCGAGGTGCCCGGCCGCAGCGAGGGCTCGAGGAGCGCGAAGCCGCTCTGGAACTGGATCCCACCGGGGAACATGTCCCCCGACAGGGCCCGGGGGTCCTCGGCACCCTGGGGCAGCGCCACGCGCCACGCGCCCGCGCCCGACCCCGACGCCACGAGGGCCGTGTCTCCCGCGTTGTCGAGCTGGATCGCGTCCAGGACGCGCGCCCCGCCACCCTCGTAGGTGATCACGAGGCTCCTGCGAGTCAGGGGCACGGTGTCCGGACGGGGAATCGAACGCGATGGAAACACCTGGACGACGTACGGCTCCGGGGGCGACACCTCCCGAATGGGATCGCCGAAGTAGAGCACGTCGTCGTAGCGGACCGCGACGAGGAACACGGTGCGGGCCGTATCCCCCTGGAGGGTGAAGGTGAAGGCGCCCTTCCGATCGGTCACGGCGCTGTCCAGCGCCGCCCCGCTGTCGCCGGTGATCCCGTGCAGCATGACGGGCTGGCCGGACACCGGGACCGAGTCCCGGCCCAGCACGATGCGGCCGTGGAGGATGGCGCTGGCCTGCTGAGCGAGCACGGCTCGGGGCGCCACCGTTCCCCCGATCACAAGGGCCCCGAAGGCGGCGATCGCCACTGCCAACCTCCGCACGGCCCCCGCTGGAGGCCGATCCACACAGCTCATCGCTTCGGCCGGGCGCCCTAAGGCGTGAATCGTCCGAAATCCTCCGGGTTGAGCCCCTTCAGGTACTCCCGGAGACCCTCCCCCCGGGGACCCTCCTCGGCGCCCGTCGTCTCGGGCTCGGCGGTCTGGCCGCCGGTGGCCAGGAATTCGGCCTCCGCCTCCCCCGGCTCGAAGTCCGCCTCCTCGATCTCCAGCGCCGTGAGCTCGAGCAGATCCTCGTCCGCGAAAATGGGCGCCTCGGCTCGCAGGGCCAGCGCGATGCTGTCGCTGGGCCTCGAGTCGATCGAGATGAGCTCGCCGTCCCGGCGGAAGATGAGGCTGGCGTAGTAGGTGTTCTCGACGACCTTGGTGATCAGCACCCGCACCAGCTCGCTTCCCAGCCCCCGCACCACCGTGTTCAGGAGATCGTGCGTCAGGGGCCGGGAGAACTGGATTCCGGCGAGCTTCATGGCGATGGCGCTCGCCTCGCCTGGACCGATCCAGATGGCGAGGACGCGGTCGCCCTCCTTCTCCTTGAGAATCACGACCGGTGTGTTCGAGGCCTTGTCCAGCCCGAGGCTCGCGACCGTGACTTCGTGCATTGGCTCCCCCATGGATCCTCCCCGCGTCCGCCCCGTCCGTCCGAGTGACGAGCACCCGTGCGTCAGGTGCCCAGATGCCACGACGCGAGGTAGCGCTTCTGCTCCTCGGTCAGGTAGTCGATCTCGATCGCCTGGCCCCGGAGCTTGAGCTCCGCGATCCGGCGGTCGATATCGAGCGGGATCCGGTGGACCTGGTCGTCCAGGACTCGCCCGGCATCGCTGAGCAGATACTCCGCCGCGAGCGCCTGGTTCGCGAACGACATGTCCATGACGCTGGCCGGATGGCCCTCGGCGGCGGCCAGGTTGATGAGCCGACCCCGGGCGAGGAGGACGATCCGGCGGCCGTCCACGACGTACTCCTCGGCCAGGTCTCGCAGCAGCCGCGGGCCTTCCTCGGCGATCTCCTCGAGCCGGTCGACGTCGATCTCGACGTCGAAGTGCCCGGCGTTGGCCACGATCGCTCCGTCCTTCATGGCCCGGAAGTGCTCCTCGCGGATCACCCCGGTGTCCCCGGTCAGCGTGATGAACAGGTCCCCCTCCGGCGCGGCCTTGGCCATCGGGAGCACCCGGAAGCCGTCCATGGACGCCTCGAGAGCACGCAACGGGTCGACTTCGGTCACGATGACGTGCGCCCCGGCGCCGCGCGCCCGAACGGCCACGCCGCGACCGCACCATCCGTAGCCGGCCACCACGACCGTCGAGCCCGCCAGGAGGATGTTGGTGCTCCGGAGGATCCCGTCCAGCGTGGACTGACCCGTCCCGTAGCGATTGTCGAACAGGTGCTTGGTGTGGCTGTCGTTGACGGCGATCACCGGGAAGCGCAGGACCCCGTCGGCCGCCATGGCCCGCAGACGGATCACGCCGGTCGTCGTCTCCTCGGTGGAGCCCGTCACATCCTCCACCAGGGAGCGCCGGTCCTCCGGATCCAGCCCCACGGCCCACTCGCGAACCGGACCGGCCAGGTCGTCGAAGCGCTCGAGCGCGATCATGTGGAGGGAGCCCACCAGGTCGGCCCCGTCGTCCATGGTGAGCTGTGGACGGTGCGCCAGCGCCGCGCGAACGTGGTCGTAGTACCTGTCGTCGTCCTCGCCGCACACGGCGAACACTCCGATGCCGCACTCCTCGACCAGGTACGCCGCGACCTCGTCCTGTGTGGAGAGAGGGTTCGAGCCACACAGCACGATGTCGGCGCCGCCCGCCTTGAGGGTGCGCATGAGGTTCGCGGTCTCGGTCGTCACGTGCAGGCAGGCGGAGAGCCGAACGCCCTCCAGCGGCCGCTCGCGCTCGAAGCGCTCCCGGATCTGACCGAGGACCGGCATGAAGCGCTCCGCCCACTCGACCCGGCGATGACCCTTCTCGGCCAGCCCCGGATCGGCAATATCGTGCTGGACCTGGGTCCTGGAACTCCGCTCGCTCATCGAATCCCTCTCCTGCCTCGAGTCTCTATGTCGATCCGCGGCGTGACGCCCCGCACGAAGCGGTCGAGCCACGCCATGGACGCCCCTCCGTCAGATGGCCTCGCGCAGCGCGTCCACCCGGTCCGTGCGCTCCCAACTGAAGCCGCCGTCGGCCTCCGGCTGACGCCCGAAGTGTCCGTAGGCGGCCGTCCGCCGGTAGATGGGACGCTTGAGGTCCAGCTCGGCAATGATCGCCGCCGGCCGGAGGTCGAACACGCTCTCCACCACGCGGACGAGGTCCTCGTCGGAGACCTCGCCCGTATCGAAGCTGTCGACCATGACCGACACGGGTTCCGCCACGCCGATCGCGTAGGCGATCTGGATCTCGGCCCGATGGGCGAGGCCTGCCGCGACCAGGTTCTTCGCGACCCAACGGGCAGCGTAGCTCGCCGAGCGGTCCACCTTCGAGGGGTCCTTGCCGCTGAAGGCTCCGCCGCCGTGCGAGCCCACGCCCCCGTAGGTGTCCACGATGATCTTGCGCCCGGTCACGCCCGCATCGCCCTGCGGCCCGCCGATCACGAACCGGCCCGTCGGGTTGATGTGGCACACGAGCGCGTCCGGATCGACCATGCCACCGGGGAGGACCGGGTCGATGACGCACGAACGAATGCCCTCGCGTATGGTGGCGTCGTCCGGCTCCGTCGTGTGCTGCGCGGACACGACCACCGTACTCACCCGGACCGGCTGGCCGTCGTCGTACTCGACCGTGACCTGCGCCTTCCCATCCGGCCGGAGCCACGGGAGGGTGCCGTCACGCCGAACGGTCGCGAGGCGGCGCGTGAGCTGGTGAGCCAGGGAGATCGGAAGCGGCATGAGTTCGGGCGTCTCGTCCGTGGCGTAGCCGAACATCATGCCCTGGTCCCCGGCGCCTCCGCGGTCCACGCCCATGGCGATGTCGGGCGACTGCTTGTCGATGGACGTCAGGACGGCGCAGGTCCCGGCCGCGAAGCCGATCCTGGGGTCGTCGTAGCCGATCGACCTGATCGTGTCGCGAACGACGTCGGGGAGGTGAACATAGGCGCTGGTCGTGACCTCTCCGGCCAGGAGCGCCAGGCCTGTGGTCACCAGGGTCTCGCACGCCACGCGGGCGTCCGGGTCCTCCGTCAGCATGGCGTCGAGGACCGCGTCCGAGATCTGGTCGGCGACCTTGTCCGGATGGCCCGCGGTCACGGACTCCGAGGTGAAGAAATGATGACTTTTCGAGGAACTCACATGGCCCTCGTCGGCTTCCTGGATGTCGTGTGGAGACTCGTCGGCGCCCGGCCCCTGCTGCTGCTCGGGAGCGGGCCATCCGGCAGGCTCGCGAAGCTAGGGAAGCTACCCCGGGACCCCGTACCGGACAAGGCGCGCGGGCGCTTCATTCCGGGCGGGACAGCAGCCCCGTTGGGACCGCCCCGGAGGGCACGGCGGCCTCCATGTAGCGTAGGAAGGGCACCCGCACCTCCCCGGCCGTCTCCGCCCCCGCCGTCTCCTCCGCGATCGCCTCGAGCTCCGCGACCGACACGGCGGCGATCCACTCCCTGACCTCGGGGAACACGTACGGTGGCAGGCTGAACGTCCGGTAGCCGATCCCGAGGAGAGCCGCCAGCCCGACCGGGTCGGTGGCCAGGTCCCCGCACACGCCGAGCTCGAGTCCGTGCTCGTCGGCGCTGTCCCGCAGCCGCCGATAGATCCGCATGAGCGCCGGATGCAGTGGTTCGTAGCGGTCGGCCAGGTGCGCAGCGCCCCTGTCCACGGCGACGACGTACTGGGTGAGGTCGTTGGTGCCCAGGCTGAGGAAGTCGACGTGGGGAGCGATCAGGTCCACGATCTCCGCCGCGGCCGGCGTCTCGATCATGACCCCGAGCGGAATGCCCCAGCCGCTCGCGGCCAGGTCCAGCGAGTCGCACACCTCGCGCAGCAGGTCGCGCGTCCGGCGGACCTCGTCCACCGAGACGATGAACGGGAGCAGGAGTCGCATGCGCCCGTGCTCCCCGGCGCGGACCGCCGCCCGCAGCTGGTTCCGGAACAGATCGGGACGGTCCAGGCACACCCGGATCGCCCGCCAGCCCAGGTACGGGTTCGCCTCGGACGGCGCGTCCAGGAAAATCGGGAACTTGTCGCCGCCGATGTCGAAGGTGCGCAGGGTGACCGGGTGCTCCGGGAAGGCCTCCACGACCTTCCGGTAGGCTCGGTACTGTTCCTCCTCCGTCGGTATCGTCCGACGCCCGATCACCAGGAACTCCGACCGAAACAGGCCGACGCCCTCCGGGTTGACGCGAGTCGCCTCGAGGACCTCGTCGGGCTGGTCCAGGTTCACACGCAGCGTGAGTCGCACGCCGTCGGTGGTGACGGCCGGCCGCTGCGCCAGCGCCTCGATGCGGGCCCGGCGCGTGCTGTCTTCGGCTACCAAACGACGGTAGCCCTCGACCGCGTCGCGGCCGGGATCGACCACGATGCGTCCCGTCGAGCCGTCCATGATGATCGTCGTGCCATCCTCGATCTCGTCGAGTCGTTCGCCGAGGCCGACCACGGCGGGAATACCGATCGACCGTGCGAGAACAGCGCTGTGCGACGTCCGCGAGCCAGCGGAGGTGAGGAGCCCCAACACACCCTCCGGCTCCAGTCGCGCCGCGACGCTGGGCATGAGGTCGTGGAACGCGAGAACGGCCGGCTCTCCGCCATCCTCCCACGGCATCGTGTCGGAGACGCCCTCGAGCCTGGACAGGACGCGGAAGCGGATGTCCTGCAGGTCCGCTATCCGGTCCAGCACCATGGCGTGCACCGAATCGAGGAAGCGAGAGCGGATCTCCAGGAGCCGCCAATCGAAGGCCCGCTCGGCCGACAGGTAGTTCTCGCGGATGTAGGCCCGCGTCCCCTCCACCAGGTCGGGGTCCTCCAGCATGAGGACCTGCGGGTCGAAGACCTGGGCCTCGACCTCCCCCATTCGTTCCCGGGTCCGCTCGGCCAGGGCCCGGGTGCGGTCCACCGCCCAGCGCCTCGCCTCCTCGAAACGGACCAGCTCGGACGGCACGTCCTCCGGGGCGATCGTCCTGTGGGCCACGGGCGGGACGGTGAGGCGCACGAAGCGCACCCGACCCAGGACGCGGCCCGCCGAAGCACCGATGCCCTGAAGATGCCGGTTCATGGGATGGCGTCCTCGAGGTCGTCGGGGTCCTCGAACGGATCCGGCTCGCCCTCGTCCTCGGCCACCAGCCGCACGAGAGCGTCCACGGCCCGCTCGGCGTCCTCGCCCACCGCGCGGATGGTGAGCACGGCCCCGGGCTCGGCGGCGAGCATGAGCACCCCCATGATGCTCTTGCCGTTCACCTCCAGGTCGTCCCGGGACACGAGGATCTCGGAACGGAAGCGGGAGGCCAGCTTCACGAAGGCCGCCGCGGGGCGCGCATGGAGCCCGTTGCGGTTACGGATCGCCACCTCACGACTCGCTTGAGGCATCCCCGCCCCCCCGATCTCCGGCATGGTGTTCGTCACGTCCTCTCCCTCAACCCGGCAACCAGGCCACGGCGCCCGCCAGCGCGGCCAGAGCGCCCGTGACCGCTCCCACGACGCTCGGCCAGGCGATCCCGGAGGCCGCCATCACCGCGGCTGCCACGGCACGGCCGGTGAGCGGCAGGCCGCCGCCCTGCAGCTTGGCGACCAGGGCCACCGTGACGGCCCCGAGGAGCACGACATCGACCCCCGCCAGCAGGCGGGCCGTTCGCCGGATCCACGGCGCCGAGATCGTCCGGCCCACGCCGAGCCCTTCCTCCCACCCGCGTCGGAGGCCCCACGCGCGAAGCACCACGTGACCCACGTTGTAAGGGAACAGGAACAGGAGGACCGCCGCCCAGGGCCCGAATCCCAAACTGTACGCCAGCACCGAGATCAGCAACCAGAACGGACGCCAGGCCTGCCACACCAGTCGGTCGCCCACGGCGCCGAGGCTGCTGCTCAGCGCCGTCCTGAAGCGCTCGATCCTCTCCGGGTCCTCACCCTCGTACTCCAGGCGAGCCAGGGCCCCCACGGCGAGGGGCACCAGGTACGGATGCGCGTTGAACGGACGCAGATGACGGTCCATGGCCTGCCTGAGCCCGACCGGATCGCCGGCGTGGATGCGCTCGAGCAACGGCAGGAGGGAGAACGCCAGGCCGCCGGCCATGTAGGACCCGTAGTTCCAGGTACCCTGCGCCGCGAACGTCCGGGCCAGGGCTCTCGCGAAGTCCTTGCGCGCGAGCCTCATGCGAGCACCAGAGCCACCACCGATGCCAGTCCACCCGCGGCCAGCAGAAGCCACCTCCTCCGGCCACCGAACAGTCCGCCGGCCGCCGCGCCGGCCGCACCGCCCACCACGACCGCGAGCACGGCGGCCGCGACGGGGGGCGCCAGTCCGCCCGCCGACGCCGGCACCACGCGGGCCACGAGCTCGGCCGGCACCAGGAACGCCGCCGTGAGCAGTGCCCCGCGCGCGAAGTCCAGGCCGACGGCGAAACGCTGACGCCGCTCCAGCCGCCCGGGAGCGACCGACAGGGAGGCGGGTTGGCCGACCAGGCGTCCGTTCAGGCCGCGCAGCAGGTGCACGGTGTGAGCACCGACCCATCCGAGCAGCCAGCCGGCCGACACGGCCACGGCCAGCGACGTTACCCCACCGCCCGAGACCGCGAACGCCGCCCCCGCCACGAGCGCTGCCGGCCCCGTGTCCGGGTAGCGGGCCGCACCGAACGGAGGATGGCGGAGGCCGAGGAGCTCGAGCACGGCCCCGACCATCAGTCCGGCGCCCGGGTCGCCCAGCAGGGCACCACCGAGCGTGGCCGCCACCAGGGGACGGGAGATCATCACCTGCGGCCAGGAGACGGCATCCACGCCGACCAGTCCGCCGCACACCACGGCCACGACGTACGTCCAGGCGTCCAGTTCAGGCATCGAAGTCCTCGAGCAGGCGGTCGAGGGCGACCGCCTGCGCGGAGGGTACGTCCCGGGCCTCGACCCGTCCGACCCGCCCGGCCAGCGCGCGGAGATCGGCGACCTCGTCCGGGCTCAGGTACACGTAGTCCAGCGACCGCCTGCGGCCGGGGGCCGCTCCCAGGCACCCCACGTCGACGGTTCGACCCGACAGGACGCCGGTCTCCGCCAGCCGACGCATGGCCGCCGTCGTTCGCGCCAGCAGCGCACCGGCCCCGGAACGGCCGTCGAGCTGGCGGAAGCGGCGTGCCACCTCCACCTCGGAGAGAAAGTAGGCCTCGGCGCCGGCGGGCAGGCCGCCGGCGTAGAGCTCCTGCTCCCAGTCGGACTCCGCCAGGTCGTCGTCCACCACCACGTAGTAGGACAGACCCAACCGCTCACCCCACCCCACGACCACCTGGCCGTGGAGAAGGCGCTCGTCAATCCGGAACAGCTCGATCGGCATCGTCGTCCCGTGCCTCGGGGAGGTGGACCTGGGCCGCGGTCCGGCCCTTGCCTGCCACGCGCTCGGCCAGGGTGGCGAGCTCCATCTCGCGATGGAAGACGAAGTCGAGGAGCATCGGGAGATTGACTCCCGTGACGACGGCCACCCCGGGCCGGCCGCGCAGGACCCGTCGCCCCGCGAACGCGCAGCTCCCGCTCGACATGTCCACGAAGATGACGACCGGGCCTCCACTCTCGGACACGGCACGGGCCACCCGGGCGCGCAGCTCTTCCGGCGCGCACGCCTCGTTGCTCACGGCCGACAGCGCTCCCTGCACGCCCGAGATGTGCTCGACGGCACGCACCAGCGCGGCCGCGACCCCATCGTGCGCCACCACGACGCCGCGGGCGACGGCCGTCACTCGTTGTCCTCCTCCAGGTATTCCCGGACCGGCCTCAGGCGTCGCCGGAGCTTCTGGTCGAAGGACCTGGCCGTGTCCACCCCCGAGTATTTGAGGAGGTGGTTCATGGCGATGACCTCCGAGATCACGGTGATGTTCTTTCCGGGATTGAGCGGAATGCGGACCTTGGGGAGCGGCACCCCCAGGATTTCGGTCGTGTCCGCGTCGAGCCCCGTACGGTCGTAGGATGCCTGCTCGCTCCACTCCTCGAGCTGCACGACGACCTCCACGCGCTTCTGCTGCCGCGTCGCGCGCACGCCGAACAGGGCGCGAATGTCGATGATGCCCACGCCCCGGATCTCCATGTGGTGCTTGGCCAGCTCGTGTCCCCTGCCGATGAGGACGTCGTTGCCCCGGCGGGTGATGATGACCACGTCGTCCGCGACGAGCCGGTGGCCGCGCTCGATCAGGTCGAGCACGCATTCGCTCTTGCCGATGCCGCTCTTCCCCACGAACAGGAGCCCCACCCCGTAGACGTCCGCCACCGAGCCGTGCACGGCGGTCCGGGGCGCGAATTCGTCCTCGAGGTACGGCTTGATCCTCCGGTAGAACTCGCCCGTCTTGAGCCCGGAGCGGAGCAGAGGCGTCCCCGATGCCGAGGCGGCCTCCAGCAGCTCCCGGGGCGGGTCCATGGCCTTGGTGACGACCAGGCAGGGAACGTCGAAGCCGAGGAGCGTCGCCACCGCCCGCTGGCGCTCCCCGGGGGCCAGAGACCGCAGGTAGCTCACCTCCGTCTCGCCCAGGACCTGGATCCGGCTGCCCGGGAAGCGCTCCGTGTAGCCGCTGAGGACGAGGCCCGGGCTCGAGATGTCCGGTCCGGGGATCGGGCGTCCCAGTCCTTCCTCCCCCGTCAGCACCTCGAGGGATAGGGAGGCCCCCTTTCGATCCAGGAAGTCGCCGACCGTGAGTCCGCTCAAGGCCCCTCCGTCGGTTCCGTGGGGGGCTCCACCTCCCTGGCGGGACCCTGGTGGTCCCGGTGACGCTCCCGAAGCCGCTTGACCTGGCGTGTCATGCGGTCCACCGCCTGATCGATGGCCGAGCGCGCGTCCCGGGCCTCGCCGTGGGCGTGCACCGGGGGATCGCGGTCCACGCTGGCGTGCGCATCCACTTCCCAGCGGTTCTTCTCGTTCGCGACCGTGACCTCCACGCGCGACACGCGCGACTCGAACCGACCCAGCCGCTCGAACTGGCCCCGGGCGAGCTCCGCGACGTGCTCGGGAAGCGTGCCGTGGCGGGCCGCGACGACGATATCCATGCCGTCCTCCTCCTAGCCTTCGTGCTCGTCTCGGTGCTCCGATCGATCCGTGGCTCGGGCCTCCACGATCGAGCGAAGCGCGGCTTCGGTGCGGTCGGCCGTCCGCTCCCACGAGAAGCGGGCCGCGTGCCGGATGGCGCCTTCGGACAGCGTCGTCCGGCACGCGGCGTCCGTGCACAGCCGGGCCATGCGCTCGGCCCAGGCCTCCACGTCGGCGTGCGGGACCAGGAAGCCGGTGCGACCATCCAGCACCGACTCCCGCAGGCCGGGGGCGTCGCTCGCCACCGTGGGCGTCCCGCACGCCGCGGCCTCGATGTTGGTGAGCCCCCAGCCCTCGCGGGGCGACGGGTACACCGTCGCCCACGCGCGGCGAAGGAGCTCCACCTTCTCCTCCTCCGACACGTACCCCAGGAACCGCACGCGGGTCTCGACCGCCAGGTCCCTGGCCGCCGACTCCAGCCTCGACCTGTCGTCTCCCGCGCCAGCCACCAGCAGGTGGGCCTCCACGCCGCGGCGCTCGAGGCGCGAGAGCGCCTCGAACACGACCTCCAGTCCCTTGTAGCGCTTGAGCCGCCCCACGTAGACGAACGTGGGGCGGGGGAACCGCTCTACGGACGGGTCCGGCCGATACAGCGCGTGGTCGATGCCGCCCGGGATGACCTCGATGTGATCCCGCGCGATCCCGCGGCGGATGAGATCCTCGGCCGTGCTCTCCGAGACCGAGTGGAAGGGCACGTCCCGATACGCCCGGGGAATCAGCCGCTCGGCCGCCCACACCGCCGCCGCCACCGGCCAGGCCGCCTCTCGGAAGGCCGTCGCCCCGAACAGGTGGTTCACGAGCGCGACCACCGGCTCCTCCATCCACATCGGCGTGAGGAGCGGCAGCTTGTTGATGTTCTCAACCACGAGATCGAAGCTACGCTCCATTCGCAGCCGGCGATACGCGCCCCGGACGGCGAGCGGGAAGGTGTGGCGCCCGCCGGCACGCCACACGTCCATGCCGTCGAGGCTCTCACGCGGGACCGCTCCCCGCCAGCCGGACACGAGGAGCGTGACACGGTGTCCGCGCGCCGCCAGGCGGCCAAAGGTCTCGTGGAGGTGGACTTCGGCCCCGCCGGCCTGGGGGTTCCGGCGGTCCTGCCAGTTCACCACCAGGAGATCGAGACGGCCGCGGCCGCCCGGCCCGTCAGGGAGCGACGAGGGTATCCTGGTAGACGGCGTCGAGGACGCCGTTGACGAAGCGGTGGCTCTCCTTCCCGCCGTATCGCTCGGCGAGTCGGATCGCCTCGTGGATGGCCACCTTGCCCGGCACGTCCTCCTGGTACAGGAGCTCGGCGGTCGCGATCCGCAGGATGGCTCGATCGATAGCCGAGAGCCTCTCCAGTCGCCAGTTGGGCATGTGCTCCTGCACGGTGGCGTCGATCTCCGATGCGTGGGAGGCGACCAGCTCCAGCAGCCGATCGAGGTAGGGTCGGTACCGTCGCGACACGCGCCGCCGGGCCAGGGCCTCGTCCGCGTACCCGGAGAGGTCCCGTCCGACGCCAGCCATGTCCCAGGCGTACAGGACCTGAAGCGCCCAGCTCCGTGCCCTGGAGCGCACGTGCGCCGGTCGCCTCACGTTCCGCGCTCCCGGTCGCCGGCGGAGGGCAGGAGGGGAGCCAGCCCGCACAGCTCCGCCACGGCCCGCGCCGCCTCCGCCCCCTTGTTGCCCACCGAACCGCCGGACCGGGCCTCGGCCTGCTCGAGCGTGTCGCAGGTCAGCAGTCCGAACCCCACCGGCACTCTCCCCTCGGCCGCGAGTCGGGCCAGGCCGTCGGTAGCGCCCCGGCACACGTAGTCGAAATGAGGCGTGTCTCCCCGGATGACGCAGCCCAGCGCCACCACGCCGTCGTAGCGTTCCGTGGCGGCCGCCCGGCGGACCGCCCACGGCAGCTCCCAGGCGCCCGGAACGCTCACCACGTCCACGGCCGGCGCCTCGACGCCCAGGTCGATCAGCTCCTGGCGAGCCCCGGACTCGAGCCGCTCGGTGACTTCTCCGTGGTAGCGGCTCACCACCAGGCAGTAGCGTCGTCCCGCCGCGCCGGGAACCGCCCCTCCGACGGCCCGGCCCGGATTCGAGGGTTTCACGAGGAGCTCAGCAGGTGCCCGAGCTTGTCTCGCTTGGCGTCGAGGTAGCTCTCGTTCTCGCTGGTCGCGTCGGTCTCCAGGGGCACACGATCGAGGATCTCGAGGCCGAAGCCCTGGAGTCCGGAGAGCTTCTTGGGGTTGTTCGTCATGATCCGGATGGAGTGGAGGCCCAGGTCAGCGAGGATCTGCGCGCCGATCCCGTAGTTCCTGAGGTCAGGCGGGAAGCCGAGCACCTCGTTGGCCTCCACGGTGTCGTGCCCGCGATCCTGGAGCTCGTAGGCCCTGAGCTTGTTGAGGAGGCCGATGCCGCGCCCCTCCTGGTCCAGGTACACGATCACGCCGGCGCCCTCCTGTACGATCAGCTCCATGGCGTGGTGGAGCTGGTCGCCGCAGTCGCAGCGAAGCGACCCGAATACGTCCCCCGTGAGGCACTTGGAGTGCACGCGTACCAGCACCCCCTCGCGCCCGCGGACGTCCCCCCGGACCAGGGCGACGTGCTCCCGATCGTCCACGTCGTTGCGGTAGCCGACGATGGTGAACTCGCCCCACGGCGTCGGGAGACGGGCTTCGGCCACCCGGTGGATGAGCCGCTCGTGGCGCAGCCGGTACGCCACGATCTGCGCCACCGTCACGAAGCGCAGCCCGTGCCGGTCCGAGAAGGCCTCGAGGTGCGGGCGCCTCGCCATGGTCCCGTCCTCGTTGAGGATCTCGCAGATGACGCCGGCCGGCTGCAGGCCGGCCATGCGCGCCAGCTCGACGGAGGCCTCGGTCTGTCCGACCCGCTGCAGCACGCCTCCCGGCCGCGCCCGCAGCGGGAACACGTGGCCGGGACGCGCGAGGTCCGAGGGACGCGTGTCCGGGTCGAGCGCCACCTGGATCGTCCGGGCCCGGTCGTGGGCGCTGATGCCCGTGGACACGCCAAACTCGGAGCGGGCGTCGATGCTGACCGTGAACGCCGTCTCGTTGGGATCGGACTTCCGTCCGTCGGCCATGAGCGGCAGATCCAGCCGATCGGCGATCTCGGGCGCCAGCGTGAGGCAGATCAGCCCGCGCCCGTGCGTGGCCATGAAGTTGATCTGTTCGGCCGTGATCAGCTCTGCGGCGCACACGAGGTCACCCTCGTTCTCGCGGTCCTCGTCATCGGCCACGATGACCAGTTCGCCGCGACGGATCGCCGCGATGGCATCTTCGACGCTGTCGAAGCCCATGCCTCAGCTCTCGATACGGGAGGGACCGACGTCAACGGAGGCGCCGGGCCCTCCTGCCCGTCGACCTCGCGCGGGCAGACTCTCGAGGTATGGCTCGACGAGCCTGCGCACGTATTTACCCACGAGGTCACCCTCGAGGTTCACCGGATCGCTCGGCGCGAGCCCCGAGAGCGTCGTATGGGACCATGTATAGGGAATGATGGCCACTTCCGCGACCGGGCCCTCCAGCTGGTTCACGGTCAGGCTGACCCCGTCCACGGTCAGGGATCCGTGCAGCACCGTGGCGGCCGCGATGTCCGCCGGCATCGAGATGCGCAGAAGCCACGTCTCGCCCGCGGGCCGTCGCTCGACGAGCTCCCCGACCCCGTCCACGTGACCCTGGACCAGGTGGCCGCCCAGACGGTCGCCGGCCCGCAAGGCGCGCTCGAGGTTGACGGCGGCGCCCGGCTCGAGGCGCCCCAGTGTCGTCCGCGACAGGGTGGTGCGGATCGACTCGAACTCGAACCCGGACGCGTCCACCCCGGTCACGGTCTGGCACACGCCGCTCACCGCCACCGAGTCGCCCGAGTGGAGCTCGTCCACGAAGCGGCACGCCACGCGGAGCCGCAGACCCTCCTCGTGCGGCTCACGCGACAGCACGCGCCCCATCTCCTCGACCAGACCGGTGAACATGCCCCCTCCTCGCTTCAGGTCACTCGCCCGGGGCCGGGCTCACGGGGCGCCATTCGGGCCTCCCCCACCGCCGCTGGACGTCGTCGAGCTCGCGGCTCTCCAGCGCCAGGTGCGTGTCCTCGCCGAGCGCCCTCCGGTCATACACGTGCCAGCCACCCCGTCCGGCCGCGGCCCCGCCGAACCCGGCCGGGGCCCCCGCGCCGAACAGGAGCGGCGCGTACAGGAGATGGAGGCGCTGGACCCACGCTCCTTCCAGGAGCGAGCGGGCCACGCGCGCTCCTCCCTCTGCGAGCACCGTGCCGACGCCCTCTCCGGCCAGCCGTGCGAGCGCCGCGCCGGTGTCCACCCCCGCCGGGCCGGCGCGGAGCTCGATCACCCGGACGCCCGCCTTCTCGAGGCGGGCACGCCGCTCCGCCGGCGCGTCGGGTCCGCACAGGACCCAGGTCGGCGCCTCGGTCCCGGTGGTGACGACCCGGGCCTCCGGAGACACGGACAGTCCGGAGTCGAGGATGACGCGAACGGGCGCGCTCCGCGGCTCGACGTCTCCCCGGACCGTGAGCAGCGGATCGTCCGCCTCGAGCGTCCCGCGGCCCACGAGGATGGCGTCGAATCCGGCCCGGAGGCGATGCACCCACCGTCCCGCCTCGGGGCCGGTGACCGCCGTCCGGCGACCGGGCTCGCGCGCCAGCCCCCCGTCCAGCGACAGGGCGAGCTTGAGCGCCACGAACGGGGTCCGGCCGACCCGACCCCAGAGATAGGCGGCCAGGAGGCGCGCGCAGGTCGGTCCCTCGACGCCCACGGAGACGTCGAGCCCGGCCCGGCGCAGGGCGTCCGCGCCGCCGCCGGCTTCCGGGTCGGGGTCCCGGCAGCCCACGACGACGCGCCGCACGCCGGCCTCGATCACCGCCGGCGTGCACGGTGGTGTCTTGCCGGTGTGGGTGCACGGCTCCAGCGTCACGTAGAGCGTGGCACCCTCGGCCCGCGGGCCCGCCGCGTCGAGCGCCGCCACTTCGGCGTGGGGACCTCCGAACTCGGCGTGCCACCCTTCTCCCACCACGTCCCCGTCGCGCACCAGGACGGCCCCGACCATTGGGTTGGGCGCCACGCGCCCCCAGCCGCGCCGGGCCAGGGCCACCGCCCGGAGCATGTGCCGTCCGTCGTCGGCCCGGGCCCCCGTCACCCGGCGCCCTCGAGCCGGACCTCGCCCGACCCGCGCACCAGCTCCCCACACGCGAACGCCGGGCATCCGGCCGCCTCGATCGCCTCGCGCACCGTTCGCATCTCGTCGGGGCGCACCACCGCGATCATGCCGAGGCCCATGTTGAAGGTCCGGAACATCTCGTCCCGGTCCGTGCGTCCCAGCTCGGCCAGCGATCGGAACTCGGCCGGCGCCTGCCACGAGCCCGTGTCCACCACCGCGTCGAGATCCTCCGGGAGAATCCGGGCCAGGTTGCCCGGGATGCCGCCTCCGGTGATGTGCGCCAGGGCGTGGACCCGTCCCGCCTCGCACGGACCGCGGAGCGGCTCCAGGTAGGAGCGATGCACCCGGAGGAGCACGTCGCCGACCGAGCTGCCCAGGCCCGGCCACGGGTCGTCCACATCGAGGCCCAGCTCTCCGAACAACAGCGCCCGTGCGAAGCTGTATCCGTTCGTGTGGAGGCCGCTCGCGGACAGTCCGAGCAGTCGGTCTCCCTCCCGAATCTCGCGCCGGGCGACCGCCGGGTACGCCGCGCGGCCCACGATGAAGCCGGCCAGGTCGTATTCCCCGTCGGGGTACGAGTCGGGCATCTCCGCGGTCTCACCACCCAGCAGAGCGCAGCCGTTGGCCCGGCATCCCCGCGCCACGCCGGCCACGACGGCCACCGGGATCTCGGGATCCAGCCGCCCGCACGCGAAGTAGTCGAGGAAGAAGAGGGGCACCGCCCCTTCGGTCAGGATGTCGTCAACACAATGGTTGACCAGGTCCTCGCCGACCGTGTCGTGTCGGCCGGCGCGGAACGCCACCCGCAGCTTGGTGCCCACGCCGTCGGCGCTGGCCACCAGCTCGCCGCCCTCCTCGAGCATGAAGCGCCCTCCGAAGGACCCGAACGCCGACCGCACGCCCGCGGTGCGGGTCGACTCCACGATCCGGCCCAGCCGACCCTTGACGGCATCGGCCGCTCCGCGATCCACGCCCGCATCCCGGTAGGTGAAGCCGCCCTCGCTCACCGCCACTCCCTCCCTCCGCTCCGTCCGGCCCTCCCGCTCCACCCGACCCTCACGGCCCGACCGGCATCTCGTGTTCGAACCGTGTCATCTCGAGGAACGCCTGGACCCTGGAGCCGACCTCGTGCAGGGACAGGTCCCGGAGCCGGTCCGGCCCGAAGGCCTCGCACGCGAAGGAACCCAGCGCGCACCCGAACACCACGGCGCGGCGAAGCTCCCGCTCGGTCACCCGGCCCGCCCGGGCGAGCTGCCCCAGCATGCCGCCGGCGAACGAGTCCCCGGCCCCGGTCGGATCGAACACCTCCTCCAGAGGGAAGCCGGGCACGAAGAACACGCCATCTTCGTGGAAGAGCACGGCGCCATGCTCGCCCTTCTTGATGACCACGTGCCGGGGTCCACGGTCGAGGATCCAGCGGGCCGCGCGCGCCAGGTTGTGGTCCTCCGACAGCTCCCGGGCCTCGGAGTCGTTGACGACCAGCATGTCGATGCGCGCGAGGAGAGCCAGCAGCGTGTCGCGGTCCCGTTCGATCCAGTAGTTCATCGTGTCACATGCCACCAGGCGAGGCGCCTCGATCTGGTCGAGGATGCCGTGCTGAAGGGCCGGATCGATGTTGCCCAGGAAGACCCACTCGGCCGATCGGAACGTGTCGGGCACGGTGGGCTGGAAGTCCGCGAACACCCCGAGCTCGGTGCTGAGGGTGCGACGGGCGTTGAGGTCGTAGTCGTAGACCCCCGACCAGCGGAAGCTACGGCCGCCGGCCACGTCGAGGCCGTCCAGGTCGGCCCCCCGCGCCCGCAGGAAGTCCAGTCGGTCCAGGGGGTAGTCGTCCCCGACGACCCCCACGAGCTGGACGTGGCCGAACAGGGACGCCGCCGACCCGAAGTAGACGGCCGATCCACCCACGACCTCCTCCGCCTTCCCGAAGGGCGTTTCGACCGTGTCGAGGGCCACACTTCCCACGACCAGGATTGCCCCCTGAGCCTCCGCCCCTCCCCGCTCTCCGTGCTCACCCCTCCCGCTCACCGCGCCTCCTCATCGTCGTCGTCCTGACGCTCCATGCGCTGCGGGGCCGACAGTCCCAGAAGCTCCAGTCCGTTGCGGAGCGTGAGCTGGACGGCCCGGGCCAGCGCCAGCCGACCGGCCCGCGCAGGGCCCTCGGCGAGCACGCGGAGCGACGGATCCTGGTTTCCGGTGTGGTACCAGGCGTTGGCGAGCCCCGCCGCCTCTTCGAGGTAGCCACACACCTGGTAGGGTGCCCGGGCCGCCGCGGCCACGTCCACGACCTCGGGAAAGCGCGCGAGCGCGCGGGCCAGGGCCCGCTCGTGCTCGGTGCCGAGGCGCGAGAGATCCTGGAACGAAGGATCGATCCCGCCCGGGTCGACGCCGCCACGCGCGAACACTGAGCACATGCGGGCGTGCGCGTACTGCACCTTGTAGACGGGATTCGCGTCGGACCGGTCCAGAGCCAGGTCGAGGTCGAAGCTCAGCGGCACCTCCGCGCGTCGCATGAGGAAGAAGTACCTCGAAACGTCCGGCCCCGTCTCATCGAACAGTTCGCGAAGCGTCACGAACGTCCCGGCCCGCTTGCTCATGCGGACCTCCTCGCCTCCGCGCAGCACGGTCACGAGCTGCAGGATCAGCACCTCCAGGAACTCGGGCGGCAGTCCGAGGGCCTCCAGGGCGGCCTTCATCCGGGCGACGTGACCGTGATGATCGGCTCCCCACACGTCGATGGCCCGATCGAAGCCGCGCTCCGCCTTGTCCAGGTGATACGCGATGTCGGGCAGGAAGTAGGTGTAGCTGCCGTCGCTCTTCACCAGCACCCGGTCCTTCTCGTCCCCGAACCGGCTGGTGGCGAGCCAGGTGGCACCCTCGTCCTCGTACGTGAGGTCGGCCTCGGCGAGGTGATCGAGGAGACCTTCGATGGCGCCCCTCGCGTACAGCCGGCTCTCCTCGCTCCAGGTCTCCATGCGGACGCCGAACGCGGCCAGGTCCTCCTCGTGCTCGAGCCGCAGGAGCGCCGAGGCACGCTCCGCGAACCACGAGGCGCGCTCGTCTGGAGCCATGGCCTGCAGTACGCCTGGCTCGGCCTCGTCCCTCAGTCGCTCGGCCAGCTCCCGCACGTAGGCCCCGTGATAGCCTCCCTCCGGGATCGCCGAGTCCCGACCCAGGAGTTCCTGGTAGCGCGCCTCGACGGAGGCGCCGAGCAGATCGATCTGGCGACCCGCGTCGTTCACATAGTATTCGCGGACGACCTCGTGTCCGGTCCACTCGAGCAGGCTGGCCACCACGTCGCCCAGCGCCGCACCACGTCCATGCGCCACGTGCAGCGGGCCGGTCGGGTTGGCCGACACGAACTCCACGTTGATCCTGAGGGGCTCGGCGGCGGCCCGGCGGCCGAAGCCCGGGCCCGCCCGCAGGATCGCCGCGAGCCCCTCCCAGTAGACGGAGTCGTCGAAGCGGAAGTTGAGGAAGCCCGGGCCCGCGACCTCGACCGACGCCACGGGGGCCCCCGCCTCGTCGAGCGCGTCGCGGATGGCCTCGGCCACCTCGCGGGGCGGCCTTCCCATGCGGCCGCCGAGGACGAGGGCGGCGTTGGAGGCCACGTCGCCGTGTGCCGGGTCCCGGGGACGCTCGAGCGCGGCATGGAAGTCGTCGGGGGCGCCCGCGGCTCTCGCGGCACGGCCGACGGCCTCGGCCAGCCGCCGCCACGGTTCCGCCATTGGGTCGACGATGGGGCCCTCCGGCCGGACCTCACTCATCCGGGGTCACGCCCCCGGATTCGGACGTCTTGCTCTTCCCCTCCGAGTCGCCCTTTCCCGGCCTGGCGCCGGGACGGGGAGACCGGTAGTCGGTAGCGTAGAAGCCCGGCCCCTTGAACAGGAGGCCCGCACCGGACGAGATCTGCTTCTCCACGGCCTTCTCCCCGCACTCCGGGCAGACCCTCACGGGCGGGTCGTTGATCTTCTGAAAGCGCTCGAACGCGTGTCCGCACGCCGTGCAACGATATTCGTAGGTCGGCATGAGCTCCTAGCTCCCTGTGTACTCCCCCCACGCTTCGCGCAGGACGTCGCTGATCTCACCCAGCGTGGCGCGGCGCCGGACCGCCGTCAGGATCGGGCCCACCAGCTCGCCGTCGCTCCGGGCGAGTCGACCCAGCGCCTCGAGGGCCTCCCGCACCGGCCCTTCGTCCCGGCGCGACCGCACCTCGGCCAGGCGTTCGCGCTGCTCGCGGGCCAGGCCCTCGAAGTCGGGCAGCTCGATCTTCGGCTCCGGCTCCCGCTCGTCCCGGTGCACGTTCACGCCCACCACCTCCTCCTCCCCGGCCTCCAGGTCCCGCTGGAATCGGTAGGCCACCCGGTGGATCTCCTCCTGCATGAAGGCGACCGACCGCGCCGCCCCGCCCGCCTCCTCGATGGTCTCGAGGTAATCGCGCGCCTGCGACTCGATCCGGTCGGTGAGGGCCTCCACGTAGTAGGAGCCTGCCAGCGGATCCACCGTGTCCGCCACCCCCGACTCGGACGCCAGCACCTGCTGGGTGCGCAGGGCCAGGCGGGCCGCCTCCGCCGACGGCAGTGCCAGAGCCTCGTCGAAGCTGTTCGTATGCAGGGACTGCGTCCCTCCCAGGGTCGCGGCCAGCGCCTGTACCGCGACGCGCACGATGTTGTTCCGGGGCTGCTGCGCCGTGAGCGTCGATCCCGCCGTCTGCGTGTGGAACCTGAGGCGCCGGCTCTCCTCCGACGCGCCGTAACGCTCGTGCATGAGGCGGGCCCACAGGCGGCGCGCCGCCCGGAACTTGGCCACCTCCTCGAACAGGTTGTTGTGCGAGGCGAAGAAGAAGCTGAGGCGGGGGGCGAAGGCCTCCAGCTCCAATCCGCGCGCCAGGGCCCGATCGACGTACTCGAGCGCGTCCGCCAGGGTGAAGGCCAGCTCCTGCGCCGCCGTCGAGCCCGCCTCGCGCATGTGATAGCCGCTGATCGAGATCGAATTCCAGGACGGGAGCTCGCGGGAGCAGAAGTCGAACACGTCGGTGACCAGCCGAAGGCTGGGCTCCACCGGATAGATGTAGGTGCCGCGCGCCACGAACTCCTTCAGGATGTCGTTCTGGACGGTGCCCCGGAGGTCGGCACGCTCCACGCCCTGGTCCTCGCCCACGGCCACGTACATGGCCAGGAGGATGGCCGCGGTGGCGTTGATGGTCATGGAGGTCGAGACCCGGCCGAGCGGGATGCCGCGGAACAGCCGCTCCATGTCGTCCAGCGTGTCGATGGCCACTCCGACCCGACCCACCTCGCCCGCCGCCATGGCGTGGTCGGAGTCGTATCCCATCTGCGTTGGGAGGTCGAAGGCCACCGACAGGCCGGTCTGGCCCGAGTCGAGAAGGTACCGGAAGCGCTCGTTCGTCTGCTCGGCCGTGCCGAAGCCCGCGTACTGCCGCATGGTCCACAGCCGACCTCTGTACATGGTCGGGTAGATCCCGCGTGTGAACGGAGGCTCGCCCGGGTAACCGAGGGACTCCCCGTAGGGCGCCTCCACGTCGGCGGGCGTGTAGAGCGGCCGGACCTCGAGGCCCGAGGGCGTACGGAACCGCTCCCGGCGCTCCGGGTGACGTTCCAGGAAAGGCCGCAGCGTGCGACGCTCCCACTCCGCGCGCCCCTCGCCCTCCCCGGTTCGGCCGGGCGCGCTCATGCGCCCTCGGCCTCGAGGGTCACCAGGACCTGGCCCTGCGCGACCGTGGCGCCTTCCTCGACCCGGATCTCGGCCACGCGGCCCGCCGCGTCGGCCCGGAGCTCGTTCTCCATCTTCATGGCCTCCATGACCACCAGGCCGTCCCCAGGCTCCACCTCCTGTCCGGCTTCGACCAGCACCCTCACCACCAGTCCCGGCATCGGCGCGCGCAGCTCCTGCGGCCCCGCGTCGAGCCCGTCGACGCCCGACATCTCCCGTATGGCGTGGGTGCGCTCATCCTCGACCCGGACCCGGAAGCGCCGCCCCCCCGTGCTGATCGTCCAGCCGTCCTTCTCCCGAACGACCGTGAGCCGCCACCCGTCATCCCCGAGCAGCAGGTGACGCAGGGCCGTCCCGGGCACGGCGGCGAGCTCGACCGGCACGGTCTCTCCCGTCCCGAACGTCGCCCCCCCGGAGCCGAGGTCGACCTCGACCCGCTCCTCCCCGATGGTGACGAAGTACTTCATGCGGCCTCCAGCCACGCCAGCGTCTCGACGTGGGCCGTCTGCGGGAACGCGTCGAAGGCCTCCACCCGCGTCACCCGCCAGCCATCCCCCAGGCGGACCAGGTCCCGGGCCAGCGTGGCCGGATCGCAGCTGACATAGGCGAGACGGCGGGCACGGACCTCCCGTAGAGCCCCGCTCGCCTCACGCGACAGCCCCTGCCGGGGAGGATTGACCACCACGACGTCGGCTGGCAGGAGCGCGCCGACCGCCTCCTCGACCCTCGCCGCGCGCAGGTCGACCTCTGCGGCGTAGTGGGCCGCGGCGGCACGGCCCGCCGCCACGGCATTCCGGTCGGCGTCGCAGGAGGCCGCCTCCGCGCCCCGCAGGGACCAGCGGATGGCTCTCGTCCCGACGCCACCGTACAGGTCCACGATGCGGAGACCGGCGACCTCTCCCAGGCCCTCGTCCAGCGAACGCTCGATGGCCTCGGCCGCTCGCCGGTTCACCTGAAGAAAGGTCTCGGGACCGAGCTCCAGATCGAAGCCCTGCCACCGCTCGTGGAAGACGGGCTCGCCGGCCGCGATACGGAGCCCTGTTCCCGTCGGCCGCCAGGCCAGGCACACCAGGCCGGGAACGGACTCCGCGAGAGCCGCTGGATCCCCGGGGGCATCGGGCCGGCCACCGTCGACCACGACGGCCGTGCCGCCCGTGGCCGAGGCCCGCACCGTCACACGAAGCTCCTCGCCGCCAGGGAGGCGTCGAGCGGCCGCGCCCCAGTTCGAGCGCACGGCGCGCCAGGCGTCGCCCACGGCCCGCTCGGACAGCGGGCAGTCGGCCACGTCCACCAGGACCTCCGGGGCGCCGTGGGCATGGTATCCGGCCCGCACCCGCCCCCCCGTCTCACGGCGAACGGTCAACGTGATACGGTTGCGGTAGCCGAGGCGGGGCCCCTCGGCCCACACCGGAGGCACGTCGATCTCCAGCCTCCCGATCCGGCGGAGCGCGTCCTGGACGATGACGCGCTTGGCCTCGAGCTGTCCCTCCGGCGCCAGGTGCTGGAGCCGGCACCCGCCACACGCCCCATAGTAGGGGCACGACGGCGACACCCTGCCCGGGCCCGGCTCCAGCACCGCCTCGAGCCGGGCTCGCAGGTACGACGCATGGTCCTCCGTCACCCGGACGCGCACCCGGTCGCCGGGCGCCGCGGACGGCACGAAGACGACGCGCCCGGCCGGCTCGCGGGCCACGCCGTCTCCACCGGCGGCTACCGACTCGATGAAGAGATCGAGGAGCCGATCCACCGCCGATTCGCGCCCCGTGGTGCTCACAGGGGATCGAACGCTCGCCGCCACGCCGAGCGCACGGCCGCACCGCCGGCCGATCCCGTACCACCGTCCGTCCGAGGGTGCGCCCCCTGCCGGCGTTCCTCCTCGAGCAGGGTCGCGGCGGCGGCCACCGCTCGCAGGGTGTCGGCATCCGGCGGCTCGCGCAGCAGGTCGGCGTGCTCCTCCACGTAGCGGATCGAGAGCCTGCCGGCCCGGAAGTCCGGCTCCCGCATCACCGCCCGGTGGAAAGGAGCGCTGGTGGCCAGACCCACCACCTCGAGCTCGTCGAGCGCCCGGGCCATCCGGTCGATGGCCTCCTCCCGTGTGGGAGCGTGCACGACGAGCTTGGCGAGCAACGGGTCGTAGTGGAGTCCGACCTCGAAGCCGGGCTCGATGCCCCCATCCCAACGCACGCCCGGTCCCGACGGCACCTCCAGGTCGGCCACCCGGCCCGCCGAGGGCAGGAAGCCGGCGAACGGGTCCTCCCCCCCGATCCGGCACTCGAGCGCGTGTCCGCGCGGCGCTTGGTCCGGTGCCTGCCATAGGATGGGCTCGCCGCCCGCGATACGGAGCTGCTCCTGCACGAGGTCCACCTCCCATACGAGCTCGGTCACCGGATGCTCGACCTGGATGCGTGTGTTCATCTCCAGGAAGAAGAACTCGTCATCCTGGAAGAGGAACTCCACCGTACCGGCGCTGCGGTAGCCGACCGCCTCCGCGGCGGCCACGGCCACGCGGCCCATCCGCTCCCGGAGCTCCGCGTCCACCACCGTGGAAGGAGCTTCCTCGATGAGCTTCTGGTGTCGACGCTGGATCGAGCACTCGCGCTCTCCCACGTGCACCGTCCGGCCGTGGGCGTCCGCCAGGACCTGGATCTCAATGTGCCGCGGGGCGTCCAGGAACCGCTCCAGGTAGACACGTTCGTCGCCGAAGGCCTGCCCGGCCTCGCTGCGAGCGCCGCGGAAGGCGGACTCGAACTCGCCGGCCTCGCGGACGACGCGCATGCCCTTGCCGCCTCCACCGGCCGCAGCCTTGAGCATGACGGGGTAGCCGATTCGATCGGCCGCCTCCCGCGCCGCGTCGGGGTCGTCCAGGGCACCCTCCGACCCGGGAATCACGGGCACGCCAGCCGAACGCATGCGCTCGCGCGCCTCCGTCTTGTCGCCCATGGCCGCAATGGCATCCGGTGGCGGTCCGATCCATACCAGTCCGGCTTCCTCGACGAGGCCCGCGAAGGACGCGTTCTCGGCCAGAAATCCGTAGCCCGGGTGCACCGAATCGGCGCCCGTCCGCCGCGCCGCCTCGAGCAGCTTTCCGATATCCAGGTAGCTCTCCGATGCCGGGGCGGGTCCGAGGAGCACGGCCCGGTCGGCGAGCCGCACGTGGGGCGCCAGACGGTCCGGGTCGGAGTAGACGGCCACGGTCTCGATGCCGAGCTCCCGGCAGGCCCGGACGATCCGCACCGCGATCTCCCCGCGGTTGGCGACGAGGACACGCCGCAGGCCGCTCACGCCAACCTCCTTCCGACCCCGCCCCCCCCGCCCCGTCCCGCGAGCCGGGCCAGCCACGCGTAGCGGCCCCAGCGGTCGAGCGTGTACGCCCTGAGGCTGTACGCCTCGATCCCGGCCGACCCGGCACAGCTCCGGGCCGCTCTCCACACCCGGTGCTTGTGGATGTCGTCACACACCAGCGCGCCACCCTCTCCCACGCGCGCCAGGACCTCCGGCAGTCGCTCGGCCCGGGTGCGGATGTCGCCGTAGTCCCACAGCACGAGGTCGAAGCGCTCCGAGCCGGCCCTGAACGCTCGCCAGCCCCGGAAGTCGCCTCCCTCCAGCCCCCGATCCGCCGCGAAGGTGCGCGAGCGCTCGAGCCAGGCCGGGTCGTCGTCGACCGACACCACGGTGACCTCCTCCGGCTCCGCGGCCGCCCACCAGCGAAACAGCCAGGAGCTGAACCCCGAGCCGAGGTCGGCGATGCGCCGCGGCCGCCGGCAGCGGCACCAGGCCAGGAGGAAGCGGGCCAGCTCCGGTGAGGCGGCCATGACCGGATCCGCCTCGGGAAGATCGACGAAGCAGCGGTAGGTGGCGTCCAGCTCGGCCGACGCCTCTCGCACCGAGTCCAGGGCCGCCGCCAGCTCCGTCACGTCGCGCTCGAGGCGCATACGATCCCGCTTCGCTTCCCGGTCCAGGAGCCGTCCCTGAAGGGACGCGGGGACCCAGTGGTAACCCGGCATCGACCCGGGTCACAGAGGCAGGTTGCCGTGCTTCTTGGGCGGATTGCGATCACGCTTGTCCGCCAGCATCGACAGCCCCGAGATGAGCCTGGCGCGTGTCTCCCGAGGGTCGATCACGTCGTCGAGGTAGCCGCGGGCCGCGGCCAGATACGGGTTGGCGAACGCCCGTCGAAACGACCCCTCCAGCTCCGCCGTGCGGGCCTCGGGGTCCGCCGCCTCCTCGATCTCCCTGCGGTGCAGGATCTCCACCGCGCCCTTGGGGCCCATGACGGCGATCTCGGCCGTCGGCCACGCCAGGTTTAGATCGCCCCGGATGTGCTTGGAGGCCATGACGTCGTATGCCCCGCCGTAGGCCTTGCGGGTGATCACGGTCAGCTTGGGCACCGTGGCCTCGCAGTAGGCATACAGGAGCTTGGCCCCGTGCTTGATGATCCCCCCGTGTTCCTGGGTCACGCCCGGCAGAAAGCCCGGGACGTCCTCGAAGGTCACGATCGGGAAGTTGAAGGCATCGCAGAAGCGCACGAAGCGGGCGCCCTTGAGGCTCGCGTCGATGTCCAGCACGCCCGCCAGGACGGCCGGCTGGTTGGCCAGGATCCCCACCGGTCGGCCGCCGAGGCGCGCGAAGCCGACCAGCAGGTTGCCCGCGTAGCGTTGGTGGACCTCCAGGAAGTCCGCGTCGTCCACGATCCGCTCGATGACCCGGTGCATGTCGTAGGGCTGGTTCGGGCGATCGGGGACGATCTCGAGCAGCTCCTCCTCGGCGCGGTCCGCCGGATCCTCGGTGGTGCGAGCGGGCGGCGCCTCGGCGTTGTTGGACGGGAGGAAGGAGAGCAGGCGGCGAATTCCCCGCAGCGCCTCCACCTCGGTCCGGTGGACGAAGTGGGCCACGCCGGACTTCGTCGCGTGCATGCCCGCACCGCCCAGCTCCTCGAAGCTCACCTCCTCGTGCGTCACCGTCTTCACGACGTTAGGGCCGGTCACGAACATGTGACTGATCCCCTCGACCATATAGATGAAGTCGGTGATGGCGGGCGAGTAGACCGCCCCCCCGGCGCATGGACCCAGGATCGCGCTGATCTGCGGGACGACCCCCGAGGCCAGCGTGTTCCGCAGGAAGATGTCCGCGTATCCGCCCAGCGACGCCACGCCCTCCTGGATGCGGGCTCCCCCGGAGTCGTTGAGGCCCACGACCGGTTTCCCGTTCCGGGTGGCCAGCTCCAGGATCTTCACGATCTTCTCGGCGTGCGCCTCGGACAGGGATCCGCCGAACACCGTGAAGTCCTGGCTGAACACGTAGATCGTCCGGCCGTCCACGGTGCCATAGCCCGTGACCACGCCATCGCCCGGATAGTGCTCCTCGTCGAGACCGAAGTCGTGACAGCGATGCTCGACGAACCTGTCGAACTCCACGAAGGAGCCCGGATCGAGCAGCACGTCCAGCCGCTCCCGGGCGCTGAGCTTCCCCTTCCCGTGCTGTCGCTCCAGCCGGGCCTCCCCGCCTCCCCGTTCGGCCTCCCGCCGACGCTCCTCGAGCTCCTGGAGCCTCTCGCGCATGGTCACGGCCGTGTGCCTCCCCTCGTGGTGTCGGCGGCGAACTTCCGGACCGCCTTCCGGGCCACCGCCCGCTGTCGCCGCAGGCCGGCGGCCTCCAGGAGGCCGCTCCTGTCCAGCCACGCCCGCACCGAGTCCGGGTCGGCCGGGGCCAGCCGGCGCTCGTCCAGGCGGCGGATCAGCGTGGCGCGAGCCACGGTGCCCGCCGTCGCGTCCGGCGTCAGCGTCCCCGTCGCCCCCTCCAGACCCGTGAGCCGGGCCAGTGCCCGTGCCGTGGCCCGCGGGTGCGGCACGGGCTCGTCGGGCAGCGCCGCCAGCACCAGCTTCGCCGCGTCGTATCCAAGAGCAGGTACGACATTGTTGGCAACGGACTTGTGGTACTTCGTCTCATACGCAGCTCGAAATCGACTCCAGCCGGATTTCTGGTCCGTCCAGTCCAGGTAGGTGGCCACGATGCGCTCCTGCGTCGGACTGGGCTCGAGGCGGCGCACGACCTCCGGCTGAGCCCAGGTCGGGCCGCCCGCGACCAGCAGGTCGCGGGCCCCGAAGTACGACAGCTGGGGCGCGAGCTGCAGGATCGTGCTCGGCCCTCCCCCCGCCACGAACACGCCGCGGGGCTCGAACGCGCCCACGCGGGCGATCGGACCCCGAAAGGTGGTCGAATCCGCGTCGAAGGCCTCCGAGGCCACCGTTCCGGCGCCGGCTCCCAGGCCGGCGCGGTACGCCAGGGCCGCCGCGATGCCCTCCGGATCCCGGGCGTACAGCGTGGCCGAGACGCCGAGCCGCACGGTCGAGCCCAGCCACCGGCCCAGGTCGCGGGCCGCGTCGACCTGGCGACGGGTCCGGTCCCACAGGGCATAGGCATCCAGATCGGACCGACCGTTCGAGGCCCGCGGAGCGTCCGTGGCGGTGGGGCTCACGAGGAGAAGACCGGGGTCGCGGCGGGCGGTCGCGGCGGCCGCCAGGGCCCGCGAGCGCACGGGACCGAGGATCGCCACGACGCCGTCGGCCTCGAGCCGTTGCACCAGTCCGGGCACGACCGCAGGATCGTCGCCCTCGTCGAGGCTCTCCACACGGACTTCCGGGCCTCCGCTCGCCGAAGCCTCCTCGAGGGCCAGGTCGACGCCCTCCCGCAGCCAACCGCCCACGGCGGCGAATCGACCCGAGGTCGTGAACAGCGCGCCGAGGACGAGGGGGCCCCGCACCGCGGCGATCCGTCCGTCCCGCACCGCACTCGCCACGTCCCTTTCCGGGGCGTCGGCCGAGCCACGCAGCACCGCAGCGGCCACGCGGCCGGCCGAATCGGTCCGACCGGAGCGAGCCAGGTCCCGGGCCAGAGCGGCGAGGAGGATCGCCCGGTCCCGCTCGGGACCCGGGGCCGCTCGCCCCCCGTCCTCCCCCTCCCCGGCTTCACCGGGCCGTCGACCGTCGAGGATGGCTTCCAGCTCCGCCCCCGACATGTGGCCCGCCGCCGTCCTCAGGAGCTTGCGGGCGGCGTCGTCTATCGCGTCGGCGTGGGCCAGGAGAACGGCGGCCGCCGAGGGATCCCGCACCAGGTCGACGTCGAGCGCCGCCAGCAGCCGCACGGCGTCCCGGGCTTCGCGCGCGCCGGGATAGCGACTCAGGAGCTCGCGGAGGCGTGCGGCCGCGGCACGGGGCCGTCCCACGCTTCGAAGCGCCCCGGCCTCGCGCCACAGGGCCGAAGCCGCACGATCGGCCATGTCGGAATGGGGACGCCATGCGAAGTACAGGGAATCGGCCAGAAGAGCGGCCGAATCGGCCCGGCCGGCCGACACCAGGCGATCGACGCGTTCGAGAGACCCGGCAGGCGGTGGCGCGGCCTCCGCCCGAGAGCCCGCCCCGGCCGGCCCGGGGGGGCCCGGCGGAGGTCCCCCGCCGACAGCGCCCGGCGCGCACCCACCCGTCAGCCACGCGGCCAGCGCGGCCACGGCGAACGGCCGGACCACGCGGAGCGCCCGTCCCGGTCGCCCGCCCACCATCACGGGACTCGAGGCGGGAAGCTCAGTCCTCGTCCCGCTCCTCGTCCTCTTCGGACTCCTCCGTCTCCCCGGCCTCTTCGGCTTCGGGCTCGTCGACCTCGTCCTCGGGCTCGTCGACCTCGGCTTCGGGCTCGTCCGCCTCGTCCTCGGGCTCGTCCGCCTCGTCCTCGGGCTCGTCGACCTCGGCTTCCGCCTCATCCTCCGCCTCTTCGGCCTCGGCTTCCGCCTCCGCCCCGGCTTCGAGCTCCTCCGCCTCCGCCTCGGCCTCCGCTTCCACGGAAGACTGTTCGTCGCCGGCCGCGGCTTCGTCGACTTCGGCCTGCTCCGCCTCGGCCTGCTCCGCCTCAGCCTCCGCCGCGGCCGCGGCGGCTTCCTTCCGGGCCGCCGCCTCCGGTCGGGCCGTCACGGAGAGCACGATGCGACGGTTGATCGGATCCGACTCGAGCACCTTGAGCTCCACCCGCTCCCCTTCCACGAACTCGGTCGAGGGGTCCTCCACGGGCTCCTCGAGGCCCAGCTGGCTGAGCGGGACGAAGCCCTCGACATCGTCGCCCAGGTCGACGACCATGCCCTTGTCGAGCAGACGCACGACCTTGCCGCTGATCTCGCGACCGGGCTCGAACTCCTGGGCGAGCTCGTACCACGGGTCCTCCTCGACCTGCTTGAGGCCGAGCGAGATGCGCTTCTGCTCGGGATCGATGTTGAGGACGACGACCTCGACCTCCTCGCCCTTGCGCACCACCTCGGACGGATGCTGAACCCGACGGGTCCAGCTCATGTCGGAGATGTGCACGAGGCCATCGATGCCCGGCTCGACCTCGACGAACGCGCCGAAGGAGGTGAGGTTTCGGACCGGCCCGGTGATGTGGGTACCCGGCGGGTATTTGGCCGGCAGGGAGAGCCACGGATCCTCCTCGGTCTGCTTCATCCCGAGGGAGATCTTCTGCTCCTCTTCATCCACGCGCAGCACGACGCACTCGATCTCCTCGCCGATCGACACGAGCTGCGAGGGGTGCCGGACGTTGCGCGTCCAGCTCATCTCCGAGATGTGGACCAGGCCCTCCACGCCCTTCTCGAGCTCCACGAAGGCGCCGTAGTTGGTGATCGAGACGACCTTCCCCTTCACGCGGCTCCCGACAGGATACTTCTCGGCCACGTTCTTCCAGGGGTGGGGCTGGAGCTGCTTGAGTCCGAGCGAGATGCGCTCGCGGTCCCAATCGATGTCCAGGACCTTGACCTCGATCTCGTCGCCGATCGAGCACACGTCCGACGGGTGCCCCACGCGCCCCCACGACATGTCGGTGATGTGGAGGAGACCGTCCATGCCGCCCAGGTCGATGAAGGCGCCGAAGTCGGTGATGTTCTTGACCACCCCGCGGCGCACCTGGCCGACCTCGAGTTCAGTCTTGAGCTTCTCCTTCTGCTTCTCGCGCTCCGCCTCGAGCAGCACCCGGCGGCTGACCACGATATTCCGGCGCCGCTTGTTGAGCTTGAGGATCTTGAACTCGTACTCGTTCCCGGCCAGCGCGTCGATGTCGTGAACGCGGCGAAGCGCGATCTGAGAGCCGGGCAGGAAGGCGTCGACCCCCATGAGGTCGACCATCGCCCCGCCCTTGATGGAGTGCTTGATCGCGCCCGGTACGGGGGTGTCGGTCTCGTAGGCCTCCTTGAGCTTCTCCCACACCCGGAGGAAGTCGGCCTTCTTCTTGGAGAGGACGACCACGCCCTGCTCGTCCTCGAGCTTCTCGAGGAAGACCTCGACCTCGTCCCCCGGCTGGATCGTCTCCGGCTCCCGGAACTCCTCCAGGTCGACCGAGCCCTCCGACTTGAAGCCGACGTCGAGGATCACCGCGTTGTCCGTCTTGCGGAGCACCGTGGCCTTGACGATCTCGCCCTCGGCAATGTCCCCCAGGGTGTCCTCGTACAGGGAGAGCATCTCCTCGTACTCGTCGAGGGTGTAGTCGCTCTCCTCGAACAGGTCCGCGCGCACGCCCACTTCCGCCGCGCGCTGTTCGATCTGGGCCTCGGTGAGCTCCACTTTGGTGGATCCCGGCGCCGGGTCGCCGGGCGCCATGGCCCGGGTGTCCACGACGGGGATCTCCGGATCCTCCCGCACGGCCTCGACCGCGGGGCTCGCGCCATCGGGCGCGGAGTCGCTGTTGTCCACGGTGGGTCCGGTGTCTTCGGGCTCGGGAGCCGCGGTCTCGGTGGCGGGCTGGCTCTGGGTCTGGTCCTCGGTCATCGAGTCGTACCGTCCTGGTCTCTGTCCCGCGGTGGTTGCACCTCACCGCCTCATCACGGGCAGCGGGGGAACCGGGCCGGCAGGGTTGGGGTCACGGTTGCGAATGTTCAACGATAGCACAGGAATGTAGGAGCGCTCGTCGCTTCGGTCAAACGTGGGTCGGCCGGATCCCCCGGCGGCGCGCTTCGAGGAGGATGCGGTCCACCACGGCGCGGGGAGAGAGCTCGGTCGTGTCCAACCGTACGGCGTCGTCCGCCGGGCGCAGTGGGGACAGGGAGCGCGAGGCATCGGCCTCGTCACGCTCCCGCAGCCGATCGGCTTCCGCGGCGACGGCCTCGGGGGCGAGCGTCTCGCCGCGTTCCAGGAGCCGTCGCCGGGCTCGCTCGTCCTCGTCGGCGTCCAGGAAGACCTTGAGATCGGCATCGGGGAACACGACGGTTCCGATGTCCCGCCCGTCGCAGACCACGTCGCGCCGGCGAGCTTCCTCCTGTACCCGCTCGTTCACACGCCGGCGCACCGGAGCGCGGGCCGAAAGCAGGGAGGCGAGCCGGGTGACGGCCGGATCGCGGAGCGCGGACCCGGGCTCGCGGCCGTCGACCCGGACCTCGTAGCCGTCCGCGCCCGGGACCAGCTCCAGGTCGAGATCCGGTAGCGCCCGGTCCACCGCATCGGTCCCAGCGTCGCCGGATTCCGGGAGCCAGCCGCCTTCGAGGGCGGCCCACGCCACCGCGCGATAGAGGAGCCCCGAGTTCAGGTGCTCGAATCCCAGGACATCCGCCACCCGGCGCGCGGTGGTGCTCTTGCCGGAGGCCGCCGGACCGTCGATGGCCACCACTCGGGGGCTCACACCGCCTCCTCGGACAGGAGCCGGAGGTCCTCCCAGAATCCCGGGTAGGACACGGTCACACAGGCGCGATCGTCGATCCGCACGTCCGATCCCGGGACCACCGCCAGGACCCCGAAGGCCATGGCGATGCGATGATCGCCATTGGTGTAGACGGAGCCCGACAGCGGGGCGGCCCGACCGAACACCTCCAGTCCATCCTTCCACTCGCAACACTGGACCCCGAGCTGATCCAGGTTCGAGACCAGGAGGGCCAGGCGGTCGCTCTCCTTGACCCGGAGCTCGCCCGCCCCGCGCACCGAAAAGCGTCCGCCGGCCTGCGCGCCCAGCACGGCGAGGAGCGGGAGCTCATCGAGGACCCGGGGGACCAGCGCTGGCTCGATCTCCACGCCCCGGAGCTCGGCGGGCTCGACGCTGAGGTCGCCCACCGGCTCCCCGCCCTCCCGGCCGGTCTCGGTGACCGTGATCCGCGCTCCCATGCGCCGCAGGACCTCGAGATAGCCCGTCCGCGTGGGGTTGATGCCGACGCCCTCGAGGCGCAGCCCCCGTCCGGCGAGGAGGGCGGCCCCCACCAGGAAGGCCGCCGACGACGGGTCTCCCGGGACGCGCAGGTCCAGGGGTCGGAGCGCCGGTGGCGCGCCCCCCGGATCCAGGAGGACCCGGGCCCCGCCGTCCTCCGGACCGAAGGTGATCGGCGCGCCCATGGCCTCGAGGAGCCGTTCCGTATGGTCACGGGAGCGCCCCGGCTCGACCACCTCCACCAGCGTGCCGGAGGCCAGACCCGCCAGGAGGAGGCAGGACTTGACCTGGGCGCTGGCGACTCGGGGCCGGTGTCGCAGGGTGCGGAGGGCGCCGGAGGCGCGCGCCCGGAGCTCGATCGGGAGGTACCCCCGGGCGCCGCGGTACTCGATCCTGGCGCCCATGGCCTGGAGCGGGTACACCACGCGCTCCATGGGCCTGCATCGCAGGGAGTCATCCCCGTCGAGCACGGCGCTCCGTCCCAGGCCCGCGGCCAGACCGGCGACCAGTCGGGCCGTGGTGCCGCTGTTCCCGCAGTCGAGGATCTCCTCCGCGTCGCGCCACGCCGCGTCGCCCGGGAGCCGGACCCGTCCGGACCAGGCGGAGGGGATGTCCGCGCCCAGACCGCGCAGCACCTCCGCCGTGGAGCGCACATCCGCCGCGTCGAGCAGGTTCTCCACCCGCGAGTCGCCTCGTGCCAGCCCCGCCAGCATCAGCACGCGGTGGGAGATCGACTTGTCCCCCGGCACCCGAATGACCGGAGTCACGGAGCCCCGTCGTCGGCGTCCGGCAGCGGCACCTCCAGGGTGGCGCCGTCCTCGGCGGCCACGGTCTCGGGAAACACGCTCGCGGCCTCGGCACGCAGGCGATGCGCCTGCTCGGAGTAACGGGCGCTGAAGTGGGTGATGGCCAGACTCCGGACGCCGGCCCGGCTGGCCACCTCGGCCGCCTCGCGCGCCGTCGAATGCCCCGTGTCCCGCGCCCGGTCCCGCTCGGCCTCCCCGAACGTGGCCTCGTGCACGAGCAGGTCCGCGGCCGCGGCCGCCTCGACGGTTCGATCCGACGGCCGCGTATCGCCCGTGTACACCAGCTTTCGGCCGGGACGCGGCGCCCCCACGACCCCGGCGGGGTCCACCGTTCGCCCATCGGGCAGCGTGACGGTCTCGCCGCGATGAAGCCGCCCGAACAGGGGACCTTCGGGAACCCCCAGCTCGCGAGCCCGGTCGGGGTCGAAGCGTCCCAGGCGCTCGTCCTCTACCAGGACCAGGCCCATCGAGTCGCGCGTGTGCCGGGTCGGGAACGCCTCGATCCGGTAGCCGTCGTAGCGCACGGACTCCCCCGGGGGGAGCTCCCTCAGCGCGACCGGGAACGCCAGTCGGTCCCCGCCCAGCTCCACGAGCTCGCGCAGGAGCGGCTGGCTGTCGGGCGGTCCCCACAGGGCCACCGGATCGGCGCGGCCCTGCAGGCTCATGGTGCGCAGGAGTCCCGTGACTCCCAGACAGTGGTCGGCGTGGAGGTGCGTGAGGAAGATGTCCGAGAAGCCGAACCCGACCCCGAAGCGCATCATCTGCCGCTGGGTGCCCTCCCCGCAGTCGAACAGGAAGGCATCGCCCTCGCGCTGAACGAACAACGAGGACACGTTGCGGCGTACCGTGGGCCGGGCCGACGCGGTGCCCAGGAAGGTGAGCCGCAGCACCCCTCAACAGCCTCGCGCCAGGGTCTTCTGCGCCGTGCCGATGCGGTCCACGGCCTCGCGGAACGCAGCCACCGTCCGCTCCCAGTCTGAGCGCAGGAGCTCGAATCCGCAGTGACGCACCGGAGCTTCTTCTGCCTCGCGCCCCAACGCCCGCGCCGCGCCATCGAAGGCGGCCCGATACACCACGAGGGCCTCGCGGAGCGCGTCTCCCGCCTCGATCACCCGGTCGACCTGCGGTCCTGCGCCCCACCCGTCCGGGGGCGCCGAGCGCCCGCTCACGCGTCCCCCGCCCCGCCGGCGTCTCCGACCTCGCCCCCCGGTCGCTCCGACTCCTCCCGCGCCTTTCGGCACGCGTCCCTGAGGACGGTGAGGGGGGCGGCGCCCACCACCTTGAACCGGCCGAACAGGAAGGTCGGCGTCCCGACGATCTCGTAGCGCTCGGCCTCCTCGGCGGCGCGTTCGAGCTCGTCCTCGTAGCGACCGTCCTCGAGCGCCTGCTGGACCGCCTCCACGTCGAGCCCGGCTTCTTCCGCCACCTGGAGCAGCACCTCGCCCCGGCCCAGGTTGCGTCCCTCGACGAAGTACGCGCGATAGAGGGCCGCGTGGGTGGTCTCGTGCGCTGCCCTCCCCAGGTCGCGGGCGAACTCGGCGACCTGCAGCGCACGATGGGAGTTGGCCACGAAGTCGGGAAAGTGAAGTGGAAGATCGAGACCGACCGCCATGGCCTCGAGCTTCTGCACCATCCCGGACCACTCGTCGGGTGGATAGCCCGCCTCGCGAACGGGCAGGCCATCGGCGGGCAGAGTCGGGTGAATCTCGAACGGCCTCCACCGGATCTCCAGTGGCTCCTCTTCGGCGAGCCTGCGCAGCCGGGCGTCGCCGATGTAGGAGAACGGACAGACGTAGTCTCCGTAAACGTACACGGTCACCGGAGCGTCCGTCCCGGCGCGGATCTCCGGACCCTCGCTCACGCGTCCGGCTCCTTGCGGTCCGGAGCCGCCCGGGCCGCCCCCAGCCGGGAAGCGAGGGCCTCGCCATCCAGGTCCCCGGCCTGTCCGTAAGGCCCTTCGATCCGTTCCACCGGGCCCTCGAGCGAGGTGAACAGCAGACCCGTCAGCCCTGCGGCCACGCCGCCATCGGCCCACACGGGCCCCCGGCTCTGGGCCAGCCACAACCGTCCGCCAGGACCGCGGAAGCGACGCTCGGTCGACGTGAGTCCGGCGGCGTCTTCCAGGAGGCGGCCCAGCTCGGCGTCCTCGAGGCCGGCGATCCCGGCTTCCGGCTCGAGCAGGGCCCGCCGGTCCTGGCGGTCGTCTTCGAGCGGAGCCTCGGATCCGAACGCCACGAAGTAGGCCACCCCCCAACCGCTCTGGCCGCGCCACGCCTCGGAGATGAGCCATGCTTGCTCCCGGGTGTCGACCCGGCGCGTCTCGCGTCCGCCCGCGGCGCTCACGCGTACGCCCCCATCGCGGCATCCTCGGGCTGCGGCATGCGGGTCCGCCGGCTCTCGAGCGCGGCCTCGGCCGCCTCCTCGAGCTCCCGCGTCACGGCATCCTCCACGCGGCCGAGCACGGCGCGGTTGCGGGTCTCGCGATCCACGCCGTCCACGTCGGCCAGATCCGAGGCCGCCGCGCGAAGCTCGCGCTCGTCGCGGGCCAGGTACTCCTCGAAACAGCCGATCGGATCCCTACGACCCCATTCCTCGAACAGGCTCGACGGGAAGGTGGCCCTGGCCTCGCGCACGTCGTGGGTGGCGTGCCCACCCATGCGGAAGGTCGTCGCCTCGATGAACACGGGGCCCTCGCCGGCGGCACACTGCCGGCGGGCCAGCCGCACGGCCGCATAAACGTCCAGGACGTGATTGCCGTCCACCCTGACGAGCGTGGCCCCGTAGGCACGGCCCCAGCCCGAGAAGTCCGGCGCGAGCTGATGCTGGTCCAGCCGGGTGCCGAGCGCGACCTGGTTGTTCTGGATGACGATGATGGCCGGCAGGCCCATGACGGCGGCGAAGTTCATCGCCTCGTGGACCTCGCCGTTCTTGGTGGCGCCGTCCCCGACCCAGGTCAGGGTGACGCGGTCCTCACCGCGGCGCTTGAAGGCGAGGGCGAAGCCGTTCATGACCGGCACCAGTCCGCCCACCATGCTGATCGGCGTGACGACCCCGTTCCGGAGGTCCCCCACGTGCAGGTCCCGGCCGTGCGTGGGCGAATCGCCCGTGGCCAGGTAGGCCCGCAGCATGTCGGCCACCGACATGCCCATCTCGTGGCACGCCCCGTTGTTGCGGATCATCGGACCCACGTAGTCTCCATCTCCGCCCGCCCGCCGAAGGGCGTGGACGGCGCCGATGGTCGTGGCCTCCTCGCCCGTCCCCAGCCACGCCTTCGAGATCACGCCCTGCTTCACCCAGCGCTGCAGCATGATGTCGTGGAGCCGGAAGCGCAGGAGCCCCCGGTACAGGTCCAGACGGGATCCGGCGTCCAGCCCATCGATGACCGAGGCCCGCTCCGGGTGCTCGCGAATCCTGGCCCTGTACGATTCGACCAGCTCCTCGTCGGGCTCCCAGTCGACGTACTCGGGGGGATCGTAGGCGGCATATCGCTTCAAGAGCTGACCCTCCTGGCGCGGGCCGACGACGCCGGAGCGCCGCCGGCCCGACCGATTCCGTTGGCGGCCCGGGACGGGTCTGTTATCCTACAGAGCTACACGGCCGTGGGCCAGACGGTTCGCGCCCCACGGCCGCAAGGGCGGGTCGACCTCGGGGCGGCCCGCTCCGGTGTTCGAAACCCTCATCAGGCTCGGCCGAGGGAGGCCAGGGACAGGATGCAGGAAGCGCAGAGCCTCCCTCCGGGAGACGAGCGACCCTCCGGGTCCGCCCCGGCACCCGACTCCGACGATGACGGCGACCGGAAGTCGAAGCCGGGCCTCGTTCTTCCGCAGGGTGCCCTGCGGTGGGGCATCACCGGCTTCGTGGTCGCTTCGCTGATGGGATTCGGTGTCCTGTTCTTCCTGTCCAAGGACCTCGGCGCGAGCCTATCGGCGTTCAAGCGCTTCGACCCGCGCTGGGGACTCGTGTGCCTCGGGCTCGCCTCCATGGACTGGTTCGGTGGCGGCGTGCGCGTGTGGGTTCTGCTCAAGCCCCTCGACATCCGGGTGTCCTACTGGAAGTGCGTGGAAATCTCGGGCGCGACGGCGGCCCTCGCCTACCTCACGCCCTCGGGGGCCGGGGGCGGGCCGGCGCACCTGTACGGTCTGGTGCGGGAGGGCGTGTCGGTGGGTCGAGCCGCAGCGAGCAACTTCGCCAGCTTCCTGGTGAACATCACCTTCCTGTCCACGGCCGGTCTGTGCGCCTGGTTCTTCGGGGCCTCGTCGACCATCGAGGACCTCCGGCTCCCGGTCGCCCACATCTCCGCGGCGCGCATGTTCGAATGGACGGCCAGCGGCTTCGCCGTCGTCGTGGCGATCATCGTCGTGTTCTCGTTCAACCCGCGGCCGCTGCGGGGCTGGCTCATCAAGACCTTCGGGCGCGGCCACCGCATGCGGCTCCTCCTGCGCTGGATCCACGAGCTGCACGCCAGCCTGCTCATATACATCCGCAAGGGGAAGCTGGCCCTCCTCCTGGCGACCCTCTCCGGGACGTTGCACTTCGGCGGACGGTTCCTGCTGGGCTGGGCCGTGCTCCGGGGGTTCGGTATCCACGCCGGCTTCATCCAGGTCGTCACGATCCACGTCATGCTCCAGTTCCTGCTGACCTTCATGCCCACGCCGGGTGGCACCGGGGTCGGAGAGGTTCTGGCGCCCGCGCTCATGAAGCCCTTCCTGCCGGCCTCCCTCCTGGTGGCCTACACGGCCATCTGGAGAGTCTTCCTCACCTACCTGACGGTCCTGGTCGGGGGAGGGCTGCTCATGCGCTGGGTCGGGGCGGATCACAGGCGCTCAACGGCCTCCTGAGCCTCCCGGTCACGGGGGGCGCGGCCGCTGCACGCACGCCTCGCGCACGCACCTTGCTGCTCCTGACCCGGAAGCCGGAAGGCATCGCGCCCTCTCCGTCACCAGTCCTCCGGGTCACGGGGGCTCCATGAAGGTCGAGGTTCCCGAGTACGAGGTGGCCGAACGACTGGACGTCGATCCGCGTCGTTCCGTGCTGCTCATCACCGACATGCAGAACGACTTCGCCCGTGAGGGCGGCGCGCTCTACAACCCGGCCGCCGCGGCGTCGATCCCGGTGATCGGCGGTCTGGCGGACCGGGCCCGCCAGGCGGGGGTCCCGGTCTGGTACTCCTGCGACACCCACTACGAGGGTGACCCGGAATGGGAGGTGTGGGGCCGGCACGTGGAGCGGGGCACGCCCGGGTGGAAGATCGTCGAGGAGCTGACCCCCAAGCCGGGCGAGCGCGTGTTCGAGAAGAACCGCTACGACGCGTTCTACGGCACCGGCCTGGAGCACGCGCTCAGAATCAACCACCGGGACTGCCTGGTCATCAGCGGGACGGTGGCCAACATTCTGCGTTCACTACACAGCCGCCAGCGCCGGGCACCGCTTCTACGACGTCGTGGTGCCGGTGGAGTCGGTGAGCGCGCTCACCGAGTTCGACCTCCACGCGACCTTCCGCCAGGTGAGCTGGCTGTTCGGAGGACGGCTCGTCCACGCCGATGGCCTCCGGTTCGCGGCCGATCGTTGAGCCCCGACCTTGACACCGGCGTCCCGGACCCTTCCCTTACCGGCATCATGCGAGACCTGATGCAGCGGTGCCGGCACCATCACGCCCACCACGGGAGCTTCCCGTGGATCCGGAGGGGTGCGCCGCCACGCTGACCAGGCCCTGACACAGCTGTGATCGACGAGGCGCCCGCTTCCGGATGAAGCGGGCGCCTTTTTTTCTGCACGGACGGTTCGGCGGTCCCGGCGCTTCCGGGACCGCCGCGACACGGACACGGTGGAGCGATGCGCATCGCCAACGGACACAACCTGAGGATCGCGGTCCAGAACGACGGGAGGCTCACCACCCGCTCCCTGGAGCTGTTGCGGGGGATCGGCCTGGAGTTCGAGGAGCACGAGCGCCGGCTGTTCGCGCGCTGCCGCAACGCCGACGTGGAGCTCCTGTTCATCCGGGACGACGACATCCCCGAGTACGTGCAGGACGGCGTGGCCGACCTCGGCGTCGTGGGACGGAACGTGGTGATCGAACAGGGATCCCGGGTGGAAGAGCTCGAGTCCCTCGGATTCGGCTTCTGTACCCTCGCCCTCGCCGTCCCGCGCGAGGACGCCACGAGGACGCCGCGCGACCTGGACGGTCGACGCATCGCGACGACCCACCCCGCCGCGCTTCGCCGCTACCTCGATCGCGAGGGCATCGACGCCCGCGTGATCGAGATCCGGGGAGCGGCCGAGGTGGCTCCGGCGCTGGACGTGGCCGATGCCATCTGCGATCTGGTGTCGACCGGCACGACGCTGCGCATGAACGACCTGCGGCGGCTGGGAGACGTGTTCGAGTCCGAGGCCGTGCTGGTGGCCAACCCGGCCACCCTCCTGGACCGAGAACGGGCGGCGCTCGTCGAGCGCCTGCGCGTCCGGCTCCGCGGCCTCCTCGTGGCCCGTCGCATGAAGTACGTGACCCTCAACGCTCCACGGTGCGCCCTGCCCCGCATCCAGGAGATCCTGCCGGGCATGAAGAGCCCCACGGTGGTTCCCCTGGCCGAGGAGGGCATGGTGGCCCTGCACGCCGCCGTGGAAGAGGAAGTGTTCTGGGAGGTCATGGAGCGCATCAAGGAGGCCGGAGGCTCCGAGATCCTCGTCCTGCCCGTCGAGAAGGTGATGCGGTGAGCCCTCCGGCGACCCCTCCCGCTTCCGAAGCGATCCTCCCGGTGCTGTCGGGCGAGCGGGCGAGGTCCTGGCTCGAGCGCCGGTCGCGGCGAGGGACCGCCCGCCCCGACCAGGCCGTCCTCGGCATCCTCGAGGCGGTCCGCACCGGCGGCGACGCGGCCCTACTCGACCTCGTGGAGCGCTTCGACGAGGTCCGTCCCCCGGCGCTCGCGATTCCGCGTCCACGCTGGATCGAGGCGCTCGCCGCGGTCGAGCCCGCGAGACGGGCCGCCCTCGAGCGGGCCATGAGGAACCTGGAGCGCTTTCATGGGGCCCAGCGCCGGCGCGAGGCGCCGGTCGAGGTCGAGCCGGGCGTGGTGGCCTGGCGCGAGTTCCGTCCCCTGGACCGGGTCGGGATCTACGTTCCCGGCGGCCTGGCGGCCTATCCCTCCAGCCTGCTCATGGCGGCCGTGCCGGCCCGACTCGCCGGCTGCCGCGAGGTGATCGTGTGCTCGCCTCCCGGCGCGGACGGGGAGCCGGCACCCCCCGTGCTGGCCGCCGCGGCCCTCGCGGGCGTGGACGCGGTGTTCGCGGCCGGCGGCGCCCAGGCCGTGGCCGCCATGACGTGGGGCACGGAGTCCGTGCCGGCCGTGGACCGGATCGTGGGTCCCGGAGGGCGCTGGGTGAACGCGGCCAAGCTGGCCGTTTCGGGCGTCGTGGCCATCGATCTCCCCGCCGGCCCCTCGGAGGTGGCCGTGTGGGCCGACGCCGGCGCCGACCCCGGCGTGGTGGCCGCAGAGCTCCTGGCCCAGGCGGAGCACGGGTCCGACTCCCTGTCGGTGGCCGTGCTGCCCGACGAGGCGATGGCCGCGGAGGTCCGGGAGGCCACGCTCGCGGCTCTGGGCCGCGCCCCCCGGGGGGCTCTGGCGGCGCGAAGCCTGGCCGGCTCCGCGCTCCTGGTCGCCGGGAGCGAGGCTGAGGCCCTGGCCTGGGTGGACGAGCTGGCGGCCGAGCACCTCGTCCTCCTCCGGGAGGACGCGGACCGCGCCGCCGCCTCGATTCGGCACGCCGGATCGGTGTTCCTGGGGCCGTGGTCGCCCGTGGCGGCGGGGGACTACGCGGTCGGCACCAACCACGTCCTCCCCACGGGCCGGCGGGCGCGGGCCGATGATGGCCTCTCGCTCGACGACTTCGGCCGCTGGATCCAGTTTCAGCGACCTGGATCGATCCGGGCTGCAGTCCCTGGCGCCCACGGTCGTCGCGCTCGCGGAGTGGGAGGGGCTCCCGGCCCACGCCGAGTCCGTCGCGGCCCGGCTGGGCGGCGGGTCGGGGCCGGGACCGGTCTCCCGGGCCCCGCTCCCGCACGATCTGGTGCGGCCCCACCTGCGAGAGCTGCGGGGCTACCGCACCGCCCGTTCCGAGCACGTGGGAGGCATCCTCCTGGATGCCAACGAGAACCCGCTCGGTCCGCCGGGGGGACTCGACGCGGGGCTGGCCCGCTACCCCGATCCGCGCCTCCCCGCGCTCCGGACGGCCCTGGCCGAGGAGCTGGGGACGGAACCCGGAAGCGTGTGGATCGGAAACGGCTCGGACGAGGCCATCGACCTGCTGGTCCGCACCCTGGCCGATCCGGGCGACCCGGTGGGAGTCGCCTCGCCCAGCTACGGCGTGTACGCCGACCGCGTTCGAGCTCACGGGGCCCGCGTCGTGCCGATGCCCCTCGACGCCGACTTCGACCTGGACGTGGGCGTCGCCCTGGCGACGCTGCGCGACGCCCGGCTCCTCTTCCTGTGCTCGCCCAACAACCCGACCGGGAACCGTCTGTCCCCCGATCGCATCGAGACGTTGCTCGAACGGTGGCCCGGCGTGGTGGCGCTCGATGAGGCGTACGTCGAGTTCGCCGCGGGAGGCTCGCTCGCCTCGAACGCCGGCGGCTCGTGGCCGCGGCTCGTGGTGCTCCGCACCTTCTCGAAGGCCTGGGGGCTGGCCGCCGCCCGGGTGGGCTGCGCGGTGGCCGACGCCGGGCTCGTCCGGATCCTCACCAGAACCGGCCTCCCCTATCCGCTGTCCACCCTCTCGGCACGCGTGGCGGTCGCCGCGCTCGCGGACCGGGCCGGCATGCTCCGGCGGGTCGCGGACATCGTGGCCGAGAGGGAGCGCGTACGCCGGGGCCTCGAGGCGCTCGGCACCCATCCCCTCCGCTCCGAGGCGAACTTCCTGCTGTTCTCCGTGGACGACCCGCGCACCGTCCAGCGCCGCCTGGCCGAGGAGTATGGCGTCGTGGTTCGGGACCGCAGCGATCTGCCCCGCCTGCGGGGCGGCCTGCGCGTGTCGATCGGCACGAGGGCCGAGAACGACCGCTTCCTGGACGGGCTGGCCCGCGTCCCCGGCGTCCGAACGGAGCCGGCCGCCGCGGAGTCGGCGGGGGTCCGGAGCGAAGGGCGAGCATGATCAACTACCACGCCCACGACGATGCGTCCTCGGACGCGGCCGGCAGCCTCCTGGAGCACGCGCGCGCGGCCGCCGCGGCGGGGCTCGACGAGCTCTGCCTCACCAACCACGTGGAGATCCTGCGCCCGGACGGCGAGTGGACCGTCGACGCCGACGAGGCCATCGACCGCCTGGGCCGCGAGATCGAGGCGGCCGTCGCGGCCCGGGAGATGGTTCCGGGGCTCACGCTGCGAGTGGGCGCGGAGCTCGAGTACCGGCCCGAGTGGGTCCCGGCCCTGGAGCGCATTGCCGGGTCGCTGCCTCTCGACTACCTGCTCGGGTCCGTGCACGTGGTGGACGGCCACAACGTCTCGGGAGGCGCCGACGTCGACGCCTATTTCCGGGACCGGAGCCTCGCGCGAGCCTACGGACGCTACTTCGAGGTCGTGGCCGAGATGGTCGCCTGGGGAGGCTTCGATGTGGTGGCCCACTTCGACCTGGTCAAGCGCTTCGGCCACCGGACCTACGGGCCGTGGGACCCGAGCACCCTGGAAGCCCCCGTTCGTGACCTGCTCGGGGCGGTCGCCGACTCGAACCTCGGCTTCGAGATCAACACGTCGGGCTACGCGCAGCCCCCGGGCGCCCCGTACCCCGATCCCATCATCGTGCGCTGGGCACGCGAGGCGGGCGTGGCGCGTCTCACGTTGGGAGCGGACTCGCACGCGCCCCACCGGGTGGCCGCTGGCCTCGAGCGAGGCACCGCGGTCGCCGCCGCCGCCGGCTGGACATCGCTCACGGGGTTCGATGGGCGCCGACCCCGTCCCGTGGCGCTGCCCGGAATCCCCACGGGAGACGCGTTGTGAGCCGCGTGGGCGAGGTCGTGCGGGAGACCACCGAGACGCGCGTCCGGATCCGGGTGGACGTAGATGGCACCGGGCGCGCGGACATTGACACCGGGATCGGCTTCCTGGACCACATGCTGGCGCTGCTGGCCCGGAACGCCCTCGTGGACCTCGAGGTGCGGGCGCTCGGTGACCTGGAGGTGGACGAGCACCACACGGTCGAGGACGTGGGCCTCGTGCTGGGCGAGGCTCTGGATCGGGCCCTCGGAGAGCGGCGAGGCATCCGGCGCTACGGGTTCCTCGTCCCCATGGACGAGTCCCTCGCCCGCGTGGCGGTCGACCTGGGCGGCCGGAGCCACCTCGTGTTCGAGGCGACGTTCTCCCGAGAGCGGGTGGGCGGACTGCCCACCGAGCTGGTGGAGGACTTCCTGCGCGCCCTCGCCGACCGGCTGCGCGCCAACCTGCACGTGAGGATCGACTACGGGCGTAACGATCATCACAAGATCGAGGCGATCTTCAAGGCGCTGGGCCGGGCCCTGCGTGCCGCCATCGAACAGGACCCGAGGCTGGGACAGGAGCTCCCCACCACGAAGGGAACGCTATGATCGCCCTGGTCGACTACGGGGCCGGAAACCTCAGGAGCGTGGAGCTGGCCCTCGGGAGGATCGGGGTGCCGACGCGTCGGGCCGCGGCCCCGGCGGAGCTGGAGGGAGCCGCGGGCGTCGTGCTTCCGGGGGTCGGCGCCGCCGGCCCCGCCATGGACGCACTCCACGAGCGGGAACTCGTCGGGCCCCTCTCGGACCCCGACGGCCCACCCTTCCTCGGCATCTGCCTGGGCCTCCAGCTCCTGGCCGAGCGATCCGATGAAGGCGAGGAGCCGGTCCGCTGCCTGGGCGTGCTGCCGGGACGCGTGCGCCGCTTCGGCTCCGGGGTCCGGGTCCCACACACCGGCTGGAACGGACTGGCGCTGCGGCGAGCCGACGCGCTTCTGAGGGGCATTCCGGACGGCACGGACGTGTTCTTCAACCACGCCTACCGGCTCGAGTGCCCCGGTGTCTTCGTGGCCGCCACCGCGATCCATGCACGACCGTTCCCCGCCATCGTGCGCGACGGGAGGTGGGCGGGCGTGCAGTTCCACCCGGAGAAGTCCGGGCCCGCCGGGCTCCGGCTCCTGTCCAATTTCTGGGCCGCGTGCCGGGAGGGGGCGCCGTGCTGATCGTGCCCGCCATCGATCTCCTCGAGGGACGCTGCGTGCGTCTCGAGCAGGGGGACTACGGCCGGGTCACGCGGTTTGGCGACGATCCCCTCGCGGTCGCGCGCGCCTTCGTGGCCCAGGGGGCTGCGGCGCTCCACGTCGTGGACCTGGACGGAGCCCGACAGGGTCGGCCCGTGCACGTCGAGGCCGTGCTCGCCCTTTGCCGGGAGACGGACGTCCCGGTGCAGGTGGGCGGCGGGATCCGCGTCGCAGAGGACGTGCGGCGTTATCTGGAGGGCGGTGCGGGGCGGGTCGTGCTCGGCACGGTGGCGGCCCGAAATACCGGTTGGATGGGGGAGCTCATCGAGCGGTGGGGGCCCGACCGCGTCGCGGCCGCCGTGGACGCGCGCCAGGGCCGTGTCGTGGTCGAGGGCTGGACAGAATCCGGCGGCGTGAGCGTGGACGGGCTGCTCGACCGGCTCGAGCCCACCGGACTGCGCACGGTGGTGTACACGGACACACGCCGCGACGGGACGCTGACGGGCCCCGACGTGGAAGGGACCGCGCGCATCGTTCGCCGAGGCTTCCGGACCTTCGCGGCCGGCGGCATCCGGACCGCCTCGCACCTGGCCGCGCTGCGGGGCGCCGGGGCGATGGGCGCCGTGCTGGGGAGCTCGCTCTACCGGGGCACACTCACGCTGGCGGAGGCCCTGGCGACGGCGGCAACGGGCGCAGAGGCTCCCGGGTGCTGAAGCGGCGTATCGTGCCCTGCCTGGACGTGGACCGGGGACGGGTGGTGAAGGGCATCCGCTTCCGCCGGCTCCGCGATGCGGGAGATCCCGCCGAGCTCGCCGCCGCATACGCGGCCGAGGGTGCCGACGAGCTCGTTTTTCTGGACATCTCGGCTACGACGAGGCGCCGCGGCACCGTCGTCGAGCTGGCGGCCCGTGTCGCCCGGGAGCTGACCATCCCCTTCACCGTGGGCGGCGGACTCCGGAACGTCGAGGACATGCGCGCCGTACTCGAGGCGGGCGCCGATCGCGTGGCGCTCAACACGGCCGCCGTTCGCGATCCCGGACTCGTGGGCCGAGCGGCGCGGCGTCTCGGCTCCCAGGCGATCGTGCTGGCCATCGATGCCTCACGGCATCATGCCGGATGGCGCGTCCGGGTCCGCTCGGGAACACGCGCGGCCGGCCTCGACGCGGTGGCCTGGGCGCGCCGGGCGGCGGAGCTCGGCGCGGGAGAGATCCTGCTCACTTCGATGGACCGGGACGGAACCAGGGAGGGATACGACGTGGAGCTCCTTCGAGCCGTGACCCGGGCCGTGGGCGTGCCGGTGGTCGCCTCCGGCGGCGCCGGCCGCCCGGAGGACTTCCTGGAGGCGTTCGAGGCCGGCGCCGATGCCGCCCTGGCCGCCTCCCTCTTCCACTTCGGCGACCTCCGGATCCCCGATCTCAAGGCGTGGCTGACCGCCAGGGGCGTGCCGATCCGGCCCGTCCCCCGATCCGGCGACCCGGAGGTCACGACGTGACGGGCTCCTCGACGTCGAGCGGAGGCCCCCGGCGCACGACGGCCGCCGACGTGCGCTTCGATCCGGCCACGGGCCTCGTGCCGACCATCGTCCAGGAGTCCGGCCGCGGTCGCGTGCTCATGCTCGGGTACATGAACGCCGCGGCCCTGGAACGGACCAGGGAGACGGGACGCGTGACCTTCTGGTCGCGGTCGCGCGACCGGCTGTGGGAGAAGGGGGAGACGTCGGGGAACTGGCTCGAGCTGCGCCGAATCCGAACCGACTGTGATGCCGACGCCCTCCTGGTCGAGGCCGTGCCCCACGGCCCCACCTGCCATACCGGACGCGCGACCTGCTTCGACGCCGATCCGGCGCTCGGCGCGGACGGGGGTGCGGCGGCCCGCGGCGGTCCGACGACGACGAGCCTGTTCCGGGTCCTGCTGGAGCTCTCGCAGACCATCGCGGCCCGGGACCGTGACCGACCCGCGGGCTCCTACACGGCCGAGCTCCTCGCGGCGGCCCCCGCCCTTCCCGCCCGCAAGGTGGCCGAGGAGGCCGTCGAGGTGGCGGTCGCGGCCCTCGCGGAGCCGGATCGGCTGGCCGAAGAGTCGGCCGATCTCCTCTACCACCTGCTCGTCCTGTGGCGAGCCGCCGGTCTCCCGGCCGACGACGTGGCGGCGGTGCTCGAATCGCGGGCCCGGGGGGAGGATCCGTGAGCCCCGCGGGGACCGTGTCCTGGGTGGCCTGGAGGGTCACGCGCGCGGGAGAGGTGGAGACCCTGGTCACCCGGGGCACGAGTGCGGGCGAGGAGCGGCGCCAGGAGCGCTTCGGTACCCTCGGAACGGCGGAGGCGCGGTTCGGTTCGGGCTTCGGCGAGGTCGTCCGCCGCGCCCTCGCCGGCGGCAGCCGGGCGGGCCGCTGGCGCCCCTGAGCGCGGCCCGATGCGGAACGGGCGGCGGACCGGCCCCCCAGGGGCCCGGCCCGCCGCCCGTCGCCGGCGCGGGACTCCGGGTGAGCCCCGGTGCTAGATGTTGTACTTGACGCTGAGCGCGATCTGATCGGCCTTCGTCTGTGCGGTCTGATAGTCCGTGAAGGCCTTGAACCACTCCACGCCGATCGCGTAGGGACCCGTCTCGTACCGGATCATGAAGGACGCGATCTGGTTCTTGAGCCGGGTCAGGTTCTGTCCCGTGGCCTCGAAGTACCGCGTCTCATCGGGATTGTCGATCCCGTAGTAGCCCCACAGGCTCCAGCCCGTCGCGGGCACCTTGTATCCGATCTGGCCCCACGCCCCCCAGCTCCGAATGTCGCCGAACTGGGTGATGGCCCCGAACTGCTGGCCGATCGCCTGGCCGTAGTAGAAGTTGCCGTGTAGCACGAACGGCCCCGGCTCGATGCCGCCGCCCGTCTCCACGGCCCAGCCGGTGGTCCCGGTGGTGTCGGTGCCCACGGTGGTCGTGTCGCCGGCTCCGCTCAGGTCCTTCTTGTCCACGTGCCCGGCGGCGTACCAGTGCCAGCCGACGCCCCCGGCCTTCCCGCCCACGTTGAGACGGGCCTCGAACTGCGGAATCGCCGACGCCTCGCCGTTGCCGATGCCGGACGGTCCCACGGCCGGTCCCGAGCCCTTCATGGCGGCCAGCTGAAGCTGAGCCTTGGTGCTCGAGCCCGCCGGGCTCAGGTCCTGGTAGAGGAAGACCCCGGGGAACCGCCAGCCTACGAACCCGGCCGAGCCGTAGCCCATGGGGAAGGCGATGTGGGACAGCGACTGGGGATACTCGCCGAATAGCGGCGACCAGAACTGTCCGATGCGAATGGTGGTCCTGCCGTTGGTGATGTCGGCGAATCCGAGCCGCAGTCGCGGATGGGGCTGCTCATCGCCGAAGGGGGGGGCCCCCGCACCACCGAAGAAATCAGCCTCGATCTCGGCCTTCACTCGCCAGTTCTCGCTGACGTGCGGTCCCGCGAAAGCCAGCGTTAGCCGGGTGTTGGAGACCTCTGCGTCCGAGAACCACTTGTCGGCCTGGAACGAAGCGCCCGGGGCCGCGGCCCACTCGGCGCTCTGCCCCTGGCCGAACCCTCCGAACTGGTTGCGGTCCCAGAACCACGTACCGCTGATGAACCCGTGGATCGACAGGGTGTCACCCTTGCCGACCGTGACCTGCTGCGCCTGCAGGGGAACCATGCCGCCAAGGCACAATCCCACGGCCGCGATCAGTCCTATGACTCCCTTCCTCAACATGACTACTGCTCCTTCGTCGTTCCCATCCGTCTGTGAACGTGAAGTCGAGCGGGGCCCCGGACGGCCGGGGCCCACGCCCCGATCGATCGGTCCGTCCGATCGTCTAGCCCGCCATCGAGGAACGGCCCGCCGGTCGACCTCCCAGCGGAAGCACGCTCCCGTCGAAGCACCAGTTGACGACCTCGCCGAAGCTCGTGTACATGGCCAGGAGTCCGGTGACGATTCCGAGGTATCCACCCAGGGTGCCCAGGCGCGCCGCGCCCAGAAGCTCCCCCAGACCCAGCAGATAGAAGGTCACGGACAGCGTGAGGAACACCCACCACAGCGCCCAGTTCAGGGCGAAGGTGCCGACCCACATGTAGGTGGTGAAAATGCCCCAGAGAATGAGGGCCCAGCCGATGGTGGGGGCGGCGCCCTCGAGCGAGATCCAGCCCGTGGCGGAGAAGACGTGAAGCAGCGCCCACCACCACCAGAACGCCCCGTAGCTGGTGAAGGCTGTCAGCCCGAAGGTGTTGCCCCTGCCGTACTCCAGGATGCCCGCGAAGAGCTGAATCGTGCCTCCGTAGGCGATCGCCAGGGGAACCACCACCCCCTCTCCGCCGATCCAGTGCGCGTTGATCATGCTGAGGAGCACCGTGGTGAGTCCGAACCCGACCAGGCCCAGTGGGGCCGGGTTCGCCTTGTCGGTCTGTGCAGGCATGGGCTTTCCTCCCTGTAGAGGTCCCGTCTTCCTCGACCCGAGCGCGCGTGTCCGCGCCCCCGGTCGGGCGGAGCGCGACGCGCTCCGCCCTCCGGTCCGGATGGTCGTGGGTCCGTGGAGGCCTCCCGTGCTCACCCCGAGGGGGAGACGCCGGAAGCGCGCGGCCCGCGGCCCGTCAGTTCACGACTTGCGTCCCACCTGTTCGCGGATGCGCTCGGGCACGCTCGGATCGCGGAGCGTGGTGGTGTCCCCGAGCTTCTCGTCGTTGGAGATGTTCTCGAGGAGTCTCCTCATGATCTTCCCGGAGCGGGTCTTGGGCAGGTCGTCCACGAACAGCACGTTGGCCGGCCGGGCGAACTTCCCGATCTCCTCCTCGACCGCGCGGACGATCTTGCCACGCACGGCGTCGCTGGCATTGACGCCCTCGCGAAGGATCACGTACACGTCCGGCACCGTGCCCTTCTGGGCGTCCTGGCGTCCGGCCACGGCCGCCTCGGCGACCTCCTCGACCTGCGAGACCGCGCTCTCCAGCTCCATGGTCCCGAGCCGGTGACCGGCCACGTTCATGACATTGTCGAGCCGTCCCAGAATGCGGAAGTAGCCGTCCTTCGAAACGAAGGCCCCATCCCCGGCCCGGTACACCCAGTCGTGCCAGTCCTTGCTGCTCGTGTCGGAGAAGGTCTCCCAGTACTCCTTGATGAACCGCTCGTCGTCGTTGTACAGGGTCTGCAGCATCCCGGGCCACGGCCGCGTGATGACCAGGTTACCGGCCTTGGACGCTCCCGCGCCGATCTCCTCTCGGTTGTCGTCCAGCAGCTTGGCCCCGATCCCCGGCAGCGGCTTCCCGGCGTGGCCGGGCCGCATGTCCTGGAGGGCGGGGAGGTTGCTGATCAAGTGGCCGCCCGTCTCCGTCTGCCACCACGTGTCCACGATGACCGCTTCCTCGTGGCCGATGACCTCGTAGTACCACATCCACGCCATCGGCTGGATCGGTTCGCCGACCGTGGTCATGTGGCGGAAGTGGAAGTCGTGCTTGTCCGGATACTCCCTCCCCCACTTCATGAACATGCGCACGGCCGTCGGCGACGTGTGGTAGATGTCGACGTCGTACTTCTCGGCGATCTCCCAGATACGGTCCTTGTCCGGATAGTCGGGCGCCCCCTCGTACATGACCGAGGTGGTGCCGAGGGCGAGCGGACCGTAGACGATGTAGGAGTGCCCGGTGATCCAGCCGATGTCCGCGTTGCACCAGTAGGTGTCGTCCGGCTTGATGTCGAGCACGTACTTCGACGTGCCGGTCACGTAGGCCAGGTAGCCGCCCGTGCGGTGCTGGGCCCCCTTGGGCGAGCCCGTGGTGCCCGAGGTGTACATGATGAACAGGATGTCCTCGGCGTCCCGGGGCACGGGCTCTACCGTCTCCCCCCGGTGCTCCGCGAGCAGGTCCGAAAGGAGGACATCGCGTCCCTCCACGAGCTCGGTGCCTTCTCGGAGCCCCTCGTGGCGGGTGCAGACGATCACCTTCTCGACCTCCTGATCGACCATCGAGAGGGCCGCGTCCGCCTTGGACTTGTGATCAAGGAGCTCGCCGCGGCGGTAGTAGCCGTCGATGGTCACGAGGAACCGACTCCCCGCGTCGTCGATCCGGGTCGCCAGCGCCTTGGCCGAGAATCCGCCGAACACCACGCTGTGCGGTGCCCCGATCCGGGCGCAGGCGAGCATGGCGATCGGCAGTTCGGGCACCATCGGCATGTGCATGGTGACGATGTCGCCTTCCTCGACCCCTAACGCGCGCAGGCCGGCCGCGAACTCGTTCACCCGCTTGTACAGCTCCCGGTAGGTGATGCGCTGGACCTCGCCGTCCTCGCCCTCCCACAGGAGGGCGATCTTGTCGCCGCGCGTGTCCAGGTGCCGATCGATGCAGTTCTTGGAGACGTTAAGCTTGCCGCCCACGAACCACTGGTAGAAAGGCGGATCGCTGGCATCGAGCACCCTGTCCCAGCGCTCGTCCCAGTCCAGCATCTCCGCGTACTCGACGAACCCATCCGGGAAGTTCTCGAAGCGCTCGTAGATGCCCGGGTCCTTCATGTTGGCCTGCTCGACGAAGCTCTCCGGCGGCGGAAAGGACTTCTGCTCGGAGAGTCTCGCCTCGATGGTGGCTGATTGCTGTGTCGGCATCGCTACCTCCTCGGGTGCTGGGATAGGGTCGAAGCCGTCCGACGTCGGGGGCGCGCGCCGCGGCGCGCACCGGATGGCCTGTGACGCGCCGACCACCCGCACGTGGAGCCGGCGGCCGTGCGCACCTCGGGGACATTGGGGATCAACGGGGTCGGAGCGAACGACGGAGAACGAGCGAAGAAGAAACCGGGAGGGGCCGGATCGGATCGGGAACAGGTCGCGCGCGGTGGCCGCCGCCAGGCCCGCCGACGGGGTTCACGGCCCGGGAAAGGCCATGACGGAAGGCCGTCCCATCCCTCTCCGGGCCAATGGCTCCCGGTCGGGGACCTTCGGACGGCCGGTTCCGGCATGGTACCTGACCTCCCTCCCGGTCGGCCCGGAACTCGTCCGGTGGACCCGACCGCACGCGCAAACCTCTCCGCGGCGGCCGTGGGGCAGGCTTCCACTGGACGCCCACCGACCGGGCCCCCGCTCTCGTAATCGCCTCGAAGGCGCCGCAAGACTCAGGCCGCCTATGCGTTCCGAGTCCCGCCCCTGACTCTCTCCACCCCGCCGGGCGTCCCGAGAGGGCTGGCGCAACGAGCACCGACGGCCGAGATCATCCTCGTTGGGCTGCGAACGTCGCCCGCGGATCGCGTGCCGACGCCCGGCCCGCCGCCAACCACCCGAAGCGGCTCACCAGCGCGCCGAGGAGAAAGGCCACCGCCCCGACGGGGATTATGCCTATCAACCATAACACGAAAGCCGCCGGTCCTGCCAGCAAACCGCCCAGCCTGAGCAGCGCTCCCGACCCTCCCGTCCGTAGCGCGCGGTCGGCGTCACCGTGGCGTACCAGCTCCACCGTGGTCCCGATCAGGCACTCGGCGCCCGAAGCGGCCAGCGCGATGGCGAGCAGTGCGGGCCGGTGGAAGCCCAGGAGCTGAAGGAGGGCAGCCGAGGAGCCGAGCCCGGCGATGCCGAAGTGCGCCGGCAGAAGGATCCGGTGGCGATGCCAGGCGGGGATGGCCGTGGCCCCGATGAGCACGCCCGTGTAGGTCCCCAGCACGGAGCCGAGGACGGCCGTGGTGAGCGAGGACATCGTGACCAGAACCGCCAGCGCCCCCGAGCCTCCGCCCGTCGCCAGCAAGTGGCGCTGGGCCGAAGCGAGCACCAGCGCGATGACCGAGGATCCCCCGAACAGCGCAAGCGTCCACGCCCCCACCGACATCGGTGAGCGACGCTTGAACACGCGCAGCATGTTCAGGAAGCGCGAGGAGCGTCCGAGGTCGCTGATGAGCAGCAGCGCCGAGACGAGGCTCCCGACGGCGGCGATCCACAGGGCCGCGACCGCGACCGCCACATTGCCCGCGATGAAGCGGGCTGCCGCTGCGATCACGCCCGACATGCCCGCCAGGCCACCCACGAAGAAGTAGGTCGGGATCTCCCACGTCCACACCGGGGCCTTGACGACCGGCTGCCCGTAGTAGCCGGGCTCCTCCGGAGCCTGCGCCGGTCTCGCTCCGGCCGGCAGCGGACCGCCCTCCACGTCCACCCCGCGTGCGGACACGGTTCCCGTGCGACGCGCCTCCTCGCGCAGCTCGGCCAGCCGCCGTTCCCGGTCCTCCTGCGCTCCTCCGGGCGTGCCCGGTCCGCCTCCGGCGCCCGCCATCACCACAACGCGAACGCGACGACGGCGATCAGCATGGCCATCACCGCCGTGGTGAGGGCCGACGCCCACGCCGGCCCGAGGTGGATGGTGGGGACCTCCGGACTCGGCGGCAGCCCGTACGCTTCGGGGGCGCCGAGCAGGAGGAAGAAGGCGTGCGCGCCCCGAACGGAGGTGTCCGCGGCGTCGTAGATCCGCGCATCGGCGAAGCCGGACTCCCGCAGCTCGTGGACCCGGACGGCAGCGCGTTCCTTGAGCTCGTCCAGAGGTCCGAACTGGATCGACTCCGTGGGACACGCCTTGGCACAGGCCGGCGTCAGGCCGACCGCCTGACGGTCGTAGCAGAAGGTGCACTTGAAGGCCCCGCCGGCGCCGGGCAGGGGCTCGGGACGCCGGTCGATGACCCCGAACGGACAGCCCACCACGCAGGCGCCACAGCCGTTGCACACGTCGTCTTGAACGAACACGGCTCCGTTGGCGGTGCGGACGATCGAGCCGGTCGGGCACGCCTCCAGGCAACCCGCCTCCTCGCAGTGCTTGCACACGTCCGACACGAACAGCCACCGGAAGGGATCTTCGCCCTCGGGGTCCACCGTCATCGGCCCGGCCACCTGGCTCCCGGCCGGCAGATTCTGCTCGAGGAACTTCACGTGCCGCCACGTCGAGGCCCCGAGCTCGCCCGAGTTGTCGTAGGAGTGCCCCGACCAGGCGTAGCCGTCGTCGGGGACGAGGTTCCACTCCTTGCAGGCCACCTCGCAGGCCTTGCACCCGATGCACACGGTCGGGTCCGTGAAGAAGCCGACCACCCGTCCCTCGGCGAGGTAGTCGTGCGGGGCCTGGTTGGGGCTCTCGCTTCCCTGGCCGATGCTCATGAGGTGCCCCCCCTACCCTCGCGCAGCGCCTCCATCCAGGCGTCGAACTCGCCGTCGGGTGGTCTCCGTCCCTTCCGGACCGTGCACAACACGACCTTGCCCTCGTGGATGGACACGTTGGGCTCTTCGGACATCGGCACGAGGTCGTTGGTGATGTCACCCGTCACGGGTCCCATGGGGCCCCAGTGGAATGGCATCGCCACCTGGTGGACGGTGCGGCCGTCGACCCGGAGCGGCCGGATGCGGCGGGTGGGCAGGGCCCGCGCCTCCACCGCCCCGCGGAGGCTGGCCACCGTGACCCACTCGCCGTTCTCGATCCCCAGCTGGCCGGCCAGCTCCGGCGACATCTCCACGAACAGCTCGGGCTGGAGTTCGCTCAGGTGGGAGAGCGTGCGGCTCATGCCGCCTCCGGTATGGTGCTCGGTGAGTCTGTAGGTGGTCAGGATGTACGGGAAGCGTGGGTCGTCCAGCTCCGCGTATTCGTTGTCCGGACGCCGCAGCCAGTCCACCGCCGGGTTGTTCTGACGGCCATAGAGCGGGTTCTTCACGGGCGACTCGAGGGACTCGTAGTAGGTGGGCAGCGGCCCGTCGGCCAGGCCCGTGGGCACGAACAACCACGCCAGGCCGTCATCGTGGAGGATGAAGGGCGCGTCTCCGCGATGCGCCTCCACCCCCGTCGCGTCCTCGGGCGGCCGGTAGGAAGGCGGCTTCGTCTTCGCAAAGTCGGGCGTGTCGAGCCCCGTCCAACGGCCCTCCTCCTCGTTCCACCAGACCAGCTTCTTGCGCTCGCTCCAGGGCCGGCCCTCCGGATCGGCGCTGGCCCGGTTGTAGAGGATGCGCCTGTCGTCCGGCCAGGCGAAGCCCCACCCGTGCCCGTACGGACCGTGCGGGTCGCGCCTGAGCGCCCGATTCACCCCATCGGGTCCGTAGCAGCCCGAGTAGATCCAGCAGCCGCACGCCGTCGAGCCGTCCTCCCGCAGCGCGGGGATGCCGGTGAGCTGCGCCCCGTGGTGGGGTTGGCCGGCCGCATCCGAGCGGTAGACGGCCCCCGCCGGCCCGCCGCCCCGGCGCGCCAGACCGGACAGGCCGGTGCGGGCCGCCTCCTCGGGCGTGGCCGACTCCTCGCCTTCGCCCCGAATGGCACCGTCGGCGTCGGAGCCCCGCCCCGGGTCGACGTACCAACCGTTGATCTCGGCCAGCACCGCCTCCATGAGAGGTTCGCCGTGTGCGTCCTCCGGGTACCACCAGTCCAGGGCCCGGAGCGGCTCGTCACGGGAGTCGTCGCTCTCGCGTGCCTTCGCGATCAGCCGCCTGGCGAGCTGGTGGATGAACCAGGCCTCGCTGGTGGCATCTCCCGGGGGCTCCACGGCCTTCTGGCGCCACTGGAGCATGCGCTGGGTCTGGGTGAAGGCGCCTTCCTTCTCCACGTGGCCCGCGGCCGGGAACAGGAACACCTCGGTGGCGATCTCCTCCGGATCGAGCTCGCCCCGGCGCACCTCGGGCGAGTCCGAGCGCCAGAACGTGGCGGGCTCGATCTCCACCAGGTCCCGCACGACCAGCCACTTGAGCTTCGCCAGGGCGCGGCGCTCGAGTCGCGCGTTCTGGGCGCCCACGGAGGGGTTCTGTCCCATGATGAACAACCCCTCCACCTCCCCGTCGGCCATCTCGAGCCAGTAGGAGAAGTGGGAGTGGTTCCGGGTGACCCTCGGGAGCCAGCGCCAGCCCCAGTCGTTCTCCGCCGTCGCCCGCTCGCCGTAGTAGGCCTTGAGCAGGCTCACCGTGTACGCTGGGGTCCCGTGCCAAAGACCGCCCCGCCGACGGTTGTTGCGGTAGTAGCCCTCCAGGGTGGCCTCGCCCTGCCCCGCCTTCGGCATCTTCAGGTAGCCGGGCAGGATGTCGTACAGCGTCGGAATGTCGGTGGACCCCTGGATCGAGGCGTGTCCCCGGAGCGCGAGAATGCCGCCGCCGGGCCGGCCCATGTTGCCCAGGAGGAGCTGCATGATCGCCGCGGTGCGGATGATCTGGACACCTTTGGAGTGCTGGGTCCAGCCGACCGCGTAGCAGATCGCCGCCGTCCTCTCGGGGCCCGATGCCGCCGTCAGCGCGTCGGCCACCCGCTGGAAGAGCTCCGGCGGAACGCCGGCCACGCGCTCGACCATCTCCGGGGTGTAGCGCGAGAAGTGGCGCCTCAGGACCTGGAACACGCAGCGCGGATGCTGAAGGGAGGGATCCCGGCGGGGCCGGTCGAGCTCGTCCCCCTCGTACCGCCAGCTCGACGTGTCGTAGCTCCTCGTCTCCTCGTCCCAGCCCGAGAAGAGGCCGTCGAGCTCCTCGGTGTCCCGGAAGGACTCCTTGAGTATCACCGAGGCGTTGGTGAAGTGACGCACGTAGGGCTCGAAGTAGAGCTCGTTCTCCAGGATGTGGTGCACGAGGCCGCCGAGGAAGGCCAGGTCACCCCCCGCACGGATCGGCACCCACAGGTCGGCCATGGCGCTGGTGCGGGAGAAGCGCGGATCGACGTGGATGATCGTCGCGCCGCGCTCCTTGGCCTTCATCACCCAGCGGAAGCCCACCGGGTGGGCCTCGGCCATGGACGAGCCCTGGATGAGGACGCAGTCGGCGTTAGCGAGGTCCTGCTGGGCCGTCGTGGCGCCGCCGCGACCGAACGAGGTGCCCAGACCGGGCACCGTGCTGCTGTGTCATATGCGGGCCTGGTTGGAGACGGCCACCATGCCGAGTCCGCCCGTGAACAGCTTCTTGATCAGGTAGTTCTCTTCGTTGTCCAGGGTGGCGCCGCCCAGGTGCGCGACGGCCGTGGTGTGGTTCACAGGCTCGGAGGCTTCGTCGGGGCCGGTTCGGCAGGGATCGTGGCCTGGGAGGCCGGCCGTGCTCTCCACGAAGGTCCGATGCCGCGACGCCCACACCCGGTCGGCCACCATGTCCATGGCGGTCTCCAGGTCGAGCTCGCTCCACTCCGTGGCTCCGGGCGCCCGGTATCGGACGCGCTCCAGACGGGACGGGTTGGTCATGAGCTGGTAGGAGGCGGAGCCCTTGGGGCACAGCGTCCCCTGGCTCACGGGGCTCTCCGGGTCGCCTTCGATGGACAGGAGCTCACCGTCGCGGTGGTAGGCCAACTGTCCGCATCCGACCCCACAGTACGGGCACACCGAGCGCGCCACGGAGGCCCCCTCCGTCCGCGCCCTGAGGGCGCGCGTCCGCGCCGACATGGCTTCGGGGCCCGTGCCGTCGGACCGTCCGAGCAGCTGCCGCAGGAAGGGCCAGCGCGGGGATGCTCCGGATGCCATCACATCACCTTTCTCGGGGACGCCCCCGTGTCCCGGCGAGCGGTGTCGCATCTCGCCGAATTCTGAAAAAAGCCACGCTTTGGACCTAACTGGCGCGCACCTGCGCGTCAAACCAGCGTCGCGCACCGCCAGGCGGCGTGATCGCCGACCCGTCCGGGCGCCGGGAGACCGACGGCCCTCGCTCCCCTATCCCTTCACCGCCCCCAGCGTGAGACCCGCCACGAACCGATCCATGAACAGGTTGTAGACGATCGCCATCGGGATGCTGGTGATGAGCGCCGCGCCCATGAGGGCGCCCCAGTGGTACACGTCGCCACGCACCAGGGCCACGGGCACCCCGAGGCTCACGGTCATCTTGTCCACCGAGCTGATGAAGGTGAGGGCGTAGATGAACTCCTGCATCACCAGAGTGAAGGTGAACACCACGACCGTGAGGATCCCCGGAACGGCGAATCGCAGCACCACCCGGAAGATGACCCCCAGCCGGCTGTATCCGTCGATCATGGCCTGCTCCTCGATGTCCCAGGGCACCGACCGGAAGAAGCCCATGACGAGCCAGGTACAGAAGGGGATCGTGAAGGTCGGATACACCACGATCAGGCTCCACAGGCTGTCCTGCAGCCCCAGGATGGCCACCAGCCGCGAGAAGGGTATGAACAGGAGCGTCGGAGGGACCAGGTAGGTGAGGAAGATCCCGATCCCCATTCCCTCGCCCCAGCTCCCGGCCAGCCGCGCCAGGCTGTATCCGGCCGGCAGGGCGACCACCACGGTGATGACCACCACGGCCACCACCACGATGAGCGTGTTGAGCAGCCAGGTGGGATAGGCCGTCTGGGTGAACAGGAGCTTGAGATGGTCCAGCGTCGGGGCCGCGTTGAAAATCCAGGGGACGTGCTTCAGGTTCGTGGCCGAGACGTACAGGTCCTTGTTCTGCTTGAAGGTCGTCAGCGCCATCCAGTAGAAGGGAAAGGCGGCGAACGCCACGAAGCCGAGCGCGGCCACGTACACGCCGGCGCGCCGAACGTAGCGCAGAAGCCGGTACCGGTTCATCGGGACCCCATCTCGGAGCGTCGGGCCACGCGGAGCATCCCGATGGCCGCCACGAGCAGGAAGGGCAACAGGAACAGGGCGATGGCCGCGCCCTGTCCGAGGTCGAGGCCCTCGATGCCGCGCTGGAAAGCCAGGGTCGGGAGCACGTGCGTGCTGTCCGCGGGCCCACCGCCGGTCAGCAGGTAGACCACGCTCATGTTGGTGGCCGTGTAGACGATGCCGAATAGCACGGCCACCGTCACCACGGGAAGAAGGAAGGGCAGCTCGATCTGGAACAGGCGGCGCCAGAATCCGGCTCCGTCCATGATCGAGGCCTCCACGACGTCCTGGGGGATCGAGGTCATGCCCGCGAGCACGATGACGGTCGCGAACGGGAACAACCGCCACACCTGGACGATGATGATCGCGATGAGGCCCAGGGTCGGGCTCCCGAGCCAGTAGAGCCAGCCGTGCATCAATCCGGACACCTTCAGGGTCCAGTTCACTACGCTGAAGGTGGAGTCGAAGATCCACGTCCACGCCATGACGGCCAGCGTGATCGGCACCGCCCACGGGAGGAGCAGGAAGAAGCGCATCATCCGCTTTCCCACGAACGCCTCCCGGAACACGATGGCGGCCGCGGTGGCCAGTACCACCACCAGGACCTGGACCGCCACGGTGACGATCACCGTGTTGAGGAGCGCCCGCCGAAAGGTGGGATCGGAGATCACGGCAGCGTAGTTGGACAGCCCCACCCACGAGAAGCTCAGGCTCCCCGCCCTGGCGTTGCTGAAGCTGAGCAGGATGGCGAGGACGAAGGGGATGCCGACGAGAACGACCACGTACAGGATGGCCGGAGCCAGCATGACCTTGGCCAGGAAGCTCTCGCTGTCGGCGAACGTCTCCCGTGGCGGCAGGGTGATCGGTCCGAAGGGGAGCTTCACGCCTCCGCCTTCCTTCCCTTCCCGTCCGGTGGCTCCCGGCGCTTCCCGCTCTCCTCGTCGAAGAAGCGGAGCTGCGTCGTACGGACCGCGAACTCGTGTGTCTTCTCCGCATCCACCGACACGCGCAGCATCGCCGGGAGGCGGGCCATGATCGGCTGGTCGGGGTCCTCGACCTCTCCGATCGAGCCGTACAGGTAGCGCTCGGCTCCCAGGTACTCGACCCGGCGCACGTGGTACTTCAGGGTCGTGACGTCGTCGTCCTCCCTGAACGCCGAGCTCGGCAAGAAGTGCTCGGGCCGGAATCCCACGAGCGTGCCTTCGGGAGCCAGGCCGTCCACCGACTCGAGCAGGTTCATGGGCGGCAGTCCGACGAAGGTCGCCACGAACGTGTCGGCGGGGTGATCGTAGACCTCGCTCGGGGTCCCGAACTGACGGATCTGCCCCGACTTCATAACAGCGATCCGGTCGCCGAGGCCCATGGCCTCGACCTGGTCGTGCGTCACGTACAGGGTCGTGATGTTCACCTTCTGCTGGAAGCGCTTCAGCTCGTCGCGGGCCGTGGTCCGCTGTTTGGCGTCCAGGTTGGACAGGGGCTCATCCAGCAGAAAAGCCTGTGGCTCGCGGACCACCGCCCGGCAGAGCGCGACCCGCTGGCGCTCGCCTCCCGAGAGGTGCCTGGGAAAGGCTTCAAGGTACCGCTCGATGTCGAACATGCGCACGGCCCATCGCACCTTCTCCTCGATTTCGTCGCGGGGCGTGTGCAGTGCCTTGAGCGGAAAAGCGATGTTCCCGAATACGGTTCGGTGCGGGTAGAGCGCGTAACTCTGGAACATCATCGCGATCCGGCGGGCCCTGGGGGGCACGTCCCGGCCGAGGAGCCTTCCTCCGAGCCGAATCTCGCCCGACGTCGGATGCTCGAGGCCCGCGATGGTCCGCAGCAGCGTCGTCTTCCCGCAACCGGAGGGCCCGAGGAGCACGACGAACTCCCCGTCCTCGACGGACAGGTCGACACCGTCGACGGCCCGTTGGCCTTCGAAGTGCTTGTGCAGGTCCCGGATTTCGACGGAGGCCATCGTCGCCTAACCACTCCCTCCCTGTGGGTCGTCCGTCATCGTTCGGCGGTCCGATGCCACCCATGATGATACCTTCGGGCGCTACATGGAAAGCGCAGGGAGCCCAACCCGGCCCCCTCCGGAGCTCTCCAGTCTCGCGGCGGGCCGGGGAGGGCCTCGCGGCCGCTCCCCGTCACCGCTGTGGGCTCAGCGGTCGCCGCCGCCGCCGCCCACGAGGCCTTGCTTGCGCCACTTCTCGTAGATCTGCTTCGTGCGGCTGACGGCCTCATCGAGCGCGTCCTTGGGGCTCGCCTGGCCCGTCGCCGCCTTGGCGAACATGGTTGGAAGCACGAAGGTGTCGAACACCTCGCCCGTGGCCGGATTGGCCGGTCCCGGATGGCCCTGGTTGGTCGACCACTTCAGCGCGGTCCCGATCGGGGCCAGCTTGTTCGGCGGCGTGGAGCCGAACGGATCGTCGCTCGTGACCTGCTTCAGCCACTGGGCGCCGGCGTCGGGCTTCTGGGCCACCGGCACCGACGCGTCGGCTACCGTGCCCGGGAAGGACGGGAAGTTGTAGAGCTTGCTGCCCTTCACGGCATCCCGGTAGGTGCCCAGCAGATCCAGCAGGAACTGCTTCGCCACGTCCGGGTTCTCGGCGAACTTCCAGATCACGTAGACGCCCATGACGTGCTCGCTGGCCCACTGGTCACCGTGGGGCCCCTTGAGCGCCTCGACGAAGAAGATGTCGTCCGCCACCGGCAATTGGTTGTCCTGGGCCGTCCGGTAGGCCGAGATCGAGTTGAGGATGTAGCTGGTGGCCTGCGCGTTCAGGGCCTGGTTGTTCGAGGCGGCGTTCCAGCTCAGGACGGCATCGTTCATGCCCGCCTTGAACAGGCGCGTCATGTAGTCGATGGCCGCCCGCGTGGCGTCGGAGTCCAGGACCACGTTCTCGTTGGCGTCCTGCACGGAACCGCCGAAGGACCACAGGACGGCCCTGCCCGCCATGTTGGAGTCCAGCTCCTGGGACATGCCCAGTCCGATCGGGATCTGGATCTCCGGGTGCTTCTTGCGGATCTCGGGACCGGCCTTGACCAGATCCTCCCAGGTGCTCGGACCGTTCGGCATCCCAACGTCCGACCAGATGCTCTTGAGGTAGTCGCCGGGATCGGGCACGTAGTTGTCGGAGAAGCCGAACCACTTCTTCGTGACCGGATTGTACGTGCTGTGCTTGGCCAGCTCGAGGATGGGCCCGTAGTGGGATTCCGCCTCCTGCACCATGTCGGCCATGTCGAGCACGTGCGGCTCGAACGCCCCCGGTGGAGAAAGGAACTGGAACAGGTCGTGCCCGCTCTGGGCCGAGACCTCGGCATTGGCCCGTGTGCCCAGGTTGCTGAGCGCGATGTGATCGACCGTGACGTCCACGCCCTTCTGCTCGCCCCACGCCTTGGCCCACTTGTCGAACCAGACATCGTAGGACGGGACGAAGTGGCTCCACTGCATGATCTTGAGCGACTTCGCCTGACGCCCGTAGCGCGGCACCCAGATGGTGGGCGCCACCGCGGCCGCGAGGCCGTACTTGGCGCTGCTCGTCAGGAACTCGCGGCGTCCGATGCCGTGTCGCTCGGCGGTCTCGTCCGCCCGCGACGCCGGATCGCCGCGCGGCCTGGGGCCTGTCTCCGATTCCTGGGCGGCGCTCTCCAGCGCGTCGCCAGGGCCGTCGTTGCGGCTGGAGTTCGAATCCGACATGGATGCACCTCTCCGATCGTGAGTGTGGGGTAACGGGCTCGTGCGTGGTTGGGGTCGGCCCGGACGTGTTGACGCGTCCCCGCGGGCCGGACGAGGGAGCGCGGCCGCCTTGGTCGGTGGACGAATGCCTCTATGATGGAACCGCCGGAGCTCCGGCTCGCGCGCCGCGAGAGGGAGGTCGCCGTGCGGGAGATCACCGGCGGTCGAGTCGCTGCTGGAGAGGTGGGGAGGACGGAGGGAGACTCCCGCAGCGAAGCCGAACCCCGATCCAGGGCGCCGCGCCGAGCACGACGTCGATCGTACATCCTGGCCCGTGGGACTCGCTGCGCATCACACGGCACGCGGCCGTTCTCCCCGCTGGTGACGCTCCGAGGTCGCTCCGCGCACGGGCGCGGCCCTCGGCCACCGGCAGGTGACGGTCGGACCGCCACGTCGCACACGGGGTTTCCTTCCCCCCGTTGCATTCGCATCTTCCGTGCCCGGTGGTCGGCCGCCCCCCCCCGGGATTCGGGGGTCACGGCGGGTCGGGCCGAGGTCGCACACAGGACGAAGGAGGCGGCAGGATGACGACGGACACGCGGCCGGAACCGGGCGACATCCTCTGGGACGGACTCATCGCCGGCGCCCTGGGAGCCGTGACGGTCGCCCTGTGGTTCCTGATCCTCGACCTCTCCAAGAACCAGCCCCTCTACACGCCTTCTCTGCTGGGGGGCGCCCTTCTCCACGGCGCGAGCTCGGCGACGAAGGGGGTGGAGGTCGAGCCCAGCCTGGTGGCGGTCTACTCCGGCATCCACCTCGGCCTGTTCGCACTCTTCGGACTGACCACCGCGTGGGTGATCTCGAAGTTCAAGCAGACGCCCATCCTCGGCTACCTGCTCGTGTTCTTCTTCGTGTTCTTCGAGTTCGCCTTCTACGTGTTCGTGCTGGTGTGGGCCCAACCCATCGCCGGCCAGCTGGCCACCTGGGCCATATTGGTGGGCAACTTTCTGGCGGTGGTGGTAATGGGGGGGTACTTCACGGTGCGGAACCCGGGCCTTCTGCGGGGGGACTACTCGCCGGAGGGCCCGCCGCGCGGCTGAGGAAGGCGGCTCAGCCGCCCTTCCCCGCGCCGTAGTTGATGTACAGGAAGATCATCGCGCTGATGATCGCGGCGGCGATCAAGAGCGGGCCGGCGAACAGCCCGGAGAACACCCTGGCGTCGAACTTCAGGTGCATGAAGAACAGGACGACCAGGGCGAACTTGGCCGCCATCAGGATGAGCAGGATCGGCACCATCACCGGCTTGAGGGAGGGGAGGAAGAACACCATCACCTCGAGCGCCGTGAGCACCGCCAGCACGGCGGCCACGCCCACGTAGGTCCGGTTGCTCGCATGGGGCTCGCCGTGCCCCGCCATGGCCTGTTCGCTCACATTTCCTTCCATCGCAGCTTCCATCTCCATCAACTCTCGCGTCCCGCGCTGATTAGGTGCGCCATCGCCAGCGTAACCGGTACGGACGTCAGGTGTGCACGCCCTGCATGAGGTAGATGACCGTGAACAGGACCACCCACACCACGTCCACGAAGTGCCAGTACAGACCGGCGATCTCGACCGTGAGACTGTGCTCCGGCCCCAGCTTCCCCCTCAGCGATTGAACCCAGAGAGTGAACAGCCAGATCACGCCCACCGTGACGTGGGCGCCGTGGAAGCCGGTCAGGACGAAGAACGTGCTTCCGAACAGGTTCCGACTCAGGCTGAGCCCGCTGTGCGCGAAGTGCGTGAACTCGATGACCTGGCCGCCCAGGAAGATCATCCCCAGGAACGGTGTCAGGAAGAGGTAGACCCTCGTCCACTTCTTCTGCCCGCGCTGCACGGCCGACAGGGCCAGCACCATCATGAGGCTGCTCATGAGCAGCACGAAGGTGGTCACCGAGATGAACGGGACGCTGAGCAGGTCCTTGGGATACGGCCCCTGCACGTTGTGCCCGTGATACACCAGGTACGTGGTGATCAGGGTGCCGAAGAACATGCATTCCGAGCCGATGAAGGCCCACATGAGCATCTTCCGGCTCGGCTGGCCGGTGCTCGTATACTCGTGGTCCAGTGCGGCGGCTTCCCCTTGACTCACGGTCTCCTCTGCATCGTAACCGGACTCGCTCTCCCCCGCGGACGGGCGCTCGTGACCGTCAGCGGTAGACGGGCTGGAACGACCACCCGTAGGCGGCGATGAAGATCCACAGTACGGACACACCCACGAGCCACAGGTGGCTGCTGATGGCCGCGATCGCGAGCAGAAGCAGCCCCGCGGCCAGGCAGATGGGCCACGCCGACCCCGCCGGCATCTCCGGCTCGTGGTCGGCCGGCGGCTTCTCGTAGCCGCCGTCCGCCCATAGCGGGTCGCGGCTGCGCACGGTCGGCAGCGTGTCGAAGTTGTAGTGCGGAGGTGGCGACGGGATCGACCACTCCAGCGTGGCCGCGTTCCAGGGGTTGTCGCCGGCCTCCTCTCCCGTCTTCAGACTCCGGAAGAAGTTCCAGAAGAAGAACAGGAACGAGAACGCCAGCAGGAAGGAGCCCACCGTGGCCGCCAGGTTCATGTCGTGGAAGCCCAGGCCGGGCTCGTACGTGTACGTCCGCCGGGGCATGCCCTGCAGCCCGAGGAAGTGCATCGGGAAGAAGGTGATGTTGAAGCCGATGAGCATCAGCCAGAAGTGCCACTTGCCCAGCGTCTCCGACATCAGCTTGCCGGTGATCTTGGGATACCAGTAGTAGATCCCCGCGAACAGCCCGAACACCGACCCGCCGAACAGCACGTAGTGGAAGTGCGCCACCACGAAGTAGCTGTCCGTCTGCTGGAGGTCGGCCGGCGGCGAGGCGTGCATCACGCCGCTCAGGCCGCCGATGATGAACATGATGATGAAGCCGAAGGCGAAGAGGAACGGCACCTTCGCCTTGATCTTCCCGCCCCACATGGTGGCGAGCCAGTTGAAGATCTTCACGCCGGTGGGGATGGCGATGATCATCGTCGTGGCCGAGAACACCGAGTTCGCGATCGGTCCCATGCCGACGGCGAACATGTGGTGGGCCCACACCCCGAACCCGATGAAGCCGATCAGCACGCCCGAGTATACCACCACCGGATAGCCGAACAGGGGCTTCTGGGAGAAGGTCGGGATCACCTCCGACACGATTCCCATGGCCGGGAGGATGAGGATGTAGACCTCCGGGTGACCGAAGATCCAGAACAGGTGCTGCCACAGCACCACGTCCCCGCCCGCCGCCACCCGATAGAAGTCGGCTCCGAAGAAGCGGTCCATCATGAGCAGGGTCAGGCCCACCGTGATGGCCGGGAAGGCCAGGACCATGAGGAAGGAAGTGACGAGCGTCATCCAGGTGAACAGCGGCATGCGCATGAGCTTCATGCCGGGCGCCCGGAGGTTGAGGATGGTGATCGCGAAGTTCAGCGCGGCGACCAGGGAAGAGAGCCCCAGGAGCTGCAGCCCCAGGAACCAGAAGTCGATCCCGAGCCCGGGCGAGTATTGCAACGACGTGAGGTTGGCATAGCCGAACCAGCCGCCGTCGGGCGCCTGGAAGAACCAGCTCGAATACAGGAACAGTCCCCCGAACAGGAACAGCCAGTAGCTGAACGCGTTCAGCCGGGGAAAAGCCACGTCCCTGGCCCCGATCTGGAGCGGCACGAGGAAGTTGAAGAACGCTGCACCCAGCGGCATCACCGCCAGGAAGATCATCGTGGTTCCGTGCATTGTGAACAGCTGGTTGTAGACTTCCGGGCTCACGATGCCGGCGTTGGGACCGTGGAGCTGGAGGCGGAGGATGAGCGCCTCTATGCCTCCGATCACGAAGAAGCTCAGGGCGGTCAGACCGTAGAGGATCCCGATCCGCTTGTGGTCCACGGTGGTAATCCAGCTCCAGATGCCACCACCGTAGGTGCCCTCGTGACTGTGCGCTCCGGACATTGGGGCGCGGAGCGCCGCTTCGCTGGTCGCCATCCCTCTTCCCTACTTCAGGCTCTGCAGGTAGGCCACGATCTTCCGGATCTGGTCGTCCGGAAGCTGCGGGATCTTCATCTTGGTGCCGGGCTTCACCGAATCCGGGTTGTGGATCCAGCGGAACATGTTCTCGGGCGTGTTGGGCAGGATCGTGGCCACCAGGGTCTGGCGGCTGCCGACGTGGGTCAGGTCGGGCCCGATGGTGCCCTGAGCCTGGGTGCCCCGGATCGTGTGGCAGCTGATGCAGATGCCGTTGGTGACCAGCTGCTTGCCCTCGATCGCCATGGAATCCGTGGGCTCGCGGGCGTCGGGCTTCTGGCTGTCGGCCCACGTCTGGAAGGTCGCCGAGTCCTGGGCGATGGCGAGCACCCGCATGAGCGCGTGCTCCTCTCCGCAGAACTCGGCGCACTGGCCCGGATACTCCCCCGCCGAATCCACCGTGAACCACAGGAAGTTGTGGTGCCCCGGAACCACGTCCCGCTTCCCGCCGATCCGCGGGACCCAGAAGCTGTGGATCACGTCCGTGGAGGTCAGGTGGAGCTCGACGGTCCGTCCCACGGGGACGTGCATCTCGTCGGCCGTCACGATCCCGAGCGTCGGGTAGCGGAACTCCCACCACCACTGGTGCCCGATCACGTCGATCGGCAACGCGTTGTCGACCGCCGGCGGCGGGTTGTCGACCACGAAGATGGTCCGGATCGTCGGCACCGCGATGAGCACCAGGATGACTGCCGGGGCCAGCGTCCAGGCGATCTCGAGCCTGGTGTTGCCATGCACTGGCTCGGGGCGCCCCTCCCCCCCGCGGTCCCGGAACCGGAACACCGCGTACACCAGGAGCCCCTCCACGACCACGAACACGCCCACCGCGAACCAGAAGATCCGACGGAAGAGGTCATCGATCCGTCGACCGAAGTCGGAGATGGGATGCAGGGTGGACTGCGGCAGGGCGCCGGTGCACGCCGCCAGACCAAGCACGAGTACGAGCCCGAGCACCAGTCCCGGGCCTTTCCACGACCACGTCTTCTTCGAAGGCATTCGCCCCGTCGCGATCCTGTCCTGTGAGGGATCCTCCGTGGGGAGGATTCAAGCACGCGCCACAGTAGAGGGACGTATGGAGGCAGTCAAGGGAACTTGGTCGCCGGAGCCGGGTGGCGGGGGCGGAGGAGAGCCGGCCGCGAGTGGCGGCCGGCTCACTCCTGGATGGGGGGCGTCCCCCGTCAGCTCAGTGGGTGGTCTCGTCGATGAAGCGGGCGAAGTTCTGCTTCATCTTCGCCAGCGACGCATCGTGCACGTACATCATGTGGCCGGCGTCGTAGTAGGCCATGTGCACGTGCCCCCGGAGATCGGCGGGCAGCCCGAGGTGGTCCATGGTGTACTCGGTCGCGAAGAAGGGCGTGGCCAGATCGTAGTAGCCGTTGTTCACCAGGACCTGCAGGTGCGGGTTCCGCTGCAGCGCCTCCGCCAGGTCCGGCGCGACGTTCGTGAAGCCGGGCCAGCCGAAGCTCCGCCCGTGCGTCCAGTCCCACGGTCGGACGTTGCCGCTCACCTGATAGGGACGCTCGGTGCGGTAGTGGAGCTCGTTCTGCAGGTAGGTCCGGAAGGTCGACGCGAACGCCGAGCTGATGGCCACCGACTGGGGGTCGTAGGGCGCCCGCTCGCCGAGCAGGTCACCGGTGGGCCCGGTGAAGCGTGCATCCAGGCGGCCGATCACCACCCCATGCTCGCGCATCAGCTCCTTCTCGAACTCGCTGTTGTCCACCCGCAGATCGGCCTTGTCGAGGTAGTCCCGGCTCAGCCCCGTGTACTGGTGGAGCTTGTCCAGGACGGCGTTCCGCTCCTGGTCGCCGATCTTCGAACCTTCGGCCAGGGCGTGCGCGTAATCGGTGAGGGCGAAGCTCCTGACCTGCCCCAGGAAGGGCGCCAGCGAGTCCGGCCGCTGCGGAAGGGCGTGGTGGTACCAGGCCACCGCCGCGTAGGACGGCAGGTAGAGGAGGTAGGGGAGCTCGTTCCCGGCGCTCCACCCGATCGTCTGGAAGTCGAGGACGACCGACGTGAGAACCACGCCGTTGAAGTCCATATCGTAGTGGTTCTGCATGTAGTTTACGAGGTTCGCCGAACGCGTCGTCCCGTAGCTCTCGCCGAACAGGTAGCGCGGCGAGTTCCAGCGGTCGTTCTGGCGCACCCAGCGCGTGATGAACTGCCCCACCGACCGGACGTCCTGGTCCACGCCCCAGAAGTCCTTGCCCTTGGCATCTCCGAGCGGGTGGCTGAAGCCGGTCCCGACCGGGTCGATGAACACGAGGTCGGTCTTGTCGAGCGGCGTGTACGGATTGTCCTCCAGCCGATAGGGCGGCGGTGCGATGTGCGCGGTGTCGCCCATCACGACCCGCCGGGGGCCGAGGGCGCCCATGTGGAGCCACATGGACGAGGAGCCCGGCCCCCCGTTGTACGCAAAGGTGACCGGGCGGGTGGAGGGATTCTGCACGCCCTCCTTCGTATAGGCGACGTAAAACACGCTGGCCGTCGGCTTCCCAGCGTCGTCGCGGAGCTCGATCGTGCCGGCCGTGGCTCTGTAGCGCACCGTCTGTCCCGCCACGGCGATGGTATGCTCCGTCGTCGAGGCCGGCGGCTCCGGGTAGCCCGACGTCGTATCCGCCGCCTGGCGCGCGTGCGGCTCCCGGCCGGGCGCCGTGCGCTGCTGCGCCGACGCCGGCGACAGCATTCCGGCTGCCAGCGTCCCGCACGCGAACAGCGCCAGCACCGAACTCGCGATCTTCCTCATCCGTCTCCTCCCTGGTGTTTTCGAGATCCCACCGCCCGCAACGCGACCGCGGGTGTCGCTCCTCCCCTAGACACCCGGGACGCTTCCCATGATGCATGGAGCGACGACGCGAATCGCGTCAGGCGGTCGGCCATGATCTAACGACGAGGCGGCCGTCGGGCCACGGAGGAGGTTCGGCGGAGCGGCCGGGAGAGCCCGCGACGGACGGAGACGGTGGATGTGGGCCATGTCACTCCACTCATCGCGGGCGGCGTTCCACGGACCGGGCCCTGCCGGCCCCGGATGTCCAACCTGGTCCCCCGGTGGGCGAATCCCGATCGGGTGGACCGCGCCGGCCACCTGCCTTTCCGTGCGACCGCTCAGTGGCGGAACAGCCTCCGGCCCGTGAACACCATGGCCAGGTCGTGCTCGTCGGCCGCCTCCACGACTTCGTCATCGCGGATCGAGCCCCCCGGCTGGATGATGGCGCGCACGCCGGCCTCCGCGGCCACATCGATGTTGTCGCGGAAGGGGAAGAAGGCGTCGGAGGCCAGCACGCATCCCCGGGTCTCCAGGCCCGCCTCGCCCGCCTTGCGGACGGCGATCTTCACGGCGTCCACGCGGCTCATCTGCCCCGCCCCGATGCCGATCGTGGCACCGTCACGCGCGAGCAGGATGGCGTTCGACTTGACCGACTGCACGGCCGCCCAGGCGAACCCGAGGTCGGCCCGCTCGCCCTCCGATGGCTGACGTCGCGTCGGAACCTCGGTACCTTCGCTCCGGGCCACCGCTCTCGGGTCCACCGGCGCCGGCGCCGTCTGGACCAGGAGTCCGCCACGCACCCCCCGCGCGTCGAGGCCGGAACGGACGTGGCCGGTCGGAACACCGAATTCGACCCCCTCCTCGGGCTCGAGGATCCGCAGGTTGGACTTCCCCTGCAGGAGCCGGAGGGCGGCCCCCGCGTACCCCGGCGCGACGACGCACTCCACGAACAGGTCCGACATGGCCTCGGCCGCAGCTTCGGTCACCGGCTGACTGAAGGCCACGGTGGAGCCGAACGCCGACATCGGGTCGCAGGCCCGTGCCTTTTCGAACGCTTCGGCGCACGTGCGGCCCACCGCGAGTCCACACGGCGTCGTGTGCTTGAGAATGGCACACGCCGCCACCTCCCCATCCCCGAGGAAGGGACCCAGGGCCAGGAGCGCGCCGTCCACGTCGAGCAGGTTGTTGTAGGACAGCTCCTTGCCCTGGAGCTGCTTGAGTCCGGGAACGCCCCATGGCGGAACCGACGGGTCCCGATAGAATGCCGCCGCCTGGTCGGGGTTCTCCCCGTACCGCAGCGATTGGACGCGCTCCAGCGGCCACAGGAGCTCGGCAGGCAGGGTTCCGACCCCGGCGTCCGACGTCCGCTCCTCCAGATGCCCGGCGATGGCGGCATCGTAGGCCGCGGTGTGAAGAAAGACCTTCGCGGCCAGACGACGACGGAGACCGGGATCGTCCTCGGCCTGCATGGCGCTCAGGACCGTGTCGTAGTCGTCCGGATCGCACACCACCCACACGAACGCGTGGTTCTTGGCCGCGGCCCGCAGGAGGGTCGGCCCACCGATGTCGATCTGGCCGAGGGCGTCCGCCTCCGAGACGCTGGGGCGGGCGACGGTCTCACGGAAGGGATACAGGTTGACCGCGACCAGGTCGATGGGAGAGAGCTCGTGTTTCCGAAGTTCCTCCATGTCCGAGGCCACCGACCGCCTGGCGAGGATGCCGGCGTGCACGGCCGGGTGCAGGGTCTTCACTCGTCCCCCCATGAGCTCCGGGAAGCCCGTGAATTCCCCGATCTCCGTCACGGGGACGTCTCCGCCCCTGAGGGCTCGCGCCGTCCCTCCGGTGGACACGATCTCCCACCCGCGGCCCTGAAGCGACCGGCCGAACTCCACGATCCCCCGCTTGTCTGACACGCTCAGCAGCGCGATCGGCATGTGGCTCCCCATATCATGTGGAATAGGACGTTGGTCTCACTCTGCGGGCCCGTCTCCGCCGCCGATGAAGCGCTCGGAGACGAACCACGGCCGGGTCCAGCGACACCGACCGTCTTCCAGCCTCACCACTCCGCGCGCCAGCGCGGACACGACCTCCGGCAGCACCCGATGCTCCACGCGCAGGACCCGCGCCGCCAGGGTCTCCGGATCGTCGGCTTCGAGCACCGGCACCGGCCACTGGGCGATGATCGGTCCCCGGTCGTAGTGCTCGTCCACGAAGTGCACGGTCACGCCGGTGACCCGCACCCCCGCTTCCAGGACGGCACGATGGACGCGCTGGCCGTACATGCCCTGCCCACCGAAGCCCGGCAACAGCGCCGGATGGACGTTGACCATCCGGCCCCGGTAGGCACGGACGACCGTCGCCGGTACCATGCGCAGGTAGCCCGCGAGCACGACCAGGTCCGCCCGGCACGCATCCAGAAGCGCGCCGATGCGCTCCGAGTCGGTCCCCGCGTCCACCGCGTCCAGCACGTGGCCCGGCACGCCGGAGCGCCGCGCTCGCTCGAGGGCGCCGGCGCGCTCGGAGCTGGCGATCACAGCCGCCACCATGCCGGACGGATCCCCATCGTCGCCGAACCGGTCGAGGAGGGCCTGGAGGTTGGTTCCCGAGCCCGAAGCCAGCACCGCCAGCCTGGCGGGGCCGGATCGGCTCGACCCGGTTCCCTCACCGCTCATCGTCGTCTCCGCCTCCCGGGCCGAGCGCCCTCGTCACGGCTTCCCACAGGTCCTCCACCACCTCCACCGAGTCCGGAACCTCCCCGGATTCGTCGCCCGGACCGGTCCGCACCATGAACCCCGTGCCGCCCGTCCGCTCGGCCGGCAGGACATCGTGCGGGCGGTCGCCCACGAACAGGGCCTCCGCCAGTCGGATCCCGCGGCGCTCGGCCAGCTCCCGGTAGAGCGCGAGGCCGGGCTTGCGGCACGCACAGGCGCTCCCGCCGCGCGGATCGTGGGGGCAGAATGCCACGCCGTCCAGCGCCGAGCCTCTCAGGGCCAACTGCCGCTCCATCTCGTCGTGTACGACCCAGAAGTCGGCCTCCGTATAGAGCCCGCGCCCGATGCCCGACTGGTTCGTGACCACGTACACGGGAATCGCACGGGCGTTGAGCAGGGCCACCGCACGGGCCGCCCCGGGCAGGAGCTCGACGCCGGCCGGATCGCCCAGGTAGCCGCGGTCACGGATGAGCGTGCCGTCGCGATCCAGGAACGCCGCCGAGTACCTCAATTGCCGCACCCCGTTCGTTCCCTCACGTGTCCTGCGCCTCGGCGAGGGCCGCCGTGAGCACGTCCCGGACCAGCCACTCCTCGCCGGGGAGGATCGTGCGGAAGTCGACGCGGAACCTCCCCTCCCGCACCCGGCCCACCAGGGGCGGACGCGCGTTCCGGCAGGCGGCGTCCACCGCGCCCGCGTCCACGCCGGACACCTCCCAGCCCGCCGATGGGAGCTCGAAGCCAGGAAACGAGCCGCCGCCGACCAGCGAGGTCACGTCCCTCAACGCGACCCGGACCGAGCCGGGGGCATCGAGGCCCTCGAGGGCGCCCCGCGCCCGCTCCCGAACGGACGTCACGTCCTCGGTCAGCATCCGGAGCGCCGGGATCTCCCGCACGGCCTTCGCCGGGTCACGGTACAGCCGGAGTGTGGCCTCGAGCGCGGCCAGCGTGGTCCTGTCCACCCTGAAGGCGCGCAGAAGCGGGTTCCCGCGCAGTCGGTCCACGGCCTGGCGCCGGCCGACGATGACCCCGGCCTGCGGGCCGCCGAGGAGCTTGTCTCCGCTCCAGGTCACCAGGTCGGCCCCGGCCTCGAGGGAAGCTCCGGGTGTGGGCTCGGCGGGGAATCCCGGGAGGAGCTCCGGTCGAAGCAGGCCAGAGCCGAGATCGTGGACCACCGGGACGCCGCCGGCCCGTCCCAGCGCGACGAGCTCCGCGAGCTCGACGCTCTCGACGAATCCTTCGACCCTGTAGTTGGACGGGTGCACTTTGAGGATCAGGCCCGTGCCGGGCCCGAGCGCCCGGCGGTAGTCTTCGGCCCGGGTGCGGTTCGTCGTCCCCACCTCCCGGAGGCGAGCTCCGGCGCGGGCCACGATGTCGGGCACCCGGAAGGAGCCGCCAATCTCGACGAGCTCGCCCCTCGAGACCACGACCTCGCCCCCGGCCGCCATCTCGTTCACGGTCAGGGCGACCGCGGCGGCGTTGTTGTTGACGACGAGGGCGGCCTCCGCCCCCGTGAGCTCGCGCAACAGCGCCGTGCAGTGCTCGTAGCGGCTCCCGCGCTCGCCCGCCTCGAGATCATATTCGAGGTTGGAGTAGCCGCGCCCCACGCGCTCCATGGCCTCGAGCGCGGCCGCGGCCAGCGGTGCCCGTCCCAGGTTCGTATGCAAGACGACCCCGGTCCCGTTCAGGACCCTGTCCAGCGACGGTCGGCTCCGCGCTTCGAGCCACGCCTCGGCCGCCGCGAGAATCCTCTCCGTCGGGTTCCCGGACCCGAGGCTGCCGGACGAGAGCTCGGCCCGGACCCGATCCAGGCCGGCACGCAGAGCGCGCACGACCTCGTCCCGTCCGCTGCGCGCCGTCCAGGCCGAGGGCCCCGGCAAGTCGAGGAGACGGTCCACCGCCGGGAGTCGGCGCCGGGGATCGGCCGCCCGCTCGTGCTGCCGAGCCGCTTCGGGATCGGGCCTCATCGTCCGCCTCCCACCCGGCCGGCCGTGTCGGACGCCGGATACACGAACAGCGTGTCGCCCCCTCCGGAAAGGTCGCGCAGGTTCCGGACCGCCTCCACCGTGACCCGGTAGGCGCCCGGCGCCAGCGGACGTCCCAGCCGCGCCAGGAGCTTCTGCACCGGGAGCGCCGATGTGCCGGTGGCGGGCGTGCCCCGGCGTGGTCCCGTGCCGGCAGCGCGCGCTCCCGTCGTGTCGAGGGAGACCGGGGGCGTCGTATCGGGCGCCGGACGGCCGGCCGTGTCCGCGCTCTCCGGGCGCGTGGGCTCACCAGGCGACCCGGCCGAGTCCGCCGGTGAGCGCCCGGCCGTGTCGGCGGCTGCCGGGCGCGCCGTATCGGCCGGCGCTCCGGCGGCGGAGGGTCCTCGACCTCCGACCGCGCTCCTCCCGCCGACCGTCTCCGGCTCCACTCCCGACACCGGCCAGGACGCGCCCGTGACGGTGTCGCGGATCGCCACCCGCACAGAGTCGAAGCGCTGGTCGGGATCGAGGTAGTCGTCGAAGCGCAGCTCGACCGTCTGGCTGTCGAGGGCCGTGGCCACCAGGAGGCGGGGAGGCGTGCTGTCCGGCTCGGTGAGACGCAGCGTGAGATCGACGGTGGAGGTGGAGTCGGGCAGGTCGAAGGCCGCGCTGTCGTACGACTCGAGCCGGCGCTGGAGCCGCATGTCCCCGTTCAGGTCCCGGAAGCCATAGACCCGATAGTCCCCCGTCGGGAGGGAGGAGAGAGCGAACCTCCCGCCCGTGTCGGACACGGCCGAGTAGGGGATGGTGTCGGGTGGGTGCTCGAACAGGACGCGTGCCCCCTGCACGCCCTGTCCGCTCACTCGATCCAGCAGGGTCCCCGCGGCCCGGGTGTCCGTGATGGGAGCCCCGGTGGAGAACACCACCCGGATGGGCGTGGTCGTCCGGTTCCCGAGCAGGTCCGGGATGCCGGCCGGGATCTCGATGACGTACACGGCGCCGGCCCGCCAGCCGCCGGCCGGATGGATCTTGAGATCCGAGAACCCGCTCCCGACTTCGTAGCGGTAGGCGGGCGAGCCCAGCAACGTCCGCGACAGGTCCTGCGGAGGTTTGATGGGCTCGTTGAACACGATGTGAAGGTCGCCGTCGAAGCCGGGCACGATGGAGTCGTTGCCGGGCTCGATGCGGGACACCTGGGGCGGACGAGTGTCCGGGAGGGCGCCGGGCGGCGCCTCCTCCTTGGCGCAACCGGCCAGGAACAGGAGCGCGGCGAGACCGACCCCGCGACGCAGCGCGAGTCCGGCCCCGCCGAATCGTCTCACGACGATCCCCCGGACCCGGACAGCACCCGCCGCTTGGCCTGCAGCCGCTCCCGCTGCTCCTCCAAAGACCGGGCCTTGTCGCGCTCGCGCTGGACGACCTCTTCGGGCGCCTTGTGCAGGAAGTCCTGGTTCGCGAGGCGCTTCCGCGACGCGTCGAGCAGACTCCCCAGGCGGTCGAGCTCTTCCTCGATCCGTTCCCGCTCGCGGGCGAGGTCGATGACGTCGGCCAGCGGTACGAACAGCTCCGTGCCCGAGCGCAGGACGGCGTGCGCCCCGGCCTCGCCGGCGACGCCCTGTCCTCGACGGACGGCTTCCACCCGCGCCAGGCGCAGGAGCCCGTCCTCCTCGGCTTCGAGGGCCCGCTCTAGGTCGGGCGACACCGAATCAAGGTGGACGGCCAGCTCCCGATTCGGATCGATGTTATACTCGGCGCGCACGTTCCGAAGCGTGGAGATCAACTCCTGCAGCTCGCCCACGGCCGCCTCGGCGTCCGGCTCCTCCCACTCGGCGGGGGGAGCGGGCCACGGCCCCAGCATCAGGGTGGCCCCCGCGTCCACGCCCGGGAGTTTGAGGTAGAGCTCCTCGGTGATGAACGGCATCACGGGGTGGAGGAGCCGCAGCCAGGTCTCGAGCACCTGGCGCAGCGTCCAGGCGGCCGCCCGGCGGCTCTCCTCGCCGCGCTCCCCCGCCAGCCGCGTCTTGGCCAGCTCGAGGTACCAGTCGCAGAACTCGTCCCACACGAAGTGATACGTGACGCCCGCCACCTGGTGGAGCCGGAAATCGTCGAGGGCGGCGCTCGTCCCGCTGGCCGCGGCCCGCGCCCGGCTCAGGATCCACCGATCGGCCAGCTCGAGCTCCGGCGCGCCCGAGCCGGTGCGGTCGGACGGCTCCAGGTGCGGGAGGGCGAAGCGCACTGCGTTCCAGATCTTGTTCGCGAAGTTGCGGCCCACCTGGAAGGCGGCATCGAGGTCCTCGTAATCCAGCTGCAGGTCCGTGCCGAGGGCCGCGCCCTGGAGCAGCGTGAAGCGGAGGGCGTCGGCGCCGAACCGCTCCACCACCTCGAGCGGATCGATCCCGTTGCCGAGCGACTTGGACATGCGGCGCCCCAGGTGGTCGCGGACCGTGCCGTTGATGACCACGTCCGTGAACGGAAGGTCGCCCATGAACTCCAGGCCGGCCATGACCATACGGGCCACCCAGAAGAACAGGATGTCCGCCGCCGTCACCAGGGTGTCGGTCGGGTAGAAGGCCTGCAGGTCCGGTGTCTCCTCGGGCCAGCCCAGCGTGCTGAAGGGCCACAGCCACGAGCTGAACCACGTGTCGAGCACGTCGGGATCCCGCTCCAGCGCCCCCCCGCACTCCGGACACACCTCCGGGTCCTCGCGGACCACGACCTCGGCCCCGCACGCCTCGTTCTGGCAGTACCAGACCGGGATGCGGTGACCCCACCACAGCTGACGACTGATGCACCAGTCCCGGATGTTCTCCATCCAGTGCTCGTAGATCTGGCCGTAGCGCTCCGGGTGGAAGTGCAGGCGCCCATCCCGGTAGGCCTCGAGGGCCGGACGAGCCAGCGGCTCCATCTTCACGAACCACTGCAGGCTGAGCCGGTGCTCGACGATCGTGTCGCACCGATAGCAGCGGCCCACCGAGTGGACGTGGTCCTCGACCCGTACCAGGTCGCCCGCCTCCTCGAGGGCCGCCACGATGGCCTCCCGGGCCGCGAACCGGTCCAATCCCCGGAATGCCTCTGGAACCTCGTCGGACATGGTGGCCTGGTCCGTCATGGCGTCCACCAACGGGAGGTCGTGCCGGCGGCCGATCTCGAAGTCGTTCGGATCGTGGGCCGGCGTCACCTTGAGAACACCCGTGCCGAATTCCGGGTCGACGTACTCGTCGGCCACGATCGGCAGCCTTCGTCCGACCAGGGGGAGGATCGCCGTGCGTCCTATCAGGTCCGCATGGCGCTCGTCGTCCGGGTGCACGGCCAGCCCGGTGTCCCCGAGCATCGTCTCCGGACGGGTGGTGGCCACGATGACCGTGCGCCCGGGCTCATCCTCCAGGGGATAGGCGATGTGCCAGAGCTTGCCGGGCTGCTCCCGGTGCTCGGCTTCCTCGTTGGAGAGCGCCGTTCCACACCGCGGGCACCAGTTGATGATGTACTGGCCCCGGTACACGAGGCCCTTCTCGTACAGCGAGACGAACACCTCGCGAACGGCGCGCGACAGGCCCTCGTCCAGCGTAAAGCGCGTGCGCTGCCAGTCGCACGAGCAGCCGATGGCCTTGAGCTGCTCTATGATGCGGGTCCCGTACTCCTCGACCCACGCCCACACGCGCTCCACGAACGCGTCCCGGCCCAGGTCCCAGCGTGTGAGACCCTCCTCGGCGAGCTGGCGCTCCACCACGTTCTGGGTGGCGATGCCAGCGTGGTCCGTTCCCGGAACCCACAGCGCGTGGCGACCCTGCATGCGCCGCGCCCGGATCAGCACGTCCTGGATCGTGTTGTTGAGGCCGTGACCCATGTGGAGGGCCGCGGTCACGTTGGGCGGAGGGATCACGATGACGTAGGGGTCCTCCGCCTCGGAGGCCTCCACGTGGAAGTAGCCCTCGGAGGCCCATCTCCGGTAGAGACGGCCCTCGAGGTCCGTTGGATCGTACCGTGCTTCGAGCTCGTGTGTCACCGGAGGCTCATTCCTCGGATTGCGCTGCCGGGGCTCTCGCGGCGCGAGCGGCCTCCGAGAGCATGGAGGGCGCCCCGCGCGCGGCGAACGCTGAGTCTAACGGGCGGCCCGCGAGCGGAGCAACGTCGCGCCGCGGCGCGGGCTGGAGCCGCCGGGCCCGGTCCCCCGGCTCCTCGGAGGCGGGGTCGTCACCGCCCGCCCCCGCCCGTCGTGTCCCGCGGCGAGCCGCCGGAGTCGGCCGACGGCTTCCCTGCCTCGTCGCGCGCCCGTTTCACCATCGCCTTCTCGCGCTCCTGCTGGACCTTGCGAGCCTCCTGCAGCGCGTCCTGGAAGCGGATGATCTCCAGGTCCCGGACCTGCTGCTCCAGTTCCCTCGCCTTGTCGCCGTAGGGCTGGAACAGCTGCCCGAACGGGATCGGGATGACGATCTTGCCCAGGTGGAGCCCGTCGGACGCGATGCCCCAGCTCTTGTCGCCCTTGTGGATGAGCCACTCGCTCGCCCGCTTCCTGGCCTCCGCGCTCAGGGCGAGGCTGTCCAGGTAGCCTCCGAGGATGGCGCGCACGGCGCTGTCCGCTCGCGCCAGCTCGGCGAGGGTGCGCGGCGGGAGCTCCTCCGCCCGGATGCCCTGCCACACCCTCAGGTCGCCGGGACGTGGCTGCAGCTTCTCGCCGTTGGTGAGACGTCCGCCCTTCTCCACACGGACGGCGCCCCGATTCTCGGACGTTCGGGGCGAGGCGCCGGTCTCGGGTCCCTCGGGGCTCTCGGGACGCGCCGGCTGGCCGGTCGGCCCCGAGGCGGCCGGGGGCACCTGGAGCTGGAGCGCCCGGATCCCCTCGAAGGACGGAGCCCGGCGCGAGGTCGGGGCATAGTGCATCGAGGGGAGCGCCAGCTGACGGGAGAGGAAGAGCACCGCCACCACGTGGACCAGCAGGGAGACGGCCAGGCCGACGGCCATCACGCGGCGGTCGTGGCGCTCGCGCTCGGCCCTCGGCGGATGCGGGTCTCTCACGTCCCGCCGGTCCCGGCGTCCAGGGCCAGCGCGTACGCCTCGTTCCGCGGCATCCGGAAGCGCTCCTGCAGGTGCGTGGCCACGTCCCGAGTGCTGTCACCCGCTTCGATCCGGCGGCAGGCTTCCTCTCGGATGTCGCCGAGTCGGTCCCTCCAGTCGGGGGAGGCTCCCGCCTCGATGACCAGCGTCACCTCGCCCCGGACCTCCGTGCCCGCCAGACGATCGGCCAGCTCGGCGACCGTCCCGGACGACACTTCCTCGTGCAGCTTCGTGAGCTCGCGGCACAGCACGCACCGGCGCTCGCCGAGTCCGGATCGCACCAGGTCCGCGGCCAGCTCAGCGACCCGTCGGGGCGACTCGAACGCCACCACGGTCACCGGGCTCTCCGAGAGGCGCGCGAGCCACTCCTCCCGCTCCCCGCCGGAGCGTGGGGGAAATCCGAGGAACAGATAGCGATCCGCCGGGAAGCCCGAGACCGACAGGGCGGCGGCGGGTGCCGACGGCCCCGGCACGGTTCGGACCGGCAGGCCGGCGGCCAGCACGGCCTGCACGACCCGGCTCCCCGGATCCGAGATGACCGGCGTGCCGGCATCCGACACGACGGCGGCGCTGCGTCCGCCGAGGAGGAGGTCCACGACCTCCGAACACCGGGACGCCTCGTTGTGTTCGTGCAGGGAGCGGAGCTCCGCGTCGATGCCGGCCGCGGCGAGCAACCGTCCCGTGTGCCGCGTGTCCTCAGCGTACACGCGATCGACGCCGGCCAGCACCGTCGCGGCGCGGCGGCCGAGGTCCTCCAGGTTGCCGATCGGTGTCCCGACCACGTACAGGGCGCTCTCCATACCTCCTCGTTCCGCCTTCAGGCCGGGTCCCGGGCCCCTCCAGCAGAACGCCTCCCGGTCCCCGAGGGACCGGGAGGCGTCTCTCCCCGGGTCGCCGGCCCGGTGTCCCGGCCGGTGTCCCGCCCCTTCGTCCGGGGCGGCCGGCGCGCCCTCAGACGTGCTCCTTGATCTTGCGCTCCAGGGCGGCCTTGGGCACCGCGCCCACGACCGTGTCCACGTGCGCCCCGTCCTTGAAGAACAGGATGCTCGGAATGGAGCGGATCTGGAACCGCTGGGTCGTCCTCTGGTTCTCGTCCACGTCCATCTTGCCGACCTTCATGCGCCCCGCATACTCCTCGGCCAGCTCCTCGACGATGGGGCTCACCATCCGGCACGGCCCGCACCATTCGGCCCAGAAGTCCACCAGAGCCAGTCCAGCGGCGCCCTCGATCTCCGTCTCGAAGTTGTCGTCCGTCAGCTCGATCAGCCCCGCGTCCGCACTCATCGCTCGTCCTCGTCTTCGATGATTCGTTGAAACCGCTCGACCGTATCCGATAGTGCGACCGGCGGACCGCCCCGGTCGGGCGGCCCTGCGCTCCCGTCACCCGCGTCTCCCCCGTGCGCCGGTCGTGTCACCCTCTCACATTACCGCTGGTGCCACCGAATGTTCGCCGATCCGGGGGAGCCCGATCGCGGCGACGAGCCCGGAGCGGGAGAGGAGCGCATGAGCAAGGTCGATCACGTCGGCATCGCGGTCAACGCGCTGTCGGATAGCGTACCCCTTTACGAGGCGCTGCTAGGCACGCCACCCTCCGGTCGCGAGGTGGTCGAGTCCGAGGGCGTCCGTGTGGCCTTCTTCGGCGAGGGAGCGGGACGGGTCGAGCTCCTCGAGCCCACGGCTGCCGACAGCCCCGTGGCCCGTTTCCTCGAGCGCCGCGGGCCCGGCCTCCACCACGTATGCCTGGTCGTCGACGACCTGGACGCCGCCCTCGCCGGGGCCGCCGACCGCGGCGCCGAGCCCCTGCCCCCCGGGATCCGCGTCGGCGCCGGCGGGCGCCGGGTAGCCTTCCTGCACCCACGGTCCACGGGCGGCGTCCTGCTGGAGATGGTCGAGGCCGAGCCGGATCCGCGCGCCGAGAGCCCGTGACGAGGTCGCTCTCGATCACCGGGCCCACGCTCGACGAGGGGGACGGACCGGGCGACACACCCTGCGTTCGGCGACGCGGCGGAGCTCATCGTGGCGGACGGAGGCGGCACGGACGGGACCGTGCGGGAGGCCGAGCGGATGGCCACGGTGGTGCGGGCCCCTCCCGGCCGGGGATCGCATCGCGACGACGTCCCGCCGGTGGCGCACCGCCACGGGAGACCAGGTCATCTGCGCGCGGCGCCGGGCATTCGCCGCCAGCGGCGGATTTCCCGACTATCCCCTGTTCGAGGACGTCGTGCCGGTGAGGTCCCTGAAGCGCGTGGGGCGGTTCCGGTCCATCCCGGCCGGGGGGGGCGCCCGTCCAGCTGGCGGACGGGTACGGGGACCCCGTCAGGGCTGGCCTTCGCGGGTGAGAGAGCTCAGGTCGATCTTCTCGAGGAACCAGCGGCCGTTCTCCGTCGAAACGGTGATGAACGGCAACGTCACGGTCCCGCGGCTGGTGCCCGTCATGGTCACCAGCAGGCGGTGTTCGTAGGGCTCCAGCAACGCCTGATGGGCGGCCTTGACGTCGTAGCCCGAGTGCTCCAGGAAGGCGGCCAGCACGACCATGCGCTGCTCGACGTCCCTCACGCCCAGCGTGAGCTCGGCCGGCCCCTTGTGGGTCCCGAACTGCTGCCCCATGCGCTCGTAGTCCTTCGACTGGGCCGCATCCAGGAAGGCATGCACGGTCTGCTCGGGCGTCATCGAGCCGTACTGGCTACGGGGCGCGCTCAGCACGCGACCCGAGCTGGCGCACGAGGCCCACACCGCGAGGCCGCACGCGACGGCCCCGGCTCGCAGCATCCGACGAGCTCGGGCTCGACTCTCCACGCTGGCTCCCATCCGGGCTGGGGGATCGGGGAGGCGACCCGGCGGGAGCCGCCCCCGGCAGGATGTAGGCGGACGGGATGCTCGGGTCAAGCCGGAGCCGCGCCCGACGCCGCCCCGACCGCCGCCGACCTTTCCACCCGTTCGAACCGGAGATCCTCCTGGTCGGGCCCCGCCACGTCCACCCGAATCGTGTCGCCGTCCTCGAACTCGCCCTCGAGGAAGGCCAGGGCCAGCGGGTTCTCGATGCGCCGCTGGATGACCCGCTTGAGCGGACGGGCACCGAAGGCCGGGTCGTAGCCCTCCTCGGTCAGGCGACGACGGGCCGGCTCGCTCACTTCGAGCGCCACCTCACGTTCGGCGAGGCGCTCGTTCACCCGCTCCAGGAGCAGCTCGACGATCCTGTCGAGATCCTCCCGGCCCAGGGGACGATACACCAGGATGTCATCCACGCGGTTGAGGAACTCGGGCTTGAAGTGGTCGTGCAGGCGCTCGCGAACGCGGCGAGTCACCGCCTCCCAGTCGTCTCCGCGCCGGGCCGCGTCGAGAATGGCGTCGCTCCCGATGTTGCTCGTCATGATGAGGACCGTGTTGCGGAAATCCACGGTCCGGCCCTGCCCGTCCGTCAGCCGGCCGTCGTCCAGGATCTGCAGGAGGACGTTGAACGCGTCCGGGTGCGCCTTCTCGATCTCGTCGAACAGGATCACGCTGTAGGGGCGGCGTCGGACCCGCTCGGTGAGCTGTCCCCCCTCCTCGTAGCCGACGTAGCCGGGTGGGGCGCCGATGAGGCGGGCCACGGCGTGTCGCTCCATGTACTCCGACATGTCGAGGCGCACCATCGCGTCCTCATCGTCGAACAGGAACTCGGCCAGGGCGCGAGCGGTCTCGGTCTTCCCCACCCCGGTCGGGCCCAGGAAGATGAAGCTCCCGATCGGCCGGTCGGGATCCTGGAGGCCGGCGCGGCTTCGCCGGACCGCGTTGGCCACGGCCGCGATGGCCTCCTTCTGGTCCACCACGCGCTCGTGCAGGTGATCCTCGAGGTGCGCGAGCCGCTCGCGCTCGGACTCCAGCATCCGCGAGACCGGGATCCCCGTCCACGCGGCCACCACCTCGGCGATGTCCTGGGGCCCGACCTCCTCGGTCAGAAAGGCCGTGTCCGACTGCAGCTCCCCGAGCCTCTCCTCGGCGCTCCCGAGCTCGCGCCGCGCCGACGGAATGCGTCCGTGGGTGATCTCGGCGGTGCGCTGGAGATCTCCCTCCCGGCGGGCCTGCTCGGATTCGATGGTGAGCTCCTCGATCTGCCGCTTGAAATCGCGCACGCGCTCGATGGCTTCCTTCTCTGCCATCCACCTGGCCTTCATGCCGGCCAGCCGCTCCCGGAGCTCGGACAGCTCGGCCTCGAGGGCCTCGAGCCGCCCGCGGCTCTTCGGGTCCTCCTCTCCGCGCAGGGCCTCGCGCTCGATCTCGAGCTGGGTGACGCGGCGGTCGACCTCGTCGATCTCCTCGGGCATGGAGTCGATCTCGATCCTCAGGCGGGAAGCCGCTTCGTCCACGAGGTCGATGGCCTTGTCCGGCAGGAACCGGCCCCCGATGTAGCGGTCCGACAGCCTGGCCGCGGCCACCAGGGCCGGGTCGGTGATGCGCACGCCGTGATGGACCTCGTATCGCTCCTTGAGCCCGCGGAGGATGGCCAGCGTCTCGTCGACGGACGGCTCGGGCACGAACACGGGCTGGAAGCGGCGCTCCAGGGCCGGGTCCTTCTCGATATTCTGGCGGTACTCGTCGAGCGTGGTCGCTCCGATCATGCGGAGCTCACCCCGGGCCAGCGGCGGCTTGAGCATGTTGCCGGCGTCCACCGCTCCCTCGGCCGAACCCGCCCCTACGATCGTGTGCATCTCGTCGATGAACACGATGTAGCGTCCACCGGACTCGGTGATCTCCTTGAGGGCGGCCTTGAAGCGCTCTTCAAACTCGCCGCGGTACTTGGCGCCGGCGAGCATGGCGGCGATGTCGAGCTGCACGAGCCGCTTGTTCGCGGAGCGACTCGGGCACGTCGCCCTCGACGATCCTCTGGGCGAGCCCCTCGACGATCGCCGTCTTGCCGACGCCCGCCTCCCCGATGAGGACGGGATTGTTCTTGGTGCGCCGGGTCAGCACCTGCATGACCCGACGGATCTCCGCGTCCCGGCCGATGACGGGATCCAGCTTGCCGGACGCCGCCCGGGCGGTGAGATCGATGCCGTACCGCTCCAGCGCCCGGTACTTCCCCTCGGGATCCTGGTCGGTCACCCGGTGCGGGCCCCGCACCTCCGCGACCGCCTTCCGCAGCGCGTCGGGGTCCGCGCCGGCCGACTCGAGAAGATCGGATGTGGTGCTCGCCTTGCGGCCGGCCAGCGCCAGGAGGAGATGCTCGGTCGAGACATAGGCGTCCTCCATCCCGCGCGCCGCCTCGTCGGCCTCGTCCAGCACGCGGGACAGCTCGCGGCTGATCTGGGGGCTCGACCCGCTCTGCACCGGGAGCCGTCCCAGGGCCTCGTCGACCGACTTTCGCAGCGATGCGAGGCGCGCCCCCGCCCGCTCCAGGATCGGCCCGACGACCCCCTCCTCCTGGGCCAGGAGCGCGGCGAGGAGATGCACGTCTTCGACGGCCGGGTTCTCTCGGAGCCGCGCCAGCTCCCCGGACTCCTGCACGGCCTCTCGGGCCCGGACCGTCAGTCGATCGAACGAGATCATTGCTCAGCTCCCCGGTGTGCTCGGATCTGGATGGACTCCCGGCCCACGCCCGGCATCACTCGATCTCGACCGCGCGGGACTCGACCGTTCCCTTGCGTGGCAGGGAGATCTCCAGCACGCCCTCGACGAGCCGGGCGCGGATCGCGTCCACGTCCACGTCCGCGGGCAGACGGAGGGACCGACGGAAGCGCCCGTGCGAGCGCTCCGCGCGCAGGACCTCCGAGCCCTCGGGCAGGGCCGGCTGCTCCCGCTCGCCCGACACGACCAGCTCGTCTGCCACCGTGGTGACGTCCACCGCCCCCCGATCGACGCCAGGGAGGTCGACGTAGACGCGGTAGCCGCGATCTCCGGTCCGCACCAGATCCAGCCGGGGGCCTCGCGCCGAGACCGGCGGAAACTGTCGCACGCCTTCGATCACGTCCTCGACCACCTGCTGCATGTCCGAGAACGCCTCGCTCCATGCACTCCGGGACTTCCGGCTGCGGCCGTCGCCCTCCGCTTCCGCTTCGGCGGCCGCTTCCTGCTCGCCGGTCTCGACGTCCGGCGCCTCCGTGCGCTCCTCGTCCATGCTGGCCTCCGGGGCTTGGCCCACCTTCGGGTGGCCGGGGCGCAGGCCCTCTCGGACCGCCACCGCCGGCCGCTCACGGTACCCGAGGAGGGGCAAGACACGTGCCCTCGAAGGCCCTCCGGGGAGAGGCCGAAAGGGCACCTCGACGGGAGAGTCACGCCGATCAGGCGTGGCCTGCCGCTCGCCGGCCCCGCCTCCATGTCAGATCGGCAGGTCTCCGGAACGCCGCCGGGATGCCGCCGGGCCGGCAGTCGGAGGGACGCCGGGAGGCGCCCCGTCGGCGCCGGCTGGCTTGACAGCCCGCGCGGCGAGCGGGTAGCCTCCACCCTGTCCCGGCATCGCCCATTGGTTCCGGCCGCGTCGCGCGGTGGGTGCGCGGTGTCCCGTCGCGGCTTCCAACCTGGATTCGCATCGTAGAGATGAGCAGCGAGACCGACGCCTCGCGCGCGCGCCCGCTCCGAGGGCCGGAGCGGCGTCGTCGCGAGACGCCCGCGGCGACCGTGGCGTTGATGGCGCTGCTCGCCGGGGTCGCGTGCGGCGGTCGGTCCTCCGCGGCCCCCGGAGTCCTCCCGGAGTCCACCTACGTGCAGGTGATGGCCCGACTCTCGCTGACTGATTCGCTCCTGGCTCCCGCCGAGTACGCTCGGCCGGCGAACCTGAGCCGGGATTCGGCTCACGCCCTCGTCCTGCGCCGCTGGGGAGTGGCCGACAGCGCCCTTCTGTCCTACGCGGCCCGGCTCGGGGACGATCCCAGCCGCCTCAAGGATGTGTGGAACCGCATCCGGACCGTGGCCGACTCCCTGGCCCGCGCCGGGTGGATCCCCGCCGCGGCGGAGGCACGATGAACGAGGACGGCGACAGCAGCCCGACGGGCAGCCCCGCCGCGGATGCCCTCCGCGACGGGCACGAGCGGGTGCCGACCGCAGACGACGTCGAGGCACCCGGCCCCGCCTGGCTGCGGGCCCTGGGCCGCCTCGGCATCGGCGTGGCGCGCCACGCCGGCCGCAGCACGATCCTCATGGCGGCGACCGTGCGGGCCATGGGCCAGCCGCGTCGCTACCTCCACGAGACCTTCGTCCAGGCCAAGCGGATCGGCGTGGACAGCCTGGGGCTGGTGCTCCTGGTGGCGGCCCTCAGCGGTGCGGTCCTCGCCCAGCAGACGGGATACCAGTTCACCACCCTTCCCATGTGGGTGGTGGGCGAGGGCGTGGTATCCGGCATGATCACGGAGCTCGGGCCGGTGCTGACCGCCATCATCCTGGCGGGACGCGTAGGGGCGGGAATGGGGGCCGAGCTGGGCACGATGCGCGTCACCGACCAGATCGACGCGCTGCGGACGCTGAACCGGGACCCCGTGCTCGAGCTGATCGTGCCGCGCGTGCTGGCGGGGATCATCGTCATGATCCCGCTCGTCGTCCTGGCCAACGCGGCCGGGATCTTCAGCGGCTGGCTGACCGGGATCACCCTGCTGCCGATGACGACGCACCAGTACGTCTACGGAGCCCGGGCCATCTACCATTCGGCCCAACTCGTGCTGTCACTGATCAAGGCCCTGGCGTTCGGCTTCGCCGTCAGCTTCATCGGTTGCTACGTCGGCATTCAGGCCCAGGGAGGAGCCGCCGGGGTCGGGCGGACCACCACGAACGCCGTGGTGTCCATCATCGTGGCCATCATGGTGCTGGACGTCCTGCTGGCGCCCATCTACCGGGCCGTATCGTGAGGCTCGGGGCAGCGGAGGACCCTACGGCATGATCGAGATCCGGAATCTCAAAAAGGTCCTGAACGGCAAGAAGGTGCTGGACGGGATCGACCTGGACGTCCGCGAGGGCGAGACCCTGGTCATCATGGGTCCGTCCGGCACGGGGAAGAGCGTGCTCATCAAGCACATCGTCGGCCTGTTCGACCCCGACGAGGGCGACATCCTGGTGGATGGCCTGTCGGTGACCCGGGCCGGGGGCCGCGAGATCGGCCTCATTCGATCTAAGATCAGTTACGTGTTCCAGAACTCGGCCCTGTTCGACTCCCTGACCGTGGCGCAGAACATCCGTCTGGGACTGGACGCAGAGCTCTGCGACCGGGAGCACGAGGAGTGCGCGCGGCGGGTGCGGGAGAGCCTCACGCACGTCAACCTGGGGCTCGAGGTACTCGGGCTCCTGCCCGCGGAGCTGTCGGGAGGCATGCAAAAGCGCGTCGCCATCGCGCGCTCGATCGTCGGCCGCCGCAAATACGTGCTCTACGACGAGCCCACCACGGGCCTCGACCCGGTCAACGCCGCGGTCGTCAACGACCTCATCGCGCGCCTCAAAGAGGAGATCGGCCTCACCAGCGTCGTGGTCACGCACGACGTGGAGTCGGCCTTCTTCCTCGGTGACAGGATCGCCCTGCTGGCGGAGGGCAAGATCCAGGCGCTGGGAACGCCCGAGGACATGAAGAACAGCGAGAATCTAGCCGTGCAGAGATTTCTTTCCGGCCGCTCCGACCTCACAATGGTGGCATGAGAGACCCCGGCCTGAGGACGCAGCACGGCGCCGAGGTGCAGGTCGGCGTCCTCGTGCTCGTGTCCATCATCGCGCTCGTCTGGGGAGTGGTCTGGCTCAGCGGGAGTGGCATCGGGGGAGGCAGCTTCGCCTTCGCCGTGTTCACGCCCAATGCCCAGCAGATGACGCCCGGAAGCCGCGTCTACCTGCACGGCGTGGACGTGGGGTCGGTGGACCACGTGGGGCTGGCGAAGGGCGGCGTCGTCCTGGACGTCTCGGTGAGCCAGACCGTGACCCTTCCGCGCGACAGCAAGGCCGTGATCCAGTCTTCGGGCTTCCTCGGCACCCAGACGCTCGTCCTGGAGCCCGGCAAGGCCCCGGAACCCCTGGCGGCGGGCGACACGATCGCGGCCGTGCCGGCTCCCGACCTGCAGACCATGGCCGGCTCGCTCGGGAAGGACGCGCAGTCGGTACTGGACCGGACCCAGCGGCTGTTGGCCGACAGCGTGATCGCCGCCATGCACTCCAGCGCCGAGGACCTGTCCGGGACGATGCACGACCTCCGGGGGCTGGTCGACAGCGAGCGCCAGACCCTGGCGTCGCTGATCGAGAGCCTCGACAAGACCTCCTCGCAGCTGGCCGGGGCCACGTCGGGACCCGAGCTCCAGGAGACGCTCGTCCGGATCGACTCTCTCACGGGACGGCTGCACGAGACGAGCAAGGGCCTGGACGCGTCGAGCCGCTCCCTGGCGTCGATCCTCGAGAAGGTCGACGGCGGACAGGGCTCGCTGGGCAAGCTCGTGAACGACGCCAACCTGTATGACAAGGTCACGGCGGCGGCGGAGAACATTCAGTCGGCGTCGGAGGAGATCGCGCTCCTCACGAAGGACATCCGCGAGCGCCCCGAGCGCTACCTCAAAGGCTTGAAGTTCTCGGTGTTCTAGGGCTACAACCCGGTCGGGTTGTCCAGGAAGCTCCACTCGAGGCCGTACTCCTCGGCCAGGTGCCCGGCCAGCGCCCGCACCCCGAAGGTCTCGGTGGCGTAGTGCCCCGCGTACACGAGATTCATCCCCCACTCCATGGCGTCGTGGTAGGTGTGGTGGGACCCTTCGCCGGTGATGAAGGTGTCCAGCCCCTCCGCCCGTGCCTGCGGGAGGAGCGAGGCGGCCGCTCCGGTCACGATGCCCAGCCGCCGCACGTGGGCCGGACCGCCCGGAACGACGACCGGAGGCGCGCCGCAGGCCTTTTCCAGCCGCTCGGCGAGCTTCTCCCGCGGCAGGTCGGCGGCCGTCCACACGCCGAGGCCCTCCAGGCCCTCGTGCGTCCCGAACCGGCCCTCCACCGGGAACCCGAGGGCGCCGGCGAGGAGCACGTTGTTGCCCACGCGCGGGTGCACGTCCAGGGGCAGGTGTGCCGAGTACACGGCCAGGTCGGCCTCGAACAGGGCGCGGAGCCTCCGGTAGCTGCGACCGGTGACGGGCAGCGGATCGCCCCAGAACAGCCCGTGGTGCACGACGAGGAGCTGCGCCCCCTGCCCCACGGCCGCCTCGATCGTCTCCTGGCACGCGTCGACCGCGGCCGCGATCCGGTCCACCGGCGAGCGACTGGCCACCTGGAGACCGTTGTAGGCTCCGGCGTAGTCCGGGATCTCCGCCACGCGCAGGTAGCGGTCCAGGTACTCGACCAGCTCCTTCAGCTCGGCCATGGGATCCTCCCGGTCGAAGGCCTCACTCCCACTCGATCGTGGCCGGGGGCTTGGACGACACGTCGTACACCACCCGGTTGACGCCCGGGACCTCGTTGATCAGGCGGGACGCGGTACGCCCCAGCACCTCGTAGGGCATCGGGTACCAGTCGGCCGTCATCCCGTCCCGGCTGGTCACGGCCCGCAGGGCGACCACGTTCTCGTAGGTGCGCGCGTCTCCCATCACGCCCACCGACCGCACCGGGAGATGCACGGCGAACGCCTGCCAGATCTCGTCGTACAGCTCCGCGGCCCGGATCTCCTCGAGGTAGATGGCGTCGGCGGCCCGCAGCGTCTCGAGCCGATCGGCGGTCACTTCCCCCAGGATGCGAATCGCCAGACCGGGGCCCGGGAAGGGGTGGCGACCCACCATCTCCTCGGGGAGTCCCAGCTCCCGTCCCACGGCTCGCACTTCGTCCTTGAACAGCTCCCGTAGCGGCTCGACGAGCTCGAACGGGTGGTCGGGCCGGAGCCCTCCCACGTTGTGGTGCGACTTGATCGTGGCCGACGGTCCGCTCACCGAGGTGGACTCGATCACGTCCGGGTACAGCGTGCCCTGCACCAGATAGCGGGCGTCACCGTGGCGGCGAGCCGCCTCCTCGAACACGTCGATGAAGGTGTGACCGATGCGGATCCGCTTCTCCTCCGGGTCCTCGATGCCGCGCAGGCGCTCCAGGAAGCGCGCCGCGGCGTCCACCACCTCGAGCCGGAACCCGAGGTGCTCTCCGAACACCCGCTGGACCGACTCGCGCTCACCCTTCCGGAGCAAGCCCGTGTCCACGAAGATGCAGGTGAGTCGATCCCCGATCGCGCGGTGGACGAGCGCCGCGGCCACCGACGAGTCGACCCCTCCCGACAGGCCGCAGATCGCGGCCGCCTCCGGGCCCACCTGCTCCCGGATCGCCTCCACGCGCGAGTCCACGATGCTGCCCGGGGTCCATTCGCCGGCGCAGCCGCAGATGCCGAACACGAAGTTCTCGAGGATCTCCTCGCCGCGGGTCGTGTGAGCCACCTCGGGATGGAACTGGACACCGTAGATCTCCCGGGTCGCGTGCCGGAAGGCGGCCACGGGGAGGCTCTCGGTCCCGGCCAGGACCTCGAAGCCCTCGGGCGCCGTCTCGACGTGGTCCCCGTGACTCATCCACACGGTCGTCGTCTCGCCCGGACCGAATCCCCTGAACAGGCGGTCGGGATCGCGGATCTCCATCTCGGCGCGCCCGTACTCCCGTCGCGCCCCGCCGACCACGCGCCCACCCGCCCACCGTGCCAGGAGCCCCATGCCGTAACAGATGCCCAGCACCGGGAGGTCGAGCTCCAGGAGACCCGAATCGATGTCCGGCACTCCCTCGTCGTAGACGCTGGCCGGACCGCCCGAAAGGATGATCCCGGCCGGACCCCACTCGCGCACCCACTCCGGCGTGCGGTCGGGTCCGTGGATCTCGCAGTAGACCCGCTGTTCCCGAATGCGGCGGGCGATGAGCCGCGTGAACTGGGACCCGTAGTCGAGGATGAGAATGCGGTCGGTCACGCGCGACTCCCCTTCAATAGGCCCGGGCCCACAGGGCCTCGTCCGCGGCGATCTCTCCGCACACCAGGCAGCGCCGGGGCGACGGATCGGAGCGAAACTCTTCGTCGGGGAGGACGCGGATGGTGGCGCCCGTGTCCTCCTTGCCCTTCGCCTCGCACGCCTCCGAGCCACACCAGCCGGCGTACACGAATCCGCCTTCGCCCTCCATCCGCTCTCGGAACGCTTCGTAGTCATCCAGGCCCCGTACCGAGTGGGCCTCCCGACGCTGCAGGGCGGCCTCCAGGAGCTCGTCCTGGATCGCGTCGACCAGCCGGGGAAGGGCGGCGATGGCCTCGGCCTCGCCCAGGAAGCGCTTGCGCTCCTCGCCTTCGGGCGTGAAACGGCGCACGGCCACTACCTGCTGCTTGGCCACGTCACGCGGTCCGATCTCGACGCGGAGCGGCACGCCCTTGCGCTCCCACTCGTAGAACTTGGCGCCGGGGTTGAGGGTGTCGCGCGCGTCCACGTGGACCCGTAGCTCCCCGGAGAGGACCGAGTAGAGGCGCTCGGCGGCCTCGAGCACGAGTACGCGCTGGTCCTCGTCCTTCCAGATCGGTACCACCACCACCTGGTGGGGCGCGAGCCGGGGGGGCACGACCAGCCCCTGGTCATCCCCGTGCGTCATGATGAGGCCGCCCACCAGCCGCGTGGACACGCCCCACGAGGTGTTGAACACGTAGTCGTGCTCGCCCTGTTCCGTCTGGAACTGGACCCCGAAGGCCCGGGCGAAGTTCTGGCCCAGGTAGTGGCTGGTCCCGGCCTGGAGCGCGCGGTTGTCCCGCATGAGGGCTTCGGTCGCGAAGGTGCGCTCCGCACCGGCGAACCGCTCGCTGGCGGTCTTCTCCCCGGTCACGACCGGCATGGCCATGGTCTCCTCCATGAAGGCGCGGTAGACGCCCAGCATGCGCCGCGTCTCCTCGAGCGCCTCCTCGGCCGTGGCGTGCGCCGTGTGACCCTCCTGCCACAGGAACTCGGTCGTGCGCAGGAAGGGGCGCGTCCTCAGCTCCCAGCGAACCACGTTGGCCCACTGGTTCAGGAGCATGGGCAGGTCCCGGTAGGACTGGATCCAGTCGGCCACGATGGGCCAGATGATCGCCTCGGACGTCGGGCGCACGATTAGCGGCTCCTCGAGCTCCTTGCCTCCTCCGTGGGTCACCACGGCGGTCTCCGGAGCGAAGCCCTCCACGTGCTGTGCCTCCTTCTCGAGCGCCGACTGTGGGAGGAAGAGCGGGAAGTAGGCGTTCTGATGACCGGTACGCTTGAAGCGCGCGTCCAGGTCGCCCTGCATCAGCTCCCAGATCCGGTAGCCATACGGACGAATGACCATGCAGCCGCGCACGGGCGAGTGCCCGGCCAGCTCGGCCTGCTGCACGATCTCGTTGTACCACGCCGAGAAGTCCTCGGACTGCGGCGTCAGCCGTGTGTCTTCCGCCATGTCACTCCCGTTCGTCCAGGAGGGGGGAGAGCGGCATCTCCTCCTCGCCCCCCGTCTCCATGCTTCGAACCACCACCACGCCGCGGGCCAACTCGTCGGGGCCGAGCACCAGGGCACGCGAGGCTCCCGCCTGATCGGCCGCCTTGAACTGCCGTCCCACGCTGCGACCCCTGTAGTCGAATCCCACTCTCCGTCCCCGGGAGCGCAGCGCTCGGACCAGGCGCAACGCCAGGTCCCGCTCCGCATCCGACACGAACACCACGAAGTCCTCGACCGCCGGAGCCACCGGGGGCACGAGATCCCGCTCGCGCAGCAGCTCGCCCAACACCACGTCTCCCATGCCGAATCCGAGCGCGGGCAGGTCCGTGCCGCCGAGGGCGGCCAGCAGGTCGTCGTAGCGTCCGCCGCCGCAGATGGCGCGTAGCTCGCCGCGCCGATCCCACAGCTCGAACACGAGGCCGGTGTAGTAGGCCAGACCACGCACGAGGCCGGCGTCGAACTCGGCGAACCCGCCCAGGCCGAAGGCGTCCAGGTGCCCGAAGAAGCGCTCCAGCCGGCCCGCCGCCTCGAGCACGTCGCTGGCCTCGCCGTAGGCCTCGACCACCTCGCGCAGCGACAGCTCGCCGAGAGCCAGGATGCGCCGGGCGCCCTTTCCGTCCGCGCCGGCGGCCACCAGCTTCTCAGTCGTCTTCGCCTCGGGCTCCCGGTCGGCCTTGTCGAGCGCCTCGAAGGCGTCCAGCAGTCCCTCCTCGGGGACGCCACACTGGATCAGAACGGCCCGCACGAGCCGCCGATCCGAGACCCGGGCAACGAAGTCGTCCGGGCCGAGCCCGAACGCCCGAAGCATGTCGACGGCCGCCGCCACCAGCTCCGCGTCCGCGATCACGTCCGCCTCGCCCACGATGTCGAGGTTGAGCTGGAAGTGCTCCCTCGTCCGCCCGCGCTGCGGGCGCTCGTAGCGAAACAGCTGCGGGATCGAGAACCACTTGATCGGCTTGGGGAGCGCCGCGGCCCGCGCCGAGACCATGCGGGCGAAAGTCGGAGTCATCTCGGGCCGGAGCGCGACCTCGCGCTCGCCCCGGTCCGTGAACGCGTACAGTTGACCGATGATCTCCTCGCCCGACTTGCGGGTGTACAGCTCGAGAGGCTCCAGCGGGGGGCCGTCGTACTCCACGAATCCATACCGTTCCGCCACCTCCCGCCACACGCGGAAGATGTGGCGCCGGAGGGCCATGTCCTCGGGAAAGAACTCCCGGAAGCCGGGCAAGCTGCTGATATCCATAGAACGCCGAATGTAGGCGGCGGCGAGCGAGGGCGGCAAGCAAAAGCCGGCCGGAGGCTACCTCCGGCCGGCTGGACCGCCCCCGAGCGGGGGAATCGGAGGGCGCGCCGACGTCAGGCCACGGCACCACACCAGCGGTCGAAGGCGTCCGTGAGGTCGGCCGCGATCGCCGCCGCCTCGCGTCCCTCGATCTGGTGCCGTTCGAGCATGAACACGAGCTCGCCGTCCCTGAGGAGCGCGAGCGACGGCGACGACGGCCGGTAGCCGGTGAAATACGACCGGGCCCGCTCGGTCGCCTCGAGGTCCATGCCCGCGAACACGGTGACCATGCGGTCCGGACGGGCGTCGTGGCTCGCGGCCAGCGTCACCGCGGGCCTCGCGTTACGGGCGGCGCACCCACACACCGAGTTCACCACCACCAGCACGGAGCCTTCTCCCGCGCCCAGCACCTCGTCCACCTCCTCGGGCGTGCGCAGCTCCCGCACGCCGATCCTCGTCAGCTCCTCCCGCATCGGCTGCACCAGCCTCGGGTCGTATCGCATGGGCTTCCTCCCTGACTCGGTTCCTCAGTCGCCGGCGTCGAGCGCGTCAAGGGCTTCGGCCACGGTGTGGCACGAGCCAGCTACTACTACCGTGCCGGGGCCGGCGAGTTCGCGAGCCCGCCCCAGCGCCTCCTCGAGCTCCGGCACCAGCGTGGTGCCCGGCATCTCGCCGTGCGCGGCGGCGGGGTCCCACCGGCGCTCCGCCGGTGCCGACCCCGCCTGCGTGAGCACCGCCTGTAGACCCGCGTCGCGCACCGCCCCCAGCATGGAGCGCCAGTCCTTGTCCGACAGGACCGCGAACACGACCACCCAGGGCCGAGGGGGGGCGACGCGCCGCAGCGTGTCGAGCAGAGTCGCGATGCCGGCGGGATTGTGGGCCACGTCCACCACGCAGCTCCCGCCCGGCCCCTCCAGCATCTCGAAGCGACCTCTCCAGTGAACCGCGGCCAGGCCGGACCGCACGATCTCATCGGAAAGCGACAGGGGCAGCGCCTCGAGCGCCAGGAGCCCTGTCCCCACGTTGAAAGCCTGGTGGATCCCGGGGAGCGGGACCCTCACCCTGAGTCCGCCGGGCCGAGCCGCGGAGGTGTAGAGGAAGGACGTACCGGCCCCGTCGACCGTGACGTCCCGAACCGTGGCGTCCCGCCCGAGCCGGAGGAGCGGGGAACCCACCTTCGCGGCCCGCGCCTCGGCGACCGCCAGCGCCTCGTCCGGGAGCGGTCCCAGCGCCGCCGGCACGCCCGGCTTGAAGATGCCCGCCTTCTCTCCGGCGACCTCGGAGAGAGTGTCCCCCAGCCACGCGGTATGCTCGAGCGCCACGCTCGTGAGCGCGCAAGCCTCGGGCGAGAGCACGTTGGTGGCATCCAGACGGCCGCCCAGACCGACCTCGACGACCGCCCACTCGACGCCCGCTTCGGCGAAGGCCAGGAAGCCGAGCACGGTGAGCACCTCGAAGTAGGTGGCGCTCGAGCCCTCCGAGACGCGCAGGAGCTGTTCGGCGCAGCGCTCGAGGAGATCGGCGGAAGCCGGTCGGCCCGAGACCCGGATCCGCTCCTCGACGCGGAACAGGTGGGGAGAGGTATACAGGCCGGTGACGTGCCCGCTCTCCCGCAGGACCGCCTCGATCGAGGCGGACGCCGAGCCCTTCCCGTTCGTGCCTCCCACGTGGACGGCCCGGAAGGCGGTCTCGGGATGATCCAGGGCGGCCAGGAGGTCCCGGGTCCGGTCGAGCCCCCAGCGCATGGTCGTGAGGGGACGGGAGCCGAGGAGTTGCTCGACGGCGCTCACGGTACGGACGCCGGGGACGGTGGGACGGCTCAGCACATGTGGCCGAGGAGGACGCTCACCGTCTCCTTGAGCTCGCCGCGAGCAACGATCTGATCCACCATCCCGTGCTCGAGCAGGAACTCGGAGCGCTGGAAGCCCTCCGGAAGGTCCTGGCGGATCGTCTCGCGGATCACTCTGGGCCCCGCGAAGCCGATGAGGGCGCCGGGCTCGGCCAGGATGACGTCCCCCAGCATGGCGTAGCTGGCCGTGACGCCGCCGGTCGTCGGATGCGTCAGGATGCTCAGGAAGGGAAGACCGGCATCGGCGACACGACCGAGGGCGACCGACGTCTTGGCCATCTGCATCAGCGAGTAGATCCCCTCCTGCATACGGGCCCCACCCGAGGCCGACACGATGATCAGCGGGTCTCTCTCGTCCACGGCGCGCTCGGCCAGCCTGCGGATCTTCTCCCCGACGACCGACCCCATGGAGCCGCCGATGAAGCGGAATTCCATCGCCCCCAGCTTCACCTGCCGTCCGTCCACCCGACCGGAGCCGGTCCGGATAGCATCCTCCGGTCCCACTTCCTCGCTGGCCGCCTCGATCCGGTCCCGGTAGCTCTTCGAGTCGACGAAGCCGAGCGGATCGGCCGAGCGCAGACCGGTGTCGAACTCCTCCTCGAAGCCTTCGTCCAGCAGGAGGTCCACGTAGGCGAGCGCGCCGATCCGGAAGTGATGACCGCAGGACGGGCACACGTGGTGATTCTCGGCCAGTCGGCCGCTGTAGAGGATCTCTCCGCAGCCATCGCACTTCTCCCACACGTCCGGTGGGAGCTCGCGCTTCTGCGAGGTGATCTTCTGCTTCGGCTTCTTGAACCAGGACATGGTTCCTCTCGTGCGAGTCGGGAGTGGCGCGGCGGAATATAACCGGCCCGCCGGGCGTCGGGCGACATCGAGCTCTCGGCCGCCACCCGCTCCACCATGGCCAGGCCCGCCCACACCGACACGAGGAAGCTCCCTCCGTAGCTCAAGAACGGGAGCGGGAGACCCGTGATCGGCATGAGCCCCACGGTCATACCCACATTGATCACGAGGTGTGCGAACCACACGCCGAACAGGCAGAAGACGACCGTGCCGCCGAACTCGTTCGGCGCTTCCCGCGCGTCGGCGAGGGTACGCCCCAGGAACCAGCCGAGCAGGGCCAGGAAGACCACCACGCCGATGAAGCCGAGCTCCTCTCCCACCACGGAGAAGATGAAGTCGGTGTGCTGCTCGGGAAGGAAGGCGAGGCGCTTCTGCGGGCCGTGCAGGTACCCCTGGCCCAGCAGTCCGCCCGAGCCGATGGCCACCTTGGATTGGACCAGGTGCCAGCCCGAGCCCCGGGGATCGGCATCGGGGTTCAGGAAGACGAGCAGCCGGTCCTGCTGGTAGGGCTCCAGCCTGGACCACAGGGGCAGCGTCAGCGCACCCGTCGCCACGTTGGCCGCCAGGACGGCCAGGGACTCGCTGAGGTACGGCCGGTGCACGTACAGGAAGGCGGCCAGCACGACGATCCACACGCCCCACACGACCGCCGAGAAGCCAAGCAGCAGGCTGACGCCCGGGCTGACCAGGAGGAACAGCGTCGCCAGCGGCACACCCGCCCAGTACAGCGCCGCGATGAGGATCACGCCAAAGATGATGGCGCTGCCCAGGTCGGGCTGCGCGAGCACGAGGACCATGGGGACCAGCACCACGAGGACGGGCTTCCAGAGCTCGATCAGTCGACTGGCGGGGGTACCGTTGCCCGACACGGTCCTGGCGAGGAGCAGGATGGTGGCCAGCTTGGCGAATTCGGCTGGCTGAAGTCGCGCCGGACCGAGGTTGATCCAGCTCCGCGTGCCTCCCGGACCCGTGCCCACGACCAGTACGATGCACAGGAGGGCGAGAGCCGCCACGTAGGCGCCCGGGGCAGCCCACTCGAGCCAGCGGAGCGGGACCCGCGAGACGATCACGAACCCCGCCAGCGCTATGGCCAGCCACAGCAGCTGGCGCCGCCAGATGCCCGTGGCCACGGACGGGACGTCGACCTGCCCCGCCGAGAAGATCATCGCGAGCCCCAGGGCGCTCAGGAGCAGCGCGAGCCCCAGGAGCTGGACGTCACCGACCTGCTCCCGCCAGCGAGCGCCCTCGCTCACCGTCGCCCTCCGGCGGCCCCGGTGTCTGCGGCCGGGGTGCCCTCGCTGTCCGCGGCGGGCGTGGCCCCGGTGCCTGCGGCCGGACCGGGTGAACGCGCTGACCCGCCCGCCGCCGGCACCGCGCCGCTGTCGGCCGGCGCCGGGTGGATCTCCTCCAGGTAACGCTTGACGATCGCCGAGACGTAGGGCACGGCCAGCGACACGGCGTTGTCCGGGTGGCCGTGCTCCACCACCCCCGCGATGACGATGTCGGGGTCCTGCGCGGGCGCGAATCCCACGAACCAGGAGTGCGGCGCGCCCTGGGGGTTCTGCGCGGTGCCGGTCTTGCCGGCCATGGTCCAGCGCTCCAGGCGCCACGCGTGGGCCGTCCCCTTCGGATCGTTGACCACGCTCACCAGCGCATCCACCAGCTGGCGGCGCTCGGCATCGGGCAGGTCCAGGGACCAGTCGACCCGTCGGCGCTCCAGGGCCCGGCTGCGGCGCAGGTGGGGCACGATCGGCCGGCGTCCGGTGGCCAGGGCCGCGTAGAACAGGACCTGGCGCAGCAGCGGCTGCTGGTTCTCGCCCTGCCCGATGGCCAGGTTCAGGTCCACCGACTCGGTCCACCCTCGCGGCCCGTACCGGCGGTCGAACCATTCGCGCGACGCGGGGAAGTAGCCCGCCACCTCGTGCGGGAGGTCGATGCCGGTGGGTTCGCCGAAGCCGAGCCGGTGCGAACCGTCCATCATGGCATCCAGGCCCAGCTTCATGCCCAGCTGGTAGAAGTAGACGTCGCAACTCTGTTCGATCGCCTCGGCAAGGCTCAGGGAGCCGTGGCCTTCCGGCTTCCAGCACCGCCACACACGGGTCCCGTAACGCAGCGCCCCCCGACAGGGTATGTCCATGTGGTCGCCGATCGAGACCACGCCGCGTCGCATCGCGATGGCGGAGACCACGGGCTTGAAGGTCGAGCCGGGGGGATAGGCCGCACCGGTGACCCGGTTGAGCAGCGGCTTGGCCGGATCGTCGCGCAGCGACACCCAGGTGTCCACGTCCACGCCCCCCACGAACGCGTTGGGGTCGAACTCGGGGTGGCTGTAGAAGAGCAGCACCTCCCCGGTGTGCGGGTCGACCGCCACCACCGCTCCGCGATGGTCGGGCGGGAAGGTCGAGTCCGCGAAGTCCTGGAGCTTCATGTCCAGGCCGAGCACCAGATCGTGGCCCGGCACCGGGGGAACGGCCGGACCGGGCCCCATCTCGCGGACGATCGAGCCGAGCGCGTTGACCTCGACGTAGCGGATGCCCGGGTCACCGCCCAGGGTGTCCTCGTACTCGCGCTCCAGGCCCATCTTGCCCACGATGCGACCCGCGTCGTAGCCCGCGAACGCCGGATTCTTGAGCTCGGATTCGCTGATCTCCCCGACGTAGCCGACCACGTGGGCGACCACGTGGCCGTCCGGGTAGCGCCGGCGCGGCCTCATGTCCACGACGGCCCGGCGGAACTCCGGCCGACGTTCCTCGATCGAGGAGACCTGCCGGAAGCTGGCGTCGTCGCTCACCAGGAGGGGACGCTGCGGGAGGGCCTCGTACTTCTGCATGAGCGCCTGCTGGTCGCGCGCGTCGAGGCCGAGGATCGGTGCCAACCGCGCGAGGGTGGCCCGCACGGTGTCCTCACGGCCCGGGAGGAGGGATACCGAATAGCCGGGCACGTTCTCGGCGATCACGCGCCCATTGCGGTCGTACATGGTGCCGCGCGGCGCGGGCACCGTGATGGCGCGCAGGCGATTCCGCTCCGAGCGCAGTTCGTAGCTGCTCGAATGGAGCACCTGCAGGCGGAAGAAGGCGCCCACCAGCACGAGCACCGAGAGCACCAGTACGACCCGCGCGCCCCGGGCTCGGTGGCGGCTCCGATCCGTCCTCTCGCTCTCGCCCAGCATCGGGGGTCGCTACACCGCCGAGGGCCGCGAGGTCACCGCTCGCTCGACCAGGAGGATCAGGAGGGCCGTCAGGGCCGCCGAAACGGGCGACTGCACGAGCCATCCGACCCAGTCCAGCGGAGCGCCCACCGCGAGCAGCTCTCCCATGTGGAGCGCCCACACCCCCACGAACGCGAAGGCCGGCAGGAACAGGGCGGAGTCGGCGAAGAACAGCTCACGGGCCCGAGCGGCCACATAGCCTATGAGCGCGAAGGTCGCGGCCAGGGTGCCCATCCCCTCCAGGGCCATGGCCCCCTCGAGCAGGCCGGCCCCGAATCCCACGACGGCCGCGGTCCCGGGCCGCATGTGGAGGGCGGCCAGCATGAGGGCGCCCGCCAGCAGGTCGGGCGCGAAGGGTCGGGCCACCAGGAGCGGACGCAGCAGGAAGTGGGCGACAAGCAACGCCGCGATCGTCAGTACCGTCACCAGGCCGCCGCTCGAAGCGTCCTTCACGGCCCCGCCGGCCTGCGCCACACGAGCGCCACGCCCACCTGCTCGGGCCGGACCGCCGGCTCCACGCGATAGCTCTTCTCCCATCCGGACTCGACGGCCGATACCGAGCGCACCGTGCCGACCGGGATGCCCGGCGGATACAGGCCTCCGAGGCCCGACGTGTACAGGACCGTCCCCGGGGGAATGTCCGTCTGGTAAGGCGCTCCCTCCAGGATCATCATCGGCTGATCGGGGTCGTCCCCGGCGCGCACGATCCCACTGGCCGTGCCGGTCGCGGTGCGGACGCTGACCCGGAAGTCGGGATGGGTCCAGAACTGGCCCCGCGAGGCGTGCGCGGTGGACGCCCGGAGCACGCCCACGAGCCCGCGGGAGGTGAACACCCCGGCGGGCGCCCGCACGCCGTCGTCCGAGCCCCTGCGCACCAGGAAGGTCTGGTCCTCACCCCCCGGCACCCGGCCGGGCGCGAGCTCGACCGCGACGAGGGTGTCGGACGGCCGGGGGCCCAGGGACAGGACCTCGCGCAGGCGGGCATTCTCCTCCAGGGCCTGGCGGGCCTCGATCAGCTCCCGGGCGAGCGAGTCGCGCTCCGTCTCCAGGACCGCCAGGCGGGCCGAGAGCCGCGTGCGGCGGGCCACGGCCTCCTGGGTCAGGAGGACGGGCGCCAGGACGGAGGAGCGGAGCGCGTGCGTAAGCACGAGGCGCCGGGCGGGCGTGAGGACGCCGATGAGGGTGCCGACCAGGACGCACAGGACGGTGACCGCCAGGTCCACCCTTGCCCGGCCCGGCTCGCTCACGCCCGTGGAAGCCACCCGTGGGTCAGGTCGTCAGGACGTTCCGATAGCGGTCGAAGTCGTCCAGGATCCGACCCGTCCCCCGCACCACGCACGTGAGGGGCTCCTCGTCCACGTGGATGGGCAGACCCGTCTCCTCGCGGAGCAGGACATCGAGACCGCGGACGAGCGACCCGCCTCCGGTCATCGTGATGCCCCGATCCACGATGTCCGACGCCAGCTCCGGTGGGGTGATCTCGAGCGCCCGGCGGACCGCGCCCACGATCTGCTGGATGGGCTCCTGCATGCACTCGCGGATCTCGGCCGAGTGGACGCGGACCGTCTTGGGGATGCCCGACACGAGGTCGCGCCCCTTGACCATCATCTCGCGCTCCTCCCCGTCCGGATAGGCGGACCCGATCTGGATCTTGATCGCCTCGGCCGTGGGCTCTCCGATGAGGAGGTTGTAGTTCTTGCGGAGGAAGGTGACGATCGCCGCATCGAGCTCGTCGCCGGCGACCCGGATGGAGGTGTCCGCCACCGATCCCGATAGCGCGATCACGGCGATCTCCGTCGTTCCGCCGCCCACGTCGATCACCATGTTCCCGGTGGGCGTCTCCACCGGAAGGCCCACCCCGATGGCGGCCGCCATGGGCTCGGCCACCATGTAGACCTCCTTGGCCCCTGCCGCATGAGCGCTCGAGCGCACGGCCCGCCGCTCCAGCTCGGTAATTCCGGAGGGCACGCCCACGACCACCCGAGGACGGATCTTGAAGAACCGGTTCGAGGTGACGGTCTTCAGGAAGAAGCGCAGCATGATCTCGGTGACGTCCACGTCGGCGATCACGCCATCCTTGAGCGGACGCACGGCCTCGATACCGGTCGGCGTCCGGCCCAGCATGCGCTTGGCCTCGAGGCCGATCCCCTTGATCCGTCCGCTGCCCTTCTCCATGGCCACGACGGATGGCTCGTTGAGGACGATCCCCTCGCCCTTGACGTAGACCACCGTGTTGGCCGTGCCCAGATCGACGCCTATGTCGTTGATGGGCAGCAGGCTACCCCTCCGAAACCATTTGGCCATGCGAGAACCCGACGAAAGCTAAAGCTGCGCCCGACCCGGATCGCGACCGAGGGGTCGGCGACGCATCCGGACTGGCCCGACCGGGAGGGCGTGAGGAGGCTCGCCCTCCGGGAACCGGCCCAATCTAGACCGACGTCCCGTGCGGCGAAAGGAGATCACGGCGCCTCAGGCCCGGTCGGGCCGCCGTGTCGACGGGAGGCTCAGAGCACCTCCTCGAGCGGCGTGTACGGAAGATCGAAGACTTCGGCCACCGCCGCGTAGCTGCAGCGGCCCTCCACGACGTTCAGGCCGCGCGCCAGGGACATGTCGTCCCGACACGCCTCGCGCCATCCGCGCGCCGCCAGGGTGAGGGCGTAGGGGAAGGTCGCGTTCGTGAGCGCCAGCGTGGAGGTCCTCGGGACCGCCCCGGGCATGTTCGAGACGCCGTAGTGCACGACCCCGTCCACCACGTAGGTCGGGTCGGCATGGGTGGTCGGGTGGATGGTCTCGACGCAGCCGCCCTGGTCGACCGCCACGTCCACGACCACCGACCCCTCGCGCATCCGGGCCAGGTCCTCGCGTCGCACCAGCTCGGGTGCCTTGGCGCCGGGCAGCAGCACGGCCCCGACCAGCAGGTCCACGCGTTCGAGCTGGTCGAGTATGTGATGACGGTTCGAGTACAGGAGGTCCACGTTGGCCGGCATCACATCGGACAGGTAGCGCAGCCGGTCGAGGTCCACGTCGAGCACGGTCACGTGCGCTCCGAAGCCGGCGGCGATCTTGGCGGCGTTCGTGCCGACCACGCCGCCGCCGAGGATCACGACCTCCGCGGGCAGGACGCCCGGTACGCCACCGAGCAGGATGCCGCGGCCGCCGGACACCTTCTCCAGATACTTGGCCCCTTCCTGCACGGCCATCCGGCCCGCCACCTCCGACATGGGCGTCAGCAACGGGAGCTCGCCGCGGGGGAGCTGCACGGTCTCGTAAGCGATGGCCACACAGCCGCTGTCGAGCACGGCCTCCGTGAGCTCCCGGTCGGCCGCGAAGTGGAAGTAGGTGAACACCACCTGGCCGTCACGGAGACGGCCGTACTCGGCGCCTACCGGCTCCTTCACCTTGACGACCATCTCGGCCGTCCCCCACACCGCGTCCGGCCCGTCCGCGATCTCCCCTCCGACACCCTCGTACGCCTCGTCGGGGAAGCCGCTCCCCGCCCCGGCCTCCGTCTCGACCAGGACCCGGTGTCCAGCCCGCACCAGCGCCTCGACGCCCGAGGGCACGAGTGCGACCCTGTTCTCATCCGGTTTGATCTCCCTCGGCACGCCGACGATCATGGCTGAACTCCTGCGTCGTTTCTTATCGGTTCAGGCCGGAGCGAGCTCGAGCACCGCCGCCCGGTCCGGTTCGAAGAGGGCCGCCGCTTCGGCGGCCTGATCGACGGTGATCGCGTCGATGAGCCCGGCGAGCTCGTCCATCGTTCTGAAGGGCTCACCGTAGAGCGCGGTCCCGGCGAGTCGGTGCATGCGCGACGCCGGGGACTCCAGCGACAGCATCGCCGATCCTTTGAGCTGCTCCCTCGTGGAGGCGAGCTCCTGCGGCCGGAGACCCTCGTGAGCCAGGACGTCCAGCTCCTGGAGCATGGCCTCACGCGCCTCTTCCGCCGTCTCGGGTCGGGTCGCCAGGTAGGCCCCGGCGTGTCCCGCCCTACCGTAGAACGCATGGAAGCTGTAGATCGTGTAGACCAGGCCCAGCTCCTCGCGAACGCGTTGGAACAGCCGCGAGCTCATGCCCTCGCCCAGCGCCGTCTCCACGAGCACGGCGGCGTAGCGGAGGGGGTGCCCGTAGGGCACGCCGGGCACGGCGGCCACGACGTGGGCTTGCTGCCCCCCTTCCCGCTCCACGCGTCGCGTACCGCGGCCCCAGGTCTCCGGCTCACCCACCTCGGCCGAGTTGGCCGGCTGTTGCGCCGGCAGCCGCCCGAGCAGGGACTCCACCAGCGCCTCGTGGTCCACGTTCCCGGCCGCGGCGAACACGGCGTTGGAACGTCGGTAGGTGCCCCGATGCAGCTCGCGGAGATCCCGCTCCGTCAGAGCGGATGCCGTCGTCCGGGTCCCGAGGATCGGCGCGCCGTAGGGGTGGCTCCCGTACAGGAACGGGGCGTGGAGCTCGAACACGAGCTGGTCGGGCGAATCCTCGACGCCGGCGATCTCCTCGAGCACGACCTCCCGCTCGGGCTCGAGGTCGCGGGAGCGCAGCGTGGGCGAGAACACCATGTCGCACAGGACGTCGAGCGCGCGCTCGGCGTGGTCGGCCGGGACCCGGGCGGTGAACCCCGTGTGCTCGTGCGTAGTGTAGGCGTCGAGGTTGCCGCCGACCTCCTCGATCTCGAGGGCGATCTGCCGGGCGCTGCGCCGACCCGTGCCCTTGAACACCATGTGCTCGAGGAGGTGGGAGATGCCGCGCACGGGCGCCGGCTCGTGGACGGTGCCCTGGCGGATCCACACCCCGGCTGCCAGGGAGCGGACGCCCTCCATCGTCTCGGTGAGGACCGTGAAGCCGTCCGGGAAGACCGTGCGCACGACGCCCGGCGCCAACCGCTCGGAGCGGGGACCCGTCCCGCCGGATGGCGGTGCGGGCGACGCCCGGGTTGCAGCGCCCGCGGCGCCGACGAGCCCGCTCTCGGACCCACCCGGCCCGGGTCCCCGGGAGCCGTCCCCGCCCCCCGTGGGCACCGACGTAGCCCTCAGTTCTGCTCGGCCGGCAGGACAGCCTTACGGGAGAGCTTGAGCTGCCCCTTCTCGTTGATCGCGAGGAGCTTGACGCGCACGCGGTCGCCGCTCTTGACGACATCCTCCGTGTTCTCCGTGCGCTTGTCCTCGAGCTCCGAGATGTGGCACAGGCCCTCGACACCCGGGAGGATCTCGACGAACGCGCCGAAGCTGGTCGTGTTCTTGACCACCCCTTCGTATACGCGGCCGACCTCGGGCTCCTCCACGAGGGCCTCGATCATCTGACGAGCCCGCTCGCCGCCCTCCCCGCCCGGCGAGGAGATGGTCACCACCCCGGAGTCCTCGATGTTGATCTCGGCTCCGGTCTCGTCCTGGATGGCGCGGATCGTCTTGCCCTTGGGACCGATGACCTTGCCGATCTTGTCGGGATCGATCTCCACCGTGATGATCCTCGGAGCGTGCTCCGACAGCTCGGCGCGAGGCCGGGGCATCGTCTGGGCCATGATCTCGAGGATGTGGAGCCTCGCCTGGTGGGCCCGCTCCAGCGCCTGCCGAAGCACGGACACCTCCAGCCCACCCGACTTGTTGTCCATCTGGATGGCCGTGATGCCCTGGTCGGTGCCGGCCACCTTGAAGTCCATGTCGCCGAGCGCGTCCTCGATCCCCAGGATGTCGGTCAGGACCGCCGTCTGGCCGCCTTCCTCGATCAGTCCCATGGCGATGCCGGCCACGGCCGCCCGCAGCGGAACCCCGGCATCCATCATGGACAGCGAACCTCCGCACACCGACGCCATCGAGCTCGAGCCGTTGGACTCCAGGATGTCGGAGACGACGCGGATCGTGTAGGGGAACTCATCGTACGGCGGCAACATGGGCTGCAGGGCCCGCTCGGCCAGCATGCCGTGCCCGATCTCGCGCCGGCCCGGCCCCCGGAAGCGCCGCACCTCCCCGACCGAGAAGGGCGGGAAGTTGTAGTGGAGCATGAACGACTTCGAAGTCTCCTCGAGGACGTCGATGGAATCGATGCGCTGCTCGTCGCTCACCGTGCCCAGCGTCGTCACCGCCAGCGCCTGTGTCTGGCCGCGCGTGAACAGGGCGGACCCGTGCGGCCTGGGCAGCACGCCGACCTCGCACGTGATCGGCCGGATCTGGTCCAGCGACCGGCCGTCCACGCGCTCGCCCCGCTCCAGGATCTGCCGGCGCATGACCTTCTTCTGGAGTGCCCGAGTCGCCTCGCCGACCTGGTCGACGTGGTCCGGGAAGCGCTCGGCCAGCTCCTCGGTGAGCTGGTGGCGGAGCGCCGACAGAGCCTGGTTGCGCTCGTCCTTGCTCGGCAGGTTGAGCGCCTCCTGCACCCGGGCCTCCGCCGCCTCCCGGACGGCGTCCTCGAGACCCTCGGGGATGTCGGGACCCTCCCACTCGAACTTCTCGAGAGCGCCGCCCGCCATCTCGACCAGCTCCTTCTGGAGGTCGATGAGCTGGCGAATGGCCTCGTGCGCGACCTCCAGAGCCTCGATGAACAGGTCCTCGGAGATCTCGACCGCCGCGCCCTCGACCATGACGATCGAGTCCTCGGTGCCGGCCACCACGATGTCGGTCTCGGAGAACTCCAGCTGCTGGAAAGTCGGGTTGATCACCCACTCACCGTCCAGGCGACCGACCCGCACGCCGGCGATCGGGCCGTTCCATGGAATGGGTGACAGGCTGAGCGCCGCCGAGGCACCCAGCATCCCGAGCACGTCCGCGTCGTTCTCCTGGTCGGCCGAGATGATGAAGCAGGCGACCTGCGTCTCGTTCTGGAAGCCGTCGGGGAACAGGGGACGCAGGGGTCGGTCGATCTGGCGCGCGGAGACCGTCTCCTTGTCGCCCGGCCGACCCTCGCGCTTGTAGAAGCCGCCCGGGAACTTGCCCGCGGCGTAGCTCTTCTCGCGGTATTCGACCGTGAGCGGGAAGAAGGGGAGGTTGGAGCGCTTGCGCTCCGCCACCGCCGTCACCAGCACCGCGGTCTCGCCGAACTGCAGGTACACCGCGCCGTCCGCCTGTCGTGCCATGCGGCCGGTCTCGATCACGAGCGGCCGACCCCAGAACTCTCTCTCGATCCTGTGACTCATCGCTGTCGTCCCTCTATCCAATGGCTCGTTGCTCTTCGTCGTCTCATCGTCATCGTCGGCCGACCGCCGCGAGGGACCCCATCGTCACGAGGGCCGCCCGACGCGCACGGAACGGCGCCCGGCGGCCCCTGCATGGTCCCGCGGCGGGATGGAGCGAAGCCGGCGGTCAGTGACGCAGCCCCAGCTCCTCGATCACCCAGCGGTAACGCTCCAGGTCGTGCCCGCGCAGGTAGCTCAGCAGCCGACGTCGCCGTCCCACCATCGTGAGGAGGCCCCGGCGGCTGTGGTGGTCCTTGGGGTGCTCGCGGAAGTGCTCGGTGAGCTCTTCGATGCGCGCCGTGAGGAGCGCGATCTGCACGGCCGCCGAGCCGTGGTCGTTCTCGTGTCGGCCGAACTTCTCGGCGATCTCGGCAGTCTTGTCGGCGGTCAGGGGCATGTCCTCCCTCGTCACTGTCGAGGCCGTGCCGGGCCTCCCGGTTCCATCCCGTCGCGAGCGGCGGCCACTCGGTCGGCCGCCAAGTCCACAATCATAGTCGGTTCTACCCTTCCTGTAAAGAACGTGCCAGGGGTGCCAGCCACGGCCCGGTTCACGTCCCGGAGGCGGCGAAGTAGGCCCGAGCTTCCCGTACATCCTCGCGCATCTTATCGACCAGCTCCGCGGCCGACGTGAACGGCAGAACGTCCCTGAGACGGGAGAGGAATTCGACCCGAACGGGCTCCCCGTACAGGTCCCCATCGAAGTCCAGGAGATACAGCTCGATGGACGGGGGGCTGCCCGGGAAGGTCGGCCGCGGTCCCAGGTGCACGAGGCCCTTCCGGATCTCGGCCCGCAGGCTGGCACGCACGGCGTAGATCCCCGGCGGCGGCAGCAGCTTGGCGCCACCGGGCGACTGGAGGTTGGCGGTCGGGAATCCGAGGTCCCGGCCCCTTCCCTGCCCGTGCACGATCGGCGCCTGTATAGAGTAGGGCCGACCCAGGCCGAGGGCGGCGTCCTCCATCCGTCCCTCGCCGACGGCCTGGCGGATCCGGGTCGAGGAGATCGACCCGCCATCCGCGCTCACCTCGCCGACCACGTCGACGTCGAAGCCCAGCTCGGTGCCCAGACGCCGCAGCGTCTGGATATCTCCCGACCGGTCGCGGCCGAAGCCGTGATCGTAGCCGATCACCAGCTCGCGGACACGGAAGCGGTCGACCAGGAAGGTCCGGACGAACGCCTCCGGCGAGTAGCGCGACAGCGCACGGGTGAAGCAGAGGAAAGCCACGTAGTCGAGGCCCGTCTGCGCGAGGATCTCCTTCTTCTCGTCCGGCGTCGTGAGCAGCGTGGGCGCCTGCTCGGGGCGCACCACCGTGAGGGGGTGCCGATCGAACGTCACCAGCACGCTCGACAGGCCCCGGGCTCCCGCCCGGTCCACGATCTCGGCCAGGACCGCCCGGTGTCCGCGGTGCACCCCGTCGAAGGTGCCCACCGTGAGCACGGTGCCCTCCACTTCCGGGGGCAAACCGCTCGGTCCGCTCCCCGCGGGACGGCCTTCCCCGGCTCGCAGCGTCCCCTCAGGCGGCATCGAGCACGACGCGGGGCTGGAGTGCCGTACCCAGCGGCTCGGCCACCGCCACCAGCACGCCGGCCCGCAGCAGCGCCACAGGGCTCCCGCTCTCATCGTACCCGACAGCCCCGGCCCCCGAAGCCGCCGGCCCGGCGGCCGTCACACCGGGCACGACGCTCCCGCGCGGCACCTCTCCGCCGTGCCGTACGCGCTCGACCTCGCCGGGCTCGAGCTCCCTGAACGGTAGCCAGGCCACCGCGCCCGCCGGCGAGCGCCATGCCCCGGACCCCTGCAGGTCGTGCGCCGCGCCCTCTTCCAGCTCGGCGTCCGCGACCGCCTCGGCCACGGCGAACGGCCCGATCGCGGTCCGCCTCAGGGTGCGCAGGTGGGCGCCGCAGCCCAGCGCCCTCCCCAGGTCGCGCGCCAGCCCCCGGATGTACGTGCCCGTGCCCACGACGGTCTCGACCTCGAGCGCGGGAGGGTCGAAGGCGACGATCCGGAAGGACTCCACCTGGACCGGCCGGGCCTCCAGCTGCACGTCCTCCCCCGCACGCGCCGCCTCGTAGGCCCGGCGCCCACCCACCTTCACGGCCGAGAACCGCGGCGGGACCTGCTCGATCCGTCCCGTGAGCTCCGCGGCCGCGGCTTCGACACCGCCCCGGTCCACCTGGCGCCACGTCTCCGAGCTGCTGACCACGTCGCCCTCCGGGTCGTGGGTCGAGGTCTCGACGCCCAGGTGCATCCTGGCGCGGTAGGTCTTGGGGAGGAGGTGCAGGTAGCGAACCAGGCGGGTGACCCGTCCCACGCACATCAGGAGGAGGCCGGTCGCGAACGGATCGAGCGTGCCCGCGTGCCCTATGCGGCGGACGCCGAGGCACCGGCGGGCGCGGCGCACCACGTCCGTGGAGGTCGGCCCGGCCGACTTGTCGACCAGGAGGACACCCTCGGGACCCTCTTCAGGGCTCCGCGCGGTCATCCGCTCCGTCGCTCCCCGGGTCCTCGTCGCCCTCCAGCGCCTGCTCGAGCAGGGCCTCGATGCGCCGGGCGCGCTCGAGGCTCCGGTCCTCCTCGAAGCGTAGCTCGGGGATCCGACGCAGATGGAGCTCCTTACCCAGCGCGTGGCGGAGATAGCCGCCCGCGCTGTGGAGGCCGGCGAGCAGCTCATCCATCGACCGGTCGGCCTCGACGGTCCTCACGTAGACGGTGGCATGCTCGAGGTCGGAGGTCACGTCCACATTGGTGACGGTCACCAGGCCGACCCGGGGGTCCTTGACCTCCCGCCGGATGAGACGCGAGAGCTCCTCGCGCAGGAGCTGGTTCAGCCGGCGCACGCGGCGGTGCCCGGTCACGGACCGCTCCCGGCCACGGGGCGCGTAGGAGCGCCGTGTGGAACGATCGAGCCGCCGCGGAATCGGGCCTTCAATAGAGCACCGTCTCGCGTTCGATGACGTGCGCCCGGGGATCGGACGCCACGTGGTCGTCGAGCTTCGAGAGGATGGACTCGGCCAGACGGCGATCCGAAGTGACCAGCGCGGCGCACAGCTCGGCCCGCCGCCACTCGTCCTGGAAGTCCGTCTCGGCGACCGACACGCCGAACCGGGACCGCATCCGGTCGCGAAGGCTGTGGACCACCTTGCGCTTGGCCTTGAGCGAACGGCATCCGGGCAGATGCAAGACCCACCGGGCGACGCCTACGACGGCGGACAAGATACGGGAGGCTGCGATCCGGAACGGGGACGGGCTCGGGCCCTAGGAGGCGGCACTCTGAGACAGCGTCCGTGCGACCTCCTCCACCCGGTAGCACTCGATGACGTCGCCGACCTTGACGTCGTTGTAGCCCGCGATGGACAGTCCGCACTCGTAGCCTTCCCGCACTTCGCGGACATCGTCCTTGAAGCGCTTGAGGCTGTCCATGCTGCCCTCGTAGACCACCACCCCGTCACGCAGGAGGCGGAGGGGCAGGTTACGCTGGATCTGGCCCATCGAGACGTAGCAGCCGGCAACGGTTCCGACCTTCGGGACCCGGAACAGCTGTCGCACCTCCGCCGTGCCGACCACGATCTCCCGCTCCTCGGGCTCCAGCATGCCCTCGAGCGCGTCGCGCACGTCCTGTACGGCCTCGTAGATCACGTCATAGGTACGGATCTCGACGCCCTCCGACTCGGCCACCGCTCGAGCCTTGTTGTCAGGCCGCACGTGGAACCCGAGGATCGTGGCATCGGACGTCGTGGCCAGCAGGACGTCGGACTCGTTGATGGCGCCCACGCCGCGGTGGATGACCTCGACGGCCACTTCATCGGTGCTGAGGCGCTCCAGCGAATCCGACAACGCCTGGACGGAGCCGTCCGTGTCGCCCTTGATGACCAGGTTGAGGATCGCCTGCTCCCCGGCCTGGATCTGCTCGAAGACGTCCTCGAGTCGCGTGCCCTTGGCCCGCCGTCGGATGTCCTTCTCGCGCTCGAGCTGCTGTCTGCGGGTGGCGATCTCCCGGGCCCGGTCGGCCTCGAGGGCCACCAGCGAGTCGCCGGCCTGGGGGACCGCCTCGAGGCCCAGCACCCGGACCGGCGTGGCGGGACCGGCGCTCTCCACGTTGTTTCCGCGCTCGTCCAGCAGAGCCCGCACGCGCCCGGCGTGCAGCCCGCACAGGAAATCATCGCCCACCCGGAGCGTACCGTTCTGGACGAGCACAGTGGCCACCGGACCCATGCCGCGGTCCAGCTCGGCCTCTACCACGGTGCCCCTCGCGGCCCGCTCCGGGTCGGCCTTGAGCTCCAGGAGCTCGGACTGGAGCAGGATCTTCTCGAGAAGGTCATCGACGCCCTGGCCCGTCTTGGCCGACACCTCGGCCGAGAGGACATCGCCTCCGAAGTCCTCGAGCACGACCTCGTGGGAGAGGAGGTCCTGCTTGACGCGGGCCACATCCACGCTCGGGAGGTCGATCTTGTTGATGGCGACGACCAGCGGAACCCCGGCGTTCTTGGCGTGGCTGATGGCCTCCACCGTCTGCGGCATCACCGCGTCATCGGCCGCGACGACGAGGATGACGACGTCGGTAAGGTCCGCACCGCGCGCGCGCATCGCGGTGAACGCCTCGTGTCCCGGCGTATCGAGGAAGGTCAGGGAACGCCCGCCGTCCAGGTCGACCCGGTAGGCGCCGATGTGCTGGGTGATCCCGCCGGACTCGCCGGCGACCACGTTGGCCTTGCGGATGTGGTCCAGGAGCGAGGTCTTGCCGTGGTCCACGTGGCCCATCACGGTCACCACGGGAGCGCGAGGCCGCAGGTCCTCCTCGTTGACCTCCTCGTCTTCCTCCTCCAGTTCGGGCAGATCCGCCTCGTAGGCCTCCTCGCGAACCGCCTCGTACCCGAACTCCTCGCAGATCAGCTCGATCTGGTCGAAGTCCAGGCGCTGGTTGATCGTCACCATGAGGCCCAGGTTCTTGAAGGCCGACGTGATGATCTCCTGGGCCGAGGCGTCGATGAGATCGGCCAGCTCGGCGACCGTGAGGAACTCGTTGACCCGGACGCGGGTCTTCTCCGCCTCGCGCTCCTGCTCGAGCTTCTCGCGCTCGACCTCCGTCTCGGTCGGTCCCGTGTCACGACGTCGCCGACGCCCGCCACCACCACTGCCTCCCTCGAGGGCTGCCAGCGTCTTCTTGACGTTCTCCTGCACCACGTCCTGGTCCACGCGTGGCTTCTTGCGCCGCCCGCGGCGACCCCGCCGGCCACCCGCTCCGTACCCTTCCTCGATCTTGACCGAGCCACCCGGCGCCGCCGACGCGGCCGGGCCGTGCCGGTGGCTGAGACCCCGCCGGACCGGCCGAGGCTTCCTCTTCTTCTTCTTGGGAGCGGCCTCCCCGGACTCCTCCCCTTCCGGCTCGGCTGCCGCCTCGGCGGGTTCCTCCGCCTCTTCTTCCTCCGCCTCTTCTTCCTCCGCCTCTTCTTCCTCCTCGATCTCCGCCTCGGCGACTTCGGCGGTCCCTTCCGCCTCCTCGGCGGCCTCTTCCTCGACCGCGAGCTCGACTTCGGCCTCGGGCCCGACGAGCTCGGCCGTTTCCGCCTCGAGCTCCTCCGCCTCCTCTTCCTCTTCCTCGGCCTCTTCGACCGCCTCCGGCTCCTCGATGGCTTCGGAGAACAGCTCTTCCTCGAGATCCTCCTCGGAGATCTCTTCCTCCGCGGCGGACAGCTCGGCCTCTTCCTCGGACCCGGCCGCGGTGGCCACCTTCTCCGGGCGACGGCGACGACGACGACGGCGGCGGCGGCCCCCGGTCTCGGCCTCGGCGGACGACGCACCGTTCCCTGCTCGCCGCTCTCGCTCGAGCCAGGCGTGGAGCCGCGCTACCTGGTCATCGTCGATGGTGGACATGTGGCTGCGGACGGGCACGCCCATCTCGCGCAGCATCTGGATGAGCTGGCTCGACTCCGCGCCCAGCTCGTCCGCCACCTCGTAGATCCTGTACTTGGCCAACGTCTACCCTTGCCTCGCTGCTTCGCTGTTCCGTCCGCGCCGTTGCTCCGGTCGGGTCCGGCCGGCGCCGTTTTCGTCCACGTCCCGCTGTCCTCGCGGGCGATCCGGGGCCGCGCCCCGATCGAGCGGCAGCCGCTCGGCGAGCAGTGCCGCGAAGCCCTCATCGGTCACGCCGGCCACGACCAGGTCGTCCCGGCCGAGTGCCCGGCCGAGCCGCCGGCGTGAGCCGACACGAAGGACGTCCACGCCCTCCAGGCGCAGGACCGCCCCCAACCGCTTCCGGGCGCCCGGACCCGCGTCCGCCGCCACGAGGACGACGCGCAGCTCGCCGGCTGCCGCCGCTTGCTTAACCGCACGCGTGCCGATCGCGACCCGATCGGCCCGCCGGGCCAGCCCGAGGGTCGTGAGGGCGCGAAGTTCGCGGTCCTCAGTCGCCGGCGGGCTCATCCTCGGATTCCTCCTCCGAGCCCTCGGTGGAGACCGCGACGGCCGACGCGTCATCGTCCTCGGCCGTCCCGGAGTCTTCTCCGTCGTCCCCCCCGTCGGCGGCCTCGCCCGAAGCCTCGCCGGACGTCTCATCTCCACCGATCTCCGCAACCGCGGAGGAAAGGTCCAGCGTCAAGCCCGTCGTCCCTTCATCGACGACCGTGAGCTCGTCGATGAGGCCCTCGAGCCGCTCCGCCTCTTCGGCGTCGATCCCGGGGACCTCGAGGAAATCCTCCTGATCCATGTCGAGAACGTCGAAGAAGGTGCCCACCCCGACCGCCTCGAGCGCCGCGAGCGAGGCCGGCGAGATCCCCTCGAGCTCGGAAAGCGGGAAATCCGCGAACTCGTATTCCTCGGACCCCCCCCCGAACAGGACGGACTCCGCCTCGCGCTCCATCCAGTCCCGGCTGGAATACAAATCAATCTGCCAACCGATCAGCTGGGAGGCCAGACGCACGTTCTGGCCGTTGCGGCCGATGGCGATCGACAGCTGGTCTTCGTCGACGATGGCCGTGATCACGTGTCGCTCGGCGTCCGAGATCACCTTGGCGACCTTGGCCGGAGCCAGCGACCGGCGCGCGAAGATCTCCGGGTCGGGGTGCCAGGGCACGATGTCGATGCGCTCGCCGCTGAGCTCGGACACGACCGCCTGGACGCGGGAGCCCTTGAGGCCCACGCACGCCCCGACCGGGTCGACGGACTCGTCCCGTGACGAAACGGCGACCTTCGTGCGCCCCCCGCTTCGCGGACGATCTCCCGGATCTCCACGATGCCCTGGTAGATCTCCGGGACCTCGATGGCGAACAGGTTGGCCACGAAGGCCGGGTCCCCACGCGACAGGATCAGCTTGGGCCCGCGCGGCGTCTCCTCGACCTTCTTGAGCACGGCGCGGATCGGCTCACCCTGCCGAAAGCGTTCCCGCGGGTTCTGCTCGCGCCACGGGATGATGGCCTCGGCCTCGGGGGCGCGATTCAGCATCACGACGATCTTCCCGCGCTGCACCTGCTGGACCTCGCCCGAGACGAGCTCGCCGAGCTTGTCGCTGAACTCCTCGCGGATCTTCTCCCGCTCGCCCTCGCGGACGCTCTGGATGATCCGCTGCTTGGCCGCCATCACGGCATTGCGGCCGAAATCCTCGAACGCGACCGGGATCTCCATGAGGTCTCCGACCTGGAAGTCGGGATCGTCCCAGCGCGCCTCCTCGAGGCTGATCTGGCGCGCCGGATCCTCGACCTCCTCGACGACCTCCTTGAGCACGACGATCTCGATGTCGCCGTCCTCGGTGATGTCGATCTCCGCCTCCACGGGCCCGCCGAACCGCCGGGCCAGCGCGGCGTGGATCCCCTCACGGATGAGGTCGTGGAGTTCGCTCTCCGACAGCGACTTGTTCGCCGCCATCACTCGAAAGGCTTCCACGACCGGGATCTTGTCGCTCATGTCTCTTCCGCACGTCCTCTTGGCTGCTCGTCGCCTCGCGCTCCGACTTTCGGTCGCCCGCCGCGGGCCGTCACCCGCCCGTTCCTACAGGTCCTCCTCCCAGTTGTAGACGAGGTTGGCGCTCGCGATCTCCTCCAACGGTACCTCCACGCGCTCGCCCGCGACCTCGATCGCCACCCGTACGGTGGCATCGACGGACGGCACTACTCCCAACAGTCGCCCCCGCAAGGACCTGGACCGTCCCGCCAGGGGCGCGTAGCCCTTCAGCCTGGCCTCCCGGCCGGCGAACCGCTCGTAGTCCCTCGGCCGCACCAGGGGCCGTTCCGCGCCCGGCGACGACACCTCGAGCTCGTAGTCCGCCGGCACGTCCTTCCGGCCCTCCAGCCACGAGCGCAGCGCACGGCTGACCCGCGCGCAGTCGTCGATCGTAACGCCCGGACCCTCCGGGCCCGTTCCGAGACGGTCGATCCGCAGCCGGAGCGCGGTCCGACCCCGTCCTCCCCTCCGGTGGAAGGTCACGAGCTCGAAGCCGAGTCCCTCCAACCAGGTTTCAATGTCCGAAAAAAGGTCTCGCGTCATGGCCCTGTCACGCAACGCCTTCCCTCGACGCAAACAAAAAAGTGGGGCCCATACGGCTTCCCCACTTCGTCGCACCGCTTGCGTTCCGGACGGGCTCGAACCCCGAACAGCTATGTGCTGCCTGGCCGGCGCCTTATGATACGCGCTCGGCCGAAGCCGGGCAACCCGCTCAGCGAGCGGGCGTGACCCACCCGAGGAACGCGGCCATCCGTCCCGCTTCACCCCCCATACCCCGGTGCGAGTGGAATTGGTCCCGGCTGCATCGCGTGCACCAGGTCGACCGGCTCAGATGGTCCGAGCGGATCCCCACCGAGCGGGCGCGCAGGGCCAGCTCGGACCGAATGTCCACCTGACCGGACGCGGATGCCGGGCGACCGAAGGCCTGGAGCACGTCCGGACCCACCTCGTAGCAGCGTCCGCAGATGCCGGGACCCGAATGTACGCGGATCCGGTCGGGGGGCGCCGCTCCCAGGTGGGACATGGCTTCCACCCCGGCCTCGAGCACCCCCGCGGCGGCACCACGCCAGCCGGCGTGCACCAGCCCCAAAGCGCCGGACGCCGGGTCCAGAAGGTACACGGGCACGCAGTCGGCCGCCGTCAACACGAGAAGCGTGCCCGGCTCGGCGCACACCAACCCGTCCCCCGTCCCGGCCAGCAGGAGCCCCCGGTCCGGCGCGACCTCCAGCGGCACGACGCGCCGGCCGTGTACCTGCCGCACCATGGCGGCCGCGCTCGCCCCCAGCCTGTCGCACAGCCGGTCCACGCGGTCCGCCAGAGTCCACGGGTCGGGCGCCGTGGTGAGACCGTAGTCGGCGTCCGGCCCGACCCCCGTGATGCCCGCGGCGAGACCGGGGTGCGCCTCCTCCCAGGCCAGGTTCCGGAACAACGCTGCTTCTCCGGGCCTGCCCGTCCGGCGAACCTCGGTGATCGGATTCGCGCGGGCGGCCGGCACGGCCGGAGTCAGGTTCCCGTCCACTCGGCCCCTCCCCCCTCGGGCCCGGGCTCGCGGTGCACCTCGGCGCCCAGCGCCCGTAGCCGCCTGCCGATGGCCTCGTACCCCCTCTCGATCTGGCGGATGTTGTGGATCTCGCTCTCCCCTTCGGCGGCCAGCGCCGCGATGACCAGCGCCATGCCGGCCCGGATGTCGGGGCTCTCCAGGACCTGGCCGCGCAGGCGGGAGGGGCCGACGACCACGGCACGGTGTGGGTCGCACAGCACGATGCGGGCGCCCATGGAGATGAGCTTGTCCACGAAGAACATACGGGACTCGAACATCTTCTCGTGGATGAGGATCGTCCCCCGGCACTGGGTCGCCACCACGAGGGCGATACTGATGAGGTCGGCCGGGAACGCCGGCCACGGCCCGTCATCGATCTTCGGGATCTGGTCGCCCAGGTCCGCCTGGATCTCCAGCGCCTGGTCGGCCGGGATGTGCAGGTCTCCGTCGCGAAGATCGAAGTGCACGCCGAGCTTCTCGAAGCCCACCCGCAGCGGGTCCATCGTGTCGGCGGGCACGTCCTCGATCACGAGCGGGGAGCGGGTGGCGGCGGCCAGTCCCAGCAGGCTCCCGACCTCGATGTGATCGGGACCCAGGCGGAAGCGCCCGCCCGACAGCCGCTCGCGGCCCTCGATGCGCAGCGTATGGGTCCCGATTCCCTCGATGCTCGCGCCCAGCGTGATCAGGAAGCGGCACAAGTCCTGGACGTGGGGCTCGGCCGCGGCGTTCCTCAACTCGGTCGTCCCTCGGGCGGTCACGGCCGCCAGGATGGCGTTCTCCGTGCCCGTGACCGAGGGCTCGTCGAGGAAGATGCGTGCGCCCCGGAGACCCGGGCTCCTCAGGTAGTAGGCGTCCCCGGCCTCCACCTCGGCACCGAGTCGGCCCAGGGCCAGGAAGTGGGTGTCCAGCCGTCGGCGCCCGATCACGTCGCCTCCGGGGGGAGGCAGGCGAACCTCTCCGCGCCGGGCGAGCAGCGGTCCCGCGAGCAGGACGGAGGCGCGGATCCGGCCCGCGAGCTCCGGGTCCAGCGTTCCCTTCGAGACCTCGGCGGCCCGCACCTGCACCGTGTGCTCGCCCGTCCACCGGACCTCCGCGCCCAGGGCCGCGAGGAGGTCGCACAGCGTGCGGACATCCCGGATGTCGGGCACGTTCTCGAGCTCGACCGCCTCGTCGGTGAGCAAGCAGCCGGCCAGGATGGGAAGCGCCGCGTTCTTGTTGCCGGCCGGACGGAAGTTGCCCGACAGGCGGGCCGGCCCCCGGATGCGGAAGCAGCTCATGCGCTGGTGACATCTCCTGGCTGAGGGACCCGGATCGGTCGCGTCCCGCCGGAGGCCACGCGCCTCCGGACCCGGGAGGCACAAGGTAGGCGGTGGCGCGAAACCATGGCAACGCGCCGGACCGCTCCGCCTTGCCGGCCCGACACCGCGTCGTCTATGCTGGGGCCGGGTGCCGGGATGGAACGACACAGCTGTGAGGCCGCTGCGAGGCGTGATGAAGCTAGGCGACTACGTGGGTCCGGAGCTGGTGAGGGTGGGGCTCGAGGACCGGGTGCCGAAGGAGCTGCTCTCAAGGCTGGTGGAGCTGGCGGCGCGCGCGGGCCGGGTGAGCGACCCGGCGTCGGTCGTGTCCCTGCTACTCGAGCGCGAGCGCGCGCACTCCACGGCGCTCGGGAGCGGCGTCGCCGTGCCCCACGCGCTGTGTGCGGAGCTGCAGGAAGCCCTCGTCGTGGTGGGCATCGCCCCCGCCGGTGTGCGCTTCGGCGCCGCGGACGAGGACCCGGTGCACCTCTTCTTCCTCCTCCTGTCGCCGCCCGGAAGGAGTGCCGAGCACATCAAGCTCCTGGCCCGGATCGCCCGGCTGACACGCGACGCGCGGTTTCGCTCCTCGTTGCGCTCCAGCCGGACGCCGGAAGAGGTCGTGGACGCGATCCGCGCCTTCGAGACCCACCACATCTGAGTGCGGACGACCCCTCCGCCGGAGGCTGCATGGAGCTGCTCGTCGTGGTCATCAACGAAGAGGAGAAGCTGGACCCCATCCTGGCGGGCTTCCTCGAGCTCGGCATCACGGGGGCCACCGTGCTGCAGAGCGAGGGAATGGGACGCCTGCTCAGCCAGGACATTCCGATCTTCGCCGGCCTCCAGACGCTGATGTCGCGGTCGCGCCCGCGCAATCGCACGCTGTTCAGCGTGGTCGACGACCCGGAGAAGACCGAGCAGGCGCTCGCTCTCCTGGCCGAGATCTGCGGCGACATGCACGATCCGGCCACGGGCATCGCCTTCACGATACCCGTGACACGGGCCGTGGGGCTGGCTCCCGAGCTGGACGAAACGGACGAGTGAGGGCGCTCCTCGCGGCGCTCGTCCTGGCGCTCCTCGGAATGCTCGGGGCCCGCTGGGGCTTCCGGGCGGATCGGGCGCCCGTGTCGATCCGACTCGTCCTCTCCACCGGTACGCACTTCCTCCTGGTCGGCTTCCTGCTCGGCCCGAACGGCGCCGACCTCCTGGGGCCCGGTCTATTGGACGCCTTCTCTCCCGCCATCGTCCTCGGGCTCGGCTGGATCGGCCTCATGTTCGGCATGCAATTCGACTCCAGCGTCATGGCGACGCTGCGGCCCGCGGAGGTGGCGGGAGCCACGGCCCAGGCGGTGGTGGCCTTCGCGCTCCTCGCCGCCGTCGGACTCGGGTTGGTCGGCGGCATCCCGGGGGCGGGTGAAGAGGCCACGCTCCTCGTGCTGTGCACGGCGGCCATCGCCGCCATATCGACGCCGACGGGGCTGGCCATCGTGTTCGGCTCGGCACCCGTGCGGGGCGGTCTCTCCCGCATCCTGTCCGTGGCCGGGAGCCTGGATGGGGCCGTCGGGCTGGGCGCGCTGGCCGTCGTGCTCGCCGTCCTCCACCCCCACACCTCCCCGGGAGGCTTCGCGCCTCCGGTCGTGCGCTGGCTGCTCACCTCCGTGCTGCTCGGCGTGCTCGCGGGCTGGCTGCTCGTGTCCCTCCTCCGCGTCCGACCGCGCCGCCCCGAGATGGTCCTGTTCCTGATCGGCCTGGGCCTCCTTGCGGCCGGAACGCAGGCATTCTTCCACCTGTCGGCCCTGTTCGGGAGCGCGGTCGCCGGCGTGTTCGTGGCGCGCGCCTCGCCCGCCAGCCGCCGGCTCCAGGACGCCCTCGTCCGGTGGGAGAAGCCCGTGCACGTCGTCTTCCTGCTCCTGTCGGGCGCCCTCCTGCGCTGGCCCGGGTGGGAGGTCGTACCTCTGGTGCTCGCTTACGTCGTGCTGCGAGCGGGCGCCAAGCTCGCCGGCGGGCTCGCGGTCCTCCCCGCCCTGCCCTCCAGTCAGCGCACCCCGGCCCTGGGACTCGGCCTGCTGGCGCAGGGCGGCCTGTCGATCGCCATGGCCGTGTCGATTCGCCACATCCTGGGAGGCTCCGGGGGCCACGCCCTCGACCTGTTCTTCGCCACGGTCGTCCTCGGAGTCACGGTGAGCGAGGCCGTGGGACCCCCCATCATCCGCCAGCTCCTGGTCCGACGGGGCTGAGCTCGTGACCGGCACCGACGGCGTCTAGACCGCCGCGGCAGGGATCCTGCACTCGGGAACCCATGGACGTAGATTGGGTTGGAGCGGGCCGGAAGCGGCACGCTTCGATCTCGCCGCGGCCCCCGAGCGGGCGGCCCGGGAAGACTCCGAGCACCGGGAGGACCGTTGGACGTGCTTCGTGTCCTCGGCATCATAGCCCTGGGGCTGTGGATCGTCGTCACGGTGGGCGTCATGGCGGCGCTCGTCCGGGCGCTGCCGGCCCTGCGGCGCTTCGACGGCATGGTGCGCCGCATCGACAAGATCCTCGGCGTCACCGAGGACCGACTCGAGCCCGTCCTCGAGCACCTGGGGGATGCCACCGACGACATGCGGTTCGTGACGTCCTCCCTGCGGATGGACGTCCAGAACGTGGGACGCGCCGTCGAGCGGGCCACCGAGTCGGTGGAGGAGATCCTGGCCATGGCCGAGGAGCGTGCCGCGGAGATCAACGGGCTGCTGGCCGTCGTCCAGGAGGAGGCCGAGGAGACCTTCGTGTCGACGGCCTCCGTGCTGCGCGCTCTGCGCGGGGCCCGCCGGGGACGGGGGGGCAAGCGCGGGTCGTCCGGGCGCAGGTCGGCGTGATCCGGGGAGGTCCGGGTGAGCCGTAAGGTGGTCGTGGCCGGGACGCTCCTGGCCGCGCTGCTGCTGTTCGCCCAGCCGCACGCCCTGTTCGCATGGGGACCCGGCACTCACGTCTTCCTGGGCCTGGAGGTGCTCCGGTCGCTGGAGCTGCTGCCGGCCTCCCTGGCCGGCCTCCTCTCCGAGCACGCCCTCGAGTTCCTGTACGGTAACCTGGCCGCCGACATCTCCATGGCCAAGCGCTACGCCCCCATGGACCGGCACCCGCACGCGTGGCACATCGGCGAGGAGATGCTGGAGGCCGCCGAGGACGACGCCGCCCTGCAGGCCGGAGCGCTCGGCTACCTCTGTCACCTGGCCGCAGACGTCGTGGCGCACGAATCCTTCGTTCCTCGCATGCTGCTGCTCACGTCCTCGACCCGGGCCCTGGGCCACTCCTACTGGGAGCACAGGATGGACGCGGCGGTGGGCTCCGACTACACGCGCCTCGCCCGGAGCCTGGTCATGGAGTTCGACCATTCGCGCGTGGATGAGCTCCTGAACAGCGTGCTGGCGAGCACGCTGTTCAGCTTCAGGACCAACCGGCGCATTTTCCGGGGGATGATCCGCCTGGCCGACTACCAGCCGTGGCAGAACCTGTTCGACACGGTGATCGACAACTCGAGATGGGACCTGGAGGGGGCCGAGACGGAGTTCTACTTCCGTCACGCCTTCGAGCACACGGCCGGCTACCTGATCTGGGGATCGGAATCGCCTGCGGCCTCCAGGGACCCCACCGGCGAGCTGGCCCTCCGGCGTGCCAAGCAGGTGCGGCGCCAGGTGCTCCTGGTCGACTCCGAGCCCGATCCCGGCACGGCCCTGCAGGCCGCCGCCAACCGGCACTTCCCGCTCGCCGGCCGCGAGCTGGGGTTGTGGGAGGAGCGGGGAACGACGCCCGCGATCGCCGAGCGCATCACGGGTCGGCTGCGAGCCCGGGCCGCGCCCCGCATCACGGGCTGACGCCGGCTCCCGCACCGTCACGGCGCGGAGCGATCCCTCGCGGCCGGGGCTTCCCGGTCAGCCGCCCCCGAGCCTCTCCCGCAGCAGCTCCCGCGTCCGACCGGGGTCGGCGGCCCCGCCGGCCCGCCGCATCACCGCTCCCATGAAGAAGCCCAGGAGCTTCTCCTCTCCCGACAGGAAGCGCTCCGCCTCCTCGGGATGCGCCGCGAGCGCCTCCTCCACCCACTCCGCCAGCCGGCTCGCGTCCCGGACCTGGGCCAACCGGTGCGCCTCCACGAGCTCGTCCGGGTCACCTCCCCGCTCGAGGAGAAGGGACAGCAGGGTATCGGCACTGTTCGAGCTCAGCGTGCCGTCGAGCCTCAGCGCCACGACACGGCGCAGGGCCCGGGGAGCCAGGAGCCCGTCCTCGGTGCCACCTCGCTCACGCTGGTTGAGGGCCTCGGCCAGGGGGCCCATGATCAGGTTGGCGGCCTGCTTGGCGAACTCCGCGTCGCGGTCGGCGACCACGGCTTCGAAGTAGGCCAGGCGCCGGGGGTACGCGGCCAGCAGCTCGGCGTCGTACAGGGACAGTCCCCACGCCTCCCGCAGCCGCTCCTCGGCGACCTGTGGCAGCTCGGGCAGCTCTCCGCGTACGGTCTCGACGATACCCTCCTCCAGGACGAGGAGAGGCAGGTCCGGCTCCGGGAAGTAGCGGTAGTCGAAGGCCTCCTCCTTCCCGCGCATCCCGTGCGTGCGGCCCGTGGCCGCCTCGAAGGTGCGCGTCTCGTGCTCCACCTCCTCCCCCGCTTCCCGCAGGGCCACCTGGCGATCCCGCTCGTAGGAAAGCGCTTTCTCCACGTTGCTGAAGGAGTTGAGGTTCTTCACCTCAGTCTTCGTGTTAAGGACTTCGGAGCCCGGGCGCCGCACCGACAGGTTGGCGTCGACCCGCAGACTGCCCTCCTCCATGTTGCAGTCGCTCACCGCCGCGTAGTGCTCCAGGAGCTGCTTGAGGCGCGCGAGGTACGCGCGCGCTTCGGCGGGGGAACGAAGGTCCGGCTCCGTGACGATCTCGACCAGCGGGACGCCGGCCCGGTTCAGGTCCACGGCGGTCGAGTCTGGAAAGCGGTCGTGCAGCGACTTGCCGGCATCCTCCTCGAGGTGGAGGCGCCGGACCCGGACGTCCCTCGGCACTCCGTCCACGCGGAGGGCCACGTGCCCGTCGCGCGCGAGCGGGTGCTCGTACTGGGTGATCTGGTAGCCCTTGGGCAGGTCCGGATAGAAGTAGTTCTTCCGGACGAACTGCGAGGGATCGAACACGCGGCACTCGAGCGCGAGAGCGGCGCGCACGGCCAGGCGCACGGCCTCGCGATTGGGCACCGGCAGGGCCCCCGGCAGCCCGAGGCACACCGGGCACACCCGCGTGTTGGGAGGCGGACCGTACGCGGCCTCGCATCCGCAGAACATCTTCGTGGCCGTGCCGAGCTGGACGTGGACCTCCACGCCGATCACCGTCTCCCAGTCGGCCTGCTTCCCCGCCCCGCTCAAGCTCCCACCTCCGGTTCGGGCCGCGACGCGAGGGGGGGCGGCGACCACGCCACGCGCTCCTCCAGCCGTGCCGCCAGGCCGAGCATGCGCTCCTCCTCCCAGGGCGGGCACAGCAGCTGGCCGCCCACCGGCAGGCCGTCCACCGTCCCGATCGGGATGGAGATCGCCGGCAGGCCGGCCAGGTTCGCCGACACCGTGAACACGTCCGCCAGGTACATCGCGTACGGGTCGGAGGCGTGGTCTCCGAGCCGGAAGGCGGGGGTCGGCGTGGTCGGCGCGAGCAGGGCGTCCACCCCCGCCTCGAACACGTCGTGGAGCTCGGAGGCGATCCGGGCCCGAAGTCTCTGCGCCCGGCGGTAGTAGGCATTGTAGTAGCCCGCCGACAGCACGTACGTGCCGAGCATGATGCGCCGCTTCACCTCGGTACCGAAGCCCTGGCCGCGGGTGCGGGCGAACAGCGTGGTGGCGTCGGGTGCGCCCTCGGCCCGCACCCCGTAACGAACCCCGTCGTAGCGAGCCAGGTTGCTGGACGCCTCGGCGGGCGCCAGTACGTAGTAGCACGGGATGGCGAGCGGCGTGGAGGGAAGGGACACGCGACGGATCTCGGCTCCGGCCCGCTCCGCTTCGCGCGCCAGGTCCTCCACCCGGGCACGGACCCCATCGTCCAACCCTTCCCCGAGATACTCTTCCGGAAGCCCGAGGACGCGGCCTTCCAGGTCCACTTCGTCGAGGGCCGCGGCCCGGGGCGACGGTCGATCCTGACAGGTGGCGTCGCGCGGATCGGAGCCCGCGATCGTCTCGAGCACCACCGCCCCATCGCGCACCGTGCGCGACAGGACGCCGACCTGGTCCAGGCTCGAGGCGAAGGCCACCAGTCCGTAGCGACTGACCCGACCGTAGGTGGGCTTGATCCCCACCAGGCCACAGAAGGCCGCCGGCTGACGTACGGATCCCCCCGTGGAGGACCCCAGGGCGACCGGGACCACGCCGGCAGCGACCGCGGCCGCCGAGCCCCCGGAGCTGCCCCCGGGGACGCGCTCCCGGTCGTAGGGATTTCGCGTCGGCCCGAACCCGCTGTTCTCGGTCGAGGAGCCCATGGCGAACTCGTCCAGGTTCGTCTTCCCCAGGACGCGCGCGCCGGCGCGCTCGAGCCGACGTACGACCGTGGCCGTGAACGGAGATCGGTAGCCTTCCAGGATGCGGGAGCCGCAGGTGGTCGGCAGGTCCGGCGTGCACAGGTTGTCCTTGACCGCCACCGGCACGCCGCGCAGCGAGGACTCGTCGCCGCTCTCCCCGGCCCCCGGTCCCCGGCGGCCGTCTCCCGGCTCCGCCCCGGGCTCCAGGGTGGACAGAAAGGCGTGCAGGGGCCGATCCCCCCGGTCCAGGGCCTGGTTGCGCCTCAGGGCCTCGTCGAGCAGCTCCCCGGACGCAGCCTCTCCGGCGCGGAGGAAGGCCCGGCAGGCCTCCAGGCTGGTCAGGGCATCACCGCTCACGACGCGTCCCGGTCGCCGAGCGACGCCAGGCGGGGCACGACGAAGAAGCCGTCACGCCAGTCCGGCGCCATGGCCTCGGGTCCGAACGCCAGCGGATCGGGGTCCGGTCGATCCGGACGCAGCACCGGCTCCAGGCCCCGGCCCTCTGGAGCCGGCCCGGCCGGCTCCAGCTCCAGCTCGCCGATCCGGTCCATGTGAGCGAGGACGCCCTCGAGCTCGCGTGTCAGACGCGCGAGCTCTTCGTCGTCCAGCTCGAGGCGCGCCAGACGCGCCACGTGCCGCACCTCCGCCTCGTCGATTCGTGCCACCTCTCCCCCTCGCGTCCTGTCCGTCAGGCCGGTCGCAGATCCGCGTACGCGGCCATCACCTTGCGGATCCCGGACTCGTCGAACTCGATGGTCAGCTTCGTCCCGCGTCCGGATCCCGAGCGGCCCTGGATCGTACCCTCCCCGAAAGACGGGTGCACGATCCGCTCGCCGGGCTCGAGCCGCAGCGTCTCCTGCGTGTCATCGAAGTCGTAGCGGAGCTCGCCCGGACCGCCACCGCCGGGCGGCACGCCGATCGCCGTCGACTCCGACCCGCCGCCGGCGCGCCACGAGAACGACGCGGCGCTCGCGTCGTCGCGTGTCCTCCAGGCCGGCGACCCTCGCGAGGCGGCCGTGCGGGAGCCGCCCCGCCGCGATCCCCCCACCCAGCGGCGCTCGACGGCCTCCTCGGGCACCTCGTCCAGGAAGGGGGACGGCTCCGCCTGGCCCCCGGACCCGGCCCTCCAGCGCCGGTCGGCGTGCGTGAGGTAGAGCAGGTCGCGCGCCCGCGTGACGCCCACGTAGAACAGCCGGCGTTCCTCCTCGTACTCGTCCGGGGAGGCCTCGGCCCGTGCCAGTGGGAACAACCCTCGCTCGAGTCCGGCCACGAACACGACCGGGAACTCGAGCCCCTTGGCGTTGTGGAGTGTCATGAGCGATACCGAGCCCTGCTCGGGGTCCCAGCGGTCGATGTCGGACAGGAGCGCCACCCGCTCGAGGAACAGCTCCAGCTCCCCCGCCCCGTCGGGCCGCTCGTCCAGCTCCGTCGGATCGAACTCGGCGACCGCCCCGAGGAGCTCCTCCACGTTGGCGAGCCGATCCTCCCCGTCCTCCTCCCCGGCGAGCGCCTCACGGATCCCGAACGCCTCGACGCAGGTCGCGGCCACCTCGCGGGCCGTGACCTCCCGTTGCAGGGCGTTGAGCTCGAGGATGACGCCGGCGAAGCCCTCCAGCGCCCGCGCCCCGGCGGTCGGAACGGCGTCCAGCGAGGACGCGCGCGCCGCCGCGTCCACCAGCGTCTCGCCCTCCCGGCGCGCGGAGAGGAGCCGCTCCACCGTGACGCTCCCCACCCCCCGGCGCGGCCAGCCCACGGCGCGCAGGAAGGCGGCTTCATCGGCCGGATTGACCACCAGCTGAAGGTAGGCCACCACGTCGCGGATCTCCCGACGCTCGTAGAAGCGCACCCCGCCCACGATCCGGTAGGGGATCGCCGCACGCCGCAGGGCCTCCTCAAAAGGCCGTGACTGCGCGTTGGTCCGATACAGCACGGCGACATTCCCCGGCGTGTAGCGGTCCTCGAGGCGTCGGATCTCGCGCACGGCGAACTCGGCCTCGGCGCGCTCGTCTCCGGTGCGCACCGCGGTCACCGGCTCTCCCGCGCCGCGCTCCGTACGCAGCTCCTTCGGCTTGCGGGCCGTGTTGCGAGCGATCACCGCGTTGGCCACCTGGAGGATGGGCTCCGTCGACCGGTAGTTCCGCTCGAGCCGGACGACGTGGGCGCCGGGGAAGTCGCGCTCGAAGTCCAGGATGTTCCTCAGGTCGGCGCCCCGCCACCCGTAGATGGACTGGTCGTCGTCCCCGACCACGCACAGGTTTTTGTGCTCCGAGGCCAGCGCCCGCACCATACGGTACTGGGCGTGGTTGGTATCCTGGTACTCGTCGACCAGCACGTGCAGAAATCGGTCGGTGTAGCGCCCCCGCACGTCCTCCTGCTCCTCCAGGAGTCGGACCGGGCGCCCGAGCAGGTCATCGAAATCGAACGCGTTGCACCGACGGAGGATCGCCTCGTAGGCCGGGTAGACCTCGGCCACGCGGCGGGCGAGGAGATCGAAAGCCTCCTGGTCCACCGCCTCGGGGCCCAGCAGCTGTCCCTTCGCCCGGCTGATCCGGGAGCGGAGCGCGCGCGGCGACCAGCGGTCGGGATCCACTCCCGACTCCTCCATGGCCATCTTGACGGCCCGGAGCGCGTCATCCTCGTCGTAGATCGTGAAGTGCGGGTCCCGGTCCAGGTGGTCCGCCTCACGGCGCAGCAGGCGCGCGCCCAGCGAGTGGAAGGTCCCCGCCCACATGCCCGTGGGCGGCGCGCCCAGCAGCTCCTCGATCCGGCGGCCCATCTCGCCGGCCGCCCGGTTGGTGAAGGTGACCGCCATGATGCGGAAGGGTGGAACGCCCTCCTCGATCAGCCGTGCGATTCGCGCCGTGAGCACGCGCGTCTTCCCGGAGCCGGCACCGGCGAGCACGAGGAGGGGCCCCTCTCCGTAGTCGACCGCCTCCCGCTGTTCCGGATTGAGGGCCGGACCGCGGCTCACGCGTCCTCCCGGCGGCCCGACGCGCCGCCCTCGTCCGCATCGGGAAGCTCGATCCGAAAGCTGGCCCCCTTCCCCTCCTCCGTCGCCTCGAGCTCGATGCGCCCGTGGTGCATCTCCTCGACGATCCTCCGGGTGAGGGACAGGCCCACCCCCCAGCCCCGCTCCTTCGTGCTGACGCCGATGTCGAACAGCCGCTTTCTGACCCCGGGGTCGACGCCCGGGCCCGTGTCGGTGACGCGGTAGACCGATCGCCCGAACTCGCTGCCGGCCCAGGTGATGGAGACGGTCCCGCGCCGACCTGCCAGGGCGTCGAGAGCGTTCTTGATGAGGTTCTCGAACGCCCACTCCAGCAGCGTGGCGTTGCCGAGCACGGGGGGCGCCCCATCCGGCACGTCCAGCCGGATCGCGACGCGGCTCCCGAGGGTCGGCAGTCGCACGGAGAAGTAGTCGCGGAGCCTGCGGACGATCTCCTGCACCCGCACGGCCTCGAGGTCCGGGGAGCGGCCGATGAGCTCGAAGCGACGCGACACCTTGAGGAGCCGGTCGACGTCCGCCTTCATCTCCTCGACCAGGTCCACGCCGCCCCGCCTCAGGAACCCGGTCCCCACTCCGGCCTCGACTTCCTCGAGCCAGCCCACCAGCGAGCTGAGCGGCGTGCCCATCTGGTGGGCCGATTCGCGCGCCATGGCGGACCAGATGCGCTCCCGCTCGCCCCGGAAGGACGTGTAGATCACCCAGCCCCCGGCCAGCACGGTGACCAGCAGCACCGCCGCCTGCAGCCACGGCACCCACTTGAGCCGACGCAGGAACAACGGCTCGCCCGCGTGGATGACCATGCCGTATTCGGGCACGCCGATCGGGGCGCTGCGGGCATCGAGCTGGGCGACGTACCGGCGCACCCGCCGCACGCTGGCCGAATCCCGCAGGTCGTAGTCGAACGGCAGGTTGAGTGCCGAGCGCGGCACTCCCCCCGAATCCGTGAGCACGATGGGGATCTCCAGCTTGGAGCTCTCCTGCAGGATGCCGAGCATGAGCTCGGGACGCCGGCCCGGCTCCACGCTCGCTCCCTGGAAGGCGCTCCCGTAGATGCGACCGAACACCTGGGCGTCCCGCCGGAGGACGTCGTTGAGCTGGCGGGTGTAGAGCACGTAGGAGAGGAGCACCGCCGCGCTCACCACCGCGACGGCGACGGGGACCACACGCCGGTTCACGGGGCCGTGAGCTTCCCGCGACCCATGTAGGGGTGCAGCGCCTCGGGTAGATCCACCGATCCGTCCTCCCGTTGCCCGTTCTCGAGGAGGGCGACGATCACCCGTGCGAGCGCCACGCCCGAGCCGTTCAGGGTGTGCGCGAACTCGGGACCCTGGCCGGGACCGCGCCGGAAGCGAATGTCGGCGCGGCGAGCCTGGTAATCGGTGTAACTCGAGCAGCTCGACACCTCGAGCCACTCCCCCACCCCGGCCGACCACACCTCGAGGTCGTAGGTGATCGCGTTCGCGAACCCGAGGTCTCCGGTGGGGAGGAGGATGCGCCGGAACGGAAGCTCCAGCCTGCGCAGGACCTCCTCCGCGTGCCCCGTGAGGAGCTCCAGCTCCTCTGCCGAGCGCTCCGGCGAGGTGACGCGGACGAGCTCGACCTTGTCGAACTGGTGCACCCGGAGGAGGCCCCGCGTGTCCCGGCCGGCGGACCCCGCCTCACGCCGGAAGCAGGGGGTGTAGGCGACGTAGGCTCGCGGAAGGGACGCCCCGTCCAGGATCTCCCCCCGGTGCAGGTTGGTCACCGGCACCTCGGCCGTCGGCACCAGAAAGAGATCGTCGGGCTCCGTCCTGTACGCGTCCGTCTCGAACTTGGGCAGGTGGCCGGTCCCGGTCATCGACTCGCGGGTGACCATGTAGGGCGGAGCGACCTCGAGGTAGCCATGCTCGTCCCGGTGCAGGTCCAGCATGAAGTCGATCAGGGCGCGCTGGAGCCGCGCGCCGTCCCCGAAGAGCACGGGGAACCCGGAGCCGGAGAGCTTGGCGCCCCGCTCCAGGTCCAGGATCCCGAGCGCCTCGCCGACCTCCCAGTGCGGCCGGGCCGCGAAGGCGAGCTCGGGGTGCCCTCCCTCGGCGTGCAGCACCTCGAACGCACCCTCCCCTCCCTCCGGGACGCGGGGATCGGGAAGGTTGGGGAGGCCCAGCATGCAGGCCCGAAGGGCCCCCTCCACGCCTCCCAGCTCATCGTCGAGCTCGTCGATACGGTCCGAGACGCCGCGCATGGCGGCGATCAGCTCCGAGGCGTCCTCCCCGGCGCCCTTCCGCACCCCGATCTCCTTCGAGGCCTCGTTGCGCTCGGCCCGTAGCGCCTCCACCCGGCCCAGGATTTCGCGCCGGCGCCCGTCGAGGCGCAGCGCTTCGTCGAGCGTCTCGAGGATCCCGGGGTCGCCCCGCCGCGCCAGTCGGCGACGGGCCTCATCCGGGTCGGCCCGGAGTTCCCTGATGTCGAGCACCGTCAGCCCCCGCCCTGTCCGGGCGCGAGGATGCGCTGCTCGCAGTTGGGATTGGTCAGGTAGCGGAACGTGAGGGTCCCGGCCGCCGTGTCCACCGAGGTGATCTCCATCTTCATGAAGTATCGGCACTGCACGGCGAAGTTCGGGTCCGAGCGGCTCACCACCGCCAGGACATCTCCCTGGGAGACCTGGACCGGCGTGTCCGTCGTGTAGCCGCCGGACGGGGCCTCGGTGAGCTGGTCGAACGACTCCGTCACCTCCTGGATGCCCTGGCTCGAGGTGCCTCCCAGCACCATGTCCCTGGGACGCAGCTCCATGGTGCCGTCCGGCTGCACGTAGTAGAGGAAGTCCCAGCCCGAGGTGATGTCGGTGCGCACGGCGCGCCCGGCGAGGATGTCGAACGCGGAGGGGGAGCCCAGGTCCGAGGTCCGGAAGTCCGCGAGCGTGGCCACGCTCGCCGAGTCCGCCACCGGAGCCAGGAGCCCCGAGTTGCCGCATCCCGCGGCCACCAGGGCGGAGACGGCGAGCGCCGCCGCCACGGGCAGCGCGCACGCGATGGCTTTCCCCACGAGCCCGAGTCGCGTGGCGGCGGAACGTACGAAGCGTCTCTCGGCGTGTGTGATCACCCGGAGAAGATCGGCCGCCACCCCGCGGGTGTCAAGAAACCCGGATCCTGGATAACCCGCTAACTGCAAGGCTTTCCTGCGCTCCGACCGCTTGACGCCTCCCGGGTGCGGGCGTAGCTTCCGGTCCGTTCGCGAGCCGCTCCTCCGCGGCGGCCCCGACCACCGGGGCGGCCGGCGAGGGCCCCCTCCACGAGGTCGCTGTCCATGCCCGCCCAAGCGTCGGTCCACGCCGTCGTCCTGGCCGGCGGCATTGGATCCCGCTTCTGGCCCGCCTCGAGGCCGGAGCGGCCCAAACAGCTCCTCCCGCTGGCGGCCGGGGGCGTCCCCCTCGTGGCGGCGGCCGTCCACCGCGCCCGACGGCTGGCCGGCCCCGGGCGGGTCCGGGTCGTGGCCGGACGGCACCTCCTCGACTCTCTCGGGGCGGCACTACCGGAGCTGGAGCCGGGCGCGTGGATGGCCGAGCCCGAGCCGCGCGGCACGGGGCCGGCCCTGTGCTGGGCGGCGCACGCCATCGCCCGGGAGGATCCCGACGCCGTCATGGTCTCCCTGCACGCGGACCATTGGATCGCACCCGAGGAGGCGTTCGACGCTACCCTGCGCCGGGCGGTCGCGGCCGCCGAGGTCGGCGGACGCCTGTACTGCGTGGGGGTCCCGCCCGACCGGCCGGAGACTGGGTACGGCTACGTGCACCTCGGAAGCGAGCTCGGGGAGGGCACGTTCGAGGCACGCGCCTTCGTGGAGAAGCCGGACCAGGATCGGGCCGCCCGGTACGTCGCCTCGGGCGACTACCTGTGGAACACCGGCCTGTTCGTGTGGCGTGTGGCCGACTTCCTGGACGTCGTCCGCGACCGCACACCGGAGATCGCCTCCGCGCTCGATCGGCTGGATGCCGGCGACGTGGACGGCTACTTCGACGCCGTCGAGCCGGTGAGCGTGGACGTGGGGGTCATGGAACGCGCGCCCGCCGTGGGCGTCGTCCGGGCCACCTTCGGATGGGACGATCTCGGGGTGTGGAGCGCGCTCCTGCGCACCCTGCCCGCGGACGAGCACGGCAACGTGGTCGTGGGACCGGGACGGCTGATCGAGTCAGAGGGCAACGTCCTGTGGTCGGAGGACGGCCGCATCACGATGTTCGGGGTCCAGGGACTGGTCGTCGTGCGGAGCGGCGGCGAGACGCTTGTCACCACCGTGGAGCGCGCCCCGGCGCTCAAGCGGCTGCTCGCCGAGCTCGGGGAGCCGACGTGAAGCTGTACCTGTTCGACGACGCGGTCGCCGACGGGTGGGCGCCCTTCTCCCTGACCCGTCCCATTGGCGAGCTGCGCTTCGGAGCCCTTCTCCTGCGCGAGCGGGTCGAGTCGTGGGTCGGCCGGGACGCGGACGGTCACCTCGTCACGCGTCCGTGGCTCGCCTCCTTCGAGGAACCCGGAGCACCTCCGGTCCGGGAGCCGGGAGCCCCGCCGCCCACTTCGGGCCGGCTGCTGGTGAGCTCTCGGTTCGTTCCTGCGGCGACGACACCCGCCGCAGGCGCGGAGGAGAGCGACGGCCCCGTGATCCTCGTCGCGGATGGCCGGGCCGTGGGCTGCTACCTCCCGCCCGGCGTCGATAACGTAGACGGGGCGTGGCTCGCACGGCCCGGCGGGCTCCCCGGCGCGACCGAGCGCGAGATCGCAGGCCGGGTGCTGTCCGCTCCGTGGGATATCGTCCGGCTCGGGTCCGAGCGCACGGCGCGCGACCTGGTGGACCGCGGCGCCTCGATGCCGCAGGAGCACGTGCTGCCGGACGGCGTGTGGCGGATGGGCGAGGAGCCGCTCCTGGTCGAGGAGGGGGTCGCGATCGAGCCGGGCGTGGTGCTGGACCTGCGACACGGTCCGGTGGGACTGGGACGGAACGTCCAGGTCCGGGCGGGCTGCCGGCTGGAGGGGCCCGTGTGGGCCGGGGCGGGAAGCCGCCTTCTGGGTGGGGCGATCTCGGGTCTCGCCACGGGGCCGGCCAGCTACTTCCGCGGAGAGGTGGCGGACGTCCAGGCGGTCGGATGGGTGAACAAGGCCCACGAGGGCCACCTGGGCCACGCGCTCCTGGGCCGCTGGATCAACCTCGGGGCGGGGACGACGAACAGCGACCTCAAGAACAACTACGGGAGCGTCCGGGTGGGTCCGCCGGGACGGGAGGTGGACACCGGCCTCCTCAAGCTCGGCTGCCTGGTGGGGGACCACGTCAAGACGGCCATCGGCACCCTGCTCGACACGGGCACGATGCTGGGTGCCGGCGCCAACCTGTTCGGTCCCGGCCGTCCGCCCAAGTGGGTCCCGCCGTTCGCGTGGGGGTTCGGCGAGGGCGCCGGCCTCTACCGCCGCGAGTCGTTCCTGGCGACGGCCGCCGTGGTCATGGAGCGGAGGGGGATCGAGCTCACCGCGGGCGCCCGCCGGTGGCTCGGGGCCGCGTGGGACGCCGCGAGCTCGGGAGGGGATGCGTGAGGGTCGCCAGCCTCGGAAGCGGCAGCCGGGGCAACGCCCTGTACGTCGAGGAGGCCGGGACGCGGGTCCTGGTGGACGCGGGGTTCAGCGGCGCGCAGCTGGCCCGGCGCCTGGAAGCGCTGGGAGTGGACCCGGGCGGCATCGACGCCGTGATCGTCACCCACGACCACCGGGACCACACCGCCGGGGCGGGCGTGGCGGCGCGGCGTTGGGGGTGGCCGCTGTTCATGAGCCCGGCCACGCGTGTCGCGTGTGCCTCCCTGCTCCGCGGGCAGGAGGAGGTTCGGACCTTCGAGGCCGGAGCACGCTTCGAGGTGGGGGCCCTCCGGGTGACCTCCTTCCTCACCTGCCACGATGCCGCCGATCCGCTGGCCGTCACGGTGACCGGTGGGGAGTCGGGCCTGAAGCTGGGGGTCGCCACGGACCTGGGCCGACCCACCACGGGCGTGCGAGCCGCCCTCGCCGGCTGCCACTTCCTGGTCCTGGAGGCCAACCACGACGAGGTGCTGCTGCGCGAGGGCCCCTACCCCTGGGCGATCAAGGAGCGCATTGGCGGCAGCCGCGGCCACCTGTCCAACCGGATGGCGGCCGAGCTGGCCGTCGAGCTCCTGCACCCGGGCCTGTGCGGGATCCTCCTGGCGCACCTGAGCCAGGAGTGCAACGACCCCGAGCGGGCCCGCGGGATCGTGGCCGGGGCGCTGCACGCCCGCGGCTGGAAGGGTGCCGTACACGTGGCCGACCAGGACGACCCTACCCCGCTGTTCGACCTTCCCGGCCTCGTCGCCCGTGCCGGCCGCGGCCCGCAACTGGACCTGTTCCGGGCCGCCCGGCGCTGATCGGGAGGGAGCCTCAGCCCCCGAACAGCCGGAGGGCGTCGCTGGCGATCGCCCAGATCATGATCGCCGCCACGATGAACAGGCCCACCCGCGTCCACCGCAGCCGCGTGTCCAGGCTGAGGGGCCGTCCGCGCACGCCCTCGATGGCCAGGAACATGAGGTGTCCCCCGTCCAGGACGGGGATCGGCATGAGGTTCAGGATGGCCAGGTTGATCGACAGGATGGCCATGAAGCGGAGGAGGGCCGACAGCCCCATGCGGGCCGCCTGACCGCTGATCTTCCCGATCAGGATGGGCCCGCCGAGGCTGCGAGTCGACACCGTTCGGGTCACGAGACCGACGACCACGTCCACGGTCGTCCGGATCCAGCGCCACGTCTCCGAGAGCCCCACCTGGACGGTTTCGAGCGGTCCCACCCGCACGGGCGCGAGCTCCCGGGCCAGCACGCCGCTGCTCAAGCCCACGCCCAGGTAGCCGAAGCGGAGCGTGTCGTCGCCGGCCGTGACGGAACGGGGCTCCGGAACCGCGGTCAGCGACACCCTGCTGCCGTCCCGCTCGATCACGACCGGCAGCCTCTCACCCGGTCGCTCCTTGATGATCTGGACGAAAGCCTGCCAGCCGCTGACGGGCCGTCCGGCCGCTTCGACCACCCGGTCACCGACCTCGAACCCCGCCGAGTCGGCCGGAGAGCCGCTCTGGACCTCCGATATGAGCGCCGGAAGCGTCAGGTCCGGCTGGAGCGCACCGATGAGCGCGTTCCGCAGCGAGTCGGTCGAGGGCATCGGGATGGTGACCGCACCGACGTCGCGGAAGTGGATCCTCACCGGGCCCGCCTCGGCCGTGGCCAGCGCCAGGGTGAGATCGTTCCAGTTCTGCACGGCCTTTCCGTCGATCGAGTCGATATCGCTGCCGCTGGGGACCCGGGCGAGAGCGAACGTCCCCGGTGGCAGCGCGGCCTCGTCGACCCCGCCCAGCCGGGAGCGTGGCACGGGCGGCACGCCCCAGATGGCCGCGATGGCCGTGAAGGCCACCACCGCGAACAGCCCGTTCATGATGACGCCGGCCGAGATGACGAGTGCGCGCGCCGGCAGGGGCTTGGCGTCGAAGTCCCGCTCCGAGGGCTCGCGGTGCTCGCTCCCCTCCTCCGGTCCCCCTTCGAGGCCCTCGAACGCCTCTTCCTCGCCCATGCCCGCCATCTTCACGTAGCCGCCCAGCGGCAGCCACGAGAGGACGTACTCGGTCTCGCCCCATCGGAAGCCGACCGCTTTGGGCCCCATGCCGATGGAGAAGCGCGGGACTTCGATGTCCACGAGCTTCGCCGCGGCGAAGTGTCCCAGCTCGTGCACGAAGATGAGCACGCCGAGCACGATGCCCGTGGCCAGCAGGGTTGTCAGCACGTCCGTCTCCTCCCCTCCCCCACCGGTCTCCGTGCGACCGTCCTCACGCCGAACGACTCCGCGCGCGGCGCTCGACCTCTCCGGACGCCAGCCGGCGGGCCTCCCGGTCGGCCCGCCGCACGTCGGCCAGCGTTTCGAGCGGCGTTCGATCCAGGCGCTCCAGGCTCACGCTCACCACCTCCGCGATGTCCGGAAAGGCCAGCGCTCCCTCGAGGAACGCGGCCACGGCCACCTCGTTGGCGGCATTGAAGGCCGCCGGCACGACCCCGCCCTCCCGGCCGGCGTCCACCCCGATCCCGAAGAGTGGGAAGTCCTCCCTCCTCGGACGTTCGAAGGTCAGCGGACTGGCCGCCACCGGATCGAACAGCGGCCGTTCCTCGGCTGGCCGATCCGGGTAGGCGAGCGCGTACAGGATGGGCACCTCCATGGTCGGTCGGCCCATCTGTGCTAGAACCGAGCCATCCCGGAACTCGACCATCGAGTGCACGATCGAGTCGGGATGGACCACCACGTCGATCCTGTCGTAGGGCAGCCCGAACAGGTGGTGGGCCTCGATGACCTCCAGCGCCTTGTTGGCCAGCGTCGCCGAGTCCACCGTGATTTTGGCGCCCATATCCCACGTGGGATGCTCGAGCGCGTCCGTCGGGCCCACCTCGTGGAAGCGCTCCGCCGGCAGGGTGCGGAAGGGCCCTCCCGACGCGGTGAGCACGACGCGTCGGACCTCTTCGACCGGCCGACCTGCCAGGCACTGGTGCACCGCGCCGTGCTCGCTGTCCACGGGAAGGAGCTCGCCTCCTCCCCGCCGCAGCGCTTCCATGACCAGCGCACCGCCGGCCACCAGTGACTCCTTGTTGGCCAGTGCGAGCCTGCGACCCGCCTCGAGTGCCGCGATCGTGGGCTCGAGCCCGGCCACCCCGACCAGCCCGTTCACCACCACATCGCTCCCGGGGGCCGAGGCGGCCGCGACCAGGGCCTCGCGTCCCACGCGCCACTCGCCTCGCCAGCGGGGCCGGAAGGAGGCATCCGGCTCCTCCGCCAGCACTACGAACTCCGGGTCCAGCTCGCAGGCCAGCGCGTCGAGCCCCGCCGCATCGCGACGGGCCGTGAGCGCCACGGCGCGGAAGAGGTGCGGATGGCGACCGATGACGCGCAGCGTGGAGCGGCCGATCGAGCCCGTGGCACCGAGGATGACGACGCCGCGCACGGGCGCCCTTCAGCTCGCCACGAAGAACAGGTAGGCCACCGGGAAGACCCACAGCAGCGAGTCCAGCCGATCCAGGATCCCGCCGTGCCCCGGGAGGATGCGCGAGGCATCCTTGACCCCGCACTCCCGCTTGACCAGGGACTCGACCAGGTCCCCGATGATCCCGGCGACGGCCGCGGCGAGGCCGAACAGGACGGTGAGGAGCGGGTCCAGCCGCAGCCCGCCGAGTGGCGCCAGCAGCGCACCATACGCCACGGCGACCAGAGGGCCGGCCACCACCGCCGATACGGCGCCGACCACGGTCTTGTTGGGGCTGACCAGGGGCGCGAGCTTCCTTCGCCCCCACCTCCGACCGCCGAAGTAAGCGGCCGTGTCGGCGAGCCAGGTCACCACCACCGGCAGGAAGAACAGGAGCGTCCCGGCGAGCCGGCCCGTGCCGGGCGCCTGCCGCAGGGGGACTCCGAAGGCCAGGAGGCCGCCCAGGTAGACGGCCCCGAACACCGTGAGCGACGCCGCCGCGATCGGCCCGCGTTCCGGGGGCCGCATTGCCAGCGCGTAGGCGCCCGCCGCGAGAAGGAGCACGGGCACGGCCGCCCAGGTCGCCTGCAGCCCCAGGGTGTAGGCCACCAGCGGAAGGCACGCCGCCGCGATGACGCCGAAGACGCGGAACGGAAGGCCGGTCGCATCGCCGATCCGCGAGGCCCTGGACCGGAACATGGCCACGTACTCCCCCATGCCGACCCCGGCCAGGATCGCCAGACCTACCGCGAACACGAGCCCTCCGGCCCACACCACCGCGACGCACACCGGGATCCCCAGTCCGGCGACCACGAGGCGCATACCAAGCTCCCCCCCGCCGCGGCCTCCGCTCGTCCCGGGACTCCGCGCGGACGACGGCGTCCGGGCCGTCGCCGCGATCTCCGACGGACTTCCCGCGGCGTCAGACACCCCCGAACCTCCGCTCGCGGCCCTGGAAGTCGAGGATCGCCCGGAACAGGTCGGCGCGATCGAAGTCCGGCCACAGGACGTCGGTCACGTGAATCTCCGCGTAGGCGATCTGCCACAGGAGGAAGTTCGAGATCCGCATCTCTCCCGACGTGCGGATGAGGAGGTCGGGATCGGGCCACTCCGACGTGTACAGCGCCCCGGCGAACCGCGCCTCGTCGATCGCCTCGGGCCGCAGCGCGCCTCGCGCGACCTCGGCCGCCAGAGCGCGGACCGCCGCGACGATCTCCTGCCGCGAGCCGTAGCTGATCGCCAGGTGGAGCTGCATGCGGTCCACGTCGCGGGTGTGGTCTTCGAGGTCGCGGACCGCCGCACGTGCCAACTCGGACAGGCGGTCCAGCTCACCGAATACCCGCACGCGCACGCCGTTCCTGCGCAGCTCCTCCTTCTCGCTGTCCACGAACTCCTGCAGGAGGTCCATGAGGGCGGCCACCTCCTCGTCGGGACGCGACCAGTTCTCGCTCGAGAAGGCGTACAGGGTGAGGTGCGCCAGGCCCGCCTCCAGCGCTCCTTCGACCGTCTCGCGCACCGCCGCCATCCCCTCGCGGTGTCCCTCCCAGCGCGCCAGCCCGTGCTCGTGTGCCCAACGGCCGTTGCCATCCATGATCACGGCCACGTGCGCGGGAGGGCCGCCTCCCGCGCGCACGGCGGCCAGCAGCTCCGCGGCGCTTTCGACCGCCGACGCCCCGGCCCTCACGCGCCCCCCCGGGAGACCGCCACCTCACGCCGACGCAGAGCCGGGGCTCCGCCCCGGAAACTGTACGCCTCGATACCCTCGCGCTGGAGACGCTCCGCGGCGTGCGCGCTCCTCGTGCCGGCCTCGCAGTACAGGAGATACGGGCGTTCTCGGTCCAACCCCGAGGGCCCGCGCGACAGCTCTTCCTCATCGCGCAGCAGGGCCCCGGGCCAGTGCCATGTCCGGTACTCCTCCGGCGCGCGCAGATCGAGCACCACGGCGTCGTCGGGCACCCGGTCCAGGAAGAGGTTGGCCGTGACGACCTCTCGCGGGCCGATCGAGCGGAGATCGAGCCGATCGTGACCCGCCAGGGCAGCCTGGAGGACCGATGGATCGAGCCGACCCTCCTGGGCCTCCACCCGTTCGGGCGTCGCCGCCGTCACGGGGTGCTCGGGCACCAGCGCGCAGTACTCCCTGATGCGGGACGACAGGTCGTAGGTGCCGATCGCGCGCGCGCGTTCGATGATCTCCAGCTTGTCGAACCCGATCAGGGGCCGCAGGACCGGAAGGTCGGAGGCCCCATTGATGGCCCGGAGATTGGCGAGTGTCTGCGAGGACACCTGGCCGACCGCCTCTCCCGTGACCACCGCATTGGCCCCGCACCGGGAGGCCACGCTGCACGCCGCCCGGTACATGAGGCGCTTGAGGACCACCTGCAGGTAGGACGGACGGACGTCACGACGCATGGCTTCGACGACCTCTCCGAAGTCGAGGACGTGCAGGGTGGGTCGCGTACCGTAGCTCCAGCGCCGGGCGAGAACGAGGGCCACCTCGGTGACCATGCGCCGGTACGCTCCGCCTCCGAGGTTGCAGAACACGTAGTCGAGCTCGATGCCGCGCCTCAGGGCCATCCAGGCCGCCACGGCCGAGTCGTATCCCCCCGACAGGAGAGCGATGGCGCGTCCCTGCACTCCCAGCGGCAATCCCCCCGCCCCGGAGCGACGCTCGGAGAACAGCCGGGCCGTTTCGTCGCGCACCTCCACCCGCACCTCGACCTCCGGATCGTCCAGATCGACGACGGCCCCTGGATTGAGCGCCGCGCCCAGCTCCCTCTGCACGTCGTAGGAGCTGAAGTCGTGGTGGCCGCTGCGGCGCGCGTTCACGGCGTACCGCCGTCCCTTCACCCGGTCGGCAAACAGCTTCCGTCCAAGCTCCACGATCGCGTCGAGCCGCGCCGGACACGCGCCCTCGATCGACGAGAAGGAGCTCACGCCGAATACCCGGGGCAGGACGTCGAGCAGGCCCTCCTCCCCCGCGATATACATGCGGCTCCAATCCGCCTCCACCTCCCCTCGCAGTCCATGCGCCGCGAGCGCCTCTTCGAGGTTGCTCGCCAGACGCCGCTGGAAGCGCACCCGGGTGCCTCTCGATTTTGTCGTGACCTCGCCGGAGAACCTCAGCATGGTGGAGACGAGGGCGGGCGGGGCCGCATCCGTGCCCGACGCGCACGGTCCGTCCGCCGCGCCGTCCCGGGCGTCCTCGATCGTCATCGACTCCTCCACGGTCATGCGTCCGCCTCCCCTTCGCTGCCGGAGAGCTCGGCCTCCACCTCGGCGCGGCCGGCGAGCCGATCGACCAGTCCCATGCCCAGGGCCTTGGCGAACCCGAACACCACGTAGAACGCCAGGATCGGGAACAGCGTCTCCTCCGGCGCCACGGCGACCAGCACGAGCGCCACGACCAGTCCGGCCAGGCCGAGCCTCGCCCTGCGACCGCGCAGTCCGGGGCGCAGGGCGGCGTAGGGTACGTGGCTCACCATGAGGACCGCCAGCGCCACCACCGAGACCGGCACGATCGTCGCCCATGGCCACCCCGCCAGCCGCCGCTGAAAGAGGGCGGTGGTGCTGAACGGGTAGAGCATGGCGAGTAACGCTCCCGCCGCCGGTGAGGGCAGCCCCAGGAAGTACCGTTTCGCGCCCCCGGCCTGCTCGACGTTGAAGCGAGCCAGTCGCACGGCCATGGCGCCGACGAAGGCCCCGCAAATGAGCCACGACCACTCCTCGCGCAGGAAGGCGGCGTAGGTGAGGATCGCCGGCGCCATCCCGAAGCTCACCAGATCGACCAGGGAATCCAGCTCTCCACCGAAGGTGCTGTCTCCGGCCGACAGGTGCGCCACTCGCCCGTCCAGCCAGTCGAACACGGCCGCGATCATGACCAGCCAGGCGGCCAGGTCGAACTGCCCGCGGAAGGAGGAGATCACCGACCAGAAGCCGAAGAACAGGTTGCCGAGGGTGAACGCGCTGGGAAGCACCAGCACCGCGCGACGTCGGCGCCGGCCGCGCACCGAACGGGCCCGCCGCCCGGACGACGGTCGGCTCGCTCGGCGCCCCCCGGGCCGGTCCGCCGTGGCGTCGGTCACCCGTCCCCCGGAGGCCCGAGACGGGCGAGTACGGTCGTCCCCCCGACGGCACGATCTCCCCTGACGGCCACGACCTCGGCATCGGGGGGCAGGAAGATGTCCACCCGGGAGCCGAAGCGCATTATGCCCATCCTCTCCCCCTGCTCGACGCGGTCCCCTTCGTGCGCGTGGTTCACGATCCTCCGGGCCACGAATCCCACCACCTGGCGAACGACCACCTTGTGCCCGTCGTCCCGACGAATCCCGAGCGCCACACTGGCGTTCCCCGAACTGGCGCTCTCGCGCCAGGCCGGCTCGAAGCCTCCGCTTCGATCCTCGCGCCACTCGACGCGGCCCGACACCGGAATCCAGTTGACGTGGACATCCAGCAACGAAAGGAACACCGAGACCCGCAGGGCAGGTCCCTCGAGGTAGGGCGCCGAGTCCACCTCCGCCGTCCCGAGCACCAGCCCATCCGCCGCCGACAGCACGAGATCCTCTCCACGAGGGCCCGTTCGTACGGGATCCCGAAAGAAGAAGGCCAGGCTGGCGGTCAGGGCCGCGAGGCCGCCCGCGACGATCCACACGGTCCAGGAGTCCACGACGAGCGCCGCCAGCAGGGCCGGCGCTGCGAGCACGGCGGCCACGGCCACCAGCGCCCGTCCTTCCGGAGCGAGTCGTGTCCGGCCCGACCGGACCGTCTCCGACCTGGCTGGCTTGCTCCCCATCATCCTCGCTCTCGGAAGGAACCGTCCGGCGTCCACCGACCTCCGCCCACGCGACCCCCCGTACCGGGGCCACCCGGCGGCGGCGCGTCGCGGCGGACGTAGATGGCGAGCAGGCGCTCCGGGCGGGTGGAAGCTAGGGACGCTCACGGCGGCGGGCAAAAGTGCCGATACGATCGACGGCGTCGAAGGACGAGAGTGGCAGGGGCGGGATTCGAACCCGCGGCCCAGGGCTTATGAGTCCCTTGCTCTACCAGGCTGAGCTACCCTGCCCCGACCCCGAAAAAGCTACGGCCGGAGCTCGGCTCCGGCCTCGGGTCGACCCAGTAGCGGGGGCGGGATTCGAACCCGCGACCTTCGGGTTATGAGCCCGACGAGCTACCAGACTGCTCCACCCCGCAGTGCGCCGAAAAAGCTAGTCACCGGACCCGGATGGGTCAACCGTCCGGCCCGTGGCGCCGACGAAGCGGTAGAGGTGCTCGCCCTCCCGCAGGAATCCGTATCGCTCCCTGGCCGTGCGCTCGATCGCGAACGAGTCCGTGGCCAGGCTGTCGGCCCGTGTCGAGACTGAATCCGCGGCGATCTGCAGCGAGTCCAGCCGGGCCGACGCCACCGTGCGCTCGTGCTCGAGCGCACGAAGATTCGGCCACGAATACTCGCCCCCGAGGAAGAGGTAGTAGAGCCCCGCACACCACACGGCGGCCAGAAGCACCCGCCAAATCCACCGACGACCCGTCTCACGCACGGGAGAACGCCTCGCGGCCCGCGTACGCCGCTCGATCCCCGAGTTCCTCCTCGATGCGGAGGAGCCGGTTGTACTTGGCGACACGCTCGGACCGGCACACCGAACCAGTCTTGATCTGACCGCAGCCGGTGGCCACCGCGAAGTCGGCGATGAAGGTGTCCTCGGTCTCGCCGGAGCGGTGCGAGATCACCGAGGCGTACCCCGCCGCCGATCCCGTGGCGATCGCGTCCAGCGTCTCCGTCACCGTGCCGATCTGGTTGAGCTTGATGAGCACGGCGTTGGCCACGCCCTCCTCGATCCCGCGCAGGATGCGCGACACGTTGGTGACGAAGATGTCGTCGCCCACGACCTGCACCCGCCCTCCGATTCGGTCGGTCAACACCCGCCAGCCGTCCCAGTCGTCCTCGGCGAGTCCATCCTCGACGGACACGATCGGGTAGCGATCCACCCAGTCCACGTAGCGGTCGACCAGCTCGTCCGCCGAGAGCTGCACGCCCGCTCCCCGCAGGTGGTAGGTCCCCGCGTCCGCGTCGTAGAACTCCGTGGCAGCGGCATCGATGGCGATGGCGATCTCCTCGCCCGGAACGTACCCGGCCTCCTCGATCGCCGACACGAGGAGGTCCAGGGCCGCCTCGGTGGACTCGAGGTCCGGCGCGACCCCCCCTTCGTCGCCCACGCCCCCACCAAGACCACGGAGCGCCAGCGTACGCCGCAGCGCGTGGAAGGTCTCGGCGGCCGCGCGCAGCGCCTCGGAGAACCGCGGCAGGCCGAGCGGCACCAGCATGAACTCCTGGATGTCGACGTTGTTGTCCGCGTGCGCGCCACCGTTGAGCACGTTGAGCATCGGGGTCGGTAGCAAGGTGGCGGCCTCGCCGCCCAGGTACCGGTAGAGCGGTTGACCGGCCTCGTGGGCGGCCGCCCGGGCGCAGGCCATCGACACCGAGAGGAGGGCGTTGGCACCCAGGCGGCTCTTGTCCGGACTGCCATCGAGTCGGATGAGTCGCCGGTCCACGTCGGACTGGGGAGACGGCTCGTGGCCGCGCAGGTCATCGAGGATCTCGCCCTCCACGTGGTCCACCGCCCGCAGGACGCCCTTGCCGCCGTAGCGCTCGGGGTCGCCGTCCCTCAGCTCGAGGGCCTCGTGGCGACCCGTGGAGGCGCCGCTGGGAACGGCCGCGCGGCCCCGGGCCCCGCTCGCGAGATGGACGTCGGCCTCCACGGTCGGATTCCCGCGGGAGTCGAGGATCTCCCGTCCACGTATGCCATCTATGACCGACATTGGACCTCCAACTGTCGCGTGCGCCCAAAGGCGGAAAGCTGCAGCGCCGGCGGGCCGGGGACAACCCCGCGGCAGGGCGGCTCCTACGGCGCGAGCATGCCCGCGATGGCACCCCGAGTCTCCACGAGGAGCGCGTCCCGGTCCTCCCGCTGAAGCCGATCGAGCTCGATGGCTGGTGCGCACCGGATCCGCATCGGCCCCGGGTGCAGCAGCCGGCTCCCCGTGGGCAGGATCGCACGACCGCCCTGCACCGCGACGGGCACCAGCCTCGTCCCGGTCTCGATGGCCAGGACGAAGCTGCCCTTCTTGAACGGCTGGAGCGTCCCGTCCGTGGACCTCGTCCCCTCGGGGAAGACGCCCAGGGTGAGGCCTTCCTTTCGCATGCGCTCGCCCGCCGCCCGCATGGCCCGGATCGCCTGGCGCAGGTCCGACCGATCGATGAACACGTGTCCCGCCTGTCGCATGGCCCCACCGAACACCGGGATGCGGCTCAGCTCGATCTTGGCGATGAAGCGCAGGGAAACGGGCAGCGCCGCGAACAGGGCCAGGATGTCGAACAGCGATTGGTGGTTGGCGACGACCACCTGCTCCTCACCGGACCGAATGCTCTCGAGGCCGTCGACCTCCAGCCGGATCCCGGCCAGCGACAGCAGGAAGCGGGACCAGGTGCGATGCACCCAGTCGTGCAGGCCGCGCGGCGCGTGGAGCAGTCCGCCGACCAGCGAGACGAGGGAGAAGAAGATCGTCGCCGGCCCCCCGATGACGGTCAGGAGTACCGTACGCGCGAGGCTGGCGCGCGGCCCCTCTCCCGTGCCCACCTACTCGTCCGCGGCGAAGTGATCGAATCCGGTGAGCGGGATGTCGACCGGGCTGCCCTCCGGTACGTTCCACTGCACCCCCCCTCCCGCCGTGATCCTGCCCACGCGCGTCAACCGGGCTCCGAACCGCGACTCGAAGGCCGCACGGAGCGGCTGCAAGGCGCCGGCCGGTGCCGTGAGCAGGAGCTCGTAGTCCTCTCCTCCGCCCGCGGCCAGCCGCAGGGCGGCGCTCCGATCGTTGAACTCCGCCAGGGGCGGCGCCAGGGGAACCTCGGTGGCGTCGATCTCGACCCTGACGCCCGAGGCGGCCGCCAGCTGGGCCGCGTCCCCCGCCAGGCCATCGGACAGGTCGATGAGCGCCCCGACGTCCGCTTCGTCCGCCAGCCAGCGTGCCTCGGCCAGTCGGGCGTGCGGCCTCTCGAACGCGCGCCGGGCACGCGGGTCGGGCTCCAGCGCCTGCCGCCACTGCCGCACGGCCAGGGCCGCTCCACCCAGCTCGCCCGTCACCCAGGCCTCGTCGCCGGGCCGAGCTCCGCTTCGCCGCACCGGGCGGGTCGCCGACCCGAGCACGGCCGCGTCGAGCACCACCGGTCCGGGGGAGCGGGAGAGGTCTCCGCCCAGGAGCGAGCACCCTGCCTCGGCCAGGGCCCGTCCGGCGCCGACCCCGAGGGCATCGAGCACCTCGCGGTCCAGCTCCGGGGGGAGCGCGATGGACAGGAGGACGCCGAGCGGGCGGGCCGCCATGGCCGCCACGTCACTCAGCGCTCCGGTGACGGCCCGGAACCCGACGGTCTCCCACCGCAGCCAGGCCCGCTCGAAGTGGACCCCCTCGATGGACAGGTCCGTGCTCACCACCAGGGTCTCGCCGACCGGCACATTGATGAGGGCCGCATCATCTCCCGGACCCCGCCCCTGTTCGGCGGCCGGCGCCAGGCCGGCCACCGTGCTCACCAGGGACCGGATCCGGTCGAACTCCGAGCCCGGGGCGAGCGGCGTGTCCACCGTCCGGTCAGCCCCCGGCCGACCGGGACGCCGGGAGCGAGAACAGCACGGGACCCGGCAAAGGCGGCGGCGCGGAGCTCATTTCCGCCCGCACGGCCGGGAGCCGATCGGGCACGTCGGTGGGCAGATGGCCCTCCGGGCAGGGCGAGCGGTCGGCGGCGAGTCCCCCGATCATCAGGGCCGCCGTGGCCGCGTCCGCGGGCCCGATGCCGGCGGCCAGGTACGCGCCCACGATGCCCGTGAGGACGTCGCCGGAGCCGCCCGACGCCACGGCCGGGCCCCCGGCCGTGGCCACCCGCAGGGGACCGACCGGCAGGGCCACCAGCGCGGGGATTCCCTTGAGGAGGACCGGGACGCCCAGGTCCCGGGCCGCCGCACGCGCGGCCCCGAGCCGGTCTTCGAGGATGGCGCTCAGCTCGCCACCGCGCAGCCTCGCCAGCTCCCCCGGGTGGGGCGTGATGACGGCGCTTCCACCCAGCAGGTCCGCCAGCGCCTCCATCCGCCCGGCGAAAGCGTTGAGCCCGTCCGCGTCCACGACGACGGGGCGTCCACCCCGGCCCTCCAGCACGCGCTCGACGAGCTCGCGGCGCTCCGCTCCTCCGCCCAGACCCGGCCCCACGGCCACGGCGTCGGCCCACTCGAGGCTCTCCCGCACGCCCCGGTCGTCGTCCCAGCCCACGAACAGGGCCTCCGGCACGGCCGACTGGACGACGACCCGGTTGGCGGGGTCCCCGATCACCCGGACGATGCCCGCTCCGGCGCGAACGGCGGAGCGCGCCGCCAGCACCGAGGCTCCCGCCATGCCGGCCTGTCCCGCCACGAGGGCCAGGTAGCCGGCCTCGCCCTTGTGTGCCTCCGGACCCCGCTCGATCAGGAGCTCGGTCGCCCAGCGCGCCGTGATGGCCCGCGCTCCGAAGCGATCCCCGGCGGGCGGGGGAAACCCGATCTCCACGCACACCAGCTCCCCGCAGTGCCCGCGGGCCGGGTGGAGCACGAGTCCGAGCTTGGGCCAGCCCAGGCACACGGTGACGGTGGCCCGCACGCAGGCGCCCGGCGTGCGCCCCGTGGTGAAGTCGGCGCCGCTCGGACCGTCCACGGCCACGACCGGCACGGGAATGGCGTTCAGCCGGGCGATGAAGGTGGCCGCGGGCTCGCGCGGCGCACCGTTGACGCCCGTGCCCAGGAGCCCGTCGAGCACCACGGCGGCCGAGCGGCACGTCGCCTCGAGCGCCGACGGCTCCCGCACCTCGAGTTCCCAGCCCGCGCGCACCTCCGGCTCGGGGAGCGAGCTCCCGCAGCGGACCGCCGCGACGTCCCTTCCCCAGGCGCGTAGCGAGCGGAGGGCCACCAGGGCGTCGGCACCGTTGTGACCGCTGCCCAGGAGAGCGGCGACGGGACCCTCGGGGAAGCGCAGGGCGACCTGACGGGCGACCTCCCGTCCGGCCGCCTCGATCAGGGTCCGTTCGGTAGTGTGCCCCGACGCCGTGGCGTCGCGATCCAGCGCGGCCATCTCCCCGGCCGTCGGGAGCCACACCTGCGTGCGGTTCACGTCGATCGAACGGGTCCGCGAGCTCAAGGTTCGCCCCGGTGTCGAGCCACGCCGCACGGACCCGAGCCGGTCAGCGGTAGGACTGGGAGACCGTGCGGCCGAAGCTGATCTCGCCGTTGTCGATGCGGATGTTGAAGCCGCACTCGGGGTTGGAGCACACCCAGGCTTTGTACCGGATGGTGGCCCCGTCCCGGCCGTAGTCCGAGAGTGGCAGCAAGATACCGTTCTCGCACTTCAGGCAGTCCGGGAAGCTACCGAGCTCGTCCACGCGATCACCCCCTCCCGACCATCCCGCCCCGATCCGACGACCCCGCGTCCTGGCAAGCATCCGGGCAGGTGCATGATGGGCCAAGACGGCCCTCAGATGAAGCGTTCTCCTTCCAGGCCGGCCCACGGATAGCCCGTCTCGAACGCCTCTTCGAAGCTGTACAGACCCTCGAAGTCCTCGCGCGAATCGGAGTCCTGCTTGATCAGGATCCCAGATTCCACCAGCAGGAAGACGATCTCCCCCAGGTCGCGCGTGGCGTGGACGCCCCAGTGCTCGAGCACGGTCCGCGCCATCGGGCCGAAGCGGGACAGGGCCAGGTCCCGCACCGCCGACGCCAGCTCGGAACCCGAGACGTGCCGCGGCTCGTCCAGCTCTTCGAGACAGTGGTGCAGCGCCGCGAGCACGAAGAGATAGGCCTCCTCCGTGTAGCGCGGGTCGCGGCGCCTCAGTTGCGTGAGGATCTGGCTCCCGTCCATCACCCCTTCATCCACGGCCGTCGGGCCCTTCCCTCGCCGGGTCGGACCGGACCCCGGCGGGTCTCGAGCCCGGAACGAACACGCTGGGAAAGTAGGAGAACGCGAAATCAAGCGTCAAGTCGCCCCCCCGGCTCCCTCCGCCAGGACCAGCACACCCTCGTCGTTCACGAGCTCGAGGCGGGCCCGGCCCCCGGTCGCGTCGGCCAGCGCGCGGGCCAGCTCGGGGCGGCGGTCGCGCGGAACCAGGACCTCGAGGCTGACCCGGGTCTCGTACAGCAGCTCCCCTCGCCGAGCCCCGGCGGCGTCCAGCAGCCGCATGACGGCACCCGTATCGGGATGATCGAAGTGGACGAGGCACCGACTGGCGGGCACCGCCGGGCGGCCGGGAAGATCCGAAAGCGCGCGAGCGGCAGCGCCGGCATAGGCACGGGAGAGCCCGCCCGTTCCGAGCTTGGTTCCGCCGAACCAGCGCGTGACCACGACCGCCGTCTGCCGGAGCCCGGATCCCTGGATGGCGTCGAGCACGGGTCGGCCCCCGGTCCCCGACGGCTCACCGTCGTCGTCCCACCAGGCGGCCCCTTCCAGGGGGAGGAACGCCAGCACGTGATGGGTGGCATCGTGGTGGCGGCGTCGGGCGCGGGACCGGAGGTCCTCCGCCTCCTGGCGCGTCGCGGTCCGGCTCGCGCGCGCCAGGAAGCGCGAGCCGCGTGCGCGCAGCTCGGCCTCCGCCTCGCCGACCGGCACGAGGACCGCGTCCGTCAGGCTCCCCGGTCGCAGGGCGTCTCGCGGTACAGTGGAAAGGCGGAGGTGAGCTCGTGCACCTCGCCGCGCACCCCGTCGATCGTGGCGTCCTCGCCCCCGGAGCGCAGGACCCGGTCGATCCATCCCGCGATCGTTTCCATCTCGTCAGGACCCATGCCGCGGGTGGTGACGGCGGGCGTGCCGATCCGGATCCCCGAGGTCACGAAGGGAGAGCGGGTCTCGCCCGGGATCGTGTTCTTGTTCACCGTGATCTCGGCACGACCCAGCAGCTCCTCGGCGTCCTTCCCGGTGAGCTCCGTGTCCCGGAGGTCCACCAGCAGGAGGTGGGTGTCCGTCCCCCCCGAGACGAGGGTCCAGCCCCGCGCCTCCAGCGCGCGTCCCAGCGCCCGGGCGTTCTCGACCGTTCGCGCCCCGTAGCGACGGAAGCCCTCGGACTGCGCTTCCTTGAGGCATACGGCCTTGGCCGCGATCACGTGCATGAGCGGACCGCCCTGCGTGCGCGGGAACACGGCCTTGTCGATGGCCCTGGCGTGCTCCTCCCGGCACAGGATCATCCCGCCGCGCGGCCCTCTCAGTGTCTTGTGGGTCGTCGTGGTCACCACGTCCGCGTGCGGAACCGGGCTCGGGTGCACTCCCGCCGCCACGAGCCCGGCGAAGTGGGCCATGTCCACGATGAGGCGAGCCCCGACCTCGGCCGCGATCCCGGCGAACGTCTCGAAGGGCAGGATCCGGGGGTAGGCGCTCCAGCCCGCCATGATGACGCCCGGCCGGTGCTCGCGCGCCACCGCGACCAGCGCGTCCACGTCCAATCGACCGTCCGACTCCCGCACGCCATACTCCGCCACCCGGTACAGCTTGCCGCTGAAGTTGACCGACGAGCCGTGGGTGAGGTGCCCCCCGTGGGTGAGGTTCATCCCGAGGATCGCGTCGCCCGGGGAGAGGAAGGCCGCGTAGGCCGCCATGTTGGCCTGGGCGCCGCTGTGGGGCTGAACGTTGGCGTGCTCGGCCCCGAACAGCTCGCACGCACGCCGGCGTGCCAGGTCTTCGGCCACGTCCACGAACTCGCAGCCTCCGTAGTATCGCTTCCCCGGCAGCCCCTCGGCGTACTTGTTGGTGAGCGGCGATCCCGTGGCCTCGAGCACCGCCGAGGAGCAGAAGTTCTCGCTCGCGATGAGCTCGAGGCCCCTGCGCTGGCGCTCGGTCTCGTCCCGGACGGCCGCGTGGACCTCGGGGTCGACCTCGCTCAGCCGCCGGTCCTGCCAGGCGGGACCGACCAGCGCACCATCCTCCCCGCGGGTGGCATCTCCTCCGCTCCCGGTCGGACCCGCTCCCATGGGGATCAGACGTGTCGGCGGTGGAGGCGCGCCACCCGCTCAACGCGCCGCTGGGCGAGCTCGTCGGCGGCCACCGCGCTGGTAATGCCGCGCTCCTCGGCCAGCTGGAAGACTTGCAGCAGCGTGTGGTAGATCTCGCCGGCCTTGCGCTTGGAGCGCTCCAGGGACCAGCTCACCAGCTCCGAGTAGACGTTGATGAGCCCCCCGGCGTTGATGACGTAGTCCGGCGCGTACAGGATGTCTCGCTCGGCCAGACGGTCGTCGTCATCCTCGGCAGCGAGCTGGTTGTTGGCCGCCCCGGCCACGATGTCGACCGCGAGGCGAGGAATCGTGTCCTCGTTGAGGATGGCGCCCAGGGCGCACGGCGCGAAGATGTCGCCGTCCACCTCGTAGATCTCGTCGGGCTCCACCGCCTCGGCGCCCAGCTCGTCGACCGCGCGCTGGACCCGGGCCGAGTCGATGTCCGTGATGACAACGTGGGCGCCGTCGTCCATCAGGTACTCCGCCAGGTGGTAGCCCACGTGCCCGGCCCCCTGGACCGCGACCGTGCGGCCGTCGAGGTCGTCGGAACCGTAGCGACGCTGCGCGCACGCCTTGATCCCCCGGAACACGCCGTACGCCGTCACCGGCGAGGGGTCGCCCGAGCGTCCGGCGATCCCGACCACGTAGTCGGTCTCCATGTGGACGAAGTCCATGTCTTCGACGGACGTTCCCACGTCCTCCGCGGTGATGTAGCGTCCCCCCATGCTCTCCACGGCCTGGCCGTGCGCCCGCATGATCATCTCGCGGTCCGGGCGGCGATTGTCCCCGATGATGACGGACTTTCCGCCCCCCAGGTTGAGCCCGGCCACGGCGGCCTTGTAGGTCATGCCGCGGGACAGGCGCAGCACGTCTACGACCGCGTCCCAATTGCTCTCGTAGTTCCAGTATCTCGTGCCCCCCAGCGCCGGGCCCAGCGTCGTGTCGTGGATGGCGATGATGCCGCGGTAGCCACACGACGGCTCGTGGGTGAACAGGACCTGCTCGTGCCCATGCTCGGCCAGCAGTTCGAAGATCTCGCTCGAGGCGAGCTCGCCCTCGCGGGCCACCTGCTCGGGTACCTCTATGCCGGGATGCGTCACTGGTCCGTACCTCGCTGTGAGTAGAGTTCCTTGGCGATGATGATCTGGTGCACTTCGCTGGTGCCCTCGTAGATCTCCGTGACCTTGGCGTCCCGGAAGAGCCGCTCCACGGGGTATTCTCTCGTGTAGCCGTAGCCTCCCAGCACCTGGACCGCCTCCCTGGTCACCTGCATGGCCGCCTCGCTCGCCTCCAGCTTGGCCATGCTCGAGAGCATCCGCTGCCGAGTCTCTCCCTTCATGTAGACCCGCGCGGCGCGATGGAGCAAGGCGCGCGCAGCCTCCACCCGGAGACCCATGCGGGCGAGCTTGAACCGGAGGCCCTGGAAGTCCTTGATCGGACGCCCGAACTGCTCGCGCTCGGCCGCGTACGCCAGCGCGTGCTCGAGCGCGGCCCCCGCGATTCCCACCGCCTGGGCGGCGATGCCCAGACGCCCTCCCTCGAGGGCGCCCAGCGCGTATCGGTACCCCTTCCCGGGCTCGCCGAGGAGGTGCTCGGGCCCGAGGCGGACGTCCTCCAGGTGCACGGCCACGGTCTCGGACCCGCGCAGCCCCAGCTTGCGCTCCTTCTTGCCCGCGCGATAGCCGGGCGCGTGTGTGGGGACGACGAAGGCGCCGATCCCGTGCGTCCCGAGGCGGTCCTCGGGAGTGTCCGTGCGCACGAACAGGAGGACGAGGTCGGCCGAGGCGCCGTTCGTGACCCACATCTTCTCGCCTCTGAGCACCCAGTCGTCCCCGTCACGCCGCGCCTGGGCCTGCAGGCTGGCCGCGTCGCTCCCCGAGCCCGCCTCCGACAGGGAGAACGCCCCCAGGAGCTCACCGCGTGCCATGGGCCGCAGCCAGCGGTCCCTCTGCTCGTCGGTCCCGTGGCGGAGCAGCAGCTGCGTGGGCAGCGAGTTATGGACGCTCATGGACACGGCCACGGAGGCATCCGCCCGGGCGATCTCCTCGAGCACCATCAGGTAGGTGTCCAGCCCGAGCCCGAGGCCGTCCCAGGCTTCGGGGATCATCATGCCCAGGAAGCCCAGCTCCCCTAGGCGGTCCACGATGGCCCGATCGAAGTGGTCTTCCTCCCGGTCGCGCCGCACCGCCCCTGGAAGGACCTCCTCCTCCGCGAAGCGCCGCGCCAGACGACAGATCTGGAGCTGCTCCTCGGTCAGATCGATGTCACCGTACGTGTCAACCATCGCCATACGCGTAGAAGCCCCGCCCGGTCTTCCGCCCCAGCCGCCCCGCCGCCACGTACTTCCGGAGCAGCGGGCAGGGCCTGTACTTGTCGTCTCCGAGCTCCGCCTGCAAGACCTCGCAGATGTGGAGACACGTGTCGAGGCCGATCAGATCCGCCAGGGCCAGCGGCCCCATTGGGTGGTTCATGCCGAGCTTCATCACCGTGTCGATGGCCTCCGGCGTCGCCACGCCCTCCATCAGGCAGAAGACCGCCTCGTTGATCATGGGCATGAGCACCCGGTTCGAGACGAAGCCCGGATAGTCGGACACCTCGACCGGCGTCTTGCCCAGTCGCCGTGACAGCTCCATGACCAGCGCGGTCGTCCCGTCCGAGGTCTCCAGGCCCCGGATCACCTCGACGAGCCGCATCACGGGCACGGGGTTCATGAAATGCATCCCGACGACGCGACCGGGATGGGTAGCGTGAGAGGCGAGGCCGGTGATGGCGATCGAGCTCGTGTTCGAGGCCAGCAGGGTCTCCGGGTCGACGATGCCCGAGAGCTCCTCGAAGATCCTCGCCTTGAGCTCGGCACGCTCGGGCGCCGCTTCGACCACGATCTGCGAGCCGGCGAGGTCCTCGAGCGACGTCGACGACTCCACGCGAGCCAGCGCCGCCTCGGCCTCGGCCCCGTCCACCGCCCCCCTGGCCACCTGACGGTCGAGGTTCTTGCGAATCGTGGCGATCCCCCGCTCCAGCGCTGCGTCGTCCACGTCCACCAGGTGCGTGGCGATGCCCGCCAGGGCCAGCACGTGCGCGATCCCGTTCCCCATGGTGCCGGCGCCGACCACCCCGGCCGTCCGGATGTCTTCGGCCTTCATCCCCATCTCCTCCCGGTCAGGATCCCCCACGTGCAGCCTCGTCCCCGCGCCCTTCCCTGCCGACCCGCCGATCGGGCAGCGCCCCCGCCGATCGGATCCGCTCGGCGCGGTGCAGGCGCCCCGTCCGCGCGAGCCAGGCAATGCCGACCAGGGCCACGGCCGTGACCGCCACTCCCGCTTCCGGCCCGAACCGGCCGCCGGACCACCAGGCCGGCCCGTGGACCGCGGCGTCGAAGCCCGGCGTGTCCAGGAATCGAAACCCGGGCGTGCCCGCGCCGATGCCGCTCACCGGCAGGCCGGCGGCCACGCTCATGGTCCAGTTCCAGCCCAGGTGGATCCCGATCGGAAACCACAGGCTGTAGGTGCGCCAGTACGCCGCGCCCAGCAGGATCCCGGCCACCACGAGGTTCAGCAAGGCGAGACGGTCCAGCCCCGGGTTGAACAAGTGCAGGAGCCCGAACCCCACCGCCGTGAGCACGACCGCCGCGGGGCCGCCGAGCGCCTCGGCCAGCACCTGGAGCGGGTACCCCCGGAACAGGAGCTCCTCCTCGAGGGCGCCGACGGCCAGGAACAGCGTCGCCAGGCCCACGGTCCCGGTCCAGCTCCCGGTTCCCCGCTCCGGGCGCCAGCTCACCGCGCCCGTGATGGCCAGGACGCCCACCACCAGCGCCATGAGCGTGAGCCCCACCAGGAACCCTCGGGCCGCCTCGGCGACCGCGGTGCGGTCGCGCGGCAGGCCGAGCGCCGTGAGCGAAACCCGCTCCACCGTCCGGGCCATCGCCCATGTCGCGCCGAGGACTGAGAGGAGCGCCACACCGATCCCGGCGGCCGGCACCAGACCGCGACCGCTCCTGAGTCCCGGGAGGGTCGCCCAGGTGACGCCGCCCAGGAACAGGTAGGCTCCGGCGACCAGCATCCCGAAGACCGCCAGGCGCCAGCCCGCACGGAGACGTCCCTCGGACCCGACGAGCAGCTTCATCGCGACCGGACGGTGCCGGGCCGCTTGACCGCGCGCGGAGCTCGCGCTCGCCGCGGCCCGGACTCAGGCCAGGAGCCGGCTCAGCCCGGACGTGGCCCGTCGTCCCGCGAGCAGGACGAGCAGCACTTTCAGGAGATCCACGACCACGAAGGGGGCGGCGCCGACCGCGAGCGCGCGTCCGACGCCCAGGGAGGGCGCGAGCCACGCCACCCCACCGAGATAGATGACGGCGACGCCGAGCAGGAGACCGGTCGTCTGCCCCCCGAGTCCCCGACCCTTCGCCACCATTCCCACGACGAGGGCCGCGACCGGGTAGGCCATCAGGTAGCCGCCCGTCGGGCCGAGCACATAGGCCAGCCCTCCGCCCGCCGCGAACACCGGCAGGCCGGCGGCCCCGGCCGCCAGGTAGGATAGCTGGCTGGCCGCACCCAGTCTCGGACCGAGCAGGAACCCCGCGGCCAGGACGGCCACCACCTCGAAGGTGAACGGGACCGGGCTGCCGGGGAGCGGCACGGCCATCCGCGCGCCGATGGCGGTGAGCACGGCGAAGCCCAGCACGGCGGCGGCTCGACGCAGCGACCGGGGCACCCTGGCCGCCCGTGTCCCCCACGAACCGGCCGCGGTGGCGATGTCTCGACTCATGATCTCTCCACGCTCATGGCTACGGCGTTGCCGCCACCCAGACACAGGGTGGCCATGCCCTTGTGCACGTCACGATCCCGCATCGCGTACAGGAGGGTCGTGAGGATGCGGGCCCCCGAGGCTCCGATCGGGTGGCCCAGCGCCACGGCGCCGCCCCGCACGTTGAGTCGCTCCGGGTCGATGCCCAGCTCCCGAGCGTCCGCCAGGGCCTGCACGGCGAACGCCTCGTTCATCTCCACCAGCCCGTAATCGTCGATCGAGGTCCCTTCCTTCTCCATCAGGCGACGCACAGCGTCCACCGGGGCGAAGAACAGGTCCCGCGGGGCCGTGGCTCCGACCGAATATGCCGAGATCGTCGCGAGCGTGTCCAGGCCGTTGGCTTCGGCGTACGCCCGGGACGTGACGACGGTGGCCGCCGCGCCATTGTTGAGTCCCGGAGCGTTACCCGCCGTGACCGTGAGCTCCTCGATGTCGTCGGGGGCGTCGTCGGGGAACGCCGGACGCAGCGAGGCGAGCTTCTCGTAGCCCGTGTCACGCCGGGGCGTCTCGTCGACCTCGAGCACGGTGGGGCCCTTCCGGCCCGGGATCTCGACGGGCACCAGCTCGGCCTCGAACTCCCCCGCATCGATGGCCCGGATCGCTTTCTGATGGCTCGCCAGGGCGAAGCGGTCCTGCTCCTGACGCCCGATCCCGGCCTTCGCGGCCGTGTACTCGGCGTGCCCGCCCATGTGGCAGCCCCCGAACGAACACCACAGGCCGTCGTGAATGAGGCCATCGACCAGGGTCCGATCCCCGAACTTGACCCCCTCGCGGTAACCCCGGACGAGATACGGGGCATTGGACATTCGACTCCATGCCGCCCGCCACGTACGCCCGGCCGTCGCCGGCCCGGATCGCCTGCGCGGCCAGCATCACCGACTTGAGCCCCGACCCGCACACCTTGTTGATCGTCACGGCCGGCACCGTGTCCGGAACGCCGCCGTGGATGGCCGCCTGGCGCGCCGGTGCCTGCCCGACCCCGGCCTGGATGACGTTGCCCATGATGACCTCGTCCAGCTCGTGCGGGTCCACTCCGGAGCGCTCCACCGCCGCCCGGATGGCCCGGGCGCCGAGCTGCGGCGCCGCGAGCGGCGACAGCGTGCCGAGAAACCGGCCCGTGGGCAGCCGTGCGGCCGCCACGATAACTGGCGTCAAGTCTTTATTCGACATATTAGTAATACCTCCGATATCAAGTGATGCGGGAGGAGTCGTGCACCGGATCGTGGGCCGGGCTGACCAGCTCGCACCCGCCGCGCTCACCGCCGGGCCGGGCCCAGCCATAGGCCACCTCCGGATCGTGCTCGAACACCAGGACCCAGCCCTCGCGCGCCGCGCGCGTGAGCCACTCCCGCTTGACTTCCAGGGTCACCAGGGGCTCGATGTCGTAGCCCATGATCCAGGGCAACGGCACGTGCGCTCGGGTGGGCACCAGGTCGGCCAGGTAGAACAGGGTCGTGTCGCCGTGCTCGATGAGAACGGACTGGTGGTGGGGGGTGTGGCCCGGCGTCCGGACCGTACGCACGCCGGGAACCACCTCGGTGTCCTCCTCGAGGAACTCCACCACGCCCGCCTCGAGGAGCGGATCCATGTTGTGCCGCAGGTAGCTGGCCTGGATGCGCTCGTTGTCCCGGTGGGCGAAGTCCCATTCGCCGCGCCGGATCAGGTAGGTGGCGTTGGGGAAGGACGGCCGGATCGTCCCGTCGGCGTCGCGCAGCGTGGCGCCCCCGGCGTGGTCGAAGTGCAGGTGGGTGCAGAGCACCATGTCTATGTCTTCGGGCTCCACCTCCAGGGCCCGGAGCTCGTCCTCGACGCGCGTGGGCGAGCCGTCGTTGTCGACGCCGTAGATGGTCCGGAACTTCTCCTCCTCCTTGTTGCCGAGGCCCGAATCGACCAGCAGGATGTGGTCGCCGGTCTCGATGAGGAGACACCGCATGGCGAGGGGGATCCGGTTCCGGTCGTCGGCCGGGATTCGCCGTTCCCACAGGGGCTTGGGGACGACTCCGAACATTGCCCCTCCGTCCAGCCGCAGCCCCCCGGCCATCACGGTGCTCACCGAGAATCCGTCCCGCTCGTACACCAGCATCGCGTCTTCCTCCTCCTCCTACCGAGGGGCGCCCCGGGAGCCGGACAGCCAGCCCTGCAGGTCACCCCATTGCGTGAGGCCGCGCCGCTCGACCTCCTCGAGTAGACGCAGGAGAACCCCCGCCGTCGCCACGGCGTCCCCTCCCGCCCGGTGGCGCCCCTCGATCTCGATCCCGTAGTACTGGGTGACTGAGTCGAGGCCCTTGCGGGCCAGGCCGGGCAGCGCCCGGCGCGCCAGGCGGAGGGTGCACAGGCGGGGCCCCGACGGAAGCACGGACGCCGCCCGTCGCATCTCGGCCGAGACGAACCTCCAGTCGAACGGGGCGTTGTGGGCCACGAACACGCGGCCCTCCAGCCGCTCGCGCACGAGCCCCGCGATCTCCTCGAACCGCGGCGCGTCCGACACCATGGCGTCCGTGATGCCGGTCAGGCGCGAGATCCACGCCGGGATCGGCATCCCCGGGTCGACCAGCGACGAGAACTCGTCCGTGATCGTCCCATCCCGGACCTCGACGGCGGCGATCTCGGTGATCCGGTCGCCGCGGCCCGGCGAGGCCCCCGTGGTCTCGACATCCACGACCACGTAGCTCAGGGCCGCCAGGGGCCCGGACAGGGATCGCTCGCGTGTCAGCCGCCAGCGATCCTCGCCCGCCCGCTCCACGCGTCGCTCGCCGGCGAACAGCTCCTGCACGATGCGCTCCGCCACGCCCGGCGGGGCGGAGCGCACGCCGAGCACCGTGCGCGCCAGCTCGGGGGCCGAGCGGGGTCCCCGCTCCAGCTCCTCCAGGGCGCGCGCCAGCAGCGTGGAAGACGGGGAGAAGCGGACGCCCGGATTCACGCTACAGGGTCCCGCAGCACCGGCATCGTCATGCAGCGCGGCCCTCCCCCGCCCCGCACCAGCTCGGTCCCCTCGAACGCGATCACGAAGCGCTCGTCATCCTCGACCCACTCGTCGCCGGTGAGGAAGTCCACGCTGTGGACGATGCGGAAGCCGCCCTCCCTCTCCAGCGCCGCCAGGGTGTGCTCGTTGCGGTCGTAGGCGAGGAGCTGCCCCGGCCCCACCGCGAACAGGTTGCAGCCGCTGCCCCACTGCTCCCGCTCCTGCATGGTGCGCCGGTCGCCCCCGCACGGGATGGGCGCGAGGGGCATGCCGAGATCGGCCAGGGCCTCGAACAGGTCTTCCCGCTCGCGCGTCTCGCGGTCGGCGGCGCCCACGTGCAGCACCGGAAGGCGGGTTGGCCCCAGGAAGTAGGGCGGGAACACGCAGCACTGCTCCCGGTCCAGCATGGTGAAGATCATGTCGAGGTGGATGGACGTCCGATGGGGTGGGAGGATGACGACGAGGAGGTCGGAGACCGGCGTCGTGGCGAGCAGCCGCTCGGCCAGCGCGTCGATGCCCGCCGCGCTCGTCCTCTCGGAGAGTCCGACCAGCACGAGGTCCTCGCGCAGCACGTGCACGTCGCCACCCTCGATGCTCGTGTTCATGCGCCGCTCGCGAGTGCCGTCGTACAGCAGTCCCTGGTTCTGGAGCGCGGGATGGTGCTGGAACAGGGTCCGCATGATGAGCTCTTCGGTCCAGCGCACCTCGTGGCGCATGGCGGAGATCGCCACCCCGTCGCCGATCACCTCGGCCGCGTCGCGGGTGAAGAACAGGTTCGGGAGCGGCGGAAGGCTGTAGCCCGCCTCGTTGACCAGCTCGGCCAGGGCCCCGCCGTGGCTCTCCTCGCCCTCGATGAACAGGCGGGCCAGCTCCTCGGGCCGGGCCTCGCGCGCCCGTTCGCGGAAGGCGTCGTCCGAGCCCTGCAGGAGGTCGTCCCGGGCCTCGGGGTCGGCGAGGACGTCCACCAGCAGGTCCGACACTTCGTGGACCTCGGCGAAGCGCTCCAGGAGCGTCACGAAGCGCCCATGCTCCCGGCGCGCCCGCTCCAGGTCCAGGATGTCGTCGAACAGGTAGTCCTGCCGGTTGTCGGGCGTGACCACCGTGAGCTCCGGACCCGGGCTGTGGCAGATGACGCGCCGCAGCTTCCCGATCTCGCTCGCGATACCGACGCCCCGCTCCCCCATCGTCGCCATGTCCTCGACTCCGTACCGCTGGCTCCGCCCCGCGACCGTCACTCGCGCGACGGCATCCGGTCTCCGCTCGTCAGCATGAAGCTGAGGCCCTCCAGCTCGAGCGCCACGTCCATGGTACGCACGGTGACGCTCTCCGGCACGTCGATCTCCACCGGAGCGAAGTTGAGGATCGCGCCCACGCCCGCGCCGACGAGCTCATCGGCCACGGTCTGCGCGGACTCGGGCGGGGTGGCGATGATGCCGAGCTCGATCTGCTGCATCCTCACGACCTCCGTGAGGCGCTCGGCCGGGTACACCTGCACGCCCGACATGACCTGCCCGGTCTTGGCCGGGTCGGAGTCGAACGCGGCCGCGATGTCGAAGCCGCGCCTCGCGAGGTCCTGGTAGCCCAGGAGCGCGGAGCCGATCTTGCCGACGCCGACCAGGGCCACCCGCCAGCGCCGTCCCAGGCCGAGGATCCCCTCCAGCGTCCGCCGCAGCTCGTCCACCGTGTAGCCGCGCCCGCGCTTACCGAACGAGCCGAACAGGCTGAGGTCCTTCCGGACCTGGGCGGGGGTGGTCCCGCAGCCGCGGGCCAACTGGCGGCTGGAAACGAGCTCCCTGCCCTGCCGGGTCAGCTCGCGCAGGAAGCGCAGGTACACCGACAGGCGTCGAACCGTGGACTCGGAGATTCGGCGCTGGCCGCTATGGCTCATGGCGGGGTCGCGGGGTCGCTTGTGAAAGGCTTCACAAGGCCAAGATAGAGCGATGGCGCGGCGGACTCAACCGTGGCCGGGAGAGGACAGCCCGCGGCCTCCCCGGGACCTCCCGGTGGACCGCCCGCCCCCGCGCAGCCGCCCCGAGCGGGCCGCTCAGGCGCCGGTGTCCGCCCCTCCGAACCGCGTCTCCTCCAGGCGCCGGGCGAGGGCCACGAACAGCTCGGGCGGCACCTGCTCGGGGCGGCTGCGCGGGTCCAGTCCGAGGGACCCGCATAGCGACTCGGCGCGCTCCCGCCCGAGGGCGAGCCCGGGCGCCGAGCGCAGGATCTTCTGCATTTGCTTGCGCCGCCATCCGAACGCCGCGCGGGTCAGGCGACGGAGTCCGGGCTCCGGCAGGGCCGCGATGCGCTCGGGATCGGGATCGAGGACCACCGTCACCGATTCGACGTCGGGTACGGGCCGGAACGCGTTGCGGCTCACCGGGAAGGCGATCCGCGCCTCGGCCCTGGTCTGGACGCCCACCGACAGGCTCCCGAAGTCGCGGCTCCCCGGCCTGGCGACGATGCGTTCGCCCACCTCCTTCTGCACCGTGACCACGATCCGGACAGGCGCCGGCGCCAGAGCCAGGAACCGAAATAGCAGGGGCGTCGTGATGCCGTACGGGAGGTTGGACAGCACCCGGTACGGGGACGCCACCCGTCCGGCCAGGTCCGCCTCCAGCGCATCCCCGTGCACGACTTCGACATCGTCCCGGCCGGACCAGCGGACGGCGAGGGCCTCCGCCAGCTGGTCGTCCTTCTCGACCAGCACCAGCCGCGCGACGCGGCCGACCAGGTGCGCGCTGAGCTCCCCGTGACCGGGGCCGACCTCGAGGACCGTGTCGGCCGGCTCCGCCTCCAGAGCGTCGACGATCTTCCGCTGCAGGTTCGGGTCGACCAGGAAGTTCTGGCTCAGCGAGCGACGCGCCTTCAAGGACCCATCCCGGAGTGGGGCGTCACTCCGCCAGCAGAGAGGCGATGCACGCCACGTGGACGATGTCTTCCACGTCCGCCCCCCGCGACAGATCGCACAGCGGGCGCGCGAGCCCCTGGAGGATGGGCCCGAGGGCGCGGGCGCCCCCGAGTCGCTCCACCAGCTTGTAGGAGATGTTGGCCGCGTCGAGGTCCGGGAACACGAGGACGTTGGCCCGACCCGCGAGCGGCGAATCCGGCGCCTTGCGCGCGCACACCTCCGGCACGAGGGCCGCGTCCGCCTGCAGCTCGCCATCCGCGAGTACGCCGGGATGCCGGGCGTGGAAGCGCTCGAATGCCTCCCGTACGCGGGCCACGCCGGGCGACTCGGCCGAGCCACGGGTGGAGAAGGACAGGAAGGCCACGCGCGGCTCGTCGCCCACGATGCGGCGGCGCGCTCGGCAGGCGGCGTCCGCGATGTCCGCCAGCTGCTCGGGCGTCGGGTCCGGGACCACCCCCGCGTCCGTGAAGGTGAGGACGCCGGCCGGGACTTCGGGACCGAGGGCGCCCGACATATAGAAGGCGCTAGACACCGTGCGGATCCCGGGGGCCATCCCCACCTGGTGCAGCCCGGCCCGGACTACCGCCGCCGTCGTGGCACGGGCGCCGGCCACCACGCCGTCCAGCCGTCCCGCGGCGAGCAGCGCGGCCGCCGCCGTCAGCGGATCGGGCGGCCCCGCGTGCTCCGCCTCTTCCCCGGGCCGCACCCGGACCAGCCCCGACGCCGCGGCGGGATCGATCCACTCCGGTCCGGAGTCCGCGGCCCGCCGTGCCGCCGTCGCGCCGACCACCAGGACCGGCCGCACGAGCTCGCGCTCCGCCAGGCGGGCGATAGCGAGCGCCGTGCGCTCCTCGTCCGCCTCCGGGAACCCGATGCGGCGCGGCCGCGCCCGGGCCCGGTCGCGCAGATCGGCCAGGAAGTCCACCGCCGCCCCTACGCGTCGCCCCGGGCCGAGGGACCGAAGCGCTCGACCATGCGCTCCAGCACGGCGGGCGGCACGTAATCCGACACGTCCCCACCCAGCCGCGCCACCTCCCGCACGAGGGACGCGCTCAGGAAGGTGTAGCGGTTGTCCGGCGCCATGAAGACCACGTCCAGCTCGGGCCACAGGGAGCGGTTCATGAGCGCCATTGGAACTCGTACTCGAAGTCGCTCACCGCCCGCAGTCCGCGGATGATCAGCCTCGCGTCGCGCGAGCGCGCGAAGTCCACCAGGAGCCCGGAGAAGGAGACCACCTCCAGGGCCGCCTCGTTCGCATACATCGAAGCGATGACCTGGACGCGCTCCTCGAGGGTGAACAGCCCGCGCTTGTCCTGGGTGGACGTCTCCGCCACGGCCACGATCAGCCGATCGACGATCCGGAGCCCCCGACGGATGATGTCGTCGTGGCCCAGCGTGAGGGGATCGAAGGACCCCGGGTACACGGCCACGTGCTCGCTCCTTTGGGCCGTCACGATGTCCTCCCGTGTGGCGGTTCGGGCTCCGGGCGATCGCCGGCCTCGGCCGGTTCCCCGGGCGGTCGCAGGAAGCTCAGGATGGTGTCTCCGTAAGCTCGACGCCACACCACCCCCTGCTCGCCCAGCGCGTCGGGAGCGTGCTCGACGCACAGCAGGCCCGCGAAGCGGCGCTCGGCCAGCGACGCCGCGAGCCGCGCCGGCCAGGCGGAGGCGTAGGGAGGGTCGGCGAGCGCCACGTCGAACGGCGGCGGCTCTTCCGGCGCGGGCCGCGCGAGGGCCCGGAGGAACGAGCGCACGTCGGTGCGCAGCACCCGGCTCCGGTGCAGGACCTCCAGCGCCTCCAGGTTGGCCTCGAGCACCCTGGACGCTTCCCTGCCCCGCTCCACGAAGGTGACCTCGGCCGCACCCCGGGACAGCGCCTCGATCCCCAGCGCCCCGGACCCGGCGAACAGGTCCACCACCCGGGCGCCCGCCACGCCCGGACCCAGGGCGCTGAACCACGCTTCCCGAACGGCCTCCCGCGTGGGCCGTGTGGACCGGCCCGTCGGCGCGGCGATCCTCCGTCCACCCAGGGTACCCGAGATGATGCGCAGCACGTCCGCCCTACGGTCCATCCACGGGCCGGAAGTCCAGCATCCGCGCCTGCAGCCGCTCCCGGCCCCGGTATCGGTCCCTGAAGAGCTCGAAGGCGACCTCCACCCGGAACGACGACGCTTCGCCCAGGCGCCCGCCCATGCCGAAGCCGATCGCCTCCAGCCGGCTCTCGTCGTCGGCGACGAGGACGGCCTTGAGGTGCTCTCCTCCCGAGCCGACGGCGGCGGGTCGCTCGAAACGCACGTCCCGTACGTGGAGGACGGGTTGGGGGTTGTCGGTGCCGAACGGGGCCAGGTACTCCAGGCCCCGCCACAGATCCTCGTCGATGGCCCGGAGCGGCAGGGAGAGGTCGAGGTGGAGCTCGGGTTGCAGCGCCTCGGCCGTCAGCGTCCGGGCCGCCTCGTCCTCGAAGCGCAGGGCCAGCGCCTCCAGCCGCTCCCTCCGCACCTCGAGGCCGGCGGCCATACGGTGGCCGCCGAAGCGCTCCAGCAGGTCCGAGCAAGCCTCGAGCGCTCGGTGCAGGTGGAAGCCGGGGATGGACCGCCCGGACCCGCGCCCGGGCTCGTCCCTCAGGCTCACCAGGATCACCGGGCGATGGACCTGCTCCACGAGGCGCGAGGCCACGATCCCGATCACGCCCGGGTGCCAGTCCTCGCCCCACAGCAGCACCGACCGGTCCCGCTCCGGGTCGTAGCGCTCGGCGAGCTGCGCCTCGGCCTCGGCCCGCACTCGGCGGTCCTCCTGGCGTCGCTCCCGGTTGCGCACCTCCAGGAGGGAGGCCAGCCGCTCCGCCTCTCCCGGCTCGTCCGCCAGGAGAAGTCGCAGTCCTGTCTCCGCCGCGCCCACCCGTCCGGCCGCGTTCAGCCGGGGGCCGAGTCGGTAGCCGATGTCCGCGGCGTCCGGGCTCCCGCCGAGGTCGACGCCCGCCGCCGAGGCCAGGGCCCTGAGGCCCGGCTTGCGGGTCCGCGCCAGGGCGCCGAGCCCGGCTCGAACCAGGATCCTGTTCTCGTCGAGGAGCGGCACCAGGTCGGCCACCGTGCCGAGCGCCACCAGGTCCAGGTGACGGTTCAGCCGCTCCGCGGGGACCCCGCCTCTCGCGTACAGGCCGGCCAACAGCTTGAACGCGACTCCCACACCGGCCAGTCCCGGGAACGGGTAACCGGCCTCCGAGCGGGCCGGGTCGACCACCGCGACGGCGTCCGGGAGCCGGGGCGGCGGACGGTGGTGGTCGGTGACGACCACGTCGAGGCCCATCCGCCCCGCCTCGGCCACCGCCTCGACCGCCGACACCCCGCAGTCCGCCGTGACGATCAGGCCGGCATCCAGCTCGCGCGCACGGGCGAGCCCGCCGTCGCCGAGGTCGTAGCCGTCCCGGAGTCGGTGGGGAACGAACGGCTCGACCCGCGCGCCGAGTTCCCTCAGACCCAGGGTCAGCAAGGCCGCGGAGCACAGTCCGTCGGCGTCGTAGTCGCCGTGCACGAGGATGCGCTCCCCCTGGTCGATCGCACCTTCGACGCGATCGAGAGCCGCCGGCATGTCCGGGAGGAGATCGGGCGAATGGAGGGCGTCGAAGGTCGGACGGAGAAAGGCGCGGGCCGCGTCGGGCGCCCCGCGACCCCGCCGCACCAGGAGCTCGCACACCGGCGCGGGCAGTCTCACCGCCTCGCGCAGCCGGTCCACCAGGGCGCCGGGTGCCTCCGGAGGTGGCACCCAGCGAGCCCGCAGCCGCGGAAGCACGGGCGTGGCCGGGGGGCTCACGTCCCCGGGCCGCGCGGGACCTCGATCAGCGGTCCACCTCGTCCGCCGTCTCCTCCAGCGGAGCGTGCAGGATCACGCCGCAGCCCTCGCACCGGAACAGGGCACGACCGGTGCGAATCTCGGCCTGCCGTTGGAGGGGCACGGCCGTGAAGCAGTTGCCGCAATGCCCGCCCACCAGTGGGGCCAGGGCGCTCTCGGTTCGGCCCCGGCGGACCCTCTCGTACAGCTTGAGCGCCTCCTGGTCGATCCCCTCGGTGCCTTCACTTCGACGATCGCGATGGTGCGCGAGCTCCTTCTCGAGTTCCTCTCGCCGCGCCTCGACCTCGTCGGAGCGCTGCTGCAGGGAGTCCCGAGCCTCCGACATCTCGCCGTCCAGGGTCTCGAGCACCTCCCGTGCGCTCTCCGCCCGCTGCAGGTCGTCGAGCGCGTCGTTCTCGGCGGCTTCCAGGTTGCGTCGCGCCGCTTCGAGCTCGGCCCGCACCGCCATGTGCTGGCGCAGGTCCTGGACCTCGTCCGCCCGGTCCCGGAGTCGCTTGAGCGTGGCGCGTCCCGCCTGGACGGACCTCTGGCTCTTTCGATAGGATTCTTCCGCCGACTCCAGCTCCTGGCGTACGGCGTCCAGCCGCTCGCGCAGCCCCGCTATTCGCTCCTCCCCCTCCTGGAGCGCAGGCTCGAGCGCGGCCAGCTCGGCCTCTCGCTCCTCGATGGCCGCGTCGATGTCCTGGAGGCCCAGGAGCGCCTCCACCGTGTCCTGTGATTCCATTCCCTCTCCTGTACGTGTCGTTCTCGGTCGTCCCCTACACCCTACCCGGGCGTCCTCTTCCGGTCCCCGGCACGAGCCACCCGCGCCCCCGGCCCACGCCGCGCCTCACGGCGCCCCGGCGTACCGTCGTACCCAGCTCACCGGGATCCGGGCCTCCCGGAGCTCCCGGGCGAGCGCTTCCTTCTCCCGCAGGAGCTCCCGGGCCTGATCGGCCTCGGCGAGCTCCAGCTCGCGATCGATCTCCTCGAGCCGCTCCAGCCGGGTTCTGTACCGGACCCTCCGGAGGGAGTGCTCGAACACCTCCTCGGCGTTGGCCAGGTCGGTGGCATTGGATGCCAGCTCGCGGGCCGCATCGAGCTCCTCTCCAGTGAACAGCTCGGCGAGGTCGAGGTCACGACCCTGGGCCCCGAGGAGCCCCGCGGCAAGCGGCCGAAGGTGATCGTCCCGGAAACTGGACGCCTCGAGGTCCGCCTCCCGGGCCCGCGCCACGTAGGTCGGGTCCCGGAGGAAGAGGAGCAGGAGGTTGCGCTCGGACACCCTGCCCGCGTCCGTGGCCGCGGCGTGGATTCCGGGGCGGGCCGCGGCCGCACCACGGCCGCGGGATACGGCGCGCGGCTCCCGGGGGGCGCCCGCCCTGGCGACCTCGTGGACCAGGGTCTCCCGGCGCACCCCGGTGCGTTCGGCCGCGCGCGAGATGTACAGGTCCCTGAGGGCCGGATCGCGGACCGCCCTGAGCGTGGACAGCAGGGCATCCACCGCGCGGCGGCGTCCGTCGATCGTCTCGAGGTAGCCCCGGCGCTCGAGGATCTGGAGCTTGCGCTCCAGTGCGTCCACGGCGTCGGCGAGGCAGGCCTGGAGACGCCCCGCTCCCTCGCTCCGCACCAGCGAGTCGGGGTCCTCTCCCTCCGGCAGCGTCACCACCATCGGCTCGGCACCGGCCGCCAGGAGCGCGTCGGCCGCCCGGAACGTGGCGCGCAGCCCGGCCCTGTCGCTGTCGTAGAGGAGGAAGACCGTGCGCGCGTACTTCACCAGCGTCGCCGCCTGTTCGGCGGTGAGGGCCGTGCCCAGGGGGGCCACCACGTTCTCGAACCCCCTCACGTGGAGCGACAGGGCATCCATGTAGCCCTCCACCACCAGGGCGGCCTCCTGACGACGGATGGCATGACGGGCCCGGTTGAGCAGGTAGAGCGTGCGTCCCTTGGAGAAGATCGGGGAATCCGGCGAGTTGATGTACTTGGGGACGTCGTCGCGGCCGGAGAGGTCGCGCCCGCCGAAGCCCACCGGTCGGTCCCGGAGGTCCTCGATCGGGAAGATGATCCGGTCCCTGAAGCGATCGTACGGTTCGTCGGAGCGCTCGCTGGTCGCCAGGAGCCCCACCTCGAGGAGGGCGGACTCCTCCAGCCCGCGCGCGAGCGCCGCCTCCCGCAGCGCCCGCCAGGCATCCGGGACGTAGCCGAGCCGGTAGAGCTCCGCCGCCTCAGCGTCGAAGCCCCGTGACTCCAGGTACGCCCGTCCGCGGGCCCCCGCCTCGAGGTCGGCCAGCCGCGTCGCGAACCACTCCGCCGCGAAGGCCACCGCCTCCCGCAGGGCAGCGTGGGGGTCCTCGCGTCTCTCATCGTCCTCGGGGACCTCCACCCCCGCCCTCTCGGCCACGTAGCGCACGGCCGAGGGGAAGTCGAGCCCCAGCAGCTTCATGACGAAGCTGAACACGTCCCCGCCCTCGCCACACACGAAACACTTGAAGATGCCGCGCGCCGGATCGACGGAGAAGTTGGGCCCCTCGCCGCCATGCAGGGGACACGGCCCGCGGTACGTCTTCCCCGACCGCTTCAGGCTCGTGTGCTCCGAGCAGATCTCGACCAGATCGGCCCGGGAGCGGACCTCTTCGATGACCTCGTCCCTCACGTGTCTCCCTCGTCCGGGGTGAGGCGCACGACCGTGACTCCGCTCCCCCCCTCTTCGGGGCCGCCTCCACGGAAGGAGACGACGCGCGGATCGACGGTCAGGACCTCCCGGACCCGCTCGCGCAGCGCTCCGGTGCCCTTGCCATGTATGATGCGGAGTCGCGGGAGATCCGCGACGATGGCCGCGTCCAGGACCGGCACCAGCTCCCCCTCGGCTTCGTCCACCCGCAGGCCCCTCAGATCGACCTCCGAGCGCGGCTCGATCGTCGGGCGGCGGCCAGCCGGGCGACTCGCGGCCCGGTGCCCCGCGATCCCCGTTGCGCCGCGGGCGGCGGCCCCGCCGGAGCCACCCGCGCCGGCCCCCTCGGCTTCCCCATCGGAGGCGGGCGCCACCTCCCGCGGCGGCAGCGAGAGACGCACGCCGCCGGCTTCCACCACGATCCGGTCCTCCCGGACCTCGAGGACGCGGCCGGTCCGCCCCAGGGAGCGCACGCGCACCGCCTCCCCCGCCGTCACCTCCGGGAGCGGTCCCGGCTCGGCACGGGAAGGCCGTGCCTCGCGACTCTCCCGTACGGCCTCCTCCACCGCGCGTCGCGCCTCGCTGGCCGCATCCCCGAGGGCCTCCGCCCCCGGGTCGCCCGAGCGGGCCCGACGCTCCAGCCTCTCGATGGCCGCCTCCACCTCGCTCCGCGCCTCGAGGAGGTAGCGCTCCGCCCTCTCCCGAGCGTCGCTCTCGAGCTCGGCGCGCCGCGCCGCCAGCGCGCGCTCCCGCTCACCGATCGCCTCCTCGCGCTCCACCAGCTCCGCCTCTCGTTCGCGCCCCTCCCCGGTCAGCCGCGAAAGCTCGGCTTCGCGCTCCTCGAGCTCGGCCAGCACCGATTCCATGCGACGCTCCCCGCTGCCCATGCGCTCTCGGGCCGCCTCGAGGACGCTCGCGGGAACGCCGAGCCGCGCGGCGATCTCGAGCGCGTAGCTCCGCCCGGGCCGGTCCCGCCGCAGCCGGTAGGTGGGACGCAGCCGGCCGGCGTCGAACGCCAGGGATGCGTTCACAATGCGCTCATCTTCTCCGGCCAGCGCCTTGAGGTCCCCCAGGTGCGTGGTGGCCACGGTCAGTCCCGCCTGGTCGGCCAGCCGCAGGAGGCTGGCCGCCGCGAGGGCGGCACCCTCGGAGGGATCGGTGTGGCTTCCGAACTCGTCGAGGAGGATGAGGCTCCCGCCGTCGGCCTCCTCGAGGATCGTGCGGAGCAGGCCCACCTGTGCGCTGAAGGAGGAGAGGGAGGCCTCGATCGACTGCTCGTCGCCCAGGATGGCGAAGAAGCGGGTGAACAGCGGGAGGCGGGTATCGGGTCCCACGGGGGGCACGATGCCCGACTGCGCCATGGCGGACAGGAGGCCGATCGTCTTGAGGAGGACCGTCTTGCCGCCAGCGTTCGGACCGCTGATCAGGAGGACGCTCTCCTCCGGCGCCAGGGTGAGCCCGAAGGGCACGGTCTCCTCTTGGCCGGCCAGCAGCAGCGGATGGTAACCCTCCACCACCCTGTAGGGACCGTGCCTGCCGCGCTCGCCGAGGTCGGGCCTGTGGCCCCCGTGATCCAGCGCGTAGCGGGCACGGGCCCAGATCGCATCGAGCTCCTCCAGGACGTACAGGCTGTGCCGCAGCTCGCGTGCGTGGGGGCGCGCCGCCGACGTGAGCTCGGCGAGGATGCGGCGCACCTCCCGGCCCTCGGCCATCTCGAGCTCGCGGATCCGATTCATGGGCTCGATGGCGACCGGCGGCTCGACGAACAGGGTCTGCCCGCTGGACGACTCGTCGTGCACGATGCCGCCGACCTCCGAGCGGCCCTCTCGCCGGATGGGGATGCAGTAGCGGCCGCCCCGCACGGTGACCGAGGCGTCCGGGACACGGATCCGGTCGCGGAGTCGCGCGGCGAAGCGCTCGAGCCGGCCGACCAGCGAGGAACGGGCGCCGCGCAGCTCCCCGCGGATCCGCCGCAGATCCGGTGACGCCTCGTCCCGCACCGCCCCGGACTCGTCCACCGCGTCCTCGAGCTTCTCCCGAAGGGCGGGCGCCCGAAGGAGGCCCCGTGCGAGCTCGGCGAGGCCCGGGAGCGTCTCCTCCTCCTCCAGGACGTCCCGGCGCGCGGACTCACCCGAAGCCAGTAGCACGCTCAGACCGTGCAGCGCGTCCCCCTCGAGGACCGCCCCCTCGACGGCGAGTCGCCGCAGCTCCGCGTCCAGCTCCGGAATCACCGGGGGAGCCCATCCGCCCGAACGACCGTACAGCCGCGTCATTTCGCCCGTGACCCGCAAGGCGTCCTCGGCGGCGTCGGGGTAGACGAGCGGGCGGAGCTCCCGCACGCGACGCCGGCCGGCCTCGCTCGAGGCGTAACGCGCCACCAGAGCCAGGACGCGGGGGAACTCCAGCAGCGAGAGGGCGTGCTCCGAGCCGCCGTCCTCCGTGCCGCGACCCTCCCGCGACGGGTCGGCCGTTGGACGGGACGCCGGCGGGAGCGAGGTCATCAACCGGGCGGCCACCGCATCGCCCGGCCGCCCAGCACGTGCAGGTGCAGGTGGAAGACGGTCTGACCCGCAGCGGCACCCGTGTTGGCGACCAGACGGTAACCACCCCCGATGCCCTCGTGCTCGGCCACCCGCTGCGCCGCCAGCAACAGCTCGCCCGCCAGCGAGCGGTGGCCCTCCTCGAGCTCGTCGAGGCTCTCGAAATGCTCCCGCGGGATGACCAGCACGTGGACGGGCGCCTTCGGATCAATGTCGCGGAAGGCGAGCCATCGATCCGACTCGGCCACGACCTGGGCCGGGATGTCCCCGCTGGCGATCTTGCAGAACAAGCAGTCCTCGACCATGCACCCTTCCTGTCCACGGGCCTCGTCTCGGGCCCAAGCTAGCCGGGGACGGGATCGCCTCGCCAGCCGCCCGGGGCGGACCCGCGGGCCGGGCGCTTTCGAGTTTCCTCCCGGCCCGGATAGATTGCTGCAGGGCCATCACGCCGCCCGCAACCCGGCCCCGGCGGCCCTCCGGTTCATGACCAGGAGTCGACGTGCGCCATCAGCACAGGAACGTGCCGGCCCGAACCGCGCGGCGCGCGGGCCGCATCCTCGCCGCCTCGCTCCTCGGGAGCCTCGCCGCGTGGGTGCCCGCCCGGGCGTCCGCACAGCTGGCTCCGCCGATCCGTCTCGAGCTGAGCGCCGGTGCCGGTTCGCTCCAGCCGGGGACCGACCTGGCGCGCGGCCCGGACGTGCTCGGAGGCGCCACTCGCCTGGGAGGCGGCCTGGCGCTCGGCGTCACCGCGGCCCTCCAGCTCGTGGGCGGCCTCGGAGTCGAAGCGCAGGCGCTGTGGGCGCCGAACGCCGCGCTGGAGGACCCGGGTGGCACGCACGAGGGGAACGCCGACTGGTCGGCCCTCAGCCTGGACGCCGTGTTCCGGCCGCCGCTGCCGATCCTGAGCTCCCTGCTCGAGCCCTTCGTGGGGGCCGGGCTCGGGGTACGCAGGCTGACCCCTCACCCCGGGCCGACGACACTCCCGGTCGTGAACGGCACGCCTCCCGCGGTCGTTCTCTCGGACTCCAGCGCGCGCAGCGACTTCGCGGTCGAGGCACTCGTGGGCACGTACCTGAAGCTGCCGGGCCTGTGGCGCCTGCGCGCCGAGCTCCGCGACTACGTCACCAGCTTCTCGGACGCGGGGGACGCCCGGCTCCAGAACGACCTCGCCGTTCTCGGGGCCCTGGTCCTGCGGGTGCCCTGAGCACGGAGGGCCATCCGAACCCTGTTCGCAAGCAGACTACGAGGAAGCGCATGGACAGCGAGAACGAGGCGGTCGACGCCGCTCACGAGCCGACCGACGGGGACGGCGGTCCCGACGCAGGGGATGCGGCGGTGGACCCGGAGCCCCGCCTTCGCGTGGTCGACGTGGAGCGCATCCCGGAGGCCGGCTCCAGGATCCGGATCCGGGTCGGCGTCGAGCTCGATGGTGTTCGTCGCCAGGAAGACGCGGAGGGACTGGAGACGCCCATCATGGAGCTCCGCCTGGCCGCCGAGGCCACGCTGGCGGCCGCCAGCGCCGCGGTCGAGGATCCCGACTGGCTGGAGCTGGTGGGGGTCAAGCTCCTCCATGCCTTCGACGCGGACGTCATCCTGATCGCGGTGCGCACGGCCGACGAGCCAGGCCGCAAGCTGGTCGGGGCCGTACCGGCGACCGTCGGGCAGCGCACGCGGGCCGCGGTATCGGCCACGCTCGACGCGATCAACCGGGTGGTGGGGCCGAAGCTCCGGCGGACAGGGGACGGCGCCGACTGAGCGCCCCGGCCGGTCGGGCGTCGCCCCTCAGGCGGACCCGTCCACCGAGAACTTGAGGAGCGTCCCCAACCGGGCGAAGGCCCCGCGCCAGCCGGTGTCGGGAGCCACCGCGACGCCCGCGTCGAGCATCTCCCTCACCTCCCACCAGCGGTCCTGCACGTGCCTGAGCCCGACCTCGAAGGGCAGGGCTCGCACCGACTCGAGCGTGTCCAGCAGCGCCCGGAGTCGGCCCTCCGCCACAGGATCCCGAGCGAAGCGGTCGGCCGCCGCCTCCAGGGAGGCGCGCGCCGCGAGCCGGACTCGCGTGTCGTCCAGGCGGACGCCGCAGCGGGCGCTGCGCTCCATGACGGCGCGTACCCCATCCGCATCGGGCGAGGGGCTCGCCAGCAGGTCGTCCAGCGAGCGTTCCAGGACGAAGCCCGCCGCCGCTTCCCACAGGGCCGGTACCGGCATGCCGCCCTCCGTCAGCGCACGCAGCAGCGGAGCCCGGCGCTCGTACAGAAGGCGGGCCGCCTCGGACGTGCTCTCCAGCGCCCGCTCCGAGACGAGCTCCAGCGCACGGCGGCGCTCCTCCGGCCACAGGGTGCGCAGGGACCGGACCGCGTGGCCGTAGTCCTCCTCGAGCAGCCGGAGCGCGGCCGCCAGGTCGCCCTCCTCCACGGCCGCGGTCAGCGCGCCGGCCCGGCGCCCTCCCCCGGTGAGAGCTGCGTCCGCTCCCACCCCCGCCGTCACCGACAGCTCGCCGACTCGGAGCGCGCTCCAGCGCAGCGACCGGGTCTCGAGCGTGGTCCGCGAGCGCACCGAGGCCGTTCCGAGGACCAGTACCCCCTGGCCGGAGGTCGTGCGGCGCTCCTCGCGCGCGTCGACGTCCCAGGCGTAGAACCGGCCCCGACCGGGACGGCCTTCCAGCAGGGTCCGTACGGCCCAGTGCGTCGCCGCATCCTCCAGGTCCGCCGCCCGGGCCCGGACCTCGCGCTCCCACAACGCGGCTCCGTCTCCAATGTCTTTCCGGTTGCTGCGCGCCGTGGACAGGGTGGCGAGGAACCGCCGACGAACGGGTCCCACGTCCCCCAGCGCCCGTTCCGCCAGCTCGAGGGCCCGCCCCGCATAGGCGAGCACCTGGACGGTCTCGATCCCGGCGAGGTCGTTGAAGAACCAGCCGCAGCTCGTGTACATGAGCTGCAGGTGCCGTTGCATCTCGAGCAGCCGAAGGGCCTGGGCCTGGACGTGGCCATCCTCCGGGTGCGCGTCCGCGCGTCCGTGCCGGCCCAGGAAGGCGGCCACGTTCTCCGGGTCGCGGTCCAGGACGACGTCCACGTAGGCGTCCCGGGCCGCCCACGGGTCCCCGAGCACGCGGCCTCCCTCGGACTCGAACCGGGGCGCCAGGGCGTCCCGCAGGTCGTCCATGGCGAGCCGGAGGGGTGCGCGCCACGCCTGGCTCCAGCCGGCTTCCCCGCCGCTGTGGCAGCCGCAGTCGGAGCGCCAGCGCTCGATCCCGTGCACGCAGCTCCAGGAAGTGTCCTCGGCGATCTCGACCTCGTGCTCCGGGGGGTGCCGCTCGAGGAACTCCCCGTAGTTGGTGAGCCGGACATCGTCCGCGGCCTCGACGCGCGCGAGGGCGGCGGCCAGCGCCATCTCCCCGAAGCGATGGTGGTGTCCGTACGTCTCTCCGTCCGCGGCCAGGTGGGCCAGGCGCACCTCGCCCCACCCGGCCGCCCGCGCGACCTCGAGCAGTCTCGAGGCAAAGCCGGCGCCGCTCTCGAGCCAATCCTCAAACGCCACGCCCCGTGCCAGGGCGCCGTGGTAGAAGAACAGGGCGATCGACCGGCCGGACGGCAGCTTCTGCAGGTAGGCCCGGCCCGTATCCAGGCTGCGCTCGTCGACGCTCCGCCACTCCCCTCCCGCCAGGGGCCGCACGCGCCGAGCCTGATGGGGCGCCAGGATGGTGAACCGGATCCCCTCCGCGGCCAGGGCTTCCAGGGAATCCAGGTTCACCGCGGTCTCGGGGAGCCACATGCCCTCCGGTGACCTCCCGAACCGTCGCTCGAAGTCCCGGATCCCCCACCGGACCTGGGTGCGGCGATCCCGTGCCGCGGCCATCGGCATGATCATGTGGTTGTAGGCCTGCGCCAGGGCCGACCCGTGACCCGAGAACCGACCCCGGCTGGCTTCGTCGGCCCGCAGGATCGCCTCGTACACGCCGGGGGCACTCCCCTCGAGCCACGCCATGAGGGTCGGGCCCACGTTGAAGCTCATGCGCGAGTAGTTGTTCGAGATGCTCCGGATGCGGCCCTGGTCGTCCAGGAGCCGCGCCGTGGCGTTGGGTCCGTAGCACTCGGCGGTCACGCGCTCGTTCCAGTCGTGGAAGGGCGCCGCCGTGGGTTGCCGCTCGACCGCTTCCAGCCACGGGTTCTCGCGGGGCGGCTGGTAGAAGTGGCCATGGACGCAGACGTATCGGTTCACGCGTCCTCGCGGACCAGGAAGAGGATGCCGAGGGGCGGAAGAGCCAGGGAGAGCGAGTGATCCCGGCCGTGACGCTCCATCGGCTCGGCCCCGATCACGCCCGCCGACCCCGCCCCGCTGCCTCCGAATTCGGCTGCATCGCTGTCGGCCACGACCCTCCAGGAGCCCTCCCCCGGCACGCCCACGCGGTAGGCCTCGCGTGGCACGGGGGTGAAATTGGCCGCCACGAGCACGGGCCGGGTTCCGGGTCCGCCCAGGCGCAGGAAGCTCACCACGCTGTTCTCCCGGTCGCCACCGTCGATCCACTCGAACCCGTCCGGCTCGCAGTCCAGGGCGTGGAGGGCGCGCCGCTCCCGGTACAGCCGGTTCAGGCTCTCCACCCAGCGGCGCACGCCCCCGTGCGCACCCTCGTCCAGCAGATGCCAGTCCAGGCTCCCCTCGTGGCTCCATTCGCCCCAGGGCGCCAGCTCCGAGCCCATGAACAGGAGCTTCTTCCCCGGCTGCGCGAACATCCAGCCGAACAGGAGCCGGAGGTTGGCGAACTTCTGCCACGGGTCGCCGGGCATCCGGTCCAGGAGCGAGCGCTTCCCGTGCACCACCTCGTCGTGCGAGAGGGGCAGGACGAAGTTCTCGGAGAAGGCGTACAGGGAATGGAAGGTGAGCTCGTCGTGGTGGTACTTCCGGTGCACCGGCTCACGCGCCATGTACTGCAGCGTGTCGTGCATCCAGCCCATGTCCCACTTGTAGCCGAACCCGAGGCCGCCCTCGTGCACCGGGCGTGACACACCCGGGAAGGCGGTCGACTCCTCCGCGATGGTCTGTACGGCGGGCCTGGCCGCGTACACCGCCGTGTTGAGCCGGCGCAGGAAGTCGATCGCTTCGAGGTCCTCCCGGCCACCCTCGACATTGGGGGTCCACTCCCCGTTCCCCCGCGAGTAATCCAGGTAGAGCATCGAGGCCACGGCGTCCACGCGCAGGCCGTCCGCGTGATAGACGTCCAGCCAGAACATCGCGCTCGACAGCAGGAAGCTTCGCACCTCGTGCCGGCCGTAGTTGAAGATGAGGCTGTCCCAGTCCGGGTGGATCCTCCGGCGGGGGTCCGCGTGCTCGTACAGGTACGTTCCGTCGAAGAAGCCGAGCCCGTGCTCGTCGCCGGGAAAGTGGGAAGGCACCCAGTCCAGGATCACGCCGATCCCGCGCTGGTGCAGGTGGTCGATCAGCGCCATGAAGTCCTGGGGGGAGCCCCAGCGCGACGTGGGAGCGAAGTAACCGGTGGTCTGGTAGCCCCAGGAGCCGTAGAAGGGGTGCTCCATGACGGGCAGCAGCTCCACGTGGGTGAAGCCCATGCGCTCGACGTGGTCGGCCAGGAGCGGCGCGATCTCACGGTAGCCCAGGCTGCGGCCGCCCTCCTCTGGCACGCGTCTCCACGAGCCCAGGTGGACCTCGTACACCGAGACGGGTGCGTCCCGGCCCAGGCGCCCTCCGCGGCCGCGCATCCACGCCCCGTCCGCCCAGTCGTAGTCCAGGTCCCAGACGACCGAAGCCGTCCGCGGAGGCGTCTCGTGCCGGAACCCGACGGGATCGGCCTTGTCCACCACGTAGCCCGCTTCGCGGGAGTGGATCCGGTACTTGTACAGGTCGCCGCGCCCGGCGCCCGGAACGAAGCCCTCCCAGATGCCCGAGGAGCCCCGCGTCCGCAGGGGATCGGCCTCCTCGTCCCATTCGTTGAAGGAGCCGACGACGGTCACTCGCTCGGCGTTGGGAGCCCACACCGCGAAGCGCACGCCCTCGGCTCCTCCCGACTCGGCGAGGTGGGCGCCGAGCCTCTCCCAGAGCCGGACGTGCGTGCCCTCGTTGAACAGGTACATGTCCCGGTCCGTGAGACCTCCCGCGGCGACCGCGTCCGTCATCGTCTGCTCCCGTCCTCGTCCCACTCCCCATGCTCCCTCGCGTCCCGGGCCTGCCGCCGGGCCTTCGCCAGCCGTCGCAGCGCCGCCGTCACCTCGACGCGGTCGTCCAGCTCCTCGAGAGGGACGCCCGCGCGCCGCCGCCAGCTCCGGGCCGCGCCGGGCGCACCCGGTATGTTCTGAGGCCGCGTCTCCAGCCACAAATCCTCGAGGCTCGCCACCACGGTGCCGGCCTCCGCCCGCCCAAGGGCCTCGAGGCAGGCGGTCAGCACGCCGCCCGGCGTCGCCCCTTCGCCGGCTTCGATCAACCCGCGCTCCGCAAGCCAGTCGACCAGGGCGCGCCGCTCCAGGGCCCGCCGCTCCAGGGCCCGGTCGACCTCCGACGGATCCAGCATGCCGAGCCCCACGCGGCCCTCGATGTCCGCGCCGTCCCACCAGCCGGCGAAAGGCCACGTGTCGTGCGTGTCGACCATGGCCACCGATCCGGGCGGAGGCTCGCGCAGGACCGGAGACCGATCGGGATCCAGCTCGAACGGCACCACGAACAGACGTCCGACCCCGTGGCGATCCATCGCTCCACGCACGGCCTCCGGGACGGTGCCAAGGTCCTCGCCGATCACCTCGGCACCATGACGGTGCGAGGCGAGCGAGAGGAGGGCGTATTGCTCCCGGGACGGATAGCGCACGTACACCCCGTCCTCCGGCTTCGCGCCTCGCGGAATCCAGAACAGCCTGTGCAGGCCCATGACGTGATCGATCCGCAGCGCCCGGGCCGGACCCATCGAGTGCGCGAGGCTCGCGCGCAAGTAGGCGTACCCCGACCGGCGCATCGCGTGCGGGACGGGCGGCGGGAAGCCCCAGTCCTGTCCTTCCGCGAAGAAGGCGTCGGGGGGCGCTCCCACCGACATCGCCTCCGCGAACAGCTCGCGCTCGCGCCACACGTCGTAGCCGTCCGGGTGCACCGAGAGCGGAAGGTCCAGGAACAGGCCGAACCCCTCCCTCCGGCCGCGTTCCACCACGGCGTCGACCTGCTCCACGGCCAGCCACTGACCCACCAGATGACGGTCCCGCGCCGCCGGGTCGAAGTCGCGCCCGGCCACCAGGCCCTCGCGCCGCAGCGGAGCATCGCGCGCCGGTGTCGGCCAGCCTCGCCATGGAGCGCGGTGGCGCTCGCACGCCGCCAGGAAGGCCGCGAAGTCCGCGGCTCCGCGGCGCTCCCGTAGGAAGCGGCCCAGGGCGGGAACCCGCTCAGACAGCCCCCGCACCCCACCCGGCTCCGTCATCACCCGATCCAGGAGATCGCGGCGCAGGGCGGCGGCCGCCCGGTAGTCCACATCCACGCGTGACTCGAGCGCCGCCCGGCGGCGGGCGAAGCCGTCGGACCGCAGCAGGTCCCGGGCAGCGCGCGAGTCGGCCCGGTCGCAGGCATCCTCCAGGTCCAGGTAGAGCTCGGTCCAGAACAGGCGGCTCACCGGGGCGTACGGGCTCGGGTCGAACGGTTCGTCGAGGAACAGGGGAAGGAGCGGAAGGGTGGCCAGGCGCGAGGCGCCGCGGCGAGCCGCCCAGCCGCCCAGTCGCGCCAGCGCGCCGTAGTCGCCGACCCCGGCCGTTCCCCGGGCACGCAACGCGTACAGCGGGAGGAAGACGGCCCACGCCGCCGGATCCGCGCCGACGGCCGCGCCGCCGACGACCGGCCACGTGCGGGAAGGAGCGCTGACCAGCGGCGCCCGGGCGATCTCGGGTCCGGACCCGTTCCCGGATGCCGCCGCGACCCTAAGGCCGTGGAGCCCCGGTGGGAGAGGGGCGTCTCCATCTCGCTCCGGGCGGACGTGCCGAACCGCGAGCCGGCGTCCCTCCACCTCCCGGCGACCGATGACCGGCCCGCCGCCCGCGACCTCGATGCGGCGCTCCTCGCCCCCCGCAAGCTCCACGTGGAGAGCCAGCGGCGCCGGGAACGGGTCATCGGGCACGCGCAGGCGGAGGCATGGAAGGCGACCGTCCCACGCCACCACGACGGGGGGCATCGGCCGCTCGGCCAGCTCCCGGCGTCGCACGCGCAGCGCGTCGCGCACCTCGGCCTCCCCGGGGGCGCGCCCGGCCGGCAGCCGGGCGCCGAGGCCGCGCAGCACCGCCCACAGGGACTCCCGCGGCGGTCGGCAGCTCCGACCGGCGACGTCCCGGTAGTCGACGACGACCCCGTACAGCCTGCACAGCTCGGCCAGCCGTGTCCCCACCCCCCGCATGCGCGAGCTCACCCCGGTTGCACCTCCTTCACCCCTTCCGTGTTCCGCTCGCGGACGTCTCGCCCGCGTCCAGCAGGTCCAGGATTCCCTCGACCGGAATCGGCACCCAGTCCGGGCGATGGGACAGCTCGTAGCCCAGCTCGTACACGGCCTTCTCGAGCATGTGGAGATCGAGGAGCCAGGCCGTGTCCGCCACGTCGGTCGGCAGGAAGGCCGCCTCGCCCAAGCTGGTGAGATAGGCTCCCAGGAAGGCGGCGCCCACGCGCGAAGTCCAGAAGCTCGCCCACGGGAGCAGCCGGTCCCGGGTGCCGGCTCCCGCCAGTCCGGTGGCATCGGCCCGCCGGAGGGCCGCGTGGCCGGCGTAGTGCAACGACCGCAGCATGCCGGCCACATCGGTGAGAGCGGACCGCTTGATCCTGCGCGTTCCCACCGGTCGGGCAGGCTCCCCCTCGAAGTCCAGGATGACGAAGTCCTTGCCCGTGCTCAGCACCTGCCCCAGGTGGTAATCGCCGTGGCAGCGGATCCGGGTGGCGTCGATCCGTCGCTCGGTGAGCCCGCGGAAGCGCTCCAGGAGCACGTCCCGCTTGCCCCGGAGTCGGAGGGCCTGCCGCCCGGCCTCCTCGGGCAGGCTGCCCGCGCGGTGACCCAGGCTTCGGAAGGTGCGGCCCACGAGGTTGCGGGCGGACTGGTACAGGGATCGCCGGTAGAGGGCCGAGAACGGCTCCGGCGCAAAGTCCGGGTCGGCCGGGTCCGAAGCCAGGATCGCGTGCAGTTCGGCCGTCCGACGGCCCAGCAGCCGGGCGGACTCGAGGTAGGCGCCGATCCACTCCTGCTCGCGGACCGGCACCTCGGCGTCGGCGAGCGCCAGCAGTGCCCGAGCCTGGTACGGCGCATCCTCGGGCTCGTGACGTCCGTCGGCCAGCACCCGCTCGAAGAAGCGCCCCAGGGATTCGAGCGTGTACGTCCACGCGTCTCCCCGACTCTCCACGAACCCCGCCAGGAAGGCCACCGTGGCCTCCTCGCCTTCGGTCCTACGGTACACGAGGGCGCCAGCCGCCGGCGGGGCGTGGCGGAAGCCGTGCTCCGACAGGAACCGTGACACCTCCAGGTCCGGATTGACGCCTTCCTCCACGTGCCGGAACAGCTTGAGCAGGAAGCGGTCGCCGTAGCGGACCGAGCTGTTGCTCTGTTCCGTGGACAGGACTCGGCCCTCGGGGGGCGGGCCCTCGCCATCCAGCCCGGCGAAGGCTGGAAGTCTCAGGCCCTCCAGGACGCCCCGCCGGCCGGCGCGCCTTCCTTCCGTCCGGATGAGGTCCAGGAGCCGCGCGCAGGCCGGCGGCGAGGCGAGCGCGTCCAGCACCACGCCGTCGGTGCCATCCACCCGCGCTTCCGCCACGATGGCCTCGGGGCGCTCGGATCGCACCGCCCCGGCCTCCTCCCCCACGGACACCTGTAGCGGGAGGAGGTAGCGCTCGCCCTCCTCCTCGTCGGTGTCCACCTCCGCGACCACCAGGGCCAGCGCGGCGCCTTCCCCGGAATCCAGGGGGATCGACTCGACGATCCGGACCGCTCGGACGCGCCCCCCCTTGCCTCCGAACCAACGACACGCCTCCACGAAGCCGGGTAGGACGATCTCGAGACCGGGCCGGCCGCCACCGCGCAGCAGCTCCTCTCCGGTCGGGGCCGCCACGACGGGTGCCCTCGCGCCCGCGGACGCCGAGGGCGGCAGGGGCTCGCGCAGCCCACCATCTTCGGGTCCCGGCTCGACCCGTGTCGTCTCGTCCGTCGACTGCAGCACGAACCAGTAGAAGGCGTGCGGACCCAGGGTCAGGGGGTAGGGTCGGCCGTCGATCCGCGGAAACGGCGAGCCCCCGAACAACTCGACCGGGACCCGGCCCTCCTCGGCCGACAGGTCGATGGCCGCCTGCTGGGCGAAGCGGGAGAGGTTGGCTGCCACCAGGAGCCGCTCGCCGTCGTACTCCCGCGAGAAAGCGAGCACCTTGGGGTTCCCGGAATCCACGGTCGTGAGCCCGCCCCGGCCGAAGGCGGGATGCCGTCGGCGCAGGTTCACCAGGCGGCGGACCCACCACAGGAGGGAGCTCGGGTTGTGCTCCTGCGACTCCACGTTGACGGCCTCGTACCGGTATTCCGGGTCGGAGATGACGGGAAGGTAGAGCCGCTGGGGATTGGCATCGGAGAAGCCGGCGTTGCGGTTGCCGCTCCACTGCATGGGCGTGCGCACTCCGTTGCGGTCCCCCAGGTAGATGTTGTCGCCCATGCCGATCTCGTCCCCGTAGTAGAGGACCGGGCTCCCCGGCAGGGAGAGGAGCAGGCCGTACATCAGCTCGATCTTGCGGCGGTTGTTGCTCAGCAGCGGTGCCAGGCGCCGACGGATGCCCAGGTTGATGCGGGCCCGCCGCTGGCTGGCGTATACGCGGTACATGTAGTCCCGCTCCTCGTCCGTGACCATCTCGAGCGTGAGCTCATCGTGGTTACGGAGGAAGACCGCCCACTGGGCGGACTCCGGGATCCGGGGGGTCTGCTCGAGGATGTCCTCGATCGGGAACCGGTCTTCCATCCGGATCCCCATGAACAGCCGCGGCATGAGCGGGAAGTGGAAGGCCATGTGGCACTCGTCGCCGTCCCCGAAGTAGGCCACGGCGTCCTCGGGCCACTGGTTGGCCTCGGCGAGAAGCATGCGACCGGGGAAGCGCTCGTCCACGTGTCGGCGGAGGTCACGCAGGAACGCGTGCGTTTCCGGTAGGTTCTCGCAGTTCGTGCCCTCGCGCTCGAACAGGTAGGGGACCGCGTCGAGTCGCATGCCATCCACCCCCATCCCGAACCAGAAGTCCATCACCCCGAGGATCTCCTCCCGCACCCGGGGATTGTCGAAGTTCAGGTCCGGCTGGTGCGAATAGAACCGGTGCCAGTAGTAGGCCCCGGCCACGGGGTCCCAGCTCCAGTTCGAGTCCTCGAAGTCCTGGAAGATGATGCGGGCCTCGGCATAGCGGTCCGGGGTGTCGCTCCATACGTAGAACTCGCGCTCCGGGCTCCCCGGAGGCGCGTGCCGCGCACGCTCGAACCAGGCGTGCCGGTCGGACGTGTGGTTCATGACGAGCTCGGTGACCACCCGCAGGCCGCGCCGGTGCGCCTCCCCGAGGAAGGTGCGGAAGTCGTCCAGGGTGCCGTAGTCCGGGTGCACGTCCCGGTAGTCCGCGATGTCGTACCCATTGTCCCGGAGCGGTGACGGATAGAAGGGCAGGATCCACAGGGCGGTCACTCCGAGCTCCTCGAGGTACCCGAGCCGCGACGTCAGCCCCCGAAAGTCGCCGATGCCATCCCCATCGCTGTCCCGGAAGGCACGCACGGGCACCTCGTACAGGACCGCGTCACGGTACCACTCCCCCTCGGATGCCACCTAGCCCTCCACCCGGAACAGATGGCCCAGGCGCTCGGCCGGGTCGAGCCTCACCCAGTTGCGGGCGCCGTGCCACGCGAACGACTCTCCGGTGAGCAGGTCCTCGACCCGGACATCGGCGTCCACCCCGAGGTGGAGCGGCTCGAAGTCCAGCTCGACGAAGCCCTCGTGAGCGTGGAACGGATCCAGGTTCACGACGACCAGGAGGCGGTCCTTCCCGTCCGCGTCGCACCTGCTGTAAGCCAGCAGCTGGTCATCGTCGACCTCGTGGAAGACCAGGCCCCGGTCGCTCCGGAGCGCGGGATGCTCGCGGCGGATGCGGTTGAGCCGGCCGACGAGAGCCGCGACGCCGTGGGGGTCTCCCTCCTGCCGCACCCGGATCTCGTACTTGTCCGAGTGCAGATACTCCTCGCTGCCCGCCTGGCGCGGTACGTTCTCGCACAGCTCGAAGGCCGGGCCGTAGATGCCCCAGTTGGCCGCCAGCGTGGCGGCCAGGAGGGCACGCACCCTGAAGGCCGGAGGTCCGCCCGACTGCAGGTACTCATGCAGGATGTCGGGTGTGTTGGGCCACAGGTTGGGCCTGAAGTACTCCCGCACGGGCGAAGCGGCGAGCTCGGTGAAGTACTCTTGGAGCTCCGCCTTGTGGTTCCGCCACGTGAAGTAGGTGTAGGACTGCGTCATGCCGAGGGCGGCCAGCCGATACATGACCCTGGGACGCGTGAAGGCCTCGGAGAGGAAGAGAACATCCGGGTCGGTCTCCCGCACGCGGCCCAGGAGCCATTCCCAGAACGCGAACGGCTTGGTATGGGGGTTGTCCACGCGGAAGATGCGGACACCCCGCGCCATCCAGAACCTCACCACCGACAGCAGCTCCTCCCAGAGAGCCCGCCACGTTTCGCACTCGAAGTCGAAGGGCACGATGTCCTCGTACCGCTTGGGCGGGTTCTCGGCGTGCCGGATCGACCCGTCGGGCCGATGCCGGAACCATTCGGGGTGGTCGCGCACGTACGGATGGTCCGGGGAGCACTGGAACGCCAGGTCGAGGGCTATCTCCAGTCCTTCCGTCCGGGCGGACTCGACCAGGGCCTCGAAGTCCTCGATGGTGCCCAGGTCGGGGTGGACCGCCTTGTGGCCGCCCTCCCTCGAGCCGATGGCCCAGGGGCTTCCCGGGTCGCCCGGACGCGCCTCCGACCGGTTGTCAGGCCCTTTGCGATTCGTCCTGCCGATCGGGTGGATCGGCGGCAGGTAGAGCACGTCGAAGCCCATGTCGCCGACGCGGGGCAGGAGACGCTCGACGTCACGGAAGGTCCCGTGCCGTCCCGGCTCCCCGGCGCACGACCGGGGAAACAGCTCGTACCATGCGCTGAATCCGGCGCGCTCCCGGTCCACGGTCACGCGCAGCTCGCGCTCGTAGAGCGTGGCATGGGCGTCGTCCGGGTGGTCGGCCATCAGGTGGGAGAGCTCGGCGCTCAGGGCCACCGAGAGGCTGTTCTCGAGCGCGGAGGCGGTCCCTCCGTTCCGTGCGATCCGCGCCGCCAGCTCGGTCAGCCGATCCGCCTCGCCGGGGTGTCCCGCTTCGCGGGCGCGCGCGGCCGCCGACTCGACCAGCGAGGCGCCGACGAGCAGCTCCTGGTCGACCACCTGTCCGGCGTCGACCCTCTTCTCGAGGTCGTCGCGCCACGTGGAGAACGCGTCGACCCGGCCCCGCACCGTGTACAGGTGCTCACCCACGGCGGAGGTCTCGAAGCTGGCCTCGAAGCGGTCGTTGCCCAGCGGATGCATGCGCACCGAGCGCCAGCTCCGGACGCTCGGCTGGCCGGTGGAGGAGCTCGCAGGTCACCTGCTCGTGGCCGTCGGCGAACACGTCGGCCCTGACCGTGACCGGGTCCCCCGCCACCCGCTTGATGGGGTGGCGGCCCGCCTCGATCTGCGGCTCGACACCCTCGATCACGACTCTCCGTCGGCCGTCATCGGGCACAGTGGTCACGGGTGAGATCGCGTCCTCCGTCCTGCGGTTCCTGGTCTCCCGCGGCACCCGCCAGGCGGCGTGGCGGCGCGGGCCCTCGCACTTTCGCGCGGGCGCAGGATTTGCGCCGGAGGCGCCACGCCCGTCCGGCGCGCCCCGGGGGAACGGGGGGTCGCCGGCGTGTCAACGATAGGGAGGACGGATGGCCGATCTCAAGCACTCGAAGCCGGCGCACGGCGCCCCCGGCATCGAGCCGCGCTGGACCCGTAGCGCGAAGGAGGGCGTCGGAACCGCGTACGCCGTGTCGAGCAAGGTGTGGTTCACCGTATCGGCCGGGATCCTGAACGAGGTCTACTTCCCCACCATCGACCGGCCCCAGATCAGGGACCTCCAGTTCATGGTCACCGACGGGCACAGCTTCTTCCACGACGAGCGCCGGAACACCGACACTCACATGGAGTCGCTCGACGGGCACCCTCTCGGCTACCGGATCGTGAACCAGGACCCTGAGGGCCGCTACCGGATCGTCAAGGAGCTGTTCGCCGATCCGCACGCTCCCTGTGTCCTCACCCGGACCTGGTTCGAGCCGGCGGAGGGGATCGAGGGAGAGGCGAAGCTCTACGCCCTCCTGGCCCCGCACCTCGACGTGGGCGGTCGACACAACACGGCGAACGTGGCGCGCGCGGCCGGACGGACCATCCTCACCGCCCATCGGGGCGGCACGTGGCTCGCCCTCGGAGCCACGGTGCCCCTGGCCCGGACGTCGTGCGGATACGTCGGCACGTCGGACGGCTGGACGGACCTGTCCGATGACATGGACATGGAATGGGAGTACGACTCGGCTCCGGACGGCAACACGGCCGTCACCGGACAGATCGAGTTCGTCCCCGGCGAGCCGTTCACGCTGGGGCTCGCCTTCGGCGACAGCCTGCAGGCCGCCATCACCGTGCTCCTCGAGTCTCTCGCCCTGGATCCCGAGGAGCTGCTGGACCGCTTCCAGGACCAGTGGACCCGGGCGTGCCATGACATGATTTCCCTGGGAGGAGCCTCCGGGGACGGGGGCCACCTGTACGAGCGAAGCCACAGCCTCCTGCTCGCCCACGAGGACAAGACCTATCCGGGCGCTCTCATCGCCTCGCTCAGCATCCCGTGGGGCGACTACATGGGCGACGACGACCTGGGCGGCTACCACCTCGTGTGGACCCGGGACATGGTGAACAGCGCCACCGCCCTCCTCGCCTCCGGCAACGTGTCCACTCCTCTCCGGGCCCTCATCTACCTGGCCGGCGTGCAGCGCCCCGACGGGGGCTTCAACCAGAACTTCTGGCTGGACGGCACGGCGTACTGGCAGGGGATCCAGCTGGACGAGACCGCGTTTCCCATCCTGCTGGCGTGGCGGCTCGACACCCTGGGTGCGCTCGAGGGCTTCGACCCGTACCCCATGGTGCTGGACGCGGCAGCTTACCTGATGCGCGAGGGCCCGGTGACGCCCCAGGACCGCTGGGAGGAGGTGTCCGGCTACTCCCCCTCCACCCTCGCCTCGAACATCGCGGCGCTCACCTGCGCCTCGTGCATGGCGCGCGCGCGGGGCGACGCGACCACGGCCGACTTCCTCGAGGCTTACGCCGACTTCCTGCACTGCCACGTGACGCGGTGGACCGTCACCGAGCACGGCGACCTGCTGCCCGACGTCCCGCGCCACTTCGTGCGGGTGAACCCGGCCGACCCCGACGATCCCCACCCGCCCGAGAGCCCGGACGGGCGCACCGTGACCATCGCCAACCGTCCTCCCGGGACGCCCGTCCGCTTTCCCGCCGAGAAGGTCGTGGACGCGGGCTTCCTCGAGCTGGTCCGCTACGGCATCTTCCCGGCCGGCGATCCCCTGTTCGAGGACTCCCTTCGGGTGGTCGACGCCGTGCTCCGGGTGGAGACCCCCTTCGGCCCGTGCTGGCACCGATACAACCACGATGGCTACGGCCAGCGGGACGACGGGGGACCGTACCTGAGCTGGGGCCGGGGGCGCGCCTGGCCGCTCCTCACGGGCGAGAGGGGCCATTACGAGCTCGCGGCCGGCCGTGACCCGGCCCCCTACATCGCGGCCATGGAGGGATTCTCGAGCACGACCGGGCTCCTGCCGGAGCAGGTGTGGGACGCCGACGATGTGCCCGAGGCGTTTCTGTTCCGGGGCTGCCCTACCGGTTCGGCCATGCCACTCATGTGGGCGCACGGCGAGTACGTGAAGCTGCTGCGCTCGGCGGCCGATGGAGAGGTGTTCGACGTGATCCCGGCCGTGCGGGACCGGTACGTGAACCGGAAGGACTGCCGCCCCCTGGAGGTGTGGAAGTTCAACCGGCAGCCCCGGACGGTTCCCGAGGGATGGGAGCTCCGGATCGTGGCGGCCGCGCCCTTCCGCCTCCGGTGGAGCGACGACGGCTGGACCACGGTCCGGGACACGGACGCCACGGCGACGGCGCTCGGGCTCCACTACGTCGACCTGCAGGGCGGGAAGGCCGACGGCGCCCCGCTCACCTTCACGTTCCACTGGACCGAGGCCGACCGGTGGGAGGGCCGCGACTTCGAGGTGCAGGTGGTCCCGCCGCGGTGAGACGGGAGGGCCGGATGGACGCGCCGGCCGTGGGGCGGCGGTCGCACCTCCGGTCCGCGTCGGCTGGCGACATTCTTGCGCCGGATGGGGAGTGCGGATATCGAAGGAGGGATCGCCTCTCGCCCGGCGCTACGGCCGCGGCCGTAGCCGTCGCGGCGGGAGCGCCCCGCCGAGCCGCGCCACGCGAGTCCTAAACGGGAGTCACGACTTGAGCGAGACCGACAGCGCCACCACCGCGACGGACCAGGCCGGGACAGCCGGCGCCCGATCTCCCGACCTCGACGGCTGGCCCATCGAGAAGCTCTGCATCGACACGATCCGCACCCTGGCCATGGACGCCGTGCAGAAGGCGGACTCGGGCCACCCGGGGACGCCGATGGCGCTGGCCCCCCTGGCCTTCGTCCTGTGGGACCGGGTCCTCCGCTACGACCCGAAGGCGCCGGACTGGTTCGACCGCGACCGGTTCGTCCTCTCCTGCGGGCACGCGTCGATGCTGCAGTACGCCGTCCTCCACCTCACCGGCTACGACCTGTCGCTCGAGGAGCTCGAGAACTTCCGGGAGTGGGGGAGCCGGACGCCCGGGCACCCCGAGGTCCACGTGACGCCAGGCGTCGAGACCACCACCGGCCCCCTGGGCCAGGGCATCATGAACTCGGTCGGCATGGCCATCGCCGAGGCGCACCTGGCCGCGACCTTCAACCGGCCCGGTCACACCATCGTGGACCACCACACCTACGCCTTCTGCAGCGACGGCGACCTCATGGAGGGAGCCTCCCACGAAGCGGCCTCGGTCGCCGGCCACCTGGGGCTGGGCAAGCTGGTATGGGTCTACGACGACAACCACATCACGATCGAGGGAAACACGAAGCTGGCCTACTCCGACGACGTGCCCGGCCGCTTCGAGGCGTATGGCTGGCACGTGCAGGAGCTGGGCGACAAGGCCAACGACGTGGACGCTCTCACGGCGGCGCTGGAGACGGCGCGCGACGAGACCGAGCGGCCCTCGCTCATCATCGTGCGCTCCCACATCGGATGGGGCGCGCCGCACAAGCAGGACACCGCGGCCGCGCACGGCTCGCCGCTCGGCGAGGAGGAGATCCGCGAGACCAAGCGCTTCTACGGCTGGCCCGAGGACGCGAAGTTCCTGGTCCCTGTGCGCGCGCGGGAGCACATGGGGCGGGCCGTGGAGCGGGGCCGCGACCTGCGGGAGGCCTGGGAGGCACGGCTGGAGGCCTACCGGAGGGACCACCCGGACCTGGCGGCTTCCTTCGAGCAGGCCCTGCGCGGCGAGCTACCGGACGGCTGGGACGGGGCGATCCCCGTCTTCCGACCCGACCAGGGCCCGATGGCGACGCGCGCGGCCTCCGGGAAGGTGCTCAACGCCTTCGCGGAGCGGGTCCCGTGGGTCATGGGGGGCAGCGCCGACCTGGCCGGCTCCAACAAGTCGCTCCTGGACGCCTCCGGGGACTTCGAGGCGGGCTCCTACGGCCAGCGTAACATGCACTGGGGGATCCGCGAGCACGTCATGGCGTCCGCGTCCTCCGGCATGGCCCTCCACGGCGGCGTGCGCCCGTACGCGGCCACCTTCTTCGTGTTCACGGACTACGCGCGGCCCGGCATCCGGCTGTCGGCGCTCATGGAGCTGCCGACCGTGTTCATCATGACGCACGACTCCATCGGGCTCGGCCAGGACGGGCCCACTCACCAGCCCGTGGAGCACCTGGCCTCGCTGCGGGCCATGCCCCACATGCACGTCATCCGGCCCGCCGACGCCAACGAGACTGCGGTGGCCTGGCGCATGGCCATGGAGCGCCAGGATGGCCCCACCATGCTCGTGCTGTCGCGCCAGAAGCTGCCGATCCTCGACCGCGCGGGGCTGGGCGCGGCCGAGGAAGCCCGCCGCGGCGGGTACGTTCTGGCGGCCGAGCGCGGCGAGCGGCCGGACGTGCTCCTCCTGGCCACGGGCTCCGAGGTGTGGATCGCCCTGGAGGCGCGCGAGCAGCTGGCCGGCGAGGGGATCGACGCGCGGGTGGTGAGCCTTCCATGCTGGGAGGTGTTCCGCGAGCAGCCGCCCGACTACCGGGAGCGGGTGCTGCCGCCGGAGGTGACGGCGCGGGTGTCCATCGAGGCGGCCGCGTCCTTCGGCTGGCGCGAGTGGGTCGGCGACGCGGGCGACGTGATCGGGCTGGACCGCTTCGGGGCCAGCGCGCCCTGGAAGGTGCTGTACGAGCATTTCGGCTTCACGGCCGGCGACCTGGCACGCAGGGCGCGCGCCCTGCTGGAGGCCTGACCGTGCGGGTGGCGGTCGGAGCCGACCACGCGGGCTATCGCTACAAGGAGGCCCTGGCCGAGCAGCTCCGCGAGGCCGGACACGACGTCCTGGACCTGGGGACGGACGGGGAGGCGCCGGTCGACTTCCCGGACTTCGCCGCGGCGGTGGCGCGGGCGCTGGTGGCGGGACGGGCGGAGCGTGGCCTGCTGGTGTGCGGAAGCGCCGTGGGGGTCAGCATCGCCGCCAACAAGTTCCCGGGCGTCCGCGCCGGTGTGTGCCACGACACCTACTCCGCGCACCAGGGGGTCGAGCACGACGACATGAACGTGCTCTGCCTGGGCGAGAGGGTGATTGGAATCGAACTTGCCCGGGAGGTGCTCACGACGTTCATGGCCGCGCGGTTCGACGGCGCCGAGCGGCACCGGCGCCGCCTCGCCAAGGTGGAGGCCATCGAACGCGAGACGATGTGCATGGAGGAATCCTGACCGGCCCCGACCGACGCCGCGGGGACTCTCGCCGCGGCGGACGCGAGGTCGGCATTGCCGAGGACGAGACGACGCGACATGGCTGACCAGACGAACCCTCTCCTGGAGCTCCTGGAGTACGGACAGTCCTACTGGCTCGACAACCTGACCCGGGGGAAGATCCGGAGCGGCGAGCTCGAGCGGCGGGTCTCGGAGCAGGGCCTCCGGGGCCTCACCTCCAACCCCTCCATCTTCCACAAGGCGATCTCGGGCGGCGAGGAGTACGCCGAGCAGATCGACGAGCTCGCCCGGGAGGGCCTGGGTCCGTACGAGATCTACGAGCAGCTCGTGCTGGCCGACATCCGGGACGCGTGCGACATCCTGCGGCCCGTCTACGACGGGTCCGACGGAGCCGACGGGTTCGTGAGCCTCGAGCTGTCGCCATACCTGGCGCACGACACCGAGGGCTCCATGCGGGACGCCCGGCGGCTGTTCGAGGCGGTGGACCGTCCGAACCTGCTCATCAAGATCCCCGGCACGCCGGCCGGGACGCCCGCCATCGAGCAGATGCTGTACGAGGGGGTCAACGTGAACATCACCCTCCTGTTCTCGATCGACGCCTACGAGGCCGTGGCCAAGGCGTACGTGTCGGCCCTGGAGCGCCGGCTGAAGGAGGGGAAGTCGGTGCACGACGTGGCCTCGGTGGCCAGCTTCTTCATCAGCCGCATCGACGTCCTCGTGGATGAGATCCTGGGTCACCACATCATCCCGGGATCCACCGCCGGGCTCCGCCCGGAGGAGCTCCTCGGAAGGGCCGGCATCGCCAACGCGAAGCTCGCCTACCGGAGCTTCCTCGACCTCCTGGAGGGAGACCGCTGGAGGCGGCTCGAGAAGGCGGGCGCCCGACCCCAGCGCATGCTGTGGGCCTCGACCAGCACCAAGGACCCCCTGTACAGCGACGTGCGCTACGTCCAGCCCCTGATCGGTCCGCACACGGTGAACACCCTGCCCGACGCTACCATTGACGCCTTCGCCGACCACGGCACGGTCGCCGACACGGTGACGGACGGGATGGACGAGGCCCGCCGCACCATGGACCGGCTGCGCGAGGCCGGCGTCGACTTCGACGCCGTCACGTGGCAGCTCATGAACGAGGGGGTGCAGAAGTTCATCGCCCCCTTCGACCAGCTCCTGTCCACCGTGGCCCGGGAGCGGGCCCGCTCGCTCCGGCGTTCGGGCGAGAGCCAGGCGCTGGCCCTCGGTGCCGCCCGGCGCGGAGTCGACGACGTGCTCCAGGCCCTCGGCACCCGTCAGTTCGGACGGCGCCTGTTCGCGAAGGACGCCTCCCTGTGGACCGACGATCCGGACAAGGCTGCGGAGGTGCGGGACCGGCTGGGCTGGCTCACCGCCCCCGCGGACTTCATGGCGAAGCTCGGGGAGATCCGATCCTTCGCCGGCGAGATCCGGGACGCGGGCTTCCGGGATGTCGTCCTCCTTGGAATGGGGGGGAGCAGCCTCGCACCGGACGTGAGCCGCGCCACCTTCGGATCGGCCGACGGCTGGCCGACCCTCACCGTCCTCGACGACACCGACCCCGACGCGGTGCGGGCCGTCCGGGACGCGATCGATCTCGAGAAGTCTTTCTTCCTCGTGTCGAGCAAGTCGGGCACGACGACCGAGACCCTCAGCCTGGCGCACACCTTCTACGCGTGGCTGGAGGAGGCGATCGGCCGGGAGACGGGGTCCCGCTTCGCGGCGATCACCGACCCGGGCTCCCCCCTGGCCGAGGAAGGCCGCGAGCGTGGGTTCCGGCGCGTGTTCGAGAACCCCACCGACTTCGGGGGCCGCTATTCGGCGCTCTCGTACTTCGGACTCGTCCCCATGGCGCTGCAGGGTGTCGATGTCGAGACCCTGCTCGAGCGGGCCGAGCGCATGCGCAGCAGCTGCGCCGCGGAGCTCCCGCCGGGGGCCAACCCCGGCATCGAGCTCGGTGCCGTCCTCGGCCGGCTGGCCCGCCGGGGGCGTGACAAGGTCACCTTCGTGACCTCCGACGCCCTCTCGGCCTTCGGCGCGTGGGCCGAGCAGCTCCTGGCCGAGAGCACGGGAAAGGAGGGCACCGGCCTCGTTCCAATCGAGGGCGAGCCGCTCGGGGATCCGGACGTGTACGGAGACGACCGCGTGTTCGTGCACCTGCGCACGACAGGCGAGGAGGACGCCGACCGATCCCGCAAGCTCGACGCCCTCGAGGAGGCGGGCCACCCCGTGGTTCGCCTCGTGATGAAGGACACCCTGGGTCTGGGGGCCGAGTTCTACCGGTGGGAGATGGCCACGGCGACGGCGGGCTCCATCCTCGGCATCGACGCCTTCGACCAGCCCAACGTGGAGGCGGCCAAGCGCCGCACGCGCGAGCTGCTCGAGGCGTGGGAGGACCGTGGCTCCTTCGACGAGGGCACGCCGGTCGCCGAGGACGAGCGACTGGCGCTCTACGCCGAGGACGGACTCGAGGACGGCGGTCCGGGCGGGCGCCTGGCCGCCTTCCTGGATGCTGCCCGCCCGGGTGACTACCTGGCGCTGCTGGCCTACGTACAGCGCACGCCCGGGCGCGAGGCGCGCCTGGAGCGCCTGCGCCAGGGGCTCCGTGACCGGCTCGGGATTGCCACCACGCTGGGGTACGGGCCCCGCTACCTGCACTCGACCGGCCAGCTCCACAAGGGCGGACCCGACACCGGCCGCTTCGTGATTCTCACGGCCGACGAGGCCGCGGACCTGCCCATCCCCGGTTGTCCGTTCGGGTTCGCCACCCTCCACCGGGCCCAGTCGCTCGGCGACCTGAGCGCCCTGCGCGACGCCGGCCGTGCCGTGGTCCGCGTGCACCTCATGGGTGACGTGGAGGCGGCGCTGGACCACCTGGCGAAGACGCTGGCCGCGTCGACTTCCGGTACCGTGCAAGCGTAGATCGGCGGAGCGCGGCCATGGCCTCCCCCCTCGCCGTCTTCTTCGACGTGGGCGGGGTGTGCCTCACCAACGGCTGGGATCACGCCTCGCGGCGGGCCGCCGCAGAGCACTTCTCTCTGGACTACGACGAGCTCGAGCGGCGGCACGACGCCCTGTACGCCGAGTTCGAGCGGGGCGAGCTCGGGCTGGCGTTCTACCTGGACCACACCGTGTTCTACCGGGACCGGTCCTTCTCGAGGGACGACTTCGAGGGCTTCATGCGAGAGCGTTCGAAGCCTCACCGGGACGTGCTCGACCTCGTGGGCCGGCTCCGGGACTCGGGCGGCGTGCGGCTCGCCACGCTCAACAACGAATCACGCGAGCTCAACGAATACCGCATCCGGCGCTTCGGCCTCAACGCCCTGTTCGAGGCCTTCTTCAGCTCCTGCTACCTGGGCGTGCGCAAGCCCGCGGAACGCATCTTCCACATAGCCCTGGACATCGCGGGGCTCGACCCGGATCGGGTCGCCTTCGTGGACGATCGCGAGGAGAACGTGTTCGTGGCGCGCGAGGTCGGCCTGCGGGCCGTGCTGGCGGACGGCGCCGGCGCGGTGGCCCGGGGGCTCCGGGACGTGGGGGTCGAGCTGACGGGAGTGGACGACGATGTCGACGATGAAACCGAGGAAGGAAGTTAGACGATGAAGATGGGGCTGATAGGATTGGGACGGATGGGCGGCAACATGGTCCGCCGCCTCGTGCAGGACGGTCACGACGTGGTCGGCTACGACCTGTCCGGGGAGAACGTGAAGAAGGCCGAGGAGGCCGGGGCCGAGGGGGTCGATTCGCTCGAGGGGCTCGTGGGAGCCCTCGAGGCGCCACGGATCGTCTGGGTCATGGTTCCGCACGGCGAGCCGACCAGAAGCACGATCAAGGAGATCCTGCCTCACCTCGACGCGGACGACATTCTCATCGACGGAGGCAACTCCCATTACCCGGACTCGATCGCGCACGCGAAGGCATGCGAGGCTCGCGGCGTCCACTTCCTGGACATCGGGGTGAGCGGAGGGGTGTGGGGGCTGAAGATCGGCTACTGCATGATGATCGGCGGACCGCACGAGGCGTTCGAGCGCGTCGAGCCCCTGCTCGCCACGCTGGCCCCGGAGGAGGGCTACGCCCACGTCGGACCCAGCGGAGCCGGCCATTTCGTGAAGATGGTCCACAACGCGATCGAGTATGCCATGCTCCAGGCGATCGGCGAGGGGTTCGAGTGCCTGCAGGCATCGGACTGGGACCTGGACCTCGAGCAGATCGCGTCGGTGTGGCAGCACGGCTCGGTCATCCGTTGCTGGCTGCTCGAGCTCCTCGAGGACGCCTTCGAGGAGGAGGGGAACGACCTCGGTGACATCGCGCCCTACGTGGACGACTCCGGCACGGGCCGCTGGACCGTGGACTTCGCGCTCGAGAAGGCGGTTCCGGTCCCGGCGATCGCCACGGCGCTGTTCGAGCGCTTCGACTCCCGAACCGAGGAGCGCTTCGCCTACCGGACCATCGCCGCGCTCCGCAACCAGTTCGGCGGCCACGCCGTCCGGAAGGAGTAGGAGGGTGGGCGCCAAGGAAGGACCGCCGTCCGCCGGCACTCCGCCTCGCGGCATCGAGACCTCCGAGGCGGGACTCGGCGAGATCCACCCGCCGGCCCCTTGCGTGATGGTCATCTTCGGTGCGGCCGGCGATCTGACGCACCGCGAGCTCATCCCTTCGCTGTACGAGCTCGCCACCAAGGGCCTCCTGCCGGACCCGTTCGCCATGCTCGGCTACTCGCTGGGCGACTACGACGACGAGTCTTTCCGCGAGGCGATGCGGAAGTCCGTGCAGGAGCAATGCTCCTTTCGGGAGGAGACGTGGCGGCGCTTGGCCGGGTGCCTCTACTTCGTGGCCGGCGACTTCGAGTCCGAGGAAGGCTACGGGCGTCTGTCGAAGCGGGTGGAGGAGGTGCGCGAGCAGCGGGGCATCCCGGACAACGTCTTCTTCCACCTGGCCGCCCCTCCGCCCTTCTTCGGTCCCATCGTCGAGCACCTCGACGCGAGCGGGCTCGCCCGCAGCGAGGACGGCTGGCGCCGCCTGGTCATCGAGAAGCCGTTCGGCGAGGACCGGGCTTCGGCCCGGGAGCTGGATGGCCGCATCCGCGCGGTGTTCGACGAAGAGCAGATCTACAGGATCGACCACTTCCTCGGGAAGGAGACCGTCCAGAACATGCTCGTGTTCCGGTTCGCCAATCCGGCCTTCGAGCCGATCTGGAACCGGAACTACGTGGACCACGTGCAGATCACCGTCGCCGAGGACATCGGCATTGGCACGCGAGCCGGATTCTACGAGGAGACCGGCGTGGTCCGGGACATGGTGCAGAACCACCTGCTCCAGCTTCTCTGCATGACCACCATCGAGCCCCCCGTGACCTTCGACGCCGGCTCCCTGCGGGACGAGACCGTCAAGGTGCTGCAGGCGGCACAGGTAACGCCCTTCGACCCCGGGCGCGATGCCGTACGCGGCCAGTACGGTCCGGGGACGATGGGAGGGTCGGAGGTGGTCGGGTACCGGGAGGAAGCGGACGTGGACCCTTCGTCGACCACCCCGACGTTCGCCGCCCTCAAGCTGACGCTGGACAACTGGCGCTGGTCCGGCGTCCCGTTCTACCTGCGCACGGGCAAGCGCCTGAAGCGCAAGCTCACGGAGGTGGCGATCCAGTTCCGGCCCACGCCCCACCTCATGTTCCAGGTGGACGACCGTGACGATCTGAGCGGCAACGTCCTGGCCTTCCGGCTGCAGCCGGAAGAGGGGATCCTGCAGCAGTTCGTGGCCAAGCAGCCCGGTCCCAGCATTCGCCTGCGGCCCGTCACCATGAACTTCGGATACGCGACGGCGTTCGGCGTCGACCAGCCGCCCAGGGCCTATGCCTGGCTGATCCTCGACGTGATGGAGGGGGACCAGCGACTGTTCGCGCGCGCCGATTGGATCTACGAGGCCTGGTCGGTCGTGGACCCGCTCGTCGACCGCTGGGAGTCGTCCGCCCCGGCCGACTTCCCCAACTATGAGGCCGGGTCGTGGGGGCCTGCCGCCTCCGAGGAGCTCCTGGCCCGGGACGGACGGAGCTGGCGGACCCTGTGAGTGGAGCCGACCGGCGCATGGCGCGGGGAGGCGAGCACGGTTCCGCCGAGCGCGCGGCCACCGCAGCGGTCCGCGGCCGGAGCGGCGGTCCCCTGCCTGGGTCCGTCCGGGTCGTCCCCGACGAAGACTGGATCGAGACGGCCGGCGTGTCCCTGCGGCAGATGCTGGCCGAGGCCACGGCGTCGGGCGGCGAGGGCTCGGTCGCGCTCTCCGGCGGCTCCACTCCCGAGCCCGTGTACCGCTGGCTGGCGACCGCGCGGGACCCCCTGTGGGAGCGTATGCACGTGTTCTTCGGCGACGAGCGCTGCGTGCCGCCGGGGGATCCACGCAGCAACTACCGGATGGCGCGCGAGACCCTGCTCGACCCGCTCGGACTCCCGGCGGGCCGCGTGCACCGGATGGAGGCCGAGCGTCCGGACCGTGAGGCGGCCGCCGGCGCGTACGACACCCTGCTCCCCGCCCGGCTCACCGTCCTCATGCTCGGCATCGGACGCGAGGGTCACACGGCCTCGCTGTTTCCGGGCTCTCCGGCCCTGTCGGAGCGCACGCTTCGGGTCGTGCCGGTACACGCGCCCGCGACCCCCCCGGACCGCCTGACGATCACCCCGCCGGTGCTGGAGGCGGCGGTCCACGTCCTGGTCCTGGCCCGTGGGGAGCGGAAAGCCGATGCCGTGGCGCGCGCCCTCGAGGCGCCGTGGGCTCCGGAGGTGTGCCCCGCCCAGCTGGCACGACGCGGCACCTGGATCCTGGATCCCGCCGCGGCCTCCCGCCTGGCGCGGCCCGGCGGGGAGCCCGCGCCTTGAAGGTGCTGGCGGGCGACATCGGGGGCACGCACGCCCGACTCGCCACCTACGGAGCCTCCTCCGGGCGGCGGCCCGAGAAGCTCCGCGAGGATCGGTGGCCCAGCCCGGAGTACGACGCCCTCGAGCCCATCGTCCAGGCCTTCCTGTCCGAAGAGGAGGACGTTCCGGAGCGGGCCTGCTTCGGGCTGGCCGGGCCCGTGGAGGACGGTCGCAGCCGGCTGCCCAACCTGGATTGGGTGGTGGCGGAGGAGGACCTGCAGCGGGCCACGGGGATCGGGCGGGTGCGCCTCCTGAACGATTTCGATGCCATTGGTCACGGCGTTCTCCTCCTCGATCCAGAGGAGCTCGCCGTTCTGCAGCCCGGCGAGCCGATCGAAGGGGCGCCCGTGGGCCTGGTCGGCGCGGGAACGGGCCTCGGGGTAGGCTACCTGGACCCCTCGATCGACCCTCCGCGGGTCTACTCGTCCGAAGGTGGGCACGCCGGCTTCGCCCCGCGGGACGAGGTCGAACGGCGCCTGGCCGCCTTCCTGGCCGAGCGCTACGGGCGCGCCTCCCGCGAACGGGTCCTGTCGGGTGACGGCCTCGCTGATATCTACCGGTACCTGCGGGAGGCAGGCGACCCTCCCGAACGCGCCGAAGTCCGCGGCGAGATGGAGGAGGAGGATCCGGCCGCGGTGGTCTCCAGGCACGGCCTGGCGGGCGACGACCGTCTGTGCGAGCGGGCCCTGTCCCTGTTCGTGCGCTGCTACGGTGCGGTGGCGGGCGACGTCGCTCTCACCATCGGCGCTCGCGGCGGCGTGTACGTGGCCGGAGGCATCGCTCCCAAACTCCTCCCGGCTCTCCGCGACGGACGTTTCATGGACGCCTTCCGGGACAAAGGGCGGATGCGCGCCTACATGGAGGCCATTCCCGTCCGCGTCATCCTGGACGAGGATGTCGGACTGCTGGGCGCCGCCGCGGCCGCCTCGCACGGGGGGGAAGAGGCGTCCGGACAAGACGGGGCGGCGACGCGGAGCGCGGGTTGACCGACACCCCCTCCGGGAGCGCCGACCCGCGGTTCGCCCCCGCGGAGTCCGGCCCCTACCCTTCCCTGCGAGAGTACGCGCTCATCGGCGACTGTCACGGCTCGGCGCTGGTCTCCCGGGCCGGGAGCGTGGACTGGTGCTGCCTTCGCAGGTTCGACGCGGACCCCGTCCTCTGCCGCATCCTGGACTGGAGCAGGGGCGGCTTCTTCTCCATCCGTCCGCGGGTCGAGCACACCGTGCACCGGTCCTACGAACCCCGCACCAACCTCCTGCGGACCGTGTTCCGGACCGAGCGGGGCTCCGTGTCGGTCACCGACTTCATGCCCGTGGGACGCGCCGTGGGCTGCGGCGTGCACGACTACACCACCCTTCGCACCCCGTCGTGGCTCGTGAGGGTCGTGGACGGCCTCGAGGGCTCCGTGCCCCTGCGCGTGCGCTGCCGGCCGTCCGCGGAGTTCGCGCGCCGCAAGCCGGCCCTCTCGGTGGCGGGGGACCGGGTCCGTTGCGACGGTGACGGGCCGGAGCTGTGGGGAGAGGTCGATTGGCGACCCGGAGACGGAGACGGGCTCGTCGAAGCCGAATTCACGGCCACTCCCGCCGAGCGCAGGCGGCTCGTGCTGGCCTCGGCGCCGATCCGCGCTGAGGATCCCGCCCGACGCGTGGACCGGCTCCACGACATCACCCGGGCCTTCTGGGAGGAGTGGTCCGACTACTGTCGGTACGAGGGCCCTTACGAGAGCGAGGTCCTGCGGAGCGCCCTCGTCCTCAAGCTCCTCACCTTCGCGCCCAGCGGGGCCATCGTGGCGGCCCCCACCACCTCCCTCCCCGAGTGGCCGCGCGGACGACGGAACTGGGACTACCGGTACTGCTGGCTCAGGGACTCCACCCTCACGCTGCAGGCACTGTCGGCCATCGGCTACACCGGTGAGGCCCACGACTTCTCGACGTTCCTCATGCGCGCCACGCAGGCCACCCGTCCGGCGATCCAGATCATGTACGGGATCCTCGGGGAGACGGAGCTCGCCGAGTCGACGCTCGACCACCTGGAAGGCTGGCGCGGCAGCCGTCCGGTTCGGGTGGGCAACGACGCCTACGGACAGGAGCAGCTGGACGTGTACGGGGAGGTCATCGACTGGGCCCTGCTGTATACGATCCTGGGCGGCCGGTTCTCGCAGGAGGGTGAGCGCTTCCTACACTCGCTCCTGGACCACGTGGCCGAGCGCTGGGACGAGCCCGACCGCGGCATCTGGGAGATGCGCTCCGGCCCGAGGCAGCACGTGTACGGCAAGATCATGAGCTGGGTGGCCGCCGACCGCATCCACCGGATGTTCGGGGACGCGGACGCCGTGGAGCTCAGGGACCGGATCCGCGACGAGGTGCTGTCCCGGGGCGTGGACCCCGACACCGGCGGGCTGCGGCAGGCCTACGACGAGAACGCCACCGACGCCGCCCTGCTCATGACGCCCGGTGTGGGCTTTCCGGCGGGCGAGGACGTGCTCGACGCCACGGTGCGCTGGGTCGAAGCGACGCTCAGGGAGGGCGACTTCGTCCGCCGCTACGCCAGCGCCGACGGACTCGAGGGCCAGGAGGGGGCGTTCCTCATCTGCAGCTTCTGGCTGGTGGACGCCCTGCTCCTGACGGAACGCCAATCGGAGGCGCGTCGACTGTTCGAGAACCTGCTGGGCCACGCCAACGACGTGGGCCTCTATTCCGAAGAGATCGACCCGGACACCGGCGCCTTCCTGGGCAACTTCCCGCAGGCCTTCACGCACCTGGCGCTGGTGCGCTCGGCCACCCACCTGGCGCTGTCCGAGAGGAAGGGCGCCGGGGCGCTCCGCGGCGGTCACGCCGATCGGGCGCGGCACACCGTGCTCGGCACCCGATCCGGCGTGCGGGCCCTGTGGGCGACGCTGCAGAGAGCGTGGCGCGTCGGGAGGATCTGGTCTTCGCGTCGCTCCTTGCTGCCCCCCGACTGGGCGGACACCGCCGAGCCCGAGGACTGGCGCCAACCGGCGGAGGCGCTCATTCGCCGCGGACTGCTGTAGTTCCCACCTCGCCCGCGCCGCCCTACGCGGTGAACGCTTGCTTGACCCGCTCCCAGAAGCCCGGCTCCCTGTGGTCGGGGGCGGGAGGCTCGGACTCGGTCTCGGCCAGCCGCTCCAGGGCCTCGCGCTGCTCCCGGCTCAGGTCGACCGGCGTCCACACGCGCACCCGCACGATCTGGTCGCCGCGGCCCGAGGCGCGAAGCCGCGGCATGCCACGACCCCGCAGCCGGATGGCCTGACCGCCCTGGATCCCGGCCGGTACGGAGACCGTCTCCGTGCCCTCGATCGTCGGGACCTCGATCTCGGCCCCGAGTGCCGCCTGGCTGAAGGTGACCGGCAGGTCCATCAGAAGGTCGTCCCCACGGCGCTCAAACCGGGGATCCGCCTCGACGTCGATGACGACCAGCACGTCGCCACGCCCTCCGCCGCGCGGGCCGGCGTTGCCCCGACCGCTCAGCTTGAGCACGTCGTCGGACGAGACCCCGGCCGGAACGTCGACCTTGATCGTGCGCTCCTCCCGCACCCGGCCATCCCCGCGGCACGCCTCGCACCGGCTGGCGATGCGCACGCCCTCACCGCCGCAGTCGGGACATGGTCGTACGCTCACCAGCTGGCCCAGCATCGAGCGCTGGACCTGGCGCACCTCGCCGGCCCCCCCACAGGTGGGGCACGTCTCCGGGGAGGTGCCCGGCTCGGCGCCGGTGCCGTCGCAGCGCTCGCACGGGTCGAGGATCTTCAGGCGCAGCGTCTTCTCGACGCCACGGGCCGCCTCGGCCAGCTCGATCGACAGCCGGACCCTGATGTCGCTGCCTCGCCGGGGGCCCGTGCGTCCCCCCCGCCGGCGCCCGCCGCCGAACATGTCGCCGAACGCGCCGCCCATGCCCCCGAATTCGCGCATGAACAGCTCGAAGGCATCCCCCAGGTCGAAGGCGCCGCCGAAGCCGCCCGCTCCCGGGCCTCCTCCTCGACCCACGCCCGCCTCGCCGAAGCGGTCGTAGCGGGCCCGCTGCTCGGGATCCCGCAGTACCTCGTACGCCTCGGTGACCTCCTTGAAGCGATCCTCGGCCTCCGGCGCGTCGTTGCGGTCCGGATGGTACTTCATGGCCAGCTTCCGGTACGCCTTCTTGATCTCCTGTTCGTCGGCGTCCCGGGAGACTCCCAGGATGTCGTAGTAGTCCCTGGCCATCGTCAGCGCCTCGCGAGGCTGGAGACGAGCGACGACGTCGTGTCCACGACGGACACGATCTTCTCGTACGCCATGCGCGTGGGTCCGATCACACCGACCACGCCGTGGAGCGCGCCGATCGAGTACGGCGCCGTCACGATCGTGAGCTCGCTGAGCTCGGGCGTGCTGTGCTCCGCCCCGATGGTCACCTGGGGCTCGCCGGCCTTGAGGCGCTCCCCCAGGATCGAGGCCAGGAGCTCACGCCGCTCGGTGAGCTCGATGAGCGCCCGCAGCCGGTCGCCGGTCGTGAACTCGGGTTGCTCCGCCAGCGCCGCGGCGCTCCCCAGATGAACGTCCCTTCCCTGCACCGCCCAGTCGAAAATCTCCGGCCCCGATCCCACGAAGATGTTCACCAGCTGGCGTGCGGCCGGATGGTCGATCGGCAGGTCGCGGAGTCGTTCGGTCAGCTCGTCGCGGATCTCCTCCAGGGTCGTCCCGGCCAGCCGCTCGTTGAGCGCGGTGGCCACGGCGGACAGGCTCTCCCGGGGCAGCCGCGTGGGCAGGTCCACGTACAGGGTCCGGACGAGGCCCGACTCGAGCGTGAGCACGAGGAGCGCCTTCTCCGAGTCGACCGGCACCAGCTCCAGGCGCTGCAGCACCGCGGAGGCCAGCGCCGGGCCCACCGCCAGGCCGAGCTCTCCGGTGAGGAGGCTCAGCACCCGGGCGGCCCGGCCCACGAGCTCGTCGATGGCGCCCACCTCCGCGCTGGCGGCCAGCTCCTGTCGGATCCGGTCCCGCTCCTTCTCCGACAGGGGTCGACGCGCCATGAAGCCATCCACGTAGTAGCGGTACGCGCGGTCCGTCGGAAGCCGGCCGGCGGACGGATGTGGATGGGTGAGAAGCCCCTTCTCCTCCAGGTCCGCCATGGTGTTGCGCACGGTGGCGGGGGACACGCCGAGGCCGCAGTCCCGCGCCACGACACGCGAGCCGGTGGGCTCGGCCGTGAGTACGTAGGACTGGATGACGGCCAGGAGCACCGCGCGCTCCCGTTCGGTGAGCTTCTCCTCCATCAGCGTTCCCGTCGTTCTCCGGCGAGCCGTGTCACCAGCTCGTCCATGCGCATCCACCCCGTGGGCGTCAGACGAATCCTCCGGCCATGCCGATCGTCCACCTCGCGGACCCAGCCCGCCCGCATCCAGCGGGCCAATCGATCGCCGGACCCGCTCGCCGCCGATCGCCAGGCCGGGTCGGCCCGGGAGAGTCCGCGGCGCGTCCGCAGACCGAGCCACAACCGTTCCAGCCGCGCCAGATGGCCCCGGACCTCCTCCCATCCCTCGCGCAGCGAGGCCGCGCCTCCGCCCGTCCCGATCGGGACGGCCTTGGTCGCGGCCACGCTGGTCACCGCCCTACGATACGCGTCCCAGCGGAACACGTTCCAGATCCGATACGGTGGGAGAAACGTATGGGCCGAAGGGCCGAGACCAAGGTACGCCGCGCCGTCCCAGTAGCACCAGTTGTGGCGGCACTCGAGTCCCGGGCGAGCGAAGTTGGACACCTCGTAGTGAACGTAGCCCACGTCGGAGAGGACATCGACGGCCACCAGGTAGTCCCGGGCGTACGGTTCGTCCCCCGGCATCAGGGTGCGCCCCAGCTCCACGCGGCGGCCCAGGGGCGTGCGGGGCTCCGCCGAGAGCCCGTACAGGCTCAGGTGACCCACCCCCAGGTCCCGCGCCTCCACCACCTCACGGCGCCACGTCCGGGGGATGTCCTCGGGAAGGCCGAACAGGAGATCCACGTTCAGATTCTCGAATCCCGCCGCCCGACCTCGCTCGACGGCGCGCCGGGCCCCGGCGGCGTCGTGCTCGCGGCCCAGCCAGGCCAGCACCTCGTCGTCGAACGCCTGTACGCCCAGGCTGAGCCGGTTGACGCCCACGTCCCGCCACTTCCGGGCCACGTCCACGTGCAGGGACGTGGGGTTGGCCTCGGCCGTCCATTCCACCGTGGCCGGGTCCCAGCGGAAGCGCTCCCCCAGGAGGACGGCGAGCCGCTCCATGCCGGCGCACCCCAGTAGCGAGGGCGTGCCTCCGCCCACGTAGATCGTGTCCAGCTCGATCCGGTCCGTCCATCCGGCCACTTCGAACCAGAGTTCCAGCTCTCGCCGCACGGCGTCCAACCAGGCCTCGACGGGGGGCGCGGCGGCGCGCGCCACCGAGAAGGCGCAGTAGTCGCACCGGTGGCGACAGAAGGGCACGTGCACATAGACCGATCGAGGCGCCGCCACACCGCGCAGCGGCGGGAGAGCCGGGCGCTCCCCGGCCGGCGGCAGCAGCGGAACGGCGTGGACCGAAGGGCTCACCTCGCCTCCGTCCGGAAGCGTCGACGCTCGTACCGATCGCCCGGCAGCGCCCCGAGGATCCCGGCCAACTCGAGGCGATCCAGGAGCGCGCGAGCCGCCGGATGCGGCAGCCCGGATCGCTCTGCCAGAACGTCGCCGGGGCACGGCCCCTCCGATACCGCCGCCCACACGCGCCCGGCCGGCGCGCGGTCGGCATCGGGAAGCGCCCCGGCCCCGGGGAGCGCGTCCGGGTCGACGCAGCGAGCCCCCCGACCCGAGCCGCGCCCCCGAGCCCGTCGAGCAGCTCCAGCACGTCGGCCGCCGACGTCACCACCGCCGCCCCATCACGCAGCAACGCGTGGACGCCCGCGCTGGCCTCGGGCCCCACCGGGCCGGGAACCGCGCCCACCTCCCGCCCCAGCTCCAGCGCATGCGATGCGGTGATGAGCGCTCCGCTGGGGCGGCCGGCCTGGACGACCACCGTGACCCGGCCCAGAGCCGCGATGATGCGGTTCCGGCGGGGGAACAGGCCCGCCTCCGGACGGGTGCCGGGCGGAAACTCGCTGGCCAGCACGCCACGCTCGCGCATGGCGGCGAACAGGGACCTGTGGGCGGCCGGGTACTCCACGTCGAGACCGCCGGCCACGACCCCGGCCGTGGGTCCCCCGGCGTCCAGCGCGGCCCGGTGGGCCGCACCGTCGATCCCCCGGGCCATGCCGCTCACGACGCACACGCCCGACGCGGCGAGATCGCCCGCCAGGTCCCGGGCCAGCCTCCGCCCATACTCCGTGGCGCGCCGGGTTCCCACCACGGCGACCGCCCGTTCCACGGGGAGGGGCAGCGGTCCCTGGAGGTAGAGGACGATGGGCGGATGGTGAAGGTCGCCCAGGATGGGCGGATAGCCGGGTCCGCCGTAGCGGACCACGCGAATGCCGGCCGCGTCGAGCTCGTGGAGGCGTGTCTCGGGCACGGACCGGACACGCCGCAGCCGCTCCTCCACGCGACGCCCCGGACGCCGAAGGCCCGGCGGGGGGTCCGGATCGAGGCTCCCCGGCCCCCCGGCCCTCGTCAGCACGGCCCGGGGAGAGCCGTGCAGGTCGAGGAGGCGCCGCGCGCCCGCCGGACCGAGACCCTCCACCCCGGCCAGCGCCAGGGCAGCGCACAGCTCGGCCCGCTCGGCGCGGTCGGACCCGCCCGCGCTCGGGCGGCCGACCACGCCTAGGGCGTCCACTCCTCGAGCTCCGGGAAGGGTTCCTCGCCCCGGCGGGCACTGGCACGCTCCTTCTCCTCTCGGACCCGCTCCCACAGGGCCTCGGCCAGACGGTCGAGGCCGCGCCCGCTGACCGCGGAGACCGTGAACATGCCCCAGGCGTCCGGCGCCTCGAGCGCGGGCGGCTCCTCCCCGGGAGCCAGGAGGTCCGCCTTGCTGAGGACAACGCAGTGCGGCAGCCGCGTGAGGGCCGCGTCGTGGCCGCGGAGCTCGGCCCGCAGCAGCTCGTACGTCGTCGCCGGGTCAGGGTCGTCCACCGGGACCAGGAAGGCGAGCGTCCGCGTACGCTCCACGTGCCTGAGGAACCGGGTTCCGAGGCCCCGGCCCTCGTGGGCGCCCTCGATGAGCCCCGGGATGTCGGCCATGACGAAGGAGCGCTCGCCCGACAGCGCCACCACGCCCAGCCCCGGCTGCAGGGTGGTGAACGGATACGACGCCACCTTCGGGCGGGCCGCCGACAGACGCGACAACAGCGTCGACTTGCCCGCGTTCGGCTGACCCACCAGTCCCACGTCGGCGATCAGCTTGAGCTCGAGCACCACCCGCAGGCTCTCGCCCGGCTCTCCCTCCTCGTGTCGCCGCGGCGCCTGCCGCGTGGCGGTGGCGAAGGCCGCGTTGCCCCGCCCTCCGCGCCCACCGCGGGCCACGACGAGCCGGTCCCCCTCCTCGAGCAGCTCGCGGAGCCTGCGTCCGGATGCGGCGTCCACGGCCACGGTCCCCGGGGGCACCGGCAGGACGAGCTCGTCGCCGTCGGCTCCCGTTCGACGGCTCCCCCCTCCGTTGCCGCCCCGCCCCGCCCGGTACACGCTCCGGTATCGGTAGTCGAGCAGGGTGTCCAGGTTGGGGTCGGCGACCAGCACGACGTCGCCCCCGCGCCCGCCGTCCCCTCCGGCCGGCCCGCCGCGCGGCACGCCCTTCTCGCGCCGGAAGGCGAGCGCGCCGTCCCCGCCGCTCCCCGCCTCGACCTCGATCTCGGTCCGGTCGACGAAGGTCATACGAGACGATCTTTGGTCCGTTCTACGAGCATGTCATACCGTATGTTCAATGTATTGATATCATGTGATACACGAGAGGCCACGGATCGACGGGCCCGGCGGACGCCGGCCCGGCGGAGCCACGCTCCGACGGACTTCCGCGCCGCGCTCACACGTCGCCGTCCCCCCGGGCCGAGCGCAGCACTCGATCCCACAGGGACTCGAGCTCGTCGCGCCTGGCCGGATCGACGAGCCGGGCCAGACCCGCCTCGAGCGCGGCCCTCGTCCGGGCGGCCCCGGCCCCGTTGCGAAGCGCGCCACGCAGGTGAGAATGGAGCTGCGGGCCCCTGCCCGCGGCGGCGAGCAGCGCCACGATGCACAGCTCGCGCTCCGCCAGATCGAGGCCCGGACGCCCGAGCACCTTCCCGTAGCCTTCGCGGATCATCCATCGGTCGAGGTCCGGGTGCAGCCGGCGGACATTGGCCCGGAGGCGATCGTAGGCGGACCCGTACACGGCCCGGCACACCCGGCGCCCCCGCTCCTCATGCCGGGCCTCCCGGTTCCCCGTATCCCCGTCCGACTCGGCCGGGCGCCCCTCGTCCGGCACGGCTCCGCGCCAGGCGGAGAAGGCCTCGAGCACGCCCGGGAAGCCCACGAACAGGTAAGCCTGGAGAAGCCCTTCCTCGACCGCCCGAGCCTCGAGCTCCCCCGCAACCACGGCGTCCCGGGCCCGAGCCAGGACTTTCTCGAGCTGCGGTCCGCCCCCCGCGCCGAGGGCCGCCGAGATCTCCACGAGGACGCTCTCGCCCGAGTCCGATCCACTCGCGCCCGTCACGGCCCTCCGGCCACGGGCGCCACCGTCCCATGCATGTGGGCCGTGATGAGCCCGACCTCCACCCCCATCACGTTGCGCACGGACGGACAGCCGACATCGACCAGGCGGTCGAGCTCCGACGCCGACAACAACCCCAGCGACGAGAGGATCTCCACGAGCGCCGGCCCGGCGGCCCGCGTCGCCCCATCGACGACCTTGAGCGCCAGGCCCCATCCCTCGGCCGGAGCCGCCACGCAGAACACCCCCTCGGCTCCCTCTTTCGCCAGCAGGCGTCCCGCCGTGTCCTGCATGATCCGCGTGACCGACCGCCCCGGGCCGGCGACAAGGTCCGGGTGCGCCCTCATCGCACCGACAATAGCCTGCGGCGCCTCCTCGCCCGCCTCCGCGGCCCGGCCGAGTCGCGCGTACGCCCGGGCCATCTGGCGCAGGCTGAGATACGCCGTCGGTACGCCGCAGCCGTCGCGGGCCCACTCCAACGAATCCGGATCGACATCCAGCCACCGGTCCAGTCCCTCGCGGATGCGTGCCTGGACGGGGTGCCCCGCCTCGATGTAGCCCGCCGTCGGCCAACCGTGGTGCACGGCCAGGGCCAGCATGCCGGCGTGCTTGCCGGAGCAATTGTTGTGGAGCGGCGTGTACCCCGCCCCTTCGCGCAGCACGGCTTCCGCCGACTCCCGGTCGTAGGGCGGGTGGGCACCGCACTCCAGGTCTCCCGGGGACAGGCCGGCGTCGGCGAGCATGGCGGCCGCCAGCTGGACGTGCGCGGGCGTCCCGGAGTGGGACGCGGCGGCCAGGGCGAGCTCGCGGGGGCCCCAGCCCAGCACCGCGGCCACGCCATCCTCCACCAGGGGCAGGGCCTGGAACGGCTTGAACGCCGAGCGCCAGAAGGCGAGGTGGTCCGGGTCCCCGAACCGGACCTCCTCGCCCGGGCTCCGTCCGACCACCACCGCGTCGACCCGGTGGATCGACTCGGTCTCGTCCCCCCGCGACACGCGGACCCGTCCGCCCGCCTCGCTCACGCCGCTGCCTCCGTACTCCTGGACCTCGTCCGGCTCCGGAGCACCACGGCGACGCCGGCCAGGATGGCCACGGCGCCGGCGGCCGCCACGGGAGGCGGCATCTCACCGGGTCCGAGGACCAGTACGGCCAGCAGCGTCGCCGTGACGGGCTCCAGAAGCATCACCAGGCTCACAACATAGGCCCTGACGTACTCCAGCGCCCAGTTGAAGCTGGTGTGTCCCAGGAGCATGGGTCCAGCCGCCATGGCGGCCAGCCAGCCCCATGCCGCCGGCCTGAAACCGGTGAGGGGCGATCCGCCTGCACGCGCCACGGCCAGGCTGACCAGCGCCGCCACGACGTACACCGGCGCGACGTAGCTCCACAGGCCGAGGCGGCGGCGCAGCCTCCTCCCGAGGACGAAGTACAGGGCCGCAGCCCCCGCGGCCAGGAGCGCCAGCAGGTCTCCCCGAAGCACGCCCGGGCCGGCCCCGATGTCTCGCCAGCCCACGATGGCCGACCCGATCACGGCGAGCCCGATACCCTCCCACTCGCGCGCCGTGGGAGGCTCGCGCAGCCAGACCGCCGACAGGAGCGCCACGAACACGGGCGTGACGGCCACGAGCACGGTCGCGCTGGCCACGCTCGTCCTCTCGACGGAGGCGAACCAGAGCAGCAGGTGCGCGGCCAGACAGCCGCCCGACAGGGCGAGCGCTCCCCACGCCCGGGCCGAGAGACTCCCGAGAGCCCGGCGCGATGCCTCCCTCAGGGCCAGGGGGAGAACGAGGACCAGCGAGAACAGGATGCGCCACAGGACGGCCACCGGGGTCTCGACGGCCGCGAGCCGGATGAGCACCGCCGACCACGAGACGCCGAACAGCCCCAGCACGAGACCCGGGGACGCCCGCAGCGCACCGGCCCGCGAACGGGGGCCCGGCTCCCGGCTCACGCCAGGGACTCCCAGTGCCGGCCCACGTCGTACCACGCGGGAAGACGGTGGACGTGGAGCCCGAGGGCGCGCCCCGCTCCGGTCATGTCGTCGAGGAACGACCGGTAGAGGGCCGCCGCGCCCAGCTCCCCGAGGCAGAGGGCGAGGCGCGTCTTCACACGGCCGGTTGGATCGGAGGGCTCGGTGCCCGTCAGCTCCGGCGCTGTGTCTGGACTATCAGCACGCCGTTGCCCCCGTCACTCCCGTAACGGCCCCCGGCCTCGCCGCCCGTGAGGATGCGGATGCTCACGATCTGGTGGACGTCGATCGAGCGCAGGATGTCGGGCACGCCCCGGTGGATCTGGGTACCATCGAGGACCAGCAGCATGCTGAGGTCCTGGTTGGACGCATTGATGGTGAGCGGCCCGCGGTTCCGCAGGAACACTCCCTGGTCGGTGACCCGCAGATTGTGGTTGTTCTGCAGCACCTGGTAGGCCGTCGTCCAGGTCGTACCGTCCAGGTCGCGGGCGGTGATCACGCTACCCGTAGCCGAGCCGCCTCCCGAACCGCCCGTCCCCGAGGCGCACGCGGCCAGCACGACGACCGAAACTCCTGCGAGAACCCTGCGCACGCGTGCCATGGCCTACCTCCTCCGACTGGAGTCCGGGACCTGGAGATCGCCCGGTGCGGCGACCCACCTCGCCTCGCCGCTACCTGCCCGACGTCGGGGTCGTGGCCGGTCGCTCCGCGTGGTCCTTCTGCTGCTGCGCCAACGCGAACAGCTGCTTGGGAGAGGACGCCTGCGCCAGCAGGTCCACCGAGCGCTGCAGCTGGTCGTCCAGGGTGAACTGCCGCTGGAGCTGCGCCACCTCGCCGAAAGCCGCGTTGGCCACCTGGTAACCCAGCAGCCAGTCCACGTAGGGCTTCGAGTCGTCGAACAGTCTCCGGTCGACCGGGGAGCCCGCCCTGTCGGACAGCGCCTTGAGAAACGCCTCCCGCATGGCGGGCGTGACCTGGAAGTCCCTGGGGAGGTCCGGATGGGCCTTGGCCCACTTCACGCCGAACTGGAAGGCGGCGATGCTCACCGTGACGCCCTGCTTGGCGAGCGAGGAACGCAGGAGCTGCTCCCGGGACGTCAGGGTGTCGGTCGCGATGAGGAGGTCGGGCGTGATCCCTCCGCCCCCGTACACGACCCGGCCGTCGTCCGTGTGATAGGTCTTCCGGTTGGCGGTGTCCGCCTCGACCTGGACGGGCTCGCCCGTCATCGAGACGGCGCTCGCCTGAAGGGTGTTGGCCTCGGCCTGCTGGCCGTGCGGCTTCTGAATGTCGCGGCCGGATGGAGTGTACCAGCGCCCGGTCGTGAGCTTGAGGTGGTTGTCCCCCGGCAGGTTGTAGAGCGACTGCACCAGGCCCTTGCCGAACGTGGTGGTACCCACCAGCAGGGCCCGGTCGTGGTCCTGGAGCGCCCCGGAGACGATCTCGGCCGCGCTGGCGGTGTAGCCGTTCACGAGCACGACGACGGGCAGGCCCGGATACTGGTCGGGCTCCGAGGCGTCGTACGTCTCGTTCTCCGAGGCCACGCGGCCGCGGGTGCTCACCACCGGAGCGCCGTTCGGCACGAACAGGTCGGCTACCGCCACCCCTTCCTCCAGGAGTCCGCCGGGGTTGTACCGGAGGTCGAAGACCAGGCGGGTCGCCCCCCGGGACTTGAGGCTGTCGATGGCCGTCTGCAGCTCCTGGCGAGCTTCCCTACTGAACTGGTCGAGGCGCACGTAGCCCACGTGGTCGCGCAGCATGAAGGACTGGACCGATACGACGTGCACCTGCCGACGCTCGATCGAGAAGGACAGAGGTCGGTCCACCCCCACGCGGCCGACAGTGATCTGGACCGACGAGCCCTGCGGGCCCCTGAGGGTGTTGACCGCCCTGGTGGTGGTCCACCCCTGCGCCGACTTTCCCTCGACGGTGAGGATCCGGTCGCCCGTCTGCAGGCCCTCCTGCTCGGCCGGCGTGTTGGGCAGGACATCGACGACCGTGATCCAATCACCCTGCTTGTCGATCCGGATGCCGAGGCCGCCGTAGTTCCCGGTGGTGCTCAGCTGGAGGTCCTGCCAGTCGGCCGAATCGAGCAGGACGCTGTAGGGGTCGTGGAGCTCCTCGAGCATTCCGTCGATCGCCATCTTGTACAGCTTGGCCGAGCCGATGTCGTCCACGTAACGCTCGGCCACGATGCGGTGGACCTGCTGGAGGAGCCGGGCCTCGAACATCGCTCCGTCCTGGTCCTGGGTCCCCTGCTGGAGCAGCCAGCCGCCGCTGGCGAGGGCCACGAGGGCGACCACGAGGGCGGGAATCCACGATCGCTTGAGCTTCATGCGTCCTCCGCTGGGTCCGACGTACCGGGTCCTGGCTTCGGTCTAACACCCGGCCCGAACTGGAATGTTTCCGACACGACCGCGGCCGCCTAGGCGAACCGGTCCGGCCAGCGCTCCGCCAGTGCCGACCACACGCGCTCGGCGACGACCCCTGGCTCTCCCTCCGCGGGCACCGGGATCACGCCCGGCTCCTCTCCCGCGAACCGCCGGTACGCCCGGTCCACCGCCGCGTGGAACGCCGACCCGGCCCGCTCCATCCGGTCGGCCTTCGCCTCGTCCAGCCTGGCGCGGGCCAGCGCGGGATCCAGGAGCAGCAGGAGGGTGGCGTCCGGATGCAGTCCACCGGTCGCGAACCGGTTGAGGTTGCGTACCCGCTCCAGGCCGAGGCCGCGAGCCTCGCCCTGGTAGGCGAAGGTCGAGAGCTCGTAACGGTCGGCCAGCACGACCTCGCCGCGCTCGAGGGCCGGACGGACGATCCGGCGCACGAACTCCGCCCGGGCGGCGAGCATCAGGAGCAGCTCCGTCTCCGGCGTGGGATCGAGCTCCGGATCGAGCACGACGTGGCGGATGCGCTCCCCGACGGGGGAGCCGCCCGGCTCGCGGACGGCCAGGTGGGCCACGCCGGCACGGGCGAGGCGCTCGGCCACCCGGCGGAGCTGGGTGCTCTTGCCGGCGCCCTCGATCCCCTCGAACACCAGGAACAGGCCGCGGGGCGGCCGCGTCACGGCCTCGCTACCCCCGCGCCAATGGACGCGCGCCGCGGACCTCCGGCGGGCACGCCCTCACTCCTGCTCGCCGTAGTACTCCATGCCCAGGTGGGTGATCTGTTCCTCGCCCATCAGCCAGCGGAGCGTGTTCTTGAGCTTCCAGTGCTGGATGAACAGGTCGTGCTCCGGATACAACCCCTCGGCCACCTGCGGGCTCTTGAAGTAGAAGGAGAGCCACTCCTGGATGCCGGACAGCCCCGCCCGGGCGGCCAGGTCCAGGAAGAGAGCGAGGTCCAGGACGATCGGCGCCGCCAGGATGGAGTCCTTGCACAGGAAGTCCACCTTGATCTGCATCGGGTAGCCCATCCACCCGACGATGTCGATGTTGTCCCAACCCTCCTTGTCGTCTCCCCGCGGCGGATAGTAGTTGATCCGCACCTTGTGATAGAAGTCGCCGTACAGGTCCGGGTACATGTCGGGCTGGAGGATGTAGTCGAGCACCCCGAGCTTGGACTCTTCCTTGGTCTTGAAGCTCTGCGGGTCGTCCAGCACCGCGCCGTCCCGGTTGCCGAGGATGTTGGTCGAGAACCACCCGCGCAGACCGAGCATGCGCGCCTTGAGGCCCGGCGCGATGATGGTCTTCATGAGGGTCTGGCCCGTCTTGAAGTCCTTTCCTGCCACCGGCAGCCCGCGGGCTCGCGCCAGGTCGGTGAGGGCCGGCACGTCCACCGTCAGGTTGGGGGCGCCGTTGGCGAACGGCACGCCCTCCTGCAGGGCCGCGTACGCGTAGATCATGGACGGGGCGATGGCCTCGTGGCTGGCGCGCAGGCCCTCCTCGAACGTCTCGAGGGTGGCGTGCACGTCCTGCCGCTTCAGATAGATCTCGGTTGAAGCGGCCCACACCATGACGAGGCGGTCGCAGCCGTGCTCGGCCTTGAAGTCGCGGATGTCCGCCCGGAGCTGCTCGGCCAGCTCCATCTTGTCGGCGCCCTTCTTCACGTTGGACCCGTCCAGGCGCTTGACGTAGCTCTTGTCGAACACGGCCGGCATGGGGCGGATGGTGCTCAGGAAGTCGCCCACCGCCTCGAGGTCCTCGTGGCTCAGAACGCCGGCGAGCTTCGCCGACGCATAGGCGTCGTCGGGGATCGGGTCCCAGGCCCCGAACACCAGGTCCTCCAGGTCGGCCAGGGGCACGAAATCCTTGAGCAGCGGTGCACGCTCCTCGGTGCGCTTGCCCAGCCGGATCGTGTTGAGCTGGGTCAGCGACCCGATCGGCCGGCTGCGGCCCCGCCTCACCGATTCGACCCCCGCGATGAAGGTCGTGGACACGGCCCCCAGTCCGACCAGGAGGACGCCCAGCTTGCCCCGCGCCGGGCGGATGTCGCGGCGGCCTCCGCCGGTCCCTGCGTTCGTATCGTTCATCGCCTCGCCAAGTCTCAGTTGGATGCCCCGGGCTCCCCGCCCGTCACCTCGTGATGGCGCGTGTAGCGCCACACCCAGACGATGCGCTGGAGCGACGTGAAGTTCGTGAGAACGGCGAGCAGGATGATCACGCCCTTGAGCACGAGCCCCTGCCCGCGCTCACCGAACGCCAGAGCCGCCGTCCCGATGAGGATCACCCGCTCGGCTCGCTGCATGAGTCCCACCGTGCAGGGGATGCCGAGCCCCTCGGCCCGGGCACGCGTGTAGCTGATCATCACGGACCCGGCCATGGCGAGCATGACCGCGTAGATCATGCCCACGTCGCCGAGCGCCAGCCGGTAGTCGTTGTACAGGGACAGGAGCCCCAGGTACACGATGATCTCGGACAGGCGGTCGAGCGTCGAATCGTAAAAGGCCCCGAAGGCCGAGGCCAGCCCGGTCCGCCGCGCCACCGTGCCATCGAACAGGTCGAACACGCCACCCAGAAGGATGAGCGCCCCGGCCGTGCGCACGTGGTGCTCGTGGAAGAAGAAGCCCGACGAGCAGGTGACCACGAACCCGGCGGTGCTCAGGACGTTGGGATGGACGCGCCAGCGGGTGAGCGCGGCCACCACGGGCTCCACGGTGGCGCGGAGCCCGCGTTCGAGCGCCTCTCGGATTCCCTTCATGAAGGAAGGATGATCCGGCTCTCCTCGCCTTTCTTCATCCCGCGCCCGATCGCCGAGTTCACCCGGTCCATGAGCTTGTCGAAGTTGGACTGGGCGGCCACCAGGGACTGGTAGCGGCTCTTGCCCTGGATCTCGCCGCGTACCTCGTCCAGCTGCTCCCGGACGTCTTCGGGGGGACGCTCTCCTCGCTCGAGGTGGGCGAGGGCCCGCTCCTGGAGGTCGCGCGCCCGGTTGATGAGCTCCGTCGCGTCCCGGTCGTCGGAAAGCTCCCGGTTGGCGGCCTGCAAGTATCGGTATTCGGCCGTCTGGCTGATCAGACGGCCGAGCTCCTCGGCCTTCTCGGTGATTCGCTCGGGGCGGTCCGGGTCCTTCTCGGGCTGCTCGAGCATGTCGTCGCCATTGGTTGTGGGGGTCGGATCGCGGCAGATGCCTGCCCGCGTGAACGGGTCAGTATAACCGGTGCGACGGACCGGCGCTAACCTCTGCTGGCCGCGCGCGCGGCAATCGGGCGGGGCGGCGGGCGGCGGTCCACACCGGACCCGGGACGCGCCCGATCCCGCTCGTCCCGGGGTCCGCCTCCCCCGTCAGTACCCGACCGGTTTGCCGCCGCCGCGCGGGTCGGACGCCCCGTACAGCGTCCCGTCCGCGCCCACGAAGATCGACTCGACGTCCCCCCACGTGCCGTCCCGCTCCCGGAGCTTGTGCCCTCGGCTCTCCAGCGCGGCGATGACCGCCGAGTCGAGCCCGCCGTGCTCGTAGAAGACCTCGTTCGGCAGGTTCTGGTGATGGAAGCGAGGCGCGTTCACGGCCGCCTGGGGCGGCAGCCCGAAGTCGATCTGGTCCGTGATCACCTGGAGCACCGACGTGATGATGGTCGAGCCGCCCGGCGAGCCTGTCACCAGCTCGAGTCGTCCGCCCTCGTCCAGGAGCAGGGTCGGGGTCATCGAGGAGAGCATGCGCTTGCCGGGCGCGATGGCGTTGGCCTCGCCCTGGACGAGCCCGTAGGCGTTCGGCGTCCCCGGCTGTGCCGCGAAGTCGTCCATTTCGTTGTTGAGCAGGAAGCCGGCGCCCCGCACCGTGACCGCCGACCCGAAGCCGCCGTTCAGCGTGGTCGTGATCGCGACCGCGTCGCCGGCCGAGTCGACCACCGAGTAGTGGGTCGTCTCGGTGGACTCGACCGGCACCTTGTTGAACGCGCTCGAGGGCGAGGCATGCTGCATGTCGATGGAGGAGCGCAGCGAGTCGGCGTGCTGCTCCGACAGGAGCTGCGCGATCGGCATCTTCACGAAGTCGGGGTCGCCCAGGTAGTAGTTCCGGTCCCCGTAGGCGCGCCGCATGGATTCCACCATCACGTGGATGGCGTCGGGCGAGTGCCAGCCCATCTTGGCCAGATCGAAGTCGCCCAGGACGTTCAGCATCTCCCCCAGCGTCACGCCACCCGAGGAGGGCGGTGGCATGGAGATGATGGTGCGGCCCCGGTAGTGGGTCACGATCGGGTCACGCCACACGGCCTTGTACTGATCCAGGTCGGCCTGCGTGATGATGCCTCCATCCCGCTTCTGCTCGGCCACGAGCGAATCGGCGATCCAGCCGTGGTAGAAGGCCGAAGCTCCCTGGCCGGCGATGGCCTGGAGCGTCCGCGCCAGCTCGGGCTGCTTGAAGGTGGACCCGACCTCGGGCGGCGCCCCGTCTGGCAGGTAGATCGCCGCGCTCGGCGCGAACCTGGCCAGCCGGTCCGCGGAGCGCGCGATGGCATCGTGGAAATGCCGCCGGACGACGATGCCGTCCCGGGCCATGCGGATGGCCGGTTCGAGGAGGCGCGCCCACGGGAGCGATCCGTAGCGCTCGTGCAGGGCCTGCATGCCCGCTACCGAGCCCGGCACACCGGCCGCCAGCGGCCCCGTCCAGCTCTGGCGCGTCACGTGGCCGGACGAATCGACGTACATGTCGTGGGTGGCCGCCAGCGGCGCCTTCTCCCGAAAGTCCAGCGCCCCGTTCTGACCGTCCGCCGTCCGGACGACGGCGAAGCCTCCGCCTCCGATGTTCCCGGCGAACGGGTGCACGACCTCGAGGGCGAACTGGACGGCGATGGCGGCGTCCATCGCGTTGCCCCCCGCCCGCAAGATCTCGACGCCGGCCGCACTGGCCAGGCTGTCGGAGGAGGCCACCACGCCGTGCGGCGCCTCCGTCGCACGGGCATCGGCCGGGTAGGGCCAGCCGGCCGGGAACGTATACGCCGAGGGTGCGGCCCACGGCGTCCGGTCCGTCCCCGCGCCCCTGCAACCCGCAATCGCCAGCGGCAGGCCGAGAGCGAGGCACACGGTTCCACGGATCGCTGCGATCCGCGCTCGCGATGTCATCCGTCCTCCTGGATCCGGGTAGGAAGGGCACGGGGCCCCCGAGGGGGCCCCGCGCCGTTCTGCGTTGCTCCGGGCTGCAGGTTACAGGGTGATCTGCGTCTCCGCATACACGAACCGCCCGTTGAAGCCGAAGGGCGAGGATCGGGGATAGCGGAAGATCCCGTTGAAGCTGTTCACCGGTATGGTCAGGTCCGGGTACGTGTCGAAGAGGTTCCGGCCGCCCACCGATGAGCTTGATCTGCGGCAGGAACTGCAGCCCGACCGACGCGTCCCACAGCGCCTTGGGCGACAGCTTCTGCACCTGGGTCGGATCCGTGTCCGCCACCAGGAGCGAGCCATAGTAGGTCATGCCCAGGGACGTGTCGAACTTGCCCTGGCTATACTGCATGCGGGTCTTGGTGATCGTCGCCGGGTGCTCACTCTCCAGTGCCGTGCGGGCGCTGAACCCGAAGATCTCGTCCTGCAGGCCGGCGAGCTCGGGCGGGTTGCGCACCGCGCCGACCAGCCGGTTCTCGCGTCCAGTTGAACGACCCCGTCAGCTGCAGCGTGCCGCCGTTGTCGAGCAGCACCCGGTAGTTGGCCGTCACGTCGACCCCGTACGTCTTCGTGTCGATCGCGTTCGAGAAGAACTGCGGCCTGCTCGGCCCCGTAAGGCGCGACCAGCGCCTGGATCACCGGCCCGCTCAGGTTCCCGGACAGGATGATCCGGTCCCAGATCTTGATGAAGAACGCGTCGGCCGTGAGCGTGAGGTTGTCGACCGGGCTCACCGCCATGCCGCCGCTCAGGTTGAGCGAGCGCTCGTTCTTGAGCGGCTTGGCGCCCAGCGCCTTGGCCACGTCGCTCCCCACCCGGAACAGCCCGACCTCGTACGGCACGGTCAGGCCCGTGTTCGGGTCGGTCTGGAAGATGGTCGAGATCTTGGAGAAGTACTCCTGAGCGAGGTTGGGGGCCCTGAAGCCGTTGCTGATGGCGGCCCGGAGGGTCACCCGGCGAGAGGGCTGGTAGCGCATCGCCAGCTTGCCGCTCACCGTGGAGCCGAAGTCGCTGTAGTGCTCGTAGCGCCCGGCCACGTCGGCCAGGAACTGCTGGCTGAACGGCAACTCGACATCCACGTAACCGCCGACGTTGGTGCGCGACGCGTCGGCCGCGCTGGCCGGCTCGAAGCCCGGGAACACCTGCGAGCCCGGCGCGGCGGAACCGCCGAACTGGTTCGGGCTCGGCCCGAGAATGTAGGAGTTCTTCTCTCCGGGTACGACCTGGTAGTTCTCACGCCGCAGGGCACCGCCCCAGGCCACGTTCAGCGGCCCGCCGGCCAGGCCCGCCTCGAACGCCTTCGACACGTCCAGGCTGGCCGTGTACTGGTTCAGGATCTCCGAGCCCGCGAAGAAGCTCGTCTGGTTGGGCGGGATGCTCGGCCCCAGCGATACGTTGAGCGAGTTGACGATGTTGAAGTCGAAGCGGTTGCGGCCGTAGTTGCCGTCGAAGTCCCAGTTCCAGCCTCCCGCCACGCCTCGGAAACCGCCGGAAACTTGCAGGTCCTCGACCGGGTCGCTGAACTCGGGCAGGTAGCCCATCGGATAGATCTGGGGCCAGTTCCGGGAATCCAGGGCCCGCCGGTAGAACCCGTTGCCCGTGGCGTTCCGGTGGCTGTAGCCGCCGTATGTGTAGAACTCGGTGCCGCCCTGTTGCTGCGTCTTGCCGCCCAGCGGCACGGCGCCGTTCCACCAGATCAGGGCGTCCTCGGCCTTGCCGTCGCCCCAGTGATGGTTGGGCTGCGGAACCGGGTTGTTCTGCTGGACGACCTTGCCGTCCACGACCTGGTCGCCGTCACCGGCCGTGATCTGGTCGCGCGGATCGGCGCCGGCCCGGTTGGTGGGATTCGAGTAGCGATACTCCCCGAAGATGTCCAGCGAGCCGCCCGCGATCGGCAGCCCGTAGCTCCCCAGCACGTCGTTGGTGAGCCCGTCGTTCTTGAAGCCGTTGGTGACGTAGCCGCCGACCCGGTAGGTGAACTCCGGCGGCCGCACGCCGGACTTCAGCACCAGGTTCACCACGCCCGCGATGGCATCGGAGCCATACTGGGCCGCGGCGCCGTCCCGCAGCACCTCCATGCGCGAGATCGAGTTGGAGGGGATGGCGTTCATGTCCACGCCGCTCGAGCCCTCCTGGATGCCGGAGCCGAGGCGGTGCACCAGCGCCGTGGGATGCCGACGATGCCCGTTGATGAGGACGAGCGTGTGGTCCGGGCTCAGACCGCGCAGGGTGAACGGCCGGCTCGCGTCCGTACCGTCGGCCACCGTCTGATGCGGGAAGTTCACGGACGGGGAGAGCTGCTGGAGGATCATCGACGTCTCGGTGGTCCCCGTCGACTGGATCGCCTCCGTCGTGTACACGTCCACCGGCACCGGCAGCTCCTCGGCCGCCGTGTGGTAGGCCCGGGAACCGATGACGCGGATCTCCTGGGCTCTGTACCGCCTCCGTGGAGAGGACGAAGTCCTGGGTGGCGGTCAGCCCTTCGCCGACCCGGACACGCGCGGTCTTCGTGCCATGGCCGATCAGCTCCGCTTGCACCGTCTGAGTGCCCGCCGGGACGCCGGAGATCGAGTAGCGCCCGGCATTGTTCGTGAGGGCCCCGAGCTGGGTCCCCTTCACGGTCACCTGAGCGCCCGACAACGGCTTCCCATCCTGATCGGTGACCCGGCCCTGGATGGTGCCCTGAGCCAGACCCGGCCGGGGTCCGGCCGCGATCAGCAGGAGGGCCACCAGGACCGTCCCGAAGACGGACTGGAGACGTCGCATCATCGTGCTCCTTCCGCATGCTGGTCAAACAGCGCGGCCCGCACGCCGGATACGGCATACGGCCGTGGATCACCGGCCCACCATATCGCCGGTCCTGATTCTGATGCAACCCGACCCGGTACCGCACGGAGGACTACGCCACGCGGGCGCTGCGCGAACGCGGAACGGTCGGCCGTGTCCGGCGCGACCCGCGGTCGGCGATCACCGCAGGAAGGTCGCGGCCCGGCTCCCGGCCGCTGCTTCTCGGCCTCTGCGTCGGAGTGGCGGAGCGCTGATGGCCGCCCCCGGCCCCGTGGCGGGCTGGAGCCGGGTCCGGGGACGCGGGACCCGGCTGGTGATCGGCCTTTACAACGACGTCGACGCCCTCGACGGCGTGGAAATCGGATGGCTCAATCGGGCGCGGAACGACCCGCCGCCGTTCCAGTTCGTCCCCTTCTCATCAACGTCCACCTGCGCTGACGACCGGCCGGGCGCGCACGAACCGCTCCCGCCCGGCCAGGTCCCGCTGCACCACGATCTCCTCCCAGGCGCCGCTGGCGCCGAGCAGCTCGCGTACGGTCGCGCCCTGCTCGGCGCCGATCTCCAGGAAGAGTGCGCCCCCGGGCTCGAGGTGCGCGGCTGCGCCCGCGGCGATCTCCCGGACCACGTCCAGACCGTCCCGCCCACCGGCCAGCGCCCGCCGGGGCTCGTGGGCTCTCACGTGGACCGGAAGTCGCTCGATCTCCTCGTCCCGCACGTAGGGGGGGTTCGAGACGACGAGGTCGAAGCGCTCTCCGTCCCCGACGGCGCTCCACGCCCGCGGCCCGGTCAGGCGGAGCTCGACGCGGGCCTCGTCCAGTCCGACGGAGGCCCGGTTGGAGGCGGCCTGCTCCAACGCCGCCGCGTCCACGTCCACGCCCACCGCGCGGCGGACGACACCCTCGCGGACCAGCGACAGCGCGATCGCGCCCGATCCCGTCCCGATGTCGAGGGCGCTGTCCAGGAGCGGAGTTCCCGACCCGGGACGGCGGCGCACGCTCGTGACGCCGTCCGGGTCGTCCGGCCGGCCGCGTGAGGTCCGGCTCCTTGCCCACGCCACGATCCTGTCCACGAGCTGCTCCGTCTCGGGCCTCGGAATGAGCGCCCGGGGATCGGACGCGAGCACCAGCTCGCGGAACTGGACCGTACCCTCGATGTGCTGCAGGGGCTCGCCGGCCAGCCGTCGTTGTGCGGCTCGTGCCAGCCGCCGTGCCTCTCCGGCGCCCAGCACCTCGGCGCCCGTGCGGGCCAGCTCGGCCCGCGAGACGCCGAGCACGTAGGCGACGAGCCGCTCGGCCTCGAGACGCGCCTCCTCGACCCCCGCGGCCCGGCCCGCAGCGGCCAGCTCCCGCTCCAGCCCTCTGAGGGCGTCCCGGCGGGAGGGGGCGGGGGGGCGCCGCGGACGGTCGCCCCCCCCGGGTCGGCGTCCGACGACCCGGGGCCTTGCGGGCGCCCCCCCGCCCCTGCGCCTGCGATCCCCTCGTCACCCATGGTGTCCCCCGCCATGCGCATCGTCAACAATTTCCTCGGTCAGACCGTCTACCTGCCCAACCGCACCATCGGCACCGTCAGCCGTCACCGGAGCGGCTGCATCCGCATGTACGTGGACGTACAGGTCCCGCCCGGGATGGAGGACGATGCGCTCGTGGAGGTCATCGAGCCGATGCTCCGTGGAGTCCGCAAGCAGTTCGGCGCCATCGTGCTGGCCGAGCCCGAGGTCTTCGGAGTGCGCGACGCCGAGCCCGGCGGCTGGCGCTACGTGCCGGCCACCCTGCGGCCGTGGCCGGGCCAGCAGTCGACGGTCGAGCCCGTCGTGCGCCAGCGGATCCTGGCGGCGCTCCGGCAGCGGAGCCCGGATTACCAGGACTGGATGCCCGGCGTCACGAACCGGATCGCCTGAGCGTGGACCCTCAGCCCGTCGCCGCCTCCAGCCGCTCCTGCATGCCCGCCACTCGCAGCGCGTCGACGAGCTCGTCCAGGTCGCCATCCAGCACGCCCTGGAGGTCGTGGGTCGTGTAGCCGATCCGGTGGTCGGTCACGCGGCTCTGCGGGAAGTTGTAGGTGCGGATCTTGGCGGACCGGTCGCCGGTGCCCACCTGGGCCCGTCGTTCTCGGGCCCGCGCGGCCTCCTGCTCGGCGAGCTTCCGGTCCAGGAGCCGGCTCCGAAGCACCTTCAGAGCCTTCGCCTTGTTCTTGTGCTGTGACTTCTCGTCCTGGCAGGTGACGACCAGTCCGGTCGGCAGGTGCGTGATGCGGACGGCGGAGTCGGTCGTGTTCACCGACTGCCCGCCGGGGCCGGAGGAGCGGTACACGTCGATCTTGAGGTCGCCCGGGTCGATCTGGACATCCACCTCTTCGGCCTCGGGCAGGACGGCCACCGTGGCCGCCGAGGTGTGGATGCGGCCGCCGCTCTCGGTCTCGGGCACCCGCTGCACCCGGTGGACGCCGGACTCGTAGCGCAGGCGGCCGTAGGCGTCGCGGCCACGGACCATGAAGATCACTTCCTTGAATCCGCCCGACCCGCCCTCGCTGAACGAGATCGGCTCGACGCTCCAGCCGCGAGCCGAGGCGTAGCGCGTGTACATCCGGTGCACGTCGCCCGCGAACAAGGCCGCCTCGTCCCCACCCGTGCCGGCGCGGATCTCCATGACGGCGGGCCGGTCGTCGAGTGGATCGCGGGGGACGAACAGCCACCGCAGCCGTTCCTCCATCGCTCCGATCCGTTCCCGGAGCGCCGCCGCCTCCTCGCCGGCCATCTCGGCCAGCTCGTCGTCGCCCTCGGCCAGCTCCTCGGCCTGGCCGAGCTGATCCAGCAGACGCAGGTACTCGCGTCCGGCCTCGACGGCAGGCCCGATGTCCGAGTGCTCCTGGGCGAGGCCGGTGAGGCGGTCGGAGTCCCCGATGACGTCGGGGTCCGCCATCGCCCGCGTGAGCTCTTCGTTGCGCTCGAGAAGCTCGTGCGCCCGACGGGCGAGCAAATCGCGGGCGTCGGCGTCTGTCACGGGAAGCGGAAGGTCGCGCGCCCCGCGAGCCGCGGCGTGCGGACGGCGGGGGCGGGGCGCCGGAGGCGGACGGGACCCCTCACTCGGCCGGGGCCGCGGCCTCCTGGTCGGCAGGCTCGGCGGAGGCCTCGGGCGAATCCTCGCCCGTCTCCTCCTCGCTCCCGGCCTCCGCGGCGCCAGGCTGCTCGAAGGCCTGCTTCTCGGACTCGGCGGCGCGTTCGGCGGCCTCCGCGACCGCCTCGGCGGCCTCGTCGCGACGGCCGTACTTGGACAGGAATCGCTCCACGCGTCCCGCCGTGTCCACGAGCTTCTGCTTGCCCGTGAAGAACGGATGGCAGTGCGAGCAGATCTCCACGTGGAGCTCGGGGACGGTGGCGCGGGTCTCCGTCACGCGCCCGCACGCGCACACGATGCGTGCGTCCACGTACTCGGGGTGAATGTCGGTCTTCATGGATCTCGTCGTCTCGAGTGCCGGAACCGGGTCGTTGGCCCCCATACCCTCCAGGGCCGCCGCTGTTGCGCCCGCTCGCCTCCAGAACGGGCTGGAGGCTGTCAGCGCGAGCCGGATATGATAAGTCCCCCTGGCGCGATGTTCAATGCGTTCGGGCGCGGACGCGCCGCACCCGCGCCGGCCCGCGGGTCACCTCCCGGCCAGCCGGGACCGGACGGCCACGAGGGCTTCCGGCTCGCCCAGAATGGTGAGGCGGTCCCCGGCCTCGAGCTTCGTCGCGCCCGAGGGCACGACGGTGCGGTCCCCGCGATGCACGAGCGCCACCAGGACGCCGCGCGGCAGTTCGAGCTCCGAGAGGCGGCGCCCCGACAGGGAGCCGGCCGCACTCCCGGGCCGGATCTCGACGGTCAGGAAGCGCTCCTCCCGAAGCAGCACCTCCTTCACCTCGACCTCGTGGCGGCCCGCCAGCCACGCTTCCATGAAGCCCTCGTCGTCCACCCTTCCCGCGAGCTCGGCCAGGATGCGCAGGTGCCGCCCGGCGTCCGCGCGCGGGCTGGCCAGGAAGAAGAGCGCCCGGATCGCCTCGTCCGGCTTCTCCTCGAGTCCCATGTCCACCCCCTCCCGGGCGCGCACGAGGACGAGCCGTGGCTCGGTGAGCGCGCGGAGACGGGCGTGGGGCAGCGCGACGCCGTGCGAGACGGGGGTCACGCCCAGCCGGGTGCCCTCCAGGAAGGTGTCCAGCAGATCTCGCTCCGAGCTCCCGGTCTCGGCGGCCAGGGCCCGGGCCGCGCGCACCGCCACGTCCTCGAACCGGGCCGGACCCGGCAGGTCCAGGAAGAGTGCATTCGCCAGCAGCCGCTCGAACGGATCGGCCTCGCGCAGCCCCTTCTCCTTCAGGATCTGCCGTAGCTCCCGGTCCAGCCCTTCGAAGCGCCGCCGGCCCCAGCGCTCGAACACGTGGTACATGGCCCCTTCCCGCTCCACTCGGGCCCGAGCGTACCACCGGTACCAGGCCACGGACACGACGACGATCCCTGCCGTGAACAGAATCGACCCCAGGCCGATCTCCACGATGAGCCACATCGAGGCCAGGAAGCCCACGATCTGCACCCAGGGGTACAGCGGGGACCGGAAGCCCGGGTCGTACGCCTCGAGCCGACTCTCTCGCATCACGATGACCGCCAGGTTGACCATGCCGAAGATCAGGAGCTGGAGGGCGCTGGCCAGCTTGGCGACGGTCTCGACTTCGAGGGTGGCCAGGAAGACGATCATGAGGATCCCGGTGAGCACGATCGAGCGGCCGGGAGACCGGAAGCGGTTCAGCTCCTGGAGGCCCGAAGGCATGATCCGATCGCGCGCCAGCGCCAGCGGGTAGCGCGAGGCCGTCATCACGCCCGCGTTGGCCATGGCGGCGAATCCCGTGATCGCCGCCCCCACGACGAGGACGGGCTCCAGGGGCGCCGGCAGCCAACCCAGGAGCGCACGTCCCGCCGTGGCGACAGGCGTCAGGTCGTGGTGGAGCTCGTCGGCGGGGAGCACGGCCACCATGATCCCGATGGTGAGCACGTAGAACAGGATGGCCACACCCAGGGACAGCGCCATGCCGAGCGGGATGTTGCGGTCCGGGTCCTTCACCTCCTCCGGGATGCTGGCGACCTTGGTGATCCCCATGAAGGACACGAACACGAGGCCGATGGTGGAGACCAGGCTGTGGGGCCCGAAGGGCAGGAAGGGCGTGAAGCGCTGCCGAGCCGTCTCCCTGGCCGCCGGTCCGGCGAGCTGGGCGACGCCCGCGAAGATGAAAAAGGTGAGCACCGCCAGGAGAGAGAACACGAGCACCCGTTGGAGCCGGCTCGTCTCGCGGGCACCGACCAGGTTGATCACCACGAACAGCACGGTGAGCCCGATGGCCAGCGGCCGGATCGGGACGCTGATGAACAGCTCCAGGTAGGCCCCCATGCCGATGAGGGCGAAGGCACTCTTGAGGACGAGGGCCGCCCAGGTCCCGAGGCCCCCCACGGTCCCCACCATCGGGCCCATGCTCCGGTCCAGGAAGTAGTACGTGCCGCCGGCGCGCGGCATGGCGGTGCACAGCTCCGCCTTGCTGAGGAGCGCGGGGACCACCAGGAGGCCCGCCAGGAGGTACGCCAGGACGACGGCCGGTCCGACCTCGGCGGCGGCGATCCCTGGCAGCAGGAAGAAGCCGGAGCTGAACATGGCGCCGGCGCTGATCGCGAACACGTCGGCGAGGGAGAGCTCCTTCGCGAGACGCTTTCCCCGGGCGAGAAGAGGCATGGGCGAGTGGGCCTGGGCGAGGGGCGACGCGACGCGACGTTCCCCAAGCTAGCCCTGCGCCACCCGCCACCGCTACCGCGCGTCCCTCGCCCTCCCCTCCCCCCGGTGCACGCAGCCGGTACCGACGCGCCGGGCGGTCACCTACCTTGCGACCATGGACTCCACGCTCGCCGACACGCGCGGCATCCTGCTCGACGTCGATGGTACGCTGATGGAGGATGGCCGGCTCCTGCCCGGGGCGGCTCGGGCTGTCGCCGCCGTGCGGTCGGCCGACCTCGGGCTCCGGTTCGTCACCAACACGAGCCGCCGGCCGCGGCGGGCGGTCCTGGAGAGCCTCCGGGAGGCCGGACTCGCCGCCGACCCCGGGGAGGTGCTCACCGCCCCCGTGGCCGCCGCCGACTGGCTCGGATCGCGGGGCCTCCGGCGGATCGGCCTGCTCGTCCCGTCGGCCGCCCTCGAGGACTTCGCCGACTTCGAGATCGTCTCCCACCGGGAGGGTGCCCCACCGGCACCCCGGGCGGTCGTCGTGGGGGACCTCGGGAGCGACTGGACCTACGAGGTGCTCGACGCCGCCTTCCGGTGGGTGCTGGAGGGGGCCGAGCTGGTGGCCATCCAGAGGAACCGCTACTGGCGCACCGCCGGCGCCCTCCACCTGGACGCCGGGCCGTTCGTGGCGGCACTCGAATACGCCTCGGGGCGGCAGGCCGTCGTGGCCGGGAAGCCCGGTCTCCCGTTCTTCGAGGCCGCGGCGCGCTCGCTGGACCTGCCGCTCCCGCGGCTGGCCATGGTCGGGGACGACCTGGAAGCCGATGTTCTCGGGGCCCGGAGCGCCGGAGCGTCCGGAATTCTCGTGCGCACCGGGAAGTTCCGGGAGGAGGACCTGGACCGGCCGGGCCCGGGACCCGATCACGTGCTCGGCTCGGTCGCCGACCTGCCCGGACTCCTGGGCCTCTGAGGCCCCACCTCAAGGAGCACACCGCATGGACCTCATCAACCTGTTCGACTACGAGGAGGCCGCGCGCCACCGGCTGGATTCGATGACCCGCGACTACTACGCCAGCGGGGCGCACGACGAGATCACGCTGGCCGAGAACCACGCCGCCTACGACCGGCTGCGGCTGCGCCACCGCGTCCTGCGGGGGGTCGGCGAGCGGGACCTGACCACCTCCCTGCTGGGCGCCCGGTTGTCCATGCCGATCGTCGCGGCCCCGACCGCCTTTCAGCGGATGGCGCACCCGGACGGGGAGCTCGCCACGGCGCGGGCCTGCGGCGCGGCGGGCACGGCCATGATGCTGAGCACCCTGTCCACGGCGCCCCTCGAGGAGGTGACGGCGGCCGCCAACGGCCCCGTGTGGTTCCAGCTGTACGTGTACCGGGACCGGTCGACGACCGCCGAGCTCGTCGCGCGGGCCGAGGCGGCCGGCTGCTCGGCGCTCGTGGTCACGGTGGACGCGCCCCTCCTGGGCGTCCGCGAGCGTGACGTTCGGAACCGCTTCCACCTGCCGGAGGAGCTCGCCCTGGAGAACCTGACGGCCGACGGCATGCGCGCGATCCCTCCCGCCGGGCAGGGCTCGGGCCTGGCCGCCTACGCCGCCAGCCTGCTCGATCCCGACCTGGACTGGGATGACGTGGCCTGGCTCCGGTCGATCACCGGGCTGCCCGTGCTCCTCAAGGGCATCGTCCATCCCGAGGACGCGCGGCTCGCGGTCGAGCACGGGGCCTCCGGGATCGTCGTCTCCAACCACGGCGGCCGCCAGCTCGACACGGCGATCGCGACGATCGAGGCGCTGCCGGAGGTGGCATCGTCGGTGGACGGGCGGGTCCCGGTGCTCATCGACGGCGGCATCCGGCGCGGCACCGACGTGGTCAAGGCGCTGGCCCTGGGCGCGGACGCGGTGGCCGTGGGGCGGCCGGTGCTCTGGGGACTGGCCGTCGAGGGAGAGGACGGAGTGAGCCGGGTGCTGGAGATCCTGCGGGAGGAGCTCGACCTGGCCCTGGCCCTGTGTGGCTGTCGGACGCCGGGAGAGCTGAGCCGGGACCTGGTCGCCGGCGGCCCCGGATCCTCGTTGTGAGGGTGGGAGGATGACGCGCGCCGCCGACGTCGTCGTGGCCGGCCTCGGCGTCATGGGGAGCGCCGTGGCCGCCGAGCTGTCCCGCCGGGGGCTCCGGGTGGTGGGGCTCGACCCGCACACCCCTCCGCATCGGCTCGGATCGTCGCACGGCGAGACGCGCATGATCCGGCAGGCCTACTCCGAGAACCCGCTGTACGTGCCCCTCGTGCGGCGGGCCTACGAGGCGTGGCGCGAGCTCGAGCTGCGCTCGGGCCGACGGCTGCTGTTCGAGACGGGGGGCATCGTGGGAGGCTTCCCGCACGGCGACCTGGTCCGCGGCGCGGAGGCGAGCGCGCGGGCCCACGGCCTCCCCCTCGATCGTCCCGACCCGGCGGAGGCCGCCGAGCGCTATCCCTTCGTCCGCCTCTCCGCGGGCCATCGGCTCCTGGTGGATCCGAGGGCCGGTTACCTGCGGGCGGAGGCGTGCGTGTCCGCGTTCCTCGATCTCGCCCGCGTGGCGGGGGCCGAGCTGCGGACGGGGGAGGCCCTGGTGGCCTGGAGCGAGGAGGGCCCGCCGGACGGCGGAGGCCTGAGGGTGCGGACGAGCGCCGGCACGGTGCCGGCCGGCGGGCTCGTGCTGGCCACGGGAGCCTGGACCGCGGGGCTGGCCGCCGCGCCGCCCATGCCTCTCCAGCCGGTGCGCATGGTCCAGCACTGGTTCCGCACGGAGGCGGCCGGCTTCGATCCGGCCGACATTCCCGTGTTCCTGGTCGAATACGAGGCCGGCAAGATCCTGTACGGCTTCCCGGACGTCGGGTCCGGGGTCAAGGCGGCCTTCCACCACGGGGGTCGGCCGGTGGACCCGCAGGCACCACGCCAGGAAGCGTCCGCGGAAGAGGTCGACGCCGTCCGCGAGGTGCTGGGACGTCACTTCCCCGACGCCCGCTGGCTCGGCGTGCGCTCCGAGCCCTGCCTGTACACGCTCACCCCGGACAGGCACTTCGTGCTGGACCGACATCCGAAATGCCGCCGGGTCGTGGTCGCGGCGGGCTTCTCCGGACACGGCTTCAAGTTCGCGGGCGCCCTGGCCGGCGTGGTGGCGGACCTGATGACGGACCTCGAACCGACCTTCGACCCCGGCCCGTTCGGCCTCGATCGCTTCGGATCCGGGCCCCTCGTCGCCCGCTGAAGCGGCGGGTTCGTCGGCGCTCGCCCGGGCGGCATGACTACACGGCCGTGGAAGGCGGCGTGTTTCTTGTGGCGCAGGGGTCGAGGCTCCATCCTCCGCCACCGGACTCGCGGCTCCCGGCTGGTCCGGGAGTCTCCGCGCGGGGCGGTACGTCGATCACGACGGGTCACGAGAGGAGAGGAACGGGTACGGACGATAGGGGACGTGAGGCGAGGGATCCACGGAAGTCCGCCGCGGTTCACCGGGGCGCAGGGGGAGCGGGCACGCGGCGCGCGAGGCCGCGCGCCGCGCGAGGGCAGGGGTGCGTCCCGCCCGGGACGGTCGGCGGGCCGGTGCCGCTGGCTGGTCGCCGCGCTCGCACTGTCGGCCCTCCTGCTCCCCGCCCGTGGCCGGGCCTGGCAGGCCGCCGCCGACACGGCCGGTCCGGGGGCGCCGTCGGACGGCGTCCCCACCCTGCGGGCCGCGCGTCGTCAGGGTCCGGTTCACATCGACGGTCGACTGGACGAGGCCGCCTGGCGTAACGCGCCCGTCGAGAGTCGCTTCGTGCAGGGCCTCCCCACCGAAGGCGCCCCTCCCGCCCAGCCCACCCAGGTCCGCGTCCTGTACGACGACGCCGCCCTCTACGTCGGCGCCCACATGACCGAGCAGGACACCTCGCAGATCGTCTCGCGCCTCGTGCGCAGGGACCGGCAGGGACAGTTCGACTGGTTCGAGGTCGCCCTCGATCCCAACCAGGACCGCCAGACCGCCTACGTGTTCCGCGTGAGCGCCGCCGGCGTCCAGTTCGACGAATACCTGTTCAACGACTCGCACCGCGATGAAAACTGGGACGCCGTGTGGAGCTCGGCCGTGAGCCGCGACTCGACGGGCTGGAGCGTCGAGATGCGGATCCCGCTCTCCCAGATCCGTTACGAGTCCGGCAAGGGCAAGCAGGTCTGGGGGGTCGACTTCGGGCGCAACCGCGTGGCCTCGAACAGCCGCAGCTACTTCGCGCTCATCTCGCGGACGAGCCAGGGACGCGTGAGCCAGTTCGGCCGGCTCACGGGCATCCAGCTGACCTCGAGCGGGACCCGGCTGCAGGTGGAGCCCTACGTCGCGACCCAGCTCCACCGGGCTCCCTCGGATCCCTCCAACCCCCTGTTCGACGGCTCGACGCTCACGCCCCGCGCCGGCCTCAACGCCAGCTACGGGCTCGGCTCGGCCTTCAGCCTCGACGCGGCGGTGAATCCGGATTTCGGCCAGGTGGAGGTGGACCCCGCCGTCATCAACCTGAGCGCGTTCGAGACCTACTTCCCCGAGAAGCGCCCCTTCTTCGTGCAGGACGCTCGCGTGTTCGACTTCCAGCTGTCGGGCCGCCGGAACTCGCTGTTCTTCAGCCGGCGCATCGGGCGGGAGCCGCGGGGATCGGGACCGGACAGCGCAGACTACACGGACGCACCGTCCCAAACGACCATTCTCGGCGCCGCCAAGCTCACGGGGCGCACGTCGAGCGGCCTGTCCATGGGGGTCCTGGGGGCCGCCACGCAAAAGGAGATGGGCACCGCCTACTTCGCGAGCTCCGGACGGAGGTCGCAGTTCGTGGCGCAGCCGCGGGCCGAATACGGGGTGGCCCGCCTCCAGCAGGACTTCCGCGACGGCGCCAGCCACGTCGGGGGCATCCTGACGGCCATGCACCGGAACCTGCCGGCCGACGGCACCCTGGACTGGCTCACGTCGAGCGCCTTCTCCGGCGGCCTGGACTTCCAGCACGACTGGGGCGGCTCCAGAAACCGGGACTGGTCGGTGCACGGCTACCTGGCCAGCACGCTCATCCGTGGAAGACCACAGGCCCTCGTCGACGTGCAGGAGAACTCCCAGCACTACTTCCAGCGGCCCGACGCGTCCTACCTGTCGGTGGACTCGTCCGCCACCAGCATGACGGGCGCCAGCTGGAGGGTCTACCTGGAGCGCCAGAACGCGGACCACTGGACGTGGTCCACCTGGCTGGGCGACGTCACGCCCGGCTTCGCCGCCAACGACCTCGGCTTCAACCACGACGGTGAGCACTGGGACATCGGCGGACGGGTGGAATACCAGGACATCGACCCCGGTCCGCTGTTCCGGAGCTGGCGGATGAGCCTGTTCACGTTCCACGACTTCCGGCAGTCCGTCTTCCACGGGCCGCTATCGATGGACCACGTCCGCCGCGCCTACAAGGACGGCAACGTGTCGCTGAACGGGAACTTCGACTTCAACAACAACTGGTCGGTGGACTTCGGGCTCGACTACGGACCCCAGACCCTGAGCGACACGGAGACCCGGGGGGGACCGCTGATGGTGAAGCCCTCGGGCTATCACGCCGACCTGGGGATCCGGACGGACTCGCGCCGGATGGTGAGCCTGGAGCCTCGCATCGAGTACGGGCAGCGCGCCCTGGGAGACGGGCACTCCTTCCAGACGAGCGTCCAGATCTCGATCCGGCCCAGCTCCAACGTCGAGATCCAGGTGGAGCCCTCCTGGCAGGTGGAGACGAGCGCCAGCCAGTACGTGAGCACGGACGAATCGGCCTCTTTCGCGCCCACCTACGGCGAGCGTTACTTCTTCGGCGACCTCACGCAGCACCAGCTCTCGATGCGGACCCGGCTCAACGTGGCCCTCTCCCCCACCCTGAGCCTGCAGCTGTTCGCCCAGCCCCTCCTGGCCTCGGGGCGCTTTGCCAGCTACAAGCAGCTCGCCCGGCCCGAGTCGTTCGACTTCCTGCGCTTCAGCCGGGGCATCGCCCGCTCCACCTCGGCCGGCGTGGCCTGTACCGGCGGCGCCATGTGCGTCGCCGACGGCCTGGTTTACCTGGACTACAACGGCGACGGCGCCCCCGACTTCTCCTTCGACCGACAGGACTTCAACGTCCGGTCCCTGCGCGGGAACGCCGTCCTCCGGTGGGAGTTCCGGCCCGGGTCCATCCTGTACTTCGTATGGCAGCAGAGCCGCCGCGCCGACGAGACCTTCGGCAACTTCAGCTTCTCGCGGGACTTCAGCGGCCTCCTCAACGCGCCGCCCAGCAACACCTTCATCGTCAAGGCGAGCTACTTCCTCAACCTGTAGCCCGGCGTACGGGGTTCGCTTCGACGACCCCTTGCCGAACAAAACCCGAAGACATAGCCTCCGTGGGGTATGCGTACCTCGTCCGGTCGCCCCGGCCTCCCGTGAAGCCCCTCCCCGTCCGCGGGCGCGGCGCGCCCGGCAACCCGGCCAATCGCTTCGACGGCATCGACCTGGAGCGCGAGGCGTGGACCGCGGAGGACCCGGGTCCGGAGACGCGTCTCCTCCGCGACCGCAGCCGCTCGATCATCACCCGCAACCGGAGCCCGGACGTGGGGTTCGAGGCCAGCATCAATCCGTACCGGGGGTGCGAGCACGGATGTGTGTACTGCTACGCCCGGCCGACACACGAGTACCTGGGCTTCTCGGCGGGACTGGACTTCGAATCGAGAATCCTGGTCAAGGAGGACGCGCCCTCCCTGCTGCGCGCGGAGCTGTCCTCCCCCGGCTGGGAGCCGCAGGTCCTCGCCATGAGCGGGGTCACCGATCCGTACCAGCCCGCCGAGCGCCGCCTCGAGATCACCCGTGGCTGCCTGGAGGTCCTGGCGGAGGCCCGGAACCCGGTGTCGATCATCACCAAGAGCCGGCTCGTGACCCGCGACCTGGACCTCCTGAGCGAGCTCGCCGACCATGACGCATCCAGGGTCACCGTCTCGGTCACGTCCCTGGACGAGAGCCTGCGGCGCGTCCTCGAGCCCCGCGCTCCGACTCCCGAGCGCCGTCTGGACGCGATCCGCGCCCTGGCCGACGCCAGCGTGCCGGTCGGCGTGCTGGTCGCGCCCGTCATCCCCGGCCTCACCGAGCACGAGCTGCCGGCCATCCTCGAGGCCGCCGCCGAGGCCGGGGCGACCCACGCCGGCTGGGTCATGTTGCGACTCCCGCACGGCGTCTCGGAGCTGTTCGAGGCCTGGCTGGAGACGCACTTCCCCTGGCGGAAGGACAAGGTGCTGGGCCGCATCCGCGACGTGAGGGGCGGCGAGCTCGATGATCCCCGCTTCGGGAGCCGCATGCGGGGCGCCGGGCCCCTGGCCGACCACATTGGCGGCCTGTTCCGGATGACCGTTCGCCGCCTCGGGCTGGACCGGGACTCCCGCCCCCTGTCGACGGCCTCCTTCCGCCGGCCGGCGCCCCCGGACGAGGCGGGTTCGACCGGGCCCCAGCTCTCCCTGTTCGGGCCCGGGGAGGCGTAGGAGGCGAGAGCCCCCGGGCGCGGACGGGCCTCAGGCGCCCAGGTGGATGAGGTCGGAGAGGACGCCGCGGCCCAGGATCCAGCCGAACACGGCGGCGGCCAGGGCGCCCCCTCCGAGGCACCACTCGGACGCGACGCCCGCGTCGAACAGGAGGCCAGCGGTGGACACGCCGATGGCGGCCGAGCCCATGCCGACGTTGGCCACCTCGCGCAGCAGCTCCCGGCGGCGGTCCCGGCGGCGGCGGATGATGAGCGGGTGGGGCACCCCCTCCCTCTCCAGCTCGGCCCGGTCGGGGCGACGCCGCACCCGAGCGGTCGACGTCGCGCTGCCGCCGCGCGAGCCGGGAGACCGGCGCGGACCCGTCCCGTGCGGGCGCGCGGCGCCGGAGCGCCCACTGCCCACGGCCGAACCCGACGAGCCGGAGCCGCGCCCGGCCATCCCCGTCGTACGCATGAGCAGCCGGCCGGACAGCAGCTCGGAGACCGATGTCGAGCCGAGGCCCCGCTGCAGGAGCCGGGACCGGAGGCGGGACGACCGGTCGCCGTGGTCCTTCCCCTTCTTGTTCGCGGCCCTGGCCAGCGCCGCGACGCCGGCCGTGGCGGCCAGTAGACCCGCTATATCCATGGCTCCTGCATTTCGACACTCGCATGGGCCCCAACCGGGCGGGCCCGCTCCTCCAAAATCGACCCGGGGCCGGACGGCTGCAACGCGAGCGGTCGACCCGGTCCGTGCCGACCGCTCGCATCGAGCGGCCATCCGCCGCATCCTGATCCCGGCGCACGATCGCCCGCGAGGCGGTCGTCGAATCGCGCCGAAGATCGCTCCACCGGATACGAGGCCACACGACCATGACCCAGGCACCACGTTACGCTGAGCTCGCGCCACCGGATCGGATCCTCATGGGCCCCGGGCCCAGCGACGTCCATCCCCGCGTGCTCAGAGCCATGTCCACCCCGCTGATCGGACATCTCGATCCCGCCTTCCTCGAGATCATGGACCAGGTGCAGCATCTCCTCCGCTACACCTTCCGAACCGATCACGAGTGGACGATCCCGGTGAGCGGTACCGGCTCCGCCGCCATGGAAGCCGCGTTCACCAACCTCGTCGAGCCCGGGGACACCGTCCTCGTACCCTCCAACGGCTACTTCGGCCTGCGCATGGCCGAGATGGTACGGAGGGCCGGGGGAGATCCGGTCCCCGTCGCAGCTCCCTGGGGCCGCCCTCTCGATCCCGAGGACGTCCGTGCCGCGCTGGCCAGGCACGGTCCGGCGCTGGTCGCCTTCGTGCACGCCGAGACCAGTACGGGGGTCCTGCAGCCGAACGTGCCCGAGCTGGTCGAGATGGCGCACGGCGCGGGGGCCCTGGTCGTGGCCGACACCGTCACCTCCCTGGGCGGGGTCGAGCTCGAAGTGGACGGGTGGGGAGTGGACGTCGCCTACTCGGGCGGGCAGAAGTGCCTGTCCTGTCCCCCGGGCGCCAGCCCCCTCACCCTGGGGGACGCGGCCATGGCGAGGATCCGCGAGCGCGCCGAGCCGGTGCGGAGCTGGTACCTGGACCTGTCGCTCCTCGAGCACTACTGGGGCGACGAGCGCTCCTACCATCACACGGCCCCGATCACGAACGTCTACGCCCTGCGCGAGGCGCTCCGCCTGGTGGCCGAGGAGGGGATCGAGGCGCGCTGGGCACGTCATCTGAAGGTGGCCGGCGCTCTTCGCGCAGGACTCGAGGCCATGGGACTCAGTCCCCACGCGAGCATGGAGTTCTGGCTTCCCAGCCTCACGACCGTTCGCATCCCGGAGGGGGTCGACGGGAAGCGCGTGGCGCGGCGACTGCTGGTCGAGCACGGGATCGAGATCGCGGGCGGCCTCGGGGACCTGGCCGGGGTGGTGTGGCGCATCGGGTGCATGGGTCATTCGGCCCGGCCGGCCAACGTCATGGTCCTGCTGGCGGCCCTGGGCGGCGTGGTCGCGGCCGAGGGCGGGACCGTGGACCAGCCGGCCGGCCTCGCCACCGCGGCGGAGCGCCTCACTCCAGACTGAAGCGGGCGTGCACCGTGACCCGGATCTCCTTCTTGCGTGACGACGTGTTGTACACGCCGTAGGCGGCCGTCTCGGTGGAATGGGGCTCGGTGATCTGGAAGACGCCGGCCTAGGCCGAGAGCACGCTCCCCACCTTCATTCCGACGCTGCCGGCGATCTCGGCGGCGCGCTTGCCGGCACCATCCCCGCCGGATTCAGGGCCAACCCCTCCACGGCGGGCAGGTCGGCGGAGATCACGAACAGAGACTGGAGCACCTGGTACCCCCGGGGGCCCTGCGGCCCGTACACGGGCTGGGTAGTGATCGGCTGCAGCGTGATGGCCGAATCGGGCACGCCGGCCTTCACGAGCCGCCCCACGACCCCCTCGACATCCTGGTGGATGCGGGCGTAGCCATCGGCCAGGGCCGCCGCCGCGGGTCGCCGGCGTTCCGGTCCTCTATCGACCGCCAGCCGACCGGGCGCCCCGGAGCCGCCCGCGCCCTCCGCCCGTCGGTCCCTCTCACTCGTCGGCGCGAAGCAGCGCGCCCTTGAGGTAGCCCGTCTCGGGAATCGTGAGGACGTGGGGATGATCCCGGGACTGTGCCAGGATGCGCTCCAGGACGAGGGGCCGGCCGGCATCGCCCGCGGCCCCGGCGAGCATCTCCAGAAACGGCTCGCGGCCCACGTGATAGCTGCACGAGAAGGTCAGGAGCCGGCCGCCGGGCGCCAGGAGCGACATGGCCCGCAGGTTGATCTCCTTGTAGCCGCGCAGGGCGGCCGCGACCGACGACTTGCTGCGGGCGAAGGCCGGCGGGTCCAGCACCACGAGGTCGAACCGCTCGCCGCGGTCCGATCGCGCGCGCAGGAAGTCGAACGCGTTGGCCTCCACCCACTCGATCCCCTCCAGGCCACCCAGCGCCGCGTTGCGCCGGCCGCGCTCCAGCGCCGGCCCCGACTGGTCTACGGCCACGACGCGAGCCCCGGCGGCGGCCAGGTGGAGGGCGAAGGAGCCGTGATAGGTGAACACGTCCAGGGCGCGCACGGCCCCCGTCCCCGCCCCGACCGCTTCCGCGACGAGGCGGCCCGCCAGCAGCCGGTTCTCGCGCTGGTCCAGGAAGGCCCCGGTCTTCTGTCCCGTCCAGGGCGCGGCCAGGTAACGAACACCGGCCTCTTCGACCTTCACGTCCTCCGGCACCCGGCCCCGAACGAGCTCGACGCCGCGAGGCAGCGCCTCGTGGCGCCGCACCGGCGAGTCGTTCCTGAGGAGGATGCCGGTCGGCGCGAACACATCCGACAGGGCGTCCACGATCTCCGTGCGACGCGCTTCGAGGCCGGCCGAGAGCAGCTCCGCCACCAGATAGGGTCCGTAGCGGTCCACGACCAGCGAGGGAAGGCCGTCCGCCTCGGCGTGCACCAGGCGATACGCCGTCGCCTCGATGCCGCGGCGGCGCTCCGCCGCCCGGGCGATCCTCTCCCTCCACCAGCCCCGGTCCACCGCCAGGTCCCGGCGCTCCAGGAGCCGCAGCCGGATCTCCGACGTGGGCGAATACAGGGCACGACCCAGGAAGCGCCCGCCCTCGTCCCTCACGATCGCAACGCCGGGGCCCGCCGCCTCCGGCTCGGTCCGCACGTCGCTCCGGTAGATCCACGGATGGCCCCGCGCCCAGCGCGCCGCGCCGCGCCGCCGCACCACCGCCTCCCGCTCCGGGCCCCGCGAGTCATCCCCCATGGCGCCGCGAAGCTAGGACCGTCCGGACGGACCGGCCACCCGGCCCGGCTCACGGCCAGCGACGCCGCCGTGCCGTGCGGCCCCCGCCGCTCCGGTACCATGGTCTTTCCGGAAACCTTCCGGGTCCGTACGATCCCTGCGCAACGTGCCCGACGGATCGCGGTCGGGCGTGCCGAACCCGCCATCCGTGGTGGCATCGGGGACCGGCCGCGACCCAACGGCAGCCTGGAACCAGTGAGGGGATGACGACTATGCTGCGGCGATTCTTCCTGTGGTGCTCCGAGAGCGCCTGGTTCGCCGAGAAGCTCCCACACATGCCGTTCGTGCGGCGCTCCGTGCAGCGCTTCGTGCCCGGGGAGGGCCTCGACGACGCGCTGGGTGCGGTCGACCGCCTCCGGGACCACGGCATCGCCTCCGTGCTCACGCGGCTGGGCGAGCACGTCCACAGCGAAGCGGAGGCCACCGAGGTGGCCGATCACTACGTGGCCGTGCTGGAGCGGGAGGTCGAGACCGGCCGCGAGGCCGAGATCTCGGTCAAGCTCACGCAGCTCGGGCTGGAGCAGTCCACGGATCTCGCGCTCCGCAACCTGTCCAGGCTGTGCCGGGAGGCGTCGTCGCGAGACAACTTCGTGTGGGTCGACATGGAGGACAGCTCGTATGTCGACCGCACCCTGGAGGTCTACGGGGGCGCTCGCTCCGAACACGCGAACGTAGGGCTGTGCATGCAGGCCTACCTGCGGCGTACGGCCGCCGACCTCGAGGGCGTCCTCGAGCTCGGCGGCCAGGTGCGGCTCGTGAAGGGAGCGTACGACGAGCCCGCCGACGTGGCCTTCCCGGCAAAGAGCGACGTGGACGAGAACTACGCCTCCCTCGCCGTGCGCCTCCTCGGCCACATCGGCAAGACGGGCGGGCGGCAGGCGTTCGCCACGCACGACCTGGCCCTGGTCGGGCGCGTGCGCACGGCGGCCAGGGCGGCCGGCATCGCGCCCGAGGCGTACGAAATCCAGAATGCTGTACGGAATCCAGGCGGAAGCGCAGCGCCGGCTGGCGGCCGAGGGCGAGAACGTGCGCACCCTGATCAGCTACGGGAGCGAGTGGTTCGCCTGGTACATGCGCCGGCTGGCCGAGCGGCCCGCCAACGTCACCTTCGTGCTCCGGAACCTGCTCTCGGGCTGAGCGCGGCTCCCCCGACCCCCCTCAGTACCCGCCCCCCGGTCCCGGGCACGCGGCCGGCACGCCGCGCCGCGCGGCGTGGCGCACGACCACGAAGCAGATGGTCTGCGCCACCCAGACGCCCACGTGCCGGTCCCGGCTCAGGGCCGGGAGGAAGTGCATGTGGCGACCGATCTGGATCGCGGCCCGGTCCAGCCGCGGGTGTCCGCTCGTGGCCACCACGCTGATCCGGTCCACGCGCCCCGTCGGCTCCACGAACAGCTTGAGGTCGACCTGTCCCCCGATGCCGGCCCGTCGCAGGTCCTCGGGGTAGTAGCGCTCGCGATCCCAGGTCGTGAGAGGGTCGTCCTGGAGTAGCGGAGGCAGGTCGGGGCGACCGACCTGCGAGGCGAACCCCGGTCGGGGCGAGACGTGCGGAGGCGGCGGCAGGGGCCGCGGGGCCGGATCGAGGGCGCGGTCCGCCGCCGAGAGTCGTGCCGGATCGGGATCGGCCACGGTCAGCGCGGGAGGCTCGGGCCTGCGGAGGGCCGGAGGGGGAGGCGGCACCCGGACCTCCGGCGGCAGGGCGACGAGCTCGAAGCTGCCGTTCTCGCCGTAGACGAGGCGGGGCGTCGTGGTCGGGAGCGAGCCCAGCGCCAGGAGGAGGCCGTGCCCCACGCCGGACAGCACCAGCGCGGCCGGGAGCGCACGCGACCACTGCCGCCGCAGATCGGTAGCGGCGCGAGGGGCGCTGCGCGCGCTCGGTCGTGTCCGCCCGGACCCTCGGGTCGTGGACCCGGTCACGGACCGGCGAATGCCCATGGGGCGGCTCTCATCCGGAGGATGGTCCGGCCGACGCCGGGCTCCGCGAAGCCCGCTGTGGCCGTCTCCGGAAGCTAGGCGTTTCGGCGTCGCGGCGTCAACGCGGACGCCGGCCCGCCGCCCTCAATGAAGCGTGAAATCGCGGACCGCGGCCGGTTCCGAGTCCGACGGAGGCACGACCGTCATCCGAACCGAGCGGTCGTCCGGACGGAAGGAGAACGTCTGCAGGGCCTCGCGCGTCGCCTCGCGCATCCGGCGGAGGGCGCTCTCGCCCCGTCGTCTCAGCTTCCAGAAGTCGAACGTCCCGATCTCCATGGCCGGCGACGGCGCCAGCACGAAGCTCGTCACGGGCTTGATGTGAATGTCCGCGCTCCGCTCGGGGGCCCCGAGAGCGATGAGCTCGTTGTAGAGGCTCACGTCGCGCAAGGCGCCACGCTCCAGCGCACCCTGGCGTACCTCGAGCACGCGTCCGAGGCGGCGCAGGATGGACCGTTCCGAGTGTTCGCGCTCGAAGGAGGCGTGCAGGGGGAAGATGAACAGGAGGTTGCAGCCCTCGAAGCGCGTCGTATAGCGGATCGGAAGGTTGTCGAGGACGCCGCCGTCCTCATAGGCCACGCCGCGCGGGCCGTGGACCCTGGGAAACAGCGGCGGGACGTCCATGGACGTGAACACGACCTCTCGAAGCGACGGGCCCGTGGTGACGCGATAGCGGCCCAGGTCGGGGTTCACCACCGGCGCGACCGGTACGTAGCCCCGACCGGACGGGGCGACGCGATAGTACCGGTACGACGGATCGCGGTTCGTGGCCACCTCCACCCGGGCCCGGTCCACGTTGGTGCGGGTGAAGTAGAGCCAGGGAGGCCCTCCGGCCAGGATCGGCTCGAGCGTCGATCCGAACAGGGGTTCGAAGGACCGGCGCCAGGGTCGGTTGCGCAGGACGTAGTTCCGCAGGCCCGGAATCCAGTGGGCGGGCTCGATGAGCCGCGCCGGCTCGGCCGCCCGCCACCAGCCCTCGAGTCCTCCATCCTCGACGTGGTTCGTGAGCCAGAACATGGCGTTCCAGGCTCCGATCGACGTGCCCGCGATGGCCCGTACGTAGGGAAGGACGCCCTCGCGGGCGAGGAACTCCCGCAAGGCCAGGAGCGCTCCGGCCTGATAGACACCGCGCGCCCCACCTCCCGAGAGGACGATCCCGATCCGCAGCTCGGTGTCGTCCACCTCCGGGGGCGCGCGGTCCTGGGCCACGAACCGGGCCAACCTGTTGCTCGGCGCGTCGCCGGGCGAGGACAGGGGCTGGCGCCGGCGCGAGGCCGGCCCGTCGGACCCCACCGAACGCCCATCGGCTTGCGAGGGCTGCTCCGGCGCCGCCTGCGGCTCTCCGGGCGCCAGCGCCGCGACGAGATCGTGGATCCAGGGCACCAGGACGATCCACGCCAGCAGCATGGCCCCCAGTCCGGCCGCCGCCATCCCCAGCGCACGTGCGGCGGCCAGCCGCCCGAGCACCACGACCAGCAGGATCGCCCCCGCCAGTCCCGCCACCAGGGCCGTCCGGAAGCGCCAGGAGAGCGACAGGAATCGCTCGATCAACGGACGCCGCCCGTGCGGAGGGAGCGACCGACGGCGGCGGACGAGGGTCCCCGTGGCAGGCCGATGGTACGCTCCCGCGCTCGGGTCAGAGGCTCGCTACGTGGGTCAGAAGAACATAGATCCACCGGGAACCGGTTGGAAGGTCGGATGGGCTCGTCAAGCCAGGGTGGAGTGATCGTCCGGGCCCGGGGCCCGGCATCCCCCTCGCCGGGCCGCCGGGTCGCAGCGGCCACCCTCCCCTCAGCCTCCCTCGTCCCGCCACTCCAGGGCGAGGCGCGAGCACAGCGATCCATTCGCGGCCGCGGCTTCCAACCGGCTCGGCGGTGCCCAGACCCACTCCGCGTACTGGGTGACGCCCTCGACCGGCTGGGGAACGACGGGCTCCCCGTCCTCGATCGAGGCCCCATACAGACGCATCCGCAGGCGGTAGGCGTCCCGCTCCAGCTCGCCCTCGCGGAGCAGCGCGCCGGGCCGAAGCGCCACGCCGAGCTTCTCACGGCCCGCGCGGCGCACGGCCTCTTCCCAGCCCTCTCCGGGGCGGAGGGAGCCGGCAGGCAGGCCCCAGGCGTCCGGCAGGTCCTCGTCATCGACCGGGCGCCGGACGACCAGCACCCGGCCGGCCTCGCCCCTGACCAGGAAGGCGATGGAGCGCTTGGTGGGCTTCATGGCCACAAGGTCGCCGGCGCGGCGACCGGCCGCGAGGGAGTGGGCGTGCGAGGAGCTGGAACGCCGCGGCGCACCGCCGTCCTCCCGTTGACGATTCGGCCCGGTTCGCCCACTTTGCCGGTACGCTCCTCAGGTTCCGCTCGGCATCCGTCCCCTACGAAGCGGAGGGCCCGACATGCCCATCTCCCTCACCGTGAACGGCCAGTCGCACCAGGTCGACGTCCCCGACGACATGCCCGTGTTGTGGGTGCTCCGGGACGTGATCGGCCTCACCGGCACCAAGTTCGGGTGCGGCATCGGCCAGTGCGGCGCCTGCACCGTGCACGTGGACGGGGAGGCAGTACGATCCTGCCTGACTCCTGTCTCGTCGGTGGGCAGCTCTAAGATCACCACCATCGAGGGGCTGTCCACGGACCGCAGCCACCCCGTCCAGCGGGCGTGGATCCAGGAGGACGTGCCCCAGTGCGGCTACTGTCAGTCGGGCCAGATCATGAGCGCGGCCGCACTCCTGGCCGGCAACGGCAGCCCGAGCGACGCGGACATCGACCGGGCCATGAAGGGCAACATCTGCCGCTGCGGCACCTACCAACGCATCCGGAAGGCCGTGCACACGGCCGCCGGGCTGGCCGGGAAGGAGGGCTGAGATGGGCGCCTGGACGAAGGACGGGATCGAGGGCGTGTGGGCCTCCCTGGGCTCGCGGGCGGCGGTGGACGCGAGCGCGACGGCTTCCGGCGGTCTGAACCGGAGGCAGTTCGTAAAGGTCGCGGGCGTGGCGGGAGCGGGCCTCGTGCTGGCCGTGTCCATTCCCGGCTGCTCGCCGAAGGACCGGACCGGTGCCGGAGGCACGACCGAGCAGGCCGCGTTCGCGCCCAACGCGTGGATCCGGGTGGGGACCGACGGTCAGGTCACCTTCATGGTCGACCGATCCGAGATGGGCCAGGGCGTCACCACCGCCCTCCCCATGCTCCTCGCCGAGGAGCTCGAGGTGAAGCTCGACGACATCAGGTTCGAGTTCGCGCCGGCGGCGAAGGAGTACTTCAACCCGATGTTCGGCATGCAGGGCACGGGAGGCTCCACCAGCGTACGGGCCGCGTGGGAGCCCCTGCGCAAGGCGGGCGCGGCCGCGCGCATCATGCTGATCGCCGCCGCCGCCAAGAAGTGGAGCATCGACCCATCGAGCTGCACGGCGTCGGACGGGAAGGTCACCGACGGCAATGGCCATAGTGCGACCTACGGCGAGCTGGCCGAGGCCGCGGCGGCCGAGACCCTCCCCGAGGACCCGCCCCTCAAGGATCGGAAGGACTTCCGGATCCTCGGCACGCCGCACCCGCGCCTGGACACGCCGGTCAAGACGGACGGCTCGGCCACCTTCGGCATCGACGTCCGGCCCGAGGGCGTGCTCATCGGGAACGTGGCCCGCTGCCCGGTCTACGGCGGCAAGGTCAAGAGCCTCGATGACTCGAAGGCGATGCAGGTCCCCGGCGTCCGCAAGGTCGTGAACCTGGGCGACCGGGTGGGCGTGGTGGCCGACCACTACTGGGCGGCGCTGCAGGGACGGAAGGCGCTCCAGATCGAGTGGGACGAGGGGCAGTGGGCCGACCAGTCCAGCGACAAGATCCTGGCCATTTTCCGGGAGCTGGGCGCGAAGCCCGGGGCCGTGGCCCGGGACGACGGGGACGCCGGGGCGGTGCTCGGGAAGGCCGGCTCGCGCGTGCACGAGGCCACCTTCGACCTTCCCTACCTGGCGCACGCCACCATGGAACCGATGAACGCCACCGCCCACGTGCGCCCGGACGGGTGCGAGGTGTGGGCGCCCACCCAGTTCCAGACCGCCAACCAGCAGACGGCGGCCAAGCTGGCGGGGGTGGATCCCTCGAAGGTCCAGGTGCACACGACCTACCTGGGCGGCGGCTTCGGGCGCCGGGCCATGCAGGATTTCGTCGAGGACGCCGTGCTCCTGTCGAAGGCGGCGGGCGCTCCCGTGAAGGCGGTGTGGTCGCGCGAGGACGACGTCCGCCACGACGGCTTCCGTCCCGCCAACCACCACGTGCTCCGCGCCGCGCTGGATGGGAGCGGGAAGCCGGTGGCCTGGAGCCACCGGGTCGTGGCTCCCTCCATCACGCGCGTGTTCTCTGGCCAGCCGCTGAAGAACGGCCTCGACACCGAGGCGGTCGAGGGGGCGGTCGCCATGCCCTACGCGATCCCCAACGTGCACGTCGACTACCACGACGCGGAGGTGGGCGTGCCCGTGTGGTTCTGGCGCTCGGTCAACAACAGCTTCAACGGCATGGTGGTCGAGTGCATGATCGACGAGCTCGCCCACCTGGCCGGCAAGGACCCCTATCAGTACCGGCACGACCTGCTGGCCGACAAGCCGGTCCATCGCCGCGTCCTGGACCTGGCCGCCGACAGGGCCGGGTGGGGGAAGAGCCTCCCGTCGGGCCGGGCGCGGGGCATCGCCGTGTTCGAGTCCTTCAACTCGCACGTGGCGCAGGTGGCCGAGGTCTCGATCCAGAGCGGGAAGCCCAGGGTGCACCGGGTGGTCGCCGCCGTCGACTGCGGCCCCACCGTGAACCCCTCCATCATCGAGGCGCAGATCCAGAGCGCCATCGTGTACGGGCTCACCGCGGCCCTGTACGGGAACATCACCATCCAGAACGGCCGCTGTCAGCAGGGGAACTTCGACGACTACCTCATGCTGCGCATCGACGAGATGCCGGAGGTCGAGGTTCACGTCGTCATGGACAGCGACGCCGACCAGGGCGGCATTGGCGAGCCGGGCACCCCGCCGATCGCGCCGGCCGTGTGCAACGCGCTTCGCGCGCTCACCGGCAAGCCGATCCGGAGCCTGCCCATCTCGGTGTAGCGCCGGCTCGAATCGATCCCATGCGGGACGGCCCGCTCCTCTCCGGGGCGGGCCGTTCGCATTCCTGGCGGGCGGCGCCCGGCGTCCGCGCTACGCCTTCCGGCGCCTCTTCTCCTCGCGCAGGTCCTGCGTGATTCGGAGGCTACAGAAGCTCGGTCCACACATCGAGCAGAACTTGGCGGACAGGGCGCCCGCCCCGGACAGCGTCTCGTCATGGTACGCCTGTGCGATGACCGGGTCGAGGGCCAGGTGGAACTGGTCCTCCCATCGGAACTCGAAGCGCGCCTTGCTGAGGGCGTCGTCCCACTCTTGCGCCCTGGGGTGGCCCTTGGCCAGGTCGGCCGCGTGGGCGGCGATCTTGTAGGCCATCACCCCCTGCTTCACGTCCTCCCGGTCCGGCAGCCCCAGGTGCTCCTTGGGGGTCACGTAGCACAGCATGGCCGTTCCCAGCCACCCGATCATGGCCGCGCCGATGGCGCTGGTCATGTGGTCGTAGCCCGGGGCGATGTCCGTGGTCAGCGGCCCGAGCGTGTAGAAGGGCGCCTCGTGGCACCAGTCGAGCTGCTTCTCCATGTTCTCGGCGATCTTGTGCAGGGGGACGTGGCCCGGTCCCTCGCACATGACCTGGACGTCGTGCTCCCAGGCGACCTCGACCAGCTCCCCCTGGGTCCTGAGCTCGGCGAACTGCGGCCCGTCGTTGGCGTCGGCGATGGCGCCCGGCCGCAGCCCGTCTCCCAGCGAGAAGGCCACGTCGTAGCGAGCCAGGATCTCGCACAGCTCCTCGAAGTGCGTGTACAGGAAGTTCTCCTCGCCGTGCACGACGCTCCAGTGCGCCATGATCGACCCGCCCCGGCTCACGATCCCGCCGATGCGCTCGTCGGTGGCCTTCACGTGCTCGCGGAGCACCGCGGCGTGCACGGTGACGTAGTCGACCCCCTGCTCGGCGTGCTCGATGAGGGTGTCGCGGTAGACCTCCCAGGTGAGGTCGGCGGGATCGCCCCCCACCTTCTCGATGGCCTGGTAGATGGGGACCGTGCCCACGGGCACGGGGGCGTTCCTCAGGATCCACTCGCGGGTGGCGTGGATGTCCGGCCCGGTCGACAGGTCCATCACGGTGTCGGCGCCCCACAGCACGGCCCGGCGCAGCTTGGCCACCTCCTCGTCGATGGAGGAGGCGACGCGGGAGTTCCCGATGTTGGCGTTGATCTTCACCTTGAAGCGCCGGCCGATGAGCATCGGCTCGAGCTCGGGGTGGTTGAGGTTGGAGGGCAGGATGGCCCGGCCGAGGGCGATCTCCTCGCGAACGAGCTCGGGCTCCATGCCTTCGCGGAGGGCGGCGAACTCCATCTCGGGCGTCACGATCCCGCGCCGGGCGTAGGCGAGCTGGGTGGGGGTGCCGGTGCCGCGTAGTACGCGATCGCGGCGAATCGCCTCGGGCACCCGGGCCCGCTGCTCCTCGGGGACCCGCGCCTCCCGCGGCACCTCCTCCACATCACTTCGGCCCCGGATCCAGCGCTCGCGGGTCCGCGGCAGTCCCTGGCGCGGATCCATCCCCTGCGGACCGCTGGTGTCGTACAGGTGGAGGGGCGGCTCTCCTCCCGAGAGCCTCACCTCTCGCACCGGGACGCGGACGCCGTCGGAGCCGTCCAGGTAGACCTTGCGGGAGGCGGGGTAGACCGTCTCGAAGCGCTCCTCGTCCGGCCCGTTCCCGGCACGATCGCCCGACGGGACTCCCCCTTCGCCGGGGTGCGCGTCGCCGCGGGCGGCCGTCTCCGGTCGCTCGGGCGCGATGGAGCTGGGGCTGGTATTGGGCACGGACCTCGCCTCCTGTGTCGGATGCATCCCTGGAAGGGGAGCACGCTCCGGAAGCAAGAAGCGGCCGACCGATCGGCCGCGGCGGGTCCGGGGCCGCGCTCCCTACGCCGGTGTTAGCCGGTTCAGGTTCCTAGGGACTCTCTCAATCGCCCGCCCGCCGGCGGACGATACCCCTGGCGGCGTGGCTGAAGCTACGGGGCGTCCCCGGGCGCTTCAAGCCGAGCCAGGAAGCTCCCGTCCTCCTCGTCGAGCACCACCTCGGTGCGCCAGCCGCCGATGTCCGCGATCATGGACAGCGTGTCCGGGTCCACATACAGCTCCGGGAAGGGAGCGCCCCACTCGCCGCGAAACCCGAGCTGGATCTGCACTTCACCGACGTAGCGACCGTCCTCGCGGCGGGAGAAGGGCACGGCGCGCCCCTGCTCCGGCCTCAGGTCGGCCGAGTCGATGAGGATCTGGCCCCCCGGCGTCACCAGCCCGGCCAGGTGCGCCAGGAGGAGGCCCAGCCCCTCCAGGGTGCCGGCCAGTCCGGCGCCGTTCATGAGCATGAGCACCGTGTCGAACGGACCGCCCCGAAACGAGAACGCATCGGCGCGCACCACGCGGCGCACCGCCCGCTCGCGCATCACCCGGCACGCTTCCGGATCGATCTCCACGGCCACGACCTCGAGGCCCCGGTCCTGGAGGACCAGGCTGTGGACGCCGGTCCCGGCGCCGAGGTCCAGCACGCGACCCCGGCAGCGCCGGAGAGCCTCACGCTCGAAGGAGAAGAACTCCGCCGGCTCGCGGAAGAAGACCGACACCGGGATCGCGTCGCTCTCCCCGAGGTCGGAGCGCATCGCCAGCTCGAGCGCCTCGCCGCCCCCGCCATGGTAGGCGCGCAACGCTCGTCCATACGGGCCATCGACGTATCGATCCATGGACCTCTCCGGGTCCCGAGGCTGGTCGCGGGTCGCGGGGGTGGATAGGATGCACGCCGCGGCACGGCGTCGCCACGTTCGCCGCCGGACGTCCCCTTCGGACCCAGGAGCCGGCCTCTCGTGCACCCCGCTATCCTGACCCTGCTCGCCGCGAGCGTCGCGGCCGCGGCCTCCGCCCTCGGCGTCCTCCCGCTCGTGGGGCGGGCGCGCGTTCCGGAGGGCTGGATCGGCTGGGCCAACGCGCTCGCCGGCGGCATGATGTTCGGTACGGCCTTCGCGCTCGGCACCGTGAAGGGAGAGGCCGCCGTGCCCGCCGCCGTAGGGGCCCTCGCGGGAATCCTGTTCATCGCCTGGACCCACGCCGCCACCGGCACCGAGGACCTGTCGCTCAACCGGCTCGGCGAGACCGGACCGGAATACGGCTATCGCGTGGCGCTCGTCCAGACCCTGCACGCGGGCTCCGAGGGAGTCGCCATCGGAGCCGCCATGGCGGTCGGCCTCCCGTTCGGGCTGTTCACCGCCGCCACCATGGCGGTGCACAACATCCCCGAGGTCATCGTGCTGGGAGCCGTGCAGCGCTCCCGTGGCGTCAGCCTCACCACCGCCGCCCTCACGGGGGTCGCGACCAACGTTCCTCAGGTGTTCGTCGCCGTGGCGACCTACGCGGTCGTGAGCGCCGCCCCGGTTACCCTCTCCTGGGTCCTGGGCCTGGCCACCGGCATGCTGGCCAACCTGGTGCTGGTCGAGCTGCTTCCCGAGTCGTATCGGCAGGCCGGGCACACGAGCATCGCCGTGGTGGCCAGCGCCGCCCTGTCCATGGTGGCCCTCCTCATCGGCTGGGTCGGCTGATGCACCAGATCCTGCTGGTGGGCTTCTACGGTCTGATCACGGCGCTGGCCACCGGACTGGGCGCCGTCCCGTTCGCGTTCGTGAAGCGGATCTCCGGCCGGACGGCCGCGCTGGCCAACGCACTCGCCGCCGGCCTCATGCTGGGCGCCTCCTTCGGGCTCCTGGCCGAGGGCAGCCGGCACGGCGCGCCGCAGACCATTGTGGGGGCCAACGTCGGCCTCCTGTTCGTTCTCCTGGCACACCGGTGGATCGGTCAGGAGGACGTCTCCTTCGGCGAAGTGACCGGGGCGGGTGCGCGCCGCATGCTGCTCATCGTCCTGGTCATGACCGTCCACTCCTTCTCGGAAGGTGTCGCGGTCGGCGCGGCGTTCGGCGGCGGGACCGAGCTGGCCTTCCTCATCACCGTGGCGATCGCCGTCCACAACGTTCCCGAGGGTCTGGCCATCAGCGCGGTGCTGCGGCCCGAGGGCACGAGCGTGCTGGCGTGCGCGGGCTGGAGCGTGTTCTCCTCCCTGCCCCAGCCCCTCATGGCCGTGCCCGCGTATCTCCTGGTGGAGACCATCCACCCCGCGCTGCCTTACGGCATTGGCTTCGCCGCCGGGGCCATGGTGTTCATGGTGTTCCTCGAGCTCCTCCCCGAGGCGTTCGAGGACGCGCCGCGCTGGCTGATCGGAATCCTGACGAGCGGGTCGATGACCGTCATGTTGCTGTTCCAGAGGATCCTGTAGGACGGGAAACGCCGTCCGCTCGAGGCTCGTAGTCCTGGAGGGAGGCGGGAGCGGAACGCTTGCCCCCTCCGGCGACGCACCCGACCTTCGGGAGTGACCGCGCGGCGCGAGCCACGCCACCAGCCCCTCCACCGGAACCGGCGGAAGCAGACTATGAGCCCGAAGTCTTTCGACATTCCCGACATCCCGGACATCCCGGGCCTGGACGACGACGATGCAGGATCCGGCGGCTCGGGGAGGCGTTCCCGGGGAGGCGGCGGCTCCGGCCGGGGCCGCCTTCGCCGGTGGCCGTGGCTGGTGAGCGGCCTCGTCCTCGGCGTCCTGGGCACGATATTCGTCCCCGGTCTCCTTCGTCCCTACCTGCCGGCCGCCTTGCGTGGACGCGCGACACGCGTGGAGGGGCTCGTGGTCGAGAAAGGAAAGGAAGGCAGCCGCCTCCTGCTCACCGTGGACACGAAGCAGGGGGCGATGCTGGCCACCTTCGACAAGAAAGTTCCCGAGATCGACCTCCTGGTGGCCCGTGGCGACTCGGTGACGCTGGGCGTCCAGACCTACCGACCCTTCGTGCAGGAGCCCGACCTCCTCGGAGTCAGGAAGTTGCCCGGTGGAGCCGAGCGGTCCAGGGGCGGGGCCGCCATCTCGACCCCACCTCCGGCCGGGGCCGCATACGCGGCGCCCGACACACAGTCCCAGCCCGACACGACGGACGCTCCCGACTCCGCGGGCCCCGACGCGAGCCGCTGAGGCGTCTCGCCGAGTCCGGGTTCGGCCGCCGGGGACGCCGAATCGGCTGGTATACCATTGACGACGCGACCGGGCTAGTTTGCACCCTGGACGGGACCTGTCCGTGGCGACACGAACTCGATCCGGAGCGCCTTCGATGAAGCCCGTCAACGACCCCGGGGATGCACCGCTACTCAACAGGCCGCCGCTGCGCGAGCAGATTCGGGCGATCGTCCGCGAGTGGCTCATGGAGGGAAGGCTGTCGCCGGGCTCCGATCTGAACGAGCGCGAGCTCGCGGAACAGCTCGGAGCCAGCCGAACCCCGGTCCGGGAGGCGCTCCTGCTGCTCGCCCTCGAGGGCTTCGTGTCGGTGAGCCCCTACCGTGGCTACTTCGTGGCCCCGCTCACCCGTGAGGAAGCGCACGAGCTCTACACCCTCATCGGGGTGCTCGAGCGGCACGCCCTGCTCTCGGAAGGCCTCCCCGACGCCGAGGAGCGGAACCGCATGGCCGACCTCGACCGGGAACGCCACGGCTGCATGGACGATCCCGGACGCCAGATCGAGCTCGACCGGGCCTGGCACGAAGCCCTGCTGTCAGGCTCGGCCGGCAACGCCGTCCTGCACGAGGAGCTCGCGCGGGTCAAGAACCGGGTCACACGTTACGAGCAGGCCTTCCAGCGAGCTCCTGTCGAATCCGCTCAGGCCATGGAGGAGCACCGCGGCATCCGGGAGGCCGTCGCGGCGGACGATCTCGAGGAGGCCGCCCGGCGGCTGGAGGCCCACTGGGGCACCGCGGTGGAGACCCTGCCCCGCTGGCTGCCCGAGCAGGAAGACTGAGCGAGGCGCCGCATCCCAGGGCTCTTCCACGGGATCTTGGATAGACCGTCCTATCCGCAGTACGCGCCATTTCTTGCAAAAAAGGCCGGGCCGGGCGCCGGCGGGATCTCGCCGCTTCGTGAGCCGATCCGGTCATAAGTCGCCTACTCACAAATACATCGAGATTCATTGACACGTTGCCGAGCCCGGGAACGACGCGTGCGCATGCGCCCCACCGACCGTCGAGGCGCAACTCCAGGACGGTGAACCCAATGGAGCACCGTGACACGACCGGCCGTCACCCTCCGGCGCTAGCCGGCGCAGGGGTTGGAGACCGTCCCTCGTGGGAAGGGAGGGCGTGACCTTGCTTCGCAGTCTGCTCGAGACCACGGCCCGCCTCACCCGCCAGATCGTCGACCGACTCCTGCACCGGAGAAACCGCCGCTTCTGGTGACCGATCCCCAGCCCTCGCCCCGCCTTCGAGCCTCCCCGTTGCGGGTCGGATCATCCGACCATAACATCGGTTTTATCCTGACCTAACTCCGCTCCGCTGCGACTTCCGGCCCGACGTCCGCGTGGCGGGCAGACCGCGAGGGTCTCCGTGATCCGGACACGCACCGGAGCGCTCCCGCTTCCCTTCTCCCCTGGAAGGAGGTCGACCGATGTCCATCGTCCGACGGTTCCTGCTCAGCCTCGTGGTCCTCGGCGTGGCCGTGCCCGCCGGCCAGGCGACCGCACAGAACGTCGCCCGCACCTACTGGTTCACGCCGGCCCCCAGCAAGACAGCCGTGTTCGAGCAGGCGCTCAAGGCCCACGCCGCCTGGCGGAAGCAGGCCGGCGACCCGTGGAGCTGGGAGATCTACCAGGTCGTCAACGGTGACCGTCTCGGCACGTTCGTCGCCCGCTCCGGGGGGCACGCCTGGGCCGACCTGGACGCCTATGACAGCGGTTTCGGACCCAGGGGCAGCGAGCGCTTCGGCGCCGACGTGGCCCCCCACCTCTCCTCCGAGACCAGCCTCCTCACCGTCGTCGACACGGCGCACATGATCCTGCCCGACAAGCCCGAGGGCTACGCGATGGTCGAGATGGTCGTCTATCACCTGAAGGCCGACCAGGTGCAGGCCTTCGATCGGGCGATCGACCAGATCCACAAGGCCATCGTCACGAGTAAGTGGCCGGTGCACTACGCCTGGGAGATGCCGGTCAATGGCGGACGGGGTGAAGACCGCTACCTGGCCATCTTCCATCCCGATTGGGCCAGCTTCGAGCCCATCCAGCCGAGCATGGACGCCATGCTGTCGGAACATCTGGGAAAGGACGAAGCCATGAAGCTGTTCCAGACCATCACGGGCACGTACTGGGAGACGACGACCATGGTCCTCAGGTACCGCCCGGACCTCTCGATCGTCCAGGAAGGCATGTAACGCGGGTCGGAGCCGGGCCCGGAGGGCCCGGCTCCACTACCACTCGCGGTACCCGGACCGGCCCACCTAGGATGCGCGGGATCGGCTCGAGCGCTGAACGGCCGCCGGCTCTCCCCGTGCGGCGCCCCCGAATGCGCGGTCCTGCTCCGCTCGCAGCCGGTCCACCATCCGGTCACCGAGCAGCTCTACGTCCCGGCGCGTGATCACCTCGTCCTTCGCCACAGGCCGCACCACCCGGGCCTGCTCCGAGATCCCCATCACGAGCAGGTCCTCGTCGGCGACAACCGCCGCTGCCTCACACTGGCCGTACGTCTTGTAGCCGCCCGGGCCATCGAGCCGATCCCCCGGCTCGAGGTCCACCTTGGCCGTGGCCACCACTTCCACCGAGGGCCCGTTGCGCGAGGCCAGGGTGGCATTGCCGAACACGGTCGCCCGGACCACGGCGTTGTGGGCCTCGAAGTGGCACAGATGATAGGGTCGATAGAAGACGTAAACGGGTCCCTTGCCGAGCTTGTACACCTTCAGGTAGTGCTGCTGGACCGGATCCTCCATGCGTCCCAATACGAACACGCCCGGAGCGGGCACCGCACCCACCACATAGTCCACGACGCCGCGGTCGCCCGCGAGCACTTCGTCAGGATACCAGAGCGGCGCCTCCTCCACCGGCGTGCCCGCCGGAACCTGGGGGCCGAGCATGCCCCGGCAGGCGACGCCCATTGCCGTGGCGTTGGCCACCGTCGCCTGCTCGAAGGAGATCTTGGTCCCATCCGTGAAGGACGTGATCATCTCCGGGCTCTCGCCTACCTTGTCGGCGAACGGCTTCTGCGTGGTCGGATTGCGGTGTGGATCGTGGAACCCCTTGATGTTCCCGCACAGCACCGGGGACACGCCTATGCCTCGCACGAACCGGTACAGGTTCATGAGGACGCCAGGCTGATCCCCGTCGGATTGCGTGAACACGACTCCCGCGCGTTCGGCACGCCGGTTCAGTATGGGTCCGACCGTTCCGTCCAACTCCGCGCTCATGGTGACGAAGTGCTTTCCGTGGTCGATCGCATCCACGGCCACGTCGGCGCCGAAGCCGATGTCGCCGGTCACCTCCAGGACCACGTCCACCGAGCCCGCCCGGCATACGACCGTCGGATCGTCCGTGACCGCCGGGACTCCGGCGTCGATCGCCTCCTCCAGCTCGGCGGGGGTGGCCACGGAGCGCGGACTATCCACGCCGCAGTCACGGTAGGCCCGTTCGGCACGCTCCGGGTGGCGATTGGAGACCGCCACCAGCTTCATTCCCTGCACGTACCTGAGTAGCTGGCGGGCGATTCCCTGACCCATGAACCCGGCCCCGATCATCCCCACCCGGATGGGATCGTCCTCGGCGGCGAGTCTGGCGAGCGTTCGATCGACAATGATCACGTTGTTCGGTCCTTCGAGATCTGGCGGAGGACGACCGAGAGGTATGGTCTCCACTCCGGTGGATGGATACCCAGCTCACTCTGGATGCGGCGGCAGTCGAGGATGGCACGGCGGGGACGTCGGGCAGCACTCTCGTACTCGTCGGACCCGATGTCGAGTACCCGGGCGCTCGGGAGCCCCGGGGTGCCGCCGCTGGCGGTGAAGATGGCCCTCGCATAGTCGGACCGGGTGATGCTCGGTCGGCCCGCGTAGTGGTAGGTGCCCCAGGCCTCGAAGGAGGGTGTCGAGACCATGCGACCGATCGTAAGGAGCGTGTGGGCCAGCTGGCCCGCGCCGGTCGGGCATCCCTCTTCATCACACACGATGCTCAGCTCATCCCGCTCCTCGGCCAGCCGCAGCATTGTTTTCACGAAATTCCGGCGATGCGCGCCGAAGATCCAGCGATGTCCTGACGATGACGTGCCGCGCCAGAGCGTCGCGCACCGCTCGTTCGCCCGCGAGCTTGCTCTCGCCGTAGACGTTGAGAGGATGGGGCTCGTCGTCCTCCCGGTACGCGCTGTCGCCGTCACCGTCGAACACGTAGTCCGTGGAGACGTGCACGAGCGGCACCCCCGCCAACCCGGCGAATTCGGCCAGCACCTCGGCCCCGTGTGCGTTGACGAGATACGCTCGCTCGGGTTCGGACTCGGCCGTATCGACCTCCGTGTAAGCGGCCGTATTCAGCACGGCCGTCAGCCCATCGGTCGAGGCGATCGCGTCCCTGACCTGCCCGGCGTCGGAGACGTCCAGCTCCGCTCGCTCCAGGGCCCGGACGGACATGCCACGACGACCGGCCCACCGGACCACCTCTCGGCCCACCTGGCCGCCGGCCCCGGTCAACAGGAACCTCACGCCGCGAGGCTCCGGCCGGAGCTCGGTGGTCGGATGGGCCCGCGCCGTCCGGTGGTCGTCATTCCCCCGCCCTCCTCTTCAGCCTCAGTCCGTACGGATCGGCCCAATCCGGCTCCTCGGCGATTCGACGCAGGTAGGCGCCATAACTGGCGTTGCCCGCTCGCTCGGCAAGATCCACGAGGTGCTCCCGGTCGACGAAGGCCATTCGGTAGGCGATCTCCTCGGGACAACACGCCTTGAGCCCCTGTCGGGATTCGAGTGTCATCATGAAGTCCGACGCGGCCAGCAGGGACTCGGGCGTGCCGGCATTGAGCCAGGCGAAGCCCCGGCCCAACAGCTCCACGCTCAACTGGTCGCGAGCCAGATACGCCCGGTTCACATCCGTGATCTCGAGCTCGCCGCGATCCGAGGGCTCGAGGCCGCTCGCGATATCCACCACGTCGCCATTGTAGAAGTACAGACCGGTCACCGCGTAGGCGGATGGCGGCGTCGAGGGCTTCTCGACGATGTCGGTCACCCGGCCATCCGGCGTGAAGCTCACCACGCCGTAGCGCTCCGGCCGCTCGACCCGGTACCCGAAGACCGTGGCCCCACGGTCCCGCGCAGCCGCCCTCCGCAGCTGCTCGACCAGGCCGTGCCCATAGAAGATGTTGTCGCCGAGGATCAGCGCGCACGGGTCACCGTTCAGGAAGTCACGCCCGATCAGAAACGCCTGTGCGATGCCCTCGGGGCGGGGCTGCACCTCGTATCGGATCGAGATCCCCCAGTCCGATCCGTCGCCCAGCAGCTCCTCGAACAGGGGAACGGCCCGTGGCGTCGTGATCAAGAGGATGTCCCGGACGCCCGCCAGCATCAGGGTGGAGATCGGGTAGTACACCAGCGGCTTGTCGTAGACGGGCATGAGCTGCTTGCTCACCACACGCGTCAACGGATCGAGCCGCGTGCCCGACCCGCCGGCCAGGACGATTCCCTTTCGATGCACGAGCTCTCCTCCTGGAAGGGGTGACGGCCCGATCGGCGAGCCCGCCCTCAGATCTCCACGCCATTGCTCAGCAGGCGCTTGTACCAGCCCACCGTTATCGTCCTCGGGTCCTCCGGGTCCACTTCGCCCGCTTCGATGGCCTCGTGGACCTCGGCGGCGCCGTCGGCCGGGCTCCACTCGCACTGAAAGTCGAGTCGGTCCCGGATCTTGGCGAAGCTCACCCGATAAGACCGGTGGTCCGGAGAGCCATACCACTCGTACTCGAAGGGTCGCCCCACCGAATCGGCTACGAGTTGGGCCAGGGGCATGATCTGGACGTTCTGGTCGTCCGATCCGACGTTGAAGATCTCCCCGCTGATCGCGGCGGGCGAAGCCTCGAGGAGGCGCAGCATCGCCCGGGAGGTGTCCCTCACGTGCACGAAGGGCCGCCACTGGGTCCCATCGCGCAAGATCGGGATCTTCCCGTTCTCCCGGAAGCCCTTGACCATGCCGTTGATCGCCAGATCGAAGCGCATGCGATGCGACGCTCCGTATACGGTGGCCTGGCGGATCACGGTGACGCAGAAGTCCCCGTCCGCCAGCGGGAGGATGTCCTCCTCGGCCTTCCGGTTCGCCTTCGCATACGTCGTGAGGGGATTGATCGCCGAGGTCTCGTCCAGCATCTCGTCCTGGAATCCATACACGCTGCAGGATGAGGGCAGGATGTACCGCGCGACCCCGGCGCGCCCGGCCAGGCGCGCCACGCGCGCCCGGCCGCGGTGGTTGACCGACCAGGTCACCTCGGGGTCGAGCTCGCCCGCCGGGTCGTTGGAGAGCGCGGCCAGATCGATCACGCCGTACACGCCCTCGAACGCCCCTTCATCCAGCTCGCGGATGTCGGCCTCGACCGTGGTGAGCCGCTCGTCGTCCGGCGGAAGGGTGTCCCGGCCGAAGAAGAAGCGATCGACGGCCTTGACCTCGTATCCATGCTCGAGAAGGAGACGGGTGAGCACCGACCCGATGTAACCGCCCGCCCCCGTCACGAGGACCTGCCTGGACTCCGTCATGCTCCGCTTCCCCCGTATGTGAAGTTGTTCTCGGCGTCGGCCAGGGCCGGATGGCCCCGGTCCTTCTCGGACAGGATGGGCTCGTCGATCGGCCAGTCGATCGACAGCGCCGGGTCGTCCCAGCGAATGCCCCGATCGGCCTCGGGCGCATATTCGCGCGTCACCCTGTAGGCCACATCCGTTGCGTCGCTCAGAGCCGCGAAGCCGTGGGCGAAGCCCTCCGGAACCCAGAGCATTCTGTGTTCCTCGCCGTCCAGGCGGACGCCCACCCAGCGGCCGAACGTGGGCGATCCCTTCCGGATGTCGACGGCCACATCGAAGATCGCGCCATGCAGCACGCTCACGAGCTTCCCCTGGGCCCGTGGCTCGAGCTGGTAGTGGAGTCCCCTCAGGACGCCGCGCGCGGACCTGGAGAAGTTGTCCTGGACGAACTCGGTCGGCAGGCCGTGGTCGGCGAACGCCGATCGCTTGAAGGTCTCCTTGAAGAAGCCCCGCGCGTCGGCGAACGCCACGGCCTCGACGAGGACGACCTCCGGGATCTCTAGAGGCTTGAAGGTGAAGGGCATCGAATCTCTCCTGTCTCAAACCTGCTATCGAATCTTGGAGGGTCGCCTGAAGTCGGACCAGGGCGCCCGGGCAAACACGCAGAGGTACGTGAAAAAACTGCGCACTAGTCACAATGTGCAGAAGAATCATGGCCTCTCCCAAACTCATGTCCATGCCAAGAAACAACATGCGCTCGGGTACGAACGCCGCATTACACCAACGCTCTCAGCACGCCCATCCCAGTCTAACCCGGGAGGGGAATTCAAGGATGGCGCGCGCTCGTCATGACGATTACGGTCGAGTGCATACACATGTACTGGTCTCTGAAGCCAACGGGACTGCGTCCCATCCGTCATCAGAGCCCCAGGCTCCTTGAAGCCGTGCGAACTGGCGCTTCACTAGTTCTCACGCTCCTTGGCGCGGCCTGCTCCGCCGGCCCTGCTACCGGACCAGGAGTCCAGCCTGGCACCTCCCAGGTTGCCACCGTTTCCGTGCAACCCAAAGACCTCGAACTGGCAATCGGCGATACTACGCGACTGGTTGCCCGTGCCACCAACGCCGATGGAGTGGACCTCGAGACCGCCTTCACGTGGTTGGTCAGCGATCCCTCGGTTGTTGCTGTCTCTGCTGAGGGTCGGGTGATCGGGCTCCGAGGAGGAGTTGCCCACGTCGTAGCTTCCGCTGGTAACCTTGCCGACTCCGCAGCTGTCCGCATTGGTACAGTCATCTCTCCACCGGTGGATCAGCTCGCAGCTCGGACGGCGAGGCGAAACTGACGGTCCCGGAAGGGGCACTCGCCTCCGACATGATCGTCACGATCCGTCCCACGGATTCTGCCAGCGATGATCCGGCTCTTGTAGGCCGGCACGGTTATCAGATTCTGCCGGAGGCCTCCTCATTTGGGAAACCGGTTGAATTGACGATCGCGTACAAATCCGAAGCCATCCCATTCGGAGCCCAAGAATCCAGCCTCGCTCTTGCCTATCTTTCCGACCAGGGATGGACCATAGTGAGCGGGAGTTCGGTCGATACTGGATCCAAAACGGTGACAGCAGCCATCACTCGGTTTGCCGCCTATGCGGTCCTGGCGACAAGCGTCGTCGGGGCCGTGGAGATCTCGCCGCCTGCCGTCCAAGTCGCGGCAGGGGACACGGCACGACTGTATGCCTCGATCCTCAATGGACAGGGAAATCTCCTGAACGGGTCGACGCACTGGTCGAGCTCCGACACCAGCGTGGCCAGCGTGGATGCCACTGGACTGGTCCTCGGTCGCTCTCCTGGCTCCGCTGAGATCCATGTGAGTAGCGGAGGCAGAGAGGCCAGAGCATCGATTTCCGTTTTGGCTGGCCGAGGCACCGATGCACATCCAATCCTCTTCGGAGTTCATCAGGACCTCACCTGGGATGGCTCGCCAGATCGTCGAAAGGCTGCCATCGCGGCCGCCCAAATGATCGGTGCACGAATTTCCAGGAGCAGCCTCTTGTGGCATCTCATCGAGCCCCGACAGGGTCAGAGAGATTGGAGCCGCGTCGATTCCGTGCTCGCCGAGCTCGATCGCGCCGGTCTCGCTCCCCTTTTTGTGGTCTACGGCTCTCCTGCTTGGGCTAACGGGGTCGCCGATACGGTGCCGGACCACTGGGCCTACGTTCCAACGGCCGACAGCGCCTTCCAGCGCTGGCTCACCTCTTACGCCGACTTCCTTCGGGCCGCGGCCCATCGCTACCGCGGTCGGGTTCACTATTGGGAGATGTGGAACGAACCCAACTTGCACAATTTCTGGCGACCGGCCCCCGACCCAGCCAGGTACGCGCGCTGGTATCATACGGCCTACGACGCCATTCGGTCCGAAGATCCGACCGCCGAGATCGCGCTGGGCGGTCTCTCAAGTCCATGCTGCGCCGGAGGGCAGGACATCAATGGACGGACCTTCCTGGAATCTCTGTACGGGCTCGGGCTCGATCCGGACGCCGTCGCCGTACATCCGTACCCGGGTCAATCGCAGGCTCCCGACATCGTCATTCCCTACGAGAACAACTTCACCGATATCCAACTCATCCACGAGGCGATGCTCGACCACGGACGGGGGAACCGCCCCGTATGGGTGACCGAATGGGGTTGGTCCACCGCCAAAGTCAGCGAGGCCCAACAGGCGGAATACGTGGGCGCCTCCATAGCGATGCTCACTCGTCAGTTCCCGTATGTCACGCTCGCCACATACTTCCTCGACTATGATCGACCCCCGACGTACTACTACGGACTGTTTCGATCCGACTTCTCGCCCAAGCCAGCCGCAGAGAGCTTCAAACAAGCCGTGGCGGGTGGCTGAGCAACCATCAACCTGCAGCATTGTCCGGTCCCTTCAACCCACGCCAACTGTCCTCTCTTGGGCCAAGTCTCTCACCAACCTCACCAGGCGGCAGGCCAAGGGCGTGCTGGTGAACTGGCTCCGCACCAGATCACAGCCGGCTTGAGCCAGACGGGCAGCCAGATCCGGATCATTGGCGAGCAACCTCAGGGCTGCTGCAAGACTCTCCGGGTCGCCCAACGGCACCAGAAGCAAGTGCTCTCCATCGCCGAAAATGCTACGCGGTCCGGGGCCGTCTCCTGTCACCACCGGACGGCCCATCGACAGACCCTGCCAAACCTTGTTGGGCACGACTCTCGAAGCGCGAGCGTCCTGTCCAAACAAGCCGAGACATACGTCCGAGGAAGCGATCGCGCGGCGCAGTTCGGCGACCGGCATGGCTCCTCGCCACGAAACGCTTGGAACATCCTGGAAATCACTGCAAAGTTGATCGTAGAGTGATCCTGCGCCCACTATCTCGAACTCAAACCGTCCGTCTCTAGCAAGAGCGTCCGCCGCCCGGAGAATCGTGTCCAGGCCGTGCAACGGGGTAACGAAGCCATAGAAGATGACCCGGAATGGGTCTGCAGCGCGACGAGACCTGAGCCGGACGACGGGGAAATCCCACGTCGGCGCACCGATCGGGACAACAGCAGCCTTCGCCGCCAAACCTGGAAAAAGCTGATCATAGAAGTCTATCTGGGGTTCGCAATCCAAGATCAACCGGTCTGCGAACTTGACGGTGAGCGCATTGATGAGCCGTCTGTAACGAGCGCGAGGTCGACCGGGCCTCAGAGTCTTCCGGAGAAGCACGGCCTCCTCGTAGAGAGACACTAGGAAGTCTGCAATCACCGGCGTATCCGAAAGCACCCCCAACGCTTTCGCGAGTGGTACCGCGCCTTGATTGAATTCTGCTACGACGATAGCATTGATGGGCTTCGGAAGACGTAGATAGCACCGCGTCAGATACACGATTCGGCGGACGGTTCGACCCAGGTCATCGACTTCGAAAAGGAGCCGGCGCAACCCGAAGCCCTGCATGCCCTCGCCTCGATAGTGTCCGGGCTCTAGGCCAGCCGGCACCCTGCATTCGACGAGTTCTACATTGCGTTTGGCTTCGAGGCCCCGACGTAGGATTGCATTGCGAGGATAGCCGGGATCGAAGAACCCGAAATAGCAGATCCGTAGTGGACGCTCCTTCCCAGCTCGCTCGCAATCCGGGTCGTCATTGCAACGCGCGTCTCGAGCCGGATCATCCTCACATCTCACCTTATCTTCCCACAGCGAAAGCCACCGTTGGCCGGGAGTCCGTTCCCTCCCCATGAGTCCAGCTACAGAGGCGCGGAACCTTGCGTCGATAAGCCACAGCAGCGGAGGATAGCAGAATCCGAGCGCGAGCATTGCACCGATGTCGCGGGTGTCGCCTCCTGGTAATGCTCGGCCGACCAAGAGCCCGACCAGCAAAGACAGCAGTGTGACTACGAGAGGCGGTCCCAGATTGGTCGCCAGGCGGCGGATCCACCAGTGACGGGTGTGGGCGATCGAGAAGATCGCCGAGGCAAGCTGACCCAGGGTGTAGGCCCAGACGATTCCGACGGCGCCGAACTGGCTGAGCGGCCAGAGAAGTGCCAGCGATACGCCGACAGCGACGACCGACGCCCAGAAGGTGAGTTCCGGCCTCCCGACGCTGGCCAGGAGCGAATTACCCAGCGTGCCCACAGTCCGGGCCAAGCCATACAATGCCAGCACCGTCACGAAGGCCCCCGCTGCCCGCCATTCCGGACCGAAGAGAGCTACCAGCGCATTGGGTACAACCGTGAGCAGCCCGACGGTGGCCGGCAGAATGGCTACCGACGCCCAGTGAACTGCCCCCGCAAAGCCCAGAGACAGAGCCTCCCTGTCCTTCCTGAATCGCGAAAACAGCGGAAAGAACACCTTGTTCACGGTCTGAGTTATCAAGGTCGGCGCCGCGTTAGTCACCGTATAGGCGAGTGCGTACGCACCGAGCGCGACGCCTCCCGCAAGCCATCCCATAATCACGTTGTCCAAGCTCGACATTGCGAAGCCCAGAACGCTCACGCCTCCCAAGAACCGCCCATATCGGACGAGAGCACCCAGGGTTCCTCGATGAATGCGGGGAGGGATTCTCGGCTTTATGGGGGTCGCGATCCAGCACCCAATTGCGAGAACGGCCCCTTGCGCGGGCCGAGCCAAGACTATGCTCCACACGCCCAAACCAACCTGCAAGAGCACAACCGCCACCCCCGCGTAGGTCACGACGGCTGCCATCTCGACCACTGCGCGAGTCCGAAAATCGTGGAACCGCTCGAGCACTGACTGGGGAATGTGGCCAACGGCGACGAAAAGCAGGAACAAGCTGATCACTCGAACCACGTTCGCCACGTCGGACCGAATGAAGCCTAGGGTGAATAGCTTGGCAAAGAGCGGAGCACCTGCGAACGTGACCGAAGCAATGAGGCAGCCGAGACCAGCCGTGACCAGGAACGAACCATTGACCGCCTCCTGGAGGAGACCATCGTCCTCGACATAGATCAGAGCCTGCCCCAGGCCGAGACTCTCCCGGACCAGAAACTGCAAGTTGAACACAACCGAGGCGATACCGACGAGCGCGAACGCCTGGGGACATGCGGGACGCCACGAGCAGCGTGACGGCCGCCTGGAGTACCTGCACCGTCACAGTAGATAGTCCTTGCCATCCGAGATTTCGGACGGCGGAGGACCCGAGTCGGTCGGCCACCTCGGCGGCAGCGCCAGTAGGCTCGGTCAAAGTTCGGCTACCCTAGTCTCAAGTCTCCGTCGGCGTTTGTCCGAGGGCCTCCAAGTACACCTCGTGCAGACGCGCTGCTATCGGATCCCACCGAAACCGCTTCGATCTCTGCAGCCCGGCCGCGCGGTATCTACGCCACTCGTCCGGGCTTTCGATGAGCTTGCGCAGTGCCCCTGAGAGAGCGTCCGCATCTCCCGGTTCGAAGAGAATGCCAGCGCCTCCGACTCCATTGCGTATGCCGTCGACATTCGTGGCCACAACTGGTAGTCCACTCGCCATGGCTTCAATAGTGACTTGGTTGAATCCCTCACGGAGTGACGATAACACCAGCGCATTCGACCTTCGGTACAACTTCGCGAGTTCCTCTTGAGACAGCCGGCCCAAGAACTCGCCAGGAATGGACGCTTCCTCAACCGCGCGGCAGAATTCACTCTCCATTGGACCGCCGCCGACGTGAGTCAGCTGGACGCTCGTGCCCGCAGCCAGGCGGCGCAGACCTTCGACAACCGTCATTGGTCCTTGTCAGGCCACAGTCTGAACACAGCCAGAACGCGAAACGGATCATGGGGACGCTCTCGTAGTTCACGAGAAGGGTGAAACGTGCGCGAATCCACACCATTGGGACTGCGAACGATCCTCGATGAGGATATCCCACGCGCCTGCAATTCCATTCGGCTGCCGCGTTCGCCGCCAAGAAGCGAGCCGTATGCCTGTAGGCATAGGACTGAAGTGCACCCACGAACGGTCCGACCGATCGAGGACCGTGGTCCTGCGCCACCAATGGCAGGCCCTCCCGGTGTGCCCTCCATGCCACCAACGCATACATGACCTGAATAGAACGACAACCATGGAAATGGACTATGTCAGCCGAACCAGAGCGGATAGCGGCCACCATTGACGGACTGATCTGGCGAGCGAAGCGCCTCTGCACACCGAGCCACGCAGGCGGCTGCACACATTGGTGGAAGTAGACGTCAACGTTCCGAACTTGAAGTCGTTTAGGCTCTCCCGTCGTGAGCAGGTGCACCGTCGGCTCGTCACCCCCTCGTCTCTGGGCCGCCGCGATGTGGGTCAGGAAGTACTTGGCCCCGGTGCCGAAATCCGTATCATCGTGACCGAATAGGTCTAGGGAGAGCGGTTGGACGTGCGCGATCCGGAGTCCCTCGCCGCCACCGACGCTAGCGGACCCAGACTTGACTTCGGACGCTGACGTCTTCACCGATCTTCACTTCTGTGACTCAGACCTGCCGCTCGATCCGGCTTCCTGACAACCGACCGGGACGGACCGACCTCCAGCACTTCGCTGACCCCCGAGAACCGCCGACGCAGCCCGGGTGGGCCACCAGCCAACCACCTCTCGACCAGACCCACCGGGTATCCGAGCATCTTCGATATATCGCCGATCGGTACGACGAGGACCGTAAGCCCATAGCAAACCAGACGATCCAAGAGCCCACCTCGCCACTGCCGGTTCCAGACACGGCGAACAAACCTGCCCAGATGGAGGGCAATCCCAGCCAGCAGTACGAGGAGCAAAACGGGCTGACCCGGACTCAGGATCAGGAGTGCGATGCCCGCGGCGTATGCGGCGTAGCGCACCCCATGTCGAGCCGTCCATAGCAGGGCGTGCCCATCTCCCCTCGCATAGTGAAAGTATTGTCGGGCGTATGCCCTCAGCGTTGACCGTGCCCGCCAGGTGACCCGGGCTTCGGGCACAAATACGAAGCGCGCCCCAGCGGACCTGAGTGCCATATCAAAGACGAGGTCTTCGCAGTAGAGCAGCCACTCAGGATACCCGCCCACGCGCTCCCACCACTCTCGCCGGAACGCAATCGAACGACTGGACGGAAGAAACGTCCGAGGATCTCATCTGGAGTTGGGCGTGATGATGGTGGGGATGCAGCGCTCCAGCCGAGTCTCCCCGCCAGCCTCATAGAATCCGGCCGCCACGTCCACTTTGGGCTCTTCACGCAGCGGCCGCACCAGGAGCTCAAGCCAGTCTGGAGCGAGGAGGGTGCCGGCATCCGTGACCGCGACAACGGATTCCCTCGCTTGCCCAATCGCGATGTTCCTGCCCTGGGAGATGGTGGCACCGTCGGCCTGCAGGACCCCCACGTAGGGTCGCATTGCCACAAACTCACGCAGCAAGTCCATGGTCGCATTGGTCGACCCGCCGTCGACGATGATGACCTCGCTGGGCCCACACACGAGTCCATCCAGCGAAGCCAGGAAGGCCGGCAACGAGCTGGCTTCGTTTCGAACCGTCAGGACGAGGGACGTGCGAGGCTCCACGGCCTTTGGGGGGGTCACACCGCTCTCGCAGAATCGCTTCGCGCGGCGACCTCGCGCCAGATCTGATCGACCTGGTCCACGGCCTGTGCCCAATCGTAACGACGCTCCACGAGACAACGTCCATTCGACCCTAGCTTGTGCCTGAGTTCCGGATTCCGGCACACTTCAATGGCCTTTCCGGCAAAGTCAGATGGGGTATTGGCAATGAGAAGGTCCTCTCCGTCCGTGACTTCGATGCCTTCGCATCCCAGTTCGGTCGTAACAACCGCGGATTCCATAGCGAGACTCTCCAAGATCTTGAGCCGGGTCCCGCTGCCCGCCCTCAAAGGGACGAGGACAACCGTGGCTCTGGCAAGATAGGGCCGCACGTCGGGCACTCGTCCCGTCAACTGGATTGCCGAATCCTCAGTGGCCAGGTCCTCAATCTGGCGCGGAGCGTCGGCTCCGACGACTACTAATCGAAAGTCCGGGATCTCTCGTCGGATGCGCGGTAGGATATCCCGGCAGAGCCACTCGACGGCGTCGCTGTTCGGACGATACCGGAGGGCTCCGACAAAGACTCCGGTCGGAAACAAGGATTCGGGAACGTCTCCCGGACGTCTAAAGCTCGCTGTATCGACTCCGTTCGGAGCCACCGAGACTCTCGCCTCCGGCACCATGTCGAGGAGACGCCGCCGATCGGGTTCAGAGACCGCGAGTACGTGGTGGGCAGCGCGACAGGCGCTTCGCTCCTCGCGACCCTTGCGAGCGCGCTCTCGGCGCGCATACAAGTGATAGAGGACGTCCCACCGGCGTGCAGCGACTCGAGCCAGCGTCTCGCTCACACGAGCCTCCACGTTGTGCGCGTCTAGGACCCATGGTTGGGCCGGGGGAAAGAGGTCCCGGTACTGGGCCATGTAGTGGAATTCACACTGAACAAGGTCGAAGCGGCTCTCGTTCAGCTTCCGTCGAAGCGCGGCGGCGTATTCGCGGCTGAAGTGAAGCGCGTTATAGACGGACGAACGTCTCGCCACGGCCCTCCCCACGGCCGAGAGGCGGCCTCTCACCTGGATCGCCTTCTCGGCCCGGAGACCCAGGGACTCCAGCCGCCGTAGGTCGGCTGGCCCGCTTGCGCCCTTCAGGTCAAGCGCCAGCACATTAATCTCATGACGTCTCGCTAGGCCCGCGAGAAGGTGGTAGATTCGAACCTTACCTCCCGCGTCGAGTGGATACGGGACATAAGGAGTCAAGATCAGACACTTCACCCCCCCCCCGTCCTCGCATGCTCGGCCGACCAGCGCCCGACGTTCGCCTCGAATATCTCGCGGAGAATGTCCTCGAGCGCGTAGTCGAGCTTCCACCCCGGATAGTCGGCGCGGAAGCTGGACAGGTCACTAATCCACCAGATGTGATCACCAATCCGATGCTCTTCGTCATAGGTCCACGTCAGCTTCCGACCCGCAATCTCCTGACACAAACCGATAGCCTCGAGCATGGAGCAGTTGCTGCAGCGTCCGCCACCGATATTGTAGACAGCTCCTCGTCGAGGTGCCTCTGAGACCAGATCGAAAGCACGAACGAGGTCCGCACCATGTATGTTGTCACGTACTTGCTTCGCCTTGTAGCCATAGACCGTGTATGGAGTCCCCGTTACCACACACTTCATCAGGTAGGCGAGAAAGCCGTGCAGCTCAGCGCCGGCGTGAGCCGGTCCCGTGAGACAACCTGCCCGGAACACCACCGTGTTGAGACCGAAATAGCGAGCGTACTCCTGCACGAGAAGGTCCGCCGCTACCTTCGAGACCCCGAATAGACTATGCTTCGTGTGATCGATGCTCATTGTCTCGGGAATCCCACCGTACCATTCGTGATCCTCGGGCAACTCCCAGCGCGTCTCCTCCTCAACGAACGGCAGACGATTCGGTGTATCTCCGTATACCTTGTTAGTCGAGGTAAAGATGAAAGTCGCCTGAGGCGCGTGACGACGGACCGCCTCCAGCAGCACCAGAGTGCCCTTAGCGTTTATGGAGAAGTCGGTCATCGGATCCTGTGCTGCCCAATCATGGGAGGGTTGGGCCGCCGTATGGATGATTAGATCCACGCTCGTACCCAACTCCGCTAGGAGGCCGTCCACGGCCTCAGCGTCCCGGATGTCCAGACTCTCGTGTCGATAACGCGACAGACTTCGACTCAGATCTTCGGCAATCCAGGCTGTCGATGCCTCGCCTCCGAACAGCTTTGCACGCATATCGTTGTCGATGCCGACCACCCGTCGGCCACCAGCGTGGAAGTAACGCGACGCCTCCGATCCGATGAGGCCTGCCGAACCTGTGACCAAGGCTGTACTCATTCTCCAGTCTCCTCGCAACTGCTCAGCCTGTCGCCTACGGTGAACGGCACTCGCCCGGGCAAGGTCGAATCAATGGCCTCGCCTCCACGTTCACGCAGAGTGCACCCGATATCGAGCGCGGGTCCAATCCGAGCGCAGCAGACAGAGCTGCGGCAAACCGCGTCTCGCAGCACTGCGCGGCAAACGCGGTGAGCCGGCGCTCCCGCTCCGGATCAGCTCCTCCGCTTTCGATCTCGGCGATAGCTCGGGAGAGAGACCGAGGATCGCCCGTATCTACGGCGCGTCCGAGTCCCTGCGAACGAACCAGGTGTCCAAGGAGTCCGAAGTCTTCAGCGACGACCGGCGTACCAACGCTTGCGGCCTCCAGCAGCACCCGCGACATGCCGTAGTGCCTCGGATACGGCAAGACGACACAGCGAGCCTGACCTAGCAACTCAAGCGCCTCATCCTCGCCATGCCACCTGTCCCGGAGATCCACGTGTACTCCTGCCTGGCGCATGCCCTCCACCAGCTTCCCCAGCGATCCTCGAATCCGGGCTCCACGGCTCCGGCTAGAACGACCTCTTCCTCTAGGTCGCCATTCACTGCTGCTCGTGCCAGGCGCTCGATTCCCTTCCTCGGGGCCAGTGCGCCGAAGAGCACACAACCTCTCCGCTCCTTCCAGTCAGGCCGACTGGTGCCGGTTGGAACGGGGGGCTCGGGCAGCCAATGTATGTGACGCCTGTGACGCCTACGTAACCGTCTCACTGCAACCGGATCGGTAAGTAACACTCCCGCGCAGTCTCCACGAGTGTGCCATTGGCGCAGCAGATATGCCTGGTGCACGGCCCGGGCATACTCCTTGATTCCCAGCCAGTCCCCGAAGGCGGTAGGATAGTGGGAGCGATAGAAGAAGATGCAGAGGATGAGAGGCGTGGATAGTTGTTCGTGAGAAACCAGCCAGCGCAAAACAGGGTCACCGTACATGTGAACTGCCAGATCGGGTCCAACCTCGCTCAGGGCGCGAGAAGGTGTCCGAGCTCTCGGGCGGCGAACTCTCTATGCTGGCGTCCGCGTGGTCGCTCACTATCGACCATGGGCCGCGAATCTGAAATTGGATGGAAAGCCACACGACAATCGGCCATTCCAGCACACACCGCCTCAGGGGCCGCGATGACGAGCTCGACACGGTTCTGGAGAGCACTGGCGAAGCGGCGGAGGTAGCGTCTGTGATGGCCGCCGTCCGTCCAATCGAAGAGAAGGAGCCTCACGGTGACACGCATCTCCGGGAGCCACGGGGCGCAACCGCATTCCGACGACGAACACTCCTCCGAAGCATAGCGCGACGAACGGCGCCATGCTGTCCGTTGTGAACATTGGACCAAAGAACGAAATGACGCACCAAGCGCTGAGGCAACCGACCATGCCCAACAGGAGCGTTCGCTCGGCCATGCTCACACGATTGCGCTGCAGGCCGGCCAGCGCCTCGCGGCCCACCAAGCCCACCAGTGTGACGAACACCATTACGTAGGAATCCCCAGCTTATCGGCGATCCAGAAATAGCTGTTGTGAATGTAGAAGTCGTTGCTCAGGTATCCCATTGGATGAGTGACCGGGTTGTACATTGGGCTCCAGAACTGATCCCGCGTTCCCAGACCGTTTCCCAGAAGCGGCGCCGATGCGACTTGGCCGGCCACCGCATGCCATTCCCGGAGCCTATGGATGGCCGATACGTCCTGGTGGAACCGGCCAATCGACTCAAGCGACCGGCAAGAGCCGTGATCGGGTTCGGTATGCTAGAGCCAGCTGTGGCAGTCAAAGTGTAAACCGCACCACCTACGGCCAGACATAGGGCCCCGTAGCCCAATATCCTTCGGCGCTCGAGATACCCGCGAGCCAGAGGACCGTACCATTGCCACGGCAAGGGCCATAGCCGCATGCGCTGGAAGGTCACGACCAGACCGCCTAGCGCTATGAGTCCGAGGATTGCGCTCCGGGCTCTCTTCCCCGCATCGGCCATAAAGGCGCTGAGGCAAAGAAGTAATGCGAACAGGAGGTAGGCGAAACCGACGCTCCTGATCCGAACGCCACCCCCCGTAGAGCTCGCCGGCGCTCCGCGGCCGAGTACATAGAGCACGATCGCTCGGATGCCGGCCAGGACCGCCACCACCACGACGAGCCAGAACAGCCGCCGAACGCTGGCCACACTCAATTCCTTGACCATGGGAATAAGAGGAGCCAAACGAGCAGCGGTCTCAACTCCAGGAGACCGTCCTTGTAGTAGTTACCTCGGGCCATGCCCAGAAAGGCGCTCACCACCGCCCACCCCACGAACACGAGAAGCAGGTCGCGGCGGCAGGGGGAAGGCGTCGCGCGGCCTTCCTCGAAACCGAAGACCGTGTGAGCCAGCCCGCGATGACGCTCACGAGAATCAGGTCCGTCGGTTTCAGGCCTCCACCGAGGAACGGTACCTCGACCGTGAACAGAATACCTCGGCCAAAAAGAATCACGAGGGCCAGAAGGAGACCGACTCCGAACTCGAGCGAGAGAAAGCGCCGCCGAGCGCTACAAGCCCTATCAACGCCACGATTGCCGCTTGCCAGCCGGCCAGCCACTCGATGGCGAGAAACACGCCTCCAGCAACCAGACCGAGCCCCAACATGGGCAACACATCCCCAGTCAAGGTGGCATCGAACCCTCCTAGCCGCTCGCGCTCACTCACGGACGAACCCGCTTACGTCCCTCAGATCGAATCGCGTTCCTCATTAGAGCCAACCATTTCCAGATCATTCCGAAAATCGTCGATGCATAGGCTAGAGGATTGTAGCGCGGTCGGTACACCTTTCCGGACAATATCTCCATCACTCGAGAACGCCCTTATCATTGCGTCACTGTTCTTCCGGCTGCTGCGCCCCTTGAAATGGATGATCGTGGGTTTCCGCGTACGTCGTTTTTCCTTGCTCCATGGTCTCTCCCCCCCCCCCCCCCCATGGCGCTCCGTCTATTGCATTGACCTCGGCCAGTGCATCTTCATTGAGGTACTCATGTTGTAGCGCGCGAAGGTCGGCGACTTGGGGAAGAGTTCCGCCAGGCCCAAGGCGCGACACAATCCATTCAACGTGTTCGGGAAGGTCCGCCGACAGGCTAGATCCAGGCGTGCCCTCCTCCTGCACCAACCGACACGTCGCCATCCCCACGTCTGGCGACCGCCTCAGAAATTCGACGAGACTTGTATTCAGTGCATGATCGTACACGATCGTATCGGGATTGAGCAGTAAAACGAACTCGGACCGACTGGCCTCGGGAACCACCGGATTGTTGCCCTTCGCGAAACCGACGTTCCTGTGTTCACCGCAAGCGGACGTCGGGAAACTCCTCGCGCACCATTCGTCCTGAGCCACCATCGGTGTGAGGGAGGACGCCGTCGACGACGTGGATCTCAAAGCTGCACGTGTGCTCGGATTCCCGAAGAGAGGTGAAACAGCGCCTCAGATCCTCGACGGTGTTGTGGTTGACGATAACCACGGTCACGTCGGGAGCGCTCCTCACATTGCCCCCTTTCCGGTGCGCAGACCGCCGGAATTGTCTTGAAGAGGACCTTGATATCCAACCACAGACTCCATTCATCCACGTAGCGCAGGTCCAGCTCGATTCGAGCAACGAATGCGATGTCATTCCTGCCGTTGACCTGCCACAGCCCCGTTATCCCAGGCTTCACACTCTGGCGCCGCAGAATTGCGGCTCCGTCACCCTCGCAAACTCAAAGTTGAAGAGCGGTCGTGGGCCCACCGATACGATGTCGCCCTTTAGGACATTCAGGAAACGGCGGTAACTCGTCGAGACCCGTCCGCCGAAGCCAGTGACCCGATCCCAGTGATTCGCGGGTCATTTCGGATCTTGAAGGCCTCTCTGTCCTCCTCATTCAGGTGCAGGTACTGCTCGATACAGCGATCGGCATCTTCATACATAGTCCGGAACTTCACAATTCTAAAGACTCGCTTGTGAAGACCTCGCCGATCCTGCACGAAGAACACAGGTCCGGGCGAATTGAGCCGGATGAGCATGGGGAGAATCAGGAACAGTGGAGATGCTGCGACCAGAGCTAGAGTCGCCAACACGAGGTCCATGGCGCGCTTCGCCATCGCCCCCGCGGACCCAATGCCCGCAGTATGGTATGCGATATATGGATCTCCGCCGTTCGACTTGACGATCGCCGTGGCCACGGATGAATCGAACACGGCTCCAGGCATTGTCACCGAGATCCCCTGCTGCTCAGAATCCCTCAGAATCTCCCGGGCTTCGGAGTAGCGAGATCGAAGGGGGAGGCACAACGCCACTTCGTCGACAACCCGCTCGCTAATGATTCTAGAAAAGTCGCTTAGGCTTCCCAAGAACTCGTAGCCTAGCGCCTTCATTTCATCGACCCCTTCCCAATGCTCATTGACGAACCCGATGATCCGAGGATGGGTTCCAGCTTGAGCCTTAAGGCGCGATTCAGCCTCTGCCGCACGTCGGCCACTTCCCACAATGAGTACGAGGTGCTCCTCGTGCCCCGGGAAAATATGGGAGCCACGATTCGCGCCAGTAGGACACGGTCTCCGACCAGAAAGAGAAGGGAGATCGCACCGAAGATGGCGACAAACAGCGGCGTTGCCATTGGGATGTGGAAGACCAAAGCTACCAATGTGAAGAGGACTACCGTCGATCCGGCGGCCAGAGTTAGACGGCCGATAGAATCCAGGGGATTGCTCCAGACCCTTTCCTCATACAAGTCCAGTACCTGAAAGACTTGGAACCAGCCAGCTAGCAATAAGAGGGTGAGCAGGCCGTTCTGGATCTTCAATCTTAGGGACAGGAAGTCCCCGACCGTTCGCGCATTGACTTCGGGCAAGAAGCCCAGCGTCGCAACGAGCGTGGCGACGAGAAGCCCCAGAAGATCCATCACCACCAGCAGCCTGACCGCGACTGCACTCGAAAGTGAGGACATGTCAGTGCGTCAGAACAACAACCAGGCCCGCCGCCGCTGATATCACGGCGCCGATGACGGTCGCGGAGTGCCGAGAGAGCCAACTCTTCTCGGGTATGTAGACCTGATCGCCCGAGTGGAGCTCCTTAAACGCCGACGCACCGGTTCGCAGATCGGCTTGGGTCCTCTTCGCGCCTCGATAGACCCGCACGTGCTCTAGGTTGCCATTACCCGTAGCTCCGCCAGCCTTGGCCACCAAGTCAGCGAGGGTCATGGTTCCGTCGACTAGATAGAGACCCGGCTTCTGCACCTCCCCCAGCACGCGGACTCTCCGTAAGAGACGGACCTCAATCGTCTGATTGCGAAGCTGAGCATGGTAGGCAGTTAGAAGCGTGGTTCGAAGACTGTCCGGTGCCATGCCCCTCACGTTCCAGACATTGAGGAACGGAAGGGAAACCCGGCCGGCCTCGTCGATTTCGTACTGCCCGCTCTGATCGGACTCTCGAGAGAAGGACACTTGGATGGCGTCACCAGGCTCAAGGGGTGTCGCACCCGGCGAAGACATGTTGGTCACTAGTGCCAGCCCATCAGGCGGCGGACCGCCGGACGCGCATCCCATCGCACCCAACCCGACTGCCAGAGCCGCGATCAAGCTACGCAGTCGCAAAATCCGGGACCGAACTAGGATGGTCGCCGGAGTCTGGGAGTCGGTGCAGTCACCACAGGAGTTCACTCAGTCACTCCGCTGTAGCTCGTATAGTAGTCTGGCAAATCGATATCATTCAGTACGACCCCGACCAGTCGCCCCCCGGCCCTTTCAAGCCTCTGCATTGTCAGGTCAAATCCATTGCGCTCCGTGACCCCACCTCGAACCACTACAATCACGCCATCTACGGCGCTGGCCACCTGCGCAGCATCACTCAACACGTTGAGGGGCGGCGTGTCGATGACCACCAGGTCGTACCGGGTGCTCATTGTCATGATCAGCGACTTGAGCGACGGACTCAGAAGCCACGCAGACCGGCGATGGGGCTTTCCAGACTGCAGAACGTCGAGAGTCTGGCCCCCACCCACGCTGATCGTCTGGATAGCCACATTGGGATCGGCGCCCTCGCGTAGCACCTCACCCAGACCGATTCGACCTCTTGCCAGCTTCAGCCAACGGGAAACCCCCTGCGCGTGTGCGTCCGAGTCCACAAGCAGCGTCCGCTTCCCCAGCCAGGCAGCCTGGACAGCGAGATTGCATGCACAGAAGGTCTTTCCTTCCGCGCGACCCGAGCTCGTAATGGCGACGGATCGAAGATCTCCGTTCTCGATCCTTCGAGCAGCTGCCTCGAGCTCGAAGGCCAGGCTCCGAAAAGCCTCCTCGGCTACCCGGTCCGTCCTTGACTTTCCGTTCTCTCTTGGCGGGGCGATCGCGGTCTTCCCTTCCTCGACTGTGATTACCTCCGCGACCGGCCCTCGAACACGCGGAACCATGGTGAGGACTGGGATTCCGGCTCCCTCGACCTCATCCCGGTCCCGAAGCTTGTCATCCGCATACTCCCGCCACAGAGCCCCAAGGAGGCCCATGCCCAGTCCGAGAACCGCTCCGAGAACGAGGTTAAGTGGCGTGTTCGGGAAGGAGGGCTTGTAGGGCAGCGATGCCCTGTCGACCATCCTCACGTTCGGGAGCTTTACCGCCTTGGCAACCTGAGCTTCTTGGAGCCGTGTCTGAAGGAATCGATATAGCTTCTCTAGCACATTGACCTGACGGCGAAGTCTCGAGACCTGGATCTCCTTGACCGGTATGGTGGAGAGCTCCTGGCCGTGGTCTTCAAGAGCCTGTCCGAGAGATTGGATCTGAGCCTGTAGAGAGCGGTCGTAACTCATCGCCACTGAAAGGAGCTGGTCGTCAATCTGCACGATCCGGGCGTTCAAGGCTGCCAGTTCAGGGTTCGCATCCTTGCGCTTAACCGCAAGGTCGCTCCGGCGATTCTCAAGCTCCACAAGGCTCTCGACTAACGTAGCCACCACGTTGTTCTGGTTCTTAAGAAACGTCGGGAAGCTCGCCAGCTTCCTATACGCAGAAGGATCCGCATCGCCGCTTCGGATCTGCTCGATCAAAGACGCCAGAGCTTGGTGCTCGGCGGACAACTGCTCTCGCTGTGCCCGCAAATCTGCATATTGCCTGACTTCCTCATTGGCCCGCTCCTTGAGCGCCACTGCACGGCCCCGTTCTTCGTACGCTTGGAGGCTGTCTTCCGCAGTCGACAGTTGTGAATGGACCTGGACGACCTGGTCCTGAAGAAAGCTGGCCGCCGCTGATGCTTCCGCGCGCTGGAGCTCCGACCGCAACTCCAAGTAACTGTCGGATACACTCCCACACAGAGCCAGGGATGACGCCGGTGTGGGACCGGTGCACGTGAGATTGATCAGGTCCGCTTGCTGCTCGACCGGCTTGGCCTCGAGGTGGCTCCTCGTCTCGTCAACGGCCTGAGCGAAGGGCAGGATACGGAGTCTCCCAGTCGTCGCGGACCCCTTTGAAGGTGCTCGAAAGCTCACATTGGCGAAGCCGAGTCGCTCTCCAGGTTCGGCACGAGCCAATACCTGCTTCGATGCATCACTGAGGACTCGATATTCCCCGTTCGACCACTTGAGTAAGTAGACTCCGGACACCGCGTTTCGGGAGTCCTCGAAGCCGTCGAGGACAGAATCTGGCGCGACCCACCTTCCGGAGGTCTCGAAACTGGCGTTGAGCTTGAGGCGTTCGACGACCGGCTCTACCACGCGTCGTCCAGTGAGCAAGGAGACCTCGGTCTCGGTATTCTGTACCCGGTCCATGCGCTGGAGCACGTCCAGGGCGGCACCGCTTCCTGGGTTGCCTCGAGGCTCCACGAGAAAGGAAGCGGAAGACTCGTATCTTTTCGGTAGAAGCAGTGTTACAGTGACCACGGCGGCCATGACACCGAAGAACCCAGCGGCAACGATCCACCGTCGACGCCACAACACCGAGGCCACGTCTCTCGGATCGAGTCCGGACGTGTTTCCGAGCGGGGCACGCTGCAGGTAGGAGCGAGGGCGAACATCCGCCGGAAAGTCGCTCCCGCCTCCCTTCACTGGTGGTTGAGGCACATTGGTCACGGAAGGCGACTCCAGGTCCGAGAAGCGCAAGAGGATTCCACTGAATCCCATGAGACGGTGGCACAGCGTTAGGCCACTCAGAAGGGAGATTCGAGTCCATCCGCAACCGAAAATCCCGTGCCGCAGCACGGGGCCCACTACTTTCCGGTTGGAGGTCACCTTCCGGTTACCGTGAAAAGCCTTATCAAGGCACGTCTTTCGATCTGGACAGGACCTGTGGTCAGGAGCGATGGAGCCCGGACCGCCTTGCCTATGCGTGATGCCCCAAAATCGAGCCCTGTTGCAGCACCGCATCAAGGCACCGCGGCTCAGCCGCCGCGCAGACCGGAATCGCACTCAGGGCACCACCAGCACATCATTGTCCACGACATGGAGACGGACCGGCTTGGTAAAGCTCGGTCAAGGAGGCAGACATTCGTGGCTACGATTGACCGTAGCGATGGGAGGATCTGGGGCAGGTTAACGCTGTAGCTCCCTTCCGAAGCACATTTCGGATTCGCGGTTCACAAGCGCAAGCCGAACGGTGCCCCCTCATCCCCCCGCCACGCCGCAGAAGCGCAGCGCCGCGACGGCGACTACCCGGGCCGCGGTGATGAGCTCCTCGACGAGAACGTTTTCGTCGGGCCGGTGCGCATCACGCACATCGCCGGGTCCGAAATGCACGGTCGGAATGCCCCCCACCGCGACCAGGAGGCGCATGTCCGAGCCGTAGCGCATCCCTCGCACGAGCGGCAGCGTCTGCGTCACCTCCCCGAACGCCGCCTCCAGTGTGCGCACGACGGGAGAGTCCGGGTCCGTGCGGGCCGCCCCGAACTGCGCGCCGGACCACTCCACGACAGGCGGGTTCCGAGCCAGCCACGGGTCGTCGGCCGACGCGGACGACACCGCGGCCTCGAACGCCCGTCGAGCGTGCTCGGGATCCTCTCCGGGGGGGAAGCCGAGCCTCCCCTCGAACTGGAGCGACTCGGGGACGGTGGAGGCCCAGATCCCCGAACGTACGCGGCCGATCGCCAGGGCGAAGGGTAGCGCGTCGTCCGCGAACAGGGGATCGGACACGTCGCGGTTGCGCTCCGCCTCCAGCTCGCGCAGCGCGGCTACGAGACGCCCGAAGGGCTCGATCGGACTCACGCCCTCCTCGCGGAAGGCGCCGTGCGCCGCCAGGCCGGGGACCGTGACGCGGAAGCCCAGCGCGCCGCCATGGGCGGGTCCGATCGCCAGTCCGGTGGGCTCGAGCACGACGGCCCCCTGGCCCGTGTGCCCGCGTACGAGCGTGGCCAGCGTGCCGGCGCCACCGTCCTCCTCCCCGATCACGCTCTGGAGCTGCAGCGTTCCCTGCAGGTCGACCCCCGCGTCGGCGATGGCCCGTGCGACCGCCAGGGCGCAGCACAGCCCGCCCTTCATGTCACACGTGCCCCGGCCGTACACGCGGCCGCCCCGGGCCCGTGCCTCGAACGGAGGGGAGGTCCAGCGATCCGGCTCCCCGGCCTCGACCACGTCCACGTGGCCATTGAGGATGAGGGTGGGGCCGTCGCCCCGCCCCATTGACCCGACGACCCCGAGACCCGAGTCTCTCTCGATCTCGGCCGTGTAAGCTGGATGGCTCCGGAGCGTCTCGAAATCGATCGCCCACACGTCCATGCCCAGCCCGATCTCCCTCATTCGGCCCGCCACGGCCTCCTGGGCCGGCGTCTCGCCGCCCGACAGGCTCGGGATCGCGACCAGCTCCTCCAGGCAGTCCAACAGGTAGTCGGGAGACAACGCCCCCAGCACCCGTTCCTCGACCTCCCTCACGCTCCATCCTCCCATCGCGTGGCCACGGCGCCGGCGCGACCCGTCGTCCAGCGCATTCTCATGGTCATTCGGCGCATCCTCGCCTCGTTGGTCGCGCCCGATCAAACCCTGCCGGCTCCCCGTACGTCCAATTTGACAGAAACGGTCGTGCCAGGTCCACCCCACGTCGCCATGCGGAGGGCGCCATGCCGTACGCCACGCGAAGCAAGCTCGGTCGACTCACCAGCCCCCTCTCGATCCTCGCCTTCCTGCCCGTCGCCATGGCCATACAGGCCACCCGGCCCGCCGGGGTCCAGGACGCGGGCGTCCGGGTCGAGGCCGCGCGCTCGCTGTTCGGCAGTCGCTTACCATCGCAATACCTGTGGGTGGAGCCCTGCCGACCGGATCCGGTGAGCGTGCGCCTGCCTGTCGAGGGGATCGTGCTCCCCGACCTGCACGAGCACCCGTGGCCCAGGCCGCCGGTGGCGGTCGCGGTAGACATCCTGGCCTCGGGAGCCTCGCCGGTGCGCGAGGCGGAGCCGGGCATCCAGGCACCCGGGCACATCGCGCGGCGATGGCAGGAGGCCATCGTCCCGCCGGCGCTGAAGCCCGAGCCGTGGCCGGCGCCTCCCGCGGTGCGCGCCTGGCTCGAGCCGACTCGTGTGGCACACCTCGAGCCCGATCCCCCCAGCCTCGTCCCGGTGACGGCGCCGCACGAGACGCTCACGGACGTGACCCTGGCACGCATCCCATGGCCGGCTCCCCAGGAGTCCACCGTGCGGACGGCAGGACGCTGTCCGATCACCTGAAACCCGCAGGACGCGAGCTCCGTAGGGTGGACCGAAGCACGGACCGAGACACGATCGACCTGATACTGAAAAAGGAGAGACGACGATGCTCTATCGACGATGGAACGGACGGCGCCCCGAGCTGCTCTTCGTGAAGCGGGTCGGCTGACGAAGCGAGATCCACAGGGCCGAAAGGCTCCACGGGAGAGGGGGACGGCCGAGGGTCGTCCCCCTCTTCTTCGTTGTATCCGCACCTCGCGCCCACGTCGGTGTACCTCCCGTTCGAATCGCACCACCAGGCGGACGACGGAGGCAACTTGGGCCGAACGTACATGGATCCCACCCACAGGGACGCGCGGGACATCCGCACCGGACGGGGCGATCCCGAGGTGGTGTTCGTCGGGACCCGCAACCGCATCGCCCTGGACACCGATCTCGACCCCGGCCGCCCGGTCCCGGAGGGGACGGTGTCGGTCCAGATCCTCCGGAAGGATACGGGCGTTCCGATCGGACAGTTCGCGGCCGTGGAAGGCTCCCTGGACCGGCTGCGACACCTGTTCATAGAACCTCGACAGGTCGGCCTGAGCTGCGTCGAGGAGTACCCCGGAATTGTGGGCCAGCTGCTGGTGCTCCTTCCTCCGGTCGCGCTCTCGGAGCTCCAGGGCGAAGGCACATCCCCCTCGGAGGACGAGGACTGGCGAGCCAGCCTGGAGGACGAGCCCGACCTCGGGGCCGCCGGTGGCGACGCGAATGCCGCCGGAGAGGGACACGAGGGCCAGCTCGCGGCGCTCCACGCCGGGAACGTGGTGCGCTTCACCGCCGACCGGGAGTATCCCGACAGCCTCACGCGCGAGGCCGCCGGCCTCCTGCGCGATGCCCTCGAGGGCCCTCTGCTCCCCCTGTCGGAGCGCCTGATCGAAGAGCTGGCCTCGAGCGCCTCCGGAGAGTCCTAGAAGGCCGTTCAGCGCAGCCGCACGACCCACACCTGCAGGCCCGGCGGCAGGGCGCCGCCCGACGCACCTCCGATGCGCACCGCCGTTCCGGGATGACCCGGACCCGTCATCTCGAAGTAGGCCGAAGAGGCGGAGCGGATGTCCTGGCTCACCGTCCAGTCGCCGAAGCCCTCCTCCACGGGCTGCAGGCCGGTGTTGATCCCGTAGGCGTCGAAGATCCCGTGCAGGTCCCAACTGGCGAGGCCGAGGTCGGGCCCGACCGCCGGCACGCGATCATCCAGGTAGAGCGCGGCGGCCCAGTCGGCCAGGAGCTCCCGCCAGGGCCGGCCCACCACGGCCTCGACGTTGGCGAAACCCGAGGCGTCGCCGTCGATGAGTGCACGCTGGAGGGCACGTTCGCCTCCGAGCTCCGGGCCGAACCGGTCGGAGAGCCACCGGAGAAAGGCCCAGCCGGCGGCGTACCAGGCCGGGGCCCCGTCGCAGGGCGAAGGATCGCTGATCAACCAGCCGCAAGCCGCCGGCGCATCCGGTATCCGGCTGGCCGAGCTCACGTACCCGAAGTAGTCCGATAGACCCTGGAAGGGCTCGCGGTACCAGTAGGTCCCGTCGGCATCGTGGCTGTAGGCGACCTGCAGTCCGTAGTCCTGGCCGGGGGCGTTCCCCATCACGGCGTGGCCCACGACCTCCTGCGCCAGGACCGCCTGCCCTTCCATCATCCACGACGCCATCCACGGCGCCGCCGCCGAGAACCGGTGACCTTGCTGGATGATGTGGGTGATCTCGTGCGCCATGATCAGGGGCGCGCGCGCGCGAAGGGAGGCCGCGGTCACGGGCGTTCCGTACACGCCGGTCGGGTCCGGAGCGCGCGAGTAGTACACCTCGCCCTCGTCGCTGGACGGACAGGAGAAGGCCCCGGCCGAGTCCGACCGGGGGTAGAAGTCCCCTCCGAACACGAACGCGGTGGCTCCCGACCAGGTGCGGTTCACCTCCCGGGTGAACACCGCGATGACCCGGCCGTTGCCATCGATGTCGGGCGGTCGGCCGAAGTAATCCGCCAGGGTGGCGAGGATGGGGCCGTCCAGGCGGTCGCTCAGCGTCTGGTACTGAGACAGGGTCATTCCGCCGGCGGGATTCGCCACGTCCTCGGCCAGGATCGCGCCCGTGCCCAGGACCCGGACGACCGCTCGGATGGTGGTGAACGTGGTGCACGGGTTCGACGCACGGCCATCCGGCACCCGCAGGGTGAGGGTATCCCCGACGCTCGGCCCGTTGCCCAGCATGGCGGGGCGGATCCGCTCGAGGCGTGACGCACGGCGCGCCGCCGAAGCGCGACGGGCGGGGATCGACGCGGCGGGGTCCAGGTTCTCCCGGCTCCACGCGTCCAGGCGCGTCTCCGCGGCCGCCTGGGCCGCGCGCTCCGCGTCGCTCGCAGCCGGCTGCGGGTCATCATCGTGGTGGTGACCGCCCTCGTGGCGGTCGAATCGCGGGCCGGGGGTCACGGCCGCCATCGAGGCGGCGGCCGCGACAGCGGACGGAGCGGGGACGGAGGTGACCGTCACCGCGGTCAGCGCGTCCGGGACCAGGGCCGACGCCGATGGGGCCGTCGCCTGCACTCCCAACAGGTAACCGTCCGAATCGGATCTCGCCGCGAACTGCAGGCAGAAGGCGCCGGAGTCCTGGACCAGCAGACGGCCTCCGACGTCGAGCGACACGTTCGTCCCGCCGCCCTGGAGCCGCACGTCGGCGCTGGCCGGCGGATCGAAGGACGTGCGCACCTCCACGGCCACCGTCCGGGACGGCCGGCAACCGTACGTCGGGACCCGTATGCTCAGGGAGCCCGGAGCCGCCGCCAGGACCCGGGCGGGCACGCCGTCCACGGTGACCGAGTCATCGGAGAGCTGCGGCCGAAACCCGCTCCCGAGGACGACGGCCTCGGCGCCCTCGCGTAGCGGAAGGGGGCTCACGGAAGTGATGCTCGGGGGGCCGGAGGCGAACACCCTGACGGTCGCCTCGCCCGACAGCCCGGACTCCCCCGTCGCCGTCACCGTGGTGACGCCCGTTCGGGCCGCGGTCACGAGCCCCTCCGTGTCGATCGAAGCCACGCCCGAGTCCGACACGCTCCACCGCACCCCCCCGGTGTAGGGAACCGGCTGACCCAGCGCGTCCTCCGCGCGAGCGGAGAGCCGCAAGGTGTCCCCGGTCCCGATCACGTCCGCGGTGTCCGGCGTCACGCGCAGGCTGGCCACGGTCGTCCCGGGACTCGCGGGGCCCGTGGGCGCACGGCCCCCGCACCCCACCAGGATCGGAAGGGCCGCGGCGAGGAGCAACCTGTGTCGCGGCGTGGGCATGTGTGCTTCCATGGGCTCGAGCTGCTCTCGCGCCCGGAGGTCCGGGTCGGACCCAGTGCGCGACCCCTCCCGTATCAAGGGCCGTGCCCCGGGTCCTGGGTATCGATGTGGTGGAGATGGAGGGACTTACGGCGGGTCGCGTGCAAGCTCGGATCTTCGGGTCGCGCAGGACGCGACGGACGTTGCGATCCGCGGGGCCGTGCCGTGGCCCGGGCCTCGAGGCGTGCGAGTCGGTCTCGGAGCACGTCGGGCGGCGTCAGGGTCCCCGAGACCGACGGGTGTCGCTTGTCGATCCCGCTCGCGGCCGGTAGGATCGGATCGTACCGGCCGAGGCCCGCCCACGCGCGCGGAGGAAGAGACTCTCTTGACGATCCGAACGACCGTTCAGCGCCGGCGCCCGACAGCGTCCCTCCCCCTGCTCATCGGCCTGGCCTCGCTGGCCGCCTGGCCCGCCGCCGGGATTCGGGCTCAGCAGCCCGAAGGGCCGCCCTCCGTCCTCGCCCGCTACGAGAAGCACGAAGCCATGATCCCGGTGCGGGACTCCATCCGCCTCCACACCGTGATCTTCCGGCCCTCCGAGCAGGACGCCCCCCTGCCCATCGTCCTCCTCCGCACGCCGTATGGTGTCGGTCACGCCGAGCGGAACTTCCGGTCCTATCTGCGGGCCATGGCCGAGGACGGCTACATCTTCGCGTTCCAGGACATCCGGGGGCGCTTCGGGTCGGGCGGGCACTTCGTCATGCAGCGGCCGCCCTGCCCCGCATCGGCCGGCTCGACCTGCGTCGACGAGGGGACCGACACCTGGGACACGATCGACTGGCTCGTCCACCACGTGCCCGGCAACAACGGCCGGGTCGGCATGCTGGGAATCTCCTACGGGGGCTGGCTCACGGTCATGGCCACCCTCCACCCGCACCCGGCCCTGAAGGCCGCCTCGCCGCAGGCCTCCCCCGCCGACGACTTCATCGGGGACGACTTCCACCACGGCGGCGCCTTCCGGCTGAGCTACGGCTTCGAGTACGCGGCCATGATGGAGACCGGGAAGGAGACGACCCAGTTCCGGTTCCCCGTGCACGACACGTACGGCTGGTACCTGGAGCTGGGCGCCCTCTCACACGTGAACGAGCGCTACCTGCACGGCACGATCCCCACCTGGGAGGACTTCGTCCACCACCCCGACTACGACGAGCACTGGAGGGAACAGGCCGTCGTCACCTACCTGCGCGGCGTGACGGTGCCGACGCTGAGCGTGGCCGGGTGGTGGGACCAGGAGGACTTCTACGGACCGGTCACCATCTACAAGGCCCTGGAGCGGACGGACTCCACCGGGATCAACGCGCTGGTGGTGGGGCCCTGGCGGCATGGGGGCTGGTCGAGCGGGCCGGGCGACAGCCTGGGCGCCATCCGGTTCGGGAGCCCCACCGGCGAGCATTTCCGCCGCGAGATCCAGGCCCCGTGGTTCCATCGGCTCCTGAAAGACGCCCCTCCGGGGGCGGGCCCCCTGCCGGGAGCCGTGACCTTCGAGACGGGCTCGAACCGGTGGCGGACGTGGTCGGAGTGGCCGCCGCGGAAGGGGGTGACCGATCGCGACCTCTACCTGGGCGCCGGCGCCGCCGCCTCCTTCGACCCACCCCCGGCCGCGGGACACACCGGCGCCGAGGCCGGCGCCCCTCCCTTCGACGCGTACGTCTCCGACCCGGCCCACCCGGTCCCCTACCGGCGCCGGCCCATCGAGCCCACCTACGACCCCACCGGCTCGGGCTGGTCCACGTGGCTCGTCCAGGACCAGCGCTTCGTCGACGGCCGCCCCGACGTCCTCGTCTGGGAGACCCCGCCCCTGGAGCACGACGTCACCGTGGCCGGCAACGTGGTCGCCCACCTGTTCGCCTCCACCTCGGGCGGCGGCGCCGACTGGGTGGTGAAGCTCATCGACGTCTACCCGGGCAAGGTGCCGGACCGGCCCGCCATGGGCGGCTACGAGCTCATGGTGGCCAAGAACGTGCTCCGGGCCCGGTTCCGCAGCGGCTACGAGCATCCCGAGCGGGTGGTCCCCGGGAAGGTCACCCCCTATCGCGTAGACCTCCTGGACACCGACCACACCTTCCTCGAGGGGCACCGGATCATGGTGCAGGTGCAGAGCACCTGGTTCCCGGTCATCGACCGCAACCCGCAGACCTGGGTGCCCAACATCTTCGAGGCCACCGACGCCGACTTCCGGAAGGCCACCCAGCGGGTGTACCGCTCGGCCACCTATCCCTCCCGGATCACCCTGCCCGTCGTCGAGGAGGCGGCGGGCGGCTGACGCCGGGCCCCGATGCGCGAAGGGGCCGCCCGCGGGCGGCCCCTGTCGACGTCCCCGATCGCGCCCGTAGGCGGCGCGTCCGTCGCGAGCCTAGTACCTCCAGCTCACCGTGTCCGCGCCCACCGGGGCCGTGTCGATGATGTGACGCGCCATCACGGGCAGGAATCGCCGGTCCACGGTCATGGACCCGACTCGGAGCGAGTGCTGGGAGTCGCCGGTCCAGCAGTGCTCGTAGCGGTCCCCGTACTCGATGGAGCCGGCGTAGTAGGGATCCTTCGTGGTGTCCAGGAAGTCCTGCATCAGGTAGACGGCGTTGTTCAGGTGCCAGCTGTCCATGGTGCCGGCGTAGATGTGGATCTTCCCCACGAGCCTGGGACCCAGCGTCTTCCAATCGCGCTGGAGGATGAACCGGAGGTCGTAGTGCTCCTTCCAGTACTCGGCCACCTGCGGGTTGATGTGGCCGGTGAGCTTGTCGTAGATGCGCTGCGGGTAGCCATCCTTCCCGACCGGTCCGAACACCGACTCCCAGATGTCCCACTGCTCGCTCGAGCGGTCCTTCCGGCCCTGGACGTACTCCCAGTGGTTGTCGTTCCCCACCGTGGTCAGGAGGTGGCCCAGGTAGTTCCGCCCCGAGGGCTGCGGCGTCTTCTTCCAGTCGGCGTTGAAGTAGAAGGCGCTCGTATCGTCGTAGACGTTGATCGTCTCGTACTGGCGGAAGTCGACCGGATCCGGGCAGAAACTCCACGCCCCGTTGAAGTCGTCCGGGTAGAACACCTGGTCCGCCAGCGTCTCCCAGCCTCCGGTCGAGCCGCCGTACAGCGTGCGGGCCCAGCCCTGGCCGATGCCCCGGAACTTCTTCTCGACGTAGGGAATGAGCTCCTTGACGATCGCGTCGCCCCACGGTCCCAGGTTCTCCGAGTTCACCGCGTAAGAGTCATTGTAGTACTGGTTGGCATGGCGGATCTTCATGACCAGCATGCGCGGGAAGTTCGGGCCCGTCCAGCGCTTGTACAGGTCGTAGGCGTAGGCGGTGCGGATGCTGTCCCCACGGGACTCGCCAGGCGTGGGCGGATGCGGGCTGAACTCGCCGAACCCGGTCGGCCAGTGGCCCTGATCGACCGCCAGCGGATAGTGGGCGTCCGGGTGATCGTCGAACCCGGCCGGCAGGAGGACGATGGCTCCCAGGTACATGGGACGACCCCAGAACCTGGACAGCAGGTCGCTCTTGATGCGGACGTACTTGACCCACTTCGTGTCCTTCGGCGCCGGGATCGGCGGGATCTCCTGGTCGAGGCTGAGCTTCACGGTCTGCCCCGAGGCCGGATCCAGGTGGACCGAGACGGGCTCGTTGTAGAAGTTGCCCGGCTTGGAGAACCAGTGCTGACCCTCGCCCTTGTTGGGCGGCAGCCACACCGTGGGGCCGTCGGCCCGGTGGTACTCCTCGTACCGGTTGAGGATGGCCTGCACCCGGTAGTTCCCCGCCGGCAGATCGTTCACGCTCTCCAGCGGCCAGCCGAACACCTTCCCGTCGATGACGGCCGTCTGTCCCGGCTTCAGGCCGTCCACGTCCAGCCCGAAGCCCGGCTGCACGTTGGGCCGGTACACGTGGTACTGGAAGCGGGGCTCGGCGCTCGAGTCGTTCGAGATGATCAGGATGATGTGCCCGGTCTGAGCCTCACGGGTGAGGGACGCCGGGAAGGAGATCTCGAACTTGAGCCCGGAGGCCGCCCGCGAGGGCGCGCCGGTGGCCGCTGCCGACCCGGATCCGTCGGCCGATGCCGCAGCGGGGTCGGCCGGGGTCTCGGCCCGGGCGATGGCCGGGCCGCGCCGCAGCGCCACCCCGACCAGGACGACGAGGAGCAGGACGGCCACGAGGCCGGCGGGGATCGTAAAGTGGGGGCGGACGCCGCCCCCGTGGGGTTCCTGGCTCATGCGGTTCTCTCCCGTATCAGATCGTGTCGAGACACTGGCCGGCCGCCCGCCATCCTTCCTGGATGGCCCCGCCGGCGTGCTGGTGCCCCCCCAGCTCTGCGCCGGCGAACGCGATGCGACCGAATCGGCGGCGGATGACGTCGCGCGGAGCGTCGGCGCCGTCGCGCCCGAAGAAGAATCCGGGGGCGGGATTCACGTACGCGTGCCCCCAGCGATTGAGGACCAGCGCCGCGATGTCGCGGGCGGGGTCGAAGCCCCAGGCGCCGAACAGTCGCGCGAGCTGGCCGCGGATGATCTTCTCGTAGCCACGGTAGCTGGTGCCGAACATCTCGTAGCGAGCCTGCTTCCCCTGTTCCTCCAGGGGCAGGCCCGGCTTGAACAGCGGCACATACAGCGTGAGGACCTTGGGTCGCGATGGATCGAGTGGCGGGTGATAGCCGCCCACGACCATGGAGCGCCGGAAGTTGGCCGCGAAGCCGAAGCCCTCGAACCACTCGAACGCCGTGTAGCCCGCGTCGTACATGGGCTTCCAGTCGTGCAGGGCCACGTTGGCCACGAGGACGGGCGAGCGGGGGAAGGCGGCGTAGGCCCGGTGGTAGGCGTCCGGGAGGTCGCGCACGACGTGCTTGGCCGTCCAGCCGTTGGAAGCCATCACGACGGCCCGGGCCCGGAGCGTATAGGCCCGGCCTCCGTTCGTGTAGGTCACCCGCACCCGGCTCGACGAAGCGGGAGAGCCCTCGTGCTCGACCCGGACCACCGTGGAGCCGAGCCGGATGCGCACCGGCTGGCCGTCCCGGTCCAGCGCCTCGAACCGGATGCGCCCGTTGTGGACCTCGGCGAAGTCACGACCGCCGGTGATGGCGTCCGGCACCAGGTACTTCACGACGCAGCGCGCCACCGCCCCGTTCCCACCCGGGAACGCGTCGATGTTCACGTCCGTCATGCGGCGGGCGTCGTAGGGCCCCGTGTACATCTGGAAGCCCGGCATGTCGGTCTCGTAGGCGATGTAGGCGGAGAGCGCATTGCAGCCGAGGCCCAGGTACGAGGCCAGGATGGGGTCGGCGTAACGCGACACCGCGTGGCCGAGCCCCAGCACTCCCTCCAGGTACTCCTGGTAGGTCATGGTGTCGAGCCAGCGCTCCAGGGTATCCCGGTCCGGGAACTCCTTCGGCTTCCGGGTCTCCTTCCTCCACCGCAGCAGGTCCCGTCGCTCGGCCTCCGGGTAGGGCGCCCCCGCCAGGTCGTCCGACCACATGTTGCGCACCCACCGACCGCCGGAGTCTCCTCCAAAGAAGAAGCCCATGGCCGGGGTGAGATCGCTCCACAGCATGTACTCCCAGTTCTCGCGCGCGATCTCGAGCGGCTTCACGCCCGCCGCCCACTGCTGGTAGCGCCGCGCCTCCATGGTGGGCACGCCCGCGTCCCGGCACATGGTGAGCTCGGGGCCCGGCCGATGGGGATAGCCGAACTGGTTGGCGCCCTGGGGAGCGATCAGGCGTTCGCCGTCCACCTCGACGACGTTGCGCTTGGACTCTCCTCCGAACACGGGATGGTCCTCGAGCAAGAGGCACCGCATGCCGGACGAGGCCTCGCGCCGGAAGCGGTGCGCGGCGGCCAGCCCGCTCATGCCACCCCCGACCACCACCAGGTCGTACGTCTCCCCGGTGTCGATGGGATGCGGAGGGGGGTCGTCGAACACGCCGTCGCGGATGCGGTGGCCGGCCGTGACCACGTCCCACGTGTTGCCGTTGGAGCGGGCGTAGTCGCCGACGCCGGGGTAACCGGTCCAGGCGTCTCCGGGCCCGGCGCTGCCGCCCGAGGCCGCGGACGTCGTCCGGGACTGGCGGCCGGCCCCTTCCCGGCCCCGCTCGAGCGGGGCCGGAAGGCCCAGGAGGCCCGCCCCGGCTCCCAGAAGGGTGGTACCGACGAAGTCGCGTCGCGTGATCGGACAGCCGAGCCCCAGCTCGCGCTCCTCCCCATCGAGCCCGAGCTCCCGAGCGTCCGGAGCCTCCGGCTCTGACACGCCGCCGTCCGCCGGGTCCGGGTCCCGCCGGCCTCCGCGAGAGTCCTCGGGCTTCAGCGCCGCCTCCGTGTCACGGCGTCCTCGTCCAGCTGTCGTTGGAGCGGTCGACGTCGGGGAAGTCGTGGGCGGCGTCCAGCTCCACCTTCGTCACCGTCCCGCTCGCCGCGTGGCTCGTCGTCACGCTCGTCTTCCCCCCGAACCACACCGACGCCGGCTCCCGCCAGTGCACCGTCCCGCCGCCCGCCAGCGTCGCCGTCACGTCCACCGGCGCGTACAGCCGCCCCCGGTTCGCCACCGTCACCGTCACCCGGCCCCCCGACGGCTCCACCTTCTCTACCGCCTGGTCCAGCCGGCCCCGGCCGAAGAACCACGGACCCCAGAACCACCCCAGGTCCCGCCCCGTCACCTCGTCCATCGTCGCGAAGAAGTCATACGGCGTCGGGTGCCGGTAGGACCACCGCCGGATGTACGCCCTGTACGCCTTCCGGAACGCCCCGTCCCCCAGGATCGACCGCAGCGCCCACAGCGCCGCCGACGGCTTGTCGTACGCCTCGGTCGAGTAGCCGCCGTCGACCACGTCGAACGCGTTGGCCGGGGACATGATCTGCAGGTCCTCGTCCGTGTTCAGGACGTGGTTTACGTAGCCCTCCTGGGAGCGGCGCAGCCCCTCCCCCTTCATCGCGGGCAGGAAGGCATCGGTGGCGAAGAAGGTGTCGAAGGTGTTGAGTCCCTCGTCCTGCCACCCGTAGCGCGTCTCGTTCGACCCCACCAGCATCGGGAACCACTCGTGCCCGATCTCGTGGGCCGTCACCTCGTCCTCGTCGTAGGCGCTGTCGTACGCTTCGACGAACACGGTCATCGGGTACTCCATCCCACCCCGGACGCCTTCGGTCTCGGTGAGCTGCGGGTAGGGGTAGGGCACCATGAGGCTCGAGTGCGTCTCCAGCGCCGAGCGCGCCATCGCCGCCACCTGGTCGAAGCGCGGCGCCCCCGGCCGCCAGAACACGTTCACCGCCGCGTACCGGCCCCGCGCCGAGTCCACCAGCGCCCGCGTCGCGTCCCACCGGTAGTGGTCCCCGAACGAGAACGCCACGTCCCGCACGCTGTCCGCCTCGAACCTCCACGTCAGGGCCTCCCCCGGCGCCCCCCGCGTCGCCGTCCCCGCCCCGAACTCGTCCTCCGTGAGCACCTGCACCACCTCGTCCGTCTTCGACGCCCGCTCCAGCGCCGAGCGCTCCTTCGCCGTCAGCACCTCGCCGGGATTCTCCAGCGTCCCCGTCCCCCCCACGATGGTGCCCGCCGGCAGCGTCACGCTGTACCGGAACCGCCCGTAGTCCAGGTAGAACTCCCCCGTCCCCGTGTACTGCTCCGTGTCCCACCCGTGCACGTCGTCGTACACCGCGATCTGCGGGTACCACTGCGCCACCTGCGCCGTCCCCGGGTCCTGCATCCCCATGCGGCATCCTCCCCAGCAGCCGGGCGCCTGCACGTGGGAGGGCGGGATCTTGAAGTGCCAGGAGACCTGGAAGGCGGCGCTGTCGCCAGGCAGGAGGGGCTCGGGGAGGGGCACGGACATGAGCGTACTGTAGATGCTGGCGCCACGCGGCCCCGCCGGCTCGCCCCGCATGTTGTCCGGGATGGCGATCGGACGGCCCTGGGCCACCAGCCGCTCGATCACCATGCCGTGGGTGGCGATCCAGGGCGCCGTGGGCCGCTCGCGCCGGGCCCACGGGCTCATGAGGTTCTGGTACAGGTGGAAGACGACCGTCGTCAGGGTGTCGGGCGAGCGGTTGTGGTAGACCACCCGTTCGTCGGCCGACAGGAGCGAGTCGCGCGGCGAGACCCGCGCCCGGATGTCGTAGTCCGCCCCGTTCTGCCAGTACTTCGAACCCGGCGCCCCCGTCCGGCTCCGCGTCCCCGCCTCGATCGCCCGCTCGTAGGGCACCGGCAGCACCGGCCCCAGCCGCCCCGTCGCCGCCGCGCCCCCGATCCGCCCGCCTGCGCCGCCGCCGGCGCCGCGCTCCACGCCACCAGCGCCGCACACGCCACGGCCGACGCGAGCAGCCCGTAAGGCGAAGGCGGCGCATCCGGTCGCCGAAGCGCCGGACGCACCGCCCTCCCATGCGCGATCCCCGTCATGGCGTGAGTTCGCGCCGGATCGACCTCACCCGTTCGTGTTCGGGTTGTTCAGGTACTCCACGCCAGGAAGCGGGAAGCAGGTCTGGGCCTGGTACTTTCCGCCGAACCGGAACGGCGTCCCCGGCGCCGGCACGAGCGGCAGGTTGAGGCGCTTGATGTCCTCGAGGTGCTGCCCCTCCAGGAAGAGCTCGGCGCGCCGCTCGTAGATGAGCTGCTCCATCACGGAGTCGGCGTTGGTGCTGTTGTAGTGGGGCAATCCCACGTTGTCGTGGAGGTCGTTGATCCGGTCCACGGCCGACTGGACGTTCCCGGCCGCCAGGTCACCCTCGGCCCGGATGAGCCACGCCTCACGCCAGGTGGCGATCGGGATGGGGCTCGAGATGCTCGGGTACTTGTCGGCCGCGAACATCTCCACGTCGCTGCCGGGGCCCTTGATGCCCAGGTCCGTGAGCTGGACGCGTGGGTCCGGCGTCCCATCGAACTGCATGTTCCTGTAGGGCGGGCCCTCGACGGAGGCCGTGAGCTCCCGGTTCATGGTGGTCCAGATCGTGTTCTCCGTGGTAGACGCCACGTTCGAGTAGCTCCCGTACACGGCGAAGCCCTGCGGCACCTGGTCGGCGTCGGCTTTGGCGTTGGCCATGTCTCCCAGGTCCAGCCGCACGCGTGCGCGGCCGACGAGCGCCATGTTCTTGATGCTGTCCACGCTGGCGTTCTGGATCGCCGTGCTGAACCGGGCCTCGGCCAGCTTGAAGATGTCGGCCGGCTGGAGGGCCGGTCCGAGGTCGAACGCCGCCGAGCACATGCTCTCACCCAGCAGCGTGTAGCTGTAACCGGCGTACGTCGCCGCCGTCGCCATGAGATCTTTGCGGTGGGCCACCTGCGCGTCCGTCCAACCCTCCAGAAGGGTCAGGGCGTTGTCGGCCATCCAGCGCGCGGTGGAAAGCGGTTCGTAGATGGTCAGGCTGCCGCAGTTGCCGGTATCATAGGTGGCACCGAATCCTTCTGGCGTCCAGGCGCGCTGGTCGTAGAACACGTACGAGCCACCACCCGTGTTGGACGCCGCCTCCAGCTCCGTCCCCACGTAGCCGGTCGCCACGATGTAGCCGGCCAGCGCACACTGGAAGTCGTTGACAGAGCTGTTGACCAGGAGCTCCGCGCTGGCGGGGTCCTGCACGTCCGAGGCCTGCACCTGCGAGGGCTCTTCCACGTTCGTGAGGCTGTCGAGGGGTCCGCACGCGGTCACCAGGGCCGCCATGGCGCCCGCCACGACCATCCGGATCCCACGCTCCATCCACCTGCGGCTATGTCGACCTGCCATGGTTGCCTCTCCTGTCCTTCCGCGGAACGCGTTCGACGTCGGGATGCTCATCCTCACCACACCAGGTCGATGCGGGCGGTCAGCGATTGGAGCGCGGGCATCGCCGCCTGGCCCTCCAGAAGCGAGTTCGCGTATTGGAGGTTCACCGCCTCCGGGTCGATGCCGGGCCAGTTGGAGATGTAGCCCAGGTTGTTGGCGGCGATGCTGACGCGCGCGCTGGTGGCGCCGAGCCGATGCGCCCACCGCTCCGGAAGGGTGTAGTCCAGGGACAGCTCCCGCAGCCGCGCGAAGCTGGCCTTCTGGAGCCACCAGCTGAACTCGTCGGCTCCGCCCAACTGAATGGCCGCGAGGATCTTCGGGTCGTACTGGGAGGGGTATGCGTTCTGCCGGCACACCTGCCGCCACACGCAGCGGTTCCAGAACTCCGTGACGTATTTGGTCTGCCCGACCCTGAAGTCGACCAGGCCGTTCAGCGTGAGCCGTCCGGCCAGCGTGACGTTGGTCCGGAAGGAGCCGGACACGTCCGGATATGGGTGGCCCAGGTAGACGCGGGGGCCGTCCAGGCAGTCCGTGGTGCCGCCGTTGGTGGGCTGACACTGGATGTTCACCGCCTCCTGCGTGTTGGGATCGTACTGGGCGCTGACGACCTTGTGGGCCCACTGCGAGCCGACCGGGTAGCCCTGCTGGTTACGACCGGTCCAGCCCATGGCCAGGTAGCCCGGGATGCCGAGCTTCGTGATCAGGTTGTGGTTGGTCGCCAAAGTGACGCCCATGTCCCACTGCACCATGCTCGAGTTGATCGGCTGGCCGTGGACGTCGACCTCGAAGCCGCGATTGAACACCTCGCCGACGTTGACGTACTGCTGGCTGGCGCCGAACCCGGTCGAGGGGGCGACGTTGCGCTGCAGGATCGCGTCGGTCGTGTGATCGTTGTAGTAGGTGAGACTCACCGACACCCGGTCGGAGAACATGCTGGCGTCGAAGCCCGCCTCGATCTCCTTGCCGCGCTCGGGGCCCAGGTCGGGGTTGCCGACCGCCTGCGGCGTGATCGCCGAGGAGCCGTCCGGCATCGACTGGGGCTGGAAGGTGCGCAGGGCCGCGAACGCGTCGGGCTGCTGGCCACTCTGCCCGTAGGCCGCCCGGATCTTGAAGGAGTTGACGAAGCCGAACTTCCACCAGGGCTCCTCGCTCACCACCCAGCTCAGGCTCGCCTTGGGGTAGTAGGCGAGGTTGTAGCCCGAGCCGAAGGCGCTGTTCTTGTCGCCGCGAACGGCGCCGGTCAGGAACAGCCGATCCTTCCAGCCCAGCTGCTCCTGCACGAACCCGCCCACCGTGTTGTTCTGAAGGTAGTTGTCCGTCCCCTTCTGCAGTCCGGCCCCGGCCACCACCTTGACCCCCGCGTTCGGGAAGTTCTGACCGTTCGCGGTCGTATACTCCAGGTGCTTGGCGTAGATCTGCAGGCCGACGGAGGTCTTGGATTGCAGATTGTCGTTCACCTGGGCGGTGGCCGTCGCCCCGTAGTCCAGGGTCGTGTAGATGTCGTCCTCGCGGTCCACCTCCCTGGTACCGTTGGCCGTGCCTGGTCCGAAGAACTGCGCGTCGTGGGCGTCCAGCTTGGGGGTGAAGTGGACGATCTGCTGGTCCGTGAAGTCCACGCCGAAGTTCAGACGCTGCGTGAGCCACGACCATGGCCTGTGCGTGATGGTGAGGCTCGGGATGAAGCGGTTGGAGTTTTCCGACTGGTTGGTGGCCCGCCGCAGCACATCGGGAGGCGCGATCTCGAACCCATCCAGCGGGCTGTTCAGGTCGCACGGGCAGCCCCACATGATCGACGGAATCACGCCCAGCTCGTCGACCGCCTGCGGGGCCAGCCCAATCCGGTCGATGTGGACGCCCACGCCGCTCTGGATGTCCAGGCTCGGGATCGGACTGAAGGTCAGGTTGAGGCGCCCGCCGTACTTGTCGGCGAAGTTCTCCGGATCGGCGCCGTTGTTGAGTCCCGTGTGGCCGCTCATGTAGTAGCGCAGGCCCTCGTTCCCGCCCGAGAGCGACGCCGTGTACTGCTGGTTGAGCCCGTTCCGGAAGATGTTCTTCCCGGCGTCCGCGTAGCGCTGGATCGGGTTGTCCGAGATCACGGTGCCCGAGCTCGGATCCCTGTAGTAGTTGGGCATCAGGAACCGCTTGGAGGGATTCCGCAGCCAGTTGCTGCCCATCTGCACGTCCAGACGGAGCCGGGGCTTGCTGGCGCTTCCCTTCTTGGTGGTGATGAGGATGACGCCGTTGGAGGCCTCGGTGCCGTACAGAGTGGCGGCTGAGGGACCCTTGATGACCGAGACGTCCTGGATGTCCGCCGGGTCCAGGTCATCCAGTCGCGAGACCTGTTGCTCGCCGAAGCCCCCCTCCGACTGACTGTTCATGCGCACGCCGTCGATGTAGACGATCGGGGCGTTGCTGAGGGACAGGGTCGCCCGGCCGCGGACCACGATCCTCGACGCCGCGCCCACGCCGCCGGTACCCTGGCTCACCACCATGCCCGTCACACGGCCGTGCAGGACATTGGAGAAGTTGGCCGCGGACGCGTCCTGAATCTCGGACGCGTTGATCGAGGCGATCTTGTTGCCGAGCGCCCGCTCCTTGGTGCCGCCCGCCGTCGCCGTGACCACGATCCGTTCCAGCGACACCGCCGACTGGTCCAGGGAGATCGTAAGGTCAGTCACCCCTGGAGAGGCCGGAACGTTCTTGGTCGTGTAGCCGATGAGCTGCACCCGCAACGTGACCGAGCTGCCGGTCACGCCTTCGATCCGGAACTGACCCTGGGCGTTGCAGATCGCCCCGAGCCCCGTCCCCGGGATCGAGACCTGCGCTCCCGCCAGGGGCTTGCCGCTGGACGCGTCGATGACGCGGCCGGCGATCACGCCCTGGGCCTGCTGGGCGTGCAGCGGCGGAGCGAAGAGTGTGAGGAGAGAGACGGCGAGAAGCAGGGCCGCAGAACGAAGTGCGCGCATGGCAGTACCTCGGCTCAGTGCGTACCCCGCGACCCGCAGGTCCGTGGCGTCGTGAACCAACCTCCGGCCACGTCGAGGTACGGCGTCTCTTTTTTCCGTGCGCGGGCATTCCGTCCCTCCGGACGGACGCCCCGCTAACATTGGCACACCGTATACAGGGGCTCAATCACTGTCAAGAGGAAGTGACGTCCTCCAGAGAGCCGCCCGGGACATGTGAAGTCCCATCCCATTGGTTGCCAGTCATATACGAAGTATCAACAGTGCCTCAACAGAGGCTGGCCCCCTCGCGCTGCCACACCGATGCCACTGCCGAAATGGAACCTTCCCGCAGGGGAGGTGTGGCGGTTTCGGCTACCGCGTCGCCTCGCCCGGACCCGCCCCACCCGCCGCCGCACGCGCCCGGCTCGACACCAGCCACACGTATACGGGCACCCCGGCCATGAGGAGCAGGAAGCCCCAGAACACGGTCTTCTGGCCCGTCCCGTAGATGGCCCACAGCGAGTAGAGGAACGCCGCCCCGGCGATGGCCCCGGCCGCCGCGAGCCTCTCCCCCTCGAACCGCTCGCGCTCGCGGATGAAGAGCACGAGCTCCGCCATGGCGCACAGGGCGTAGGGGAACAGGGAGGTCAGGGTGGAGAGCAGGATCACGAACTTGTACACGGCGATCAGGCCGCCCGTGTAGTTCGTGGCCATGAGGACCGTGGCCAGGGCGCTCGACACGACCAGCCCGAACACGGGCGTGCCGCTGCCGGACAGCCGGCCGAAGCGCTCGGGAAACAGGCCGTCGCGCGCGGCGGCCCAGGGCACCCGGGCCTGGAGCAGGACCCACCCGTTCAGCGCGCCCAGGCAGGAGATGGCGGCCCCCGCGGCCACGGCCTTCCCCGCCCAGCTTCCCCACATCACCCGCGCCGCGTCGGCGAACGGGGCCTGGGAGACGGCCAGCGCCGAGGGGGCGATCACGCCCATGACCCCCGCCGTCGCCACGATGTAGATGAGGGCGGCGAAGCCCGTCCCGAGCAGCGTGGCCCGCGGGATGGTACGGCCGGGGTCGCGGACTTCCTCGGCGGGCACCGTGGCCGACTCGAGGCCCAGGAAGGCCCACAGGGTGAGGGAGCCGGTGGTCGCCACCGCTCCCAGGGTGGAGCCGCCGCTCGCGTTGAACGGGTGGAAGTGAGCGCCGTTGAAGAAGAACAGGCACCCGATGACCCCCACGGCCACCAGGGGCACGATCTTGAGAACCGTGGTCACTCCCTGGACGATGGCGGCCTCGCGGACGCCGCGCGCGTTGATCGCCGTCACCACCCAGATCGCCGCCACGGCCGTCAGGGCACCGGCGGCCGGGGTGGCCGACAGGGGCGGCACCAGGTAGCCCAGGTAGGTCGTGAACCCCACGGCGATGGCCGCGTTGCCGGCCCAGATCGAGATCCAGTAGCCCCACGCCACCAGGAAGCCGGCGAAGTCCCCGAAGCCCGCCCGGCTGTAGGCGTAGGGTCCTCCCGCCCCCGACACCCTGCGCGACAGCCGGGCGAACACGACCCCGAGCAGCATGGCGCCCGCGGCCGAGAACAGCCACCCGACCAGGCTGATCCCCCCGAAGGGCCCGAGCGCGGCGGGCAGGAGGTAGACCCCGGAGCCGATCATGTTGCCGACGACGAGCGCGCCCGCCGTCCACAGGCCGATTCCCCGGACCGTCCCCGCCCCGGAGTCCCGCGCGGCGGCCGGACTCACTGGTCGTTCAGCCGGCCGTACTTCTTCAGGATCGCCCGCAGCCGGTCGTGGGGGATGTTGTAGACGGTGTTGCCGTCCCGTCCCACCATCGTCTTGCCGGCCACGAGCGCGTTGATGACCGCCTCCTCGGTCGCGTCCACCACGCCCCGGAAGATGGGCGTGATGTCGGTGACCATTCCCAGGTGCTTGATGTCGGCGCCCCAGTGCCGCACGTGGTTCGCGGTGGAGAAGGCGATGAACATGTCGCCGGAGCCGTTCTCGGAGATGCTGCCGTTGCGGCCCAGGCCGAGAGACACGCGGCGGGCCAGGCGCTCACACTGCTTGGGGATGAGCGGAGCGTCGGTGGCCACCACGACGATGATGGAGTGGCCGCCCTGCTGCCGCTTCCGGGCGTCCTCGCCCCGCTCGGGCATGAGGTCGGTGATCTCGCGCCCCACCGGGACGCCCGCCACGCGCAGCTCGTCACGGCTCCCGTAGTTGGCCTGCACCAGGACGCCCACGGTGTACTGGCCGTGCTCGGTCTCGACGATCCGGGAGGCCGTGCCGGTGCCGCACTTGAAGCTGTAGCAGTTCATCCCGGTGCCGCCGCCGACGTCGCCCTCGGCGACCGGGCCGCCGTGCGCGCTGTCCAGCGCCGCGAACACGTCCGCCCGGGTCACGTGCTGCCCGTAGATGTCGTTGAGGAACCCGTCCCACGTCTCCGCGACCACCGGGAGCACGCGGGCGTACAGGGCGGGCGGCACGTGGATGTGCCGGCGATCCCACTCGATGGTCGCGGCCGACACCGTGCCCACGCTCACCGTGTTGGTGATCATGACCGGTCCGTACAGCTCCCCGAACTCGTTGACGTAATGGGAGCCGGTCATCTCCCCGTCGCCGTTGAGCGTGAACATGCCCGCGGCGACCCCATCCGTAGCCTCCTTGCCGAGCGGGAAGACGGCCGTCACGCCCGTCCGGGCCGGCCCCTTCCCGACCACGAGCTCGCCGCTCCCCTCGATGACCGTCTTCTCCCCGACCTCGACGCCGGGCACGTCGGTGATCGCGTCGAAGTGCCCGGGCGTCCCCTCGAACGGGATGCCGAGGTCCCGGGCGCGGGGGGCCGATTGGGCGGCCGCCGGAGCGGTCCGGAGGGCGAGGGTGAGAGCGAGCGCCAGGAGGATCCCGGCGACCGCCGGTAGCGTCCGGACGAGGGGGAGCGAGGCGCCACGAGGACGCCCACCACGGTCGAAGGAGCTCACGCGACCTCCACTGGCTTACGGCGGGTGACCCGTTCCGTCCTGCCTGTCGATGCATCCCCGGGAGCGGGTGCGCAGCGGCGCACCGACCGGGGCCGATGGACGGACGGTTCGACGGCCGGCCAACCTACCGGGCCCGGCCCGGCCCGTCCAACCGGGACGCACGGCGGTGCCGGCCGTCGGCCTTCGCCCGGCCGGGTCCTCACGACGCCTCGACGTCGTGGCGCCAGTCCACGCCCCGTTCGCGCAGGTAGCCCACGATGAACTCGAAGCAGTCCGCGTCCCGGCCCAGGAACTCCGGCGGAGACATCCCGGGAGCCGGGTAGCGCCCATCGGCGACCAGGTGGACGGCCGCCGTGCAGGTGTAGCCCGTGGCCCGCGCCATGGAGGAGATCCCCTGCTGGCGGTCGTACCGGTCCACCAGGCTCCAGGTGTGGCGCACCTCCCGTCCCTCGCTGCCGCCCTCCAGCTCGACCCGCATGACCGTGAGATCCTCCTCGCCCTCCCGGAACTGCCACTCCTCGAACAGGAGCGCCGCCGTGAGGTCGATGGGCCGGACCTCGCCGTCGCCGATCCGGACCGGCTCCTCCGACAAGTACCCGGTCTCGCGCAGCAGCCGCATCTTGTCCGCGTGCCCCGGATAGCGGACCGTCTTGTCCACCATCTCCTCCACGTCCACGGTCCGGAGAAGGGTGCGTAGACCGTCCGTGTTGAAGGCCTCCAGGGTGCCCACGCCCTCGAACTCCACCGGCTCGACCTCCGAGAGCGCCGGCAGGGTGAGGTCCCGGCCTCCCCTCCGCAGGCGCGCGGGTCGCGTGTATTCCGCGATGACGTCGATGGGAGAGAAGGTGGCCCGGTACTCGTACGGCCAGTAACGCACGGTGGGAACGCCCCCGCACAGGCAACGGACGCGCCTCAGCGGATCGAGCTCCTGCTCGTAGCGGCCGGCGAGGATGTTGGAGAAGCCCGGGACCACGCCGCAGTCGACCACGGCGGTGCAGCCCTTCTCCCGGGCCAGGCTGTCGAGCTCGAACGGGTCTTCATCGAAGAAGGAGATGTCGACCACGCTCCGCCCGGCCTCCAGGACCGTCCACACGGTGCGGAAGCCCATGGGCCCCGGCACGGCGCTGACCACCAGGTCGTGGCCCTCGACGAGATTCCGCAGGACCGAGGCATCGGACAGGTCGGCTTGCGCCATCTCCAGGCGCGGGACGTCCTGGAGGCGGTTCAGCGCCTCCTCCGACACGTCCACGACGGTGGTCTCGAACCGGGAGCTTGCGGCCAGGTCCCTGGCCATGGCGGCTCCCACGCGTCCGGCCCCCAGCACGATGACGTTCACGGCATCCGATCTCGCAGCAGTCATGAGTCTCCTTCCAGGAGGACCCGGGCGTCCACCGCCCGGGCACCCTCCGGATACAGGAACAGGGGGTTGACCTCGACGTCGGTCACCACGGTCACTTCGGCGAGGCAGCGGGCCACGCCCGCCGCGGCGGCCTCGAGAGCGGACAGGTCGGCGGGCGGGGCGCCGCGGTGCCCGAGGAGGAGGGCCGACGTCCGCAGCGCCCGCGCCATCGACGGAACCTCCCCGGGACCCACGGGCAGCACCCGGTGGACGACGTCGTGCAGGAGCTCGACGGCCACGCCGCCGGCCCCGAGCGTGAGGACGGGACCGAGCCCCGGGTCGCGCCTGGCTCCGACCAGGACCTCGGCCACGGGCTCGGGGAGCATGGGTGACACGAGCACGCCCTCGAGCCCCGGCGTCCGGGCCCGGATGGCGTCGAACGCCTCACGGACCGCCTCCGGCCCCCGGACGCCGAGCACCACCCCGCCCGCCTCCGTCTTGTGGAGGACTTCGCGGGCCACGACCTTCACGGCCACCGCCCCGCCGAACCGCTCCGACGCCGCCACGGCCTCCTCCGCCGAGGCGCACAGCTCGGCCTCGACCATCGGCACGCCGAAAGCGGCCAGGAGCCGCCGCGCCTCGGGCTCGGTGAGGGCCGTGCGCCCGGCGGCGGCCGCCTCGCGCGTCCGACCGGCCGCCTCCGCCACGTCCGCCTCATCCGCCCGCCCCGCGGGCTCCGGCGCGGCCGGCGGCGGCCAGGCTGCCCGCCCCGCCGCGCGCCGCACGAGTGCCGTGGCGGCCGTGCACGCGGCGTCGAGCGACGCGACGACCGGCACGCCCTCCTCTTCCAGGGCCCGGAGCGGCGAGGGCCGGCGGAGCGCGTACATGGAGTGCACCACCAGTCCCTTCCCGGCCCGGCGCGCCGCCTCCGCCATGCCGCGGGCCGCGGCGCGCTCCGCATCCTCCAGGGCCGGGTCGAAGCGAATGTGGTAGCCTCCGAACAGCCCTATGACCAGGATCGTGGCCACATCGGGATCGGCCGCCAGCGTCTCCGTCACCCGGGCGAACACGATGGGGTCGGCGTCCGCCGGACCGCCGACGTCGACGGGATTGCCCACCGCGGCCCTGGGGCCGAGGACCTCGCGAAGCGCGTCGCGGGTGGCCCCGGCGAGCTCGGAGAGCGGCGTGCCCCCCTCGATGAGGGCATCGGCGGCCAGCACCCCGTGACCGCCGCCATCGGACAGGATGGCCACGCCGCCCCGGGAGGCCGCGGCCTGCGTGGCGAGGGCGAGTCCCACGGGGAGGAGCTCGTCCGAGCGCCGGACCTCCGTGATCCCCGCCTGCGCCAGCCCCGCGGCCAGCACGTCGTGCGGACCCGACAGGGCGCCGGTATGCGAGCGCGCCGCGGTCGCCCCTTCCCCGGTGCGCCCGGCCCCCAGCAGCACCACCGGCTTGTGCCGGCTGACCCGCGAGGCCGTCTCCAGCAGGGCGCGCGGCTCCCGGAAAGCGTCGGCGTACATGAGCACGGCGCCCGTGTCGGGGTCACGGCCCAGCCAGTCCAGCACTTCGTGGAAGCCCACGTCGACCTCGTTTCCGACTCCGACGCACACGGAGATCCCGGCCGAGGTGCGCTCGGTGATCTCGGTCATCAACTGGAGCGCCACGTTCCCGGACTGGAGCAGGAGGGCGATCGAGCCGGAGCGCACGTCGCGGGCGCCGATCAGGTTGAGCCCGTGGGTCATGTTGAGGATCCCGGAGGTGTTGGGCCCGATGACCCGCACGCCGGTGCGCCGGATGACGTCCCGCAGGCGCTCCTCGAGCGCCGCCCCGTCCTTCCCGGCCTCCCGGAAACCGGTGGCCAGGACGACCGCGCCCCGCACGCCGCCCGCGGCGCACTCCTCCAGGATCTCCGGCACGGTGGGCGCCGGCGTGCACACCAGGGCCAGGTCCGCCGCGGACGGCAGCGCCTCGATCGACGGCGCCACGGGAAGCCCGAGGATCTCGCCGCCCCTGGGGTTCACCAGGTGGACCTCCCCCCGGAAGCCCGCCCCTCGCAGGGCCGGGATCACCTGGTAACCGCGCTTGCTCGGGTCCGACGAGGCCCCGACCACCACGACCGAGCGCGGCCGGAGCAGCGCGTCGAGCTCACTCACCCGTATACTCCGGCTCGCGGCCCTCGTGGAACGCGTCCAGCCCCTCCTGCCAGTCGCGCGTGCCCATGATGTCCAGGAGCGCCTCGGCCTCGAGGTCCAGCAGTCGCCGACGGTCGAGGCCCGGCGCCAGGCCCAGGAGCCGCTTGGCGTGCGCCAGCGACCGGGGCGCCTTCCTGGCCAGCCGCCCGGCCAGATCCAACGCCTCGGGGAGCACGCGCTCCGTGGGCAGCGCCCGGTCGGCCACGCCCATCGCGGCGGCCTCGGCCCCCGAGAAGAACTCGCCCAGGTAGAGGAGCTCCCGGGCCTTCGCCAGCCCGACGCGCGCGGGAAGGGTCCGGGTGACCCCGCCGCCCAGGAACGTCCCGAGCGTGACCTCGGGGAAGCGGAGCTTGGCCGCCTCCGCCACCACGATGAAGTCCGAGGACAGCGCCATCTCGAGGCCGCCCCCGATGGCGTGCCCGTTCACGGCCGCGACCACGGGCCGCGGAAGGGACTGGAGGAGCTCGTTGGCCTCCTGGGCCAGGCTCACGTACTCCCGCCTCGCCGCTTCGGCCAGGGGATCGGACGCGTGCGCCTTGAGGTCCGCCCCCACCGAGAACGCCCGGCCGGCGCCCGTGAGCACCACGGCCCGCACGCCAGGATCCTCCCCCGCTCCGCGCAGCGCCTCGACCAGGGCCCGGTACAGGGGGAGACTCACGGCGTTCAGTCGATCGGGTCGGTTCAGGGTGAGCACGAGGAGGTCGTCCTCGCGCCTCACGAGCAGCGGTGCGTCATCTGCGCTCATCGGGTCCGGCTCCCACGGAGATCCACTCTGTTCGCGCGCCCGCCGGCGTTCCGCCGTGCGTGCGTCGCGCTCTCGATCGCCGCCGCGCCGGGGCGCGGCCGGCCCACACCAGGGGCCTCGGCCCGGCGACGGGCGACCGAGCTCGCCCTCGTCTGGCCTTGGTATACCGTGCGCCACTATACTCTCGCCCTTCGCGGCTCGCACCCCCGGGCGGACGAGTCGCCACGCATTCAGGGCCCTCGGGCGGGAGGACGGTTCATGGCGCCGAACCCAGGCGACGGCGGAAGCGAGAAGGTGACCTACACGAGCGCGAACGTCGACATGGAGGCGTTCCACGTCCGGTTCGACCAGGCCCTGGAGACCGTGCGCGGCGCCTCGGGACAGGAGCATCCCCTGTTCATCGGGGGACGTGAGGTGCCGGGCTCGCACGACCCGATCGAGGACGTGACCCCGATCGACACCTCGTTCGTGCTCGGGCGCTTCGCCGCCGCCGGCCAGGACGAGGTCTCCGAGGCGGTGACCGCGGCGCGGCGCGGACGGGCGGAGTGGGCGCGCCTCCCGTGGCGCGAACGCCTCGAGATCCTGCGCGCGGCCGCGGCGCTCATCCGTGAGCGCAAGTACCTCCTGGCGGCCACCATGAGCCTCGAGGTCGGGAAGAGCCGGCTGGAGTCCATGGGGGACGCGGAAGAGGCCGCCGACCTGGTCGACTACTACTGCTCCCAGGTGGAGGAAGCGGACGGCTTCGTCCGGGAGATGGCCCGGGTGACGCCCCACGAGCGCAACATCGACGTGCTGCGCCCGTACGGCGTGTTCGCCTGCATCTCGCCGTTCAACTTCCCCATGGCGCTGTCGACCGGCATGTCCGCGGCCGCCCTGGCCACCGGCAACACGGTGATCTACAAGCCGGCCGAGCAGACGCCCTGGACGGGGCTCCGGCTGTACGACATCTACATGGAGGCCGGCGTCCCCGCCGACGCCTTCTCGTACGTTTCCGGGCGCGGCGAGGAGGCCGGCGAGCCGCTGTGGCGGCACCCCGGCGTGGATGGCGTCGTGTTCACCGGCTCGCGCGAGGTCGGGATGAAGATCCACCACGGCCTCGGCCGTGAGTGGATCAAGCCCTGCCTCATGGAGCTGGGCGGCAAGAACGCCGCCCTCGTCATGGACACCGCCGACCTCGAGGCCGCGGCGGAGGGTGTGGCGCGCGGAGCCTGGGGGCTCCAGAACCAGAAGTGCAGCGCCACCTCCCGCGTGTACGTGCACCGTGACGTGGCCGAGGAGTTCGTCCGGCTCCTGCTCGAGAAGACCGCCGAGGTCGTGATCGGGGATCCCACCGAGCGCGACGTCAACTTCGGCCCGCTCATCGAGCCCTCCTCGGTGGAGCGCTACGAGCGCGCCGTGGCCCGGGCCCGCGAGGAAGGAGAGGTCCTCACCGGCGGCCACCGGCTCAAAGAAGGGGATCTGGCGAAGGGACTGTACGTGGCGCCCACCGTGGCCACCCTGCCCCTGTCCAGCGCCCTGTTCACCGAGGAGCTGTTCGTCCCCTTCCTGGCCGTGGGCGAGGTCTCCGGCCTCGACGAGGCGATCCGCGAGACCAACCGGGCGCCCTACGGCCTCACCAGCGGCATCTTCACGGGCCGCGAAGAGGAGATCGAGCGCTTCTTCGACGAGATCGAGGCGGGCGTGTGTTACGCCAACAAGCGCACGGGGGCGACCACGGGCGCCTGGCCGGGCGCCCAGCCGTTCTGCGGCTGGAAGGGCTCCGGCTCGACGGGCAAGGGCGGCTGCGGACCGTACTACGTCGCCCAGTTCATGCGCGAGCAGAGCCGCACGGTGATCGGAGGCGACGCGTGAGCCCCGCGAGCGGCGCCGGCGGCTCCGGCGCGGGGGCCGCGTCCTCGACGGGGACGGCCACGCGCGACCACGACTATCCCAGGATCGTCGTGCCTCCTCCGGGCCCGCGCGCCCGGGAGGTGGTCGAGCGCGACGCCCGCTTCGCGTCCTCCTGCTACATCAAGGAGTACCCCCTCGTCGTGGCCCGGGGCCGGGGCGCCATGATCGAGGACGTGGACGGGAACCGCTTCCTGGACTTCATGGCCGGGATCGCGGTCGCGGCCACCGGCCACTCCCATCCGAAGGTCGTGAAGGCCATCCAGGAGGCGGCGGAGGACTTCCTCCACATCTGCGGAAGCGACTTCCACTACCCGGGCCTCGCGGACCTGTGCGAGCGGCTGGCCCGAGTGGCGCCGGGCCCGAGTCCCAAGCGCGTCTTCGTCAGCAACTCGGGCACCGAAGCCGTGGAGGGCGCCATCAAGCTGGCGCGGCGGACGACGGGACGCACCGACATCATCGCCTTCAAGGGCGCCTTCCACGGCCGCACCTACGGCGGCATGAGTCTCACCTCGAGCAAGGTGAAGCAGCGGGCCGGGTTCGGGCCCTTCCTGCCGGGCGTCCATCACGTCCCCTACGGCTACTGCTACCGGTGCGACTACGGGAAGACCTACCCCGGGTGCGCGCTGTACTGCGTGCGCACCCTGGAGGAGGACCTGTTCCGCCGGGAGCTGGCGCCGGAGGACGTCGCCGCGATCTTCGTGGAGCCCCTGCAGGGCGAGGGCGGCTACGTGCTGCCGCCCCCGGACTGGCTCCCCGCCCTGCGCGACCTGTGCGACCGGCACGGCATCCTGCTGGTCGCCGACGAGATCCAGTCGGGGATCGGGCGCACGGGCAAGATGTTCGCGATCGAGCACACGGGGGTCGAGCCGGACATCCTCCTCACCGCCAAGGGCCTCGGCTCCGGCATGCCGATCGGCGCCATCGTCGCCACCGAGGCTGCCACGGGCTGGGAGTCGGGCTCCCACGGGTCCACGTTCGGGGGCAACCCGGTATGCTGCGCGGCGGCGCTGGCCACTCTCGACCTGGTCGAGGAGGGGCTGTGCGACAACGCGGCGCACATGGGCGAGCGGCTCATGCAGGGCGTGCGCGAGCTGCAGGGAGAGTTCGACGCGATCGGCGACGTGCGCGGCCTCGGCCTCATGATCGGGGTCGAGTTCGTCCGGGACCGGGACACCCGCGAGCCCGCGCCCGAGCTCGTCTCGGCGCTGGAGAAGGCCGCCTTCGGCCGGGGGCTCCTCATCCTGGGTTGCGGGCGCAGCACCCTGAGGCTGGCACCACCTCTGGTGGTGGACGAGGGGGACGTGGACGCGGGCCTGGCCATCCTGCGGGAGTGCCTGGCCGAGGTGACTTGAGAGTCACCACGAGCCGCGCCGGCCGGGGCACGCGTCACCCCGTCCCGGCCGCAGCCTACGATTCGATGGAGGCAAGGAGATAGCAGCATGAGGCCGTGTAGCTACCCACCGCAGGTTTTCGGGCTCGCCGTGGTCGCCGTCGCCGTCCTCACCTCGAGCCTGCGCGCCCAGCAGGGACCGCCCCCCGCCATCCGGACGGCCCACGGCGACTGGTACTGGGAGCGGGGCCCGGCCGACCTCGTGCTCGAGCACGGGAAGATCGTGACCGTCGATTCGGCGCAGCCCCGCGCCGAGGCCCTGGCCATCCGGGACCACCGCATCCTGGCCGTGGGGAGCGACGCGGCCATTCAGCGCTTTGTGGGCCCTGACACGAAGGTCGTCGACCTCCGCGGCCGACTGGCCATTCCCGGCTTCATCGACGCGCACGCCCACTTCATGGGACTGGGAGAATCCCTCAAGCAGCTCGACCTCATGGGCGTCCCCACCTGGAGTGACATCGTGGCGAAGGTGGCCGAGGCGGCCAGGAAGGCCGAGCCCGGCGAGTGGATCCTCGGCCAGGGATGGCACCAGGCCAAGTGGGAGCATCCCCCGCATCCGAACGTCGAGGGGCTTCCCCTCCACGCCAGCCTGGACTCGGTCTCGCCCGACAACCCGGTGCTGCTCGAGCACGCCAGCGGCCACGCCTCCTTCGTGAACGGCAAGGCGCTCGAGCTGGCCGGGATCACCGACGCCACGCCCAGCCCGGAGGGGGGCGAGATCGTCCGGGATGCGAACGGGCACGCCATCGGAATGCTGCGGGACAACGCCCAGGGCCTCGTGCGGCGCGTCTACCAGCGCGACCTGGACCGCCGCACGCCCGAGCAGGTCCGGGCGGACATGGCCGAGACGGTGCGACTGGCCTCGCACGACGCGGTCTCCACCGGCGTCACCGGCTTCGACGACCAGGGCGAGTCGTTCGCGACCCTCGACTTCCTCAAGCAGCAGGTGGCCGCCGGGAAGGTGCCGATCCGGCTGTACGTGGAGGTCGAGTCCATGTCACCGGACAGTCTGGCCCGCCACCTCCCCGACCACTGGCTGGTGGGCTACGGCGACGACCACCTCACCGTGCGCGCCGTGGGCGAGGTCCTCTCGGACGGGGCGCTCGGCACGCACAGCGCCTGGTTCCTGAAGCCATATGCGGACCTTCCCTCCACGTCGGGCCTCAACGTCACGCCCATTGCCCGAATACGGGGCGAGGCGGAGGTCGCGCTGAGGAACGGCTTCCAGGTCACCGTGCACGCCATCGGGGACCGGGCCAACCGCGAGGTGCTGGACACCTTCCAGCAGATCTTCGCGGGAGCACCCCGGAGCGAAGGACCTCCGCTGGAGGATCGAGCACGCCCAGCACCTGGACCCCGCCGACATCCCCCGGTTCGGCGAGATGCACGTGATCGCCTCCATGCAGACACTGCACGCCTGCTCCGACGGCCCCTACGTGGTGACACGACTGGGCGAGGAGCGGGCGAAGGCTGGCGCCTACGCGTGGCGGAAGCTCATGGACGCGGGCGCCATCATCGCCAATGGCACCGACGCCCCGGTGGAGCGGCTGGACCCGATCCCCAACTTCTACTGCGCGGTCACGCGCAGGCTGTCGAACGGGAAGCTCTTCTTCCCCGAAGAGAAGATGACCCGTGAGGAGGCGCTTCGCTCCTACACGATCAACGCGGCCTACGCGCTGTTCGAGGAGCACGAGCTCGGCTCGCTCACGCCCGGGAAGCTGGGCGACGTGGTCGTCCTCTCGAAGGACCTCATGACCATCCCCGCCGACTCGATTCCGACCGCGAAGGTCGACCTCACGATCGTGGGCGGCCGGGTGGTGTATCGACGGGCGGACGGGAGTCGTTAGCGGGCGGTCGACGGACGCGGGGAGACGGCGCGGTGAGGTCGAGACGGGACACGGGAGGGGCGGCGTGAGCGCCCCGCGCACATCGGGCGCGGGGCGTCGGTTCGAGCTCGTCCTCATGCGGCTCAATCCGCCCACGCCGCGGACCGTGGCGCTCATCGCCAAGCACGCCTCGCGGCACAGCTACCACTGGCTCCTGATGGCGGGCCGCTCGCACGGGGGGCTCGAACCCCTGGCCCGGCTCCTGGCGGTGGCCTACCTGGACGAGGCGTCCAGCCTGCTGGGCCGCGGCGACCCTCGCTGGGCGGTGCCCCGGGCCTACCTTCGCCCCGACGGACGCCTCCACACGCGCGACCGGCCCCGCCCGGACGACCCGGGCCTGCCGGGCGCCGTGGAGTCCGAGCTGGCCCGCATCGCCGCATGGCTGCAGGCGCGGCACGGGACGTACCTGTCGGACCTCAGCGAGGCCCTTCGGGTGGGGGCGACGGACGGGCGCTTCATCCCCCTCACCCGGGACGAGGCGCGCCAGCGGGGCTTCGCCGACCCGACGGGCCGCAGCCTGCTGGCGCCCGCCCCGCCGCCGGTCGTCACGCGTACGGTGGACGGCGGGATCGCCCGCGCCCGCGACGCGGACGACTCGGAGCGGGAAGCGGGCTGGTGCCTACCGTGGCGGAGGTTCAGCGGGCGACTCGGATAGAGGTCCGCGGCCGATCGCCTACTCCCACAGGTTCTCGGGGCGATCCCAGGTCTCGGACCAGAAGCGGTCCTCCTCCTCGCGGATCGTCTCCTCGTCCAGCGGGCCCGGATCGTCATTGCGGAGCACGCCCTCCTCCACGATTCGGCGAAGCGCTTCGTCGGTGACCTCGGGCGGGCGGCGACGCGTGGCCTCCCGGATCCGCCAGCGGACCAGGAGGCCGGCGGCGAGGATGAGGAGACCACCGAAGCCGAACAGGAGATCGAGGATCACGGGGGCTGGTACGGGCCGAGGGCGTCGTCGTTCCTACGCCGACGCGCTCAGCCCGCCCCGCGCCATGGGGAGGGAGGCCGGCCGCACGCCGGTGGCCTCGAAGATGGCCGCGCCCACCGCCGGAGCGATTCCCATGAGCGGCGTCTCGCCGGCGCCGTAGGAGGCCTGGTCCTTCCGGTCGATGAGCACGATCTCGATCTCGGGGATGTCCGAGAAGCGCGGCACCCGGTAGTCGGCCAGGTGCGCGTTCGTGATCACGCCGTCGCGGAAGTCGATCGCCTCGAACAGCGCGCCGCCGATCCCCTGGATGAGGCCGCCCTCCACCTGGTTCCTCAGGATGTCCGGGTTGACGATGGCGCCGCAGTCGAACGCGTTCACCGCCCGGACGATCCGGACGGACCCGGTGCCCTTGTCGGCGGCCACCTCGGCGCAGGTCGCCATGTAGCCTCCCTTCTCGAACCCGCCCGCGATCCCCACGCCGTGGCCTTCGGGCGGCGTGCGGCCCCAGCCGAATCGGTCGGCCGCCGCCTGGAAGACCGCCTTCAGGCGTGCGTCCGACAGGTTCCGCAGCCGGAAGGCGAGGGGGTCCTGGCCGACCTCGCGCGTCAGCTCGTCGACGGCCATCTCCCGGGCGAAGTGGTTCGCCGTCGCCGCCAGCCCCCGGTAGGAGCCCTGCCGCAGCGGCGAGTCCGAGGCATGGAACTCGATCCGCTGATGGGCGATGTCGTACATGGGCCGGATGGCCGCAGCGCCCGAGTTGTAGTTGTCGAAGGTCCAGGCGGTGATCGTCCCCTCCGCGCTCGCGCCGGCGCGCACGTCGATCACGCCCGCGGGCCGGAAGTAGGCCCACCGGAACTCCTCCTCCCGGGTCCACACCAGCTTGACGGGCTTCGATGCCGCCCGCGCCAGCCGCGCCGCCTCGACCGCGCACTCGCCCGTGTGCTTTCCGCCGTAGCCCGAGCCCGTGTCGGGAACGATGACGCGCACGTGCGGGACGGGCATCCCGAACGCGTGCGCGAGCTGCTCGCGGACGGCGAACGGGCGCTGGGTCCCGGTCCACACCGTGAGGCGGGGGCCGTCCTCCCCCTTCGACCACCCCGCCACCGCCGCGCGGGGCTCGAGCGGCGTGTGGGCGATGTAGGCCACCGTGAAGGTCCGCTCCACCCGATGGGCCGCCGCGGCGAGCGCGGCCGTGGGATCGCCCTTCGTGAAGGCGCCCCGACCGCGGCCGTCCTCGCGCTCGCCGCGCGAGGACGCCCTCGTCCGGCGCAGGTAGTCGTAGATCGTCTTCGACGAGGGCCGGGGGCCCGGCGCCGGCTTCCACATGGCCTGGATGGACCCCAGCGCGCGCTCGGCCGCGTGCGTGTCCGGCGCCGTCACCCCGACGAAGTCCCCGTCGTGCACCACGACGACCCCGTCCATCCCCTCGGCCGCGCTCGTGTCCAGCCCCGAGAGCGCCGCGCCGATCGACGCCGGCCGCAGCACCTTCCCGTACAGCATGCCGGGCCGTGTCACGTCCGAGGTGTAGTGGTGCGCCCCCGTGACCAGGTCCGCTCCGCCCACCCGCGGCACGGACCGTCCGGCCACGCTCCAGCGGGCGGGTGGCGTGAGCTCCACGTCATCCTCGAGGACCTCGGTGAGCTCCTCGCCCCCGGCCAGCTCCCCGTACGTGACCGACCGCCCCGACGCCGGATCGGTGACGCGCCCCTCCGCCGCGGTCAGCGACCCCGGCTCGGCCGCCCAGTGCTCGGCCGCCATCCGGACCAGCAGCTGGCGCGCCGCCGCCCCGACCTTGCGGAGCTGCGTCCCCATCTGGGGGGTGGAGCGGCTCCCGAACGTCCCCATGTCGTACGGCGTGAGGTCCGTGTCGCCCATGACCATGCACACCGCCTCGAGCGGGACCCGGAGCTCCTCGGCCAGCTCCTGCGCCAGGGACGTGCGGATGCCCTGGCCGAACTCGACCTTGCCCGTGTAGACCGTGACGACCCCGTCCGGGCCGATCTGAAGCCAGGCCGCGATCTCCCGGGGCGTCCCGGCCGCCGGGCGCGGGTCGCCGCCCGGGCCGCCGGCGCCGGCCCCTTCCGTCGCGGCCTCCGGCCACGCCAGGGCGCGCGGCGCCACCAGGACCACGACCAGGCCGCCGCCCACCACCTTCAGGAAACGGCGACGCGTCGTGCTCGCCTCCTCGCCCGGGAGGAGCACCTCCCGGAGCTCGCCCTCTCCCCGCGGCCCGCTCACGGCCGGCTCTCCGTCATGGAGGCCCGGGCCTTCGCCGCGGCGCCACCTCCCGAGGACAGCCCGGCGGCCCGGCGGATCGCCGCCACGATGCGAGGTTGCGTCCCGCACCGGCAGACGTTGCCCTCCATCCCGCGCACGATCTCGGCGTCGGTCGGGCGGGGATTCCCGGCGAGGAGCGCGGCGCCGGCCATGATCATGCCCGGTGTGCAGTAGGCGCACTGGAACGCTTCCTCGTCCAGGAACGCCCGCTGGACCGGGTGCAGCCGGCCACCAGTGGCCAGGCCCTCGATCGTCGTGACGGGCTTCCCGGCCGCGTCCGACACCGGCGTGACGCACGCGTGCACGGCCCGGCCTCCCAGGTGGACGGTGCAAGCTCCGCACTGGCTCTCGCCGCACCCGTAGTGGGTGCCGGTGAGCCCGAGCTCCTCGCGCAAGACGTCGAGAAGGCTGCGCGAGGGATCCACGTCGACGGTGTGCCGCCGCCCGTTCACCTGCAGTGCGATGCGCATGGCCACGCTCCGCGTGTGACTGTCCGTCCCTGGGAACGGTTTTGAAACTACCGCACGGCGGGAGGCCGGAGCCAGCCTCGTGGCCGACCCCTACCCTACCTGGGCCACAACCAGCCGAACGTCCCGGCCGTCAGCAACCCGTAGATGAGTCCGTCGATCGTGGCCTTGATCGTCAGGCTCCAGCCCCGGTGATACCAGATGGTCATCTGCCACAGGGCCACCGAGTAACCGATGAAGGCCGTCGCCCCGACGAAGCGGAAGACCTGCAGGTAGTCCGTCCCGGGAGCGAGCGCCCGGCCCGCGATGTAGGCCGCGAACAGGCTCACGACGGCCGAATAGACGAACCACAGGCCGAGGCTCCGGGTCATGTTCATGGGACCGCTCGGCATCACGGTCATCACGAGGACCGGCCCCCGGCTCATCTTTTCGGCGAACTCGGGGGTGCGCATCTCCTCCATGCTCTGGGCCCTCGGCATCATGTAGTCGCCGGGCGGGATCGAGAAGGGTCGCAGGGCCTCCTGGATCCGGTCCTGCTCGGGCAGGGCCGGGTAGTCGCCCTTGTGCCAGGGCGTGGCCATGTGGAGGAGGGAGCTGGCCACGAACACGATCACGGCCGAGACGAGGATCGGGAGCCACAGCGCGGCGAGGGTCGTCATGACGGCCTCCAGTCAGGGGAGAGTCGCGGCCGGCCCGGAGAGAGGCCGGCGATGCGCACGGCTACGCACGCCGGGATGACACTGGACCAGATCAGCAGGATAAACGGCTCGGCCGTCGGGCGGTAGGGAGCCCGCCGCCAGTGGCCCGGTCCGGGGGATCGCCCGCATCGGGACCCTCTAGCCCACTCCCTCCCCTTCCCCCTCTCCCGCCGACACCCGCTCGATCTCGTGGATGCGGCGCACGTCGATTCCGACCACGCCTTCGGCGGTACGCTCGTAGATGTCCGTGAAGCGAGCGCCGCAGGCGACTTCGTCGGCCCGGTAGGAAGTCCGCACGAGGACGGGAGCCGCGTGGGCCTCGTCGATGGCCCGGACCTGGACCAGGAACTCGGCGGCCTCCCCGATCAGGTCCTCGTGTCCCTTCCCGTGCAGGGGGCTCGCGGCATCGATGGGATGGACGACCGTCCAGTGCAGGGGGAAGAAGACGATCCGGCCGCGCTCGAGGGGCAGTCGGCGGAAGCGCCGCGCCACGCGTCCCTCCCTGTCCTCGAGGAAGGTGTAGACCACCTCGACCTCCACCTCCAGGAGCTCGTCCCTGGACGCGTTGACCAGCCGGAACTCGAACGCATCGGTCCCCTCATACGGCGCGATGACGGCCCGGTCGCTGAAGCCGATCCGCGCCTGCGGACGGGCCAGGCGCGCGAAGAAGAGCGCGGCCACGACCGCGAAGCCGCCCAGGCCGAGGAGCGCCTCGCCACTGGCGACCGCGTTGGCGGCGACCCCCGCGGGCGCCAGGGTTCCATACCCCACCGTGGTGAGCGTCTGCACGCTGAAGAAGAAGGCCTCCAGGAAGTGCCCGGCCAGGGTGGCGGCCTCGGCCCCTCGCAGAGCGTCCGGTCCGCAGGCCAGGTAGGCCCCGGCGAACAGGAGGTTCACGCCGAGGTAGGCGGCGGCCACGAGCAGGTAGAACTGCCACCAGTCGATGCGGTGGAGGAGACCGTAGGCACTGACCGAGCCGAAGCGTGAGAAGCCCTTGCGGACCAGGTTGTAGGAGCCGTCCCGGTCCAGGAGCCGCACCCACGGCTCGTTGGCCACCCGGGCTCCGAACCCGAGATCGCGCACCGCTTCCATGCTCTCGTGTGCGTCCGCCATCGCGCCTCCAGCGTGAGAGAGGAGCCGGCCCGCGAGGGCGCGGGCCTCGGTGTGCATCTGGCATCCGTCGGTCGTGTTCGCCAGTGTGCTTCGCACGACGCGCACCGGCCACCAGCCCGACCGGGCCAAACGCGCGCGTGCTTCGACCCATGCACGCCCGAGGACCTTGGAGGGAGCCGGGGTGACACACCACGCATTCACCGTCGAGGAGGCCAACGAGCTCCTGCCTCGCCTGCGCCGGGTCCTGCGTACCATACGCGAGACGCAGGAGGAAGCGTCGGAGCTCTACGAGCGGCTGCAGATCCTCGACGCCCTCTGGGGCGAAGAGGTGACACGGACCGGAAACCCCGACCACGAAGAATACGCGGACCTGCGGGGCCGGCTCGCCGATGCCGCCCGGTCCGTGCAGGCGTCGGTGGAGACCGAGATCCGCGCGTGCGGCGTCCGCTTCCCCGCCGGCGGGCTGGAGCACGGTCTGCTGGACTTCCCCACGAGCTGGGAGGGCCGCTGGGTCTACCTGTGCTGGCACGCGGGCGAGGACCGCGTGCGCTACTGGCACGAGGTCGACGCGGGCTACCGCGGCCGCCGACCCATCACGGACGAGCAGGCCGAGCGCATGGGCCGCGAGGACGACCCCGAATCACTGGACGACTCCGCGCTGGACTTCTGAGGCGGGCCTGCCGGACCGGGTCGGCCAGCTCGACCACCGGATCGACTACGTCTTCACCCGGGGCCTCGGTCGTTCGGGACCCGGACTCCAGGGGACGATCGCCCGGCTGGGAGACGTGCCGTCCGACCGGGTGCAGGATCCCGAGTACCGGATCTGGCCCTCGGATCACGCGGGCCGCGTGGCCAGCTTCCTCTCGACCCCGGTCGCCGGACGCTGACCACCGCGCCCGTGCGCCTTCCCACGACCCACCATCGACCGCGGCGGCGTCCCGCGCCCGCCGCGGTCGGTCCGTTTCGGAATCTCGGGTACGCCCCGGGCGCGCTCCGGCCCCCGAACAGGGCCCGCATTGCTTGCCCACCACCGAGACTCCGGCCATATTCCGCGCGCTTTTTCCGACTCGGGCCGCGTCCCACCGGCCCGGTGCGATCCCTCCCGCACTCCGTCCAGGATTACTGGCATGAGAAAGCCTCTCGTCGTCACGCTGTCCGCTCTCTTCCTGACGGCCTGCGCCCATGCGGGCGCGACGCCTCCGGCCACCGGCCCCATGGCCGCGAACCACGATAACCACGAGACTCCGTCCGCCGGGCAGGAGGCCGACACGGCCGCCCACGGACCGCGCGGCGAGGGCCAGCAGGGACCCAAGCCCTACCGTAAGGTCATCCCCGCCGACGCGGTGACCCATCGCGGCATGCTCATCACCCACCAGGTGGGCGAGAAGCTGTACTTCGAGATCCCCCGCGCCGAGCTGGGCCGAGACATGCTTCTCGTGGGCCGCTACGCGCGAGCCGCCGCGCAGGACCCCAACAACCCCACCGGGGGCTTCGGCCAGTACGGCGGGGACGAGTTCACAGAGAGCACCTTGCGCTGGGAGCGGGAGGGCAACCGCATCATCCTCACCTCCCCCTCGTTCTCGATCACGGCCGACAGCTCGCTCTCGGTCTACAGGGCCGTACAGAACTCGAACTACGCTCCCGTGGTGGCCATCCTTCCGGTCGAGGCGTGGGGTCCCGACAGCGCGGCCGTGGTCGACGTGACCAAGCTGTATACGTCCTCCGTGCCCCAGTTCGAGGCCATACACGGCACCATTGACGCGAAGCGCTCCTACGTGGGGCGGACCCTGGCCTTCCCCGACAACGTGGAGGTCGAGGCCACACAGACCGGCACGCCCACCGCGACCGGCAACGGGCGCGGCGGACCGCCGGGGCGTGGCCAGCAGACGCCAGCGAAGAGCGTCCTGGCTCACTGGAGCCTGGTGCGGCTCCCCGCGCATCCCATGCAGCGGCGCCGCTGGGACGAGCGCGTCGGCTTCTTCTCGATCCGCCAGGTCGACTTCGGCGCCGAGCAGGGCTCCGCTCCGCGTCAGTACATCACGCGCTGGCGGCTGGAGTGCTCGGACCGTCACGACGGCGACCTGTGCTACCCCGAGAAGCCCCTGGTCTACTACGTGGACCCGGCCACGCCGGACGTGTGGAAGCCCTGGATCCGCAAGGCGATCACCGACTGGCAGCCGGCGTTCGAAGCGGCGGGCTTCAAGGATGCGATCCTGGCCAAGGACCCGCCTGCCGACGACACCACCTGGTCGGCCGAGGACATCCGGCACACCATGATCCGGTGGCTGCCGTCCACGATCGAGAACGCGGTCGGTCCGCACGTGAGCGACCCGCGCACCGGTGAGGTGCTGAACGGGTCGGTGCGCATCTTCCAGAACGTGGTGCAGCTGGCGCGCGACTGGTATTTCGCGCAGGCCTCGCAGCTGGACCCGCGCGCCCGGCGGCTCCCGATGCCGGACTCGCTCATGGGTCGGCTGCTGGAGTTCGTGGTCGCCCACGAGATCGGGCACACGATCGGCCTCCGGCACGACCAGATCGGGAGCTCGACCTATCCGGCCGACAGCGTGCGCAGCCCGACCTGGGTCCACACGATGGGCTCTTCGCCCAGCATCATGGACTACTCACGCTTCAACTACGTGGCGCAGCCGGGCGACGGTATCGCGCTCGGCGACATCATCCCGCGCATCGGCCCCTACGACAAGTACGCGATCATGTGGGGCTACCGGCCGATCCCGGGCGCGACCACGCCCGACGCGGAGCGACCCACGCTCGAGAAGTGGCTGGCCATGCAGGACACGATCCCCTGGTACCGCTTCTCCGAACGGAACGCGTTCGGTGACTACGGGACCATGACGGAGGCGGTCGGCGACGCCGACCCGGTGAAGTCCACCGGTCTCGGCTTCAAGAACCTCGAGCGGGTGGTCGGCTACGTGTCCGGGGCGGCGATCCAGCCGATGAAGGACAACTCGGACCTCGAGGATCTCTACGACGCGGTGATCGGCCAGTGGACCCGCGAGGCGGCGCACGTCACCACGCTCGTGGGCGGGGCCACGGTCCGGTACAAGTCGGGCAGCCAGCCCGGCCCGGTGTATCGGCCCCTGCCGCGCGCGCGCCAGGTGGCGGCCGTCAAGTTCCTGAACCAGCACGTGTTCCGGACGCCGACCTACCTCATCCGGCCCGAGATCGAACGCCGCATCGAGCCCGACGCCATGATCCGGCGCATCAACCAGGCGCAGGAGCGCGTGCTCGGGTCCCTGCTCAACGACCAGCGCATGGATCGGCTCATCGACACGCGCGCCCTGGCCGACCACCCGTCCGACATCTACTCGCTCGACGCCATGCTGGGTGACGTCCGGCACGGGATCTGGTCGGAGCTGTCGGCATCGAGGGTGTCGATCGACGCCTACCGGCGCGGCCTGCAGATGGGGTACCTGTCGCTGCTGGACGGCAAGCTCAACCCGAAGCCGAGCGAGAGCCCGGCACGACGGTTCCCGGGCTTCCGACCGCCGCCGCCTCTCAGCGAGGAGGCGAAGGCCCAGATCCGGGGCGAGCTCACGGCGCTCCAGGCGGACATCAAGCGGGCCATCCCGCGGGCCGCCGACACGGCGACGCGCTACCACCTCATCGGAGCCCAGGATCGCATCGAGGACATCCTCAACCCGAACAGCTGAACGGGGAAGCGCCACGGGGGCGGCCGGTCGCGAGGCCGCGCCGCCCCTCTCCTCTTGCCGGCCGCCGAGCCGCCGGCGACCCCGAACCGGCTCCCTACCTCCCCACCAGCGCCAGCACCCGGCACGGGCTTCCCGACCCGTCCTCGATGGGAAGCGGCGCCACGATCAGCACGCTCCCGGTGGCGGGCAGGCGGCCCACGTTCTGGAGCTGGGTGAGGCCGTACTTGCCAGCGCCCAGCAGGTAGGAGTGGGCCGGGAACGGCGGGTCGAAGGACGCCGCGGCCCCCGCGTCGGTCCCCACCGTCTCCACGCCGAAGCCCACGATGGACGTCTCCTGGGCCAGCCAGCAGGCGCACGCCGCGGACAGGCCGGGCGTGTGGGGCCCGCGTTCGTCGGCGTTGAGGAACGCCGCCTGGTCGTCGGATCGGGCGTCCCACCCGGTCCGGAACAGGAGCCAGCCGCCATCGGGGAGCGGGCCGTGCTCGTCCTCCCACGCCCGAACGTGCTCGACCTCGAGCAGGAAGTCGGGGTCGGCCGCCGCCTCGGCGCTCTTGTCGATGACCGCGACCGGACCCACCAGGTGCGCGGGCGGCACCTGCGACACGTCGAGGCCGTCCCGCCCCGTCACCCAGTGCACGGGCGCGTCGAAGTGGGTCCCGGTATGCTCCCCGAGGCGCATGACGTTCCAGTACCAGGCCGGGCCCGCGTCGTCGTAGCGGCTCAGCAGCTCGAGCGAGAACGCCGGCGTATTGGCGAAGGGCTCCGGCAACTGGATGACGGGCGTGCGCCCGGAGAGGGTGGCCGTGAGGTCCACCACCTCCACCGAGCCGCCTCCGAGTCCGGCGACGAGATCCGACAGTACCGACATGCTATCTCCTGGGTTCAGTGTGCCCGGAACGCGTCCTCGAGCCACTCGGCCACCACCGTGGGCGTGACCTTGGCGTCCACCACCAGGAGCCCCTTGGGGCGCTCGAGCCACGCCTCCACGCCGGCCAGGTCCTCCCTCCGGCGCACGGTGACCCCTTCCCCGCCCGCGGCCCGGCCGAAAGCGGCCAGGTCGGCGTCGGGGAAACGGACGATGTCGACCGGGTGGCCCTGCGGCCCGAAGTGATGCACCTCGGCCCCGTAGGCCGCGTCGTCGTAGACGAGAACCAGGAGCAGGAGCCCGAGGCGGACGGCCGTCTCGAGCTCGGCCAGCGCCATGAACGCGCCGCCGTCCCCCAGGGCCGCCACCGTGAGCCGGTCCGGCCGGGCCACCGCGGCGCCGATCGCGGCCCCCAGGCCCAGGCCGATCGACTGGTAAGCCTGGTTGAACACGAACCCGGCCGGGTCCGGGACGGACAGGTACATGGCGGGCCAGCCCATGAAGTGCCCCGAGTCCACGGCCACGGTGCGCTCCGCGGGCAGCATCGCCTCGAGCGCGATCGTCAGGGTACGGGGGTCGATCGTCTCGGAGGTGGAGCGGTCCTCGTAAGGCTCGGCGGCCCAACCGCCCGCGGCCAGGCGGTCGGCCAGGTTACCGGTCCGGAAGCCCTCGCCCCGGTAGCCGCGCGCCTCGAGCTCGGCCTCCAGCGCCCGGGCGGCCTCGGCCGCGTCGCCCACCAGACCCAGGTCCACGGAGCGTTGGGCACCAATGGCGCCGGCGTCCAGGTCCACCTGCACGACGCGGGCGCCCTCGTCGATCAGGGTGCCGTGTCGTGTCGTCCACATGTTGAGCGAGGCGCCGAAGGCCAGGACGAGATCGGCCTCCGACAGGAGGCGGGCGGCCGGCGGGGAGGCGAATCCGCCCGAGATGCCGGCCGACCACGGGTTCCCGGCGAACAGGCCGTTGCCGTTGGCCGAGGTGGCCAGGAGGGCGCCGATTCGGTCACCCAGCGCCTCGAGGGGCCCGCGGGCGGACGCCAGCACGGCGCCCCGGCCGCCGAGGAGGACCGGCCGCTCCGCCGCCTCGACCAGGTCCGCCGCCGCCTGCACGGCCGGCGCCGAAGCCGCGGTCGGCGCCGAAGACCGCCACGCCGGGAGCGTCGCTCCCGGCGGGACCTCGGCCCGCTGCACGTCCAGGGGGAGGCTGAGGAGCACCGCCCGCCGCCCTTCGACGGCCCGCCGCCAGGCGCGCGCCACGTCTTCCAGGGCGCTGCCCGCCGAGTGGAGCCGCTCCGGCACGGCGTCCACCGAGCGCGCCAGCGCGTCCTGGTCGATGCGGAAGTTGGAGCGCACGGCGGCCGCCGACGTGTCGCCGGCCAGGAGGAGAAGGGGCGTCCGGGACTTGGCGGCCTCCGCGAGGCCCGTGGCGGCGTTGGTGAGGCCGGGGCCCTGGTGCACGCTGGCCACCCCCGGCCGTCCGGAGACCCGGGCGTAGCCGTCCGCCATGCACACGGCGGAGCACTCGTGGCGGGCGGCCACGAAGGTGGCGCCGGCCGCCCGAAGCGCCTCGGTGACCTCGAAGTTGCCGCTCCCTACGACCCCGAACACGTGCTCGACGCCGAGCCCGACCAGCGCCCTGCCGACCGCCTCGGCCACTCGCACGCCTCGCGCCTCCGGTCCGGGGAAATGGGCCGGCATCGTGGGGGCGGGCGCTGCCGCGAGGCAAGAGCGGGCGGCGCGGCCGGGGTCAGGGCGCCGCGGCCGTCCCGGTCAGCACACCGAGGATGGCCGAGACGACGATGCCGGGGTCCTCGTGGGGAATGTCGTGGTCGGAGCCCTCGGACACGACGCGCTGCCGATCGGACGAGGCCGCCGCCATGGCCCGGTGGCTTCGACGCCACGCCGCGTCGACCGCCGGGGTCCCCCACCAGTCCTTCCCCGCGCTCACGATGACCATCGACACCGCCAGCGCCGGCTCCCGGTCACCCAGCCACGCGGAGAAGGCCGAGAGTGTACGGCTCATGCGGCGGATCACGCGTCTCCGGTCCGTCTGCGGATCGGTCGTGTCGGGAACCGTGCCGCGCAGGAAGGCCCGTTCCCGCGCCACGAACCGGGGGTTCATCGGGTCCACCAGGACCAGGCCCGAGACGCGGCCGGCGAACAGGGCGGCGTGTGCCAGGGCGAGCATGGCTCCGTAGGAGTGACCCACGACGACGGTACGGGAGGGCGCGCCCACCTCGTCCAGCGCCCGGCGGATGTCCGCGACCTCCGCACGGGGCGTGAGGCTGTCCGGCCCGAGTTCGCTGGAGCCGAGGCCCGCGCGATCGTAGGCGACGATGGTCGCGCCGGTGCGCACCGCCAGGCGCTCCGGTACGTCGGCCCAGGCGCTCAGGTCGGCCGCGCCCCCGGCCTCGAACAGGACCGTGACGGGATCGCTCCCACGTCGGATCCTGAGGTGGAGCCGGCGCCCCCCGACGTCGACCATCGTGTCGATGGTCGTGCCGGCGCTCGGTCGGGACGGCGACGGGCCCCGCCCCGGGATGGGCAGGCAGGCGAGGACCGAGGCGAGGGCCAGGAACGGGAGTACACGCATGTCGGGCGACCTCCGTCCGGGTGAGCTGTGCCCTCCTTACGGCCGACAGCGCGCCCGGGTTTCCGCCCGCGTCACCGCATCCGCACCACCCACACCTGCATGTAGGCCGGGAGCGGGTTCCCCGATGGGTCCCGCACCCGGACCGCCGTGGCGGGCCGCCCGCTCCCGTCCACCGCCACGTAGGCGGCCGAGCTCGCCCGGACGTCGGCGGTCGTCGTCCAGTCCCCGAACGTCTCGGGCGTTGGCTGCAGGTTCGCGGTCGCGACCGTGTGCTGCTCGAAGTCGTACAGGTTCCAGCTCGAGAAGGTGAGGGCCGGATCGGGCGACGGTATGCGGTCGTCCACATACAGGGCCGCCGACCACCGCGCCATCAGGCTCGGTACCGGGACTCCCACCACGGCGGCCACGGTCTGGAGGTCGGTGCCCGGGTCGGCGATCAGGCTCTGCTGGAGGCCCTGCTCCCCGCCCGGATAGCCGGGCCCGTACTGGTCGGACACCCAGCGCAGGAAGCTCCAGCCGACCCCGTACCACAGCGACCGGGCCGCACACGGCGAGGGGTCGCTCTGCCACCAGCCGCACTGCTCCGGCGCGCCGCCCGTGCGGCCGGCCGAGCCCGCGAATCCGAAGTAGTCGGCCAGGTCGGCGAACTTGTTCAGGTACCAGGCCACCGAGTCCGCCCCCGTCGTGGCGAAGATCACGTCCGCTCCGAGGTTCTGGTAGGGCATGTGGCCCGTCTCGGCGTGCCCCACCACCTCCTCGCCCAGGGTGGCCTGCGCCTCCATGACGATCGATCCCATCCAGCCCAGGCCCGCCGCGAAGCGGCGCCCGAACTGGATCAGGTGCGTGAGCTCGTGCCCCATGATCTGCGGGGCCCGCGACAGCTCCTGCTCCCGCGTCGACTTGACCACGCTGTCGCCGGCGGTGCCGGTCGGGTCCGGCACGCGGCCGTAGTAGATCTCCCCCTCGTCGCTGGAGGCGCACGAGCCTCCGGTGGCCGAGGCGCGCGGATACCAGTCGCCCGAGAACACGAAGCCGAGCAGGTAGGAGCCGGCGACGCCGATGTCCTCGTTGTTCACCGCCCTGGTGAACAGGACGACGATGTGGCCGTTGTGGTCGATGTCCCCGGGGTTCCCGAAATACTGCTCGTCGGTGGAGAAGATCTGGGCGTCGAGCTGGTCGGACAGGTTCTGGTAATCGGCCCGGGTGAAGCCGTTGGCCGGATTGGAGGTGTCGGCGACGATGATCGCCTTCTGTCCGATGACCCGCACGGTCGCGCCGACGGCCGTGTAGCCGCTGCAGCCGTCTCCGCTGAAGTCCGGCACGCGCAGGGCCACGGTGTCGCCCACCGCGACGCTCCCGCTCACCGAGAAGCGGGCCGGCGGTGCGCCCGACGACGCTCCCAGAGCGGGGATCGACAGGTGCGGATCCAGGTGGGTCCGCTCCCACGCTCGGATCTGCATCTCGGCCCGGCGCTGCGCCGCGAGCCAGGAAGGAGGCCGGGGCCACGACCCACCGCTCGTCCGCCCCGGCACCACCCTCGTGGCCACCGAGGCGCGGGCCACGCTGGCGGCCCCGATGCCGTCGGCGGCCTCGCCGGTGATCCGCACGCTCGTGAGGCTCGAGACCGACGAGGAGAGAGACTGGACGCCGACGATGTAGCGCTCCGACGCCGCGGAGGCCCCGAACTGCAGGCAGAAGCTCGCCGGGTCGGTGAGCACGGTCTGCTGGCCCACTGCCAGCGACACCGACGCCTGCGCCGGCTCGAGGCCGCTGGTCGCCTGCGAGGCGCCTCCGTCCGTCGCCACGCGCACGTCGACCGAGCGGGCCGGCAGGCAGTCGTAGGTGGGCACCGTGACCTGGAGCGATGTCGAGGACGCGGACGTCACCACTGCCGTCACGCCGTCGATGCTCACGCTGTCACCCGCGGCCACCGGGTCGAAGTTCTGGCCCGTGATCGTGACCGTCTGGCCTTCCTGGATGGGAGAGGGGCTCACGGACTGGACCTGCGGAGTGCCGAGCGACGCCACGCGGAACACTCCCGTCCCGGAGACTCCGCTTCCGGCCGCGGCCGCCGTCACCTCGACCCGGCCCAGGGCCTTCGCCGTCGCCAGTCCGGTGCTGTCGACCGTGGCCACGCTCGTGTCCGAGGCCGACCAGTCGACCTTCACCTCGCCCACCGCGTGGCCGTTCGCGTCCTGCGGCTCGGCCGTGAAGCGTACCGTGTCGCCCGGGGCCGAGACGCGCGCGCTGTCGGGGCTCACCGCGACCCGCGCGGTCCGCTGCTCGACCACCAGCACCGCGGTGTCCGCCTTCCCGGAGATCGACGCGACGATGCGGGTGGTGCCGTTTTGCTTCGCGGTGGCCGTGCCCCTGGAGGAAACGGTGGCCACGGCGGCCTCCGTGGACGACCAGGCGACGCTCCCTCCCGAGATCACGTTCCCCGCCGGGTCCCTCAACGTGGTCGAGAAGGTCACGGAGTCATTGATCGAGACGAGCGTGTCGACGGCCGGGCTCACGGTGACCGAGGCCACCTGCGGCTCGGCGGGCGGGTTGCTCGCCGCGCCGGTGCCGGTGACAGACTTGCCGCCGCTGCACGCGGCGGCCGCGGGAGCGAGCAACGCGAGGAGCAGCACCTGTCGGCGGGGGATCCGTCGCCTCATGAACGAACTCCGGAATCGAAGACGCTGGAACGGCGGCAACCGGGCATCGAACGCGAAGGGAATTCAGCTTCCGTGCCTGTGAGGGGAGGGCCGGAACCCCCTGCGTCACGGGGATCGCGAAGTCTCGCCCCTTCGCGTTGGCCTCGCAAGATGTCGAAGATCACCACGCATCGTGTGATTCGCGAGAGTCGGCGCCGCTTGGTCCGGCGACCCGGCCGCGGACCGTCCCGCCTTACCCATCCTCCAGAACGCGAGAGGGCAGGAGACTCGCCCCGCGCGCCACCCGCTTGATGGTGAGCCCCTGGACGAGGATGGAGAAGACCACGACCACGTAGGTGATGAGGAGGAGGAGCCCCCGCTCCCCACCGACCGGCAGGGACAGCGCCAGGGCGATGGCGATGCCGCCGCGGAGTCCTCCCCAGGTCAGGACGCGGATCGCGTAGGGCCCGAGCTCCGGCCGGATGGGCAGAAAGCGCATGGGCACGTATACGGACAGGAGTCTCGCCCCCAGGATGAGCGGGATCGCGAGCGCGCCCGCCACGAGCCACGAGGCCCGCACAGGAAGGATCAGCACCTCGAGGCCGATGAGGACGAACAGGAGGGCGTTCAGGATCTGGTCCAGGACGATCCAGAAGTTGTCGAGCCGCTCGCGCGTCCCTTCCGACATGGCGAACATGCGCCCGTGGTTCCCGACCAGGAGCCCGGCCACCACCATGGCCAGCGGTCCCGAGGTCCCGATTCGGTTGGCCAGCGCGTAGCCAGCCGTGGTGACGGCCACGGTGACCAGGATCTCGGTGGTGGGTTCGTCCACCCGCCGCAGGAAGTAGTAAGCTGCCCACCCGAGGCCCAGACCGTAGATCACCCCGCCCACCGCCTCCTCCAGGAAGAGCCGGCCCGCCGCCAGGACCGAGGCGCCGTGCTCGCCGGTGACCAGGCCCAGGACGATCGTGAACAGCACCACCGCCACCCCGTCGTTGAACAGGGACTCCCCGGTGATGAGCGTCGAGAGCTCGCTCGGCGCCCCCGCGTCGGAGAGGAGTCCCATGACCGCGATCGGATCGGTGGGCGAGATGAGGGCCCCGAACAGGAGCGCCCACAGGAAGGGGATGCCGAGACCGAGGATCCGCAGGAGCTCCCAGGCCGCCGTGCCCACGACCAGGGTGGAGAGCAGCGTCCCCACGATCGACAGGACGAGCACCGGCGTCCGCACCCGCATCAGCTCCTCGAGGTCCACCTCGAGGGCGCCCGCGAACAGGAGGATGCCGAGGAGTCCCTCCAGGAACACCTTCTCGAAGTCGATGTGCGCCAGGAGACCGGTGAGCCACTGGCGCTCCGGCGCCAGGCCGGCCACCAGGAGGAGCACCAGCGAGGTCACCAGGCCGCCCAGCGTGACCCCGATCGAGATCGGGAGGTGGAAGTGGCGCTCGTTCACGTAGGCGAGCGCGGCCGTGAGCGCGAGGAGCGCTCCGATGATCTCGAACAGGCTCACGCCAGGTCACCTGGCGACACGGGCCGGCGGTCCGGTAGCATGTTCCCACGGTAGGCGAGCGGGCGCCTGAGGTCCACCGCATCCCGACGCACCCCATGACGCCCGCCCCTCGCCGCGCTATGGTCCTGCGTCGGTGCCCGCGTGGCGAAGACAGACCGGAGAGCGACCGGGAGGAGCGAGCATGTCTGCCCAGGACGGAGGTCGGGCCGGGCCGGGTGACCGGGATCCACGGTCGTCCCACCCCTATCACATGTATGACGCGATCCGGGCCCAGCCGGCCATCTTCGCCCGGGTCGCGCGGGAGGCCCCGCAGCCGGCGGAGCGCTTTGCGGAGATCGCCAGCGGCTGCGAACGCCTGCACCTGGCCGGCACCGGGACCTCCTTCCACGCGGCCGAGCTCGGGGAGCACCTGCTGCGCGAGGCCGGCGTCGGAGCGTCGGTACGGGCGTGGCGCGCCTTCGACTTCGCGCTGTACGGCCCCGACCTGTCACCGGCGGACGCGGTGATCGTGGTGAGTCACCGGGGCACGAAGCGCTACTCGCGCGCCGCCCTGGCCCGGGCCAGGCGAGCCGCCGCTCCCACCGCGCTCATCACCGGAGAGAACGGCGGGGACGATGCGGACGCGGACGTGGTGTTTCGGACCGTGCCCGGGGAGCGATCCTCCGCGCACACGGTGAGCTTCATCGGTTCGGTCGCGGCTCTGGCCGCGCTGGCGTCCAGGTTCGGCGGCGTCGCCGACGACCTGCCCGAGCGCAGTGTTCCCGCCGCACTCGAAGCGGCTCTCGGCCTGGAGGACCGAATGGACGCCATGGCCCGTGCGCACGCCGGCCGACGCAGGATCTGGCTGGCCGGCGGGGGGCCGGCGGCCACCGCCGCCCGGGAGATCGCCCTCAAGATCAAGGAGACCTCCTATCTCCAGGCCGAGGGTATGGCGACCGAGACCCTGCTGCACGGGCCCTTCCAGTGCGCCGAGGCGGAGGACCTGTTCGTCCTCGTCGCGCCCTCGGGCCCGGGACAGGCGCGGACCCGCGAGCTGGCCGATGCCGTCCGGGCGATCGGCGCTTCCCTCCTGGTGGTCGGGGACGAGACGGCGGAGACGGTGGCCGGTGCCGATGCGCCGTGCATCGCCGTGCCGACCCTGCCGGAGCCGCTCGGAGCGCTGGCCTGCATCGTGGCGCTCCAGCTGTTCACCTACCACCTGGCGCTCGTGCGAGGCACGGATCCGGACGGGTTCAGGCTGGAGGATCCACGCTTCGCCCGCGCCAGCGCCGCCGTGGAGCTCTAGGTCCGGGCGCGCCGCCCGCGCCCGCCGGATCGACTCGACGATGCGGCTCGGGCTCGTGGTTCTTCGCCCCCCCTAGTCCCCGACCCTCACCGCGATGGTGCGCCACTTCCCCTGCCGGAAGCGCGCCACGCTGAGCACGCAGCGCGTGATGTGCCCGGCCAGGATCGCGTACCAGATGTGCAGCGCGGACAGGATGCCCATCTGCTGGAGAACCAGGCAGATGCCGAGCGGCATCACCAGCTGTGAGGCGATCGAGATGTACAGCGGGCTCTTGGTGTCCCCCGTGCCCTGCAGGCCGCCCGTGTAGGTGAGCGCCACGGCGATGAACAGGCCGGACACGCTCAGCACGTGGAGGAGCTGCACGCCGAGCCGCACCACCTCCGGCTGGTTCAGTCCGAACAAGCCCAGGAGCTCGCGCGGAATGAGCAGGAACATGGAGCCGAAGATCAGGGCTCCGGCGACCCCGATCCGGGCGGCCACGTGCACGGCGGCCGCCGAGCGATCGGGCTGGCCGGCACCCAGGTTCTGGCCCGCCACGGCGGCGGCGGCGCCCCGGAGTCCGAACGAGGTCCAGGTGATGAACGAGAACAGCTGCGTGTAGGAGACCGCGTACGCCGCCTGGGCGGCCGCGCTCTCGGGCAGGGAGCCGATGAACGCCAGCAAGATCAGGCCGCCGATGTTCATGGCGATGCCCTGGATCCCCGCCGGCAGCCCGAACCGGAACAACTCGCGGATGATGGCCCGGTCCGGCCCCTTCCAGCCGCCGCTCGGGAACCCGACCACCCACCCGCCCTTCGCCAGCCGCCACAGCGCGAACGCGGCCACGCCGCCGGACGCGATCACCGTGCCCATGGCGGCGCCAGCCGTTCCGAACGCGGGCACCGGACCCAGCCCGGCGATGAGGATCACGTTGAGAACGATGTTGATGACCGTGAGCACCACGCCCAGCCGGAGCGGCGTGCGTGCGTCGCCCGCCGAGCGCAGCGCCCCGCCCAGCATGAAGAAGATCAGCATGCCGAAGCTGAACACGAACATGATGCGCAGGTAGGGCAGCGCCTCGACCTGCACCTCGGGGGCGGCGTTGACCAGCACGAGGAGCTTGGGAGCCAGGAAGTACCCGATCGGCGCCAGCACCCCGACCGCCAGTCCTGCCGCGAGCAGGAAGGCCTGGTAGACCGTGCGGTCCACCATGTCGTGGTCGCCGCGCCCGGCGAAGCGCGCCACCAGAACGCTCATCCCCATGAACAGCGACGAGATGAACACGACCACAACCAGGTAGATCTGCCAGCTCACCCCGATGGCCGCGTTGCCCGTGTAGCCCACGTAGTGGCCGACCATGACGTGATCGACGATCCCCTGCATCCCGCCGATCATGTTCTGGAGGATCGTGGGCCACGCCAGCCGCCACACGGCCGGCGTCAGGGGGCCCTTCACGATGGAGCGGTCGTAGCTCGCCCGACGGCGCGGCGCGGGTGGGACGAGGGGCTCCCCGCCGGCGGGCCCGGGACCGGGCGAGGGCGTGGGAGGGTTGGTGTCGTTCACGTCGGCCGGCGCTCACGCGTCAGGGTCCCGGTGCCACCTCGCGAGTGGGCGAAGATGCCATGGCAGCGCCCGCCGCGCCAACGCGGGTCCGGTCCGTCCCGGTCCGCTACCTCCGGATCGTGCGCTCCTCGCTGCGCGGCCCCTCCAGGCCGGCGGACACCGTGGCCACGTAGTACCAGTACCGGTGGCCCGGCCGCGCGTCCCGGTCCAGGTACTCGAGCGCGGCGGCGCCGACCTCGGCCACGCGCGCCGGCCGACCACCGCGCTCGTAGCGGTACACCCGCACCCTGGCGGCGCTGTCGGCCATCGGGTCCCAGGCCAGGACGATGCCGTCGCTGTCCGCCTGCACGCGGAAGCCCGGCGGCGGCGGGGGCGGGGCGGGCTCCCGGCTCACGCGCACGGGTGCGGAGGGACCGCTCCGCTGGCCATCCACGCGCACGGACACGACGGCATAGCGCCACGCGCCCCGCACGGCCGTGGTGTCCCGGTACCCGTTCTCCAGCCGGCCCAGCGGCCGGGAGTTGAGCGTGTCCCAGCTCGACACGGCTTTGCCGGCGGATCCGGTCCGCGCCGTGTCCGGCTCGCCCCGGCCCGCGCCGGCCGCCTCCCGCAGCACCAGGTAGCCGTCCACCAGGGGGTCCGTCCGGGACACGTCGGTCCACGCCAGGACCACCCCCCGGGCGTCGGCGTAGCCGGACAGTCCGGTCGGAGCCGCGACGGGCGCCACGGACGTTCGCGAGGCGGAGGCGGGGTTGGAGTAGCCACTCTCGAGTCCCCCCGGGCCCACGGCCCGCACGGCCCACGTGTACTGGCGTCCGGATCCGAGCCCGGCTGCGCTGTCCACGAAGAGGGTGTCGGTGGGCGGGAGCAGGGGACTGACTAGCCGCATGGCCGTCGCGTCGGTGAGCGTGTCCACCGGGGCGTCGGTGCGGTACACCCGGTATCCCGACAGGTCGGGGTCCCCCGCCGGGGTCCATGCGACCCGGAATCCTCCGGCCGTGGTGTCGGCCCGCACGGCCAGGGGCGGCGACGGGGCGAGCGCGGGCCGGTAGTAGCCGAAAACGGCCGCGGTCCGCGGCGAAACCGTGCCGCGCAGGCCGGTCATGCCGAGGCGGTAGTAGTACATCTTCATCGGCTCGACCTGCGCATCCACGAACCGGTCGGTCGCGGGCGGGAGCTCGGCGATCTGGACGTAGCCCGTGTCCTGGGAGGTCGAGCGGAACAGCTGCACGGTGCGGATACGGTCCGGGTCGGCCACGCGCCAGGTGAGCACGATCCCGAGCGTGTCCACGCCGCGAGCCTCGATCGAGTCGGGGAGCACGGCCCCCGCCAGCGGCACCGTGTACACGCTCACGGTGTCGCTGGGGGCGCCAACGTTGAAGAACAGGTCTCTCGGCACCGCGTAGTACTGGTACATCGCGCCCGGCGTCACGTCGCGGTCCTCGCTCCGCGCCAGGAGCGAGTCCCCGGCCAGGATGCTGACCGCCACGGAGTCGACCTCCTCGAACTCGCCCGTCCGTCCCGCGCGCCGCCAGATCTCGACCGTCTTGGCGCGGGTTCCCACGTCGCCCACGTACCAGCGGACCACGACCACCGAGTCGGCGCCCCGGCTGTCGGCCACATGTACGGAATCGAAGCTCGCCCGGGCCGGGAAGCTCACCGGGTTCGACACCACGGGGTGGGAGACGGCCCCGTCCGCGTCCACGTCGCTCACCCGGTAGCGCCACGTCTCGCCGTTCCGGGGCGACGGATCGAGACCGTAGAGGCCGAGCGCCAGACGCACGTCGTCGTTTCCGAGGATCGCCGCCAGGGAGTCGGCCCTGGGGTTCCGGACGATGTAGTTCCAGGCGCTCGCCTCGTCCTTCTGGCCCAGCGATCGGACGACGGCGCGGCTCGTGGCCGAGTCGAGCCGCGCGAACAAGCTGCGCGCGTCGGGCACGGCGCTCACGTCGGCCACCTTTCCCCAGGATGCCCCCGGACGCGAGCGCTCCAGCCGGTGCGCCACCACCCCGCCCACGGGGTGGGCCGCCGACACCACGGTGCCCTTCATCCACACGTACGCGCCACGCGGGCTCGCGAACGCGATCGTGTCGCCCGCCCGCGCGGCCGTGGCGCTCTGGGCGGCGAGTCGGGCCGGGGCCGCCGCGCCCGCGGCCAGGGCCCCGACGAGGGCAATCCCCGCCGCGGTCACGCGCCTGCGGCGCGCGGCCGTGCGCCCTGCTCCGCGCCCGGCCGCGTGCGACACGCCGATCCCCCGCGCTGACCCCCGCCCTGTCCTCATCGGAAGTACACCTTCGCGTGCGGCCCCACGTTCCGGGCCCAGTCGTAGCCGAGCTGGGCCTCCGCGCCCAGCCCGATGTGGACGCTGGTCGTGTGGTCCAGGCACACGTCGTCCAGGCCGACCCCGTAGGAGGCGCTCCCGTTCAGGTCCAGGTTGGCGTCGCCCCGGGCGTACCAGGCGCCATCGCTCCGGTAGGCGCCCTCCCCGTCCAGGCCCGCCTTCACCTCCGCCGCCACGTGCACGCACAGCCCCATGCCCACCCCGCCCTTGATGCCCGCGTCGATCCCCGCCCCGACGCCCACGAAGTAGGTGTTGGCCTGCTGGAAATTGGCCCCCAGCCGTACGTCGCCCCACACGTTGCACCACACCTCGACGCTAGCCACCCCGATGTCGAAGGCGCCGTTGGGACAGATCGGCACCGGGATCGACACCTCGCCCTCCATGAAGAATCCGTTGATCACGTGGAACTGGGCCGGCACCGGCCGGCGGCCGTACTTGGCGTAGCGGGCCAGGAGATCCGCCTTCAGGGTCGCCGAGCCGATCAGGAGGGCCGCCGTGCCCGACATGTGTGGCGTCTTCAGCGAGAACGCGGCTCCGGTGAACAGGTACCAATAGCGGTCGGAAGGCTTGCCGCTGATGACCATCTCGGTGGTGCCCTTCACGTGCGCGCCGGCGGCGATGTCCTTGTCCATCTGGACCGAGCCCTCGAGCCGCTGCTCAGGGAAGTTCATGGTGATCGCCATGTTCCCGAACGGGGTCGGAATGTTCTTGACCGCCAGCCCGCCCGTCCCCGCGGTGACGTCGGTCCCCTCCACGCCGATCGTGACGTCGCCGGACACCTGGCCGCCCACGTCCATGTGGCCCTGGTAGTCCGTGGCCCACTTGCCTGCCGCCACCTTCGCCCCGCCCTGGAGCTTCGAGATGGCCACCTGTCCCACATCGAGGGTCGCGTGCGGGAGCGGGAGCGCCTCGATCTTCTGGTTCGGACCGAGCGGCGAGCGAGTGAAGTGCGAGGCGACGGTGAACTTGCCCGGCACCGACACGGTCCCATTGCCCTGGAAGCCGGAGGCGTCGAGGGTCCCCTGGTGCACCGACACCTTCGCGCCACCGATGTCGAAGGGCTGGATGTCGATCGGGTTGAACTTGAAGGTCGGCGCGTGGCCGGACGCGGGACGCGTGTAGTCGACGACCACGGCCTGCGGGTCCAGGCCCGGGACGTGGAGGTCGAGCCCACCCGCGAAGCTCACGGACGACTCGGTGATCCCCAGGTTCGAGATCGCCAGGTCCCCCGTGCCGTACAGCCGCACCGACGTCCCCGGCTCCATCGAGAAGCTCTTCTTCCCGTTGGAGAGGAAGTCGAAGCTCTGCACGTGGATCTCGTCGGTGGACGCCATGCCCGGGAGCGCCGCGATCGTGCCGCCGTCCCCGAATAGCTTCCATGGGCCCGTCGGCGTGTCGCGCACGAAGGTGACCCCGCCCTTCACCTGGAGAGGCACGAACCCGCCCAGGAGGAGGGGGCCGCCTCCGAACTTCCCGCCCTCGAGACTGGTGGGCGTGACCTCGAGGCCGGTGAACGGGAAGTCGATGTCGCTGTTGGGGCGGCCCTGGATCATCGGCACGCGCACCACGCCCTGCACCAGGTGCAGCCGCCCCTTGCCGAGGGACCAGCTCGGCGACTCCAGCGTCCACGCGCCCAGGGACAGGGACAGCGCCTGGTCGCCCTTCGCCGGCTGCAGGCCGGCGCCCGCTCCCTGACCGGGCGTCACCGTGAGGTCGGGCACGTGGATCGCCAGGTCCTTCACGCCCGGGATCGCCGTGTGGAGGGTCGCATTGAGGGTGAGCGCCTTGGGCGCCAGGCGCGAGGAGGCCGCCGCCGCGTCGGCCCCGAACCCGTACAGCGTGAGTCCGGCGTCGCCCCCTTGCGAGGTCCCGATCCCGTAGCCGCCGGAAGGGGCCGGCGAGGCGCCGCCGGCCTCGAGCGTGGCCACCCGGGCGGCGGCCGTGCCGCTCGCCCCGGGTGACAGGAGGAAGAGTGAATCCCGGAAGGTCAGCTCGGCCGTGGTCAGGGAGAAGGATCCCGACAGGAGCTGCGCCGGACCCACCACGGCGCCCTGCCCCTGCCCCCGGTCCTCCACCGTCAGGCCGCCCTCCGCGTGCTGCCGGACCAGGTAGGTCCCATACAGGGAGAGCGGCAGGTCGCTGTCGACCACGTGCACCGTGCCGCCGGGCGGGGCGGCGTCCTTGCCCTGGCCGGTCACGGTCACGCTGTCGAACGCCAGGGTCAGTCCCTGCGTCCGGGGAGCGAAGGCGTCGTTGCCGGGCACGTCGGTGAACCGGCCGCTGAGGACCGCGCCCTGCGCCGTCTTCGTGTAGCTCTGCACCTCGATCGCGAGGCCGAGGAGGGACGTGGGAAGGCCATCCACCCCGGTCAGGTGGAAGTCCTGCGTCGCCGACGCTCCCGCCTTCGCCGCCACGCGGGCCGAGTCACCCGTGAAGTGCGAGCCCGCCTTCCCGGCCCGGACCCAGTGAGCCCCGGCCGGCGCTCCGTGCAGGGCGTAGTGGCCCTTGGCGTCCGTCGAGTCCGACAGGTCGGTCCCGCCCGGGCCCGCCCCGGGGATGAACACCCGCGCCCCGGCCACGATCGAGTCCGTGCCGGCGCCGGCGTACACCGTCCCCTGCACGGTGGCGCCCCGGAGCAGTCCCAGGACCGAGGTGCGGGGCGTGCGGCTCTCGGGCACCGGAACCTGGGCGGAGGCGTTCGTGAAGTCCGAGCCGGCCGGCGGCTCGATTCGGACCGTCACCTGCGCGATCGAGTCGGGCGAGGTCGCCTTCCACTCGAAGGTGACGTCTCCCGAGCCGTCCGTGGTGGCCGAGAGCTGGCCGGGCTCGTCCGGGAGGCTCACGACCGCCCCCTCGATCGGGGACTCCGAGGCGCCGCTGGTGACGTGCACGATGCGCATGCCGCCCCGGGTCGGCCGCCTCCGGCCCGCTGGCGGAGCGGGCGCCTTCTCGAGGGCGACCACCTTCACGTGCAGCCGCCGCATGCGCAGGTAGACGACCGCCCGGCCGAGGTCCGAGGCCCCCTTCGGGATCGTCAGGGTGGTGTCGGTCGGGAAGTAATCGGGCCCCGCGTCCACGTGCACGGTCTGGGTTCCCGAGTTGGCCGGGAGGGTGACGCGCCACGCCTGCAGGTGCACGAGGCCGGAGCTCGCGGCCTGCGCCGCGCTCCCGGTCCGCGTCATGCCGCCCGCCGAGGTCGACGTCCCCGCCCGTCGCGCCTGGCCGGACGTCGGAGTCTGACCGGACGACGATGTCTGGCCACCCGTCGCGCCGCCGGAGCCGCGCGTGTACCACGCCACTCCACCGGCGCCCGCCCGCAGCTCCTGGCCCTGGTCGTTCCCGTACACCGGCTGTGCTTCGACCTGGGCTCCGCTGCCCACGCGCACCCGCCCCGGCACGGGCGCCCCGTTCTCGTCCACCAGGGAGAGCGTCACGGTGGCGTCGGGCCGGAGCTGGTGGTCGAAGTGGGTGGCCACCCCCGAGTCCGGCATGAACACGTTGGAGTCGGGACGGAAGCCGGGGGCGTGCACGTACACCACGTACTTCCGGTTCACCTGGAAGCCCTTGATGACGAACTGCCCGTCGTCCGAAGGCTTCACGGCATGCAAAATCATCGAGCCTCCCACGCCGTGCTGCACCAGGACCATGAGCGCCTCGGGGACCGGCTTCCTGGTGTCGGCCCGGATCACCGTCCCGAAGTACTCCGGGGGCTGCGGGGACACGGGCACGTCGGCCCGGTAGACCCGGTCGGACCTGTAGCCCTCGTTGAACACGGCATCGTCCCAACCCTCGGGATCATCGAGCGGCATCGAATGGCTGACCGGGACGGACGCCGGGTAGTAGCGCGCGTTGACGTTGTTGGGGTCGCTGGACACCCGCACCGAGTAACGGTCGGCGGGACCCACGTTCTTGACCAGGTGGCGGAAGGTCACGGTGCCGTCGTTGCCCGTGACGCCCTGCCCGATGATCTCGAACAGTCCGTACTTCCCGCGAGGGGTCGGCGCGTCGCCCTCGTTGGCGGGCACGCCGGCGGCCCGGAACGGGCGGAGGAGCTGCACCCGCAGGCCCGTCTTCGTGGCCTTCGTGCCCGCCCGTGTGACCCGGACCTGCAGCCGGTAACTCCGCACCAGGGCCACGAGCGTGCCCACGTCGCCGGTGCCCCCCTGCCCCTTCTCGAGCTCGTCGGAGGGGCTCGCGTAGTGCGGGTCCCCGACCTCGAGGGTGTAGAAGCGGGCCAGGTTCGCGCCGCTCTCGTGGAAGCCGAACTCGCCGCTCCCGCTGGACACCGTCGTGTGCAGGGCGATGAGGCCCGTCGGCAGGTCGTCGTGGAAGAAGAAGGTGAACCGACCGTCATCCGCCGTGCGGGCGCTGGCCACCACCTTGCCGTTGTCCGTGTACGTCTTGCCGCCCGCCGCCAGCGTCCCGCCGCGCACCCACCGGTCGCCCGTCCGGTAATGCACGAGGAGGCGCACGGTCACGCCCGCGAGGGGGTCCGTGTGCGGAGCGTCCTGGAGATGCACCGGCCCGCCGGACGGCGCCGACTGGTCGCCGGCCCCCTGGCCGCCCTGCTGGCCACCCGTCTTCCCGCCGCCGACCGGGTGCCCCCCGCCCGGCTGGCCCTGCATCTCGAAGATCGTCCCCGTCGGAGGCTGGCCCAGGTAGGTGGACACGCGCCGGGGCTTCGGTACGCCGTTGGGCTGGAACGTATACAGGAGCCGACCGGACAGCGCGGCGTCGTACAGGAGGCCGGGCTTCGCCGTGGGACCCGTCGGCTGCGGCTTCTGCCGCGCCACCCGCACCGGCGGTCGGCGGAAGGTGTAGATCTCGCTCCGTCCCTGATTCATGCCGAGCGGCTTCACGCCGCCCGCCTCGGCCCTCGGCATGGCCAGCGCCTGCACCTGCCACGCGTACGTCTTGCCGGGCTCGAGCTTCGGGGCCGAGGCCGGGTAGGGGAAGGTCGTGCGCCCGATCAGCTCGCGGTCCAGGAGGGGCCGACCGGCGTTCAGCGCCTGCTCGGGCGTCTGCCCGGGGAGCATTTCGGCGATGCGCAGCACGTAGGTCGGGCGCGGGTGGTCGCGCGACACCACGGGCGTCCACTGGAAGGTCGGCTGCGGCAGCCGCGACTCGGATCGGCTGGCGGGCGCGATCAGGTGGGGCGGCGGCAGGTTGACGGTCATGGGCGGCGTGGACAGGACCTTCGGAGCCGTCAGCGTGAAGCTCGCGCACCGGTGGATGGTCATGAGACGAATGGACATGTCCGCGCTCGGCGGTGGCGGGATGATGTCCAGGCACAGCTGGTAGGCGCCGGCCGGCAGCGTTCCGCTGCGCTGCACGGAGGCCCCGATGTCGCTCCACCGCATGCGGCTCCATGCGGCGAGCTGCGGTGTCCTGAGGATCTGGCTCCCGGCGGGGAGCTGCTGGATGTTGCCCGGCACCTCGCCGAGCGGCTGACCGTCCTTGAGGAGCCTGAAGGAGGAGGTCACCGCGATCGGCTGCCGCAGGGTGGTCTGGAGCACGACCATGGCGATGGACGGGCTCGTGCTCCACGCCTGCCAGTCGGCCGAGGGCTGCGGCACGGTCACGCTCACCGTGATCGTGGGCTGCTGGGCCTCCAGCGTCGACGGCCCGCCCGGGAGTGCGCTCGCGGCCGCGAGCGCCACCAACGCGAGCCCCGCGGGGGCGATCGTGCGCCCGCGCGCCCGCGCGCCCGCCGCCGTCCGCCCCATCAGTCCCATCAGCCCCATCAGCACGCGCCCCCCCATCAGAACGTGTACTTCCAGGTCAGGCTCCCCTGGTTCTCGTTGAACGTCGCGCCCGGCATGGCGTCGCCGTAGGCGTAGTGCCGGTGGGAGAGCTGCAGGGTGACCTGCTGGCGCGGCGACACCGCGAAGGACGCGTTGAGCTGCGGGTACACCTCATGATCGTAGGACGAGCCCGCGATTCCGCTCCACGTCCACTGCAGGCCGAGCATCGTGTTGAGGCGACCCTGGACGAGCGGGAAGGAGAGCGCCGGATACAGCGTGGTCAGGTTCGTCTTCAGCGAGTCCACCTCGACCTGTGTGAAGGTACCCGTCGCGGTGAGCGACACCCCGGACGGGAAGCTCACCGTGTAGGCGAGCATGGCGCTCCCCGTGCGCGTGTCCTCCAGCCCCGTGATGCCGGGCGACGTGTTGTCGGCCGTCTGCCACGTGCCCGATGCGGTGAGGACATTCTGCGCCTGCCCGGTCTGGAAGGCCACGTGGGGGGTGAGCACGAAGGAGCGGTTCACGTTCTTGAGCGCCAGCATGGGGTCGGTGCTCTGCACGTCGTTCACGATGTTGCTGGCGCTGCCGTCCAGGCCGAACTGCTGCGTGGCCTGCCAGCTCAGGGTGAAGTTGTAGATCCCGCGAAGCTTGGTCGTGCTCTGCAGCGTGTGGTCCAGGTTGTTCTGCTGCACCCCGGCCTGGAGCCCCAGGGAGACCGTCCCCTCGTGGAGCTGCCCGGTGGCCTCGTAGCGCACCTGGTCCGACTGGAGCTGGGTGTTGCCGAGCGCGTGGTAGCCCGGCCCGACGTAGGTCACCTTCCCGCCGGCCGACCACGTCGGCACCTGCCAGGTGAGCCCCACCGAGCCGGCCACGTCGGCCGTCGCGTCCCCCATAGCCCGCCGGTCCGCCCTGTACGTCGAGCGCGTCCCCTCGACCTCGAGCCACAGGCGCCGTTCGGCGATGGGCGCCTTGCCGTGGAGGCCGAGGACCAGGTTCTCCTGCGGTGAGGCCGCCGAGGTCGTGTCCCCGAACAGCCCCAGGGACCTCGGGTCGTCCCGGGCGCTCACCACCGTGAACTCGGCCAGGAGCCCCGAGGGTGCCTCCCAGCCCACCCGGCCCACGCCCATGACGCGGCTGTATTCGGGCTGCACGAGCTGACCGGAGTCGGGCGCGATGGAGCGGCGCGCGCGGCCGTAGCCGGCCGAGAAGCGGAGTCCGCCCGGGTGCCCCTCGACGCCCCCGCCCAGCAGGGTGGCGTCGGACAGCGTCAGGTCGGTGAAGCGGGGCGTGTAGTAGCCCGCGTGGAGGGTGTAATCGCGCCAGGTCGGGCTGACCCCGAGCCGGTCGATCTCCTGGCGGAAGCTGACCTGGTCGGTGGAGACGAGGGCCTGGAGGGGGACCTGCACGAGGCCGTTCGCCATGGACAGGGTGGTGTTGACCTGGATCCGCCCGGTCTGGTCTGGTCGGGCCGGCTGCCCCCCGGTGCCGGACAGGCCGTACAGCTCGCCGTACGCGGTAATGTCGCCCGTGGCGGTGATCGGCGCCGGCGCCCCCTGGGACGCCTGGAGACCCGCGCCCGGACCGCGCGCTCGGGAGCCGTACGCCGGAGGCCCTCCGCCGCCGGATCCGCCCATCGCCGGCAGCCGGAGCGCGATACCCGGCCCCGCGGTCGTGTCGGACGGCAGCGAGTCGGGGAGCTGGGCCACGTGGGGCGGACGGTAGCAGAACGTGAAGATCTGGCTGCGTCCCTGATTCGTGCCCACCGGGGCCAGGATCGGCTGCACGTCGCTCCCCTGGAGCTTGACGGACTGCACCTGCCACGCGTAGCAGGCTCCGGCCCGCAGCGGGTAGGCGGCCGGCGAATACACCAGCGCCGTCTGCCGGTACAGGGTCGTCTCCAGCACGGGCCGGTCGGCCTCCACCGCCTCGCGCGGCGTCTGCCCACGGATCATCTCGACGACGCGGAAGCGATAGGACGCCCCGTCCACGCCCGTGGCCGGGGCCCACTGGAACACGGGCGTCGAAAGCGTGAGGTCGCTGCCGTTCGTGGGAAGCAGGAGCTGGGGAGCCTCGGGGTAGCGGACGATGAAGGTCGAGCAGGCCGTCACGTCGGGCAGGGGCCGCTGGGTCTGAGTGCCCACGAGGCCCGTCAGGGTGACGCACAGCGTCCAGTCCCCATCCGGCAGCCGGCCCGTGTCGTGGATCTGCTGGCCGGCCTCCCCCGTATAGGCGAACTGGCTCCACGGGGCCAGCCGGGGCGCCGTGATCACCGTCGTCGCGGGGGCCGCCGCGTTGCCCGGAATCGTCATGAACGGCGCCGGCGCCGGGCCGAGCGTCGCCACCAGCACGTCTCCGCCGCTGCGGCTCAGCGAGGCGGTGACCTGCGCCCGCACGTCCTCCCCGCTCGAGTTGGTCACCGTGAGCATGACCCAGCTCGGCCGGGTCTGGAGGTCGGACACGTACGGGGTCGGGTTGGGCGTCACCAGCGAGGCGGTGATCGCACCCTGGGCCCGCGCGGGCGGGGCCCTGAACGCGAGGGAGGCGCCCGCAATGAGCGCACACCGCGACACGAGTCGGATCTTCTCAACCACACACCCACGCATGCACGACTCCCATCGAAGGTGGACATCGTTCGTTTTCGCAGAGGACCGACGACCTCTGCGGCTACGGCGCCGGTTTGAACCGGCGTTCGTCAGACGGCAGGCGTCGGGCGGCGGAGGACGCCGCCCGAGCTGAATGCAAACAGATATTTAGAAAAAACGGGTGTCACGCGGACGCCCGTGCGACGCTGCCCGGCGGTACGCGGCGACGTCAAGAGCCGCAAAGGCGCGTCGTGGGGTGGAAGAGTCGTGCCCGGAAGGGATTGAGGGCCGCAAAGTCCAGTCTGCGCGCGGTTGGCACTCGCGCCGGCCTCCGCCGAGCCGGCGCGCCGATCGGTGCGGGACCGCGTCACTAAATGCAGACGTGTGAACAATTTGGTTGTGAGAAAGGGTGCAAGCAGCCGGGGTCGTCGGCACGCCGCCCGACGCTCACGCGTCAGAGTGCGGGTGCCACTTCGCAAGTGGCCGAAGATGCCATGGTGGCGCCCACCGCACCAACGCGGGTCCGCTCCGGCCCGTTCCGCTACCGACGGATCGTACGCTCCCCAATGTGCGGACCCCCCACGCCAGAGAGGCGGGACGCTCGCGACGCTCCTCGGGAGCGCGGCCAGGTCGACGGGCCCGCGTCGCGCTGGCCGCAGGCGTCCGACGGGCCTATCGTTGCGGCTATGGTGAGCCCGGACGCAGCAGGCGGGGAGGCGGGCGAGCGCCCTGAAGCGGGGGCGCCCCGGGAGGGAGAGCTCTCCCGGGACATGGGCCTGGTCAGCGTCACGTTCATCGGCATCGGGGCGATGATCGGGGCGGGCGTGTTCGCCCTCACCGGCTTCGCCGCGGGTTTGGCGGGCCCGGCGCTCCTGGTCGCCTTCGCCCTGAACGCCGCCGTGGCCTTCCTCACGGCCATGGCCTACGCGGAGCTCGGGGCCAGCTTCCCGCGCTCGGGGGGCGCCTACAACTGGGTGTCCGAGTCCCTGCCCCGGCCGCTGGGCTTCTATACCGGCTGGACCAACTGGTTCGCCCAGGCCGTGGCCTGCGCCCTGTACGCCGTCACCTTCGGCTCCTTCTTCACGGCCTTCATCGGCATCCTGTTCTTCGGGGGGACGGAGGGCCTCCACTTCCTGGGCATGAGCCGCCACGCCTGGGAGAAGATCCTGGCCGGTCTCGTGGTCGCGCTCTTCGCCTACGTGAACTACCGGGGGGCCGAGGAGACCGGGAAGGCCGGCATCGTCGTCACCAGCGTCAAGATCCTCATCCTCGGCCTGTTCATCGGCTTCGGCACCGCGGCCACGATCCGCGAGCCTGGCTGGACGACCAAGTTCCTGGCGGGAGGCGGGTTCTTCGCGACCGGGATGGGCGGCGTGCTCGCAGCGATGGGCTTCACCTACGTCGCCTTCGAGGGCTACGACATCATCGTCCAGTCGGGTGAAGAGATCATCGACCCGGCCCGCAACATCCCGAAGGCCATCTTCTACTCCCTCGTGGTGGTCGTGCCCATCTACGTCCTGGTGGCGTTCGCCGCCATCGGCGGCATCGAAGTGAACCCGCACCTCCTCGGGCTGGCGGGACTCACGGGACAGGTGGGCATCACCACGTGGCAGGTGCTGGGCTACCTGGGCGAGATGGGAATCATCCAGGCGGCGGGGCAGTTCATGCCCTACGGGCTCCCCCTCCTCCTCATCGCCGGCCTGGCCGCCACCATGAGCGCCCTGAACGCGACCCTGTACGCGTCCTCGCGCATCGCCTTCTCGATGAGCCGGGACAAGCTCCTCCCGGACGGGATGTCCTCGATCCACGCCCTCACGCGGGCGCCCCACGTGGCCATCATCGCCTCCTCGGCCCTCATCGCCGTGATGGCCATGACGCTGCCGATCGAGAGCGTGGCGGCCTCCTCGTCGGTGATGTTCATCCTCCTGTTCTCGATGGTGAACGTGGCGCTCATCGCCATGCGCCGGAACCGGCCGGAGCTGGAGCGCCCCTTCCGGGTCCCGTTCGTACCGGTCACGCCGCTGCTGGCCATCCTGCTCCAGCTCGTCCTGACGCCGTTCCTCCTCAGCTCCCTCGGGCTCACACCGGGACTCGGTTCCGGCTCGGAAGGCTTCGTCGCCCTGACGGTCATGGCGGCTTGGTTCGTCCTCGGGGTGGCCGTCTACTACGCGTACGTGGAGGGCCGGGAGCTGGCCCGCATGGAGGCCGAGACCCCCAGCGTGGTCACCAAGCAGGCGATGGCGGGTCGGGCGCGGCGGTTGCTGGTGCCGATCGCCAACCCGGCCCACGCGCGCCAGCTGGTCCGCACGGCCATCGACGTGGCGCGAGACCGGGACGCGGAGATCCTTCTCATGGCGATCGTCACGGTCCCCCGGCAGACGCCGCTCGAGGAGGGGCGGAGGTTCGTCGACGAGCACTGGACGCTGGTGGACGAAGTCACCGAGTACGCCGAGGGCGAAGCTCCCGACGTGCCGGTGAGCGGGACCGTCAAGATCGGGCACGACGTGTCCCAGGCCATCCTCAACACGATCGAGCAGACGGAGGCCGACGCCGTGCTCGTGGGCTGGCGGGGCCGTTCGCGGCGGACCGAGTTCGTCCTGGGCAGCAACCTGGATCGGATCATCACCCGGGCCCGCTGCGACGTGCTCGTCGAGAAGGTCGCCTCACGGGCCCAGGGGCACGTCCGTTCGATCCTGGCGCCGCTGGCCGGGGGCCCGCACGCGGTCCTGGCAGCGGAGGTGGCGGCCTCGGTGGCCCGCTCGCGGGAGGCCATGCTCCATCTGGTGACCGTGGTTCCGCCCGACGCGGACCAGAACGCCCGGGCCGAAGCCACGGCGCGCCTGGACCGGGCGCGGGAGCAGGTGGCGGGGATCCCCGTCAAGGTGAGGCTGATCGAGGGTGCCGACATCGCCCAGGCTCTCATCGACGAAGCCCGGCAGCACGACCTCACCGTGCTCGGCGCGACCCGGGAGGGCATCCTGCAGCAGCTGGTGTTCGGCAGCGTGCCCGAGAACGTGGCGGCCCGGATCGAAGGCCCGGTCATCATGGCCAAGCGCCACCTGGGGATCACCTCGTGGGCGACAAAGTGGATGCACTGGAAGTGAGGTTCGAGCGCCGCGGAACGGCTCCGCCTCGACCCGCTAGCGCCTGGACCCTCCCAGGATCCCTCCCAGCACCCCGCGCAGGATCTGCCGCCCGACCTGGCTTCCCACCGTTCGCGCCGCCTGCTTGGCCATGGTCTCGACCATCCCCTGGCGGCGGGTGGTCCCCCACAGCATGTCGCCGAGCGAGCTCCGGGCCGGATCCTTCCCGGCCCGGGCCGCCTCGCCGCCAGCCGCCCCGGCGCGGCCCCCGGCCACCGGCGGGGGCGCCTGCGCCGCCTTCTCCTCGGCCCGCTCCGCCAGCTTCTCGTAGGCCGACTCGCGGTTCACGGGCGTGTCGTATTTCGCCCCGACCGGACTCCGCGTACGGACCGCGGCGCGCTCCTCGTCGGTGATCGCGCCCATGCGGCAGCGCGGCGGGCAGATGAGGGTTCGCTGCACGGGCATGGGCACGCCCTTCTCCTGTAGGGTCGAGACGAGCGCCTCCCCCACGCCGAGCTGTCCGATGGCTTCGGCCACGTCCAGTTCGGATTGGCCACGAAGGTCTCGGCCGCCGTCTTCACCGCCTTCTGGTCGCGCGGCGTGTAGGCGCGCAGCGCGTGCTGGATCCGGTTCCCCAGCTGTCCCAGGATCTCGTCGGGCACGTCGTCGGGGAACTGGGAGCAGAAGTAGACGCCCACGCCCCTTGGATCGGATGATCCGCACCACCTGCTCGACCCGCTGACGCAGGGCGGGCGGCGCGTCGTCGAACAACAGGTGCGCCTCGTCGAACACGAACACCAGCCTCGGCCGGTCCTGGTCGCCCACTTCCGGGAGCTGCTCGAACAGCTCGGAGAGGAGCCACAGGAGGAAGCTCGAGTACAGCCGGGGCTTGAGGATGAGTTGGTCTGCCGACAGGACGCTGATCACGCCGCGGCCCGACAGGTCCGTGCGCATCAGGTCGGCGAGCTCCAGCGCCGGCTCTCCGAAGAACTCCGTGCCGCCCTCCCGGTCCAGGGCCAGGAGGGACCGCTGGATGGCCGCGATCGAGGCGCCGGCCACCAGTCCGTAGTGCTCCGAGACTTCCTTGCGGTGCTCGGCCACGTAGCCGAGCAGGGCCCGGAGGTCGTCCATGTCCAGGAGGAGGAGCCCCTGCTCGTCGGCCAGCCGGAACATGACCTCCAGCACGCCCTCCTGCGTGTCGTTGAGCTCCAGCATGCGGGCCAGGAGCGTGGGGCCGATCTCGCTGATCGTCGTGCGCACGGGATGGCCCGCCTTCCCGTACAGGTCCCAGAACAGGACCGGGCTCCCCTCGGGCGCCCAGTCCTCCATTCCAATGCTCGCCGCCCGCTCGTCGATCTTCGGGTTCGGCGTGCCGGGCATCGCCAGACCCGCCACGTCGCCCTTGACGTCCGCCATCACCACGGGGACGCCCAGACGCGAGAAGCCCTCGGCCATCACCAGGAGGGAGACGGTCTTTCCGGTCCCGGTCGCGCCCGCCACGAGTCCGTGCCGGTTCCCGTACGGGGCCAGCAGGTAGACGGGCCCCTCGCCCTTGCCGATCAGTATGCGGTCCATGCGGCGCTCCCGTTCGGTGGTGCGGACGAGCCCCGTCGAGGCGGGGCGAAGGAAGGTGGGTCTCCGCCGTAAGCTACGGCCGCGAAGCGGCCTCCGGAAGCCGCGGAGGCCGGCGGTTCGCCGCTTGCCCCCTTCGGCCTCTCGGCCGCATCGTGCCCCCACCCGACCCGGCCAATCTACGGTACCTCAAGGGAGCCGCGTATGAAGCCGCGCACGCTCACCCTCGCCCTCGTCCTCGCCTCGTTCCCCGCCTCCGCCTCGGCCCAGATGTTCGGCCGACGTCGGCCCGCGCCGAAGCCCGACACGGTCGCCTTCTCCGCCATGGCGGCCCGCTCCATCGGGCCGGCCACCATGAGCGGCCGCATCGGGGACGTGGTGGGGATCCCGGGCATGCACGACACGCTGTTCGTGGGCGCCGCCACCGGCGGCGTGTGGGAGAGCACCGACAACGGGACCACCTTCCGGCCCGATCTTCGACGAGGAGCCGGTCCTCTCGGTGGGCGAAATCGTCGTCCACCCGAAGAACCACGACGTGATCTGGGTGGGCACGGGGGAGGACAACCCGCGCAACTCCGTCGGCATGGGCAAGGGGATGTTCCGGAGCATCGATGGCGGGAAGACGTGGAAGCACGTCGGGCTCGAGAAGAGCGAGCACATCGCCCAGATCCTCCTGGACCCGAACGACACGAAGGTGGCGTGGGTGGCGGCCACCGGCCCGCTCTGGAACGCGGGGGGCCAGCGCGGCATCTACAAGACCACCGATGGCGGGCAGCACTGGACGCTCGTCCTCGCCCCCGCCAACGACACCACGGGCGGGGTGGATCTGGCCATGGACCCGTCCAACCCGGACAGGATCATCGCCACCCTGTGGCAGCGCCGCCGGTGGCCCTACTTCTTCAAGTCGGGCGGCCCGGGGAGCGGCCTGTACAGCTCCCGGGACGGCGGCGAGACCTGGAAGCGGGAGACGTCGAAGAACGGCCTGCCCGAGGGCCCGCTAGGCAAGATCAACGTGGCCATCGCACCCTCGAATCCTGCCATCGTCTACGCCCTCGTGGAGGCCAGGAAGACGCAGCTCCTCCGCTCGGAGGACGGGGGCGAGACCTGGAAGACCGTGAACGACAACCGGGACATGGGCAACCGTCCCTTCTACTACAACCGGCTGCTGGTCGACCCGCAGAACCCCGACCGCGTCTACCACATTGCCGGGGACCTGAGCGTCAGCGACGACGGAGGGAAGACGTTCCGGAGCATCGTGCGCGGCAAGGGCGTCCACGTGGACCACCACGCCCTGTGGATCGACCCCGACGACCCGGACTACCTGGTCGACAGCAACGACGGCGGCGTCTACATCTCCGAGGACCGCGGGAAGACGTGGCGCTTCGTCGCCAACCTGCCGCTGGGCCAGTACTACGAGGTGGCCGTGGACGACGAGGTCCCCTACCACGTTTACGGCGGCCTCCAGGACAACGGGAACTGGCGCGGCCCCGCGGACACGTGGCGCGGGAGCGGGATCCGCAACTACCGGTGGGTGTCGATCGGCTTCGGGGACGGGTTCGCCACCATCCCCGATCCCAACGACCCCCGCCGCGGCTTCACGGAGTGGCAGCAGGGGAACCTGATGCGCTACGACCTCGAGACGGGCTACCTGCACTGGATCAAGCCGGCGCCGCCCTCCGATTCGGTGAAGCTCCGCTACAACTGGAACGCCCCGGTGGTGACCAGCCCGTTCGACTCGAACACGGTCTACCAGGGGGCGCAGTTCGTCTTCCGCTCGGCCGATGACGGGAACAGCTGGGAGCCGATCAGTCCGGACCTGACCACGGACAACCCCGCGTGGCAGCAGCAGGACAGGAGCGGCGGGCTCACCTACGACGTCACGGGTGCCGAGGGCTACACGACCATCTTCACCCTGGCCGTGAGCCCGGTGCGCCGGGGCGTAATCTGGGCCGGCACGGACGACGGGAACGTGCAGGTCACGCAAGACGGCGGGAAGACGTGGACCAACGTCCAGGGGAACATGCCGGGCAAGCCGCGGAACGCATGGGTGAGTCACATCGAGGCCTCGCGCCACGCCGCCGGCACCGCCTACGCCGCCATCCACGACTACATGCGGGGCGACTGGACGACCTACGTCTACGAGACGACCGACTACGGTAAGAGCTGGAAGCGGCTCCCGACGGAGGGCGTGGACGGCTGGGCGCGCACGATCGCCGAGGACCCCGTGAACCCGAAGCTCCTGTGGCTCGGCACGGAGTTCGGACTCTACTTAAGCTTGAACGGTGGAAGTACTTGGAGCCAGTGGACATATGGCTTTCCACATGGCGTGCCGGTGGATGCCCTCGCGACCCACTCACGCGAGAGCGACCTGGTGATCGGCACCTTCGGCCGCTCGGTGTACGTCATCGACGACGTCCGGCCGCTGCGCGCCATCGCCGACGACCCGTCCCTCCTCCACGCCGACCTCCACCTGTTCGACCCGGGCACGGCCATCGAGCACCAGCAGGGCCTCAACGTGAGCTACGACTCGCCCGGGAGCTCGATGTTCGAGGGACAGAACGCGCCCTACGGCGCCACGATCACGATCGCGGCCCACGTGCCCGACAGCCTGGCGGCGAAGGGCGGCGCGAACGGGGCCCGCGAGGGCGCTTCCGCGAAGTCGGGCGCCGCCGCGTCCGCTGATACCGCGTCGTACGCCTACACGAAGGTCGGCCCGGCCGGCGACACCGTCCCGCCCGTTCCCACGAAGAGCGCCACCGTCCAGGTCCTCCAGGGGGACTCGGTCCTGTACGAGGACAGCCTGAAGCTCGGGGAGGGCCTGAGCCGCTGGACGTGGGACTTCTCGACCGACGGTCCCGCCCGCCAGCCGCGCTCGGTGGCGGCGCTCGAGAAGGCGATGAAGTCCCCCACCGACACGGTGCCCCCGAAGGGCCGGGGTCCCGCCGTGCTGCCCGGCACCTTCACGATCCGGGTGGTGAGCCGGGGCGACACGGCGACCGGAACGCTGAAGGTGGAGGGCGACCCGCGCATCGACACGCCCATGCCTGCGCGGGAGGCCAAGCGCGCCATGCTCCTCGAGGTCGCCCGGCTGGATGGAGCCGCGGCCGACGCCGTCGAGGCCCTCCGCACCGCGCGGATCCGTGTGAACGAGGTGCTGGGCGCCCTGCCCGACCAGCCGGGGTTGTCCCGCTCGACGGCGGACTCGCTGCGGAAGGCCGGGAAGGCGGTGATCGACAGTCTCGAGGCGGTCGAGGAGGCCTGGACGGGTCCCATCCACCCGCCCCAGGGGATCGCGGGAGGCGTGACCGTGAGAAACAAGATCGGGATCGTGCCCTTCCGGATGAGCGACGTGGCCTGGTACGCCCCCAACCCCGAGGAGCGGAAGCGCCTCGAGCAGGGGCAGCGCGCCGTGTCGAAGGCGATCGGCCGGACGAACCGCGTCCTGCGGGAGGCCTTCGGACCCTTCCGGGACCGGGTCCGCGGCGTGGGGCTCGACCCGATTCCCCCGGTGAAGACCGTGGAGATGCGGGCGGACGGAGGCCGCCGGGGCGGGTGAGACCCGGCGCGGAGCGCGTCGCACGATCGACACGCCCCGCCCCGCTCCGTACCCTTCACCTCATGCGCATCCTGCTCGTCGAGGACGACCGCCAGCTCCGCACCTCCGTGGCGCGGGGGCTGCGCGAGGCCGGCTGGGAGGTCGAGGAGGCCGCCGACGGGGACGAGGCCGTGGCCATGGCCGGCGCGGTCGACTACGACTGCGTCGTCCTCGACATCCTCCTCCCCGGCCGGGACGGCCTCGAGGTGTGCCGCGAGCTGCGGGAAGCCGGGAACTGGGTACCGATCCTCATGCTCACCGCCCTCGACGCGGTCGAGCACCGCATCGCGGGCCTCGACGCGGGCGCGGACGACTACCTCCCCAAGCCGTTCGACTTCGGGGAGCTCGTGGCCCGTCTGCGCGCCCTCACCCGGCGACGTGGCGACGAGGCGGGCGCGGACGCTGCGCTCCGGGTCGGCGACCTGACGATCGACGCGCCCGGCCGCTCGGTGCGCCGGGGCGGCCGTACCATCGAGCTCACGGCCCGCGAGTTCGCCTTCCTCCTCTACCTGGCGCGCCACGCCGGGCGGGTGGTCACCCGCGACGAGCTCATGGCGCACGTGTGGGAGGACAGCCAGGCCCACTCCAACGTCATCGACGTGTACGCCAGCCGACTGCGCCGGAAGATCGACGAGGGGGAGGAGGAGCCGCTGCTCGTCACCCACCACGGGGTCGGCTACGCGCTGGAAGCGGGCGGCGAGGGCCCGGGCGGCGCGCACGCCGGTCGCTGATCCCGTGCGCCTCCTCCCCTCTTCGGTCCGCACGCGGCTCACGCTCTGGTACACGCTGGCCCTGGCCCTCCCGCTGGCCGCCTTCGCGGTCGCCTCCTACCTGATCTTCTCCCACACCGTGCGGGCCCGGACGGACGCGTTCATGTCGGACGCCCTCACCGTGTTCGCGCGCGAGCTGGGAGCGGAGCGGCGAGCCGGTCCGTCCCTGGACGTGGCCATGCGGCGCACGCTGCGCGAGGTGCGCTTCCGCGAGGTCGACATCGTCATCCTGGACGGGGCCGGTGACGTGGTCGGCACCAGCCCGCACCTGGCCGGCGCCGGGTCCCGCCGGGGGCCGCCCTCGCCGCCCGAGCCGGCCGCACTGGCCTCGGCCCTGGGAGCTCCGCCGGCGGGCGGCGAGCGGCTGGCGACCGTGCGCCGCGGCGGGGGCGCCTACCGCGTCCTGGTGCGGCCTCTGGTCCAGGAAGGGCGCCGCTTCCGGCTGGCCGGCGTCCACTCGCTGGCCGACGTGGAGGCGATGCTGGGGCGCATCCGCAGGCTCTTCCTGGTCGCCATTCCGCTCATCATCCTGTTCGCCGCGGCCGGCGGCCTCTTCCTGGCCCGCCGGAGCTTCCGGCCCGTGTCCGCCCTGGCCTCGCGCGCGGCGGAGATCGGGGCGAGCACGCTGCACGAGCGCCTCCCGGTGGTGGCCGACGACGAGCTCGGCGAGCTGGCCCGAGTCCTCAACGACCTCCTGGACCGCCTGGAGCGCTCCTTCGAGCAGCAGCGCCGCTTCATGACCGACGCGTCCCACGAGCTCCGCACCCCGGCGGCCATCGTGCGCACCGAGGCCGACGTCACCCTGTCCCGCGAGGCACGCCCGGAGGAGGAGTACCGGGCCTCCATGGCCATCGTGCAGGACGCCTCGCGTCGCCTGGGCCGTATCGTCGAGGACCTGTTCCTCATCGCGCGCGCCGACGCGGGCCACCTCGTCATGAGCCCGGCCCCCCTCGACCTCGATGACCTGGTGCGGGACACGGCGCGCTCCGTGAAGCCGATCGCCGACGAGCGCGGCGTGCGCGTGGAGCTCGGGGTGCTGGCGGCCGCCCCGGTGGTCGGCGACGGCGACCTGCTCGGCCGGCTCGTCCTCAACCTCCTGGACAACGCCATCAAGCACGCGCCCGGGGGGAGCGCGGTCGAGGTGTCGCTGGGGACCCGGGACGGCGCCTGCGAGCTGTCGGTGGTCGACCACGGGCCGGGCATCCCGCCCGAGGCGCGCGAGCACGTGTTCGAGCGCTTCTTCCGGGTGGACGCGGCGCGCTCCCGCGAGGCGAGCACCCTGACCAGCGGCGCCGGCCTCGGCCTGTCCATCTGCCGCCGCATCGCCGGGCTGCACGGGGGCCGCGTCGAGCTGGCCGGCTCGCGGCCCGGCCGCACCGAGTTCCGCGTCACCCTGCCGCTGGAGGGCGCCCCGGCGGCCTGACCGTCGACCCCGACTTGCCCGTCCTGCGCCCGTCCTCTATCCTCCCGTTCATGAATTTTTCATGAATGAGCCCGCGGCGCGGCCCACCGCTCCGCGCGACCCCTGTGCACGCCCGCGAGAGGATCCCCCATGCACCTGCTCCGTCGGTCGGCCGTCGTCGTGGCGGCGCTCCTCCTGGCCCTCCCCGCCCTGGCCCGCGCGCAGGCCACAATGCGCGGCACCGTCGTCGACCAGCGCACGGGCGAGCCGCTGCCCGGCGCCCGGGTCGAGGCGACCGGCACGCGCGTGGCCGTGGTCACCAACGAGTCCGGCGCCTTCACGCTGACGGTCCCGGGGAGCCTGAGCAGCCTCACGGTCTCGGCCGCGGGCTACGCGACGAAGACCGTGCCGGTCTCGGACCCGAGCCTCGCCCAGCACATCGCGCTCGCCCCCACGGCCGTCCAGCTCCCGGGCATTTCGGTCGTGGGGAGCCGGCCGACGCCCTCGGTCAGCATGCTGAGCCAGCAGGACCTGGAGCGCGGGGACGAGCTCCACCTGGCCAACTCGCTCAACACCCTGCCGGGCGTGTTCATGCAGTCGAGGACGCCCTTCGGCGGCGCGCACATCACGATCCGCGGCTACTACCCGAGCGTCGGGAACAGCGCCAACTTCAATGGCCTCGGCTACCGGGTCTTCCTGGACGGGATCCCGATCACGAACGCGGCCGGCGTGACCCTCATGGACGACATCGACTACGCCTCCCTGGGCAACGTCGAGGTGATCAAGGGCCCGGCCTCCAGCGAGTACGGGAGCTTCATCGGCGGCACGGTGCTCCTCACCACGAAGCGGCCACCCCCGGACCGGACCACCTTCGGCCAGTCGGTGACCTCGGGCCGCTACGGGCTGCTGCGCAGCAACTCGACCTTCCAGTCGGCCACGGACCGGTCCGACGTCACGGTCAACTATGGCTACCAGGAGTACGACGCGTTTCGGCCGCACTCGAACTCTCGGAAGAACTTCGTGCGGGCCAGCGGCCACTTCCGGGTGGACGACAAGCACACGCTGTCCACCTTCTTCGCCTACAACAACTCGTACGAGGCGCTCGCCGGCGAGGTGGACAGCGCCTCCTACTACGCCCGGCTGCCCGAGAGCAACGCGGCCTACCTGGCCAACGACTCCCACACGGCGGCCACGGCGTTCATCGGCGGCGTGCGGGACCGCATCCAGATCTCGGGCGACTTCACCAACGAGACGACGCTGTTCGGGACGGGGGTCAAGACACGCGGACCGTTCGCGCACGGGTTCAACGACGCGAACTCCATCAGCTACGGCGCCCGCTCCGTGTTCGGCTACTCTGGACCGCTGGGCGAGAACCTCGGCGTGAGCGGACACCTGGGCGCCATGATCCAGCGCTCCGACATCAAGCAGAACGGCGTGTTCATCCTCCCGCCCAATCCCAGCATCCAGTTCCCGAACGACCACGAGGACTACGCGATCGACCTGTCGATCTTCACCGACTGGTCCTTCCAGCTCCCGCAGGCCTTCCGGGTCACGGTGGGCGCCGGGCTCCAGAGGAACGAGTTCTCGGTGCGGAACCTCCTCAAGAACGGCGTGATCAACGACACGGCCACGGTGAACACCCGCAGCTTCGACTTCGTGCTCACGCCGCGGATCGCGGTCCACAAGGAGCTGGGCGGAGACGCCTCCGTCTACGCCAGCGTGAGCTCCGGCTACACGCCGCCGCTCCTGAGCAGCGTGGTGGCCAGCGACGGCTCGGTGAACCTGCAGCTCGAGCCGGAGCGGGCCGTGCAGTACGAGGTGGGCGTGCAGGGGAACCTGCTGAACGACCGCCTGTCCGGCCGGATCGCCCTGTACGACGTCGAGAACACGAACAAGCTGGTGTCGGAGACCTCGAACTCGGTCACCTTCACGACCAACGCCGGCAAGCAGCGGAACCGCGGCCTCGAGGCCTCGCTCAGCTACCTGCTGGTGGCCGACTCCACGAAGCCGATCTCGCAGGTCCGGCCCTGGGTGTCCTACTCCTACACGGACGCCACCTTCCCGAGCTTCTTCAGCACGGCCAGCGGCGGGCCGGGCTCGGCGGATTACTCGGGCAGCGCGGTGCCCCGGGTGCCGAAAAACGTTCTCAGCGCCGGCCTCGACCTGGCCAGCCGCACGGGCCTCTACCTGAACGGCACCTTCCGCTACGTGGGAAAGGTGCCGGTGACCCTCGACAACTCGACCTACGTGCGCAGCTACTCGCTGCTCGGGCTCAAGGCCGGCTTCCGCCGGCAGCTGGACGAGCACTGGAAGCTGGACCTCTCCGCCGGGGCCGACAACCTGACCGGCAGTGCGCACTACGCGTGGGTGTTCGTGGGACCGGACTACGGCTCCATCGCCCAGCCGCAGGACGGGGGCACGGGCGACGGCTACATCATCCCCGCGCCCTACGACCCGACCTACTACGGCAGCATTGGGCTCTCCTTCACCCCGTGAGGGCGGAGCTGCTGGAGCGCGTGTTCCGGGTGCGGGCCGTGTCGCAAAGCCGCCCCACCGTTCTCCCGGGCCGGGACATCCACCCCGGATGGAGGCCGACGTTGTGACGCTCCGGGGCCCGCGACTCGTTGCGAGGCCCGGTCTTCCCAGCTAGCTTCGACCGAGAGTTTCTCGCCGTTTCGCGCTCCCGCGGGGCGGTCCTCCGGGAGCGACCGGAGGCGCCAACACGAGCCACCCCCGACGCCGGGAGAACCGCACGGACGCCTTCCTCCCCTGGGTTCGATCCGCCTCGTGGCGCGCCTCCAGGGAATGCGCCCGCGCATGAGCCTGTCGAGCTTCCTGCGTGAGCTTCGCCGCCGCCATGTCCATTGGGTCGCCGTCGCCTACGTGGTCACGGGCGGGCTCCTCGTGCAGCTCGCCTCGATCATGTTGCCCGCCTATGGCGCCCCGCCCCAGGCCCTCAGGGCCGTGATCGGCCTGTTCCTTCTCTTCCTCCCGGTGTCGCTGGTGATCGCCTGGGCGTTCGAAGTTACGCCCGAGGGTGTGCGCCGCACGGTGCCGGTCGGCGTGGAGGGAGCCAGGGCCGCCCCCTCGGGCCGGGGTCGGCTGCGCCCCATTGACTGGGTCATCATCGCCATGGTCGTGGCCGCCATCGGCCTGCTCGCCTGGAGGCTCACCAGGAGCACGGCCGAGCCCGCGCACGTGGCGGCCGCGGGCCGGACCTTGCCGACGCCCTCGGACCTCCCGCTCTCCGCTCCGGCCACGATGCCGCCCCGGTCCATCGCCGTGCTCCCGTTCGAGAGCCTCAGCGAGGACAAGGCGAACGCCTACTTCGCCAGCGGCATCCAGGACATGATCCTCACCCGCCTCGTCGGGATCGGCGACCTCACCGTGGTGTCCCGCTCCTCCACGGAGTCGTACGGGAGCCACCCGGGCGATCTTCGAACGGCGGGGCGCGAGCTCGGGGTCGCGAACGTCCTCGAGGGCAGCGTGCAGCGCGCCGGCCGCCAGGTGCTCATCAACGTCCAGCTCATCGACGCCCGCACCGACCATCATCTGTGGGCCGCGAGCTACACGCGCACCCTGGACAACATCTTCGGCGTCGAGAGCGAGGTGGCGCAGAAGATCGCCGCGGCCCTCAATGCCAGGCTCACCCCGGCCGAGGAGCAGCGCGTCACGGCGACGGCCACCACCGACACGGCCGCCCTCGACCTCTATCTGCGGGCCGATGCTCACGCGCTGCGCGCCTACGACCAGAACGCGCTGTCCCGCGTCGAGCTCACGGTCGCGATCCCGCTCCTCCAGCAGGCGCTGGCCCGGGACCCGGGCTTCGCGCTCGCCGCCGCCGCGCTGGCCCGCGCCAACATGTACATGTACTGGTTCGGCGCCGACCGCACGGACGCCCGCCTGGCCGCTGCCCGATCGGCGGCGCAGCTGGCCCTGGGCCAGCAGCCCGACCTGGGAGAGGCCCACTACGCGCTGGCGCTCTACGATTACTGGGGCTTCCGCGACTACGCCGGGGCGCTGCGGGAGCTGGAGCTGGCCCGGAGCACCCTGCCCAACAGCTCGGATGTCGAGATGCTGCTGGCCGCGGTGGCGCGGCGCCGGGGCCAGTGGGACCGGGCCGTGACCGCCTTCGGGCAGGCGGCCGTACTGGACCCGCGCAGCGCCGCGGCTCCCGACCAGCTCGCCCTTACCTACGCGTCCCTGCGCCGCTACGCCGAGGCGGACCGCGCCTACCAGAAGGCGGCCGCCCTGGCCCGGGACCCGGCCGACGAGCGCGTCGGGCGCGGCCAGAACACGGTGCGATGGACCGGAGACCTCGCCCCGCTGGGCGCCGCCCTCGACTCGGTGACGCGGGCCAGCCCCAGCTACACCGGCGACGCCCGGGACTTCTTCTGGTTCGACTGGTGGTCGCGCGACTACGCCGCCGCGATCGAGAAGGCCCGATCGGATGCGTCGGACGGCTGGAGCGACCAGAGCAACGTCGTCCTCCCCAGGCGGCTCTACCTGGCCTGGGCCCAGGAAGCCGCCGGCGACACGGCGGGCGCGAAGGTGAGCTACGCTGCGGTCCGGTCTGCCCTGGCCGCCGCCGTCGCGGGACGCCCGGACGACGCGGAGCTGCACCTCGGGCTCGGCTTCGCGCTGGCCGGGCTGGGTCTTGGGGACGAGGCCGCGGCCGAGGGGCGGCGAGCGGCCGGCCTGATGCCGACGAGCCGCGACGCGTTCAGCGGCACCGCCTACATGAGCTGGCTGGCCAGGCTGTACGTCCGCGTCGGTCGGACCGGGCAGGCGCTCGAGCTGCTGCGCAGCCTGCTGGAGAGGCCGGCCGGACTCGACATCTCTCCCGCGTTGCTCCGACTCGACCCGAACTGGGATCCGCTCCGGAAGGAGCCGGCCTTCCAGGCGCTGCTGAACCGGCCGGCGTCGCCCGCCGACCCGGCGGCCGCGGGCGACTGAGGCGCCTCCCCGACGGGACCCGCGCTCGTTGCGCCCCCGTGGGGCCGAGGTGACCCCTGACCGGCTCTTTCGGGCTCTCCGTTTGCCGAGCGGACCACGCCGATCTACTCTGCCATCGGAGCGCCTGCCTTGATGCCCGCTGGACTCACGATGTAAATCGGCAGACCTGTCATTGGGCCGGCGGGCGGCTACTACGCCGGCAAACCCGTCTTCCTCGAGCCGATGCTGACGAAGGCCCTTCCATTGCAGAAAGAGTCCTTCAGCTATCCGATCCCGAGCGTGCCCGGGCTCAGGGGCCGGCATCCCACCGCTTTCCGGGCCGACTGGGACGCTCAGACCCAGGCGTACCATTTCGTCTTCTCGGGCTTCACGACGACCTGACAGCGTGAAGTCGAGCGGCTGGGTCGCGGGGGCCGTGGTCGCCGGCATCGCCGGCGGCGCGGCCATCGCGGCCTCCGGGAGCCCGGTCCTCCTCCACGCCGCCGACCGGGTGGCGCCGGTGGGGACGCTGTGGGTGAACGCCATCCGTATGACCGTGATCCCGCTGGTCGTGTCCCTCCTGGTGACGGGCGTGGCCTCGGTTTCCGATCTCCGCGACGTGGGCCGGATCGGCGGCCGGACGCTCCTGGTCTTCCTGGGCCTCCTGGCAGCGGTCGCCGTCGTGTTCATCCCGGCCGCCGGCGCGCTCGCGAAGCTCCTTCCCGCCATCGGCGCGCGGCCCCCGCTTCCGGCCGGCGCCGCCGAGGCCGCGGCGCAGGTCACCTCCAGTCGGGTGCCCACCGGCTTCGGCGCCTGGCTCGTGTCGCTCGTGCCGACCAATCCCGTGGCCTCGGCGGCCGACGGGGCCATGTTGCCTCTCATCGTGTTCACGCTGCTACTGGCCCTGGCCATCGCGCGGAGCCCGGCGAGGTCCCGCGCCACCCTCGTCGGTTTCTTCGAGGCGCTGGCCGACGCCATGCTCGTGCTGGTGCGCTGGGTGGTGGCGGCCGCGCCGGTCGGGGTGTTCGCGCTCCTCCTGCCCCTCGCGGCCCACGCCGGGGTGGGTCTCGCCGGCGCGGTGGTCGGATTCATCGTCCTCTACTCGGCGGCCTGCGTGACGGTCATCGCGCTCCTCTATCCCGTGGCCGCGGGAGCGGGACGGACGGGCTTCGGTGGCTTCACGCGGGCCGCGCTCCCGGCCCAGCTCATCGCCCTCAGCACCAGCTCCTCGATCGCGACGCTGCCCGTCATGGTCGAGGGGTGCGAGGATGGCCTCGGGATCTCCGAGCGCGTCACGGGCTTCGTGCTGCCGCTCGCCGTCTCCATCTTCCACGTCGCGGCGCCGGTCTCCTGGACGATGGGGGCGCTGTTCGTGGGGTGGTTCTACGGCATCCCCGTGGGCCCGGGCCACCTGGCCATCGTCGGGGTGGCGGCTGTGTTCCTGGCCGCCGCCAGCCCGGGCGTCCCACGCGGCGGCTTCCTGATGCTGGCGCCCCTCTTCCTGGCCATCGGCCTCCCGATCGAGGGGATCGGCCTCCTCATTGCCGTTGACGCGATCCCGGACGTGTTCGCGACGACGCTGAATGCGACGGGCGACATGGTGGCGGCCGCGCTGGTGGCGCGCTGGGCGGGGGCGGAGGAGATGGAGGTCGCGACAGCGCTCACGCGCGGCCGAGATGACCCCTGACCGGCTGTTTCGGGCTCTCCATTTCCTCTTGTCGAGCGGACCACGCCCTTCTACTCTGCCATCGAGGCGCCTGCCTCGGAGGCAGGAGGCCACTTGAAGTTCCTATCCCTTCGGCGCCATGCACGAGACCGCCGCGCATGGAACCGCCGGACGGGCCAGGGCTCTCGAACGGGCCGTGCAGGGTGGATTCGGGCTCGAGGGTTGGATCGGGAACGACCCGGACCTGGTCTCACTGCACGGGCATCCTCGCTTCGAGGCTCCGCTCAGCGGTATAGGATCGCATTCCTCGCCATGCCGGACTTCCGGGAATAGGTTGTCAGTCCATGTCCACCATACAGGATCGCCTCCAGTCAGCCCTCGCGGGACGCTACGAGGTCCAGCGCGAGGTCGGTCGGGGCGGCATGGCGACGGTGTTCCTCGCCCGGGACCTGAAGCACAATCGCGAAGTGGCCCTCAAGGTCCTGCACCCCGAGCTGGCCGCCAGCCTGGGGTCCGAGCGGTTCCTGCGCGAGATCCAGATCGCCGCTCGGCTACAACACCCCCACATTCTCCCGCTGTACGACTCCGGCCAGGCCGACACCCTGCTCTACTACGTCATGCCTTTCGTCGAGGGCGAGTCGCTGCGGGACCGCCTCGAACGGGAGAAGCGACTCCCCGTCGAAGACGCGGTGAAGCTGGGCCGGGACATTGCGGCCGCGCTCGACTACGCCCACCGCCACGGGGTCATGCACCGGGACATCAAGCCCGAAAACGTCATGCTCAACGAGGGCGAGGCCATCGTCACCGACTTCGGGATCGCCAAGGCCGTGAGTGCGGCGGGCGGGCAGCGAATGACGCAGACCGGGATGGCGGTGGGGACGCCGGCGTACATGAGTCCGGAGCAGGCCATGGGCGAGAGCGAGCCCGACGGCCGGAGTGACGTCTACAGCCTGGGCTGCGTTCTGTTCGAGATGCTGACCGGCGGCGCCCCGTTCACGGGCTCGACGCCGCAGGCGTCGATCACCAAGCGGTTCACCGACCCGGTGCCGTCGGTGCGGGCGACGCGGACGGAGGTGACCGGTGAGTTGGAGCTGGTGGTGACCAGGTCCCTGGCCCGGGAGCCGGCGGAGCGGTTCGACTCCGCGGCGCTGGTAGCGCGGGCGCTGGGGTCGCCCAAGATGATCACGCCACCCACCGCCACCGCGGTGGCGGCGCCGGCGTCCCATTCAACCAAGTCCATCGCGGTGCTCCCGTTCGCCGACATGAGCCCCCAGCGCGACCAGGAGTACTTCTGTGAGGGGATGGCCGAGGAGCTGATCAACGCGCTGATGAAGATCGAGGAGCTGCAGGTCGCATCGCGAACCTCGGCGTTCGGCTTCAAGGGCAAGGAACAGGACGTTCAGGAGATCGGCCGCCAGCTCAACGTGGGCAGCGTGCTCGGCGGCAGCGTGCGCAAAGCGGGGAACAAGCTCCGGATCACCGCCCAGCTCATCAACGTCGCCGACGGCTACCACGTCTGGTCCGAACGGTACGACCGCGACATGGAGGACGTCTTCGCGATTCAGGACGAAATCGCGCAGAGCATCGCCAAGGCGTTGCGCGTCGTCCTGAGTGACAAGGCCAAGCGCGCCATCGAGAAGGCCCCGACCGCCAACGTGGAGGCCTACGAGTTCTACCTCCGGGGCCGGCAGTTCTTCCATCAGTGGCGGCGGAAAGGGGTCGAACACGCGCGGCGTATGTTCGAGCGCGCCATCCAGATCGACCCCGACTACGCGCTGGCCCACGCGGGCATCGCCGATTGCTCCGCGTTCATCTACACCTACTGGGACGCCAGCGCGGCGCACCTGGAACGGGCCGACTCGGCCAGCCGGAAGGCGATCGAGCTGGACCCGGAGCTGGCCGAGGTACACGCCTCCCGCGGCCTGGCGCTCGCGTTTGCCAAGCAGTTCGACGAGGCGAACCGGGAGTTCGAGACCGCGATTCGCCTCAGCGCGAAGCTGTTCGAGGCGCACTACTTCTACGGCCGGGCGCTCCTGCAACAAGGGAAGCTCGCGCGGGCGGTCACGGAGTTCGAGGAAGCATGCCGGCTCCGCCCGGATGACTATCTCGCCCACAACTTTCTCGCCATGTGCCTCGAGGGCCTGGGCCGCAGGTCGGAAAGCGATGCGATCTATGTCCGAACGCTCCAGTTGACCGAGCGTCACCTCGAACTCAACCCCGAGGATGCACGGGCGCTCAACCTGGGTGCGGTCGCATTGGCCCGCCGAGGGCAGAAGGAGCTTGGTCTTGAATGGGCTCGGCGGGCGCTGGCGGCCGACCCCGAGGATTCGGGACTGCTCTACAACACCGCGTGCTTCTTTGCCGTACAGGGCGAGCGGGACGAGGCGCTCGACTGCCTGGAGAAGGCGGTGAACCTGGGATTCGGATTGCGCGGGTGGGTCGAGAACGACGCCGACCTGGCCTCGCTCCATGGTGATCCCCGGTTCCAGGCGGTACTGCAGAAGCTCTCGTAGGTGGGGGACGAAGCCTGATCGCGAGCCGCGCATGAGCTCGACCGCCAGACCCGGCTCGGCGCGGAGGAGGCGGTGCGGATCACCCGGGACAGCCGCGTTGGAGGGCCAGGCCCCCGAGGGTTAACCCGGCCACCTGCGGGGCTTCCCGTTCCTGAAGGACTCGACGTCTCCCGAGGACTTCTGCAGGAGGAGGTCCGCATCTCGGGCGCCCCGGGCCCGCATGAGGTCGTGCATCATGGCCTCCTCCCCGCCCCAGGGATACGCGTACACCACGTCGAAGTCGTCCAGGGAGAGCCCGAGCCTCGGGTAGCCCGACGCGCCCTCGCCCACCGTCCCCAGCCGCCCGTCGCCGTCGTGGGGCCGCCACGTGTAGCCGGTGGGCAGGAGGCTGCCCGCGACGAAGCGGGCGCCGGAGCCGTACTGGCGGGCCATCTCGAGAGAGATTGCCACGAGGTCCTCGTCCAGCTCGATGCCGTACGCTTCGTAGCCCAGGAGGTCGGCCATGATGGCGACGACGCCCGTGGCCGATCCCCACTCCAGGAAGCGGAGCCCCGGCCTCCTCAGGGCTATCAGCGCCTGGAGGACCTTCTCGTAGTCGGCGGGCATGAAGGGGTGCCAGCGGCGGCTGCGGACTTCGCGATCGAAGCGGGTCCAGGTCTCCCGCCCCTCGTCGCTGAGCTTCGCCAGCTTGGTCCGCAGGGCCGTATCGAGGGTAGGGCAGTCGTCGGGGGCCAAGGGCTCTCCTGGAGGGCCGTCGAGACGACGGCCGGGTCGCGGCGCGAGGTGTGTGGACTGCGAATGATAGCGGAGGCCCGCCCCCTCCAGGACATCCGCCTCCAGGGGGCCGTCCCCGCCGGGAGGCTGGAGAAGGACTGCGGCGACCCCTCGGCGTTGGTCATTCTACCCCGCTTGGCGGTGGAGGAGCCCCCCTCCGGGACTGCGGACCACGCCCTTCTACTCTGCCATTGAAGCGCCTGCCTCGTAGGCAGAAGGCCGCTCGAAATTCCTATCCCCGGGTCGGGCTTCTTCGCGTACTTCTTGACGTCGACCGTCCAGTCCGTAGCCATGGGTTCCTCCCGGAAGTCGGCCTCGTCCTCGCGGGGCCTGGTTCACTCGGATGTGCAGTGGATATCCCATCGCTACTGCACGACTTGAGTCCCACCTAACCTTCCGGCATTGTGTCGCGTCAACCCCGGACGTCCCGGGCCGAACGGTCGCGAGCCAGGTCCGGAAGCCCACGATCCGCACCGAGCTTTTCGATTCCCACCCGGCGCGGCGCTTGACCGCCATGGCCCGGCGCGCTCGCTTGGGGCGAGGAGCGAGCCGAAACGGAGGAGATCGCTTGATTCCTTCCCGGGTCGATGGCTGAGTCTCGCGCCAGCACGGTCACCCACCTCCTGGCGCAGGTGCGCGAGGGCGGCCGGGAGGCGTTCGGCCGGCGGCAGGACGCCGCGGAGGAACTCCGCCCCCTTCCCGCCTTCCACACCTACCTGTCCCTTGGGGACAGCATGTCCATCGACCTGTATCCGGGACTGGACGCCGCCGAGCGCGAGGGGCTCTCGAACATGCCTCCGGGCCTCGGCGCCGCCTCCCTCCTCCACCGGAACGACGACCGGCGCTGGCCGGCGTTCGCGGGCCGCGACCTGACCTCGCTGTGCCCCGGGATCCGGCGCGTGGACCTGACCGAGGACGGCGCCACCACGGCCAGCGTGCTCCGCCTCCAGCTCCCGCGCATCCCGGAGGAGATCGAGGGGCCCGTCCTGGTCACGCTCACGGCCGGGGGGAACGACCTGGTGGGCCTCCTCGACATGGGATCAGCCGGGCCCGCCCCCGGCGCCCGGGATCCGGCCGCCGGCGCTGGTCGAGGAGGCGGCCCACACCCTGGAGCGGGTGGTGGCCGACCTCCGCACCCGTTTCCCCGCCGCGACGCTGCTCGTCGGAACGGTCTACGATCCGAGCGACGGGACTGGCGACCTGGGAGACGGCGTGAGCCGCCCGCGCGAGCTCGAGGCGCTCGCCTCCTTCAACCGCCGCGTGGAGGCGGTCGCAGGCGAAGCGCGGGCGACCGTCATCCCCATCCACGACCACTTCCTCGGCCACGGCCTCACCGAGCCCGACCCGGCCGCCCGCTGGTACTGGCGTCACCTGGTGATCGAGCCCGCGGCCCGTGGGGCCAGCGAGGTCCGGCGGCTGTGGCTGGAGGCGCTGGGGGTGTGAGGGGAGACGGCGGCCAACGGGCTCGCGAGGCCGCATTCGGGAAGCCGCGCCCGCCGCCCCTCCCGCCGCAGAATGCACGTCTCCCGCAGAATGAGGGGAGCGGCGACCTAACCTCCCGCAGGCCTCCCTCGACTGCCCGCTCCCCAACCTTAGCCCTTTCCTGCACTTATCCCATCGTCCGCCCGTCCGCCGCCTGTCGGAACGCCGGATGCGATCCACGTGGCGTCGTGGACGGGCGATCCTCGCCACGTCCGGACCGACTCCCGACCGCGGGGCGATCATGAACGAGCAGACCGCGAAGCGAAAGCGCCAGCCCCGGCGGCGACGCGTCGAGCGTCACCGCTACGATCCCCGTGCCTACGCCCTCGTCAACGAGAGCCTGTCGGTCACCGTCTCCCACCTGCCGGAGCACCGGAATCTGACGGCCCGTGATTGCGCCGAGGGCGTGCTCGAGCTGGCCGCCCGGCACTTCGGGTCCCTCGGAGACGCGGTGCTGGAGAGCTGGGGGATCCACGCGTCCGAGGACATCGGCCGCATCGTGTCCGAGCTGGTTGCGTACGGCACCGTCTCCCTGGGTGACGACGACCGGATCGAGGACTTCGGCGGCCTGTTCCGAGTGGACCAGGACTTCGCCGCGCGCTACCGGATCGGCGAGGGCCTGCGGTCGGGGTCCGGACGGAGAGGCCGCCGGGGCTCGTAGCCGCGAGGGGGCGAGCCCGCCGGCCGATCCTCCTCTGCGCCCGGGGGAAGCTGCGGGAGCTCAGCCCCCCTCGGCCGCCCCGCCCTCCAGGTACTTCCTGAACCAGCCGACCGTGAGCGGCCACGCCTGCTCGGTGGCCTTCATGTTCGCCCCGTCGCGGCCCTCCTGCGCCCGCAGGAACCCGTGCCCCGCCCCCTCGAACACGTGGGGCTCGTAGGTCTTCCCCATGGCCCGCATGGCCGTGTCGGCCGGCGGCACGCGGGATCCTGTTCCCGGTCGCTCTGATCCTCGCGTGGGCGTTCGAGATCACGCCCGAGGGCGTGCGGAGGTCGGTGCCCGAGGGCACCACGGCCGCCCGTCCCCCGGAGGTCGCCCGCGGTGTAGGCCGGGGCCTCAACGTGGCGATCATTGCCGGCCTCCTGGTGGCCGTCGCGGTCCTCGCCTGGAGCCGCTTCGGGCCGGGACACGCGGTCGACTTCGCGTCCGGGGCCGCGGACCGGGCCTCCGGGTCCTCCCCGGAGGCCGATTCCATTCCGGCCCGCTCGATCGCGGTCCTCCCGTTCGAGAACCTGAGCACCGACAGCGCCAACGCCTTCTTCGCCGGCGGCATGCAGGACATGATCCTGACCAAGCTCGCGGGTCTGGGCGATCTCAAGGTCATCGCGCGCACGTCGACGGAGCGCTACGGCAGCCAGCCGGAGGACCTGCGGAGCGTGGGCCGGGAGCTGGGCGTCGCCGCGGTTCTCGAGGGGAGCGTGCAACGCTCGGGGAACCAGGTGCTCATCAACGTCCAGCTCATCAACGCCCGCACGAACGGCCACCTGTGGGCGCAGTACTACACGCGCACGCTCGACAACGTGTTCGGGGTCGAGGGCGAGGTGGCGGGCAAGGTGGCAGACGCGCTCCAGGCCCGCCTCACGGCGTCCGAGCGCGAGCGCGTGGCCGCCCCGCCGACCACGAACGCGGCCGCCTACGAGCTCTACCTCAAGGCCGACGCCCACTTCCGCCGGGGGACCGACAACAACGGCCGGACGACGGAGGAGATGCCCCCGGCCATCCGACTGTACGAGCAGGCGCTGGCTCGCGACTCGACCTTCGCGCTGGCGTGGGCGGAGCTCGCCCAGGCGCACCTGGCCATGTACTGGTTCGCCCCGGACCGAACCGGGGCCCGCCTGGCGGCCGCGAAGGCCGCGGCCGACCGATCCCTGGCTCTGCAGCCCGACCTGGGCGAGGGCCACCAGGCGCTGGCCGAATACGAGTACTGGGGCCACCGGGACTACGACGCCGCCGTCGCCCAGCTCGAGTTGGCCCGGCAAGCGCTGCCCAACAGCGCCCAGGTCGAGCTCAGCCTGGCGGCGATCCTTCGCCGCCAGGGGGCGATGGAGAAGGCCGTGGACGCCTTCAAGCGGGCCGCCCTGCTCGACCCGCGCGATCCCGGCCCTTACGGCCAGCTGTCGCTCACCTACCAGATGCTGCGGCGCTACGACGCGGCGGACTCGGCCTCGGAACGGGCGCTGGCCATCGACGGCGACACACTCTCCGATGAGGGGTTCCGGGGATGGAACGCCGTGTACCGGTCGGGAGACCTGGGGCCCATCGCCGCCGTCCTCGCCCGCGTGAAGTCCGGGAGCCCCGACTACGCCCTCACCTTGACGGACCGCTACTGGCTGGCCTACCTCCGCCGCGACTTCAGCGCGGCGGTGGAGGCGGCGCGCTCGGACACCACGACGAACTGGGCCTCGCGCAACAACGTCGTGCTCCCCCGCCTCCTGTACATGGGCATGGCCCAGGAGCGGGCCGGTCGGACCGGGCCCGCGCGCGAGAGCTACGCGGCCGTTCGCGCCCGGGTGCGGACGCTCCTCGCGAAGCGGCCGGACGACGCGGACCTCCACCTGGCCCTGGCCGCCGCCGGGCTGGGCCGGAAGGACGAGGCGCTGAGCGAGGGCCGGGGCGCGCTCGAGCTCATGCCGGTGAGCCGCGACGCCGTGACGGGCCCCGAGTTCCTGGTGTGGATGGCGTGGATCGACACGCGGGTCGGGGACAAGGAGGCCGCGATCGGCCTCCTCGGGCAGCTCCTGGACCTCCCGGCCGGGGGCATCATGTCCCGCACCAGGCTCCGCATCGACCCCACCTGGGACGCGCTCCGGAAGGAGCCGGCCTTCCAGACGCTGACGCGTCAGGCCTCGCCCCCACCGCCGGCCTCGAGCAGCTCGACGACCGAGCAGGACTGACCCTCGGCGGCTCTCACGCCTTCCGAAACATCCCGACCTTGCGCAGAAGGAAGATCAGGATCACCGCGCCGATCAGCGCCACGATGAAGCGCCCGATCCCGCCCGTCGGCGCCATGCCCAGGAGGCCCGCGATCCAGTAGCCCAGCGCCGAGCCGCCCATACCCACCAGCACGTTGGCGATCATGCCCATCTGGGCGTTCGTCTTCATGATGATGCTGGCCAGCCAGCCGACGATCCCGCCCAGGATCAGCGTCACGATCCAACTCATGTCCTCACTCCTCCCCGTCGGAGACGTCCGCCTCTCCCGGAACCCGGCCGTCCTTCATACGGCGACGCCCGCGTTCAGCGCAGCGCCTTGCCGGCCAGGGACAGGATGTCGTCGAGCGGGTTGCCGTCGCGGTCCAGGTCCAGCAGCGAGGCGAGCCCCCACTGCGCCCCCTGTCCCGGCCGCGGCGGCGCCGGCTCCCTTGCCGCCCAGGAAACCGTCCACCAGGCCGCCGAGCTCGCCGCTTCGCCGGTAGGGGCTGGGCCGCCGCGGACGCCGCGTGCTGCTTCGCCATGAAGCCGGCCACCGCCATCGCCAGCATCGGCAGCATCTTCTTGAGCAGGGCCGGGTCGAGCCCGGTCTTCGAGGACGCGGCGCTGCGCGCACTGCCCGGCTCACGTCCTTGGAGCCGAAGATCTGGCCCGAGGACCTCGTTTCCGCGGCTCACGTCCGTCGGCTGCGATGCCAGAGCACGTTCTCCAGCAAGTCGCCCCCGCCCAGCTGCCCTAGCAGGCCGCCGAGCCCTTCGAGGCCCGCCGGGTGGGATTGCGCCTGCTTCTTGAAGCCGCCCAGGAGCGCAGGGGCGAGCGCCTCGGTCCCGCTCGCCGCCTGCTCTTCGCTCACGCCCAGCTCGCGTGCCATCGACTGTCAGTCCGCCCAGCCGGGCCAGGATGTCCGTGACTTGCATCGGCGTCTCCCTCACTTCAGGCTGTCGGGGACCTGGCCTCCGCTCTCGGCCAGCTTCTGCATGACCTGCTCGTGCAGCCACAGGTTCATCTTCGCCGAGCCGTCGAGGGCGCCGGTGTAGCCGAGCTCCCGCGCCAGCTCCTTGCGGGCGGCCAGACTGCTGTCCAGGCCGAGCAGCTTCATGAGGTCGACGATCGACTCCCTCCAGTTGAATTTCTGGTTCTTCGCGCTCGCGAGCTTCTCGATCATGGCCTCGACCTCGGCCCTCGAGATCGGCAACACTTCTGGCCGAGGCGCGGTGGCCACGCCGGTGGTTACGGTCTCGGGCTCGGCGGTGGGCGCCGGTCCGAAGACCCTGGACAGGATCTTCTCGAAGATGCTCATGGTGTCCTCCCCGTGCTCGGATCCCGGTGATGTGGGCCTGGGGAGCAGCGCACCTTCCCCTGGCCCTGGAGCCGGGGGCATACCGCGCCCCCGGCCGTCATTGTCCGCGCTCAGTTGAGCGACGGCAGCTTCCCGAAATGCTCCGCCAGCAGGTAGTAGACGGTGACCCGGTTCCTGGTGTGGTCCTTCTTCATCTTGCCGCCGACGACCTCGATCGCCTTGTCGAGCTCGGCGTCGGGCTTCGTGAGGCCGAGCTTCTTCTTGAGGAAGCCCTCCCGCACGCGCTTGAGCTCATCCTTGTCGGTGAACGAGACCAGCGCCGCGTCCCGGTTCTTGAGGGACGGTCCGCAGTACTTGACGATGCCGGCGATCGCCTTCTCGTCCGGCTTCGTCGCGTACTTCTTGACGTCGGCTGTCCAGTCGGTAGCCATCGGTTCCTCCCGGAGGTTCGCCCCGGTCGCGGGGCGCCATTCATTCGAATGTGGAGTAGATACTTCCTCTCTACCGCACGAATTGAGCCCTGCCTAAATCTTTGGAATCGGGTCACGTCAATGGTCGACAAACGCCGCCCAGGGGCTCCGAACGTGGCGGAATCACGGGACGAGGACGTTCTCGAGCCGGACCGTCGCACGCGGCAACGCGGCTGCCCGATCACGATGCGCATCCGCCAGATCGGCGGAGTCCCGGGGCGAGAGCCTGCCAGGCTGGCTCGACTCGATGCCGATCCCCCGGACGAGCCCTCCCCTTGACGTCGCTGGGCCCCCACGCCCGCTTCCGGGGGCGCGCGCGCCGCGCCGGCACGCTGGCCCGCCTTCTCGCGCAGGTGCCTCGGCTCGAGCGCTGACCGGAGCCATGGAAGTGAACCGAGCCCCGCTCGTCCGGCAGCCGGAGACCGAGGAGGATCCCTCATTCCTCCCCGCCTTCCGCACCTACCTCTCCCTTGGCGACAGCATCTCGATCGACCTCTACCCGGGCCTCGACGCCGCCGAGCGCGAGCGCCTGCCGCAGATGCCGCCCGGGCTCGGCGCCGCCGCCCTCCTCCACCGGAACGACGACCGCCGCTGGCCGGCGTTCGCTGGCCGGGATCTCGTCTCGCTGTGCCCTGACATCCGGCATGTGGCCCTGGCCGAGGATGGGGCCACCACCGCCAGCGTGCTCCGCTTCCAGCTCCCACGCATCCCGGAGGAGATCCAGGCGCCGGTCCTCGTGACGCTCACCGCCGGGGGGAACGACCTGGTGGGGCTGCTGGGCGTGGGCCCGGCGGGCCCTGCCCCTCGGAGCCCCCGGCCCGGCGCGCCAGCTCGTCGAGGAGGCGGCCCGCACCCTGGAGCGCGTGGTCGCCGACCTCCGTGCCCGCTTCCCTGCAGCGACCATCCTGGTGGGAACGGTCTATGACCCGAGCGACGGGACAGGCGACCTGGGGGACGGGGTGGCTCGTCCGCGCGAGCTCGACGCGCTGGCGGCCTTCAACCGCCGCGTGGAAGCGATCGCCCGCGGTACGCATGCGAGCGTCGTCCCCATCCACGACCGCTTCCTCGGCCACGGCCTCACCGAGCCCGACCCGGCGGCCCGCTGGTACTGGCGGCACCTGGTGATCGAGCCCTCCGCCCGCGGCGCCAGCGAGGTCCGGCGGCTGTGGCTGGAGGCGCTCGGGGCGTGAGGGGCGGTGCCCGCCGCGAACCCCGAAGCCATAGCGCCCGCCTGCCACGCCGTTGCCCACACCGCTAAGCCCCGCGGCGGCCACCGCCCCGCCTGCTGCCCTGCCGCGTCGCGGGCGGCTGACCGGGGCTCCCGCAGAATGCACATCTCGGGCAGAATGAGGGGAGCGCCGGATCGTCCCGCTGCCCCTTCCCCGCGACTGGCCGCCCCGCAACGACCGCTCCTCCATGCACTTATCGTGTCCACGCATCTCGCAGCGCTGCCGGAACGCCGGATGCGAAGCTGGAGCCCCGCACCGGGCGGCTCCCTTCCCCCCACCGCGGGGCGACCATGGACGACGAGACCGCGAAGCGATCCCACGAGCCCCGGCGGCGCCGAGTCGAGCGGCACCGGTACGACCCCCGGGCCTACGCCCTGGTGAGCGAAAGCCTCACGCTCACCCTCTCCCGCCTCCCCGAGCACCGGCAACTCACCGCCCGCGAGTGCGCCGAGGGCGTGCTCGAGCTGGCGGCCCGGTACTTCGGAGTCCTCGGCGACACGGTGCTGGCGAGCTGGGGGATCCACGCCTCGGAGGACATCGGCCGCATCGTGTCACAGCTCGTCGAGCACGGCGCGGTGTCCCTGAGCGAGGACGACCGCATCGAAGACTTCGGCGACCTGTTCCGCGTGGACGAGGACTTCGCCGCGCGCTACCGGATCGGCGAGGGGCTGCGGTCCCGGTCGGCGCCGGGAGGTCGACGGGGCTCGTAAGCGGGGACGAGCCGGCTCGCCGCGCGGCGGCCCTTAGGGGCCGGGCGTGAGCTGCCCCTCAGCTCCCCGAGGTCTCCGACTCCGAGGCGGAAGCCCCGCCCTCCAGGTACTTCCTGAACCAGCCGACCGTGAGCGGCCACGCCTGCTCGGTGGCCTTCATGTTCGCCCCGTCGCGGCCCTCCTGCGCCCGCAGGAACCCGTGCCCCGCCCCCTCGAACACGTGGGGCTCGTAGGTCTTCCCCATGGCCCGCATGGCCGTGTCGGCCGGCGGCACGGTGGAGACCACCCGGTCGTCGTCGCCCCCGTACAGTCCGAGGACGGGCGACTCCACGTGGGAGAGGGCCTCGCGGTCCGGCGAGGTCCCGTAGTAGACCACCGTCGCCGACAGGTCGGGGTCGCGCGTGGCCTGCGCGAACACGGTGGAGCCGCCCCAGCAGAAGCCCACGATCCCGTACTTCTTGGTGGCCGAGGGAAGGGCCGTGGCCCAGCGGGCCGCCGCCTTCAGCCGCCGGTCCACCTGCGCCGGGTCCAGCTTCCGGATGGCCGCCACGGCCTCGTCGCGGCGCGGGTCGCCGATCGAGTCGGTCGGGATCGTCTGGCCTGAGAGGAGATCCGGGGCCACGGCGATGAAGCCCTCCGAGGCCAGGTGGTCGGCCACCGCGCGCACCCAGTGCGTGAGCCCGAAGATCTCGTGCACCACGATCACGACGGGCGCCGCGTCGCTCCGCTCGGGATACACGACCCAGGCCCGCACGCTGTCGCCCCCCGCCACCTGGATCATGTCCCACTCCCCGTGGCGGGGCGACGCGTCGAGGGCCTGGACGGCGCCCGAACCGGCGGGTGGTAGCGCGACTTCCTGCGGGGACCCGCCGACCCGCGCGGTGGCCGCGACATCGGCATCCGACGCGGCCCGGTCGGCCGGGCGGGAGCAGGCGAAGGCGAGGAGGGCGAGCGGCAGCAGGGCGCTGGCATGGGTCCGGCGCATGGAGCCTCCCGGATCTTGGATGGAATGAAATCCGAGGATAACGCGCGGGCGGCCGGTCAGCCAGCCCGGAAGGCGGCGCCGGGCTCACCGAGCCTGGCGCCGCGCTGTCTCAGCTTCCCTCGTGCATGACGGAGAGATCCGGCCTGGCGCGCATGATCTGCGACACCATGTGCGAGTAGGACCCGCTGAACTCGTCGAAGATCTGACCGGCCATCGCCTGCCCGTACTCCTGGTTCATGATCTCGCCCAGGTTCGGGTGCTGCGGCTGGAAGTCCGCCCAGTTCTTGTGGAAGATGGCCAGCCCCCGCACTCCGCCCAGCCCACTGTCCATGACGCTGAACCAGGCGTAGTGGAACGGGGCCTTCTGGTCCACCACGGCCTTCTGGACCGCTTGGACCGCCGCGTCGAACTGGTCTCCATGACCCGGCTTGACGGAGTAGAAGGACAGCGAGATCATCGCATAGCCACCCGCGGACTCGGGCAGGCGCTCGTGGGCCGTGTCACCGACCGTGACCATGCTGGTCCAGGACCCCACCAGCGGCTCGACGTTCGCCTGGAAGCGCGCGCTTCCCTTGGGTCCGAACCCGGCGTCGTACGCGTCCAGGTCGGCCCACGTGTGACCGCCCGAGCGGATCATGTAGCTGCCCGCGTGTTCGCCCGTCAGCACCTGGTAGACCGACCAGTCCCACGGATCGCCGGCCTGCTTTCGCCAGGCGGCGTGGCTGGCGAGGGCCTTCTCGAACGCGGCGGTCTTGCCCGCCGCCGGCGTGAACCGGTACACCATGGCCACGTTGTGCGCCTGGGCCTGGACCCGGGTCGAGCCCAGCACGGCCAGGGCCGCGACCAGGGCGAGAAGCGTGTTGCGGAAGACTCTCATGCAGGCACCTCCCGTAGGGAAATGGGGAACGCGACTCGGCGCCAGGAGCGGCGCCGGAAGAGCCTCGTCAAGTGCCGGGTCGGCCACGTGGCCGGCGGCGGCTGGGCCGGGACAAGGAATTCGGGGAACCCTGAAGGCTAGGTGCGCCGAATCCTTCCCGCAAGACCCTGCGATGCACGGGCATCGGCGACCGTAGCGCGGGCGCGCCGCGACGCGTCTCCGGTCGAATAATGAAGTGCGTGCCGGGGAGCATGCGGGGCCTTCCACATTGCGCCATCCTGGGGCCGAATCTACGTTCCTCGTCGGTGGTCCGGAGCCTTCGGCCCCCGCGATCGCTCCCCGACACCCCGGAGTGGCATGAGCGGCTCCAACCTGCTGCGCGAGCTCAAGCGGCGTCACGTCGTGCGGGTCGCGGTCGCCTACGCGGCCGCCGGCTGGGTCGTCCTCCAGCTCGCCGCCTTCCTTCTCCCGACTTTCGGCGCGCCTCCCTGGGTGCTCAAGGTCCTCGTGGCGATGGTCGCGCTCCTCTTCCCGATCGCCCTCGTCCTGGCATGGGCCTTCGAGATCACCCCGGAGGGCGTGCGCCGCACGGTGCCCGAGGGCTCCGCGGCCGCCCGCCCGCGCGAGGCCGAGCGCCGGGTGGGCCGCGGACTCAACAACGCGATCATCGCCAGCCTCGTCGTGGCCGTCGTCGTCCTGGCCTGGGGCCGGTTCGGGCCCCACCACCGGGCCGCGTCGGCCGGCGGGTCGCCGGGCGCGGCGGCCTCCGACTCCATCCCGGCCCGCTCGGTGGCCGTGCTCCCCTTCGAGAGCCTGAGCGGCGACAGCTCCAACGCCTACTTCGCCGGTGGCATGCAGGACATGATCCTCACCAAGCTGGCGGGGGTCGGGGACATCAAGGTCATCTCCCGCACCTCCACGGAGCAGTACGGGAGCCGCCCCGGGAACCTCCGGCAGATCGCCCAGGAGCTGGGCGTAGCGACCATGCTAGAGGGAAGCGTCCAGCGGGCCGGGAACCAGGTCCTCATCAACGTGCAGCTCATCGACGCCCACACGGACGCGCATCTGTGGGCGCAGGATTACACGCGCACACTCGACAACGTGTTCGGCGTGGAGGGAGAGGTGGCGCAGAAGGTGGCCGACGCCCTCAAGGCCCGTCTCACGCCGTCCGAGCGCCGGCGGGTGACGGCCCCACCGACCACCGACGCGAACGCCTACGACCTCTACCTGCGGGCCGACGCCCACGCCCAGCGCGCCAAGGATGACAACTCCCTGGTCGCACAGGAGATGCCCAGGGCCATTCGGCTGTACGAGCAGGCTCTGGCGCGGGACTCGACCTTCGCGCTGGCCGCCGCCGCGCTGGCCGAGGCGCACATGGAGATGTTCTTCTTCGCGCCCGACCGGACCGATGGCAGGCTGGCGGCGGCGAAGGCGGCCGCCGACCGGGCGCTGGCCCTGCAGCCGGACCTCGGCGAGGGCCACCTGGCCCGGGCCCTGTACCTGTACTGGGGGCGGAGAGACTACGACGGGGCGCGCCGGGAGCTGGAGCTGGCCCGCCGGAGCCTTCCCGGCAGCGCGGAGGTCCAGGTCGACCTGGCCGCCATCGCCCGCCGGCTGGGGCAGTGGGAGACCGCCATCGCCGGCTTCCGGAAGGCGGTCCTCCTGGATCCGCGCCAGCCCGACAATCTCACACAGCTGGCGCTCACCTACCAGATGCTTCGCCGCTACGCCGAGACCGACTCGGTCTTCGCGAGGGAGGCCCGGGTGGCGCGGGACAGCTCGGAGATCCACCTGGTGCGCCTCTGGAACCGCTTCTTCTGGAAGGGCGAGGACCTGGACGAGCTGGGCTCCGCCTACGCGGCGCTCACCCCCGGGACCGACCGGTACATCGTCAACGCCCGCGCCGAGTTCTTTGTCGAGTGGTTCAGGCGGGACTTCGCCGCGGCGGCCCGGAGGATACGCGCGGATACGTCAGCCAGCTGGGTCGACCCCAATAACATCGCGCTCCCCCGTGAGCTCTATCTCGCCTGGGCCCTGGGAGCCTCGGGCGACGCGGCGGGCGCGAGGACGAGCTACGCGGCCGTGGCCTCCCGCGCTCGAAGCGCCCTCGGGGCCCACCCGGACCAGCCGGAGCTCCACCTGGCCCTGGGCTTCGCCGAGGCGGGGCTGGGCCACGCCGAGAAGGCCGTGAGCGAGGGGCGCCGCGCCGCCGAGCTCATGCCGGTCGAGCGCGACGCGGTCAGCGGACCCGGCTATCTGACCTACCTGGCCCAGCTGTACGCGCAGGTGGGCGAGAAACGGCAGGCCATCGAGCTCCTGGACAAGCTCCTGGCCATGGCCAGCGGCGGCATACTCTCGCCCGCGAGGCTCCGGGTCGACCCCGTCTGGGACCCGCTCCGGAAGGAGCCGGCCTTCCAGGAGCTCCTCCGCGACCGTGGCCCCGTCCCCACCTCGCCACCGCGCGCACCGGCACGGGCCTCGCAGGCGAGCGCCGCCAGCGAGCCGCGCTAGCCCCCTCGGCCAGCCGTCGCCACATCCACCTTCGGAGAGGACCATGATCTACGACAGCATCGCCGACACGGTCGGCGACACTCCCGTCGTCCGGCTCCACCACCTCGCGCCCGAGGGCGTGGACGTGTTCGTGAAAGTGGAGGCGTTCAACCCGACCGGCTCGGTGAAGGACCGCCTCGCCTTCGCGATCATCGACGACGCCGAGAAGTCCGGCGCCCTGAAGCCGGGTCAGACCGTGATCGAGGCCACCTCCGGCAACACCGGGATCGGCCTCGCCATGATGTGCGCCGCCCGCGGCCACCCGTTCGTGGCCGTCATGGCCGACGCCTTCTCCGTGGAGCGCCGCCAGATCATGCGCGCCCTCGGGGCCAGGGTCATCCTCACCCCCGCGGCCGAGAAGGGCTCGGGCATGGTGCGGAAGACCGAGGAGCTGGCCGCGAAGCACGGCTGGTTCCACGCCCGCCAGTTCCGGAACCCGGCCAACCCGGCCTTCCACCGCCAGACGACGGGCCCCGAGATCCTCCGGGACTTCGCGGGCCGGCGCCTGGACGCCTGGGTCACGGGCTGGGGCACGGGCGGCACCCTGACCGGCGTGGGCGAGGTGCTGAAGCTCGCTCGGCCGGAGACGAGGATCGTCGTGGCCGAGCCCGCCGTGGCCTCGCTCCTCCAGGGGGACGAGTTCCAGTCCCACAAGATCCAGGGCTGGGTGCCCGACTTCATCCCGGAGGTGCTGAACGAGGACATCGTCGACGAGATCCGCACGGTGACCGACGAGAGCGCGCGCGACGTGGCGCTCCAGCTCGCGCAGCGCGAGGGAATCTTCGTGCGGCATCTCGTCGGGCGCCACCGCCGCGGCGGCGCTGGAGCTGGCCGGAGAGATGGAGCCCGGCTCCGCCATCCTCGCCATGCTGCCCGACACGGGGGAGCGCTACCTCAGCACCTACCTGTTCGAGGACCTGGTGCAGGGCTCGGACGACGAGTGGCTGGCGGGGCTGTGAGGGAGAGCGCGCCTCGCACCCGGGTGATGTCCTCCGGCCGCGACCCGGCAGCACCCGCCGATCCCGGCGGCTCCCGCCTCCGCGCCATTCCAGGGTCGCGGCGGCCCAGTCGAGGGCCGTCGGATCCTCCGACCACGCCTTCCGGACCCCGTCCCACCTTTCCCCGGAATTCGGATAGGCGAGGAGCGGGCGATCCGTGACCCGTCGCGCAGCGCGGAGGAGGCCCGCGACGTGGGACGGGGCCGTGCAGTTCACCCCGACCGCGGCCACGCCCGCCGCCGCGTCGCACTCGCGGACCGCGTCCTCGAACCGGCTCGCCGTCGGCTGATCCGGGTGCCGTCGCTGCAGGCTGAAGCTCATCCAGGCCCACGTCCCCGGAGACTCCTCCAGCAGGCGGAGGAGCGCCCGGGCCTCACGCCGGGAGGGCAGGGTCTCGCAGGCCAGGAGGTCGGCCCCGGCCTCGGCGAGGATCCGCCACCGGGGCCGGTGGAACGCGTACAGTCCCTCGTCGTCCAGGTCGTAGTCGCCCGCGTACTCGGAGCCGTCCGCCAGGAAGCGCCGTAAGGGTCCCACGCTGGCCGCCACCAGCGGACGGAGCCGGCCCTGCGCGGTTTCGGGGCTCGCTCCAGAAGGCGTCGCGCGCCTCCAGCCCGAGCCGCACGGACCGGCGGAGCAGCTCCCCGGCCTCGGGCTCGCTCAGGCCGCGCCGCCGGAAGCCCTCGAGGGTCGCCTGATAGCTCGAGGTCACGATGCAGTCCGCCCCCGCCGCCAGAAAGTCCAGGTGCGCCTGCCGAATCGCCTCCGGGGCCTCCAGCAGGACCCTGGCGGACCACAGAGGATCGTCCAGGTCGAGGCCCCGCGCCTCCAGCGTGGTGGCCAGGCCGCCGTCCAGCACGAAGAAGCCCTGGTCGCGCACCAGGCGCTCCAGGGGATTCTCGCCCCGCCGGCTTCCCTCCGGGACTCACGGCCGGATCCGGCCTCAGCGTCCCCCACTCTTCGCCGCTCCCGCTTCGCATCCTCCCGGATCATCGCCACCACCCGGTCCGCCAGGTCGTTCGGAATGGGGATGGTCAGGTGGTACTGGGCGATCTTCCAGGCGCCGTCTTCGCGGATCAGGACCCCCGTGCTCCGCGTCTCGCCGTAGTGCTCGTTGTCCAGGATCTCGTCGAACCAGGCCGTGTTCCCGCTCGGCGACATGTACACGTGCCGGACGCGGGGCACGTAGGTCCAGCCGTCGCCCGCGTCGAAGCGGCGCTTCGCGTACACCCGGAACTCCTGCACCGTCCAGCGCTCGGTGGCGTCGGTGCCGATGAACACCGCCTCCTGGGCGAAGTGCGAGAAGTAGCGCCGGTAGTCGGCGTGCGAGGCAGCATCGTGGAAGTCGTCGAGCACGCTCGCCACCGAGTCCCGCGTGGAGCCCGGGACCTGCGCCTCGAGCGGGCGGCGCGGCGACGAGGAGCAGCGAACCGAGCAGGAAGCCGAGAAAAAGCCGCATCGCGCACTCTCCGGAGTAGGGGGTCATCAAGTCGCTCCCGTGACGGCGTGCGCCGCCACGAGCACGTCCGGTTCGGCCTCTTCGGCCACCTGGTTCCGGAGTGTCGGCAGGGCGGCCCGGCGAGCGCAAGACGCGGAGGTCCCGGCGTGCGAGCGAGACGGTGAGCGGGATGCGCGAGCCGCGAGATCGGCGGTGCGGAAGTTCGAGCGAAGACCGCCCGGACGGGAGTGGAAGAGGGTGCTGTCGGCCTCGAGTCTGGGATTAGTGGTGACCCCAGCTTCGACCCTCTGCCACCCCGTCCGGCGGTTCGGCGATCCGTAGATCGACCGTTCGCTCGGGCTGATCGTCTGGCAGGTAAGGGGCCGAGGATGCCGGTTCTCATCGCTGCAATGTCTAAGTCCTTATTCAGTAGCATATTACGGCAACGATTGTTACAGAAGCGTCCCCGCGGAACTCCCCGAGGCTCGGGTCTTTCCACGCGCATAATGCAAAGGACCTTGCGAGGATCGCGGAAGCCCGCCGACGCGGTCCCGCGGGAGGGCTCACCGCTCCGGCGGGCTGTACCTCCCGTACTTCTCGAGCAGCGCCACCAGCCGGTCGTGCGGGAGGGCGTACACCGTGCTGCCGTCGGCTCCCGTCATGGTGCGTGCGGCCACGAGCGCGTTCACTTCGGCCTCCTCGGTGGCCTGCGCCGCTCCCTCGAACAGCGCGTTCATGGCCGTCTCGTTCCAGTCGTCCAGGACCGTCGCCGTGACAGGCGTGCCGCGGTCGTCGAAGCGGGCCGCCGTCGAGAAGGCGATCGCGAAGTCCCCGGAGAGGTTCCCGCCGAAGCTCCCCAGGCGCGCGCTCCCCACGCCCGCCCGCCGGGCCAGGCGGCGGAGCTGGTGTGGGACGAGCGGGGCGTTCGTGCCGATCACGACGAGGAGGGAGTGCTTGACGATCCCGCCGGTGGCCGTCGTGTCCCCCAGGCGGGGACCCTCGAACCGGGGCCGGAGGTCGGTGATCTCCCGGCCCACCGGCACGCCCGCGATCGTGAGGCTCCGGCGCGCGCCGTTGTTGGCCTGGATGAGGACGCCCACCACGTAGCTCCTCCCCCCGACCCGGACGATCCGAGAGGCCGTGCCCGTGCCACCCTTGAAGCCATAGGAGACCATCCCGGTCCCGCCGCCCACGTTCCCCTGGGCCACCGGCCCGCCGGAGGCGCCGTCCAGGGCCGTAAACACGTCCTCGGGGATCATCGGGTGCCCGAACACGTCGTTCAGGCCCAGGTCCAGCGTCTCCCCGACCGCGGGCAGCAGCCGGGCGATCCACTCGCGCGGGGGCAGGAAGCCCGGCCTCGTGCTCCAGTCGATGATCGCCTGGCGGACCACGGCGATGTTGCCCGTCCCCGTGAGCGCCACCGGCCCGAACAGGAGCCCCGTCTCGTCGACGATCTCCATGCCGGTGAACTCGCCCGTCCCGTTGAACACGGCGCGGCCCGCCGCCACGCCCTCGACCGCGTCCTTCCCGAGGGGGAAGATGACCGTCACCCCGGTGCGCACCGGCCCCTTCCCCCGGACGAGCTTCCCCTCGCCCCGGATCAGCGTCGTCATGCCGACCTCGACGCCCGGGACATCCGTGATCGCGTCGTTGCGGCCGGGCGTCCCGTGGAAGGGAACGCCGAGCTGACGCGCGGGTCCGATCCCGGGCGACGGAGGGGTACCGGAACGCCGGGAGGCGGGCGCTTGCTGGGCGAGGCTGGGGCCGGAGGTTAGCAGGGAGAACCCGGCGAGCGCGAACGCCACAAACCCACTTCGGATCGCCCACCACCGCGCGGTGCGGGCCGTCCGTCCTCGCCCCGTCACATCCATGCGTCGCTCCCCGCCCGAGTCGAGAGATCGCTGAAGGAATGCCGTGCCGGGGGCCGGCACGGATCGCACCTATGCGGCGTGAAGGCACGCCGGCCCTCGAGACCTCCCCACCAGTCTAGGGACTCCAGCCGGGCTCCGGCGACAGGCATCGTCGCCCGCCTGATCGTCCGCCCCCGTCGAACCATCCCCCCCTCCGCCGTACATTCCCCTCGTGAAGCTCTTCTACCAGCCCCGGACCCGGCGGGGCGAGCCGCTGCCGCCCGTGCGCGAGCGCCTCAAGGCGTTCCGGCACGTGCCGCGCTTCCTGAAGATGGTGTGGGACACGAAGCCGGCCTACGGCGCCGGGATCGTGGCGGCCCGCGTCCTGGCCGCTTTCACGCCGGTCGTGATGCTGTGGATCGGGAAGCTCGTCATCGACGGCGTGGTGGCGAACCTCCGCTCCCCCGCGCCGGACTGGGGCTACCTGGCGCGGCTCATCCTCCTCGAGCTCGCCGTGGCCCTCATCTCGGACCTCCTCGGGCGGGCATCGGCGCTCCTGGAGAGCGTGCTCGGGGACCTGTTCGCCAACGAGATGTCCGTCCGCATCATGCGCCACGCCTCGACGCTCGACCTCGAGCAGTTCGAGGACCCCGACTTCCACGACATGATGCAGCGTGCCCGCCGCCAGACCCAGAACCGGGTCACGCTCCTCTCCGACACGCTCGGCATGGGCCAGCAGGCGATCACGCTCCTCTCGCTGCTCGCCGCGCTCCTCGCCTTCAACCCGTGGCTCGTCCTCATCCTGTTCATCGCCATCCTCCCCTCCTTCCTGGGGGAGACCGCCTACGCGGGCCTCGCCTACTCGTTCATGTTCCAGTGGACGCAGGAGCGGCGGAAGCTCGACTACTACCGGTGGGTGACCTCGGAGATCAGGCCCGCCAAGGAGGTCAAGCTCTTCGGCCTCGCCGACCACTTCATCCGCAAGTACTCGGATCTGGCGGACGAGTACGTGGGCGAGAACCGGAGGGTGACGGCGCACCGCGCGGCGACGGGCGCCGTGCTCACCGCCCTCTCCACCCTGGCCTACTACGGAGCCGTGGGCCTCATCGTGTACGAGGCCGTGGTCGGCGCGATCACGATCGGCACCCTCACGTTCCTCATGGGCTCCTTCCAGCGGAGCCGGAGCCTCATCAACTCCATCCTCATGTCGATCGCCCGGAGCTTCGAGGCCGGCCTCTACCTCCAGGACCTGTTCGACTTCCTGGCCACGAAGCCGAGAATGCCGCCGGCTCGGGCAGCCGTCCGCTCCCGGACCCGATCCGCGAGGGGTTCGCGTTCGAGGGGGTGGGCTTCCGCTATCCCGGGCTCGGAGACGTGGGCCGTGCGCGACATCTCCTTTCGCATCCTCCCCGGGGAGCGGATCGCCCTCGTGGGCGAGAACGGGGCCGGCAAGACCACGCTCGCCAAGCTCCTCACCCGCCTGTACGACCCGACCGAGGGCCGAATCCTCCTGGACGGCGTCGACCTCCGCGAATACGACATCGAGCCCTGCGCCAGGCCGTGGGCGTGATCTTCCAGGACTTCTTCCGCTTCGACCTCACCGCCCGCGAGAACATCGCCGTCGGGAAGATCGAGGCGAGGGACGACCAGCCGCGCATCGAGGCCTCCGCCGAGAAGAGCCTGGCCGCCGGACGTGATTTCCGAGCGCCTCGAGCAGCGCTACGACCACGTGCTCGGGCCGCCGCTTCGAGGGAGGCGCCAACCTCTCGGGGGGCGAGTGGCAGAAGATCGCCCTGGCGCGCGCGTACATGCGCGACGCCCGCTCCTGGTCCTCGACGAGCCCACCGCCGCCCTGGACGCCCGCGCCGAGTACGAGGTCTTCCGCCGCTTCAGCGACCTCACCCGCGGGTCAAGATGGCCGTCCTCATCAGCCACCGCTTCTCCACCGTCCGCATGGCCGACCGGATCCTGGTGCTGGAGGGCGGGCGGGTGACCGAGGACGGGAGCCACGAGGAGCTGGTGGAGCTGGGGGGGCGGTACGCGGAGCTGTTCGAGCTCCAGGCGAAGGGGTACCGGTAGGGGCGATCGGGCAGACGCCCGCGATCAGGAAGTCGGCCAACCCGATCGAAGCCCCGGCCTTCTCGAGCTCGAGCCTCACGTCGGCGGCGATCATCGCCAGCGGGACCGCAGCGCGCCGACGGCCTCCTCCAGGGCCCCGGCGTCCTTCTCCGCCATGGAGCCCCGCCAGAAACGTGAGCTCGACCCCGGTCACCTGACGACGACGAGCGTGCGCCGCATCGCGTCCAAGGCGTCGGTGAGCCCCCGCTCGTCGAACGCGCGCACGGCGCCCGGCGGGTAGTTCTCGAGCACGGTCCAGTGGATGAAATAGCGGACCGCGATGCACGGATTCGTCCCGGGGATCGCGTAGACCGCCTCCCCGTAGCGGTTTCCCACCGCCGCCTCCGTCCGGCGGGCGACCGAGTACTCCGCGCCGCCCACCGTCCGCACCGAATCGCGCACCCCCTCCCCGAGGAACCGGTCCGCCGTGCAGTGATCCGATCCCGGGATGTCCTCCACGCTCAGGTAGCTGCCGGCCGACAGGTTGGTGCCCGCGGCGAGCGAGCCGGGCACGGTGAACGAGACGCCCGCGATGGCCCGACCCGGCCCGAGCGCCGTATATCGATACGTGGTATCGACGGTCCAGTCCGCCGGATAGCGGATCGAGAACCCGCCGGAGCCGCTCGCGAACACCCGCGGCAGGCCGCCCGGATCGTCCGCGACCCGGACGCAGCCCATGTAGCGCTTCTGGACGTCGTGCTCGAGCACGAGCGCGCCGTTCCCCTTCGACCAGAAGACCAGCGCCTCGCTCCCCCGGACCGAGGGGTCGCCGTCGGAATAGCGCGCCCCGTCGGCGGAGATCGTCTGGTGCAGGGTCGGGGCCCGGCCATCGCTGAGATCGAGGTGGACGCTGCCGCCCGGCGCGGGCGGCGCTCCGGGCTCGGGCGCGGCGGTGTCCGAACCCCGGTAGAACGCGGCGTCGATCGTCCGGCCGCCGTCGCACCGGTAGTGCGCCGTGGCGATGGGCCGCATCGGGCCGGCCCCCGCCTCCGGTCCCGGAGGCGGTGGTCCGGGTCTCCACAGCCACGCGGCGACGGCCAGGCCGGCGGCCACCAGGAGAGCGACGGCCGTGAGCAGGAGGCGTCTGTTCACCGGGCGGGAATCCTCCAATGTCGGCTTCGCGGAGCGGGTCCCTTCACGGACGGTGCGCCCGCTCTTACACTTCCACCCAACCTACACCGGAGGCCACGGCCATGTCGCGCCCAGACCCGTCCGAGCACGCCGCCTACTACTCCCGCTACATTGACCTCGTCCCCGAGGGAGACGTGGTGCGGACGCTCAAAACCCAGATGGAAGAAACGCAGGCGCTGCTGGCGTCCGTGCCTCCCGACCGCGAGACGTACTGCTACGCCCCCGGCAAGTGGAGCGTCCGCCAGGTCGTCGGTCATCTGATCGACACGGAGCGCGTGTTCGCGTTCCGCTCGCTGTGGTTCGCGCGCGCGGCCGGGAGCCGGATGCCGTCCATGGACCAGAACGAGTGGGCCGAAGTCTCGAACGCCGGCGGCCGGCCGCTGGGCGAGCTCCGGGAGGAGTGGGCGGCGCTCCGCCGCGCCACGATCGCTCTGCTCGGCGGCTACGATGAGGAGGCATGGACCCGCGCCGGAGTCGCCAGCGACAGCCCGATCAGCGTGCGCGCCTGTGCGTGGATCATTGCCGGCCACGAGATCTGGCACCGGCGGGGGCTGGTGCGCGACTACGGCGTGCCGCTGGACGCATGAGCGCCGGGTCGAAGGCGGAGGCACGCCGGCAGGACGTGCCGCGAACCCGGAGCTCCGCCGGGAAGAGCCCCGCCGACCAGGATGTCGTCCGCCGCTTCAGCGACCTCGAGGCTTTCGAGGCGCTTCGGCGCCGGTGGAGCGGTCGTCCGAGGGGATGTCAGAACTTCTTGCGCACCCGCACTGCCGTGCCGTAGGCGCAGATCTCCGTCCACATACTGCCCAGCTCCGAGGTGTCGAAGCGCATGGCGACGACCGCGTTCGCCCCCTTCTCCTGCGCTTCTTCGACCATCCTCCCGATCACCTGCTCCCGGCTGTCGGCCAGCGCCTTCGTCAGCCCCTTGAGCTCCCCGCCCACCATGGACTTGAGGGCCGAGCCGATCTGGGACCCCAGGTTCCGTGAGCGGACCGTGAGCCCGAACACCTCGCCGTACACCTCCTCGATGTCGTAACCGGGAAGATCGTTCGTCGTCGTGATCAGCACCGTGCCTCCTCTCGAATGGCGTGCGGACCGGCTCTCACCGCCCCCGCCCTCACGGCACCCGCCGGGCCGGCTCCACCCGGGCGTGCTTCACGTGCAGGTCCAGCCACGCCGCCCACCGCGACCACAGGTCCAGGATCGTGGACCGGGTGGCCGGCCCGTGGTTCTCGTACGGGTAGTAGTACAGGGCCGCCGTCTTCCCCAGGTAGTTCAGCGCGTCGAACATCCGCTTGGAGTGGATCGGGAAGGTGCCCGGGTTCTGGTCGGCGAGCCCGTGGTACATGAGGAGCGCGCCGTTGAGCTGGTCGGCGAAGAACAGCGGGGACATGGCGTGGTAGAGGTCGAAGTCCTCCCAGATGTTGCGCCTCTCGGTCTGGAACCGGAAGGGCGTCAGCGTCCGGTTGTAGTCCCCGTCCCCCGCAATGCCCGCCTTGAAGAAGGGCGTGTGCACCAGTGCGTTGGCCGTCGAGAAGGCCCCGTAGCTGTGTCCGCCCACGGCCAGCCGCTGCCGGTCGATGTACCCGTCCCGGTCCAGCTCGTCGACGACGGCCGCCAGGTCGTTCCGGAGGTCGTTCACGTAGTGGTCGTTCATCTCCCCCGCGTCGCCGATGATGGGGGCGTCGGGCTCGACCACCGCGTATCCGAGCTCGACGAAGTAGACCATGGAGCGCACGCCCAGGCGGGAGAAGGCGTTCTTGTTGTAATCCCGGTTGCTCTCGTCGTAGGACTCCTGGCCGGTGTACTCCATCGGGTAGAACCACAGGAGCGCCGGCAGCCGGCTACCGCCGTGGTAGCCGGGCGGGAAGGTGACCTTCAGGCGCAGGTCGAACCCGTCCAGCCGCTTCACGGTCAGGACCCGGGTGGGCGCGTGGGTGACCTCCGGGGCGTAGTCCGTGTTGTGGGTGAGGGCGGTGAGCTTCCCGCTTCCGACGTCCCGCAGGTAGAAGTCCGGGACCTTCGTGGCCGACTCCCGGGACACCACCAGCCGCGTGGCGTCGTCGTCGAGCACGGCCACCACGTCTTCGTACGTGTAGCCGGCGGGCGCCTCGTACACGCGCGTCTTCTTCCCCGTCGCGATCTCCACCCGGTCGATGAACGGACGCGGCCCCGTCTCGAGGGGCTGCTTCGAGTACAGCGTCCCCTCCAGGAACACGCTGCCGCCGTCCGAGGATAGCTGCGCCAGAATGGGCTGGTGGGCGCTCCCGCGCGGGGCGTAGTAGCCCCCAAGGCGAGGCGGCGCCCCGCGGGTGACGAGCGTGCCCGGGTGCCCATAGAAGTCCCCCGCCTTGTAGGTGGCGATCGGGTACGTCGTGTCGGCGCGGCTCAGGTAGACGGCGTACACCTTCCCGCCACGCCCTTCCCCTTCGTTCGGCGCGAACCGGGGACGCCCCTGCCGGGTGCTCCCCTCGGTCACCAGCATGAGGTCGGGGTCGGAGGTGTAGTTCACGTCCGTCATGCGGGCGTGCGCCTCGAATACCGCGTGCAGGCTGGCGCTGTCGAAGGGCGGGGCCCACAGCATCACGCGGTCCCCGCGCCGGCCGCGCGAGACCGCCTCACCGCCGGAGCGCGCCCCTCCCGTGTCCGACTCGGCCTTCTCGGGAGCGAGCTCCAGGAAGCTGAGCCCCGCCCCGTCCGGCCTCCAGGTGGGATCGCGGGGCTCCATCTCCCGCTTCGCACGGGTGGCCGAATCCGGCTCGATCCCGGTGTCGAGCGGCGTGGTGGTCAGGGTCGCCAGCACCTTGCCGCGCGCGTCCCAGATCTCCTGCTTCTTCCCGAACTGCCCCACCGGCACCAGGTAGGAGAAAGGCCGCGTCATGACCGAGACCAGGAAGTACTTCCCGCCCATCCCCGCGTCGAAGCTCTCGATCATGGCCGGGGACCCGATTCGCCGCACGCCCCCGCCGTCGACCCCCAGCACGGCCAGCTGACCGGTCGTGTAGTAGGCCAGCAGCGCCTTGTCGTGCGGCGTCTGGAGGAGGGTCGGATAGGTCCACATCCGGTTCTTGCCGGCCTGGGTGAGCCGCACCTCGGGCGAGGTCGCCACCTTCGGGTCGGGCGGGGGCGCGCCCCGATCGGCCGGGACGAGCACCGTCACCAGGCCGCTCCCGTCGGGCAGCCACTCCAGCGAGGTGGTGAGCGTGGCCAGGACGGGCGCGCTCGACACCTCCCGGGCTCGGCCGCTCGCCACGTCGGCCACGTACACGTGCGTGGCCCGGTCGGCGTGCGCCAGGAAGGCGATGCGCGAGCCGTCGGGCGACCAGGCCGGATCGGACACGGTGGCCCCGGAGGGCAGCTCCACCCGGGTCACCCGCCCCTGCAGGTCGACGAGATCGAGGCCGGTAGCCGCCCGCGTGGTCAGCGCCCGCGCGCGGTTCGCGGCCGGATCGATCTGCAGCCCGCCCAGGTTGAGGTGTGGCCGCGCGAAGGAGGCCAGGGACGGCATCCCCTCGCTCTCCAGCCTCACGAAGTGGGTCCGGTCCGGGCTCGGGTAGGCCAGCGTCGTGTTCTTCCACCACGGCGCCTTGACCAGCTTCGCGATCCCCTCGGGGGGCGTGAGGTAGGTCTCCGAAGCCAGGACCATGGAATCGGATTGAACGGTCGCCGTGTCCTGGGCACGGGCCGGACGGCCGGGGCCCGCCACGCCGAAGGTTCCGATCAGGAGGAGAGCGCCGAGCCGGAACCCGCGGCCCGCGAGGGAGCGTCGGATCATGATGGCCTCCGGGAAGAGGTGGGCGGATGCGCTTCCCGAAGCTACCGCTGGCCGTGCCGGGGGACCACGGCGAGCCCGGTCCCGGCTAGGCCCTCGCGATCAGCGTGGTCATGGTCACGGCCCCGGCCAGCGCACCGCCGGTGTCCTCCGTGAGGGGCTCGCAGCGGCTCACGAAGTCGCGCTCCAGGGCCTGCCGGAGCTCCTCGTCCGCGCCGGCCACGGCGGCGGCGAGCGGCGTGCTCTCGACGTACCGCCACAGGAGCTCTGCCGGCGGCGCCGGACCCAGCGCCAGCTCGGACTTCTCCACTTCGATCCCCGTGAACCCGGCCCCGCTGGCCAGCTCCCGGATCTCCCCGGCGTCGTGCAGCGAGAACACGGCGTGGACGAAGGAGACCGCCTCGGGGCCGATCCAGCGCTCGAAGCTCCGGGCCATGAGCTCGAACGGGAGCGGCTCGGGCCCGGGCAGGCTCGCGACCAGTCGGCCTCCGTCCTCCAGGACGCGCCGGATCTCCCGCAGGCCCGCCACCCTGTCTCCGAAGAACTGGAGCCCCATGCCGCACAGGGCGACGTCGAAGCTCCCGTCCGGGAACGGGATCGCCTCGGCGGGCGCCCGGACCCATGCCAGGACCGTCCCGGGGGGCGCCGCGCCCCGGGCCACCGACAGCATGGCCGGGTTCGGATCGAGCCCGGTCACGGTTCCGCCCGGCGCGACCCTCTCCGCCGCTAGCCGCGCCACCACGCCGGTGCCGCAGGCGACGTCCAGCACACGCTCGCCCGCGCGCAGGGCCGCGGAGCGCACCAGGTCCTCGGCCACCGGGGCGCCGATGGAGGGGACGAACCAGCGCTCGTAGTTCCGGGCGATCTGTAGGGCCAGAGACGGGTCGAAGGCGGGTCGGGTCATGGCGGCGCCTCCTCGCGGCGGACGCGACGGGATCCGGTGGGGGCTCGGCGTTCCCAAAAGTGCCCCGCCCCGCCCTCCGCCGCCACCGGCGCGTCTCGTTCCGGAAGACCGCCGCGAGACGGTAGACCTCTCCGTGGCGGGTCCCGGCCTCTTTTCCCGCTCTCACCGGCGCGGGCAGTCTGCAGTTTCCTGGAACCGGTGGTGGAGAGATGGCGTTTCGGCGTCTGGCTTCGGTGCTCCTGGTGGGAATCGTCCTCGTTTGGGGGTGTAACAGCGCCACCGGACCGGCTCCGACCGGACCGAGCAACGGGCTGGGGCCCGACGGCGGGTCGATGACCGTCAGGGGACTCGAGCTGAAGGTGCCTGCCGGAGCCCTGACGAAGAGCGAAGACATCACGATCGAGCGCATCCCGGCCGACAGCCTCACGGCCCCGGACGGCTTCCAGCTGGTCGGCGGCACGGCCTACCGCCTGGGGCCCGAGGGCCTGACCTTCCAGAAGCCCGTCACGGTGACGATCTCCTACGATCCCGCCGACCTGCCGCCGGACGCGAAGGCCTCGCGGCTCCGCATGCTCCACTTCGGCTCCCAGCTGGAGACGCCGGCCAGCACGGTGGACGAGGCGGCGGGCACCGTCGAAGCGCAGATCGACCACTTCTCCGCCGTCGTGGTGGGCGCCCCGAGCGGACCCTACCAGACGGTGGCATGCCCGGACCTCTCGCCCGCCGCCTCCCACGGCCAGCCCCTGGACCGGGTCGCGCTCGGGCAGCTGCCGTCCGACTTCCAGCCGCCCCTGGCGGCGCTCGCCGAGGTCGACGGCGACACCGTGACCTCCTTCGGGCGCGTGGACGTGAACGATCAGGGCAACGCGGAGCTGATCGTGCCCGTCCATCCCTCCACGTCGCCCCAGGGCGGCCCGGTGCAGCTCTCGATCACCGACGGGACCTTCGCCTGCGCGTCGTTCGACTTCCAGATCGATCCCCTGGATCCGGCCCCGGGCGAGCTGAAGGCGATCGCCGACGAGCTGCAAGGGATCCTGGACGCCCAGGAGGCGGTCCTCGGCACCTCCCGGGAGGAGCTGCTCGCCACCCCCGCGGCGGACCTGCCGCAGGTGCTCATCCCCATCGCACTGACCCAGGGCGCTCTGAACGATCCCGACAACGACAGCTCGCTGGTGGCGATCGCGGACGGAACCTCCCCGGCGAGCGAGGCGGCCCGGCTGGACCTGCTCGAGCCGCTGCTGGCGCGCACGGGGCTGCGGAGCAGCCTGGCAGCCTCGGTCTCCGCGTCCGGCGCCGGGGCGCCGGCGGCACGGATGAGTCTCGGGCCCGGTGCCGGGCTGTGCACGCCGGACGCGATCAACAACGGACCTGCCGGACCCGACACGGGACTCCTCGACGCCTGCATGCAGGAGGCGGCGGACGCCGCCTTCCAGGTCAAAGGAGCGACCGGCAAGCTCTACGGCGACATGAGCCAGGTGCTCGGAGCCGTCGGCCTGGTCCCGGGGCTCGGCACTCCGGCGGGGGTGGCGGGGTTCGTCGTGTGGCTCCTCCAGACCTCGAACAGCCGGACGGCCGCCCTGCTTCCGTCGAGCTTCGTGCAGACCAGCGGGGAAGTCGGTAGGCCCACGTTCAAGGAGGACGAGCCCGGTCCCGATCGCCTGGACTTGTTCAACGCGACGGCCTCGAACGTGGGCTACGACCTGGGCAAAGAGCTGCTGAACGGGCTCCTGCAATCGTCAGGGGTCGCCAGCACGCTGGACGGGTTCATGGACGCGGAGCAGGTGGCCGGGGCGGACGTGAACTCGGCGCTCTCGTATGTGCTGACCGGTCCGGTGGCCGACGGGATCCTCAAGAACGCGGGAGTCGATGCCCTGGACCTCAAGCCGGAGCTGTTCGGGCCTGTGCTGGTGATGCCACAGAAGTGGTCCACGGCGAAGATCGTCGGGGACGCCTTCACCCTGAGAGACAGCATCCACTACGATCCCGAGAAGGTGGGGACGGCCACGCTGGTGGTGAGGACCAACTCCGACAGATTCGGCGGCCAGCAGGCCACCTGGCAGTCCGAGCTGACCGTCAAGCGGCTCCAGGTGACGATGTCGCCCACGGAGGTCTTCCTCGCTCCCGGTACGCAGCAGGATTTCCAGGTGGAGGTCACGGACGCCTTCTACCCGGAGCAAATCAGGACGGACACGGCGGGGCTCCAGGGAACCGCGGGACAGCCCATCTCCACCTCGGAGAACGTCTTCACCGTCACCTATACGGCGCCGACGAATCCCGACCCCTCCAAGCCCGATCTCCTCACCGTGCGGGACACGGCGAACACCGGGGCGCGCACGAACGCCACGGAGCCGCGCGTCGCCACCGCGACGATCCACTTCGGGCAGATCAGGATCTCGCCGAGCACCGCCTGCCTGGATCCGGGGGATACCCTGCAGTTCAGCGCCGACGTCAAGGGACTCACGGACCCGACGGTCACATGGAGCGCGAGCGCGGGGAGCATCGACCCGCAGACGGGACTCTACGTGGCTCCCGCGAGCGCCCCCGCGGGCGGCACCGCGATCATCACCGCACAGAGCGTGCAGAACTCCGAGATCAAGGACCAGGTGACCGTCAACATTGGCGGATGCGACTGCGGCTGGTCCGTGCAGCTGGAGGGCTCCCCGTTGATCAGCAGCGACTCCAGCGACACGGGCCAGTTCGTGGTGAACGGCGGGGGCTACCTGGGGTCGATCACGCTCAACGACACCCAGTCGGGCCAGACGCTCGGCATCAGTGCGGTCCCGCCCGTGGCGGGTGAGCCGGGGATTCCGATCGGCACCACAGGCAGCCTGCAGGGCACCGTGATCGGCAACCTCGGGCTGTCGGCCCAGGATCTGAATTACACCAGCGTCGATTACCTGCCGCTGGTCCTCTCCGACAACGACGGGCAGACCGTGGCGGGGACTATCAGCGGGACCGTGATGATCTCGTCGGTGGCCGATCCCGGGAACCCGCGTTCCGCGAGTCTCACCGCGAGCTTCCGGATCGTCTCGGACGGATTCCCGGAATCCACCGGAGGCCAGACCACCTACTCGTGCACCGTCGGATCGGGAGGATAGGCCGGGCGCCCCCGGGGTGACCGCGGCCGGGGGGCGCGCCCCCGCCCCCTTGCTCCCGCCCCGCTCCCCGGGCGACCTTTCGTCATGCCCAGCGACTGCCCGTTCTGCGCCCCGGAGCCCGGCCGCGTCCTCCGCGCCACCGAGCACGCGCTCGCCCTCCGCGACGCCTTCCCTCTCTCCGAGGGCCACACCCTGGTCGTCCCCGTCCGCCACGCCGGGAGCCTGTTCGACCTCTCGGACGAGGAGCGCGCGGACGTGTGGGCGCTGGTGGCCGAGGTGCGGAACGGTCTCGCCGGCGAGCTCGAGCCCGACGGCTTCACGATCGGCGTCAACGACGGCGAGGCCGCCGGCCAGACCGTCCACCACGCCCACGTCCACGTGATCCCCCGCTGGAGCGGCGACGTGCCGGACCCGACCGGCGGGATCCGCCACGTGATCCCGGGGAGGGCGAGGTACTGGGAGCGCGGCTGACGCGGCGCGTCTGGCCCGGGGTCGGCATCCGGCCCTATCCTGTGCGGCCGTCGGCGACCGCCCGGGGATCCGCGTCGTCCCTCCACGGCGGCCCGTACCCCTGGCGCCGGAGAGCACGCGCATGAGCAGCCTGGCCCGACCTCGCAGCTTCATCCTTCTCGTGGCCGCTCTCATCCTCCCGTGGACCGCGCTCCAGTCCGTCGCGGCCCAGCAGAAGATCCCGGTCGACTCCCTGCCGAACGAGACGCCGGCGCACTTCACGCCGGTGGACTCCAGCTTCGACTTCATGCGGCGGGACGTCATGATCCCCATGCGGGACGGGGTGAAGCTCCACACGGTGATCCTCATCCCCAGGGGCGCCAAGGACGCGCCGATGCTCATGACGCGCACCCCGTACAACGCGGACGCCCGGGCCTCGCGCGCCTACACATTGCAGATGGGGCCGCGGCTGGGGAACCACGACCCCGCGCTCGAGGCCGTCCTGGGGGGCGGCTACATCCGCGTGATCCAGGACATTCGCGGCAAGTACGGGTCCGAGGGCGAGTACGTGATGAACCGCCCCTTCGTCGGACCGCTCAATCCCACGAAGGTCGACGAGTCCACCGACACGTGGGACACGATCGACTGGCTGGTGAAGCACGTGCCCGAGTCGAACGGGAAGGTCGGGATCCTGGGGATCTCCTACGACGGGTTCCTGAGCCTCACGCCGCTCGTGAACCCGCACCCCGCCCTCAAGGTCGTGGTCCCCATGAACCCGATGGTGGACGGCTGGATGGGGGACGACTGGTTCCACCACGGCGCCTTCCGCGAGAGGGGGATGAACATGCCCTACATCCTCGAGCAGGAGGCCTCGCGCACCGGCGAGTACCACTGGTGGACCAACACCCGGGACGCCTACGACCTGTACATGAACGGGGTCTCGGCCGGCCAGCTCGGGAAGGAGCACGGGCTCGAGCAGGTGGGCTTCTGGCGCAAGATCGTCCAGCATCCCGACTACGACCGCTGGTGGCAGCTCCAGGCCGTGGACTCGATCCTGGCCAGGCAGCCGCTCAAGGTGCCGGTCATGCTGGTCCAGAGCCTGTGGGACCAGGAGGACATCTACGGCGCCACGGCGGTCTACCGCGCCCTGGAGCCCAAGGACTCCCGCAACGACAGCGTGTATCTGGTCATCGGCCCCTGGCACCACGGCCAGGAGGCGGACCTCCAGGGCGGGAGCTCCCTGGGCGCCCTGCGCTTCCCGACCAACACGTCGCTCTACTTTCAGCGCCACATCCTGGCCCCCTTCCTGGCCCACTACCTGAAGGACGGCTCGCCCCCCGACAGCGTCGCGCCGGTCACGGCCTACCTCACGGGAGCCGACCGCTGGGAGCGGCTGCAGTCGTGGCCCTCCGGGCTGCGCGTCCGGCTGCACGGTGACCCCCACGCCCCTCTACCTGGAGGGCGGCCTGAAGGTGGGCTTTCGGAAGCCGGCCGTCGGGGACTCGGCCTTCGACTGGTACATCTCCGACCCCGCCAAGCCCGTCCCCTTCCGGCATCGGCCGATCTACTCCCAGGGCAACGCGACCGCTCCACCTGGTCGCAGTGGCTGGTCGACGATCAGCGGGAATTCTCGGGCCGCACGGACGTCCTGGCGTACGAGTCCGCAGCCCCTCACCGACTCGGTGCAGATCAGCGGCCGGCCGCTCGTCCACCTGGTGGCCTCGACCACCGGCACCGACGCGGACTGGGTGGTGAAGCTCATCGACGTGTATCCGCCCGAGGACGCCGAGCAGCCCGACATGGGCGGCTACCAGCTGGCCGTGTCCATGGACATCTTCCGCGGGCGTTACCGGGAGAGCTACTCGAAGCCCGAGCCCATCACCCCGAACCAGCCGCTGGTCTACACCTTCCACCTGCCCACGGCCAACCACGTGTTCCGGCCCGGGCACCGGATCATGGTGCAGATCCAGTCGAGCTGGTTCCCGCTGTACGACCGGAACCCCCAGACGTTCGTGAACAACATCTTCTGGGCCAGGCCCGGCGACTACCGGAAGGCCACGATGCGCATCTACCACACGCCGTCGAACGACACCTACCTCGACCTGCCCCTGGTGAAGAAGACGGGCGGCTGAGGAATCGTAGAGTCGGCGCAGCGCACGGCCCTTCAGGGCGATCCGCTGCGCTGTTTGGACCCTTCGGTGGTCAGCGGTCATGAATCGTGATCCCGGTTTCGGTCGAGAAACGCGAGCTCCGACCGCCGAGGAGCAGCTCGCCTTCCTCCGCAACCTCCGCCGCCTCCTGGACGAGGGGACGTTCACCGCCACCTACAAGTACGCGCTCCTCCACGCCATCGCGGACCTGTGCGTGACCAGGGGGGACGGGTCGGGCGAGGCGCTGACCCTCACCACCCGCGAGCTGGCCGACCAGTTCGTGCGCCTCTACTGGAGGCAGGCCGCGCCCTTCCCCGCCGCCGGCACGAACCGCCCGCTGAAGCAGAACACCGGCCGCCAGGCCGCCGTCGTGAACGCGGTCCGGGAGGCGCGGGCCGAGTACGACCCCAGGCTGGGGCGCGTGGAAGGCTCGGACGCCTGGCCGGGGCTCCTGCGGAACGTGGAGAGCACCGTCCGGCGCATGCCCCTGTGGAAGCTCCAGACCGTGGGGAGCCGCAGGCTCGACTTCCTCTACGAGGACCGCGCGGCCGAGAACCCGCGCGACATCACGCTCCGCCCCGGCGTCGCCTACTGCTTCCGGGAGTTCTATTCCCTCATCACCGACATGGTGCAGGGCGCGTGGACCGCGCACGTCCGCCGCACCAACGACGCGCTCCTGGGCCCCACGTCCGAGCTCCGCGAGTTCCTGTTCGGCACCGACCGCAGGGACCTCTCCGCCTACCGGACCATCCTGGAGGACGTCCAGCGTGACCGCTGCTTCTACTGCGAGGGACGTCTCCGCGGGGACGCGAGCGCCGTCGACCACTTCGTGCCGTGGCGGCGCTACCCCTTCGACCTGGCCCACAACTTCGTCCTGGCCCACCGGGGCTGTAACGGCCACAAGGGCGACCGCCTCGCCGCCGTGCCCCACCTCCGCCGCTGGAGGGCGAGGAACGAGGAGTCGGCCTACGACCTCCCGCGCCGTTTCGATGAGGCGGGCCTCGTCCACGACCGGGACGCATCGCTTCGCATCACCCGGTGGGCCTACGAGCAGGTGGCGACGTCGGGTGGACAGGTGTGGGTGCGGAAGGACGTGCTGGTGCCGCTGGGTCGGGATTGGGAGAGGGTGCTGGCGGCCTGACGGGGCGCGGCACTGGAGCCGCCGCCGAGCCCAAACCTCAGCCGGCGTGCACGGGTTCCACGCGGCGTGCGTCCCGCAACGCCGCCGCATCGTGCTCCACGGCCCACAGATCGTAGGCCGTCTGCATGTTCATCCACACGGCGGTGCCGTTCCCGAACAGCCGGCCGAGCTTGAGAGCCATCTCGGGACTCACGCTCCGGTTCTCGTTGACGACCTGGCTCAGAGTCGGGCGGGCCACGCCCAGGCGCCCGGCCGCCTCGGTGATAGACATGCCGAGTTCCTCGAGCTCCGTCCGTACCACGTAGCCCGGGTGGGTGGGTGCCCGCTTCGGCTGGCCTCGCTCGTACGACATGTCCCCTTCCTCAGTGGTAGTCCACGATCTCGACATCCCAGGCATCACCATCGCGCCAGGTGAAGCAGATCCGGTACTGCCGGTCGATCCGGATCGAGTACTGCCCTTCCCGGTCACCCGTGAGCGCTTCGAGGCGGTTGGAGGGGGTCGCGAGGTGGCCCGGCTCCTCGGCTGCGTCGAGCTGGTCGAGCTTCGCCTGCGCTCGCTTCCAGAGCGGCGTGGGCAGGCGCTTTCGTGCTCGCTTGCCCTCCTTTGGGCTCAGCGACCCGCCCTGAAAGATCGCCTTCGTCGCGCGATCGCGGAACGTCCTGATCAAGGGTAAGTGTAGCGCGTTACGTTACGCACATCAAGCCTGAGGGGCGCGCCAGGCTTGCGAGCTCAAATCTCACTGGGTAGACTGATCCTGTCTGGCCGCCCCTAGCGGCCGGTCGGCGCGGATTTGACATCCGCAGCTTGAAGGCGCGCCGGCCCTCGAGACCTCCTTCTAAAGCGCGGCAGGAGAGCCTGTCCGCACGCTGCGGGCGGGCTCTTTGTGCTTCCTGCCGCTCCTCACGGGCTGTCGAAGAGAGGAGCCACCGATGCCGCACCGAATGTTCACCCCGCGTTGCGACCACGCGGGTCATGCCGAGCTGGTAAGCTGGCCCGAGTGCCAGACGTGCGGGACCCTCCACGAGTTCGCCGGCTGGTTCCGGAGCAGCCACGAGAGCATGGCTGCCTACCAGTATGCCTACGGGCTGAAGCCCATGGGCCCGCACCGCGCCCTCGCCGACCAGCTCCTTGGACCGAACCGGACCTGGTGCCCGGACTGTTACGGCAGCGGGATCATCACCGGACGACGTCAACCACTGGCACATGTGCCCGTCCTGTGAGGGCACGGAAGGCCACTGGACCTGCGCCGAGGAGGACCTGGAGTCCCTTCGCCGGCAGGTGCTGGAGCAGTTTCCGGACGCCGCGATCACCCGGACGCCGACCAATCTGGCGTCGCCGGGGCTCGCCCAGAACCTCCAGGACGGCACGATCGTGGACCTCCTCGAAGACGAGGAAGAATTCGATACGCAGCCGCATCATCGCGACGGACGAGGGATCCCGCCGGTACGACCCGCCGCCAGCGGACATCGCCATGGGGATTCCCCGCCCGCGCCCGGGCTCGGACTCCGCTCCGGAGCCGACCGCGTCCCGCCTGACCACGCAGCCGGCTGGCTCATCCTCGTCGGACTCCTGGTCCTCGCGGTCGCGACGCTGGCTATCGGGCCGCACGGCGCGCTCCGGCTGCTCGTCGCGGTCTGGGCGGCCATGTCGGCTCTTCGAGACACCAGCTCGTCGACCGTCCGAAGAGCGAGGCGGCACCGCGCGAATCGCAAGTCCTTGAACCCGGAAGGCCAGGGGCGGCTTCACTCCTCGGGGTCGCCCTCCCTTCCCCTTCCACCTCCCCCGGCGTCAGCCGCCACGTCACCTTCCGGCTCGCCAGCTCCCGGCACGCCTCCCTGACCTCCTCCGGCAGGTCGGCGTCCTCCGCCAGCGCCGCCTTCCGCCGCCAGTCCACCCGGGTGGTGAGCACCCGCTCCCACAGCCCCAGCGGCTCCAGCAGCTCCCGGAGCCCCTCGTCGTCCCCGATCCGCCACTCCTCCTTGCGGCTCGCCTTCACCCGGTAAGCCCGACCCCGAGGCCGCCCGCTCGCCCGTGGCCTCGAAGAACGCTTCCAGCCGCTCCCGCACTTCGGCCAGCTCCCGCGAGAGCTCCTTCTCGCGCGCCTTCAGCTTCCCGTACCGGTCCGCCAGCGCCCCCGCCTCGGCGTGCGTGGGGGCCGGGGGCGTGGGCTCCTGCAGCCAGTTCTCCGGGTACTCGTCGGCGAAGGCCGGACAGAAGGGCTGGAAGTCGCACCAGCGGCAGTGGTGGCCCGGCCTGGGCTCGAAGGCCCCGGCCTCGATCCCGCGGGCCGCCTCCCGCACCATGCCCCGCACCCGCTCCACCTGCTCCTCGCCGTGCCGTTCCACCTGGAAGGCCGTCTGCGAGGGGACGTGGTAGAGCGCCAGGCGGCCGACCTCCATCCCGAGCTTCTGCTCGGTCCCGAGCTGGTAGAGGGTGAGCTGGGGCTCGGTCTTGACCCGGTCCAGGTCGAAGCTCCCGCCCGTCTTGTAGTCGACGATGCCGATCCGCGCCTCGCCGAGCTTGTCGATCCGGTCCACGTACCCGGTGAAGGCGACGCCCTCGACCTCGAAGAACAGGTGCTTCTCGACGGCGAGCGCGGGGCGGAAGCCGGCGGCGTGCTTTTCGTAGAAGGCCCGGGTCATGGCGAGACCATCCGCCCGGCGGCGCTCGGTCTCCTCCTCGGTGGGATAGGCGTCGGGGTCGAACGCCTCGCGGAAGGCCGCGAGCACCTCGTCCAGCGGAGGCGGGCCCGCCACCCTCCCCCGGTAGAAGGCCTCGAGGGCGGAGTGGACGGCGGTCCCCAGGTTGAAGAAGGGCTTGGGGGCCTCGGGGAGGCGGTCGATGTACTTGAGTTTCCACTGCTGGGGGCAGCGGCGGTACATCTTGAGGCTCGAGGAGCTCAGGCGGCGCATGCGGTACCTCGCAGGGTTGCCCGTTCCGACGGTGCCGAGGACCGATCCCGAAGCTAGGGCGCACCGCCCCCGGGGGCACCACGGCCGCGGGCCGGCCCCCCGATGACGCGCACGTGAGGCCCGGGGTACACCTTTCCCGCATCGAAAGCCCTCCTGCCCTTGACCGCGGGGATGGGAGAGGGGCACGTTTCTCGGTAGACGTGGTATACCTGGTATACTATGCCACCCGCAACGGGAGCCGGACTATGCCGACCGTCGCCGATCGACCGATCAGCGTGAAGCTGCGCCCGTGGCTCGAGGACGAGCTGCGAAGAGAGTTCGAGGCGCGCGGTGAGTCCACGTCCGAGGGCCTGCGCCGTGTCCTCGAGGAGTGGTGGGCCCTGCGCCGCTTCCCCCACCTCGAGTTCCGGGAGAGCCTGGGCGGACGCCGCGCGGCCGTCGAGGGCGGGCCCGAGATCTGGGAGATCGTGGCGGCCCGCCGCGAGTACCGCTCCGACCCGGCGGCGCTGCAAGAGCACTTCGGGTGGCTTCAGGAGGAAACGCTCGAGGAGGCCCTGGCTTACTACGAGCGATTTCCCGAGCGCATCGACGCGCTCCTCGAGGACAACGACCGGGCGGGCCGTTACCTGGCCGGGCGGCTCGGCCGGGCTTGAGCCCGCCTCTCCTGTTCGACGTCCACGTCCACCACGGGGCCTGCGCCCGGCTGCGGGAGGAAGGGATGGACGTCGTCCACGCCGGGGACGAGGGACTCGGCGGCGCCGACGACCTCGATCTGCTGCTGGCCGCCGCGCAGGATGGAAGGGTCGTGGTGACGCGGAACTACCAAGACTTCGCGCCGCTCGTGGAGGAGCTGGCCCGGAGGGGTCGGCAGTTCCCAGGCGTCCTGTTCCTCTCCCCGGCGATCCCGCCGTCGGACCTGGCGGCGCACTTCCGGGCGCTCACCGCCTGGAGCGAGGCCGCTGGCGACGGGAATCCCGTGCGGAACACGTACGGGTGGATCGGACCGGCCTGAGCGGGACTCCACGGAGCTCAGTCGAGCCGATCCTGCCTTTAGAAGAAGCGCCGGCTTTGGTGCGCGACCGCCAGCACGAGGATCTCTTCCTCCCCAATGCTATAGACGACCTCGAACGGGAAGCGACGCAGGAGCCTTCGGCGCGCGCCCTCGCCGAATGGGGAGCCCGACCACGGGCTCGTCGCAAGTTCTGCAAGAACGTCCTCGATCTCGTCGATGAACTCGAACCCAGACCGCTCCGGGCCCTCTCGTAGTATCGGACCGCGGCGAGGAACTCCTGACGCGCAGGCGTCAGGAAGCGAAGCCCCACGCACCATCCCTGACCTGCTGTCTCCCCTCGGCAATGACGTCATCCGCGGACACAGCATCGAGGTCACCGCGCTCGTAGGCCGACAGGCGCTCTCTGACCTCCGCGATCCAGGCTTCCTCTACTTCGTGTTCCAGGCTCGCGATCAGCCGGCGAGCGAGACGAGCCCGCTCCTCACGAGGAAGCGCGAGAGCGGCGGTCTCCAGATCCTTTTGTGGCAATGTCATCCCTCTATCTCCATGGTGCCCCCGGTCGAGTATGAAGATACCCCATCCGCGTCGTCGCGGTCAGCGGAGTCCGGTCCGGTCACCACCGGTGTCGCCATGCTTCGAGAGCTCCTCGTAGCGCGCACGGAGTCTGGCCAACTGGGCTTCCATCGCCTGAATCTCCGCGGAGCCGCGCACGATCTCATCTGCCAGAGCACCGACGTCCTGTCCCGAGTCGCTCGCGCCCCGGGTCTGGGGTCCTTGTTGGCTTGCCGGCTTCATCGCTCATCTCCACCCACCGGGTGTGGCTCACTTGCCCCCTAGCCTCCGGCGCAGCCTCAAGCGAGGATCAACAGATCAACCCCACACGGCCCTACCACCGCCCGTCGCGTACGCCCGCCCGCGCGCGGGCCCGACCCAAGCGTGGGGGCGCACGGGACATGCATCGTGATGGGCCGGCCCCCTGGCTGATCCCGCGCGTTCGTCGCGCCGATGCTGGCCTGTTAGACTGTAGATTTCCGACCCGGAGGGACGCCATGGTTGGAGGGATCGTGTCCGCGTGTACGACCGTCCGGCACCGAGCGGTGGTGTCGTAGGGGTGGGCGCGCAGCGAAGCGATGGACGCGGGAAGCCCCCGGGCCCCGAACGCGTCATCGGGTGGCGGGAGTGGGTGAGCTTTCCCGACCTCGGTATCGAATGGATCAAGGCCAAGGTGGATACGGGGGCGCGCACGTCCGCGCTCCACGCCTTCGCCCTCGAGGAGGTGGAGCGCCACGGCAGGACCCTCGTCCGCTTCAAGATCCATCCGGAGCAGCACAGCGCTGGTTGGGAGATCGATGTGGAGCTTCCGCTCGTCGAACGGAGGCGCGTTCGCGATTCCGGCGGTAACCTGGAAGAACGGCCGGTGGTGTCCTCGGAGATCGAGCTGCTCGGCGAGCGCTGGCCGATCGAGCTCACGCTCACGCGGCGGGACCTCATGGGGTTTCGGATGTTGCTCGGGCGTCAGGCCATCCGCGGCCGTTTCCTCGTGGACCCGAGCGGGTCCTACGTCGGCGGAAGACGGGCGAAGCGGGTTCGGGGCAACGATCCTCGCACGAAGAGAAGAAAGAAATGAAGCTGGCCATCCTTTCACGGGCACCCCGGTGCTACAGCACGCGCCGGCTGCGCGAGGCCGCCGCGGCGCGGGGGCACACAGTGAAGGTGCTGGACACGCTCAAGTTCTCGATCGAGCTCCGGCCCCGCGCGCCGGACCTCTACTTTCGCGGCAAGCGCCTCAGCCACTATGACGCCATCCTCCCCAGGATCGGGGCGTCCATCACCTACTACGGGACCGCACTCGTGCGGCAGTTCGAGCAGCTCGACGTGTACACGCCGAACTCCGCGAACGGTATCGCCAACTCGCGGGACAAGCTCCGCGCGCTCCAGATCCTGAGCCGCCACGACCTCGGAATCCCTCCCACCTCCTTCGTACGCCGCAAGGAGGATGTCCTGCCGGCCATCGAGCATGTGGGCGGGGCGCCGGTCATCATCAAGCTCCTCGAGGGCACGCAGGGGGTCGGGGTGATCCTGGCCGATTCGGTGAAGATCGCGGCGGCCATCATCGAGACGCTCCAGAGCACGAAGCAGAACGTCCTCATCCAGAAGTTCGTCGGAGAAAGCGCCGGCCGGGACATCCGCGCCTTCGTGGTCGGCGATCGCGTGGTGGCCGCGATGCGGCGGGTCGCCCAGGGCGGGGATTTCCGCAGCAACGTCCACCGCGGGGGACAGGCCCAGGCGGTCGAGCTCGACCCGGTCTTCGCGGACACGGCGGTCCGCTCGGCGCAGATCATGGGGCTCAAGGTGGCCGGCGTCGACATGCTGGAGGGGAGAGAGGGGCCGCAGGTGATGGAGGTGAACTCCTCCCCCGGACTCGAGGGGATCGAGGGGGCCACCGGGCTCGACGTGGCCGGCGCCATCATCGACTACATGGCGGGACAGGTGAGCTTCCCCGAGCTCGACATCCGCCAGCGGCTGACGGTCACGGCCGGCTACGGGGTCACGGAGCTCACGATCGGGGAGAGCTCGAACCTGGTCGGGCAGACACTCGCGGAATCCGGACTCCGGAGCAAGGACATCGTCGTGCTCACGCTGACCCGTGAGGTGAACGTCATCTCGAATCCGAAGAGCAGCCGGGTGCTCGAGCCCCACGACCGGTTGCTGTGCTACGGCAAGCTGGAGCACATGCGGGACCTCGTGCCGGCGCGGCGCAAGGGAAAGCCGTCTAAGGTCCAGAAGCTCCAGCCGGGGGCGGGCTCGCCGGCCGCCGCGACCCCGGAGCCCGCGCCTCCCCTGGAGGGTCTCGCCCCCTGATGGCCAGGAGAGCGCGCAAGACTGTCGGCGTGTGGGGACGCCGCAAGATCGCGCCGGGTGAGCAGGCCGACCTCGCGCTCACGGTGAGCAAGAGCTACAGCGGAGCCAGGATCCGCGTCCCCGTCCACGTGTGGCGCGGCGAGCGGCCGGGCCCGACGGTGTTCGTCACCGCCGCCGTGCACGGGGACGAGCTCAACGGGACCGGCACGATCCGGCATCTCATCCTGGAGCGGCCGTTCGAGCTCCGGTCGGGGAGTCTGATCCTGGTGCCCGTCGTGAACATCCCGGGCTTCGAGCAGCTCAGCCGGTACTCGCCCGACCGCCGGGACCTGAACCGGTCCTTCCCGGGCCTGACCAGGGGGAGCCTCACCAGCCGTCTCGCCCGGGTCATCTACGACAACATCGTGGGCCGCTCCAACTACGGGATCGACCTCCATACCGCCTCGGCGAGGCGGACGAACTTCCCGAACGCGCGCGCCGACATGGACCAGGAGGCGACCGGCCGGCTGGCCTCGCTGTTCGGGGCCCAGCTGACCCTGAACGGAAAGGGGCCCGCGGGGAGCCTGAGGCGGGAGGCGGTGAAGGCGGGGTGCGCCACGCTCATCCTCGAGGCGGGCGAGATCTGGAAGGTCGAGCCCGCGGTCGTCGAGTACACCCTGCGCGGGATCCGGAACGTGCTCGTGGGGCTCGAGATGATCGACGGCGAGGTGGTCGAGCCCGCCTACCGGATCGTGGCCGAGGAGACGAAGTGGATCCGGGCCTCCGCCGGCGGGTTCCTGACCTTCCACGTACACGCCGGCGATGTGATCGAGAAGGACCAGCCGATCGCGACGAACACGAGCCTCGTGGGCCGTCGTCAGAACGTGGTGACAGCTCCGCGCGATGCGGTCGTGCTCGGCCTCACCACGCTGCCGGCGGTCTCGCCGGGCGATCCGGTCTGCAACCTGGCCTTCCCCAGCGACCGGGCCCTGAGGAAGATGCAGGCCGTGATCGGGAAGCTGCCGGAGGACGACCTGCTCGCCCGCCTCCACGACGACCTCGCGAGCAACGTGCTCGTATCGGAGCTGGACGAGGACGAGGCGTAGCGCCCCGCCACCGTGGATGTCGCCGCGCTCGAGGAATGGGACAGGGCAAGGCCGTTGTCGGAGCTGGTCGACTACCTCATTCGCTGGCACGCCGAGTACGCTCCCGAACTCTGCGAGCTCACACCCGTCCCCAGGCGCCTGAGCACCGGCGGGCGTCGGAGAGGGTGGCTGCCATCCTCCTTGCACCCGGACATAGCCCGGGGCCGAGTGCCGTTCTGGTTCCCAGGGTGCGGACGGCATGGGCGTTGCGCCTCACCGATGGACCACACGTACCCGCACCCGGGGGGACCATGAGCGTCGACATACGACTCTATTCCGATTTCGTCTGACCGTTCTGCTTCATCGCGGAGCACAGCAGCCTGGATCGGCTGCACGAGGAGTACGACATTGAGGTGAACTGGCGGGGCTTCGAGCTCCACCCGGAGACGCCCGAGGGAGGCGAGGACGTCGCTCGCCTGCTGGGCGTCGAGCGGGTGGCATCGATGCGCGAGTACATGCGCGGGTTCGCGGCGCGGTTCGGCATCGACGACATGCGCCAGCCCGACCACGTCCCCAACACCCGGCGCGTGCTGGCGGCGGCCGAATGCGCCCGGGACCAGGATCGGCTCGACGCGTTCCGCGAGGCAGCGATGAACGCCTACTGGCGCCGGGGCGAGGACCTGGAGAGGGAGGCCGTGGTGCGCCGGGTCGCCGAGGCCGCCGGCGTGGAGCCCGACGCCGCGGTGGGTGCCATGGACGATCCCGGTTACCTGGGGCGGGTCGACGCCGTCCGCCGCGAGTCCATCGCGGCCGGCGTGACCGGCATCCCGACGTTCCTCATCGGTGAGGAGGCCGTGGTGGGCTGTCAGCCTTACGCGGTCCTGGCGGGCGCCGTGGAGCGGGCGGGCGGGCGGAAGCGGGAAGAGGGGCCGGGCGGATGAACCTCCAGCGCTAGCTCGCGCCCGGGTGAACCACCTGCCATCGGTCCGTGGGACGGATCGCGAGGGGGATCGAGCGGGCCGCGTCGAGATGGCGACGTTCGGCAGGACGCCTCGTCGCCTACGATCCACGACAGGCTGCTTGCCGGCCGAGCGACCGTGGCCCGGGGCAACCGAACGCCGCGGCGGCGTCGACGTGCCGAGCATGGAGGAGGAGTCCACGATGACGCAGGAACCCGACGAGGCGCGACCGCACGGCCCGCGTCCACCGCCGTGACCGTACCGGGCGCGTCCGCGCCGGGCGCGGAGTCCCGGGACACCGGGTTGCCGCCCGCGCCGGGCGTGAGCCCGCTCGCCGGCCGACCGGCCCCACCCGATCTCCTGGCGGACATCCCGCGACTGGTCACGGCCTACTTCGCCGAGCGGCCCGACCCCTCGCTGCCGGCCGAGAGGGTCGCCTTCGGCACCTCCGGCCACCGGGGCTCCTCCCTCGAGCGAAGCTTCAACGAGGCGCACATCCTGGCCATCTCGGAGGCCATCTGCGACTACCGGCGGCAGCGGGGCATCGACGGGCCGCTCTTCCTCGGACGCGATACGCACGCCCTGTCCGAGCCGGCCGTCACCACTGCCCTCGAGGTCCTCGCGGCCCACGGGGTCGAGGTGATGATCGCGCCGGACGGAGCCTACACGCCCACGCCGGCCGTCTCGCACGCCATCCTGGACTACAACCGGGGGCGAGCCGCCGGGCTGGCCGACGGCGTCGTGGTCACGCCCTCCCACAATCCGCCGGAGGACGGCGGGTTCAAGTACAACCCTCCACATGGCGGTCCGGCTGGAGAGAAGGTCACCGGATGGATCGAAGCACGCGCCAACGAGATCCTCCGGAACGGCCTCCCCGGCGTCCGCCGCATGCCCTTCGCCCGGGCCCTGCGCGCCTCGACGACCCACCGCCACGACTACCTGAATGCCTACGTGATGGACCTCCCGTCCGTCCTCGACCTCGAGGTGATCCGCGAGGCACGCGTCCACGTGGGCGTCGATCCACTCGGGGGCGCCGGTGTCCGCTACTGGCCGGCCATCGCGGACCGCTTCGGCCTGGACCTGACGATCGTCAGCGACATCGTGGATCCCACGTTCCGCTTCATGACCGTGGACTGGGACGGGAGGATCCGGATGGATCCGTCCTCGCCCTACGCCATGCAGCGGCTCCTCGCGCTGGCCGACCGCTTCGACGTCGCCTTCGCGTGCGACACGGACCACGACCGACACGGGATCGTCACCCGGGGCGACGGCCTCCTGCCACCCAACCACTACCTGGCCGTGGCGGCCGAGTACCTGTTCACGCACCGCCCCGCCTGGGAGAGCGAGCTTCGCGTGGGCAAGACGGTGGTCACCAGCTCCCTCCTGGACCGGGTGGCCGACTCGCTCGGGCGGGCGCTGTACGAGGTCTCGGTCGGGTTCAAGTGGTTCGTCGAGGGGCTCCTCGACGAGACGCTGGGCTTCGCGGGCGAAGAGAGCGCGGGCGCCTCGTTCCTCCGCCGCGACGGAGGCGTGTGGACCACCGACAAGGACGGCATCGTGGCCGCGCTCCTCGCGGCCGAGATGACGGCGCGGACCGGGCGGGACCCGGGCGAGGCCTACCGGGAGCTGACGGCCCGCGCGGGCGAGCCCTTCGACCGACGCGTGGAGCTACCCGCGAGCCCGGAGGAGAAGACCCGGCTCGCCGGGCTCGGACCCGAGCAGGTTGAAGCCTCCGATCTGGCCGGGGAACCGATCCGGGCCCGGCTCACGGAGGCCCCGGGAAACGGGGCTTCGATCGGCGGACTCAAGGTCGTCGCCGACCACGGCTGGTTCGCCGCCCGCCCCTCCGGCACGGAGGACATGGCCAGGATCTACGCCGAGAGCTTTCGGGACCCCTCGCACCTGGAGCGTATCCTCCAGGAGGCGCTGGGCATCGTCCAGGCCGTCATGGCCGGCGAACCGGGGCGGGACTGAGCGGGCCATGGGACCGGGCGCGAGCGAGGGGAGTGAACCCTGGCGGCACGTGCGACGGGCCCCTGTCATCGAAGGCCGGAGGTGCTGGATGCTCCATCGAACCGCGCGCGTTTCAACCGTACTGGCTATCGGGGCGCTGGCCTGCGCCGCCCATGCGGAGCGCCAGAGCGATTCCGGTCCCGTTCCAGTCCGCCATGCCGAAGGCATACTTCACGGCTTTCTGACGCTCAGCACCGCTGACGGCGTTCCGCTCGCGTCCGGCGATCTGCTGCAGGTGCCGCATGAGAAGAGCGTCGAGAGCCGCATGATCTTTCATTTTGCCGACTCGTCGTACTTCGAGGAGAAACTGGAGACGTGGGAGGACACGCTCCACCTGCCGGCGGACGTATCCAACGGCCTGCCGATCATTCTGCTCAAGAATCTCGAGCCCGGTGAAAACCGGACGGTGCACCTGGTCGCGTTCACACCCGAGCCGAGGCTGATCGGACTCGAGCTGTCTCCGGTGGCGGAACAGCACGTCCTCAATGGCCAGCGCAAGGAAGCGATGGTCGAGTACAAACTGGAGCCGCAGCTCGGCGCGCTCACCAGCCTCTTTGCCAGGCTCCTCGGCAAGATGCCGCCCGACTCCCACGTCTGGATCGTGACGGAGGGTGTGCCGAAGTTCGTGCGCTTCGAAGGGCCGCTCTATATGGGGCCGGTCTGGCGGATAGATCTGGCGGCGCCGGAATGGGGGAAGTGAGCGTCCAGGGTCAGGGGCCGGCCTATCGCGACGTGCAGCTTCCAGGACGAACTTCGCTCGCTCTTCCATCGGACAGGTCTCACTTCACGGCATCGCCCCTGCCGCCATCCCCCACTCGCGTCCCTTCCTCGCCTCGTCACTCTGCACCGCCTTCCGCCTCAACCCTCCACGCTTGCTCCTCCTCCACCCGCCCCCTACGATGCTTTTCGGCCCAAGAGGGCCTTTCGATTACCCATCCGTGCGCCGCTGGCAACGTGGCCATAATGGCGAGCATGCGGCACGCCATCGGCGTCATCGGCAGTCGGACGAGCAGCGTCGTGAGGGAGCGCCGATGAATGGATAGCACGGCCGCTTTGCCGGATCGCGCCCTGCGCGGCGACCGGACCCGACTCCGGCACCGCCGCCGCGCGCTGCTCCGTCGGGCCGCGTTGCTCGCCGCCCTGTGCTGCCCGCTGACCTCGAGGGTCCTCGCGCAGGAGCCGGTCCACAAGGCGGAGGTCTCGCCGAAGCCGGCCGCGAACGTGAAGCAAGAGCTCTCCCAGGCGGCGGCGAGGGTCGACGTGAACCCGGTCGCCCACGACGAGGAGATCCGCGAGCGCATCCAGAGCGTGCTGGAGGCCACGGACTGGTTCACCGACCCACGAGTCCGAGTCGAGCAGGGAGTCGTCTTCCTCGACGGTCGAGTCGATTCCGCCGAGCTCAGGACATGGGCCGGCGATCTGGCGCGCAGCACCCAGGACGTCGTCGCCGTGGTCAACCGTCTGGAGGTCGTGGAGCCCCCGGTGTGGGACTTCAGCCGAGAGTGGTCGAGCGTGTCGATGCTGTGGCGCGACTTCGTCCGGGCGCTGCCCTTCTTCCTCCTCGGGCTGCTCATCCTGGCCGCGTCGTTCGGAGCGGCCATGCTGGCGACGCGAGCGACCCTGCGGCTGGTGCGAGTCCGGATCCAGGCAAGGCTTCTTCGGAGCGTGATCGCCCGGAGCGTGGGCACGCTCGTGGTTCTCTGCGGGTTCTATCTCATCCTGAGGGTCGCCGGCCGGACGCAGCTCGCGCTGACGCTGGTCGGCGGCACCGGCCTGATCGGCCTGATCATCGGCATCGCGTTCCGTGACATCACCGAGAACTTCCTGTCCAGCATCTTCCTCAGCATGCAGCGGCCGTTCGAGACCGGGGACCTGGTCGAGATATCGGGCGTGACCGGGTACGTGCAGCGCCTGAACATCCGCACGACGATCCTGATGACCCTGGACGGCAACCTGACGCAGATCCCCAACGCCAGCGTCTACAAGAGCACCATCACCAACTACACGACCAACGCCAACCGGCGGGAGAGCTTCGTCGTCGGAATCGGCTACGACGACGCGATCGACTCGGCCCAGGAAACCGCGCGGAAGGTCCTGGCGGAGCACCCCGCGGTCCTGAAGGACCCGGAGCCCTCGGTGTTGGTCGACGGCCTGGGCAGCGCCACCGTCAAGCTGCGCATCTACTTCTGGCTCGACGGGCGGACGCACAGCTGGCTGAAGGTGCGCTCCTCGGTGATCCGGCTGGTGAAGCGCGCCTTCCAGCAGGCGGGGATCTCGATGCCCGACGAAGCCCGGGAGGTCGTCTTCCCTCGGGGCGTCCCCATCACCATGCGCGAAGGGAAGCCGGATGAGGCGCGCGCCGCCGTTCCGCGTGCAAGCGTCGTGGCCGGGGTGCCGGAGGAGCACGACGTGGTCTCCACGAAGGCGGAGGCCGGGCTGTACAGCGAGTCCGCCGTGATCGAGGAGCAGGCGCAGCAGTCGGAGCTGCTCCAGGAGGGCGAGAACCTCTTGCCGAGCAGTCGCGACCCGGTCGCCCCCCCCGAAGGACCGGCGAAGGCGGCGACGCCGTAGGAACCGGGCCGCTCGACCGGGGCGGCCGGTAGCTTGCTTGCGGCAGATGAGGTTTTCCTAGTGCTTGCCCAACCGCCCGAGGGTGCTGTCGAGGGAGTGCTTCAACTTCTCGACAGCACCCTCGACGGCCTGCTCCAGAGTCGCCGCCTGATCGCTCACCGAGATCGGCTGAAGACCGGCGAGACGGGCCTCCAGCAGGCAGCGTTTATCCTCGGCGCCGAACTTCTTGTCGCTGTTCTCGTCGCTGAGGTGGACCTCCACCCGTGTGATCTGCGAGCCGAACCGATCAAGGGCATCCCCCACTATCGCTTCCACCTGTTGAGCCAGCCGGTCGCTACCCTCGATATTGTGATCGGTGTTGATTTGAATCTGCATGAGCCCGTCCCCTTATCGTAACTGCGTTTCAGTACCGGTAGATCGCTGCTATTCCCGTCTGCGTCGGCATCCGTTCGGCGGGGACGATAATGACTTCTCCGCCCATCTTCAGGGCCAACGCCCCCAGGTCGTCGAGCACGTCATCCACCTCCGGGTCTGCCAGGTCGTCCGATTCGATGTCGCCGGTCGCGGCAGGGATAGGAATTTCAAGCGGCCTCCTGCCTCCGGCTGGCGCCCCGTCGCCCTATCCCCGCCAGGGAGCCCCACCCGCAGCGGTGGAGTCACTGGCCGCCGCCGAGTCGGGCGGCGCCGCCCCCACGCCCGGCGCCAGCGAGTCGGCGCGGGCCCGGGCCGCGGCCATGATGTCGTCCGCCCGCCGGTCGGCCTCGCGCACCATCCGGTCGGCCTGCGTGTCGGCCTGCGCGCGGAGCTGCCTCGCGGCCACCCCGGCCGCCGCTTTGGCCACGGGACCCTGGGCCTTCGCCACCAGCGAGTCGGCCCGGGCGCCCGCCTCGGCCCGCACCCTGTCCGCCAGGCCGCGGGCGGCGGCGCGGACCGAGTCGGCGCGCTGCTGCGCCGCGCTGCAGGAGGCTCCGCGCCCGCGCCCGGGCCTCCTCCGTGGCCGCGGCCGTGCGCCGCTCCGCCCCGGCCCGGGCGCTCTCGGCCGCCGCGCCGGCGCCCTGGAGCGCCTTCGCGCCCGCGGCCTCGGCCGCCCCCTGCACCGCCTCCTTCGCGCCCGCGCCCGCCGACGTCGAGCGACCGGCCCACGTCGGTCCCGACGGTGGGATCGGTCACCGTCCCGCCCAGCTGGATCCCGATCCGCACCGGCCCGGCGGCGCCGAGGTCCGCGGCGCTCCGGCCCGCCTTCTCCAGGAGGCCCGACACGGTCCGGCGGGCCGCCTCGCCCAGGGCCGTGGGCGGCGCCTGGAGCTGGACCCCGTACTGGAGCGAGCCGTCCACGCCGTTCGAGCCGGACACGGTCATGGCGAAGTCGCCCGCGCTCGCCGTGAACGGGCGCAGCTTCATGCGGCCCTCGTCGACGTCGAACGAGGCGCGCACGGGGGCGAGCGTGGGGCTGGCGAGCGCCGGGATCTTGAGCGCGTCGGCCACCCGCTGGAGCGCCGGGAACCCCTCCAGCGACAGCCGCGTGGTCTGGAGCGAGCCGCTGCCCGCCAGGCTCCCGAAGCGCGGCAGCATGTTCGCCCCCAGGGCGCCGGAGAGATGGAGCGCGGCCCAGAAGCGGCCCCGCGCCCACCGGGCCACGGGCGCCAGGGCCCGCACGGTGGCCAGCTTCTGGAAGGCGGCCTGGATGTCCAGGCTGTCGAGGCGGAGCTCCGCGTCGAAGGTGGGACGGGTCACGTCGGTCGTCTGGTAGAACCCCGAAGCGGTCGCCCGCCCTCCCAGGAGGTCCGCGCGGAAGCCCTCCAGCGTCATGCGCCGGCCCTTCACCACCACCTTCCCGCTCGCGGCGGTCATCCCGAGCGACCCGAAGGAGAGGGTGTCGATGCTCGTGTTCAGCGTGAAGTCGACCCCGCGCGGGACGGGGATCACCCGCAGGGTGTCCCCGGAGCGCCATTCGTCCAGGTCGAAGTGCCGGCTCTCGAGCGTGGCCTGCCCGGCCAGGTCCTCGTCCCGGAGCACGAAGCCCACCAGGTTGGCGAGGCTAGCCGGAGATGCGGAGGTCGCTGGCTCCGACGCTCCCCCGGAAGCCGGTGAGCTCGGCCCGCTCCGGGGAGAGCCGGAGCCGGGCCTCCTGGACGGTCACCGCGTGCGGCAGGGCGTCGGCCCGGAGGGCGACGTCGTGGGCCTCCGCCCCGCCGCGGGCCGTGATGCGGTCGTACTGGCGGCCCTGGACCCAGGACTGCCGCGTCCGGAGCGCCGCGTCGGCCGAGATGGTGCCCTTCAGCTCCTGGACGCCCTACATGGGCACGGTCCGCCGCAGGGCGGCCAGGTCCAGCGTCCCGGCCACCCGCAGATCCACGTCGGGGTCCGAGACGGGGGTCCTGAGCGTCAGGGCGAGGTCGATCGGATCCTCGCCGATGACGGCGTGCAGGGTATCCAGCGTCACCACGGTGCGGTCCAGGTCGCCGCCGGGGTTCGACGCCCGCAGGTCGAGCGCCAGGTCGCGGGCCGGGAGGGGGAGGTCGGGATAGCGGAAGCTGCCGCCCCGCACCGTCGCCTCCAGCTCGAACCCGGGGAACGCGCCTCCGCCCCAGCGCCCCTGCACCCGGCCCGACAGGGCCATGGTGCCGGCCGTCTGCACCGACGTGAACTCCTTCGTGTACAGGCCGGGCACCAGGGAGAGGAGGCCGCGGACGTCGTTCTCGGGCGCGCGGAAGGCCAGGTCCACCGTGCGGTCGCCGGCGGCGGCGCTCACCGATCCGGACACGTCGAGCGCCAGGTCGTCGAGCCGGAGCCGGCTCTGCTCCAGCGCGAACCGCCTGTGGGCCAGGTCGGCCCCGACGTCGGCCGTGAGCTCCAGGCGGGTGCGGCTCAGGTACGGGAGCCCCGCGAAGCGGGCCGAGACCGCCGCGGCCCGCGTCCGGGTCCGCAGCGTCACCGAGTCCCGGGAGAGGTCGCCGCTCAGGCTCGCCTCGAGCCCGGTGGCCGAGACCTCGAGCCGCTTCGCGCTGTCCCGGAACGTAATGTCGCCGCTGTGGATCTCCAGGCTCCGGAGGCCCAGGCGCACGCCGCCGCCCCGGCGGCCGCGGGCTTCTGGCCTTCGGCCTGCGCGGGCTTCTTCCCGATGTCCCAGCTCGCCGCGCCCTCCCGCGTGCGGACCAGGCGGAGCGTCGGCGCGTCGACCACGACCGAGCGCACCACGACCGGCGCGCCGTGGCGCCACGCACCCCACAGGCTCCCCAGGTCCAGCACCACGTCCAGGCCGCCGACCGAGGCCAGCGTGTCGCCCTCGAACGGCCCGACCCCCGTGACCACCAGGTTCCGCATCCGGAGGTCGGGGTTCGGGAAGTGGCGGAGGAGCGAGAGCCCGGCGCTCCCCCACTCCACGTGGGCCGAGACCGCGCCGTTCACCGCCCGGCGGGCGCGCTCCTCGATCTTTCCCCGGAAGAGGAGGGGGACGAGGGCCAGCCCGATGACCACCCCGGCGAGGGCCGCGGCGACGCCGATGGTGACTTTCCTGGAGGTCGTGCGGTCCACAATGTCGGCTCCGGCCCGAGGCGCGGCGTCCGTGCGTGTAGTCGATTACGAATAGCTACAGCGTTGGACGCTATTCGCAACCGGTTACACGCAGAGAGTGTGCTTGGAGAGCTCATTGTACCGCGCCACACGGCCCGTAGGGAGCGGCGCGATACCTCACCGGGGATCCGCGGGGCTTGCTGTATACATTTGTCAAGCCACATCTGGCATGTGAATGGCACGCGTGGAGGCCCCGATCGCGAGCGACTCTTCGCCACAGCGTCACAGCAGGGCGGCCACTGCACGACCGCTCAGGCGCGGGAGTGCGGTTACAGCCGATCCCTCCTCTCCCACCACGCCGGCACGGGCGAGTTCATCCGCGTTCATCGCGGCGTGGCTGGCTGCGGGTCCCGACACGGCGGCGGTCTCCCACGAGAGCGCCCTCGAGCTCCTGGACCTCTCCGACGTCGTCCCCTCCTCGGTCCATATAGCGGTTCCGCGGTCTCGACGCGGTTACGGCCCTCCACCGGGCGTGACGCTTCACACCACGACGCGCGCGCTCGGGCCGAGCGACGTGACGGTGCGCAATGGCATGCGCGTCACGGCACCCACGCGATCGATCGTGGACGCGGCCGAAGCCGGCGTCGCTCCCGAGCAGATCCGGCGCGGCGGCCGAGGCCATCCAACGAGGCCTCTCGGCCCGGCGGGACCTGATCGCGGCCGCACGCAGGCGCGGCGGACGCGTGCAGGAGCTCGTGGAGGACGGCGTGCGCCGGGCCGAGCGGCCGTGAAGTACCCAACGGCAGCCCCCTTCCGACAGGCCCTCGAAGCTCGGCTCCAGAACGAGGCCGCCCGAAGGGGCACCTCCATCGTCCGGCTTCGCAAGCTCGTAGCGTCCGACCGGCTGCCGGCACGACCTCCAACGGAGGGGACCCGTTCGCGGTCGGTCTGACCCGTCTGGGGACTCCGGCCTGTCTTGCGACCGGCCGTCCCCGTCCGCGAGTCCGCCCGTGTTTCCCATTCCTAATTCCGTCGATCGCGCTATATTGGCGGTGGAGGTCCGCCCGTCCGGGCGGAGGCCGTCCTGCGGCAAGATGGGGTCCCCCATCGTCACCCCTCGTCCAAGGATCCGTACCATGCGAAGTCCCTCGGCGCTCGTGCTCGCGCTCGCGCTGGCCGCGGCGGGGTCGATCCCCGTCGTCGCGGCCGCCCAGGACCCCGGGTCGGCCGGCGGCGGTCCGGCCCACGGCACGCTCAAGGTCCGCGTCACCGTGACGGGCCAGGGACGCCTCCCGGGCAAGGCGTCCATGTGGGATTCCATCAGCTGGAAGGCCCACCAGACGGCCAGCTTCGAGACCCGGCTCGTGACCGCCGGCGCGGGCGGCCCGGACCGGGCGGGCGCCGGGGCGATGGGCCAGGCGGCCGGGCGGCCGGGCGCCATGTCGGCCGAGGAGGCCCAGGCCATCCTGGACAAGTACGACGAGAAGGAGGAGGCCTGCGGCGAGGACGAGGCGTGCGCGGACCGCCTCCAGGCGGAGAAGATCGCCGATCCCAAGTACCAGGTCGCCCTGCAGACCGCCATGTCGGCCAGCGCGAACGTCCAGCAGATCGCCCAGGCGGTGAACATGGCGACGGGCCTGCGCGTTTGGGCCCCGAACCCGTCCGATCCCTCTCCGGGCGCCGGCTCGGTGCGCGTCGAGCAGGACGAGGTCCGCTTCGGCGCCGCCTCCGGCGGCGAGGGAGGCGGGCGGGAAGACCTCGCGCAGACGTGGGTCGGCTCGGCCTCGCCGGTGCTGGGCGCGGAGCTCCGCATCAACGACGCGGCGAAGACCTACGAGCTGGCCCTGGATCGCCTGGCCGGGGTGGGCCTGGTCGGGGCGCACGACTGCGGCGCCGCCCACCCGGCGGGCCCCTGCCGGGGCGAGCGCCATCCGGACGGCACGCCCGACGACCAGGCCATCCCGTTCCTGGGCAAGGAGCCGCCGAAGGGGAAGGACTGGAAGAGCGCCCTCACGGCCACCGGGCCGCTCCCCGCGGCCGGACGGCCGCTGAGCGGGAGGCTGGCGTTCACGTCGAACCTGGGCACCTGGAGCGACCCGACCTACGACATGCCCGTCCAGGTGACCGTCGAGTGGAGCTTCACGCCCGGCTCGTGACCTCCGCGCGGGGCCCGACCGGCGATGGCCCGCCCTGCGAGCCAGTTCACGACGTATGTGAGGGAGCGGCGACGGTGGCGCGGCTCCCGGTCTCCGAGCTCGAACATGCAGCCGACGGACCGGCGGTGCGGAGGGGCTCCCTTCCCTCCGCACCGCATCAGAAGCTCCAGGGGCCTCCCAGCTCCAGCGTCACGTAGCGGAGATCGGCCGCCGCCCGCGGGTCCCGGCGTTCGATGCGACGGCCCCCTTGCGGAGGCCGTGCGGTGCGCGCCCTTTCGTCGCGGAGGGAGCGATGGCCGACGGAGCCTTCGGACGCACGAGGAGGAAGGATCATGACGAGGAGGATGGCGCGCATGACGGTCGCCGCCTGTGTCCTGGGGTGCCTGGCGGCCTTCGCGGCGCCGCGGCCGGCGGCGGCCCAGGCGGCGGCCCGGGCGGCGACCCCACCCGACCGGGTCGCGAACCTCCTGAAGGAGCTGTCGGAGGCGCCGGGCCCGTCCGGCCTCGAGGGGCCGGTGCGGGCGCTGGTGGTCCGGCGCATGAAGCCGTACGCGGACAGCCTCCGCTACGACGGCCTGGGCTCGGTCATCGCCGTCCAGGGCGGGAGCGGCCCCCGCGTGATGCTCGACGCTCACATGGACGAGCTGGGCGGCATGGTGCGGCGGATCCGCCCCGATGGGTATCTCAGCATGCAGATGCTGGGCGGCTGGCTCGACCAGGCGCTGGTGGATCAGCGCTGGATCATCATGGGCTCGAAGGGTCCGGTCCGCGCCGTCACGGGGATCCGCGACGTCCACCTCCTCCCCTCGGACGAGCGGAGCCGGGTCTTTCCGCGGGAGAGCCTCTACCTGGACGTGGGCGCCAGCACCGCCGATGAGGTCCGTGCGCTGGGCATCGGGCCCGGTGACGCGGTGGTGCCCGACGCGCCCTTCGAGGAGCTGAACGGCACGGGGCGTTACCTGGGCAAGGCGTGGGACGACCGCGCGGGGCTGGCCGTCCTCCTGGAGGTCATGCGCCGCCTGCACGACGAGGGACACCCCAACCGCATGTTCTACGCGGCCACCGTGCAGGAAGAGGTGGGCCTGCGGGGGGCGCACACGGCCTCGGAGGTCGTGGCCCCGGACGTGGGCATCGCGCTCGAGGGAGGCGTCACCGGCGACCAGCCGTGGTCCCGTCCGGAGCGGAGCCAGGTGCGCCTGGGGGGCGGACCGGGGCTCTTCCTCTACGACTTCAGCGAGATCCCCAACCAGGCGTTCGTCGACCTCGTGAAGAAGGTGGCCGCCGACCACGGCATTCCCCTGCAGCTGGACCTCGTGCAGGGATACGGCGACGACTCCGCCGAGATGCAGAAGGCCGGCGGCGGCGCGCCCACCGTGAACATCGTCGTCCCCGTCCGCTACACCCACGCCCACAACGGCGTCATGGGCCGGAAGGACTTCGACGCCACGGTGGACCTGGTGGTGGCGCTCCTGAAGGCGCTCGACGCGCCGACCGTGGCGCACCTCAGGGACTTCGCGCCGGCACGCTAGCGCCCCCGCTCCGTCGAGGGTGCCGTTGCGTTTCGTGCACTGTCTGTGTATGCTTGATGCATGGCCACCAAGACCATCAGCATCGACCTCGAGGCCTACGAAGCGCTGAGGCGCCGCAAGCGCCGCGGCGAGTCGTTCTCCGACGTGATCAAGAAGCACTTCACGCGAGGCGCCACCGGGCGGGAGCTCCGCGCGGCGCTGGCCCGGGTGCTGCTCGATGCCTCGACCCTGGATGCGGCCGACGACCTCGTGGCGCGGCGCTCCGAGGAGCCGGCCACCGGGCCGGAGCTGTGACCCACCTCGACACCTCCTTCCTGATCGATCTCCTCCGCGAGGCGGCCCGCGACGAGGAGGGACCGGCGACCGCGCGGCTCGAGGCCCTGGGCGAGGAAGAGCTGGGCGTCTCGGTCCACGTCGTGTGCGAGCTGCACGCGGGCGCCGAGCTCTCGAAGGACCCGCCCGGGGAGCGCGCGCGCGTCGAGGCGCTCGTGCGGCCCCTGGCCCTGTCGGCCCCGGACGAGCGCTTCCCGCCCGAGTACGGCCGGCTCCTGGCCGAGCTCCGCCGCCGGGGCGAGACGATCTCCACCATGGACCTCCTCATCGCCACGGCCGCGCTGGTGGACGGGGCACCGCTCGTCACCCGCAACGCGCGCGAGTTCGAGCGCGTGCCGGGTCTGGAGGTGATCGCTTACTGAGCGTGCCCGCCACCGCGGCGTTCCGTGAGGAGGCCGCGCCCGGCTCGAGGGACCCCTGGCCCCACGGGCACCGGTGGGCCTCCTACCGCACCAGCGCGCCCAGCCCCGCCTCCAGCTCCACGTCGTGACGCCGCACCGAGGGCGGCGGCCGGCTGTCGTAGCGCCAGCGGAAGGCGAGGGTGAGCTGCACGCCCGCGGTGACGTTGGCTCCCAGGCGGAGCTCGCTCAGGACGCGCACGTCGGAGGGCCGATCCACCCGGGGCTCCGCGTACATCACCTCCGAGAGGCGGCTCGACTTCGAGAGCCGCCGGGAGGCGACGGCCAGGAGCTCCCCGCGCCAGTCCGTGCCGCGGGCAGCGGTGCCGGGCGGGAGCCCCGAGACGTTCAGCCGCTCGTGCTCCCACATGAGTCCCGCGCCCAGGTCCAGCCGGGTGTTCTCCCCCGCCAGGAACGCGTGGCGCAGGCCGCTCCCCACCAGCACGCGCCGCCGCAGGAGCTGGGCGCGGCTCGCCTGCACCTGGACGAAGTGGAAGGTGCGCGTCCGCTTCGTGAGGAAGCGGTTGTAGCGGAGCTGGGCGTAGCGGTCGCTGGTCGAGACCGAGTCGCTGGCCGACAGGTAGGAGAGCCCGCCCATGAGCACGACCCGGTTCCGCTCGCCCTGGAACCCGATCGCCCCGCTTCCGCTCAACCTGGCCACGTCCGAGTTCCCGCCCTGCAGGTCGGCCGCCGCGCTCAGGCTCAGGAAGAACCCCGAGACGTCGCTGGGCTGGAGGGTCTCCGTGTTCAGGATCGCCGCCTGCGCGGACGCCGGGGCCGGCAGGGCCAGGCCGAGGAGGGCCGCGGCGAGAAGGGCAACGGCGAGGAGGCCAGCTGCGGGGAGGCTTCGGGCCACGCGGGCGGTGAGAAGCGCTGCCACGCCCCGGATGCTCGTTCTGCTTCGGATGCCTCCCCCCAGGCCCGAGTCTTCCGATCGGTCATGCGAGTATGACGCGGGCGGAGGAGCCCGGCAACGCAGGGGGACGGGCGATCACGTTGCCCCGGGCCCATCCTTCCCGAGAGCGAGCCAGATCATCGGGGGGGTCGCCGGGCCGACCGGTAGCCCCGACTCTTTGTGGGGAGACTCTTCCGCCGAGGCCGCGGCCGCACGCCGTGGCCAATAGACCACGGCTCGACGAGAGGGTGAGATTCCTCGCCGGCGACGACCTCTACTGTGACCTTCTTGTCCCGGCTCCCCTGTGGTCGCGTCTAAACGGCGCGCCGCCCCGCAATCAGATTCCAGAGGATCAGGATGACGGCGACGACGAGCACCAGGTGAATGAGTCCGCCGCCCACGTGGAAGGCGAAGAACCCGAGCAACCACAGGATGAACAGGATGACGGCGATGGTCCAGAGCATGGTCGACCCTCCGGGCGGAAGACGTGGTAACGTCTATAGTTATCGTTAGGCGCAAGTAACGGGCCCGGGTCGATGTGGCCAACCGCACGGCGAGGTGCCGCGGCACGGAGGGGGGCGTCTAGAGACCGGGACGACCGTGATGACGAGACATCGGGCATCCGACCTGTCCCCTGGCTCCCTCCGCGCACTTCGGAAGATCATGCGGCTCAGCCAGATATGATCACCGCTTCTCACCACCTCCCGTCCCGCACGCCCGCCCGCTCTCGCCCCCGCTCCCGGATCGGCACCACCCGCTCACCCTCGACCGCCTCGTTCTCCGGCAGGCCCACCCTGCCCTCCCGCGCCGCCTTCTCCAGCACGCTCTCGAGCTCGGCCAGCTTCTCCGAGCCCTCCAGCGCCTTCCGGTCGGCCGCGTAGTAGTCGAACCACGGGAGGCCGGCGGCCGTGTACTCCCTGGCGGTCGGGGGCGTGGTGGGCGGCGCCTCGCCGGTGATGGCCCGCCACACGAGGGAGTTCGTGAGGTGCACGAAGCAGCGGCTCCGGTGGCGCTGGTCCCAGTCCTCGAGCTCGAACTCGTCCTCGTAGATCTCCTGGCGCATGCGGCCGCCCGGGGCGAGGCCCATGTCGGGGCGGGCCGGAGGCGGATGGCCTCGCACACCGCAGATGTCGCATGTTCGCGAGGTCGCCGCGCGACGCCGCGCCGCCCTCGCCACCTTCCGCTCGTACGCCTCCCGCTTCATCGGGCACGCCAGGAGCTGCACGCCCCCGAACTCGGCGGTGCCGTGGATCTGCTCCTCGGCCGTGTAGCCCTCGCCGAGGGGCATGGCCACGAACTGGCGGATCACGCCCTTCTCCGACCGCGTAGCCGTCCAGCCACGGCTGGCCCGGGACGAGCAGGTAGTCCTGGGGGCCGCGGTGGAGGCCGTCCTCCCAGTCCTCGCCCGTGGCCGCGTTCACCTTCCCGGCCGCCACCTTGAGGGCGAACGGGTAGTCGGAGTGCGCGGTGAAGTTCAGCCACATCGCCTCGGACTGGTACATGGGGAGCATGACGCCGCCCCGGCGGAGCCACTCTGGCGGCACCCTCTCGCCCGCGTCGTCCACGTGGCGGAGCGGGAAGCGGCCGAGGCCCGGCGGGAGCGCGTGGGTCTTCCCGTCGTCCGGGATCCGGAGCGTCCGCTGGAACTCGACCCGGAGGCGCGCGTCCGGGTGGACCTCCGGAAACGAGAACTCCAGCGCGTCGTCCTTCAGCTCGATCATGGCTCTCTCTCCACCTCGGGTCACCACTCCCCGTCCCTCACCTCCCGCACCACGCGCAGCACCGCCCGGTCGGGCGCGTCCCTGAGCTCGCGGATGAGCTCGCCGAACAGGCGCGGCCGCCGCCGGATCGCCTCCCTCAGGTCCGAGGAGATCTTCCCCGCCAGGGCGAGGACCACGTCCGGCTCGACGGCCAGCTCCCCCGCCAGCCGGACGAGCGTCTCCTCCGAGGGCGGCGAGCCAATGTCCCGCTCCACCTTGCTCAGGTAGCTGGGCTCGATCCCCACCCGCCCGGCCACCTGCCGGAGCGAGTAGCGGCGGTCCTCCCGCCGCAGCGCCTCGCGGCGCTCGCGCAGGAAGGAGCCCAGGGTGGCGGGCCCGGTGTCATTGTTGTCGTCGCGGGAGTCAGCTATCCTACCCAAGTGTTGCAGATTTACAAATTCGGCGCGCCAGGCCCTAGGTCCCCCCATCACCAGAGGTCGCGCGACCACCGGTGCACTCCAGAGTCAGCCCTAGTCTACAAAGAGATCCGTTGCGTCCCGTCACTACTGGAGGAGTCAGCAAGTGCATGGACATCAGGCGCAATGCGGAACGCGCAGAAGTGCGGGTGTCCGAACGGAGAGCTCACTAGATCCTCTCAGCAACCGAGCTCAGCCAACGAGAGCTCGATCCGGCCTGATCCGGCGAGCGAGGAGTGATGAATGAACACCGCAATCTACACTCTGGATTCTGAGGCAAGAACCGCAAGCCCTATGAAGGAGCGCTGGATGGAGGAGCTTGGATACACCGAGCCACAACACTTGGAGGAATGGCTTGCATCAACAGGTCCAGATCTGTTCGGTCGTAGGATCCTCTGGATCGGTCGGCAGGATCGATCGTCTGACGATCAGCGATCGGATCTGGTTGGCATTGACGACGTAGGAAACGTGGTGCTTGCGGAACTAAAGAGAGGCATCGTGCAACCCGGCGCCGTAACGCAGGCGGTCACCTACGCAGCAGAATACGCACGATACACCGCGGACGATCTAACAAGGCTCTTTCTCGATCACAGCAACAAGGGCGGGCGAACGGCACTAGTAGAGGTCGCCGAGTCGGAAGAGGATGCAGCGCAACGACTTAGTGATCACCTCGTGGATGACACAGAGTTGAATGGCAGCCAGATTCTCGTTCTAGTTGGAGAGGACTTCAACGCTGATGTCTTAGCGGTTTGTGAATACCTAACGGAAGCCTCTGGCAATGCCACTTTTTCCCTTGAGTGCTGGAGGGCTCGTATCTTTCAGGGATCTGAGACTCAACTCTATTTGGCACTCGAACAGGTTCTACCGCAGCCGAGTGTCCGGGAGGCCATAGAGGAGCGGCGGGAGCAGGCCAAGGCCAAGAAGAGAACAAGAGATCCTGCTCGTCGTCGCTTCGTGAGCGAACTGCTCACGTGCTTGCGCGAGAATGACATAAACGCGAGTCGATCCCAGGGACAGTCCTACGGCTTTAGGGTCGACGATCTTGACGCGAAGTTCGACTTCTCCAAGGGGACAGACCATCCGTTGGTCATCTTGTCCCCCGAGTGCCGATATCAAGTCGAATGCGTTCCCGGAGACACTCGGCATTGTCGCGCCGGAGGATCACGAGGGGAAGGGCGGCATCTTGAAGCTGACCGCTATTACCCGTGGAGATGAGTACAGCGACGACATTGGGCGCGCGATGCTGACCCTGCTACGCGGGCTGTCCGCCCTCGGAAACGAGGACTCCGGTCGTAGTGAGCGTAGGTTGACAGGGATGGATCCAGCCGCAAACGGGGTGTGAGCAGAAGCACGTTCACCGCTGCACGGCTACCCTATTCCCTGTCATTCTGACGCGCCTGGCGTCTCGTAAGCCGGTCCGGCGACCCTGAACCCAACGCTCTCCTCTTGCTCTGTGTGAGCAGTGGACGCTCAAGTCTCTCGCCTTCACGCCACCGCCGCCGCAAACGCCTGGTACAGATCCCCCGGCAACCGATACTCCAGCTTCCACGTAATCGCCATCGGCTGCTCTCCCTCGTGCCGGACATACGTCGCCGGCCCGAGGAAATGAAACGCCCGCTCGTTGGTGTTCAGCCGCGCGAACAAGCAGGACGTGGCTGCCCCGCGCGGCGTGCTCCTGGTACCGCCGCCCCGTCTCGCTGTCCGCCCGCGTGACCGACTGGCTCTCCCAGTGGATGAGGTCGCGGCTGATGGCGTAGTCGCGGTAGCGGGTGGTGGGGGAGAACCCGCCGACGCTCTTGTCCAGCGTGAACGCGAACAGGTCGGCGGGGAGCTCCTCCACGTACAGGACGCCGGTCTGCCACGGAATCACCTCGCGCTCCCTCGCCCTTGCCGCACGCGGCCAGGATCTCGATGCGGGTATAGCGCGCGTGGACATGGAGTGGGACGTCGGGGAGGATCCGGAGGTCGGGCGTGAGGTGACTCACCCGCTCCTCCAGCACCTCGAGCAGCTCGTCCAGCTCGCGGCGGACCTGGGCGTGGGCCCAGAGCACGGCCGCGCCGTCGCGGAGGCTCATCTCTTTGTCGGCCACCTGGTCCAGGAGCTGGCCCACGAGCATGCGGAGCAGACGGTCGTCGCGCTCGGAGACGCCCACGTCCGGCGGCCCATCGCGCTGCAGCCAGCGACGCCAGGCGACTAGCCGCTCGGGGTCGTCCACGTGGAGCAGGCGGCCGCACGCCCGGCGTAGCGTGGCCTCATGCTCGCCGGCGGGGGCGGTGGCCAGGCCGGCCCGCTCCCGGAGGTCGGACCAGGCGTAGGTGCCGGCGTAAACGTCGTCCAGGTCGAGGCCGGTGGCGTCCAGGAACTGCTTCAGGGTGACTTCGCCCCCGGGTGCGGCCGCGGCCAGCTCGGCCAGCTCCTCGGCGCGCTCGGTGATGTTGCGCGGGAGCGCGTTCCGGATGCTGTCCAACACCCGCTCGCTGGCGACGCGGTCCAGCTCCATGTGGCAGCCGGCGGGAAGGAACGGGAAGCCCTGCTCGCACCTGCCGCATGACGTCCGTGCGGGTGCCGCCCAGGAGGGCGCGGAACCGGCGGTCGTAGCGGAACTCCTTCCGGTGATGGCCCACGAAGTCGAGGACGGTGCACAGGGCCTTGCCCTCGGCTTTCCGGAGCCCGCGGCCGAGCTGCTGGAGGAAGAGGAGCGGGCTCTCGGTGGGACGGAGCATCAGCAGCGCGTCCACGGTGGGGACGTCCACGCCCTCGTTGAAGAGATCCACGGAGAAGACGACGCGGATGTCGCCTCGCTCCAGATCCCTCAGGGCCCGCTTGCGCTCTTCGTCGTCCGTCTGGCCGGTGACCGCGACGGCGGGGACGCGGTGCTCATTGAACACGCGGGCCATGTAGCGCGCGTGGTCCACGCCCACGCAGAAGCCGAGGGCGCGGAACTCGGGCGGGTTGCCGAAGTGCTGCTCTACCTGGTGGAGGACGGAGCGGGCCCAGACGTCGGTGGCGGTGATGACGTTCGTGAGGGCGCGCCTCATCGTACCCCCGGCCGCGTCGCCACGGAATTTCCCGGAGGTCGAGGTCGTCGGCGATGCCGTAGTAGGCGAAGGGGGTGAGGCGGTGCTGGTCGATGGCGTCCCAGAGCCGGAGCTCGGCGGCGATGCGGTCGCCGAACCAGTGGAGGACGGGCAGGCCGTCGCTCCGCTCGGGCGTGGCCGTAAGGCCCAGGAGCTCGCGGGGCTCCAGCCGTTCCAGGAGCCGCCTGTACGACGCGGCCGCGGCGTGGTGGAACTCGTCCACGATGACCACGTCGAAGTGATCGGGCGGGATGGCGTCCACGCCGCTGGCGTTGAGCGACTGGATGGACGCGAAGACGTGCTCGTACTCCTCCGGCCGCCGGCCGCCCACCCACAGCTCGCCGAAGCTCGCGTCCCGGAGCGCGTGGGCGAACGTGTTCCGGCTCTGGCGCAGAATCTCCTCGCGGTGGGCGACGAAGAGGAGCCGGGCCCGGGGCAGCGCCGACCGCAGCCGCTGGTAGTCCAGCGCGGCCATGACCGTCTTCCCGGTCCCCGTGGCCGCCACGAGCAGGTTCCGGTGCCACCCTCGCTCGCGCGACAGCTCGATCTGCTCCAGCAGCCGCTCCTGGAACGGGTACGGTCGGACCTCCGTGGGGCTGAGGACCAGGCGCTCGGTATCGGGCCGCGTCCGGTCCACGGCGACGGCGAAGCGGTCGCGGTCATACGGCTCGAAGTCCGCCTCCTCCCAATAGCTGTCGAAGACCGCGCCCACCTTCTCGATGATGGAGCGGTTCCGGGCGCCGGAGATCCGGACGTTCCACTCCAGCCCCGTGACCTGCGCCCATTGGGTCAGGTTGGACGAGCCCACGTAGGCGGTGGAGAAGCCGGAGTCCCGGTGAAACAGCCACGCCTTCGCGTGCAGGCGCGTGCTCGTGGCGTCATACGACACCCGGACGTCGGCCCCCAGCTCCACCAGCCAGTCCAGCGCCGCCGCTTCCGTCGAGCCCGTGTACGTGGTGGTGAGGACCCGCAGTCGCCGGCCGCGCTCCACGTGCCGCCGCAGCCCCTCGCGGAGCGGCTGAATGCCCGAACGGCGGATGAACGCCATGATCAGGTCGATGCGGTCCGCCGACGCGATCTCCGCCGCGATCTGGCGGCCCACGTTCGGCTCGCCCGGGGAGTTCGTCAGCAGGGCGGAGTCAAGCAGCGGGATCAGGGGGGCGTCGATGTCGGCCGGGCTGCCGTCGGGGCGCAGCCGGCTCACCGCGCGGAGCACCTCCGGCGGCTCGCGTAGGCTTTCGTCGGCCAGCTCGGTGACCTCGGTGGCGTTCACCACCCGAGCTACCAGCGAGCGCGCGAGGGCAGCGCCGGCCTCGGCTCGCTTCGACTCAGGCAGCATCTCGATCGCCCGCTCCACTACGGAGGCGATATGCCAGGCGATACGGTCGGCGGCCTCGGCGGTCCGGAGAGATTCGGCTTGTGCGAGGCGGTCCCTCGGGAGAGCCTCGAGGCGGGCGGCGAGGGCTTCGGTGACCAGGGACTCGTAGAGACCGTGGGGGAGGGAGGCGTCAGGCATGGCGCCTTGTCCTATTGGGCCCTTCCCTATGTCGGCGCGTGCGGCAATCTTCGAGCTCGAACTTCATGACACGGAGGGTTGGAAAGGTCGAACGGATCAAAGTCATCCGGAACGCCAGTGATCCATCATTCATGGCAAGCCATCTGCCACTGATGCGGCAACCATCCCTATTCCCAGCCACCGTCCGGGGTCCAACGCTTTTTCAGGGGTGTCGACGTCGCCGCCGCACTCAGAAGTGGGTAGGCAAAGTCACGGACAGCGCGAATAACATTGACGAAGGCTTCCGGTGCATCCCGGGCATCCGCATCGTCCAGGAAGGCTTGCCATGCTTTCTCCTTGCCACGAGCAAATTCATCCGTAAGCCCGTCTGGAACGGAGGCTGGAAGGGCTGTTTTACGGCGAGAGAACGTGGCGGCGATCTGATCTTGTGTCCCCGCTGCCTCAAAAGCCCGCGCACGGCTCAAGATGTAGATGTCGAAATAGTCCTTCATGCGGCCATTCCGCATGCCGAAGCGAACCATGGCCTCGAGCTTCTCGGCGACGGCTGCCTCGGCGCTGTAGCTCTGCAATCGCGGGGATGGGTAGTCGAGCAGGGCGGGCAACTCGACCTGGAGCGGCTCCTCGACCAACGCTTCCCCAAATCCTACGTCGACTTGCGCACGGATCTCGGCAGTTCCCAGGAAGGCTGTAATTCGTACCCTTACACCGGAATACTCGTCATCTCCCTGGAGCTGCCTACTCGAGACGGTCTCCGGGTCAAAGCGAAGCCCATCCGGAAGATCCACCTGCATGCGTGCCACTTTACAGATCACCCCTTCGATCCGTATCACCGAGTTGTCGCCGTGAGCGAGAAAATCGACATCTCGTGTGCTTCGACGCGGAAGATCCCACACGTAGAACAGCCAAGCGCCCTTGAGGACGAAGTCGTTCGCATGTTCAGAACAAGACAGCCGGTACAATAGCCGTTCAGTCGCATACCGGACCATCAAAGTGTCAAGGGTCACCCCCATCTGTTTGGACAGGCGCAAGAGTCTGGCATGGACGGCGGCTGGAACGTTGGCTTTATCGGCAGTCCAGTGGCTCATGTCGAGGCAACGAGGTTCTGCAGGTGAGGGCGCATGACACCGCTCACGCGACAGACATCAGCGTAGTGTTCGAGCTCATTGATTGTGAAGAGTCGATGGTGCCAGCCATCTCGTAAGGCTTCGATCGCGACGCTGATGCGGACTTTGCTGCGGAATTTGAAGAGATCGGCGACCGTCTTGCCGGGGTTGTAGACACGAACCGGAACTCCCTCGACCCAATGCTGCTCTTGCCCCTCCTGGAATGCAGCGCCAGAGAACCAAACGAACTTCATGGGAACGTCGGCCACGCGTGGTTGCGACCGGACCTCATCTCGATTCAGTGCCATCCAGACCCGGCTGGGCATCTGGACACCAATGTCGTGGAACGCAAGGGCAGACGTGAGGCAGACGACTCCCTGTGGGACTCGCGTCGCCGCCTCCGCATACGTGTGCCGTTGGCTGATGTCTGCGTCGGCGTGCATGAAGAGCCCTGGGGCAAGCTGGATCAGCTCTCCACGGTCGCGCAGCCGGTACAGCAAGGTGGCCGGAAGGCCCGCTTGCTGAACATCTCGGTAGCGTACCATCCCCCTCTTCTTCACCAGTTTACGGACTTGCTCCGTTACGGACGGGGAGGTCATGAGCGCACTCCGAATGCGAGGATTGTATGACACTTGTGAATATGTGTCATAGAACCCTCGCACAGCAAGCCGAGCTCTTAAGACAGCGATCAAAAGTGCTCGTGGTGGTGCTCTTCCCCTGGAGGGCTGGAGGTCGATAACGAGAATGTGAGCGATACGCAAATCTTGGTGCGACTCACCACAGCCGCTTCTCGAATACCCGCGGGGCCTCAGCATGCAACCGGTAACCTGTCGCGAAGTACCACTGTTCGAGCTCCGAGTTCGTTAGCGACGGATCGTCAAGCTGCCGGGGAATCACACTGACCCGCCGACGCCCGAGCCGCCACGCATGGTCCTCGACAGCTCGCAGAGTCGACGTTCCGTAGCCTCTGCCACGCAGCTCCGGTGAGATGAACAACTAGTATAGATGCAACGTCTTGGACTCGGGGAGAACGTCGAGCACTAGGAAGCCGACTTCCGAGCTGAAGGACCCGGTGGTGACCCGGTAGTGGCTCGTGACATCTGTATCGGGCGCCGCGATTGTCGGAGGGGACGTTGCCCGTGTTCGGCACAAGCACGCGGCTCTCCCTTGGGTTCGGCTCAGGAGGCTTTGGACGCAGGTCGTCCTCAACCTGCAGCGTTAGCGCTCGTAGGAGCACAATGACTCCCCCCGGCCACATGAAGAGTCCAAAGAAGATGCCATAGGCCAGCCGAAGAGAAAGGCTGCCAGGAAGAGATTGAATGCGACCGACTTGATTCGAACCAATATTTCGCCCGTCCGCATCGAGTCTATGGCCCACCCCACCGGCGCACGGCCCGCTCTTAGCTACCGTGCCTCCTAACGAAGTACCTGGGAGCTCGAGACAGGAAGTCCACGCTCTTGCCTACCACCGCCCTTCTCGCACCCCAGCCTGCTCCCACCCTCGCTCCCGAATCGGCACCACCCGCTCGCCCTCCACCGCCTCGTTCTCCGGCAGGCCCACCCTGCCCTCCCGCGCGGCCTTCTCCAGCACGCTCTCGAGCTCGGCGAGCTTCTCCGAGCCCTCCAGCGCCTTCCGGTCGGCCGCGTAGTAGTCGAACCACGGGAGGCCGGCGGCCGTGTACTCCCGGGCGGTCGGGGGCGTGGTGGGCGGCGCCTCGCCCGTGATGGCCCGCCACACGAGGGAGTTCGTGAGGTGGATGAAGCAGCGGCTCCGGTGGCGCTGGTCCCAGTCCTCCAGCTCGAACTCGTCCCGGTAGATCTCCTGGTGCATGCGGCCGCCCGGGGCGAGGCCCATGTCGGGGCGGGCGGAGGGCATGGCCTCGCACACCGCGAAGTCGGCGCGTCGCGTCCGTGTACTCCTTCGCGGTCGGGGCGTGGTGGGCGGCGCCTCGCCGGTGATGGCCCGCCACACAGCGAGTTGGTGAGGTGCACGAAGCAGCGGCTCCGGTGGCGCTGGTCCCAGTCCTCGAGCTCGAACTCGTCCTCGTAGATCTCCTGGCGCATGCGGCCGCCCGGGCGAGGCCCATGTCGGGGCGGGCCATGGAGGCGGGCGCCTCGCACACGCATGTCCATGTTCACGAGGTCCTCGCGCATGAGCTCGCGCCGCCCGCCACCTTCCGCTCGTACGCCTCCCGCTTCATCGGGCACGCCAGGAGCTGCACGCCGCCGTGCTCGGCGGTGCCGTGGATCTGCTCCTCGGCCGTGTAGCCCTCGCCGAGGGGCATGGCCACGAACTGGCGGATCACGCCCTTCCCGACCGCGTAGCCGTCCAGCCACGGCTGGCCCGGGACGAGCAGGTAGTCCTGGGGGCCGCGGTGGAGGCCGTCCTCCCAGTCCTCGCCCGTGGCCGCGTTCACCTTCCCGGCCGCCACCTTGAGGGCGAACGGGTAGTCCGAGTACGCGGTGAAGTTCAGCCACATGGCCTCGGACTGGTACATGGGGAGCATGACGCCGCCCCGGCGGAGCCACGCGGGCGGCACCCTCTCGCCCGCGTCGTCCACGTGGCGGAGCGGGAAGCGGCCGAGGCCCGGCGGGAGCGGTGGGTCTTCTCGTCGTCCGGGATCCGGAGCGTCCTCTGGAACTCGACCCGGAGGCGCGCCTCCGGGTGGACCTCCGGAAACGAGAACTCCAGCGCGTCGTCCTTCAGCTCGATCATGGCTCTCTCTCCACCTCGGGTCACCACTCCCCGTCCCTCACCTCCCGCACCACGCGCAGCACCGCCCGGTCGGGCGCGTCCTTGAGCTCGCGGATGAGCTCGCCGAACAGGAGCGGCCGCCGCCGGATCGCCTCCCTCAGGTCCGAGGAGATCTTCCCCGCCAGGGCGAGGACCACGTCCGGCTCCACGCCGAGGTCCCCCGCCAGCCGGACGAGCGTCTCCTCCGAGGGCGGCGAGCCGATGTCCCGCTCCACCTTGCTCAGGTAGCTGGGCTCGATCCCCACCCGCCCGGCCACCTGCCGGAGCGAGTAGCGGCGGTCCTCCCGCCGGAGCGCCTCGCGGCGCTCGCGCAGGAAGGAGCCCAGGGTGGCGGGCCCGGTGGCCTTGTCGTCCTCGCAGGTACTCACTATCCTACCCAAGTGTTGCAGATTTACAAATTCGGCGCGCCAGGCCCTAGGTCCCCCCATCACCAGAGGTCGCGCGACCACCGGTGCACTCCAGAGTCAGCCCTAGTCTACAAAGAGATCCGTTGCGTCCCGTCACTACTGGAGGAGTCAGCAGAGTGCATGGACATCAGGCGCAATGCGGAACGCGCAGAAGTGCGGGTGTCCGAACGGAGAGCTCACTAGATCCTCTCAGCAACCGAGCTCAGCCAACGAGAGCTCGATCCGGCCTGATCCGGCGAGCGAGGAGTGATGAATGAACACCGCAATCTACACTCTGGATTCTGAGGCAAGAACCGCAAGCCCTATGAAGGAGCGCTGGATGGAGGAGCTTGGATACACCGAGCCACAACACTTGGAGGAATGGCTTGCATCAACAGGTCCAGATCTGTTCGGTCGTAGGATCCTCTGGATCGGTCGGCAGGATCGATCGTCTGACGATCAGCGATCGGATCTGGTTGGCATTGACGACGTAGGAAACGTGGTGCTTGCGGAACTAAAGAGAGGCATTGTGCAACCCGGCGCCGTAACGCAGGCGGTCACCTACGCAGCAGAATACGCACGATACACCGCGGACGATCTAACAAGGCTCTTTCTCGATCACAGCAACAAGGGCGGGCGAACGGCACTAGTTGAGGTCGCCGAGTCGGAAGAGGATTGCAGCGCAACGACTTAGTGATCACCTCGTGGATGACACAGAGTTGAATGGCAGCCAGATTCTCGTTCTAGTTCGGGAGAGGACTTCAACACTAATGTCTTAGCGGTTTGTGAATACCTAACGGAAGCCTCTGGCAATGCCGCTTTTTCCCCTTGAGTGCTGGAGGGCTCGTATCTTTCAGGGATCTGAGACTCAACTCTATTTGGCACTCGAACAGGTTCTACCGCAGCCGAGTGTCCGGGAGGCCATAGAGGAGCGGCGGGAGCAGGCCAAGGCCAAGAAGAGAACAAGAGATCCTGCTCGTCGTCGCTTCGTGAGCGAACTGCTCACGTGCTTGCGCGAGAATGACATAAACGCGAGTCGATCCCAGGGACAGTCCTACGGCTTTAGGGTCGACGATCTTGACGCGAAGTTCGACTTCTCCAAGGGGACAGACCATCCGTTGGTCATCTTGTCCCCCCGAGTGCCGATATCAAGTCGATGCGTTCCCGGAGACACTCGGCATTGTCGCGCCGGAGGATCACGAGGGGAAGGGCGGCATCTTGAAGCTGACCGCTATTACCCCGTGGAGATGAGTACAGCGACGACATTGGGCGCGCGATGCTGACCCTGCTACGCGGGCTGTCCGCCCTCGGAAACGAGGACTCCGGTCGTAGTGAGCGTAGGTCGGCAGGGGATGGATCCAGCCGCAAACGGGGTGTGAGCAGAAGCACGTTCGCCATTCCAGCGGCTACCCTATTCCCTGTCATCTGACGCGCCTGGCGTCTCGTAAGCCGGTCCGGCGACCCTGAACCCAACGCTCTCCTCTTGCTCTGTGTGAGCAGTGGACGCTCAAGTCTCTCGCCTTCACGCCACCGCCGCCGCAAATGCCTGGTACAGATCCCCTGGCAACCGATACTCCAGCTTCCACGTAATCGCCATCGGCTGCTCTCCTTCATGCCGGACATACTTAGCCGGCCCGAGGAAATGAAACGCCCGCTCGTTGGTGCTCAGCCGAGCGAACAAGCAGGACGTGG
>CAWANJ010000008.1:0-4661 GCA_963783385.1 uncultured Gemmatimonadales bacterium | reverse complement strand
GTGACCGGGGGCGGGGGGATGGGCGCGGGAGGCGCCTCCGGGGCCCGGACCGCTGGCTGGCGCGGGCGTTTGCGCGATCCGTTCTTCGTCGGGGTATCCCTGGTGGCGCTCGCCGCGCTCGCGCTGGCCGCGCTCGGGTGGCGGCGCCCGCAGCCGGCACTCCCCAGCAGCGCGCAGCGGATTGTCCTGTGGCAGCACTCCCTCGGCAGGCTCCTCGACCCGGGCCAGCTGTACGAGGCAATACAGGCCGCCATCGCCCCGGACGGATCGAGCATCGTCTTCGTCGATTCCACCGGCGGGACCTTCCATCTCATGCGCAAGCTGCGCGGCCAACCGTCGGCCACCCCGCTGGCGGGGACGGGCGGCGCGCTGTCCCCGTTCTTCTCCCCGGACGGCAGCTGGATCGGATACGTCAGCACCGACGGCAAGCTGAAGAAGGTCCCGGTCGCGGGTGGGGGCTCCGTGACCCTCGCGGACGTCCCCGAAGCCCCTTCCGGTAGTGGGACGGCCGCGGCATGGCTGGACGACGACAGCCTGGTCTTCGTGGGGAGCGCCGGCATCGCGGAGGTCGGCGCGTCGGGCGGTCCGGCCCGCGTGCTCCTGGCGAACGCCTCGTTGAAGAACGCAACCGTCATCACGATGTCGCCGCTGCCGAAGAGCCGGGGCATCGTGTACACCAGCTGTCCGGGCAACTGTGCCTTCGAGTCCTCGATCCATGTCCTCGATCTACGGTCGGACAGTGACAGGGTGCTCGTGCGGAACGCGGCCGGCGCGTGGTACTCCCCCACCGGGCATCTCCTGTACACGGACCACGGGGGCGGTCTTTACGCCATGGCGTTTGACGTGAGTCGCCTCGAGGCGACGAGCGGCGCGGTTCCGGTGATCCCCGACGTGGTGCCCGGCACGTTCACTCTGTCGACCTCGGGCGCCGTCCTCTACACGACCTCTACGGGCGCGGGCTCGTCCTCGGAGCTGATGTGGGTCTCGCGGGACGGGAGCGCCGTGCCGCTGGATTCCACATGGAGGGCCGACTTCCAGTACCCGGCGCTTTCTCCCGACGGGAAGAGCCTCGCGGTGAGCGTCGTCGGGGCGACGACGCAGCTCTGGATCCGCCGCTCCGACGGCACACGCCAGCAGCTCACGCAAGAAGGAGCCGTGAACTGGAGGCCGGCCTGGACCCGCGGTGGCCGTTCGGTGGTGTTCGCGTCGAACCGCCGGGGCCCGGATCAGCCGAACGCTTACGCTCTCTATGAGCAGCCGGTAGACGCAAGCGCGGCGGCCAGGCTGCTGCTGGACGACGATCGCTACAGCATCTGGGAGGGAGAGCTTTCGCCGGACGGACGCTGGCTCGCGTTCCGGTGGGACTCTAGCGCTGTGTCCCAGATCGGGGCCCGGCGCCTTGAAGGGGATACCGCGCTCGTGCGTCTCCCCGACGCCACGGAGTTGGGAGACGACGAGATCGCCCTGTCCCGCGACGGAAGGTGGCTGGCGTACCAGGGGGGAAGCGGTATCGAGGTAGCGCCCTTCCCGGCCCTGGCCCCCACCCGGGTCGTCTCGCACGGCGGTGGCACGGAGCCACGCTGGGCGGGCGACGGGCGCATGCTGTTCTACCGGAGCGGCGACCGCATGATGGCGCTTCCCGTCACCCCGGGCTCGACGCTCCAGTTCGGGTCCCCGCGAGAGTTGTTCTCCGTGGCGGGCTACCGCTCGGCCCGCAACCGGCAGGAGTACGACGTCGCGCCCGACGGTCAGCACTTCGTGATGATCCGCAACCTGCCGGAGACCTCCAGCGCCGTCGTCTACGTGGAGAACTGGTTCCCCGAGCTGCTGGCGAAGGTGAAGAAGTGAGCGACGCCCCCGACCGCCTCGCCGCCGCCCTGGCGGACCGCTATCGCATCGAGCGGGAGCTGGGGCAGGGCGGCATGGCCACGGTCTACCTGGCCGAGGACCTCAAGCACGACCGCAAGGTGGCGATCAAGGTCCTCAAGCCTGAGCTGGCCGCCGTCCTGGGCGCCGACCGGTTCCTGGCCGAGATCAAGACCACCGCCTCGCTCCAGCACCCCAACATCCTGCCCCTGTTCGACTCGGGCACGGCCGACGGCTTCCTGTACTACGTGATGCCGTACGTGGAGGGCGAGTCGCTCCGGGACAAGCTGGACCGCGAGACTCAGCTCGGCGTGGACGAGGCGGTGCGGATCACGCGCGAGGTGGCCGACGCGCTGGACTACGCGCACCGGCAGGGGGTGGTGCACCGGGACGTCAAGCCCGAGAACATCCTGCTCCACGACGGCCGTCCCATGGTGGCGGACTTCGGGATCGCGCTGGCGGTGAGCGCAGCGGCGGGCGGGCGCATGACCGAGACGGGGTTGAGCCTGGGGACGCCGCACTACATGTCGCCGGAGCAGGCGACGGCGGAGAAGGACATCACGGGGCGCTCGGACGTCTATTCGCTGGCCAGCGTGCTGTACGAGATGCTCACGGGCGACCCGCCGCACGTGGGCTCCTCGGCGCAGCAGATCATCATGAAGATCGTGACCGAGGAGGCGGCTCCGGTCACGAAGCTCCGCCGGTCGGTCCCCCCCAACGTCGCGGCCGCGGTGGGGAAGGGGCTGGAGAAGCTGCCGGCGGACCGGTTCGAGAGCGCGAAGGCGTTCGCCGATGCCCTGGCGGATCCCGCGTTCCGGACCGCCGGCCGCGAGGCGGCGGGGGCGGGCGTGCCGGGGACCTCGGTGAAGGGGCGGCGGGGCGCTCTCTGGCTGGCGTCGGCCGTGGCGCTCGTCGCCACCACCGCGGCCGTGGCGTTGGCGCTGCGCCGGCCGACCTCGCCGCAGGGCGCCCTCGTGGTCTCGTCCCTGCGGCCACCCCCGGGCGAGGACTTCAGCGAGCGGGCGTCCTTCGGGGCGCTCTCACCGGACGGCCGGACGTTCGCCTTCGTGGCCATCGCGGCGGACGGCGGGCGAAGCCTGTGGCTGCGTGGGCTGGACACCCTCGGTGCCCAGAGGGTCCCCGGCACCGACGGGGCGGCGGCGCCGTTCTGGTCACCGGACGGGAAGTCCGTGGGGTATTTCGCGCACGATGCCCTGATGCGGGTGGACGTGCCCTCGGGATCTCCGCGGACGCTCTGTCCCGCGACGTCCGAGGCGTCGGGCACCTGGGGGACGTCCGGCGTCATCGTCTTCAGCACGACCCGGGGCCTGGAGCGTGTCGACGCCGCGGGAGGCCCGTGCGAGGTCGCGATCCGCCTGGACTCCACCGCGACCGTCTATCGCCACCCGTCGTTCCTGCCGGGGGACACCCGGGTCCTGTTCGAGAGAGCGGGGGGGCTCCAGCAGACGGTGATGGTGGGCGACCTCGAATCGGGCGCCACGACGGCGCTCCTACCGGGTGCGGCCGCGCCCACCTGGGTGCCGCCCGGGATCGTGGTATACGGGCGCTTCAACGAGGAGGGCGTGGGCTCCGGTGTGTACGCTCAGCGCATCCGTGCCAATGGCTCGGCGGTCGAGGGGGACGCCACGCCGCTCACGGGACCGGTGCGCACGTCGCGTCTCGTCTTCGCTTACACGGCGTCCCGGGCCGGCTCGCTCCTGTATCTCCCCGGGCTCGGCGATCGCGACAAGCTGGTCGTGGACCGAAGTGGGGACGTGCTCGACACCGTGCGCGTCGGGAACACCTTCACGCACCGGTATGCGCACGACCATCCCTGGGTCGCGCTGGCCAACGCGGGCACGGTCTGGCTGTACGACCTCACGCGAGGTCTGGCCACCCCCCTCGTGCCGCGGAACAAGCAGCGGAACACCATCCGCGCGTGGCCGGTCTGGGCACCCTCCGATTCCGCCGTGGCCTTCGGTGCATGCCAACTCTTCGCCGTACGGATCGCAGACCTCTCGATCCGCCCCATCGCCACAAGATCTGCGGACTGCCTGACCGCGACGGATTGGTCGTCCGACGGACGGTACCTCATCGTCACCGGCAACCCCGCGTGGGCCGTGGGGAGTCGGCGGGAACCAGCGACGGCCTCGCAGGCCCACACGTTCGTGGCTGCCCTCGAGCTGGCGCGGGGCCGCACGGTCCGGTTCAACGTGCCCGGGAACGCCAGCGAGGGGGCGCTCTCACCCGATATGCGCTGGCTCGCCTACACCTCCGACGAGACCGGTACGGCGGAGGTGTACGTCCAGCCCTTCCCCGGCGGGGGCCGGCCCGTGCGGATCTCCCGCGAGGGGGGCAGGACACCCCGCTGGAGCGCCGATGGCCGCGAGCTCTTCTTCGAAGCTCCGGACGGGGGCATCATGGCCGCGAGCGTCACGCCTGGAGCCGACTTCCAGGTGGCGGCCCCGCGGCTTCTCTTCCACGCTCCCGGCTGGACACGGCCGCTGTTCTTCGACAGCGGCATACCCTACGCCGTGAGCCCCGACGGCCAACGGTTCATCGTCCGGCAGACCGCCTCGGCGACCGATGCGGTGCTCGTCCAGAACTGGCCCGCGAAGCTCGAGGCGAAGGGGGGCTCGTGAGCGAGACTTCCGATCGCCTGGCCGCCGCCCTGGCGGACCGCTACCGCGTCGAGCGGGAGCTGGGCGAGGGCGGGATGGCCACCGTGTACCTGGCCGAAGATCTCAAGCACCACCGGCAGGTGGCCATCAAGGTCCTCAAGCCCGAGCTGGCCG
>CAWANJ010000007.1:0-322791 GCA_963783385.1 uncultured Gemmatimonadales bacterium | reverse complement strand
CAGCATCTAGCTGAGGCGGGAGTCGCCTCCAGGGCTACGTCGAGGATCTACCTTGCTCAAGACCAATCGCACCTTGCCATTGGGTTCCTTCGGAACGCGATCGACCACCGTCATGGTCAAGTCGATCGGATACCCCAGTGCTCGCTCGAAGCTGTCCCGAATCTCGGTCTCGATCCTCTCGCGCGATCGCGTCCCCGAGAGTTCCGCCTGAACCGTAAAGCGTGAGTAATCCTCTTGCACTACCTGAGCTTGCTCGATGCCCTGAATGTGCTTGAGAGTTCGATATGTGAACATGCCGAGACTGCGCCCATCCAGCGCGTACACCATGTCTTCAATCCGTCCCTCTACGCTGTCGATGGTCGGGCTCACGATACCACACGAACACTCAACGGCTCCAGTCGGACCCAGTCCCTTGACCAGATCACCGGTCCTATAGCGAATCAGTGGGGTCCTGTCCTGAACGAAGCTCGTTACCACCAACTCGCCGTCACCGGCGGCGCTACAATTTCCATTTGAGAGAACTTCGAAAATGCCTGACTGCCAGCACACGTGGTATGCGCCTGCCGGGCATTGCTGAATAAGGGGCACGCCCTCGCTCGCAGCGTAATAGTCCATAACTGGCACGCCCGCCCTGTCCTCGATCTCGTTCCGTACGTCTTCGTAGAGAGTCTCAGCGGTCGTAACGATCCCACGCAGGTGGGATAGCAACTCTGCATGGTCTGATAGAAGTCGGAGAACTTGGAGAACTGCGGATGGATAGCCATCGATCACGTGAGGCATGAGCTTTCGGACCCGCTCTATGATCACACGTTGATGAACCTCGTCGAGGTGATAGGAGGAAAGGAATAGCTGACGTTCCGCCGGGTTCCAAAGCCAGGGACGCCTATTGGGACGGCCTGCGGGGCACAAGAGACGCCCCGAAAGCCGTATTGACGGATCGAAGGGTGTCGCGCCGACCATTTGTAACTGGTTCGAGAGAAACGCGAACCGACGTTGCAGGGAAGCACGGTCGTGCTCGAACCGCGTCGGCGCTCCCGTGGAGCCACTTGTCCACGATGTCGTGGAGCGTCTGACCTCTGAGTTGATGAAGGCCTTCGGCGAGCGCCTCAGAGCGGCCTTCTCCAGAAGAGGAAGCTGCTCGAGATATTCCCTGAGCTCGTAGCCTCCCCCGCCACGGCTAGCGCTCTTGAGGTCGGGCAAATGCCTATAGGCTTGCGTCCCTGCGCGCGCCGCGTTCACAAGCCGCAGCAACCGGTCCGCCTGCCAGTCCTCCTGCTGGCTACGAGGCCACTCCCGAGACGCCTTGATAAACTCGAGCGTCCTCTCATAGGAGGAGCCATACCGAGCCCATCGGTTCCGTGCGCCGATGGCCGCGACGGCAACCTGTCGTATGGGCCGGGGCAGCGACTCGAATCTTACCATTCGCCGGCCGCCAGCCAGGCTGCCATGATCGAATCGGGTTCATGAAAGCACCTCACAATGTATAGACGTCGACGACGCATTGGGACGCGACCAACCTCCATCCAGTGTCCGCTCAACGACGGAACCGAGACATCGAAGGATCCTGCAAATGTAAGGACGGAATCTCTGGAGTGGATCGCGGCACGGCAAGCTTGACACAGCATGCGTCTGTAGTCATCAAATCGCCGTCTCCGAATCCGCTTTGGCTTGTTAGGCGGTGCACCTCAGAACGACGATGGAGACGTCCCGGCCGCTATACATGATCGTCCCCGGAATGCTGGGGGGCGGTCGTCGATGAACATCCGCAGCCACAGCTCGAGATTGATCAGTGGCCAGAGTATGTCCGCATGGTCCGCTTCCATCTTCAGGTGGGAGTCGACCAACCGCGCCGCAGTGCGGGGGGAGCAGTAGCCGCGCGAGGCGAATGTGGCGTCAGTCAAGAGGTCGCAGTGCTCGCGCAAGAGGCCCCTCTCGCGGATCCAGTCCGCGAACGGCACGTCAAAGCCCAGCTTCCGCCGGTCGATGATGGCGCTCCGGAAGTAGGCGCGCGCAAGACGCTTCAGGATCAGTTTGTTGTCCCTCCCGGGCAACTGCTTCTGACGGCTCCGCAGCCGGCGGCTCCAAGCGAGCAAGTGGTGATCGAGGAACGGGACCCTCGCTTCGAGGCCATTCGCCATGGTGGACCGGTCGAGTCGTTGGAGGAGGGACTGCATGTAGGTCGCACGATCGTATGCGAGCACCGTCTCGAGACCGGGCTTCGCTTTCAGTTCCTTCAGGATCCGCGGTCGATCGCCCGCAGTGTCCACGGAAGGCCCGCACAGGGCTGCGACCGTTCCATCGTCGACGAAACGTGCCTGGGTGATCGTGCTGTTCTCGTGATCCAGGACGGAGGCCAGCAGCTTGGCGAGCCTTCGTTTCGATGCGGCGCGGGAAAGGGCATAGAGACCCTTGCACAACCACGCGGGACACCTGCCGAGCGCAGCGGCCAGCTGAGGTATCTGATAGCGTGGATAGCCGGCGAACAGCTCGTCGGCGCCTTCACCGGTCAGAACGACCGATACCAGACGCTTCGCTTCACGGCTGAGCAGGACGAGCGGAACGGTGTGCGCATGATGGAGCGGCTCGTCATGCCACCAGATTGCGGATTCCAGGTTGCGGGCGAACAGGTCGGCATCCATGACGAAGCTGTGGTGGGTACTTCCGATGACCTCGGATACCTGCCGGGCAAACTCTCGTTCGTCGTAGGGCGCCTCCGAGAATCCGACAGAGAAGGTGTGCAGCTCATCCGATGCCTGCTGCCTGACGAAGAAGCTGACCAGGGATGAATCAACGCCGCCGCTGTTGTAGGTGCCGACGGGGACATTGGCGATAAGGCGGTAGCGGATCGCATCGCACAGGCACTCCTGAAGATGCCCGGGGGCAGGTGGCGGAACGACCGGACAGCCGGGATCGGGGTCGATGTCGGACCACCAGCGCTCCAGTCTGGTGCGCCCGCCGTGGACAGGGACCAGCAGCGCATGCCCCGGCGGGACTTCCCGGATTCCCGCAAACATGGTCTCCGGGCCCGCGACGTTGCGGTACGCTAAGTACTCGCCCACGACGGTCTCGTTGAGGCGGCGTTCAACGCGAGGATCTGCGAAGAGCGCCTTGATCTCGGACGCGAAGAGGAGGTCGTCGCCGCATGCGCAGTAGTAGAGCGGCTTGATCCCGAGCCGGTCCCTCGCCAGCAGCAGCGTTTGCGTGTCCTCGTCCCAGAACGCAAAAGCGAACATGCCGTTCAGCTCGTCCAGCCATCCCAGATCATGGGTCCCGGCGAAGTGGAGCAGAACTTCTGTGTCGGATTTCGTCCGTAGCTGCGTCCCTTCGAGCTTCGACGCAAGCTCCCGAAAGTTGTAGATCTCGCCGTTGAAGACGATCGTGCGTCTTCCTTCCGGCGTGGTCATGGGCTGTCGGCCGCCTGCGATGTCGATGATGGAAAGACGGCGATGACCGAGGGCCACCTTTTCACCGCTCCAGAGGCCGCCGTCGTCGGGTCCCCGGTGGCGAAGCATGTCCGTCATCGCTGCGACGGTAGCGAGGCGTTCCGGATCGATTCGGCCACGTGACACCATTCCGGCGATTCCGCACACGATGATCTACCACTGGCTAGGGGAAGTGCTGGAGATGAACATGGCCTGCCCGAAACGGGATGGGAATCTCAAGCGGCCTCCTGCCTACGAGGCAGGCGATTCAATGGCAGGGTAGAGCGGCGTAATCCGCTCGGCAAGAGCAAACGGAGAGCCCGAAAGAGCCGGTCAGGGGCCACCTCGGCCGATCGTGAGCGCTCCGGCCGCTCTCCCGAGGGGTCCGCATCAATGTCGTACGAAGCAGGCCCAACATGAATGCGCTCTGACCAGCAGCTCCAGGTTGCCAGGACGTACACTCAGGTGTCTCTCCGTCGATCATGTCGGAATCAGCGCGATCCGCCCCCCCCAACCACGACGGACACGCCAAGAAGTAGCATCCTCGGCAATCTCTTCATGTGAAGAAAGGTGCAATGCCGCCCTAAGTCCTTGTGGTACAACGAAAGATGTCCGGGTACGCGACTCGCTTGAGGATCCGTTTAGAACCAAGCAGTTCGTCGTCCACTGATCTCAAGGCAAACCCGCGCGAAAGCCGGGGACGCAAAGTCACGAGGCTACAGCTCGAGGGTCGAATCAGGACCCCGACGCCATGCCGGTCGGATCGCCAGTGGAACGCGGGGCCCCGGGTGAGACCGCGCCGTCCGCCCAAGCGGACAGCCGGACTTGGCCGACCCCTGCAGTGGACGACCGACACGTGGCCGCGGTTAGGCGGCCCGTCGATCCCCTAAGCAGGGTGCGTGAACGCCATGTTCGATCTCAACCGGGGCGGGCGATGCCCCCCCTCTCTATATTGCCACACTCGTGATTCCGCGTCTCCGCGGACCTCTCCCTTCCCACCGAGGCAGCATGAGGGCCACCTTCGACGCATCGCGGCCGCGGGCGTGACCTGCGCGGCCGTCCTCCTGGCGCTGGCCGGCTGCGGCACCCCTCCCGTGATGGGACCGGCCGACCCGCCGCCCTCGGCGAGTCCGTCGGTCGCCCAGGTCGTCGTCAAGCCGCAGAGCGTCTCGCTGGGCGTCCAGGACACCGTGGACCTCACGGCCACGGCCCTGGACGACCAGGGCAACCCGATCCCGGACGCCTCGATCTCGTGGGCCGTGGGCGATACGAGCGTCGTGTCGCTCTACAACGAGGCAAGGCCAAGGGCAAGAAGGCGGGTTCGACGACCATCACGGCCTCGAGCGGCGGCAAGAGTGGCCACTCCAAGGTCAACGTGAAGAAGGGCTCGGGTACCGTCACGCTGACCCTGACGCCTCAGGCCGATACGCTGGCCCCCGGCGGCACCGTCCGCCTGGACGCCGAGGTCACCGATGGTGCGGGCCAGCCGGTCTCGGGGGTCACCTTCAACTGGTCATCCTCGGCGACATCGGTCGCGACCGTGGACAGCGGTCTGGTCACGGGACAGAGCGCCGGCTCGGCCACGATCACCGCCGACGTGCAGGGCCTGACCGCCAGCTCCTCGATCACCGTCGAGGCGGCCTCCAGCCAGCAGGTCCAGATCGCCAGCGTGAGGGTCCAGCCGTCCGCGGACACGTTGCAGGTGGGAAGCTCGGTCCAGCTCACCGCCACGCCCCTGGACGCCAGCGGCAACCCGGTCTCGGGCGTGAGCGTCAGCTGGTCCTCCTCCGCCACCTCTGTCGCCACCGTCGACGACTCCGGCAAGGTCACCGGCGTCGCCCAGGGCACGGCCACCATCAGCGCCACGGCGGCCGGACAGACCGGCAAGGCGACCGTCACGGTGATTCCGGATCCGCCGGTGAGCTCCGCCCCGGGCGGCGTCCTCGCCGCCTTCCCCGGAGCCGAAGGCTACGGCGCCACGGCCCTCAGCCAGTGTGACCGCTCGAACCTGCAGGTGCTGCACGTCACCAACCTGCAGGACTCCGGAAGCGGGAGCCTGCGGGATGCGGTCGCCCAGGCTCGACAACAACGCCTTCCGTGATCGTCTTCCGATGTGGCCGGGCTACATTCACCTGGCGTCCGACATCGCTGATCCCAACAAGCAGTGTCTCTACATCGCCGGTCAGACCGCACCCGGTGGCGGCATCACGGTCCGCAGCGACGCCCGGCAAGGCGCTTTTGGTTCAAGGGTCAACGACGACGGATGTCGCGATCCGGTACCTGCGACTTCCGTAGCCGGCTATACCGATCGACTATGTCGGCAGCCTCAACATCCTGGTCGGAAGCGGCGAGCGTGTCATCCTCGACCACCTCTCCTAAGCTGGGCCAACGACAAGACTCTGGCTATCACTAAGTACCCGATGCAACTGGAGCCCGATCGTCACCAACATCACGGTCCAGACGTTCGATCCTAAGCGAGATCCTGGCGGATCATCCCGACGGCGATGCAGATCAGCGCGTCGACGACAGGATCAACGCGCCGATCAACAACATCGACGTTCATCACAATCTCTTCGCCAACAACGATCACCGGAATCCCAACGGCATCACGAGCGGACTCAAGGTCGTCAACAACGTGATCTACAACTGGGACCAGGGCGCGGGTCAGGGCGAACACATGGCGGTTACGGACTGGATCGGGAACTACTACAAGGCGTGGTCCGATGACCGGTGCATACGACTACGAGGTCACGACTTCATGACCATCGATTCGGCGCCGGCATCCGTCCTACTACGTGACCGGCAACGTCGGACCCCACAACTCCGACCCTATGCGCCGGATCCGGACGCGCAATGGGCTGGGCCGCACTCGGGTCGTAGCCTGCTACTACCGTTGCGACGGTTACGGTGAGCACGGCGGGACACCCTCCCGAGTTCGGCGCGACGGGATACACCTTTGCCTGCCGCGACCGATCCCGATTCATGTGGACCTTGCGACGGACGCCTACCGCTCGGTCATCAACGACGTCGGAGCCAATGCACGCCTCGACTGCAACGGCGACTGGGTCTCCAACAGTGACCCGGTCGATCAGAGGGTCGTCTCAGACGTGATCAACGCGACCGGACCCAGCCGGGCGCCCGCCAACGAAGGAGTGGTCGGTGGCTTCCCGACGATTCCTCCGGGAACACCCTGTGCCGACTCGGATCACGACGGGATGCCGGACGCGTTCGAGACTCGTTACGGCCTCAACCCCAACAACGCCGCCGATGCGGCAGCGGACTACAATGGGGACGGCTACAGCAACCTTGAGGAATTCTTGAGCGGCCGTTCGCCCCGCTAGACATGATCCGCGTCCCGAACTACCTCGTACGTCGGCGCAATGAAGAGGAGCCCGCAGATCCAGTTGGATCCGCGGGCTCCTGCCACTTCGGTCCGGCCTGGCTCAGGTCGTGGCGGTTGAGCGCCTCAGGATCGAGACGATGCGGTCCGCCGCGTCACCTCGCCCCGTAGAGTCCGCTCGACCCGGACCCGACCGGTGGGCGATCCAAGATCGCCGCAGCTATCGCGCCGATTCGGCTCCCACCAGGACGTTCACGCCCCTCGTCGATGAGCTCGACCCACTCCGTCTCGTCCCGGAGGGTCACGCAGGGAACCCCGTGAAAGTAGGCTTCCTTCTGGACTCCTCCGGAGTCGGTCGCGATCACCCTGGCGTTGCGCTCGAGGACCACCATATCGAGGTAGCCAACCGGCTCGATCACGGTCAAGCCCATTGCCGAAGGGTCGACCCGGGCGTCCCGACAAGCGGCCCGAGTGCGGGGATGCAGCGGAATAACGACCGGGAGTGTGGCCGCGACGCGCCCGAGTCCCTCCATGATGGACACCAGTCGGTCGCTGCGGTCCGTGTTCTCCGCCCGGTGAACGGTGGCGAGCACGTACCGGCCCGCTTCAAGAGCCAGTCTCTCGAGAACGCGGCTACGTCGTCCCGCTCTTATCCGCGTAGAAGAGCGCCGCATCGTACATCACGTCACCGACGCGGTGGACTACTCGATCCTTCAGGCCTTCCGCGCGGAGATTCCTCACGGCCGTCTCCGTCGGCGCGAACAGGATGTCCGACAGGTGGTCCGTGACCACCCGGTTGATCTCCTCCGGCATAGCGCGGTTGAACGACCGCAATCCACTCTCCACGTGTGCCACCGCTAGGTGCAGCTTGGCCGCCGCCAGAGCTCCGGCCAGCGTCGAGTTCGTGTCGCCGTAGACGAGCACGAGTGCCGGATCCGCGTTCCCGAAGAACGCCTCGAGACGTTCGAGCATCGCCGCCGTCTGGGCGCCGTGGCTCCCGGAGCCCACCTCGAGGTTCGCGTCGGGAGCCGGGATCTCGAGCTCCGTGAAGAACGTTCGAGACATGTTGTCGTCATAGTGCTGGCCGGTATGCACGATGACGTGTTCGAGCGTCTGCTCCTGGGCAAGTGCACGATCGACGACGGCCATCTTAATGAACTGTGGGCGAGCGCCGACCACGCTCACCACCGACTTCCGAGACCCGTCGGAGCGCCTCATGATTGTGCCTCTCGAATCGGGCCTCCCGAAGGGGTGACCGATGCGCGCCACCAGTCCAGGCGCTGCTCGGCCACCCGGACGGCCGAGAGGCGCGCTTCCACCACCGTCCGGGCCCTGGCTCCCATGACGGCCCGTTCGTGCGCGCTTCGCCCCAGGAGGCTCTGCAGCGCCCCGGTCAGCTCAGCTTCGTCCCGGAACGCCGCCACCTTGCCGACATCCTCCTCGAGCAGGTACTCGGTGTCCGAACAACGCCAGGCCACCACCGGCACCCCGCACGCCAGGCACTGCGGGATCTTCTGCGAGAACGAAGACAGGACGGTTCGGCCGCCGATCTGCATTTCCACACTCGTCAGGTCCACCGCGACGTCGAAGGCAACGACATACTCGGGGACCGCCGTATAGGGTACGCTTCCCACGAATACGACGCGGTCGGCGACATTGAGGTCCCGGGCCAGGCTCTCCAGAGGTCCGCGTTCCGGTCCGTCTCCGACGAGCACTAGAGCTGTCCTTCCCTCCCCCTGAAGACGATTGACGCAGCGGATCAACAGATCCAGATACCGGATCGAGTTCAGGGTTCCCACGTAGCCCACCACGCAGTCGAACTGCTCCAGTCCCAGAGCGCGGCGACTGGTCGTCACGTCGCCCGGCGTGAACAGCTCCGTGTTGGCGCCGTTGGGAATCACCGCGATCCGCTCGCGGTCGATCTCGTAACGATCGCAGATCCAGTCCCGATAGGCCGCGCTGACCGTGTCGGCCGCCAGCGCCGAGCGGACCACGGTGCGGTACGCGGGCTTGAGGAGTCCTCCCAGAAAGCCTCGGATGGGCCCCAGCTTCATTTGGGGTCCGAGCGCCGCGTGCGGCGCGAAGGTCTTGAGCAGCACCCGCGACCCGCGCATGCGGCTGAACAGATAGGGCAACACGGGCGTGGCCCCGAAGCGAAACGCGATCGCCGCTGTCCCATGCTCCCGCGCGATCCGGCGCACCGTCCGGACCGCGGAAACGAGGTACCGGGGATAGGCCGCCGCCTTCCGAGCGTGGCTGGCCACGTAGTGAACCGCGGGATTCAGGTAATTGTCGGGATACAGCGGTGTCGGCGCCACGCAGGCGACCTCTTCCGGCCAGTTCCGGGTCACGACATTGACGAACTCCCGTTCGTTGATGCCAGGGCCGTTGTCGACGGACAGATCCGTCTCCGCCATGTAGATGAAATGGGGCTTCCGATGTCTGGCCTCCGAGCTCACCATGGACGCCCCCCATCCGGACCGCTGCCACTCATGACCGATCCTCGCGACGGGCCGCCCGGCGGTGCGTACCCGACCGGTGGTCCACCACCGTCTCATGGTACAGTTCGATGAGGCTCTCCGCGCTCCCGCGCCAGCCGAACGTCTCGACGGCCCGGGCGCGCGAAGCGGAACCCAGTCGCTCTCGAACCGCTCCATCGGCAACGACACGCTCCAGGCATCTCGTCAGCGGCTCCACTTCGGCGGCCGGTACCAGGAGTCCGGTCCGTCCCTCGATCACCGCCTCTCCCGTTCCCCCGACATCGGTCGCCACGACGGGCAGACCACACGCCATGGCCTCGAGCACGACGTTGGGCAGGCCCTCGTTGTGGCTCGCGAGGACGAATACGTCCGTTGCGTTCAGCCACCGGGGTATCTCACCGTGCGGGCACGCCCCCGGCAGGAAGACGCGCGAGGCCAGCCCCCGTGATTCCACCCACCTCTCGAATTCCGACCGATACGATCCGTCCCCCACGACGACCAGCCACGCCTCGGGATGAGCCACCGTCAATCGTTCGAAGGCCTCGCCGAGCTCCCGAAGCCCCTTCTCTCTCTCCACCCTGCACACCGTGCAGATCCCGGGTCCTCGAGCCGGCAACCCGAGCTCGGCCCTCAGGGTGGACTTCTGCTCCACGGCAGGAGCGAACTGCTCCGTGTCCACGCCGTTGTAGATGGTCCGGATGGCCCGACGGGGCTCGCCCAGCTCGAGCATCTCCCTCGCCAACGCCCGGCTCACGGCCGCGACGCGGTCGCTCTTCTCTATGGCACGCCGCGTCAGCCGACGTATGCCTCGACTCCGATACGGGTGGGTGTGCACATCGGATCCAATGGCCAGCCCGAGCAAGGGTCGGCCCACCTCCGCCGCGATCGGCAGCAGAGAGGAGACCATGGGAAACAGCCGAATGCCATGGATGAGATCGAAGTCGAACCCCTGTCGGATGACCGCGATCTGTCGCCGTAGTGTGCGTTCCAACAGATAGCCGCCCAGGCGTGCGGCCGGACCGAACGGCAGCGGCTTGGGAAACATGACGCGTGTCACGGCGATGCCATTGAGGTCGTAACGTACAGCGGCCGAAGGGCCGATGCGTCCGATCCCCGATGGCCCGGGGAAGGCAGGCAGGGGACAGAGGACGCGGACCTCGACGCCCAGTCGCGTCACCTCCAGCGCCTGCCTGTGGAAGAACGTCGCGGAGATCGCGCGGTCTGGCCGCGCATACATGTCCGACACCAGGAGGACCTTCATCCGCTCGAACGAGCCTCGTGCGCCCGTGCCTCTGGCAGCGATTCGTAGCGCTGGATCGTGCGCTCGACCGCCCAGGGAAACAGGTACTTGTACAGCAGCTCCCTCCCTCCCAGGTATTCGAGCCTGCGCCGGACCACGTAGCCACCCGCCCAGGTCGGACGCGACCTGTGGAGCCAGTGCGCCGCGCCGGTCAGCAACTGCTGCACCGGACGGGCGAGTGCGCTCTTCCAGGCCGGAGGAAGGTGGCCTCGACGCAACCAGAGTGTCCTCCTGGCCGCCAGCCACTCCAGGAACTCCCCATTGAATCCGGCGGACCAGAAATTCTCCCTCAGACTGAACCGCACGCTGGCCGCCACCTTCGACATGCCGAAGGATTCCCGTTCGATGCCCGCCTCCTCGACGACTCGCCGACAGATGGGGCGATCGTACGACCCGCCGACGCTCCAGGCAGCGAGCTCGGGTGAGTTACTGAGCGTCCGGAGGTCGCTTGCCTGGTTCGCGCCGATGAACGGCAGTGGGAGGTGAATGAAGCCGGCGTGGAGCCGATACTCGGTCAGAGACAGTCCCGACTGATCGCCTCTCGCCAGCATCCCGTCCCCACCCTTGGCCTGGCGGCCCCACATTGTATCCCCGGACATGCCCGTCAGCAGTACCGTGCCCGCCAGATGACGCTCGGCGCCCTTGAACAGTACCTCCTGGCCGTTTCCATCCCCCGCCAGAAAGGGAATGGCGGCGTCGGCATCGTGCTTCCACGCATTGCGCGCAACGTCCAGGACGCGCACGCCCAGCCTGGCACCTATCCGGTCACCGCCTTCGGGTGGTGGCTCCGCGGATCCGAGCAGCGGCTTCCGTCCCTCCGGAAACGACAATGCGGTATCGAGCCCGTGCCGACGCGCCACCACGGTCACCATGGGAGAGTCGTAACCCGACGAGACCGTGCCCAGCATCCGGTACTCATGGGAGCGATCGGCGGCCGAGAGATTGTCGGCCACTCGACCCAGGGTCTCGTCGAGAAAGGCCATGTACGATTCGAAGGTCCGGAAGTCCCTGGACCCCCAGGGCTTGGCCTCGGGACGGAGCCCGTCGCCATCCCAGCGCAGGTTCTCGCAGTAGCTCAACTGCACAGGCCCGCGGTTGCTCGGCAGGGTCCTCTCGTAGTGCTCGAGTCCCTTCATGATCGAGCGAAGGGTCACCATGTAGTCGGGGTAGGTCGGATTCAGCCGTCCACCCGCGGCCGCGAGCAGACAGGCGAGCGAGTTCGAGACCAGGATCGAACCATCCAGCTCCAGGTACTGCAGGCGATCCACCGTGGCGCAGGACGAAACGAACACCGAGCTGCGACCACGACGTCGGGCCCCGGAGCCGAATACCACGTCCGTCCTGTCGAAATCGCCGGAGGCGAAGTCGCCGTCCCAAACCGCCTCACAGAACCAGTCCGAGCGCGTTTCGACACCGGAGCCGTGCAGGACCGAGATCCGCGGCCTGCCGGCCTGAAGGCGGGCCAGCCACGAGAGCGGTGGCCATGACTCTCGCAGCTCGTATTCCAGGGTCAGGGCTACCTCGTTGCCGTCATTGCGAGCCTCGGGTGGCAGATGCGCCTCGCCGGTTCACGAGCCCGGTGCGATCCGGCGCACGGTCGTTCGCCACAGGCGACGGACGCCCTTCGAAGCCAGATAAATGGGCAGGCTCAGCGCGGGTCCGGGATCGTCAGGTGCCCAGACCGCCTCGGCCCGGCACCCCCGCAAGGACGCGATCCACTCGGACCACCCGAGTCCGCCCCTGCGAGCGTATCGGATCGCGCTCGCCAGGTCCTTGGGCAGGAAGATCCACCGGACACCATCCGCCTGCTCCGTTGCCTCACAGCCCTTCCCCACGAGGTCCGAATAGCAGGCGTAGGCCACGTCGACGCCCGCGGCCTCGGCCAGCGATACCCACAGTGGCACTCGCGCGTTCACCTCGATCATCTTGAAGCGACCGTCGCGGGAGTCCCTCTTGAACTCCGTCGCACACAGGCCCCGGAAGCCCACCCGGGTCAGGAACCTGTCGCTGAGCTCCGCCACCTCCGAATTCCAGCGGCTCTCCGCAAGGGAAGCGCTTCCGAAACCGGGAGGATACTGCCTCAGCTTCCGGGCCACGAAGACGCTCCGGGACCTACCGTCGCGGCCGAAGTAGCAGATGGCGCACCAGATCTGATCATCGGTTCCAGGTATGACCTCCTGGACGATGAGGTTGGGGTCCACCCGAGCCAGCTCGGAAAAGGCGACCTCCAGCTCGGCCGCGCTCGACACCCGTACGACCTTGCGAGACCCCAGAAGGGCCCGGAACCTGTGCACGAAGACCGGTTTCAGTATCGCCGGGTAGCGGACACCGGCCCGGGCCTCCGGGAGATCGGCCTCACTGGTCAGGAAGAAGGTGAGTGGCAGTTCCACGTCGTGTCTTCGACACAAGTCGTAGAACCTGCGCTTGCTCAGGAAATCGAGGCCGAAGCGTCCGAGGTCCGTCGATAGCCGAAGGAAAGACTCGAGCTCGTCGGCCACCGCGGTGAGTGTCTCTATGAATGCATTGGTCGTCGGAAACAACACCGGCGGCTGGTCCGCGTCACGGGCCAGTTCGCGCAATCCTGCGACCAGTCCCCTTACATCGCCATTGGCCACGCACCGCGACAGACCCTCATGGTAATGGCAGTAGCGCGAGTGACGACCAACCGCTGATGGATTCGCGTCGACTCCATATACGGGGACCCCGCGGCGCCCGAGGCTCCGGGCCACTCCCAGACCCGTCGGCGAAAGACCCAGGACCACGGCCGGGGCCGAGGCAGCGCCACGAGCACCGCTCATTGGCAGCGCCTCTCCATTGCTTCACGCAACCGGACCGACTCCTGCGTCCAACCTGTGAGCCAGCTCGCCCATGGTGGGATTATCGAGAATGCCGCGGTCTCGCTTCGACGCCACCATACGGAAGATCTTCTCCAATCCTTCGAGAAGAGGATCCGGGTCGGTCGCCAGATTGAAAGGATGGAGATACAGGTGGAAGAGATTCTGGTCGCGCGCCGCCTGGTGCAGGCCTCTTGCCGCCCGCAGTACTCGGCCCGCCACCGGCAGCAAGCCAGCACCGCCTTCCCTGTGTAGATAGAAGCTCGTGTCGGGCAGGCACCACAGGCCGTCACGGTACTCGGGCGATGCCGTCAAGGAAGGCTGCGGGACGACCCACTTGATTCCTCTCGCGACCCGGCCCACGGGACCCGGCAACTTTGTCAACACTCCGTCATCCGAGCTGCCGCGAAATGCCCGGAACCCTTGTTCCCTAAGAACATCCAGGTGTGCCACGCTGTTGCGCGGGAACACGAACGAAGTGAGCTTGAGTCCCCACCCCCGTGCGGCATCGACGCACGCACGAACCTCCGACTCGAAGCACTGGCGGGAGCAACCCGGATGACCGGCGATGACGTGCGAGAACGTGTGACAGCCGATCTCCTGTTCGGCGGCACAGGACAGGATCGACTCGACCATATCCGGAGCGTACCAAAGTGGGTCGGCGCCCTCCTCGGAGCAGGGAACTGGATCGAGCCAGTCACCGCGGAGCCACGGGTAGTCGGGCCGAACGAGCTCGGGGTGCTTGACCGCGCTCTGGCTGCATCCCCGCAGGAGCAGGTGACCGACGACCGCCCAGGTAGCGTGGATCTCGTATTCGCCGAGGAGGCTCAGGAGGCGCGCCACGGCGCTACGAGTGGCTTCGAAGAGACCGACCCGCTCGCGATACTTTCCGTTGTGGAGTCCTCCCCACGCGAGCTCGGTATCCAGGCTCAGGAGAAAGGCGCCCTTCGAAAGCTTCGGCTCCATTGCGTACTCTTTCCTTCGCGGATGTGCGCGCCAGGATGTGCAGCTTGAGCAGATCCGTACCGCGCATTGTGTTCGTGGTGACTCGAGCCGATGATCTGGGCGGCGCCCAGGTCCACGTTCGAGACCTGAGCGTGGCGCTCGCAGAGCGCGGCTGGACCGTAACCGTCTTGTCTGGCAGTCACGGCCCGCTCTCCGCCGCGGTGACCGCGCGAGGCGTGCCGTTCCGGAGTCTACCGCACCTCGTGCGGCCGGTACGTCCCATCCGGGACGTTCGGGCGATTCACGAGATCCGAAGTGCACTGAAGGATCTTCGCCCCGACCTCGTATCCCTGCACTCTTCCAAGGCGGGGATCCTGGGCCGCCTGAGCGGTGTCGCCCTCGGCGTACCGATCCTGTTCACGGCACACGGCTGGGGGTTCTCCAGCGGCGGCAACCCCCTGGCTACCCGGGCGTTCCGCTTCATGGAACGAGCCGTGGCGCCTCTAGCGGACGCCATCATAGCCGTCTCGGAGGCGGATCGAGAACTGGCCCTCCGGCTCCACCTGGCGAAACCCGCCCAGATCGTCACGGTCCACAACGGCATGCTCGACATCGTCCCCGACCTGCTCGCCCGGCCCGGTGGCGAGGCACCTCACCTGGTCATGGTGGCGCGTTTCGCCGCTCCCAAGGACCACGGCCTCCTCATACGAGCGCTCGCCGACCTGCGTGAGCTCGACTGGCGCCTCTCCCTGGTCGGGGATGGTCCGCTGGAGCCGGAAGCACGACAACTGGTGGACCGCTACGGCCTGCAGTCGCGCGTCTCGTTCCTGGGATTCCGAGAGGACGTCGCGGACATCCTGGCCACCGCTCAGATCTTCGTGCTCACGTCCTGGTCCGAGGCCTTCCCACGCAGCATCCTGGAGGCGGCACGGGCCGGATTACCCACCGTGGCGTCCGATGTCGGAGGCATCCGCGAGTCCGTGTTGGACGGTCGGACCGGTTACGTGGTTCCACCCGGCGATCCGGACTCCCTGCGCGAGCGACTCCAGATTCTCATAGGGGATGCCGCCCTCCGCGAATCGATGGGGCGCGGGGCACGCGAGCTGTACGAGGAGAGCTTCACCTTCGAGCGGATGGTCTCCCGAACGATCGACGTCTACGAGAGGCTCCTGGGCAGAGAGCTCTCCTAGCTGAGGCGCTCCCACCCTGGCGGAGGGACGGGTCCGAACCGGCCCGGGTCGGTCACGAGAAGACCACGTCGAAGTCTCGGGCCCACTCCAGCAGGTTGAGCCACCGCCATATGTGGCGACGGAAGCCGAGGCGCCCCTCGTGGACGGCCCGCCATTCCCGCTCGATAGATCCTACGTCCAGAGCAGGGACGGCGCGCGCATGGTCCGATGTCAGCACGTCCTCGGCCCAACCACCGACCTCTCGAATCCACTCCGCCTCCGGAGTGGAAAACCCGATCTTGTCCCGTCGGTCGAGGATGGCATCGGGCACGAGGCCTTTCATGGCCTTGCGGAATACGGACTTGGTCACTCCATCGACGGAGATGAGGTAGTCATCCGGCAGAGAGAAGAGGAATTCGGCCAGACCGGTGGTCAGGAAGGGCACACGGCTCTCGATCGAGTGCGCCATCGAGTTCCTGTCCTCGTATCGCAGGAGAGCTCCCAGGCCCGCCCCCGTAAGTTGTTCCGCCATCACGGACCGGAGCGATGGCCCGCCACGCGCTCGTCGAGGCTCCTCCGGCCCCGCGCCCCGCCGCTCGAACCAATCCATGGCAAGCCACGAAGGCGTGCGCTCGGCGCGGGCCATGGAACGCAGCGGCTTCTCCACCACGGCTGGGACGAGGAACTGACCGGCCCTCGATGCCAGCCAGGCAGGACTCCGACCCACGCCCCGGCTCGCCCCGCGGAAGAACCGGACGGCGGCCGCCAGGCGCCACTGGCGGATCAGGGAAGCCAGCCGCACCGCTGCGAAGAGGGAGTAGCCGGCGAGCATCTCGTCGGCTCCCTGGCCGTCGAGCATCACCTTGATCCCGGCCTCTCGCGCCAGGCGGAACACCCTGTACTGGACGTACATGCTCATGCTCCCGAACGGCAGTTCCTGGATCCGCAACAGCCGCGGGAGGTCTTCTACGAGTTCTCCTGGACGGGGCGACACCTTCCGTGCGCAGGCCCGGGACGCATCTGTGACCACATCGACCCAGCGCTCCTCGCTCAGCGCTGAACCTTGCGCGACGTAGCTGAAGGTCCTCAGCTCCAGGCCGGCGCCAGCCACGTGCCTCATACCGGCCACGATGGCGGATGAATCGATGCCGCCGGAGAGGGCGGCACCGACAGGCACATCGCTTCGCAGATGCAGTCGGATGTTCTCCAGGAACAGGTCACGGAGCTCCGCGACCGCCTCTCCGATGCTCGCCGGGCGGCCCGTCGCCCGGCTCAGCTCCCAATACCTGCTCCTGGTGCAACGCCCCGGTCGGTCGATCGACACGCAAGCGCAGTGAGCCGCGGGGAGTTCCAGGACACTCTCGAACAGCGTGTGTTCTCCGGCGTCCGTGCGACCCTGCACCAGGTAGTCGTAGAGGGGCTGCGGGGCCACGCGTCGGCCGACGCCGTCCAGCTCAAGCAGAGGCGCAATCTCCGAACAGAACGCGAATCCGCCCCCGGGATGAGCATAGTCGAGCGGCTTGATGCCGAAGGGATCCCTCGCGAGAAAGACCTCGCGACGCCGCACGTCGAGGACAGCGAACGCGAACATGCCCACGAGCCGTCCGAGACAGTCCGCGCCCCAGCGCTCGTACGCAGCGAGGAGGACCTCCGTATCGGACCGAGAACGGAACGCCCGACCTCGCTTCTCCAGCTCCCGGCCCAGCTCGACGTAGTTGTAGATCTCGCCGTTGAACACTATGTGAAATCGGCCGTCGTCCGTGCTCATAGGCTGCCAGCCCTGGGGCGAGAGGTCGATAATGGAAAGTCGTCGGTGGAGGAGCGCAACCTCCGCAGGCCGGGTTCCAGGACCCGGTCGGCGACCGGCGTCGATCCGACCACCCCCGAAGATCAGGTAGCCCTGGTCGTCGGGTCCGCGATGAAGGAGACCCTCGAGGATGCCTTCCAGCCGGACACCCTCGACCTCGCGTCGTCCGGGCGCCGGAACGACACCCGCTATGCCGCACATAGCTCGGGCGTGCCGGGCCGGAGTCCCTAGGGCTTCTTCGAGGAGGCGTGCTTCCGCCGGATCAGTCGACGCTCTTCCGAAGCCGAACGCTTTCGATCGGGTGAATCCGTATAGTATTCGTGATAGTAGTAGTAACCGTAGTATCCATCCGGGCTCCCCACCTCCACTCCGTTGAGCACCAGGCCCAGCAGGTTGGCCTCGACCCTTCGCAGCTGCTCCACGGCGTGGCTCAGCGCCTTGCGGTTCGTCTGCTCCGCGCGCGCCACGACCAGCGTTCCATCGGCCAGGGTCGCGATCATCACGGCGTCGGATACGGCCAGCAGGGGCGGCGTGTCCAGGATCACGACGTCGAACCTGGAGCGCAGCTCCGCCAGCAGCTCCGTGAAGCGCTCGCTGCCCACGACCTCGGGCGGATCGTTGGGAATGTAGCCGCTGGTCACGGCCGAGAGCCGGGCATGGATCGGCGTGGTCTTGATGACCTCGTCCATGGCCGCCGATCCGTCCAGGAGCTCGACGAGACCCGGACTCTGCGACACCTTGACGATCTTGTGCACCTGAGGACGTCGGAGATCGGCATCGACCAGGACCACTTTCTTGCCCTGCTCGGCGAGCGTGAGGGCCAGGTTGGAGGCCACCGTGCTCTTCCCGGCCCCGGGCGCGGCGCTCACGACGGCGACCACGCTTCGTTCGCCCGAGCGCGCGAACTGGAGGTTCGTCCTCAAGCCGCGGAAGGCTTCCTTGCCGATCAGATCGTCCCGGCTCTTCTGTCCGTTCTTCCCCCGCTTCAGCGTCGGCACCGTCCCCACCAGCTGGAGACCCGTCAACGCCTCGGCGTCGCGCGCATCATGGATGTTCGGGTCGAGCTGATCCACCGTCACGGCACCCATGCCGCCGAGGACCAGGCCCACGAGCCCGGCAATGATCAGGCTGAGCTTGAGGTTGGACGGGTCCGGGAACAGAGGCACCGGAGCCGGGTCGACGATATCCACGTCACCGGTCTCGACACCCTCCTGGATCTGAGCCTCGTAGTACTTCTGGACCAGGTTGTCGAACACACCCTGTACCGCATCGGCGCGCTGGGTGAGCCGAGACAGCTCGGCGCTCTTGGCCGGAAGGGCCGATACCTGGCCCTGGAGGCTTCTCAGGTGTTGCTGGGTCGACTGGATCTGGGCCGCGACCTGATTCAGGGCCTGGTCGACCGCGCCGCGCATCTGTCTGCGCGTGGACGCAATGAGCGAGTCGACCACCTGAACCTGGGGTTCGTTGGCCGTGTAGCCAAACCGTGAAGCCGTCAGCTGGCTCCGCTGCGTCAGCAGGTTCTGCAAGCGACTGTAGAGGTCGTTGGCGGCCGGAACCAGGTCTCCTCCCAACGCCATGAGCTGCTGTACGTCCGAGACATCGGTGCCCTGGCTGCCACTGAGGCCCGCCTCGAGCGCCTTGAGGCGGCTCTGCTGGAACTGGAGGCTCCGCAGGTCGTCCTGCGTCTTGAGCACGGCGCTCATGACAGCGCTGCCCTCCGCACCGGGGTCCAGCAGCTGCCGGCTCTGCTGGTAGTCCTGGACGTGACCCTGCACCTGCCGGAGCGAGTCGGCCAGCTCCACGAGCTGCCCCTCGATCACCTGCCGTCGACGGCCCGCGACGTTACGAGCCAGGGTGGCGCGATAGTCCTGGTAGGAGCGATGCCACCGTGTTGACGACATCGGCCGCCAGCTTCGGATCGGCATCGCGGTACGAGATCGTGATGAGATCGGGCCCCTTGCCCTGCGCGATCTGCAGGCCCGATTGCAGAGAAGTCACCGCGGCCTGGCGATTCGCGATGGAAAACTCCACGGGCTCGGAGACGGACGCCGAATCGGACACCACCACGTAGAAGTCCGGGCCCTTCAGCGTGTCGCCTCGAGCCGCCGTCGCGATCACACGGCCGGACTTCGGGCGCTTCAGCACCCAGCCCGACGAGTTGTCCACAAGCGTGTACGAGCCGAAGGCGGCGGCGGGGGCCACCGCCACGGACGAGAAGATCCGGGTCCGCTCGTTCCGGTGGGTCTTCATCTTGAGCTGGAGGCCCAGCGAGTCGACGACGGGGGCCAGGATGGCCCGACTCCTTATGATCTCGACCTGGGAGCCGAACTCGTTCTGGGGTCCGTTCTGGAGCAGGACTTGAGACACCACGGGGGTCTCCTGCCGCTGTTGCAGGAGCACCTCCGCGCTGTACTTGGGAACGGCATCGTGCTGGCTCCACCATGCCAACCCCACGGCCACGACGACGGCGCCGGCCACGAGCCACCACCGGCGGCGGAGGATCTCCCAGTAGTGCCAGAGATCCGCTGCCAGCCCCTCGCCTCGGAGCGGCTCGGCGTTCCCCTTGTAGCTTCTGGCCTGTGAAGAATTGTCATTCATGGAACCACCTGCACTCCGCAAGGTCATGGGCGATCCGACGTTATGGGTCGATTCGGGTGGGTCGCCCTCAAGCCGCTGTCTGGTCGTGGTGGGATCGACGGTCGATCGTCAATCCCACCATGCGGCGATCGATGGGTCGTGCTCCCTCCACCACGCGTACTCCGCGTCGAGCAGGGCCCGGCATCGGCTGCGCAGATCTGGATCGAGCTGCTGTCTGCGAGTCTCGAGCACCTTCGTCCGCAGCACGCCGCCGATCCCCAGCGCGCGGACCAGTCGCACGGCCCCATCGATCAGGCCGCCCGGCGCCCGCCGGACGGCACGACCGAGGATCCAGCGCGACATTCCGCCTCGGGCCACCCTCGTGGGGTTCTCCCGAGGCAGCTCGGTGAGGGCCGGCACGGGATCGAGTCCGCAGAACTCCTGGATCTCCGACAGAACCGCGGACGGCTCCGCGATGAGTCTCTCGAAGGCAACGAGGTGGACCGACCCGGGAAGCACCCTCTGCCATCGGATCACGTGCTCGGAGTACCGACTCTCGCCGAAATAGCGCAGGATGTTCAGCGGATCCTCGAGCCGTGTCTCGAACGGAGCGCCGTAGTGCTCCTCGTGAAACGACTCGGTGTAGTACCGCGCCGGCACTCGATGATCCCGCACCGCGATCGCGAGGGCTTCGTCCTCCGCTCGTGAGACGTCGATCGGACCGGCCCTCTCCAACGCCTGAACAATGTCCTCGAACGTACGCCCTTCCGGTGAAGGGAGTCGCTGCCGCAGGTATTCGTACCCGGCGAAGGCGCGTTCGGCCGGATCACGCAGCACGATGACGACCCGGGGATCCGCGACGTGGCGCCGGATGAGCGTCGGGGCCCGCTCGCTCATGAGATAGAACGTCGACGCGTCCACGATGGTCCGGGTGTCGGTCTCCCGCCGGTCCCCGAACAGCCCGAGATACCACTGGATGTTCGCCTCGACCGTACCCTCGTCGAGCGCGAAGAACTGGGTCTCCTTGTAGCGTCCCGCCACGACCCCGGGGTGTGCTGCCAAGGCCGCGTGGAGCGAGGAGGTGCCCGCCTTCCGGGCTCCGGGAATGATCACCGCGCGCCGCACCGCCGGGGAATGATTCGAACCCGGAGATATCGCGGCTGCCTTGGAGACACCCCTCTCCATCAGGAAGACTCGGCCGGCGAGGGAACCCGCACCGCGGCTCGCCCTGCCGACGAGCGGTTGGACGCCACGTCGGCTCCGATCTCCCGAGCACCTGGCTCCCCGGCACGTTCCGACGCGGACTCGGCAACGGCGTGCAGGGCCACGGCCAGTCCGAGCGTGATCCAGAAGATCTTCTCGACCTGCATCTCCGCGTAGAACCCGTACGCCTGCTCGAGCAGAAACGTGAAGGTCAATGCCCGTACGAACATGTGCGCTCGACCGCCGGGATTCTTGGAGGTGACCTGCCAGGCACGCCACAGCTCCCTCGCCGTGGCCGCAAGCAGCGCCAGCCACAGGGCCATCCCCACCAGTCCCAGGTCGGCCAGTATCCGGAAGAAGCTGCTGTGGGTGCTCCTCGGGTTCATGAGGAGATCCGAATATCCGGGAACCGTGAACTGGTACTGGAGCGAGTACTGCCCGAAGTTCCAGTATCCCCCTCCCAGGAAGGGATGGTCCTTGAACACGGCGTATGCCATCTTCAGGTGAAAGCCACGGCCGCTGATCTGTGTCGTGGATCCGGCTCCCCCACCCTCGAACGTCGCGCGCACGTAGGGCACGATCGTCGCCGCACGCTCCTGGAGCTTCTCCGTCGGGACCACGCTGACGAAGACCGCCGCCGCCGCCGCCGTGAACGCCAGAAGCGGGATGCGTCCACGTCGGGATCGCAGCGTGATGATGTACTCCGCGACCAGCGCGAGCCCGCCCATGAGGAGGCTCATGCGAGAGAAGGTCTGGATCACCGCGAGCGCCGAAATGGGAATGTAGGCCAACCCGACGAATCTCCACGCCAGAGTCTCGCCGGGTGACCGCAGAAGAGCGAACGCGAACGGCAGGATGCACACCAGGAGGAGCGCGGTGGAGTTGATCCCACCCGCAATGTCTCCTCCGGCTCTCCGAGCTCCGAGACCATAGGACTGCCACAGCGTGAGGGCTGCGGCGATGAACCCACCCAGAACCAGGAGCCTCACCAGCCAGGCGGCCTGATTCCAGGTTCGGACGAGATCCATGACCAGCAACGTGAGCCCGAACATCAGGACCAGGCGAGCCACCTGCGCGTTGAACGCCACAGTGTACGTAGCCCAGAGTCTCGAGAGGAGGACGTAGCCCAGGAAGGCCGTTCCGGCGATGAATACAGGCGAGCGCAGCACATTCCTGCCACGACTCCCTGCGCAGGACCTTCCGGAATACCCACGCCACCACCACGAGGGCCGCGAGGGCCTTGGATATCGTGGCGCCGCCAGGAATCAGCACCACCGCCTCGAACGGAATCGTGAACACCACGGCGTAGAGACCGACCGCCGGCCGGGAGAACACCAGTAGACCCAGCAGCAACGCCGGCAGCCCCAGGGCCACCTTCAATCCGCCGTAGCCGATCCCCAGGCCGAAGCCCGCCGCCACGAGTAGCATGAGCACCGCCGTGGCGATCAGCCGTCCGCGAGACCGGACGTCCAGCGAATCCGGAGCCATGCTCACGCCCCGCCACCTCCCACGCCGGCGCGCTCCAGCCGGTCCGGGTAGCGCTCCCGCAGCTCGCGACCCAGGGCGAGCCCCTTGTGCACGCACTTGTCCGAGTTGATGTACTCCCACTCCCCGAAGCGGCCGACCGTGTACATGTCGCGCTCCGCCAGCCACGCCTTGATCTCCGCCACCTGCCCCGGACGCTCGTGCGTATACACCGGGTAGGCGTACTTCGCGTCCACGTGCCCGGTCCAGATGATGTCGTCCGGCGACTCGAGGATACCCAGGCCGCACAGCCACTCGATCGTCCGGGGCGCGATGGCTTCCAGGTCGACGGGCTTCTGGGCCGAATGTGAGACCTCCGCCATGATGGCGTGCCGGGGCCTGTTCCGGAGCGACTCCGACGAGTTGTGGTTCAGCGCCGTCTTGTGCGGCGGGATGTCGGGGTCGGCCGAATAGATCCTCTGGATCGGCGTGTCCAGGCTCCGTCCGACCAGCAGGAGCTCGACGCGGAGGGACATGTACTCGAGTCCGTCCGCCAGCTCGATGATCCTGTCGGGCGTGCCTTCGATCACCCGTACCAGGACGGGCAGCGGCATGGTCGACACCAGGAACTCCCAGCCGTACTCACGACCATCGCGTGTCACGGCCGTCCGGCTCACCGGATCGATGGCGGCCACCTCGGCTTCCAGTTCCACCGCGGGCAGGTGCGGGACGAAGGAGCGGTAGATCTCCTCGTAGCCACCTTCCCGCGGGTACCCCACCATCGTGTCCGACTGCAGGGGCCTCCGCTTGCCGCCCTTCGTGTCGAACTTCTCGCTCTCCCCCTTCGGTCCGGCCACGCGCTCCGAGGTCCATTCGCACGAGATTTTCTTGATGTCGCGCGCCCACAGCTTCCGGTTGTAGGGAAGCATGAAGTGCTCGGCGATGCCGGGACCGAACTTCTGGACGATGAACTCCTCGAAGTTCTCGGGCTCCCGTCCCGCTCCGGCCGCCACCGCCTCGAGTCCCTCCTGGCAGGCGCGCACCACGTCCGGGTCGGGCAGCCGGTCGAAGTTCTTCTGGAACGGATACGGAATCAGCGTCCCGTGGGAGTACACGCGCGCGTCACGCGTCTGCTCGTACAGGCCGCCTTCGAGCAGGTCCTCGACCAGCGCGTGCACCTCGGGGTGCGGCGTGTGGAAGGAGTGCCCTCCGATGTCGAACACGCCGCCGTCGTGGTGGACGGACCGGCACAGCCCGCCCACCGTGGCTTCCTTCTCGAGGAGGAGCGTGTCCCCCTGGAGAGCGTAGGCCACGGCCAGCCCCGAAGGACCGCCTCCGACCACGACCCCCTGCGCGTCTCGAACGTGACTCGTCATCGACTCCTCGCCTGTGCGCGTTCGGTGAGTTCTCGGTACAGATCGGCGTATCGGTCCAGGCTGCGGCCAAGGCCCAGGTTCGCCTCGACCCAGGCCCGCGCGGAGGCGCCCAGGGCCCCGCGTCTCTCGGGCGCCGCCAGGAGTGCCACCACGCTCTCCGACAGATCCTCGGGCGTTCTGGGGCTCAGCACGTACTCCTGGCCGGGGCGGCCGAACTCCTCCGGGAGCCCCTCGAACGGCGTCAGCACGCTGGCCAACCCGCATCCGAACGCCTCCGGGACGGCGTTCGGCATCCCCTCCTTCCGGGACGGGAACACGAACACGTCCGCGGCGCGGAGATAGTCCTGAACGTTGTCGACCGGTCCCGTGAACACGACCCGCTCCAGCCCCCCGGGCGCCGCCGAAAGGTCCTGGCGCACGCCGGCCAGGAACTCGGTCTGCGGACCGGAGGGCCGCAGCTCGTCGGCGTGCGGACCCACGAGCACCAGCCTGGCACCGGGACGCGCCTCGGCGATACGGCCCCACGCCCTGGCCAGCACGTCGACCCCCTTGCGATGGTTGAGCACGCCGCCCAGGAACAGGACCAGCTCGGCGGCCGGATCGAGTTCGAGCCGCCGACGCTCGGCCCGGCGCTCGTCGGCGGACTCCGGAGGGCGGAAGCGGTCCAGGTCGAGCCCGTTGGGAATCACCTCCACCCGCACCCGAGCTCCCGGCGTGCCCATCGCGTCCCTCATCACGCCGGTGCTGACCACCACGCAGTCCAGCCATCGGAGCGGGATGCGGTCGAAACGACGCTTGTACCAGGTCAGGCCGGGCGTCGGCATCATGGTGGACGTGTACACCATCGGCAGCCCCATGCGCCGGATCTTCCGGTACCAGGGTGACGCCCACGGCGTCAGGGTGAGGAGCTGCACCACATCGGGGCGCGGCTGCGAAGCCTCCAGGTGCCTCGCGAGCGACCGATAGTACCTGTACAACTGCCGCTTGGGCCCGGCGTCGGCGACGTGGACCCGCTGCACCGGGATCCCGTCCACTGTGTCCGGAGCCAGCAGGTCTCCGTCGCTCGGCGACCCGCGTCCGACCTCGTCATCGTCCTCGAGGTGAGCCGAGAACACGCGCAGACCGACCCCGCGGTCGCGCAGGCCGGGCGCATAGCGCTTGAAGCGGATGGCCGGCCCGGCATAGACCGGATGGAAACGGAACGCGGCCAGGAGCACGTCCACGCCGGGCACGCGTCCCTCGCTCATGGGCGCGCGGCCTCGACCGGGTCGCCGCCACGACGGTCTCCCCCGCGACCCGCTCCGATGCTCTCGAGGACCTGACGCACGCCGTCCGCCGCGGCGGCCTCCGTGAACGTGGTCTCGACCCTCCGGCGCCCGGCCGCTCCCATCCGCTCGGCTCCTTCCGGCGCCTCCAGCAGACCACGGATCGCCTCGGCCAGCGCGTCGTCGTCCCCCGCGGGCACCAGCCGTCCGGTCTCGCCCTCCAGGACCGTCTCGGACACCCCGTCCACGTCGAAGGCCACGACCGGCCGGCCGGCCGCCATCGCCTCGACGACCGCGCGCGGGTGCGGGTCCGCCACGGCCGTGTGCAGGAAGATGTCCGAGCCCCGCAGCAGGGCGGGGGTGTCCCTGCGAAAGCCCGCCAGGTGGACTCGCTCCTCGAGCCCGGCCTCCCGGATGCGGGCCCGCACCGTGGCCACGTAGGCCGGCTCCCGCTCCAGGCTCCCCACCAGGCACAGGTGGGCGTCCGGAAGATCCGGGAGCACGCGCCGCATCGCCTCGACGGCGTGGAGCTGGCCCTTCCGCTGGCACACGTGGGCGACGCTGATCACGATCGTGGCTCGGTCCGGCAGGCCGAGCTCGCGTCGGGCCCGGTCGCGCTCCGCCCCGGTCGGGGGAGCCAGCTCCTCGGCGGGCACTCCGTTGTAGACCACGTGCAGGCGATCCGGCCGCACGAAGCGGCGCACGGACTCGGCGCACGCTCGCGACACGGCGATCACGGCGTCCGCTCCCCGCAGGTAACCCAGCTCCAGCCACGACCGGTCCCAGCCCATGCCCCTCACGTGACAGACGAACGCCGCGCCGCCCAGCCTGGCCGCGAAGAACCCGATGCGCGAGGTGCTGCTCGTGTTGTTGGCGTAGACCAGGTCGAAGCCCTCGCGGCGGACCAGGCGCGCCAGTTCTCCGAGCTGCCACTTGGTGATCGCCGGAAAGGACACGTGCCGGATGCCCTCACGCTCCAGGGCCTCGACCAGCGGCCCCGTGCCGGGCAGCGCCACCACCGGCTGGTGCGCGGGCCGCAGGCTCCTGGCCAGCAGGAGCACGCTCTTGGAGGGTCCCGTCCAATCGGCCGTGTACTGGACGAACAGGATCCGCACGTTCCGTCAGGCCCGGCGCAGCGGCTTGCGCGCGCGGAAGACCACCGCGGGTGCGAAGCGGAGCTTGTCGAACGTTCGGAAGCTGAGCGGTATCGTGGCGCCGAACCGGTCGCTGGGCTCGTCGGCGTCCAGGTGGCGGGTGGTCTCCCAGTACCTGGCCCTGAGCCAGCCCAGGAGCCGGTCCAGCGCCGCGCCGGCCTTGCGTCGCCATTCGATCTTTCCGAGGGGCAGCAGTCCGCCGTAGAGCGAGTAGGTGAGGCTCTGGGCGCCGCGCAGCACGTCGACCTCCAGGCCGGCCTCCTCCAGCAGGTGCGTCATGCCCAGGTGTGTGATGTGGAAGTACGAGCCGTGGTAGGCCTTGAGGAAGGCCACCGACCCGATGAGCCAGCCTCCGGGCCTCAGCACCCGGGCCATCTCCCCCACGGCGATCCACGGAGAGTGGAGATGCTCCAGCACCTGCATGGATATGGCGATGTCGTAGCTCTCGTCCGCCACGGGAATCCGGTGGGCGTCCCCCAGGAAATCCGTGCCCGGGGACCAGTGGATGTCGAAGCCCTGGACCCGGAAGCCCATGCTCCTGAGCCGGGCCCGCTCGCCCGCGTCGCCGCAGCCGACCAGGAGCACCTCCCGATCCGCGCCGCTCGTCGGCAGAAGGCTCTCGATGCCGTAAGCGTTCCAGTGGTACTCTCCGCCCGTCGCGTGCTCGGTGATGTCCTCGGGCACCTCGACCTCGCCACGCTCGGGGTCGACCCGAAGCATGGACTCGGGCAGCAGGCACGGCACGCCTCGAACGCGAGGATACGCCCGGCCGCAGCCCTCGCACTCCAGGGCCTCCCCGGCGGCGGGGACCACCCTCCCACCGCACTCCGGGCACCGGAGCCTCTCCAGGAGGTCCGTCGCTCCTACCTGCCCGATCTCTGTGTCGATGTCACTCGCGCTCATGTCCTGTACCGCGCTCCGGTTGCGACTCGATGGTGGGAAGGAAGAGACCCCGTGCGCCCGACGTCCCGACGTCACGAACCCACACCGGCGTCGCGGGTGCCGGCATGCGCCCGTTCGACGAACCAGGCCAGCGTGGATCGCATTCCCTCCTCGACCTCGTGCGTGTGACGGTAGCCGAGCTCGTGCTCGATACGGGAGATGTCCGCCTGCGAGTGCCGCACGTCGCCGGGGCGGAAGTCCCGGTACCGCGGCTCGCTGCCGGCGACGCCGGGGTCCCACCGGGCCAGTCCGTCCCGGATCATCCGGAACAGGTCGCCCAGCGACGTGCGGCTCCCGCATGCCACGTTGTACACGCGGGCCCCATCCACGTCCGGAGCAGCCACCGCCGCCAGGAGGTTGGCCTGCACCGCATTGGCCACGTAGCAGAAATCCCGGCTCGTCTCGCCGTCCCCGTTGATGTGACAGCGTCCCCCCGACAGAAGACATCCGATCCACCTGGGAATGACAGCCGCGTACGCCCCGTCGGGGTCCTGGCGGGGACCGAACACGTTGAAGTACCGGAGGCCGACGCACCGCAGTCCGTAAGCCCGCTGGAACACGTCCGCGTACAGCTCGTTCACGTACTTGGTCACCGCGTAGGGCGACAGCGGCCTCCCGATCTCCTCCTCCACCTTGGGAAGACCCTCGTGGTCACCGTAGGTGGCGCTGGATGCCGCATACACGAACCGGCGTACGCCCGCGTCCCTCGCGGCCACCAGCATGTTCAGAAAGCCGTCGACGTTGGAGGCGTTCGTCTCGATGGGGTCGTCCATGGAGCGCGGCACCGATCCGAGGGCGGCCTGGTGCAGCACGTAGTCCACGTCGTGGCAGGCGGTCCGGCACGTGTCCAGGTCGCGGATGTCGCCCTCCACGAAGTACAGGTTCCGGAGCTGCTCGCGCCCCAGGCCGGCACACACGTCGTCGACGTTCTCGTGGGAGCCGGTCGAGAAGTTGTCCAGCCCGACCACCATCTGCCCCAGCTCCAGCAGGTGCTCGGTCAGGTTGGAGCCGATGAAGCCGGCGGCCCCCGTGACCAGCCACACGCGCGGAGCGTCCCGCAGCGCCTCTTCGATCTCCCTGTAGCGATTCACGTTGCGCTCCCATTGGATTCATCGGGCAGCTCCGGATCCGGTTCCCCGACGGCCGCGCGCCGCGCCAGCCGCCGCCGGATGCGGTCCAGGTCCTTCGGGTGGTTCACGTTCCGCCGCCAGCCCGAGTAGCGGAGCACGCGGAACTCCGCCCCGCGCGCCGCGAGCGCGGCGATCAACTGCTCCAACTCCAGCTCTCCCGTGCGGTCGGATGGATCGGGCACCTCCAGGGAGAGCGCCGACTCGGGCAGGATCGCCGCTCCGGCCAGGCGCAGGTCGGCCGTCCCCGGATCCACCGCTTTGAAGATCTCGCGCACGCGTCCCGCTTGGGCGCGCACCCAGCCGACGGGTTCCGCACCGTGGCTTCGCCGTGGCTCGACCAGCACCGCGCCGTCGTCGTCGTACCGGTCCCACCCCTCCAGCATCGGTCCCAGGGGGGCGGCGTAGTAGCCATCGCCCATCACGACCAGGAATGGCCCGCGGACGATCTCGCGCGCCCGAAGCACGCCATCGCCCACGCCGCGCGGCTCGGGCTGGATCGCGAACTCGAGGCGCACGCCCCCCAGGTGAGGCGCCAGGGTCTCCCGAAATTCGGCCTCCCTGTCGGGAACCGCGTCGATGATCACGCACACGTCCGTGACCGCGGCGCCGAGTCCGGCCAGGAGCCAGGCGAGGAGGGGACGTCCCCCGGCGTTCAGCAGGGCCTTGGGAAGGTCGGCGGCGGCCGGGCCCATCCGGGACCCCCGGCCGGCCGCCGGAATCACGCACCACATGTCGGCCGCTCTAGCGCCTTCGGCGCTCGCCCGGTCCGGGCACGCGTGGACGGCGAGAAGGACTCACCTGCCCCGGGCGATCCGATCGATCAGGAACCCGACGGCCGCAATCGAGCCGATGACGCTCATGACGCCGGTGAACGTGACGTGGCCACCAGACGTGGGAACGAGAATCTGGTCGCCCGACCGGAGATGCAGGTTGGCCAGCTCCTGGGCGGCCTGGCCGGCGCCCTCGCCCCCACTCAGGACCCGCGACGCGTCGATGTGGATCACCTGGCCGGCCCGGATGATCCGGATCTTGTTCTCGTCCGCGTTGTTGGTGAACCCGCCGGCCATCCCGATCACGTCCAGGAGCGTCTGCGTGGGCGTCACCGGCTGCACGCCCGGACTCCGGACCTCGCCCAGCACGCCCACGTGGAACACCGGCGTCACGGTGACGACGGGGTTCTTCATGACCTCGGCGTAGCTGGAGCGGAGCTGGGCACGGAGCCGGGTGATCGGGAGGCCCCCCGTGCGCACGGCGCCCAGCAGCGGCAGGTACACGATCCCCGTCTCCTCCACCGTGAACTCGCCCCCCAGCTTGTCATCCGGCCATACCTGGATGCGGAGCAGGTCCCCGGGGTGCAGCGTGAGGCTGTCCTGCGCCGCCAGGGCGCTCTGTGCCACCGCTCCCTGCGCGTGGGCCGGGCCGGGCCGGAGTGCCACGCCCCCGACCAGCGCCAGGGCCGCGATGATGACGTTCGTGCGTGCTCGGCATGCTTCCCCCTGCTTTCCTGTGGTGTTAGAGCGGCCCCAGCCGCTCAGGGCGTCGCGGATCGACCGCCGCGGCGGTCGGCCAGCGTGCTCTCGTAGATTCGGTGGAGTCGCTCCGCGAAGCGATCCGCGGTGAAGCGATTTCGAACACTGTCCCGACCCCGCTCCGCCATGTCCGTGGCCCGGTTCGGGTTGGATAGCAACTCTCCGATGGCCGCAGCCATGCCGTGCAAGTCGCCCGGAGCGGTCAGGAGGCCGGTCGATCCGGCCTCCACGATCTCGGGTACGCCCCCGGCCGCGGTGGCGACGACCGGCCGGCCGGCCGCCATGGCTTCCACGATCACGCGCCCGAATGGCTCCGGCTGGGTCGAGCTGTGCACAACCACGTCGGATGCGGCCATGACCTCCGGGACATCGGAGCGGAATCCTGTGAAGGTCAGCCGCGATTCCATTCCCAGCTCTCGCGCCAGATCGTGCAGCGATTCCACGTACGCCCGGCCCTCGGGTCCCGCCGCCGCTTCTCCGACCACGAGCGCGTGCAGCTCACCATGGCTGCGTGCCACCTCGGCGACGGCCCTGAGGAACACCTCCTGGCCCTTCCACGCGACCAGCCTGCCGAAGCTCGAAACCAGCGCCGTTCCAGGCGGAACGCCGAGCTCCTTCCGGACGCGTTCGGCCTCCCCGGACGCCACGTTCCCGAACCGCGCCAGGTCGAAGGAGTCGTAGACCACCTCGCCCCGATACGCACCGCCCCCCGAGGGTGTCCAGGAAGTGCCTGCGGACCGCCTCCGACACGAACACGAAGCGGTCGACGAACCCGGCCCAGCACTCGGTCCACGGGGCGAAAGTAGCGGGGCATGAACCGCACGTGGGCAACCTGTGGAAGACCGACCAGCCGTGCGCCCGCAGGATCGACGCCCGGTCCCCGCGAGGATTGTCGTTGTGGTGCACCAGAGCCGGGCCCCCGTCCCGGATCACCTTGGCGATGTGCCGCGCCATGGGCAGATCCCGGCGCACCACCCGGTTCACCACGCTGAGGCCGTGGCGTCGCGCAGCGGGCCGACCGCCCTGCCTCACCGATCCGGCAGCGGCGCCACGACCTCTGCCTCCCGCGTCTCCAGCACGCGGACGTCGGCGCCCGCCTCGCGGTATCGGTCGCAGAACGGGCTGCGCCGTAACACAGCACGACGGGCTCGAATCGCGCTCTTGTCCAGGCCCGCGACCATATCCGCCAGACCCGTCGCCGACCCGCCGCCGGGCGACTGCTGGACGTACAGGATTCTCCGGGCGGACACGTCGCCCTCGTTCTTCAGGATCGCGGGGCCCCGTCCAGCGGACCGGCCCCGCCAAGACCCGGCAGGCTGCGCAGGGCCTTCAGCAACCGAGCACCGTTGCGCAGGAGCGTCGTCCGGGCCCGGCGACCCTCCCTAGCCGCCGCGTCGGCCCTGAGGGTCAGGGTCACCTGGGCCGGCTTCAGCATCGACAGGAGGCAGGGAAGCCGACGGAAGCCAGGCTCCCGGCTCAGGCGCCAGTACATGGTCACCTGCTCGGCCTGCTGGAGATGGGTGAGGTCCTGGCTCTTGGAGCCGGAGTGGAGCGCGAAGCGGGTCCACGGCCGCTCGACCGTCGCCACGCGGGCGCCCGTCGCCAGGGCCCGGTTGCACCACTCCAGGTCCATGACGTAGTGGTAGCGTTCGTCCAGCCCACCCGTCTCCTCCCACAGCCGCCGGGTCCAGAACATCGACGGCTGGTAGAAGTGGAAGGCGGCTCCGGACCGCCCTCCTCGAAGATCGGAAAGCGGTGGAACGGCTCCCCTTCCCACGGCAGGGAGCGTTTCACCAGCCGGGGCTCGCCGTCGCCGAACTGCACCTTGTCCATGGCGCCGAGCACGATCTCCGTGCCCGCCCGGTGCATGGCCTCGGCCACCTCGGCCAGGGCGCCGGGGTGGTACGTGTCGTCGCTGTTCAGCCACCCCAGGATGCTCCCCGTGGCCCAGCGGAATCCCTTGTTGATGGCGTCGCTCTGCCCGTCGTCCGACTCGCTGACCCAGCGGGTGATCCAGGGCGCGTAGCTCCGGATGATGTCGACGCTCCCGTCCGTGCTGCCGCCGTCGACCACGATGTACTCGAGCTTCGGATAGCCCTGCAGCAGCACGGAGCGGAGCGTCTCCTCCAGGAACCCCGCCTGCTGGTAGGAGGGCGTCACGATCGTGATGGAAGGCCACGCCGTGCCGTCGCGCATCGTCGGCGGCACCGGGTCGGACGCCTCCGTCCACGGCCACCCGGTCCGGTCCTTCGGAGGGGGCGGCAGGTCCTCGATCCTGGGCACCGTCGAGTCCGTCATGGCTGTCACCCGCCGACCGGAAGGCTCCGGGGAGTCGCCCCGTCGGCGTGCCCCTCGCGCCACGGCCATCCGGCCGCCTCACCCCTGAGGATCTCGCCGTACCAGGCCACGAAGTCGTCGGCGTAGCGCTCGACGTCGAACCGGTCCCGCGCGTCGCGTGCGGCGTTCTGCGCCAGGCGGCTGCGGAGCGGCTCGTCGGAGAGCAGTCGGACGATGGCGGCCGACAGGGCATCCGGATCGCCGAGCGGCACGAGTGTCCCGGTGGCCTTCTCCTGCCTCGCGGCCGCGGTCCCGGGCACCGGCGTCAGCGAGCGCACCTGCTCAGGGACGCCGCCGACGGCCGTGGAGACCACGGGGGTGCCGCACGCCAAAGCCTCCAGCACCGTGCAGGGGAAGTTGTCCTCCCGAGCCGCGTGCAGGTACAGGTCGGCCGCACGGTAATGCTCGGCTACGATCGACGGGTCGTCCTGGTAGGGCACGAAGCGCACCGTGGCACGTCCGATCCGTTCCGTGGACGACGCCTCCCCCAGCGCCAGCAGAAGGAGCTCGCCGCCCTCGGCGGCCAGCCGATGTGCCGCCGCGGCCACCGCCGTCCGGGCCGTGGCGAAGTCCTTCCGGCTGTTCGTCCGGATCCCGTCGGCCGCCACCAGCACGACCCGGGCGTCGTCCGGCAGGCCCAGGTGCCGGCGCGCGCGCCGGCGGTCGCCCGGATGGAAGACGGAAAGATCGATGCCGAGCGGGATGACGCGCGCGCTGCGGACGGCCGGACCCAGGATGGACGCCTCTACCCGGTCCATCAGCCATCGGGACGGCGCGGCCACGTGTAGCGGCAGGCCCGAGAAGATGTCGCGCTTCCTTCTCCAGTTGTAGTCCGTGGCGTCGGCCTGCACCGGAGGGAGGATCGTCAGGTCGGGGCACTCCCCGCAGCCCGTCTTCCAGCGCTCGCAGCCAAAGGAGTAGGCGCAGTGCCCGCTCAGCAGCCACGCGTCGTGGAGGTAGAGCACCACGGGCGCCCTCTTCGCGATCATCGGAAGCGCGCGCAGGTCGAAGTAGCCCCCGTGCAGGTTGTGGCAGTGGACCAGGTCGGGGCTCCCGGGCACGAGGTCGAACAGCTTCCAGGAACCGGGGAAGTGGAAGTCCTCCACGCCGCGACGGATGTCCCGGAAGCGTGCTGGCTCGGCGACCCGGCGCAGCGTCCGGGCCGTGGCTCGCGCCACGGGGCTGGACATCCCCACCCGGCCCGCGATCGCTCGGAGAACCCGTGCGGGCCACGGACGATTCTGCTCGTTGGGGACCACGAACACACCGGGATCCTCGCTGCTCTTCCGCTTGACAGCCATCCAGCTCGTGATCCCCCGCGCCGCGTAGGCCCGGTGCAGGCGCCATGCGGCCTGGGCGGCGCCGCCGCGGGTGTCGTGCGTGTTCACGTGAAGGACCTTCAGACCTGCGTCACTCACGCTTCCCTCGCGGCGGTCGAGGTACGCGCGTCCGACGACGGCGGCGGCTCGGAGGGCACGTCCGCCGCCCCGCCCGGGCCGGTCGACAGGCGCCCGTCCAGCCAGCGCTCGTGCAGGTCCCCCAGCACGAGACCCACGCGCCGATGTCCGGCACGGTTCCAGTGCCAGTCGACCTCCAGGTAGTGCTCCGGCCCCATGTGGTCGGCCAGCGGGACGAACCCCACCCCGGCACGCTCGCAGATGGCCGCCAGCGTCCGGTCGGGGAGTTCCTCGTCGAAGCGCTCCGCCACGTCATCCCGGGCCAGCTCGCGCTCGATGATCGACCGCGGAGCCGCCGACAGCTCCGGGATCGACACGATGACCAGGTCGGCCCCGGCGGCGCGGCAGGCATTCCGTCCACGCTCGACCAGGTACTCCGCGGCGGCGAACACCCGACTCGACAGCAGTCCTCCGCTGCACATCTCGATGTACGCCTCCACGCCCCGGTTCCGCGGGAAGCCTATCCTCCCCTCCCGCACGTGCCGGGTGACGATCGCCGGGCCAGACCCGTCCTCCGCCAGGCGGACGGCCGGGGAGCGATAGCCGTCCGTGGAGGGCCGCAGGCTGTCGTAGAGGTCGTTGCCCAGGTACACCATCCACACGACGAGCTTGCCCGCCAGCCCATCTCCGAGCCTCTCCATCCACAGGACCGGCTGCACCATGCTGTAGCCCGGCGCGCCCATGGCCATCACCCGGGCCTTCCCCGCGTGGCGAAGGTAGAGGTCTTCGTCGTCCATCGCGTACCCGAACACGAAGGAGTCCCCGAACACGACCAGGTCCGAGTCCGCGAGTCCCGCAGAGCCCCTCCAGCCCGAGGCGTCCGTGACCACATGGAAGGGGTCGCCCGCCAGGTCCTCCGCGTGGCAGTCCAGGCCGGGACGGGGCTTCCATCCCACGTCGGGCTCGAACGTCACGAGCTCCTCCCACATGACCGTCCGGGGCGTGGTGAGACGCGCGAGGCCGCGGGCCGCTGCCGATACCGTCCACAGCGCCAGGAGCAGCGCGCCGACCGGGATCACGACCACCAGGCTGGCCAGCGCGGCCACGCCGGCCAGAACGTGGCGCGCTGGCATTCTCCAGCCCCTCGAAGATTCGGTCATCTCAATAGAGCGTGTAGTTGCGACCGTCCAGCGAGCGCCGCACGGACGGCCGGATAAGGCGCTGGAGCGCCAGGACGGGGATCAGGGCCCACACCCACCCGTGACCGGAGCGCCGTCCCCAGGAGAGCAGCGATCGCGCCCAGCCCGACTCCACGCTCGGTGTCGGCGCGGGCCCCGCGCTCGCATAGGCGTCCACCGCCAGCGTGGAGCGCGGCCGCCAGCCCGAGGCCGCGGGCTCCGGCCGGCGCATCGCGTCGCCGCCGGCCCACCCCACCATCGCGAGAATGGCGAAGGCGGTCCGCTCGAGGACGAAGCCCGCCCGGCGCCCCACGCCACCGCACACTCGCCGCCAGGCACCATAGGCACTCCGGCCGAGCCGCGGCCGAACCCGACCGGCCACCAGAAGGGTCGCCAGAACGCCGGCACCCCACAGCGGCCACGCCGGCGCTGCGGCCACGAGCAGGATGACGGCGGTGGCCACGCCGGCCCCGAGGCTCAGGACGAGCCAGGTTCCGCGCACGAGGGCTCTGGACGGAGGATCGGGCAGTGTGATCATGGCCTTCTCAGTCGAGTTCGTACTGATCCCGGTAGGCCGCCGTGTCTTCCGAGAGGGCGGCGGGCTGGTCCTCCTTGAGGAGGAGGTAGTTCTCGAGCACCAGGCAGTCCATGTGAGTCGCCATGAAGCACCGGAACGCGTCCTCCGGGTCGCACACGATCGGCTCGCCCCGGATGTTGAAGCTCGTGTTGACGATGACCGGGGAGCCCGTCCGCTCGTAGAACCGCTGCATGAGCCGGGCGTAGCGTCCGTGACGCTCCGGGTCCACGGTCTGCACGCGGGCCGAGTAGTCCACGTGCGTGATCGCCGGGTAGATCGAGCGCGGCACGGCGACGCGGACCCTGAGGTCCGGGTCCTCGAGCTTCCGCCGCTCCTCCTCGCCCAGCGTCGCGCGTAGCTCCTGGCGGACGGGCGCCACGAACAGCATGTAGGGGCTGTCCTCCTCCTCGCGCATCTCGAACACCTCGTGCACGTGGTCGCGCAGGACGCACGGGGCGAAGGGCCGGAAGGACTCGCGGAACTTGATCTTCAGGTTCATGGTCTGCTGCATCCGGGTCGAGCGCGCGTCCCCGATGATGCTCCGGTGACCCAGCGCCCTGGGCCCGTACTCCATGCGTCCCTGGAACCAGCCCACGACCTTCTCCTCGTCCAGGATCCGCGCCACCCGGTCCAGGAGCGCGTCCTCGTCGTCCATGCGCTCGTAGCGCGCCCCCACGGAGTCCAGGAACAGCCCGATGTCCTCGTTGGAGAAGGAGGGCCCCAGGAAGGAGCCCTGCTGGCTGTCCCCGGGTCCGGCGGTTCGCGGTCGGTCCATGTAGTGGTGCCAGACGAGCTGCGCGGCGCCCAACGCCCCGCCCGCGTCTCCCGCCGCCGGCTGCACCCACACGTCCTCGAAGGGACCCTCGCGCAGGAGCCGGCCGTTGGCGACGCAGTTCAAGGCCACCCCGCCCGCCATCACCAGGTAGTCCATACCCGTGAGTTCATGCACGTGGTTCGCGGCCCGCAGCACGATTTCCTCCGTGACCGCCTGGATGGAGGCCGCCAGGTCCATGTCCTTCTGCGTGATCGGGGCCTCGGGGCGGCGGGGCGGGCCGCCGAACAGGTCGTGGAACTTCTCCGAGGTCATCGTGAGGCCGCGGCAGAAGTCGAAGTACTCCATCTCCAGCCACACCGACCCGTCGTCGCGAAGGTCGATGAGGCGGTCGCGGATGAGGTCCGCGTAGATCGGCCGACCGTACGGGGCCAGTCCCATGAGCTTGTACTCACCCGAGTTCACCTTGAAGCCCGTGTAGTAGGTGAACGCGGAGTAGAGCATGCCGACCGAGTGCGGGAACCGCATCTCGTGCGTCAGCGTGATCCGGTTGCCCTTCCCGTAGCCCAGCGAGCTCGTGGACCACTCCCCGACGGCGTCCAGCGTCAGGATAGCCGCCTCCTCGTAGGGCGAGGGGAAGAAGGCGCTCGCCGCGTGCGACTCGTGGTGGTCGGCGAAGCACACCTCGCCGCCGAACGCGCTGCCCAGCTCGGTCCGGAGCAGGTTCGGCAGGTCGAGCTTGCGGACGGACCAGTCCGGGAGGGCCCGGCGGAACGGCTCGAACCCCTCGGGCGAGACGGCCAGGTGCGTCTCGAGGAGCCGCTCGAACTTGACGAGAGGCTTCTCGTAGAATACCGCCACGTCCAGGTCCGCCGGCCCGATGCCCGCCCACGACAGGCAGTACTCGATCGCCTTCGTCGGGAACCCGTCGTCCTGCTTCTTGCGGGTGAAGCGCTCCTCCTGGGCGGCCGCCACGATCTGGCCGTCCCGCAGCAGCGCCGCCGCCGAGTCGTGGAACAGGGCGGAGATCCCCAGGATGTAGACCGCGTCGCCGGCTCTCTTGCCGTTCTCGGATGACATGTCTCAGCTTCCTCCCATGAGGGCGCGCACGCGGGCGCCCATTCGGCCCAGAGGGCCTCCGGCGGCGTTGAGGCGGCGGAACGACTCCAGCCGCTCCCGGAACGCCGGTCCCCCCTCCTCGATCCGGAGCTCGAGCCTCTCCGTGACCCAGTCGAACAGCGCCAGGTCGAGACGATTGTGCTCCCGGATGGCCGCCCGGGTCTCCTCCGGGACCTCCCCGCAGCTCGGGCGCTCGCGGGTGGCGTTTCGGCGCTGGTAGAAGACGCCCTCCCAGCCCGCCGCCTCCTGCATCAGGAGGAGCGTCTCGTCGAAGCGGCCCGTGACCCCGACGACCGCGAAGCGCTCCTCCAGGTTCCTCCGGGCCGTCTCGAGCATGGCGGCCGTGCAGGCGCCGTAGGGCACCGGGTCCTCGATCCCCTCGGTCGAGAGGACACGCGTCTGCAGGTTGTCGAACTCGGTCGTCAACCCTCTCTCCAGGGCCCGCGCCAGGCTCATGTCGGGATCCGTGAGGGTCCGGTTGAGCGGGTGGCTGGAACGCTCGCGGATGAAGTAGTAGGTCGAGAGCGCGCGATCGACCGGGTGCCGAAGCATGGTCACCATGGTGACCGGCCCGGGGACCAGGTCCCGGAGGCCCAGGTTCAGGTGGCCGATCACGGCCCGGTAGTGGGCCCGCCGCTCGGGCGCCATGGTGGCGAAGGCCTCGATGGCCGGATCCGGGGGCTCCCCGTACACCTCATAGAGCTCCCTGGGGTGGTACGACCGCCGGATGATCGAAGCCAGCGTGGAACCCCCCGTCTTGGGCAGGTGCAGGAATACCAGGGTCGGTCGGCTCATGGGGATCGCTCGCCGCTTCGATCGGACCTCTCGGATCAACCGCTCCTCCCCGCCGCCGCCCCCGCGCCCCTCGCGGCCCCGAGATCCAGCGATCCACGGCCGCGGACGGACACCGGCACGCGAGCCCTTCCTCGCGCGAACCGCCGATGCAGCGCCTCCAGGACGCCGGCCACCTTCCGGTGGCCGTTCGGGTTCCAGTGGTAGTCCCGCTCCAGGTAGTCGCGGCCGTCCAGGTAGTCGCGGAGATGCACGACCGGGACGCCGCGCTCGCCGCAGACTCGGGCGACCTCCCGCTCCAGGCGCGCCTCGTCGAACGCCTCCCGGCGGCGGCCCTCCTCCAGCGGCCTCCTCGATCTCCCGTCGCGCGACCGGCGAAAGCTCCGGCACGGTGACCAGCACGAGCCGCGCTCCCGCGGCCGAACACACGTCCGCCCCCCGGCCCAGCACGTGACTCGAACGCCGCCAGGGCGCGCCGCGCGTGGAATCCGCCGCGGCACAGCTCCACGTAGCCGGCCCTGCTGCCCTCCTGCGAGGAGGCCGTCCACGGCTCCGGACTCACGTGCCCGTCGACTTCCGACCAGGTGACGCCGCCGTCCGAGGAGCGCAGGAAAGGCTGCCGGTAGCGGCCCACGGCCGGATTGAGGTCGTCCTCCAGGTCGTTGCCCAGGTAGAGCAGCCACACGACGAGCTTGCCGCGCAGACGATCCGCGTAGGCCTCCATCCAGCGCCGCGACTGGAGCATGTTGTAGCCGGCGCAGCCGACCGCCTTGACCTCGACCTTCGTCGGCAGGTCCGCGAAGAAGTCGCGGTCGTCGACCCCGAAGCCCTGCGCGAAGGAGTCCCCGAACACCACCACCTGCGCCGAATCCAGCGTGGCGCGACCTCGCCAGCCGTCGCCGTCGGTCGAGATGCGGAAGGTGTCCTGGTTCAGGTCGCCGGCCCACGTGCTCATGTTGGGACGGGGCCGCCAGCCTGCCCGTGAGTCGAACTCGATGAGGGCATCCCACGGGAGCGGTCGTCGGCCGAGCGCCTCCCCCAGCCACTCGGTCAGGGTTCCAACCAGCCAGAAGGGTGCGGTGAGCAGCAGCGCCGGCAGCGCCAGCAGCAGGCCCGCCAGGGAGGCCCCGAAGGCCAGGATGGCGGCCCCGGTCTCCCCGACGGCCGCTTCGCCGTGGGACACCGCGCCCGTCGCCGTCGATCGCCGCTTCGCCCGTACGGTCACGGTCTCAATACAGCGTGTAGTTGTGGCCGGCGGGGCCTCCGCCGAAGCGGCCGCCGAGCGCCCTCAGGAGCCACAGGTAGGGAACCAGCGCCAGGACCCAGGGTCTCCCCGACCGGCGTGCCCACGCCCTCAGCTCGGCGGCCCAGCCCCTGGACCCGGACCACGCCGGGAAGGGGGAAGGAGCGGGATACGCCCGCCGCTCCGTCGTCTCGCGTGGCCTCCAGCCCGATCCCGACCGTGGGGTGCCGTCCGCTCCGTCCGCGGCCCCGGTACGGCCGACGGTGCGGACCACCTGGAAGGCGAGGAGGAGGATCCAGATCCGCAGGGCATGCCTGGCGACGCGCGCCAGATCGTTCCAGCGTTCGTAGACCGGCCGGACGAGGTCGGGATCGAACCAGCCCGTGAGGCCCGTGACCACGAGCCCGACCGGGAGGGCGATCGCGACCCAGTGCGGTCCCAGACGCAGCGCGCCCGCTTCGAGGGCCGTCCCGACCAGCCCGTCGCCGGTGAGCCAGAAGGCTCGCAGGCGGGCCCGCGTCGGTCTCGGAAGCGTCATGGTGGGTCGCGGCATCAGGCACCCTCCCCGATCTCGAATGCGTCCAGCAGGTTCTCCGGCACTCCGACGTCCACGTACCCCCCGCCGGGGAAGGGTACGCCGTCCACGCTCAGTCCTTCATCCAGGGCGACCTGGATCACGTCACCCAGGTGCCGCTCCTCCGGCCCCGCTGGGGCTTCGCTCCCCCGGGATGCGGTCTCGCGGGCGAACCGGTGCAGGAGCTCCGTGAAGGCCGGGCCCCAGGCGGCCGCGCCCCAGGTGTGGGTCAGCCGCTCGGGACCGGGCTTGACCTGGATCCGCCGTATCCGGCCCTCGCCGTCCACCTCCACCATGTCCACGAGCTCGGGATCTCCCGCCGGAAACAGCGCCAGCACCGCATCGCTCCCCGACGCATCCATCGCATCCAGCAGTGGGGTGAACACGTCCGTCGGCCGGAGCAGGATGTCCGGGAACCCGCACACCACGCGTCGCCCCCGGACGAACGGGTAGGCCTGGTCGAGGGTGAACGGCACGCCCCACGGCGCGCCCATCATCAGGTAGGCCAGGTGCACGCCGCGCGCGCGGCCGTCCCCCAGGTAGGCCGGGATGTCCCACTTGCCGTCCCGGAGGACCATGTAGACCCGGTCCACGCCGGCCAGCCGCATGGCCTCGAGCACGTCGTCGCACGCCACCCGCACGCGCAGGCCCGCCCCGCCGGATCGCGGTCCGAGCGCCACGGGGAAGATCTCCTTGCTGCAGGGCAGCGAGGCCACCCGCGTCCCGAGCCCGGCGGCGGGCACCAGGCCCAGGATCTCCGCCCGATTCCCGCCACCCTCGACGCCGCTCACGCCGGGCTTCCCCCGGTCGGCCCGGCACCGCTTCCCAGTGGTGGATAGGTCCGGTCCCGCTCCGAGATCACCGTCGGCTCCAGCGGCCACGCGATGCCCAGGGCAGGGTCGTTCCAGCGCACGCCGCGACCGGCGGACGGCTCGTAGAACTCCGTCATCTGATAGAACACCTCGGTGTCGTCCTCCAGCGTCTGAAACCCGTGTGCGCATCCCTCCGGCACGTAGATCGCCCTCCGGTTCTCCGCGCTGAGGAGGATCGTCACGTTCTCCAGGCAGGTCGGAGAATCACGCCGCAGGTCCACGACCACGTCGTGGATCGAGCCCATGGTGCAGCGGACCAGCTTGGCCTCCCGGTGCGGGGCCGCCTGATAGTGGAGCCCCCGGAGCGTGCCGCGGCGCCGGTTGAACGACAGGCTGCACTGCGCCAACCGGGGCGAGAGGCCGGCTTCCTCGAATTCCCGCGCGCACCACGTCCGGCCGAAGAAGCCTCGCTCGTCCTCCAGGCGCTCGACCTCGACGACGCGGACTCCGGCGATGGCGGTCTCCCTGAAGATCATCCGGCGACGGCCGGCCTCGCCTCGGTCCACAGGAGCTCCCCGTCGAGCTCGCCCGCGGCCAGCAGCTTCTCGAGCTCCCTGAGCCGCGTGAAGGGCGGCGCTTCGAACACCTCGCGCGACAGGTCGATCCTCTCGAATACCTCCATGAGCTCCCGGGCGCCCGTGCGCGCGTCCTTCTCGCAACGGAAGCCCGGTAGCTCGCCGTTGATCTTCTCGAAGGAGACCCGGTAGCTGCGGTTGTCGCCGTCGCTCTCGCCGATCGTGAGGCGACAGCCCGGCAACGCCTCCGACACGATCTCCGCCACTTCGCGGATCCGGTAGTTCTGCTCCGAGTCGCCCACGTTGAACACCTTGCCGTGCACGGCCTCGCGCGGCGCCTCGATCGAGCAGGCGATGGCCCGGGCGATGTCCTCGACGTGCACGAGGGGACGCCACGGCGTCCCGTCGCTGATCAGCTTGATCTGGCCCGTGGTCCACGCCAGTCCGGCCAGGTTGTTGAGGACGATGTCGAAGCGCATGCGCGGCGAGGGCCCGAACGCCGTCGCGTTGCGCAGGAAGGTCGGTGAGAAGTCGTCGCCCGCCATGGCTCCCACGTCGCGCTCGACCAGCACCTTGCACCGCGCGTAGGCCGTCTGCGGGTTGGGCTCGGACGTCTCGTCCACCAGGTCGCTCTCGGCGACGCCGTATACGCTGCACGAGGACGTGTACACGAAGCGCTGCACGCCCGCCTCGAGGCACTTCCGCGCCATGCGCAGGCTGCCCTCGTGGTTGATCCGGTAGGTCACCTCGGGGTTGAGCTGGCCGAGCGGATCGTTGGAGAGCTCGGCCATGTGGACCACGGCGTCGTAGCCGGCCAGGTCTTCCGCCTCGATCTCCCGTATGTCCTTGCGCAGGGCCGTCTCGAACCCGTCCTCCCGGGGATAGAGCAGGCCCCCGGTATAGAAGCACGTGTCCAGCCCGTCCACGTGGTGTCCCCTCCCCGCGAGGAGGGGCGTGAGGACGGCTCCGATGTATCCTTCCGTTCCTGTCACCAGGACCTTCATGTCAGGCGCTCCCGGACGCGGAGTGTCGGCTCCGTGCCCCTGAAGTGAACGATTCGGGAATGCGGTCCACGACCGACCGCCCGATGGGCAGGGCGGCCGTGGCCGCCGGCGATGGGGCGTTGCACACGTGGATCGAGCGCTCGGCGGGCACGATGAGGAAATCGTGCACCAGCTCGCCCTTCGGCGTGAGGGCCTGCGCCCGCACGCCGGAGCCGCCGGGCACCAGGTCCGCCGCCCGCACCGCGGGGATGAGCCTCTGGAGGCTCTTCGCGAAGCGCCGCTTGCTGAGCGACCGGTGCAGCTCCATGGCCGTCACCGCCGGGAACCGGGCGACGAGCCTCCAGAAGCCCGGGTAGGCCAGGGACTCGGCCGTGTCCTTCAGGCTCACGTCACCCCACCCGTACCCCTCGCGGCTCAGGGCCAGCACGGCGTTCGGCCCGGCGTGCACCGCCCCGTCGATCGAGCGCGTGAAGTGAACGCCCAGGAAGGGGAGGTCCGGGTCCGGCACCGGGTAGATGAGGTTCCGGACCAGGCTCCGACGCCCCTCGACCAGCTCGAAGTACTCCCCCCGGAAGGGCACGATCCTGGCCGGCGGGCGCGCGCCCAACATGGCGGCGACGCGGTCCGCGTACAGCCCGGCGCAGTTGACCAGGAAGCGCGTGGTGAACGACCCGGCCGCCGTCTCCAGAGCCAGCCCGTCCGGCATGACGCGGACCGACGCGCAGGCCGGCGCCGGTCCGCAGGTCCGCGCCCCGCTCCCCGGCGATCCGCGCGAACGCCGCCGCCACCAGCCGGTAGTCCACGATGCCGGAGGCGGGGACGTGGAGCGCGCGGAGTCCCCGCACGTGCGGCTCGACCTCGCGCAGCTCCTCGGGTCCCAGCACCCGGACCTCGAGGCCGTTGGCGCGGCCCCGGGTCTCCAGCTCCGCCAGGTGGGGGAGCTCCTCCTCCCGGGTGGCCACGATGACCTTGCCGCACACCTCGCAGGGAATCCCCTGCTCCTCGCAGAAGTCGATCGTCGCCTGGCGGCCCTCGGTGCAGAAGCGAGCCTTGAGGCTCCCGGGCGGATAGTAGATGCCCGAGTGGATGACCCCGCTGTTGTGCCCGCTCTGGTGCGCCGCCCACCCCGGTTCCTTCTCGAGCACGAGGGTCGACGCGCGCGGATAGCGGCGCGTGAGCTCGAGGGCCGTCGACAGCCCCACGATGCCGCCGCCCACGACCGTGAAGTCGTAGGTCATGCCCCCGCCTCCGCGTCGACCTCGGCCAGCAGGTCCGCCTCGAGCAGCCGGTCGGCGGCCCAGCGCACCAGCTCGAACTCCATCCCCGCCCGCTCGGCGATGGCCAGCAGGTCGTGCTCCCCGTCCGACTGGTTCAGGACCCAGAGCAGCGCCAGCGTGGCGCTGCGGCGATCCACCCGGCCGCCGACGGCGTCGTACAGGCCGCGCCGCCCGAGCTGGGGCTCGCCCTTCGGGCTCAGGTTCCGGTAGGTCCGGTTCCCCTCCAGCACCTCCACGACCTCGAGGAGGGTGTCCAGCGTGTCGGCCAGCCCCTCGGGCCGCAGGAAGTCCAGGTCGTCCGCCGACGTGTGGTACTCGGGATACTCGCCCCACGGCGTCCGCATCAGGCAGCCCACCGGCAGGTCGAAGCCCGGCGAGCAGTACTGTCGCTCGTCGTATCCGTACGGCATGAAGTCCCGGATGGCCGAGGGCGACTCCCGGTGCGCGAGCACGTGCTCGACGGCGCGGTCGACCACGGCGCCCCCTCGTCGACTACGCTTGTAGTTGACAGCCCCTCCGTCGCCCACCCCGGCCAGCACGAGGCCGTGGCGCACGGCGTCCACCGTGTCCTCGTTGCGCGCCAGCCACGCGATCGACCCGATCGTCCCCGGGACGAACAGGAAGCGGTACGTGTACCGGTGCTCCCGCGCGGCCAGGTCGGCGGCCAGCCAGGTGGCCGCCGCGATGCCCGACAGGTTGTCGTTGGCCAGGGACGGGTGGCACACGTGGCAGGAGACGAGGACCTCCTGGCCGGTCGAGCCGGGCAGGACGCACTCGCCGTAGGTGAGGCTGCCGTCCTGTAGCGTGGAATCGATCCGGACCTCGTACTCGCCTTCCGGGAGCGCCTCGAACCGCCGGTGCTCCATGCAGAAGCCCCACGTCTCCTCGTAGTAGGAGGTCCGGTACGGGATCCAGTCCGGATGGTCGGGGAGCGTGTGCACCCGCGCGGCCAGCTCCGCCCGGTCCAGGGTGGCGTGTACGGGGACGCTGTAGCCGACCACGTGCAGGTTGGAGTCGGCGAAATCCAGCACCGTGTCGCCGGCCGGTCCCCGGATCCAGGCGCCCCGGATGTTCCACTCCCGCGGCACCGTCCAGTCCAGGACCCGCGTGCCGGTCGGGACCTCGCTCACCTCGAGGGGAATGCGCTCGCCGATCCGCCTCAGCGTCTCACGGACCCCCTCGCCGGTCAGGCTGCGGCAGATCGGGAACAGCTCGGATGCGAACGCGTGCAGGGCGGCGCCCGGGTCCTCGCCCGGCGCGTCCGCGCCGGCGTCCCCGGCCACAGGCCGACGGCCGGTCTCGGTCGTCCGGGACATCAGAAGACCGTCACCTCCGGGATCGGCACGGCGAACTTCCCGCCCCACTCGCGGACGTGCTCCATCTGCCCGGCGATCTCGTCGCGCAGGTTCCAGGGCAGGATGAGCACGTAGTCCGGCCGGGTCTCGGCGATCCTCTCGGGCGCCACGATCGGGATGCGGGTTCCGGGGAGGTAGCGGTCCTGCTTGTGGGGGCTGCGGTCCACCACGTAGTCCAGGAAGTCGGTGCGCACGCCGCAGTAGTTGAGGAGCGTGTTGCCCTTGGCCGCGGCCCCGTAGCCGACGATCGACTTCCCCTCGTTCTTGGCCCCCACCAGGAAGGAGAGCAGCTTCCGCTTGGTCTGGTTCACCCGCTCCCCGAAGGCCAGGTAGGGCGCCAGGGTGTCGTAGCCGCCCTCTCGCTCGCGGGCCCGGAGCGCCCCCACCCTCTCCCCCACCGGGTGCGAGTCGTCCTCCTCGTGCCGGCCGTAGATCCGCAGGGAGCCGCCGTGCGTGGGAAGCTCGTCCACGTCGAACAGGGTGAGGCCGTGGGCGGCGAAGATCCGCTCCACGGTGAGGAAGGAATAGTACGAGAAGTGCTCGTGGTAGATCGTGTCGAACTGGTTTCCCTCGATGAGCCGCACCAGGTGGGGAAACTCCATCGTGATCACGCCACGCGGCTTCAGGAGGCGCTTCATGCCCGTCACGAAATCGTTCAGCTCGGGCACGTGCGCCAGGACGTTGTTCCCGATGATGAGGTCCGCGCGAAGCCCCTCCTCCGCCAGGTCCCGTGCCATCGCCTCCCCGAAGAAACGGACCCGGGTGGGGATCCCCCTCTCCTCGGCCGCCGCCGCCACGTTGGCGGCCGGCTCGACGCCCAGCACCGGGACGCTCCGCTCCATGAAGTACTGGAGGAGGTAGCCGTCGTTGCTGGCCAGCTCGACCACCAGGCTGTCCGGTCCGAGGCCGAAGCGCTCGGTGGCCATCCGCACGTACGCCTCGGCGTGCCTCAGCCAGCTGTCGGAGTACGAGGAGAAGTACGCGTAGTCGCCGAAGATGACCTCGGGCTGCTCGAACTTCTCGAGCTGGACGAGGAAGCAGTCCTCGCACACCCGGGCGTGCAGCGGATAGAACATCTCTCCCTCTCCCAGCTGCTCGGGCTCCAGGTACGCGTTGGCCAGCGGCGACATGCCCAGGTCCACGACGGTCCGCGTGAGCGGCGCGCCGCAGAAGCGGCACGGCGGTGCGTGAGTCGGGACTCGGTCCGCCGCGGCGACGCCGGCGGCGGTCTCGGATCGGCCGTCTATGTTCATGGAATTCTCGGCTCTGTCAGGACAGTTCGGACCGGCGGGCCAGGACGGTGAGGTCCACGGCCTCGTGTGGATCTTCCTGGCGGACGGCGGCCCAGAAGCGGTCGGCGATGGCGTCGAGGATCGGGGTGTGCTCCGGCATATCGAACTCCTCGAACCGGTGCACCTTCACGATCTCGGCCAGGGTGCCGGCGACCCCGAGCTCGTCGGCGACCTGGAGCTCGGTGCGGTCGATGGGGCGCCGTACGAACGGGATGCCCAGCGACCCGCACAACGCCTCGATGATGTCCACCGTGATGCTCTCGAGCACCCCCTCGGTGGCCGGCGGCGTGAACACCGTCCCGCCGCGCACCACGAGCACGCAGGAGCCCGTGGCCTCCGAGACCCGGCCGGCGCGGTTGAGGAGCACCATCTCCCCGTACCCGCGTCCCCGGCCCTCGATGCGCGCCAGCCTCGACACCTGGTAGTTGGTTCCGGCCTTGACCCTGGGAGGCACGGTGACGTCGCTGGCTCTCTGCCACGTGCTCACGCCGAGAGCGATGGGCTCGGGTCGCTGTTTGGGCTGGTGGAAGGCCGTGAGCACGAGGTCGGAGCGGTCGTCCTCGCCCCAGTGGCCCTCGGTCACGAACAGGGTGGCCCGAACCCACATGTCCCGGTCGGGCCCGATCAGCCGACCCACCAGCTTCCGGCACGCCTCCTCGAACTCCCGCGGTCCCACCGGGCACGGCACGTGGAGGATACGCGCCGACCGCTGCAGCCGGGCGAAGTGCCGGGGGAGAGCGACGACCCCGAACTCGGAGCCATCCGCGCTCCAGTAGCCCTTCATGCCCTCGAACACGTTGAGGCCGCGCTTCACCGCCTCGCTGTCCACGTGGAGGACCGCCTCGCTCCAGGGACGGACGTCTCCCTCGAAGTAGGCCCATTCGGGTTGCTGCAGGTCGGCCACGGAGCTCCTCTGTGTCGGGGTTCGGTCAGGAATGCGGCAGGAACTGGTGGTCGGCACGCCGCACGAGGCCGCGTAGCCGCGCCAGGTACGGGACGACGAACGCCGGGCAGCGGAGCCGCGCGGCCCACCGCAGCAGCGGACCCACGTCCGTGGTCCCCGACCCGGCGGAGATCTGCGCGCGGTACGGGGTGCGCCGGGCGATGCGCAGCAGGTCGCGGAGCGCGTCCAGGTCGTGGTCGCTCAACGCGTGGGACGCCAGGAAGCCGAAGCGCGGCGACTCCGCGACCAGCTCGGGCGCCTCCGTGGAGAGGAGGTCCAGGTAACGGACGTACTGCCGCCGACTCCTGTCCGCCGCCGATGTGTAGTTGCCGTCGTGCAGGTACTGGTAGTAGCCGGCGATCGGCGTGTAGAAGAAGGGCACGCCGCGCAGCAGCAGGTCCATGTAGAACTTGGTGTCCACGTAGGAGCTCACCCGGGTGTCGAAGCGCGTCCGCTCGAACACGGAGCGCCGCACGAGCGGGCTGCCCTGCCGGAGCGGCGCGTCGGAGCCGCCGTTCCAGCGGATCATGCCGTGCAGCAGCTCCTCGACCGAGCGCTCCCCCACGACCTGGGTCCGGGTCCGCTCCGTGCCGTCCGGCGCCGACCGCACGACCACGTAGTCGCCGTACAGCACGGCCGGACCGGCGGGCACGCCGTGCCGCTCGGCCCACTCCAGCTGGAATCCCAGCTTGTCGGGGTGGATCCGGTCGTCGTCGTCGACGATCTGCACCCACTCGCCGCGCGCCGCGTCCACTCCCCGGTTCAGGTTCCCGACAATGCCCGCGTGGGATCCGCGGAGGTAGCGGATCCGCCGGTCCTCCGCCGCGAGCTCCGCCGCCACGCGCGGGGTCTCGTCGGTGGAGCCGTCGTCCACGAGCAGGCACTCCCAGTCGTCCAGCGTCTGAGCGCGCACCGATCCTACCGCCCGGGGGAGAAGCTCCGCCCGATCGTGGGTGGGGACGATGACCGTGACCGCCGGCCCGTCAGCCACGGGACCCCACCAGGCGTCGTCCGGTGGCCCGCAGGCCGGTCCGGAACAGATAGGCGAACAGCCACCGGTAGTAGGCCGGGATGAACGGCATGGTGAATCCCGCCCGGAGCCACTCCAGGGGCTCCATGCGCTCCCGGTACAGGGTCACCCACCGGTACCGGAAGTTCCTCCACGCCTGCTCTACCAGGAGGTCGTGGATCTCCTTCCATTCCCCCGGACGCCGGCGGGCGAACTCCCGGAACACGGGGTCGGTGTCCAGCACGTGGATCCACTTCCGCATGTCTTCCGCCAGCTCCTCCGGAGCCAGCGACAGCCCCGCACTCGTTTCGTACCATCGGTTCCGGAACTCCGCCTCCCGCGAGAAGGCCGCCTTCCGACCCAGGGACAGCTTGACGACCATCGTGTTGTCGTCGGCCTCCGGGATGGGCGGGTAACCGCCCAGGTCCAGGATGTCTTGCGTGCGGGCCAGGGTCGTCACGAAGGTCCAGAAACGGACGCGCTTCCGGACCCACATGCGGACGAGCTCGAGGCCGCTGAACACCTCGGAGGGGGGAAAAGAGTGCTCGCGCGGCTCGGGGTTGCCCTCCTCGTCCATCACCTCCACGCGCGGAATGCCGACCCCCACCTCCGGATCCCGCTCCAGGATCTCGACGAGGGAGGAGACGAAGCGGGGCCCCAGCTCGTCGTCGTCGCACAGAAGGACGAAGTACTTCCCTTGCGCGGCTTCCACCATCTGGTTGAAGTGCCGGGACATGACCGGCTCGGTGACCGGGTTCCGGCGCAGGCGGAACGGTCGCGGATAATGGCTCCGCACCAGCTCCTCGAGCTCCGGCCCGTTCTCCCCGTTATCGGACACCAGGAGGTCGATGTCCGGGTAGTCCTGCTCCGCCACCGACCGGAGGACGTCCGGCAGGAAGCGGAACCGCTTGAAGACGGGGATGCCGATCGTGACGACGGGCTTCGACGCGTTCGCCATGGTCCCTGCGTCCGGACCTCAGCTCCGGGTCCGCCGGAACGCCGCACCGGACGTTCGCGGCCCGATCATCGGACCGCCGACGGCCGAGGCTCGGGATGACGGTGCACCGGGGGGGGCTCGCCGCTCCGGTCCCAGATGCGCCACGGAGCGTCACCGCTCTCCCAGGCGGCCTCCAGCATGTTCTTCTCCCGGAGCGTGTCCATGCACGACCAGAAACCATAGTGCCGGAAGCCCATGAGCTCGCCCGCGGAGACCATGCGTTCCACGGGGTCGCGTTCCCACACGGACTCGTCGCCGTCGATGTATTCAATGGCGCCGGGATGGAGGACGAAGAACCCGCCGCTGATCCAGCCCTCGGACGTCTCCGGCTTCTCGTGGAAGTCGGCCACCCGGTCCCCGTCCAGCCCCAGGCGCCCGAAGCGCGCCGGGGTTCGGACCGTGGTCACCGTCCCGAGCTTGCCGTGCGAGCGGTGGAAGTCGAGGAGGGCGCCGAGGTCGAGGTCGGCGACGCCGTCCCCGTAGGTGAAGTGGAAGAGCTCGTCGTCGCCGAGCCATCGCCGCAGACGCCTGAGGCGCCCGCCCGTCTGGGTGTGGAGCCCCGTGTCCACCAGGTGGACCTTCCAGTCGGGCTGGTTGCCGTCGTGGATGGTCGTGTCGCCCGTCCGCAGGTCCACCGAGATGTCGTTGTTGAAGGCGTAATAGTTGACGAAGTACTCCTTCACGAGCTCGCCCTTGTAGCCCAGGGCGATGATGAACTCCTTCACGCCGTGCGTGGCGTAGATGTTCATGATGTGCCAGAGGATGGGCTTCCCCCCCACCTCGACCATCGGCTTGGGCTTGAGGTGCGTCTCCTCCGACAGGCGCGTCCCGAACCCGCCGGCCAGTATGATCGCCTTCATGCTCCTCTCCACGTCCGTGCTTTCGCGTTGTCGATGCCCTCGATCCGTTCGGATGCCGCCCGGCCGCCCCTCACGACCGCGTCGCCTCGAGGGTGGGTGCGGACCGGTCCTTCCGCGTCACTTCCCATTCGAGCACGGGCGTGATCGAGCCGGCCCGGTCCTGATCGAAGCGGAAGCCGACCTGCGACACGTCGAAGGTCAGCACGTGGTGCCACGAATCGACCGCCTCGACGTTCGGCACGTGCGCCACGACCGTGACGCTGTAGCGGCCCGGCCGCACCAGGCCCGCCGGCACGCGGCAGCGGGACACGTAGGAGCCTGGCTCCCGGACCTTGCCGCGCAGCCCGGTCGTGTCCGTGTCCCACGACTGCCAGAGGAAGCCCCGGTAGCTCCACAGTCCGGCCACGATGACCAGGTCCCGGGTCGGCTCGCGGATCTCGTACTCGATCTCGACATCGAACGGCTGGTTGAAGGGGATGACAGCCTCGGGGTCGCCGTCCCGGGAGAGGATCCGCACGCGCTGGATGGCCGCCTCGGCGGGCTCCTCATCGTCGGACTCCGGCCTCTGCCACTCGGCCGAGGTCTCCCCCCCCGAGGTCAGGTAGTGGCTCACGACCTCGGCCGGCCCGTCATCCATGGTGACCTGTCCGCCCTCGAGCAGGATGGCCCGGTCGCACAGGTCGGTGACCGCACCCATGTTGTGGCTCACGAACAGGACGGTCCGGCCGGACTGGGCCACGTCCCCCATCTTGCCCAGGCACTTCTGCTGGAAGGCCGCGTCCCCGACCGACAGCACCTCGTCCACCACCAGGATCTCGGGCTCGAGGTGCGCCGCCACCCCGAACGCCAGCCGCACGTACATGCCGCTCGAGTAGTACTTGACCGGCGTGTCCAGGAAGCGCTCGACCTCGGCGAACGCCACGATCTGGTCGAACTTCGCGTCGATCTCCACGCGGGTCATCCCCAGGATGGCCCCGTTCAGGTAGACGTTCTCGCGACCGGTGAGCTCCGGGTGGAAGCCCGTCCCGACCTCGAGCAGCGACCCGACCCGGCCCCGGATCTCGATGACCCCCTCGGTCGGCTCGGTGATGCGGGAGAGGACCTTGAGGAGCGTGCTCTTACCCGCGCCGTTCTTGCCGACGATGCCCAGGACCTGCCCCCTGGGCACGTCGAAGGAGATGTCCTTCAGGGCCCAGATCTCCTCCTCCATGCCGGCCGCGCCCGAGGCGTTGCCGCTCAGGAGGCTCCCCGCCTTCCGGAACGGTGCGGCGAGCGAGTCGGTCAGGGTCTCGCGCAGGGTGCGACGACCCTCCTCGAGCGCCCCGATCCGGTACTTCTTGCCGAGGCCGCGGACCTGTACGGCGATGTCGTTCATTTCCCCTCAAACCACATCGGCGAAGGTTCGCTCCATGCGCCGGAAGTAGAAGGCGCCCGACACCAGGAGGCACACGGCCACCACGGAGGACACCGCGATCATCGGTCCGGGCTGCGTGTTCGTGCCGATCAGCGCCCAGCGGAACCCCTCGACCACGCCCGCCATTGGGTTGATCGCGTACAGGGTGCGCCACGGCTGGGGCAGCATGGAGCTGGCCCAGGCCACCGGGGTCGCGAACAGCCAGAACTGCGTGATGAACGGCACCACGTGGCGCACGTCACGAAACTGGACGTTGAGAGCCGAGAACCACAGTCCCACGCCCAGGGAGGTGATGAACGCCAGGACGAGGAGGACCGGCAGCCACACCACGTTGGCCGTGGGCGCGATGCCGTAGAACACCATCATGCCCAGCAGGACGATGAACGCCAGCACGAAGTCCACGGCCCCGGAGGTCACCGTTCCGAGAGGGACCAGCAGCCGGGGGAAATAGATCTTGGTCACCAGGCTGCGGCTCCCCACCACGCTGTTCGACGAGCTCGTGAGGCCGTTGGCGAAGAACGTCCACGGCACCAGGGCGGCGTAGCTGAAGATCGGATAGGGCACGTTGTCCGACGGGACCTTGGCCAGCTTCCCGAAGAACAGGCTGAACACCACCATCGTGAAGAAGGGCTGGATGATGGCCCAGGCCGCTCCCAGCACGGTCTGCTTGTAGCGGACCTTGATGTCGCGCCACGTGAGGAAGTAGAGGAGCTCGCGGTACTCCCACAGCTCCTTGAGGTTCAGCGAGATCCAGCCCGTGGAAGGCTCGATCCGGACCTCGGTGGGGCTGGACTCCTCCGCCTTCGCGGGTGGGCCCTCCCGTCGCGCCGTCGCCGGGGTCGAGCTCACGGCAGCGCGTACACGGAGTGCCGGGCCTCGCCCGCCGCCCTCGCCTCGCGGTCCCTGGAGACCTGCTGCTCCACCCACCGGTAGGTCTTCTCCATGCCCTCCCGCAGCCGGATGCCGGGCTCCCACCCCAGCTCCGCCAGGATCCTGGTGTTGTCGCTGTTGCGCCCCATCACTCCACGCGGCTTGGTGAGATCGTACTCTCGCTCGAGCTCGATGTCCGCGATCTCCTCCACCAGGCTCACCAGCCCGTTGATCGTCACCAGCTCGTCGCTGCCCAGGTTGAGGGGCTCCACGATGTCGCTGTGGGCGATCCTCTGGGTGCCCTTCAGGCAGTCGTCGATGTACATGAAGCTGCGCGTCTGCTCTCCGTCGCCCCAGATGGTGATTTCGCGCGCCCCGCCCAGCTTCGCCTCGGCCACCTTGCGGCTGAGCGCCGCCGGCGCCTTCTCCCGTCCGCCGTCGTACGTGCCCAGCGGCCCGTACACGTTGTGGAAGCGCGCCACGCGCGTCTCCACGCCGAAGTCCTCACGGAAGTGGCGGCACATCCGCTCGCTGAACAGCTTCTCCCACCCGTAGCCGTCCTCGGGCATGGCCGGGTAGGCGTCCTCCTCCCTGAGCGGAACCACGTCGGCGCTCTTCTGCTTGTCGGCGTTGTAGACGCACGCCGACGAAGAATAGAAGTAGCGCTCGACCCCATGGTCCCGCGCGGCCTCCAGGAGGTGGGTGTTGATCAGCACGCTCAGCATGCACAGGGCCTTGTTGTTCTCGATGAAGCCCATGCCGCCCATGTCGGCCGCCAGGTTGTACACCAGCGCCGCGCCCTCGAGCGCCTCGTACGCGTTCTCCCGCAGGCTCAGGTCGAGCCGCCGGTTGTCCGCCGCCTCGTGGAGCTGGAACCAGTGCTCCAGCGGCTTCTTGTCCACGGCCACCACGTCAGTGTAGCCTTTGCGCAACAGGTCGGCCACCAGGTGCCCGCCGATGAACCCACCGGCGCCGCACACCACGGCCCTGTCGTTTCTCCACCGATCCATCGTCTTATCGGTCATCGGTCCTCGATCTCTAGGAGTTCAACCAGGCCGGCATCGACCTCGACCTTCATGCCCTGGCCGATCGACTGCAGCCCGACGGTGATGAGAAGCCGGTCCCGACCGCGGTGCTCGGCCACGATGCCGCGCACGTCCTCGAGAGGCCCGGACGTGATCCGGACGGGCCGGCCGGTCTCCACCATGGGCACCGGCTCGGGATCGGCGTCGGCACGACCGAGCCCGTGGGCCAGTCGCCGCACGTTCTCGATCTCGTGCTCCGGGATGGCCACGGGCCGTCCGTTGAAGCGAACCACCGTGGCGACCCCCGGCGTGCCCAGGACCCGGGCGAGAGCGTCCAGCCCGAATCGCGCGAACACGTAACCGGGAAACAGGGGCCACTCCACGACCTTCTCGCGGTCGTGCCACTGGCGGACCCGGGCGACCGTGGGAAGGAACACCTCCATCCCCTGGCTGCGCAGACGCTGGTCGACACGCTTCTCGTGCCGGGATCGCGTGTAACACGCGTACCAGCGCGGCGCGAGCGTTTCGGTGACGGCTACCATGTCAGGCTCTGGCTCCTCGTGCGGCGGTCTCGTGGTCGCCGGATGCGCTTCGCGCCCCTGAGTACCATCCCACCGATCGTCGGAGGCGGCACCCCGCTGTCTTCGGTCGAGCTGTGATCGGACACGCCGCGGCGTGCCCGGGCCCATCATGGAAGCAAGTCGGATTCCCGGCGCGAGCAGTGCGCGGGGCCCGACCCGCTAGCCATCAGCTAATGCATTGACGATCCGGATGATACGCCCTGTCACGATCGGCGTCCCGCGGACCCGCGGACGGTGGGTCGCAGCGCCCGCGCGCCGCGTTCCTGCGGCGCCGCGACACGCCGCTGTCGGGCGCGTGCAACACACCGGTCCCGGCCGGCGCCCCGGCGCTCATCCTCCCGCCGCTCCCAGCTTCTCGTCCCAGGCCCCACCCTCGTCGCCGTCGTCACGTGACAGCCCGAACCGACGCTCCACCGAGGTGAAGCTGAACTCGGACAGCAGTCGAGCGAGCCGTGGGAGCATCCGCTCCAGGCCGCCGTAATGGCGGAGCCGCACGCCGAGGGCGTGAGACAGCCGCGGCTGGTAGGGGTCGATCTCCCAGGACCGAATCCTCAGTACCGCACTTTGCCCGTCCCTCTCGTGCCTTGCAAGACATTTCCGGGCCACCGGATAGGGCAGCTGACGGAGCATTCGGCCGGCCGGACCCAGCGGCACTCCGAGCACCGACGCACGCGACACGGGCAGGGTCAGCAGATCGCCGGAGGGTCGCTCCACGACCCGCGGAATCGGCTTCCGGTCCCCCACGAGGTGCGCCGTCCAGGAGTCGGCCGCGCTCGAGTCGTACAGGAAGCCCTCCTCGATGAGGATGTCGAGGCCGATCTCGTCCCGACGCGACAGCGTGCCGGGGCCACCGCGGTGACCGAACACCGACCGGCCCGCGATGTCCTTCAGGCGGGCCCGCGCGTGCCTCACGTCGGTCCTGAAGGCCCCTGCCTCGCGGGGCGGATCGCCGGTCCGTAGCGACGTCTTCACGCCCAGCTCGTGGCCTTTCCGGGCCAGCTGCTGGATGACTCCACGGTGGTGGCTGGCGATCCATTCATCGGCGAAGAAGGTGGCGACCACGCCGGCCTCATCGAACAGGTCGAGGAGGCGGCCGACCGAGGGCTGCAGGCGACTGGGAAGCGACGGCCACTCAGCCGGCGTGACCACGCCCGCGAACTCGCCGACCTGGAAGTACTCCTCCAGGTCGACGGTCAGGACGTGAGCCACCCGTCCAGAGTTGTCCGGCGCTGCCACTTTGGAACCTCCCGATCGCCGTCCGGCGGAGCCAGCACACTCGGGCGCGGCCGGTGCGGGCCACGCGGAATCGGGGACCTTGTAGGGCACGGCATGTGCCACGAGCCTCGGAGGGCGACGCGGCACGGATCCCGCACGGAGGTGGGCGGTCGCGGCGAGCCGTGGGCAACTCTTATCGAGGCCCGCAGGTGTTGCTTCGGCACCACATCACGGCGGCTCGCGCGCTGCGTGAAAGCCAGCCAAGCCACCATCCGCGAATCGGTTGGGTGTCGTGGACCGTGCCAGTCCAGTTCTTGCGAGGACCGACGCCACGTTGCCCGCGTCCCGGCCGACGCGTCGGTTCGGGGGACGTCGTGAGACCAGGATTCAGCGGCCACTCGACCGGACAATCGAAGCTCAAATGTGCGACAACCGGCTCAACACGGCTACGGAGGCTCGACCTGTGAGTACCTCAGTGTGGTATGACCGCGCGCGCCGCGGAGTGTTCATCACCTTCCTGACGATCGTGGCCGCAACGTGCAGCGGATCTCCCACCGCGCCTCCTCCGCCGAAGACCGGGACGGTCACGGCCACGGTCAAGACCAGTGGCTCGAACCAGGATTCGGACGGTTACACGATCGCCCTGGACAGCGGCACGCCCAAAGACGTGGCTACGAACGGCACCGTGACTTTCACCGACGTGACGGTCGGGAGCCACAACCTCACGCTGGGCGGGGTGGCCTCCAACTGCATGGCCAGCCCATCGGCCCCCGTGAGCGTCAGCGTCCAGGCCAGCGCCACGGCGTCCTCCAGCTTCGAGGTGGACTGCGGCGTCGTAATGGACGGCAGCGGCGGAACGGCGGCGACGCCGGACGGCAAGGCCCGGGTGGACGTGCCCTCGGGGGCGTTGCCGGACACGACCATAATCTCGGTCGTCCCGGCCCCCGACTCCCTGCTGCCCTCGCCGGCGCCGGGCTACGTCACCGGCTCGGCCTACCAGTATCGACCCGACGGCACCCAGTTCTCCAAGCCGGTCCAGATCACTCTCGTCTACGATCCGGCCAACGTTCCCTCGGGCGCGTCGGAGAGCAGCATCCGGCTCCACACCGTCCAGAACGGCCAGTGGGTGCCCGTCACGGGCAGCTCGGTGGACACCACCCTGCACACCGTCACCGGGCAGACCACCCACTTCAGCATCTACGGGGCGGTCGCCGCCCAGCCCGGCGTCCTGAAAACCATCACAGCCACCTCGGGCGCCAATCTCGACCCGGACGGCTACCGGCTCGTGGTGGACGGCGGCGCCGGCCAGCACCTGGCCATCAACGACACGCTGGACGTGGGGCTGTCGGTGGGCGACCACATGGTCGAGCTCGACAGCGTGGCCGCCAACTGCACCGTGGCGGGCTCGAATCCACGCACGGTGAGCGTGCCGTCCCAGGACACGGCCACCACCACCTTCACGGTGAGCTGCAGCTCGCAGACGGGCGACCTGCATGTCACGACCTCGACCTCGGGCACAAACCAGGACCCCGACGGCTACGCGCTGAGCGTCGACAGCGGTCCCACGCAGCACCTGGCCATCAACGACAGTCTGACGCTGCAGGGCCTGGCGGCCGGAAGCCACTCGGTCCTGCTCGACAGTGTGGCCGCCAACTGCACCGTGGCGGGTGGGGCGACCAAGAACGTGACGGTGCCGAACGGCGGCACGGCGACGGCCGGCTTTCACGTCACCTGCTCGGCCAGTGTCGGGAACCTGAAGGTCAAGGCCCCGACCACCGGGCCTGATCCCGACCCAACAGCTACCACGGTCACGCTCGACGGAACACTCTAGCCAGAACGCTGGCGGCGAACGACTCGGTCACCTTCGCGAACGTCGCCACGGGCACGCACTCGGTGCAGCTCACCGGCATGGCCGGCAACTGCTCCATCTCCGGCTCGAACCCGCAGAGCGTGGACGTCGCCTTCGACTCCACCTCCACCGCCACCTTCGACGTCTCCTGCGTCTCGCTCACCGGGTGACATCAAGGTGAGCACGGAGACCGGCGGGACGGACCTCGACCCGGACGGCTACACCGTCACGCTGGATGGCGGCACAGCGTCCCGATCGCGGTCAACGACAGCATCACGTACGCCACCCTCACGGCCGGACCGACCACACGATCCACGCTCGGGAACGTGGCGTCCAACTGCACCGTCAGCGGCGCCAACCCGATGACCGTCGACGCGCCGCACGGCGGCGTCACGGACACGGCCTTCGTGGTGAGCTGCGCCGCGAACGTGGGCGACCTCCAGGTCGAGCAACACGACCACCGGCTCCAACCTCGACGCCAGCTACACGGTCACGCTCGACTCCGGCACCACGAGCCAGACGCATGGCGCGCAATAGCTCCGTCACCTTCGGCAGCATGCCGTGGGGAGCCACTCAGATCGACGATCTGAGCGGCGTGGCGGAGAACTGCGGGTGCAGAGCGCCAACCCGAAACCGTGACCATGCCTTCACGGGGCGACGGCGCACAGCAGCTTCTCGGTCGGCTGCGTGGCGCCGATGAGCAGCAAGATCGCCTTCGAATCGAACCGGCACCGGGCACTTCCAGATCTACCTGATGAACACGGACGGACAGCCGCAGTCCAACCTGACGAACAACACGACGGACGAGCGCCTGCCCGCCGTCTCTCCGGACGGGAACCTGATCGCTGTTCACCGAGCAAGCGGTCAGCGGCGCCTGGAACATCTGGACCATGCTGGTGGACGGCTCGGGCCAGCGGTACCTCACGAACGACGGGAACGCCGAGCGCCACCCGCTGTGGTCACCGGACGGCACCGCGCTCGCGTTCGACCGGCAGACCACTCCGGTTTCCAACACATCTACACCATGAACGCGACGGCACGGGCCTGAAGCAGATCACGTCGACCCACGTTCAACGGACTGTAACCCGCACTGGTCGCCGGACGGCACCAAGATCGCCTTCGGCGCAGCGACTACGTCGGAAACGGCGAGATCTACACGATCGACCTCAGCACGATGCGATCGCCGACGAACCTCACGCAAGATTCGACATTGAACGACTTCAACCCGGCCGTGCTCGCCGGACGGGAGCCAGGATCGTGTTTGCCAGCCGATCGCAACTTGGACGCCGCGGCGACATTTACGTCATGAACTCGACCGACGGAACGGCCGACCCAGCTCACGACCGACCCGCTCCGGACTTCGCACCCGTATGTACTCGCCGGATGGCACCGAAGATCTACTTCACGGCGCTGCGGAGCGGGATCTCAGGAGATCTGGCATGATGACGGCGGACGGCTCGATCGCCTCGATCTGCCGAACGACGCGAGCCACGTGCGATGAACAACGCGGACCGTGAGCCCGTAGCGATCACCTCCAAGGCTACGATAACGCGTCGATGAGTCCTTGACGGAGCTGCGTTCAAGAACTTCCCGTTTCGCCGGGTACGCGCCGTCGGGATCCAGCCGAGCCCAGGTCGAGGCGCGCGATGCGGCTTTGCGCCGATCACGTTCACGTATCCGAGGAGTCCGCTGGTGAGCACCCGTTCGAGCGCGCGTTCGATCATCCGGCGCCGCCGTCGCGTCGTCAGCCGGCCGTCGTCGCCGCCACCTGCGGCAGCCCACCCACCGTCGTCCCGCCCCCCAACCCGGGCACGGTGAGCCTGACCGTCAGCACCACGGGCTCCGACCTGGACCAGAACGGCTATACGGTCGCACTGGATGATGGCTCGCCGCAGAACGTGTCGCCGAACGGGTCGGTGACGTTCAGCGGCCTCCAGCCCGGCGCGCACACCTCACCCTCGGCGACGTGGCCTCCAACTGTGAGGCAGGTCCTTCCAATCCGCTGAGCTTCGTCGGTCCAGAGCGACGCCACCGCGTCGGTCCGCTTCGACGTGCAGTGCGGGGTGGTGGTGGCCGCCTCGGGCGGGACGGCGGCCACGCCGGACGGCAAGGCGCGCGTGGACGTGCCCTCGGGGGCCCTGTCGGACTCGACCATAATCTCGGTCGTCCCGGCCGCCGACTCGCTGCTGCCCTCGCCGGGCCCCGGCTACGTGACGGGCTCGGCCTACCAGTACCGGCCCGACGGGACCCAGTTCGCCAAGTCGGTCCGGATCACCATCGTCTACGACCCGGCCAACGTGCCCTCGGGCGCCTCGGAGACCAGCATCCGGCTCCACACGGTCCAGAACGGCCAGTGGGTCCCGGTCTCCGGAAGCACCGTGGACACCAGCCTCCACAGCGTCACAGGACAGACCACCCACTTCAGCGTCTACGGGGCGGTCGCCTCCCAGCCGGGTGTCCTGCAGGTGATCTCGGCCACCTCCGGCGCCAAGCTCGACTCGACCGGATACGAGCTGAGTGTGGATGGCGGCGTCGGCCGGGCGCTGGCCATCAACGACACGCTGGCCATAGGCGGGCTGTCCGTGGGCGACCACACGGTCCAGCTCGACAGCGTGGCGGCCAACTGCACCGTGTCGGGCTCCAACCCGCGCACGGTGAGCGTGCCGGCCCAGGACACGGCCACCACCACCTTCACGGTGAGCTGCAGCTCGCAGACGGGCGACCTGCAGGTGACCACGTCGACGTCGGGGACGAACCTCGATCCCGATGGCTACACGGTCAGCGTGGACAGTGGCCTGGCGCAGCACGTGGCCATCAACGGCAGTCTGACGCTCCCGGGGCTGGCGGCCGGCAGCCACTCGGTCCGGCTCGACAGCGTGGCGGCCAACTGCACCGTGGCCGGTGGGGCCACGAAGAACGTGACGGTGCCGGACGGCGGCACCGTGACGGCCGGCTTCGACGTCACCTGCTCGGCCGCGGTCGGCAACCTGAAGGTCCGGGCCCCGACCACCGGGCCCGACCCGGATCCGGACCGGCTACACCGTCACGCTGGACGGGACGCTGAGCCAGCACGTGGCCACCGGGGACTCGGTGACCTTCGCCAACGTGGCTGTCGGCACCCACTCCGTCCAGCTGTCCGGACCTGGTCTCCAACTGCTCGATCTCGGGCGCCAACCCGCAGAGCGTGGACGTCGCCTTCGACTCCACGTCCACCGCCACCTTCGACGTGACGTGCGCGGCCTTCCCGGGCGACCTGGTGGTCATCACGGGAACGACGGGCCAGAATCAGGACCCGGACGGTTACTCGGTCGCGGTCGACGGCAGCGCCGGCACGGCCATCGAGATCAACGCCTCCATCACGATCCCGAACCTGGCCGCGGGCGACCACCAGGTCCTGCTCGACGGCGTGGCCAACAACTGCACCGTGACCCAGCCCAACCCGCGCACGGTCACGATTCCCGACGGTGGCGTGGACTCCACCACGTTCGCCGTGGACTGCAGCAAGCGGGTCGGGGACCTGGTCGTGAAAACCTCCACGAGCGGCACGGACCCGGACAATACGTACACGGTCCTGCTGGATGGCGGCAGCGGCCAGTCCATCACGGGCACAGACAGCGTGTTGTTCGCCAGTGTGGCCGAGGGCAGCCACACGGTGACGCTCACCGGGGTCAACGCTAACTGTACGGTATCGGGCGGAGCGTCTAAGACGGTCAGCGTCACCTACAAGCAGACCACGACGACGAGCTTCACTGTCAGTTGCGTGGCGGACGTGGGGACCATCCACGCCTCGGCGTCGACCTCGGGATCGGACCAGGATTCAGACGGCTACACGCTCGCCCTGGACGGCAGCACGCCCGCCTCCATCACCAGCCCGACCGGGAGTCACGACTTCACCGGCGTGCCGGTCGGAAGCCACACGGTCACCCTGGGCGGCGTGAACGCCAACTGCTCGATCACCAGCGCGGGCGGCGCCACGCAGACCGTGGAGGTGACCTTCGGGACCGCGGTGAACGCCGCGTTCACCGTCAGTTGCAGCCCGAACCAGGGGAGCATCCAGGCATCCAACACGACGACGGGTACGGACCTGGACGCGGACGGCTACTCGGTGACGCTCGACGGTGGCGGCGCCCAGACCATGGCCACCGACGCCAGCACGACGTTCAGCAACGTCGCCGTCGGAACCCACAGCGTGGCGATCGCCTCGGCCAGCGTGGCTCCCAACTGCACCGTGACCAGCGCCAACCCGACGTCGGTGAGCGTCACGTTCGGGAACACGGCCTCAGCCAGCTTCACGATCAGCTGCGTCTCGAGCACGGGCACCGTCAAGGCGACCACCTCGACCACCGGCAGCGACCTGCCGAGCGGCTACACGGTGGACCTGGACGGCAGCAACGCGCAGTCGATCGGGATCAACAACAGCACCGGCATCACCTTCAGCAACGTCCCGACCGGCAGCCACACCGTGAACCTCGTCGGCGTGCCGGCCAACTGCTCCGTGACCAGCACGGGCGGCACCGCGCAGCCGGTGACGGTCAGCTACAACACCACGGTCACCGCTGCCTTCACCGTCTCCTGCCAGGCCAGCACGGGCACCGTCAAGGCGACCACTTCGACCACCGGCAGCGACCTGCCGAGCGGCTACACGGTGGACCTGGACGGCAGCAACGCGCAGTCGATCGGGATCAACAACAGCACCGGCGTCACCTTCAGCAACGTCCCGACCGGCAGCCACACCGTGAACCTCGTCGGCGTGCCGGCCAACTGCTCCGTGACCAGCACGGGCGGCACCGCGCAGCCGGTGACGGTCAGCTACAACACCACGGTCACCGCTGCCTTCACCGTCTCCTGCCAGGCCAGCACGGGCACCGTCAAGGCGACCACTTCGACCACCGGCAGCGACCTGCCGAGCGGCTACACGGTGGACCTGGACGGCAGCAACGCGCAGTCGATCGGGATCAACAACAGCACCGGCGTCACCTTCAGCAACGTCCCGACCGGCAGCCACACCGTGAACCTCGTCGGCGTGCCGGCCAACTGCTCCGTGACCAGCACGGGCGGCACCGCGCAGCCGGTGACGGTCAGCTACAACACCACGGTCACCGCTGCCTTCACCGTCTCCTGCCAGGCCAGCACGGGCACCGTCAAGGCGACCACTTCGACCACCGGCAGCGACCTGCCGAGCGGCTACACGGTGGACCTGGACGGCAGCAACGCGCAGTCGATCGGGATCAACAACAGCACCGGCGTCACCTTCAGCAACGTCCCGACCGGCAGCCACACCGTGAACCTCGTCGGCGTGCCGGCCAACTGCTCCGTGACCAGCACGGGCGGCACCGCGCAGCCGGTGACGGTCAGCTACAACACCACGGTCACCGCTGCCTTCACCGTCTCCTGCCAGGCCAACGTCGGGAGCATCCAGGCCTCGAACTCGACCACGGGCACGGACCTCGATCCGGACGGGTACTCGGTCACCGTCGATGGCGGATCAGCCCAGACGATGGCCACGAACGCAAGCACCACCTTCAACAACGTGGCCGTGGGGAGCAGTCGTAGCGTGGCGATCGATCCCACCAGCGTACAGGCCAACTGCACCGTGAGCAGCTCCAACCCGACGTCGGTGACTGTCGCGTACGACAGCACGTCAACAGTCAGCTTCACGATCAGCTGCGTGGCCAACGTGGGCAGCATCCAGGCGACCGCCACGAGCTCAGGGGCGAGCGCCCCGACCAGTTACACCGTGCAGCTGGACGGCGGGACGGCCCAGACGATCGGAGCGAACGGGGGCTACACGTTCCCCAGCGTGTCGGTCGGAAGCCACCAGGTGACGCTCAACGTGCCGTCCCCCACCTGCACCGTGACGACCACCAACCCGCTGAGCGTGAACGTCACCTTCGGCAACCAGGCGTCGGCGCCGTTCACGGTCTCCTGCCCGTGAGGCGACCGCCCGCCTGAGCGGCCGTGACGGCTATGTCCAACGAGACAGCCCATGGGGACTCTACGGGGACTCGCGGCTGAGTCGTAGGCCCGCGACCCCACCCGGCTTCGCATGGCATAGATCGTGAAGCTGATGGTCGGGGTCCCCCTGGACCTCGAGCCGGGAGCCCGCCGGTGAACGGCTTGGTACGCATGCGTTCATCCCTGTACCTGACCTCTTTCGCCCTGACGCTGGCGAGCATCACAGCGTGTGGCGAACCTCCTACAATCGTGCCGCCACCCAACCCGGGCACGGTGAGCGTCACGGTGAGCACCAGGGGGTCCGACCCGGACCAGAACGGCTACACGGTCACGCTGGATGATGGCTCGCCGCAGAACGTGTCGCCGAACGGGTCTGTGACGTTCTCGGGCCTGCAGCCCGGCGCGCACACGCTCACCCTGGGCGAGGTGGCCTCCAACTGCAGCGCCGGTCCCTCCAACCCCCTGACCTTCGATGTCTCGAGCGATGCTACCGCCTCGGTCCGCTTCGACGTTCAGTGCGGCGTGGTGGTGGCCGCTTCGGGCGGAACGGCGGCGACTCCGGACGGCAAGGCGCGCGTGGACGTGCCCTCGGGGGCCGTGTCGGACTCGGTCGTCCTCTCGGTCGCCACGGCGCCGGACTCCCTGCTGCCCTCCGCCTCGGATTCCCGGCTCGTGGGACCGGCGTACGAGTACCTGCCCGACGGCACCCAGTTCTCCAAGGCGGTTCAGATCAGCATCGTCTACGACCCGGCCAACGTGCCCTCGGGAGCCTCGGAGGGCAGCATCCGGCTCCACACCGTCCAGGACGGCCAGTGGGTGCCGGTCACCGGCAGCACGGTGGACACCACGATTCACACCGTGACCGGCCAAAGCACCCACTTCAGCATCTACGGGGCGCTCGCCGCCCAGCCGGGCGACCTGAAGGTCACCTCGGCCACGTCGGGGGTCGATGTTGACCCGGACGGCTACCGCCTGGTGGTGGACGGCGGCGCCGGCCCGCACCTGGCCGTCGACGACACGGTGACGGTGGAGGGACTCTCGGCGGGCGACCACACGGTCCGCCTCGACAGCGTGGCCGCCAACTGCACCGTGTCGGGCTCCAACCCGCGCACGGTGAGCGTCCCGGCCCAGGACACGGCCACCACCACCTTCGCGGTGAGCTGCGACTCACAGACGGGCGACCTGCACGTGACCACCTCGACCTCGGGCATCGACCGGGACCCCGATGGCTATACCCTCGCCGTAGACGGCGGGCCCACTCGGCATCTGGCGACGGACGACAGCCTGACCATCCGCGAGCTCCCCTCGGGAACGCACTCCCTCGAGTTGCTGGACGTGGCCGAGAACTGCAAGCTGTCGGGCCCGAATCCGCGCACGGTGACCGTGCCCGGCGGCGGAACGGTTACGGCGGCCTTCGAGGTCACCTGCACGGCCGACGTGGGTACCCTCGTGGTCAGGGCTCCCACCTCGGGACCCGATCCCGACCCCGACGGGTTCACGGTCACCCTGGACGGGACGCTCAGCCAGCACGTGGCCACCGGGGACTCGATCACCCTGGCCAACGTCGACGCTGGCACGCACTCGGTGCGCCTCTCCGGCCTGGAATTCAACTGCTCCGTATCGGGCCCCAACCCCCAGAGCGTGGACGTCGGCTTCGGCTCCACCTCCACCGTCACTTTCGACGTCCGCTGCGTGACCAGGACCGGGAGCATCCGTTCATCCAACACGACATCCGGCTCGGACCGGGACCCCGACGGCTACTCGGTGGACGTGGACGGCGGTACGCCGCGAACCGTGAGCACCAACGGTAGCACCGTCTTCTCGGGCCTCTCGATCGGCCGCCACTCGGTGCAGCTCGTCACCTCGAGCGTCGCGCCTAACTGTACGGTCACCAGCACCAACCCCGTGAGTGTCGAGGTCGCCTTGGGAGACACGACGGCGGTGGACTTCAGCGTGAGCTGCGCTCCCAACGTGGGGAGCGTCACGGCCACGACTTCGGCCCACGGGAAGAAGCGTCCGCCGAACTTCTCCGTGAGCCTCGATGGCGGTCCGGGCCATACCATCAAGGCCGACAAGGGCAGGTACACGTTCTCGGACGTCCCGGTCGGGACGCACATCGTCGCGCTCGCCGTGCCCGGGCAGTGCACCGTGACGAGCTCGAACCCTCAGGAAGTCGACGTGTCGTTCGGCAAGAGCACGACCGTTTCGTTCAAGGTCGACTGCCCCTGAGTCCAGCGCCGGGCCGACGGGGCTCGCCCGAGGCTCGTCCATGGCCGCCCGCGCTGCTCCGCTCGTGAGGTCGGGGATGCAGCGATGCCCGGAACGCCCCAAGGGGGAGCGCTCCGGGCATCGCGGACGTGGTGCTGCGGTCGGGGCGAACCGCCGGAAGCGGATCGCCCGTCTCCTCTACATCGAACCGCCTCCCCCCACCACCAGGATCACGCGGCGGTTCCACTCCCGGCCCGCCGGCGTGGCGTTGGACTCCACCGGGTTGGATTCGCCGAACGCCTTCACGGTGAACCGCGACGCGTCCAGCTTCGGGAAGTGCTGGGCCAGGTAGTCCCGCACCGTCTCGGCCCGTTGCCGGCTGAGCTTCAGGTTGTAGGCCTCGCTCCCGACGGCGTCCGCGTACCCCTGGATCTCGATCTCCACGTCCGACATCTGGGACAGGGCCTGGCCGACGAGGTCGAGCGCCATCGAGGAGCCCGGCCGCAGGGTCGCCTGGTTGAAGTTGAAGTACACGCCGAGCTGGTCCAGGCGAATCGGCACGTTCTTCAGGATGATCAGGCCCGGCGGACAGCCGCGATCATCGACCTTCTGGCCCGCGGCCGTCCCCGGACACTGGTCGATGCCGTCGTAGACGCCATCGCCGTCCGAGTCCGACGGGCAGCCCTTCGAGTCCACCGTGGCGCCCGCCGGGGTGTTGGCGCACTGGTCGATCCCGTCGTACACGCCGTCATGGTCGGCATCGCTCGGGCAGCCGCGGTCGTCCACCGTGGCGCCCTTGGGCGTGGCCGGACACTGGTCGACCCCGTTCGGCACCCGGTCACCATCGGTGTCCAGCGCGCAGCCGTGCTGATCCACGATCGCCCCGCGGATTGTTCCGGGGCACTGATCGGCGCCGTTGGGAACCCCGTCTCCGTCGTCGTCCAGCGGGCAGCCGCGCATGTCCACGGGATAGCCACGCGGCGTGTCGGGACACGCATCGCTGGCGTCGTCCACGTTGTCGTGGTCGGCGTCGGACGGCCCTCCGACGAACAGGGATAGCCCGCCGCTGAGCTCGAGCCCCCACAGGTTGGAGTGCGGTACGGCGGACCCGGCGAGCCGGTCTCGGATGTCCCGCATGGCGTTGGGCACCTGGTGCCAGCGCACATCGCCTCGCAGCGCCAGTTTCGGGCTCACGAAGTAGCGGAAGCCGGCCCCGTACAGAAAGGCCAGTTGCGTCTCGGAGGAGATCGCCGTGGGCTTGAAGATGGCGGCCCCGACCCCGACCTCCGGGAAGACCTGGAGGTTCTGCATGGGCTGGATGTTGTAGCCCAGGACCCCTCCGAGCAGGAACAGGTTCGTATTTCGCGAGATGTCGCCCGTGACCAGGACGGTCCGGAGGAGGCTGTTCGAAGCCTCCGCCTGGAGGAACAGGTTGAAGGGGAAGTTGTAGCCGATGCGGCCGCCGAACAGCGCTCCGCGCTGGAGCTGGTCCGCGCGCCCGTCCGGCTGCCACTCGGGCTCGTCGTTGAACTGCCCCATGTAGGCTCCGAACGTCCACGCGCCCGTACCCCATTTGAGGGGCTTCGGGCCCCGCGTGGTGTCCGCCATCGCGGCTGCCCCGCCGCCGGACGACTGGGCGACCGCCGGTGCGGTCACCCCCGCCGCCAGCGCCAGCGTCATCACCGGGACGAGCCAGCTCCTGTTCGAACCACGCGTAGGATTCATCTCAGTCTCTCCCTGCTATGCCGTCGCCCCGGAGACGAGGTCGGCCAGGCGTTCCACACATCGATCGATGCGAGCGTACACCTCCGCGAACGTCTCCCGGGATTGCCACATCGGATCCCGGATCGCCCGCCCCTGCCCCGCCTCCGGATCGAGATCGGAGAGCAGCAAGACTCGGGTCTTCCCGAAGCGCCGGAGCATGGCGCGCCGCTGTCCGGGCTCCATCACGACCACGAGGTCGGATGCGCGAACCATGCCGGCCTCGATGAGCCGGGAGGCGTGTTCCCGCAGTCCGACGCCGCGTTCATCCGCCACGATGACGGCCCGTTCGGGCGATCGGCGGCCCTGACCGACGAAGCCGGCCGACTCCACGCGGATCCGATCCGAAAGCTCGGGAGCCAGCCGCTCCCGGAAGGCCCGGGCGGCGTAGGGGCTGCGGCACAGGTTGCCATGACAGACGAACAGCACACGGCGGACGGGCAGCAGCGCCCGGACGCGCCGGGATGCCCACCAGCGGCGGAGAGGTTGGAGCCATGCCGACGACGGTGTCCCGGCCGGTGCCGCGGCCGAACGGCGCGCCGAGCCGGCGGTGGGCGGCGCTACGGACGACCGTGGCGGCCGGTGACCGCACGGCCCGCGACATGCGGCGTGGACCGGCCGGGCCGGACGCGTCCGTCGGCTCCGACGCCCGCACCCTCCCCTGCCGTCCGCTCGAGACGGACGGTGCCGGGGCCTTGGCTCTCTTGGACATTACGATGTTCCGGCGATCCGGACGCCGCCGCCCGCCCTGCGCGCGAGGCGCAGCGCGGCGCGGGCGGCCGCCAGTCCGTCGCTCCGGATGCGGTCCGCCGGCCTCGTGGCCGCGCCGGCGCGCCCGCCTCGGCACCGGCCGGGAGGATCTCCCGGATGCCGGCGCTCAGGAGGCGCGGCTCCTCGGCGAGCTCCGCCTGGTCCGCTGCCACCCGGTTGAGCCGCTGCACCATGGCGCTGGCCCCCTCGGGCGAGGCGCCGTACGCCAGGATCACCACGTCTCCCTCTTCGGACCCCGTCCAGGCGTACGCGTCCGAGGAGCGCAGGGAACGCGCACACACCTCGGCCGTGACCCGTCTCTGTCGCGCCAGCGTCTCCCCGCCCGCCGGGGTCGTCGGTCCGGCCACGATGCAGGTCAGCGCCTCCCCGCGCCTCTCCGCCAGCGCCGCCAGGATCCCGAACGACCTCCAGGCCTCGTCGAGCCCCGGCAGCTCGGTTCGGCCGGGATCGGTCGCGGGGGCCGCGGCCTCGGCCACGAAGCCGACCTCGGCCAGCTTGCGGAGCTGGGCGAGGAGAGAGCTGAAGAACAGGGGCTCGGTGAGCACCAGCCACGCTCCGCCCTCGAACACCTCCGCCTTTCGGGACTCCTCGAGAGGCCCCGCCGAGCTCACGACCACGGGCACGCTCCACGGGAGCGCTCCACGGTACAACTCGCGGCACAGCCGGCGCGTGGCGATCCCGGCCAGCTCGTAGTCCAGCAGCACGAGGCTGGGGCGCCACTCCGACCCTGCCTCCAGCAGCGCGGCCTCGTCCGAGACGACCTCGAGGACGAAGCCCTCCGGCTCCAGCAGCGTGCGCAGGGCGGCAGCGTACCAGTCCCGCCGGGTACCGACCAGCAGGCGCACCACCTCGGGACCGCGGAACGGTGCCGGCCGCACGTCGCTCGACTCGAGTGATCGATCCGGTGCGCTCACGCCCCCTCCGCCGGATTGGCCCCGTCACCCGAAGACGAGGCCGGTGTCTCCGGCTCCGTCACCACGACCACCGTTCGCAGCATGACGCGCAGATCGAACCACACGGAGCGTCGGCGCATGTACTCCAGGTCGTATTCCAGCTTGCGCCGAACATCCTCCACCGACTGGTCGGGCGTCCGGTTCACCTGCGCCCAGCCCGTGATCCCGGGCGGAACCCGGTGCCTGAGCGCGTACCCGTCGATCTCGTCTCGCAGGATCTGCACGAAGCCGGGGCGCTCGGGGCGCGGACCGACGACCGACATGTCCCCCTTGATGACGTTCCAGAACTGCGGAATCTCGTCGAGGCGGTGTCGGCGCAGGAACCGTCCGACGCGCGTGGTGCGGCCGTCGTTCTGGCTCGCCCACACGGGCCCGGTACCCACTTCGGCGTTCGTGTGCATCGTGCGGAACTTGTACATGACGAAGGGGCGGCCGCCGAGGTCGCCGGTCCGGCGGCTGCTCGCCGCCGCCTGGTCCAGCCGCCGACGGTCGAGCCCGATGCGGAGCTGCCGGTACAGGATGGGACCCCGACTGTCCAGCTTGATCGCGATCGCGACGACCAGGATCACCGGGGAGAGGACGATGAGGCACACCACGGCCACCAGCACGTTGATCGTGCGCAGGAGGGAGTCGTGCGATCGACTCAAGCCCGGCTCACTCGACGACGTACGCGCCTCCTGGCGGGTGGTCGAGCCTCCCGGGCCCGACGAATCTCGGAACCAGCGGCGTCGGCGCGGCCGCGTGTCGTCCCTCGGGACGTCCAGCGTCAGCTCCGAGGACACCGCCCCATTCTGCTCTCTCACGACCCTCCGTCCTCCCGCATGTAGCGGCGTCTCAATGAGCAGGTGCTGTTCGGCCTCCCAACCTGCACAAGCTGTGCTAACACCCGATCATCGCGTAAGCGCTTCATGTGCACGACGTTAGGGGATAGCGCCGCTCCCGGGGTCACGGCCCGCCGTTGCATGTTGCCCACATCGATGTGAGGAGCCGGCCCCGCACGGCCGGCGGCGGCCCGCAGGGCCACCGCCCCCTTTCCCCGGCGGGGTCCGTCCCCGCGGGCTCAATCGCCCAGGCCGTAGTCCCGGATCTTGTAGAGGAGCGCCCGATAGCTGAGGTCCAGCAACTCGGCGGCCCGGGTGCGGTTGCCATCGGTCACCTGGAGGGCGCGCTCGATCAGCTGGGCCTCCAGGCGCGCCGCGTGCTTCTTCACGGACAGCTCGTCCGGGGGCAGCACGCCCAGATCCGCCTCGAGACCCATCCCCGGTGCCGGCAACAGCTCCTGGACGAGTGGGGCCCCGATCTGCTTCTCGTCGGTCAGGACCATGGCCCGTTCGACCATGTTCTCGAGCTCGCGCACGTTTCCGGGCCAGCTGTAGTCCAGGAGGAGCTTCATGGCGGCGGGCGCGAAGCCCTCGCTTCGCTGGTTGAGGACGCGGTTGAACTTGGCCACCAAGTGCCGGCACAGGGGCGGGATGTCCTCGGTGCGATGACGGAGCGGCGAGAGGTGGATACGGACGACGTTGATCCGATAGTAGAGCTCGCTCCTGAACTCGCCTTCCTTGACGAGCCCCTCGAGGTCGCGGGCGGTCGCGGTCACCACTCGCACATCCACCTGGCGGGCCGTCGAGGAACCCACCCGGCGGATCTCCCCCTCCTGCAGGGCGCGCAACAGCTTCACCTGGAGGTTCAGGGGCAGCTCGCCGATCTCGTCCAGGAAGAGCGTGCCGCCGTGCGCCTCCTCGAACAGCCCCGCCCGGTCCGCGGTCGCTCCCGTGAAGGAGCCCTTCACGTGACCGAACAGCTCCGACTCGAGGAGGTTCTCTGGAATGGCGCCACAGTTGACCGGGATGAAGGCAGCGCCCTTGCGGGAGGACATGTCGTGGACCAGCCGCGCGATGAGCTCCTTCCCCGTGCCGCTCTCTCCGGTGATCAGGACCGTCGAGGGGTGACGGGCCACCTTCTCGGCCAGCCGCACGCTGTTCTCCATGGCCTCGCTCTTGGCCACGATGGCAGGATACCGGTGCTCGAAGCTGATCGCCTCGCGAAGCCGGCTGACCTCCTGCCACAGCTTCTCGCGCTCCTCCGCCTTGCGCAGGACCAGCAGCGCCTCGTCGGCCGAGAATGGCTTGGCGAGGTAGTCGTAGGCGCCTCGCTTCATGGCCTCGATGGCCAGCTCGGTGCTGCCGTAGGCCGTGATCATGATCACCAGCCCCTCGCCCCCCGCCTTCCGGTACTCGTCCAGGAACTCGAGCCCCTCGAGGCGCGGCATCCGGACGTCACACAGGAGCAGCTCGGGGCCGGCCTCCAGCGCCAGGTCGAGTCCGTCGCGGCCATCGGAGGCCGTGAGGACCTCGTAGCCCTCCTCCTCGAGGATGAGCGAGATGGAGCGGCGCACGCCGGGGTCGTCGTCGATGATGAGGACCCTCACGGGCTCTCCTCGCGCGATTCAGGATCGGGAACGGGGCGGCGGGTGTCCTCGGCCAGCGGGAGGAGCACGGTGAACACCGTCCCCCCACCGCGCCGATGCGACACCTCGATCGTGCCCCCCATGCGATAGGCGAGGCGCGCGGACACCGCCAGGCCCAGCCCCGTTCCACGGCCGGGCTCCTTGGTGGTGAAGAACGGGTCGAACACCCGCTCCAGCTGCGCGTCGGGGATCCCCGGGCCGTCGTCGGCCACGGCGATCTCCACGAGAGGTTGCCCCTCGTCGAAGTGGGGTCGCGGGACCTCGGCGGGCTGGCTCCGGAAGCGGCGCAGGTGGGAGTAGTCGATCTCTTCGGGGTCGTCCTTGCGCCGTGCGCGCACCCCGTCGCCCGGCGCCCCCTCGTGGCGGACCAGGGAGCTGGTGACCCGTATGGACCCGGTGCGACCGGACGACCCGGCCTCCCCGCGCGTGTCCGCTCCGCCCCCGTGGCCGCCCGCCGATCCTTCGGCCCGAGCTTCCTCCGCGTCGCCGAGACCCTCCTCGACGGCGTCGCAGGCGTTGAGGAGGAGGTTGACGAGGATCTGCTGGAGCCGATCGGGATTGAGCTTCACCTCCGGCAGATGGGGAGCGAGCTCGGTCGTCACGTCGACCTTCCTGAAGCGCCCCTGCACGGAGAGCAGGGAGACCGTCTCCGCCACGATCTCGTTCACCTGGACCAGCGCCGGAGGTCCACTCTTGGGACGCGCATAGTCGAGGAGGCCCGCCACGATCCGGTCGATCCGGTGGGATTCGTGCACGATGCCGTCGATCCACTCCCCCTCGGCCCCCCGGCGCCGGCCCACGTCGGCATACGCCAGGATCGAGTTGAGGGGGTTGCCGATCTCGTGTGCCAGACCGGCCGCCAGCCGACCGACCGAGGCGAGCTTCTCTGCCTGGACCAGCTCGTTCCTGGCTTCGGTGAGGGCCCGGTTGGTCTCGTCCAGCGAGTGCACGTTGTGCGCGAGCATGCGCTGGTTCTCGATCAGGTGGGCCGCCATCGCGTTCACGGCCTCCGCCAACCGCGTCAGCTCCCCCGGGCTCTCCACCTCGATCCGGTGCCACTGCTCTCCCTGCGCGATCCGCTCGGCCTCGGACACCATCCGCCCCAGCGGCTGGAGGAACAGGTGGCGGAGCAGGTAGTCACCGAACAGGAGCAGCACGGCCACCTCCCCGAACGCCAGCACCAGCAGGATCAGCCCCATCAGGCCGGGCGACCACCCGATCGGGATCGACACCAGCACCACGGCCATGCTGGCCAGCAAGGCGGCGAACAGGAGGACGGCAAGACCGGCCAGCAGCTGGCCACGCAGGGATCCCGTCGGGACCGAGAGCGTGGGAAGTCGCGACATGCGGGCAAGGTACGCCCCTCCAGTCCGGGTCGCCACATGGAGCCCGGCCGGCTCGGGAGGAGCCCGCACCACGTGTGTGGCGTCTTCGCGTCAGCCGGCGGGGCGGACGCCGCCCGCCTGTGCCCCATGGAAATTGCGCGAATGAGTGATATGAGTTCTTGGCACGACATTAAACAACATGAATAGCGCAACTTGGACGATGTATCGGACCAATATGGGCCGCATACTTGACGATTCGGCACATACTGTGCATCGTGGAGCGTGCCGACCGGCGAGGGCCCGGTCCGCAGCAGGAGCGTTCAATCGTCAAGGAGGAAGGTCGATGACCCAGGACACACTGTTCGGCGCGCCGGCGGAGCATTCCGCGGAAACGCAGTACGAGCACTACGGAAAGAAGCTGGGCGGGGCGCCGGAACCCGCGGGGATCCTGGAGTTGTGCCGGGCTCTCAACGTGCGGTTCCTTCGCCTCACCTTCACCGACATCCTGGGGCATACCAAGAACGTGGAAGTGCCGGCCAGCCAGTTCCAGAAGGCGCTGGACGGCGAGATCATGTTCGACGGGTCGTCGATCAAGGGCTTCGTGCGGATCGAGGAGAGCGACATGCTCCTGGCGCCGGACCTGTCGACCTTCCGGGTGTTCCCGTGGGGCAACCCCGAGGCACGGGTCGCACGGCTCATCTGTGACACGCTCGACCCGGACGGATCTCCCTTCGGCGGTGACCCGCGGCTCGCCCTCAAGCGGGTGGTGGCCGACGCGGCCGGCATGGGTTACGCGATGATGGCGGGCGTGGAGGCGGAGTTCTTCCTGTTCCGGCGCGACGAGGAGGGCAACCCGACCACCCTCACGCACGACGCCGGCGGCTACTTCGATCTCACGCCCGTGGACCTGGGCGAAAAGGCGCGCCGCATGATCGTGAACGACCTGGAGGCCATGGGCTTCGAGATCGAGGCCGCCCACCACGAGGTCGCGCCGGGCCAGCACGAGATCGACTTCAAGTACGCCGACGCGGTGGTGACCGCGGACAACCTGTCGACCTTCCGCTTCATCGTCCGCAACGCCGCGCTGGCGCACGGACTCCACGCCACCTTCATGCCCAAGCCCATCTTCGGTCAGAACGGGTCGGGCATGCACACACACCAGTCGCTGTTCGAGGGCGACGACAACGCCTTCTTCGACCCCGACGGGGAGTTCGAGCTCTCCGAGGCCATGCGCTGGTACATTGGCGGGCTGAAGAAGCACGCGCGTGCCATCGCCGCCATCACCAACCCCCTGGTCAACAGCTACAAGCGGCTGGTCCCGGGGTACGAGGCGCCGGTCAACATCGCCTGGTCCCGCCGCAACCGCTCCCCGATGATCCGGGTCCCGGAGCGGCGCGGGAAGGGGACGCGGGTCGAGTTCCGCATGCCCGACCCCTCCTGCAACCCGTACCTGGCGCTGGCCGTCCAGCTCGCGGCCGGGCTCGACGGGCTCCGCAACCAGATCGACCCGGGTCCCCCGATCGACACGAACGTGTGGGAGCTCTCCGAGGAGGAGCGCGCCCGCTACGACATGGACACCCTTCCCGCCAACCTCGGCGAGGCGGTGGCGGAGCTGGAGGCGGACGAGGTGCTCCGGGATGCGCTCGGCGAGCACATTTTCCACAACTTCACGTCCGCCAAGAAGAAGGAGTGGGCCGAGTACATCGCCCAGGTCACCGACTGGGAGGTCGGCAAGTACCTGTCCACCTACTAGGCGGAAGGCGCGCGGGGCCTCTCCGCTACGGCGCTAGACGCCGGCGCGCGCCAGCGATTGGGAACCGATCGCGTGGACGGCCACCATGAGGGCGGCCAGGTTGGGCTCGGCCACCGAGCGCACGTCGGCCAGCACGTGGCCGATGCGGTCGAGCTCCACGGCGTGAGCTTCCCTGAAGCGGGCCAGGACCGCTTCGACGGTGGACGCCTCCGGCCCGTCGAGCTGTCCCAACAGGCGGGCCGCGATGCGCATGCGGGCGGTCTCGAGCTGCAGGGCGAGGGTCTTGGCGGCCCGCTGCTCCCACAGGTCCCGGCCCGCGATGGAGCCCAGCCGGGCCTGGAGCCACGGGAAGTCGACGTCCTCGGCGATGCCGAAGAAGATCTCGCCCACGAGGACCGCGTCCAGGCCGTGCTCCCGCGCCAGCTCGGCCACCGGGAGCAGCGCCTCCAGATGGTCGAAGCCCACCAGCTCCTCCGCCACGTCGTCCGGAAGTCCGTCGGTGGCGTGCAACCTCTGCTGGGACTCGAACTCCTGCAGCCCGGAGCCGGTCAGCAGGCGGGGAAGCGCCTCCCTGAGCTCGTCCACGCGCGCGCCGTACGCCTCCACCCGCTGCATGATGGACCACGCCGGGTCGGTGTTCGCCAGGAGCCACCGGGTGGCGCGCTCGAGCGCATCCGACAGGCGCAGCTGCCAGCGCCCGTACACTCCGGCGGGTACCCTTGCCTCGATCGCCTTCAGGCCCTTCCGCAGCCGGTCGGCGCGCCCGATCCGGTAGGCGGCGTACCAGTCCAGCGCCACCTCTTCGGCCGGCCGCCCCGTCTCCCGGACGAGCTCCAGGTGCCGGGTCGAGCCCATGAGGTCGACGAACAGGTTCGTGAGGCCCGTCGCAATGATGCGGGGAGCCAGCCGGTGCCGCTCGACCCTGTCGGGGCCGGCGATCTCGACGGCATGCGCCGGGAAGTAATCGCGCAGGAGCTCGGACAGCGCCGAGTCGCCGGCGAGGTCCGTGTCCTGGAGGCGGCGCTTGAGATGCAGCTTCGCGTAGGCGAGCAGCACGCACAGCTCCGGCCGCGTGAGGTGCTGGTACGCCTCCTGGCGCTCGATCAGCGCCTCGGTCGTCGGCAGCGACTCCAGCGCCCGGTCCAGGAGATCCTCGCGCTCGAGGGTGACCAGGGCGTCGCCGAACTCGGCGGGGGACTCCCGTACCCGATGCTCGTCGAGGCTGATGGCCAGGCTCTGGCGCTCGTTGTGCTCGAGGACGTCCTCGACCACGTCCTCCGTCACCTCGACCAGGAGCGCATTGCGGGCCTCCGGGTCCAGGAGGCCCGCCTCCACGGCGGGCGCCAGCAGGATCTTGAGGTTCACCTCGTGGTCCGACATGTCGACGCCCGCCGAGTTGTCGAGTGCGTCGGTGTTGATTCGCCCCCCGCGGAGCGCATACTCGATCCGGGCACGCTGCGTGAACCCCAGGTTGCCGCCCTCCCCCACCACCCGCGCCCGCAGCTCGTCCGCGTCCACCCGGACGCCGTCGTTGCCGGAGTCGCCGACCTGCCCGTGCGTCTCGTCGCTCGCCTTGACGTACGTGCCGATGCCGCCGTTCCACAGCAGGTCCACGTTGGCGCGCAGAATGGCCCGGATGAGGGTCTCACCGTTGACTGCCTCGTCCTCGATGCCGAGGACGTCGCGGGCCGCGCGCGAGAGGGGGATGCGCTTGGCGCCGCGCTCGAACACCCCGCCGCCCTCGCTGATCCGGGCGGGGTCGTAGTCCGCCCAGCTCGACGAGGGAAGCGCGAACATCCGGCGGCGCTCCTCGAAGCTCGTGTCGAGATCGGGGTCGGGATCCAGGAAGATGTGCCGGTGGTCGAAGGCGGCCACCAGACGGATCCGGCGGCTCAGCAACATGCCGTTTCCGAACACGTCGCCGCTCATGTCCCCGATGCCGACGACCGTGAACGGCTCCTCCTGGATGTCGACGCCCATCTCCCGGAAGTGCCGCTTGACGGATTCCCACGTCCCGCGGGCCGTGATCCCGAGCTCCTTGTGGTCGTAGCCGTGCGAGCCGCCCGAGGCGAAAGCGTCACCGAGCCAGAAGCCGCAGGCCGCGGACAGATCGTTGGCCGTGTCGGACAGGTCGGCCGTGCCCTTGTCGGCGGCGACGACCAGGTAAGGATCCTCGCCGTCGCGGATCACCGTGTCCGGCGGGTGGACCACCTTGCCATCGACGATGTTGTCCGTGAGGTCGAGGAGCGAGCCGATGAACTCCCGGTAGCTGGCCACGCCGGCCTCGCGCAGGGCGGCCCGTCCCTCCGGCGCGCGCTTGACCACGTAGGCGCCCTTGGCTCCCGCCGGGACGATGACGGCGTTCTTGACCTGCTGGGTCTTAACCAGCCCCAGCACCTCGACCCGGAAATCCTCGCTCCGGTCGCTCCACCGGATCCCGCCCCGCGCCACCGTGTCCATCCGCAGGTGGGCGCCCTCGGTGTGCCCGCTGCTCACGTAGATCTCGTAGCGGGGACGCGGCGACGGCAGCACCTCGATCCGCCGACCGTCGAACTTGAGCGCGATCGTCCCTTCCTCGCTGACGTGGCTCGACGTCTGGAAGAAGTTCGTGCGCACCGTGGCCTGGACCAGGTTGAGGAGTCGCCGGAAGGTCCGATCTTCCTCGATGCCCTCGATCGTGTCGAGCGCGTCGCGGAAGCGCTCCCGGAGCTCGGCCACGGCGGGACCGGGCTCCTCGGTGCGGCTCGGGTCGTGGCGGGCCTCGAACATATCGAACAGGAGGCGGGCCGCGTCCGGGTGACCGGTGAGGGCCCGGCGAACGCCGGCCCGGCTCGACACCGCACCGATCCGGAACGCGTAGCCGGCGTAGGCCCGCAGGAGCGCGACCTGACGCCAGTCCAGCCCGGCCGACAGCACCAGCGAGTTCAGCCGGTCGTCCTCGGCGCGGCGCTGGCGCACGGCGCGGAACACCTCGACCACCCGGTCGGCGGCGTCCCGCGTGTCGATCGCCCAGCCCGCCGGCGTCTCGACCTGGAAGGTGTGGATCGTCCGGCCCACGCCGCCGGCCTGGCCGAGGTCGTACTTGTCGGCGCCGATGACGCGGAACCCGAGGTTCTCGAGGATGGGCATCAGGTCGCTGAGGACGTACATGCCCCGCGGGGAGAATACCTTGAGCGTCCAGGCGCCCTCACGCCCACCCTCGGCCGACTCCAGCGAGAGCTGCTGGAGCCCCGTGGCGGCCAGGTTCTCCAGATGGCCGATGTCCTCGACGGCCGTCTCCACCTCGATGGTGGCCTTGTACTCGGCCGAGAAGTCCTCCTGGTGACGGTCGGCGAGGGCGTGGGCGGCATCGACATCGTGCGTGCGCTCCAGGGCGTCGGAGAGCCGTTCGTCCCAGCTGCGCACGGAGCGGCGGACCCGGTCCTCCAGCGCGAGCACGTCGACGGAGGCGATCTCCTCGAGCTCGGTGCTCAGATAGAAGTGCAGACGGGCCTGGTCGCCGCCGTTCATGGCCAGGTGGTAGTCCAGCACCTCGCCGCCGTACGCCTCCAGCAGATCCTCCCGGACCTGGAGGCGCACCTCTTCGGAGAAGCGCTCGCGGGGAAGCATGACGAGCACGTTGACGCCCCGCGCCAGCGGGTCCGGACGGGCCAGGACTCGGACCTCGTCGGAGCCCTCCGTCGCCATCACCTCGCCGATCACGGCCAGGAACTCCGGCACGGACGCCAGGAACAGCTCTTCCTTGGGCATGCTGTTGAAGATCTGCACGATCTGGTTGTAGTCGTGCGATCCCTTGGACGCGCCCTCGGCCTCGAGGATCTCCTTCAGCTTGCGCCGCAGGATGGGGATGTTCGAGGCGTCCTCGGCATACGCCTTCGCCGTGAACAGGCCCAGGAAGCGCCTCTCACCGATCGCCTCGCCCTCGGGTCCCAGCTTCTTGATCCCAATGTAGTCCATGCGGGCCCGGCGGTGGACCGGAGACTCGGCGTTCGTCTTCGACACGATGAGCAGCGGGCCGCCGAGCACGCGCGCGCGCAAGTCGGCGGGCAGGTCCTCGACTCGCTGCGGCTCCGCGTACCGGGAGGTGCTCTCCTCCCGGAGGATGCCGAGGCCGGTGCCCTCCTCGACCCGGATCCAGCGCGTATCGTTGCGGCTGTCCAGGTCGTAGGCCCTGTAGCCCAGGAAGACGAAGTCGCCGTCCTCCAGCCACGACAGCAGCTCCTGGACCTCGGAGAGCTCGGCCGCCCGCCACGGCACGCGCTCCTTCTCCTCCTCGAGGTCCGCGCTGATCTCGCGGCAGCGCTCGACCATGGCACCGAAGTCGTCGGTCGCGAGCTGCACCTGCCGCAGGCGATAGCGCAGGTCGTCCTCGATCTTCCGCGCGACCCCGGGCTCCACCCTTCCCTCGATCTCGAGGTGCACGACCGACGTGTGGGGGCCCCCGGCGTCCCGCCCCCGCACCGCCGCGATCCGTCCCTCTTCGTCCCGCTCGATGGCCACCACCGGGTGGAGGAGGTGGGTGATCGCGAGGTCCTCCCCGTGCAGGTACTCGCGCAGGGTGTTGACGATGAAAGGCCGGTCGGGCATGACCGTCTCGATCACCGTACGGTGCGACCGACCGGGCACGGGTCTCACCCGCACGCCGATCTCGCCCAGGCCGCGCTCCTGCACGAAGTCGAACAGGGACGCCACGTCGGCGGCCAGGGCTTCGGGGTCGCGTCGTTCCAGGAGGTCGGCCGAGGCGCGCGCCAGCAGACGCCGTCCGAAGCTCTCCAGTGCGCCGCCCGAGGCGTCGGGGCGCTCGCCGGAGAGCAAGTCGATCACCCGGTCGATCCACTGTTTCGTGGAGGCCGTCTGCTCCATGAGCGGGTCGCGGGAGGAGGTCGTGGGAGTCCGGTCAGGTCCGTCGCGGAGTCGTCATGACGGTGGAGGATAGAGGGGAGACAGCCTCGGAGCAACGGCCGACCCGTTGCCGGCCTCCGGCCCCGGCCCGATACTGCACGCCACCTGGCTCCGTGGACGCCGTCGCCCGCGCCGCGTCGGCGACCGGGCCGCCTTCATCCGAACGCACGCGAGACATGCTCCTGACGAGATGACACGTCCCTGGAAGTCGCGGCCTCGGAAGCGGGCCCGGCACCTTCCGTGGTGGCGCCGGATCACCCGCTTCCTGCTCGATCGCGACGTGGACGAGGACTGGGTCATCATCGTCTTCGCCGCGGCGATCGGGGCCGGAGCCGGCTACGCTATCGTGGGCTTCTACGCCATCGTCCACCTGATCCGGGCGGGGGCGGACTGGTCCGTCTCCCACCTCGGCCTGCCCCTGGATCCGCGCTGGGCCGCCTTCCTCCTGGTCCCGGTCGGCCTGGGCGTGGCCCGGTGGATGCGCTTCGCGCTCGCCGGCGGTGGCAGCGGGGAGATGGTCCCCACCCTCATGGTGTCGGTGGCCCGGAAGCGAGGGGAGCTTCCCGTCCTGCGGACCCTCGCCAAGGTGTTCTGCGCCGCCGTCACCCTGGGCGCGGGCGGCTCCCTGGGCGCGGAGGGGCCCGTGGCGCTGGCGGGCGGCACGGTGGGCTCGGGCCTGGCGCAGCTGTTCCGCTTCCGCGCGAACCGCACCAAGGTGCTCCTGGGCTGCGGGGCCGCCGCCGGCATCTCGGCCGCCTTCAACGCGCCCATCGCGGGCGTCATGTTCGCGCTCGAGGTGGTGCTCGGGACCTTCACGGTGACCGCCCTCAGTCCCGTGGTCGTGGCGAGCGTGGTCGGCGCGGTGGTCTCCCGTGCCTACCTGGGGAGCCACCCCTCCTTCGACGTGCCGACCGAGTTCCTGCTCGTGTCCGTTCGGCAGCTGGGCTTCTACCTGGCGCTGGGACTGGCCACCGGCCTGGTCGCGGTGTTCTTCGTTCGGATCTTCTACCTGGCGCTCGACTTCGCCGAACGCATGCCGGTGCCGTGGCTCGGCCCCCCGCTGGTGGGCGGCCTCCTGGTGGCCGCGGCCGGCTTCGTCCATCCGCAGCTCCTGGGTCCCGGACGCCCCGGGATCCAGATGGTGCTGTTCGGCCAGCTGGCCGGCGTCCTGGCCCTGGCGGTGGCGCTCCTCAAGGGCGTCACGGCGGGCCTGACCATGGGGGGAGGGGGCGCCGGCGGCGTGTTCAGCCCCTCCCTGTTCGTGGGAGCCTCCTTCGGGAGCTTCTTCGGCCTCACGATCCAGAGCCTGTTCCCGGGCCTCGGAATCCGGCCCGAGGCGTACGCTCTGGCGGGCATGGCCGGGGTGCTGTCCGGCGCGACCTTCGCCCCGCTCACGGCGATCATCATCGTGTTCGAGATGACGAACGACTACGGGCTCATCCTGCCCCTCATGCTCGTGTGCGTGGTGAGCTACGTGCTGGCGCGCGGCCTGAACGGCGACTCGATCTACACCCTGGCCCTGGCCCGCGAGGGTGAGAAGATCCGTCCGGGCGTCGACCGCTCGGTCCTCGAGAGCGTGTCGGTGCGGGAATGCTACGACCGCGACCCCGACGTGGTGACCGAGGACGCGCCCGTCCGGGAGCTCCTCAACCGCCTGCGGCGCTCCCGGCAGACCGACTTCCCCGTGGTGAACCGGGACCTCGAGCTGGTGGGCGTCCTCAGCTACCCCGAGCTCGCGCGGGCCGTGGCGCAGGAGGACATGGGCGGACTCCTCCTGGTGGCCGACCTCATGCTCGAGGACATCGAGACCGTGTCCCCCGACGAAACGCTGCTGGAGGCGATGCGGAAGATGGGGGTGAGGGACCTGGACTTCATCCCGGTGGTGGAGGGCGACGGATCCCACCGTCTCCTCGGGATGCTGGGCCGCTCCCACCTCATGGAGGCGTACGAGACCCACGTGATGTTCAGCGACTGACACGTCCGCCGGGGGGCCGCCGGGGCCCGCGGCGGGGGCCTCAGCGACGATTCGGGCGGACCGTCAGCCGGCCGAAGGTCATCCACAGGGCTCCGACCAGGAGCCCGAGGAGGAGTCCCTGGGCGAGGAGGCTCTCGACCGTCGGGTAGACGCCGAGGAGCTCGATCCTCGGCGCCCCGGCGAGGCGAGTCGACCCGATGACGCCGGCCTCCTGCAGCTCGTGGACGCCGTTCCCGGCGAACACGACCGCCATGTAGTAGAGCACGCCGCCCGTGACCCCGAAGAAGGGCCGCATCGGGATGCGGACCCCGAACCGATTGAACGCCAGATAGATGGCGGCCAGCGCCACGCAGCCGGCCACGAAGCCGCCCGCCACGGGGACCGTGCTCCCGGCCGAGAAGCCGAACAGGGCCTTGTAGAACAGCACCGTCTCGAACCCCTCCCGGTAGACCGCGAGGAAGGCGACCCCGGCCAGCGCCATCCCGCCCCTGGTCCCCAGCGCGCGCTGCATGCGGCTGTGCAGGTAGGCCTGCCAGCGGTCGCTCTCCATCTTCGAGAGGAGCCAGTAGCTCACCGAGAACAGGACGGCGACCGCCACCAGCATGGTGGCGCCCTCGAGCACGTCCTGGCTCGCCGGCGTCACCGACAGCACTTCCTGCAGGCCCCAGGCGGTCAGGAAGCTGGCCAGCACCGCCGCCCCCACGCCGAGGTGGACGTCGCGGCGGCGGCGCTCGTGCCCGGTCCTGCCCAGGAAGGTGAGGATGGCGCCGATGATCAGGATGGCCTCGAACCCCTCGCGCAGGATGACGAAGAAGGACTGGGTGGCCAGCGACCAGGCGGTGACGGGGCTGCGCACGGCCTCGGCGGCCTGCCCGAGGAGGCCGTGGAGTCCCGCCCGGGCGGCCTCGATCCGGCGCGCCCCGTCCGCGCCGGGCTCCGGCGACGACACCTCGTCGCGGAAGCCCCCGAAGGCTGCCTCGATGCGACTCGTCAGGTCCGGGGCCCGCGAGCGCAGCCCGGTCTCGGCCCCCTCGAACGCCATGTACGCATCCAGGGCCGCCGCGCGGGCGCCCGCCGCGTCCCCGGAGGCCCCCAGTCGGGCGGCCACGCCGGCCAGGGAGTCGGCGCGCTCGATCCGCTCGCCGAGCTCCGCGCCCGGGTCGGCGGCCGGCACGCCCGAGGCCGGCGTGCCCAGGAGGTCGCGGGCGTAGGCCACGACGGCCCGGGCCTGCGGAGCTGAAAGGGTGTCGCCCGTCGCCGAGGACCAGCGCTCCTGCACCCGGCCCTGGAGGTCGAGGTCGGAGACACGGGCGGCGGCGGGGAGCGAGGACCACGCCCGCAGACGCCCGGAGACCGGGCTCGCGGCGGCCGCGCCGTCTCCCAGCGAGAGGGCGGTGCCCTCGGCCACCTGGGAGGCGCTGAACCGCAGGGTCTGGATGTAGGCGACCAGATCCCAGCGCTCCTGCACGGAGAGCTCGTCCCCCCAGCCCTTCATGCGCGTGCCGGGGACGCCCAGGGTGACGACCTGGAAGTCTCGCGCCGGGGTGCCGTCGGTGGCACGGGCCGACGCCGTGAAGTCCGCCGGCGGCGGTTCGATGCCGGCCGCCGCCGGCCCATCGCCCTCCCCGGACGGCCCGTGGCACGCCGCGCAGTCGGAACGATACAGGGCCGCGCCCCGCGCGGCCGATGGCCGGGAGGGCGGGCTCGGCACGAGCACGGCGCCCCACCCCGAGGCCAGGGAGCGGGCCGTGCGCGCCGCCAGATCCCGCACCTCGGCCGGCGGAGCCCGGCGCTCCACGGCCCGGCCCAGGGAGTCGAGGCGCGCCCCCGCCGCCCTCGCCTCGGCGCCGGTCTGCCGCGAGGCCGGGGGGAGCCCGGCGAACAGGTCGGCCGCCTGGGCCACGAACTGGCGGGCTTCGGCGTACTCGGACGGCGCGCTCACGCGGCCACCCTCCGCCGGCACGCCGAGCGCGTACTCGCCGGCCGCCAGCTCCAGGAGCGAGGCGACCCGTCCCGCCCGCTCCGCGACCTCCGCCGGCGACGGACCGGCGCCGGCGGCCGTGGACGACCGGGTCCCCTGGGCGACCGCCGGAGCGGGCGCGGCGACGATGCCGGCCAGCCAGGCGGCCATGACCGCCCGCGCGGCCAGGCGGCCGGCCCGGCTTCCCGCGCGCTCGCGACCTCCTGTGGCCCCTCCTCTCACCCCTGGCACCCGCTCATCCGAACCGCGTCCTCACCGAAGGCATTGTCGCTTGATTGAGACTGATTCTCAACTGGCCCCAATATACCGGCCCGCCGGGACGAAGGCCACATGAGGGCGTGGCCCCGTCGCCGAGAGGGTCGTACGATGCGCGCATGATCGTGGGTATCGGCATCGACATGGTGCGGACGGAGCGCGTGGCCGGCCTCCTCGAGCGGAAGCCGGTGCGCGCGTCACGCCGCCTGTTCTCGGAGGAGGAGCGCGCCGCCTGCGCCGGCCGCGCCCGCCCGGAGGAGTGCTTCGCGGCCCGCTTCGCGGCCAAGGAGGCCTTTCTGAAGGCCCTGGGCACGGGGTGGTCCCGGGGGATCGGCTGGCACGAGGTGGAGGTTTCGGCCGGGGCCGGGAGCCGCCCCTACCTCCGGCTGTCGGGAACCGCCGCCGAGCGCCTGCGGGAGGCGGGCGGGCGTAGCGTACACCTGAGCTTCACCCACGAGGGGCGCCTGGCGGCGGCCGTGGTGGTCATCGAGGGCTGAGCTCCAGGGGGCGGGTGACGCCCACCAGCCGGGAGGGCAGGCCGGCGAGCGACCCGGGCAGGGCCTCCAGGTCGTCGGCGGCCACCCCTCCGTTGGCCGCGGCGGCGTGCAGGATGGCCGTGCCTCCCAGGGACAGCGCCACGTGCGTGACCGCCGAGCGGGACGCTCCGAAGAACAGGAGGTCTCCGGGCCGACGCTCGGCCGCGTCGGAGACGGCCTCGTCGACCCCCGGGCCCGCCGACAGCTGGTCCCCGCTGTCGCGTGGAAGGCCGACGCCGTGCGCGGCGTACACCGCCTGTACGAACCCGGAGCAGTCGGCCCCGAGTCGGGTGCGTCCGCCCCACAGGTAGGGGGTTCCCGCCCACCCGGCGGCCGTCTCGGCGACGGCGTCGCCCCGGCTCGGGAAGCGCCGCCGCAGGGAAGCCGGGTCCAGGAGCCGCGCCGTATCGAACGGTACGGCCTCCCGGCCATCCGGCAACCGCACGTGCCCCTCCCCGGCCCGGGCCACGCGCCCTCCCCACGGCAGGTGGCGCGGCCACGGGCGGACGGCGCCGGCCGGCTCCACCGGCCCGGAGAGCTCGACCCCGAGAGAGTAGAGCTCCGCGTCGCGGACCCAGGCCGCCGCGACGCCCTCCTCGACCTCGCGCAGGCCGCCCCGACCGCACCAGCCCTCGTAGCCGTCCGGACCGCGGACGCGCACCCACTCCTCCCGTTCCTCGAGCGCGACGAGCCGCTCGCCGCACAGCCACTGGGTGACCATCTCGGACCGGTGGGTAGGCTCGGCCCGCGCCGGCACCCAGGCGGCGCGCACCAGCATCGCTACCGCCCGGCTCACCGGCGCTCTCCCATCTCCCGCTCCAGGAGCCAGCGGACGTCCTCGCCGGCGAGGGGCTCCCACTCGAACCCGATGAAGCCGTGGACCCGCTGGGGACCGATGAGGCCGAAGACGGCCGGTCGCCGGCCGTAGAAGTAGAGCCCGATCTCGGCGGAGGTGGCCGGCGTGAGGCTTCCGCCCCGGAAGCGGAGCGCCAGATGCCGGAGCGGACGGCCCGCGTGAATGTGTCCGCGGCCGTCCCGCTCCACGCAGTAGCGGATCTCGGGCCCGAAGGACATCTCGCGGCGATGCCCCTCGCCCAGCCTGGACCAGCGCCCCTCCTCGTCCAGGGCCAGCCAGTGCTCGCGCTCCTCGGCGTAGCCGCGCAGAGCCCGGGCCGCGTGACGAAGCTCGATGGCGCCGGGGGAGAGGTCCACGACCTCCCGGCCCAGGAGGAGCGGCCCCGCCTCGACGGCCTCGAGGAGGAGCCAGGTCCGCGGGTAGCTTCGGTCCTGCAGCTCCTGCAGGCGGCCGCTCATCGGGCGCCGGGTCTCACGTGCCGGCCCGCCCGTAGCGGTCTTCGAGGCGGACCACGTCCTCGAGCTCCGGTGTGCTGACCTCGAGGATCACCGAGTCCTCGAGCGCCTCCATGCGATGGATGGTGTCCGGGGGGATCTCGATGCGCTCCCCGGGAGCCCACTCGAAGCTGCGCTCCCCCAGGGTGAACGTCATGCGCCCGCTCTGCAGGTAGAGCGTCTCGTGCTTCACGCGGTGCTTCTGGAGCGAGAGGGCGTGGCCGGCCGTCACCTCGAGCACCTTGCCCGCGTAACGATCCGTGTGGGCGTACCAGATCTCCCGCCCCCAGGGCTTGTCGACGACCTTCGGCGTACGTGCGTCGGCTTCCGTCACCGCGAGTGCCTCCTGCTCCTTCGTGTCGAGACCGATGGCCCCGGGGCTCTCCTCTCTCCGGGACGGGATCGGGCGGGCCGCGAAGCGTCGGGACCGGGGAGGGCCCGGGCCCCACACAATAGGCGCCGGAGCGTGCACCCGGCCAGTCGCCGGACCGCGGGCGGCCGGCGCCGGCTCACCGGTAGTCCCGGCTCGGCACCCGGCCGGCGCCGGCCCGCGTGACCAGGGGCTCGATCCGATGCGTCAGGACGTTGATCACATCCTCCTCCCTCTCCACCTTGCCCGCGGCCAGGAGGAGAGGCGAGCGGAGCTCGACCCGGAAGCGCTCGCGCACGTCCGGCATGACCACGAAGTTGGCGAACCCGGTCTCGTCCTCCAGGGTCATGAACATGACCCCGCGGGCCGTGCCGGGCCGCTGGCGGCAGATGGCGATCCCCGCCACCCGCACCTCGTCCCCATCCGACCGCTCCCGGAGCGCCGCCGCCGAAAGCACGCCCGCCCGTGCCAGCGCCTCCCTCAGGAACTCCATCGGGTGCCCCTCGGCAGAGAGACCGGTGGCCCGGTAATCGGCGGCGACCCGCTCGGGCCGGGTGAGTGGGGCCAGAGGGAAGGATTTTCCTTCCATTCGCCGGGACGATCCCTCCACCATCGCGCCGGCTCGCGGCCGTCCGGGTTCCGGCCGGCGCGGGGCCAGCGGGCCGGCGTCGCCGCGCAGCCGCCTGAGCAGCTCCCACAGCGCCGCCCGCCGCCCCGGCCACAGGCTGCGGAAAGCGCCCGCCTCGGCCAGGGCGCGGAGCTCCGCCTCCCCGAGGCCCGTGCGCCGCACCACGTCCTCGACCGAGGCGAACGCGCCCTGCTCCAGCGCCCGCTCGAGCCGCTCGCGGGCCGCCGGGCCCAACCCCCGCACCAGGCGGAGGCCGAGCCGGAGGGCGTGGTGGGCGGCGGCCTCCGCCGTGCCGCCGCCGGAGGCCGGGCCCGGCGGCGGCGCCGGCTCCAGGGTCGAGTCCCACGCCGAGCGCGCCAGGTCGACCGGCCGTACCTCGACCCCGTGCCGCCGCGCGTCGTGCACCAGGGTCGAGGGGCTGTAGAAGCCCATCGGCTGCGCGTTCAGCATGGCGGCGTAGAACTCGGGGGGCGCGTACAGCTTGAGCCACGCCGACGCGTACACGAGCAGCGCGAAGCTGGCCGCGTGGCTCTCCGGGAAGCCATAGCTGGCGAAGGCCGTGAGCTGCTTGAAGATCTTCTCCCGGACGCCCGGGAGGACGCCGTTCCGCGCCAGCCCCGCCTCGAGCTCCCGGCCCACCTCCCGCATGGCGGGCTCGGAGCGCTTGAAGCCCATGGCCCGCCGCAGCCGGTCCGCCTGGGCCGGGGTGAAACCGGCCAGCGCCACGGCCACCTTCATCCCCTGCTCCTGGAACAGCGGCACCCCCAGGGTGCGCTCCAGCACGGGCTCGAGGCGCGGATCCAGGTAGGTGACCGGCTCCTCCCCCCGGCGGCGCCGGAGGTAGGGATGGACCATGTCCCCCTGGATGGGTCCGGGGCGGATGAGGGCCACCTCGATGACCAGGTCGTAGAAGCAGCGCGGCTTCACCCGGGGGAGCGTGTTCATCTGCGCGCGGGACTCCACCTGGAAGACGCCCACCGTGTCGGCCGCGCACAGCATGTCGTACACGGCCGGGTCGTCGGCCGGGATCCCGGCCAGGTCCAGCGCCCATCCGCGCGTGCGGCGCACCGCGGCCAGCGCGTCCCCCAGCACGGTGAGCATCCCGAGGCCGAGGAGGTCGAACTTGATGAGCCCCGCATCCTCCAGGTCGTCCTTGTCCCACTGGATGACCGTGCGCTCCTCCATGGAGGCGTCCTCGATCGGCACGACCTCCCCGAGCGGCCGGTCCGAGAGCACGAAGCCCCCCACGTGGATGGAGCGGTGGCGCGGCAGCCGGTCCATGCCGCGCACGGCCCGGATCAGGGCCCGGGTGCGGCGATCGTCCGGGTCGAGACCGGCCCGCGCCGCGCCCCCGTCGGCCAGCCGCGCCGCCGCGTCGGACGCCTCGCCGCGGTCGACCTCGGCCGACAGCCGATCGGAGGTCTCCTGCGGGAAGCCCAGCACCCGGGCCGCGTCGCGCACGGCCAGCCGGCCCCGGTAGGTGATCGACTCGCACACCATGGCCGCGTGGCCCCGCCCCCAGGTGCCGTACACGTACTGGAGCACCTCCTCGCGGTCCCGATGCGCGATGTCGAGGTCGATGTCGGGCGCCTCGCCGCGCTCCTCGGACAGGAAGCGCTCGAACAGGAGGTCCATCCCCACCGGGTCCACCGCCGTGATCCCCAGGCAATAGCACACGGCCGAGTTGGCCGCCGACCCCCTCCCCTGCACGAGGATCCCCCGCCGGCGGGCGAAACGCACGATGTCCCACACGATGAGGAAGTAGTCGACCAGTCCGAGGCGCCCGATGATCCCCAGCTCGTGCTCGAGCTGCCTCCGCTCCGCCTCGCCGGGCGGCTCGCCGTAGCGCTCCCGCGCCCCCTGCTCCACCAGCGCCCGCAGGAAGCCCTCCGGCTCCCCTCCCCCCGGCACCGGGAACCGCGGCAGCCGCGGCTCGAGGTCCTCGATTCGGAAGTCGCAGCGCTCCGCCACCTCCAGCGTCCGCCGCATCCCCCGGCACCCCGCGCAGTCGCAGGTGACGGCGCCGTGGTCCATGGGAGCTCCCGGCCTGCCCCGCGCGATGGAAGGGGGGAGGGCCCGGGGGTCCTCCGGAGCGAAGCCGGAGCGGAGCGCCCTGTCGGCTACGGGCCCATCGTCCCGGCGAACCGGGATCTCGCTCGAGGCCGAGCGCGATCGACGGGCGCGCAGCGAAGGCGAAGCCGAGGAGGACCCCCGCGCCCTCCCCCCCGCCCGTGATCCGGGGTTTTTGGGGGCCTCGCCGAAGCACCACCGCGCCGCCATCTGAGACGCCGACTTCAGATACCACTCCCCGTTCGGCAGCAGCCGGTCTCCCGCCCCGTCCAGGGTCGTGTCGTGCCGCAGGCAGGTGAGGACGTCGTGGACGATCCGGTCCCGCGGCGCCGCGTACCGGGGCGCGTTGCTGGGCACCCAGGCGATCCCGGTCCGGTCGGCGAGCTCGATCCACCGGGCCGCGCGCCGCCCGTCCTCCGGGAGTCCGTGGTGCTCCAGCGCCAGGAGACAGTCCCCGGCCGGGAAGCGCGCGGCCAGGGCCCGCACGGCTCCCTCCGTCCAGCCCGCGGCGCCTCCTCCGGTGACGGACCCTCCGCCCTCGCTCACCCGGACCAGGCACAGGAGTCCTCCCGTCCGCCCCTCCAGGGCGGCGGCGGTCAGCCGCGGCTCGCCCCGGGGGCGGCTCCGGCGGCCCTCCGTGACCAGGGAGGCGAGGTTGCGCCACCCCTCCACGCCCCGGCACAGGAGGACGAAGGGACGGTCCGGACGGACGAAGACCTCGGCCCCGAGCAGGGGCCGGACGCCCGCCTCCCGGCACGCCCGTGCGAAGCGCACGGCGCCCCCCAGGTCGAACGCGTCGGCCATCCCGAGGGCCGGCATCCCCACCCGGCCCGCCCTCGCGGCCAGGGCCTCCGGCGTGGCGGCCCCGTCCAGGAGGGAGAAGGCCGAGCGGGCCGCCAGTTCCACGAAGGGTGTCGCCATACCGAATAAATACCGAAAGGCGAGCGCCCGAAAAAGCCTCCCCCGCCAACTCCGGTCGTGGAGCGGCGGGGGAGGCCGGAGCGGCGGGGCGGCGGGGCCGCCCTCAGGGGGGCGCGGCCCGACTTCCCGGCGCGACCGTCCGGATCAGGGGCGCGGCACCAGACCGAAGAATCCCAGCCCCAGGGTCGTGAACTTGGGAAGGCCCGGCGGGGACTGGTAGCGGAAGAAGGCCTGCACCCGGCTGTAGTCGCCCAGCGGCGCGGTGACCTGGAGCGTCCCGTCGAACAGCCCGCCCGAGAGCGAGTCGGACGCCGCGGTCACGTCGCCGTAGGAGAGGGCGGGCTGCACCTCCCACCCGGCCGCGGGACGGATGTCCAGGCCCAGGCTGAAGCGTCCCTCCTTGGCGGCGTATCGGTCCGCGAACGCGACCGTTCCGACGTAGTCCCCGTACGAGAAGCTCGGCACGACCCGGACCGTGGGGCTGGCCGGGATCCCGATCGTGGTCGTGACCAGGTAGTCCGTGCGGTCGAACCAGTGCCCGATCAGGGTCCCGAGCCGCAGCGACACCCGGTCGAAGTCGCGCAGCCCCTCTCCGAGCCGCACCGTCTGGGCCAGCTCGAACACGTCCTCCCCCACGTCGTAGGGGGGCTGTCCCCGGCGGGCGTAGCCGGCCAGGGTCGAGAAGCGCTGGCCGGGGCCGTAGCTCGCCCGCGCGTCGGCCCACACGCCCCGCATGTCGACCGGACCACGCACCAGCTCCGGGTGGTCGAGGAGCAGCATGTTGTCGTAGTAGCCGCGCAGCCGCAGCTGCGGCACCGGCCACACCGCCGCCCCGCCCCGCCGGAAGCCGACGGACCGACCGTTCCCCGAGCCGGCCGGGGAGAACAGCTTCCCGCCCCACATGAAGCCCTCGGCGTAGGGCGGCGTGGCGCGCACGGCGGTTTCCACGCGCCGCAGGCCGGCCCGCGCCTCGCGCGAGCCCGGATCGAGCACCAGGGCCCGCTGGTAGGCGTCGTGCGCCTCCCGGGCCTCCCCCGCCGCCAGATACCGGTCTCCGAGCTGGATCCACGCGTCCGGCTGGGCCGGACGGTGCTCGGCCACCGAGCGCTGCCAGCGCGCGGCCTCCTTCAGGTCCCCGCGATCGCGCGCGATGCGCGCCAGCCCCTGCATGGCGTCCACCCGGCTGGGGTCGGCGGCGAGCGCGTCCCGGAACCGCGCCTCGGCCCGGGGCGTCGCCCCCTGCGCGAGGAGCGCCTGGCCGAGGCCGACGAGGGCGTCCGCGTTCCGGGCGTCCTGCGCGAGGATCTCCTGGAACGCCTGGGCCGCCTGAGAGGGCTGACCGGCGTCCAGCAACCCCTGCGCCCTCTGAACCCGGGCACCGAGCGAGTCCGGCCGGACCGCCACCTCGGGGGTGCGCTCTCCCGTCACGGGGAGGTGCGCGAGGACCTTCCCGTCCACGACCACCGCCAGGGTGTCTCCGCCCCGGAAGGCGTCGGCCGGGAGGTGGAAGTCGGCCAGGCCGAACGGGCCCGTGGTCGCCCGCCAGCTCACCTCGCGGCCCCCGGACTCGCTGTGCCGGAGCCGGACCTCCGCGCCCGTGACGCCGTTGCCCTGCGCGTCGTGCACGACCACGCTCATCGACAGGGTGTCCAGACCGGCCTGCGCCAGCCGCAGGTGGTCGGGCTGCAGGAGGACCGTGCGCGCCAGTCCCGGAAGGACCACGAGCTGGAACGGCCCTCCCCCCTGGACGTCGGACGAGATTGGAGCGACCTGCACCTGGTAGCGACCCGCGGCGGAGGGGGCGGTCACGCGGAGCCGCGCCGATCCGTCCGGGTCCGTCACGGCCGTGACGTCGGAGCCCGACCCGCCGGGCAGGCTACCGCTCCCGCGCGCCACCACCCGGATGCCGCTCACCGGCTGGCCGTTCCTCTCCACGTGCACCGGGATGGACACCTCCCCGCCGGTGACCGTCCGCGCGGAGTCGGCCTCGAGGCTGAGGCTCGGGCGAGCCGCCGCGGACGGCTGCGCCGCGGTGGGCGGGGGCTTCTGCTCCTGCTGGCGCTGCCGCTCCTGCTGCCGGCGACGCTGCTCCGCCTCGCGCTGGGCCTGGCAGGCCTGGATCGCGTCGAGCACCGGCTGCGTCGCGCCCAGTCGCTTGAAGTCGTCGATGTCCGACGCCGTGGGCTGGAAGCTCAGGCAACGGCTACGGATCGTGCGCGCCGTCTCCGCCTGGGTGGTGGATGGGCTCACCAGCAGACGGACGACGTCCGTCTTGGTGAGAGGCGGGGTCTGCTGCGCCGCGGCCCGGCCGGGGACCGCCAGTCCGACGCCGAACATCACCAGGATCGTGTACAGGACCGATCGCTTCACGCCCCGCCTCCGTATCGAGAATCACGCTGCCGCCGCTCGCCCGCCGCCTGCGTGCGCAACGCCGTAACCGCCTCCGCTCTACTCCGGTCTCCGGCAACCGGTCGCGTCGAACCGACGGTTGGCGCTGTCGGCCGCCGTCGAGGCCCGGTCGAAGGTGCGGGCGACCGCCGTGTCGGCCGGGGCCCCCGTCTGCCGGTAGGCCTGCGCCACCGACAGGAAGGCCTCGTCCACGCCCCGGTAGACGCTCGCCAGACTGTCGCACCCGATCCGCCTGCGGTCGAATCCATCCTGGGCCTCCCAGTACGCCGACAGGCGATCCTGCAGCGAGTCCGAGAGCATGCCCAGGCGGCGCACGACCGGGTCCACCCGCCGCTCGGGCTCCGGGCGCGCCGGCGCGCCGGCGTTGCCCTGGTCTCCGCCGCCCAGGAACAGGACGGCGCCGCCTCCCGCGGCAGCCCCGATCAGTACGGCCACCAGGATCCAGCGTCCCGGCGTCCAGTGCCCGAATCGCCCGGATTCGTCCTCCGGCAGGAGCACCATGGGCTCGTCCGGATCGGTCCCCGGCCCGGTCCCGGACGGTACGTTCACTCTAGCCTCTTCCCCGCCGCCCGGCATGCGCGCGCGGACGCCGCGGGCCGGAAGTCCGGTCCGGTCCGAGCGCCGTCCGGCGGCGGCCATCGCCCTGTAGAGGTGAGGTCGGGGTCATCGGAAGTCGTGTCCCGGTGCGTCGGTCGAAGGTCGCCCTCGTATCGGCGCCCTCGCGGACGACCGACGGGGCGGGCCGGGCACGTGCGCCTGCGGCACTACCCTACCCCTGTTCGACCGACCAATGTAGCCACGCTCCCGGGGAATCGCACCCCGCTGGCGGGCGCACGCCGTGGGCACCCCGTCAGTCCCACCACCCGTGCAGCCACCAGTGCCATGCGCCATCGGAACGGTATTCACGAAACAGCCACAGGAGTTCCCCGTCCGCCGTGCAGGCACGGTAATACTCGCGGCGGTAAGGATCTTCCCACCACTCACCCGAGAGACGCTCCGGACCCTCCGCCGTCACGATCTCGTGTCTTCCCTCCCCATCCCAGGCGGCCACGGGCCTCCCACCCTCCCACCGCACGTCCACGGGCCGGGGCTCGGGGAGGAGGCGCAGGACGCCCGCCACGGAGCTCTCCCCCGGGGAGGAAGCCGCCTCCGGGCGTCCGGGCCCGGCGCGCCCGTCCTCGACCGTCCCGCCGCTCGAGGGCTCCTCCCCGGGTGGGGAGACGGGTCGCCACCCGTTGCGTCGCTCGGGTCGATGGTGCGGACGGGGGAGAGGAGCCACCACCGCGTCCTCGCCCAGCCGGGCCCGGATGCGGGAGAGCGCCGCCGTGGCCGGGACCGGATCCCGGCTCCGGGCCCGGAACAGCTCCTCCTGGCGCACCGCCGGGGCCGATCGGACGACCGCCAGAACGGAGAGCCCCACGACGGGAGCCGGGAGCCGCCCCTCTCCCCCGTCCCGCGCCGCCGCGGCCCGCTCCAGGCCCGCACGGCACAGCTCGTGGAGGAGGTCCCGCCGGAGGGTGGGGCGAGCCGGACGCACGGAGACCTCCCCGTGGCCCCCGCCCTCCACCTCCAGGCGGAGGAGGAGTCGCCGTATGGACCATCCCGTCCGGCCCACCTCCTCGCACAGGCTGTCCAGGAGAGGACCGAGGACGAACAGGAGGGGCTCCACCTCCCGGACGCCCGCCTCGAGCTCCACGGAAGCCCCGGGGAGGTCCTCGGCGGCCAGTGGTCGGAAGGGCTCGTCCCCCTCCCCCGAAGCCCGCCGGTGCGCCAGCACCCCGGCCGGACCGAAGCGAGTCTCGAGCTCCGCGCGGTTCCGCGCGGCCAGCTCGCCCGCCGTCCGGAAGCCCAGGACCCGGAGGGTCTCGGTCATTTCCTCCGGGAGGCCCAGGAGGGACAGCGGGAGATCGGACAGGAACGCCCGGCACCCCCCGGGGGCCACGATCCGGGTCCGGGGTGGCTCCGGTCCGGACCCGACGGCGGCGGTCCCGGTCGCGGACGGGACGGCGGCCCGCGCGGAAGGCGCGCCCTCCGCGGCCAGGGTGGCGGCCGCATCCGACGCCACCGTCCCGTCCGCGATCCCCACGCCGACGCGCACGCGCTCCCCCCGGGACGCCGCGTGCAGGGCCCGGGCGAAGGCGACTTCCCCGCCCCGGCGCTCCCAGCCGCGCGCGTCCACCCGGCACAGGCCGGGGCCGGCCACCATCACCCGCGGCGAGGCCGCCAGGAGGGACACGGCCAGCCGGCGGGCCGGCGGGCCCTCTCCGTCATCCCGGGGAGACGCGCCCCCGGCTCGCCCCCGCGGGAGGTCCGCGATGCGGACCGAGGCGACCCGGCCCACGGCTCACCGGCGTCCCTTGCGGTCCCGGATCGCCCCGCCTTCCCCGGGGCGCCGGGGTCGGCCTCCACCCGGCTCGGGACACAGCACCGGGATTTCCGCCGACCGTCCCCACTCCACCCGGACCCAGACCGGCCGGATCGTGGGGAGGAAGGGGGCGAAGGGGACGCCGGTCACCGGCTCCACCCGTCCGGGCCGGAAGCGGAGGCGGAGGGCCGCCAGGGGCGAGGCGCCCCCCACCACGAAGACCGTCCCCGCCTCCTCGGCCAGCCGCTGGAGCCGTACCGAGACGCTCCGGCGCAACCCCGGCCCCGTCCTTCCCGGCGAGCCGGAGGAGGACGCCTCTCCCGGCTCATCCCCCAGGAGGAGGGCCACGGCGCCGAAGCTCCCGCTCCTGAGCAGGAGGTCGGAGCACCAGGCGGCCTCTTCCTGCGATGGGGGACGCACGACCCAGAACGCCCCCTCCCCCGTCTCGGCTTCGAGCCAGTCGGGGGAGAACAGGGTCCGGCCCGCGTCCACGATCGCCACGGGCTCGCCCTCCTCCCTCAGCCGGAGGAGGACGCTGCGCAGCAGGGCCGTCTTTCCGCACGAGCGCGGACCCAGCCACTCCACGGGCTCGCCCCGGGGAAGTCCGCCGCGCGGGAGGACGGCGTCCAGGAGTGGCACGCCGGTGGACACCGTCGGCCGGACGTCGGCCGGACGGACCCCGGCGGAACCGATCTCCTCGAGCTTCCTCTCCAGCTCCCGCAGGACCGCGGGATCGGCCATACGACCTCCTGCCGCCGCCGGGATCGCCGCTCCGGAGGACGGGCGGGCCTCCCGGCGGTCATACCGAACAAAAACCGAAAGTGACACCGAAGCATAGCATCCCCGGAGGAGGGGCGGCAAGCAGGCTAGTGGATCTCCAGGAGATTCAGGACCGGGGCGCCCATGAGGGCCGAGCGCCCGGTCCGCACCCGGGCCACCACCTGGATGGACTGGAGGGGGCGCAGCGCCCCGACCTGCTGGAGGAGCTCGGGCGGCACCGCCAGGTACACGAAGCTCTCGGAGGGACCGGGCGAGCGGGCCAGAATGAACGGCTCCCCCTCGTAGAAGTCCGTCCGCACCGCCTCCGCCTTCTCGAGCGAGATGAACTGCACGTTCCAGCGCACCACCCGGCCCACGTACTGGTCCGGGTTCGTCCGCAGGTCGGACGGCGTGAGCCCGGCGCTGGCGGCGGCCGAGTCGGCGGGGAGGAGCTCGGAGTTGCGGACCCAACCTTCCAGCCGCACCCGGCTCCACTCGCCCCGGTGCTCGAGCACCTGCAGGTCGGCGCCGGGCCGGGCCACGGCCAGCGTGTCGCCCTGCGGGGACACGAACAGGCGGGCCGGGGCGCCCTTCACCACCACGTGGTCGGGGAGCTGGTTGCTTCCCGCCGCCGGACGCGCGCCGCCCGCCGAGCCCCCGGCCTCACCGGCGCCGGCTCCCCCGGAGCCACCGCCCCCGCTCGGGCTTCCCCCGGAGCTCCCTCCGGGGGTGGACGACCCGGCCAGGGAGGGGCCCCACATCCACGCCGTGCGGCGCACGTGCACCCAGCTGCCCTGCTCCCCCGTCTTCTCCAGGAGGAAGCCCCGCAGCAGGCGGGCGTCCACATTGGCTCCGGCGTCGGGCTGCGCCCGCAGGTTCTCGCCGCCGGCCGCCGACACGACCAGGTCGAAGCCATCGCGGTTCACCGAGGACACCGAGGGTCCCCAGATCCAGCCGGACAGAACCACCTGTCGCCACTGTCCCTGCCGACCGACGATGGCCAGGTCCGTGCCCTGGTTCACCTGCGCCAGCACCTTCCCCTGCGGCGCCTGGCGGAGGTTCTCCCGATCGACCGAGACGCGGGCCGTCTGGGCGCGCGCCCCGAGCGTGCCCGCCGCCAGGGCGAGGCCCACGAGGACGGGGGTGGCGGCGCGTCGAAGGACGGAACGGTGTGGCAGTACGGCGACCTCCATTTGGATGCGGCGGGGCGGCGCTCCTACATTGGCGGACCGGTCGTCCCGCCCCGGCTCGTGGCCCGGGGCTCATCCCGGACCTCGCGGGCTCTTCGAGTATAGAAACCGCTTCGGACGCCGGCAATCGCGGCCGGGACGAGCCCGGCCGCTCGCCGGGTCGGGCCGCGGGTACGGCCACGAGCACCACCAGGCGCACACGGACGCGAATCGGAGGACGGTGTGGGGAGGAAGGCGGGCACATACATCCCGGTACTGGGACTGGCCTTCGGGCTGGGGCTGCTGGCCGCCTCGCCGGTCGCCGGACAGCAGGTCCCGGCGACGAACGCCCCGCACATCACCAGCGCGTATCGCTGGGTGGGCCGGGCCCTGCGGCTCGGCGCGTTCGGGGGCTGGCTCGACACCGGCCGCGGAACGGACCGCCTCGGCCCGGGCTCCACACCGTACGGAGGATTGATCTTCCGGGCCCGGCTCAGCAACCCGCTGAGCGTGGAGGTCCAGGCCGCATACGGGCGATCGGACCTCCTGGTCATCGACCCCCGACTGGCGAACGGGCCCGGCGTCGTGGACACCACCACCACCCGCTGGGCCTCGATCGAGGCCGGCCTCCAGTTCGCCCTGACCGGACAGCGCACCTGGCACCGGCTCCAGCCCTTCGTCCTTCTCGAGGGCGGCCTCCTGCGCGGCTTCGACCAGCCCCTGAGTCCCGCCCTGTCCGCCACCGCGGACGCGCCGTTCCGCTACGGCCTCGGGACCATGCCGGTCCTCGAGGCGGGCGCGGGCTTCGAGTGGATCCCCGGGGGACGCTTCTCGGTGAGCTTCGAGGCCCGTGACAAGCTCCTCCACATCAAGGCGCCATCAGGCTTCTTCCAGCAGAGCGTCCTCGACCAGATCGATCAGCTCGGGCTGGCGGCGCCGCAGGACAAGCAGTGGACCCACAACCTGGCGCTGACCGTCACGGTGTGGCGGTACTTCTGACGTCCGGGCCGGGACGCTCGCCCGGGCGGGCGACGATCCTCGGCGTCCTGCTGCTGGCGGCGGCCGCTCCCGCGTCCGCGCAGACGACCGCCCCCTCCCGCCCCCCGGCGGCCACGCCGCCCGCGCCCCTCGACCGCGCCGGGCTGGCCCGCCGGCTTCGCTCTCTCCTGGCCGAGCCCGGCCTGATCCACGCGCACGTGGGCCTGGTCGTGCGCGTGGCTGAGACGGGCGAGACGCTGTTCAGCCGGAACGGCGAGAAGCGCTTCACCACGGCCAGCACGACCAAGCTGGTGGCCGCCTCGGTCGGGTTGGCGCGCCTGGGCGCCGGGCACCGGTGGGCCACCCGGATGCTCTCCGCGGCCGCGCCGCGCCGGGGCCGGCTGGCGGGCGACCTGTGGCTGGTCGGCGGTGGGGATCCGTCCCTGGACGAGGAGGGGCTGCGTCGCCTGGCCGGACGGCTGCGCGGCGCGGGCGTGCGCCGGATCGGGGGGGACGTGGTCGGCGACGGTCGGTACTTCGAGCCGCCGCGCTGGGGAGAGGGCTGGATGTGGGGAGACCTGGTGGGCGGATGGGCCTCGGGGGTCGGCGGCCTCGAGCTCCACCCGGCCCGGGTGCGCGCCCTCCTCCGGCCGGGCGCGCAGCCCGGGGACTCGGCGACGCTGGAGCTCCTCGATCCCGGACCGACCCTGCCCCTCGTCGTCCGGGTGCGAACCGGGGCGCCGGGATCGACCGCGCGCGTGCGCTTCCTCCCGGCGGACGGCACGCCCCCGTCGGGGGCCATCCTCCGGGGCTGGGTGCCGGCCGACGCGGACTCGGTGCCGCTCTACCTGGCCACGGCGCCGCCGACCCGCTACCTGCTCGCCCGCTTCGCCACGGTCCTCGCCGACTCGGGAATCCGGGTGGACGGCAGCTTCCGCGAGCCGCGCGCCGGGGAGCGGCCACCCTCGGCGGCATGGGCCGACACGCTGCGCTCGGACTCGCTCGGCGCCGTCCTCTCCGAGATGCTCCATCCGAGCGACAACGCCATGGCCGAGTCGCTCCTGCGCACGCTGGGCGCCGTGGAGGGACGGGCCGGCTCGGACGAGGAGGGCCTGCGGATCGAGTCGGAGACGCTGTCCGGCTGGGGCATTGAGCCCTCCTCCTACGAGCTCACCGACGGCTCGGGGCTGTCGCGCTACGACGAGCTCACCCCGGACGCCCTGGTGCGGCTGCTGCGGACCATGTGGCGCCGACGGGACTTCGGGATGTTCCGCTCCGCCCTGCCCGCGCCCCGGGAGGAGGGCACCCTGCACGGCCGCTTCGAGGGCGTCCCCGCGCGCGAGGCGGTGCGGGCCAAGACGGGCTCGCTGGACGCGGTGCGCGGCCTGGCCGGGTACGTCACGGCCGGGGACGGGGAGACGCTCGTGTTCGCGCTCCTCCTGAACGGCTACGGCGTTCCGGGGGACGCCGCCGAGGAGCTCCGGGACCTCCTGGTCGAGCAGCTCGCCCTCTACCGCCGGCCGGTGGTGCCGGGCTGGCCGGCCGTGCGCGACAGCGCCGGGAGCGGGGCGCCGTGAGCGGGACAGGCCACGGGGAGGCGGAGCGCCCGGACTGGCTCCCCTATCCGGAGGCGCTCGCCCGGGTGCTGGAGCGGACCCCACCCCTGGGGAGCGAGATCGTGCCCGTGGAGCGAGCGGCCGGGCGCGCCCTCGCGGCGGACATCCGCTCCGGCGTCGACCAGCCGCCGTGGGACAACAGCGGCATGGACGGCTTCGCCGTACGGGCGGAGGACGTGGCCGGGGCGGCCGAGGCCTCGCCGGTCATCCTGCCGATCAGCGGCGACGTCCCCGCCGGCACCTTTCCCGAGGGCCCCCTGGCACCGGGCACGGCCGTGCGGGTGATGACGGGCGCTCCCGTCCCCGAGGGCGCCACGGGCGTGATCCGCGTGGAGCACACCGACGGGGGGCGGGGAGGCCGGGTGACCATCCGGCGCGCCGACGACGCCGACCGCAACATTCGCCTCGCGGGAGAGGACTTCCGGCGCGGCCAGACCGTGCTGGAGCGGGGCCAGGAAGTGAGCTCGGGCGCGGTCGGGGTCCTGGCCACCGTGGGACGCATGGAGGTCGAGGTCGGACGCGCTCCCCGCGTGGGCATCCTGGCCACGGGCGACGAGCTGGCCGATCCCGATGCGTTCGACGAGGTGCGGGCCGGACGCAAGATCGCCAACTCCAATGGGCCGGCGCTGGCCGCGCAGGTGGCCTCCGCCGGGGCCATCCCGGTGCCGCTGGGCATCGCTCGAGACGAGCCGGAGGCGATCCGGGCCCGGCTGGAGACCGCCGCGGACTGCGACGTCCTGGTGACCACGGCGGGCGTGAGTGTCGGAGAGCGCGACCTCGTGCGGCAGGTGCTGGCGGACATGGGCATGGTGAGGGTGTTGTGGCGCGTGCGGATCCGGCCGGGGAGCCCGTTCGCGTTCGGGCTCCTCCCGGGCGCCCGTCCGGTGTTCGGGCTTCCCGGGAACCCGGTCTCGGCCCTGGTCACCTTCGAGGTCCTGGTGCGTCCCGCCCTCCGCCGCATGGCGGGGCACGCACGCCTCGAGCGGCGCCGGCGCCGGGCCGTGCTCGGCGAGGCGGCCCGCGGGAGCCCGGACCTGACCTACTTCTTCCGGGTGCGGCTCGACGAGCGCCCGGGGGAGCCTCCCCTGGCCAGGCTCACGGGGCCGCAGGGTTCGGGACTCCTGACGTCCATGGCCCGGGCCGATGCGCTGCTCGTCATGCCCGAGGGGACGGGGACGCTCGAGGAGGGCGAAGGGGTCGAGGTCATCCCGCTCGATCCGTGGGCGCCCCGGCTTGCCTCCGGAGCGGCGTGAGCGCGGACCGATCCGTGGTCCTGCTCGTCGGGACCCACCGCGGGCTGTTCCGGGTGGTCTCGAGCCCGGGGCGGCGGGACTGGCGGCTGGAAGGCCCGTGCCTGGCCGGGTTCGAGGTCTACCACGCCCTTCTGGACCCGCGCGACCCACGGCGCGGCTGGGCCGCCGTCCGACACCCGGTATGGGGGGCGCACATCCACGTCACGCGCGACGGCGGGCGGAGCTGGGAGGCCCTGCCGGGACGGCCCGCCTTCCCCGAGGAGGCCGACCGCGCGGTGAAAGCCGTGTGGAGCCTGTCTCCCGGCGGCCCCGAGGAGCCCGATCGCCTGTGGGCCGGCACCCAGCCGGCCGGCCTGTTCACGAGCACGGACGGCGGCGCCACCTGGGACTGGGTCCGCTCCCTCGACCGGCACCCCACCCGGGACGTGTGGCAGCCGGCCCGGGGCGGGCTGGCCCTGCACTCCATCCAGGTCGACCCGGAGCGGCCGCAGCGCGTGTACGTGGCCCTGTCGGCGGGTGGCTGCTACCGGACCGACGACGGCGGCGCGACCTGGACCGCCATCAACGGTGGCGTGCGCAGCGAGTTCCTGCCCGGGCCGCCTCCCGTGGCCGGCCAGTGCGTGCACGCCCTCCGGCTCCATCCGGCGCATCCCGATCGCCTCTACCAGCAGAATCACTGCGGCACCTACCGGTCGGACGACCGGGGCGGCACGTGGACCGAGATCACCGGGGAGCTCCCCAGCGACTTCGGCTACGTGGTCGGCCTCGACCCGCGAGACCCGGACCGGGCCTGGGTGATTCCCGAGGAGAGCAGCCACATGCGCTCGGTGTGCGACGGGCGGCTGCGCGTGTACGAGACGGAGGACGCGGGCGGGCGATGGACGGCGCGGGAGGCAGGGCTCCCCCAGGAGCACGCCTACGTGTCGGTGCTGCGCGAGGCGCTGTGCACGGACGGGGAGGAGCCCTGCGGCGTGCACTTCGGGACCTCGACCGGCCAGCTGTTCACCAGCCGCGACGGACGGCGGTGGAGCGAGACGGCCCGCTACCTGCCCAAGATCCTCTCGCTCACGGCCGCGGCCGACCTCTAGCCCTCCGCTCCCTCGCCCGGGGGACGCCAGGAGACGACCAGTCCGGAGCTCGTGTACCCCCCTCCGACGGCCGTGAGCACGAGGTTCGTCGGATTCGGGAGCGCGCCGTGGCGCCCGCGGAGCACCTCGTCCAGCGTCACCGCCACCGTGGAAGCGGACAGGTTGCCATACTTCTGGATCGTGTGCACGACGCGCTCCTCCTCGAGCGGCAGGTGCCTCGCCAGCCCGAGCGTGATGCGCAGATTGGCCTGGTGGGGAACCACGTAGTCGATGTCGTCCCAGCCCAGGTCGGTGCGCTCCAGGGCCCGGTCGGCGACGCGCTTCATGGCCTGGATGGCCTGACGAAGCACCTGCGGCCCGCCCCCCATGTGCAGTTTGGCCTCGGGCTCGTCGGGGCTCTCCCAGCCCTGCCCGTGAAGGTGGAGATCGTCGTAAGAGTAGTCCGCCTCCACGTAGGGGGCTCCGAGGATCCCCTCCCCGTCCGGGCACCGCGTGAGCACGGCGGCCCCGGCTCCGTCAGCGAACAGAACGGCCGTCTTGGGATCCGTGAAGTCGGTGATCTTGGAGAGGGCGTCGCCGACCACGACCAGGACGTTGCGGGCGGTGCCGGCGCGAATGTGCGCGTAGGCCGTCCCCAGCACGTACACGAACCCGGCGCAGGCGGCGTTGAGCACGAAGCCCCCGACGGTGGGGGCGCCGAGCTCGGCGGCCACCGTGCACGAGACGTTGGGGACCTGCCGGCTGCCCGTGAGCGAGGCGGCCAGGACCAGGTCCAGCTCCTCCGCCTCCATACCGGCCGCCGCCAGGGCCCGGCGCCCCGCTTCGGCGCACATGAGCTCGGTGGTGAGGCCGTCACCCTCCGTCAGAACCCGGCGCTCCTCGATGCCCGTCACCTGGCGAGCCCACAGGTCGAACACCTCGACCGGATCCAGGGCGGCGGCATCCACGTCCTTCAGGGCACCCCGCGCCCGCTCGACGTCGAAGTTCTCTCGAATCCCGGGATGCTCGAACAGGGTCCTGTTGTCGACCCGATTGGGGGGGAGGAAGCTCCCCGTACCCGCGATGCGGGCGCTGGGCTGTCCTGGACTCACTCGTGCCTCCGAAGCGTGACCTTCCACGCCCCGATTTCGTCGTATGGAAGGACGGAGACGATGCTCGGGCCGGCGCGTGGCTCCTGTCAGAGGCCGAACATAGGACGCCGACGGCGGACGCTCAACGCGGCGAGCTTTGGAACAAGGCCGGGAGCCGGGCATATTGATCCGCCTGCGTGGGCGCCGGGAGACCGCCGCGGTCGGCGGAAACCCCGGACTCTCGCGCTCCGACGCCCAGGGGCCGCGAGCGGCTCACGGGGCGACCGACGACGCCGAAGGCTCCACAACCCACACAAGGATGCGCACGATTATGCTCGTCACTCGCGCCAACAGGTTCACCCCGCCGCTCCGGTTGGGGGCCATGGCCGCCGGTCTGGCTCTGCTCGCGACCGCGCCGCTCGCGGCGCAGGCAAGCAGCGGCGCCGGCACGGACGCCTCGACCCAGAAGATCCAGCAGGAGATGCGGGAGGTCGGGCAGAAGGTCATCCAGCTGCGCCAGCAGGCCCTGCAGGACTCGGTCATCCAGGAGGAGCAGTTCACGCTGCAGCAGGAGATCGAGCAGAAGATGAACGACATCGACTCCGCCACCTCCACGCGGAACGACCGGATGAACCAGATCAAGCAGTCGTTCCAACAGGCGCGGCAGAACCAGGACACCGCCAAGATCCGCTCGCTCATGACCGAGTATCAGACGCTCGGCCAGAAGAATCAGCAGACGCAGATGCAGGCCATGCAGGACAAGGCGATCGCGGCGGACCTGGACACCTTCCGCACCGATCTGATCAAGAAAATGAACGACATCGACCCGAGCGCGGACTCCCTGATCTCCAGGCTGGAGGCCCTCCAGGCGACGCTCCAGGGTGGCGCTTCGGGCGGTTCCGGCCAGGGCGGCTGACGACCCGCACTTCCGGACGCACCACGCGAACGCCTCCCGCCGGACCGCCGGCCGGGAGGCGTTCGCCGTTCGGGTCTAGCCTCCGCCCAGGACCGCCCGGAGGCTGTCCACCCGGGCCTCCATCTCCGGGTAGGGCCTGAGCAGCGCGGCCGCCCGCTGCAGGAGGCCGCGCGCGACCTCGGGCTCTCCCAGGACCATCCGGGCCCGGGCCAGCTCCAGGTACGCGTGACCGTTCGACGGGTCGACACGCACGGCGCGCTCCAGCACGGAGGCGGCCTCGCGGGGCTGATTCCCCTCCAGCAGACCGCGCCCGCGCTCCACGAGCCGCTCCGAGGCCGCACGCTCGGGCGCCGCCGCCCGGGAGTCGACCGCCGGCACCGCCCGGTCCTCCGTCCCGCCGCCCGCACAGGCGGCGATCCCGAGCCCGACGACGAGCGCCAGCATCAAGCGCGGGAGGGCTCCGGTCCGCCGGCCGACCGGGATCCGGCATGTCGAGGCCACTCCGCTCACGGCGAGCCCCGCCCCACCGAGTCGCAGCGGCGAGACGGGACCGTCCCCTGCAGGAAGACCTCGTCGCGGGTCGGCCCGCAGCCCCGGCCCGGCAGGAGCCCCGTGGCGCTGTCCACGCTGGTGGTACGAATCCCGTCGGGGACGCTGAACGGCTGGTCCGGGGAACCGCCGACCGCCTCCATGAACCGCACCCAGATCGGAAGCGCCGCCTGGGCGCCGGTGAGCCCCACGGACCGGTTGTCGTCGAATCCCACCCACACCACCGTCACGAGCGAGGGCGTGAAGCCGGCGAACCAGGCGTCCCGGTAGTCGCTGCTCGTCCCCGTCTTCCCCGCTGCCCGTCCCCCGTAGCCGAGCCGGCGCGCCGAGGCGGCCGTTCCTCGGTCGAGCACGTCCTGGAGGGCCCGGTCCACCAGGTAGACCGGACCCGCGGGAGCGACCCGGCGCATCTCGAGCTCGCGTGCCTCGACGGTCGAGCCCCCGGCGGCGACCACGTGCAGCACCGTCAGGGGATCGGGTCGGATCCCGCCCCCGGCCAGGGCCGAGTACGCATCGGCCATGACGAGCGGCGTGGTCTCGAACGCCCCGAGCGAGACCGACGGAACCGGCTTCAGGCGTCCCTGCACGCCCAGGTCGCGGGCCGTCGAGACGACGCGAGGCAGACCCACGTCCAGGGCGAGGTGCGCGGTAGCCAGGTTGTAGCTATGCACCAGCGCGTCCCGCAGGGGCACCATGCCGTGCTCGCTACCGTCGAAGTCGTGCGGCGTCCACACGGTGTCGCCGACCCGCACGGACAGCGACGAGTCCGGGACCGGGGTGGCCAGCGTCCAGCGTCCGGTCGTGTCTTCGAGCGCGGTCAGGTACACGAACGGCTTGAACAGCGAGCCGGGCTGCCGTCTTGCCTCGGTGGCCCGGTTGAACTGGCTCGATCGGTAGGAGCGCCCCCCCACCATGGCGACCACGTCGCCGGTGCGGGGGTCCATCGCGACCAGCGCCGCCTGGAGCGCCTGCAATCCGGACCGCCGCACGTCGGGGTGGGCCTTCTCGAGATCCGCGAGCCCCGAGCGCACGGCCGCCTCGGCCGCTCGCTGCATCCGGGGCTCCAGCGTGGTGAACACCCTGAGTCCCTCGCGGCGGAGCGCGTCCGCGGGAAAGCGCCGCGCGAGCTCCCGCTCGACGTAGTCCACGAAGTAGGGAGCCGCATCCAGGGGCCGTTCGCGGGGCGGACGGGGGAGCGGCTCGCGCGAGGCCCTTTCCCGCTCCGCCCGGTCGATGGTCCCGCGGGCGGCCAGCATGCCCAGCACCGCCGCCCGGCGTCGGCGCGCCGCGTCGGGATGCCGGAATGGATCGTAGGCGGCGGGGCTGCGGATCATCCCCGCCAGGAGCGCCGATTGCGCCAGGTCGAGCTGTGACGCGTCACGGGAGAAGTAATGGCGGGCGGCCTCCTGGACCCCGACGATGCTCACCGGACCCTCCTGGCCCAGGTAGACCTCGTTCAGGTAGGCCTGGAGGATGTCGGCCTTGTCGTGCTCGTGCTCGAGCACCATCGCCATGATCGCCTCGCGCAGCTTCCGGCCCAGCGTCTTCTTCGACGACAGGTAGTAGTTCTTGATCAGCTGCTGGGTGAGCGTGCTACCGCCCTGCTCGAGGCGTCCGTGCCGCAGGTCGTGCAGGGCGGCTCCGGCCATGCGGACCGGGTCGATCCCCCCGTGCTCGTAGAAGCGGCGGTCCTCGACGGTCAGCACGGCCTCGACGAGAGAGGCTGACACCTGCTGGAGCGTGATCGGCGATCTCAGCACCATGTGTCGGTCCAGGAGGTCCGCGACCACGACGGGCTCCAGGCGGACGTCCCCCACGGCGCTGTCGGCGGACAGGTCGGTCAGGGACGCGATGCGCCCATCCCGGAAGCGGATGCGCAGGGGGAAGCCCGCGAACACGTCGTCCGGAGGGGGATACCGAAAGCCGTGCAGTCCGACGTCGAGGCGGTCCCCCCCCGCCCGGTACTGGCCGGGGGCGAGCGGACCGTGTGCCGGCGCGGGGCGGTAGCCGCGAGCCTCCAGCTCGCGGGCGAAGTCTCCCCCGTCCAGCAACCGCCCCGGATACAGGTCCAGGGCACGGGAGTAGATCCGCGAGGGGGCGCTCGACGTATGGGCGCTCCACGTCGCCTCGATGCGGGCGGCCGCGTGTCGCACGTACAGCCAGCCGACGACGGTCGTCACCGCGGCTCCCGCCAGCAGGGAGGCGAGGACCCGCGACCACGAGAGGCGACGCCGGCGTGCCCGTCGCCGGAACGACATGCCCGTCGGGCTCAGCCCCCGCCGGAGCCGTGCGGACGCCCGGGGGGACCGCCGCCGGAGCCGTGCGGGCCGCCTCCCTTCGCGCCCGGCGGATTCCCGTTCCCCTGGCCCTTCCCCGCGGGGGTCGGCCCCCTGCCCCCCTGCAGCGCCCTGCCGACCTCCTGCGCCGCCTGTCCCGGCGGCTTGCCCGCCCGGATGGCGCGCCGGACCTCGGCGGAGACATCCAGGAGCTGGTCACCGTGGCGGCCCTGCTTCAGCGCCTGGCGGACGACCTCCACGGCCTGGTCCACCGGAACGCCGGCATCCCTGAGGTCGCCGAGCACCACGAGCGGCAGGGGATCCCCACCCGCCGCCCGGCCTACCTCACGGACCGCGTTCGGATCGACCCCCTTCTGGAGAGCATCGGCCGCGGCCACCAGGATCGGGCTCCCGGCCGAGCCACCCAGCAGTCGATCGGCGCGCTGGAGACGCTCGGAATAGGACTTGAGCGCCTCCACGACGCGCGTGCCCGGCACGCCCTTGGCCGCACCTTCCAGGGCCTTGGTGATCAGCACGTCCTCCGGGACGCCCGCCTTCCGGGCCGAGGCGAGGACGTCATCGATGCGAGCCGACACCGCCGGTCCGAAGTGGTTCCTCATCTGCCGCAGACGCGCTCCCACCTCGCTCTCCGAGGCCGGCGCCTCGGCCTGCTGGGCCTGCGCGTACACCGGGGCGACCGCCACCGTGAGCGCCACGGCGACGCAGGTCATCCATCGTCGACATCGCCCCGTTCCCCGTACCGGTCTCATGGCTCGCACCCCTCTCGCTCGTCCCTGCGATCCGCCCCGAACGTGGCGGGACGGCCCGCTGCCCGGGTCCAAGCGTCAGACGACGCTCTCCCGTTCCTCGTCACGGGTTCACGACGAGCGTGGCGTTGTCGCGTCCCCATGCATCACTCACGATTCCAGGGGCATCGGCGGGCACGAACCACTTGCCGTCGACCATGAAGCCGAAGTGGTAGGTGCCCGGCGCCACTCGAACCCGGATCGTCCATATCCCGTCCCGCCGGCGCATGGCCAGCGGCTTCCACCGGTTGAAGTCCCCCACGAGCGCCACCTGGCTCGCACCCTGCGCGCGTAGCGTGAACCGGATCGTCGGGCGCGGCCCCGAGCGGACCACCCGGTACAGCTCGGCGGTCTCCCGCTCCCGGCGCACCAGCGGGTGGCTCACCACGCCGGTGGCGTACGTCGCGACCGGGGTTTCGACGAGCGGGTCCGGTTCCGTGCGGCCGCCCGCCCCGAACAGCTTCCATCCGCCGCCGAGCGGCAGGCTCACGCTGATCGAGCCCGTCGCGCGCGCCCCCCGGGGCGTTCCCCACACCTGGAAGGAGGCGCTCCACCCCACCGGCCCGTCGCCTCCCGAGACCTCGATCGAGCCGAGGCCGTAATCGCCGCCGACCGAGCCGAACGCCTCGGCGCGGCCCGTCACGCCCAGGTCGCCGACCGGGACCCGGATGCCGGGCCCGCCGCCGGCGAACCACAGGTGCGAACCCGAGGTCGGCGACCTCGGCCCCGGCAGATCGTCCCGGGACCGGGAGCCGCCGATCCCGAGCCGCCCGCGCAGCAGCACGTAGACGGACCCGATGGGATAGCTGAGCTCGGGCACGCCCTGTAGCGTCACGGCCCGGAACCAGGTCGGGGAACCGACCGCGAAGGCCGTCCCCTCCACGCGGGCGTCGAGCCCGAGCTTGCGGCCCAGCGCCGCGCTCCAGCCGCCTCCCAGCGTCAGCGACGCCCAGTCGCCGCCGCGCCCCTGCAGGCCGACGCCGCCGTACAGACTGCCGAACCAGCGCCCGGGGCCCGTCCCCGGGTGCCCGTTCGCCCGCACGCCTCCGAGGAGATAGGTGGCCGGCTCCGCCAGCGATCCCGCGGGCGGCTGCGAGCGCGAGAAGCCCGCATCGGCCTCCACGTGGACGTCCTGGGCGGCCGTCGCCCCGGGAATCGAGACCAGGAGCAGGGCGAGGGTGGTGAAGGCCGCGCTACGGCCCGCTTCCACCCCTCAGGCGCCCGCCGGTGCGGCCACGGCCACCACCGCGTTCCGATGCCCGAACCCGTCGTCGACGTGACGCGCCGCTCCCGGGTCGGTCACCCACCGGGTGCCATCGATCACGAACATGTATTGATGGATCCCGGGACTCATCGGCACGAGCCCGGTCCACACGCCGTCCCCGTCGCGATCCTGGAGCGCGAGGGTGGGCTGCCAGTTGGTGAAGTCCCCGGCCACGGCCACGGAGGACGCGTCCGGCGCGTCGAAGCGCAGCTCCACGTAGACGCGGGTCGGCGCCGCCGGCGCCTTGAGGCTGGCGGGCTGCACCACCCCGGCCGCGATCTCCCCCGCCGTGGTCGGCCCGCCCCCACGCCACACGAACACGAACAGCGCCAGCGCCGCTCCGGCCGCCAGCGCGAGCGCCGGGGGCACGGGCACGCGGATGGGGCGGAAGGGCCAGGTGATCGCCTGCCACACCTTCGAGGCGCCGCCGTGCCCCGCCGGCGCCGCGTCGTGGACCGGCGCCGCATCCCCCCGGCCGGCGCGGGCGGGAGAGTTCAGCCCGAGCTCGGTCATCACCCGGTCGGTCAGCCCCTCCGGGGCCCGCGTCATCCCCCGCGAGCGGAGGTCGCCGAACATCCCCTCCCAGGCTCCGGCCTCGGCCCGCTCCACGGGATCCAGGTCATCGAGCCCGATCTCTCCGTCCAGGTAACGCGTCAGCATGTCGCTCACGACGAATACTCGATCAACAGGTCACGCAATTCCTCTCGCGCCCGGTGGACGCGCATCTTCAGCGCCGACACCGAGACGTCCAGCATCTCCGACATCTCCTCGTACGACCGGTCCTCCATGTGCTTCAGCAGGAACGCCTCCCGCTGGTCCTCGCTCAAACGGGACAGCGCGCGTTCGAGCACCAGTCCCAGCTCCGACCGGTCGAGCTCCCGCTCCGGATCCCCCCGGGAGGAGACCAGGGTCGGAGCGTCGTCCAGGGTCACCTCGTCGCGACGGCGGTTCTTGAGGAAGTCCTTGCACAGGTTCGAGGTGATTCGGAACAGCCAGCCGCCCACCCGGTCCGGATGCCGACAGTCGTCCAGACGCCTGAACCCCTTGACCAGGGCGCGCTGGACGATGTCGGACGCGTCGTCCGGGCGCCGCGTCATGCGCAGCGCATGCCGGTACAGCACGTCCTGGTATCGCTCCACCAGGAGTCGATACGAGTCGGGCCGGCCATCGAGGACCACCCGGACCACCTGGCCGTCCGTCAGGTCTTCCGCCACCGCCTCCTCGTCGGGTCACGCTCACCGGTCCGGCGCTGCCGGACGGACGGCGGACGAGATCCGCCGCCGACGTCCATGCCAACTTGGTGCCCGCGGCGGTCCCTGACAACGAGGCGGGTCCGGTCATCATCCCCCCGAGGCCGAGCACTCGGCGCCGATCACCGTGAAATCGGACGCGGCCGTCGCACCGGAGGTCACATTGACGGTGGCGGGATCGGCCGTCGCCGTGAAGCGGAGCGTGTCGCCGCCCTCGTATCCTATGGCCTCGACGTAGCCCATCGTCCACGTGGCCGGCGCCAGGTAGTCGATCGCGTAGCTCCCGTCGGCCTGCACAGCGCCCTGCTCGGTCACGCTGCTGGTGTCGAGGGTGGCCGTGGCCGTCGGCACGAAGTCCTGGAGCGACCGGTCGGAGCCGCCGCAGGCCGGCACCGTGACGCTGTCCGCCAGCGCGACCGTTCCGGCGATGGAGCCGCTGGTCTCGACCGTGGATGTGCGGATCACCGGATGCATCACCCAGGAACCCGACGCGCCGGCCACGTGGCCGAAGCTCTGCGTCACGTCGAAGTCCAGGACCAGGACCTTCGAGCCGGTCTGGAGGTCGAGCGCACCGCCCGGCAGCTTCACCTTGAGACCCGACTGCTGGCAGCTCGGACACCGGAGCTGACCCGTGATCGCGCTCGCGTCGCCGTTCGGCGGCACCGCGCCGTCCAGGGAATACACCCCGGTCGACGTTTCCACCACGGCACCTCCCAGCACCACCCGGAGCTGCGAGTACGTGCCGGCCGGCACCACGACCTGGTCCGCCAGCTTCATGGCGCTGTCGGCGAGCTGCGTGAGGTCGATGAGGCCGGTCTCCTTGTCCACCAGGACCACCCGCCCGGAGTCGGAGGCGCTCGAGTCCGAGACCTGGCCCTGCAGATAGACCTCCTTCACGTCCACCCAGGCGTGCGTCACCTCGCCGGGTGCGTCCTTGAGCAGGAGCGAGACCCGCGGCGATCCGGCCGGCCCGGTCACACCACCCTGGCTGCACGCCCCGAGCGCCAGCGCCGCCGCGACGGCTCCGGCGAGGATCCCTCCCCGCGCGAGCGCGCGCGTCCCGCGACTCTCCCGGATGCGCTCCGGGCGTCCTTCCGTAAGATCCTCCGACATCGATTCCCTCGCTCGTCCCGTGATCGCTCGCCGCGCGCTCGCCGGGCACCGGGTCGTTCGGCGCCGGCACGCGCTCTACCACCAGCATCCCGGTGACGAGGGAGGTGGGCCGCGCGTCACATCCGGATCGGGGCGTCAGGGACCGTGGGCCGAGGAGGGGCGCGACGAGCGCAGGACGTGCACGACGGAGGGACGGATCCGCAGCACCCACCGGTCCCTCCGATGTCCCCCGAGTGCCTCGTAGGAGCGGACGGGGACTTCGACCTCGACGTGCAGCGGCGCCGGGGCCCGGACCTCCTGCTCCGCGCCTTCCAGGGTCAGAGTCAGGGTCGAGGTCGCCCCGCGCAGCCGCTCGAGGACGACACGGCCCGGCAGGAGGGTCGCGCCCTCACCCTCCTCCGTCGTGCCCGGCTCGACCAGGTCCACGGCCTCGGGGCGGACACAGGCGACCACTTCCTCGCCGGGGGCGCAGGGGGGAGCGCCCGAGGCGTGGAGCACCGGGCCGCCCTCCAGTCTCACGGCGACCGTTCCCCCCCCGACCGCTTCCACCCGGCCCGGCAGCAGGTTCCGAGTTCCCACGAAGCGGGCCACGTCCAGGCTCGCCGGCCGGCGAATGACCTCCAGGGGCGCTCCCACCTGGGCGATGCGCCCGTCGGCGATCACGGCCATGCGGTCCCCCAGCGAGCACGCGTCCCGCAGGTCGTGCGTGATGTAGAGTACGCCCAGTCCGCGCGACCTCTGGATGTCGTGCACGTCCAGCAGGAGCTGCTCCTTCATGTTGCTGTCGAGGCCGGAGAAGGGCTCGTCCAGGAGGAGAACGGACGGTCGGCGAAGGAGCGCGCGGGCCAGGGCGACCCGCTGCTGCTGTCCGCCCGACAGCTCGGAGGGATAACGCGTGTCCAGGCCGTCCAGCCTGACCATCCCCAGGAGCTCGACCGCCTCGGAGCGGGCGGCCGAGCCCGGGTGCGCGCCGGCGCCGAACAGGACGTTCTCCCACACCGTCAGATGCGGGAACAGGGCCGGTTGCTGGAACACCATGCCCACGGCCCGGCCCTCGGCCGGGACCCAGCGGGGGCCGCCCGGCTCGTCCTCCGAGGCGAACGCGTCCCGTCCGCCTACCGACACCCGGCCGCTCCTCGGCCGCTCCAGACCGGCGGCCAGGCGGAGGAGCGTGGTCTTTCCCGCCCCCGAGGGCCCGAACAGCGTGACGATCTCCCGCGCCACCTCGAGGCGAGCGCGCAGGTGGAAGTCGCCGAGGCGGTGCTCGACGTCCAGGGAGAGGACGGGACCGGGAGCGCCGGCCGCCGGGGCCGCCGCTTCCCCTTCGGGCGCACCGCTCCCGGCGAAGCGACGCGGCCCGCCTCCGGGACTCGCAGCGGCCCGGCGCGCCGGACCGCGCAGGCTGCGGTCGGCCGGCGTCGCGCCCTCCCGCCCCGCCAGCGCCTGCGCGGCGGCGAGCACGACTCCCGCCAGGAACAGGGCCACGAGGGCCACGGGCAGGGCGGCGCCGAGACCGGTGCTGGTCAGCTGGACCCACAGGTAGACGGGCAGGGAGTGGGGATGGTAGGCCAGCACCATCGTGGCACCGAACTCGCCGGCCGCCCGAGTCCACGCCAGGGCCAGCCCCGCCGCCAGGCCGTGACGGGCCAGCGGGAGGGACACGCGCCGGAACACCCGGCCCCTGGACTGCCCGAGCGTGGTGGCCGCCTCCTCCAGCGTCGGATCGAGCGCCCGGAACGCCGCCTCGGCGGACAGGATCACGAAGGGAGCCACCACGAAGCACTGTGCGAGCACGATGCCGCCGAAGGCGTTGACGAAGCTCCATCCGGCCGCCTGGAGCAGCCCGCCGATGAGACCCGAGGGCCCGAACACGTTGAGCAGGAGGACCCCTGCGGCGATCGGCGGCAGGACGAGCGGGACGAGGGACAGCACGCGCACCAGCCCGGCGGGTCGGACCGCATCCCGTGCCAGCAGGTAGCCGAGCGGAACGCCGCACAGCCCCGCCAGGGCGGTGGCCAGGGTGGCGCTGCCCAGCGACACGGCGACGGCGCGCGCCAGCCCTCCCCGCGCCAGCTCCGCCCCGAGGCGCGCGAGCGACACGTCGGGCAGGAAGAGGACGAGCGGCAGGAGGAAGTAGACGAGCACCAGGCCCGCCAGCAGGTAGAACACGCGGGGGAGCTTTCGATCCGACCTCCCGCCCGGTCCGCGACCCTCCACGCTCACCTCCTTCCCGGTGGGACGTCCACCTCCCCGACCCTCGCTCCCCGCTCCGCCGCGCACGATGCGGCCCCGCCGGCCGATGGTCCAGCGTCGCGACGCACGGGAGCCCGGCGTCGCGGCCGCCGCGCCCCCCGCCTACCTTGCCCGTCATGACGACCATCCACGACCTGCCCACGCCCGCCCTCCTCCTCGACCTCGAGGTCCTGGAGCGCAACCTGGACCGGATGGCCGGACGCGCCGACGCCCTCGGAGTCCACCTGCGTCCGCACATCAAGACTCACAAGTGCATCGAGATTGGACGGCTGCAGCGCGAACGGGGCGCCCGGGGCATCACGGTCTCGACGCTGGAGGAGGCCCGGGCCTTCGCGGCGGCCGGCTTCGACGACATGACCTGGGCGTTCCCGGTCATCCCGGGCCGCATCGAGGAGGCGTCTCGTGTGGACGGGGAGAGGGCGCGTCTCCGGGTCCTGGCCGACGGCCCCGAGGCCATCCGGTCGCTGGAGGCCTCCGGCCACCCTTTCCACGTGTGGCTGAAGGTCGACTGCGGGTACGGACGCGCGGGACTCGACCCCGGGGGGACCCGGCTCGCGGAGCTGGCCGACGCCCTGGCGTCCTCGCGCACGCTCGTGTTCGACGGGCTTCTCACGCACTCCGGACAGGCGTACCACGCCCGTGGACGGGAGGCGCTGGCAGCGGCCGCCGAGGAGGAGCGCAGCGTCATGGCGGGCGCCGCGGAACGCCTCCGGTCGGCCGGGATCGAGGTGCCCGCCGTAAGCGTCGGGTCCACCCCGGCCATGTCCGCCGCCAGGTCGCTCGAGGGGGTCGACGAGGCCCGGCCCGGCAACTACGCGTTCTACGACTACACCCAGGTGGTCCTGGGCTCGTGCACGGCCGCGGACTGCGCGCTCAGCGTGGCCGCCACGGTCGTCTCCTCCCAGCCCGCATCGGACCACTGCGTGGTGGACACCGGCGCGCTGGCCCTGTCGGCGGACCCGGGAGCCGGCGGGCGGGCGGGGGAGAGCCCGCGCTCCATGGGGGAGATCTTCGCCGCCGACGGGCCCGGCACGCTCCGTCCCGACGTCAGGCTCGTCTCCCTGAGCCAGGAGCACGGCATCGTCCGCGGGCGGCTACCCTACGGGACGCGCGTCCGCGTGCTGCCCAACCACTCCTGCCTCGCCGCGGCCTGCTTCGACGCCTACCACGTGTTGGTGGGCGAGGAGGTGGTGGACCGGTGGCCCATCCACCGGGAGCGGCGCTAGGACCTTCGGGGGCGCAGCGGAGGCCCCGCGCTACGCCTCCAGCCGTTCCAGCCGGCGGCGCGCGTCCCGGTAGGCCAGGGCGCCGCTCACCGCGCACAGGGCCACGGTGAAGCCGATCGCCACCCCCATCTCCTCCGCGGACGGCGGCCGGGCCCGGCGCCACGGCAGGCCGCTCCGCACCCATCCGCGCATGGCCCACAGCTGGAAGGCGACCACCACCCCCAGCGTCAGCAGGGCGCCGAGCATGAACAGGAGGCCTCCGATGGACGTCGGGATCTGGGCCGCGTTCTCGCTCTCGAACTTGGGGTAGGCGATGCCCCAGGCCAGCGCCTGAGCCGTGAAGGTGGCGGTGAGGCCCGTGACCGTGACGACCGACAGGACTGTGACCTCGGGGCCCACGCCGAGCCCGGCCGTGGTGAGCAGGGTGAGCGCCAGGGCGAGCACCAGGAGCGGCACCATCCCCGACCAGAACTTGGACCACAGGAGGGACGACGCCGGCAGGGGCGAGGACCGTAGCAGCCACAGCGTCCGTCCCTCGAGACTCAGGGCCGGGAACACGAAGCGCGCCGCGATGGCGGCCAGGACGAACCCGGTGAGGGCCACGTTCAGGAAGGTCACCAGGGAGGACAGGTAGCGGCCCACGGATTCGCTGGAGCGCAGCGGCAGGACCCGCATGTTGTAGACGTAGACGACCACGAGCACGCCGAGGATGATGAGCTGCGACCACTGGGTCGCGTCCCGGAAGAACACGCGGGCGTCCTTCAGCACGAGTTCTCGGCGCTGCGGTCCCAGGGGTCGGAGCAGCCGACCGAGCCCGTTCCACACCCGGCCCCAGCGTACTCGCCGCGTGGCGCCCTCCTGGGCCCGCGTGTAGCAGGTCGAGTAGTGCTGCTGGTGGAGGACGGCGCCGAGGGCGGTCACGCCCCCGGCCGTCCCCCACAGGAGCAGGGGGAGGAAGGGATCCGCGCGGCCCCGGAGGAAGCCCATGAGGGCGTCCGCCGTCCACTGGGATGGCAGCCAGGGAGAGGACGGTCCGCGCAGGACGGCCAGGAAGTCCATGAGGTTGCGGAAGCCCTCCGGGTTCACGAGCCGCTCCGGCCGGAGCATACGGAGCCCGAGGACCAGGAGCGCCACGCCCGCGGCCGCGATCACCCCGAGCAGGTCCCGGGTCCGGCGAGCCGGGAACACCCGGACCAGGAGGAGGGTGACGGCGCTCCCGGCCGCCGCGGGGATCACGAGCAGCGGCACGATGACCAGGACGGCATAGCCCACGTAGGCCGGCCCGGCGCCGTACACCCTCCCGTACGCCGCCAGAACCGGCACGAGAACGAGCGCCACCATCCACGACGAGCTCACACCCGTCTCGACCAGGCGGGCGCCGTACACCGCCAGCCAGTCCACGGGCGCCGCCAGGATGATCGGAAGGTCGCGCGCCAGGAAGAAGCTCGACAGCGCGGCGATCAGGTTGGACAGGAGCAGGATGGACAGGAGGAGCATGAGCCCCAGGCCGAGCAGCTTGGCCGCCAGCAGCGGACCCACCTCGGCCGTGGACTGCAGCGAACGGAGGAATCGGACCAGCAGAAGGTAGATGCCGGGGAGGGTGAGCCCGCCCACGCCGAGAACCAGGGCGATGCGGCCCGCCCGCCCCGCCCCGTGCGCCCCGCGCGCCAGGCCCGACAGGGCCTTGACCCGCACCAGCCAGGTGAACTCCCGCCAGGTCCTCACGTCCGCGGATCCCCGGTGAGCGCTCGCGCGATCCGGCGCTCCTCGAGGCCCCCCACCAGGCGCAGGAACACCTCCTCGAGGTCCCCGCTCTCGGTCGCCGCCTGCCGGCGCAACTCCTCCATCGTGCCGCGGGCCAGGATGGTGCCGCTCCGGATCACCTCCAGCCGGTCGCATAGCGCCTCGGCGAACTCGAGCGTGTGGGTGGAGATCAGCGCCGCCCCTCCCTGGTCGGCGAACTGGCGGAGAAGCCGCTTCAGGAGCCGCGCGGCGGCCGGATCGAGACCCACCATTGGCTCGTCGATGACCAGGGTGGAGGGTCCGTGGACGAGGGCCGAGGAGAGGATGAGCTTCTGGCGCATTCCGTGGCTGTAAGACTCCACCAGCTCGTCCCGCCACGGCTCCAGGTCCCAGAGCTCGAGGAGCTCGTCGATGCGCCGGTCCACCTCGGGGCCGACGCGTCCGCGCAGGCCCGCCGAGAATCGCAGCAGCTCCTCGCCCGTGAGCTTCTCGTACACGAACGGGCGGTCGGGCACGAAGCCCAGGCGCCGCTTGGCATCCAGGGGCTGGCGAGACACGTCGTACCCATCCACCTCCACCCGGCCGTCGTCGGCCTCGAGGATCCCCACGATCACCCGAAGGGTGGTCGTCTTTCCCGCCCCGTTGGGGCCGAGCAGGCCGACGATTTCGCCGGAGCCGACCGAGAGGTCGACTCCGTCCACGGCCACGAACTCGCCGTACTTCTTCACGAGGCCCTCGACCCGGATCATCCGCCGCCTCCCGTGCCGGTGTCCCGTTCACGTCCCGGTCCGCCGGTGGTGTCCGCCGCGCCGACATCGGCCCCGGGTCTCCCGGCGGGGCCCCTCTCCGGACCGGTGTTCTCCAGCGCCTCGAACCCGTAGTACGCCAGCTCGAACGCCGTACGCCGTAGCTCCAGACCGCCCACGTCCGCCTCCAGGATGCGGCCATCTTCGTCCACCCAGGAGGTCAGGCTCAGCCCCCCCTGCTCCCGGGCCACCTTCCAGGCCCTCACCGTGTCGAGCCGGGCCGCCACCCACCGACCGCTCACCGAGTCCCGGTCGGCGCTGTCCGGATACGTCCGGGTGGCCCGCTCGAGGATGCGGAGGGTCACGGTGCGCGGGGCCATGGCGAGCGGGTCGAACACGCGCACGCGCAGGCTGTCGCGCGCTCCGGCCCGCTGCTCGGCCGCCACCCGGAGCGGCACCGCGTTCTCGAACACGATGGGACCGTGCGTCCGCACCGTGTCGACCGGCCCGCGCCCCCGGCCCGCCGAGTCGGTGGCCTGCAGCAGGAGCAGAGAGTCACCCTCGACGTCGCCGCGCGCCGACAGCCCTCCCAGGAGCCCGGTGGAGGTGGCGCGGAACCACTGCAGCGCCAGGGTCGGCCCGACCCGGGCCTCCGACCGGATCTCGACGGTGCCCGGGGCGCCGCCGGCCGCCGACCTGTCGGGCCCCGCGTCCGGGCTGCTTGCCCCGGCCCCGGCGTCCGAATGTCCGATCGACGGCAGCTCGCCGCCCGCCGACGCCGCCAGCGCCCGGAGCTCCACCACGATGCGGTCGGTGAGACGGAATCCCGAACCCCCGGGGAGGGTGTCGACGGCGCTCTGGGCCCAGCCGACGCGGCGACCGGCCCGGCTCACCGCGTAGTAGGCCACCCCGGGAGGGGATGCGCCGGGCGGCCGTGGCGACCCTGGCGACCTCGGGTCGCAGATAGAGCCGGCGCGCCTGCCACAGCAGCAAGCCCGCCCACACGGCGATCAGCCCCACGGCCGCGACCTTGCGGAGGGACACGAGCGCTCCTAAGACGACCCGGGGAGGCCGGGCTCGCTCCCGGGCTCCTCGTCGCCGGTCGTCTCCACGAACACCCAGCGGACCTGGGGGAGCGCCTCCCGGATGCGGGACGTGAGCTGGCGAGTGGCAGCCTCCACGTCGGCCGCCGAGCGGCCGTCATCGAAGTCGACCGACAGGTTGACCAGGATCTCCTCGGGCCCCAGGTGCGTGGTCAGCATCCGGCGCGCGGCCGCCACCCCGCTCTGGCGCTCGACCAGCCCTCGGATCGTGTCGCGCACGCGGTCATTCGCCGCCTCCCCGATCAGGAGCCCCTGCGTCTCGTGCGCCAGCCACGCGGCGATCGCCGCCAACAGACCGCCGATCGCCAGCGACGCCACGCCATCCCAGGCGGGCGCTCCCGTGAGATCGAACAGGAGGTTACCCGCGAAGGCGAAAGCGAGCCCCACCAGGGCCGCCCCGTCCTCGAGGACGACCGTGTACACCGTCGGGTCCTTGCTCTCGCGGATCGTCCGGAAGAAGCCTCGACCTTCCGAGCGCTCGCGGAACTCGCGGCCCGCCACCACGAGGGACCCCGCCTCGAACAGAAAGGCCACCCCGAGCACGATGTAGTTGACCACCAGGTCCCGGATCGGTGCCGGGTCCAGGACGTGGATCACCCCCTCGTACAGGGACACGCCGGCGCCGACAGCGAACACGAGGAGCGCGACCACGAAGCTCCAGAAGTAGACCTCGCGCCCGTGCCCGAACGGGTGCTCCTCGTCCGGCGGTCGGGCTCCCCGTGAGATCCCCAGCAGGAGGAGACCCTGGTTCCCGGTGTCGACGACCGAGTGGATTCCCTCGGCGAACAGCGCCGAGCTCCCGCTCACCGCGGCGGCCACGAACTTGGTGACGGCGATGAGGAGGTTGGCGACGAGTGCCACCCACACGCTGCGACGCCCACCGGCCGCGCTCACGGCGCTCCGGCGGAGTCGGTTCCACATGCCGAGCCCATCCCCGTGCCGTCTGCGCCCGTCGAGCGCGACCGGACCAGGCGCGCCAGCTCCTCCGGCGCCCGCGTCGTGTCCCCCAGCAGGGATGCCGTCGGCTCGTAACCGCGGGCCGCGAGCTCCGCGCGGCCACGGTCGGAGAGGAGGAAGCTCAGGAAGCGGTCGCCGGCGGCCGCGTCCGGGGCGCCGACCGGCACCGTGGCGGCGTACAGGATGGTCCCTCCCCGGAACTCGGTGCCGTCCGGAGCGCGGTACGTCATCGTCCGGTACAGGTCGGCACAGGCCGGATCACCCAGGCTCACCTCGGGCGGCAGGCGGACCACCGCCAGGCCCTGGGCGCGTGCTTCCGACAGGTAGAAGACGCCGGCGTCCAGCTGGCCGGTCTCCACGCGCGCGGCCAGCTGGTCCTCGGGGAACAGCTGGCGCTCTCCTCCCGGGAGGCGGTCGGCCAGGCCCGGGGCGTCGTACCGGCGGGCCGCCAGCCGGAACAGCCACAGCGTCCGGTATCCCTTGGGGTCCAGCGCCGGATCGGTTCGTCCGAACCGAAAGCCCGGCCGTTCCAGCACGCGCCACCACGCCACCCGTCCCCGAGACGCGCTGTCCAGGGCGGGCGCGAAACGGCCGTCCTTCCGGTAGCCCAGCGCCAGCTCCCCGGTCGCGAAGGCGATCGCCCACCCCGGATCGGACGGCCCCAGCCCCGAGAGGGTGCCCGGATCGGCGGTGATGTAGGCGTCGGCCTGGAGGACACCGTCCCGGATCTGGTGGGCCCCCGCCGTGGAGCCCCGAGCGACGCCGCGGAAGCCGCGTCCCGCGCTCGCCCGGAATGCCGGGCCGATCGCCTGCTCCATGGCGGCGGTGAGAGAAGCGGCGTACACCACGTCCACCGGCTCTCCGGCGCGGCCCACCCGGCGGCAGCCGCCGGCGAGGAGGGCCGCCGAGGCCACCACGGCGATGGCGCCCCGGCCTGCGCTCACGACGAGACGCCCCCATCCCGCTCGATCCCCGCCCGCCGGGCGGCTGCGGCGTAGTCCTCCCGCGTGTCCACGTCCACGGGAGCGGTGCCCGGAAGCCTCGCCTCGATCACGTCGTCCCGGCGGGTCTCGAGGAGCCCCCCGGCGCCATGGTCCCCCGTCAGTCCCGCGAGACGCGCGAACCAGCTCCGGCCGAACACCACGGGATGGCCCGGGCGGTCCCGGTAGCGGGCCCGGACGACCGCCGTCCCTCCCCGGCGCCACACCTCCACGACCCGCCGGATGTCCTCCGCCCGCACACCGGGCTCGTCGCCCAGGAGGACCGCCGCCGCCTCGACCTCCGGCTCCGCCTCGAGGGCCCCGATCCCGGCCGACAGGGAGGAGGCCTGCCCGAGCGACGGATCCGTCACGGCAGCGACCCTCACCCGACCCGCCGCGTCCTCGAGCGACGCGAGGCCGGCGCGCACTTCCGCGCCCCGGTGTCCCACGACGACGACCACGGGATCCAGGCCGGCGTCCAGCGCCGCCCGCACGGGAGCCGCGACCAGCGGCCCGCCCGCATAGGGCAGCAGCAGCTTCGAGCCTCCGTGCAGGCGGCTCGATGCACCGGCCGCCAGCACCAGGCCCGCCACCCGGGCCCGTTCGGGAGGAGTCGCCGTCACGCCCTGCCCCGCCTCACGGCGACCAGCTCCGCCAGGATGGCCACGGCGATCTCCCCGGGACCGAGGGCTCCGATGTCGAGCCCCACCGGACCGCGGATGCGGTCGATGGCCGCCTCGTCCACACCGCGCTCCTCGAGGGCTTCGCGGCGAAGGCGCTGGGTGCGGGACCCGCCGATCTGGCCCACGTACCGACACCCGGCCCGCAGCGCGGTCTCCAGCGCCGGGACGTCGAGCTTCCGGTCGTGGGCCAGCACCACCACGTCCAGCCAGCGGTCCAGCCCGGCTTCCGCCAGGCCTTCCTCGGGCCAGGCGCGGACGACGCGGGCCGCCTCGGGAAACCTGGCCGGGTCCGCGAAGGCCGCGCGCGGGTCCACGACCGTGACCTCGTCGCCGAGCCAGGCCGCCAGGTGGCAGAGCGCCTGCGCCACCGGGCTCGCGCCCACGATGGCCAGCCGCGGGGGTGGCAGGAAGGCCTCGAGGAACAGGGTGGCCGGAGGATCCTCCAGATCGACCACCCCGGTCCCTCCGGTGGTCAGCAGGGGACGCGCCGCCTCCAGCGCGGCCTCGTCCAGGGCCGTGTCCCCCAGCCCCCCGAATCGACGACCCTCCGCCTCCTCGAGCAGCGCACGGCCCCGGATGCCTTCGGAGAGGCCGGTGACCAGGAGGGCCGCTCCGCGCCGGTCCAGCACGTCCCCGAGCGCGCTCCACACCGGACTGGAGGGATCGTGCGGCGCCACCAGGACATCGATCTCGCCCCCGCACGCCAGGCCCACGTCGGCCGCCATCTCGTCGGTGATGCCATAGTGGACGAGTCGGGGCTCCCCACCCGCCAGCAGCTGGCCGATGTGCTCGTGCAGGTCCCCCTCTACGCAGCCGCTGGAGACCGAGCCGGCCAGGCGGCCGTCCTCGCTGACCGCGAACCTCGCTCCCGGCAGGCGCGGAGCGGAGCGTCGCACGCGCACCAGGGTCGCGACCCCGGCGCGCCGCCCCTCGGCCGACCAGCTGCGCAGCGGCGCCAGTACCTCGTCGATGCTCATGGACTCCCCCGTGGACTCCGCCGCGCGCAAATCTTAATATCCCCCGTCCGGCGGGCACCGATATCGTACGACGCGGCTCCGGCCGGGCCAAGCCGCAGCCGCCGCCGCGCCGTCCAGCGGGAGGACCGCATGAAGACCGCCGTCAGCATCACCGTGAACGGAACCCCGCACGACTCTCAGATCGAACCCCGCCTCCTTCTCGTCCACTACCTCCGGGACGTCCTCGGCCTCACCGGCACCCACGTGGGCTGTGAGACGAGCCTGTGCGGCTCCTGCACCGTGCTGTTGGACGGGCGCGCCGTGAAGGCGTGCACGGTCCTGGCGGCGCAGGCGGACGGGGCGGAGGTCACCACGATCGAGGGGCTCGCGGACGGGGACGAGCTGCACCCGCTCCAGGAGGCGTTCTGGGAGGAGCACGGGCTCCAGTGCGGCTTCTGCACCCCGGGGATGATCATGGCCGCCCACCAGCTCCTCGAGGATCACCCGGACCCGAGCGAGGCCGAGATCCGGCACGGGCTGGAGGGCAACCTGTGCCGTTGCACCGGCTACCAGAACATCGTGCGAGCCGTCCAGCGGGCCGCCGATGCGATGGGCGCAGCGTCGAGCTAGGGAGGAACGATGGCCACGACGACGGTTCCGAAGCAGATCGGCGCCCGAGTTCGGCGCAAGGAGGATCCGCGCCTCATCACGGGCTCCTCCACTTACACGGACGACCTGAAGCTCCCCGGGATGGCGTACTGCACCGTCCTGCGGAGCCCGCACGCGCACGCCCGCATCGCCTCGATCGACACGTCGGGTGCGGAGGCGACGAAGGGTGTCCTCCGGGTGGTGACCGGGCGCGACGTCCAGGAGGCGATCGGCGGGCTGCCGGTGGCCCACAAGATCGAGGGCCTCCTCGAGCCGCCCCACCGCGTGCTGGCAATCGACGAGGTCCGGTACGTGGGCGACGGCGTGGCCGCCGTGGTGGCCGAGGATCCGTCCACGGCGCGCGACGCGCTCGAGCGGATCGAGGTCGAGTACGAGGAGCTCGAAGCCGTGGTGGACGTCGAGAAGGCCGCCGCGGGCGGTCCCTTCGTCCACGAGGAGCTCGGCACCAACGTGGCCTTCACCTTCCCGTTCGAGGCCGGCGACGTGGACGGCGCGTTCCACGATGCCCCGGTCGTCCTCCGGCAGCGGATCGTGAACCAGCGCCAGATCCCGTTCGCGGTCGAGCCGCGGGCGGTGGCGGCGCGCTTCGACCGGGGGCACCGGAAGCTCGAGATCTGGTCGAGCACCCAGATCCCCCATCTCCTTCGCACCCAGCTCTCCGTGATGCTCGGGATCCCCGAGCACAGCGTCCGCGTCATCGCGCCAGAGGTCGGCGGAGGCTTCGGCAGTAAGCTCAACGTGTACGCCGAGGAGGCGCTGGTCGGACACCTGGCCCGCGAGCTGGGGCGTCCAGTGAAGTGGACCGCCACCCGGACGGAGGGCTTCCAGGCCACCATCCACGGGCGTGACCAGCTGGCCGACGTCGAGATCGCGGCCAGCGAGGATGGCGTCCTGCACGGCATGCGCGTGAAGCTCCTCCAGGACCTGGGCGCCTACCACCAGCTCCTCACGCCGGTGATCCCTACGCTCACCGTGCTCATGCTGCCCGGCGCTTACCGGCTCCGGAATCTCCAGGTCGAGCTGAAGGGCGTGTTCACCGACAAGACGCCCACCGACGCCTACCGGGGGGCCGGTCGGCCCGAGGCCAACTTCATCATCGAGCGGGTCCTGGACTTGATCGCCGACGCGACCGGGATCGACCCGATCGAGGTCCGGCGGCGGAACTTCTTCCCGGCCGACGCGTTCCCGGCCGACACCTGCACCGGCCTCACTTACGATAGCGGTAACTACCAGGCGGCCATGGACCTGCTCCTCGAGACCATCGACTACGATGCCCTGCGGCGCGAGCAGGCGCAGAGGCGGGAACGGGGCGAGCTGATGGGGATCGGGGTCGCCTGCTACGTCGAAATCTGCGGACTCGGCCCCTCGGCCGCGCTCCCCGCCGGCGGGTGGGAGGCGTGCACCCTCGAGGTGCGACGGACAGGCCGCGTGGTGGTGAAGACCGGCGTGAGCCCCCACGGGCAGGGCGAGGAGACCACCTTCTCCCAGATCGTCGCCGACGCGCTCGGCGTCGGCCTGGACGACGTGGAGATCGCGCACGGCGACACGGACTACGTGCCGGAGGGCATCGGCACGTTCGGGTCCCGGGCCCAGGCGGTCGGGGGAGCCGCGCTCTCCGTGGCGCTCGAGGATGTGCGCGACAAGTCCCGGAAGATTGCCGGGCACCTGCTGGAGGCCGACCCGGAGGACGTGGTGTTCGACGAGGGCAAGCTGCACATCCGGGGAGCCCCGGACCGCGCGGTCGGCTTCCAGGACGTGGTCACGGCGGCCTACATGGCCGACGACCTGCCGGAGGGGGTCGAGCCCGGCCTCGCCTCCACGCGCTTCTTCGAGCCCTCCAACTTCACCTTCCCGTTCGGCGTGCACCTGTGCGTGGTGGACATCGACCCCGACACGGGCGAGCCTTCGATTCGGCGCTACGTCGCGGTGGACGACTGCGGCAACGTGATCAACCCGATGATCGTGGACGGCCAGATCCACGGCGGCGTGGCCCAGGCCATCGCTCAGTCCCTGTACGAGCATGCGGTCTACGATGCCGACGGACAGCTCGTCACGGGGAGCCTGATGGACTACGCGGTACCCAGGGCCAGCTACCTCCCGTCCTATGAGCTCCGGCGGACGACCACGCCGACGCCCGTCAACCCGCTGGGCGCCAAAGGGGTGGGAGAGGCCGGGACCATCGCCGGGAACCCGTGTGTCATGAACGCGGTCGTGGACGCGGTCTCCCACCTGGGCGTACGGCACGTGGACATGCCGGCCACGCCCGAGAAGCTGTGGCGCATCATCACCGAGCGGGACTAGGAGTAGCCATGCTTCCGAGTGCTTTCGACTATGTCGTTCCCGGCTCGATCGAGGAAGCCGTCGGCGCCCTGGCCGAGGGACCCGACGCGCGGGCGCTGGCCGGGGGCCAGAGCCTCCTGCCCCTCCTCAAGCTGCGGCTGGCCCGGCCGGCGCGCCTCGTGGATCTTCGCCGCCTGGACGGGCTCCGCTACGTGAGGAAGGTGGATGGCGGCGTCGCCGTGGGCGGCCTCACGCCCCACGCCGAGGTTGCCGGCTCCAACCTGCTGGTCGGCGGCGGCAGGGCCCTGGCCGAGGCGGCCGCCGCCATCGGCGACGTGCAGGTCCGGAATCGGGGCACCTTCGGGGGCAGTCTCGCGCACGCGGACCCCTCCGCGGATCTCCCGGCCGCCGTCCTCGCCCTGGAGGCCACGCTCCTGGCACACGGGCCGGACGGAGAGCGGGAGATCCCGGCCGGAGACTTCTTCCTGGGTCCGTTCGCCACGGCGTTGCGGCCCGGCGAGCTTCTCGTGGGGGCGCGGATGGAGATCCCGGATGGCTCGCGGGGCGCCTACGCGAAGCTGCGACAGAAGGCCTCGGGCTTCGCGCTGGTGGGAGTGGCCGCGGTGCTGGAGCTGGACGGGTCGACGTGCCGACGGGCCCGCCTGACCGTGACGGGGGCCGGCGGTCGGCCCCTGCGCCTCGAGGAGACCGAAGAGGCGCTCGCGGGCATGTCGCTCGAGGACGAGCGGGCGGTGCGCGAGGCGTGCTCTGGCGCGGGTGGGGTGCTCGAGGACGTGCATGACGACCTGCACGGCTCGGCCGAGTACCGGCGCGCGATGACCTCCGTCATGGCCACGCGGGCCGTCCTGCGAGCGGCTGGCTAGAGGCGTCCCGCTCGGCTAAAGGCGTCCCGCCGTCCCGCCCTCCCCGCCCCGGCGCGCGAGCCGGACGTCCGCCCCTCTCAGGAGCACGCCCACCACGGAGGCGGCCAGCACGAACAGGACTCCGAAGCTCGACGTCGCGGAGCCCAGGAGCGCGTTGACGGACACCAGCCCCGCGACGGAGGTGGCCGAGGCCAGGCCCAGCGACGCGAGCAGCCCGGCGCCGACCCCGGCCACGGCGTAGGCGACGGGCGTGAACAGCACGGCGGCGCCGAGGGCCGAGGCGACCACCAGGTAGCGGGGCGTCACGCTGCCGCGCTCCTGGAGACCCGGCCGGACGTACCACCAGCTGGGCAGAAGCCCGGCGGGGAACGCGCCGGCGCGGCTTCCGGCGGCGTCGGTGGCCCGGAGCTCCACCCGCCCGTTCACGAAGGTCGCGTCGACGCGCGTGGGCCGCCCCGAACGGACCGCCCTCCCGAGGACGAACTCGATGGAGGCGCCGTTCATTCCCAGCCGGGGCGTCCTCACGCGCAGGACCAGGGACTGCCCCTCCTGTCCGAGAGTGACGTTGCGGTCCCGGACGCTGGTCGAGAAGGTGACGATCCGGGCCGGACCGTGCTGATCGTTCGTGCGCGACAGGACGCTGGCGTGGACCCGTACCCGGTCGGTGGCCTCCGCCGCGGCCACCAGCGCCGTGCGCCGCTCCGGGCCAGCGCCCGGCCGCGCACACACCTCCCGATCGGGAGGACCGGCGCAGATCTCGGCCTCGGTCACGGTACCCACATAGCGGCGCCCGCCGCCGACTTCGTCGCCGGCCACCACCCGGTAGGATGGGTCCCAGCGCTCGATGGCCAGCCCGTGCGCGCTGCGGACCGTGGAGCCCAGCATGTAGGTCGCGACTCCACCGAAGGCGGCCAGCGCCGCGGCCGCGACCAGCGCCCGACGGGTGGCTCCGAGGCGGCGCACGGCGACCACGGCGAGGCCGGCGGCCGCCCCGGCCCCCGCCGTGTTGAGGAGCACATCGTATGGCGAGGCCACGCGGCCGAGCCCTGGCGCCAGGCCCTGGACGAGCTCGACGATGACGCTGAACGCGAAGGCCACGCCCGTCGCCTCGAGAACGCCGGTGGGCGTCCCTCCCCGGCGCCCGGTGACGGCGATGGCCGTGGCGAGGGGCGCCATGAGCAGCAGGTTGAGCACGATCTCCAGGAGGCCGGTGGGCGGGGCCAGCACCATCCGGGAGGACTCACCGAACGGACCCCACGGCGTCCACACCAGCCAGGTGACCACGAAGGCCAGCCAGACGAGCAGTCCGAGCGGCCTGGCCGGGGACGTGCTCGGCCCCGGCCCGGCCCCGGGCGTCATTCTCTTCGCCACGCTATAGCCGGATGAGGCGGGCCAGGTCGCGCAGCGCCTCGAGGCTGTGCCCCGGCGCGAACTCGTCCACGAACGGGAGCGCCGCCTTCATCCCCCTCGCCTCGGGCTCGTAGTCGGCGCTCTCCAGCAGGGGGTTGAGCCAGATCACCTTCCGCGCCCGCCGGTGGATGCCTCGCATGGCCCGCTCGAGCGCGGCCGTGTCGCCCCGGTCCAGTCCGTCCGACAGGATGACGACGACGGTCCTCTCTCCCAGCAGACGGCGTCCGAAACGGTCCAGAAAGTCCTCCAGGCACGCCCCGATCCGGGTCCCGCCCGGCCAGCTCCCCACCTGCTCGCGCAGTGCGCCGAGGGCGGCGTCCACTCGGCCGCCCCGCCGCCCGGTGTCGAGCCGCGTCAGTCGGGTGCTGAACGCGAACGCCTCCACGTCGCCGGTCCGGTCCAGCGCCAGGATGAAGCGGACCAGGAAGCGGCTGTAACGCTCCATCGAGCCGCTCACGTCGCACAGCAGCACGATGCGCGGGCGCTCGACGCGCCGCCTCCTTCGTGCCAGACGGACGATCTCGCCGTCGTGGCGGACCGCGGCCCGCAGGCTGCGCCGCAGGTCCACGAAGCCGCGCCGTGCGGCCGGGCGCGTTCGACGGCTCCGCCTGGTGGCCAGCTTGAGCGCCAGCCGGTCGAGGACCCGCTCGAGAGCCCGGACTTCGTGCTCGTCCAGCTCCGCGAACGAGCGGCGCGCCAGTCCCTCGGACGGACTGTAGGCGCTCGGGGTCGGCACCTCGCCCTCCCGGCCGGCTCGCGCCGGGGCGGCGCGACCCGACAGCCGCTCGAGCACGCTGGCGCCCGGCCCTCGCTGGGTCGGACCGGGGCCCCCGGCCGGCTCGCCGCGCTTCGACTTCCGGTTCCGGGTCCGGGAGCGGGCGGGCGCACGCTCCTGGGGCGTGCCCCAGGCGGCCCAGAAACACCGGTCGAACGCGGGGATCTCGGAGGGGTCGGAGACGAACACGGAGCGCAGGCCGAAGTAGGCGTCCAGACCGTCGGACAGGTCGAGCTCCTCGAGGGCGTCGCGCGCCGCCAGGGACTCGTGCAACGTGCAGCCGAGGCCCTCGGCCCGAAGGGCGCGCGACAGCTCTACGACCCACGCGGCCGCCCGGCCCGCCGACGGACGCGGAGCGTCCCGTACGGCTCCGGTCACGCCCCTTCGCCCGCCGGGGCCTCCGACGGGCCCTCGAGAGCCGACGCGAGCAGGCGCTCGAGCTCCGCGGGCTCGAGCCCCTCCATGTCGTGCCGGTCCTTGAGGAGGCAGCCCAGGGTGGCGCGCACGATCTCGGGTTCCAGGTCCCGCACGCCGAGGTCCTCCAGGGCCCGGGCCCAATCCAGCGTCTCCGCCACCCCGGGCCGCTTGTACAGCTTCTCCTGCCTGAGACGCTGGACGAATCGCGCCACTTCCTCGTCGAGACCGGTACGCAGGTCGGGAACCCGGGCGTGCAGGATCCGCAGCTCCTTCTCGAAGCTCGGATAATCCACCCACAGGTACAGGCACCTCCGGCGGAGCGCGTCGCTGAGCTCCCGCGTTCCGTTCGAGGTCAGCACGACATACGGGTGGCTCCGGGCGCGCACGGTGCCCAGCTCGGGGATCGTGACCTGGAAGTCGGACAGCAGCTCGAGCAGGAAGGCCTCGAACTCCTCGTCCGCCCGGTCGATCTCGTCGATGAGCAGGACGGGCGCCTTCTCCCGGCTGATGGCCTGGAGGAGGGGCCGCTCCAGGAGGTACTCGCGGTCGAAGATCGTCTCCTCGAGCTCGCGGGCCGATGCGCCCTCCGCCTCCCCCATCCGGATGCGGAGGATCTGGCGAGGATAGTTCCACTCGTACAGGGCGGTGGCCACGTCGAGCCCCTCGTAGCACTGGAGCCGGATGAGCTCCATGTCGAAGGCCGCCGCCACCACCTTGGCGATCTCGGTCTTCCCGACGCCGGCCTCGCCCTCCACGAGGAGCGGCTTGCGGAGTCGGCGAGCCAGGTGGACGGCCGTGGCGATGTCGCGATCGGCCACGTAGCCCTGCGCCTCCATTGCTTCGACGATGGCCCGGATCGCGCGCTCCACGTCAGCTGGCCCCGAACGCGGCCGGGTCGGCCCGGAACTTCTCCCGGCAGCCTTCGCAGCAGAAGAAGTACTCCCGGTCCGCGTGCACGAGCGTGAAGCGGGCCGTGGCCGGGTCGACCTCCATGCCGCACACCGGGTCGATCGCCGGGATCGGGGGCCCGGCGTCGGACGCCGCCCCGGAAGCGCCGACGTCGGAACCCTCCCCGTCTCCCCGGAACAACTCCCGGCGGCCCACGATCTGGGCCAGGATCGTCACCGCGATCTCCGCGGGGCTCTCGGCCCCGAGGTCCAGGCCGGCCGGGCCCACCAGGCAAGCGAGGCGCTCCTCCGTGAGGCCCCGGCCCGCCAGACGGCGCCGCACCTCGTCGGTCCGCCTCGGGCTCGCCACCAGGCCCACGTAGCGCGCCCCCGACGCCAGGGCCCGGGCCACCGCCGATTCGTCCCACACCCCCATGGTCGCGACCACGGCCAGCCGCGTGGCGGCGGGACCCGCCTCACCCTCGGTGACCTCCGCGCCGTCCGACGCCTCCGCGTCGTCGGGCTCTCTCCGGCGCGCCACCCTCCAGCCGAGCGGCGGCGCCATCACCGACAGGGCCTCGGTCACCGGCGAATCCCCGTACAGCTCGAGGAGCGGGGCCGGAAGGTAGGGTTCGAGCAGGATCTCCACGGTCCCCCCGCTGTGGCAGGTCATGGGATGGGCGTGCAGGTCGGGCTCCGAGCCCTCGGAGGACGAGTCGGAGGATGAATCGGAGGGGTCGGGAGCGAGCACGACGCGGCGGGGGCGCCCCTCCCGCAAGGCCGCCAGCCCCTCGCGACGGACCACCGGCTCGATGCAGCTGCCGCCGATCCATCCGACCAGGGCCCCGTCGGGCAGGACGAGTGCCTTCTGCGCCGGCCGCGCGGAGCTGGGAGCCCGACGGCGCACCACGGTGGCCAGGACGAACGCGCACCCGCGAGCCGCACGGTCCCCGGCCTCGATCAGGATGTCGTGCTCGGCCATCGTCCTCGCCCCCCTCGCCTCCGGTTCACCCGGGGTTCCTACCCGGTTTCCTACCCGCGCACGAAGGGAACGGCTCGCCGTGGCCGCCCTAGTCCTGGATCCCCGCGTCCCTGAGGACCTTCCACACCTTGTCGGAGGTGATCGGCATGTCGATGTGCCGGACCCCGTACGGCGAGAGGGCGTCGATCACGGCGTTCACGAAGGCGGCCGGGGAGCCCACGTTGGGCGACTCGCCCACCCCCTTGGCGCCGATCGGGTGGTGCGGCGAGGGCGTCACGGTCTTGTCCGTGTCGTAGTGGGGCGTCTCGACCGCCGTGGGGATCAGGTACTCCATGAAATTCCCGCCCGTGATGTTGCCACCCTCGTCGTATTCGATGAGCTGCATCTTCGAGATCGCGAAGCCCTCGGTGAGGCCCCCATGGATCTGCCCCTCGACCACCATGGGGTTGATGATCGTGCCGCAGTCGTCCACGGCCACGAACTTCCGGACCTTCCAGTCGCCGGTCCCCCTGTCGATGTCGACCACGCAGATGTACGTGCCGAACGGGTAGGTCATGTTGGGCGGATCGTAGTAGTCGACGGCCTCGAGGCCCGCCTCCAGGCCCTCGGGGACGTTGGTGTAGGCCGCGAACGCGACGTCCTGCATCGTCTTGGTCTTGTCCGGCGCGCCCTTCACCCGGAAGGCGTAGTCCTTCCACTCCAGGTCCGCCTCGTCCACCTCGAGGAGGTAGGCGGCGATCTTCTTCGCCTTGGCCCGCACCTTCCGCGCGGCGACCGCGGTGGCGGCCCCGGCCACTGGCGTCGAGCGGCTCGCGTAGGTGCCCAGCCCGTAGGGCGCCGTGTCGGTGTCGCCGTGCTCGACCGTGATGTCCCCGACCGGGATCCCGAGCTCCTCGGCCAGGATCTGGGCGAAGGTGGTCTCGTGCCCCTGCCCCTGAGTCTGCACGCCGATCCGGGCCAGGACCTTGCCGGTCGGGTGGATACGCACCTCGCAGGAGTCGAACATCTCGATCCCGGCGATGTCGCACTGCTTGCCGGGTCCCGCCCCCACGATCTCGGTGAAGCTCGAGATCCCGATCCCCATGAGCTCGCCGCGGCCGCGCTTGTCCTCCTGCTCCTTCAGCAGGTCCTCGTAACCGACCATCTCGAGGGCCCTGTCCATGGCCCCGGCGTAGTTGCCACTGTCGTAGGTCCAGCCCAGCGGCGTGGCGTACGGGAACTTCTCCGGCGCGATGAAATTCTTCTTGCGGATCTCGGCGGGGTCGATGCCCAACTCGTCGGCCAGGACGTCCACCGTGCGCTCGATGAGATAGGAGGCCTCGGTCACCCGGAAGGAGCACCGGTAGGCGATCCCCCCGGGAGCCTTGTTGGTGTAGGCCCCATTGACCTCGACGAACGCGTTCTCGAGATCGTAGGAGCCCGAGCAGATGTTGTAGAACCCGGCCGGAAACTTGGAGGGCTGCGCCGCGGCGTTGAAGGCGCCGTGGTCGCCCAGCGTCTTCACCCGCAGCGCCCGGATCTTCCCATCCTTGGTGGCCGCGAGCTCGGCGTGCATGTGGTAGTCACGTGCGAAGCCGGTGCTCTGCAGGTTCCCGGAGCGCTCCTCCGTCCACTTCACGGGCCGGCCCAGCTTGAGGGAGGCGACGGCGGAGACCACGTAGCCGGGGTAGATCGGCACCTTGTTGCCGAACCCGCCGCCCACGTCCGGCGAGATGATGCGGATTTTGTGCTCCGGGAGCCCGGCCACCAGCGCGAACAGCGTGCGATGGGCGTGGGGTGCCTGGGAGGTCATGTAGATGGTCATCTTCTCGTTGACCGCGTCCCAGTCGGCCACGCACGCGCAGCACTCGAGCGGAGCCGGGTGGCAGCGCTGATAGACCATGTCCTGGGTCACGACCACGTCGGATGCGTCGAAGATCGCGTCGGTGGCGTCGCGGTCGCCGGCCTCCCAGTGGAAGATGTGGTTCGACTTCTCGTCGCGGTCCTCGCGCAGCACCGGCGCGTCCTTCTCCAGGGCCGCGTGCGGATCGACCACCACCGGGAGCTCCTCGTAGTCCACCCGCACGGCCGCGGCGCCGTCGGCGGCCGCGAAACGGCTCTCCGCCACGACCGCCGCCACCTCCTGGCCCTGGAACAGGACCTTGCCGGTGGCCAGCACCATCTGCTGGTCGTGGGAGAGGGTGGGCATCCAGGCCAACCCCGCTTCCTCGAGGTCCTTGCCGGTGACCACCGCCAGGACGCCCGGCACCTCCATCGCCGCCGAGATGTCGATCCCCTTCAGCCGGGCGTGCGCGTAGGGCGAGCGCACCAGCGCCAGATAGCACATGTTTTTGAGCTTCACATCGTCCACGTAGCGGCCCTTGCCGCGGACGAAGCGCGCGTCCTCCTTGCGGCGGACGGAGTGGCCGAGTCCCCCGATGTCCTGTGCCTTCGTCGCGCTCATGACGCGCCTCCTCCCACCGTCGACTCCGCGGATCCGGTGCGGATCTTCTTGGCCGCGTACTGGACGGACTTCACAATGTTCTGGTAGCCCGTGCACCGGCACAGGTTGCCCGAGATGGCCCGGCGGATCTCGGCCTCCGAGGGATCGGGGTTCTCCGCCAGGAGCGCCTTCGAGACCAGCATCATGCCCGGCGTGCAGAAGCCGCACTGCAGGCCGTGCTCCTGGTGGAAGCCCTCCTGGATGGGCTCGAGGCCGCCGTTCTCGCCGAGGCCCTCCACGGTCGTCAGGTCGTGGCCGTCGGCCTGCACGGCGAACATGGTGCAGGACTTCATCGGCACGCCGTCCACCAGCACCGTGCACGCCCCGCAGTTGGTCGTGTCACAGCCGATGTGCGTGCCCGTCATGTCGAGCTCGTCGCGCAGGAAGTGCACGAGCAGCATGCGGGGCTCCACCCGAGCCTCGTGCTCGACGCCGTTCACCGTCACCTTGACCGCCATCTTCTCGGCCATCTCAGCCCTCCCCTCCGGCACGGGCCGCCGCCCGGCGCAGCGCACGCGCCGAGAGCACCCGGACCATGTCTCGCTTGTACTCCACCGATCCCCGGTTGTCGGCGTTGGGGCGCGAGGCCTCCGCCGCCGCCCGGGACGCCGCGTCGATGGCCGCCTCGTCCGGCTTCTTCCCCGTCAGCGCCTTCTCCGCCTCCTCGGCGCGCAGGTTGGTGGCGCCGACCGCCGTGAGGCCGATCCCGACCTCGCTGCACGTCCCATCCCCGGCCAGCTCGAGCCGGGCCGCGACCGCGACCGTGGCGAAGTCGCCGACCTTGCGCTCCAGTTTCTCATAGGCGCCGCCCGAGCGCTCGCCGGCCATCGGGATCCTGATCCCGGCCACGATCTCGCCCGGCGACAGGCTGGTCATGAACGTGGTCACGAACAGCTCGTCGATCGGGACCATGCGCTCGCCGTCCGGACCGTGGACCTCGAGCTCCGCCCGGCACGCCAGCATCACGGCCCCCCAGTCCCCGGCCGGGTCCGCGTGCACCAGGGAGCCAGCCACCGTGCCCCGGTTGCGGACGATAGGATCGGCGATGACGGACGCCGCCTCGTGCAGCAGGGGATAGCGCTTCCGGATCAGGTCGGACCGCTCGACCTCCGCGTGCCGCGTCAGGGCCCCGATCCACAGGTGGCCGTCCTCCTCGGTGACCCCCGCCATGCCCTCGATTTGGTTGAGGTCCACGAGCACACCGGGCTCGGCCAGCCGGAAGCGCATCATCGGAATCAGGCTCTGGCCACCGGCCAGCACCTTGGCCTCGTCGCCGTGGGCTGCCAGGAGGGACAGCGCTTCGTCCAGGGAGGTGGGTGCGTGGTAGTCGAACGCCGCGGGTATCATCGTACGGCACTCCCTTCTCGGGTTGAGCCTGTAGCCCTCGCCACCGCGCGGGCGAGCGGCCTCGCCCTGCCGCCGCGGCTTCCTTCCCCGGATGGCACCAATCGAACCGACCCTACGGGGGGATCGCCAACTTACGCCCCGCCCCAGAGGGCTTCAACCGGTCGGCACGGACCTCGCAAAGCTGGCGCTCGTCCGACGGCCGCGCGCCAGCGGCCGGTTGACGACGGCCGGCCCGGCGGCCGACGTTGGAGCCGAATCCGACGACCCCCGGCGACGAAGGCGAGGACGCATGGCGATCACGATCGAGAAGACGTTCGAGGTGGAGCAGCCGCCCGAGAAGGTGTGGTCCTTCCTCACCGACCCGGAGCGGGTGGTGGAGTGTCTGCCCGGAGCGAAGCTGGTCGAGGAGGTGGACGAGCGCACCTACCGCGGCGAGATGGGCATGAAGCTGGGCCCGATCGGTATCACCTTCGGCGGCACGATCCGCTTCGACCGACTGGACGAGGAGGCCCGCGAAGTCGAAATGTCGGGCGAGGGGAAGGACGAGAAGGGCTCGGGTAGCGTGAAGATGAACATGCGCAGCCGTCTGGAGCCGATGGACGGTGGCGGCACCCGCGTCCACGTGGAGCAATCGATCAGTCTCGCGGGCCGCCTGGCCTCCTTCGGCCGTGGCGGCATCGTGCAGAACGTGGCCGACTTCATGTTCGGCCGCTTCACCAGCTGCGTGACGAAGAAGCTGGCGGAGGGCTAGCGACCTCTCCCGGGCGCGCCCGGGGGCCCCGTTCCGCCCGGGCGGGCGTCTCGTTCACCGGACCCGGTCGGAACTCCGCTCCGCCGGGCCTCCAAGCAGCTCCCGCATCCGCCGCCGGCGGTAGCCGAAGATCCGCCGCAGTTGCAGGCGGACCAGCGGATACGCCAGCTCGCCCAGCGGATAGTAGGGGAGCCGGTGGCGCACCTCGTCGCGCACCCGCGTCCCCTCGCCGACCTCGCGGAACCGGTGGGTGTGGACCCACACGGCGTAGGGGCCCTCGAGCTGCTCGTCCACGAACCGGGTCGGAGGCTCCCACCGGGCGATTCGGGTCCTCCAGCGGAAGGGCACGCCGAGCAGGCGCAGCCGGTAGTCGATCAGGGTGCCGGCCGCCATCTCGACCGGGAGCGGCGTCACGATCTCGAAGTGCATCTCCGGCGGCGTGATCCGCTGCAGGTTCTCGGCGGCCGAGAAGAACTCGAACACCTCCTGGAGCGGCCGGCCGATCGTGGTCTCGGCCACGAGGAGGTGCTCGCCGCTCCGGCGCTCCTCCCCGGGATCAAAGCGCAGCTCCGAGCTCTCATCCACCGAGACGCTCATAGAGCTCGACCGGGTTGGCCGACGGGTCCTCGATCAGCACCTGCCTGGCCCCTACCCCCGTGATCAGGTCGCTCCGGAAGCGGACGCCGGCCTCCCGGAGCCGGTCGGCCTCGGCCTCCACATCCTCCACCTCGATCTGGATTCGGTTCCATCCTCCCGGCTCGGGCCGGGTCCCGTCCGCCATGGCGCGCGCCCCGCCACCCGGACCCTCCGGCGCGCTCAGCATGAGGAGGAAGTCACCGAGCGAGAGGATCGCGAACGTGGGGGCCGGGTGCATCACGACTTCGAAGCCCAGCTGCCGCGCGTAGAACTCGATCGCCTCGTCCACGTCGCGCACAATGTAGCGGACGCTGACTCTCACCGGACACGTCCTCCTCGGGGCGCGGTCGCGAGGCCGAGACGGCCGTGCGCCGCCGCGACCGGCCCGGCTCAGGCCCCTGGGGAACCGCGCCGGCGGAGCCTCGCGGCAAGACGCGCGCCGCGCGCGGTCACCACTCCGGTGGCCACCAGCGCGGCGAGGGCGCAGCCCAGGGCGTAGCTGTCCGGATCCGGGCGCGCGACGGCGGGCCACAGCCACGCCAGGGCGCCGAGTCCGACTCCGACGACCGCGAGCTCGCGTCCCAGGAGCGCGTTCGCCTCGTACCACACCTCCGGGTCCTCGAGGGTGGACCGGGTCCGGAGGCCGTACCAGTGGTTGGGCCGCACGCGCCGCCGGGCGAGCGGCAGCCCGACCGCCACCAGGGAGAGACCGAGCAGGGTGAACAGGACCCGGAGCACGTCAGGCCCCATCCGGGCCCTCAGCGCCCGGCGCCGCGGCGCGAGACGCGTCCAGCGCCCGGGCCACGTCCTCCGCCAGGTCCTCGCCGTCCTCGCAGCCGACGCTCATGCGGATGAAGCCCGCCGGCACGGCGTCGCCGCCCCATTGCGCCCGACGCTCGGCGGTCGTATGGAGCCCCCCGAAGCTCGTGGCCTGGAGGACGACCCGGCAGGCGGCGAGGAAGCCCTCCGCGGCCTCCCGGCTCCCGAGATCGAAGCTCACCACCGAGCCGTACCGGGCCATCTGCCGGGAGGCGGGCTGGTGCGAGGGATCGGATGCGAGGCCCGGGTAGCGGACGGAGACGACCTCGGGCCGCCCGGCCAGGAGCTCGGCCAGCCGCTGCGCGTTCCGGCACATACGCTCCAGCCGCACGTCGAGCGTGGCCAGCGACCGGTGCGCCAGGCCCGGAGCCTGGCGGTCCACTCCGGGTCGTTCGTCGCCACGTGCACGAGCACCAGGTCGCTGTGGCCGCACAGCGCCTTGCTGTCGGAGGCCACGGACAGGTCGGCCCCCAGCTCCAGCGGCCGCTGGCCGAGCGGCGTCGCCGAGGTGTTGTCGACCGCCACCACCGCGCCGGCCTCGTGCGCGGCTGCGGCCAGCGCCGCAATGTCGCACACGTCCAGCCCCGGGTTGGCCGGCGTCTCGAGCCACAGGAGCCGCGCTCCCTCCAGCAGCCCGCCCTGCGCGCTGCCGGCCGTCGGCGCCTCCCTGACCTCCACCCCGAGCGCTCCGAAGTGCCCGGAGGCCAGCGCCCGGGTCGTGTAGTAGCCGTCCGACGGGAGGACGACCGCGTCCCCTGGCCGCAGCACCACCGACATTGCCGCGTGGATGGCGGCGATCCCCGAGGCGAAGGCCACTGCGGCCGGGCCACCTTCCAGCTCGGCGAGCGCCCGCTCGTAGGCGCTCCAGGTCGGGTTGTCGTAGCGGCCGTAGCTGTAGGGAGCCGACGCCGGGTCCCCGGCCAGATGGGTGGTGCTGATGAAGGTCGGGCCGGGCAGGAAGGGCTCCCCCTGGGCCGGCTCCGGCAGTCCGGCGCGGACCACCCGCGTCGCGTCTCTCATCGCTTCCCTCCCTCGCCTGGCGGGCCGCGGCCTGCCCGACGCACGGCCCGGGCTATGCCCTCCGGGCGCACAGGTAGGCGGCGTAGGGGCCTGACTCGCGGGACTCGCGCTCCCGGATCTCGAATCCGGCCCGCTCCAGCATTGGCTCCAGGAGCCAGCTGAAGGTGCTGTGCTCGGACCGGACGTGGTCCTCGAGCTCCGACCTCGTCCAACCTTCCCCAGGCCTCGGGGACGCGCCGCCGACCCACGCCTCGATCGCCTGCCCCGCCTCCGCGGGGCCGAACGAGTAGACCAGGTCCCGGAGAAGAAGGAAGCCGCCCGGCGCCAGAGTGTCCGACAGCCGCTCCAGCGCCACCGCCTTCCAGAAGTCGGGCAGGTGGTGGAGCGCGTTCCGCGAGTAGGCGAAGTCGGCCGGGGGCCCGCGGTGCTCGTAGGTCAGGAAGCCCGCACGCACGGGCTCGACATTGTCGATCCCAGCCTCCCGAGCCCTGGCCCGGAGCCTCTCCAGCATCGGCGCCGGGACGTCCACGGCCACGACTCGGGCGCAATGCGGGGCCGCCGCCAGCGCGAAGGTCCCGGTTCCCGTGCCCACATCCAGCACGGTCGAGCCCGCGCCGAGTCCGAGGTCCAGGAACAGGGACACGTCCTCCGACGGATCGGTTTTCGCCTTCGCGTCGTAGTCGGAGAGGTATTCCACGTCGAGGTGCTCGGGGCCGGCGTGAGCCTCCTCGTCGAGGATCCAACCGGGGGTCTTCGGGACGTCGTGAGCCACGGCGACCTCGCGCTGGCTCCAGGGGCGATCGCGTGCCGGGCCCGGCCGACTCCGACGGCGCACCGGCGGCCGGCCCCGACGGTCGCGCTCAGGCTAGGAGCGCGACCCGCTTCCGGCAACCGGCGTGCGATAGCGGCGCGCTTCGACCGGTCGGCCCCAGGCCCTGTACAGGTCTGCCAGGGCCTTCCTCGCTCTCCCGGTGAGTGCGTCCTCGTCGCCCCGGGCCTTCCGGATCGCGGGATAGCTGGCGAGGAGGAGCGGCTCGGCCTCATCGAACCGGTGCAGCGCTACGAGGCAGCGCCCGAGGGCCAGCCGCGTGCCGGCGGTCAGCGTGCTCCCCTCTTCCAGCTTGGCCACGCGGATCTCGAGCCCCTCGCGCAAGGGCGCCTCGGCCTCCGCGCATCGTCCCCGGGCGGCCATCAGCCGACCGAGGCCGTTCAGCGCGTAGGCAGTGGTTGGATGGTCGCGGCCCAGGGCCTTCCGCCAGATCGCGAGCGCCGATCGGAAGTCCGCCTCGGCTTCGTCGTAGTCGCCCTTCCGTACCAGCAGCTCGGCCAGGTTGTTGAGGCTCTGGGCTACGTCCGGGTGCCCGGGACCGAGCACCGTCCGGCGCAGCTCCAGCACCTCGCGGAGCGGCGGCTCGGCCGCCTCGAGGTCTCCGGCCTCCCGGAGGGCCGCGCCCAGGTTGTTGAGCCCGGTGAGCACCCGCGGGTGCGTGTCGCCCAGGGTGGGGCGCCAGATCGCCAGGGCGCGGCGGAACTGCTCGGCCGCTCCCCGGCGATCTCCCCGGAAGTAGAGGACGACCCCGAGGTCGTTGAGACTGGCCGCCACCTCCGGATGGTCCTCGCCCAGGGTCTCGCGCCGGATGGTCAGGGCTTCCCGATGCGCCCGCTCCGCCTCCTCGAGCCGACCGCGCCGCTGGAAGAGCTCCCCCAGGTTGTTCAGCGTCAGGGCCACGAACGGGTGGCGCTCCCCGAGCAGCTTCCTGCGCATGGTCAGGCACTCCGTGAACAGCTCCTCCGCCCGGTCCAGCTCGCCGCGGTCCATCTCGATGGTGGCCAGGTTGAAGAGATCGGTCGCCACCAGCGTGTGCTCCGGGCCGTAGAGCTCGCGCCGGAGCGCCAACGCCGCCTCGGCAGGAGGCAGGGCCTCGTCGTACTCGCCCTCGCGCCACAGGGCCACGCCCAGGCTGCCCAGGTCCGTCGCCACGGCATGCCGGGCGCCGCGCGCACGGTCGATCGCCAGCGCGGACCGGTACAGGTCCTCCGCCTCCTTGAGCCGGCCCCGGTGATCCAGGATCGCCGCCAGGTCGCTCATGCTCGCCGCCACGAGCGTGTCTGTGGCTCCCCGTCGCCTGCGACGAACGGCCAGTGCCCGGCGCGCCAGCGTCTCGGCGCGCTCGTACTCGCCCTGCTCGAGGAGCAGCGCGGCCAGGATCGACGCGCTGCGGGCCACCGCCAGGTCATCGGGCCCCCGCAGGCGCGTGCGCTCGCTGAGCGCCTCCTCCAGCAGCGGCCGCGCCCGGTCGTAGACCCCCAGCTTCGTGTAGATGTCGCCGAGGACGTCGAGCATCTCCACCCGCGTCTCGGGCTCGGCGTCCAGCTTCGTGCGCAGGCGCTCGGCCCCGCGGTCCAGGAGCGTGCGGGCGCTGATGCTCTCGCCCCGCGATCGGTCGGGATCGGACACCTGGACGAGCTCCACCACGAAGTCGCGCACCCGATCGGCCCGCATTGCCTGTCGCGAGGCCGCGCGTGCCTGCCACGCGGTTCCGGCCAGACCCGCCAGCACCGAGACGGTCACGACCGCCGCCGCCGCTACCCCGGTCCGGTGCCGCGAGGCGAATCGCCCGGCCCGGTACCTCCACGTGTCCGGGCGAGCCCGCACCGGGCGCCGCTCCCGGTGACGGCGCAGGTCGTCGCGCAACTCGGCCACCGAGGCATACCGGCGCTCCGCCTCCTTGCGGAGGGCCATGAGGACGATGTCGTCGAGGTCCCCCCGCAGCCGGCGCGCGCGGCCGGCGTCGGACCGCCCCGCGGCGGCTGCGCTCGGCCGTATGGGCTCCTGCTCCAGCACGGCTCTCTCGATGGACCGCGAGCTCCGATCTGCGGCGCGATAGGGCCACGACCCCGTGAGCAGCTCGTAGAGCAGGACTCCCAGCGCGTACACGTCCGTGGCCGTCGACACCGGCTCGCCGCGGAGCTGCCGGGGCTGGCGTACTCGGGCGTGAAGGCGCGGCCTTCCCCGGCCTCCGTGAGCGAGCCCGCGGGGCGGCCCTCCCCGGCAAGCAGCTTGGCGACCCCGAAATCGAGGAGCTTCACGACGCCCCGGTCCGAGACGAGAACGTTGCCGGGCTTGAGGTCCCGGTGCACGACCAGTTTCCGGTGCGCGAACTCCACCGCGTCGCATACCTGGTCGAAGAGTTGCAGGCGCTCGTCCACCGGGGAATCGAGCTCCGTGCAGTGGTCGTCGATGGGACGGCCCTCCACGAACTCCATCACGATGTAGGGCGTCCCGTCGTCGCCGATGCCCGCATCGTAGAGGCGGGCGATGTGGGGGTGCTCGAGCGAGGCGAGGATGCGCTGCTCGAGGAAGAACCGCCGCCGGAACTCCCCCGCCAGCACCCCGGTGCGGACCAGCTTGACGGCCACGCGGCGGTCGAAGCGGTCGTCGTCCCGGTCCGCGAGATAGACCGCCCCCATGCCACCCCGACCGATCTCCCGGAGGAGCCGGTAGGGACCGATCCGGCGCCCCATTGCCCGGCCGTCCTCCCCGGCCCCCGCCACGGGCCCGGCGCTCTCCGCCACCTCGCTCAGGAGCTCCGAGACGAGCGTCCCGAAGGGGCGCTCCAGGAAGTCGTGGGCGGCCTCCCCCGTCCCCAGGGCCCGGCGGGCGCTCATGAGGAGGGCGGCGTCCCCGCGGCAGGCGCGGGTCAGGAAGGCGTCCCGCTCCGCCGCCGGGAGCTCGAAGGCTCCATTGAGGGCGCTCTCGAGCCGCTCCCAGTCCTCCGGGGCCAAGGCGTACACGCTCCTCGTAGCGCCGGCCGCGTCAGCCGGCGGCCTCCCCGTATAGCGCCGCGTACAGCCACGCCTTGGCCTTGATCCAGTCACGGCGCACCGTGCGGTCGGAGACCGCCAGCGCCGTAGCGGTCTCATTGACGCTCATGCCCCCGAAGAAGCGGCATTCCACGATGCGGCAAAGGCGCTCGCTCACCTGCGCCAGCCGCGTGAGCGCATTGTCGACGGCCACGATCATCTCGGCCTGGTCCTCCACCGGCAGGTCTCGGTCCTCGAACGACAGCCGCTGCATGTCACCGCCGCGCTTCTTGGCGCCGCGGCGTCGCGCGTAGTCGACGACGACGGTCCGCATGGTGCTGGAGGCGTAGGCGAAGAAGTGCGCGCGGTCTTCCCAACTGGCCTGCGTCTGATCGACCATGCGCAGGTAGGCCTCGTTGATCAGGGCGGTGGTATTGAGGGTGACGCCCCGCGCGCCCGCATTGAGCTGTCGATGGGCGACCCCGCGCAGCTCGTCGTAGAGCAACGCGAACAGGCGATCCACGGCCGGCCGGCTCCCGGACCGCGACGCCCTCAGGATCTGGGTGACGGTCTGTGCCTCGACCACGTGGGCCGCGCTCCGCTGGAGTCCGGTGGCCCATCCCCTCCCGTTCCCGATCCCCCCTGATTTCCAATATAAGTCTGTAGCTCCGAACATGGGAGACATCTCGCCGGAACCGGGCGAGGATGGCCGCGCTCTCCCCGGCGTCGCACGAAGGATGTCCGTTTCGTGAGCGGGACTGCGTTCATCCTGTCGAGAGGAGGCTGCCGGGGGCTCGGCCCGCCCGGCATGCCGCACCGACGCCGACCGACAGGAGGCATCCCATGCACCGCAGGAGCCCCGCCTCGACGAGCCTCATCCCCCCCGGATCGCCATCGCCGCGCTGGTCGTCCTCGGCGCCTGTGGCAAGAGCACGCCCACCGGCCCCGCGTTCGGTCCGCAGCCGCCCGTCTCGCCGACTCCGGAGCCCGGCTTCGACTTCACCGGCGACCTCATTGCCTTCGAATCACAGCGAGATGGAAACCGCGAGATCTACCTCATGACGCCCGATGGCGCGGAGGTGGTCGATATCACCGGCAACGCGGCCGCGGACGGGGACGCCGCCTGGTCGCCGGACGGCAGCCAGATCGCCTTCGCCTCGACGCGGGCCGGCAACACCGAGGTCTACATCATGGACGTGGACGGGACCGGGCTCACGCGCCTGACGAACGACCCGGCCGTCGATCGCTTCCCGAACTGGTCGCCGGACGGATCGAAGCTCGCGTTCGCGACCAACCGCGACGGCAACGGCGAGATCTACGTAATGGACGTCGACGGCTCGAGCCCGGTCCGCATCACCGACGACCCCGCGACCGACCAGGAGCCCATCTGGTCGCCGGACGGGACGAAGATCGCGTTCTTCTCCGACCGGTCGGGCAACGGCGACGTGTGGGTCATGGACGCCGACGGCTCGAATCCGACGAACCTGACCGCCAACCCGGCCTTCGACTGCTCGCCCGCCTGGTCCCCCGACGGCTCGCATCTCTCCTTCGTGACCGACCGGGACGGGAACGACGAGGTCTACACGATGGAGGCCGACGGCTCGAACCCCATCAACGTGACGCAGCACGCGGCGGACGACTTCGCCTCGAGCTGGAAGTCGGACGGCACGCGGCTCGTGTTCGACACGTACCGCGACGGCAACTGGGAGATCTACTCGATCAAGCTCGACGGGAGCGGCCTCGTGCGGCTCACCACCGAGTCGGCCGACGACGAGCATCCCAAGTGGAGGCCGTGAGGCGCGCCTCGGCTGAAGTCGTCGAGCGCGGGCGATCTCCGGCGCGGCGGATCAGTCCGCGCGCAGCACCCGGGCCGGGTCCACGAACGCGGCTCGCCGTGCCGGTAGCGCGCAGGCCAGCAGGGCCATGCCCAGCAGCGCCGCCGCGGCGGCGGCGTAGGTGACCGGATCGAGGGACGACACCTCAAACAGGAGGCCGCTCACCCGCGGGGCGACGGCCGCGGCCAGGAGCCCACCGGCGGCGAGCCCGACGGCGACCGGGCCGACCCCGCGCCCCACGACCAGCCGCAGGATGTCGCCGCGTCCGGCCCCGAGGGCCATGCGGATCCCCACCTCGTGCCTCCGCTCCGCCACCACGTAGGCCATCAGGCTGTACAGGCCGATGGCCGCGATCACGAGGGCCAGGAGCCCGAAGGCGCCGATGAGCGAGGCGCCCAGCCGCCAGGGACGGTACGCCGGGTCGATGGCGCTCTCCAGGGTCTGGACCTGCAGGTAGAGCACGGTAACCTCCAGGCCCGAGAGCGCCTTCCGAAGCGGCGCGACCTCGGCCCCGGGATCGCCGAGGGGGCGGACGACGAGGCTCGCCCCCCCGAACCCCCGCTCCTGCCCCAGCGGCACGTAGTACTGCATGGAGGTCTTCTCGCGGAGTGCCTGACGATGGACGTCCCCCACGATCTCCACCACGCGTGAGCACGGAGGGTCGTCCCGGCCAATGAGGAGGCAGTGGCCGATCGCCTCGCCGTCCGGCCACAGGGTCCGGGCCATGGTGCGGCTCACGAGCGCCACCGGCTCGCTCCCGCGGTGATCTCCTCCGCCGAAGGCCCGCCCCCGCAAGACGGGAATCCCCATGGTCGCGAAGTAACCGGGAGAGACGGCCTGGACGTAGGGGCCGCCGCCGGGGAGGACGGGCACCGAGTCCAGGCCCTCGATCCGGAGCCGGACCGTGAACCAGGAACGGAAGGGCGTGCCCACGGTGATCGCGGCGCTCGCGACGCCCGGTAGCTTGCGGGCGCGGGCGAAGGACGCGGCGAAGAACGCCTCCCGGCGCGCCCGCCGCCGGTCGGCCTTCTCCGGCGTCGGCGCGGCCATCGGTCCCGGCTCCGACCAGTCCGGCGAGACGGCCAGCACGCGCTCGGGCTCGAAGCCCAGGTCCACCCCGCGGGCGCGCTCGAGGCTCCGGATGAACAGGCCCGCCCCTACGAGCAGCAGGACGGAGAGGGCCGCCTGTCCGGCCGCGAGCCACGACCGGGCGCGCGACGCGGACGGCCCGGGCTCGAGCATCCCGGATCGGAGCGATGCCGTGGCGTCCCCGCCGCCCGCGCGCAGGGCCGGCACGAGTCCCGTGACGAGCCCGGTCACCAGGGTCAGGAGAGCCGCGACGGCGAGCACGCGTGCGTCCAGGGCGCCGTGCGTCCACTCGACCCCCGGAAGGAGGGTGCGCCGGACGATACCCCCCACGACCGGCGCGACCACGAGGGCGGCCCCGCCCCCCAGGAGCGCCAGCAGCAGGCTCTCCCCCACAGGAGCCGCGCGAGGCGCGCGCGAGAGATGCCGAGCGCCAGGCGGACGCTGATCTCGCGCCGCCGCCGGAGCGCACGCGCCAGCAGGAGGTTGGCGACGTTGGCGCACGCCACCAGGAGGACCACGAGCGAGACGCCGAGGAGCCACCGGGCCACCGCGACCTGCATCGACTCGCGGCCGTTGTCGTCGTAGGAGAGCGGGTCCGCGTGCAGCGTGGCGTGAGCGATCGCCTCGTCGCCTCCCGGATAGGCCGCCCGAAAGGCACGGGTGGCCTCCGCGGAGGCGCGCTTCCGGTCCACGCCGGGCGCCAGGCGGGCCACGACCTGGAGCCACTGCACCTGCCAGGACGTCGCCCAGTCCGCGCTGTGCTGGCTGAGCGACATCGGGAGCCACGCGTCCACGCGTTCGAGCTCGACCCCCGTGAACCCGGACCTTGCCACGCCGATCACCGTGTAAGCCCGGCCGTCGATCCGAACCGTGCGGCCCACGATGGACGGGTCGCTGCCGAATCGGCTCCTCCACAGCGCGTGGCCGACCACCGCTACCCTCCGGGCGGCCCCCTGGCGATCCTCCTGCGCATCGAAGAAGCGTCCCAGGAGGGGAGTCGTCCCGAGGAGCGGGAAGAAGTCGGCGGTGGCGTGACCGATCCGAGCGGCCGCGGCGCCCGCCCCGTCGCCCACCACGCCGTGCGTCTCCGAGTACGCCGCCACGCCCGAGAAGCCGCGGGCGTGGTCTCGCAGCGCCGTGTAGGTGACGTACCCGAAGGCGTTGTCCGCGTAGGTGCCCTCGCCCGGCACGGTGGCGGTGTAGGAGAAGCGCGCCAGCCGGCCCGGGTGCACGACGTACTCGGGGCCATGGAGCAGCAGGCGGTCCCGGAGCCGGATCCGCCGCTCCCGCCTCGTGGCGGCGCGGACCAGGCGGGATCGAACGGCCTCGAGCTCCCCGAACCGCCGCAGCGCCTCGGCCCTCGCCTCCTCGGGCGACAGGCCGCCGCGCTCGAGCTCCTCGGCGCGGCGCCGGAGGTGCTCGCGGATCTCCTCGTCCGTCTCGCGCGCGATGTCATCGCGCCGGCCCGGACGGAGCCGGAAGAGCCGCCGTACCCCTCGGCGGATCCACGGTCTCATCCCGCCGGCGAGGTCGTGAGGATGGACGTGAGGAGCTCGCCGAAGCGGACCAGCTGGCGGGTCTCCTCCGCGAGGTGCCGCTCGCCCGCCCCCGTGGTCCGGTAGTAGCGGGCCCGCCGGTTGTGGTCGCTCACGCCCCACTCCGCCTCGATCAGGCCCCGGCCCTCCATGCGGTACAGCGCCTGGTACACACCGGACTCGTCGAAGGCCAGTTGCCCGCCGGACCGGTCGGCCAGCAGTCGGTGATCTCGAGGCCGTGCATCGGCCTCCAGCTCAGCGCTTTCAGGACCAGGACGTCCAGCGTGCCCTTGAGGACGGGGACGGGCTCGGTCACCGGGCGCCTCCTCGCTCGAGACACTCCCTTGAGACTCTACGATATTTGAGAGTCTAAAAAAAAGAATCGCCGCGACGTCAAGCCCCGGGGGTGCGGTAGCGGCCGGACGCGGGCGGCAGCGCGGGCCCGAGCCCGACCCGCTGCTTCAGCCTTCCCGGACCTTACGGATCTCCTCGGTGAGCCGGGGCAGGACCTCGAACAGGTCACCCACGATGCCATAGTCGGCCACGTCGAAGATCGGCGCCTCGGGGTCCTTGTTGACGGCGACGATGACCTTGGCCGTGCGCATGCCGGCCAGGTGCTGGATGGCACCACTGATCCCGATGGCGAAGTAGAGGTCGGGGGTCACGACCTTCCCGGTCTGTCCGACCTGCTCCTCGTGCGGTCGCCACCCGGCGTCCACCACGGCGCGGCTGGCGCCGAGGGCGACGCCGTCGCCGAGCGCGTCCGCGAGCTCCTCGAGCAGGCGCCAGTTCTCCGGGCCGCCCAGACCACGCCCGCCCGCCACGACGACCGTCGCCTCGGCCACGTCGAGCGCGCCGCGCTCGCCGCCCTCCACGGGCTGGACGCGCGCGCGGGCCGGCTCCGGATCGACGGCCAGCGTCTCCACCGCGCCCTCCCCCGACCGCTCCTCGGGCAGGAACACGTTGGGACGGATGCTGAGAACGGCTGGCGTGGCCGTGAAGCGCAGGCGCGCCAGCGCCTTGCCCGCGTACTGGGGCCGCACGACCACCACGTGGCCGCTCTCGACCTCGATCGCGGTCACGTCGGTGGCCAGAGGGCGGTCGAGTCGAACGGCCAGGCGTGGCGCCAGGTCCTTGCCCTGGGCCGAGGCCGCCAGCACGACGGCGGCGTAGCCCTCTCGCCCCTGCAGGTCGGCCGCGGCCCGCAGCGCCGCGTCGGGAGCGTACGCCCCGTACGCGTCGTTCTCTCCCACGAAGATCCGGTCGGCGCCGTAGCCGCCCAGCTCGCCGGCCGCTTCCGCGATTCCGGGCGGTCCCAGGACGAGCGCGTCCACGCCTCCACCGAGCCCCGAAGCCAGCGTCCGGGCCGCCGTCACCACCTCGCGCGACACGCCCCGGAGCGTGCCGCTCCTCGTCTCCGCTACCGCCAGCACGCGACCCATCAGAGCACCTTCGCTTCTTCGCGCAGCTTCCGGACGAGCTCGGGGGCCGCGTCCGCCCCCTCGCCCACGATCTCTCCTGCCTCCGGCGCGGGCGGCTCGGAGAGGGACAGCAGCTCCAGGGAGCTCTCGACCGCCGCGGCCTCCTTCTCCTCGAGCGGCTTCCGCTTGGCGGTCATGATCCCCTTGAGGCTCGGGTAGCGGGGCTCGTTGAGGCCCTTCTGCGCCGCCACCACGCCCGGCAGGTCGAACTCCACCGTCTCGTGACCGCCCTCCACCTCCCGGCGGGCGGTGACGTGCCGCCCCGACACCTCCAGCTCCACCACCACGGTGGCGCACGGCAGCCCCAGGAGCTCGGCCACCATGGCCGGAACCTGCATGTTGTCATCGTCGACCGCCTGCTTGCCGAACAGGAGGAGGTCGAACTCCCGGCCTTCGATCTCGGCGGCCAGCGCCTTGGCCGTGACGAGCCCGTCGTGCGACGGCTCGGCGGCGAGGAGCACCGCGTCGTCGGCGCCCATGGCCAGCGCCGTGCGAAGCTGCTCGGCCGCCTCCTTCGGACCCAGGCAGAGCGCCGTCACCGACCCCTCGCCGGCCTCCTCCTTGAGGCGGATGGCCTCCTCGAGGGCGAACTCGTCGTAGGGATTGAGGACATACTTGACTCCCGAGGGGTCCAGGGAGACCCCGTCGGCAGCTATCCGAACGCGCGCCTCCGTGTCCGGTACGCGCTTGATGCACACGATGGATCTCACGGTCCAATCCTTCCTGGTCTCGCACGGCGGAGCGGGCTCCCTCACCCCGGTCCCGGCGGGTCCGGGCACGGGTCGATGCACGCGCGGCCGGGAACCCGGCCGGCCGCGGCGCGGCCGAAACTACGGATCCCGCAAAATGGTGTCCAGCACGAAAGGAGGGCGGGCGGTCAGCGCTCCTGGATGCGCTCGACTTCCTCCGAGGTGAGGCCGTAGAGGCGGTAGGCGACGAGGTCGATGAGCTCGTCCGTGGTCGCCTCCTGGCGGCGCATGCGGGCACGCTCCTCGAGCGCCTCGGGACGGGCCGAGCGCAGCTCCACCAGCCGCCCGGCGAGCCACAGGAGGAAGTCGTGGGCCACGTCGCGGTGCTCACGGTCCCGGTCGGGCTCCCCGTTCGTGTTGCGGGGCAGGAGGGCGTCCATGAAGGCCAGGAGTCCCGGGAAGACCATCTCCGTGAGCTCGGCCCCTCCCGACCCCACGGCCTCCTCGCCCGTCTCCTCCTCCCAGCCCAGCTCAGTCCAGTACAGCTCGCACGCCTCCTCGAACAGGTGGGTGCGCGACTCGGAGCGCGTGGGCCTGAGGACCACGTCGACCGGGGCCAGATCCCTGTCCACGGACCGCCGAACGCCTCGCAGGCGCTCCTCGATGAGGGTACGCGCCGCCACGCCCAGGTCACCGCTGGGAAGGACGTAGCCCGCGTCGCTTCGGGTGGGAGGAGCTTCCTCACTCACGGTGGCTCGCCGGGTTCGGGGGGAGAGGCTGGGGAGCCTGCGGCCGAGCTCCGCCGCCGCTCCGGGGGCCGGCGCGTCGCCGGCTCCGGGAAGATGCGACCGCCCCGCTCGGCGTACAAGGCCGGGAGCGGCCCGGCGCGCTACGCTCCCCGGGCGAGTCGGCGGAGGACGTCCAGGTTGCGCCGATCGGCCGCCGTGGCGTCGTCATCCTTGGGCGTCTCGAGGATGCGCGGCACGTCGACGAAGCGCGGGTCGCGCATCAGGCCGACGAAGCCAGCCTCGCCGAGCTCTCCTTCCCCCAGATGGGCGTGGCGGTCGACGCGGCTCCCGAGCCCGACGCGGGAGTCGTTGACGTGGAACAGGCGCAATCGCTCGAGCCCCACGGTCCGATCGAACGCGTCCATCACCTCCTCGTATTCGGTGCGGAGGTCGTAGCCCGCCGCGAACACGTGCGCCGTGTCCATGCACACGCCCACCCGGTCGCGGGCCTCCTCCGGCACCGCCTCGATCAGGGCCGCGAGCTCCTCGAAACGCCAGCCGAGCGCCGTGCCGGAACCCGCCGTGGTCTCGATCAGCACCATCGTGGGTCCCGGATGCGCCAGGAGCGCCGCCCCGATGGCGGCGGCGTTCTGGCGGAGGGCGGCCTCGCGGTCGCCCCCCGTCGCATTGCCCGGATGGGTGACCAGGTAGTCGACGCCCAGGCGCTGGCAACGTTCCAGCTCCGCCTCGAACGCCGCCCGGGACTTCTCCAGGAGAGCCGCACGCTCCGTCGCCAGGTTGATCAGGTAGCTGTCGTGCGAGGCCACGATTCCGATCGGGGAGCCGGCGAGCGCGTCGCGGTAGCGGCGCACGTCGTCCTCGCCCAGGTCGAGCTCCGCCCAGCGCTGGGGCTGGCCAGTGAACACCTGCAGGGCGGTCGCCCCGATCTCGGTGCCGCGCTCCACGGCGCGGGCCAGTCCCCCCGCCACGGATACGTGGGCGCCGAGCGGCGGCAGGCCGGCGACCGACCCACCGGCGGGCCCTCGAGTCATCTCGCAATGCGTGTCCGCCACCGTCGCGTCGCCTCGGTTCAGGGGTCCGTGGACAGGCAGGATGGGCTGCCCGGCCCCGACGCTCAAGCCCGACTCCGGGCCCGGCGCTGGACGCGCGAGGCCGCACACCGGAAACTTCACGGACCCCGGGATCCGTAGTGGGACTCACGAGATGCCCGGTACCCCCCGGATCGGGTGCTTCCGGCCGGGGGCATCGATGGGTCGTCCCGCTCCGGGGTGGGACGCCGTCGCACGGGCGACGACCTCAACACGGGAGCACGTCGGGGTGTTCTTGATAGCGCGGCGAGGATGAACGATGCGGGGGAGTCGGTCCGGGAACCCGACCGGCCCGCGCGTGACGTCTCCGGCGCCGCGGACGGAAGATCCGGGGAGCCGGCGGGCACCGGGACGGCGGGCGAGCCGGAGCTGGTACGGGCGGTCCAGCGAGGCGACGAAGTGGCCTTCGGGCGCCTCGTCGAGCGCTATCTGGACCGGGCGCACGCCGTCGCGCTCGGCATTCTCGGCAATCCGCACGACGCGGAAGACGCGGTGCAGGATGCATTCATACGCTCGCTGGAGCGGATCGACCAGCTGTCCCCGGGCAGCCCTTTCGGGCCGTGGTTCTACAGGGTGCTCCGCAGCACGGCCCTCAACTTCCGGAGACACGAGAAGCTTCGGAGTCACGAATCGATACCGATCGGGGCCGCGACGAACAGCGACCCCGAGGCGGAGACGCTCGGGAGGATCGACCGGGAGACCGTGCTCCGGGCGTTGGAGCAGCTCCCCGAGATGCAGCGGACCGCGGTGACCCTCTACGACCTGGAGGGCTACAGCCACCAGGAGATCGCGGACATTCTCGGGATCGCGCCGGGCACGTCGCGAGCCCACGTGCACCACGGGCGCAAGGCGCTCCGGCAGCTGCTGGGGCCTGAAGAGGACGAGAGCCGATGAGCGCACAACGGGAAGACAGGAACGACGGCTGGCCCGCGTGGCTGGAGCCCCTGAGGCCGGACCCGATGGGCCGGGCCCGGATGAAGCGGGGCATCCTGGCGGCGGCGGCGCCGCTGCTGGCGGCGCGGCACCCGGCCGCCTGGTGGGAGCTCGCGGCCGACTGGTCCTCGGTCGCCATCCCGATCGCGGCCTCCATCGCCCTCCTGTTCGGATGGATCGCGTACGAGTCGAACCCGTCGGGGACTTCGGCGCCCGAGTCGGAGCGCATGGACATCGAGGCCCTGGTGCAGCCGACCTCGGCGACATCGCCGCCCGCCCTGCTCATCGACCAGACCGAGCCCAGCTCGGACGCCCTCCTGGCCGCCACGCTGCGCCGGGAGGAGCGCTGACCATGCTCGCCGGATCGCGTCTCCGGGTCGGCCTGGTGCTGGGCGTGACCTTCGCCGCCGGCCTGGCCGGTGGGGTCGCGCTCGACCGGCGCGTCCTGGCAACGCCCGCTCGCCACGTGGACGCATGGCGCGCCGCCAGGACGGACAGCGCCGGGCGCGGCGAACGGGGCCACACCCCCGTGATCGAACGCTTCGCCAGCGAGCTCGAACTGACGGCGCAGCAGCGCACCGAGATCGAGACGATCCTCGATCACTACCGGACGCACATGCGGTCGGTGTGGCAGGACGTGAGGCCACGATACAGCGCCATTGTGGACTCGACCCGGACCCGCATCGAGGGCGTGCTGACGCCCGAGCAGGTCCAGCAGTACCGTACGCTGCTCCGGCAGCGGTACCAGCGGCACGACGACGACTCCACGCGTCGGTCGGAGCGGGACTCCGCCGGCCGACGCGACTCGACCACTCCCGGCGGATCGAGCCGGAAATGAGACAGCGTGAAGGAGCTTCCATGACGAGATACACGATGTCCGCGACACGGGGCTGCGCGGTGCTCCTGGCCCTCCTCGTGGCCGCCACCGGCCTCCAGGCGCAGCAGACGACCGCGGACGCCGCGGCCCGGACGGACACGGCCATGATGCAGGAGTCGGGTCCGCCGGCACGGCGGGTGACGCTCGACCAGGCGGTCACGATCGCCATGCAGAACAACCCGGCGCTCACGCAATCACGGTCCAGCCTGGACCAGGCGCGCTACAGCCGGCTGACGGCGTACGGGAACTTCCTGCCGTCCTTCTCGGCCGGATACGGCTACTCCAACTCGAGCTCCGCCCGGCTGGACGTCACCCAGCAGTCGCTCACCCGGACCAGCTACAGCTTCCAGCTCAGCGGCAGCTACGACCTGTTCACGGGGCTGCGGCGCTTCAGCCAGATGAAGAGCGCCAACCTGAACGTGGAGGCGCAGCAGGCCAGCTACCGTCAGAGCCGCTACCAGACGCTGCTCGACGTGAAGACGGCCTACTTCAACGCCGTCGCCACCCGGGACCTGGTGGCCGTGCAGTCCGCCACCGTGAAGCGGCAGCAGGACCAGCTGGACTTCGTGCGACAGCAGCTCCAGCTGGGGCGCTCCACGCGCTCGGACCTGTTGAGCTCCGAGGTGGACCTGAACAACGCCAAGCTGGCGCTGCTCAACGCCCAGAACTCGGCCCGTGCCAGCACCTTCCAGCTCGCCCAGGCGCTGGGAGTCGACCAGCGCGTGGCCCCGGTGGCCGAGGCGACCCTGGAGATCCACACGCTCACGTACGACCGCCAGCAGCTCCAGTCCATTGCGCAGTCGCAGGCGCCCAGCGTCCAGAGCGCCCGGGCGTCCTACCAATCCGCCCAGGCCCAGGTGTCCTCGGCCAAGTCCGCCTACCTGCCCAATCTGACCTTCGCCGGAGGCTGGGCCTGGCAGAACAGGGACTTCCCGCCCGAGAACCGGAGCTGGTCGATCCGGCTCACGGGCAGCATTCCGCTGTTCAACGGCTTCCAGCGCGAGTCGCAGCTCTTCCAGGCCCAGGCCCAGGCCGACGCCGCCCAGGCCCAGGAGCGCTCCGCGGAGCTCGCCCTGCGGACCAACATCGACAACGCCTACAACCAGGTGCTGACGGCCGTCTCGGGCGGAGACCTGGCCCAGAAGAGCGTGGAGCTCAGCCAGGAGAACCTCCGGGTCACGCAGGAGCGCTATCGGCTCGGGCTGGCCACGATCCTGGACCTCCAGCAGGCGCAGATCAACCTGCAGCAGGCCCAGGTGAACCTCGTGCAGCGCAAGTTCGACTACCAGATCGGGCTGGCGCAGCTCGAGGCCCTGCTCGGCGAACCCCTCCCGAAGGCGGCCGGGGACACAGGCAGCAACGCTTCCAACGGCTCCCGTGTTATGGAGGAGGACGGCAAGTAGCCGTCGGCGCGCGTCCCGGCCCCGCCGGGCGCCACCCAGAGACTACGACGCCGGGACCTCCCGGGAGACCTGTATGAAGAAGCCGATCAGCGGAACCGCCCTCCTGGCCCTGGCAGCACTGGCGGTGACCGCCTGCGGGAAGAGCAAGGCCAGCGAAGCGGCGACGGACTTCCAGACCGCCACGGTGGAGCGGCGCGACATCGTGTCGAGCGTCGAGGCGACCGGCAGCATCGAGCCGATTCAGACGATCGACATCAAGTCGCAGGCATCGGGCGAGATCCTCCAGATGCCCGTGGACATCGCCGATCACGTCCAGAAGGGCCAGCTCCTGGCCAGGGTCGACCCGCGGAACGTCCAGAACACCTACGACCAGGCCAACGCCAACCTCGCGGTGGCCCAGGCGCAGGCGAAGATCAACGCCGACCGCCTGGCGCGCTCCCAGGTCCTGGCCGACTCCGGCGCGATCACGAAGGACGAGCTGCAGACGGCGATCCTCAACGACGCCACCGCCAAGTCCGATCTCGTGAAGGCGGAGACGAACCTCGAGCTGGCCAGGAAAGAGGTCAAGGACGCGACGGTCGTGGCGCCGATCTCGGGCACGATCATCGCCAAGGACGTCGAGCCCGGGACGATCATCACCTCCACGAACCAGGTGTCGGGTGGAACGACGATCCTGCAGATGGCCGACTTGACCACCGTGCAGGTCCGCACCCTGGTGGACGAGATCGACATCGGGAAGGTGCAGCCGGGGCTGGCCGCCAACATCACGGTGGACGCCTATCCGAACCGGAGCTTCAGCGGGACGGTCCTCAAGATCGAGCCCCAGGCGGTCGTGCAGCAGAACGTCACGCAGTTCGCCGTCCTCACCCGGATCAACAACGAGGACCGGGCGCTGCTGCCGGGCATGAACGCCGACGTCACGATCGTGATCGGCCAGCGCGACAGCGTGCTCGCCTTGCCCAACGCCGGAATCAAGACGACGGAGGAGGCCCGGAAGCTCGTGGACGCCCTCGGCATGGACCCGTCGCTGCTGCAGGCCAGCGTGTCGTCGCAGGGCTCCGGGGCGACGGCACCGACGGCGGCCGATCCGGGCCGTGCGCCGGCGACCGGTGGCCAGCAGGCCTCCGGTGGGCAGCAGGCCCGGACCGACGACGGCCTGCCCTCCCCCGAGAAGCTCCGCGGCATGTCTCAGGACGAGCGGCGCAAGCTGTTCCAGTCGCTGACGGCCGACCAGCGCCGCAAGCTCATGGAGCGCGTCCGGGCAGAGCGCGAGAAGCAGCAGCAGGCCCGGTCCAACCCGGCCGCCCCCAAGGACGGGTTCGTGTTCGTCGAGAACGCGCAGGGCCGGGTCACGCTCAAGCCGGTGCGCATCGGGCTGAGCAGCCTGGACTACACCGAGGTGCTGGCGGGCCTCGAGCAGGGCGACAAGGTCCTGGAGGTGCCGCTGTCGCTGGTCCAGCAGCAGCAGCTCCTGCAGCGGTTCCGGCAGCGGGCCGCCGTTCCCGGCGTGAGCCGCAACAACAACTAGTAGTGACGACATGTTGATCTGGGAGATCGTCCGGGTGGCCCTGGATGCCATCCGGAGCAACAAGCTCCGATCCTTCCTGACGATGCTGGGCATCATCATCGGCATCGCGGCGGTCATCACCATGGTCGCCCTGGGCCAGGGCGCACAGAAGGCGGTCGAGGCCCAGATTGCCAGCCTCGGCACCAACGTCCTCACCGTCCGTCCCGGGCAGGGTTGGTTCCACGGCGTGCGCTCGGGCGATGCGCGCCTCACCATGGACGACGCGACCCTGCTGCAGCGCGAGGGGCCGGAGGGGCTCAAGGTGGCCCCGCAGATGGAGAACAGCTCCCAGGTGCAGTATCAGCACACGAACGCCAACATGCGCGTCGTGGGCACGACCCCTGACTACCCGATCATCAACCACTACGACGTGGGCCTGGGCCGCTTCTTCAGCGACAAGGAGAACGAGGGGCGTCGACGTGTGGTGGTGCTCGGCGGGGCGGTGCCGGAGGTCCTCAACAGCTCGGCCTCCCAGCTCCTGGGGCAGCAGGTCTCCATCGGCAACGTCCCCTTCGACGTGATCGGCGTCCTCCAGGAGAAAGGCAGCACGGGCTTCTTCAACGAGGACGAGCAGATCTACATCCCGATCACCACGGCGCGCTTCCGGGTGATGGGCAGCGACCGGATCCGCAGCATCGACGTCGAGGCCCCGGAGACCATGTCCCAGCCGGTGGCCATGATGGACCTGGAGGAGATCCTCCGGCGAGCCCACAAGCTGCGGCCGGGACAGGACAACGACTTCTGGATCTCCGACCGGGCCCAGCTCCTGGGCACGCGGCAGGAGACCACGCAGGCGTTCACCTACCTGCTGGCCGGCATCGCGCTGGTCAGCTTGCTGGTGGGCGGCATCGGGATCATGAACATCATGCTGGTCTCGGTCACCGAGCGGACCCGCGAGATCGGGCTGCGCAAGGCGCTGGGCGCCACGCGCAAGGCCGTGCTCACGCAGTTCCTGCTCGAGGCGCTGGTCCTCTGCCTGGCCGGCGGGATCCTCGGGATCGCGCTCGGGGGCGGCGGCGCCGCCATCCTGTCCTCGGCAGCCGGATGGAACGTCGACGTGTCGGCCGGGGCCATCGGGCTGGCCGTCGTCTTCTCGCTCACCATTGGCCTGTTCTTCGGGTTGTGGCCGGCGCGGCGGGCGGCCAGGCTCGAGCCCATCGTGGCCCTGCGGCACGAGTAAGCCCCTTCCCGCTCCCCCGACGCGAGCCCGGACGGCCGTGGCGCCGTCCGGGCTCGCGCTGGAAGGTACTTCCCGGACCCTCTATCTTCTCGCTGCGGATGACTCCCGACCCCGAGCGACCATGAGCCTCACGACCATCGACCAGCTTCCCGACTCGGCACGGCTGTGGTGCTTCGCGGCCGACCGTCCTCTCTCCGCCGACGAGACCGCGCGCCTCCTCGGTCACGTACGCGACTTCCTAGGCGAGTGGGCCGCCCACGGGCAGCCCCTGCGCACCGCGTGCGACTGGCGCCGCGGCCGATTCCTGCTGGTGGCGGTGGACGAGCGCGCGGCGGGCACGTCGGGCTGCTCGATCGACTCCCTCACCCACCGCCTCGGCCACATTGAAGCGGAGCTCGGCGTCCGCCTCCGGGACGGGGCCCCCGTGTGGTACCTCGAGCCGCGGGGCCAGGGCGTCGTGCGGCAGGCGTCCCGGCAGGAGTTCCGGGCGCTGGCCGAGGAGGGGCGGGTGGACGGAGCGACGACCGTGTTCGACCTCACGGCCGGGCGACTCGCCGACGTCCGCGAGGGCCGCTGGGAGCGACCGGCCGCCGAGTCCTGGCACGCACGCCTCCTCCCTTCCTCCACCCCGGCGCGCGCCGGGAGACCGGGAGACCGGGCGTAGCGGCCCGGCAGTCGGAGAGGGCGGAGCCTCACCCGATCGACGAGCCGGGGGCGTCCGCGCCGCAGCTGGCCGTCGCCCTCTCGGGGGGCGGCGCCCGCGCCGCCTACCAGGTCGGCGTCCTGCGCTACATTGGCCGGCGATACCCCGACCGGCACGTTCCCATCATCACGGGGGTGTCGGCCGGCGCGATCAACGCCCTGCACCTGGCGGCCTTCCGGGGCAACCTCGAGGAGGCGACCGCCGACCTCGAGGGCCAGTGGCGCAGCCTCACCACCCAACAGGTGTTCCGCTCCGACCCGCTCACCGTGCTCCGGACCGGGATCGTGTGGGGTTACACCCTGCTCTCGGGCGGATCGCGCCTGGGGCCCCGGGCTCGCAGCCTGGTGGACACCGAGCCCCTGCGGCGCTTCCTGCGCCGGGCCGTCGACCCGCGCGGGATCGAGGAGAACATCCGGGACGGCGTCCTGCGGGCGGCCGCCGTGTCGGCCACCTCCTACCAGACGGGGCAGACCATCACGTTCGTGCACGGCGATCCGTCCATGGCGATGTGGGAGCGACCCCACCGCCGCGCGGTCCGGGACCGCCTCACGGTCCAGCACGTCATGGCCTCCTCGGCCCTGCCGCTGGTGTTCCCCGCCGAACGCCTGGACGGACACTTCTACGGTGACGGCAGCATCCGCCAGTCCGCGCCGCTGGCGCCGGCCGTGCACCTCGGGGCCGACCGCATCCTGGCGGTGTCGGCCCGTTACGCGCGCAACACGGAAGAGGCGCGGCACCCCGTCATTGAGGGCTATCCGCCTCCGGCCCAGGTCGTGGGCCTCCTGTTCAACTCCATCTTCCTGGACACCCTGGACGCCGACTCGGTCCGCCTGGACCGGATGAACCACCTGCTGGAGCGCTGCGGCGACGGGGGCGACCCGGGTGGAGCGTTCCGGCGCATCGAGCTGCTGCTCCTGCGGCCGTCCCGCGACCTGGGCAGCCTGGCCTCGGAGTACGCGGACCGGCTGCCGCGCATCATCCGGTACCTGGCGGGGGGGCTGGGCAGCCGGGAGGGCCGCACGGCAGACTTCGTGAGCTACCTCCTGTTCGAGGAGGCCTACCTGACACGGCTCATGGAGCTGGGCGAGGAGGACGCCGAGGCGCAGTGGGACCGGATCCAGCGGTTCCTGGGCTGGGGCCCGCCTCAGAGCACGTAGGGGCTCGGGGCCGTGGGCGGCGTGCCCAGGGCGTTGTTGAACGCGTTGAAGTACAGGAACAGCCCCACGACCATGGCGATCTCCACGATTTCACCCTCCTCGAAGTGCTCGCGCAGTCGCGCGACCGTCTCCGCGGGGACGGCGCTCGATTCTCGGGTCATGGCCCCCGCGAAGGCGAGGGCCGCCGCCTCGTCGGCCGCGTACAGGCCGGGGTCGATCGTCTCGCCCTGCAGGTCCCGGAGCTGCTCGGGCGTCACGTCCAGCGCAGCTGCCAGCTGCGTGTGGGAGGCCAGTCAGTAATCGCACCCGTTGAGGGCCGAGACCCGTACCGAGAGCATCTCCTTGAGCGCGGGGGCGACCGAGCCCCGCCGCATCACGGTCCCGAAGTGGCGGATCATGGTGGCCAGGTGCTCCTCCCGGTGGCCGACCACCCGGAACATGTTGGGGACGTTGCCCCGCTCCTTCCGGAAGCGGTCGAACACCGCCTGGACGGCCGGCTCGTTGCCCTCCAGCGGCAGCCTGGAGATCCTGGGCTCGCTCATGTGACTTCCCCCTTCGTGGACGGCCACTCGTCGCCTCGCCGGAGCGGGCGTGCCGCCCGGCCATCCCCTATCTTAGGGGCGATGACGCGCATCCTGCACACCGCCGACCTGCACCTGACCGAGGACCACCCCGAGCGCTGGGACGCGCTGGAGGCGGTCCTCGGCGCGGCCCGCGACCACGCGGTCGATGCCCTGCTGGTGGCCGGGGACCTCCTGGACCGGGGCGGCGACCACGCCGCCCTGCGGCCGCGGGTGCGCGCCGCGTTCGAGAGCCTCGACGTCCCCGTCCTCCTCCTTCCGGGCAACCACGACCGCGCCGCGTACCGTCCCGGCCAGGACTGGGGTCCGCGCACCACCCTCCTCCTGGGTGAGCCCGTCCAGGAGACGACGGTCGCGGCCGTGCGGGTGGTGGCCGTCCCCTTCCCGGCGGGGGAGATCGGCTTCGGCCACGTGCGGCGGGACGTCGAGGAGAGGCTCTCCGCCCCGTCCCGACCCGGAGGCGACACCGCACCCGAGGCGACCCTCCTCGTCCTGCACGGTACGCTCATCGACGCCTCGGCGCCTCGAATCCAGGACGAGAGCCGATCGGACGAGGCCGGCCCCTACTTCCCGGTGCGCTCCGACGACCTCCGGGCGCTCCGGGCCGACTACGTCGCCCTCGGGCACTACCACCAGCACGCCCTCCGCCGGCTCGGGGGGCTCCCGGTCGCCTACGCCGGCTCGCCCGCCCCGGTCGGCCCGCACGCGCTCGGCCACCGCACGGCGATCCTGGTGGAGATCGGGCCGGGGAAGCTGGAGCTCCAGCCGGTCCGACTTCCGGTCCCGTGGCGGGCCCGAATCGAGCGCTGGCTGAACCCATTCGAGGAGCGCGCCGGCCTCGAGTCGCTCGCCGCCGAGCTGGAGGAGGTGGCCGACCCGCTGTGCGACATGAGGGTCCGGGTCGACGGCATCCTGGCCGGAGTGTCCGAAACCGACCTCCGGGAGGCGGCCGACCGGGTCCGGGAGCGGCTCGCTCCCTCCTTCGCGAAGCTCGAGTTCGACCTTGCGAGCGTCGGGCTGGACCCGGCCCGGGCCGACCTCTTCCGCGACTTCCGGCGCCGCCTGGAGGCCCGGCTCGAGGCCGATCGCGCCGAAGGCATGGACCGCCGCGAGACGGTGGAGCGCCGGGCGCTGGAGCTGGCGGCCCGCGCGCTCAAGGTCTAGAAGGCCGTTGAAGAACCGGGGCGCCCCGCGGTGAGGATCCTGCGCATCCGGGTGCCCTCGTTCGGGCCCCTGCGGGGCCTCGAGATGGAGCCCTCCCCAGGGCTCACCGTGGTGTGGGGCCCGAACGAGGCCGGCAAGACGACGCTGTTCGACTTCCTGGTCTCCCAGCTGTTCCGGTGGGAGCAGAAGACGGGCACGCGGCTCGAGACGGTCCTTCCCGGCGTCGACCGGTTCGGAAGCGCCGCGGAGGCGGGGGGACGGGTCGAGGTCCGCCTGGGCGACGAGGTGCTCTCCTATCCGGGCTCCACCTCCCTGCTGCACCGCCTCGAGCTCGAGCACGCGAGCCTGGCCGGCCTGTTTTGCGTGCGTTCCGGCGAGCTGGAGCTCCCCGGGGCGGCTCGCGGCGAGTTCTGGCCCGAGCTCAAGAAGCTCCTATCGGGGCTCCCGCGCGGCGTCGACACCCTCCGCGAGGCCGTTCACCGCCAGGCGCACCTCACACCCGGGGGAGAGCCCAGCGATCGTGGGGATCCTGGGCCGCGCACGCGCCACCGCGAGCTCGAGGAGCGGATCGAGCGTCTCGAGGTCCTGGAGACGCGGCTCGAGCCGGCCGCCCGCTTCGAGGCGGACGTGGCCCGCGTCGAGGCCCGGCTGGAGGCGATGGAGCGGGCGCGGAAGGCGCTGATCGCGACCCTGTTCGAGGACCGCCAGCGGCTGGCGTCCGAGCTGGCCGATCTCCCCGAGCTTCCGATCGAGGCGCTGCGGGAGTGGCGCTCGCTCCGGCACGAGCGCGAGGGAGAGCTGTCCCGGCGTCTCGAGCGGGCGCGCACGGGGGTCGACGAGGCCTCCGCCGAGGCGGCCGGCCGGGCCGAGCGCCGCAGGGACGCCGAGCGGGAGGCCGAGGAGCTCCGCGCCCGCCTGGACGCGGCCCGAGAGGTCGGACTGGAGCGCCGGGCCGCCGAGCTGACCACCGAGCCGCCGCGGCTCGAACGGGAGCCATCGGCCCTGTCCAGCTGGATCTACAAGGCCGCTTTCGGGCTCGTCCTCGTGCTCCTGGCACTGGCGCTCCTCCTGCCCGGGCACCTGCTCACCGCCATCGCGTTCCCCCTGCTGATCGCCTTCGCGGCGGTGACGGTCCCCGTCCTGGTGTGGCGCCACCGCCGGCGGAAGGGCGAGGAGGCGCGACGCAAGCGGGCCGAGCGCGCCCGCAAGCTGCGCCAGGACGCGGCCTCGGCCGGGCTCGAGGTCGAAAGTGCGTCCGAGGTCGCCGAGCGCCTGCGGCGCCTGGAGGTGGAGGCCGCCCGTCGGGAGAGCGAGCTGGAGGCGGCGGCGGCCTCCGCCGAGGAGGCCGAGGGCCGCGCGGCCCGGGCCCGGGAGGAGCTGGAGGCCGCGGAGAGGCGCGTCCGGGAGATCGAGCGGCGGACGGCCGAGCTGGCCGAGCGGCTCGAGGTCGAGGGCATCGACGAGGCCGAAACGCGGGCGCGCACGCGCGAAGAATGCGCGTCGCGGCTCCGCGACGTGGAGCGGTCCCTGGAGGCCCTGGCCGGCTCGGACCCGGCCCGCTGGGACGTTCCCGCCCCGGAGGATGCGGAGGCGCTCCCGGCCTGGGATCCGCAGGAGAAGGTGCGCCTGGAGCGCCGGGCCGCGACGCTGCGCTCGGAATACCGGGAGCTGCGGGACGCCTTCGTGCAGGCCGGCCTGTCCACGCCCGAGGACGTCCTGACCGAGCTCCGGTCGGCGCGGTCCGCCGCGCAGCGCCTCGAGCTGGACTGGGAGGCGGGCCGCCTGGCGGGCGAGGTGTTCGCCACCATGGACGAGGTGCTGGAGCGTCGCCTATCCGAGGCGCTCGACAGCCGGGGTCCCCTGTCGCCGGGCGCCCTGCTCCACTCGGTCACCGGACGCTACCGCGGCCTCGTCCGCGACGAGCGGGGGGCGCTAGAGCTGGTGGACGAGGAGGGACTGCGCCTCCCCATCGACCTCGTGAGCCGCGGCACGCGGGACCAGGTGCTCCTGGCGCTGCGCGCGGGGCTGGCGCGCGCCGCGCTGCGCGCCGCCGGGCTGGAGGAGCCCGGCCTGCTCCTCCTGGACGACGCCTTCCTCACGGCCGACTGGTCGAGGAGGGAGCGACTGGTGGAAACCGTCGCGGGGCTGGCCGGAGAAGGCTGGCAGGTGATCTACCTCACCTGCGACGACCACCTTCGCGACCTGTTCACGGGGGCCGGCGCCCGGCTGGAAGAGCTGTAGCGCGGCTGGCGGCGGAGCCTCGTCCGCGCGCGGGCCCGGATCTCAGGGATCTCAGCCTGCCGGGCGGTGTCCCCCGGTGGTCTCGGAGGTGGAGAATCGCCCCATCAGGCCCCGCCACCGCGCCCTCACCCACAGCAGCCCGTCGTCGATCACCTCGTAGAACACGGGCACGATCAGCAGCGTGAGCGCCGTGGACGTGAACATCCCGGCCACGACGGCCACGCCCAGCGGTCGCCGCGACTCGGCGCCGGCCCCCAGCGCCAGGGCGATGGGCAGCACGCCGAAGATGATGGCCACCGAGGTCATGAGGATGGGGCGCAGTCGCACCGTCCCCGCGCGCAGCACCGCGTCGCGGCGCGCCTCGCCCGCCTCCCGGCGCTGGTTGGCGTAGTCGACGAGGAGGATGGAGTTCTTGGTCACCAGCCCCATGAGCATGATGATCCCGATCATGCTGTAGATGTTGAGCGTCATGCCCAGGGCGGCGAGCGCGGCCACCGCGCCCACCAGCGCCAGCGGCAGGGCCAGCATGATCGTGAACGGATGCACGAAGCTCTCGAACTGGGCGGCCAGCACCAGGTAGATGGCCACGACCGCCATCAGGAGGGCGAACAGCAGGCTGGCGAAGGACTCCTGGAAGCTCTCCGCCTGCCCGGCCACGTCCGTCGAGAAGCCCCTGGGCAGGATGCTGTCGGCCAGGGCCTGCACGCGCTGCAGCGCCGTGCCCAGCGGCACGCCCGAGACGTTGGCGCCGATGGTGGCGGAGCGCTCCCGGTTGCGGTGGTTCACCACGTTGGGACCGGCCGCCTCGCCGACCTCGATCAGGTTCCCGAGCTGCACGAGGGAGCCGTTCGAGGCGCGCACGTAGATCGAGCGGAGATCCTCGGGGGTCGCCCGAAAGCGGTTCTGGAGCTGGGCCACCACCCAGTAGCGGTTGTCACCGCGCTCGAAGTCCCCGATGTGCCGGCCCCCGAGCAGGATCTGGAGCGTATTCGAGATCTCCTCCACGCTCACGCCCAGCCGCGACGCCTTGGCGCGGTCCACGGTGACCCGCAGCTGCGGCTTGTTGAGGTCCAGGTTCGAGTCGACGCCCTGGAGCCCCGGGATCCGCTGGGCCAGCGTCACCATGCTGTCCGCGTATATCCCGAGGGTGTCCAGGTTCGGGTACTGGATCACGAACTGGAGCGGCTTGCCGAACGCCCCGGTCGACAGCCCGCTGAGCGCGATCGGGTAGGCGTCGATGCCCGCCAGGGTCGAGAACTTCCCGCGCAGCTGGTTCATGATCTGCTGCTGGCTCACCGAGCGCTTCGGCTTGAGCCGCACGAACACGATGCCCGTGTTCACGGCCGGCGGCCCCCCGATGCTGAGCCCGATGGCCGAGAAGAACCGGTCCACGCCCGGCGTGGAGGCCGTCATCTCCTCGATCCGCTTGAGGTAGGCGTCCGTGTACTCCAGGGTGGCGCCCTCGGGCGCCTTGAAGCTGATGAGGAACTGGCCCCGGTCCTCCTGGGGCACGAACTCCTTCCCCATCACGCCCATGATCGCGAAGCTGGCGACCAGGCTGGCCGCCGCGATCCCGACCATGGTCCAGCGGTGGTCGAGGGCCCAGGACAGGGTGCGGCGGTACGCGTCGGTGACGCGCTGCAGCAGCCGCTCGACCGCCTCGAACACGCGGTTGCGGTTCTCCTCCAGCTTGAGGATCCGCGAGCTCAGCATGGGGCTCAGGGTGAGGGCCACGAACGCCGAGATCAGCACGGAAACGGCCACGCCGAGTCCGAACTCGCGGAACAGCCGGCCCACGATGCCGCCGATCAGGGCGATGGGAAGGAACACGATGACCAGCGTGATCGCGATCGCGATGACCGCGAAGGCGATCTCCGCCGAGCCTTTGCGCGCCGCCTCGAAGGGCGACTCCCCCTCTTCCATGTGCCGGTAGATGTTCTCCACCACCACGATGGCGTCGTCCACCACGATGCCGATGGCCAGCACGAGGGCCAGGAGCGTGAGCGTGTTGATGGAGAAGTGCAGCGCGTAGAACACCGCGAAGGTGCCCACGAGGGACACGGGGATGGCGAGAGCCGGGATGAAGGTGGCCCGCCAGCTCCGCAGGAAGAGGAGGATGACCAGCACGACGAGCCCGAAGGCCACCAACAGGGTGAACTGGACCTCGGACAGCGAGTCCTTGATGAAGTCGGCGTTGTTGACCGCGATGAGCAGCTTGTAGCCGGGCGGAGCGTCCGCCCGGATCTGGTCGATCTCCTGCAGCACGCGGTCGGCCACCTCCACCGTGTTGGCGTCGGACTGCTTCACGATCCCCACACCGACCGTGGGCTTGCCGTTGAACCGGGCCAGGGTGCGCTCGTCCTGCACTCCCGCCTCGGCTATCCCCACGTCCCCGAGCCGGATCGGGGTCCCGTCCCGGGTCGTGATGATCAGCCGGGCGAAGGAGGCCGCGGTGGGGAACTGGCCCTGGGTCCGCACCGTGAACTCCCGGGTCTCGCTCTCCACCCGGCCGGACGGCAGGTCCACGTTCTGCGACAGGAGGGCCCGCTGCACGTCGTCCACGGTAAGCTGGTGCGCCGCGAGCTCGCGCGGATCGAGCCGGATGCGCACGGCGAAGCGCTGCTCTCCGCCCAGGATGACGTTGCCCACCCCGGGGATCCTCTGCAGGCGCTCCTTGATCACGTCGTTGGCGAAGTCGTTGACCTGCGTGATCCCCAGGGACGCGTTCTGGACGCTGAGCCAGATGATCGGCTGGGCGTTCGGGTCCACCTTCTGGATGACCGGATCCTCGGCGTCCTGCGGGAGCCGCCCGCGCGCCAGGCTGACCTTGGCCCGCACGTCCTGCAGGGCCAGGTCGACGTCGCGGGACAGGTCGAACTCCGCGGTGATCTGGCTGGCGCCCTCGCCGCTGATCGAGGTGAGCGTCTTGAGCCCCTCGATCGTGTTGATCTGCTCCTCGAGCGGCTTGGTCACGTTGGTCTCGACGACCGTCGGGCTGGCGCCCGGAAGGGCCGTCGACACGCTGACGATCGGATACTCGACGTTGGGGAGCTCCCGGACGGCCAGGTTCCGGTACCCCAGCCAGCCCGCCAGCAGGATCGTCATGGAGACGACCAGCGTGAGGACCGGTCGCTTGATGGAGGTGTCCGGAAGGAACACGGCTCAGCCCCCGGCGGTGGAGTCGGGGGGACTCCCCGAAAGCAGGCCCACCCCCTGCCCCTCGATCTTCACAGGCGTACCGTCCTCGAGCCTCTGCTGGCCCGCGGTCACCACCGTGTCGCCGGCCGAGACGCCGGACAGGATCTCCACGCGCCCCTCGGTCCGCGCCCCCACCTGGACGGGGGTGCGATGCGCCTGTCCGTCCCGAACCAGGTAGACGAGCATCTGCTGGTCGCTGGGCACGATGGCGGCTTCCGGAATCACGATCGCGCCCGAGCGCTTCTCCAGCACGAGGCGGACGTCGGCCGAGGAGCCCGATCGCAGCTTCCCGTCGAGATTGGGCACTTCCGCCTTCAGGGTCACCGTGCGGTTCACCGGGTCCACGGTCGGGCTCACGAAGTAGACCTGGCCGTCGAACCACCGGCCGGGGACGTTCGGCGACTGGACCTGCATGGAACTGCCCGGCTGGAGCCGGTCCGAGTACCCTTCGGGGACCGTGAAGCGGACCTGCAGCGTATCGTCGTCCGTCACCGAGAACATCGGGTCGCCCTTGCGAACGTAATCGCCCACGTCGAAGGTCCGCTCCCCCACCCTGCCGGGGAAGGGAGCGCGGATGGTGGCGTCGGAGAGCTGCTGGCGCGCCAGCGCCGCGCTCGCCTCCGCCTGGTCCACCTGCGCCCGGGCCGACTGGTAGCCGGACTGCAGGTCGTCGAACGCCTGCCTGGAGATGGCGCCCTGGGCCAGCAGGCCCCGGTTGCGCTGGACCTGCCGCTCGAGGTTCGCGGCCTGCGTCCGCGCCTGCTGGGCCGTCGCCTCGGCCGCGTGGAGCGACGCCCGCAGCTTCGAGGCATCCAGCTGGACCAGCACCTTGCCGGTCGGCACCCGGGATCCCTCCTCGAAGTCGATCCGGAAGACCGTGCCGTCGACCTCGGAGGCGACCTGCGCGGAGGACTGTGCCTGCAGCGTCCCCACGGCGCTGAGCTCGATGGACAGCGTGTCGCGCCTGGCGACGTCGATCTCGACGGGCAGTACCCGCGGGCCCGCGGCCCCTCCACCTCCGCCGCCGCACGCGGTGGCCAGCAGCGCCGCAGCGACCGCCACCACCACGGCCTCGAAACGCGAAAGGCCGACGCGTCCGCGCCGGCCCCGTGGTCGAACCCCGTCGGGGCGGCGCGCGCCGGGGCCGCGCCGCCCGGGCACTCCTGTCCGCTTTCGCCTTCTATGCACCACCAAGGGTCTCCCGTGAGTCCAGCGTGAGTGCGTGGAGGCCCGTGGATAGACCTCGAGGCCCCATCTGCATACTCCCTGCCAGCCTACTTGTCCCGGAAGGCCGCCGAGCTCGTCGAGTGCCCCGGATCGACCCGGGCGTCGGGGTTGGCGAAGTGCACGGCGTTGTTCACCGCGATCGCGGCCTCCCCGAAGCCCGTGGAGATCAGCTCCAGCTTGCCCTCGTACGTGACGATGTCGCCCGCGGCGAACACGCCGGGCAGGTTGGTCATCATACGGGTGTCCACCCGGATCGTGTTTTTCTCCAGCTCCAGCCCCCAGTCGGCGATCGGCCCGATGTTGGGCACGAAGCCGATGAGCGCCACCACGTCGTCGATCTCGAGCTCCCGGCGCTCCTCGGACCGGTTGTCGAAGATCGTGGCCCCGGTGATGTGCTCCTCGCCGTGGATCGTCTCCACCTCGTGGTGGTCGAGGAGCTCGATCTCGCCCTTGGCGGCGGCCCCTTCGACCAGGCTGACCGTGTGGTCGTGGGCCCGGTAACGGTCGGAGCGGTGAATGTGCACGATCGACCCGGCCACGTCCCGCAGCGCCCAGCTCCAGTCGAACGCGGAGTCCCCTCCGCCGACGAGCAGGACGCGACGACCCCGGAACGCCTCCGGGTCGTGCACGTGCGGCCACACCCCGCGCTTCCAGAACTCGTCGAAGCCGGGGCACTTGAGCCTGCGCGGCTTGAACGCCCCCTTCCCCGCCGCGATCACCAGGGTGCGCGTGGGTCGCTCGCCGCGGTCGGTCTCCAGCACCAGGTGGTCGTCCTCTCGCCGCAGCCCGTCGACCCGCTCGTCCAGGCAGATGTCCGCGTCGAACTGCGTGGCCTGCTGCACCAGCGCCTTGGCCAGGTCCTTGGCCAGGATCTTGGGGAAGCCGCCCACGTCGAACACGTCCTTCTCCGGATACAGCGCCGTGAGCTGTCCCCCGAGTTCCGGGAGGACGTCGATGAGCCGGGCGCTCACCCCCCGCATGCCGGCGTAGAACAGGCCGTAGAGCCCCGTCGGGCCCCCGCCGATGATCGTGACGTCGACCAGCTCGGAGCTCATGGAGTCGAGGGCTCCGCCACGGCGTCGCCGCTCCCGCGCGACGCCGCGCGACGGGCCGCCGCACGCTCCTGACTGATGCGCGTGCTGTACATCCCGTAGTCGATTATGGCGTACACCGAAGTCACCCCCACGAGGACGATCAGGACCGGCACGTACCTCGGCCAGAACAGGAGGGCGAAGAAGGTGGCGACCTGCAGGCCGGTGGTCAACTTGCCCCCCAGCCTGGAGCGGAAGGGCAAGCTCCGCCCGGCCAATCGGCCCACCAGGTAGGACCCGGCGGTGAGGATGTCCCGCAGCACGAGGATCAAGAAGCCCGCCCAGTCCAGGTGCCCCCCGGGCAGGAAGGAGATGAGTCCGATGAGGACGAACACCTTGTCACAGAAGGGGTCCAGCAGGGACCCCAGCTCCGAGGACGTCCCGCTGAGCCGGGCGATGAGGCCGTCCAGGAGGTCGGTGAGGGCGCCGGTGGCCACCACGACGGCGAGCCATCCGCGGTCGCTCACGACCAGGAACAGGAGGGCGAGGGGAACGCGGCTCAGGGACAGGAGGTTGGAGACCGTCAGGAAGCCCGGGTCGCTCTCCCCCGGGTCCCCGGCGGGACCGACCTGACCCTCCGACTCGGCTACCATCCGCCCCTCAGTCTCGTTCGACCGCTTCGCCCGCGGGCCCGCCGCGGAACCACCGCGAGACCTGGTACCGCCGGAGCGCCGCCGCCAGCACCAGCTTCAGGAATACGGCGGCCGGGACTGCAAGGAGCAGACCGACGAAGCCGAAGAAGAAGCTGAACAGGGCGAGCGACAGGATGACCCACACGGGGTGCAGACCGACGGACTGCCCCACGATCCGGGGACCCAGGATGCTCTCCAGCACCTGCTCCACCCCGAACACGATCGCGATCTTGAGCAGCCCGCCCAGGAAGTGCCCGCTGAACAGCGCGATGAGCACCGCGGTCAGCAGGCTGGCGATCAGCCCCAGATAGGGCACGAAGTTCAGGACGCCGGCCAGCAGGCCCAGCAGGAGCGCGTACGGGAAGCCCAGGATCCAGAAGCCGACGCCGATGATCACGCCCACGCAGGAGGCCAGCAGCACCTGGCCCCGCAGGTAGCGGCCCAGGAGCCGATCGTACTCGCCGACCATGGCGACCACACGGTCCCGGTCGTCCCGCGGAAGGAGCTCCTCGATCCGCCCGCGGAGGGCGCCCCAGTCGCGCAGGAGGTAGTAGGTGAGGATCGGGAGGAGCACGAAGTACCCGACCACGGTGAGCACCGCCCCGATGCCCCGGCCGATGCCGAGCATCGCCTGCAGCCCCCCCGAGGCGACCTCCGCCTGCCGTCGCTGCAGGTATTGCACGAGCGACTGGGCGTCGATGTCCCTCAGGGTGGGCAGGGTGCGCTCGTCGATCCCCTTGATCCCCAGCCGGATGATCCAGGCCCGCACGTTCTCCAGCCACTGGTTCAGCGTCCGCAGGTAGATGGGGACGTTGGCGATGAGCTGCGACAGCTGGTTGGCCACCGCGGGAACGAGGACGAAGATGATCAGCGCCAGGACGCCGGCCAGCGGGAGCGCCAGGAGGGCCACGGCCGCAGAGCGGGGGAGGCCGAGGCGCTGCAGCCGGTCGACCACCGGGTCCAGCACGTATGCCAGGAGGAAGGCCAGGACGAAGGGCGCCAGCAGGAGCCCCGCCCGCTCGGCGACCCACAGGAGGGTGAGGACCACCGCCACCACGGTGAGGCGCGCCACGAACGGCGAGGCCTGGTGCGGCCACGCCAGGTACAGGTAGAGGAGGAAGAGCACGAAGGGCGACAGCACGCTGCGGACGCTCACCGCCAGGACGACGAACGCGATCAGGATGATCGCCGCCTGCGGCCACGACGGCCACGTCCGGCTCGCCCCTCCCCGCTGTTCGCCGCTCACAGCCTCACCTCGTCACAGGTAGTCGTCCAGGGCGACCGCGAACGGGAGCGGCTCGAGCCCGAACACCCGCCTCAGGGCCGCCGCCCCGTCCACGGCCCCCGGCAGCGCCAGGACACGGAGCGCCGACAGGGCCGAGGGGGCGGACAACCCCGTCCTGTCGGCCAGCGCGGCCAGCCTCCGACCGCTCCACCGGGGCAACCTCACCACCCGCCGGGCCAGCGACAGGCGCCGGGCGACGGCCCCGATGACCTCGGTCGGGGACAGGACGTCGGGGCCGGCCAGCTCGTGGGTCGCGTCCGCGATGTCCGCCCTCTCCACGGCCTGGCACAGCGCCTCGGCCACGTCCTCGACCGCGGCCGGCTGGACCACCCCCTCGTCCGGCCGGCCGGCCGCCACGAAAAGCGGCCCTCTCCGCAGGGCGCGGGCCAGCACCGAGACCACGTGGTCGTCGGGTCCCACGACCAGCGAGGGGCGCAGGATCACGTGCTCCGCCCGGCCCGCGCGCACCCAACGCTCGGCCTCGCGCTTGCGAGCCGCGAAGGGCCCGTTCGCGTCCCGGGCCCCGAGGGCGCTGACGTAGACGATCCGCCGGACTCCGGCTCGCTGCGCCGCCTCCACCAGGTTGCGGGTGCCGTCCACGTCCAGGCGCCGCGCCTCGTCCCCGCCCGCCGCGAGCGCGCCGGCCAGGTGCACGACCACCTCGCACGCGCGCACGGCCGCATCCAACTCCCGAGCCCGACGTGATGTCGACCGGGATCCATTCGAGGCCCGGCGCCACGTGGCCGCCGCGCGGAGCCCCCCGGCGGCACACGGCCCGCACGCGGTGCCCTCGTCCGAGGAGGCGCGGAAGGAGATGGCGTCCCAGGAACCCGCTTCCGCCCACGATGAGGACGCTCGTGCTCCGCTCCGGTGCGGCGAGGAGAGGCTCCTCCGCCGTCTCCGTCGCGGTCTCGCCGGCCTGCGATACGTCGAACGACGGGCTGGGACGAGGCGACGAAGGGCCCCCCGACATGACCTCTCCTGGCTGGCGGGACGAGAAGCCTCAATGTGCTGCCGCCGGCGGAGCTATGCAACGAGCGGGGGAGCGGGCGGGCGCCGGGCGGCGCCCGCCCGGCGAGCTCAGTCGACCAGCGCCGCCGCCTCGCTCTCCTCGCCCACCGGATCGCCGGCCCCTTCCGCGCCCGGTTCGGGCACGCGGGCGTCGAGGAACACGAAGTCCTGGACGATGACGTCCACGGTCGGGATGCTCACGCCGTCGCGCTCGTAGGACCCGTATTCGATGCGTCCCTCCACGTACAGTCGGTTCCCCTTACGCAGGTAGAGCTCGGCGGCCTCGGCCGCGCGGCCCCAGAACGTCAGGCGGTGCCAGTCCGTCCGGCGCTGCTCCTGGCCGTCCACCTCGTAGCGTCGGTTCGTGGCCAGCGACACGTGCGCGACCCTGGTCCCCTTGCCCGTTTCCCGAACGTCCGGATCGGATCCGGCGTTCCCCACCAGCGTCACGCGATTGACCGAGCGGCTCATCGGCTGCCTCCTGCGAGTGGCGTCCCTGCCTGACGCCCGCCGGCCCGGGTGGGGATCGGCGGACGGACTCGGCGGCTACGATGCCGGAGGGTCGCGGAGCCCGGGAGGGGATTCCGGCCGGTCGGGCGACCGGCCGGTCCGGGGTTGACGGCGTACGGGAGGGCGGGGGAGGCCGTCTCGTCGCTAGAAGATGGAGAACTTGAAGTACTTGCCCGGGTTGCGCTTGAGCTCGTCCAGGAGCGACCGGAGCTCGACCAGGGTGGAGGCCAGATTCTCGTAGAGATCCGGGTCGTTGGCGAGCTGCCCCAGGGAGCCGCGGCCCGCGTTGACGCCGGCCACGAGGGAGTTGAACTGGCCCAGCACGCTGTCGGCCCGGGTAGCGACGTGGTTCACGTGGCCCATGGTCGTCTGCATCTGCGACGCCACGTCCGTCATGGACCCGGACGCCTTCCGGACGTTCGCGAAGATGTCCTGGAGCTGTCCGCCCTGCGTCGCCTCCTCCAGCCGCGCCAGGGTCGAATCCAGATCGGCGCTCGCCTGGCGCACGGTGCGGCCGGCCGCCGCCATGTCTTCCGCGAAGCCCCCGAAGCTCTGGCGCTGCCGTCCGAGCAGGTCGACCAGGTCGGCGCTCGCCTTCTCGAAGTTGTCGATCGATCGCGCCAGATTCGCGGCCGTCTGCTTGTTGAACGCCACCTCGACGCGCTGGGTGATGGTCTGGAGGTTCGAGGCGATCTCGGCCGTGTAGTCGCTGAGCTGGGCGAAGTCGGTCGCCGTCTGCCCGGGCAGGACGCTGTCGGGACGCGGGATGGAGTCCTGGCCCATGCCGGCGCGGCTCCCGGCCGGAACGATCGCGGCGCCCCACTCGCCGAACAGCGAGCGCGGCCGCAGGAGGACGGCGGGGTGGCTCGGCAGGGGCGCGTCGGTCTGAACGCGGAGGACGACGTCCACGCCCGAGCGGGCGAACTGGACGGTCTGCACGCGGCCGATCTCGACGCCGCGCAGCGTGACCACGTTGCCCGGTCGGAGCTGGCCGACCGTCCGCACCCGCGCCGTGAGGGTGCGGAAGTCGCCGCTCAGCCGCGAGCGCGACAGCCACAGCCCTCCCACCACGATGACGGCCAGGCCGAGGAGCACGAAGGCGCCCGTGATGATCTCGTCGCGTCGCTTCATCGTTCTGAGCCCTCCCCGCCGGACCTCTCCGGGCCGGGCCTCGCCGAGCCCCTCACTCGCCCGGCCACAGGTCCCGCCTTCCCTCCACGAACGCCTTCACGGCCGCATCATCCGTACGCTCGATCTCCTCGGGCGTCCCGAGCCAGGACACGCGTCCCTCCCGGAGGAGCGCGATGCGGTCCGCGACGCGGCACGCGCTCCGCATGTCGTGCGTCACCACGATGCTCGTGGCCCGCAGGTCCTCCTTGAGCTGCAGCACGAGCTCGTCGATCACCGAGGTGGTGACCGGGTCGAGACCGCTCGTCGGCTCATCGTACAGAAGATAGGTCGGGCGCGGCGCCACGGCCCGGGCGACGCCCGCGCGCTTGCGCATGCCCCCCGAGAGCTCCGCCGGGTAGCGGTCCTCCCAGCCGCCGAGCCCCACGATCTCCAGGCTGTCTCGCGCGCGCCCCTCGATCTCCGCCGCCGGCGTGCCGTGGCGCCGCAGGGCGAGGCGCACGTTCTCCGCCACGGTCATCGAGTCGAACAGGGCCGACGACTGGAACACGTAGCCCATGCTGAGCCGCAGCCGGCGAATCCTCTCCCGGTCGGCCCCCGTCACCTGCTCGTCCCCGATCCACACCTCACCGCTGTCCGGCTGCATGAGGCCGGCCACGTGCTTGAGGAGAACGGACTTCCCCTCGCCCGAGCGGCCGATCACGGCCACCGTCTCACCGGTGCTCACCTCGAGGTCGAAGCCGCGCAGGACGTGGAGGTCTCCAAACGAGCGGGTGAGACCTTCCAGCCGGATCACAGGAGCACCACGGCCCAGAAGGCGTCCAGGACGAGGATCACCATGCAGGCCACCACCACCGCCCGAGTCGTGGCCCGTCCCACGCCCTCCGCCCCGCCGCTCGTCGTGTAGCCGAACAGGCATCCCACGCTGGTGACGACCACCCCGAAGCTGGCGGACTTGATGAGGGCGTAACGCAGGTCGAAGGGCCGGTAGAACATGCGGAGGCCGCGCACGAACTCCTGGCTGGAGAGATCCAGGAGGCTGGTCGAGGTGATCCAGCCGGCCACGATGCCCATGCCCACCGCGAACGCGACCACGATCGGGAAGGTGATCAGCCCGGCCGTGACCCGCGGCACGGCCAGGTAGGCGAGCGGATCGTAGGCCAGCATCTCGAGCGCATCCACCTGCTCGGTGACCCGCATCGTCCCGATCTCGGCCGCGATGTTGGCTCCCACGCGCCCGGCGAGCACGAGGCCCGTGAGCACGGGCCCCAGCTCCAGGATGATCGTCTTGCCGACGAGCGTCCCGACGAAGGAGAGTGGCACGGCCCCGGTGAACGCATACGAGCTCTGAAGGGCCAGGACGACGCCCGTGAACAGGGCGATGAACATGGCGATCGGCACGGAGTCGACGCCGATCCGCCGGGTCTGGGTGGCGAGCTGGGGCCACCAGGTCCGGAACTCCGACGTCGCGCGCAGCACGTCGACCGCGAAGGCGGCCGTACGTCCAGCCACCGCGGCCACGGCTGCGGCTCCACGACCGATCCAGCGGACGGGCTCGAGAAGTCGCATCGCGACACGTTACGTCCGGCCCGCAGGGGACGAAAGCAGACGTTCCCACCGGAGCCGGCCGGAGTTCATGGCCCACCCCTTGCGTATTCAACGTGTTCAAATAGTATTGAACGCCCTGAGAATAGGACGCGAGCCCCCGACACGGGGGCGGGACGCGCCCTGCGATGCACGACCCGTACCCCTGGCAGGAGGTGGCCGGTGGACCCGGCAGTCCAGGAGTTCGTCGAGCGGTTCGGCATGGAGACGCAGTGCGAGGATCTGGCCAGGACGGCGGCTCGGGTGTTCGCCTACATGGTCCTGCGCGGCGGCCCGAGCTCGGGCGACGAGCTGGCGAGCACGCTCCAGATCAGCCGCGGAGGCGTCAGCATGAGTACCCGCTACCTGGAGTCGCGAGGTCTACTCGAGCGCACCGGTAGACCGGGGGACCAGCGGGTCTACTACCAGATCCCCGAGGACCCGTTCGGGAACCTGATCGAGCAGTCGCTGGAGCACCGCCGCAGGATCCGGGACGTGACCCGCGAGGCTCGGGTCGCCCTGCAGGACGCCGAGCTCGGACCGGAGTTCGAGGGCGGCGTGGAGCGGCTCGAGCGCATGGAGGCGTTCTACGACCTGGTCGTCAGCCGGATGGAGACCGGCCTCAAGACCTGGCGATCCTCCGCCGGCGCGGGCGTGACCCGGGCAGGGAACGGGACGGCATCGTGAGCGAGGATGACAGCGTGAGCCAACCACAGCGCGACGAGGGGGAGGCGCCGCGGCAGGCCGGCGCATCGGATCCCGGCCCGTGGCCGGCCATCAAGAAGTGGGCGATCCGCATCGTCCCGCTGACGCTGGTCCTCCTCGCGGCGGCCTACCTGGGGCCGAAGTTCGTCTATTCCTTCTCCCACGAGAGCACGGACGACGCCTACGTGGGAGGTACGATCGTCCCGATCAGCGCCGAGGTGCCCGGACGGGTGACCCACGTGTGGGTGAGAGACCACGAGCACGTGCGCCGGGGGCAGCCCCTCGTCGAGATCGACGCGACCGACTATCGGAACGCGCTGGACGGGCAGACGGCGGCGCTGTCCAGCGCACGAGCCCAGCTCGACGCCACGAGGGCCTCGATCGAGGAGCAGCAGAAGGCCCTGGCCAGTGCCCGCGCCAACCTGGAGGCCGCCCGCTCCGAGGCGGCCCTGGCCGACTCGGACCGGCGCCGGTACGCCGGGCTCCTGAAGGCGGGGTCGATCTCGCCGAGCGAGTTCGACCACAAGCAGTCGGCGGCGCAGGTGGCCGGCGCGAAGGCGCAGGCGGCCGAGGCCGCGGTCCAGCAGGCCCGGGCCACCCTGACCCGCTTGCGGGCCGAGCTCAAGCTGCAGGAGGACCGCATCGACCAGGCTCGCAGCGGCCGGGACCAGGCCCGAACGCAGCTGGGCCGGACCACGGTCGTGGCGCCGGCCGATGGCGTCCTGGCCCAGAAGGACGTGGACCCGGGCCAGGTGATCCAGCCGGGACAGCCCCTCATGCAGCTCGTGCGTCAGGACAGCGTCTACGTGGACGCGAACTTCAAGGAGACCCAGCTCCACGACATCCGGATCGGCGACGAGGCCGAGGTGGACGTGGACGCCTATCCGGGGGTCACCTTCCGGGGGCACGTCGGGAGCTTCCAGCCGGGCGCCGGCGCCGTGTTCAGCCTGCTGCCGCCCGAGAACGCCACCGGCAACTTCGTGAAGGTGGTGCGGCGGGTGCCGGTCAAGATCTGGATCGACTCGCCCCCCGACTCGCTCCATCCGCTGTGGCCCGGCCTGTCGGCCGAGCCGCACGTGGAGACCGGCAGCGCGCCCGCCGGATCGAAGACGGCCGCGGCCGCGCTCCGTGAGCGGCGAGGCGGCTGAGCGTGGCGGGACCTTCCGCCGGGGGAGCCGGCTCCCCCGCCCTCGAGGAATGGACGCCCACCCACGGCAAGTGGATCGTCACGCTGTCGGTGATGACCGGGACGATCATGAGCGTCCTGGACATCTCGATCGTGAACGTCGCCCTGCCCCACATGCAGGGGAACCTGGGCGCGTCCATCGAGCAGATCACCTGGGTGGCGACCGGCTACATCCTCACCGAGGGGTTCATGATGCCCCTCGTGTCGCTGCTCAGCGCCAAGATCGGCCGCAAGCGCTACTACATGCTGAGCGTGATGCTGTTCGCGCTGGCCTCGGCCCTGTGCGGCACCTCCAGCTCCCTGACCGAGCTGGTCGCCTTCCGGATCCTGCAGGGCGTGGGCGGTGGGGCGCTCATCCCCCTCTCGCAGGCGATCCTCCTGGAGAACTTCCCGCCCCAGGAGCGCGGGACCGCCATGGGCATCTTCGGCATTGGCGTCGTCCTCGCGCCGGCGCTCGGCCCCACGGTGGGGGGCTGGATCACCGACCACTACTCGTGGCCCTGGATCTTCTTCATCAACGTCCCCATCGGGCTCCTCAACCTCTTCCTGGTCGACCGCTTCGTCGAGGACCCGCCCTACGCGCGACGGCGGGAGGTGTCGATCGACTGGACGGGCATGGGCTTCCTGGCGGTGGGCCTGAGCTGCCTGCAGATCATGCTCGAGGAGGGGCGCAACAAGCAGTGGTTCCAGTCCGACCTCATCCGGTGGCTGGCGCTCCTGGCCTTCGCGGGACTGGCGGCCTTCATCTGGTGGGAGCTCCATTCGGACGAGCCCGCCGTGAACCTGCGTCTGTTCAAGAACGTCCCCTTCGCCTCGGCGACCATCATCGGGGGGATCCTGGGCGTGGGGCTATACGCCAGCATCTTCATCCTGCCCCTGTTCCTCCAGGAGCTCCTGGGCTACCCGGCGTTCAACTCCGGACTCACCCTCATGCCCCGCAGCCTGGCGATGGGGGTCGTGTTCCCGATCGCCGGGCGGTTCTACAACCGATTCGGGCCACGCGTGTACATCGGGAGCGGCCTGGCGATCAGCACGTACGCGTTCTGGGAGCTGGGGCAGCTCAACCTGAACGTGGGATTCTGGGACCTGTGCTGGCCGCAGGTCCTCCAGGGCGTGGGCTTCGCGCTCATCTTCGTGGCCCTGAGCACCGCCGCCGTGGCGGAGCTCCGCAAGGACCAGATGAGCGACGCCACCGGGCTGTACAACGTGGTGCGACGGGTGTTCGGGAGCGCCGGCGTGGCGCTCGCCGCCACCGAGCTGGACAACGGAGGCATCCGCTATCGCGCGATCATGGCCCGCCACCTCTCGAGCGCGCGCGGGCCCGTGTCCTCGTTCATCCAGAACGCGGAGCACGCCTTTCAGCAGCTGGGTGGTGGCACGCAGCTGGCCTACCGGAAGTCCTACCGGATGCTGGACGGGATCATGACGCGGCAGGCGTCGATGCTTTCCTTCAACCACGTGTTCTTTCTGATGGCCGTCGTGTTCGCGGTGGCCATTCCGCTGATATTCTTCCTGCACTCCGGGCCGCGAGACGGCCCCGACGTGATGATGGAATGACGAGAGGAGACGAGATGTCTGGGAGATGGTACGGCGCGGTGGATCGGCTCCACCGACCCCGCCCCGCGAGCCGGCCCGCCGCGGCTCTCCTGGCGGCGGCCCTGACGCTGGCTCCGGCGGCCGGCGGCCTCCGGGCGCAGCAGGCCCTGCCCGACACGACCGCGCCCGCGGCGCCCCGGGGCGACACGATCACGCTCGGGGTCCAGGAGGCGGTCGACATGGCCATGAGCCGCAACGAGCAGGTGCTCATGGCGCGCGCGACCGCAGCCGAAGCGGCCGGCATCGTCAAGCAGGTCGGAGCGGACGCCTATCCGCAGATCTCCGCCGACTTCAGCTATACGCGCAACATCCAGAAGCCGGTGATCTTCTTCAACGGTGCCAACGGGGTGCAGCAGATCACGATCGGCAACGACAACCAGTACAGCTTCGGGCTCACCCTCTCCCAGACGCTGCTCGATTTCTCGCTCGGCCCGGCGCGGACCGCGGCCCGGCTCAGCAGGGACGCCAGCGCCGACCAGGTGCAGGCGGCGCGCACGAGCGTGGCCCTGGCGGCCCGGACGGCGTACTACGACGTCCTGCTCGGCCGAGCGCTGGTCGACGTGCAGGAGAAGGCGCTCGAGCAGGCTCAGCGGCGGCTCGACCAGGTGCAGGACTTCTACAAGGCGGGCACGGGGTCGGAGTTCGATCTGCTCACGGCCCAGGTGGAGGTCGACAACCTGCGTCCCCCCTCATCGAGGCCCGGAACCGGTACGCGCTGAGCCGCAACCAGCTCAAGCGGACGCTCGGCCTGCCGCTCGACAGGACGCTCGTGCTCACCGACAGCTTCCCCACCCCCTCGGACTCGGCCAGCCTCCAGCGCTACATGGAGCTGGCCGAGCGGGCGCGTCCCGACCTCAAGGCGCAGCGCGTGCGCGTGCAGCTCCAGGAGGAGAACCTGACGGCGCAGAAGCGTTCCTCCCTGCCCGTCCTCAAGCTGATCGCGGGACTCACGCGCCAGGCGTCGTCCAGCGAGCTGCTGCCGCCCGGGCAGGACTTCGCCCAGAGCGCCACGGCGGGCCTGGACTTCAGCGTCCCGCTGTTCGACGGGCGCAAGCGCTCCGGCGAGGTGCAGCAGGCGGCGGCCCAGAAGGAGCGGGAACAGTTCCACCTGCGCCAGCTCGAGGAGAACGTGCGGCTCCAGGTGCAGCAGGCCTACCAGGACCTGGACGCGGCGCGGCAGCGCATCCAGGCGTCCCAGGCCAACGTCCAGCGCGCGGAAAAGGCGCTGCAGATCGCAGAGACCCGCTTCAAGAACGGGCTGTCTACGCAGGTGGAGCTGAACAACGCCGAGCTCGCCGTGACCCAGGCGCGAACCAACCGGGCGCAAGCCCTGCACGATTACGGGGTCGCGCGAGCCAACCTGCTGGCGGCCGTGGGGGAGCGATGAAGATCCGACGTGCAGCCTCGATCCTCGCGGCCGTGGCGCTGACCTTCCTCCTGTCCGGCGGACCCCTCCGCGCCCAGGCCGCGGGCGCGGCGGCCGATTCCGCCGCGGCGGCCGACTCGGCCGCCGCCTACGGCCCCGAGAATCCGCCGGCGCCGCGCCAGTTCCGCATCGGGATGACCGGGAGCGCGCTGCTGTGGAGCGGCTCGGCCTCCCGCACACCCCGGAACGCGTCCGCCTGGGGACTGGACGTGGGACGGCGACTGCTTCGCTACCTGTCCGTCCGCCTCGGCGTGGCCTACACGCCCGAGCGTGTCGTGGATGGCGCGGACTCCACCGACGTGCACGGCTACCTGGTGGAGGTGGTGGCCGAGCCACGCCTGGCCCTGGATCCCCTGGTCTCGGCGGGTGTGGTACCCTTCGCGGAGTTCGGGCTGGGGACCCTGGTGTTCGATCCCGCCCGGTCCGGGCTTCCGACGCGGTCTCAGAACGCGTTCGTGCTGGGGGGCGGCGTGGAAGCCCGCCTCTCGTCCCGCTGGGGAGGACGCCTGGAATGGCGACACTACACGATGCAGCTCCAGAGCCTCTTCGACGTCGCCGAGCTCGGATCGGTGAACCGCGGCGCCGACCGGATCATGGCGAGCCTGTTCTGGACCTTCTGACCGCGATCCGGCGGCGGTCCGGGCGGAACGGGGCCGCGGCGTGAGTCCGGGAGGCCCCGTCCGGGAGCAGGCGGTCACGTGGCCGCAGCTGCGCCTCGGAGCGATCCTGCTCGCCGTGCTCGTCCTCGCCTCGGGCATGGTGTTCTTCCTGGACGAGCTGCAGCGCGAGCTGTCGGAAGGCCCCCACCTGGTGGTCGAGGCCTCCGCGGCGCAGGGGCTCGAGGTGGGCGCCGACGTGTGGATCGCCGGCGTGGTGGCCGGCCGGGTAGAGTCGATCCGCCTCGTGCGCCCGCACGCTGGGCGGGGTCCCGTGATGATCGGGGCCGTGCTGGAGCCCGGAGCGGAGTGGATCCTGCGCGCCGACGCCACGGCTTCGCTGAAGGCCTCGTCCCTCATGGCTCCCACGGTCCTCAGCCTGGATCCGGGCCGCGACGTGGACCGGCCCTTCCGGTACGGCGACACGCTGCAGGCGCAACCGGAGCTCAGCGTCGAGGAGATCATGGCCCGGGCCGACACCCTCCGCGCCCGCCTCCATCGCCTGGCCCCGGAGGGCCGCGCCCTCGTCCGCAGGCTGGAGGAGGGGCCGGGCACCCTGGCTTCCCTCCGGCGTCACCCCGAGCGGCTGAGGCGCCTCGCGGCGGACCTCGATCGCAGCCGGGAACTGGCCCTGGCCGCGCCGGGAGGCACGGCAGCCAGGATCCTCCGGGACACCGCCCTCCGGCAGGAGGCCCACCGCCTGCGGGCTCGGCTGGACTCCATGACCGCCCCGGACGGCGTGCTGGCGCGCTCCGGACGGGAGCGCGCGGTCCTGTCGGCCACGCTCGACAGCCTCCGGCAGCGGGTCCGCGTCGTGGAGACCCGCCTGGCCGAAGGGCGCGGCACGGCCGGACGCATCCTCCACGACCGGGCCATCCAGCGGGAGAGGGCGCTGTTCCGGGCACGCTTGGACAGCGTCAAAGCGGAGTTGATCGCCGACCCCCTGCGCTGGCTCCGCTTCGCGCTCTTCTGAGCCGCGCCCCCGGCGGGGCGCCGGCCCGTCGGGCTAGATGCCGTCCCCGGAAGGCGGATCCAGGTCCCCGTGCAGGACGAAGTGGACCTCCTCCTCCTTCCGGCCCCGCTTGCGCCTCGTGACGACCACGATGCGCTCGACGATGGAGTCGTCGTCCTCGAGCGAGACCTCGAAGCCCGCCGACCCGTCCGCCGCGCTGATTCGCGTTCGGACGACCTTGCCCGGCTCGGCCTCGGCCCGGTCCGCTTCGTTCTTGAACAGCGTCACCGTCGAGCGTCGCCGTCCGTCGGGCAGTTCGCGCGAGATCTTGACACGGTCGATCCAGTCGGGCTGGTAGCTGATGTGCCAGAGGTCACCGTGCTGGTCGACGCCCTTGGCTTGACGGTTGTGGCGGGCCATCCATGCCTCCTGCCTGGCTTTCAAGGTCCGGGTGGGCCGGGCGCCTCACGCGCCTGCCGCAGCGGGAGCCCCACTCCCGGGGTCCCGTCAACCGACAGGAACTTGCGATCCCGACGGCTCGTATACAAAATACACACACGACCATGTGTTCGGTCAAGTCGTTCTAACTACCCCGACCGGTCCGGCAGGGGCCGCCGGGGCGATCCTGCCCGGAGAGGCGGGAATTCCGAGCTTCCCGCGGCCTCTCTTGACCGGAGGTGCTACGTCGGATTAAGGTGCCAATACCAACCGGGCCGTGACTTCGCCCGACGGTTCGGTCCCTCTCTTCCGACGGCTCAGCGACTTCCCACTACAGCGGCACGGAGAGACGGCCGCCACGCTCGGGCGAACGACGCCCCCTCGTCATCGAGGCCGGGCCCGATCCCACCGCACACATCATCGGAGCACACCTGGTGGACATCGCAGAGTTGAAATCCAAGTCGATCGGCGAGCTGCACGAGCTGGCCGACGATCTCAGCATTCACAACTACTCGGGGCTGCGGAAGCAGGACCTCATCTTCCGCATCGAGCAGAGCCTCCTGGACACGGACACCGTGCTCCGCGGCGAGGGGGTGCTCGAGATCCTGCCCGAGGGATACGGCTTCCTGCGCAGCCAGGACTGGAACTACCTGTACGGCCCGGACGACATCTACGTGTCTCCGTCCCAGATCAAGCGCTTCGATCTCCGCACCGGGGACACGGTCCTGGGCCAGGTGCGTCCACCCAAGGAGGGCGAGCGGTACCTGGCGCTGCTCAAGGTCGAGACCGTCAACGGGGACGACCCGGAGAAGGCCAAGCACCGCATCGGGTTCGACAACCTCAGGCCGCGCTATCCCGAGGAGCGGCTGCAGCTAGAACGCCTGGACGGCGACGTCTCGATGCGGATCCTGGACCTGGTCGCCCCGATCGGTAAGGGACAGCGCTCGCTCATCGTCTCCCCGCCCAAGGCCGGGAAGACGATGCTCCTCCAAAAGATCGCAAATTCGGTACTAGAAAACCACCCCGAGTGCAAGCTCATCGTGCTCCTCATCGATGAGCGGCCGGAGGAGGTGACGGACATGGAGGAGCACGTGGACGCGGAGATCATCTCGTCCACGTTCGACGAGCCCGCCGACCGCCACACCCAGGTGGCGGAGATGGTGCTGGAGAAGGCCAAGCGGCTGGTGGAGTACCGCCAGGATGTCGTGATCCTGCTCGACTCGATCACGCGCCTGGCGCGCGCCTACAACACCACGGTCCCGCACAGCGGCAAGATCCTTTCGGGCGGCGTGGACGCCAACGCGCTCCACAAGCCCAAGCGCTTCTTCGGCGCGGCGCGCAACATCGAGGAGGGAGGCAGCCTCACGATCTGCGCCACCGCCCTGGTTGAGACCGGGAGCCGCATGGACGAGGTGATCTTCGAGGAGTTCAAGGGGACGGGGAACAGCGAGGTCATCCTCGACCGCCAGATCGCCGACAAGCGCATCTATCCGGCCATCGACCTCAATCGTTCCAGCACCCGTAAGGAGGAGCTCCTGCTCACCGACACGGAGCTCAACCGCATGTACCTCCTGCGGAACTTCCTCTCCGACATGCCGCCGGCCGAGGCGGTGCAGTTCCTCATCGAGCGTCTCAATCGCACCAGGACCAACCAGGAGTTCCTGGACTCGATGACGGCGGGAGAGTGACCGGGCCGTGACGCTCGAGGAGGCCCTGGAGGCCCGCGGGCTCTCGGACCCACGTCCGCCGTGCCGGGAGATCCTCAAGCAGCTCCGCGACCGGGATCCCGACGCCTACCGCGAGGCCGTCCAGCGCTACGAGAACGAGCTCTCCCCCGATGGAGAGGCGCAGGGGGAGGCCGGCGTCGCCGCGTGGCTGGACTACGGCCTGTGGTTGGCGGCCCGGCTCGATCCGGGCCGGGCCGTGGCCGTGGGCCCCGACGGGCGCGCCGAGGATGCGAACGGGGTCCCCCCGGACGGACCGCTCCTGCTCCACCTGCCCCAGCAGCGTAACCGGAGGGCCCTGGTCATCGCGGTGCCCCTCGACCCATCGCCGGCCCAGGAGGCCACCCGGGAGCTGCTGGCCGGCTGAGCCGCGCGTCGGCCGCCGGGAGCCTCTCAGCGCTGGCTGCCGTCCCCGGGCCAGACTCCCTCCCATCCGATCGACACGGCGTTCTCCCCGTCCCGCAGCCCGTGCGCCACGTCGAGGCGGAGACGGGACGGCGTCCCCGGAACGGCCAGGCGAAGCCCGGCCCCCACGTCCACCTCGGCCGGGCTCGCCCCCCCGCCCGGGCGGCTCCAGGCCCGGGCGAAGTCCACGAACAGCGCGGGCCCGACCGCCAGGGGCGCGAGCCCGGCATACCAGGCGGTCATCTCCGCCCCGGCGTATGCCACCCTCCGTCCGAACGCGGGACCCGAGACCACGCCGCCCTCCAGCAGCGGGTGGGCCCGCAGCAGGGTCGGCCGGGCGTGGCCCGTGCCGGCCCCCGGCCATAGCTGCAAGGGAGCCCGGGCGGAGGCGGCCGCGTACCCGACCCTCGAGGAGAGAACCACACCCCGCGGGCGCTCCGCGGATCGCCAGCCGAGCTCCGCCCGCCCCGCACCGAAGGCGCCGTCGGGTCCGGGCCACGCCCGCCCCCCGGCTACCAGCCTCACGCGGTCCCCGGCGCCCAGGAGCTCAACGCCCGCGGCCACGCCGGGCGCCGTCCCGCGTCCGGCCCACCGATCCAGGGACACGCCGACCCGCCACCGCAGGAAGGGGGTCCCCCACGCGTCCAGCGCCAGGCCGGCGCTCCAGCGCTCCTCGCGCAGGGTGTCGGCGGGCCCGGAAGCCGCCGGCACGCGAAACGCCTCCCGCTCCCACGACCCCCCCGCGTCCCAGATCCCGGTCAGGCCGAATGCATCGGGCCCCTGGACGTCCAGCGACACGCGCGGCCTCTCGCTCCACCAGCGCCAGGCGGCGCTCATGCGCTCCCCGTCCCCGAACAGGCTGCCGGTCCGAACGCGCACCACCCGCTGGGGGAGACCGGCGGCCAGGGAGAGCACCAGGCCCGGCACTCCCCCCGGCAGCGGTCGCCGCTCCAGCACGGCCACGCGCAGTTCGGCCCGGCCCGCGCCCTGGTAGCCCCAGTCCACCCGCGTCGCCGCGAACCCCGGCACCGCGTCCAGGCGGCGGCGCACCAGGGCCAGCCGGCGCCGGGTCAGGAGGCTGTCGCGGGGCAGGTCCACGCGGCGGGCCACGACCCGGTAGCGCACCCGCTCGAGCCCGTACACACGCAGGGACGAGACGCGGGGCTCGCCGACCTCGTTCCAGGTTCGGAGCGCCTCCTCGCGGCGGCCCGCCATGTACAGATCTCCGGCGAGGAGCCGCGTCGTGTACGGGTCGCCGGGCTCGAGCGCGAGGGCCCGGCGAGCCGCGGCGGCAGCCTCCATCCACCGCCGCTGCTGGAAGCGGACGCCGGACAGCTCGCGGAGGGGAGACGCGGAATCCGGACAGGCGGCCGCGGTCGCCTCCAGCACCCGAGCGGCCCCGGCCATGTCGCCATCCCTGGCCATGCGGACGGCGTCCCCGACCCGCTCGTGGCAGGCCGAGGGTCCCGCGGGAGGAGGGACGGCGGTGCGCTCCGCCGCCGAGTCGGCGGCTCGCGGAGCGGGGGCCGCCGACGTGGAATCCGCGGGGGCCGCACGCAGGGAATCGACCCGGTGGCGGGCGGGAACCACGAGCAGCGACCACGCCCCGGTCGGCGCCCACATGCTCCGGAATTCCGCCACCGACAGCTTCCGGAACGGGGCGCGGGCGGGGTCGTGCACGAGGACCGTCCCGTCGTCGGCCGCCACCACGACCACGTAGTGGTACCGGTCGGGCCCCATTCGGAGCAGCACGATGACCGGCCGTCCCCGCGCCAGCTGCCGGCGGAGCTCGGGCAGGCTGCCCCGGAAGGCCACCGCCCTCCAGCCCAGGGAGCGGATCTCGTCGGTGAGCGTCCCGGTGCGGATCCCGCGGGCGGAATCGTCCACCAGCGGCGCGAACTCGCGGACAGCCACCGAATCCACGCCCCAGTAGCGAAACACCATGACCGCCGCCGCCCCGCCGCACAGCTCCTCCGACTGGGGCACGTAGGGCACGTCCAGGACGGAAACGCCCGGCGTCGTATCGGAGGCGACGCCGGGCGTCTGGAGAGCGGCCACCGGACGCCAGGGGGCGCCCAGCTCGAGGAGCGCGGCCAGGGCGGCAGCAGCCGCCCGGCCGCGTGGCCTCATGACACGAGGATGATGACGAGAACGAGAAGCGCGATGATGATCGTGGTAACCGGGATGATGACGGTGTCGGCTCCGCCGGCCAGCGCGGCATCGAGCCGCTGGGCACGGGCGCCGAGCTGCGCCAGCTCGGGGCCGTCCAGCGTGGCCACCGCGTCGCGCGCCCGCTCGAGGTCCAGGCCGTAGCGGTCGGCCACGGCCTGGGTCTGCGGCCGGGCCAGCAGCCTGCGCAGGGCCGCGCGCTCGGCGGCCGCGGGCGTACTCGCCGTGCGGACTGCCTGATCGACCTCCGAGGATGAAACGACGTGCGCCTGTTGGGCCGCCGCGGGCCCGCTGACGGCCAGCAGGGCGCCGAGCCCCACGACGATAGCTCCGCTCCATTTACGCATGCGTTTACTCCTGTTGGCTAGAGGTCCTGTGCGCCCAGCTCCTTCCGATTGTTCTCGCGATCCGTCTCCAGGAGCACGTCCTCGGGATCCAGGACCACCGATTCGGGCCTCCCGGTCGTTACGACAGTCACCGTCTGGCTCGCGTCACGCGAGTCCAGGCGAACCGTCGCGTCCCCGACGGCCAGGTCGACGGGCATCCACGCCCTGCCCTGGCGCGTCACCTCGACGCTCGTCCTCCACCGTCCATCGCCAACGGGCTCGGTGCGGACTTTGCCCACCGCGTAGTCGAGGGTCCACGTAGTTTGCAGCCATTGGTGGAAGAACCATGCCAGATCCTGCCCGCCGGATCGCTCCATGGCGGCCTCGAGGTCGGCCCCGTCCACGTGGTGGAAACGGTAGCCACGGTAGTAGAGGTGCATGCCCTTCCGGAAGTGCTGCTCGCCCACCAGCCACCGGAGCATGCGCAGGACGACCGAACCCTTGGTGTAGATCATGGCGCCGTAGGTGCCGTAGTCCGCGAAGTTCTCGGACGCCTCGGACACCACCTGCGTGGCGCCCGCCGCCTCCCGCGCCCGGGCGGACCGCATGCTGCGAGCCCAGGGGTCGGCCACCCCGTGCTCCCGCTCGAACCAGTTGGTCAGGAAGCTGGCCATGCCCTCGTCGAGCCAGCCCTCCTTCCACTCGTTGTTGGCCAGGATGCCCATGTTGTACTGGTGGCTGGACTCGTGCGTGATGAGCCCCTGCCCCGGCCCGCCGTTCATGATCACCATGGGGAACTCGGTGCCGCCCCCCTCCAGACGATGGAGGTTGGTGAGCTGCGGCCACGGGTACGGGCCGTAGATGCCTCCCAGCCAGCGGAGCGCCCGGATCGTGCGCCGCACCGCGGCCCCGAGGTCCCAGTCCAGGTCGCCGGGGCGGTACAGCACGCGGACCGCGACCCTGCCCAGGTGCCCCTGCTCGTAGCGGTAGGCGGGATCGACGCTCCACGCGAAGTGGTGCACGCGCTCCGCCCGGAAGCGCACCCGCTTGCGGCCTCCCGTCGCCGGACCGTCCAGCATCCCCGGGTCATCGAGCCGCACTGGAGTGCCGTACCAGTCGCGCTGGTAGTCGACCGTCCGGTCGGGGCTCGAGGAGTCCGGCTTCCAGCCCGGGTCCCCGTCGACCGGCACGCCCGTGGCCCCCACCACCTGGTCGGAGGCCAGGTCGAGCGTCACGTCGTAGCTCCCGAACTCGCCGTAGAACTCCCCCTGCGGATGCAGCGGGTGGTCCTCCCAGCCGGCCGTGTCGTACACGGCCACGCGGGGATACCACTGCGCGAAATCCCAGTGACGCCCCTCGCGGCACTGTCGCCGGCACAGGGTCGCGGGTCGCGCGTCCCACTCGATCCGGACCCGCAGCGAATCGCCCGGCGCCAGCGGCCGCGGCAGGTCGAAGCGCACGACGGTGGAGTCCGGGGCGAACGGGTAGGCAGCCGACAGGTCCCGGCCCCCGGCGCCGCGCCCCTCCCTCGCGCCGCTGCCCCGGCCGCTCCCCCTTCCCCACGGGACCAGCTCGGCCGAGCGGACGCGCTCGTACCCGTAGTCGGGGTCCCGGAGCGCGCCGAAGTCGTACGGCTTCCTCTGCTCGGTGCGCGCCCAGATGCTGTGGGGCCGGAAGGCGTTCAGGTACAGGTGGAAGAACAGGGCCCTCAGCGTGTCCGGGGAGGCGTTCTGGTAGCGCACGACCTCGGCGGCGTGGAGGACCTGGGCATCCTCGTCGAGCTGCGCCTCGGTGCTGTATGCCACTCGCTGCTGCCACAGCGTGTCCGGGGGGACTCCCGGGGGCGCCATCGGCGGGGTCGACGATCCCGCCGCCGCGGCCTGGGGGGCCAGGAGGAGGGCCGCCTGGAGAAGGTGGGTCGTGAAGCCGGTCAGCATCGACACCTCGCGGTACGGGAACGGGCCGTCCCGAAGCTACGCCCGCTGGCGAGCTCGCTCAACGAGGCTCGTTGGCCGATGCGTCCCCGGCGGGCGGCACGCGGATGGACGCGAGCATGCCCTGGTCGACGCGCGGCCTGCGGTCCGCTCCGGTCGGCACCAGGCACACCGCCAGGTAGTGCCCGGGCTCCAGCGCCACGTCCAGGTAGCCGGCGAGGCCGGGCGACACGGCCACCAGGCCGCCCACGAACTCCACCGGGGCCGGGCCCTGCATGCCTCCCCCGAGCCAGCTGCGCGCCTCGGCGGGCGTGTGCCCGTCGAGGAGCCGGACGAGCTCGAAGTCGTGCTCGTGGAAGCCGTAGTTCGCGATCCTCAGAACGTGGTGACCGGGCGTGATCGGGCCCGAGACCCGGTAGGCATCGTCCGTCATGCGGACCGAGAGGTCCGGTTCGGGAGCGGCGGCCGGGGGGACCCCGATCGGCGGCGCCAGGACCTCGAAGGTCGCCTTCGTCGCCATCCGGATCCGTACGGACCCGTCCGTGCGGCTGGACCAGTGGGCGATCACGTAGTGGCCGGGATGGAGCTGGACGACCACCTCCGTGCTGTCTCCGGGAGCGACCATGCCCGGGCTCCCCGGGTCGACGCCCCACAGGCCGAAGTCGCCTCCCGCGAGCCAGCGCTGGGCGCCCCGCAGGTAGGCCGCCGCCGACTGACGCGGCCGAAGCCGCGTGAGGACGATCCGCTGGGCCCGGCTGCCGTGGTCGACGAGCCGTAGACGGACGAGCCCCGACGGGAGGATGTCCGGGATGGAGATGGACGAGTCGGCCACCTCGATCCGGACGACCGGCGCGGGCCGACCTGGATCGCCGACCGGCGTTGGGGCCAGGCTCGGCCGCGAAGGCGCCCACACCAGGCCCCACACGAAAGCGAGGCTCCAGGCGGGGGCCGGCATCGGCCACGTGCGCCGGGCGAACGGGCGGCGGAGAGCGTGCATGCGGGGCGCCAACCTAGGGCGTCGGCACCATCGGGCCAACCGGCCGCGTGCGTCCGGGTGATCCGCAGCGGCCCTGCATCCGACCGCCGCTCAGGTCACGTGGATGGCGTACAGCATACCGTGCAGCGCGTGAGGCCTCCGATCGGTCTGGTCCGGGACGAAGCACAGCAGCAAGTAGTCGCCCGGCACGAAGACCTGGCGCAGGTAGCCGTCGCGTCCCGGCGAGATCCCCGCGAGACCGCCCTCGAGCCTGAACGGCGCCGGTCCCTGCATCCCCCCCTCGATCCACGCCGTGGCTTCCTCGGGCGTGTGACCGGGCTCGATCCGGACGAACTGGACCTCGTGCTCCTGGGGACCCTGATTCACGACGTGAATCCAGTGATTTCCGGCCATGATCGGGGACGAGAGCCGGAAGGTGTAGTCCATGAGTTCGATGGTGACATCGGCCGTCGGCGGAGCGACGGAGAGCGCACCGGGTATCGCCGCCACCTCGAACTCACGCACCATGCCCTTCTGGAGATGCGTGGCCCCCGTGGGCGTCGTCACGTAACACGCCAGCAGGTAGTGGCCGGGTGCGAGTGTCACGGTCACCTCCGCGCTGTCTCCCGGCATGACCAGCCCTGGTCCGCCCGGGTCATCGGCCCAGCCCGGGAATTCGCCGCCCCGCAGGAAGGCGGCGACCCCGGACAGGTAGTCTCCGGCTGCCCGGCCCTCCTCGAGTCGCGTGAGGACCGCGTGGTGGGGCGTCGCCCCCTCGTTCACCAGGCGGAGGCGAACGGAGCCCGCGGGGAGGGTGTCCGGGAGATCGAACGTGAAGTCGCGGGCGTGAATGACCACCAGCGGCGTCGAGGTGGCGGGCAGCGCCAGGCCATACCGGGCCCTCAAGCCCAGGGCGGCGACCAGCACGAGGGTCGGAACCAGGAAGCACGCGATAGCGAATCCGAGATTGGACCTACGACCGGGCTTGACGCCAAGCACCGCCAGCCGCTTCTGTTCGGAAGAGAAACCGTTCCTCACGAAAGATACTCCCAGAATGCACTTCTGACTCGGCTCCGCGGGAGCCCACGTCACCCCTCGGAGCGGCCGGGATCGGCACGCGGGAAACGAAGGACGATATTTCTTTCAGCCCACTAATATAGTCTATGTCGCCGCGGATGAACAGAACCGTTGCTCCTCCGCGCCGACGAGCGTGGCGGCCCCGTGGGCCACGAACAGCCCGGCGAACGCGGGGGGGAGGACGTCTCCCTTGTCCCGCGGCGGCTCGCGCCACACGTTGACCGAACATGAACCGAAGCCCCCAGCCCGAGGGACGACACGTGGTAGGAGCATCGACCCGGCACGAGAGGATCATACCCCGCTTCCTCGAGCAGGAGATGCGGGACTCGTTCATCGACTACTCGATGAGCGTGATCGTCCAGCGCGCCCTGCCCGACGCCCGGGACGGACTCAAGCCCGTGCACCGCCGGATCCTCTACGCCATGTGGGAACAGGGCCTCCTCCCGGGACGTCCCTACAAGAAGAGCGCGACCGTCGTGGGCGACGTGCTCGGCAAGTACCACCCGCACGGGGACAGCGCCGTCTACGACACGCTGGTGCGCATGGCGCAGGACTTCTCCATGCGCTATCCGCTCGTGGATGGTCAGGGCAACTTCGGATCCATCGATGGCGACAGCGCGGCCGCCTACCGGTACACGGAGGCCCGGCTGGCCTCGATCTCCACGGAGATGCTCCAGGACCTGGGCCAGGACACGGTCGACTTCACGGGCAACTTCGACAACCGGCTCGAGGAGCCGACCGTCCTTCCCACCCGGCTCCCGCAGCTCCTCCTGAACGGCACGGACGGGATCGCGGTCGGCATGGCCACCAAGATCCCGCCCCACAACCTGACCGAGCTCCTGGCGGCCACCGTGCACCTGGTCCGCGACCCGGAGTGCACGGTCGACGACCTGGTGGCGTACATCCCGGGCCCGGACTTCCCGACGGGGGGCTACATCTGGGGTCGGGACGGCATCGAGGAGGCCTACCGGACGGGCCGCGGCCTGGTCGAGATGCGCGCCCGCATGCACGTGGAAGAGCTGGGCTACGGGAAGAGCGCCATCGTGGTGACCGAGCTCCCGTACCAGGTCAACAAGTCGCGGGTCATCGAGCAGATCACCCGCCAGGTCCGCCGCGGACGCATGGACGCGATCACCGACCTGCGCGACGAGTCCGACCGGGACGGCATCCGGCTGGTGATCGAGCTCAAGCGCGACTCCGAGCCGCGAAAGCTCCTGCCGGTCCTGTTCAAGAAGACCCAGCTCCGATACACCTTCGGCATCATCAACCTGGCCCTGGTCGATGGGCGGCCCGAGGAGCTGGACCTCGTGGAGGCGCTGCGCTGCTTCGTCGACCACCGCCTCGAGGTCATCGCCCGCCGCGCCGCCCACGACCTGCGGGAAGCCCGGGACCGCGCCCACGTCGTCGAGGGACTGCTCATCGCCCTCGACGACATCGACCGCGTGCTGGAGATCATCCGCGCCGCGGCCGATCCCCCCGCGGCCTCGGAGGCGCTGCAGCGCGAGATGGGGCTCTCCGAGCGGCAGGCCGGGGCCATCCTGGCCATGCGCCTGGCCAGCCTCACGGGCCTGGAGCGCCGCAAGCTGTCCGAGGAGCTCGCCTCCCTGCGGGCCTCGATCGAGGAGCTCGAGCTCCTGGTCGAGGACGAGGCGGCTCGACGCGACGCGCTGTGCCTGGAGCTGGAGGAGCTGTCGGAGCGCTACGGGGACGCGCGGCGCACGGAGATCCTGGACGGGCACGATGCCTTCCCCCTGCCCTCGGGGAACGCGGGGGGAGCCACGCTCGTCCTCCTCAGCCGGCGCGGCTACCTGAAGGCCCAGCCGGTGCGGGGCGGCGCGGGACTGGCCGGGGCGGAAGCCCTCGCCGAGCGCGAGGCCGACTTCGTGAGCCAGGCCGTGCTGTGCCAGGGCAGCGACTCCCTTCTGGCCGTGACTCGACGGGGGAGCGCCCACGCCCTGCCCCTCGGCGACTTGCCGCGCGGCACGCGCAGCTCGCGCGGCAAGCCCCTGGCGAGCTACCTGGCCCTGGAGGAGGGAGACGAGGTGGTGGCGCTCCTCCCGGTGACCGCCTTCGACGCCGACCACTTCCTGGTCACGGTCACCGAGGGCGGGCAGGTCAAGCGCACGTCGCTGGACGAGTACTCCAACGTGCGCACGGGCGGCATCATCGCCGCGGGCCTCGGCGACGGCGACCGCGTCCTGACCGCCCTGGTCACGGAAGGCGGGGGAGAGCTCGTCCTCGGCACCCGGGCCGGCATGGCGATCCGGTTCGAGGAGGGCGAGGTCCGTCCCATGGGCCGCACCGCCCAGGGGGTGAAGGGCATCGACCTCGAGGCGGAGGACAGGGTGGTGGCCGCCATGGCGCCGCGGCGGGACTCCGAGCTGTTCGTGGCGGGCTCGCGGGGCTTCGGCAAGCGAGTCCCGTTCACCGAACTCCGGCTTCAGGGCCGCGCCGGGAAGGGCGCCACCATCCTCCCCGACCGGGACAGCGCCGGTGACCTGGTGGGCCTGCTCGAGATCCAGCCCGGTGACCGGGTCGTGTGGGAGCTCCGCTCCGGCGACCTGGTCACCACCGATGCCTCCGAGCTCCGGGTGCGCGCCCGGGGCGACGCCTGTCTGCGGGTGCTCGGGAGGCTCGAGGGGGACGACGTCGCGCACGTGCACCCGCTGCGGTCGGATCCGAGGGGCTCCGCAGGACCCGGAGGCGAAGAGGCCGCCCCGGAAGCCGGGGACGGCGCCCCGCGGCCGGCAGCCGAAGTCGCTCCGGAGAACGCGGATGGCGACTCCGGGGCCTCCGGGGAAGCGGCCGGGGACGCCACCTCCGGTGAGGAGCAGGCCGAGCTCGAGCTCTGAGATCCGGCCGCTCGGCCATCGGGCCCGTCCCGCCGCTCAGCCGCCCTCGCCGCTCGCGGGGTGGAGGGCGCGGCGGATCCGCTCCCGCAGGTCCTCCAGGTGGAGCCGCGTGATCCGGTCGGCGGCCCGGTCGATCCGCGCGTCGATCCGATCCGCCGTGGCCTCGAGCTCGCCCCGCGCCAGCGCGGCAAGGTCGCTGTCCGCCTTCAGCTTCCGGGCCAGGCCCTCCACCCAGCGGCGCTGAAGGCCGCGCCGGAAGGGCCCGATCCGCACGTCGCCCTCCCCCAGCTCCGAGAACAGACCGGCCCGGAGCTGGTCCAGGTAATCGCCCGGCGCGAAGGCGGCCCCGCCTTCCCCGGACAGGGCGGCGGCCTCGGCCAGCCGGCCGATGCGATCGTCCTCGAGAAGGTCGTCCAGGAGCTCCGACTGCACCTCCTCGATCCGGTCCACCGAGCCCGAGGCCTCGAAGCGGCGCAGCACGTCGGGATCGAGGAGGAAATCGGGACGCTGGAAGGCGCGGCCGAGCAGGAAGGCGACCGCCGCCTCCTGGCGGGAGGCGGGGACGGGCGTGTGCAGGACTCCCTCCTGGCCGTAGTGCTTGCGCTGCCCGTACACGCCTCCGACGACCGCCACCACGTGCTGCAGCTCCGTCTCCCACTGGCGCACGAGCTGGCCGTACATGTCCTTCAGGTCGTCGTAGCTCTCGCCCGGGTTCTCGGTGCCCGTGAGGAGGATCCTCGCCACGCGCTGCAGGTTGGCCAGGCCCAGGCGCGTGGCCGCCACGGGATCGTCGCCCAGGTCCTCGGTCTGCGCGCGAGGGTCGGCCCCGTCCCGGGCCCCGAAGCGCAGCATGGGATCTCCGTCCTGGCGCCGCGCCCACGCGTCCAGGGTGTCCTTCTCGGCCTCGGGCGTCGCCGCTCTCGGGATCGGCCGGTACCCCCACATGATGGCGAACCTGTCGTACGGCCCGATGATGGGGATCAGGTGGGCGCCGTCGCCCGGCTGGGCCACGTAGTTGAAGCGCCCATAATCCATGATGGAGGCCTCGTCCCCGTACTTCGCCGTGAAGGTCGGGCTGCGGAGCGAGTCCACCGGGTAGGAGGAGCTCGCCACCATGTTGTGGGCGAGCCCCAGGGTATGACCCACCTCGTGGGTCACCACGTACTCGATCAGCCGTCCCATGAGCGAGTCCGGCAGGGGCAGGTGACGCGCCCCGGGATCGTTCGGTGATGCCTGCACGAAGTACCAGTCCCGCGCGAGCTTGAGGACGTTGTGGTACACCTGGATGTCGCTCTCCAGGATCTGGCCCGAGCGCGGGTCGTGGACGTTGGGGCCCATGGCGTTCTCGATCGGCGAGGGTAGCCACCGGATCACCGAGTAGCGCGCGTCCTCGGGGCTGAAATCGGGATCCTCCTTCTCGGTCGGCTCCATCTTCGCCGTGATCGCGTGCTCGAAGCCGGCGGCCCGGAACGCCACCCGCCAGGCGTCGACCGCCTTCATGATCCACGGCCGCCACTTCACGGGCGTGGCGCGGTCCACGTAATACACGATCGGGTGCACGGGCTCGCTGAGCGCCGCGCTCGGGTCCTTCTTGCGGAGGTCCCAGCGGGTGATCATGCGCCGCACGGGCGCCCTGTCCTCGTGGAGGCCGTAGTCGTACTGGCGCACCTCGAAGTAGCCCACGCGGTCGTCCGCGAGGCGCGGCCGCATGGGCCGGTCGGGAAGGCGGATCATACTGTGGTGCACGACGACCGAGACGGTGCTCATGCGCCCGCCCCCTCCGAAGCCCTCGGGGAGGGCGAAGGTGCGCACCGAGTCGGCGCTGTAGGTCAGGAGGGCCTCGACCTCGATGTTCTTCGGGAAGGTGAGGACCTTCTCCAGGAAGCTGCGGCTCCCGTCCAGGGAGCTGGCCCCCAGGATGCGCCGGGGAGAGAGCTCGGGCACGTCCGTCGTGAACAGGCTGGTGACGTCGATGACGGGCGCGCTGTCCGGCGCGAACGCCTCGATGTCGAACGCCTTGATCACCGGCTGCAGGGTGGCGTCCCGCACGGCCCGGTAGATGGGCTGCGTGCTGTCCGCCACCACCTCGTAGGAGACGCCGCGCAGGAGGATCCGGTCTCCCTGCCGCGTCCAGCGGATCACCCGGGTCCCGAGCTTCTGGCCGCCGTAGCCGGTCCCCGTCTGCGCCTTCGCGATCCGCGATACGAGCAGGAACGGCTCGCCGAGCTGGTCCCTGGGGATCTCGTAGTAGAGCGTGTCACCGACCCGGTCGGTGGCGAACACGCCCCGGCGGTGGATCGCGCTGGCCGGCACCACCTCCCGGTAGGGCCGGATCTTCGGCTCTCCCTTCTTCTTCCCGGGCGTGGTGTCGGCCCGGGCCGTGTCGGCGGCCGCCTTCGCGGCGGGCTCCTTCTGCTGGGCGGTCGCCGCCGCGGGGATGCCCGCGGCCGCCGCGAGGAGACCCGCGAAGGCCGCCCGCCACCACACCGTGGAGACGGTGCGCGAGGGACGGAGGGCTCGGCGTGCGGCGCGTCGGTCCATGGCGGTCTCGGTTGGGGTCGAGTCAGGTCTCATCGCCGCCCTCCTCCGCGCCAAGGCGGAGGACGTCGTCGAGGAGCGCGTCGATGTCGGACGCGGTCGTACGGTAGCCCAGCGGGCACAGGCGGAGGACGTAGCGGCCCCGCAGCCGGGTGGAGGAGACCATGAAGCGCCCTTCCTCCATCAGGCGCTCGACGATGGCCCGGTTCCTGGCGTCCGCTTCGGCCCCATCCGGCGCCGGTCTTCCTTTCAGCCCGGGCTCGCCCACCCAGCGAAAGGTGAGGATGCCGAGCGACGGGGCGGAGGTCAGCTCGAGGGCGGGCTCGGACGCCACCCGGCGCCCGGCCAGCTCGGCCAGGTGCTGGGTGCGGTCCACGGCCGCGATGAGGCCGGCGAGCCCGTGGTGCTTCATGTGCAGCCACAGCTTGATCGCGCGGGCGCTGCGGGTGAGCTGCAGCCCGAGGTCGGCGAAGTTGACCTCGCCCCGCCGCACGGCGGCGTCCTGCAGGTAGTCGGGCAGGACCCGGAAGGTCTCCAGCAGGACCCCCGGCCTCCGCACCAGCAGGCAGCCCGCCTCGAAGCCGACGTACATCCACTTGTGGGGGTCGAGGACGAGCGAGTCCGCCCGTTCCAGCCCCTCCAGGCTGCGGCGCCCCCGCACCGTCACGCGCGCGAACGCCCCGTACGCCCCGTCCACGTGCAGCCACAGGTCTTCCCGGGCGCACAGGTCGGCCAGCTCGGGAAGGGGGTCCACCGCCCCGGTGTTGGTCGTCCCCGCCGTGGCCACCACGCAGAACGGGCGCCGGCCCCGCCCGCGGTCCTCGCGCATCGCGGCGTGCACGGCGTCGGGCCGCAGCCGGAAGTCTTCGCCGACCGGCAGCCGGCGGATGCACTCCTCCGGGAAGCCCAGGATGCGGAGGGCGCGGTCGACGGCGGTATGCGCCTGATCGGACAGGTAGGCGATCCCCTCCGGCCTTCCGCCCAGCAGCGCCTGACGGGCGGCCGCGAGGCCCACGAGGTTGGCGGCCGACCCGCCGCTGGTCAGGAGCCCCTCGGCCTCGGCCGGCAGACCGACGCACTCCTTCAGCCAGTCGAGCACGACGAGCTCCACCTCGCTCGGCCCGGCCGACTCCAGCCACGTGCCCTGGAAGAGGTTGCACCCCGAGGCCAGCCAGTCCCCCAGCAGGCTGGCGAAGGTCGGCGAGCTCGGGATGAAGGCGAAGAAGCCGGGGTGATCGGCCCGCATCGAATAGGGCTCGATGTCCGACCAGAACCGCTCGAGCAGGGGCTCGATCGGCTCGCCCGACTTCGGGAGCGGCTCCCGGAGGCGCTCCTCCATCTCCCGGCGCGTCGCCGTCCGACCCGCCCGGCTCCCGGCCAGGCCGGCCCAGCGGTCCACCACCCGGTCGACGACCGCGTGACCCAGGCGCCGCATGGTCTCGGGGTCCATCTCCAGCGGACCCCGGCTCCTCTCCTCGCCTTCTCCCACCGCGTCTCCGTTCCTCGTCCGATCCTGCCGTGCCCGCGCTCCCGGGCGCCGCGCGCTCCGCCTCGCGGCGTGACCGGCCGTCCCCCTCGCCCGTCTCCCTACACACGGAATGCCCGGGCCATACCAACGCCCGGCGCCCGTCGGCGGTACCCACTCCCGGAGCGGGGCCAGCCGGGGCGCCCGAAGTGTGCGTTCAGCCGGCCCCCACGTTTCGCCATCCTGATCACGAGGACAAGGAGGAAGAGCCATGAGTGCACTGTCGTCGACCCGACGCGCGGACCTCCTGGGCGTCGCAGTCCTGGGCATGGCCCTCGTGGCCGGGGCGTGCAGCGGAAGCGGCACGGGCCCGGCCCGCGGTAGCCTCTCGGCCGACGAGTCGGGGGCGCTGGCCACGACCATGGACAGCGAGAACAACACCGTGGTGGGGGACCAGACCGGCCGGCTCGACACTTCGCCGGGCCTCGCCCCCCTCGCGGATCAGACCGGGGGAACGCCGGGGCTGCGCGCTACGGTCCTCTCTTCCGAGACCACCTTCCACACCCAGCGGGACTGTCGCCTGGGCGGGAGCCTGACGGTCGACGGCGACATCTCCCACACCTTCGACACCGACACGCACACGCTCACCGCCGACTTCCAGGCCACCGTGACCCACGACGGCTGCGTGCGGAACATCCGGGGCACGCACATCACCCTCACCGGCAACCCGAACCTGCAGCTGGCCGCGCACCGCCAGAGGGTGAGCGGGCTGCCGAGCGGCCTCCAAACCTGGTCGCTCAAGGGTTCGGTGGGCTGGGTGAAACCCGACGGGACCAGCGGCACCTGCGACATCGACATCCAGGGTCAGCTGGATCCGGCGGCCCACACCCGCACCGTCGACGGCACCGTGTGCGACCACACGATCCACTCGAGCCTGACCTGGGACGGCCACAACGCGTGAGGCCGGAGCCCCGGACGCCACGCACGGGCGCGGGTGCGGCGAACCCGCGCCCGTCCTTCGCGCACCTGGCACGATCCTTCCCTCTCTGTGGCTGTAGGATTCGGTACGCCCCCGCACCGAACCGCCCCTCCAGCCGGAGGCCACGCTCCAATGACCCGACACCGAACACCTCGCCGCCGGACCCACCGTACGCCGCGCCTCCCGGGTCTGGCCGCCGCCGTGTGCCTCGCCGCCCTGCCCCTGGGCAGCTGTGCCACCAACCCGGCCACGGGAGAGTCCCAGCTCTCCCTGATCGGCCAGGGCCAGGAAATCCAGATGGGGCAGCAGGGCGCCGCGCAGGTGCGCCAGACCATCGGCGTCTACCAGGATCCCGGGCTCGAGGCGTACGTGCAGCAGGTCGGCCTCAGCCTGGCCCGGGTGTCCGAGCGGCCCGACCTCCCGTGGAGCTACCAGGTCGCCGACGAGCCGGTCGTGAACGCCTTCGCGCTCCCGGGCGGCTTCATCTTCGTGACGCGCGGAATCCTGCCCTACCTGGACAATGAAGCCCAGCTGGCCATCATCATGGGGCACGAGACCGGCCACGTGACCGCGCGCCACTCGGTGCAGCAGATCAGCCGGCAGGAGCTGGCCCAGCTCGGCCTCGGGCTCGGCGCCATTTTCGTGAAGCCCATCCGCCAGTTCGGCGGCCTCCTGTCGGGCGGGCTCCAGGTGCTGTTCCTCAAGTACAGCCGGGATGACGAGCAGCAGGCCGACGCGCTCGGCATCCGTTACGCGGTCAAGGACGGCTACGACCCGAACCAGGCGATCGGGGTGTTCGAGATGCTGGATCGCCAGGAGCAGGCGGCCGGCGGGAGCGGGGTCCCGTCGTGGCTGGCCACGCACCCGGCGCCCCAGAACCGGATCCAGGACATCCGCCAGCAGATCGACACCCTGCCCGCCTCGGAGCGCTCGGGGAAGGTGGATCGCGACGCCTACCTGAAGCACATCGACGGCATCGTGTTCGGACCGGACCCGCGCCAGGGCTACTTCCAGGGCGCCCTCTTCCTGCACCCCGACCTGAAGTTCCGGATCGAGTTCCCCGACGGCTGGCAGACCCAGAACATGCCGCAGGCGGTGGCCGCCCAGAGCCCGGGCCAGGACGCGATCCTCGAGCTCACGCTGGCCGACTCGGCGGGCTCCGAGGACGCGGCGGCGAGCGCCTTCTTCTCGCAGCAGGGCATGCAGGCCAGCGGCGTCTCGCGCACCACGATCCACGGCTTCCCGGCCATCATCGGCCAGTTCAGCGCCAGCACGCAGCAGGGCCAGCTGGACGGGGTGGCCAGCTTCATCGGGTACGGCGGGCACGTGTACCGGATCCTGGGCTACACGCAGGCAGGAAAACTGTCCTCCTTCGGGAGCACGTTCGAGGCGACGATCCGGAGCTTCGACCGTCTCACGGACTCGAAGGCCCTGGACGTGAAGCCGATGCACGTCCAGCTGTACACGCCGTCGCGCGCCACCACGATCGCCGAGCTGGCCGGTAGCAAGGCGTCGCCGGTGGACGCGCAGACGCTCGCCATCATGAACCAGGTCGCGCCGGGCGAGACGATCCCGGCCGGACGCACGATCAAGTGGGTGGTGGGCGAGAAGCCGCCCGGCACGCAGCCGTGAGCCGGTGAGCCCGCGGCCCGGACGCTCCCTGCTGGCGACGCCGGGGCGCGCCGGGGCGGGTCAGGAGCCCCCCGACAGCCTCCGGTAGCGCTCGACGACGGGCCCCAGGTCCATCTCCATGCCGGGCTCCCGGGCCAGGAGGCACGCCGCGGCCGAGAGCTCGGCCAGCTCCAGCCGGTCGCGCGCGGACTCGGGGTCGAGGCCCGTGACCAGGACGCCGTGGCGGGACAGGAGGACGACCCTCCCGCCGCCGGCCACCGCCTCGCCCACCTCCTCCGCGAGCGCCTCGCTCCCGCTCGGGGCGAAGGGAGCCGTCGCGATCTTCCCGGTGGCCTCCTGCACTTCCGGGAGCAGGCTCCCGATGTCGAGCCCGCGCAGCCCCGCCGCCGTGAGGGCGGGAGCGTGGGCGTGGACCACCGCGCCCACGTCGACCCCGGCCCGGTAGCACGCCAGGTGGCAGGGGAGCTCGGTGCTCGCCGCGGCGCGCTCCTCCTCCGTCGGCTCGGGTAGCGAGACCAGGACCGGATCGTGGAGCTCCATGCGCCCCTTGGGCACGCCCCTCGGAGTCACCAGCAGTCGACCCTCTCCGAGCCGCACGGACAGGTTGCCGCACCTCCCGGCGATGAGGCCGGCTTCGTGGAGCTGGCGCCCCACGCGGCACAGGCGGGCCCTGAGCTTCCGCTCGAGGTCCGGATCGGGACCGGCGCGCTCGTGCCTCGACGCCCCGCCGATCCGCGTCATCCGGCCGCCCCGGCAGCGGCGGCCCGAGCCTCGTCGGTTCTTCGCACCGCGACGGACAGGCAGGGTCCGTACGGGGGCCGGCACACCCCCTGCTCGGTCACGATCGCCGTCACCAGGTCGGCGGGCGTCACGTCGAACGCCGGACTCCACACGTCCACCTCCTCGGGCGCCGTGAGACGGCCCCCGGCGTGGCGGACTTCGTCGGGGTCGCGGATCTCGATCGGGATGTCGGCCCCCGTCGGGGTGGAGAGGTCGACAGTGGAGGTGGGCGCGAGCACGTAGACGGGTACGCCGTGGTGCCGGGCCAGGACCGCCAGCGAGTAGGTGCCCACCTTGTTGGCCACGTCCCCGTTGGCCGCGATCCGGTCGGCGCCCACGAGCACCGCGTCCACGCCCCCCGAGGCCAGTCGCGCCCCGGCCGCCCCGTCGGCGATCACCGTGACGTCCACGCCGGCGCGGCGGAGCTCCCAGGCGGTGAGCCGGCTCCCCTGGAGGAGGGGCCGGGTCTCGTCCGCCACGACGCGCAGCGGCCGGCCGCGCTCGGCGGCCAGATAGATGGGGGCGAGCGCCGTCCCGATCCCGCCCGTGGCCAGCGCCCCGGCGTTGCAGTGCGTGAGCACGGTGCCGCCCGCGCGCTCCGCCTCGTCCCCGCCGCCACTCTCGTCGAGCAGCGCGAGGGCGTGCTCCCCGATCCGGCGGCACATGTCGCGATCCTCCGCCAGGATCGCCTCGGCCTCACGGCGGAGGCGATCCGACAGGGCGTCCACCATCCGCGCGTCGTCACCCGTCGATGGAGGCTCCACGTCCCGGCCGCGCTCGACTTCCGGGCCGGCCACCCGGCGCATTCTGTCCAGCGCCCAGGCCAGGTTCACGGCGGTCGGCCGGGTCGCTTCGAGCGCGGCGCACCATTCGGCGACGGCGAAGCGGAGGTCTGCGGCCGACGACTCCCCCTCGCCGGAGCCGGGCCCACAGTCTGTCCGGTCGGCCACGTCCCGGGCCAGGGCCGCCACGCCCATGGCGGCGGTGATCCCGATGAGGGGCGCGCCCCGCACCCGGAGGCTCCGGATCGCCTCGGACATGGATGCCAGGTCGCGGAGCTCCCGCTCCACTTCCCTCCCGGGGAGCTCGGTCTGGTCCAGGATGACGAGACCTCGGCCGTCCTCGCTGAAGCGGATGGGGACGGGAGGGCCGAGAGCCGATACTTGGCCGGAATCGCTCATGCGACCAAAATGCGCCGCGGCCCGGGCCGGCGACAGGACGCCGGGGCCCGGGCCGGATCCGCCCGGCTCACTCCCGGCGGACTTCCACCCGCCGGTTGGCGGCCCGGCCCTCCAGCGTGCCGTTATCGGCGAGGGGTCTCGATTCCCCGGACCCGGATGTCGTGAGCCGCGCCGCCGCCGCCGGCCCGAGGAGGCGCACCATGGCGGCCTTTACGGCCCTCGCCCGCCGCCGGGACAGATCCAGGTTGGCCTCTTCGGTCCCTATGGAGTCCGTGTGTCCCGTGACGGTCATGCGCCAGTCGGGGTGTTTCCGCATGATGCCCGCGATCGCCTCGAGAACGGGTCCGGACCCGGGCAGAATCGAGTCGCTCGCGAACGGGAAGTGGACCCTGTACAGCACCAGCTTGCGCTTCTTCTCCAGCGTGCGCTCCATGCGCGCGGGGTCCATGGGTCGCGAGATGCGCACGACCTGCATCCCGCCCCGCAGGCAGCACGAACGAAGGACGATCGGCATTCGCGGATCGTCGAGGATCTCGACTCGCTGCCCGAGGCGGGCCCCGTGGTACTGCAGGTCCGTCCGGACCACGACCGTGGGCAGCTCGACGAGCGAATCGTCGAGGATGAGGGAGTACGAGTGCGGCCCGCTGTCGACGCGCGCCATGGTGCCCACGTAGGTGACCCCCCGGGTGGGGTTGGGACCGGTCTCGGGTTCGTTCGCGAGACCGAACGCCGCGGCTCGGGGACCACCGAGCTCGGAGAACAGTGCCCGGGACAGGATCTCCCACGTCGCTCCCGGCATCGTGTTCAGCTCGCCGGCGAAGGTGACGTAGTTCGCGCCCAGGCAGCGGGCGGTGGCCAGGTCCTGGCGAAACACGTGACGCCGCAGCGTGTCCGTCCTCACGCGCCGGATCTCGTACGCCCGGGGGCCCGTGGTGTCCACGAAGACGGGGAGCGTGATCACCGCACGGAAGGTGACGGCCTCCGAATCGGCCTCGACGACGTCCACGATCGCCTCGTAGTCGCGACCGTGGATGTGCTCGGCCTCCACGAACTCGAGTCCCTTCTCGATCCGGAGTCCGTTGGGGCTCGACGCCGTGTCCGCGAAGGTCCCCCGGCGGCGTGCCCGCGCGGTCCACAGTCCGCACTCGTCCGCCTCGTCGATGGCCGAGCCCATCGAGCCCAGCATCTCCTGCAGCTCCGCGCTCGCGCCGCTCCCAGCGGGCGCCGGACTCTCCCCGGCCACCCGGCTCGTGTCGGACGAGGCGGCAGCCGGAATGCGAGGAGCTGCCGGACGCCGGCTCCGAGCTTCCTCCGCAGGCTGCGACGCCGGCACCGAGCGCCAGGGCGGCCACCATCACGATCACGACATGACGCATGGGCTCCTCCCGTGTGGTCCGGGGGGGCGGACGCGGCCGGGCGAGCCGACCGTGGTGCCGCCAGGAGGCACGAGTTATTTCAGTTCATGGTAGGCCGGGCCCCCGTCGGCGGCCATAGCCGGCATCCGGCGCTCGCCGTTCGCCTCGATCTGGAGGGAGCCATGTCCGTGCTCCGGCCGTGCCCCGCCGTGCTCCGGCAGTCCCCCGTCGTCCTCCTGTGCGCCATCCTCCTCGCGTGCGGCTCCTCCGGCAGCGAGCGAGCCTCCTCCGACTCGGCATCCTCCGCCGACGCCTCGGCATCCGCAGCGCCGGCCTCGAGCGCCCTCCGCAGCGCCTGTGACGTCCTCACGGCCAAGGACCTCCAGGCGGCAGTGGGAAAGCCGGTCGTCGCCACGCCGAGGCCCGGCACGGCGACGAAGTCGGAGTGCTGGTACGAGAGCCCGACGAGCGACCGAATCTACTTCGGACTGACCGTCTACTGGCAGGGCGGCCGGGAGGAGTGGAAGATCGACCAGACCGCCACCCGGATGGCCGCCCGGATGATGGAGTCTCCGGACGTCAACTCGGACAGCATCGTGGTGCCCGGGCCGGTCCCGGGGCTCGGGGACCTGGCCGTGTTCAGCGACATCATGGACTCGTACGTGCTGGTGGGCGACACGCTGCTCGACTTCAATACCGCGGAGCTCCCCCACGCCGCCAAGAACTTCCGGCCCCTCGCGCGCCTCGCGCTGTCGCGGCTGTGAACGACCCCACGGTGCCGCTTCCACACGTCGCCGAAAGGAGGCCTGCCATGCGCCCGCTCGCCACGCCGCGGCGCGGCTCGCTCGTCGTCCTGCTGTTCGCGCTCGCTGCCGCCGGGTGCGGACGTCAGAGGAAGTCCGGACCCGCCGGGCAGGCAGCTGCCGGGGAGGGCTCGGGAGATCAGGCGGCGGGGACCGTGCCGGGCCTCGAGACGCACTACGACGTGACCTACACGGACAACACCGTCGTGCTGGATCGTCGGACCGTGCAGTCCAGCTACCTGGGCCCGGGCTCGGACAGCACGGTGTACCGGTTCAAGGCCGGGACGGGCGCCGTCGAACGGCTCAAGCCGGGCCAGGTGCTCCTCCTGTCCGGCTTGACGCTCCGGAAGGTCTCCGCGGTGAGCACGGAGGGCGGCGAGATCGACGTTCAGACCGCGCCCGCCACGCTCGCCGAGGCGATTCGCAACGGCACGATCTCCTGGAACTACGCCATCGATTGGGGCCACCTGCCGCCTGGAAGCTACGAGGCCATGCAGCAGGCCATGTGGCACGCCCCGGCCGACGGTCCGCGGCCAGGGCCCGTCGGAGATCCGCGGCGACCGGGGCCGGTCGCCGTCCCGCCGGTCACACCCGTCCGCTTCGCGTCCCTGGTCGTCGCCCCGGATCGTCCGCTGGCGGCCGGCGGCGCTCCGAGCCTCTCCCTCAAGGAGAAGTACAGGGGCTGGGACCTGGAGTACAAGCTCCAGCCCACGGGGAAGCGAGTGAACATGGACCTCGTCGCCTCCAGGTCGGCCGGCGGCAAGAAGTTCATGGCCATCCACGCCAGCGGATGGATCAGCAACTTCACGCAGGAGACGCTGCTGAGCTACGACCAGAATGACCCCCGACCACATCGTCGTGAAGACGACCGGCCTCCAGGGCCAGATGGAGATCAAGTGGTCGGCCTTCACGATGGGCGAGAAGGGGGTGACGGAGGTCACGGCGTTCAAGGTCCCGGTGGACCTGCCGATCCCCTTCGACGTCGGACCCATCGTGGCCGTTCTCCACCTGAAGGCCGTCCTGCAGGTCGTGCCGCAGCTCGTCCCGCCCGACGCGAGCAGCAGCGGCAGCTGGAAGGTGACCTACAGGAGCGACCAGGGCTTCGAGACGAACAACACGCTCCCGACGCCGTGGGGAGGGCTGCACGACAGCAACATCGGGGTGAACGGGGAGACGGTGTCGGCCGGCCACTACCCGGTCGGCTTCGCGGTCGGAATCGAGTTCCCGAGGATCGAGCTCTCCGTCCTCGGCACGGCGACGGCGTTCGTGACCGTCAAGGCCTACAGCTCGAGCATGTTCCAGCCGGGCACCGTACTGACGGGCGACATCCCCCCGTGTCAGATGGGCGAGACGCAGCTCATGTCCGTGGTGGGCTACAAGCTCGGGTTCTTCGGCCTGACCATCGACCAGGGACAGAAGGAGATCTGGAAGAAGAAGGCGACCAAGTACCTGCACGACAAGCCCTGCACGATGACGGGCAAGACGGACTGAACGGGAGGGGGCCTCCGGCTCTTCCCCGAGAGCCGAACGGGCGTGGCGCGGACCCGCCGAAGCCGGCCCGCGCCACGCCCGCCCGTTCGCGGGACCCGGCCTGAGCCGGATCCCGTCCCCACGAGGTCCCTCGGGAGCCTAGTTCGCGGCCCTCCTGGCCGCGGTGGTCCGGTCCGCGGCGCCCGCCTCCCGCCGCACCTCCGCGGCCAGGAGCCTCACCTTGGCGGCATCAGGCGCGCTCGCCACGTACCCGTCGATCCGCCGCGAGAGTTCCTCCAGCACCCGGGTGCGCTCGGCGCCCGTGAGCGCCTCGGCCCGGTCCAGGGCCGTCCTCGCCGCCGCGAGACGGTCGGGCGAGAGCCCGTGGGAGCGCTCGAGCTGGTCCAGGTAGGCACGCGCCACGGCGACGCTCCGGGGCCACACGAAGCGCTGCTGGTCCTGCACGTTCTGGTGGTCGAAGCGGACCTGCCTGGCCGCCTCGATCTCGTTCTTCGACAGGAGCCCGCTCGGCACGAGGTCCAGCACGTCCAGTCCGCGCGCGATCTCCGAGCTGTAGATGTGCCCGTTGTACCAGTAGGCGGACCAGGAGCCGGCGCCCACGAGCTTGGTCGCGTCCATGGGTCCCCGGTCGAAGAAGGCGATCTCCTTCGGGTGCGCCGGGTCGGTCCAGTCGACCACGGAAATGCCGCCCTGGTACCACGCCTGCACGAAGATGTCGCGGCCCGGCACCGGCACCAGCGACCCGTTGTGGGCCACGCAGTTCTCCTGCGAGGTCTGCGGGGCGGGCAGCTTGTAGTACCCCTCGAACTCCAGCGAGCCGCCCGCGCGCCGGAACATGGCGTCCGCGCCCCAGTGCGGATTGTCCGTCGAGCGGCAGCGCGGCTGCAGCCCCCCGCCCCACTCGTCGGTGAACAGGAGCTTGCTGCCATCGTTGCTGAAGGTGGCCGAGTGCCAGTACGCGAAGTTCGAGTCCGCCACCGCGGCCAGGCGCCGCGGATGCACCGGGTCGCGGATGTCGAGCAGCAGGCCGTAGCCGGCGCAGGCGCCGCCGGCCAACCCGATCTCCGGGTAGACGGTGATGTCGTGGCACTGCACCGGGCCCGGACGCGCTCCCCCGGGGCCGGCCGGCGGGTTCATCATCTTGTCGACGATCCCCTGCACCTGCTCGCGCAGGGTGGCGCTGTCCGCGGTCGTGGGCGCGCCACTGCCGCCGCGAGCGGTCACCAGGCTGTCCAGCATGTGGTCGGCGTAGCGATCGGGCAGCACGCGCTCGATCCCCTGGATCTCCACGGTGAACTTCCCCTGCGCCCGTGCGTCGGCCGCCGCCTTCCTGGCGGCCTCGATGTCCACCTCGGCCGGACCGTGCTCCCCGGCGTGCGTGAGACCGGCCAGGATGGCCGGCTTGCTCACCACCTTCGCCTGCTCGGGGTGCGCCAACGGCACCTGGATCACCTCGATCCGGAACAGCTCGCTGTTCGGATCCTGGTCGGGCGTCAGCGCCGAGCAGCCATCGAGCTCGCTCGGGGACCGTACGGGAGCCTGGCCCGAGACGTAGATGAACACGTCGTCGGGATCGTTCGGGGAGGTGACCACCGTGTGGGTGTGCGAGCCGCGGCAGGTCTGCACGTCGGCGATCTGCTTCGGGTGCGCGACGTCGCTGATGTCGAAGATCCGGATGCCGCGCATGCGGTCCGGGCTCACCGAGTCCTGCACGCCCTGCGTGCCGCAGTCGACGCGCCCGGCGGGTGACTCGACCGACACGAACAGGAGGTTACGGTAGACCGACACGTCGTTCTGGGAGCCGGGGCACACCAGCGCGGTGACGGCGTGCGGGTGCGCGGGGTCGGCCACATCCCAGATCTGGATGCCCCAGAAGTTCCCCTGCACCACGTAGTGGCCCGTGAACGCGAGGTCGGAGTTGATGTAGGCGAAGTCGCCGGGCTTGTCGCGGTCGATGAACCCGTCGGGCGGCTCGGTGGCCGACACCAGCCGCATGTTCCAGATGGCCTGACCCGCATCCATCCAGCCCGCGCGCAGTCCGACCCGCGGATCGGGGCTCGGCGGGGACGTGGACATGTCGGCGGCCGGCGCCGCGCTCGCGGCTGGCGACGCGCTCATGTCGGACTGTGTCCCGGACGAGGCACAGGCCATGAAAGATGCGAGCGCGAACGCCGCCGGCACAGCCCACAGGCGGCGGGCGGCGACGCTCCAACGTGCATGAAGGCGTGGGACGGCTGGGACAGGAGCCACGGGAAACTCTCCGCGTGAAGGGTGTGTGGCGACGGGGACGACTACGGCTTCGTCGCGTCGGCCGGCAGCGCCACCAGCATGCGCTGCATGAGGTGGATCTCGACCGTCTGACTCGAGTTGATGTCCGTCGCGAACTCGAACACGAAGTTGTCCTGGGCTCCGCCGGGCGAGGCCAGGAGGTTCTTGACCATCGTGACCGCGCCCGCATGATGACCGATCATGCCCTCGAGGAACAGGCGGTCGAACTCCTCACCACGAGCCGCGTCCAGCGCGGCCAGCCGGTCGGCGGTCAGCATCCCGGCCATGAGCTTGTGAGTCCGCATGCCGGACCCCTCGTAGTCGAACACCCAGCTCGTGTCCGGAATCGAATGGCCGTGCTCCTGGAGCCAGCGCTTCATGAGATCGATGTCGTCGCGCTGGGAGACGGAGATCTTTCGGCACAGCCTGGCCACCGCCGGCCCCGCGCCGTGGGTCGGCGCCCATCCGGCCATGAGAACGGCCTGCTCGTGGTGGATGATCATCCCGGACATGAACTGCACATCCGCCGGGTTGCCCGAGGGCTGCTGCGCGTGCAGAGGCGTGGTGTCGGCGAGCGTCAGTCCCACCGCGCAAGCGACCACGAGGACCAGCGTCGGAATGGCTGCGACGGGTGGACGGGAAGGTCGAGGCATTGAGATCCGGGCCACCATGGCACAAGGTGCAGTGTGAGGTGCGAAGCGCCGAACGAGAACCGTATACCAGATACCGGAGGAAAACAAGCCCGGTGGCCGATTCAACCCCATCACCCGAGGAGTTCACGATCGGACCGGCCCGCGTGAGCGAGGTCCAGGCGCTGAGCGCGCTGGCCCTCCGCTCCAAGGCGCACTGGGGCTATCCGGCCGACTGGCTCCAGGAGTGGGGGCCACAGCTCACCCTCTCCAGGATCGACCTCGAGAACCGCGAGGTGTTCGTGGCGCGCGGCTCCGACCAGCCCGTCGGGTTCTACTGCCTGGCGTTCGGGGACCGGGCCGCGCTGGAGCACCTGTGGATGGATCCACGGTTCATGGGCCGCGGCCTGGGACGCAGGCTGCTCGAGCACGCCGTGGCGCGGACGGCGCTGAGGGGATACCCGACCCTGCAGGTGGACGCGGATCCTCACGCCGAGTCCTTCTACGTCCGCATGGGAGCCGTTCGCATGGGCTGGGTGCCCGCGCCCGTGGCCGGCACGGCTCGCCTCCTCCCGCGGCTCGTCATCCCCGTGCCCCCCGCGGACGCTTGAGCCAACCCGACGAACCGGAGCCCGGCTCGTGGGCACTGACCGGTTGCAGGCGTTCAGCGGCGGCGTGCTGTGGGCCAACCTGCACCTCCTGTTCTGGCTGTCCCTCGTCCCGTTCGTCACCGGGTGGATGGGCGAGAACAGCTTCGCGGCCGTCCCGACCGCGCTGTACGGCATCGTCCTCCTGATGGCGGCAATCGCCTACTGGATCCTGCAGGGGGCCATCCTCGCCGGGCAGGGCCGGGACTCCGTGCTGGCCGCGGCCGTGGGCCGGGACCTCAAGGGGAAGCTGTCGCCGGTGCTGTACGCCGCCGCGATCCCGGCCGCGTTCCTTCGACCCTGGATCGCCGATGCGGTGTACGTCTTCGTGGCGCTGATGTGGCTGGTGCCGGATCGCCGCATCGAGCGGGCGCTGGCGGCGGCGGGCGCGGCGCGCGAGGCCGAGGACTGGCGCCCGCGGTGAGCCACGCGCCGTGACCGCGCGCCTTCCGAACCACTCGAACCCCGACCGGACCTGATGCCATGAGATCCGACGAGCTCCGATCCCTGCAGGCGCCCCTCAAGGAGCGCTACCGCGACCAGCCGGAGGCCGCGCTCATCACGCTCGAGGCGGAGGGCCGCCTGGGCGAGGACGTCACCTGCCGGGTAGAGACCGGCAGGGCGCTCGTGGAGGCAGGACTCCACCCGGCCACCGGAGGCAGCGGCCTGCACGCCTGCTCCGGCAACATGCTCCTGGAGGCGCTGGCCGCGTGCGCCGGCGTGACGCTGAACGCCGTCGCCACGGCGCTGGGGATCGAGATCCGGGAGGGCACCGTCCACGCCGACGGCGACCTGGACTTCCGGGGCACCCTGGGCGTGGACCGGGAGGCGCCGGTGGGCTTCCAGGCCATCCGCCTCCGCTTCGACCTCGACACCGACGCCTCCGGGGAGGAGCTCGACACCCTCCAGCGCCTCACCGAACGCTATTGCGTGGTCTACCAGACGCTGTGCAGCGCGCCGGCGATCGCGGTCTCGCGCGGGACGGCCGGTGAGTCCGGGGGCGCTTCCGGCGCGGGAGGCGGCGCCATGGGAAGCGCCTGATTCACGGCGACGCCGAGATGGACTGATGCGCGGACGGTCGACCGATGGGCGTCCGACCCTGGAGGGCGCGGACGATGTGGCCGACCTGGACCTCGAGGTCCGCCTCGTCCATCCGCTGGAGCCGTCGGGTGGCTCGCTCGTAGCCCGACTGCTCGAAGAAGTCCTTCAGGAGGCCGTCACCCGGCAGCGGCAGGTCGCGGCTGTCGGTGAGCGTTCGGAAGCACGGGATGTCCCACTCCCGGAGCGCTCTGCGCTCGGAGGCGACCAGGCGCTCGAAGTGTGATCGGCGGCGGGGATCCCAACTCGCGGAGGAACGCTCCAGGACGTCAAGCTCGGCGTCCCGGTCGGCGCCGCTCAACAGGCATTCGGGACGCCCGGCCCGGCGCTCGATCCAGCCGTAGACGTGCGTCGGACGGGGTACGAAGCGTACGGGTAGACCCGCGAACCGGAGCCACGCGCCGTCCGGCGCCAGGAGGGACTCGCGCGTCTCCACGAGCATTCCGTACGTCGACGAGAACCCCTCGACGATCTCTTCCCGGAACTGCGAAGGGTCGAGTCTCTCGCCACCGAGGCTCGGGAGGTTCTCGGGGCGGCGAACGGTCGCCGGCCCCAGGCGCAAGGCCATGTCGTCGGTGTTCACGGCATCCCATTTCCGTCTCTCGACAGATCCCGAGCCGAATTCCGTGCCGCCGGCCAGCCCGCTGCAGGCGAAGGGACGAGCGTCGTGCTCGCGCGGCAGGAGGTCGGTGGCCAGGACCGAGTCCGTGAGCCCAACCGGAGGATTCCCGTCCGACGGCTCGGGGCTCGAGACCGCTGCGGGGAGCGCCCGGGGATACATGATCGACTCCATGTCCACCAGCACGGGGTGCTCCCCGTGGGCGATGAGGTTCTCCATGTGGAAGTCGACGCCGCCCAGGGCGTGCACGAGGGCGAGCAGGCTCCCCGCCCTCCGGTAGAAACGTTCGGCCGCGGCGATGTCCCGACAGGGGGCGTGACGGATCACCTCCATCCAGCCGTAGCCTCCGCGGGGCACGACCCGGGCGACGCGCAGACGCGGCCGGAGCCGCCCCCGGCGATCGAGCCACCCGACCAGCTCGGAGAACCGCTGTTCCAGCGCCACCGGCCGCGGCTTGTAGACCAGGTGGAGCCCGGACTCGAAGCGCACGGCCAGGATCACCCGCCCACCCTCGTGGCGGTCCATGGAGAGCCAGCGTACGGCGCTGACCCGCCCCGGATCGCGTCCCCGCGTGAAGGCTCGCCCGAGGAGCTCGCGGTCCGCGGCCGCGCGGCGGCCCAGCTCGGCGGCCATGTCGGTCCAGCGGTCGACGACCACGGTGGCCAGTCGCGCAAGGGCCCCGTACTCGCCCAGCAAGAGGAGCAAGTCGCCACACAGGACATCGCGCGCGAAGGACTCGTACAGGGCTCGCCCCCCCGCACGGCTCCCGATCCTGTCGAGCGCCGACTGGCGTGTCAGCCGATACAGCGAGAACTCATGCAGCAGCGCGGGACCACACAGCTGGCACAGCCACAGCAGCAGGCCGCGCTCCAGGTCGGCGTGGGCGCTCGGTGCGAAGGCGCCCGACGGAAGCTCGGGGCGCGACGCCAGGCGCTCACCGGCGATCTCGACCAGGGGAAGGAGGATGTCCTGGAACGGGAGCGGCTCCTCCGTCCGCGCGCACGGCGCGGAGTCCACCCCGGCCCGGCCCCTCCCTCGCTCCGCCCAGGCCGCCAAGCCCCCGACCCAGGACGGGAGCGGCCCCGCTCCGGGCGGGCCGGAGCGCTCGCCGCCGCCGGCGCCCATCGGGAACTCCGACTCACCGGGCCATGCGCCCCGGAGGGCGATCCGCGCCAGGGCTTCGACGGAGCCGGGGCCCGACTCCAGCCCCGGCTCCCCGCGACACACGCTAGCGACCTCCATACATGCCGATCGACTGGAACCACGTCGGCACCATGACGGTGGATGGAATCTTGCACGCCGTCTTGACCGTCTCACCCATGGCCAGGATGCCAATGTCCCCGGACGAGATCTCCTTGTCCGTCGTGGCGGTGGGATCGGCCGGGAGCACGAAATAGACGTGGTCGGGGGTCTCCTGAAGGACCTGGATCTTGAGGCGGGATGGGATCTGCGTCCGCAGCGCCTGACTCAAGACCCCCCGCGGGTCCCGCAGGAGGGCCGAGCGATACCTTTCGTCCCTCCAGGCGCGGGCGATCACGCGCGCCTCGAGATCGGCTCGCCGGGGGTGGGCGGCCTCGGCGCCGCCAGGCGACTCCGGTCGAGCCAGAGCGGCGGGCCCGACAATCGACAGGCCACCGACGATCGAAGCCGACCGTTCCACGAATCGGCGCCGGTTCGGGCTGAACTCGGTCATGGGAAGCGCTCCTCTTGGAGAATGGACCCTGGGACGGAGGCCCGCCGAGTGAGAGCCCGGGGGCTAGACCGGGTGATCGAGGACCGGCGGACGACCGTTGCTCACCCCGTATAGCGAGATCCTGGGGCGAAGGCCGTCACGGGGCGGTCTCACCCTCCTCGCCGGGGGGGAGGCTCGGACGGGTACGGCGCCCCCCTACCCCTCCACGTCCGCGCCCGGCACCGCGCGCTCCATGATCGCGGCGAAGTGCTCTGCCGACTTCATCTCCGACAGGTCGAGCTCGAAGTCGGGACGCTCGGCGGGGCGGAGCTTCTCGAGCAGCTCCCGGACCTCGCGGCCCGACAGGCCCAGCTCCCGGAGCTGGTCGCCCGTGAGTCCCGATCGGCCCGCAGCCCCATCGGTCCCGCCCGCTCCATCCCCGTCCGCCCGCACCCGGATGCCCTCCTCCTCGCCGACGGGCTCGAGCAGGCGGCGCAGGGCCTCGAGCTCCCCGCGCGACAGGACCGTGCCGGCCACCTGGTAGTCGATCCAGGCCTCGTAGGAGAGGGGCGCCACCCGCTTCAGCATCCCGGCCATGACCTCGCCGTACGCCCGAATCTCCTTCTGCGCGTGGGGGTCCACCCGCAGGGAGAGGAAGTGCAGGAGGTTGTGCAGATCGATCTTCCAGTACCACTGCGTGTAGGTCGACAGCGGCAGGTCGATGCGGGCCAGCTCGCGGGCGACGTCCTCGCCCACCAGCCACTCGTACAGCCCCGCCGCCTCCTCCCTGCCCCGCTCCCAGCGGCGGACGGCCTCCCGGTGGAATGCCTCGCCCGCGCTCTCGGAGCGGCGTCCCTGGCGGTTGGAGTGGCTCTGCAGGGCGAAGTCCCCGTGCTCGGGCGTGTAGAACAGGAGCGGGATGAGGCTGTAGCGGCCACTGTACTCGTTGATGTTGGCCGTCCTGTGCCGCACCCACTGGCGGGCCACGAAGATGGGCATGCAGCAGTGGAACTTGAGCTCCACCATCTCGCTCGGCGTGGTGTGGCGGTGGCGGCGCAGGTAGCGGATGAGGCCGCGCGTGGCGCTCCGCTTCCGCGTCCCGTAGCCGTAGCTCACCCGGGCGGCGCGCTCCACGTCCTCGTCGCCGCCCATGTAGTCGACGAGGGCGACGAACCCGTGGTCGAGGACGGGGAAGTAGCCGCCCAGGATCTCCTCGGCGGCGGGGCTGGTCGGGCGGCGTGTCTCCATCGGCTCCTTCGGGCTACGTCCCTGGGGCTGCGGCTGCGCTGGCGAGCGGCCGGGATGGCCTTTACCGCGGCCTCCCGAGGCGAGAGAATAGGAGGCGAAAGCGGGCGCCGCCAGCGGTGCCCTCACCCGTTTCGCCGGGACCCACAGCCGCGAGGCAGAGCTGACCCCGAAGCCGCCGCCCCACGACCGATACGCCCGGGAGCGCGAAGGGCACGCGCGCGCTCACGTCGGCGCCCCGGGAGAGTCGCGGCCCCATCGCGATCCGCGCGACATCGTCACGCCCCACGCGTTCAGGATCGCCCCGGAGCTCCTGGGGACGCCCCTGGCCGCGCCCTCCCGGCGCGGCTTCGCCATGCTCCTGGACCTGATCGCCGCGGGGACCCTGACGGCGGTGCTCCGGAGCCTGAGCGTCGTCCTGTTTTCCCTCATGTTCGCGTGGATCTTCTGGCGTATGGCGAAGAGCCGGGAGGTGGATGGAAGGAGCGCCTTCTCGCGCCGGGCGTTCAAGGGCCTGGCGGCCCTCGCCCTGTTCCTGGCCCTGGCCCAGGGCTGGGAAGCGATCAGCGGCGGGACGGGATCGAGCCGGGGGAGCCGCGGTGGGCCGCGGGTGGTCACGGCGGGCCGCGACACCGCGGCGGTCACCACGCTCCGCTCCCTGGGACTGGGCGACATCGCGGGCGGCGTGGGGGACGTGCTCGCCCTGCGCTCCGCCTCGAGCTCCCCCGACCAGGCCCGGGACGCGGCCCGCCGGTTCACGGGCCGGCTCGCCCAGGGGGGAGCCTCTCGCGCCGAGATCCGCGACGCCCTGCGGAGCGTGCTCCAGGACCAGGCGGACTCCGCCACCCGGGCCTCCATCATCGGCGACGCGATGGCGCACTTCGACTCCGCGGCCAACCTGCGGCTCGCCTCGGCGGACTCCATTCTCCTGGCGTGGGCCGACGCGGTCCGCGGCGGCGACACGGCTGCCGCCGCCGCCCGCCGGGAGCAGGTGGCCGACGCGGTGGCGGGCGAGCGGATCCGGAAGCTCCGGAGCACCAACGAGGACCTGCAGAAGCAGCTGGCGCAGGCCAGGAAGCAGCCGAGCATCATCGGCTTCCTCAAGGGGATAGCCAACGACCTCGGCTTCGGCTTCGGGTGGCTGGGACTCTACTTCACGGCCATCCCCGTGTACTGGCGGGGCCGAACCCCGGGCAAGCGGCTGATGGGCATCCGCACGGTCCGGCTGTCGGGCGAGAAGATCGGCTGGTGGAACGCCTTCAGCCGCTTCGGTGGCTACGCCGCCGGGCTCGCCACCGGGCTGCTGGGCTTTCTGCAGATCCTGTGGGACGCCAACCGGCAGGGAATCCAGGACCGCATCGCCGGGACGGTGGTGATCCGGGAGCGCGACGGCGGCTGAGCCGGAGCGCCCCGGTCCGCCTCACACGTCCAGGTTCTTCACGTAACGGGCGTTCTTCTCGATGAACTCCCGTCGCGGGTCCACGTCCTCGCCCATGAGGTCCTCGAACAGCCGCGAGGCCGCCGTGGCCTCGTCGATCGTGACCTGGAGGAGGGTGCGCTTCTCCGGGTTCATGGTCGTCTCCCAGAGCTGCTCCGGGTTCATCTCGCCGAGGCCCTTGTAGCGCTGCACGCCGATCCCTCCACGGCCCTTCCCGTCCGAGAACCGCTCGACGATCGCCTCCCGCTCCTCCTCCGTATAGCAGTAGAATTCCTGCTTCCCCTTGTGCACCCGGTACAGGGGCGGCTGGGCGATGTAGATGTAGCCCGCCTCGATCAACTCCTTCATCTGCCGGAAGAAGAAGGTGAGGAGAAGCGTGCGGATGTGGGCGCCGTCCACGTCGGCGTCGGTCATGAGGATGATCTTGTGGTACCGGGTCTCCCCGAGATCGAACTCCTCGCCGATCCCGGCCCCTATGGCGGTGATCATGGCCCGGATCTCCTCGTTGGAGAGGATCTTGTCGATCCGTGCCTTCTCGACGTTCAGGATCTTCCCGCGCAGGGGCAGGATGGCCTGGAAGTTCCTGTTCCGGCCCTGCTTGGCGCTCCCTCCCGCCGAGTCGCCCTCCACGATGAAGATCTCGGAGAGCTCGGCGTCGGTGATCGAACAGTCGGCCAGCTTGCCGGGAAGGATCCCGGTCTCGAGGGCCGAGCGCTTGCGGGTGAGATCGCGCGCCTTGCGGGCCGCCTCGCGCGCCCGCGCCGACTGCACCGCCTTCTCGATGATCGAGCGGCCGGCCGACGGGGTCTCCTCCAGCCACGTCGAGAGCTTGTCGTTCACCAGGCTCTCCACGATGCCGCGCACCTCGCTGTTGCCGAGCTTGGTCTTGGTCTGCCCCTCGAACTGGGGCTCGAGGACCTTGACCGAGAGAACGGCGGTGAGCCCCTCACGCACGTCGTCGCCCGACAGGCCCGGATCGCCCTTCTTGAGTAGGTTGTTCTTCTCGGCGTAGCTGTTGATCGTGCGCGTGAGCGCCGCCTTGAAGCCCGTGAGGTGGGTGCCGCCCTCGTGGGTGTTGATGTTGTTGACGAAGGTGAAGGTGTCCTCGTTGTAGCTGTCCGTGTACTGCATGCCCAGCTGCACCTCCACGTCCTCCTGCGTCCCCTCCACGTAGATCACGTCGGGGTGGAGCGGCGTCTTCTTGCCTCGCAGGTACTCGACGAACTGCACGATGCCGCCGTCGAATTGGAAGTCCTCGACGCGAGGCTCCTCCTCGCGCTCGTCGGTGATGAGGATGCGGGTGCCCCTGTTGAGATAGGCGAGCTCGCGCAACCGACCGACGAGGGTGTCGAAGTTGAAGCGGAGCTCGGTGAAGATCTCGGGATCGGGGCGGAAGCGGATCGTCGTCCCCGTCTCGTCCGTCTTCTCGCCCCTGGCCAGGTCGTCGGTCTTGAGGCCGCGCTGGAAGTGCTGGCGCCACATGTACCCGTCGCGGCACACCTCCGCCTCCAGCCACTCCGACAGGGCGTTGACCACCGAGACGCCCACCCCGTGGAGCCCGCCCGAGACCTTGTAGCTCTGCTTGTCGAACTTGCCGCCGGCGTGCAGGGTGGTGAGCGCCAGCTCGACGCCCGGCACCTTCTCGGTCGGGTGGAGGTCGACGGGGATGCCGCGGCCGTCGTCCGAGACGGTGACGGATCCATCCGGGAGCAGCGCCACCGCGATGTGCGTGCAGTACCCGGCCATGGCCTCGTCCACGGAGTTGTCCACCACCTCGTAGACCAGGTGGTGGAGACCCCGGGCCGCCGTGGAGCCGATGTACATGCCCGGCCGCTTCCGGACGGCCTCGAGCCCCTTGAGCACCTGGATCTGGCGCGACGTGTAGTCGCCCGCCTCGACCTTCTTGCGGACCTTCTTCCGGAGCTCTTCTTCCGTCTTCGTCGTCTTCGTCTTCGCCATTTAGCTTGGTCCCCGTGTGCTCGCGTTGTCCCCGCCGCTTCCCTCCCGGCCCTCGGCCTGGAGGAAGACGATCTTCTCGATCCGACCCGATTCCCGTCCCGCGTTCAGGCGCCGCATGAGGTCACGGCGCATCATGGCCAGCTCCGTCATCCAGGCGGCGCCATCCACCTCCACGAACAGCGTGGTCCCCGACACGCGCGGCCGATGCGTGACCCGCGCGATGTGCGGCCCGACGATCTCGTCCCAGCGCGAGGCCGTCGTGGCCCGTTCGACCTCGTCGCGCACGCCGCAGCGCTCCAGCACGGAGCCCACCACCCCGCCGATCGGCTCGGGCGCCTGCCGTCGTGCGGCGTCGGTCTTCCGGCGGCGGTGCCGCCGGGGGCGCCGCGGACCCGACCGGTCGTCGTAGGAGCCCGGCCGGTCACGCGCCTCGGCCGGCCCCGGTGCCGGGTCGCCCGTCAACACTCCAGCTTCCCGTCCCGGAGCCGCCACACCTGGAGCCCGCCGCGGAGCTCGACCTCCGCCGGCTTGGGAGCCGTGAGCACCACCTGGCCCGAGCGTCCCTCCTCCAGCAGCTGGAGCAGCCGGCCGGAGCGCTCGCGGTCGAGCTCGGCGAACACGTCGTCGAGCAGGTAGACCGGCTCGCGCCCGAGCCGCTCGCGAAGCGTGTCCGCCTCGGCCAGCCGCAGGGCCAGCGCCGCCGTGCGCTGCTGTCCGCCCGATCCGTACGTCCTCAGGTCGCGCTCCTCCTCTCCGCCCACCTGCGCCGTGAACGCGAGCTCGTCGCGGTGCGGTCCGACGACGGTCACGCCGCGGCGGCGCTCCCGCCCGCGCGCACGCTCCAGCGCCTCCCGAAACGCCTCCGCCCAGGCGGCGCCGGAGGGCGGGCTCGCGCCCTCCGGCATCCCCACCGACGGCCGGTACCCGAGCACGCCGCGCGATCCGCCCGCGATGCGCGCGTGGTAGCGATCGAACGCCGCCGCCCGGCCGGCCACCCAGCGCGCCCGGGCTTCCATCACCCGGGCCCCGACCTCGACCAGGCCGGCCGACCACGCCTCGAGCTCCGCCCGGTCGGCGCCTCCCTTGAGCGCCTCGTTGCGCTGCGACAGCACCGACCTGTACTTGCCCAGGGCGTCCACGTACCCGGGCTCCACCAGCGACAGGAGGATATCCAGGAAGCGCCGCCGCCCCGACGGCGAGCCCCGCACGATCTCCACGTCGTCGAGGCTGAACACCACCGCCCCCAGCCCCCCGATAGCGTCCGACAGACGCGAGACCTCCCGGCGGTCCACCTCGACTTGCTTGCGCCGCTCGGCCGCGCTGTAGGCCGCCGCGATCGTGCGCTCGCCCCGCGGTCCCTCCACCGTCGCCTCGACCCGGAACACCTCCTGGCCGAAGCGCACCAGCTCCCGGTCCGAAGCACCGCGGAAGGAGCGAAACACCTCCAGATAATACACCGCTTCGAGCAGGTTGGTCTTCCCGGCGCCGTTGGGCCCGAGGATCATCACCCCCTCGGCGGGGAGCTCGCACTCCAGCCGCTCGAAGTTCCGGAAGTCCCGCAGACGGACCCGTCCGAGCCGGACCGCTCCGGTCGCCAGCTCCGGACCGCTCGCCTTCGGCAGAGGGTGCGCGGATGCGCTGTGTGGCATTGCTCCTCGGCGGCCTGTGTACGCCTCCCGTCGAATCCCACCAACATAACCCGGAAACCCGCGCGGTTGCAACGAAAAAGTCGGATCGGCGCGGACGCGCACGGGCACCCGGTCGCCGGGGCCGTAGCCGGGCGGGCCGGGCCGCTCGGGAGGCGCGAGCGGGCGGGAGCCGGAGGGCCCGGACCCACCCTCGTGCTCCGCTGCATTCTGATCCTCCCTCGCCCACCATCCCACATTCGGCGCCCATGATCCGCCGAACGGGTACGTCGGGCGGCCTCGCGGCCGCGCTGTTGCTGTTGTCCGCCGGCCTCGCGCCGGCCTCGGCGACCTCGATACGGCGTCCCGTCGCGGCGGACACTTCGCGGGTCGCTACCTCGCACGGCGGCCCCTCCACCCTCGTGTGGATCGGCGGCGGCGCGGCCGCCCTCGGCGCCCTGGTGGCCCTCGACGAGCCGGTCCGGGACCTGTCGCGGGACGTGCAGGGGAGGACCGGCGACGCGCTCGCCCGGCGGGCGCGGTGGTTCGGGAACTGGCACCAGAGCCTGCCGTGGTTCGTGGGCGGCACGCTGGCCGTCGGCGGGGTGACGGGTGGAGGCCGCGGGCTGGAGACGGCCGCGGCGGTGCTGGCGGGCGCCGCGGCCGGCTCTGCGGCCAACGAGGTCGTGAACGAGCTGGTCGGGAGGGCGCGGCCCCTGTGGGGGCGCGGCGAATTCTCCTTCCGGCCGCTGTCCGGGCACGCCTCGTTCCCTTCCGGACACGCGGCCTACACCTTCGCCATGGCGGGAGCCATCGATGAGGCCACCGACGGCTGGCTGCCGGCCGCCCTCGGCTACACGATCGCGAGCGCCACGGCCCTGTCGCGCGTGTACGACGACAAGCACTGGCTGTCGGACATCGTGGTCGGCGCGGCCATTGGGACCGTCGTCTCGCGCATCACGACCCGCCGGGTGCTGCGGCTCCTTCGCGGGCCGGGAGGGACCGACGGCGCGGGTGCGGCCGCCGACGGGGCGCGTGGCGCGGCCGGCGGCGCCGGGAGCTCCGTCGGGTCCGGTCCCGACCGCCGGGATGCACGCGCGCCCGGAGACCCGATCGGTCTCCGGGCGCACCTCATTGCCGCCCCCGGCTTCCTGGGGGTGGGGCTCACCTTCTAGGCGAGTCCGCGCTCAGCGCTTCACGAAGTCGCTCACCACGGGCTCGTCGCCGCTGTAGTCGTAGAAGCCGATGCCGGTCTTCCGGCCGTGGTGTCCCGCCAGGACCATGCGCTTGAGAAGCGGCGGCGGCGCGAAGCGCGTCTCGCGATACTCGTCGAACATGATCTCGGTGATCTTGTAGAGCGTGTCGAGCCCGACGAAGTCGCCCAGGACGAAGGGACCCATTGGGTAGCCGCAGCCGAGCCGCATGCCCTGGTCGATGTCCTCGATGGACCCGATCCCCTCCTCGTACGCCCTGATGGCGTCGAGCATGTAGGGCACCAGGAGCCGGTTCACGATGAAGCCCGAATTGTCGCGGCAGGCGATCGGCTGCTTCCCGACCGACTTCGCGAACGCCCAGGCCGAATCGAACGTCTCGTCCGAGGTGAAGCCGGTCCGCACGACCTCGACCAGCGCCATCACCGGGACGGGGTTGAAGAAGTGGAGCCCGACGAAGCGGTCGGGGCGCTCGGTCACCGAGGCCATCTCGGTGATCGTGAGGCTCGAAGTGTTCGAGGCGAAGATCGTGTCGGCGCCGCACAGCTCGTCCAGCTTGCCGAACACCTGCTCCTTCACCGACAGGTCCTCGACCACCGCCTCGACGACGATGTCCCGGTCGCCCAGGGGGCCGAAGTCCACGGTGCCGTGGATGCGGCCCAGCACCTCGTCGCGCTGGTCACCGGTCATCCTCTCCTTCTTGACGGCTCGGTCCAGGTTCTTCCGGATGGCGGCCAGGCCCCGGTCGAGGGCGTCCTGGTCGACCTCCCTCACCACGGTGTCGAAGCCCGCCTGGGCGCTCACCTGGGCGATGCCGCTGCCCATGAGACCGCAGCCGAGCACACCGACCTTCTGTATCGACGCCACGTGATCGCTCCTTTCGCAGGTCTGCGAGGATCCGGCCCGGGCGGCGCCCCGGCGCGGAGATTGGGCCCGACAGGACCGGGTCCGAGGGGATGCAGGCTACGTGCCGGTCGGGGGCGCGCGCCAGCCGGGGGACGCCCGCGGGTGTCCCCCGCGCGGCGCGCTCAGAGCTTTCCCAGGATCTTGTCGCGCAGGCTGGGACGCGAGGGCTCGAGCGGCCCGCCCTGCTCGAGCCGGTCCAGGAGCCCCTCGATGGCGAGCGCGATGCGGGACTTCCGGCGCCTCATGCTGAAGCCCACACCCCACGCCGTGGTGCCGACCACGGCGGCTCCCGCCCCGGCGATGGGGAGGAGGGGCGGCAGGGCGAAGGACAGGAAGGCGGCGACCGCCACCACCCCGTAGCCGGACACGGTGCCCCCCAGCCACCCGCCGATGTAGCGGCCCCGAAAGTTGGACACGTCGGCCGTGACCGTGGCCAGCGACCAGTCCGACTCGAGCGGGGAGACGGCCAGCTCGACCTGCTTCACGTCGGCCAGCTCGTAGCTCCTCCCGGTCAGGTCGAAGGTGCGCTGGACCTTGCTCGCCAGCCCCGTGGCCGGCCGCCACAACGAGCGGCCCGGACGGCGTCGGACCTCGGCGAGGCTCTCGCGCTCCCGGAAGTGCGTCTCCACCCGTGACTGGACGGCCGAGGGGGTGCCGGGCACGGGCCGGCTGCCGCGGACGAACGCCTCCCCCCACAGCCGCCGGGCGAAGGCCGCATCCCGTGGCGCCTCCGGCAGGAGGGCGTCGGCCCGAACCTCCGCCAGCGCCTGGCGCACGTGCCGCTCGTCGAGCCCCACTTCCCGGCCGATGCGGATGATCTCGCCCGTGGCCAGGACCTCGGTGCGGCCTTCCCCGGTCGCCGACTGCAGCTCGGCGGCCCGGCGGATCACCTGCTCGAGGGCCTCGTAGGGGATCGACTCTCCGGAGGGCCCGTCGGGCCCGGGCGCGTCGGGCCCGGGCCCGGCGGGCGGCCAGGACTCGGGCTCTCGGGGCCGGTCCCCTCCGGACACCTCTAGGGCAGCCACACCTGCGCGTCGTCGGAGCCCGGCGCGAAGGTCAGATCGGTTGGCCCGGACCCGTCCGCGCCCACGACCCACACGTCCGCGTCACCCGTACGGTCGCTGACGAAGGCGATCATGCTCCCGTCCGGCGACCACTCGGGATCGTAGTCCCGGCCCGCCCCGTCGCTCGTGAGGTCGGTCTGGCCGGACCCATCCGCGCCCATGATCCACACGTCCTGGCCCCCCGTGCGGGCGCTCACGAAGGCGATCGCGCCCCCGTCGGGCGACCACCGCGGGCTCTCGTCTACGCCGGCCGCGCTGGTGAGCTGCGCGGCGCCGGAGCCGTCCGCGTTCATGACCCAGATCTCGTCGCTCCCCGTGCGGGCGCTCACCCAGGCGATCATGCTGCCGTCGGGCGACCACCGCGGGTCCCGGTCCGCCCCGGCGCCGTCGGTGAGCTGGACGGGGTTCGAGCCGTCCGCGTTCATGACCCAGATCTCCCGGCTCCCCGTCCGGTCGCTCACGAACGCGATGCGGGTCCCGTCAGGCGACCAGCGCGGGCTCTCGTCGACCGACGAGGAGTTCGCCGTGGCGTCGAAGGGAGACGACCCGTCCGAGGCCATCACCCAGATCTCGCGGTCGCCGGTCCGGGCACTCACGAAGGCGATCCGCCCGCCATCCGGCGACCAGCGGGGATCCGAGTCCGGCCCGGCCGACCCGGAGGTGAGGTCGGTGGCTCCCGACCCGTCCGGGCCCACGCTCCAGATGTGCTGGCTCCCCGTGCGGTCGCTCACGAACGCGATCGCGCTCCCGAAGGGCGACCAGGCCGGCTCCATGTCGAGGCTGCCGCCGCTCTGGCTCAGGTCGATGGCCCCGGAGCCGTCCGGTGCCATGCTCCACACCTCGGCGTCGCCGGAGCGCCGGCTCACGAAGGCGATGCTGGACCCGAGGGGACAGTGGACCAGGAAGGTGGCCTGGACCGTGCCGGACCCGGCCAGGTCCGCGGCGCGGGGATTGGAGCCGGCCACGAAGCAGTTGGAGGCCAGTCCGGAGAGCTGGAGCTGGTGGGATCCGGTCGCGACGTTCTTGAAGGTGACCGTCCCGGAGATCCCTATGGCCTGGCCGGTCCCACCGTCCAGCGACACCGCGTAGCCATCCGGGTCGACCGCGCCGCCGGTGGTCAGCGTGTACACGGCCACGTCGCCGAGCACGGGGCCGGACGGCGTCCCGCCGCTCTTGCTGCAGGCCGCCGGGAGCAGGCCGAGCAACGAGGCGAGCGCCACACGGGCCGGGCCGCGACCGATCCTGGAGAGCACCATGCCGCACCTCCCCTTGTCGCGGGAGCGGGCCGCGCCGGCGCCCGGCGCGGCCCGTCCGCGAAGGCCGGAGGGCCTCAGCCCTCCACTTCGACGATGACCGCGGCGCCCTGACCGCCGCCGATGCAGGCCGAGCCGAGGCCGATCCCGCCGCCCCGGCGCCGGAGCTCGAACAGGAGGTGGCCCGTGATGCGGGCGCCCGTGGCGCCGAGCGGGTGAGTGATGGCGATGGCGCCGCCGTTCACGTTCACCCGGTCACGGTCCAGGTCGAGCTCCTTCTCCACCGCCACGTACTGGGGCCCGAACGCCTCGTTGATCTCGATCAGGTCGATGTCGTCCCAGCCGAGGCCCGCGCGCTCGAGCGCCGCCCGCGACGCCGGGGCCGGGCCGAGCCCCATGATACGCGGCGGAACGCCCGCCACCGCCCACGCCACCAGGCGCCCCATCGGCTCGAGGCCGTGGGCGTCGGCGAACTCGCGGTCGGCGATGACCAGGGAGGCGGCACCGTCGCCGATCCCGCTGGCGTTGCCCGCCGTGACCAGACCGTCCTCCTTGAAGTACGGCTTGAGCTTGGCCAGCCCCTCCAGCGTGGTGTCGGGCCGCATGTGCTCGTCGAGGTGGAACTTCTGCTCCTTGCCGCGCCGGGACAGCGTGACCGGGATCACTTCCTCGTCGAACTTGCCGGCGTCCCAGGCCGCTCTGGCCGCCTTCTGGCTGCGGAGCGCGTACTCGTCGACCTCCTCCCGCGTGACGCCGTACTCCTCGGCCAGGTTCTCGGCCGTCTCGGCCATGGAGTAGCCGCAGTACGGGTCGGTGAGCGCCTCCCACAGCACGTCCTCGAACGGCTTGGACGGCCCGAGCCGCAGGCCCCAGCGCGCCCCGCGCACCGTGTGCGGCGCCTGGCTCATCGACTCGGTCCCGCCCGTCAGGCACACGCGGCCCTGGTTCAGGAGGATCGCCTGCGCCCCGTCCATGACGGCCTGGAAGCCGGAGCCGCACAGGCGGTTCACGGTGCAGGCCGGCACCTCGATCGGGAGCCCCGACTTGAGGCCCACGTGCCGGGCAATGTAAATGGCGTCCCGGGACGTCTGGATGACGTTGCCGATGTATACCTGCCCGAACTCGGACGCGTCGACGCCCGAGCGCTCCACCGCCGCCATCGAGGCGAGGACGGAGAGGTCCGTGGCCGTCTCGTCCTTGAGCGAGCCGCCGAACGTCCCGAACGGCGTGCGCGCCGCGGAGAGGAACACCACGTCCCGGTCGAAGCCCATCGTGCCCATCGTCTATCTCCTCACTGGTATCGTTGTCGGTGTCGGACTCAATCGATGACGGCGCGGGCCAGCCACTCGCCCACGGCGGCCGTGGTGCGATCGCCCCCCAGGTCCGGGGTGCGCACGCCCTCGGCCAGGGCACGGTCCACGGCCTCCTCCAGGCGCGCGGCGGCGCGGTCGGCGCCGTGGTCGGCGAGCAGCAGGGCGGCGCTCAGCACCGCGCCCATCGGGTTTGCACGCCCCGTGCCCGCGATGTCCGGGGCGCTGCCGTGGACGGGTTCGTACAGGCCGTGCGACCCCGGGTTCACGTTGGCCGAGGGAGCCACGCCCATGCCGCCCACCAGCTCGGCGCCCAGGTCGGAGAGAATGTCGCCCAGCAGGTTCTCGGCCACCACCACGCCGAATCGCTCCGGGGCGCGCACGAACTCCATGGCCAGGGCGTCCACGTAGCGCATCTCGGACTCGAGGTCCGGGTACTCGGAGGCCACCTCGCGAAACACCCGCCGCCACAGCCCGTACACGTGCGGCACGGCGTTGGCCTTGTCGCCCAGCGTCACGCGCTTCCGGCCCTCGGCGCGCGCCCGCTCGAAAGCAGCGCGCACGATGCGCTCCACGCCGCGCCGGGTCGCGAAGCACTCGCTGACCGCCACCTCCTCGGGCGTCCCCTCGCGCAGCAGGCCCCCGGCGCCCGTGTAGAAGCCCTCCGTGTTCTCACGGAAGATCAGGAAGTCGATCTCCCCCTCCCCCTTCAGGGGGCAGAGGTCCGGCGCCCTCAGGCGGACGGGACGGAGGTTGATGAACAGGTCCAGGCGAAAGCGCAGCCCGAGCAGGATGTCGCGGGCGTGCTCGTTGCCCGGGACGCGCGGATCGCCCACCGCGCCGAGGAGGATGGCATCGAAGTCGTCGCGGAGACGGACGAAGGTCTCCTCGCCCAGGGTCTCGCCCGTGGACAGGTAGTGGTCGGCGCCGTGCGGGAAGGTCTCGAGCTCGAGCTCGGCTAGCCCGGCCTCCTGCACGGCGTCCAGCACGCGCCGAGCCTCCCGCAGGACCTCGGGGCCGATCCCGTCGCCCGGGATGAGGGCCACCCGGATCACGGGTGCGCCCCCCTTCCGGTCCGGACGGGGCCGACCCTCGGCGCCCGCGCGCTCAGCCGCTCGAGTGGCTCAGCGTCCAGGTGTAGCCGGCCACGGCCCGGACCTGGTCGTCGGTGAGGTCCGCCCCGGCCCTGGGCGGCATGGGGATGCCGGTCGAGGAGCGCTCGGCGGACACGCCCTTGTCGATCGTCGCCGCGATGCCCTTGTACGAGCCGTCCGAGTGCTGCCACTGCCCGTCCGTGAGGCTCGAGCCGAGCCTGGGGAGCCCCTTGCCGTCGGGCCCGTGGCAGGTGTAGCACAGCCCGTTCCCACCGAACAGGCGCTTGCCCTCGCGCACCATGTCGGGCGTGACGCCGGCCGGCAGGGCCTGGAGCGACGCCACGCCCGAAGGCGCAACGGTCGTCTCCGCAGGGACACTCCACATCCATCCCGTGACCAGTGCCGGCACCAGCATGACTCTGAGGCTCCGCATCGTCGCCTCCCGGGCTGCGTCGGTCCGTGGAAGCCCCTTCAGGGGGCCGCTCGCTCACCTGTCCGCCGCCCGGCCGCACGCCGGGCAGTACCGCCATTCCGCTTCCAGCTCCTCGCCACACGCCGCGCAGCGAGGCATCTCCTGGTCCGCACCGCAGTAAGGGCAGAACCGGGCCTCCCGGTTCCGGGGCAGCTCCGCGCCACACGCGCGGCAGGCGGCCGCCTCCGGCGCGCCCTCACTCCCGGGCTCCTCCGCCCCCGCTTCCGCGGCCGGCCGCTTCGTCCTCTTCGACCCCCGGGCCGCCCCCTGGCGGCGCCGGCCGCCGAGTGCCGGGCCCAGCCCCACCATCGAGGCCGCGAACCCATCCAGCACGGCGAGCTCGGGCTCGGGGCAGGTCAGCTCGCGCCCGACCGCCTCCCGCAGCCCCTCGTCCATCACCTCGACCAGCTCCGGCTCGTTCAGCATCGCGAGCAGGGCGAGATCGTACTCGGCCTTGGTGGCCAGGTCGAGCTCCCCCCGGCAGCTCCGGTAGGAGACGAAGCGCGCGCGCACGTCCTCGACCGTGAGCGTCCCGTTCGGGTCCACGCCCGCGGCCGCCATCCGGCGAGCCAGGAAGCGCCCCAGCGCGACCGCGCTCACCGCTCGATGCGCAGGATGCCCGCCCGGGCCGAGGCCCGGAGGAACCGCTCCGGATCGTCGTCCGGGACGGACATCCCCGTCAAGCTGCGGACGACGCGCGCGGCGTCCCGCATGTAGTCGAAGATGGAGACGTTCGGATCGATGGAATCGTCACGCATGGCCTGAACGATGGCCGCCCAGTCACCGGCGTAAAGCTTGCCGTCACGGGCTCTTACGACGTGAACGTCCGGGTTTCGGGCTTCGGGCCTGCCCCGCTCCAGGACGAACAGGTCGAGCTGGTTCCGATCGGGCACGGAAGGGCCCGCCGACCCGGGATCGGCGGCCGCCTCGACCTCCGCCAGCAGGCGCTCCTCCGGCGCCGGCTCCTCGGTGAGGATCTCGAGCTGGCGCATGAGGGGCTCGATGGCGTCGGCGTCCGGCGGCAGGCCCCGGAAGCCTCTCAGGAGCTCCACGGCGCGCCACACTGCCAGCGGATCCCACATCCGGTCGGGCGGCACGCGCTCGAACTCCTCGAGGGCCCGCTCGTAGTCGCCCCGGTCGTACAGGAGGTTTCCGTAGAACACGCGGGCCTCGTGGTGTTCCGGATGGCGGGCGAGGGCGCCCTCGAGGAGCGGAAGCGCTCCCTCGGCGTCGCCCATCTGGTAGAGCGCGTAAGCCAGCTCGGCGGCGGCCTCCGCCACGGTCACGTCACCGGCCGTCGGGACGCCGTCCGCCCCGACCCGGACTCCCTCGTCGGAGGACACGTCGTCGGTGGACGCGCCGGCGGCGGCCTCCGCCGCGCCGAGCGCCATCCGGTAGAGGGTCACCGCGCGCTCGTACAACTCCTCGCGGTAGAGAGCCCGCGCCATGGCGAGGAGCAGGTCGGGGTCGGAGCCGAAGCCGAGCTCGAGCACGCGGCCGAAGCAGCGAAAGGCGCGGGCACGCTCGCCCAGCTTGAGCAGGACGTCGCCCAGGCCGACGAGGGCCTCCTCGTGGTCCTCTTCGAGCCCCAGGGCCCGGACGAACGCCTCACGCGCCCATGCGTACGCCTCGCGGGCCAGCTGGGTGTAGCCCAGCGACACCCACAGCTCCGGCGACCCGGGGTGGAGCGCCAGCCCCTCGTGCAGGGTCTGGAGGGCCTCGTCGAAGGCGCCGCGGTCGTACTCGTCCTGCGCGCGGGCGTCGTACTCCTCCCACTCCCACAGATCCCGTCCCATCGCCCGGTCCACCTCCGTCCGAAATGAAGTCCCCTAAGGATATCACTTCGCGATCGCGCCGTCCCGTCCCCCGTCCCCGGCCGGCCGCGCTCCGCTCGACGCCGCGTCGCCGGGAGCCGACCCGGGCCCCGGCCTGTGGAGCTCGAGCCGGGTCACGCGACGGTCGCGCGTCTCCAGCACCTCGAGCACGGCCGGGCCGAGGGGCACGCGCTCCCCCGGCTCGGGAATGTGCCCCAGCTCGCCGATCACGTAGCCGGCCACCGTGTCGTACTCCTCTCCGACCTCGGGGAGGTCGAACTCCTGCTCCAGGTCCGAGAGGGCCGCCCCGCCGTCCACGAGGATGCGGCCGTCCAGCTCCACCCGGATCTCGGCCTGGGCAATGTCGTGCTCGTCGTAGATGTCTCCGACGATCTCCTCGACGAGGTCCTCCAGGGTCACGATGCCGTCCGTGCCGCCGAACTCGTCCACCACCACCGCCATGTGGACCTTGTGGCGCCGCAGCTCGGCCAGCAGGTCGTCCACCGGCTTCGTGTCGGGCACGAAGTAGGCCTCCCGAGCGGCGCGGTCCGCCCGGAAGCCGCTCCGGTCCTGCCGGCGCAGCCACGGGAGCAGGTCCTTGACCAGCACCACGCCCACGACGTCATCGATCGACTCGCGGTACACCGGGAGCCTCGAGAAGCCCGAATCGGCCGCCGCCGCCAGCACCTCGTCCAGGCTGGCGTCGTGCCGGACGGCGACGATGTCGGTGCGCGGCGTCATGACCTCGCGCGCCACCGTGCGCGTGAGCTCGAACACGCCGTGGATCATCGCCTCCTCGTCCTGCTCGACCACCCCGCCCTCGAGGCTCTGGTGCAGGAGCATCTGGATCTCCTCCGGACTGTGGATGTGCTCCCCGCCCCCGGCCGAGCCCCACCCGAACGCCCGCACCACGAGCCCCGCCGAGCTGTTCAGGAGCCACACGGCGGGCGCGGTCAAGCGGTTGAACAGGTTCAGAGGCACGGCCACGTAGCGGCTCACGGTCTCGGGGCGCAGCAGCGCGGCCGTCTTGGGCGCCAGCTCCCCGAGCACGATGTGCAGGAAGGTGATGAGCGCGAAGGCGATCGCCACGGCGACCCCGTGGGTCGCGATCCCGGACCAGAAGCCGGGCAGGCGGGCGAACAGGCCGGAGAGGGTGTCGGCGATGGCCGGCTCGCCGATCCAGCCCAGCCCGATCGAGGCGATCGTGATGCCGAGCTGCGTGCCGGAGATGGACCGGTCCAGGTCGGCCTGTGCCGCCTGGACGGCGCGAGCCAGGAGGTCGCCCCCCTCGGCCAGCTCCTGAATGCGCGTGCGGCGCGCCTTGACCAGGGCGAACTCGGCCGCCACGAAAAAGCCGTTCGCCCCCACGAGGAGCAGAACGGCCAGCAGCTTGAAGGCTAGAGCCGGATCCATCCGAGAAAGTGGGATTCGCCGACCGCGGACGCGGAGTCCGCCGGGCTCGAATCCGATCGAGTCGGCGCGTCAGGCCCGGAACCGTACAGCGGCTCCCGGGCCGACGCATCCCGCCGATGCGACCGTCGGTCAGGCCGGTTCAGGCTGCGGTGACCTCGTCGGTCTCGACTTCGTCCCAAGCAGCGCGCGCATCGGCATCCCCGTGGGGGATCGCCGGACGGCAATACCGATCACCGATCTTCTTCAGCTCGCCCAGCTCCTGACGTGACAGGTTCGGATACCTCTCGGCCAGGAACTCGATCGTATCCTGCATCCACTCTTCCCGCTGGCCGTCCTCGGCTTCGAGGACGCCGCACCGCCGGATGTGGCTGAACAGCTCGTCGCGTGCCCGTTCCAGGTCCGTCGGTTCGTACTTGCCTTTACCCAAACGCTCCTCCGATTCAACTGGTTTCGTGTGATCGCGGATCGTCCTACGCCCCCCGGGCGCGGGAGGTCCCGCATGCTTGAATATACCGGCCAAAGCGGAGGCGGGCAAAACCGCCGGGGCCCGGCGGACCCTGTTCCCGCCCCCGGGTTTCGCTAACTTGAGGGACGGTCGGATCCACCCGGGTCCGGCCGGGCCGCGCCGCGCCGCGGAACCCGCCGCGGCGACCCGGGCACGGCCCAACCGGCGCGTGGCCGAGGGGCCACGGTTCAGAGGTCCACCATGTATTCAAAGATGCACCGCTCGCGGGCGCTGGTCGTGGCGCTGGCGCTCCTCGCGGTCGGGTCCGTCCAGGCCCGGGCCCAGGACGTCCGCTACGAGACGGAGACCACCTTCAAGCTGGGCGGAACGCTGGGCGCCGCCGCTCGGTTCATGGGGGTCGGCAAGCCCCACACCGACACGACTTTCCTCAAGGGCAACGTCCTGCGCATCGACAGCGGCGACCGGTCGAAGATCATCGACCTGGACCGAGAGATGTTCATCGACGTCGACCACGCGAAGAAGGAATACAGCGTCCTCACCTTCGACGAGTTCCGGAAGCGCCTCCAGGAGGCCGCGGACCAGGCCAGTCAGGAGGCCGCCGGCCAGCAGGAGGACACCGCCTCGGCGCCGTCCGGGGCGCCGGCCGACTCCAGCCACGTGAAGGTCACCGGCAGCGTGAAGCTCGACCGGACGGGCAAGACGCAGACGATCGACGGCCACGAATGCGACGAGGCCGTGCTCAGCATGACCGTCCAGGGGGCGGACACCGTGAAGTCCGACACCGCCACCCTGTACGCGACCTCGGACATGTGGCTGGCGAAGGACGTGACGGCCTACGACCAGGTGCACGCCTTCTACAAGAAGCTGGCGGAGAAGCTGGGTGAGTCCTGGCGCGCCTCGACCGCCGGCATCGGCAAGCTCCTGGCGCAGTCCAGTCCCGAGGCGGCCGACAGCTACGCGAAGCTGGCCACGGACGCATCCAAGCTCGAGGGCGCGCCGATACTGACGGTCCTGAAGATCGAGACCGAGGCCAGCGGCAAGAGCGCGCAGGAGGCCCAGAAGAAGGAGGACTCCGGCGGCGGCGGCCTGGGGGGATTCTTCAAGAAGAAGATCGAGAAGAAGATCGAGAAGAAGGCGGAGGGGAACGACCAGGCCGGTCGTGCCCTCCTGTTCCAGAGCACGACGAAGCTCCAGGACCTGTCTACCGCCTCGCTGGACGCGAGCCTGTTCCAGCCTCCGGCGGGCTACACGAAGGTGGAGATGCCGGCGGGGGCGCTCCCGATGGACTGAGCGCGTCGGCGGGGGCGACGGAGTCGGGCCGTACGGTGCCCGGCTCCTCGCCCGGCCGGTAGTCCTTCAGGTAGAGATTCAGCCTGCCCACCTTCATGGATGTCGCCAGCTGGACCACCACGTGCCGTTCGTCGTCGCTGAAGTACACTTCCGCCTTGCCCCCCTCGCCGAACATCCCTCCGGTCCTGATGATCGGATGGACGACGACGGTCCGGAAGCGTCCGGCGGGGACCGTGATGGTCTCGCGCCGGAGCACCTCGAGCACCACGGGGTTCCCCTCGGCCTCGAAGTAGCGGGCGAAGCGGTACGTCGTGCCAGGCGCGAGGGACAGCGTGCGGGCGAAGTACAGGAAGGCGATCTCGTCCAGGGCGGCCGGGGGCATCGGCATCCCCTCGTCCCGGTCGTCGTCACCGGGCGGCGAGCGCCAGCCCCCGTCGTCGGCCCGGTCGAAGCGCCAGTAGCGCCCCGCGCGCTGGTCCAGGCAGTACCTGCGGTCTCGACGGTAGCTTCCCTCCCTCAGGTGCTGCTCGAAGCGCAGGGACCGGAAGGGCCGTGGCGCGATCCAGCTCACCTGACGATCGTCCAGGTGATAGAAGAAGGTGCCGCCCCGGAGCGCCATGGCGACGCGCCAGGTGGGCGTCCCCCGGATCGTGTCGGCCGCCTCGACCGCCAGGGAGGCGCCGCCCACCTTCACCGGACCGAGGGTCACGGCGTAGGTGGCCCGCTCCCCGACGCGGAAGGGCCAGGCCGCCTCCGCGGTGGTGTCGGGGGCCAGCGTGTCGACCCGGGTCGTGTCGGCCCCGGCGGCGGGCGCCGTCGCCAGGAGCACGGCGGCCGCGGCGGCCGCGGCGGCCGGCAGCGTGGGAACGGCGCGAGCCCGCCGCGTCACCCCGACCCGCCTCCGGCCTCCAGCGCCTGCTCCGGCCCGTCGCCGCCGCGCGCGGCCCTGCGCAGCCCGCGGTCCAGGCCGACCCTGACCAGCCCCCACAGCTCCGGGAGGGCCCGGAACCGGCTCTCCCTATAGCGGCGCGTGTAGGTGAGCGGGAACTCCACCTCCTCCACCCTGCGGGCGTGAGCGAGGACGCGGACGAGCAGCTCGGCGTTGGCCGCCCACCCCTGGTGCCGCAACAGCCGACCGTCCGCGCCGGACGCCTCCCGGAGTGCCCGCTCCAGCAGGAACAGCCGGTAGAGCCGGAACCCGCCGAGGGGATCCTCCACCTCGTGGGCCGCCGGGAGCGAGCGGGTCAGGAACGAGGCTCCCGCCCGGCCCAGCCGCACCGCGGTCGGGGGCCTGCGGTCGAGGCGTGGAGCGCCGACCACCAGGTCGGCCCCGCTCCGGAAGCGGCGGATCATTTCCGGGATGGCCTCCGGGGCGTCGGTGAAGTCGGCCTGCAGGGTGAGGAGCGCATCGCGGCGGTGGTAGCCCGAGCGCTCCAGAACCTCCCGGACGATGCGCTCCAGCGAGGCCGCATAGCCCTTGCGAGCCTCGTGGTGGATGAGGGTGAGGGGGAGGATGCGCCGATACGGCTCGAGCGCCCGGTCGGTCCCGTCCGTGGACGCGTCGTCCACGACCACCAGGTGGAAGTCTCCGCCCTGCTCCAGCAGCACCTTTCGGATGCGCCACAGCAGGGGCCCGATCGTGTGCCGCTCGTCGTGGACCGGGAGTCCGATGTAGATCAAGGTGACCTCGTCTTCGTTACATCGCCCGTCGTGGGCCGCGGCCCGACGAGGCCCGGCCCCCCAGCACGTCCCGCAATCCTGCGTACCCTCGCCGCCTCCCTCCGTGCCGGTCAGCGCTCGCCCGGCGCGCCGTCGGCCCTGCGCTCGCCCGGAGGGCGCGTCTTCCAGCGCCGGTGGAACCAGAAGTACTGGCCCGGCCAGCGGCGCACCGCGGCCTCGAGGCGGCCCACCCAGCGGCGGGTGAGCTCCGCCTCGGCGGCGACGGCGTCCCCGGCGACCGCCTCGGCGTCGGGCGCCCCGGCGTGCGCCACCTCCTCGATCTCCGTGCGGTAGCCCTCTCCGTCGCGGACCACGAACCCGAACATCAGCGGCGCACCCGTCCGCAGGGACAGGTACGCCGGGCCGCGAAACGTGGACGCCGGCCGGCCCAGGAAGGGCACGAACACGCCGCGGCTCCCCGCGTCCTGGTCCGCCACCAGAGCCACGACCGCGCCCCCGGCCACAGCCTCCGGGATCCTGTGCCCCGCCCGCGCCATGGTCACCGTCTCGATCCCCAGCCGGCGCCGCAGCCCCTCCAGCCGCCGGTCGAAGCGCCGGTTGGCCTGACGCTTCACCACCGCCAGCACGGGGAGCCCGAGCCCGGCCAGCAGCGCCCCCCCCAGCTCCCAGTTGCCCAGGTGGCCGGTCACGATGATCCGTCCGCCTCCGGGGCTTCCGGCTCCCGCCAGCGCCCCGCGCAGGACCTCGACGCCCCGCGTGCCCGTCACCAGGCGCGCGGGATCCAGGCGTGACATGCGGGCGAGCGCGGCCGCCTCCCGGCCGAAGTGACGGTAGCAGGCCGACGCGGTCTCCTCCACCCAGGCGGCGTCACGTCCCGGAAACGCGGCGGCGATCTGCGGCCGCACCACCTCCGCGCGCACGCCCGCCGCGCGGGCCGCGGCGCCGAGCGCGACGCCCACCGCCTCTCCCGCGCGCGGCGGAAGGGCCGAGAATCCGGCCTCGAGCGCCCTCGCGCCCAGGTACTCGAGCCGACCCCGCGCCCCGCTCACGGCTCGGCGCGGCGGTAGGCGCGAGCCACCAGGGCCTCCTCCCGCCGCCGAAGCGCCACCGCCCGGTAGGCGTCCAGCGTTCGCTCGGCCATGGCCGCGGCCGAAAACGCCCGTACCCGTTCCCGGCCGGCCCGAGCGACCCGGGCGCGAGCCTCCGGATCGGCCAGGAGCCGGAGGATCGCGGCAGCCAGGGCGGCCGAGTCGCCGGGCGGAACCGAGGGGAGGACATCCCCGGCCACGTCCACCAGGCCGCCGGCCCGGGTCAGCACGACCGGGACGCCCGCGGCCAGCGCCTCGAGCGAGGCCGAGCCGAGCCCCTCGCCGCTGGAGGAGAGGACGAACAGGTCGAGCTCGGCCAGGGAGCCGGCCACGTCGGGCAGGTGCCCTGGAAGCGACACCCGCGGCCCCAGACCGAGCGTCTCCGCCAGTCGCTCCAGCTCCGGGCGCAGCGGCCCTTCGCCGGCCACCACGAAGCGCGCTTCCGGGCGCGCGTGCACCACCTCGGCGGCGGCCTGGAGGAGGGTGGCGTGGTCCTTGTGGCCGACCAGCGCCCCGGCCGTCCCCACCAGGAGGTCGCCGGGCCCGGCGCCCGCCGCCCGGCGCAGGCGCCCGGGAGCGCCGGACCCGGAACGGGCATCCGGACCCGGGACGGGGCGGGGCTTCGTCTCCCGGAGGTCCACCCCGTCGTGGACGACGCGCACCCGGGCCGGCTCGAGCCCCCCGGTCACCAGCACGTCGCGGACGGCCCAGGACACGGCCAGCACCACGTCCGCCCGCCTCCACACGGCCGGCGAGCGCAGCGGGAAGTCCAGCCGCCTGGACCCGACCAGCGCGGAACGACCGCCCGCCAGCGCCAGGGCGAGCAGGGAGGTCTGCAGGGCGTGGGAGCTGTGTGCGTGCACGACGTCCCAGCCACCGGCCCCGAGCTCCCGCGCGAGGCCGACCACGGCGGCCGGATCGAGCCCCGTACGCCACCGGAGGGGGACGACCCGGACGCCCAGCGCATCCACCTCCGCGGCCAGTCGGGAATCCGGCCGGGCGGCCAGCGCCTGCTCCAGTCCGCGGCGGGCCAGCTCGGAGACGAGGAGGCGCGCCTGGTTCTGGCCGCCGCGCCACTCCCGCGCCGCATCCACGTGGAGGACGGTCGGGAGGTCAGGCATCCTCGCCCCGCCCCAGCTCCCACAGCTCCAGGTAGGCCAGCAGGCTGGCCTCCGCGGCCAGGAGCTCGTGGGCGAGGCCGGCCCAGCCGTCCAGGAAGCGGCCCTGGAGCAGGTAGCCGCCGAACAGGCGGCCGAGAGCGTGCGCGCAGGCCGAGGCCGGGGTGCCGCGCCGGCCGCGCTCGCGGAGGTCCCTCGCCTTGAGCCGGGCGTACTCGGCCATCTTGGCCTGGTGGTGGGCGACGCTCCGGTAGCTGTAGTGGCGGATCGGGCCCCGCAGCCGCCCGACCGGGCCCGCCACCTCGAGCCCCTCGTGCACGCGCCGCTCGGTCACCCGGAGCGCGTCCTTGCGCGCCAGCCTCAGGTGCCGCTCCCGGTACCAGCCCCGGCGCCCGAACCAGTGGTCCAGGTATCGGGTGTGGAAGGTGATCTCGTAGCCGGCGGGGCCGCCGGCCGGGGTGCCGACCACATCCCGGATCTCCCGGGCGAACTCCGGGGTGACCTCCTCGTCGGCGTCGAGGACCAGAATCCAGGGGCCGGCCGCGGCCTCGATGGCGCGGCGGCGCTGAGCGGCGTAGCCAGGCCACGGCGGATCCGTGCCGAGCACGCGGGCGCCGGCCTCTCGTGCGATCTCCGGGGTGCGGTCGGAGCTCCCGCCGTCGACCAGCACCACCTGGTCGGCCCACGCCACCGAGGCCAGGGCCCGGTCGATCCGGTCCTCCTCGTCCGTGGCGATCATCGCCACGGACACGCCCGTCGAGCCCGCGCGCCCGCTCACGCGCCGCCTCCGGCGCTCTCCTCCGGCCCGAGGCCACCTCCCGCGGCCTCGCGGTACAGCCGCAGGTAGTCCTCGGCCATGCGGCGCGCCGTGAAGCGCTCCTCCACCCGGGCACGGCACGCCCCCGGCTCGATGCGGTCCAGCTCGGCTACCGCCTCCACGAACTCCTCCTCGCTCGCGCACAGGAAGCCGGTCTCCGGGCTCACCAGCTCGGGCAGGGAGCCGCGCCGGCTGGCCAGGACGGGCGTCCCGGAGGCGAGGGCCTCGATCACCGCCAGCCCGAACGGCTCGTCCCAGCGCACCGGGAACAGGAGCGCCCGCGCGTCCGCCAGCAGCTCCCGCTTGCGCTCGCCGCCCACCATGCCCACCGACCGGATGCTCCGCTCGAACGGGTGTGGGCGCCACCCCCCGGCGATCACCAGCGAAACGCCGGCCGCCCGCGCCACCCGCTCGGCGCGGTCCACCCCCTTCACCTTCCATCGCACCTTGGCCAGGAACAGGAGCCACTCCTCCTTCCTCTCCCGGAAGGTGTAGTCGTCCGGGGAGAGACCGTGGAGGACGTAGCGGCTGCCGCCCATGCGCTCCATGTGGTCGCGGGAGACGAACACCGCGTCGGGCCCGAAGGAGCCCGGCTCCCCGTTCCCGTGGATGGTGGTGAGACGCGGGAGGCCCGTGCGCGCGGCCGCCACCGAGTGGAAGTGGATCACGTCGAGGCCCGGCGGCAGGTGCGCGTCCAGCTCGAACCCGGGCTCGGCCTCGGCCCGGCGCATCACCTTCCGGGGGAGGGCCACGACCTCCGCCGTCCGCGACCGGGAGCCCGGCGGGGTGAGGAGCACGGGCTCGTGTCCCAGCTCGGCCAGGGCGTCGGCGAGCCACACCACCACCCGCTGCGTCCCGCCGTAGCGGCGCACCGGCACGGTCGAGTGGAACCACAGGCCGATCCTCACCGGACGCCCGCCCTCACCTCTCTACTCCAGCAGGATGTAGTTCCGGTGCTCGAACGGCCGCCGCCCCGTGAGGCGCTCGATAGCGTCCGACACGCGCACCTTGAGCTCGTATGGCGTGAGCTCCGGGCGCGGCGAGGCCTCCGGGTCGAAGGGCCACGCCTCCGAGGCGATCCAGGCGCGCGCCGCCGGGGGGTGGGTGCCCTCGAAGCGGACGAGCCCGCCGTGCCGGCGCCAGCGGAACGGGTCCACCGCCGAGTCGTCCCTCCCCGCGTAGCGCGCGCCCAGCTTGCGCTTCTCGGTCAGCGCCCGGAGGCTCTTCACGTAGCCGTAGTGGAACATCCGCGCCCGTGCCGGCAGGACGCGCGGCTTGCGGTCCCCGACCATGAAGCCCTGCGCGCCGCTCACCGAGCGGATCCCGCTCGAGCGCCGCACCACCCGTACCTCTCGCCGGTAGGAGCGTCGGCCCCACAGGACCCAGTCCGGCGAGCCGTAGAAGTGCAGATAGTCGAACAGCAGCCCCTCGGCCCGGGGGTCGCGGTCCGCCGCGCCGAGCGCCTCGCGGAAGGCCTCGTAGTCCTCCGCGTGCAGCACCTCGTCGGCCTGGATGTACAGGACCCAGTCGTTCCGGCACTCCGCCATGGCTGCGTTGGTCTCCTCGGAGTGGACGACCGTGGACCGGCCCCGCTCCGCACCCCAGTCGCGCTCCAGGACCCGGACCCGCCCCGCACCCTCCGCCTCCGCCCAGCACCGCACGCGATCCAGCGTATCGTCCTCGGACACCCCCACGTCCACGACGAGCTCCTCGACAAGCGGGAGCGCCGACCGGAGTGCCACCTCGACGGGGTACTCCTGGAGGCTGGCGTTCTTGACGATCGAGAATCCGGACAGAGGGGGGATCATGGGCCGGGAAAGCTACCGCGCCGGCCCGGGCCGTACAAATCGGGGACGCCGCGCGAGACGAGACGGCGCGGCGCGCGCCTCCCCGCATCGCGGATGGACGGCGGGCGCGGCATCTTCGGGGCATGGCACGCGCCGACGCCCCTCCCGCCTCCGCCCTCCCCGCCGACCTCGCGGACCGGTTCGTGGTCCGCCGCGAGGGACGCCGCTCCGCCCTCGTGCGGACCGACTTCGCCGGCACCTTCGACGCGGCCGGGCTGCTGGAGGCCGCGGATCTCGAGCCCCGGGAGCTGGTGACGCGGCTCGAGGGGCGGGGCGCCCGGCTCCTGGACACCGACTCGGGCCGGGGCCCCGTGGCCGTGGTGCCCACCGAGCCACCGGGAGAGGCCGTCGTCCGGCCGTACCGGCGCGGCGGGCTGGCCCGGCGCTTCAGCCGGCGGCGCTACCTGCTGGGCCGGCGGGGCGAGCGGGAGCTGGTCGTGACCGAGCGGCTCCGCCGGCGGGGCGTCCCGGTGGTCGAGCCGCTGGCCTGCGTCCGGGAGGAGCTCGGGCCCGGCTACCGGGCCGCGCTCATCACCCGCTTCGTGGACGGCGCGCGGCCGGCCGGCGAGGTGCTGGCGAGCCTGGACGCGACCGCCCCCACGCCGGAGGGGGTGGCGGCGGACGCGGCGACCTCCCTCATGCGCGCCCTCGGCCGCACGGCGGCCGGCCTGCACGCGGCCGGGGGATGGCACCCCGACCTGCACGTCGACAACTTCCTCGTCCGGGACCCGACCGCCGAGCCCTCCGCGGCCCCGCCGGCTCCCTTCCCCCTCCTCGTGGACCTGGACCGCGGGCGCCTGTTCCCCTTTCCCGTGCCGACGGCCGTGGGCCACTGGAGCCTGCGCCGGCTCGCGCGCCATCTCCGCAAGCGAAGGCTGGAGGCCGCGCTGGCGGCGTTCTGGGCGCTGGAGGCGGCCTATGTGGAGGCCCGGGAGGGAGAGAGCGAGGGGGAGAAGGAGGGGGAAGCGCGGGGGTCCTCCGGGAGCTGATGTCCATCCTTGTCAAGGAATGACAAAGTTGGACATTCTCTGACAATCCTGGCCATTGGTGCCCGAAAGAGGGTGCCTCCCCTCTCTACCGCCCCTCTCACCCGGGGATCACCGGCAACGTCACGTGCGAGGGGTGCGCGGCGTCGTGCAGGACGCGCTGGTGGGCGGACACGTAGGTCGTATCCCGCTCGTTGTCGCCGCCGGTGTTGAGGTTCCGGTCATACTTCGGGAACGCGGCCGACTCCACCGTCACCCGCAGCCGGTGTCCCGGCGGCAGCACCATCGCCGTGAACCACACATTGATCTCGTACTTCTCGACCCTTCCCGGCGTGAGGAGCTCGGGCCGGTCGAAGCCGTTCCGGAACCGGGCCCGCACGATGCCGTCCTGGATCCGCATGGCCTTCCCGTCCGGGTGGACGTCCAGGATCATGACGTGCCAGTCCGTGTCCCTCCGGTCCGTGGCCGCCCACAGGGTGGCGGTCATCGGGCCCTCGATGCGGAGCGAGTCCCGCAGAGGCGCCGTGGTGAACACGAGCATGTCGCGGCGTCGGCGCTCGACGGCCGCGTAGTCCTCGTTGAGCGACAGCTCCAGCTCGCGCGCGTCGACCAGGTACGGGGTGGGATCGCCCGGATCGTAGGTGAAGGTGTCGGCCGCGGCGCCCGCTCCCGCACCGGGTCGCGGCGGGACCGTGTCCAGGGTCCCATCCCCCGCCGAGGTGTTGGCGTTCCCGCCCGAGTGCAGGTAGAAGGGCGTCCACCTCGTTCGCGCCAGCGGCCACGCCTCCTCCTTCGTCCACACGTTGGGCCCCATGAGGAAGAAGTCGAGCGGTGGCTCCCGGTCCACGCCGTTGTCGATCCCCTTCAGGTAGTGGTCGAACCAGCGCAGCTGCAGGAGGCGCGGCTGGATGCGGGCGCGCGGGCCGAAGTGACCGTGCACGTAGTCGATCCCCTTGTGCGCGCCGGCGTCCATCACGACCCGGAGGAAGGGGTGGTGCGGATGATGGCTCATCACCGTGTAGTTCCGGATCGTGCCGCGCGCGTCATCGTGCCAGCCGGCGATGCCCAGCACGGGCACCTTCACACGGTCCAGGTGGTTCTCGACCCCGAGCCGCTTCCAGTAGGCGTCCTGGCTCTGGTGGTCGAACCAGTCCAGCCAGAACTGGCGGCGCGGGCAGCCGGCCAGGGTGTCGGCGTCGATGACCGGCAGGTGCCGGAACGCCTTCACCTCGGCCACGTCGCTCATGTCCGACAGCCTGTCCTTCACCTTCGTCAGGCACAGCCACGGGACGATCGTGGGCGAGAACACCATGTCGATGTAGGGAACGAGACGGACGGGATCGGCCGTGGCCACCTGGGGCGCGATGGCGGCCAGGTGCGGGGGAGCGGCGATGGCGGCGTACCACGCGTACAGGCCGGGGTTGGAGCGGCCGACCATGCCGACCCTGCCGTTGGAGCCCGGCAGCCGGGCGGCCCACTCGACCGCGTCGTAGCCGTCCTCCATCTGCATGTCGTTCATGTCGAGGACTCCGCCCGAGCCGCCCCGCCCCCGGACGTCCTGCTTCACGTAGATGTAGCCGCGCGACGCCCAGAAGGTGGCCGCCGCCGTGTCCCAGCGCAGGTACGGGGTCCGCTCCATGACGACGCCGAACGGGCCCTTCCCCACCGGCCGGCCTACGAAGCTCATGAGGAGCGTCCCGTCGCGGGCGTGCATGGGGACGGCCGGGTCGATCGTCACGTCGTAGGTCGAGTCCGACAGGGGCCCCGGCCACAGCCGGATGGGGGGCTCGAAGTCGGCCGGCGAGGAGCGCCGCACGAACCACACGCGCTCGGTCGGCGTCCCGCCCCGGTACAGGAAGCCGGCGAGGGTGTCCGTCTCGGCGCCGCTCGCCGCGCCGGCGGGCGTCCAGGCGCCGCGGAAGGTCGCCGTCTCCCCACCCGCCTCCGGGGCGAAGTCGAGGACCACCGAGTCCCCGGTGACCGCCACCGAGTCGATCGTCTCCATGGTCTCGCCCGAGCGGCGCTTCAGCCACGCACCGGCCGCCTCGGGGCCCTCGAAGTGGGCGAAGGCGAAGCGGCGTCGGCCCTCCCAGCCGCCCGTGGGCGTGGCGCCCATGGTCCGGTACCAGTCCCAGTCGCCGGAGAGGGACGACGGAGAGGAGGGCGATGCGGCGGGACGGCAGGCCCCGGCCAGGAGCGCGAGGAGTGCCGCGACCGCCAGGACCGCCCGGGCGCCCCTCACTTCAGGTGCTCCGCCAGCCAGTCCGCGATCGTGCCCAGCACCTCTGGACGGACGGCGTGCGAGGGAAGCGCGGCGTAGCCGCTCGGGATCCCGGAGGAGTCCGCCAGGAAGAGGTGATCGGTGTCCGGATACTTCTCCAGCGTGACATCCGGGTCGCCGCCCCCCCGGAAGGCCGCGGCCAGGGTGTCGGCCTGCTCCGGGGTCACCTGGTGGTCGGTCTCCCCCTGCAGGATGAGGACGGGAACCCGGACCGTCCGGGCCGTCGGCACGGGGTCGTGGGAGAGAAGAAGCGGAGCCAGGCGCTCCGCTTCGCCCCCGCCGCGATCTGGCTCGGCACCTTCGCCAGGCGGAGTCGCGCTCGGCGGGCGAGAAGCCCGGCGCGCGCTCGATCCCGCTGCGGTACTGGTAGTCCAGGATGCGCCGCCCCGTGTAGGCCGGCCCGGCCAGGAGCACGATGCCCGCCAGGGACGGATCGGTGGCCGCGACCATCGGCGCGATGAGACCGCCCTCGCTGTGGCCCACCAGCGCGATGCGCTTCCCGTCGATCCCCGGCCGCCCCGCAGCCACGCCACCGCCGCCCGGATGTCGTCGGCGTCGTCGGCCGAGGTGGCCGAGTCGGGCCCGGGCTCGAGCCGTTCACGCCGCGGTCGTCCAGGCGCAGGGTCGCGATGCCGCGCCGGCCCAGCGTGTCGGCGATCTGCCAGAAGGGCCGGTAGCCGTGGACGAAGGGGATGCGCTCGTCGCGGTCCTCGGCGCCCGAGCCGGTGATCGTGACCACGGCCGACACGGGACCGGCCGACGTGTCCGGGAGGGTGAGCGTCCCCATGAGATCGAGGCCGGCCGGCGTATGCACCGTCACGTCCTCGGCCGCGTACGGCGCACCCTCGGGTGGCCCGTAGTCGATCTTCTCCGGCTGGAGCGGGTGGGCGCCCTCGACTCGCTCGAAGCGGACGTTCTGGACCGGGATGTCGAGGGACTCCACGTCCCCCCCGGCGGAGAAGTGGGCGCGCATCTCCACCCCGCCCATGCCGAGCACGGCCGAGTCGGCCCGCCCCAGGTCACCGCGCGGGCGCGTGCTCCCGCCCTGCACGGCGAACATGGGCACGGTGTCTACCTGCCCGGCGCCGCGCCCAGGATGCCTGGCCCGCCGGAGGGCCTGCTCGATCATGGCGGCCGACGGGTTGATGTAGGGCATGGCGCCCGGCCGGGTGGCCAGCCGCTCGACCCTCGACATCCGGCCCGACAGGGTCGCCACGGCCGAGTCGTCCTCGAACTGCAGATCGATGGTCTCGGCCGGCGCCGTGTCCTCCGCGGCGCCGTAGATGACCGCCGTCATAGCCGGGACCCGGCCGCCCGGGGCGACGGTGAGGACGTAGTGGATCCGGCCCGCGCCCAGGAGGCTCACGAGGTCGACCTCGACCCGAACCGGGCTGCGGTGGACCACCTCGGTCCCCATCATCTGGCCGCCGACCTGCATCCGGAAGGTGTAGGTGCCGGCCCCCTGCGCGAAGAGCTCGTGGGGCCGGCCGCGACCATCAGGGCCGGCAGGATGAGCGCCGCAGGCGAGAGGCTCGCGGCGCGGAGGGTCGAGCGGAGAGCGCGGTGGTCGAGCGGTCGTCGGGGCACTCGAAGGACTCCTCGGGAATGAAGAGACGTCGTGGGCGATCCGTGGCGCGGCCTGGCATGGAACCGAATATAGCGCGACCCGGCTCGCCGCCTACAGGGCATCCCGGCCCGCCGGCGCGGGGACCCGGGGTCGCCACGGGCCAGCGTCCGTTGTATCTCTGTTCGGCGCCCCGCCCGGAGGGGCGAGGCGCGGATGCCCGGCTCCCGGCTCGAGGGATCCGGGCCGCGACACCGACCTCGGCCCAGGAGACACGATGCGCCGCTCGTCGTCCGTCCCGCGTTCCGCCCTGTCCGTCGTCGCCGCCGGGAGCCTCGCGGCGCTCCTCCTGCTCGGCGGGAGCCGACCCGCCTCGGCGCAGGCCCGGGCCCGCCCGGCGCCCGCGCAGGCCGCGCACAGCTGGCCGGCCCGTCCGATCCGTCACGACATCCCGATGACGGACATGATCCGCCGGGCGTTCGCGGCGGGCACCCGCGACTCCACCGGGCGGCCGGGACCCAACTACTGGCAGCTGTGGACGGACTACGCCATCCAGGCCAGCCTCGACCCGTCGACGGGCGTGGTCACGGGACACGAGCGGGTGACGGTGCAGAACCGGAGCGACAGCACCATGCGCTACCATCGTCCTGCGGCTCTACCAGAACATCTTCGCGCCCGACGCGGTCCGCGAGCGCCCCATGCCGTCGATGACCGATGGCATCACGCTGACGAGCCTCTCGTTCGACGGCCAGCCGGTGAACCTGAACCCGCCGCCCCGCCGCCGCTTCCGGAGGGACACCACCCCGCCCAAGGTGATCCTGGCCGCCTACGACACGTCGGCCACGGTGGCGTTGATCACGCTGCCCACGCCGGTGGCCGCGCACGACAGCTTCACCCTGGAGGCGGACTGGCACTTCACGGTGCCGAAGGTGCCCGCCGGCGAGCGCGGGGAGCGCATGGGCGCCTGGGGCGACTCGCTCTACCAGGTGGGCCAGTGGTACCCGCAGGTAGCCATGTACGACGACCTGTTCCAGGGCGGCTGGGACACCGACCCCTACCTGGGCCCGTCCGAGTTCTACAACGACTTCGGGCACTTCGACCTGAAGGTGGAGGTGCCCGCCGGCTGGGTGGTGGGCGCGACCGGGGTGCTGCAGAACCCCGACCAGGTCCTGACCTCCACCGAGCGCGAGCGGCTCTCGCACGTGCTCGACTCGGACTCGACCATCCACGTGGTGGGCCCCGATGAGCTCGGCCCCGGCAAGGCGACGGCGGCCGGGGACCGGCTGACCTGGCATTTCGTGGCCGACACGGTCGGGGACGTGGGCTGGGCCACTTCGAACCAGTTCCTGTGGGACGCCACCCGCGCCACCATCCCGGACCGGGGTCCGGTCCCGGTCAACGTCATGTACCTGCCCGGCCACGCGAAGGCGTACGCCCCGGCCCCGGCGCGCATCCGCCACGCGCTCGAGTTCTACTCGAAGCTGTGGATCCCGTACGCCTTCCCCGTCCTCACGGACGTGGACGGGCCCGAGCTCGGCATGGAGTACCCGATGTTCATCATGTCGAGCACCGGCGCGTCGGACCACGAGACCGGCCACCAGTGGTGGCCCATGACGCTGGGCACCAACGAGACCTGGTACGGCTTCATGGACGAGGGCTTCAACCAGTACATGAACGTCCTGTCGGCCGACGACCTGCGCGGGCTCCCGGTCGGGCCGAGCCTGGACGGCCGCGGCCAGCTGTACGGCCGGGTGAGCGGCAACGAGCGCGAGGCCCCGCTCATGTGGGACGCCAACTACGGCGGCCCCATGTACAGCTTCCAGGCGTACGGAAAGGCGCCCATGATGCTGTCGATGCTGGGCGGGATCGTGGGGGACAGCGCGGTCACCCGCGCCATGAGCCAGTACGCCGCGGCGTGGCGCTTCAAGCACCCCTCGCCGTGGGACTACGCCTTCTTCATGAGCCACGCCCTGCACCGCGACCTGGGCTGGTTCTGGTACTACTGGCTGTTCACCACCGACGCCGTGGACGGCTCCATCCAGGGCGTGCAGCAGTCGGGCGCGAGCACGACCGTGACCGTGCGCCAGGACGGCGACATGCCCTCGCCGGTCGTGCTGGCCGTGCACTTCGCACCGCAGGGCCCGGCGATCCGGAAGATGACCCACGCCACCATGGTGGACGACTCGACCGCCGTGGTGCGCTATCCGGTCGACGTGTGGTTCGACGGCTCACGGACCTTCGACGCGCACCTGGACTTCGGACCGCGCAAGATCGACCGCATCGTGCTGGACCCGCACTGCCGCTTCCCGGATCGCGACGTGGCCGACGACACGTGGCCGCGTCAGCCGGAAACCACGGCTGAGAATCAGGGTGGCCGGGGGATGTTCGGCCGTCCGGTGTGCAAGGGCTAGGAAAAGAGGGGGTGGTGGGCCTCTTCGGAACGCGATGGCCATCTTTGGCAATCTTTGACAAAGCTTGTCAATCTTTGTCAATGTTCGACATCCGCTCCCGGAGGCCCCCGGCTCCCCTCCCCAGGACGAGCCTCGGGCTCTTCAGTCGTCCTCAGGTACCATAGAGCGGCCACCAGGAGTGAGAGCGCCGTCCAGGTGACGGCCCCCCATTGCTCCGCGGCAGCCGACAGGGCGCGGCCGACCAGGTCCCGCCCGCTGAGGTCGAGCGCCATGAAGGCAAGCGCGAAGAGGACGAGCGTTCCCACGCTCCTCCTCCGGCCGTCGCCGGATCCTGTGCCCGTTCCCATCGCCGCTTCCGCCGCCAGCACGAGGACGAGAGGCGCCAGCGACACGTAGTGGGCCTTCCAGGCGAGGGGTGAGAGGAGGCTGACCGCCACCAGCATCACGGCCAGCTCGGCGACCTCGCGCCGCGGCCCCACGCGGCGGAGCGGCCGGCCGAACGCCACGAGCGTGAGGACCGCCAGGACCAGCGTGACGACGGCGAACAGGGCGATCCCCGTCCCGCGGCCGACCGGGACCAGCCGCAGGATCACCGCGAGCAGCGACTGGTTGCTCCCGCGCACGAGCAGCGTTCCCGAGGCGGCGTGCCCGAGCCACGCGGCGTAGGACCCGAGAATGCCGCCCGCGGGACCGGCCCCGCCGATCGCGGGACCGGCCCGGCCGATCCCGAGCAGGAGCGCGGGCAGCGCCACCCACCACACCACCACGCCGACCGCCGCCGCGCCCAGGTCCCTCCACCGTCCGCGCCACGCCAGGTAACCCAGCAGGAGGAGCGGGGCCGCCTTGAACGAGGTAGCCGCCCCCAGCGTCAGTCCGCCCGCCCACCGCCGCCCCGACCCCAGCAGCCCGAACGCCGCCGCCACCAGGCCGAGGACCAGGAGATTCACCTGCGTGTTCTGCAGGCTGTCGAGGAGGATCCTGTAGGGAACGGCCAGCGCCAGCAGGACGGGAGCCGTGACGAACAGGGCGGCCGCGCGGCGTGCGTCCGGCGTCCAGCGTGCGCCGCCCGGCGCGCCCGCTTCCTCGCCCGCCCCGACGCCGGCGCGCCGGGCGAAGAAGGCCAGCGCCGTGGCCAGCCCTCCGAGCGCGGCGCTCTGCACGAGGAGCACGCCCAGGGGCCGGGAGACCCCGTCCACCAGCGCGAGGACGGCCGCGGCGGGCGCGAACGCCGGCGGCCACGTGGCCCAGGGGGCGTGGAGATCGGGTCGATACAGCGCCTCGAGCGCGCGGCTGTACGGGAGGACGCCGTCCAGCGCCGCGCGTCCGAAGGCCACGAAGCCCAGGTAGTCGCCCGGCGACCGCACCTCGCGCAGGGCGACCCACACGAGGCCCGCCGCCAGCGCGCCGGCGAGGAGCTTCACGGGACGCGAGACGCGGCCTCCGCCTCCCTCCATCGGGGCCCGCGGCCCGGTTCCGCCGGCCCCCTCCCTCACGCCGTAGTCCCGCGCGCCAGCACCACCAGACCGGCCCCGACCAGGAGGAGCGCGGCCCAGGTCACCACGCTCCCGGCCTCGAGCGCCCGGGCCGCGGAGCGACCGATCACGCCGTCGGAGCTCAGGTTCAGGACGAGGAAGGCGGCCCCGAGCACGACGTACAGGGCTCCGCCCCCGGCCGCCGGCATGACGCCTTCCGCGACGCCCGCGCCTCCGGCGCCCGTGCCTCCGATGCCGTCCGCCCGCCACCGCTCTCCCGCCGACGTGTAGGCGAACAGGGCGCCGGCCAGGGGCACCAGGGTCACGAAGTGCGCCTTCCAGGCCAGGGGCGAGAGCAGGCTCATGGCCGCCAGCACCAGCGCCACCTCCAGTACCTCGCGCCGGCCGCTCGCCGCCTCGTCGCCTGCCCGTTCGCCGCTCGCGCCCGGCCGCCGCAGCGCCCACAGGCCCACGGCCACGAGCATCCCCGCCACCGCCAGGAACAGCGGCCAGCCGGGCACTCCCGGGACCAGGCGCTCGAGGGCGGCCAGAAGCGACTGGTTGAGCGGCGACGTCTGCGCCGCGGATCCCGCGCTCTTCCGGATCCACGCCCCGTACCAGGCCGCCAGGCGCCCCGGCCCGAGGAGGAGCGCCGGCAGGAGGAGCCAGGTGAGTGCGCAGCCGGCCAGCGCGGCCGCCAGGTCCCGCCACCTTCCCTTCCACGCCAGGTAGCCGAGCAGCAGCAGCGGCGTCGCCTTGAAGGCGGTGGCCAGGCCGAGCGCGACCCCGCCCCCGGCCCGCCGCCCCCGGTGGAGGAGCCACATCCCGGCCACGGCCACTCCGAGGATGAGGAGGTTGGACTGGGCGTGCTCGAAGTTGGCCAGGACGACGCGCAGCGGGACCAGGAGGGCGCCGAGCACCGGGAGGGCGGCGAGCGGGATCCCGTCGCCGGAGCGCGTCGCTGGCCACGGGTCCGACCCCGGCCCATCCGGCGATCCCAGCGTGAGCCGACGCCCGTACAGCCACCGCGCCAGGATCCACAGGACGCAGGCCAGGGCCAGGAGGTTGGCGAGCTGGAACAGGAACACGGCCGGCTCGTGCGCGATCGCGTCCAGGCGGGCCAGGAGAACGGCGATGGGGGCGAACGAGGGGGGCCACGTGGCCCAGCGGGCGTTCAGGTAGGCGGCTTCCACGGCGGGGTCGTAGGGGACCTGTCCGGCCGCCGCGGCCGCGCCGAAGGCCACGAATCCGGTGTAGTCGCCCGGCGATGCGAGGTCGCGCCCCACCTCCACGAGGGCGACGAGCCCGAGGAGCACGTACAGGGCCAGGACGGCCCGCCGCCTCCACGGAGACGGCGCGTCAGCTCCCACCCGGCTCCAGCTGCATCTCGTACAGGCGTCGGTACAGGCCGCCGGCCGCGTACAGCTCGTCGTGCGTGCCGCTCTCGACCAGTCGGCCGTCCTCCAGCACCAGGATGCGGTCGGCGCCGCGGACGGTGGACAGGCGGTGGGCGATCACGAACACGGTGCGGCCGGTCAGGAGGCGGTCCATGGCCGCCTGGATGAGCCGCTCGGACTCGGCGTCCAGGTTGGAGGTGGCCTCGTCCAGGATGAGGATGGGCGGGTCGCGCAGGATGGCCCGAGCGATGCCGATCCGCTGGCGCTGTCCGCCGGAGAGGCGCACGCCCCGGTCGCCGAGGAGCGTGTCCCAGCCGTGCGGAAGTGCCTCGATGAACGCGAGCGCGTTGGCGGCCCGCGCCGCCTCCCGCAGCCGCTCCTGGCCCCAGCGATCCGGCCTCCCGTAGGCGACGTTGGCGCGCACGCTGTCGTGGAAGATCACCGTCTCCTGGCTCACGATCCCCATCAGGTCCCGCAGCGCGCCCAGGTTGATCCGCCGCAGGTCCACCCCGTCCAGGGTGATCCGGCCCCGGCCCGGCTCGATGAAGCGCGGCAGGAGGTCGACGAGGGTGCTCTTCCCCGCCCCCGAGGGGCCCACCAGGGCCACGACCTCTCCCCTGGGGACCGCGAAGCTGATGTCGCGGAGGACCGGCCGATCCGGCTCGTACTCGAACTCGACGCCCTCGAAGCGGATCTCCCGCTCGAGCCCCACCGGCCTGACGCCGTCTCCTCCCGCCTCCTCCGGAACCGGCCGCACGGCGGGCTCCGGCGGCGTGTCGAGCACCTCGAAGAAGCGGTCGGCGGCGGCCATGGAGGACTGGGCCCTGGCCGGGAGCTGGGCCAGCGCCTTGACGGGGGAGATGAGGCGGAGCGCGATCGTGATGAAGGTGAGGAACTGCTCGGGCCCCATGGAGCCCGAGCCCAGGACCATGTTGGCGCCCATCCACAGGAGGACGAGCGCCACCAGCGCGCTCAGCACCTCCGAGAAGGGCGAGGCGAGCTGGGAGACGGCCTCGGTGCGGATCAGCCTCCGCGTGAAGCGCGCCGACCCCTCCTCGAAGCGCCCGCGCTCGTACGCCTCCGCCCCGTACGCCTTCACCAGGCGCACGCCGCTCACCGTCTCCTCGAGGATGCTGAGCAGATCGCCCTGCTCGTCGTAGGCCCTTCGGAAGCCCCGCCGCAGCCGTCGGAGGAGCGGCCGGAGAGCGCCCGCCAGCACGGGGGCCAGGACGACGGCGATCATGGTGAGCCGCCACGACAGGGCGATCATGGTGAGCAGGTAAGCGATCGCGGTCACCACCTGGCGGAGCGCGTCCGCCAGCGCGTAGCTCACGATCTGCTTGGTCTCGCGCGTGTCGGTGAGGACGCGGGCCATGAGCTGGCCGGCCCGGGTGCCCGAGAAGAAGGGCAGCGGCAGCCGCGCCAGGTGTCCGTACACGTCGTCGCGCATGTCGCGTTCGATCCGCTCCTGCACGACGATCCCCAGGAAGCGCGCCCCGTACAGGAAGACGTTCTTGAGGAGGAGCGCCGCCAGCACGACCAGGCAGATGCCCCGGAGCGCCTCGAGCCCGGTCGCCCCCTGCAGCCACCCGCCCACCACCCAGTCGATGACGCGCTCGGCCGTGTTCCGGCCGCCGCCGGGCAGGAGCGCGCCCTGCCCGAACAGGGAGCGCAGGAAGGGGATGAGGAGGACGAGGCTGAAGGCGTCGAACAGGGCGGCGAGCACCATGCACAGGAGACTCGCCGAAAAGATCCCGCGGTAGGGCGTCAGGTAGCGGAGGAGTCGCCCGTAGCCGCCCGAGCCACCGTCCGCCGCGGGCCCGTTCCGGCTGTCGCTCACCGCGGCGTGAGGAGCACCGCGGGCAGGATCATCTCCTCCGGGCTCACGCCGCCGTGGAGGAAGCTGTCACGGTAACGCTGCTGGTATTCCCGCAGCTTGGTCGGATACACGAAATAATAGTCCTCGCGGCACAGCAGGTAGCGCATGCGGGTGCCGCCCGGCGGGAGGCGGAAGTCATCGGCGCGGTTGGCGCCGAGAACCGTCGAGGGGCTCTCGGTCCTCAGGTCCTCGCCGAACTTGTAGCGCAGGTTGGCGGTGGCGTCCCGCTTGGCATACACGGTGGCCGGGCGCCGGCAGTGGATCGAGCCGTGGTCGGTGGTGAACAGGACGCGCACCCCGCGCCGGGCGGCCTCCCGGAGCGCGGCGAAGGCGGCCGAGCGCTCGAACCAGGTGCGCGTCAGCGAGCGCAGCGCCGCGGCGTCGCGGGCCATCTCCCACACCAGGCGGGACTCGCTGCGCCCGTGGGTCAGGAGGTCCACGAACCCGAACACGAGCGCCGTGGCCGAGGGGTCGGCCAGGTAGCCCGCCAGGCGCTGGAGCATCGCATCGCCCTCATCCGCCGAGAACACCTTCTCGTAGTGGGTGCGCACCGTGCCGCCCGACAGCTCGCCGATGAAGCCCTCGAACAGCTCGTCCTCGAACGTGTTGTAGCCCTCCTCGTCGCCGTGCTCCCACCAGCGCGGGTAGCGCTCGGCGAGCTCGTCGGAAAACATGCCCCCGAAGATGGCGTTGCGCGCGTAGGGCGTGGCCGAGGGGAGGAGCGAGGCGTACAGCGTCTCCTCGATCTCGAACATGTCCGAAACCATGGGCGCGATGGCCCGCCACTGGTCCAGCCGCAGGCAGTCGACGACCATGAGCAGGGCGGGATCGCCGCCGGCCAGGAGGGGCAGGAAGAACTGCGGGATCACGTCCACCGACAGGGCCGGGCCGCGCTCCCCTTCCTCGTGCACCCACTCCGGGTAGCGGGCGGCCACGAAGTCGCAGTAGGCGCGGCGCACGTCGATGACCAGGGTCTCCAGGCTTTCGCGGAGACCGGACTCGCCCGACTCCTCGAGCCGCAGCTCCCAGTCGACGATCTCGCCGTACAGATGGGCGTAGTCGTCCCACGTCTCGGCCCCGGACAGCGTCTCGCGCAGCTCGCCGAAGCGGCGGGTGAAGTCCCGGGCGATGCGCTCGTGCCGGAGGCTCTCCCCCTCCAGCAGCCGCTTCACCACGGAGAGGACCTGGCGGGGGCTGGTGGGCTTGACGATGTAGTCGTCCACGCGCCGGCCGATGGCCTCGCGCAGGGTGACGTCCTCCTCGCTCTTGGTCACCATGACCACCGGCAGGCGGCCCATGCGCCGGCGCAGGCGGCCCAGCACCTCGATGCCGCGCAGGCCCGGCATCTGCTCGTCGAGCAGGACGAGGTCGTAGGGCTCGGCGCCCAGGAGCTGCAGGGCGTCGTCCCCGTTCATGACCGTGTCGACCTGGTAGCCTTCCTCCTCCAGCCGCATCACGTGCGGCTTGAGGAAGTCGGCTTCGTCGTCGACCCACAGGATGCGCCCGCGCCGGGCGCCCCCATCCCGTCCCGTCATGATCCACCCCCAAGGTGGCGCGCGGCGGCGAGCCGGAGCTTCTCGACGACCTCGTCCACCGTGATGCGCTTCATCCCGCCCGACCGGAACCCGGCCACCGGCGGCTCGTCGGGACGGCGCGGAAAGCGGTCCACGACCAGCTCCCGGAACGGTTCCCGGTAGGGTCCGGCGCGCCGCGAGTCGGTGGCGCCATACAGGCCCACGACCGGGGTGCCCAGCGCCGAGGCGATGTGCAGCGGCCCCGTGTCGGGGCTCAGCACGAGCGTGCTCCCCTCCAGGATCCAGGCCAGGCGCCGGAGGTCGTCCCGGAGGGCGTTCACGGTCCGGGCCGAGGTGAGGCGCTCGACCTCGGCCGCGGCCGCCTGCTCGGCGGCCGCCCCGCTGCCCACGAGGACCGGACGGAGACCCAGCTCCGATTCGGCTGCCTCGAGTACCCTGGCATAGCGCTCGGGGATCCAGTCCTTGTCGCTACGCGTCGTGCGTAGTACGACCGCGAGCGCCGGCCGGTCGAGCGCCTCGAAGAAGGCGCGCTGCGCCTCCCGCTCCGCCTCGCTGAATGCGAAGCGCCACTCGCGCACCACGGGCACGCCCAGGTACTCGAGGAACTCGAAGTACTGGTCCTGGACGTGGCGCACGGGCCGTGCCGGGATGCGGTGGGTGACGAACAGGCCATTGAGGTCGGCGGCGCGCTCCCGGTCGAAGCCCAGCTTCACGGACGCGTCCAGGAGCCCGGTGAGCATCCCGGCCTTGAAGTACACCTGCAGGGCCAGCACCAGGTCGTAGCGGCGGCCGGCCACGCGCCTGCGGAAGTCGGCCAGCTCGGCGAGGGCGGCCGGGCCCTTGAGCCGGGTGAAGGGTACGAACTCGGCGACGTCGGGGTGGGGCTGGACCAGGGCCCGCGGACCGGGCTGGATGATCCACTCGATGCGGGCCTCCGGCCACGCCTCCGCCAGCGATGTGACGACCGGCATGCCGTGCACCACGTCTCCGATCGCCGAGAGCAGGACCACGGCCACGCGCCGCGGCGGCCGCTCGAAGATCGGCGGGTTCGAGGAGGAGGGCCCGGGGTGTCTCGGAGAGCGCATGCCGAAGATTGTCAGGATATGTCAGGGAATAGCAAGGATGGACATTCTTTGACATCGCGTCCGGGAGGACCCCTCCGCTCCCCGGCGCCGGCCCTTCGGCCGGCCCGCGCGGCGGTGTCCATGGGCCCAGGGAGGGCGTAGCTTCCAGCGTGGAGGCCGCGAAGCCGAGCCCCACGCCACAGGATCCACCAGCCAGGGGTCACGAGTCCGACGCATGCCAGGGTCCCCGCGACGCGCACGAGCCCGCCTGCCCGAGAGCGAGCCCCGCTCGGCTCGTCCGGGCGGCATCCTCACGCGCTACCTGCTCCGGCTGCATGCCGCGCCCTTCCTGTTCGCGCTGTCCGCGCTCACGCTGCTCCTCCTCCTCAACGAGATTGGCCAGCGTTTCAACAAACTGCTGGGCAAGGGGTTGGACTGGACCATCATCGCGCGCGTCTTCGTTCTCTCCTTTCCTTTCATCCTCGCCGTCACCGTGCCAATGGCGGTGTTGATAGCCGTCCTGTACACCTTCAACCAGCTGGCGGCCGACAACGAGATCACCGCCCTCAAGGCGAGCGGGATCCACCTGCCGCGCCTTCTGGCTCCGCTGGCCCTCGCCGGCATGTTGGTCGGCGGGGGGCTGGTCGTGTTCAACAACACGCTGCTCCCCTCCTCCAACCACAGGCTGGCGCTCCTCCTGTCCAGCATCGGGCGCAAGAAGCCCACCTTCGTGCTCCGCGAGCGCACGATCAACGAGGTGCTGTCGAACGAGCTCTACCTGCGGGCCGCCCGCATCGACCGCGCGCGCAGCGCGCTCCAGGACGTGGCCATCTACGACCGCCGCACGCGCGACCGGGCCCGGACCATCTACGCCGACAGCGGCGACATGGCCTACAATGAGGCGCAGACGGACCTGTTCCTGACGCTGTACAACGGGATCATGTACCAGCACAGCGAGAACAAGCCCCGCGAGTTCGAACGCATGGACTTCCGCGAGCTGGTCATGCGCGTGCCCGGGGTGACCAACCAGCTCGAAAAGGAGCAGGAGAACGGCTACCGCGGCGACCGCGAGATGCCGGTCGGCCGCATGGAGCAGCAAGTCCGCAGCGCGCGCCTCGAGCAGGCGGAGGTGATCGCGCAGAGCCGCGCGTTCTCCGAAGGCCTCGCCCTGCGCGTTCTGGGCCTCCCGGTCCCGCGCGACTCCATCCTCACCCGGCCCGCCGCGGCCCGGAAGGCCGCGACCTCCGTCTCCGACACGGGCCCCCTGGCCGCGGTGAGCGGCTCCGACACGGCTTTCGTGCGCGACTCGACCCTGGCCGCGGCGCGTCGGAAGGGACACGACAACGCCGCGCGGCTCAACGCCCTGGTCTCGGCCGCGACGGAGGCGGGCTCGTACGCGATCCGGCTCCGGGGGGCAGAGCAGCGGGCCAGCCGCTACCAGGTCGAGATCCAGAAGAAGTTCGCCATCCCGACGGCCTGCCTCGTGTTCGTGCTCATCGGCGGTCCGATCGCGGTACGCTACAAGGAGGGAGGCGTGGCCATGGTCGTGGGGGTGAGCCTGCTGGTGTTCTGCGCCTACTACGTGTCGCTGGTGGCGGGAGAGGGGCTGGCGGACCGGCTCATCATCTCGCCGTACGTGGCCATGTGGTCGCCGGACGTCCTGTTCGGCGCCATCGGGCTGTGGTTCGTGTGGCGCGGGGTCCGGGTCGGATGAGGAGCTCGGGCGTCCGGTCGTGCCGCGGGGCGGGACTCCGATGAGTCGCCTCCGTATCCGGGTGCTGGACCGCTACGTCCTCGGGCAGTTCCTGAGGATCTTCGGGCTGTGCGTGCTGGGCGTGCCCTTCATCCTCATCGTCATCGACCTCACCGACCACCTGTCCAGCTTCCTCAACGAGGGGGCCAGCCGGCTGGACGTGCTTCTCCACTACGTCTACCAGTTCCCCTACCAGTCCCTCCTCGCCTTCCCGATCGCCGCCCTGCTCGCCGCGGTGTTCACGATCTCCAACATGACCCACCACTTCGAGACGACGGCGGCCAAGGCGGGAGGCGTGAGCTTCTACCGGCTGATCGCGCCCCTCCTCCTGGCCGGCGGGGTGATCAGCCTGGTGGCGCTGGCGCTCACGGAGGTGGTGCCGGCGGCCAACCGCAAGGCGGACCAGGTCCTGGGCAAGCAGCGCTCGCGCAGCGAGACGGTCCGCAACCAGTTCGTGTTCCGGGGGAACGCGGGGCGGGTCTACCAGATCCGGCAGCTGGACGCGCGGCACGCGTCGATCGCGGGGCTCGAGATCACGCGCGAGGGGACGGGCTGGGACTACCCCACCTACGACGTGCTGGCGCGAGGCGCCGACTGGGACTCGGCGGGGCGGCAGTGGACGATCCGCGGCGGGAGCCTCCGACTGTTCCCGCAGCGCGGCATCTCGCTGAGCTTCGAGTTCCAGACGCTGTGGCAGCGCTCGTTCACGGAGACGCCCCAGGAGCTCCTGGCGGAGCCGAAGGACCCCGACGAGAATGGGCTACGCCGAGCTGGGCCACTTCATCGAGGCGATCCAGCGCTCGGGAGGCTCCGCCCGCGAGCTCATCGTCGAGCGTGCCCTGAAGATCGCCTTCCCCTTCACCTGCCTGATCATCGTGCTGTTCGGCCTGCCGCTGGCGCACTCCACGCGCCGCGGGGGCGCCCCGGTGGCCATGGGGATCGCGCTGGCCACCACGATCTTCTTCCTGATGCTCATCCGGATCGCGCAGGCGCTGGGCGCCGGGGGGGCCCTGCCGCCGGTGCTGGCGGCCTGGCTCCCCAACGCCCTGTTCCTGGTCGCGGGCCTGGCGCTGATGACCCGCGTCCAGACCTGACGGAGGTCAGCTCCCGCCGGAACCCTGTCCCTTGGGTGGCCCGGCGTTCACCTGGACGTCCTTGACCTCGATGGTCATGTCCATGCTCCCGGTGTCGAGCATCTGCTGCATCTTCTTCATCTGCGGCCCCAGCATCTGCTCCATGGCCTGACGCTGCGCCTCCGGCATGCTCTTGAGCCGATCCTCGAGCTGCGCGAGCGACTGCCGGGCCTGCTCCCGGTCCTCCTTGGACAGACTGCCGGTCAGCCCCTCCATGGTGATCTGGGTCTTGAAGGGCTGCATGAGGCCCTTGATGTTCCGGTAGTCGAGCAGGTGGGCGTCCATCGTGACCGGGTTGGAGGCGCTGTCCCGCGTGATCGTGCCCTCCAGGTGCATGCGGCGCACCAGGTACTCCTTGCTGTCCAGGTACAGCGTCATCGTCTTGGGCTCGAGCTTGGCGTCCTGGGCCTGCCCCAGCGCCTCCTGCCCGAAGTCGATGCCCGTCAGGTCGTCGACCTTCACGACGTACGTGTCGTGGCCATCGACGGTCTCGTGGCCGGTCACCCTGGCCCGCGAGGCGATCTTGGGCAGCACCTCGTAGGGGTTCCCCCACTCGCTGGCCGCCTTCTCCTGGCTCTGGCCCGGCGTCACGAACACCGGATGCCCGTTCACCATCTTCTTCTCGTAGTAGACGGTGTAGTTCTGGGGCATCATCGAGGAGCCCAGCGTCAGGGAGTAGTTGTCCACTCCCTTCATCTGCTGGTCGTAGCGGTCCAGGGCCTTCTGGAGGACCGAGCTGGCGGACTGGGCGCGAACGGGTGCGGCCGGAAGGGTGACGACCATGGCCAGGACGGCGGCCAGGATCGGTGCGAAGCGCTGCCTGCTGTTCACGGGTGCCTCCGGGATCTGGAGCCGTCGGTGTCGTGTCGCCCGCCGGCCGGCGGGCCGCGGTCGGATCGCTGTCAGCGGTCTCGAATGACGTCGGTCGGCGTGTAATACAGGCGCGGCCGGGCCGGGATCCACGTCGGCGGCGGTCACGCGCGGTGGCCCGCCGGGTGCCGGGCGCATAGCCTTGGCCGGGTCGACGACCAACGCTCACCCCGGACGCGGCGGCGGACCCGCCGCGTGCCGACACGAGGACGGGAGACGCCGTGCCCACGAAGGCCCTGCTCACCGAGAACATCCACGCCAGCGCCGACGCCCCGCTCGGCCGCATCGAAGGCATCCAGATCGACCGGCGCGCGGGCGCCATCAAGACGGGCGTCGCCGAGGCGATGGCCGACCGCCACCTGGTCGGGATCCGCTCGCGCACGCACCTGGACGCCGGGGCGATCGGCGCCGCGAAGGACCTCCTGGCCATCGGCTGCTTCTGCATCGGGACCAACCAGGTGGACTTGGAGGCCGCCGCCGAGCACGGCGTCCCCGTGTTCAACGCGCCCTTCGCCAACACCCGCTCGGTCGCGGAGCTGACGCTGGCCTCGGCGGTCATGCTGCTGCGCCGGATCCCGGAGAAGAGCCTCGGCCTGCGCCGCGGCCAGTGGCTCAAGACGGTCCAGGGCGCCCACGAGGCCAGGGCCAAGAACCTGGGCATCATCGGCTACGGCAACATTGGGTCGCAGCTCTCGGTGCTGGCCAGCGGGCTCGGGATGCACGTGTACTACTACGACATCGAGGCCAAGCTCTCCCACGGCAACGCGCGGGCGGTCGGGACGCTGGAGGAGCTCCTGGGGCTCTCGGACGTGGTGACCCTGCACGTCCCCTCCACGGAGCTCACCCGCGGGATGATCGACGCGAAGGCCATCGCCCGCATGAAGCCCGGCGCCTGCCTCGTCAACCACGCGCGCGGCGACCTGGTGGACATCGACGCCCTGTGCGAGGCGCTGGGCTCGGGCCACCTGTCGGGCGCGGCCATCGACGTCTACCCGGACGAGCCGGGCTCGAAGGGCGAGGCGTTCGCGTCACCGCTCCTGACGTTCGACAACGTCCTCATCACCCCCCACATTGGCGGATCCACGGTCGAGGCCCAGGAGTCGATCGGCGGCGACGTGGCCGCCAAGCTCGCCCGCTACGTGCTCGAGGGCTCGACGCGGGGCTCGGTGAACGTCCCCGAGCTCGACCCGGGGGCCCTGCGCGAGGGGCGCGCGCGCATCCTGTCCATGCACCGCAACGCGCCCGGCTTCCTGAGCCGGCTCAACGAGCTGGTGAGCGGCCTCGGCCTCAACGTGGCCGCCCAGCACCTGGAGACCCGGGGGCCGCTGGGCTACGCGGCCACGGACGTGGAGGGGAAGCCGCCGGCCGACGCGGCCGAGCGGTTCGGGGCGCTGGAGGGGGCCATCCGGACGCGGGTGCTGCAGGGGGCGTAGCCGGGGCGCCGACGCGCCCGCCGCGGTGGCGGCCCGCCGCCTACTTCTTGGCGGCGATGATGATGGTGGCCGCGGCCGTGGCGATCGAGGTCAGGATGCCGAACAGCGCACCCACCGAGATCCCGCCGCCCTGCTTGGGCGGCTTGCTGGGCACCGTGATCGTGCTGCCGGGATCGGGATCCGGAAGTCCCCCGCCGAAGATGAGGAACTTGCTTCCGCGCGCGGCCACCTGGCCGTTGGCGAACCGCACGCGCGTGCGCCCATTGTCGGCGTTCTCGGCGTAGCCGCCGGCCCGGCGGATGTAGTAGTCGACGCCCTCTCCCTCCTTCCACAGCACCTTGGTCTGCACGCCCACGGCGCCCTCCACGTCCACGGTGGGCACGTAGCGCGGCACGTAGATGGAGTCACCGGGCTCGACCAGGATGTCGGCGGACCCGTTGGGCTGACGCAGGGCCTGCTGGAAGTCGATCCCGACGCGCGTGCGCGGCGTGGGCGCCGGCGATGGCTGCTGGCCCGCCTGCTGCGCCTGGAGCTGCTGCTGCAGCGCCTGGAGCGAGTCGCGCATGGCGCCCACGGCGCCGGTGTCGGTCGGCGGGTACCCCGGAATGCCGAACTGGCCCCGCTGCCGTACTGGCCGGCTCCCCCCGGCTGCGTCCCCGGCCGAAGGGCACCCTGGTACAGGGAATCGGCGGTGAACAGACCGCCCCGGGTCGTGTCGCCGACGGCCTGCCCGGCGATCTGCGCCGCCGTGAGGGTGTCGTTGCTCTGCACGGGCTCGGCCCGCCACAGCTGGAAGCCTTCCGGATAGGCCTGCTCGGTGAGACCCCCCACCCGCTTGATGAGGTCGGTGAGCCGCTCCTCCCGGGTCCGGATCGAATAGGGACCCGGGAACTGGACCTCGCCGGTCACCACCACCTTCTGCTGCGGCTCGAAGCCCGGCGCCTTACGCACGTACACGGCATCCAGGTTGTGGAGCGTGAAGCGGGATGCCTGCCCGCCCGGCGAGCCGGCGCCAGCCGACTCGTTCTCGGCGGACCCGTTCGACGCGTCGAACACGAAGCTGCTGTCCAGGGGGACCAGGTACCGCCGCGTCAGCGTGTCCGAGCGCGTCTGCGAGATCACTACTCGCGCGACCTCGGCCTGACCCGTGAAGGCGCCGGTGCGCAGGCCGCCGGCCTTGAGGACGAGGTCGGCCACCGTCATCCCCTCCACGTACGGATACACGCCGGGGTTCTGGACCCAGCCGCCGATCGACACCGCCTGGTCCTCCCGCAGGGTGTGCTTGGCGAAGATGATGACCTGGTCCATGCCCTCCACGCGCGGATTCTGGAGGGGATGGCCGTCCGATCCGGTGGCCAGGGAGACGGGAATGAGCCGGCGCGTGTAATCGGGCTGGAGCCGCTGGATCTGCGCGCGGCCCTGGTAGGCGTCCGGCACCAGCCCCCCGGCCGCATCGATGATATCCCACAGGCGGGTGCTGTCGCCGGCCGCGTAGGTGCCGGGGCGCCACACGCCGCCGCTCACGGTCACCTGGTTCCGGGTCTCGTCGAGGACGGCGAACACGGTGATCTGGTCCCCATCCACGAGCGGCACGGACCGTCCTCCGGCCGACCGGACGGTGGAGTCCCCGGCCGCCAGGAGGCCGGAGACGGACACGTCCAGCAGCGCCCGGTCGTGACCGGGGGTGCGCTGGTCGGGCGGCAGGACCCGCTGGATCTGGACCCGGCGAAGCTCGGCGTTGGCGGCCAGGCCGCCCGCGAACCGGATGGCGTCGGCCAGCCCCTCCTTACCCTCGAGCTCGTAGATGCCCGGACGCTTGATCGCGCCCTCCAGGTCCACGCGCTTCCGGGCCACCGGCACGTAGACGATGTCGCCCTGCTCGAGACGGATGTCCTGGCCCGCCTTCCCCTTGAGCAGGTAGTCGTACAGGTCGACGTGGGCCACCGTGCTGTCGCCGCGGTTCACGTAGACGTCCCGGAACGACCCATCCCGCGTGGGTCCTCCGGCGTAGTAGAGCGCCGTGAGGACCGTGGCCAGGCTGCTCACCGTGTAGGCGGCCGGCCGCTCGACCTCGCCGATCACGTAGACCTGGTCCGTGCGCAGGTTGCCCACCGTCACGTCGAAGTGGGTCGTGGCACCGGAACCCTTCTTGATCCCCGAGTACGACTGCGACAGACGCTGGAACAACGTCTCCCGGAGATCGGCCATGGTCTTGCCGTTCACGTACACGCGGCCGACGTCGGGGATGACGATCCACCCCTCCCTCGTCACCGGGAGCTGATAGGCGGCCTCCACGCCGCCGGTGAGCACCAGCGCCAGCTCGTCCCCGGGACCCACGCGGTAGTCCGGAGGGACGGGGCCGGTCGTCACGGGCTGGAACTGCGAGGTGGCCTGCCGGAAGAGCTTTCGTCCGTATACCGGCGGACCGGTCTCCGGCTGGCCGCCGTAGGGGACCTGACCGTACAGGCCGGGCTGCGTGAGATAGGGAGAAGGCACCCGGCCCGTCATCATCCCCGTCGTATCGACCCCGGTCTGGCCCGTGATGCCCGGAAGCACGCTGAAGAGCTGGGCGGCGGAGATCGACGACGCGCCGGGGGCGACGGTCTGCGATCGACCTTCCAGCACATCCAGGTAGGGCGCCGCGATGTCCGGATTGATCCCGCGAGCGGCCAGCCGCTGGCGGATCTGGTCGGGCGTGAGCCCCGATTGCTGGATGTAGCGCAGGATGTCCTGGTTCGAGACCGGATGTCCCAGGAGCTGCTCGGCCCGCTGTCGAAGCTGGTCGGCGGTCGGCTGCTGCGCCCGAAGGGTGACCGGGAGGAGGAGCGCGGCCGCGGCGAGCCACGCCAGCGTGACGGTCGCCGCGAAACCGGTCGTCGGCCGCGACGGAAGCCCGGGCCGGCGACGGCTCCCGCCCTGCCTTTCCAGAAAGCGTCTCACGAACACGGGGTCCGGAATATGGCCTCCGACCATGGGACACGACAGGTCCGCGTTGAACCCGGGTCGATCGGTCGATAGACTAGGCTCGCCCCCGACCCGGCACAAGCGTGCCGGGCTCGCTTCCGCAGCCGCATCGACCCGGATCTCGTCCATCCCGTGACGCCCACTCCCGAGCTTCAGAGACTTCGAGCCGCCCTGCGGACGGCCGCCGGGCCGGACGCACCCGACGCTCGCCTGGAGGACCTGGCGGTGGCCGCAGCGGCGGCGCTGGCCGGCGGGGCCGCCATCCTCCCTTACTACGGCGGTGCGCCCCGCGACCTCGGCGTCGAGCTCAAGGCCCCCGACGACCCGGTGACCGCCGCCGACCACGCCTCCAACCGCGCCATCCTGGACCTCCTGGCTCGCGAGCGCCCGGACGACCCGGTGCTCAGCGAGGAGAGCGAGTCCCCCTCCGAGTCGACCCGGACCGACCGACTGTGGGTGGTCGATCCGCTCGACGGGACGCGGGAGTTCATCGACGGGCTCGGTGAGTTCGCGGCCATGGTCGGCCTGGCGGAGGGCGGGCGTTGTATCCTCGGCGCGGTCTACCGTCCCGACCCGGGCGTCCTGGACGTCGGGATCGCGGACGGGGACGCGTGGCGGGCACGCGTGAGGCCGGAGGCCGCCGGCGACCTGGAGGAGCGCGGCCTCCCTCGCGACCTCCGCCTCGAGCCCCTCCACCTCGAGCCCCTCCACGTCCCGCCCCGCCGCGACGGGCCCGTCCGTTTCGTGCACTCGCGCTCCCACCGCCCCGAGGCGCTGGACGAGCTGGAGGCGGCGCTGGGGACTCTCGAGTCGGTCTCCTCCGGGTCGGTGGGGGTCAAATGCGGCCTCATCGCCGGCGGCGAGGCGGACCTGTACGTCCACCCGGTGCCCTACCTCAAGGAGTGGGACACGTGCGCGCCGGAGGCGGTGCTGCGGGGAGCGGGCGGCCGGGTGACGGACTGCCTGGGCGAGCCTCTCGGCTACGGGAAGAGCCCTCCCGTCCAGCCCGAGGGGATCCTGGCGGCGGAGCCGGAGGTCTGGTCCCGGGTGCTCCCGACCGTTAGACATATCGCGCCGGGCGCCTGACGGCTCCGACCGCGATTCAACGACCACCAACGAGACATGAGAGCATGAGCCCCAAGTCGAAGAACATCTTCTGGCAGCAGACCCGCATCTCGCGGGAGGACCGGGAGGCCCGCCGCGGCCACCGCGGCGCCGTCCTGTGGTTCACCGGCCTCTCGGGCAGCGGCAAGTCGACGCTGGCGTCCCGCCTGGAGGAGCGACTGTACCGCGACGGCTACAGCACCTACATCCTGGACGGCGACAACGTCCGCCACGGCCTCAACCGCGACCTGGGCTTCTCGCCGGAGGACCGCACCGAGAACATCCGCCGCGTGGGCGAGGTGGCCAGGCTGTTCGCCGACGCGGGCGTCCTGGTCGCCACGGCCTTCATCTCCCCGTACCGGGACGACCGCGACCAGGTGCGGACCATCCTGGAGCGGGACATGGACTTCGTGGAGATCTTCGTCTCCTGTCCGCTCGAGGTGTGCGAGGAGCGGGACCCGAAGGGCCTCTACAAGAAGGCCCGGGCGGGCGAGATCAAGGGCTTCACGGGCATCGACGCGCCTTACGAGGAGCCCGAGGAGGCCGAGCTGGTGATCGAGACGGACCGGATGGACCCGGACGAGTCGGTGGACGTGATCCTCGGCTGGCTCGAGGAGCGCGGGTACATCCGGCTGCACGAGAAGGAGTAGGGGGAGCCATGCCGATCGAACCGTACGGCGGAACGCTGGTCGACCGGACCGTGGCCCCCGACGAGGCGGCCGTGCTCCGGGAGGGAGCCGGGGAGCTGCCGGAGATCCGTCTCTCCGACCGCGTGCTGAGCGACCTCTACCTCCTGTCGATGGGCGGACTGTCGCCGCTCACGGGCTTCATGGGGAGCGAGGACTACGAGGCGGTCCTGGAGCGCACGCAGCTGGCGGGCGGCCTCCCCTGGTCGGTGCCCATCGTGCTCCCGGCCACCCCGGAGGAGGCCGGCGCGCTGGCCCCCGGCCGCACCGCGGCGCTCGTGGCCCCGGACGGACGCGTCGCCGGGCTGGTGGACGTCGAGGAGGTTTACGACCGCCAGCTCGAGCGCGAGTGCTCGTCCGTGTACGGGACCACGGACACCGACCACCCGGGCGTGGCGGCGGTGCACGCGCTGGGTGAGAAGTACGTGGCCGGCCCGGTCCGCTGGCTGTACGAGGACGACATCTCGGGCTTCCCGGACCGGAACCTCACCCCGGCGAAGGTACGGGAGCGCATCGCCGAGCGCGGCTGGCGCACCACCGTCGCCTTCCAGACGCGGAACCCGATCCACCGCGCGCACGAGTACATCCAGAAGTGCGCGCTGGAGCTGGTGGACGGACTCCTGGTCCACCCGCTGGTCGGGGAGACGAAGCCCGACGACGTGCCGCCCGACGTGCGCATGCGCTGCTACGAGGTCATCCTCGAGCACTATTACCCGGACGACCGCGTCCTGCTGTCCGTGCTCCCGGCCGCCATGCGCTACGCCGGGCCAAAGGAGGCGATCCACCACGCCATCATGCGCCGTAACTACGGGTGCACCCACTTCATCGTGGGCCGCGACCACGCGGGCGTCGGCAACTACTACGGCACCTACGACGCCCAGGAGATCTTCGAAACCATCGATCGGGACGCCCTCGGCATCGAGCCCATGAAGTTCGAGCACGCCTTCTGGTGCACGGTGACGGGGCAGATGGCCACCGCCAAGACCTCGCCCTCCGGGCCCGACCAGCGCATCTTCCTGTCGGGGACGAAAGTGCGGGAGATGCTGGCCCGCGGGGAGCGGCCGCCGGCCGAGTTCAGCCGGCCGGAGGTCGCGGACGTGCTCATGGAGGCCTACCGGGAGTGAGCCTCGACGCGGCGATCACGCTGGCGGTGGTGGCGCTCACCATCGTCGCGCTGGCCCGCGAGGTCCTGAGTCCCGACGTCCTCCTGTTCGGCGCCCTCATCGTCCTCGTGGCGGCGGGGGTGCTGGACTTCGAAGCCGCCCTCCGCGGCTTCTCGAACCCCGTTCTCCTCACGATCGCCGGACTCCTGGTGGTGGCGGCCGGGCTCAAGGTGACCGGGGTGCTGGAGGTGGTCACCGACCTTGTGCTCGGCACGGCCCGCACCCTGCGCCAGGCGCTCGTGCGGCTCACCGGCACCACGGTGGTCGCCTCCGCCTTCCTCAACAACACCCCGATCGTGGCCATGGGGATCCCGGTGGCCATCCGCTGGTCCCGGCGCCGCGGGATCGCGCCCTCGCGCGTGCTCATCCCGCTGTCCTACGCGTCTATCCTGGGCGGCCTGTGCACCCTGATCGGGACGTCGACCAACCTGGTGGTCGACGGACTCATGAAGCGCCACGGCCTGCCAGGGCTGGGCTTCTTCGAGCTGGCCGGCATTGGCGTGCCGATCGCTGTCGTGGGGGTGGCCTACCTGGTGCTGGTAAGCCCCTACTTGCTCCCCGACCGGCGCCAGGTCGAGGCCGACGCCGAAAGCGCGCGGCGCTACCTGGCCGAGATGCGCCTCACCTCGCCGTCTCCCCTGATCGGGCACACGGTGGAGGACGCGGGGCTCCGGCACCTGCCCGGCCTGTTCCTGGTTCGGATCGAGCGCACGACCGGCATCGTGGCGCCCGTGGGACCGGCCGAGCGGCTGGCCGAGGGCGACCGGCTCACCTTCGCCGGCCTCGTCGAGACGATCGTGGACCTGCGGCGCTTCCGGGGGCTGGAGCCCGTGACGGGCGGCGATCCGGAGAGAGAACCCGGGGCCGGAGGCCCGTATGCCGCCGGGGCGGGCGGCGAGGCGCTCGAGCTGCACGAGGCGGTGATCTCGCCCGGCTCGCCCCTGGTCGGCTCCAGCATCCGGGAGGCCAACTTCAGGTCCCGCTACAATGCCGCCGTCATCGCCGTCCACCGCCACGGAGAGCGCATCGAGAAGCGGATCGGGGACATCGTCCTCCGGCCGGGCGACGCGCTCATGCTGGAGGCCGCCGCGGGGTTCGACCGCGCCTTTCGGGACTCCTCGGATTTCTACCTGGTGAGCCGCGTGGACGGCAGCGCGGCCCCGCGGCATCGGCACCGCTGGACCTCGCTCCTCGTCCTGGCCGCGGTGGTCGTCCTGGCGGGGACCGGGCTCGTGTCCATCACGCTGGCGGCCGCGCTGGGCGGGCTGTCCATGGTAGTGACCGGATGCCTGAGCCCCGGCGAGGCGAAGCGCGCCGTGGACTGGTCGCTCCTGGTGGTGATCGGCTCAGCGCTCGGGATCGCGGTGGCCATGGAGAAGAGCGGCGCCGCCACCCTCCTGGCCGAGGGCGTCGTGGACGCGTCGGCCTCCTTCGGGCCGCGCGGCGTGCTGGCGGGTCTATTCGTGGCGACCCTCGTCCTCACCGAGCTGATCACGAACAACGCGGCCGCCGCCCTCATGTTCCCGGTGGCCATCTCGGTGGCCGGGGCCCTGGGGCTGGCGGCCCGGCCGCTGGTGATCGCCGTCACGGTGGCCGCGTCCCTGTCCATGGCGACGCCGCTGGGCTACCAGACGAACCTCATGGTGTACGGGCCGGGCGGATACCGCTTCACCGACTTCACCAAGGCCGGGCTCCCGCTCCAGCTCCTGGCCGGGACGCTGGCGGTGGTCCTCATCCCGCTGCTGTGGCCCATGGCCCGCTGAGCCGCGGCCACTCACCGGGGCGAGTCGGCCCGGGGCATCGAGGCCACGGTGCGCGGTGGTGTGGAGCTCCGAGGAGGAGGAGGAGGAGAGGGGGGAAAGGGGCTGCCGATCATCTTCCGGAGAGGATGGCAGACATTGTCAAGAAATGTCAGTCTTTGACAAGAATTGACAAGGCCTGACATTGAGCGGAAACGAACGACCGCTCCCGATGCCCGTCAGGGCCCGCTTCAGGGCCCCCCACGACTCCGGCGCAGCCGGCGAGCCAGCCCGCGAACGTCGGCCAGCATCGACCGCCATCCGGCTTTGAACTCGTCGAACTCGCCGGGGTCCAGCTCCCGGGCCCGCTCCAGATAGCTGGCCGCGAAAGCCAGCACGATCCCCACGATCCCCCCCAGGACGAGCGCGATCCCCACGTAGAGGAACAGGTGGCGGCGATCGGGTCGGGCCGGGAGCCCCGGTGGATCCACGACGGTGATGACCGGCGTCGTCCGGACCTCGTCGATGCGGGCCTGCTCGTAGGACTGCGCCAGGGAGGTGTACACCTGCTGACGCAGGTCCACGTGCCGCTGCAGGCGGGACTCCTCGAACTGGAGCTCCGGGGAGTTCTGGTAGCTCCGGTTGTGCTCGAGGAACGCCTGCAGGCTGTCCTCGGACTGGAGGAGCTGGCGCCGGGACACCTGGAGGCGGCCCGCGATGAACTTCCGCTGCGCGCCGGCCTGCGACTGGCGCGTGTCCAGGTTGAAGGTATTGACGAGGTCGAGGAGCCGAGACGTGATCTGGCGCGAGAGCGACGGATCCCGCGTCTGCACCGCGACCTCCACGACGCCGGTCTGCGAGCGCACCCCCACGGTCATGCGCCGGCCGAGCAGCGTGATGGCCTTCTCGACGCTCCGGGCCGAGTCGCCGGCCGAGACCTCCCAGATCTGGACAAGGTCGCGCGAGCCGGCGGAGGACGCGTAGCGGGACAGCACGGCCGAGCGCAGCAGGTCGTGGGAGCTGAGCAGGCCGGCGTAGAACTCGGGCGAGTTGCCCGCCTGGGCCCCGATGTTGACGCCGAACTGCGCCGCGATGCCGGCCAGGGCGGTGTTGTTGGAGGTCGCCTGGTTGGGCATGAAGCTGGCCCCCGAGGTGTACTCGCGCGGCCGCAGGAGGCCGGCGAGGCCGACCACGAACGCCAGGGCCAGCGGCACGCCGACCACCGGACGCCAGTGGCGCAGCAGGACGTTGGCGGCCTCGAGCGGCGTGAGGGCCGCGCGGGAGGCGGCCGACCCGCGGGCGGGTCCGCTGGCCGGCCCGCGGGCCGGTCCGGGGCCTTCGCCGCCGTTCATGACCGGGTGGCCTTCTCGAGCGCCCGGCCCACCCGGTCGACCTCGTTCTCCGTGAGGCCTCCGTGGAAGGGGAGGGCCAGCGTCCGGCGGGCCGCTTCTTCGGTCACCGGGAGACGCGCCCGGGCCGCGCTCGGGTGGTCGGCCAGGTAGGGCTGCCGGTGGACCGGGGTGAAGTAGCCGCGGCTCGGCACGCCCTGCGCCTGGAGCGACTCGATCACGCGGTCCCGGTCCAGGGTCGCATCGAGCCTGACCACGTAGACGAACCAGCTCATGCGGACGCCGTCGCGCACGACGGGGAGCCGCACGGCGTCGAGGCCCGCGAGCCGCTCCCCGTACAGGGCGGCGACGCGCGACCGACGCTCGAGGATCCCGTCGAGGCGGCGCATCTGGGACTCGCCCAGCGCGGCGCTCATCTCGTCCATGCGATAGTTGAAGCCCAGGCGCTCGTGGTGCAGCCACGCGCCCATCCGGCCCCGGCCCTGGTTCCGCAGGCTCCGGATCGTCTGGGCCAGCTCCGGGTCGCCCGTGACCACCATGCCTCCCTCGCCCGTGGTGATCTGCTTGTTCGGGTAGAAGGCGAACGCCGCCACGTCGCCGAAGCCGCCTGCGGGCCGGCCGCCGTATTCGGCGCCCAGCGCCTCGCAGGAGTCGTCGATGATCCGGAGGTCGTGGCGGCGGGCGATGGGCAGGATCTCGTCCCAGTCCACCGGGTGGCCGAATACGTCCACGGTCATGACAGCGCGGGCGCCCGGCGTGACGCGGCGCTCGAGGTCGTCGGGGTCCAGGTTGTACGTGTCCGGGCGGATGTCCACGAACACGGGCGTGACGCCCTCGAACAGGAGGGCGTTCACGCTGGCCACGAAGGTGAACGAAGGCACCAGGACCTCGTCCCCCGGTCCCAGCCCGAGCGCGCGGACCGCCAGGTGCAGCGCCGCGGTGCCCGAGCTGACCGCGACCGCGTGATCGACGCCCGCGCGCTCGGCCACCCGCGCCTCGAAGGCCTCGGCGCTGGGCCCCAGGGCCAGCCGGCCCGACCGGAGCACCTCGAGCACGGCCTCGATGTCGGCCGGGTCGATGTCGGGGCTCGACATCCCGATCCGGGGCGGCGCCTCGGTGGTCCCGCGGGAGATGTCAGTCATGCTCGACCTTCGCGCGATACAGCGGGAAGTAGTCCGGGTCGAAGGTGGCCTCCTCGGGCACGGTCTCGCGCCAGGCGTCGGCGAGCTCGCGGTAGACCTCGGGCTCGATGATACGCCGTCCGACGTGGAACTCGCACCGACCGGTCGGATCGAGGCCGCGCTTGAATCGGTACAGCGAGTCCTCGCCGTGCACGCCGCCTCCCAGGTGGAAGCTCGCGTATCCGTTCTCGTGGGCCCACTCGATCACGCGGTGGAAGAGCCAGTTGTTGGGCCGAAGGTGGAGCGCGTCGGCCTCGGAGGCGCCAAGGTGGTAATGCAGATGGCCGTTCCAGGACAAGAGCAGCGCACCGGCCACCATGCCCGAATCGGCGTGCACCGAGACCTGCAGAACGTGGCCGCCCATCTGCCGTGCGTGCTCCTCGAGCAGGGTCTCCGGAAACAGGTACCACTCGGCGGCGCCCACGCGCCGCATTGTCCGAAGGTAGAGGTCCGAGAACTCCGAGAGCCAGCCCGGCACGGCCGAGGCCCCCGATCGAATCTCGAACGCGAGCTCCGCCTGCCTGGCCTTGCGCACGGCGCGCCGCTGCGATCCGCTGTAGCGCTCCCAGATCTCCTCCGGGTCCGGCCGTCGTGTCGACCGCGATCGTGGGCTGTACGAAGTGCGTCCCGACCGGCGCGAACGTCTGCGTTCGGAGCACGGGATGGAACCGCACGAACTCGGACACGACCCCCGCCCGCAGGTAGTAATCGTCCAGGGCGGCCGTCAGGCCCTCGGCGTACGACGCGTCGCCGCGTCGGCGCTCCGGCACCAGGAAGCCGCCGTAGCCGTAGGCCGTGGTGACGTCGAACAGATCCTGCTCCCCAATGCGGCGCAGGAAGAAGGGAAAGCACGTCCGGTCGCCTCCCTCCTCGTACACGAACATGCGCGCCCCGGCGTCCTCGTACGCCTCGAACGTCCCGTAGTAGCCGGCGGTGAAGTACACGTCGGTGCTCGGGCGACCTCCGCCACGACCGCCTCCCAGCGCTCGCGGTCCTCCGCGAGCGTAAGGACCTCGGCCGTCCCGGTCTCGCCCACCCTTCCCACCTTCCCCATCAGTCCGGCTCCCCGGAGGAGAAGCGCTCCAGAGCCTCCTCGAGGCGGCGGACGTCCCGCGGGTCGATCCGCGCCTCGTTGGTGGGCTCGAACCCCTCGGGCAGCGCGGCCGGCGGTGGCAGCTCGCCCCCGGCGGTCCGCACGGCCTCGGCCACCCGCTGCACGAACCCGCGCGGGTCGCGGCAGACCTCCAGGTAGGGGGCCTCGACCACCCGCTCCGGAGCCAGGGCGGCCAGGCTGCGCGACAGCTCGCGCTCGGTGAAGGCCACCTGGCCGGCGATCTGCTCCCACCAGGGCAGGTCGCGCAGGCGCGGGAACTCGGCCGGCTTCATGGACCACCAGCGCTCCCGCGACCCGAGCAGCGCCTCGCGGCTGAGCGCGATGGACTGGGCGGCCCACTCCGGCGCCCGCCGGCAGCGCACGAACACCGAGCCCGGGAACAGGTCGGCCAGAAAGGCCACCTGGAAATTGCACCAGAAGCTGTTCTTGAACACGACCGGCCGCTCCCAGGCCGCCTCCAGGGCCCCCACCGACCGGGCCAGGCCGGCCGCGTCCACCCGTTCCAGCTCGGCGGGCCCCAGCTTCTGGGTGACCTGGCCGAGCTCGAACCACCGGTTCCAGAAGAAGGTGAACTCGTGGGGTTCCGCGGGACCGCGCGTGGCCCCCGATCGCGACCGGTAGGTGGAGCGCGGACGGACCTCCCGCACGCCGACCTCCTGCTCCAGCCGGGAGCCCACGTAGGGCGCCAACCAGAAGCGGGCCAGGAAGTTGCTCACGTACGCGAAGCCCCCGCGGTCCGCCAGGAGCTGGCTGATGAGCGTCGTGCCCGTGCGGGGCGGTCCCAGGATGAAGGTCACCGGTCGCCCGGGCCCCTCGAAGCCGGACGTCAGGCGATCCTCCAGGACCAGGAGCGCCTCGTTGGCCTGGCGGACGACGTCCTCGGCCGGTGACCGCGGCGCCTCAGCCACGGGCGTCACCGTCGGAGTCCGGACTGCCGTCCCCGGTCGCGTCCGGAGTCCAGGGGTCCTGCGAGGGGTACACGTCGCGCTCGGCAAACAGACGGGCCACCGTGGTCGCGAGGATCTTGAGGTCCAGGAGGAAGCTGGCACGATCGACGTAGTCGAGATCGTACGAGATGCGCTCACGCCACGGAATGGACGCGCGGCCCGAGATCTGTGCAAGCCCCGTGATCCCGGGCTTCACGTCCAGCCGTCGCCGCTCCCCCTCCGAGTAACGCTCCAGGTCCCTGAGGAGAGCCGGCCGGGGTCCCACGAGGCTCATCTCGCCCCGGAGCACGTTGACGAGCTGGGGCAGTTCGTCCAGGCTGAACCGGCGGAGGATGCTTCCGACCCGCGTGATTCGCTCGTCCCCGCGCCGGATCCGATACCCCTCCGCCATGCCGTCGGCCCCCACCACCATGCTCCGGAACTTGAGGAGCCGGAAGGGCTCGCCGCCGCATCCCAGCCGCTCCTGCACGTAGAGGCCCGGACCCCGGTCCTCCAGCTTGATGGCCAGCGCGATCAAGACCGTCAGGGGCAGGGTGAGGACGAGGCCGACGAGGCTGCCCGCCACGTCCATCCAGCGCTTCCCGGGGTACGCCGGGCCTCCCGTCACCGGCTCACGACTCCCCGGTCCCGACGGCGGCTTCCAGGGTGTCCGCCAGCAGGCCGGCCAACCGATCGCGGTCGAAGCTCGTCTCCGCCAGCTCGCGCGCACGGCGGCCCGCCGCGGCCAGGCGCTCTCCATCCACCAGCAGCTCGTGGAGCAGGCGAGCGGCCTCCGAGGGACGGTCCGGAGGCACGACGATACCCGCCCCGGTCTCCCGAAGGAGGTCCGCCTGCCAGCCCCCGTGGTTGATGAGGACCGGGCGGCCGGCGGCCAGGGCGTCGAAGAACTTGTTGGCCGAGTTGTGCTGCAGCTCGGGCACGTCGACGACGACCGAGGTCGCCACGGTGGACGCCGACAGGAGCGCCGGCATGGCCTGCTTGGGCTGGCGCGGGAGCATGAAGAAGGTCGTCCCGAGGACGCCCAGCTCGGCAGCCCGTCGCTCCACGATCTCCCGCTCGCTCCCATCCCCGACCACCAGGAACCGGACCCGCGGATCGAGCGGCCTCACGGCGGCGGCCATCTCCGCCAGGTAGCCCACTCCGTTCACCCGGCCCAGAGTGCCCGCGTACAGGACGAGCGGCCGGTCCCCGAGCCAGGCGTGCTCCTCTCGGAAAGCACGGCCGGGACCGGGCGAGGGATCGAACATCCGCGTGTCGCACGCGTTGGGAATCACGACGACGCGGTCGGCGGGGTACCCCGTCCTACGCACACCCTCAGCCATGCCCTCCGACAGGGCGACGATGCGGGCCGAGCTGCGGTAGGCCCACCGCTCGAGCGCCCGAGCCGCTCCGCGAGCGAGCGGATTGCGCAATGCTCCCATGGCGATCGGCACCTCCGGCCACAGGTCCCGTACCTCGAACACCATCGGCACTTTCCATCGTCGCGAGGCCACGATGCCGGGAAGGGCGATGGTGAGCGGTGTGCTGGTCGCGAACACCACGTCGCAGGGAATGCCGGCGGCCCGGCGAGCCGCCCCGACCGAGTAGCGAAGGAAGGATGCCAGCCGCCGCCGGTAGCTCATGCGGTTCGAGTAGCGCACCGGAAGCCAGTGGACACGGATTCCATCGATCTCCTGGACCGACCAGCCGCCGGCTGGGCTCGACGCGTCCCGCCGGGAGGTGATCAGGTCGACGGCGTGTCCCGCCTCGACCAGGCGCCGGGCCATCTCGTACGAGCGCGTCCCCCCGCTCATGGCCGGGGTGTTGAAGTACTGGTGCAGGTAGACGACCCTCACCCGTGATCGCGGTGGAAGAGGTCGGACATCTGCTGGAAGTAGACATCGCCCGACATCAACGCCAGCTGGTGCAGCTCCTGGACGTGCACCTCGTGGTACTTGGGGTCCTGGACCCGGTGCCGCAGGCAGTAGTAGCTGGGCTCGCCCGCCACGCGGAACGCGGGAAGGTAGGCCCGCAGCGTGGTGAGCGACGCCAGCACCAGCTGGCGGGCCCGTCGGGATCACCGCTCAGCCGCCAGTACTCGTACAGCCCGAACACGCCGTAGATGAAGCCGTTCAGTGTGTCGTTGTTCTGGCGGACCATCGGGTACTCGTCGATCCAGTAGTACCCGGAGCTGTCCACGTGCGCGACGAACCGATCGGGGTGACCCTCCGGCGTCTTGGGCGTCAGGAAAGTGGCGAACGTGCTGTCGGCCGCCTCCCGATAGGACGGATCGCCGGTGAGTCGATACAGTCGAACGAAGAAAGACAGCGCCTGCCCCTCCGCCATCCCGCTGTACCACGGAGCCTCCATCCGCTCGCTGGACCGGTGGTGCAGGTCGAAGTCGTAGGGATAGGGATAGAAGCGCGCTCCGTCGCTCGACACGTCCGCCGTGGCCCGCAGTCGCGCCGCGAAGCGGTAAGCGTAGTCCAGGTACGTGGAGTCGCCCGTCTGCCCGAACGTCCACAGGAAGCGCAGCCCTCGCTGAGCGATCTTGACGGGATGGTAGTAGAGCTGGCCGTTCACCTCGACGAACGGCACGCCCTGGTCGTCCTCGGGCCCCAGGTCGGGAGCCGTGATCGAGTACTGGTCGTACCACATCGTGGACGCGTCCCGGTCCATGATGCCCTGGTCCTGGATGCGGACCTCGACGCCGGAATCGCCGATCGGTGTGAGAATGCCCAGGAGCCTGGGAGGCGCGAGCGGAGATTCGCCGCATCCGGCCGCCGCCAGGGCGATGCCGAGCCCGCACGCCAGCGCCAAGCCGACTCCGAGCGCCCTGCGCCGGACCCGCGGCATCAGCCGACCGCTCCCTGCGCGAGCCTCGCCCCGGCAGCGGGTCGAGCGCGCCCGGGCATCATCCACGGCAGCAGGAGCAGGAGGGGGAAGAACTTCACCGAAAACATGCTGTTCTCGCTGGGAAGGATGAACAGGAGCCCACACACGAACAGGGCGAGGAAGAACTTATCACGCGCCCACCGCCTCGCGTAGCCGGCCAGGGCTCCGACGATGAGGGTCACGACGACGAGCCCGCCCGGTATCCCCGAGTAGAGGATCGCCGAGAGGATCGGGTTGTGAGGGTAGTCCTCTCCACCGGGGACGCCGAAGTGCAGGGCGAAGCGGTGGATGTAGGAGAAGCCCTGGCCGAAGAGGAGCTGCCACGGGCTCGCGTCCTCGACCATGCGAGCCGCCAGCCGCCAGCGCTCCGTGCGGGAGGAGAAGCTCCCCGTGCCGGTCTGCAACGTCGACAGCCGCACGAACAGCACCCGGAAGGCGTCGGCCGACACGCCCCAGGTCGCCACTCTCCACCCCAGGTAGCCCGTCCCCGCCAGCACGAGCGCGGTCCCGATCCACACCGCGAGCCGGGGCAGGAACATGCGGCCGCGGCTCACCCGCACGGCGGCCCCCAGGAGCCGGAACGCCCCGTATCCGAGGAGGAGCAGGAGACCCAGGGCGGCCACGACCCAGTAGCGGCGCGAGCTGGACAGAATCCCGGCCACCACGGTGACCACGGCCAGCGTCCGGAGGACCGTCCGCTCGAAGCCGGCGTCGATCCTGGCCTGCCGGAAGAGACACGAGAGGGTCCCCACCAGCATGCCGAAGGCGAAGAAGTTGTAATCGGCGACCAGGGAACTGCCCCACGGGTAGGTTCCGGCGGGCGATGTGAAGGCCCCGATCCTGATGCCCCGCGTGAGGAGCGCGAACTTGGCCAGGGCCACGACGCCGATCAGCCCGAGGAGCCAGGCACACAGCGCCGCCAGCCGGGCCCGAAACAACTCGAAGTCGGAGCGCTCCGAGAGCGCCGCCAGGGCCGGCAGCGTGAGGGCCACGCCCACGAGGTTCCTGAGGTCGCCTACGTTCTGACCCCACAACCGGTCGCTCCTCAGGAGCCCGAGCAGGTAGAAGGCCACGGCCAGCGCCACGAGCAGCACCCCGGCGTTGACCGGGAATTCCAGGCGTCCCGTGGCCATCAGGCAGAGGAACGTGTAGGCGGCCAGCGGTGCGTACAGGGGCACGCCGTAGGGAATCGAGAGGCCCGCGAACCCGACCGCGAAGGTGAGCGCCAGCGCGGTCCGGTAGTCCAGCATCCACCCGGCCTCCCGTACCGGCTCGCCGGACCGGACGGTCGCGTCGGCGGTCGTCACCGGGACGGCTTCTCGAGGGCCCTGGCGAGCCATGCGAGCCGGGCCCACCCCAGCTGGACGACCGAGCTGCCCGAGTCGCCGAATCGCTCCCCGTAGAGTCGGGCCGCGCGGACGGCGAGGGTCGCGTCGCCTCCCACGGCGAACAGGGCCCAGGTGGGCGCCGTGTAGTCGAACCGTCCGGGTCCGCTGGCGTCGGCCCCGCCCGGGAGCCGGACGGAAACCCGCAGCCCCGCGGCGCCCGCGGGCGGAAGCATCGCCGCCGCCGTGGCTCTCCAGCGCGCCATCTCCGCCGGTGTGAGCCCGAGGCCAGCCTCGTGCGCCGTCCACACGAACTGGCCCGTCCACGCCCCGTGGGACGCGTCGTCGGCGGCGTCGCGGCCACGGTAGCTGGCGTAGATGCTTCCTTGCGGCCTCGGCACGCCCGTCCCGGGCCCCCAGCCCGTGTTGCCTTCCAGGAACAGATAGGGGAACGAGTAGGTCCCATCCGGCGTGACCCGGCTGATGCGGCGGATCAGCCCGAGGAGCTGATCGGCCCGACGGCGAGCGGCGGTGTCACCGGTCGCCCGGGCCAGGTCCAGCAGGTACAGGCCGTTGGCGCTCTGCACGTTCGTGGGCGCCGCCATGCCGGCCATCCAGAAGGGCGCGGATGGCTCGATGCGGTAGAAGCCGTAGTCGCCCCGGTCCACCCAGTAGGGCCGATTGAGGCGGAAGATCGTGTCCGCCATGGCCGCGTACCTGCGGGCGGGCGCCTCGAAGCCCTTCACGCTGTCGCGCAGCACCACGCTGGCGAAGCGCGTGAACGGAATCATGATGAAGGCGTCGTGGAAGGTGGACAGCACCGCGCGGTCGGCCTGGAACAGGAGCGGGTGATCGGTGACGGCGGGGGCGTGGGGTCCGACCACCGTCACCTCGATCCAGTCCTCCGGCGTCAGATCGCCATCGATCGTCCGCTCCGCCGTCTCCTGGGTGAGATCCCGGTACGTGCGCTCGGCGGGCCGTCCCCGCTCCGCCGTGTTCGTGACCCGGAGCGCGTAGTGGACACCGTCGGAGCTGGTGACTTCGATTCGCGTGGAATCGTTGTCCGAGAATGTGGACCGCACGCACGCGGAGCGCGGGCTCGCCGTGCGCGTCGTCGAGGACGATGGGCCCGCCGAACGTGTATCCGTCGGCCGTCTGCCAGCCGATCCGCTCGCCGCCATCCCACTCCTTCCTCCCCGCCACGTCGTCCCGCACGCGGACGACCGCATCGGCCCGACGCACGAACGTGGACAGGTAGGAGGTGTCGCCGGTGGCCCGATACATGTCCACCAGGGACTGGAGGACGTAGGCCTCCTGCCACACGATGGAGCCGTCCAGGTTGTCGGAGGGCGGCGTCGAATCGCGCGACCGGACGACGGTCCGATGATACGCCTCACGGACGACCGACGTCCGCAGCGACTGGGCATGACAGCCGGCCGGGAGCAGGCAGCCGAAGAGAAGGAGGAAGATCCTCGCGCTCCGCACCCGTCCCACGGCTTCGATGCGCTTCGCTCTCACCCGGCGTCTCCTCCCAGGGCCGAATACAGGTCCAACAACTTACGCGCCTCTGGCGCCCAGTTGTACCGCTCCAGGACCGCCTGCCGACCGCGGCGGCCCATCTCGGCCGCCTCCCTCTCGTGCTCGAGGAGCCAGGTCACCTCCCTGACCACCTGGTCGGGCCGGTCCGGGTCGACGAGCACCCCGCAGCCCGCGTCCTCCACCACGTCGCGCCACAGGGGAAAGTCGGAGACCACGACCGGCACCCCCGCCAGCATGTACTCGAACATCTTCGTCGGGTAGGCCTCCCGGTAGGCTGGGGTCGGACGGAGCACCGCCAGGCCTACGCGGGCCCCGCCCAAGACCCGCGTCACCTCCGGGTTGGGAAGCCAACCCAGGTACTCGCAGCGCTCCCAGCCGGGCGTGCGGCGGGCCCGCTCCTCGAGCGAGGGTGGCGCGAACCGCCCCGCCAGGAGCAGGCGCGCGCCGGAGGCGCCGCCGGAGCCCTCACCGGGGCCGCCGCCGGAGGCGCCGGGCAGCCGCCGGGCCACCTCGAGCATGGCGTCCAGGCCACGGCTGGCGCTGAGCGCCCCCACGTACACGACGTTCGGTCGGCGCTCCCCGTACGGGGGCGGCTCCGCCGGCGAGGGCCCCACCCGCGGAAAGTTGCGCACGAGCGCCGTGGTCGCCGGAGGAAATCGCCGCACGCTCACGGGGTTCGCCACCACGATCCCCGACAGCCACCGCGCGGAGATCCGCTCCGCCGCCCCGGTGAGGACGGCCACCGCCGGCCGGAGCGGCCCCGGAATCCAGGGCTTGGCGCGCATCTGCCGGGGCGCGTCCTCGTGCACGTCGTACACCACCGGATGGCCGCGTAGACGGAGGAGCAGCCCCACGGGCAGGAGCTCGGGATCGTGCAGGTGGTAGATGGCGGGCGCCTCGGAGCGCGCCGCCCGGTACACGGCCGGGACGGTGCGCAGGATCCTCCGCGCCCGGGTGGCCGCCCGCGGCACCTCCCTCCACCGGACTCCGGGGGGCAGCCGCCCCGGCCGGTCCGTGCCCCCCGGACCACGGGCGGCCGCGGGCGGCGCCACCAGCACGACCTCGTATCCGGCCTCCGCCAGGCTCCCACACTCCCTCCACGCCACCCTCACGTCGCCCGGGGGATGGACCGATGTCAGGTGCACCGCCTTGCGGATGCTCACGCGCCTCCGAATCGCTCCTCCAGGGCCCGGACCACGGAGGGGCCCGCACGGCCATCCCCATACGGCTCTCCCGAACGTCCCCGACTCCCGAGAGCCTCCTCGAGCGCGCTGGCCACCCGGTCGACGCCGGTGGGCGGCGCCAGTCGATTCCAGCCCAGCTCCACGAGCTCGACCCATTCGGTCTCGTCGCGCAGCGTCACGCACGGGACGCCGTGGAAGAACGCCTCCTTCTGGACGCCTCCCGAGTCCGTGGCGATGAGGGCGGCCGCGCGCTCGAGCCGGATCATGTCCAGGTACCCCACGGGATCCACGAGCCGCACCCCGGCGCCCATGGCCTCCAGCAGGCTCAGTCCTTCCAGGGCCCCCCGCGTCCGGGGGTGGAGCGGCAGCACGACCGGCACCCGCTCTCCGACCCGGCACAGCGCCTCCACGAGCACCTCCAGCCTGGCGGGGTCATCCGTGTTCTCGGCGCGGTGCACGGTGGCCAGGATGTAGCCGCCCTCCTCCAGGCCCAGGCGCTCCAGGATGCGGCTGTGGTCCGCCCGTCCCGCGTAGTGGAGGGCCGCGTCGTACATCACGTCCCCCACGCGCTCGATCCGGCCCGGCTCGAATGCCCTCGCCGAGAAGGTTCTGGACGGCCGTCTCGGTGGGCGCCAGCAGGAGCTCGGAGACGTGGTCGGTGAGGACGCGGTTCACCTCCTCCGGCATGGCCCGGTTGAACGAGCGCAGGCCGGCCTCCACGTGCGCCACGGGCACGTGGAGCTTGGCCGCCGCCAGTGCGCCAGCCAGAGTCGAGTTGGTGTCTCCGTACACGAGGACCGCGTCGGGGGCCTCCTCCACCAGCGCCGCCTCGAGGCGTTCGAGCATGCGGGCGGTCTGCACGGCGTGCGTACCCGATCCGACGCCCAGCGCCCTGTCGGGCCGCGGGATGTCGAGCTCCTCGAAGAACACATCCGACATGTCCGCGTCATAGTGCTGGCCCGTGTGCACGAGCACCTCCGTGAAGCCGGGCCGTTCGCCCAGGGCCCGGGAGACCACGGCGGCCTTGATGAACTGCGGGCGGGCTCCCACCACGCTGACGATCTTCACGGGGCCTCCTCGCCGGGCTCTCCCAGCAGGCGCCGATACACGGCCGCCAGCCGGCTCTTCTCGCGGTTCCAGTTGAGCTCGGACGCCGCGCGGACCGTGTTCCGCCGGTACGTGGCCAGCCGGGATGGATCGGACAGCATCGCGCCGATCCGCTCGGCCAGGGCCGCGGGATCGCCCGGCGGACACGTCTCGCCCACCCGGTACTCCTCGACTACCCGCCGCATCTCCGGCAGGTCGCTCACCAGCACCGGGACGCCCGCCTGAATGTACTCGAACAGCTTGTTGGGCAGGCAGTGGCGATGATTGAGGCTCCGGTCCTCGATGGGATGGAGCCCCAGGGTGGCGCCGCGCGTCCACGCCGCGAGCTCGCCGGGCGGCACCGCGTCCAGGAAGCGGACGTCCCCGCCTAGCGACAGGTCCCCGGCCCGCGCCTCCAGCTCGGGGCGGAGGGAGCCGGCGCCCAGGAAGACGAGCGTGGTCCGACCGCGCGGAAGGCGGGCCATCGCCTCCACCAGCACCCCGAGGCCACGGCCCGGATGCAGGCCGCCCTGGTAGAGGAGGACGGGAGCGTCGGGGCCCACGCCGAGCGCCCGCCGGAGCGGCCCGCCGCGTTCCGAGTCCGCGGACGGCGGCGCCGGCTCGGGGAGGTTCCGAATCACGCCCGCCACCCGGAGGCCGGCGTCCCGCTCGATGAGGTGCGCGATCCCGTCCGACACGGTGATCACGGCGTCGGCGCGGCGCCCGAAGAAGCGTTCGGCCCGGATCCCGGTCCGTGTGAACCAGCCGGGCCGGTTCCCGCCCGGTGAGCGGTCCGCCCACAGCTCGTGCGAATCGTACACCAGCCGCGCGCCGGTCAGCCGCGCGATCGCCCACCCGATGGGGAGCGCGTTCAGGTCGTGCGCGTGCACCAGGTCGGGACGGATCCGGGCGCCGGCCGCGGTCATTCGCGCCGCCAGCTCCGCGTACTTGAGCATCTGCCAGGCGCGCCTCCTGGGGAGCGACCGGCTCGCGAGGCCGAAGCGCCGCACCTCCAGGCCGTCGACGCGCTCGCTCTCGGCGAGCCCCGGCCCGTGCATGGCGAGGACCGACACCCGTCCGCCCAGCTCCATCCCCAGCGACGCGGCCCGCAGGACGCGGGCGTCGTGCGTGAACGGATTCAGCACCACGTGGACGAAGGTGGCGGTCACCCGCGCGTCTCCTGCCTCGATCCGATGCGTTCCTGGAGCGCGTGCCAGGACATCCAGTAGAGCTGAACGTAGGCCAGCGCCATGGCCACGGCGTAAGCGCCGATGGCGACGCGGGCGGGGGCGCCGACCACGGCCGAGGCGACGAGCGCACCACCGGCGAGCACGCCCCGGCTCACGTCCCACCGGAGCTGGAGGTCCTGTCTCTCCAGGAGGTTCAGGGTCTGGGACACGGGCGTCACGGCGAACTGCAGGAGGAACATGAGGGCCAGGAGGCGCGCGTACACCCCGGCCTCGGTCCACTCGTGCCCGAATACGAATCCGAACAGGGGCGGTCCCACCACCATGAGGAGGAGCGCGGGCAGGATCGCCAACACCGCCAGGTGGAGGACGGTCCTCCGGAACAGGTTCTTCAGCCGCCCCGGACTCTCCAGGGCCAGGGGGGCGGCCTCCCCCAGGTAGACCTGGCCGACCGACGTGCCGATCAGCCGCATGGGCACGGCGATGACCTTCTGCCCGAGGGCGAACCAGCCCGCCACCCTGGGATCGTACAGGGCCACCAGGAGGAGCGACGGGAGCTGGAGGCCGGCCCGATTCAGGAACGAAGCCCCCATGAGGTAGATCGGGAACCGCCGGTATCGACGGGCCATCGACCGAATGCGGGAGGCCGACACGCGCCGGAGGAGCCCCCGGTCCTCCTTCCACACCAGCCGGAGGAGGCTGCCGCTCCCGCCCACCTGCCCCAGGAACTGGCCGACCAGGAGGCCCAGGGGGCCCGAGGAGACCGCGCCGATGCCCACCTGGGCCACCACCTGCGATCCGGTCCGGCTCACGCTCGTACGGGCGATGGCACCGTAGGCCTTCTTGCGTATCGCCCAGTAGTTGAGCGCCTGGTAGAGTCCCGCTCCGAACACCGCCAGCGGCAAGAGCCACAGATACGGCCGCAGAGCCGTGGCGTTGAGCCAGCCCAGCACCGTGCCGCCGGCCACCGCGGTGAGCAGCGCGACCAGGCCGCCGACGACCACGGCGAGCCCCACGGAGAGCACGAGCAGGTTGGCCGCCCCGGCATCCGAGAAGGGCAGCGGTATCGCCCCCTCGTAGCGGGCGGACGCCACCACCGACAGGATCGTGAGGATGGAGGCGAACACGCCCAGGAGGCCGAAGTCTCCGGGCGTGTACAGCCGGGTGAGGACGGGGGCCGCGAGGACGGACAGGACCTGCGCGAGGGCGGTCCCTCCCGCCAGGACGGCGACGGCCCGGACGAAGCGGCGCCGCCCGAGCCAATCGCGGATGCGGGCCCAGACGGCGGCCACCCGTTCGCCTAGGAGCGGTAGAACTCCCCGATCCTCCCCACCACGTAGGCCTGCTGCTCCCGGGTGAGCTCGGGGTAGATCGGCACGGCCAGGACCTCGCGAGCGGCCTTCTCGGCGTGCGGGAAGTCGCCCTCGGCGTAGCCCAGCTCCTTGAAGCAGCCCTGCAGGTGGAAGGGCACGGGGTAATAGACCGCGGTTCCCACCCCGGAGCGGGACAGGTGCTCGGCCAGCTCGTCGCGCCGCGGGACGCGGATCACGAACTGGTTGTAGATGTGCCCGGGCACGTCGGTGGGCAGGGTGACCACGTCCTCGAGGCCGGCGTCGGCGAACAGCTCGCGGTAGAGGTCCGCGTTGGCGCGGCGTGCCTCCGTCCACCCGTCCAGGTGGCGGAGCTTGACCCGGAGGATGGCCGCCTGGAGCGCGTCCAGCCGGAAGTTCCCGCCCACCACGTGGTGGTAGTACTTGGGCTTGGCGCCGTGCACGCGGAGGATGCGGAGCTTCTCGTTGAGGGCCTCGTCCGAGGTCACCACCATGCCGCCGTCGCCGAAGCCGCCCAGGTTCTTGCTGGGGAAGAAGGAGAACGCCCCCATGTCGCCGACCGAGCCGGCGCGCCGGCCGGCCGCGTCCCGGGCCCCGATGGCCTGGGCCGCGTCCTCCAGCACGATGATGCCGTGGTCCATGGCGGCGTCGATCACCGGGTCCATGTCGGCGCAGCGCCCGTACAGGTGGACGGGGATGACGGCGCGGGTGCGGTCGTTGATCGCCTCGACGGCCGCGTCGGCGTCCATGTTGAAGGTGGCGGGGTCGATGTCCACGAACACGGGCGTGGCGCCCAGGCGGGAGACCACGCCGGCCGTGGCGAAGAAGCTGTAGGTGGTCGTGATGACCTCGTCGCCCGGTCCCACGCCGGCGGCCATGAGCGCCACCAGGAGCGCGTCGGTCCCGGAGGAGACCCCCACCCCGAACTTCGCGTCCGAGTAGGCGGCGATCTCGCCCTCCAGGGCCTTCACCTCGGGGCCCATGATGAAGTACTGGCTCTCCAGCACGCCGTCGATGGCGGCGCGGACCTCTCCCTCGATGGTCCGGAACTGGGCGTTCAGGTCCAGGAGGGGCACGTCGATCTTCGTCTCTATGTTGGCGGTCATGTCGGTTTCACTCCTCCATCCGTCTTCTGGTACTCCAGGTCGCAGGCGCGGCAGCGGCCGACGTCCCCGTCCTCGGGGAAGTCGATCCGATTGCCGCAGCGGCACATCCAGCCGATGATGCGGCCGGGGTTGCCGACCACGAGGGCGTACTCGGGCACGTCCCTGGTGACCACGGCCCCGGCGCCCACGAACGCGTAGCGGCCGACCTCGTGGCCGCACACGATCGTGCAGTTGGCGCCCATGCTCGCGCCCTGGCGGATCGGCGTGTCCCGGAGCTCGTCCATGCGGCGGATCTCGCTCCTGGGGTTGATCACGTTGGTGAACACCATGGACGGCCCGCAGAACACGTTGTCCTCCAGGGTGACGCCGGCGTACACGGACACGTTGTTCTGGATCTTGACCCCGTTGCCGATGTGGACGCCGGGGCCCATGAGCACGTTCTGGCCCAGGCTGCAGCCCTCGCCGATGCGGGCGCCCTTCTGCACGTGGCTGAAGTGCCAGATCTTGGTGCCCTCCCCGATCTCCACGTCCTCGTCGACGATCGAAGTCTGGTGGACGAAGTAGGGAAGCTCGGGGCGGCTCCCGCGGCCGCGGCGGGGGCGCGTCGCGCCCGCCCCCCGGCCGCTCCACCGGCCCCGCCCACCGCCGCCGCGCCCTCGCGCAGCGAGCGCTCGCAGGCGTCCAGGACGCGCAGCACCCGCGAGGCCCTCCTGGCCGTCGGTGCGCGGCGTCTGGCGCGTGTCGACGCAGTGCAGGAAGTGCTCGCACTCGGCGCGCAGCGGCTCGCCTCCCTCCAGGGCCACCGGCTCGCCCTCGGCCTTCTCGGCCACGGGGACGTGGTTCTTCCACACGATGTTGTGCGGGTAGAGGACGAGCTTGTCGTCGGGGAGGACGTCGTTGAACACGGCCATCTTGCGGTCGCCGACCACGACCAGCTTCTGCTCCTTGAAGGGGTGGAGCCAGGAGACGAAGATGTGCGACCGCACGCCGCTGGCGAACGCCAGGTGGCTCACGGTGACGTCGGCGATGCGCTCGTGCAGGTAGGCGGCGCCGTGCGCGGCTGACGTCGGTCGGCGCCTCGTCCAGGAGCCCCAGGATGACGGAGATGTCGTGGGGCGCGAAGGACCACAGGATGTTCTCCTCGCGGCGGATCTTCCCCAGGTTGAGCCGGTTCGAGTAGATGTACTCGATGCGGCCCAGATCGCCCGACTCGACCAGCTCGCGCAGGCGAAGCACGGCGGGGTGGTACCAGAGGAGGTGGCCGACCATGAGGATGCGGCCGCGCTTCTCGGCCAGGGCGACCAGCTCCTCGCCCTCGGTCACCGACAGGCACAGCGGCTTCTCCACCAGGACGTCCAGGTCCGCCTCCAGGGCGCGCCTCACCAGCGGACCGTGCGTCTCGGCCGGGGTGGCGATGGAGACGGCTCCGACGTCGCCGGAGGCGAGCACCTCGTCGAAGGAGGCGTACATCGTCGCGTCCGGGTACTTGCCGGCGAACTCGGAGCGCCGCTCCGGGTCCTCCTCGCACACGCCCCTCAGGGCGCCCAGGCCGTCGAAGTTGCGGACCAGGTTCTTGCCCCAGTACCCGGCGCCGACCACGGTCACGCCCGGCGCCCTCTCGCTCCGCGTCTCCCCTGGAGTCATTCCGGCTCCCCGTCTTTCATCCGAAGTCATCTAGTACGCAGAAGCGCCGGTCGATCCCCGCCCCGCGGGCAAGGGTGACCGGCACGACGCTACGGTGGGTCGGCGTGCGATCGAGTCCCGCCGAGCCTCACTCCGCCACGGAGCCCATGCGCAGGCCCTCGTCCACCTCGCCCGCGAAGTCGACGTCCTGGGAGCGGCACCACGCCCACATCTGCTCCAGCCAGAACTCGTCCTCGCTCGTGCTGTCGAGCCGATCCTCCCAGCGGCGCATGAACGCCAGGAGCTCCTCGGTGACGCCGGGCCGGGCCAGGCCGCGGACCAGCCGCACGTTGCGCACGCCGGTCTGTAGGGTCTCCTCGTCGGGCCCGACCAGCTCCTCGTGCAGCTTCTCGCCGGGCCGCAGGCCGACGAACTCGATCAGCTTCTTGCCGTTCTGCTTCACGCCGGACAGCCGGAGGAGGTTGCGGGCCAGGTCCAGGATGCGCACGGGCTCGCCCATGTTGAGCATCATGATCTGGCCGCGGGCCTCCGGGAGGACGGAAGCCTGCAGGACCAGCTGCACGGCCTCGGGGATCGTCATGAAGTAGCGCGTCACCTCGGGGTGAGTGACGGTGAGGGGACGCCCCTCGGCGAGCTGCCTCTTGAAGATCGGAAGGACGCTGCCCTGGCTCCCGAGCACGTTGCCGAAGCGGACCGCGGTGTAGCGCGTGTCCTCGTAGCGGCGCTCGCACGCCAGGGTGACCAGCTCCGCCATCCGCTTGGTGGCCCCCATCACGTTGGTGGGGCGCACGGCCTTGTCGGTGGAGATGAGCACGAACTTCCCGGAGCCGTGCCGTCCCGCCGCCGAGGCCACCCGCAGGGTGCCGACCACGTTGTTGCGGACGGCCTCGCGGGGGTTGCTCTCCATGAGCGGCACGTGCTTGTAGGCGGCCGCGTGGTAGACCCGGTCGGGCTTGTGCATCTCGAACACGCCCTCGAGCCGCACCTCATCGAGGATGTCGCCGACCAGCGGCACCAGGTCCAGGTCGGGATGCTCCTCCCGGAGCTCGAGCTCCAGGTAGTAGAGGTCGGACTCGGCCTGGTCGAGGAGGATCAGCCGGTCGGGCTCGTACGCGGCCACCTGCCGGGCCAGCTCGGAGCCGATCGAGCCGGCGGCGCCCGTGATGAGCACCACCCGGCCGCCCAGGTCCTCGGCCAGCTCGGGCAGCTCCAGACACACCGGCTCCCGGGCCAGCAGGTCCTCGATCGTGACCTCGCGGATCTGCGACAGCCGCACGTTGCCGCGCAGGACTTCCTCGGCCGGCGGCAGGATCGTCAGGTTGACGTCGGCCGAATCGCATCGCGACAGGATCTGGCGCAGCGCCTCCGGCGGCGCCGAAGGGATGGCGATGATGAGCGAGTCGATCGCGTGCCGGACGACCAGGTTGGCAATCGCGTGCGTCGAGCCGAGCACGGGCGTCCCGCGCAGGCGGCGGTGCATCTTGCCCGGGTCGTCATCGACGAATCCGACCAGGTGGTACCCGGCGTCCGGGTAGCGCTCGATCTCCCGCGCGATCAGGCTGCCGGCCTCGCCGGCGCCGACCACGAGCACGCGCCGGTGGTCGGAGGCCACCCCGAGGGGCCGCTCGCGCCACCACTCCAGCGACAGGCGGTAGGCCAGGCGGAATCCGCCGATCCCGTAGGAGGCGAACACGAACTGGAGCAGGAGGATCGAGCGCGGCACCGAGGGCTGGACCGGGAGGAGGTAGACCAGCAGCCCGAAGGCGAGCGTGGCGAAGCTCCCGGCCAGGAGGATCTCGACCAGGTCCTCGGGACTCGCGAACCGCCAGCTGTGGACGTTCAGGTGGAAGATGCCCGCCCCGACGGCCCACGGCACCAGGAGGAGCGGCAGCGTCACCAGGTAGGTGTGGGTGTAGGCGGCCGGCCACGTCATGTCGAAGCGGACCAGGTAGGCCAGGCCGTACGCCAGGGCCACCGTGCCCAGGTTGAAGAGAGCCGCCAGCAGCGTGCGCCGACGATAGAACGGCAGGAGGAGCGAGAACGGGGCCCTGCGCTCGTCCTGCCGCTCCGGCTCGGGCGGATGGGACGGTCCCGTCCCGTTGCCGTTCCCGTTGCCGTTGCCGTTGCCGTTCCCGTTGCCGTTGAAGGCCGCGCCACCCCGGATCTGGATCAACGTCGAGACCTCGCTGGCTTCAACTGGGTGCGCACGGCCATCACGCCGGTCCGTCCGGGCTGGCACGCCCAGACCGACATTGATGCCGGTGGATGCTGTAGCCGGGAACCGAGCGTCCTGGAAGGCGTCCCCCGTCCGCCGGATGCCCGGCCCGGGGGGGCCTGTGCTCCGAACTGTGATCGCATATCGATTGCCGTGTGTACGGCGGACTGGCAGGACGACCCATAATAGCCCTGTCGTCGCTCCTGTACAACAGTCCGCGTCGGGATCGGTCTACTCCCTTAGGGCAAGGACCTTGCCCGCGCGCCGAGGGCCTCGGTCCGGCCGGTGGCCCGTGTTCTCGGGGGCCGACGCCCCGAAGCCTCCGCCGGCCCCATCCCGAAATGCCATAAAGCGGGCAAATCGCGTCGGAAACCAGCGGGAATCGGCCGTCCGTGTCTCGGGGGGTCTACGAGTCCCGCAGCCGCCGCAGGTCCGCCTTCACCATCATCTCCACGAGCTGCGTGAAGGAGACGTCGGGCGACCACGCCAGGTCACTCCGGGCCCGGTTGGCGTCGGCCACCAGGTGGTCCACCTCGGCCGGGCGGAAGAACTCGGGGTCCACGACCACGCGCACCGCGCCGGTGGCGGCGTCCAGGCCGCGCTCCTCGACCCCTTCTCCCTCCCACTGGAGCTCGACGTCCACGGCCCCGAACGCGGCCTCCACCAGCTGGCGCACCGAGTGGCTCTGGCCCGTCCCCACCACGAAGTCGGCGGGCTCCTCCCGCTGCAGCATGCGCCACATGGCCTCGACGTAGTCGCCGGCGAAGCCCCAGTCGCGCTCGGCGGCCAGGTTGCCCAGCCGGAGCTCCTCCTCCAGCCCCAGCGCGATCCGGGCCACCCCGTCCGACACCTTGCGGGTCACGAACTCCAGCCCGCGCCGCGGGCTCTCGTGATTGAACAGGATGCCCGAGACCGCGAACAGGTCGTAGCTCTCCCGGTAGTTCACCGTGATGAAGTGGCCGTACACCTTGGCCACCCCGTACGGGCTCCGGGGATAGAACGGGGTCTCCTCGTTCTGCGGGCTCTCGCGCACGTTCCCGAACATCTCGGAGGAGGAGGCCTGGTAGAAGCGGATGCCGGGGTCCACGCTGCGCAGCGCCTCCAGCATCCGGGTCACCCCCAGGGCCGTGAACTCCCCGGTGAGGAGGGGCTGGCGCCACGAGGTCGGGACGAAGCTCTGCGCCGCCAGGTTGTAGACCTCGTGCGGCCGCACCTCGTCCAGCATCTCCAGGATGGAGAGCTGGTCCAGGAGGTCGGCCTGGTGGAGCTCGACGCGGTCCTTGATGTGCGCGATCCGGTCGAACTTCTCCGTCGAGGAGCGGCGCACCATGCCGTGCACCTCGTACCCCTTCTCGAGGAGGAGCTCGGCCAGATAGGAGCCGTCCTGGCCCGTGATCCCGGTGATGAGAGCCTTCTTCACGCTGGTCATGGGACGAGGAGAATAGGACACGCACGGCGGACGGGAAAGCGCGTGCAGCCTCCTGCGGAAGGACACGGGCAGCGGGGGATCTTCGCGCGGCGATGGCAAGGATTGTCAAGAAATGCCAAAGACTGACACTCCTTCGCCATTCCTTGACATCCGCTCGGAAAGAGGTACCCGCTCCGCCCCCGCGCGGGCGGGCCGGTTCTCCCCTCGTCCGGCCTCGCGCCCCATCCTTCGAATGCTCTATCCTCGAAGGCTTGAGGCCGCGGTGCTCCGGACCCGTCCTGGACCGACGCGGGGATCAAGGCGGTGAACAGGAGCGCCGAGCGCCTGGACCTGGCGCGGGACATGGTCCGCAAGGAAGGCGGGGAGTTGGAGGAGTTCTACCTCACCATGGGCCGCTACGACATGGTGGCGTTCTCCGAGGCGGAGGACGAGACCGCGGTCGCACGCGCCATGCTCAAGCTGGGTCAGGGCGGCGCGATCCGGAGCGAGACCTTCCGGGCCTTCACGGAGAAGGAGTACCGGGAGATCGTCGGCAGCCTGTAAGCGGATCGCCGGCAGGCGGTCGGTCCGCCGGGAGGGTCGTGCGCACGGCGCGGCGGCCCGACCCGGCGCGTTAGCGGCGGGCCACCTCCAGCACCCTGAACAGCCGCTCGCGGCGCTCATCGGGCCGGGGGGTCGGGGCCTCCGCCGGCATGGGGAGGGGGACCAGCTGGGCGATGGTGCGGTCCTCGGACCACACCACCATGAAAGGCCCACGGCGGGGCGTGCCCGGGCGAGCCTCTATGCGTACGGTCGCTCCTGCCTGCACGGTCCGAGCTCCTTGTCGCGTTTCGGGTCCGCGTCCGCCGACGTTCGGACGCCGCGGTCCACGCGGAGTGCGCCCTGGAGGCGGCGGCCGCCCCCACGAACGGTCCGGAGAGGAGGCCGGGGGGCCGACACCGCACGCCCCAGGTCGCGGTCGGGCCGAGGTGCAAGAGCGTGGCCGAGAGCCTACGAAGGCACGTAAGCTACGTGTTATCAACATCTTGCCACGTTATCGACATCCCGGGACGCCGCGCGCCCGGGGCCGGATTTCCTCTCGGATTGCGAGAGTCAACGCGGTGCGCGAGCCGCGCTCGCCGCGCGGATCCGGGCGGGCAGGCGGTCAGCCGCTCGCCGCCCGGGCACGCGGCTCCTTCGAACGCGACCGGTCCGCCGCCGGGGGCGCGAGCCGCAGGCCGGCCAGGTCCGACAGCCACGCGGCCATGGCCTCGTGGTGGCGCCGGTCCTGGGCCTCCAGCTCCCGCGGGCCCGACAGCGTGGCCTGGTCGGGCGGCGGCAGGTAGGGGTACGGGTTGGCCTCCCACAGGACGATGCGGCCCGGGGCCGGCGTCGCGTAGTCGAGGGCCGCGAAGCCGAGGCCCAGGACGCGGACGGCCTTCCGGAACAGGTCGGCGTCCTCGGGCCCCGACTCGATCCACCGCCGCTCCGCCTGGATGGCCTGCCGAACGAGCGGGGGCGGGCCGAACAGCCGCGCGGACGGCCCGGGACGCTGGAAGGCGGGCCCGAACAGGGACGCCTTCGGGTCTCCCACGATCGGCTCGGGCGTCAGGTAGTAGTTCCGGCACTCGACCCGGTCGCCGTACACCATCACCCGTTTCTTGTGGAAGTAGCGGGCGGGCAGCGCTTCGGGGTCCCGCCGCCGCCACCCCTCGCGCGTGTCCACGAAGCCGCTCAGCACCCCGGGGTAGGGCAGCCCCCCGTCCGGGCAGGCCAGGGCCTCCTCCCGGTCGGCGAACAGCCGGAGGCCCTCCTGGGCGTGGCAGCTCTCGCCCCGGACCAGGGCCGGGAACGCCATCTCCCGCACCGCCCGCTCGAAGGAGCGCCGGTCGCCGAAGCGCCGGCAGCTGGGCGTGGGCAGGCCGGCGTCCATCCAGATCCGGCCCATGACACCCTTCAGGGTGGTGGAGAGGCTCTCGGGCGGGTTGACGAGCGGGATGCCGCGCTCGCGGGCCCGGACGGCCACGGCCGCGCACTCCCGGTACTCCTCGGGATAGATCTCCCGGAGGGGGTCCCCCACCCAGAACACCACGGCCCGCACGTCCTCCAGGCAGGGCGGCGGCTCCCCGGTGAGGTGCAGCCGGAGCCGGGCCCACAGGTCGGGCCGCTCGCGCCGGGCGTAGCGGAGGAACCCCCGGTTGTAGCGGGACATGCGGCCGCGGCCCCGTCCGTGACGCACCAGCAGCACGTGACCGGGCCCGAACTCGATTCGGCGCATGGAGACCCTTCGTGGACGGGGCGGAGGGCGGGGCCCGCGCCTGCGGACCCGCGAACGGTTCCGGGAAATCGCAAGCCCGATACCTCGTCGCCCTGGATGCATCCATGGGATTATATGACAGGAAGATGAGGCCGTTCGGACGGGGGCCGGGGAGGCGCAGAGGAACGGGGCTTCTGTTGCCCGGACCCCACAGGTCCGGAGGGGTCGGCGTGGCCTGTCAGCCTCTCCCGCCCAGCCACCGGGCCCAGACCGGGCGGCGCCGCAGCGGCGGCACGGGGAGCACCCGGCGGCCCTCCAGCAGCCGGCGGGGGTTCTCGCCCATGAGGAGCCGGGTCGCCCCGCGGATCCCCACGTTCCCGCGCCCGCCGTCCCCGCTCCCATCCCCGCTCCCATCCCCGCTCCCGTCCGCGCCGGCGACGTCCTCCTCCGGCACGCGGGTCTGCCGCAGGAGCAAGCGGCGCGCCTCCCGCAGGGAGGGCGGCCCGCCGCGGGCGTGGTAGTCGCTGGCCAGGAGGGCGGCCCAGCCCGACGCGAGCAGGTGCCGGGCGCGCCGCCGCGGACGGGCCCCGTAGCGGCCCAGGAGCGAGCCCGCGTTCACCTGGAGGACGACGCCCAGCTCGCGCCAGCGGGCGATCTGCGCCAGCGAGCGGCCCAGCTCCGCGTAGCGCTCCATGTGCGCCACCACCGGGATCCAGCCCGCGTCGAGCAGCCCGGCGAGCTGGCGCTCCGCGTACATGGGGATGCGCAGGAAGGGGAACTCGACCAGGACGGCCGGCCCGCCCGCCAGGCGGAGGCGGGGGTCGGAGAGGTCCGGCTCGGGGGCGTCCAGGAGGAGCTCCGCCCCCCGCTGGAGGACCGGCGCGTCCTCGGGGAGCTCCTCGCGCACGTTGCGCAGGAGGCGCCAGCCCATGTCCAGCTCCGTCAGGCGGCGGGCGCGGGCGGCCGGGTCGGCCAGGATGGACGCCTGCACGTGCGGGGTGGCCACCACGCGCCGCACGCCGTCGGAGGCGAGGACCGCCAGGGCGTCGCGCGCGTCGAACGCGTTCCTGGCCCCGTCGTCGACGGCCGGGATGAGGTGGGAGTGGAGATCGATGAACGGGAGGGGGATCATGTTCGGAGCCTCGTCCCGTACAGGTCCGGAGCCGCCAACCGTCGCGGGTGCCTCCGCCGGGGGGCGCCCCCTCGATCCCGTCAGGCCTCCCGGCGCTCCCACGCGGCCTGGAGGTCCATCCAGAAGTCGGCCGTGGTGTCCAGCGAGCGGGCCAGACGGAGGGCCAGGCCCGGCGTGACGCCGTGGCTCCCCTCGATCAGGGCCTCGATGCGCCCGGGATCGACGCCGATACGGCGCGCAAGCTCCGGGCCGGAGAGGCCGCGGGGCGCCATGTACTCGTCCCGCAGCACCTCACCCGGGGACGCGCTCCCACCGTCGCCGGCTCCGTCTGGCATCGATCCTCCCTCCATCCCCCCGCGGCCGTCCCGCGGACCGGAACGCGCCCTTGCGGCACGACCGGAACTTCATGGATCGGAGGATTCTACGCCAGCCCGGACGCGACGTTTCGTTCGCTTCGCGACGGCCCGGGGCCACTCGGCCCCGCGGCCGTGGCGGGCCCTGGCCTCCGCCGGGCACCCGATCAGGAGCCGTTGCCGCTCAGATCGAGGTAGATCTCTCGGTCGACCTGGGAGCGCTTCAGGACGGTGGAATCGATGGCGATGGACTTCCGGTAGGCGTGAAGGGCGTCCTTCGGGTCGTTGTCGAAGGACTCCAGCCGGCCCAGGAGCATCCATTCCTCCGCCTTCTTGCCGTCCAGGAGGACAGCGGCCCGCGCGTCCGGGAGCGCCTTCGAGTAGCGGCCGATGTAGGTGAGGACCCAGGCTGTCGCGAAGTGCCACATGCCGCTCTTGGGGTGCCGCGCCAGTCCGCGCCGCATCAGGGCCACGGCCGAGTCGGGGGTGCCGGCCTGCACGAGCCCGGCGGCGGCCGCGGCGCGGCGCATCGGGTCCTCGGAGGCGGCCGCGCCGGACCCCCGAACCAGCCGGACGGCCTCCTTCCCCTCGCCCTCGCGGGAGAGAAGGAGGGTGAGCTGGCCGGCGGTCCACGAGTCGGAGGGGTCCAGGCGGTTCGCCTTCCGAAGCTCGCCGAGGGCGGCCCGCGTGCTGTCCGCCTTGAGGAGGGCGGCCGCCAGGAGCTTGTGGCCCGAAGCGCTGTCGGGAGCGACGGCCACGGTCTGCCGGCCTTGCGCGATCGCCGAGTCGAGCCGGCCCCGCATGGTCAGCACGTTCAGCAGGTTCACGTTGGCCGCGTACTCCAGGGGGAAGAGCTGGATCTCCTGGCGGAAGGCGGCGTCGGCCCCGGCCAGGTCCCCCTTCCTCTGCAGGATCAGTCCCAGCTCGTTGCGGATCCACTGGCGGTAGGGTGCCGCCCGCAGGGCGTGCCGCGCGGCCGTCTCCGCTTCGGGCCACTTCTTCTGGCGGTCCAGCGCCTGCGCCAGGTCGTACCAACCGGATACCAGGGTCGAGTCGGCCTCCACCGCCCGCCGCGCCTCGTCGGCAGCGCGTACGTAGTGACCATTGGCCAGGTCGCGGGCCGCGCTTCGCACGAGCCCCGGCGCGATCCGCGCGTCATCGGGCGCCGGGAGCTCATGCAGGTCCACCGCGAGCCGTACGGGTCGCCGGTTCTCGGCGCGCACCGCGCCCGCCAAGGCCTTCAGGGCCGGCACGCTGTCTCGGGGTAGCGACGCCGCCTTTACCTCGAGCGTACGCTCGGCCACCAGGGTTCGGCCCTCGACCCGGTAGCTGGACCGGTAGGACGCCCAGCTCCGGTCCAACCGTATGCCGGCGGGCGCCCGGGGCCGCACGCCCCGCGGAAAGGTGATGCGCACCCGGTCCGTCTCGGTGGCCGGTCCGCCCAGGGTCAGGGCGGTGTCGCTCGCGGCGGTGTCGTCCAGCACGTTCCTGGCGATCCCCTCGATGGGCAGGGTGAAGTCGCGCACCGCCGAGTCGAGCTTCACGTAGGAGCCGGCGCTATCCACGAAGTGCATCCAGTAGGGCTCGTCCGTGGAGTCGGGATCGCTCACCCGGCCCTCGTAGGCCTTGCCACCCACTCCCATGCTGGAGAGAACCGCCGTGAACACGTGGTCCAGCTGCGAGGCGTCCACCTGGCGGAAGAGGGCCCTGAGGCCCACGGCGACGTCACCCTCGAAGCGCTCGTCGAAGGTGGCGACCAGGGTGCCGCCCGGGGTCACGCTCCCGCGCACGTCCAGAGTGGAGAGGTTGGCGTAGGGCATCCTGGACGGGGCGGTGACCAGGCGGCCGCCGGCCGGGCCCTCGACCAGGAGCCCCCGGGTCCCCCGCACCGAGGTCGGCAGGAAGCCCGGGGGCGCCACGCCGCTGGTGGGGTCCAGCCACAGGGTGTCCTTCCCGAGCGGGACGACCGTGACCACGTGGTCGAACTGGGCCGGCGAGGGGACGGACGTCCGCAGCTGTCGTGTGGATCGCGTGTCGACCAGCACGGGCTCGGAATGGATCCCCACCGCGGCGAGGAGGGAGGCCAGGAGGGCCGCCTGGTCCTTGCAGTCTCCGTAGCCCACGATCATGACGCTGTCGGCGGGGTGGGGCCGAAAGGCGCCCTGACCGAGCTGGAGGCTCACGTAGCGGATCCGACCCGACACGTACCGGTACAGGGCGCGCACCTTCGCCCGGTCGTCCGTGGCACCCTGGACGAGCTCGAGGGCGCGGGCCTTCACGGCCGGCGTGGCACGCGCCGCCGAGTCGGCCAGGGCCCCGTACCAGGCGGCCAGCGCCTTCCAGCTCGGGAAGCTGGACAGCTCGATCGATGGAGCGGCCTGGCTCTCGAGCAGGGAGGCCGCGTTCGAGGCGTCGAGGTTCCGGCCGGGACTCGAGTGGGACCAGGCGTAGACGGTCCGTCCCGCCTCCGGGTGGCTCACCCGCGGCTTCCGTCCCTCCGCGCTCCACCACTGGATGGGGCGCGACGACGGCACATCGACCTCCACGGTCTCGCCGTGAACCGGGAACAGGTCGATGAAGGGCATGTCCACCCAGAAGCGACCGGGCGCCAGCGGCTCCAGGATGTCGACCTCCACCTGGATGTCCACGGTGTCCCCGGGGTGGAGGTCGGGCACGACCACGTGCGCCAGGTGCACATCCGTGAACACCGGCGCCTCCTGGGCCACCGGGGCGGTGCCGTCGTGCACGGCTTCCGGTCCGGCCGTGACCGCCTTGCCACCGGGCCGGATCACTCGCAGGTGCCTCAGCTCGAAGCGCTGCCGTCCGGCCACGTAGTAGAAGGGGATATGGCCGATGGCGGTCACGCCCGCCCGGCTGGTGGGGACGGCGCGCATCTCGCGCGTGATCGAGCCCGTCCCATCCTCCCGGAACCGGTAGCGCGTGTCGATCCGGTCGAATACCAGCCCCACCGAGGCGGTGTCGGGCGCGCTCCGGCGCACGACAGTGGTCCGAAGCGGACGCCGCCGGTGGCGGCGGAAGCGTGGGACTCGGGGTGCATGGACGGACACCAGGAGGACGAGCGGAAGCGCGGCGAGAGTTCGGGCTCGCATGACGACTCCATCCGGGGCCCATCCGTCGACGGGCCGGGTTGCGCGGGGCGCCGACCGCTCCAGAGGATCCGGCTCCTGAGGCCGGGGATCGGCAGCCGTGCTTTTGCGAATCTACGGCAGGATTCGAAATCCTGCCAGCGAGCCCCCTATTCCCCCACCGGCACCGAGGGCCCGGAGCCGTGGTTGGTGCCCCGCATGTCCTCCAGCCCTTCCTCCTCGTACAGGGCCAGGAAGGCCGGCACGACCTCCGGGTCGAAGTGGCGGCCCGACTCGGCGCGGATGTACTCGAGGGTCTTCTCGGGGCTCCACGCATCGCGGTAGGGGCGGTCGGAGCGCAGGGCGTCCCACACGTCCACCACGGCGAACAGGCGGGCGGCGAGCGGGATCTCGCGCCCGGCGAGGCCGCGCGGGTAGCCGGAGCCGTCCCACTTCTCGTGGTGGGCGTAGGGGATGTGGAGCGCGGGCTGCAGGTAGTCGATGGGGGCCAGGAGCTGGTAGGCCAGCACGGGGTGGCGCCGCATCACCTCCCACTCGTCGTCGTCCAGGGGACCGGGCTTGAGGAGGATGGCGTCCGGCACGCCCACCTTCCCGATGTCGTGCAGGAGCGCGCCGCGGCGGAGGTGCACCAGCTCCTCCGTCGGCCATCCCCAGGCGGCGCGCCAGGCGCAGGGTGACCTCGGTCACGCGCTCGGTGTGGTCCCAGGTCTCGGCGTCCCGCAGGGTGAGGGCCCGCGCCCAGCCCTCGATCGTGTAGCCATAGGCCGCGCGCAGGCGGCGGTTGGTGTCCTGGAGGTCCTGGAACAGATGGGCCGAGTCGATGGCGATGGCGGCCTGTCCGGCCAGCACCTCCAGGAAGTCTCGCCACTCGCCCTGCCCCGGCCAGGGGGGCGCGCCCGAACAGCTCCAGCACGCCGTTGACGCGTCCCTTGGCGACGAGCGGGGTGGCCGCGTAGCTGGCGAACGTCCTCGTCGGCCAGCAGCGGCGATCGCGCGAAGCCCCGGGGGCGGCGGCGAGGTCCTGGACCACCCGGGTCGTCCGGTCGCGCGCCACCTGTCCCGCGTAGCCCTCGCCCAGGGCCAGGGCGGTGTGGCGGAGCGCGGAGGTCCGGAAGCCGCGCGAGGCCGCGAACTCGAGCTTCTGCGAGGCGTCGCTCCACATGAGGATGGCCGCGGCGTCCACGGACAGGTGCTCGACCACCTGCTGGAGGACGACGTCCAGGGTGACGGCGAGCTCGAGGCTGGCCGTGATGGCCAGGTCGATCTGGCGCAGGGCCTGGATGCGCCGCACCTGGTTCTCGGCGTGCACGCGCTCCCTCTCCAGCTCGGTGACGTCCTTGGTGGTCGCCACGACCATGGCCGCGCCGTCCAGCTCCTCGCGGGCGCTCGAGGTCAGCCACGTGCGGCGCGTCCCGTCCGGGAGGGTGATGTGCAGGGGGAAGTCCCGCACTTCGCCCTCCGCCTCCAGGCGGCCGTCCGTACTCCGCCCAGTCCTCCGGATCGAACGCGAGTCCGAGCTCCTCGGGGTCCAGCCCTCCACCTCGCCCCGCTTCCGCCCCAGATCGCGCCGGAAGGCGCGGTTGGCGACCAGGTAGGCGTCGTCCGCCGCCCGGCGCACGACGGCCGGATCGGGCAGGAGATCCAGGACGCGGGCCAGGGCGCCGCGGGTGGCGCGTACGCTCCGCAGGAAGGCTCGCGCCAGGAGGAAGAGGACGAGGGCCGTCGCCCCGACGAACACCCAGCCGTTCCAGAACTGCCACGCCCGAGCTCGCGCCTGGCTGCCCGACAGCCCGGCGACCACCCGGTCCGAGACCAGGATCCACAGGCCGCCCAGCACCAGGTAGACGAGGGCAGGGATCCATGGATAGGACCACAAGCGCCTGCGCATCTTCACGTTGCGACGATGGGCACGCCGGGCCCCCGCCGCAAGACGGCCCGTCAGGCCCCCTTCCCCACGTCGGGCCACGCCCCCCGCAGGCTGATCCACACGGAGCGCGCGATGAGAGCGAGGTCGAGCCGCAGGGTGCGGGTGCGCACGTACAGGAGGTCGTAGCGGAATTTCTGCAGCCGGGTCGCGTCCCGCCGCAGGTGGACCTGGGCCATGCCGGTGAGCCCTGGGCGGACGGAGTGGCGCTCGCGGTAGCCGGGCAGCTCCTGGAGCGGGACCGGCCGGCCGTCGCTCCCGGGCTCGGCCTCCCTTGGCATGAGAGCGCGCGGCCCGACGAAGCTCATGTCGCCCCGGAAGATGTTCCAGAGCTGCGGCAGCTCGTCCAGCGCCGTGGCGCGCATCAGCCGCCCCACGCGCGTGATGCGCTCCGACTCGCGCTCGGCGGCCTGGTGCTCGGCCTCATCGTCGGCCAGGGGCCGCATGGAGCGGAACTTGAGCCCGGTGAAGATCCCGCCGCCACGGCCCACGCGCTCCTGGGCGTAGACGACGGGCCCGCCGTCCTCGGCCACGATCGCGGCGGCCAGGAGGAGGGACACCGGCAGGGAGACCAGGAGCCCGGCGCCGGAGAGGACGACGTCCATCACGCGCTTGGCGGTGGCGTCCAGGCGCCCCGCGAGCCAGCCGCCCAGCGCCTCCCCGCCCGGCCGCGGGAGGGGAACGGCCCACGCCACGGCCTCCCCCTTGTCGTCGCGCCCGATCAGGTGCAGCAGGCCGCGGATGGGCCCGTGGCGGCGGGGCGAGTGCGGCGGACGTGCGGGGCATGCGGGCGGGTCCCCCGGACGGGGATCCTGGCGTTCAGCGGCCGCGCGCTCCGGCGTCATCGGCCCTCCTTCATCGTCTTCTCGCAAGCTCACGACACGCTGCACCGCGAACTTGCAGCCTCACATCACGGTATCAACGGCACCTCAACAGGCGGACACTCCGCCTGTGTGGCGAGCCGTGCCCGGCCCCGCCCCTCCGGCTCAGCTCACCACCGAGGTCAGCACGCCGCCCAGCAGCACCCGCACGGCGGCGCGCTGCCAGTCGAAGTGGACCACGCGGCGCACGACGGCGCCCATGCCGCTCTCCAGCGACTCGAACACCCGGTCGATCTGGCCGTCGTCCATGCCGCGCACGGCCCGCTGCAGGCGCAGGCCCAGGTCGATCTCCGGCCCCAGGCGCGCCTTCCACGCCTCCTCGTAGCCGGCCAGGGAGCGGGCGTCCAGGCGGCCGGTGGCGAGCGCGTCGTCCAGCACGTCGGCCGCGATGCCGGCGCCCAGCATGCCGTAGTAGATGCCGCCGGCCGTGGTGGTCTTGACCTGGCCGGCCGCCTCGCCCACGGCCAGCACCCGGTCGGCGTAGCTGGGGCTCACCGGGCCCTGCACGATGCCGCGGCTGTGGAGGCGGCGCCGCACGAAGGCGTCGGCGCGCGCCTCGGGGGCCATGCGGGAGCGGATGGGCTCGCGGGCCACGAAGCGGCGGAACAGCCGGCGGCTCCCCTGCGGGGCCAGCACGCCGAGGCGCGCCAGCCCGTTCCCGAACGGCACCGCCCACGCGAAGAAGCCCGGGGCGACCCGGTTTCCGAAGTAGAGCTCGGCGCCCTCCAGGGGCCCGAAGGGGAGATCGGCGTGCACGCCGTGCACGTAGTAGCCCGGCACCCCGAGGCCCGCCTCCTCGTGCAGCCAGCGCTGGTGGCCGGTGGCCACCACCAGGACCCGCGCGCCGATCTCGCGCTCCCCGTCCGGGGTGCGGAAGCCGACCACCACGCGCCCCTTCTCGCGGCGCACGGAGCGGGCGCCGTGGGAGCGCAGGAGCTCGGCCCCCGCTCGCTCGGCACCCCGCGCCAGGGCGGCGTCGAAGCGGGTGCGGTCCACCACCCGGGCCAGGGGCCGGGAGGGCTCGTGGCGGACGGCCGTGCCCGAGGGAGAGTAGAACCACGCGCGGCGGACCAGGTCGGTGACGGCGCTCTCCGGCAGGGGGAGAGCCCCGAACGCCTCGCTCCCCACGATCCCCGTGCACACGATGGACCGCCGGGGACCGGGGTTCTCGTCGGCGAGCGCCACGTCGCGCCCCTTCTCGGCCAGGCGGCGGGCGGCCCAGCAGCCGGCCGGGCCCGCGCCCACGACGAGGACTTCGCGATCTGGCGTCGTCACATCACCTCCGCTTCGATGAGCATCCTCGAAGCTCTATTTTTCGGGATTGCCGTCCAAGGTCCGAAAAAGACCGTCCCGTGTCCAGAGCCGGCGCGGCTCGGCTGTGTCCGGGTCGCGCGGCACGCGAGGTTGCCGGAAAGGCGTAGGAGGATCCTCCTCGGGCCGTCGAGGCCCGGCACCGGGCGCCCGAGCCGGTGCGGGGACGGACCTCGGATCGGCGTCCCCGCGGAGACGCAGCGCGTCGGGAATCACGCCCCCGAAACCGATCCCGACATGGCCCCGCTTATGCATTACACGAGAGGCGAGAATGCGCCGCGGGCGGACCTCCGCGCGGGCCCCACGCGACGTGCGGCCCCAAACGAGGAGTGACGCCATGAGCACGATGCAGATGCAGCGACGGATGCAGCAAGATCGGAGTCACGGCACCGGGATGCGGCGCCTGGTATGGGCGGGAGCGGTGGTGGCCGGCCTCGCCCTGGCGAGCCCACTGGCCGCGCAGCCGGCGGCCCCGGCACGCGGCATCCTGACCGCGGACCACGCCGAGAAGATCGCCGCCTCGAAGCTCCCCATGACCTATCCGGTGAACGCCCAGCTCGAGACCCGGAACGGCCGGGAGGTCTACCGGGTGGACCTCACCGTGGACGAGCGGCTGGTCGAGCGCCACGTGATCGTGGACGCGCACACCGGCAAGGTGCTGAGGATCTACAGCACCCGGGGCGACGACGACCCGGCCTGGATCGGCGGCGGCGGCGGTCTGTAAGGCCTGGCCGTTCGCCGGGAACCGGCTCCCGCGTCTCCGCGGGGACGCGGGATGTCGGGAACCGGCCCGGCCAAAGCACGATCCCGACGCGCGGCGACGTGGGACCGGGGGGCGGCCCTCCGAGTACGGGCCGTCATGCCCCTCGGTCTCGATGTCCCTGGTGCGAATCACCCATCACGCGGGTGAATGTCACCCACGAAGCGGGTGAACTGCGCTCGCATCGGCCAACCCCCCGGAGCACCCGATGCCCCCGGAGAAGCCTTACCTGGCCCTGGCTGTCGAGCCCGGCGCCCGACTCGTCCAATGTGTAGCCTTGCGTCCGTCCAAACTGTAGCGTACATTCTGTCCATTCTGTAGCGTACGGCGACGGAACTCCCGACCACCGGGGCGAATCCCGTGAAGTACATCCGACGGGTCGTCGATGAGGAGCTGGACGAGCTGCTTCCGGCACTGCCCGCCCTCGCGCTCGAGGGACCCCGGGCGGTCGGGAAGACCGCCACGGCCTCGCGTCGCGCCAGGACCCAGCATCGCCTCGACGACCCCGCCCAGCTCGAGATCGTGCGGGCCGACGCCCGCAGCATCCTGCGGGGCGAGCCGCCGATCCTGGTCGACGAATGGCAACGCGCTCCCTCCACCTGGGACGTGGTCCGGCGCGCCGTCGACGAGGACGCCACGCCCGGACGCTTCCTCCTCACGGGCTCGGCCGCGCCCGTTCGAGGCCCCACGCATTCCGGGGCCGGTCGGATCGTCACCCTGCGGATGCGTCCCATGACCCTGAGCGAGCGCGGGCTCGAGTCGCCGAGCGTGAGCCTGGCCCGGCTCCTGGAAGGAGCCGGGCTCCCGGTCGACGGGCGCACGGAAGTGAGGCTCGCCGACTACGCTCGCGAGATCGTCGCCTCGGGCTTTCCCGGGCTGCGCGACCTCTCAGACCGCGCCCTACGGGCCCAGCTGGACAGCTACCTTCACCGGATCGTGGACGTGGACTTCGAGCAGCAGGGTCACGTCGTGAGGGACCCGGCGAGCCTCCGGCGATGGATGGCGGCGTTCGCCGCGGCGACGGCGACGACCGCGTCCTACGAGACGATCCGCGACGCCGCAACGGGGGGAAGGGGCGACAAGCCCGCCCGCAGCACGACCCTTCCCTACCGGGAGACCCTCGAGCAGCTCTGGATTCTGGACCAGGTTCCGGCCTGGATTCCGAGCCGCAACTATTTCTCCCGGCTGGGAAGCGCTCCCAAGCACCATCTGGTAGATCCCGCGCTCGCGGCCCGTCTGCTGGGCGTCGGAGAGGGCGCCCTGGTGCGCGGAGAGCAGGGCCGAGCGCCCATCCCGCATGGGGGAGGTGCCCTCCTGGGCCGCCTGTTCGAGTCCCTGGTCACGCTTTGCGTTCGGGTCTACGCACAGGCGGCCGAAGCCACCGTGTTGCACCTTCGGCTCAGGGGCGGGCGCCACGAGGTGGATCTCATCCTGGAGCGCGACGACGGACGGGTGCTGGCGATCGAGGTGAAGCTGGGTGGAACCGTGGAGGAAGGCGACGTCGAGCATCTCCGGTGGCTCGAGGAGCGGCTGGGCGGTGCCCTGCTGGACGCGGTCGTGGTCAACACGGGCCCCGGAGCCTACCGGCGTCCCGACGGCATCGCCGTCGTTCCCGCGGCCCTGCTCGGCCCCTAGCCCCTACCCGAACGGCAGCAGCTTCCCGAGCCCCTACTTGCCGTCCGCCTCGGCGTCGTTGAACACGACGCCCAGGACCTCGGCCGCCCCTGCCACGGTCCGCTCGGCCCGGACCACGACCCGCGCGCCCTCACCTCCCGGCGGGCGCGCCCCGATCCAGGAAGCCCTCGATCACATCCACGATCCTGGGTGCGGTCCGGCCGTCCCACAGCGGCGGACCGCCGGCCCGCGCCCGCGTGGGCTCGGGCGTGCGCTGGAGAGCGCGGCGCACGTGGTCGACCAGCACGGCGGGGTCGCCGGGGCACAGGCGGTTGGTGCCCAGCTCGACGGTCACCGGCCGCTCGGTGCCGTTCCGGACGGTGAGGCAGGGCACGCCCAGCCACGTGGTCTCCTCCTGGAGACCGCCGGAATCGGTGACGACCACGCCGGCGTGCTCGACCAGCGAGAGGAACTCGACGTAGCCCATCGGCTCGAGGAGCCGGACGTCCCCGAGCGCCGCCCGGAGCCCCGCTCGCTCGAGCCGTTCCCGGGTCCTGGGGTGGGCCGGGAACACGACCGGACGGGCGGACGCGATCCGCCCCAGCGCCCGCGCCAGCGCCTCCAGCCGGTCCGGCACGTCCACATTGCAGGGGCGGTGCAGGGTCACCACCACGTACTCCCCTCCCTGGAGCCCGAGCCGCGCCGCCGTCGGAGGCTCCGGGCGGCTCGACCGCGCGTGCACGAGCGAGTCGATCATCACGTTCCCGACGAAATGCACGCGCTCCGCCGGGATCCCCTCGCGCTCCAGGTTGCGCAGGCCACTCTCCTCGGTGACGAACAGGAGGTCGGAGAGGCGGTCGGTGAGGACCCGGTTCACCTCCTCGGGCATGCCGCGCTCGCCGCTCCGGAGCCCGGCCTCCACGTGCGCGAGCGGCACGCCGCGCTTGGCGGCGACCAGCGCGCAGGCCAGGGTCGAGTTCACGTCCCCCACCACCACGACCAGGTCCGGAGCCAGGTCGCCCAGCGCCCGCTCGAACCCCACCATGACGCGCGCCGTCTGCTCGGCGTGCGTGCCACTCCCGGCGTCCAGCGAGGCGGCCGGCTCGGGGAGCTCCAGCCCGGCCATGAACACGTCGCTCATGAGGGCGTCGTAGTGCTGTCCGGTGTGGACGAGGACGGACACGGCCCTTCCCCGCGCCACCAGCTCGCGGTGGAGGGGCGCCACCTTCATGAAGTTGGGCCGGGCCCCGACCACCGACAGGACGCGGGTCACCGGCGCCCCGCTCGCGGATCGAGCGCCGCCGCCAGCGCCTCGCCCAGCACGCGCGCCGCCACGGCCTCCGAACCCACCTCCCGCACGCGCGCCGCGGCCGCCCGGCCCAGCCTGGCCGTCCACGCGCGGTCGGCCGCCAGCCGCTCGACCGCCGCGGCCAGCGCTGCCGGGTTCCCGGCCTCGACCACGAGCCCCGTCTCGCCGTCCTCGACCAGGCCCGCCGCTCCCTCGATCGGCGGGACGAGGGGGACGACGCCGTGCGCCATGGCCTCGACCACGACCGCCGGCTGGCCTTCGGCGTACCGCGTCGGACACACCAGGACATCGGAGCCAGCGAGGAGATGGTACACGGCGTCCGGGTCGAGCGGGCCGTGCACGGCCACCTCGCCCGGCGCCCCGCGCGCCGTGCGCGCCAGCTCCTCCGGCGACGGGCCGCCATGCCACGCCGGTCCCACCACGTCCAATCGCCACGGCACCCCCGCCGGCAGCGACCCCAGCGCCTCGAGGGCGTCCCCCACCCCCTTCACCGGATCCAGCCGCCCCACGTAGACGATCCTCAGGAGCCCGTCCGGCGCGCGGCCCGCCGGGTGGAGGCGCCCGGCCACCCGGGCCTCGGGCACGAAGTTCGGGACGAGGAGGACCCGCCGGGCGCCCAGGGCGCGCAGCCGCTCGGCGTGGGAGGCGGTCTCGACCAGGACCGCGGCGGCCTCGCGCAGGAGGCGCAGGCCCCGGGTCCGAAGGGGGACGGGGAAAGCCGCGATCGCTTCGTCGAGGCCGGTCCCGAACACCCGCACCACGACCGGCAGCCCGGCGCGCCGCACCATGCCCGCCGCCGCCAGGTCGCGGACGAAGCTCCCCCGGGCGCCCACGCACAGGATCGCCGCGTCGATGCCCGGCACGCGGAGCGTCCTCCGCAGCCGCCGCAGGCTGGCCGCGCCGCGCAGTCCCTTGGCGAGCCGCGCGTCGTTCCCCCGCGGGCGGCGGGTGACGAGGGACTGGGCGGTGAGGACGCGCGCCCCGCGGCCGCGCAGGAGATCGCGGGTGGCGCAGGCGACGTGGGACCAGCCGCCGTGCGGAGGGCCGAAAGGCCCGAACAGGAGCACGGTGCGCCCGGCGAGCGCGCCCTCCCGGCCGCCGCCCCCCGCCACCCCGGCCAGCGCCGTGATCCGCGGGAGGACCGCGCCCGCGGTGTAGCGGGCCAGGTGCTCGCCCAGCCCCGCGTCGGACCGGTCCGCGGCCAGCTCGCGCTCGATCCCGGCCGCCAGCGCCCCCGGGTCGCCGGGCGGGACCAGGGTCCCCCAGCGGCCGCCTCCCAGGATCTCCCGCGGCCCGCAGGGCACGTCCGCCGCCACCACGCGCACGCCGGCCGCGAGCGCCTCGACCAGCACCGTGGGGAGGGCCTCCTCGCGGGAGGCGAGGACGAGGAGGTGCGCTCCGGCGAGCAGCCCCGGGACGTCGTCGCACGGGCCCAGGAACTGGGCGACCTCCCCCAGCCCCAGCTCCGCGGCCAGCGCCTCGAGCCGCGCCCGGTCGGGGCCGCCCCCGGCCACCCGCAGCCGCACGGGGCGGCGCTCCGCCAGGAGGGCGGCGGCGCGGAGCAGCGTGTCGACCCCCTTCTCGGGCACGAGCCGTCCCAGGTAGAGGAGGCGGACCGGTCCGGCGCCGTCCGCCGGCCCGGGGCGCTCCGCCGGCCCGGGACCCGCGCCCTCCCCTGCCCGCGGCCCCGCACCCACCCCACCGTCCTCGAGCACGATGTTGGGCACGACCCACGCGCTGCCCGGCGGGAGGCCGAGGCGGTCCTCGAACTCGCGCGCCCCGCAGTCGGTCAGCGCCACCACCGCGTCGGCTCCGCGGTACAGGCGGCCCAGGAGGAGCCGGGCGGCGGTCCGGACCCCCGGCGGCAGGGAGGCGAGCTGGCGCCGGGCCAGGGAGTGCTCGACCGCCACGAAGCGGGCGTCCGACCGGGCCAGGGCGCGGGCCGCCAGGCCGGCCCGGGCGGCGCGCATCTGGTGGGCGATGACGGCGTCGGGCCGCTCCTGGCGCAGGAGGCGGACGAGGGCGGGCACGGCGCCCAGGGCCCGGCGCGCCCCGAGCACGCGCACCGGCACCCGCGGCGGGACCCGGTCCAGGAGGTCGTCCCGGCCCGTGAGCGCGACCAGGCGGGCGTCGTGGCCGGCCCGGACCAGGGCGGCGGCCATGCGCAGGGCGGCGCGCTCCCCGCCCCCGTCGCCGAACCCGGGGGTGAGGACCAGGATCCGGGCCGCGCTCACGCCGCCGCGCCTCCGACCGCGACCACCGAGTACACGGCGTCGAGCCCGGCCGGGCGCAGGTCGATCTCGCGCAGCACCTCGCGGGTTTCGGGCCGCACGTGGAGGGCGACCGAGTGGCGGTAGCGGGGCCGATCCCACTCCCGGTGCCGCAGCCACACGAGGTTCTCGTGCAGGCGCGTGCGCCGGAGGCGCGAGACGCCGACCAGGAGGGTGCCGTCGCCCAGCGGCTGGACGCCCCGGAACCAGCCCACCTTCGCCTCCACCCCGCCGAAGGCGAGGAGGTCGTGCTCGGCCGCGACCTCGAGCCGCTCCAGGTCCACGGCCACGATCCGCCCCTCGACCGCCGTGCACCACGCGGTCGAGCCCTCCACGTGCCCGTCGTGCACGCCGCAGGTCGCGAGCGGCACGATCGCTCCCCGGCGCCGCCCCTCGACGCACACCAGGGCGCACGGGTGGAAGCAGGTCACCCACAGCTCGTCCCCGAAGGGGAGCACGTGGTTGGGGTGGACGTGATGCGGCCTGGGGGGCGGGGCGCGCCGGAAGTCCCGGCCGCGGTCGAAGCGCTCCCAGGTGGAGGGGGATCCCATGGGCCACTCGCGCCGCACGCGGCCCGACCAGTCCATCTCGAGCACGAGGTCGAGCCCGGTGGCCACCACGTACACGCCGTCCGAGGGCGCGGGGCGGGCGTGGTGCACGTCGCTGAACCACGGGTGCGTGAGCGAGCGCAGCACCCCGCCGGTGGCGGGGTCGAGCTCGAGGGCGGTGTCGGGGAGACAGGTGACCAGCGTCCCTCGCCCGCTGACGGTGGCCGAGCGCAGGAGGACGGGCTGGCTCCGCCCCACCATCCCCGCCTCCCGCCGCCCCCGGATCGCCACCGGCCGCGCCTCGGCCCCCGGATGGCGGAGGCCCGCGAGGACGGCCCGCCGGAACTGGTGACGGTGCGGCCGCAGCCCGGCCAGGAGGGCCTGGGTCCCGCCGGTGAGGAGGAGGCCGGGCGCAGCGCTCACCGCAGGCGCTCCCTCGCCGTCCCGGCGGCCACCGACAGGCCGACCAGGAACCAGGTCGCCTTGTTGAACTCCCAGGTGAGGGTGCTCGCGGCCACCGCCCACACGATCCAGCCGGCGAGCAGGGGCCCCCGCAGGCGGCGCGGGGCGCGGATCGCCCCGGCCACGGCCGCGGCCAGCACGAGGAGGAGCAGGAGGAGGCCGACCACGCCCCCTTCGACCAGCACGCCGAGGAACACGTTGTGGGCGGGCCGGGCCAGGTTGCCGGTCCAGCGCTCGCGCACCGCCGCGAAGCTCCCGATGCCGACCCCGAACAGGGGTCGGCGGCTGAACACGTTCCAGGCATCGCGCCACACCCTCCCCCGCACGGTGGGCGTGTAGGAGGCCCCGGTGGGGTGGACCAGTCCGATCCGCCCCAGGGTGGAGCGGTCCAGGACGAGGAGGGCCGCCCCCCACAGCGCCAGCACGAGGACGACGACGAACAGAAGCCGCGTCGGCCGCGACACCCCCTCCAGGAGCTGGTAGGCCGTGGCGACGGCCGCGAGGGCGAGCCCCACGGTGGCCGCCCGGGAGCCGGGCAGCAGGGTGGCCGTCCCCAGCACGAGGGCGAGCAGCCCCACCCCCAGGGCGCGCCCGTAGTCGGGGCGGCGCGCCGCGAGGCCTCTTCGCCGGACGCCGCCGGGGAGGGCGGGCAGCAGCGCCACCGCGATGGCCAGGGAGCAGGCCAGGTCGTTCTGGTCCAGCCCGAACGCCGTGAGCCGGACCATGGCCCACGGCGGGAGGGCCGGGCCGCGCACTCGCTCGACGGCGAGGGCGGCCGCCGCGACCAGCGCCCCGGCCACGTAGGCGGCGACCGCGGCCCGCGCCCGCTCCTCCCGCCCCGACGCCAGCCACACGATGGTGAACGACAGGAGGGCGAGGAGGATCAGCGAGGTCACGCGCTGCGCCGTGGCCGCCGGCTCCAGGGACCACGCGTACGTGAGGCCGGCGTAGGCCAGGAAGGCGATGGTGGCCAGGAGGGGGAGGCGCGGCAGGGGCCGGCGCTCCCCCAGGACCAGCGACAGGGCCACGCCGAGGGCGGCCAGCGCCCACACCCCCTTGGCCACCCCCGCCCCGGGCACGAGCCCGGCCGCGGCGTCGAACGGGATGGTGGCGATCCCCAGGAGGACGAGGGCCGCGGCGATGCGGCCCGGATCGAGGGTCGAGGAAGCGGCGCGGCGGGCCCGGACCGGACTCCGGGCCGGACCGGTCGAACCGCGCCTGGTCCGGGCATCAGGTCGCACCGCGCTCCCCGCGCTGGAGGCTGATCGTGGCCGGGGCGGCCACCCGCCCAACTTGGCGCCCGATGCGGACCTGTCAACTCCGCGGCCCGCCCTCTTGCCCCGGAGCCCCGCCCCGGCTCACCTTTTCGCGCGGACAACTGTAGTCGCAGGACGTGGTACGGTGTGGGGTCGGGCCGGGCTCGGGACGAGGGACCGCGACGTGCGTCTGCTGTTCGTCAGCCACAACTACCCGCCGGAGGTGAACGCGCCCGCGCGCCGCCTCCAGGAGCACGCGCGGCAGTGGGTCGCCGACGGCGGCCGCGTCCGCGTGCTCACCGCCCCTCCGCACTACCCCGAGGGCGCCGTCTACCGCGGGTACGCCAACGCCCGCACGCGCGAGCTCGATGAAGGGATCGAGCTGGAGCGCGTGCCCATCGTGCCGCTGGCCAACGCGGGCGTCGTGCGGCGCTGCGTCAACTTCGCGTCCTTCCTGGCCTCGGCCACGTGGCACGGGACGCGGCTGGACGGCTCCCCGCCCGACGTGGTGGCGGCGACCACGCCCCAGCTCCTGAGCGGCCTGGCGGGCTACCTGGTGGCGAAGCGGCTCGGCGTCCCGTTCGTGCTCGAGGTGCGCGACCTGTGGCCGGAGTCGATCGTGGCGGCGGGCGTGGACGGCCGGAGCCGCCTGGTCGCGTCGCTCGAGCGGCTGTCGAACTTCCTCTACGCCCACGCCGACCACGTGGTCGTGCTGAGCGACGCCTTCCGGGAGCACCTGCTCGGGCTGGGGGTTCCCTCGTCGCGGGTGACCGTGATCAAGAACGGCGTGATCCCGGAGACGTTCGCGGCGCCCGACCCGGCCCGCGTGCGCGAGGTGCGGGCGCGCCACGGCCTCGAGGGGCGGTTCGTGGTCTCCTACATCGGCACCACCGGGGACGCGCACGGCCTGGAGGTCGTCCTGGAGGCGGCGCGCCGCTGCCCGGACCCGGAGGTCGTCTTCCTGGTGATGGGCACCGGCAATCGCCGGGGAGATCTCGAGGAGGCCCATCGCCGGCTGGGCGCGGAGAACGTGGTGCTCGTCCCCAAGCGACCCCACGAGGACGTCCCCGCCTACTACGGGGCCTCGGACGCGGCCCTGGTCCACCTGCGCAGGCTGCCGGCGTTCAGGAAGGTGCTCCCCTCCAAGATGTTCGAGGCGTGGGCCGCCGGGCGCCCGATCCTCCTGGGGGTGGAGGGAGAGGCGCGGAGCACGCTGCTGCGGGCGGGGGGCGGGCTCGCCTTCGAGCCCGGATCGGCGGACGCCCTGCTCGAGGCGCTCGGCCGCCTGCGCGCCGATCCCTCCCTCGCGGAACGCATGGGCCGCGCCGGACAGGCGTTCGTGCGGGAGGAGCACGACCGCCGCCGGCTGGCGGCCCGCTACTGGGCCACGCTGGAGACCGTGTCCCGCGCCGGGGCGCGGGCCCGGGCGCCGGGACCCTCCCTCCCGGCCGGCGTCGGCCCCGTCACCGCTCCGGCCGGGGACGCGGTGGGACCCTGACGCGGACGGCCGCGGGCCGCAGCGGTAGCCTCCCGTGGCTGACGGCCGCCTACGCCGTCACCCTCGGGGCGGGGCTGTTCGTCCAGTTCTACCTGGCCCGCGCGCTGGGGACGGATCTGTACGGCGTGTACGGCTTCGTGCTCGGAGTCGTGGCCCTGTTCGCGTTCGCGGTGCGCATGAACCTGGCCGTCCTCCTCTCCCGGGAGGTGGCCCGCGCGCCCGAGACCGCGGGGGCCCGCCTCGGCCTCGGCCTGGTGACCACCGCGGCGCTGGGGCTCGCCGCCACCCTGCCGATCGCGGGCTGGGCCGCGCTCCAGGACGGCCGGCCCGTGGTGGTCGGTGCGGCGGCGCTGGCCGGCCTCGCGCTCACCGTCTCGAGCCTGCACTACGCGGCCCAGGGCGTGTTCCAGGGTCTGCAGCGGACGCGCGCCCTCCTCCCCTCGGCCGTGGCGGGGCGGCTGGTCCTGGTCGGGGCGACCGTGGGCGCGGTGGAGCTGGGGCTCGGCCTGCCGGGCGTGTTCGCCGCGCAGGCGCTGGGCTGGGCGGCCGGCCTCGTCCTCCTCCTCGCCCTGTTCCGCTCCCGGATCGGCCCCCTCCCCCTCCGGTTCCCGCTCCGGCGCATGGCGGGCCTGGTGCGCGAGGCGCGCTCCTTCGGCCTCAACAACCTGTTCGGGGCCGTCTACCTGGCCGCGGACGTCCTCCTCCTCAAGGCGTTCCGGACGGACCACGAGGTGGGGCTGTACCGCGCCGCCGCCATCCTCATCCTGCAGCTCCCGATCGTGGCGAGCGTCCTCAACCAGGCGCTCCTCCCCCGCCTGGCGCGGCGCGTCGGGGACCCGGAGGGTGCCGGCCGCGAGCTCTCCTTCGCGCTCCGGGTCCTGCTGGCGGCGAGCGTGCCGATGGCGGTGGGCGGGCTGTGCGTGGCCCGGCCCCTGGTGGTGCTCCTGGCCTCGCCCGCCTACCGGGCGGCGTGGGTGCCGCTGGCCATCATGCTCCCCATCCTCCCCCTCCGCTACGCCAACTCGGCCGTGTCCACGGCGCTGAGCGCCCTGGACCGCCAGCCCGACCGGACCCGCGGGACGCTGTACGCCGCCCTGTTCAACGTGGCCGCCAACCTGGTGGCCATCCCGCGCTGGGGCGTGGCCGGGGCGGCCGCGACCACCACCCTGACCGAGCTCCTCCTGGCCGCGTGGCTGGCCGGGAAGGCGCGGGGCGTGGTGCGCGGCGTGCGGGTGGCCGGCCCCCTGGCCCGGAGCGGGGCCGCGGCGGCCGGGATGGCCGTTCTCCTCCTGGCCACGCCGGGCTGGCCGGTGGCGCTCCGGGTGGCGGCCGGGGCCGCCGCCTACGCCGCGCTCGGGCGCCTGACGGGCGCCTGGAGCCCGGCCGACCTCCGCCGCCTGGCGCGGCTGTAGCCGGGGAGGGCGCGTGGGACTGGACGCCAACGGGTGCCGCTTCGTGCTCTACGCCCACCGGCTCGGGGCGGACTTCTCCGAGACCCTCACCCTGGGCCGCCAGGGCGTCCACCTGGCCCCGCGCGAGCTGGACCGCGCCCTGGCCGAGTTCGGCGCTCCGGCCGGGGCGGGCGGCGCGGCGGCGCTCGTCCAGGCGAGCGACGGCTACGCCGAGGGCCTCCTCCGCCACCTGGGCGCCCGCGAGGTGGTGTCGATGGACGCCTCGAGCTACGAGGGCGCCACCCTGGTCCACGACCTGAGCCTCCCGGCGCCGCCCGTCCTGCACGAGCGCTTCACGGCCGTGATCGACGGGGGCACGCTGGAGCACGTGTTCGACGTGGCGACCGCGCTCCGGAGCTGCATGGCCATGCTGCGGCCGGGCGGCCACTTCCTGGCCATGGCACCCTCCAACAACTTCATGGGGCACGGCTTCTACCAGTTCAGCCCCGAGCTCTACTTCCGCGCCTTCTCCCGGGAGAACGGCTTCGAGATCCGGCGCGTGATCGCGGTCGACGCGGCCGCCGAGCGCTGGTACCGGGTGCGCGACCCGCTCGAGGCCGGCCGGCGCGTGGGGGTGGTGGGGCGGGCGCCCACCCAGCTCCTGGTGCTGGCCCGGAAGCTCCACGGCGTGCCGCCCCTGCTCGAGGCGCCCGTGCAGGCCGACTACCGGGCCGCGTGGGACGGACCGCCGCGCCCGCGCTCCGCCTTCCGGGCGCCGGCCGACTGGCTCCACCGCCGCCTGCCCCGGCCCGTCCGCCTGTTGGCCAAGCGGCTCCTGGACCGCCTCACGCCGGGCTCGGCGCGCTACGACCCGGAGCTGTTCGAGCCGATCGACGACCCGGCCTCCGAGGCGTGGGCGCCGTGACGGAGGTCGCGCGGAGCGGCGCGCCCCACGCCGGGCCCCGCGCCCCCGGCTGCCGCGCCTGCGGGGCCGCCGAAGCCCCCGTCCCGATCGGCCGCGAGGAGGGCGGCCACGCCCTGGGCCGCTGCCCGGCGTGCGGCACCGTGTTGGCGGTGGACCTCCCCGCGCCCGGGGCGCTGGCCGCCCTGTACGACACCCTGTTCGAGACGGGCGCCTACGCGCGCCACCGGCGGACCTACGAGGCGCTGGCCCGGGGCGAGCCGCGCTGGAGCCGCTACCGCGCCCGTCTCCTGCGCCGGCTGGAGCGCCGCGCCCGCGGCCGCGCGATGGCCGAGATCGGGGGCGGGGTCGGCGGCTTCGGGATGCTGGCGACGGCGCGCGGGTGGAGCTACGCCGACTTCGACATCTCGGAGGTCGCCGCCGGCTTCGCGCGGCGCCTGGGCCTGCGGGCGACCGTGTTCCCGGAGGGGGAGCCGCCGCCCGTTCCCGCCGCCTCGGCCGACGCGGTGGTGATGTGGGAGGTGGTCGAGCACGCCCGGGACGTGGCCGGGCTCCTGCGCACCTGCCGCCGCGCCCTCCGGCCCGGGGGATGCCTGGCGCTCAGCACCCCCAACTGGGCGCACGGGCGCACCCTGGAGGCGCTCGGGCCCCTGGCCTCGCCGCCCCTCCACCTGGCCTTCTTCGACGCGGCCTCCCTGCGCCTCGCCCTCGAGGCGGCGGGCTTCACCGAGGTGCGGGTGTTCGGGAAGCGGCTCGAGACCCCGCATCCCACCGCCGCGGGCGTCGCCGCCTCGGCCCGCCTCCTCCTGGGCCTCCGGGAGCCCGAGACCCTGTGCGCGTTCGCGGGCGTCGGCCCGTGACGCCCCCGTGACGCCGCCCCGGAGGGCGCCGTGACCCGCGCCGCCGCCCGCACCGTCCTCCACGCGGCCTCCTTCGCCCCCGAGCACCCCGGGAACTTCGTGGCCGCGCTCGAGGCGCTGGACCGGGCCGGAGAGGCGCGCGGCTTCCGCCAGGCGTTCGCCTTCCCGGCGGAGGCCGCCGCCCGCCCGTGGTTCGCCGGGCTCCTGGCGGCCGGCCTCGACGTCACCGCCCTGCCCTCCGGCTCCGGCCTCCTGCGCACCGCCCGCGCCCTGGCCGAGCTGGCCCGCGACCGCGACGCCCGACTCCTCCACGCCCACTTCGGGGCGTACGACCTCCCCGCCTGGCTGGCCGCCCGGCTCCTGCGCGCGACCGGGCGCCCGCTGCGAGGTCCTGTGGCACCTGCACAGCGACCTGGAGCGCGGCGGGAGCGCCGCCCGCCGGGCGCGGGAGGCGCTCCGCTGGCGGCTCCTCTCCGGCGGCGTCCACCTGGTGGCCGTCTCCCCCCACGTGCGCGAGCAGGCCGCGGCCCGCGGCGCCGATCCGGCCCGGGTCCGGGTCCTCCCGAACGGCGTCGACACCGAGCGCGCGCGGACTCTCGGAGGCCGACCCCGCCGCGCGTGCGCGCCGCCGCCGGGATCGAGCCGGCCGCCACCGTCCTCCTCCTGTTCGGCTGGGACCCGGAGCGGAAGGGAGTCGACCTGGCCCTGGAGGCGGCGGAGCAGCTGGCGCCCGGCGCGCCCGGGCTGGTCCTGGCGGCGGTGGGAGGCGAGGCGCTGGAGGCCTTCGTGGGCGCGCGCTACGGGGACGCTCTCCCGCGCCTGGCTTCGCGTTCTCCCGCCCCGCGCCCACCCGGCCGACTACTACCGGATGGCCGACCTCTTCCTGTCCGCCTCCCGCCGGGAGGGGATGCCCTACTCGGTGGCCGAGGCGATGGCCAACGCGCGGCCCGTCCTCGCCTCGCGCATCCCGGGGCACCTCCCGGCGCTCGAGGCCCCGGGGGCGGTGGGCTTCCAGCCCGGCGACGCCGCGGCGCTCGCGGAGGCGATCCGGGAGGCGCTGGGCTGGAGCCCGGAGGAGCGGGCCCGGCGCGGCGAGGCGAACCGGGGCTTCGCCGACGCGAGGCTGGGGATCGGGGCGTGGACGGAGGGGATGGTGGCGATCTACGAGGGAATCCTGGGGTGATGGCGCGGCTCGGCGCCGACGTCTCCGGGGGGACGCTCGGTGTCGGGAATCATGCCCCCGGGCTCCCATTGCAGACTCGCCACCGGGAAGCCGCGCCCTGGCCACAGGCCCGCTACCGCCCCGCTACAGCGCCGCTTCGGCCGCACTACAGTGCCGCCTCGGTGGCCCGGAACCAGACGTCGTCGGGGATGTCCCACTCTCGCTTCCAGCGAGCAGAGGCGGTGAGGGGCCCGGGGTCGGCGCCATGGAGCCGGTTAGCACGCGCGAGGGCACGGCCCGAGGCGTCGGGCCGGGGCGAACCGTGGGAGCCCCGGGGCGCACGGGCGCACGGCGACGCTGCAGCGCTCCGCGTCTCGTCGAAGTGGTCGAAGCCGCGCGGGTCTCGGAACACCGCCCGGCCCTTCCCCCACCACTCGAGCTTCCAGCCGCCCTCGTGCACGAGCCGGTGGTGATAGCGGCACAGCAGGACGCAGTTGTCCAGGCTGGTCTCCCCGCCGTCGGCCCAGTGCTCGACGTGGTGGGCGTCGGTGAAGCGGAGCCCGCAGCCGGGGAACCGGCAGCCGCGGTCCCTCACCTCGAGCGCCCGGCGCAGCGCCGGCGGGATGGTGCGGGTGCGGCGGCCGACCGAGAGGACGGTGCCGGCGGGGGCCGCGGCGCCGGTCATCGAACCGTCGGGGCTCGGGCCCTCCTCCGGGGCATGGGTCACCCGTATCAACGCGGCGTCACAGGCGAGCCGCCGGGACGTCTCCGCGGAGACGCGGGTGCCGTCCTCGAGCTCGGAGCGGCCGGGCTCCCGGTCCTCGGACAGGGTGTCCACGTCCACGTGCAGGAGGACCTGGTAGCGCTCGGCCCGGGTGCCGCTGATCGGGACGTCCGAGGGGGAATCCCCGCCCCCGAAGCCGGCGGCCAGCGCCCGCTCGGCCAACAGCCCGAGGGCGTCGGCCCGCCGGCGGGCCGCCTCGCGGCCCGTGTCCGGCTCGGCGCGGCACGTCCCCGCGGGGACGCGATCGGGCGGTTCCGCGGAACCGCCGGTGGCAGAGCGGGGTGACGGCTCCGTTGCAGGGGCCCGGGACCGCTCCTCCTTCCTCGAGCGCTCCTCCCTGTAGAGCGCATCGCTGGCCGCCTCGATGGCCCGCATGAGGAGGGCTCCCACCTCGGGCTCCAGCCGGCCCCGGATGACGTACATGCCCTCCTCGTCGGGGAACACCGAGAGCCGGCGCAGGCGGCGGACCTCCTCGGCCCGGGCCGCCTCGTCCTGGCGGCTCCCCCTCTTCCAGGCGCGCACCACGCGCTCGAGCCGGGCGGCGGTCACCCCCTCGGCCAGCTCCAGGAGGTCGGCCTCGTTCTCCGGGTCGGCCACGCGGGTCAGGGCCCGCACCTTGGAGAAGGAGAGCCGGCCCCGGCTCATGGAGCGGCTCGTCTCGGGGAGCGCCTCCAGCGCCCTCGCCACCCGCACGTGCTCTCTCGCCGTGCGCTTGTCCATGCCGGTGCGCCACGCCAGCCACTCGGCGCAGCCCCGGTGGCCGGCCGCCTCCCAGCCCCGAAGCCGGTCGAAGCGGGCGATCAGGGTGAGCAGCCGGTGGGTGGCGGCGTGGATGTGGGCCGCCAGGGTGGCGATCTCGTCGCCGAGCTCGTCGAGGAAATCGGGGCCTGGGGCCTCGTCAGCGGCGCTCGACCCTTGGCCCTCTGCCCGGTCGCCGGCCGCTCGGCCCGGTTCCGCGGAACCGCGACCGGAGCCGGAGCCCGAACCCTGAACCGGCTTCTCCTCCCCGTACCCGGTCTCGGCCACCTCCCGCAGCGCCAGCACCGTCGCTCCCATTGTCCCCTCCCATTCCCAACCCACGCCCCGGCCCTCCGGGCTCTCTTCGCGAGGCCCGAGAAGTCACGAAACTCACACCCTTACAGTATAATCGGCCGATTTCCGGCCTCCGGAGACGGCGGCTGTGGGATCAACGGCGGCCTGGAGGAGGCGCGAAGGGGAGGGACCGGCCGGCGGCCGGGAGAGGGGGCGTCAGAGGGGCTGGGGGCGCGCCAGGAGCGGGGTCCGGACCTCCTCGCCGCCGTCAACAGAATCCTGTCAAGACCCGACCGGCCAGTTGAATGACCGGCCGGTTCACCGCAGCTGCTCGACCACGGCCCGGGCGCGTCGAGATGGCCTCCCTCTCGCACTGGGCAGGGGGTGAGAGTGCGCCGCGGGCGGACCTCCGCGCGGGCCTGACGCGACGTGTGGCCAGAAACGAGGAGTGACGTCATGAGTACGACGCGGATGCAGCAGAACGATAGTCACGGCACCTGACGGCCTTGACTCCTCTGTGCATATCGCCCATTGTGTGGGTGATATTCACCCACGACGCGGGTGATTTGCACCACCATCCGTAACGCCCCCCGGCACGGAGCGCCGCATGCCCCCGGAGAAGCCCTACCTGGCCCGGGCCGTCGAGCCCGGCCTCCGGACCCGGCTCGACACCTTCCCGGTCGTCGCCATCGTCGGCGCCAGGCAGACCGGCAAGACGACCCTCGCCCGGGCGCTGCCCGACCGGGACCGCCTGTACGTCACCCTCGACGACCTGGACGTCCTGGACCAGGCCAGGCGCGAGCCCGAGCAGCTCCTGCGGCGCGCCCCGCGCATGACGGTCGACGAAGTGCAGCGCGAGCCCGCGCTCCTCCTGGCCATCAAGCGGGAGGTCGACCGCGAGCGAACCCCAGGCCGCTTCCTCCTCACGGGCTCGGCCAACCTGCTCCTCATGCGGGACGTGTCCGAGTCCCTGGCGGGGCGGGCCGCCTACGTGACCCTGTGGCCGCTTACCGTGGCCGAGCGCGCGGGGCGGGGCCGGGCCGGCCGGTGGTCGACCTTCTTCGAGGAGCCCGTGGCGCGCTGGCGGGACGCCGTGGCCGGAGCCGAGGTCACGCTGACCTCACCGTGGGAGGAGCTGGCCCGGCGGGGCGGCTACCCGACGCCCGCCTATCAGCTGGACTCCGAGGAGCAGCGCGCCCTGTGGTTCGACGGATACGTGCGCACGTACCTGGAGCGGGACCTGAGGGACCTGTCGGCGATCGAGAACCTGGCGGACTTCCGGCGCCTGATGCGCGCCGCCTGTCTCCGGCTGGGCAACGTCCTCAACCAGGCCGAGCTGGCGCGGGACGTCGGCCTCCCGCCGTCGACGGCGCAGCGCTACCTGGGGCTGCTGGAGACGTCCTACCAGCTCATCAGGCTCGAGCCGTTCGCCATGAACCGAACGAAGCGCCTCGTCAAGAGCCCGAAGCTGTTCTGGAGCGACACGGGTCTGGCGCTCCACCTGGCCGAGGAGGCGCGCCCACGCGGGGCGCACCTGGAGAACCTGGTCCTGGGCGACCTCCTGGTGTGGCGCGAGCTCCCGACGCCCGCGCCCCGGGTCCTCTACTGGCGGACGTCCAGGGGCACCGAGGTCGACTTCGTGATCGAGTGGGGCGAGCGCGTGCTGCCGGTCGAGGTGAAGAGCGGGTCGGGGGTGCGGACCGCGGACGCGCGCGGACTGCGGGCGTTCCTGGAGGAGTACGGCGACCTGGCTTCGGGCGGCCTGATCCTCCACGACGGCGAGGAGACGTTCTGGATCGGAGAGGGGATCCTGGCGGCGCCGTGGCGGCGGGTGCTCTGAAGAGCGGGCCGGCCGCCGGGCTCACCGCACCCTCAAAGCGCCAGCGGCTTCCGCGCCCCCTTCAGTAGGTGAATTCGATTCCGAGGTGCTCCAGCAGCCGATCCTCGATCGCGCGCCGAAGCTCCGGATCGTCGACCCGGCCCATGCGCTCGAGGAGCCGGTGCCTGGAGATCGTCCGAATCTGGTGCGGCATCACGATGGACGTGACTCCGCTGGAAACCGCACCGGTCGGGAGCGCGACCTCGAACGAATAGGCCTTCCGCGTCTTCCCCTCCAGCTTGGTCAGGGGGAGGACGGCATGGATGTCCAGGCCCGAGGCGTTGAACTCGTCGTTGGACACGATCAGGACCGGCCGGCTCTCGCCCGCCTGCTCGTGTCCGACGTGGGGCTCGAGGTCGGCGCGATAGATCTCCCACCGGAAGACGTTCCCTCGGTAGGTCATGGGTCAGCTCAGGCCGTCCCCCACCGCCGGGTCGAACTCCCGGTCGAGGGTCTCCGCCTCTTCCCGGAAGCGCTCGTCACGGGCCGCCGCCGCGTAGGCCTCCCGGAGCTCGCTGCGACGGAGGGAGGCGAGCTCGTGCCGGAGCGCGCGCTCCACGAAGGCCGTCTGGCTCTCGGCCTCCCCCCGCTCCACCGCGCGGGCCACGGCGTCGAGGAGCTCCTCCGGCAGTCGGAAGCTGGTCTTGCGGATCTCCCCGCCCGGCGCCTGCGCCACCGCTCTCATGACAGACTCCTGATGTGCTGTATGAGAAGCCCTATAAGTAGACCTATAAACTGGGGGCAATGGGACGGGCGTGTCAAGGAGACGCGGTCTCGGGATCTCCCCTGCCGACCCCCGTCGTGGCTGTGAAGCTCGAGGATCGCCTCAGCGCGGAGTCGACAGTCGGGGGACGTGCGGGCGGTACCTTCGCAGCACGGCGTCAAGTACATTCTGGATGGTGAGATCACGGGGCCGCGAGGTACGCGGGCTTTTGTCCGAACGGTCTGGATCCTGGACCGAGGGCACCACATGCCAGGGCTCGTAACGGCGTACCAGCCACGGGCGGACGGCCGCCGTGGTGACGCTGGAAGCCGACATGGTGCGTCCTGTCTCACCGACCGAAATCACGCACGCGCGCCGACGTGCCCTTCTCGAGACAACATAGTATGCCACGTACGGAAAGCGGCGGAGCGGGACCTTGCGGAGTCGTCGATGGCGACCGGAAACTGTGCCGGGTTACGCTCGATGGCGGTGAGAACAATACGGACAGCTCGAAGAAACTCGTAGCCGAGCCCCGGACTAGACGCTCGTACCACGGGAACGCCTCACGCACGTCTTCGAGCGCTTGCGCCCGAAGGAAGAGGCGCGCCATACCGGCCGTCAGACGTCGGGACCGTGAAGTTCCTGCAATGCCTCCTTCCAGGGCCGACCGAGCACCTGGTCGGACGCGAGCGCACCGCGACGACGGCGCAGCTCATCGATCTGCTCGCGGTCGGGCCCCACCGACTCGAGCGGCAGAGAATCCCAAAGCTGCTCCGCGAGCTCCATGCGTTCGTCGGGCGAGAGGTGGCTGAAGTCGAAGAGTCGGGAAGCCATCGTTCAACACTCCGGTTGCGAGCCAACACGTGCGGGGCTGGCCCCGAAGATCTACACCCCCGCCGATTCAGGATCGCCCACCCTCTCATCGGACCCTCACCGCCCCCTACCCGAACGGCAGCAGCTTCCGCAGCCCCTTCTTGCCGTTCCCGAAGTAGTCGCCGTAGTAGGCCGGGTAGTACCCGTACTTCCCCTCCGCCTCCGCGTCGTTGAACACGACGCCCAGGACCTCGGCGCCCACCCGGCGGAGCTGCTCGACCACAGCTTCGGCCGCCTCGGTCACCGTCTGCTCGGCGCGCACCACGACCAGCGTGCCCTCGAGCTGCGGGGCCAGCACGGCGGCGTCGGTCACCACCAGGGCGGGGGGCGAGTCCACCACGATGGCGCCGTAGGCGTCCCGCACCTCGGCCAGGAGCCGCTCCATCTTGTCGCTGCCCAGGAGCTCGGCCGGGTTGGGAGGCGGGGCGCCGGCCGGGAGGAGGTCCAGGCCCTCCACGTCCGTGGCCCGCACCACGCGCCGCACCGGAATCCCATCCACCAGGCACTCGGACAGGCCGGGCTCGCGGTCCACCCCGAAGGTGAGGTGCTGGACGGCCTTCCGGAGGTCGGCGTCGATGAGGAGGGTGCGGGTCCCCTGCTGGGCCAGGGTGACGGCCAGATTGGCGGCGGTGAGGGACTTCCCGTCCCGCGCCCCGGGGCTGGTGACCAGGATCTCGCGCGTCCCCTCCCCGGCCCGCGTGTAGCGCACGTTGGTGCGCAGGGCCCGGAAGGCCTCGGCCGGCAGGGAGCGGCCGGCCTGCGCGGCGACGAGTCCATCGGCGCGCCGGGCCCGCCGGCCCGCCACCGCCGCCACCGGCGGCACCCGGGCCAGGACCGGCGCGCCCACCAGCGCCTCCACGTCGTCATCGGCGTGCAGGGTCCTGTCCGAGTACTCGCGCACGAAGGCGAGCCCCACCCCGAGGAGGAGCCCGAGGAAGCCGCCCAGCGCCAGGTTCCTCATCGGCTTCGGCGCGATGGGCTCGTCGGGGAGGACGGCCGACTCCACCACCCGCACGCTCGGGTCCTCCACGGCCTCCTGGATGCGCGCCTCCTGGAGGTTCTGCTGGACGGTCTGGTCGATGTTCCCGAGGAGGTCCGTGCGCCGCTTGAGGCGGGCGTACTGGACCTCGGTGGCCGGCACCTTCTTGAGCTGCGCCCCGAACTTCCCGAGCACCCCGTCCAGCGAGGCGATCTGGGCGTCCAGGGAGGAGAGGTAGTCCTTGCCCATCTCGCCGAGCTGGTCCTGGAGGCCCCCGATCTGGCGGGTGAGGGCGACGACGTCCGGGTAGTCCTCCGTCCGCCGGGTGCGCATGGCGGTCTTCTCCTGCTGGGCCTGGGTGAGGCTCTGCAGGATGTTCTGGATGCCCTTGTTCTGGAGGAAGCTCGGGAAGGCGGCCAGGCGCCGGTAGGCGGCGCTCCCGCCCCCGCTCCGCTGGATGGAAGTGAGGAGGCTGTCCAGGGCGTCGCGCTCGGCGGCGAGCTGGGCGCGCTGGGCCTGGAGGTCGGCCAGGTGCTGGACGTCCGACTGCGCCTGCGCGTCCGGGGCCACCACCTGCGCCTTCTCGCGGAAGAGCTGCAGCGAGTCCTCGGCGGCGCGGAGCTGTCCCTCGAGCCGGGCCTGCTGGTCGGTGAGGAAGGCCACCGTGCTCCGGGCCTGCGTCTTCATCACCGCCCGGCGCCGCTGGACGAAAGCGCCCGCCAGGTCGTTGGGGATGTCCCGCACCAGGACGCGGTCGGTGCCCTGGTAGCTGATCCGGATGAGGTTGGCGTCCGGGTCGGGGCGGGAGACGTCCACGGAGCTCTCCAGGCCGCCGACGGCGGCCTCGAAGGGCCGGGTGTGGACGTCGATTTGTCCGGGGGGCGTCCCGCCGCCCGCCATGAGGCTGTCCGGCAGCAGGGTGAAGGCGCCGCCGTGCACGCGGACGGTGTCCCCGGCCGCGAACGTGACCGGGGCGAGGAGGGGCGGGTCGCCCGGCTGGCGGTCGGTGGTCTCCTGGAGCCGCCAGCGGTCCGGGCCCTGGCGCTGGAGCGCGTAGGTGGCGTCCGGCGTGGTGCTGTCGAAGGCCAGCGTCCCGAACAGCTCCGAGCGCGGCGTCCCCGCGGGAGCGTCGAGCGAGAACACCAGGTTCCGGTCACGGACGACGGCGGCCAGGATGGGCCGGGTCTTGGCCACCCTCATCTCGGTCTCGACCTGCCCGCCCTGGCCGAAGCCGAGGAGGAGCGCCTGCGTCGGGTTGGACGATCCGCCCTGGCTCTGCTCCTCGATGCGGAGCGTGGTGTCGGCCTGCCACACGGGCGTCTTCATCCACGTGTAGGCCGCCGCGAGGCCCAGGACGAGGACGAAGGCGCCCACGATCCACCCCTTGCGGCGCTTGAGGACGGACCAGATCTCGTCGAGGCCGACCTCCTCCTCGGGCGGATAGCCGGGCGGGATGACGCCGTAGCGGACGTCGTCGATCACGTAGCGGCCCGGGAGGCGCGGGTCCGGGGGGGGCGCCGGCAGGCGCGAGCCCTCGTCAGCCATGCAGGCCTCCCCGATCAGACGGGGTCGCGAACTCCACGCTCATCCCCGAATGAGCAAGGCGATGGTCAGGCTGGTGGCGGCGCCGATCAGGGTGCCCACGAGACCGATGTTACGGCTGACCCAGCTCCGCTGACCCACCAGGATCTGGTCGCCCGAGCGGATGTCCAGGGAGCCGACCACGGCGGCGCGGTCCACGCTCTGTCGGATCACGGTCCCGTCCCGGATGAGCTCGATGTCGTTCCGGTTGCCGTTGGGGGTGACGCCCCCCGCCATGGCCAGCGCATCCGAGAGGCTCACGGTGGCGTCCACCGGATAGAGGCCCGGAGTCTTCGGACCTGCCCCAGGATGGCGATGCGCCGGAGCACCTTGACCTCGATGGAGGGGTTCTCGAGGTACTTGCGGTAGTCGTGCTCCAGCTCCTTCCGGAGGGAGTCGGGCGACATGCCGGCCACCTGCCGCTCGCCGAGGAGGGGGAGGACCAGCCGCCCGTCCTCGTTGACCTGGGCCGTGTCGCTGAGGTCGGGCTCCCGCCACACCTTGATGAGGACGGCGTCGCCGGGGCGGACGCCGACGTGGGCGGGGGCAGCGGAGGAGGCGGGCGGCGGGCTTCCGCCGCTGGCGCAGGCGGACAGGGCGCAGAGAGAAAGAGCGGGAAGGACGAGAGCGCCGGCCAACAACCAGGGCCGGCGGGCGCTGTGGCTCGTTCGGGTCCGCATCACTCCTCGGCAGCGAGTGAAGAATATTTCGAGGAACGTCCCGAACCTAGACGATGTGTGCTCCCGTGACAATCGGCCTCTTCCACGCCGGCCGCCTTCCCCAATTCCGAACGAAGGAGCGCCTCCCAGCGGGCGCACACGATGTCCCGGTCGTACTTCTCCTCGAACACCCGGCGGGCCCGCTCGCCGAGCGCGCGGCGGCGGCCCGGGTCGTCACGCAGGGCCAGGATCGCGGCCGCCAGCCGGGCGGCCGGGTCGCCGGGCTCGTCCGCCGGGTCGACGACCACGCCCACCCGCTCCTCCTCGATGACCGTCGCCGGGGTCCGAGGCCCGGGGGCCCACCATGAGCACGGGACGGCCCGCGGCCATGCTCCCGTACAGCTTCCCGGGGGCCACCAGACCCGCCATGTCGGCCCTCAGGGTGAGGAGGTGGACATCCCCTACGGACAGAGACCGGGCGAGCTCGTCCCGCGGGACGTAGTCCAGGTAGCGGAACCGGGGGAGCCGGCGGCGGGCGGCCTCGCGCTCGATCTCGGGACGCCGCGGCCCCCCGCCCACGAACAGGAAGTGGACGTCCGCGTGCATCTCGCAGTCGGTCCGCCGCCTCGAGGACGACGTCGAAGCGGTGGGCGTAACCCGCGTTCCCGGAGTAAAGGACCACGAAGTCGGAGCTCGCCGTAACCCAGTCGGCGCCGGAGGCCGTTGCCGCGGGAGCGCCAGCGGCCGGATCACGGCGCCGCGGTTCCAGACGGGGAGCCGGTGAACCCGCCGCCTCCGGGACGCCCTTCCGGCGCACCTCCCGAGCCATGTGCGGGCCGAGCGTGACCACGAACCGCGCTCCTCGATACCCGAAGCGGGAGGCCGCGTGCAGCGGGGCCGCCGCGGCCCGCCCTCCCGGAAGGAGGCCGAGCCGCTCCTCGACGTCCGGGTGGAGGTCCATGGCCCACACCCCGTAGGGCACGCGCCGGAGCCCGCAGGCCGCGCGGACCGTCGCCGGGAGGAGGCTGGGCGTGGTCAGGCTGACCACCAGGTCGGGCTTCTCCCGGGCCACGGCCGCGTGCAGGCCGGCCCGAACGTGGAAGGCCGCGTAGTCCGCCGCGCGGCCCGACAGACGGCGGCGGCCGTAGCCGGGGACCCCGACCCGGCGGACCTGCACGCCGTTGCGGCTCTCGCGGTCCGGGGCGGGGAGCTCCCCGCCCCGATAGCCGCCGCGGCCGCACAGGACGGTGACGCGCCAGCCCGCCCCGAGCGAGGTGCTCGGCCAGGTCCGCCAGGTGCTGCCCGGTCGAAGCGACGTCGGGCGCATAGTGCTGGTTGACGAACAACAAAGCCAGCTTCGACACCTTCCTACGCGCCCTCCGTCACGAAACCACTCTCAAGTACGTGGACGATGGGAAGTCTCCGCCGGCCTCACACTGTATGCCTTCGCTCATGGGCCTCGGCCGATAGTGTGAGCCCAGCAAACGGCCGAGATCATCTGATCGACCGTGATGGAGCATTGACAGGGAAACAGCAATCCGGAAGCGCTGGTTACACGTCAGGAAGGCCTGGAGAAGCACACTCTCCCTATGGAAGAATAGCGTCCTATTCAACAGCCCCGGACTGTGGTCATAAGGAAAGTAGATATCGTGAAAGTGAACCCACACACCCGCCTTCAGCTGCGGGAGCCATTCGAGAATGATCCTGTTGACTTCGCTGCCTGGAACGGTCGTATGCGTTGAATCAATGAAGAGAAGGTCCCCGGACTCAAGCTCCGCGACCGACGGTTGCCAATTCCAATCCTGAGCCGGTTCAGCAACTAGCTTGATATGTCCATCTGTCTCCAAATTGGAGAGGTAGCCTGATGGGAAAGGCTCAACGCAGAGGAGCTGAGGTCTAGCGTAAGGCGTCCTGATGTACCAAGCCGGAAGTCACGTAGTGCGCGTACGATAACACCGGTCGACACGCCACCTCCGACCTGTACGATCTTCCGAGGGTTGACGCTTCTTACAAACGCACTCAGCACCCTGGACTCAATGGGTCCAAACCCCCCTCCCTCGTTCTGTTCAGCGACCACCTCTGCATACAGATCATCTTCTTCGCCTGAGCGAGGCCCATCCAAGAACCATTCACGAAGGGTCTGAAGCTGCTGGCCAAGATTGGCGCCTTGGATCGCTGCGAACCCGTAAGCTCTCAAACGCTCGGGATTACTGCGCAGTACTCTGATATTGGGAATCTCCGAGTAGAAATGGGCTGGGGTCACATTGACGCCCATGCTCTGGCAAGAGTTCGAACAAGGGCCGCGCCGCTCGTTGCTTGAGGAGGTTTCGTACGCGGCGGCTCAGGGGCACACGAACTCGCGTCATGACCTGCCCTCTATCTGGGGAGTGGTCCGACTATCACTATCATTCCCTCCCAAATCCTTTCTGACCAGGTACGGACCCAGCGCCAGCACGTCCATGTCCGTCCGCAGGAAGCAGTCGAGCGCTTCCTCGGGACGGTGGACGATGGGCTCGTTCTCGTTGAAGGAGGTGTTGAGGACCATGGGGACGCCGGTCCGCTCGTAGAAGGCGGAGATCAGGGCGTGGTAGAGCGGATCCTGCTCCCGCGTCACCGTCTGGGGACGGCCCGTGCCGTCCACGTGGGTGACCGCGGGCACCTGGTCGCGCCGCTCGGGCCGGATGGGGTGGACCTTCATCATGAAAGGGACGTCGTCGTCCACCGTGAACCACTCGGCCATGGCTTCCCGCAGGATCGACGGGCGCGAAGGGACGGAACGGCTCCCGGAGCTTGATGCGCGCGTTGATGATGTCGCGCATGTCCGCGCGCCGGGGATCGCACAGGATGGAACGGTGACCCAGCGCCCGGGGCCCGAACTCCATGCGCCCCTGGAACCAGCCCACGACCTTCCCGTAGACGATTGCCTGCGCCACGGCCGCACACACAGCGTCGTCGTCCGGCGCGACCCTCGTCCAGCAGCCGCGCTCCTCGCGCTGGGTCGCCCGCGTGGACAGTGCGCCGAGGCGCAGGCTTCCTCACCGAAGGCGGCGCCGTAGCTGGAGTGGACCATGGCCGGACCCCGGCCGACGCCCGTCGCCTCATGCCAGGCCACGAGGGCCGCTCCGATCACGCCGCTCAAGTGGCTCGTCCGGCCTGCGGGCCGAGTCGAGCAGATTCTCGACGGCAGCGCCGAAGTGGGGTTCGACGGTGGGCGGCCCGTCCTCCCAAGAGTAGCGGAGGTCCTCGTTGTGGTGCCGGAAGTAGGAGAGGTCCAGCCGGAAGGTGCTGTCGCTCTCCACCGCGAGCACGCGGTGCGTCTCGTCCAGATAGGTGCCCTCGCCGAGAGGGGCGAGTTCCACTGACCTTGCACTGATCCCCGTACTTCGGGAACCCAAGGTACTGGGTCATGGTGAGGCAGAACGCGCCCAGGGAGTGGGGGAAGTACACCCTGCCGCCCGACTGGATGTCCGTCCCTCGCCCCAGCCTCCAGGAGGCCAAGCTGAAGTCCCCAAAGCCATCCACGGACAGCAGCGCCGCTTCCTCGAACGGGGAGACCAGGAAGGCGGAGGCCTGGTATGCCGGGTGGTGCTCGACGCGCCGGACCGTGCGGCGGAACGTCCCGGCGGTAGCCACGAGCAAACCATCTTGGACAATGGTCGCGGAGGCATCGGCGTGGAAGGCATTTAGGCCGAGGACGTTCATGAGCGAGGGGAGCCCCGTCTCATCTCCCAGAGCTTCGCATCCACGTAGAAGCGATACCAGAAGCCCTGCAGAACATGAAATACAAGCCCTTGCTTCCCGTCCAGGAAGCCTAACCGTAAGAAGTAACGGTAACCAAAATACAGAAAGGCCCGAAGAAAGGGAGGAAGGCGCAAGTACACGCGTTCCTTACGCCAGCGCCTACGCTCGCGAGGATCTCCCCTGAGGCGTCCCGGTTCTCCGACCACCCCGAGGTCACCGCGCTCACGCCTCCGCAACACTCGCGCTTCGCGCTCAGCATAATTCTCGTGTTTGAGCGTCCAGAACGAGAGGGGCTTCCGGTTTTGATCGACGAAGTCGTGGTCGAGGCGCCGGGTCTCCCCCTCATTGACTACGAGATGCTCGTCCATCTCCACCGATTCGCTTCGGGCCTTGCCACGACGAAAGACGCGAAGCAGCCAGGTTGGGTAGTATCCGCCGTGTCGTATCCAGCGTCCTTGGAAGATCATTCGCCGCTTCATGTACAGCCCTGTAACCTGCCCCGGCAGGAGCGGTAGGGTCGTGCGGATCTCCTCTCGCAGCTCGGGAAGCAGGTACTCATCGGCGTCCAAGCGCAGCACCCAGTCGGTCTCGATCGGGAGGTGGTCCAGAGCCCAGTTGAATTGTTCGGCCTGATTGTCGAAGGGATGTTCCACCACGCTTGCCGCATACTCAGCGGCTCGGTTTCGAGTCGCGTCCTCGCTGCCGGAGTCGACCACGAACACCCGCTGAGCCAGTCCGCTAACGCTCTCAAGACAGTGGGGGAGGTTGAGTTCCTCGTTATAGGATAGGACAATCAGCGTCAGCGAGATCATAGACGGTTCTCCAGAACGGCGCCTGCATGTGGCACTGCGCCCGACAGGGACTGCCTGCGCCGCCAAGACGTCAACTGCCACTCTCCTCCGGGGCGGTAGGGGCCGGTCGAGCCTCTCCCGGACGCCGCGCTACGGCAAGCATCGACCTGGCGAGGGGGGGGTCCGGCCTGCGTACCGGTACTGGAGCACCTCGAAGCCGACGTCCTCCAGCAGGCGGGTCAGGGTCGCCCGTGACCAGAACTTGATGTGGCCGTGCTCGCGGAGGGGGTCCACGTGCTGATCGAACTTGCCGAGCAGGGCAATCGCTATGTTCTTCAGCCAGCCGTGATAGGGAGTGGACAGGATCAACATGCCGCCGGGACAGAGCGCGGCGAACGCCGTTCGCGCAAACCGCGGCGGATCGTATATATGCTCCACGACCTCTACGGAGACCACAATGGAAAATACGCCCAGCCTTTCAGCAAGTGAGTCGTAGGCGGAGGCCTGGTGGAATTCGAGCCCCGGATGCACGGCGCGGGCCCACTCGATGCCTGTCGAGGACGGATCCACGCCAACCACGTCGAAGCCGCGCTCGGCCAGCCAGCCTGTCACAGCACCATTGCCACACCCGAGGTCCAAAGCCCGAAGATCCCTCGGGTGCGGTGCCCATGTCTCCAGCAGCTCTTCCATCTCAGGGAGAAGGTAGGCGTGAGCAGCAGGTTGGGCGTGCGTCCTCCCAAAGGTAGCCCTCCATTCCGGGACTCGGTCCCATCACGTTCTAACTTCCGAAGCCGGTCGACCGCGTGCGGCGGCGGTGCGGTAGAGCCCGAGCAGCTCCCTGCCAACTGCTTGGGGATCGAAGGCCGACCGGACCAGGGTGCGCCCGTTCCTCCCCATCTCGATGCCGCAATTGCTCGTCCTGCAGGAGCCTCAAGAGCGCCTCGGCCACAGCCCGAGTCGTCCGTTCGGGCACCACGATGCCGGCTCTGGCCTCCTCGATCTCCGGCCAGATGGCCACCCCCCTGGAGACCACGACCGGTAGGCCGGCGTCCATAGCCTCGACGACCGCGATCCCCAAAATTCTCCCTTCGGGAGGGCAGCACGAAGGCGGCCGATTCCGCCAGGAGGCGGGCCTTCTCGTCGCCCTCCACGAAGCCTGGGAGCTCCACGGCCCTGTCGAGGCCCATCGCCTCGATCTTCGACCGCACGTGGCCCTCGAAGCTCGCGGTTCCGGAGCCCGCCAGCACGAGGCGGGCATCGGGAAGCTCCGCGACTACGACCGAGAAAGCGTCCAGGAGCACGTCGATGCCCTTTTTCGGGTCCAG
>CAWANJ010000006.1:0-527674 GCA_963783385.1 uncultured Gemmatimonadales bacterium | reverse complement strand
GGAGTTCGTGGGCACGGCCGGGTCGCTCACGATGAAGGTGGTATCCGGGCGCTTCGTCCTGGGGACGCTGGAGGTGGTCGGGGAGAACAGCCGCGCGAAGGACATCGCCCTGGGGCGGAAGGAGCCTCCGGCGAACTACCTGCCGAACGCGGTGATCCGCGTGGAGTTCGGATTGCTCATGAGCGATCCGGGTGAGCCGGTGCGGAACAGCGGTGCCCGGGACTGTCTGACTTCGATATCTCCGGGACCTCAGGCGGTCTCGGGGAACGGTGGTGGCCCGGTGGAACCGACCCAGCCGGGGGCGGACGCTCCGGATGACCCCGGGCCGCCGGACGCCCCGGACGCGTCGGGCGCCGGCGGCGCAGCGCCCACGCCTTCGACGGCCGAACCGGAGGAGCCGGGAGCGCCCCCGTCGACCGAGGGATCGGACGCGAGCGGCACCGGCGCGCGACCCTCCGAAGCCGCCACGGCCACGCTCGGCCCCGGCAAGGCGCGCTGGGTGTCGGTGCGTGTGAAGGGCAGGTCGGATCTCTCGTTCCAGGGAAGCGACCTGGATGGCTCGGCCGGCGCCGAGCTTAGCTGCTTCGGGACGGCTGGACCCGCCTCGCTCAGCCTCCACCCCGGCCCATCGGGGCAGACGGCCTCGCTGGGGCTGATGGTCATCTCGTCCCCGGGGATCGCCGAGGGCGCGACCGGCAGCTTCCCGCTCGACCAGGTCCTGTACGTGGTCGGCGGCGGCACGCTCGGATGGCGGGGGCCGGCTACCCTCGAGATCCGGCGTCACGAGGCTTCCACGGACCGCGGCTCCCGCCGCCTGGCCGGTCGGATTCTCGGATTGAGCGTGATCGATCGGGCGACCGGCGCCCAGCTCCCGGTCGACGCCGAGTTCGACGTGAACGCGGCGTGCGCGCCGTTCGGTCGGTAGCGGCCGTCCGGGTTCTGGGAAGGGTGGCGCGGGCGGGGGCGGGTGGCTGCGGACGTTTCTACAGCGCCGCCAGCGCCTTCAGGCACTCGTCGCGGTAGTCGGCCGCGTTCGCCTGCCGGGCGGGCTCGAGGATCGCGGCTGCCGACTCCAGCCACCGCCGTGCTTCCTCGCGCTTCCCCTGACCCGCCAGGGAACGGCCCACGCGGCATTCCGCAATGGCCGTAACGTAGTGGCCCTCCGGAAGCGTAGCCCGGAGGATCCGCGTCGCCTCCCGCGAGGCGGCCTCGGCTCCCGCCCAGTCGTCTCGCGCCAGGCGGATCTCGGCCAGGGTCAGGAGCGGGAAGGCGGTCTCGAAGTGGGTGTCTCCCCGCGTCCCCAAGAACATCCGGTAGGCGGCCTCCGAGAGCTCCTCCGCCTCCCGGTGGCGGCCCTGTTCCTTCAGGTTGGCGGCCAGGTTCTGGAGGAGGCCGGCCACGGGCGCGCTCACGTCGCCATACCGCTCGCGGGAGGCCTCCAGGAGCCGACGCTGCACCGCTTCCGCCGCCTGGTAGTCGTCCATCTGCAGGAGCAGGAGCGCGTAGTTGTTGCGGTTGGCCATCGTGGTCGCGTGGGCCGGACCGAACTCCCGGTCCATGGTGGGAAGATGCGCCTCGTACAGCCGGCGCGCCTCCCTGACGTCCCCCGTTACCCGGAGTGCGGCGGCCAGCTTGACGCCCTGGATGGCCGTGGCGGAGTGCCCCTCGCCCACCTCGTCCCTCATGAGCTCGTACGCCTCGAGACCGACGGCCACAGCGGTGTCGGCGCGGCCCAGGCCCAGGTAGCCCTCCCCGAGGCGGCCGAGTGTCCACGCCAGCTCCCGGGGCCGCGCCGGGTCGACGTCCCGGTACAGGCGGACGGCGCGCTCCAGGATCCGGACGCCCTCCTCCACGTTGCCGTCCTGGAGCTCCACGAGGCCCAGGTGCTGGAGCGAGTTGGCCACGGCCGGGTGGCGGTCGCCGTACAGGCTCCTGGACAGCTCCAGGCGGCGCTCCAGGATGGCCCGCGCGGAGTCACGGTCCTGCGTCAGGTCCCCGACCAGAAGCAGGGTCTCGTGGACGGCCGGCGACCGCGGCCCGTACAGCGCTTCCTCGAGACCGAGCGTCTCCTCGGCCAGCTCCCGCGCGGGGTCGACCTCGTCCAGGTCGGCCAGGACCCGCGCCATGGCGCCGAACAGCTGCGCGCGGGCCGCCGGCCGGTCGGCCAGCTCCTCGCGGACCCGGTCGGCTCCCTCCAGGATCGCCTCACGCACGGTGAGGTCGCGCCGCCCCTCGCCGAGCCCGAACCCATCACGCGCGTCCGGGGACGTGAAGAAGCTCACGAACGCATGCTGCACGTCCCGGGCGACGTTGCGCTCGTCCTCCAGCCGCCGGCCCTGGCGGACGAGGGTGAGGATGTAGGCGCCGACCAGCAGCGCGATCAAGGCCACGACCGGCACCACCCACCGGTTGCGCTGCAGGAACTTGCGGGTCCGGTATGCGCGCGACTCGCGGCGGGCCACGATCGGGCGTCCCTCGAGGTGGCGGCGCACGTCCTCGGCCATCTCGACCGCGGATCCGTAGCGCCGGTCGGGGTCCTTGCGGAGCGCCTTCAGGACGATGACGTCCAGGTCTCCGCGCAGGCGGCGGCTGAGGCGCTCGGGCGTGTCTTCGAGGCCGTCCCCGTCGCGCCCGTCCCGGTCCAGCACCGTCTGACTGGGCGGGACGGGACGGGTCCGGGTGATCGCCTCGGTGATCGCGGCGGCGCCGGTACCGGCCACCCGATACGGCCGCTCTCCCGTAAGCAGCCGATAGAGCAGCACGCCGAGCTGATAGACGTCCAATGCCGTCGTGATCGTCTCTCCCCGCACCTGCTCCGGGCTGGCGTACTCCGGGGTCAGCGGGCGGAATCCGGTGCGCGTGAGGCTGGCCGCCTCCGGGTCCGCGCCGGGGTCCAGCAGCCGGGCGATGCCGAAATCGAGCAGCTTCACCTGACCGTCGGCCGTGACCAGGATGTTGCTCGGCTTGATGTCCCGGTGGATGACCAGGTTGGCGTGGGCATACTGGACGGCCCGCGCGGCCTGATCGAACAGCCGCAGACGCTCCGCGACCGTGCACCCGTGCGCGGCGCAGTAGTCGGTGATCGGGACGCCGTCGATGTACTCGAGCACCAGGTAGGGTAGGCCGTCGCCGGTGGTGCCGCCGTCGATGAGCCGGGCAATGGCCGGATGATGCAGCGAGGAGAGAATGCGCCGCTCGGCCACGAAGCGGCGCACGAAGACCTGGCCGCCGAGGCCGCGTCGGACGAGCTTCAGGGCGGCGGTCTGCTCGAAGCCGCCCTGGACGCGCTCGGCGAGAAAGACCCACGCCATGCCCCCCTGGCCGAGCAAGCGCACGAGCCTCCACGCGCCGATTCGCTCTCCGGCCCTGTCCCCGCCCCCATCCGCCGGGTCGGCCAGGCGGACGTCGGTCAGGGCGGCGGCGAAGGCCTCGGGCGCCAGGTCCTCGGCCCTGCCGTCCAGGAAGCGTCGGGCCTCCGAGTCCGCGGTCAGGAGCCCTTCGACCGCGCGGCGGAGGTCCGGGTCGCCGGTGCAGCGCTCGTCCAGGAAGGCGGAACGCTCGTCCGGCTCCAGGTCCAGCGCCCGGTCGAACAGGTCGTCGACCTCGTACCACCTGTCCGCGCCCGGCGAGTCCGGCATCTCGGCTCCGGTCTTCGGGTGTGGGGAGGGCCGCCTCAGGCCAGCGCCCGGTAGAGGTGGGCCCGCGCCCGCCGCCAGGCGCGCTCGGCCGTGCTCAGCGACACGCCCAGCGTCTCGGCCGTCTCCTTCATGCTCATGCCGCCGAAGAAGCGGCACTCGACTATGCGCTCCAGCCGTGCGTCCCTGCGCCCCAGGCTCGTCAACGCCTCATCCAGGGCGAGAAGTTCGATCGTCCTGGGCTCCTCACCGGTCAGCCGCGTGTCGAGCGGGAGCAGGACGGCGCCGCCCCCCCGCTTCGCGGCCTTCTGCTCGCGGGCGTAGTCGACGAGGAGGTTGCGGATGACGCGCGCCGAGACCGCGAAGAAATGGGCCCGGTCTTTCCACGTGGCCGCCTCATGGTCAACCAGCTTGAGGTAGGCCTCGTGGACGATGGCGGTCGTGTTGAGCGTGTGGTCCGGCCGCTCGAGGCGAAGGCGCTGATGGGCGATGGCCCGGAGATCATCGTAGACGAGCGGCATGAGGCGGTCCAGAGCGTCCCGCTCGCCGCTTCCCCACGCCTCCAGCAGCTTCGTGATCTCCCCCCGGGGGCTGGAAGTCGGGTCGGATTCCGTCATGCGCGCCATGACCCTCCCCAGCGCCGACCTGCGGTGGTCCCGGAGTGGGACCCGCATCTCACAGCTTAGCCGCGCGCGGCGCGGGCGGACAAGCTCGACTCGGCGCTCCTCCCTCGTCGCGGCCCGGCGCGCTCTTCTGCCCTGGCCGCCGAGCCGAAGACTCTCAGCCGCTCGACGTCGAACTCGCGGCAGAGCTCCGCGAGACGATCGCGATCGAACCGAACCATGGGGAGATTGTGCTCCCAAGAGGCTGGATGGGCAATCCGGGGGTGACCCTGGGCCGAGGCGGCGCAGCCCAGACCCTCGCGGTCCTTTCCCGGATGAAAGAAGCCCCCGCCGCGGCGGGGGCTTCATGTGGCTCGTGACTCATGCGCCCGGGAAGATTCGAACTCCCAGCCTCCTGATCCGTAGTCAGGCGCTCTATCCAGTTGAGCTACGGGCGCGCGTGGGGCGGGTGACGCTCGGTGTTCATGCCCAGGAGAGGATTCGAACCTCCACGCCCTAAGACGGGCACCAGCCCCTCAAGCTGGCGCGTCTGCCTGTTCCGCCACCTGGGCAGGCTGTCCTGCTGTCGGCCGGAGGTCGGGCCCGCGGCGCTCGCCGCGTCCTCTCCGGTCCGGAGTGCTCGGGGGGGGAGTCGAACCCCCACGGGAGTTTAGTCCCACAGGGTCCTGAACCCTGCGCGTCTGCCAATTCCGCCACCCGAGCTCGCGGGGCGTGCGCCGGGCCCTACCCGGCCGCGTGCGCCGGCTTTCCCGCCGACGTTCGCTCGCCCTCACGACACGTTCGCCCCGCCGCCTCGGCGACAGGGCGTTCTCAAACAGCTCCAGCATGTGCCCGGCAGGATTCGAACCTGCGGCCTTCGGCTCCGGAGGCCGACGCTCTATCCAGACTGAGCTACGGGCACCCGCATCTTCGTTCTACCCCGCCGTGGCCGCCACCGACCGGGCGTGGTTCGTATGCGCCGCCTAGGAATCGAACCTAGAACCTACGGATTAAGAGTCCGTTGCTCTGCCAATTGAGCTAGCGGCGCGCGTGAGCTTCGGTATCCGGCGCATCTCATCGTCGCGCTCGTCGTGCTCCCTGCGGCGTGCGTTTCAGCACGCCTCGGTCGCTCTCCTCACGCTCCTTGACCTGCACCGGATCTCTCGCTCCCGCCTCGTCTCTGTCAGGTTCTGCACAACCCGACCTGGCAAGTCCGTCGTGCCTGGAGTGGAGCCGAGGGGAGTCGAACCCCTGACCTCGTGAATGCCATTCACGCGCTCTCCCAACTGAGCTACGGCCCCATGCGTGGTGCTGTCCTGGTCCGGCGGCGCCGACCGGTTTCCGGCACGCCCCCAAGGGGAATCGAACCCCTATCTCCACCTTGAAAGAGTGGCGTCCTGGCCGTTAGACGATGGGGGCCCGGCCGCCCGCCCCACTTCGCGGCCCCGGACCGGAGTACTGGGTACCGGGCCGGCCGCATCCGGTTCCCGCGTCCTCTGTTGCGCGATTCGCGCCGCCTGTTTCGCCGATGCGCCCGGCAGGACTCGAACCTGCGACCCTCGGCTTAGAAGGCCGACGCTCTTCCAACTGAGCTACGGGCGCCTGCTCGGGCTCCTCCCTCGTCCCTGCTCATCTCCCAAGCTCGCGACGGGGATTGAACCCGTGACCTCGTCCTTACCAAGGACGCGCTCTACCACTGAGCTACGCGAGCACGCCGGCCGGCCGGAGCAGGGGCGGAGGGACTCGAACCCCCAACCGCCGGTTTTGGAGACCGGTGCTCTGCCAGTTGAGCTACGCCCCTGTACCGGTACAGGTATGGCTGGGGACGGAGTCGAACCGCCGACACCCGCATTTTCAGTGCGGTGCTCTACCAACTGAGCTACCCAGCCGCATCCGTCATCGGGGTCGGTCGACGCCCGCTCGAGCTCCGGGGAGGGGATTCGAACCCCTGACCTAGTGGTTAACAGCCACCCGCTCTGCCGCTGAGCTACCCCGGAATGCGCTGCAATGGACCGCACCGGACCGCGAGCGGCCCGGCGGCGCCCCGAGGGCCCGATCGACCACCCTCATCCACGCGTCACCCACCGAATTGTCAAGAAACCAAAGGCCCCGCCCGGCGTTCGCCGCGAGCGGGGCCCGGAGAGCAGGAAGTCGCTGTCGCGTCCTAGTCGTCCCGCTCGCGAGCGCCCGCCCGGGCGCGCAAGGTGTGCCGCCCGGGGTTCGGATTCCGGAATTCTCTCGCGAAACGGAAGCTCATTTGCGTTCCCACGCTCCGTTGTCGTTCGGTCCTTCGCTCCAGTAGCGGGGGCGGGATTCGAACCCGCGACCTTCGGGTTATGAGCCCGACGAGCTACCAGACTGCTCCACCCCGCAGCGAGCTTGGAAGAATACCCGAGGGCCCGGGCGATGTCAACCGCAGGCGCGGGCGTGCGATCCGCGAAGGGCCCGCGTCTTGCTGGCTTCGCTGCCCACTCCTAGCGTGGTGGACGAACGCTCGACCGACCACCTCCTGACGCGGACACGCATGGCGCGATATCGAAGACGGGACCAGATCGAGATCCGGGTGGCCGATGCCCTCGACGCGGCGGGCTCACGCTGGAACGCGGACCTCATCGCCAAGCGCGCGACGGGCGTCCCGGGCTACCGGATGACCCTGGCCTTCCTGGAGCTCGAGGGTGACGGGAGCGCCTTCGTCGAGCTCGACCCGGCTCCCTCGCGCGAGGAGGCGGAGGCACGGGGCGAGGCGCTCGCCGCCGACCCGGCCCGCCTGGCCCACCTCCTGGAGGCCGAGCGGGCCGGCTGAGCCACGGGCTCGAGGCGCCGGATCCCTCGGGGGGCCGGCGGGGAGGTGTCCGGCGGAGCACAGGTGACGGTCCTCTGATGCATGTCGCTTTACTCTATCGCTTTACCATCGCGGGCCGGGCGCTGCCGAACGCTTTACAAAAACGCTTTGCGCTGGAGACCGCCGGTGGCCCGGCGCGCGGCGCCGGCGCCGCGCCGGCGCGGACCCTATCGGTGCCCGTCCGCTGTCCGCTCCCCCGGAGCGCGCCTATATTGCGCCCCCGGAGCACACCGGAGCGCCGCCTCCCGTCCGCATCCGTCCCGCTGGAGAAGCATGAAGATCTATACCCGAGGTGGTGACGAGGGAGAAACGGGCCTCCTGGGAGGAGCCCGCGTCCCCAAGACGGACCCCCGGGTCGAGGCGTACGGCACGATCGACGAGCTCAACACTTCGCTCGGCCTCGCCCTCGCCCTGGACCACCGGGGCGCGCTGGACGCCGATGCCGAGGCGCTGCGGAGGGTGCAGGGAGACCTGCTCACGGTCGGCGCCGGGCTGGCGGCGGCCCACCCCGACCGCGAGCGAGAGCGTGGGACGGTCCCGCGGCTCCCCGAGGGCCGGGTCGCCGAGATCGAGGACTGGATCGACCGCCTCGCGGGCGAGCTCCCGGAGCTGGACGCCTTTCTCCTTCCAGGCGGCTGTGCGGCCGGGGCCCAGCTCCACGTGGCCCGCACGGTCTGCCGCCGCGCCGAGCGCGCCGCCGTCCGCCTGGCCGGCCAGCGCCCCGGTGCGGCCGGGGACCCGGCGTCCGAGACGCTCCCCTACCTGAACCGCCTCTCCGACCTCCTGTTCATGCTGGCCCGCGCCGCCAACCATCGGGCCGGCTCCCCGGAGGCCGAGTGGACTCCCGTGCGTCGCCGGGGGAGCGGAAAGTCGCCGGCGCCATGAGCAGCGAGGTCGTCCACCTGCCCTTCTCCTTCGAGGTCCGGACCGGGGACGTGGTGCGCGGCGACATCTGGCGCCCCGACGCTGCGGTCCCGGGGGCCGCCATGGTCGTTTGCCACGGCTTCAAGGGGTTCAAGGACTGGGGCTTCTTCCCGTACGTCGCCGAGGAGCTGGCCCGGCGCACGAGCTGCCTCACGGCCAGCTTCAACTTCACCGGATGCGGGGTCGGAGCGGACCTCGAGACGTTCACGGACCTGGAGGGTTTCTCGCGGAACACGATCTCGCGCGAGCTCGAGGACCTCGAGGCCGTGCTCGATCGTCTGGCGGCGGGACGCTGTGGGGACGTGGAGGTGCCGGGCGCCGCCCGCTTCGGGCTCCTCGGGCACAGCCGGGGCGGGGCGACGTGCATCCTGGAGGCCGCGACGCGCTCGCAGGTCCGGGGGCTGGTCACCTGGTCCTCCATCGCCGGCCTGGAGCGCTACGAGGAGATGTACGGCGAGCGCTGGGACGCCGGAGAGGTGGTGGAGATCCCCAATGCCCGGACGGGCCAGATGATGCCCCTGAGGCGAAACGTCCTGGACGACCTGCGCGCCAACCGCGCGCGGCTCGACGTCGTGGCGGCCGCTCGCACGCTGCGCATCCCGTGGCTCATCGTGCACGGACTGGAGGACGAGAGCGTGCCGTTCTCCGACGCGACCCGCCTGGCGGAAGCGGGAGGCTCCCGAGCGGCGGTCATGACCGTGGAGGGGGCCGGCCACACCTTCGGCTCGGGTCACCCGTTCCCCGGCACCAACGACGCGCTGGAGAAGGTCGTCGAGCGCTCGTCCGACCTTCTGCGCCGCTGCCTGACCGGAGTGGCCGCGTGAGGGCGCGCCGCCGGCGGGCCCGCGCTCCGCGCTCCAGGGGCGACCGGGGGACGAGCAGGCGAGTGGCGTATCGCTCGCGGCCGCGGACCGTCTCCGCCGCTCTCCTCCTGATCGCGGCGATCCTCGCCGGCTGCAGGATCGAGCACACCGGGAATCCGACGGGCCGCGAGATCTCCAACACGGCCCTGGCGGTCGAAGTCACGCACGTGCTGGCGGCGTCCGCGGCGGGGTGGAACCGCGGCGACCTCGGGACCTTCATGGACGCCTACCTGGACTCGCCGACCACCACCTACTGGGGGAGCCAGGGACTCCTGCGCGGCTACGCCGAAATCCGGCACCACTACGCCCCCCGCTTCGCGCCCGGCGCCGAGCGGGACAGCCTCCGCTTCGACGACATCGAAGCCCGCCGGCTGGGCACGGACTACGCGCTGGCCACCTCACGCTGGATGCTGTTTCGGGGCGACTCGGTCACGGCCACGGGGCCCTTCACCCTGGTGCTTCGCCGCGTCGCGGGGAAATGGAGAATCATCCACGATCACAGCTCGACCTTCCCCCGACCGACGGCCGGAGACACCACGACCTCCCGACCCCCCGCATCGTCGTGAGGAGAGGCCGATGGAGCTGACCGACAGGGTCGCGGTGGTGACCGGAGCCAGTCGGGGGATCGGGTTCGCCGTCGCCCACGCTCTGGGGCGGGAAGGCTGTCGCCTGGCCATCTGCTCCCGCACCCGGGACGAGCTCGAGGGGGCGGCCGAGCGCCTGGCCGGGTCGGGGAGCGAGGTCCTGGCCATGCCGGCCGACGTGGCCGTCGAGGAGGACGTGGAGCGCTTCGCGCGGCGTGTGCGCGAGGAGATGGGCGGCGCCGACATCCTGGTGAACAACGCCGGTATCGCGCGATTCGGGGCGATCGACGAGCTCACGGCCCGGGACCTGGACGAGGTCCTGGCCACGAACGTCCGGGGCCCGTTCCTGTGCGCGCGCGCGTTCCTGCCCGAGATGCTCGAGCGGGAGGATGGCGTGATCGTGAACGTCGCCTCGCTGGCGGGCAAGAACTTCTTCGCGGGCGGCGCCGCCTACGTAGCCTCCAAGCACGCCCTGGTGGGCCTGTCCAAGGCCATGATGCTGGACCTGAGGTCCCGGGGCGTGCGCGTCCTCACCGTGCTGCCGGGCTCGGTGGACACGGCCTTCTTCGACACGCAGGACCGCTTCGACCCCGACCGTGACAGGATCCTCCGGCCCGAGACCGTGGCCGAGGCCGTGGTCGAGGCCGTGCGCCTCTCCGACCGCGGCACGGTGAGCGAGATCGAGGTCCGGCCGGTGAACCCCTGAGGCGCGGCTTCGGGCGCCGCCGCTGGCGGCTCGCCCTCCGGCACGGCTCCTGCGCGTCCTCCACTCACGCGCGGCGACGTGGACGCTGAGCCGGCCGGCGCGCGACCGTGGTCGATCGCGACCACACCGACACCGAGATCCTCCGGGAGAGATCCGACCTGACGATGGCTTCGTGTGACTACCTGATCGTGGGCGGTGGACTCGCCGCCGTCTCCGCCGTGGAAGGCATCCGGCGCGAGGACGGCGACGGGACCATCGTGATGCTGTGCGAGGAAGAGGAGCCGCCGTATCATCGGCCGCCCCTGTCCAAGGAATACCTCCAGACTCCCGAGGCACCCCGGGAGCTCCTGCACGTCAAGCCGGAGGAGTGGTACGAGCAGGCCGACGTCCAGCTCGCGCTGGGCACCCGGGCCACGGGCCTCGATGCCCGTCAGCGGAAGGTGCACGACTCGGACGGCGCGACCTGGGAGGCCGAGCGCATCCTCCTGGCGACCGGTGGGCGTCCGCGCCGGCTGGGCGTCGAGGGCGAGTCGCTGGACGGCGTGTTCACGCTTCGCAGCGTGGCGGACGCCGAGGCCATCCGGAAGGCGGCGAGCAAGGCCGAGGCCGCGGTCCTGGTCGGCGGCGGTTTCATCGGGATGGAGCTGGCGGCCTCCCTGCGCGCCTACGACATCTCGCCGACGGTCGTCGAGCTCGGCGAACGGCCCTGGCCCCGGGTTCTGCCTCCAGCGCTGTCCGCGTTCGTTCAGGCCTACTTCGAGGACCGGGGCGTCGCCTTCCGCTGCGAGGCCGGGGTGACCGGCTTCCGCGGCGGGGACCGCCTGGAGGCGGTGGCGCTCGACGACGGCACCGAGGTGCCCTGCGACATGGCCGTGGTGGGCGTGGGCATCGGGCCCAGCGCCGAGCTGGCCGCCGAGGCCGGACTCGCCGTCCACGACGGGATCGAGGTCGACAAGTTCGGCGAGACGAGCCATGGCTACATCTACGCGGCGGGCGACGTGGCCCGGTACCCGGACCCCGTGTTCGGCGACACCATGCGCGCGGAGCACTGGGACCACGCTCGCGCGCACGGCCGAGTGGTGGGCCGTAACATGGCCGGCGCGAAGCTCCCCTACGACCACGTCTCCTACTTCTTCTCGGACGCGTTCGACCTGTCGTTCAACGTGTTCGGCCGACCTTCCATGGCCGACCGGATCGTGGTCCGCGGAGAGCTGGGGGCGAAGGGGAGCCTGGTGTTCTGCGGGCGCGAGGGGCGGCTGTGCGCGGCGGTGCTCGTGAACGAGAACGAGTCGATGGACGAGTGCCGCGAGCTCGTCCGCCGGAGGCCGTCCCTCGAGGAGATCGAGGAGGAGCTATCGGATCCGGAGGCGGACCTGGCCGGCATCGCGGGCTGACGCTCGAGCGGGCTCCCGCGCCGGGGCGGACGCCCGGCGACGGCCGGACCACCGCGACCCCACGACGGGTGGCGGGGTAGGTGGAGCTGAACGACGCCCGGGAGTCGGGCGCCACCCTGGATCCACAGCGAGGCGGCATGACGGACGATACCGACAGCCAGCGGATGGCGGCCGAGGGAGAGGCCGGTGCGGCCGGCGCGGATCACGCGCAGGGCGATCACGACGATAGAGGCGATGGACCGGAGCGGCACACCGGAGCTCCCCGGGTCGGCGACCCCCTGGCCGAGCGCGTGCTCGACGCCCTGCGCGAGGTCAAGGACCCCGAGCTCGGCATCAACATCGTGGACCTGGGCCTGGTCTACGACATCGAGCTCGAGGAGGGCTCGGCCCGGGTCACCATGACCCTGACCAGCCCCGGCTGCCCGGCCGGCGGCCAGATCCTCTCGGGAGCGCAGCAGAAGGCCGGGTCGGTGGAGGGTGTGGACGCGGCCACCGTCAACCTGGTGTGGAAGCCGTTCTGGACGCCCGACCGGATCGACCCGAAGATTCGCGCCGCCCTGGGGTACTGAGGCACGTGGTGCTGGGTCGCCTCTTCCTCCTCTTCACCCTCGTTCCGCTCGCCGAGCTGTGGCTCCTGCTGCGGATCGGCGCCTGGGTCGGGCTGCTCCCCACGCTCGCCCTGGTCGTCGGCACGGGCGTCGCGGGAGCCTGGCTGGCGCGCCGGGAGGGGACGCGCTGCTGGGCGGCCGTCCAGACGGAGCTGCGCGCCGGGCGGGTGCCGGGCGAGGAGATCCTGCACGCCTTCCTCGTGCTGGCCGCCGGCCTCCTCCTGGTCACGCCGGGGATCCTCACCGATCTGACCGGACTCGCTCTCCTGCTCCGGCCGGTGCGCCGCCTGGCCGTGCGCTCCCTGCGCCGCCGGCTGGAGGCGGGCGTGCGGAACGGAAGCGTCCGGATCTTCGGCGCCGGCTCCGGCGGCTTCGGCGCGGGCGGCGGGAGCTTCGGGACGGGCGCGCCGGACTTCGGAGCGGGACAGCCGCCGGAGCCGGGCTCGGGCCGCCCCGAGGGGGACCCGGCGCCAGGCGGCTCCGATTCGGGGGCCGAGGGGAACCGCACGGGCGGGGGCCGCGTCATCGAGGTGTGACCGGAGCGCCGGGCTCACGGCGGACTCCGCAACCAGCGAGGGAGGGCAATGGACAGGGGACCCAACCGCGAGCTCGGCCTCGCGATCCTCCGGGTCGTAACCGGGGTCGTGTACGTCACGCACGGTCTTCCCAAGCTCATGGGAGGGCACGTCGCCGCGGCGGGCTTCCTGAGCCAGCTCGGCTTCCCGGTCCCCGTCCTGTTCGCCTGGATCGTGACCCTGCTGGAGACGTTCGGGGGGCTGGCCCTCATCATCGGCTTCCTGGTGCGGCCCGTGGCGCTCCTGTTCGTGGTGGAGATGCTGCTCGGGATCCTCCTGGTGCACGCTAAGGTCGGCTGGTACGTGATCGGACCGGGCACGGGAGGCGCCGAGTTCAGCACCGTGCTGATCGCCGCCCTCCTGGCGCTCGTCCTGGCGGGGCCAGGGCTGGCGGCCGTCGACGGCCGCCGGGCGCCGGATCCGGTGACGATCGGGAGCGAGGCGACGAGCGGGGAGGAGGCCCTCTGATGAACGGTCGCGACGTGGTCCGGCGCCTGGAGGAGGCGAGCCGGGAAGGCGCGGAGCTGGACGAGATCCTGCGGGCGGCGGTCGCCGAGATCGAGGCGTCCGAGGATCGATACAACTGGGTGGGGATCTACCTCCTCGAGGGCGATGTCCTCGTCCTTCACGACTACATCGGACGGCCCACGGATCACGACCGGATCGCGGTCGGCACCGGCGTGTGCGGCACGGCCGTGGCGGAGGGGCGGGACGTCAACGTCGCGGACGTGCATGCGATCGAGAACTACCTGGCCTGCAGCATCGAGACGCGCAGCGAGCTCGTCGTCCTCATCCGTAGCGAGCGGGACGGAACGATCTACGGTCAGCTCGACCTGGACAGCGACCAGCCGGCCGCGTTCGGGTCCGAGGACGAGGAGCAGCTCGGGATCGTGGCGCGCTGGCTGGCCGGGGCGTTCGACCGGGAGAGGTGAGACCCGGACCGATGCTGTCGCCGCTGGAGCGGGTCTCACCCGGGTGTCTCCCGGAGCGCATGGACGACCCGGCCTGCGACGCCGGCCGGCTCCGGCGTGCCCTGGAGGCACTCGCCGTCTCCAACCGACTGTTCGGGGGCCACCACCTGGTGTGGTGGGGGGTGCGGCGGCTCCTCGAGGGGCGCGCTCCCGGCCCGCTCCGCATCCTGGATGTGGGCTCCGGCGCCGGGGACATTCCGCGCCTCCTCGAGGCGCGCCTGCACGGCTCCGGCTGGCGCCCCCGCTGCGTCCTGGGGGACCTGCATCCCATGACGCTCCGGATCGCACGCGACGGGCTGCGGGACGTCGCGCGTCCCGGCGCGTTCGACTTCGTGCGACTCACCGCCGCCGAGCTCCCCTTCTCGGATGGCGCCTTCGACCTGGCCCTCAGCTCCCTGACCCTCCACCACCTGGAGCGCGACGAGGCGGCGCGGCTCCTCTCGGAGCTGGCCCGCGTGTCCAACGGCCGCTGGCTGGTCGCCGACCTGCGCCGCTCTCGCCTCGCACTGGGCCTCGTGCGGATGCTGGCATCGACGCTGTGGCGATCGCAGCCCCTTCCGCGCGTGGACGGTCCGGTCTCGGTGCGGCGCGCGTTCACGCCGGCCGAGGTCGAGGCCCTGCTCGCCTCCTCCGGGGTCCCGGGCCGGGTCGTGCGCGCCGGCCCGGTGCGGCTCCTCGCCGCGGGGCTCGCGGCATGACGGGACCCGGAGCGGCGCGTGACCGCGCGCCCGACGGCGTGAGCGGGCGTTGCGGGCCGGCCGGGCCGGCCGACGTGGTGGTCGTCGGGGCCGGCCCGGCGGGCAGCTCCCTCGCGGCCCGGCTCGCGGGGGAGGGACGGCGCGTCGTCCTCCTCGACGAGCGGTCCTTCCCCCGCTCCAAGCCGTGCGGGGACTGCCTCAGTCCGGGGGCGACCCCCCTGCTTGAGGAGCTCGGCGTCCTCGAAGAGCTCACGCAAGAGACCGCGGCCCACCTGGACGGATGGAGGCTCCGGGCCCCCGGCGGCGCCCGGTTCGAGGGGCGTTTCGGGCGCGACGCCAGCGGCGCCCCGCTGCGCGGCCTCGCCCTGCCCCGCCGACAGCTCGACGCCGCGCTCCTCCGGGCCGCGGCGCGCGCCGGCGCCGACGTCCGCGAGGGCATCCGGGTCGTGGACCTCGACTGGCGGGAGGGCCGCGTGGCCGGGGTCCTGGTGCGCCGATCCGACGGCCGGGAGGCGACCATTCCCGCGCGCCTGGTCGCGGGCGCCGACGGACTCCGCTCGACCGTGGCCCGCCGGATGGGCGGGGTGCGGCGCGGCCGAAGGCCGAAGCTCGCCCTGGTGGCCCGCTACGCGGACGGTCCGGCCCTCGCCTCGGGGACGACGCTCGGGGAGATGCGGGTCTCGGCCGAGGGCTGCTCGGGGCTGGCGCCGCTGGGCGGCGGCCGCTGGAACGCCACGGTCGTGGTGCCCGCCTCGAAGGCGCCTGCGGTCGCCGCCGGCCGCGAGGCGTTCCTGGAGAGCCGCCTGCGGGCCTACGGCGTGGCGAAGCGGCTCGCCGGTGCGCGGAGAGTGGGCGCCATCGAGGTGACGGGACCGTTCGAGGTCGTCCCGCGCCGTGTCGCGGGCCCGGGCGTCTTCCTGGTGGGCGATGCCGCCGGGTACTTCGATCCGTTCACCGGACAGGGCATCTACCGGGCCCTGGCGACCGGCCGGCTGGCCGCCGCCCACGCGCGCGCCGCGCTCGGGGCGGGATCGGAAGCGGACGAGCGGGCCCTGGATCGACGGTACGCGCGGGAGGTGGAGGGTCTCCTGGCTCCGTCGCGCCGGGTCCAACGGCTCATCGACTTCGTGGTCGGCCGGCCCACCCTCATGGACGCGGCGGCGTGGCTCCTGGCTCGTCGCCGTGGCCTGGCGGACCTGCTGGTCGATGTGACCGGCGACATCCTGCCGGCCGGGGAGATGCTGGAGCCGCGGCGGCTCGCGCGCGCCCTGTTCCACGGTGACCGCGGACAGGCCGGCGACCCCGTGCGCGGCCGCCCCGAGCCACGGCCGCGCGGGCTGGGAAGGCGCGATGCTCACGCATAACGAGGTCGTGGCCGCCGCGCCCCCCGGCGTCTGCCTCGAGCTGGCCGTCGACGTGGAGGCCTGGCCGGAGCTCCTGCCCCATTACCGCCGCGTCGTCTTCCGCCGCCGTGACGGCCGCGGGCGGGGACGCGTCGAGATGGCCGCGATGCGCCGCTTCGGTCCCCTCCCCTACCCCGTGTGGTGGGTGTCCGAGATGACCTCCGACCTGTCCGCCGGCCGCATCCGCTACCGACACGTGGAGGGGATCACGAAGGGAATGGAGGTCGAGTGGCGACTGGAGCCCTCCCCGTGGGGCACGCGCATCGAGATCGTCCACGCCTGGACGGGCCCCACCTGGCCGGTGGTCGGGGGGTTCGCGGCGCGTCGGGTCATCGGGCCGCACTTCATCCACGTCGTGGCCGACCGGACGCTGGCCGGCATCGCGGCGGCCGCGCGGGAGCTCGCTGCTTCGGGCCGGGAGCCCGGGGACGGCAAGTCCGCGACGGGATCGCCGGGAGGGCCCCATGCTCCGGCCTGAGCGGGACGGCCGGCGGGTCGTCGTCACCGGGATCGGCTGCGTCACGCCGATCGGCCAGGGCGCCGAGGGGTTGTGGGAAGGCCTCCACCGCCGCCGCTCGGCGGTGGGTCCGATCACCCGCTTCGACCCGGAGCCGTTCCGCACGCGCATCGCGGCCGAGGTCCCGGGCTTCGATCCGGAGACGTGGATCGACCGCCGGCGGCTGCGTCGGCTGGATCGTTACAGCGCCCTGGCCGTGGCCGTCGCACGCATGGCGGTGGAAGACGCGGGCCTCGACCCCGAGACGGAGGACTCCGATCGGATGGCCGTGCAGATGGGGAGCGCGCTGGGGGGCGTGGAGTTCGCCGAGGCCCAGCACGAGGCCTACCTGCGGGCGGGCACGCGCGGCGTGAACCCGATGCTCGCCCTCACCGTGTTCGGCGGGGCCGCGAGCTGCAACGTGGCGATCGAGCTCGGCTTCACCGGTCCCAACGCCACCAACGCCATGAGCTGCGCGTCCGGCGCCATCGGCGTGGGGAGCGGCTTCCGGCTCATTCGCGACGACCGGGCGGACGTGGCCCTGGCCGGCGGAGCCGAGGCCCCCCTCGCGCCACTGTCGTTCGGGGCGTTCGCCATCCTGCGGGCCATGTCGACCCGGAACGACGACCCGTCGGCGGCCTCGCGGCCCTTCGACCGGGACCGTGATGGCTTCGTGATGGGCGAGGGTGCCTCCCTCCTGCTGCTCGAGGAGATGGAGCATGCCCTGGACCGGGGCGCCCGGATCCACGCCGAGCTGTGCGGATTCGGGACGACCAACGACGCCTTCCACATGACCCGGCCGCGGCCCGACGGCCGCCAGGCGGCCCGGGCCATGCGGCTGGCCCTCGAGGACGCCGGCGTGAGCCCGTCCGTCGTCGACTACATCAACGCGCACGGCTCCGCGACCCTGCTCAACGACCCGACCGAGGCGCTGGCCATCCGCTCGGTGCACGGCGAGCGCGCCTCTCGCATCCCGACGAGCGGCACCAAGGGATACTACGGTCACGCCCTGGGCGCCTCCGGGGCCATCGAGGCCGCCATCGTCTCCCTGGCCCTGGAGCGCGACTGGTACCCGCCCACGCTCAACCTCGAGACGACCGACGACTCGTGCGAGGGACTCCAACTGATCACGGGGTCGGGCGAGTCCCGCCAGGCCGAGTACGCGCTGTCGAACTCGTTCGGATTCGGCGGCATCAACGCCGCCCTCCTGTTCCGGCGCTGGGAGGATTGAGGGGCCCGGACGCCGGACCCGGGTCCGCCCGGTCGGCCGCCGTGACTCCCCAGGCGTACAGGGCGGCCACGACCAGGAAGGCCCACGGAAGCTGCGTCCGTGTGGAGCGACTCGAGCGCAGGAAGGACCCGTCCACGGCGGTGGCCACGCGCTCTTCGCGCACGTAGAACGGAAGGCGGAGAATCCGGTGCGCCTCCGAGCCCACCGGGGCGGCCGCTTCCCCCTCGCGCACGTCCCGATGCTCTCGCAGGGTGAGCCCATACAGCCCGCCCACGAAGGAGGCGGCCAGGGCCGTCGCCCACAGGACGCGCAGGGGCCCGCCGCGGATGAGCGGGGGGACGCGGCGCGCGCCCGGCAGCCGGCCCGGGTCGCGGCGCGCACAGTCGGTCACGAAGGCGCCCAGCAGGGCGAAGGCGAACACGGACAGCGCCAGGGCGATCGAGTCCAGCATGCATCCTCCTGGTCGGCGGCCGCGCGACGGGCCCGCGGTCCGCTCCGCTCAGGGTAGGGAATCCGCCGGCAGGCGGTAGGCCGCCAGCCGCGGCGCGGGATCGTCGGCGAGCCCGTACAGGAGGCCGCCGCCGAGGGCCACCTGCTCGAAGTAGGTCGGGAGCAGGTAGGACCCGCGGTAGCGCCCGTCGGGCAGCGAGTAGACGTCCAGCCAGCGCCCGCGCCCCGGGCTCCGTCCGCCGAACAGGACGGCCAGCCGGTCCCCGGTCACGCTGGCCGACAGGGCGCCGAACACCGGTCTTTCCTCGGCGATGCGCTCCTCCACGCGCCCCGTGCCGTCCTCGGACAGCCGGCCGCGGGTCTCCACTTCCGGGAACGGCAGGGATTCGACGTAAGAGTGCCGAGCCTCCCCTCCACGTCCCTCCATCCCGCACGAAGAAGCCGTCCCCCATGCCGAAGGCCGCCACCCATCGGCCCCCGCCCGCGGCCGTCACCAGCTGCGAGGCGAGCGGATCGAGCGAGGAGTAGTCCTTCCAGGGCGGGCCGAACCGGTCCGCGATCCGGCCGTCCATTGTCAGTCGCGCGAAGGGACTCTCGCGGTCGTAGGCGACCACCACGGCTCCCCTGCCGCCGGGCAGGGGCACGAGCTGATCGGCCGAGCGCGCCGGGCCTTCGAGGGGAAGGCGCCCTTCCACGCGGCCGTCCGGCCCCAGGATGGTGATGCGCGCGTTGCCCCGATCCAGGACCCAGGCGAGGCCCCGGTCGTCGACCTCCACGTCCCTCAGCGACCGAAACTCCCCCGGGCCACCTCCCGGGCGACCCTCGGCGAACACCAGCTGCCCGGCGCGGTCGAAGCGCAGCACGCGACCCGCCGACGGGTCGGCCACGTAGACCCCGTCCCGGTCGGCGGCCAGCCCCGTGGGCGACTGGAGCAGCGTGTCCTGCACGCCGCCGCCTACCTGGAAGACCTCCTCCCAGCTCCGCTGTACCGTCGTGCGGCTCCGGACCGGAGGGACCCCTCCGGTCCCGTGGCCCGGCCGGTCCCCGCCGCACGCCAGGGCGAGCGCCGCCAGCGCGGCCGCGGCGATCGGCGGGGCGCCCGCGCGGCTCACGGCGAGGCCAGCGCGGCGCGCACCACGCGCTCTTCCGCCTCCGCGGCCGCTTCGTCCGCGGGCGGCGGTAGCAGCAGGCGCGGCCGGCCGTGCCGGTCGAGGAGCACCGTCACCGGAGTCGTCTGGTAGCCCAGCTCCAGCATCAGCCGTTCGGCCTCCTTCCGAAGGTCCGGTCGGACGGGGAAGCCCGGGTTCGGCGTCCGCGGCCCCCTCTCTCCCCCGGGGAGCTCGTCCAGGGGAACGCCCAGGACCACCGCGCGCCCCGCTCGCCGTAGCCCGGACCAGCGGCGCTGGAGGGCGGCGTGCCGGATGCAGTCCGCGCGCTGGAACAGGTAGAGGAGGGTGGGACGGCCGTCCGGCCCGCGGGCCGCAACGGGGAGGCGCACCGGGCGCTCGGCGAGGGCCGGAAGGGCCCGCGCCACCGCGCAGGCCGCCAGCAGCACTCCGGCCGCGGCCGCCACGCCACGCCATGGGAGGCCGGGCGGGGCGGGCCGAGGCCCGCCCCGCACCGCTGCCACGCGCCTCAGGCGACCACCTGCTTCTCGCTCTGGTAGTACTTCCAGGTCTCCGTGCACGACTTGAAGATCCAGAAGCCCACGCACACGGAGGCGTGCGCGCACTGCTTGCCGTCGTTGGCGCCGCACAGGTCGGCCTGCGCCTGCCGCGGCGAGGGCAGGATCAGGAAGCTGCCCAGCCCCATTGTCAGCGCGAGCATGCTCGCCAGTCCCTTCCGCCGGAGTCCTTCCCACCGTCCCATCGTCCCCTCCTTGCTCGGGCGAAACCTCAGCTTCCACCGGTGCGGAACGGTCCGGGCGCGCCTCATCGCTGGCTCAACGGCCGGACGTGCGGTGCGCGACTTGCGCTGCGAGGGAGGGAGACCCGCGGGCCTGCGGCCAGCGGGAGACGGCATCCGGACGAGGAGGAAGGACCGTGGAGAGAAGGCGGGTCGGCTCGCTCAAAGTGTCGGCCGTGGGACTGGGCTGCAACAACTTCGGGCGTCGCATCGACGCGGACGCGTCGGCCGAGGTGGTGCGCGCGGCGCTGGACGCGGGTATCGACTTCTTCGACACGGCCGACGTGTACGGCGCCGGGCAGAGCGAGACTTTCCTGGGACGGGCGCTGGGCGACCGCAGGAAGGACGTGTTCATCGCCACCAAGTTCGGGTTCGAGGTGGCGGGAGAGGGCGGCGGCGCGGCCCCCACCTACGTCAGGAAAGCGGCCGAGGCCAGCCTGCGGCGGCTGGGGACGGACCGCATCGACCTGTATCAGCTCCACGAGCCCGACCCCGACGTCCCCATTGGCGATACGCTCGGGGCGCTGGACGACCTGGTCCGCGAGGGAAAGGTGCGCGAGATCGGTTGCTCCAACTTCTCGGTCGCGCAGATCCGCGAGGCCGAGGAGGCCGTCGGACCGGGCGCCGCGCGTTTCGTCTCGGTCCAGAACGAGTTCAGCCTGCTGCACCGGGAGCCCGAGGAGGGAGTGCTCGGGGCGTGCGCCGAGCTCGACCTCGCCCTCCTCCCCTACTTTCCGTTGAAGAGCGGGCTCCTCACCGGCAAGTACCGAAAGGGTCGGGCCGCCCCCGAGGGCGCCCGGATCACCGGGAGCGACCGCTTCGCCGACCTGCTCTCGGAGGAGAGCATGGCGAGGGTCGAGCGGCTCATCGCGTTCGCCGAGGACCGCGGCCACACGCTCCTGGAGCTGGCCTTCTCGTGGCTGCTCGCGCATCGGCCGGTGGCCTCGGTGATCGCCGGAGCCACGCGGCCGGAGCAAGTCCGGGCCAACGCCGCGGCGGCCGGTTGGCGACTCACCGATGACGACCTCGCGGAGGTGGACAGGCTCCTGGCCGTCGGCGTGTAACACGGCCTGGCATTGGCGGAACCGATCCCGAGCGCGACGCGTTCCCCGGTGGAGGGAGAACCCTGGCAGGAGTCCTGACGGAGGTCCGATGGCCGGAGCCACCCGCAACCGACTCAGACAGGCCGGCCGGGCCCTGGCTCTGGCCGCATTCCTGGCGCTCATCCGGACCGAAGCACCGGCCGCCGCGCAGGAGACCGGCGGCCTCCCGGTGGACACGGTCCGGCCCGGGGACCTGGCCTTCGACCTCGGCTCGCGCACGGACTCCTCGGTGCTCTCGATCCTGCGTCCGGACACGGTCGTCTCGGCGGGCCGCTACACGAGCGTCACGACCCCCGTCCGACTCGGCGGCAGGGACGCCCTCCTCGTCGTCGAGGAGCTGAGCGGCGGCCGCTCCCTGGACAGCATTCGGGTCGCGCCCCGCAGCCTGGCTCCCCTCAAACACGTGGGGCGTGCCGGCGGGACGACGATGGACGTGACCTGGGAGGGAACGCGGGTCACCGGTTCGTGGACCGACACGGCCGGAACGCACTCCGTCGACACCACGCTCGCCGAGCCCGGGTTCGACCAGAGCGTGGCCCAGCTGGTCCTCGAGGCCCTCCCGCTGGTTCCCGGCTACCGGGCCCGGATCGTCACCTACGACGCCGCTCACGGACCCGGATGGATCGACGTCGAGGTGCGGGGTGAAGCCACGATGCCGGGCTCCCGGGATCGTCGCGTGTGGGTGGTCGAGGTGCGCCCCGCCGGACTCCTCGCCGGCCTCCACTACATTGACAAGACCAGCCGCCGCGAGCTCGGTTGGGACATCCAGGTGGGCGAAGGCGAGGCGGCCCGTCTCATCCGGAGCCGGATGAGCGGGGGCGGCTAGCAGCCGGCCTCCTCCCCCGAATTCATTGCCGGCAGGATCTCCGTATGGACGCCTGACGCTTGCCTTATCCCAAGCCTACCTGTATACTCGGGTACCCAGTTATAGTGGAGGACGCACGTGGACTCTCTTGCGCAGACCTTCAAGGCGCTCTCGGACGAGACGCGGCTTACGATCCTGGGGCTCGTCTTCCGCCACGGGCCCCTGTGCGTGTGCGAGGTGGAGCGCGTCATGGGGATCACCCAGTCCAAGGCCTCCCGCCACCTCCGCTATCTGCGGGACGCGGGCCTGCTGGTGGACGAGCGGGACGGGCTCATCGTCAACTACCGGCTGCCCCGGACCCCCGGTCCTGATCTGGCGGCCGTCCTCGTCGTCCTTCGCGCCCTCCTGGCGGACCGGCCGCTGCCGGAAGCCACGCCGGTGCTCGTCCAGATCCGCGCGGGCCGCGAAGCCGGAAAGGCCGCGAGCGAGGCGCTCGAGGACCAGCCGGCGGCCGTGTGATGGCCTCCGGCCGGACGATGGAGTGGTGGGCGTCGCGCCGCGCCGGAGGCGCGGCGACGGCGTGGGCCCGCGAGTGGAAGCCGCTGGCCTGGATCGCCGCCCTCTTCCTGGCCTTCTACCTGCTGCCGGTGGGGACGGCGCGGTTCGACGGCGCGGTGACGGAGGCGCTTGCGCTCACGAGGTGGTACGCCCGGGCGCACGTGCTGCTGTGCCTGGTTCCCGCCTTCTTCATCGCCGGGGCCATCTCCGTGTTCCTGCGCCGGGAATCGGTCCTCGCCTACCTGGGACCGCGGGCTCCGAAGCCGGTGGCCTACGGCGTCGCCTCCGTGTCCGGAACGCTGCTCGCGGTGTGCTCGTGCACGGTGCTGCCGCTGTTCGGCGGCATCTACGCCAACGGAGCGGGGTTGGGCCCCGCCTCGGCCTTCCTGTACTCGGGTCCGGCCATCAACGTGCTGGCCATCGTCCTCACCGCAAACGTACTGGGGGCCGAGATCGGCGTGGCGCGGGCCGCCGGCGCTGTGGTGTTCGCGCTGGTGATCGGGCTCCTGATGCACGTCCTCTTCCGCCGGGATGAGCGGGAGCGGGCGGACCGGGTGCCGGTCGTCTCCACCGACGGACCGGCCGACCGCCCCCTGTGGCAGACCGCGCTCTTCTTCGCCTCGCTGGTGGGCGTGCTGGTGTTCGCCAACTGGGGCGCGCCCGACGCGACCGGGGGGCTGTGGCACGCCGTGTACGCAGCCAAGTGGAAGCTCACGGCGGCTTCGGGCCTGCTCCTGGCCTTCGCGCTGGTGCGCTGGATCGGGATGAGCGCGCTCGAGGTCGGAGCGGTCACGGCCGTCACGGCCGGCCTCGCCCTGACCTTCCCCGGCGAGCCCCTCGTCCCGTTCGCCGGCGCCACCGTGGGCCTGTCGCTGGCCGCCAGCACGAGCGGAGGAGAGGCCGGAGAGTGGTTCGCGGCGACGTGGGGATTCGCGAAGCAGATCTTCCCGCTTCTCCTCGTCGGCATCCTGGTGGCCGGCCTGCTGCTGGGAAGGCCGGGCCACGAGGGCCTCATCCCGTCCGCGTGGATCGCGGGCGCTGTCGGAGGCAACTCCCTGGGAGCGAACCTGTTCGCCTCCGTGGCCGGCGCCTTCATGTATTTCGCGACCCTGACGGAGGTGCCCATCCTCCAGGGCCTGCTCGGGAGCGGGATGGGCCGGGGACCGGCGCTTACCCTCCTCCTGGCCGGGCCGGCGCTCTCCCTGCCCAGCCTCCTGGTGATCAGGAGCATGATCGGAACGAAGAAGACCCTCACCTTCCTCGGGCTGGTGGTCGTCATGGCCACGACGGCGGGGATGATCTACGGGGCGATCGCGTGAGGCTTCCACGGAGCCGCACGGTCCTCCAATCCAGAAGGAACCCTACCATGAAGATCCAGATCCTGGGCACCGGATGCGCCAAGTGCAGGGCCCTCACCGACAACGCCCGGCGGGCGGTCGAGGAGCTGGGCGTGGCCGCCGAGATCGAGAAGGTCGAGGGAATCGTCGACCTGGCCCGGATGGGCGTCATGGTGACGCCCGCCCTGGCGGTGGACGGCCAGGTCCGGTCGGCGGGACACGTCCTGTCGGTCGACCAGGTGAAGGAGATCCTGGCCCCGGCCAGCTAGCTCGCCGGGGCCCGCTCCGAGCTGAACCTCCGGCCGGCGCCCTCCGGCCGGCGTGCACGGCCTTCTCCATGCCGCCTGCCGCGCACCCTCCTCCCATCCTCCTGGTACCATGTATTGACAGCTACCATGGATAGCCATATAGTGGATCCATGGCCGACGATTTCGTGGAGAACTGGATTACGCAGACGCGAAAGGGGCTCCTGGACCTGGGCGTGATGAACGCCATCCGGGGACGGGCCCGCTACGGCTACGAGATCGTGAAGCTGCTGCGCGGGGTCCCGGGGCTGGTGATCGGCGAGGGCACGATCTACCCGATCCTCGGGCGACTGGAGCGAGAGGGGCTGGCCGCCACCTCGCTGGAGCCATCGCCGGAGGGACCCGCGCGCAAGTACTACCGGCTCACCCCCCGGGGGGCCTCCGTCCTGGCGGACATGAACGACCGCTGGGACGCCATCGGCGAGGGCATCGACGCGATCCGGAGCGAGGACCATGCTGGAGATGACTGAGAGGGCGAGACGCCGCCTGGAGGAGTACATGAGCGACGCACGTCGCTCGCTGGCAGGCGAGCCGGGACTGGACGCGGCCGAGGTCCTCCGCGGACTTCGGGAGCACGTGGACACCGAGCTCGGCGCGGCCCGGCCCGCGCGTGGCCCGGTCACCGCCGCGGAGATGGACGGCGTTCTCGAACGACTCGGAGCGCCGGAGAGCCTGATCGAGGCGGCCGGAGCGGGGTCGAAATCCCGGCCCGCAGCGACCTGGACGGCGTTGGCCGCGCTCGGGCTCCTCTTGGTGGGAGCCCTTCTCGTCGCCGGAGGCACCGCGCTCCCGGCCGCGTTCGTGCTGGTCGCCGCGGGCCTCTTGCTCGGCCGCCTCGCCACGGGTGGGCGGGTCGCAGGCCGGGCCAAGGACGCGCCGGGCCGGCTCCTGCGACTCGTGCTGGTCGCCTCCACGGCCGCCCTGGTCACGGCCCTGCTCGTGGCACCGGCCGTGCTCGTCTGGTCCCAGGCCCAGATCGGCGGCGTCCTGGATGCCGCCCGGAATCCCGGCGCCCCGCCCATTCCCGGGACGCGCGCGCCGAGCTATTGGGTGTACGTCGCCGGGGTGGGCGCCCTCGCCACGGGCGTGTGGTGGCTCCTCGCGGGCGCGGCGGCGGCGTGGTGGACGGCGGCGGTCCGCCGCGCGGTGGGCCCCTTCCCGCTGCGGCTCGAGGCGCGGCACGGCCGGGTCCTCGCCGCGACCGGGCTCGGGCTGGCCGCGGCCGGCCTGCTGGTGGTCCTGCTGTGACGGGCGGCTCCCCGGGCGCGTGGGCGGCGGCGCTGCTCCTGGCCGGAGCCACCCACGGGGTTGCCGCGCGTGCGGCCCCCGGGTGGCCCTCCCCCCCGGCCGACTCGGTCCCGGTCACGACGGCCGTCCGGTCGCCGGAACGTGCCGCGGCCATCGACTCCGCGCTGGGGTCGCTGGAGGGGATCGCTGAACATGGGGCGGGGCTCGCCGTCGGCGTGTCGGTGGATGGCAGAACCGTGTGGCTGGCGGGGCTCGGCTTCGCGGATCTCCGCACCGGGGCGCCCGTGGACCCGACATCCACCCGATTTCGCGTCTACAGCGTGAGCAAGGGCATCACCACCCTCGCGGCGGCGGCGCTCGTCGAGCAGGGAGAGCTGGACCTCTCGGCCCCCGTGCGCCGCTATCTCCCGGGCTTCCCGGACAAGGGCGCGCCGATCACGGCGGCCGAGCTCCTGGCCCACACGGCCGGAATCCGGCACTACCGGAACGCCTCCGAGGCCAGCTCCCGTCGCCACTGCGCCACTGTCGCCGACGCCCTCCCGATCTTCGAAGACGATCCGCTCCTCCATCCCCCGGGCACCACCCGGAGCTACTCCTCCTGGGGCTACGTGCTACTGAGTCGCGTGCTGGGGGCGGCGGCGGGTCGGCCGTTCCCGCTACTGGTCCGGGAACGGGTCCTGGGCCCCGCGGGAGCCGTACATACGGTGATCGACGATCCGACGACCGACATCCCCGGCCGGGCGGCGTTCTATTCGGTCCCCGGGCGGGGCGCGCCTCGGCCCGCGCCCGCCGTCGACAACACGTGCAAGTGGGGCGCGGGGGCCTACCTGTCGACCGCGGCCGACCTCCTGGGCATCTACCGCGCCACCCTCGAGGGAGACCTCCTCCGTCCGACCACGCTGCAGCGCATGGTCTTCCCGGGCGCCCACCGGGATCCCTCCGGACGCCGGATCCTGGAGATCTCCGGCTGGGGTGAGGGCGCCGCCGCCTTCACGGCCGCCGACCTGGACAGCGGCGTGGTGGTCGTGCTCCTCTCCAACGCGATCGGCCCCGACTACGGGCCCCGTGTCCAGCGCGCTTTCGGTCGGCTGCGCGACCTGTTCGACCCGGCTCCCTGAAACCCCGGTCCGCGAATTCCCGTTGGGCTGGAAGACCCCAGCCCGGAGCCCGGCATGTCCTCTCGTCCGCGTCCGACCGCCGCCGCGTCCCGCGTTTCCCTGATCACCGTCGTCTCGGCGACTCTCCTCGCATGCGGTCCGCCGGCCGGGGCGCCGAAGGCCGCCGAGGCCGGCACCGGGCCCTGGCTCCAGTACGCCGAACCGGCCGAGGCGGGCTTCGATGGAGCCGGCCTCGACCGGGCCTGCGACTATGCGGACAGCGTCGGCTCGGCCGCGGTGATGGCCGTGTTCCGGGGGCACGCGGTCGTCGCCTGCGGCGCGGTCGACCGGAACCTGGAGCTGCACTCGGTCCGCAAGAGCCTGGTGAGCGCGCTGTACGGGACCGCGGTGGCCGCGGGCGCGATCGACCTCGAGGCCTCGCTCGCCGACCTCGGCATCGACGACGGCGGAAAGCTCACGGCCGCGGAGGGGCGGGCCACCGTACGGGACCTCCTGACGGCCCGGAGCGGAGTGTACCTCCCGGCCGCCTACGCGCCGCAGTCCCAGGACGAGGAGCGGCCCGAGCGCGGTAGCCACCCGCCCGGGACCTTCTGGTTCTACAACAACTGGGACTTCAACGTCGCGGGCGTGATCTTCGAGCGGGAGACGGGGGAGGACCTCTACCGCGCGTTCGAGCGGCGCATCGCCCGGCCCATCGGCATGGAGGACTGGAGCCCGTCGGACGGCTTCCGCGCCTACGAGCCCACCCGGTCGACCTACCCCGCCCAGACCTTCCGCATGTCGGCCCGGGACCTGGCGCGCTTCGGACAGCTGTACCTGCAGGAGGGCCGCTGGGACGGACGCCAGGTGATCCCCGCCGATTGGGTCCGGACCAGCACCACCCCGGTCTCCGACCTGGGCCACGGGAGCGGTTACGCCTATCTGTGGTGGACCTACGCGCCCGGCGCCCTGTCCGCGGACCGCTATCCCACGCTCTCTGGACAGCGCATTGACATGGGGCGCGGGACCGGAAGCCAGGCCGTGTGGGTGATCCCGGGCCTCGACCTGGTCATCGTGCACCGCGCGGACACCGACCACGGGCGCGAGATCCACGGCGTCGACGCCTGGAGGATCGCCGAGCTCATCTCGGAAGCCCGCGGGGGCGAGCCATCCTCCGATCCCCGACTCGTGGCGCTCGACCCGCGTCCTTTCGCCAGCCAGCTCCCGGCGTACCGCTGGCCGGACCCGGTCACCCTGGACAGCGCCGCCCTCCAACCCTTCATGGGAGACTACGACCTGTCCTCCGGCGGCACCGTGCGCGTCTTCCGCTTCCGCGGCGACCCCTACATCCACGTCCCGGGCCGGGGCGACGCCCTGCTCCTGCCGCTCGGCGGCGACCGTTTCACGGTCCGCGTGGTCGCCGGGGTGCAGGTGGTCTTCCAGCGGGACGGGTCCGGTGCGGTCACGGGCGTGACGCTGACGCTGGGGAATCAGACGATGCGGGCCGCCCGTCGCGCCGGGCGCCCGGCCGCTACCGGGCCCTGAGCCGCTCCAGCGCCCACGCCGCGTGCTCGGCCGCCAGCTCCGGGCCCTCCGACAGGCAGCGCTCCAGGACGGGCACGGCCTCCCGGCGGCCGCTGTTCCCGAGCCCCACGCACAGGTTCCTGAGCAGGCCCTCGAGCCGGGCCCGGTAGAGCGCCGTCCGCCGGTAGCGCCGCCGGAAGCCCCCCTCGTCCAGCTCGAGCAGCTCCTCGGCCCACGCGATCATCGAGTCGAACGGCACGGGCCGGCCGGGGCGCGCCCGCCTCGGACCGCTCGCCGGCGGCCGGTCGGACGCCGGCGCTGCGTCGTCCGGGCTTCCGCCAACGACCCCGTCACGGGCCGGAAACGAGCCCTCCGGGATTTCCCGGTTCCAGGGACACACCTCCTGACAGATATCGCAGCCGAACACGCGGTTCCCGATCGCCGGCCGCAGATCCTCGGGAATGGGGCCCCGGAGCTCGATGGTCAGGTAGGAGATGCAGCGCCGGGCGTCGAGCCGGCGCGCTCCCCGGATGGCGCCGGTGGGGCAGGCCTCGATGCAGCGCGCGCACGTCCCGCAGCGGTCGGCCGCGAACGGTTCGTCGGGCTCCAGCTCGAGGGTGGTGAGGAGCTCGCCGAGCAGGAGCCACGAGCCGAGCTCCGGGTCGATGAGGAGGGTGTTCTTGCCGATCCAGCCCAGGCCGGCGCGCTGGGCGTGGTCGCGCTCCAGGACCGGGCCGTAGTCCACGTAGGGCAGGGCGCGGGCGGCCGGCTCGATCGCCTCGATCTCCCCGGCCAGCGCGGCGAGCTTCGCCTCGAACACACCATGGTAGTCGGGCCCGCGGGCATAGCGAGCGATGACCGGGGCGAGGGGGTCGGAGGCCTCGGGGGGCGGGCCGAAGGAAGGCGGGGCGGAGACGGTCGTGGGCGCGGGCCCCGCCGGTCCGTCCGAGCCCGCGGTCTCCGGAGTCGAATCCGGGACGCGCCCTTCCTCGCCGGCGGCGTAGCTCAGCGCGACCACGATCACGCTACGACAGCCGGGCAGCGCCTCCTCGAGCGACACGCGGCGCCGCACGGCATCCTCGCGGGCCAGATAACCCATTGCCCCGTGCCAGCCGCGCTCCAGCCACTCCCGGTACCAGGCCGCGTGCGCCGGCGGTTCGGCGGGCGCGATCCCGACGGCGTCGAAGCCGAGATCGAGGGCCCGCCGCTTCAGACGACCTGCGGCCTCCGACACGATCTCACCCGAAGCTGAACGCGCTCGGGCACAGGTCGGAGAGCACGCACCGGTCGCATTCGGGGTCCTTGCGGCCGTGGCACACGTTCCGGCCGTGGAGGATGAGCCGCCAGGCGAACGTCCTCCACTGGTTCTTCGGGAGGACCTCCATGAGCGAGCGCTCGATCTTCTCCGGGTTCGAGGAGGAGGCGAGCCCCAGCCGGCGGCTCACCCGTTTGACGTGCGTGTCGACCACGATCCCCTCGTTCTTCCCGAACGCGTTCGAGAGCACCACGTTGGCGGTCTTCCGGGCCACGCCGGGCAGGGTGAGGAGCTCCTCCATGGTGTCCGGGACCCTCCCGCCGTGCTCCTCGCAGATCTTCTTCGCCGTCTCCTGGATGTGCTTCGCCTTGTTCCGGAAGAAGCCGGTGGAGCGGATGGCCTCCTCCAGCTCGCCCCGGTCCGCGTCGGCGTAGTCCTCGGGCGTCCGGTACTCCCGGAACAGGTCCTTCGTCACCTCCCGCACCCGTTCGTCCGTGCACTGGGCCGAGAGGATGGTGGACACGAGCAGCTCGAGGGGGTTGGACCAGTCGAGCGAGATGTCGGTCTCCGGGTATTCGTCGGCCAGCCGGCGGGCGATCTCGGCGGCGCGGGCGCTCAAGCCCAGCCCCCTTCGTCGTGGCCCTGGCCGGCAGATCCCGGCTCGCCCCCCGGGCCCACCTCCGTCGGAGCGCCGGCTGACACGCCCGGCGCCGATGGCTCCACGTGCCCGGCGCCGGGCTCCCCCCGCGCGCCCTCGGCCTCCGACCGGTCCAGCCCCAGGCGCCGGGCGCGCTCGAGCCAGCCGACCACGTCGTGGGGCGTGAGGATCCCCACGAGGCGCTCCCCGTCGAGCACCAGGAGGCGGGTTCCATTGCCGGCCCGGAGCCGGCCGAGCACGCCGTCCAGGCTGCTGTGGAGGGGCACGGCCGACACCTCCTCGATGGGCGTCATGACCGCCGCCACCCGGGTGGTCGCGCGCTCCGGGGGCGGCACCTCGGCCACGTCCTCGACCGACAGCACGCCCACCAGCCGGCCCTCGCGGAGGACGGGCACGGCGCCGACGCCGGCTCTCAGGAAGGGCTCGTCGACCACGTCGGCCAGGACCCGGTCCGCCTCGACCGGGGGCGGCAGGGGCTGGAGCGCACGCTCCACGGGCACGTCCGCCAGGATCTGCCTGGACACGAACTGGCGCCAGCTGTTGGAGGCGGCGTTGGCCAGGAACCAGCCGATGAAGGCCAGCCACATGCCGTTGATCAGGGCGCCCTGCCACAGGAACCACAGCCCCGCCAGGATCATCAGGTAACCGAAGCCGCGGCCCGCCGTGGTGGCCAGGCGGGTGGCCTTGCGCAGGCTCCCGGTGAAGTGCCACACCGCCGACCTCAGCAGGCGGCCCCCGTCCAGCGGGAAGCCGGGCACCAGGTTGAAGATGGCCAGGGCCAGGTTCAGAAACGCCAGGTAACCGGCGATCTCGGTCACCGGTCCGCCCCAGCCCGCGAAGTCCGCCCCCACGCCGAGCCCATAGAAGATCCCGGCCAGGACCACGCTGGCCAGGGGGCCCGCCGCCGTGAGCAGGAACTCGTCCACCGGCCGGCTGGCCTCCATGCTCGTCTGGGCCACCCCGCCGAAGATGAACAGGGTGATCCCCTCGACGTGGATCCCCCGCCTCCGGGCCACGGCAGAGTGCGACAGCTCGTGCAGGAGCACCGACAGGAACAGGAGGAGAGCCGCGACCACCCCCATCGTCCAGTAGACGGTCTCGGGATAGCCCCCCAGGTCGTGCGGGAAGACCTGGACGCTCAGGGTCCACACCACCAGGAAGAAGATGAGGAACCACGAGTAGTCGATGCGCACCTCGAACCCGAACCAGCGGCCGAGGCTGAAGCCTCCGAACAACGGCATGGACCTACCTCTCTCCCTGGGGGCTGCGCCCCTGTGCGCGGCGCTCGATCTCCTCGACGCCCAATGTCCCCGCGGGCTGGATCCTCCGCCACCAGGGTCGCTCGCGCCACACGACGACCCACAGGCGACCGCCCGCCAGGTTCCTCACCCGCACGTACTGGACCGCCCTCGAAGCGGGAACCTCGACCGTATACCGGCGGCCCCGCCAGTCGAACCCCACCTCGCGGGCCTCGAGGGCGACGGTCGCTTCCACGAAGATCTCCGACTCGAGGCGCACCGTGCCCTCCTCCGAGGCGGGCACGTCGCGGTAGAAGGCCGGGTCGAAGGGACGGCCCGCGTGGCGTCGGAAGTTCTGGTCCACCGCCTCGTCGTAGCGCTCCAGCCCTTCCTCCGAGGCCGAGAACTCGCGGTGGTGGAGGACCTCGTGCAGGATCGTCTCCCACAGCTCCCGGTCCCAGTCGAAGTCCCCGCCGGCCCCGGCCAGGGCCGCGAAGGAGCCGTGGTGGAGGAGGACCCTGGAGCGGACCTCGCCCTGGCCCGAGTACCCGTCCGGCCAGTGGTCGGTGACGCACTCGCCCAGCGTGTAGACGCCCGGGAGGTCGGGGTGGGCGACGATCTCGTCGTCCACCAGGAGCGCGTCGATCCCCTCCCGAAAAGGCCCGGGGATCTCCTCCCACATCTGTTCGGCCCGCTCCTCGAAGGCCGTCAGTCGCACAGCGTGGCCCACCGCCCGGCGTAGTGGACGAGGGGATGGGGCTCCTCGGGCCGCCGTACCTCGGCCGCCTCGACGCGGCCGATGAACACCGTGTGGTCGCCCGCCTCGACGCTCTTCACCACCACGCAGTCGCACCACGCCACCGCGCCCACCATGAGGGGGGAGCCCGTGTGGGCCGTGGTCACGGCCAGGTCCTGGAACTTGTCGTCGGGCGTCGTGGCGAAGCGGACCGCCACCTCGCGCTCGGTGTCGGCCAGGAAGTTCAGGGCGAACACGCCCGAACGCTCGATGATCGCGTGCGTGTTGGCGTCCCGCTCCAGGGAGGCGAGGACGAGCGGGGGGTCCAGGGAGACCGAGCACACGGCCGTGGCCGTGAGACCGTGATGACGCCCGGCGTCGTCCCGCGTGGTGACGACGGTCACGCCTCCGGCCAGGTGGCCGAGGACGTGGCGGAAGACAGCCGGCGTGACGGCCACGGGGAGGGCGGGGTCCTCTAGGAGCCGCCGCCGGACGCGCCGGCGCCGGAGGCGCTGGCGCCCGTGGTCGCGTCGCCGCGCGCGAACTTCACGATCCACAGCCCCGAGTTCATGTCGGAGACGAAGATGTGCCCCCGGAACAGCTGCGGTCCCCAGGCCATGGCGGCGTTCGGCTCGAACGCGTCGGGCGAGGCCGTGTCGAACCAGCCGATCTCCCGGCCCTGCCGGTACAGGTCGCCGCGCAGCTCGCCGGAGATGTCCACCACCCGGAGTCCGCCCTGGTAGTAGGCGATGTACAGCCGGTCGTCCTGCACCCACAGGTTGTGCGAGCCGGCCTCCGGCACGCGGAAGTAGGCCACCTCCTTCGGGTGGCGGATGTCGCTCACGTCGATGACGTGCACGTAGCCGCGCGGCCCGTTCACGCACTCGGAGCAGCCGAAGATCTCGTCGCTCACGAACACGTAATTCTTGTAGCGGATGGCGTGGTGCGTGTTGCCGTACGTCTCGGCGCCCCAGTGGGTGCGGTACTTGAGCTGGCTCACCTCGACCGGCTTCGTCGGCGTCCCGCCCGCGATCCCGGCGCCCACGTCCAGGATGATGAGCCCGTCGTCCCAGTAGCTCACGTAGGCGAGGCCGTCCTTGACCGTGATGTCGTGCAGGTACTTGCCGGGACGGTCGATCTCCCAGCGGCCGACCTCCCTCGGATGCAGGGGGTCGGAGATGTCGATGATGTGGATGGCCCGCGTGCCGTCGTTGACCGCGTATACGAGGTTCCCCGATATCCACGTGTTGTGCACGCCGGCCGTGAGGTCCTGCGTATAGCTCGTGATGATTTTCGGGTGCGCCGGGATCCGGATGTCCAGGAGCACGATCCCGTTCTTCCGATCCGACGCGCCCTCGCGGGTGAGGACCGCGATCTGGCGCGTGTCGTTGACCTTGATGTCGTTCACGACCCGCGCGTCCACCACCACCGAGTCCGTGGTCACGGGCCTGGCGGGGTCGGTGACGTCCCACGCGTACAGGACGTCGCCCCCGGCCCCCGCGGCGTGTGTGCCCGTGTACGCGTAGTCCCGGCCGTCCACGCCCTGGAACACCCACAGGTCCGAGGTGGAGTGGCCGTGCACGACACCGTGCCCGACCGCCTTCATCGGGATCCGGAAGGGGCGGTGCCCGACCGAGATCTCGGCCACCGCGGTGCGGTCTCCGGCCGCGGCCGTGACCGAGTACAGGCCCGGGCGCTCCGCCACGAACGTCCCGCTCTCGTCCAGGTGGGCCCCCACGTCCGCGGCGCCGTCCGGTCCCGCCACCGACCAGCGGACCGGCACGCCCGACGACGGGCTGGCCGGTGGCGTCCCGAGCCGTGGCCGTCGAGGTGCACCACGTCCCCGGTGAGCGTGTCCACGGACGCGGGCGTCACGACGAGGGATCGCACCGGGCTCTTCACCACCTGCACGGCGCCCCTCGCCTCAACACCGCCCGAGCGAACCGTCACGGTAGCCTGGCCGGGAGACAGCGCGCTGGCGAGCCCGTGCTCGGTGACCGCCAGCACGGCGGTGTCCGAAGAGCTCCACGTCAGCGGAGCGCCCTCGCGCTCGCCGACCCGCGAGAAGGCGACCGCCGCGAGGCGAGTCCGCGTGCCCTGGTACAGGCTGTCCGGGACGTCCGTGGGCTCGATCCGCACGACCGGGAGGGGCGCGACCCGGATGGTGGCCCGGCCCAGGATGCTCCGGCCCTCCGCGCCGGGGCGGGCGGGAGGCACCGCGACGACGCCGTACAGGATGGCCGTGCCGGCCTCGAGGCCCCGCACCCAGCCCGAGGAGTCGTCGTAGGCGGCCGACCGGCCGCTCACGAACGCGCGCAGGGGCGCACTCCTCCACAGCCTTTCCGGCCGAGTCCAGCGCCGTGACCCGGACGCGCGCCGAGTCACCGACCTGAAGCTCGGACCGAATCCGGTGTGATGGCGATGCGGGAGACGCGCCGGGCCGCCTGCTGCTCGGGCGTCAGCGGTCGCGCCGGGCCCTCCTCGCCCCGCACCTGCGGACGCGGCCCGCGGGAGGGGGAGCCGGACGGTCCGGCGCTGGCACAGGCACCCGCCGCCGCGCTGGCGAGCAGGGCGGCGACGAGCGGGACGGCGATGCGACGGGTGCTCAGCATGGACGCGTGCCTCCACGCAGGGGGCGGTGGGAACGGCTCCGACCCGGAAGGGCGGGACGGCGAGAAACGGCTAGTCTCCGGCCGACTCGAACCGGCGACCCAGCCATCGATTCAGCAGCAGGAAGACCCCGATCGCCAGCGCCCACTGTATCAGGACGGTGCCCGAGTTGGAAGTCGAGAGGAGCGTCAGCGAGGCGCCAATGTCGTGACGGTTGAAGGCCTGCGCCAGCCACCAGACCATGAGCACCACGGCCTGGGCCGCCACCAGCCACATCACCACGTTCCACCACCGACCGATCCTCAGATCCGCCCCCTCGTCGTTCACGAGCTCGCGCCGGAAACGGTCCACGCCGAAGCGCAGCACCGAGACGGCGAAGAAGAAGCCCGACAACAGGAGTCCGACCCCCCACACCCAGTCCTGGTTCCGAAGCACGTTGATCGACAGCGCCGAGGGCAACCCGAGCAGGAAGCCGAACACCCCGACCACGATGATGGCCCGACCGCGCGTCCAGCCCGCGTCGATGAGCACCCGCGCGGCGAGCTCGATCATCGAGATCAGGCTGCTCCAGGCGGCGAAGAACAGGGCCAGGAAGAACAGGACCATGAACGGCTCGCCGGCCGGCATCCGGTGGAACAGCTGCGGGACCCAGATGAAGGTGAGCCCCTCGTTCCCCGCTCCCACGATCTGCTGGGCCGCCTGGGGGAGGATGGCCAGGGCCGTGCACAGCACCATGATGCCGGCCAGGAGCGACACCGTGTTGTTCCCGAACCCGAGCAGGAAGGCGTTCAGGGTCGTGTCCTCGCTGCGGCGAAGGTAGACCGCGTAGGCGGTGATCAGGCCCCAGCCCGCGCCCGTGTCCCACGCGTTCTGGGTCAGGGCCTGCAGCCACACCCGTGGATGCGAAAGGTCCGACCAGTGGGGCGTGAACAGGAAGGCCAGCCCGCGATCGGCGCCCGGCAGGGTCACCGCCCGGATGGCCAGGATGATGACCATGACGAACAGGCTCGGGATCAGCACCTTGGCCGCGCGCTCGATCCCCTGGACGCCCTTCATGACCACCGCGACCCCCAGCGCCATGGAGATGGCGTGCGTGACCGCCGGCCACCCGGAGTGGATGTACGATTGCCAGAACCCCCGGGCCGCCTCGGGCGTGGCGGTCGGGATCGAGCTGGTGATCGAGCCCCACAGGTAACGCAGGGTCCAGCCCATGACCACCGAGTAGTAGAACATGATCGCCGTGGCCGTGAACGCCACCCAGGCGCCCATCCAGGCGTGCTTCTTTCCGAAGATGCGCGTGAACGCCCCGATAGGGCCGGAGCGGGCCCGCTTGCCCAGCGAGAACTCGACCAGGATGAGGGGCACGGACCAGATGAAGAGGAAGACGACCCACGCCACCAGGAAGCTGCCGCCGCCGTTGGACGCGGCCACCCGCGGGAAGCGCCAGATGTTCCCCGTCCCGACCGCCATGCCGAGCATGGCCAGCATGGTCCCGTAGCGAGAGGTGAAGTGCGTCTGATCGCTCATGTGGTGTGCTCCTCCAGCCAGTCCAGCACCAGCCGGTTGAACGCCCCCGGCATGGAGACGTGCGAGCAGTGGCCCGTTCCCGGGATCTCGACGTAGGTGGCGTCGGGTACGAGCGCCGCGATCTCCTTCGACCAGGCCGGCGGACAGTAGGCGTCGCGCGGCCCCTTGACGACCAGGGTGGGGGCTCGGATGTCCGCGAGCTCGGGCCGCAGGTCCAGCCCCCGCATTAGGTCCACGCGATGCCGCCCCACGCCGGGGCGTACGGTGCGAGCCCCGGTCCACAGCGCGTAGTCGACCACGTTCTCGGAGCCGGGCGAGTCGTCGAAGATCCACACCGCCTCGCGGCTCCACAGCCTGGCGGCCGCGCGGGCCAGCGCGGTGGGCAGGTAGCGCGTGGTGGCCATGGCCAGCGGGACCAGCGCCGCCCGGTTGAGCCCGACGTGCTCGTAGCTCACCCGGTAGAGGGTGTTGACGAGGACGAGGGCGCGCACCCGCTCCGGGTGCCGCGCGGCGAACCGCATGGCGACCGCTCCGCCCAGGCTCTGGCCCACCAGGTGGACCGGGCCCGTGTCGAGAGCGTCCGTCAGCTCCACGAGGTCCCGCACGAACCGGTCGAAGGTGTCCTCCGGCGAGAACTCGCCCCTCAGGTCAGCGTCGATGACCCGGTGGAGCTCGGAGAAGGCGGGGACCTGGTACCGGTAGCTTTCCTTGATGCCGTCCGCGCCGGGCACGAGCAGGACGGGCGTGCCCTCCCCCACATTGATGAGGGATACGCGTCCGCCGTCCGCGTATACGAAGGTGCGCTCGGGATACGGTCGTCCGGCCAGGTCACGGACGGGGGCCGGCCGCAGGGAGCGGTTGCGATGCACCATGGCCCATAAGTAGGCGCCGGCCGCCGCCCCGGTCCCGGCGGCCCATCCGGCCCACGCGCGACCGCGGCTCACGATCTAGGAGGGGCCCAGCGCGTCGGCCAGGTGATCGGCGAGCCCCGCGATCGGAACGCGGACCTGCCCCAGCGTGTCCCGGTCCCGCACGGTGACGGTCTCGTCCTCGAGCGTCTGTCCATCCACCGTGATGCAGAACGGGGTCCCGGCCTCGTCCTGCCGCCGGTAGCGCCGACCGATCGATCCGGACTCGTCGTAGAACACCGGGAAGCGGCCGCGCAGCTCGTCGGTGATCCGGTGCGCCACCTCCGGCATGCCGTCCTTCTTGACGAGCGGGAAGATAGCCGCCTTGATCGGGGCCAGCCGCGGTTCCAGGCGGAGCACCGTGCGGGTCTCCCCCTCCACCTCTTCCTCCGCGTACGCGTCGGCGAGGACCACGAGGAACAGCCGATCGAGCCCGATGGCCGTCTCGATCACGTAGGGGAGGTAGCGCTCCTGGGTCTGTGGGTCGAAGTACTCGAGCTTCTTCCCCGAGTGCTCCTGGTGCCGCGACAGGTCGAAGTCCGTGCGGTTGTGAATGCCCTCGAACTCCTGCCACCCGAATGGGAAGAAGTACTGGATGTCCCAGGCTTCCTTGGCATAGTGCGCCAGCTCATCGGGACCGTGCTGGTGGAGACGAAGCCGGTCGCCGCGGATGCCCAGACCCTCCAGCCAGGCCAGGCGCCAGTCCCGCCAGGTGGCGAGCCAGTCGTCGTCCGTGCCCGGCTTCACGAAGAACTGCATCTCCATCTGCTCGAACTCGCGCGTCCGGAAGATGAAGTTGCCGGGCGTGATCTCGTTCCGGAACGCGCGCCCCGTCTGCGCGATCCCGAACGGGATCTTCTGGCGGGCGCTCTCCTGGACGTTCCGGAAGTTCACGTACGTCCCCTGGGCCGTCTCGGGACGCAGGTAGGCGACCGAGCCCTCGTCATCCACCGGGCCCATGAACGTCTTGAACATGAGATTGAACTGCCGGGGCTCGGTGAAGTCGCCCGTCACCCCGCACACGGGACACTGCCAGCCCCCCGGCTCCGCGCCGGGCTGCTCCTCGTCCAGGTGGTCGGACCGGAACCGCCGGTGGCAGTTCCGGCACTCGACAAGGGGGTCGGTGAAGCCGGCCACGTGCCCGCTGGCCTCCCATACGGCCGGGTGCATGAGGATGCCGGACTCGAGGCCCTCGATGTCCTCCCGCGAGGTGACCATCTCGTGCCACCACGCCTCGCGCAGGTTCCGCTTGAGCTCCACGCCGAGCGGGCCGTAGTCGTACACCGAGCCCATCCCCTCCGTAGATCTCCGAAGACTGGAACACGAAGCCCCGCTGCTTGCACAGGGAGACGAGCCGGTCCATGAGGTCGGCGATGTGCTGCGTGGGCTCCTGGCTCATTCGTTCGTCGGCTCCTGGCTCGTTTCCGAGCGGTTCACGGTCGGTGCCACGGTCGAGGAAGGCGTCAAGGTTACCGCGCGTCGCCGGAGTCCTGCAAGGAATCGGCGGCCCGGGCCGCCAGACCCTCCAGCCCGGCCGCGTCGAGCCACGCGCCCGCCCCATTGAAGGCCGGGATGCCTTCCGGTGGCTCCGAATCGAGTCGGCCGCACAGGAGGAGGACCGCCACGCCGGCGGCGCGGGCCCTGCGTATCACCTCCCAGGTGATCTTGCCGGCCGCACTGCTCCGGTCCCACGCGCCCTCCCCGGTCACGACCAGGTCGGCCCGGGCCAGCCGCTCGTCGAAGCGGGTGCGCTCCAGCACCCAGGCAGCGCCCGGCACCAGCTTCGCCCCGAGGAACACGGCACACCCCGCGCCAAGGCCGCCCGCGGCTCCCGAGCCGGGCCCGTCGAGTCGCCTCTGCCCGCCCACTCCTCCCAGGTCGGAGCCGAGCCGGGTCACCAGCCGCTCGAGGCCCGTGGCCAGGAGCTCCACCTCGCCCGCGCTGGCTCCCTTCTGCGGGCCGAAGGTGCGGGCCGCGCCGCGGAGGCCGAGGAGCGGCGTGTCCACGTCGGCCAGCGCCGTGATCTCCGCCGCGCCGTCGCCCCCGGCCGGAGACCGGGCTCGATCCGCGCCAGCCGGCGCAGACCGCCGCCGCCCGGCAGGAAGCTCCGCCCCATGCTCGTCCAGGAACCGCCAGCCGAACGCGCGGGCCATCCCGGTTCCGCCGTCCGTGGAGGCCGAGCCGCCCAGGCCGATCCGCACCGCCGTCGCTCCCCGGTCGAGGGCGTGGCGCACCAGAGCCCCCACGCCACGGGTGTCCGCCCGCAGCGGTGCCTGCTCCTCGCCCAGGCGCTCGAGGCCACAGGAATCGGCCGACTCGAGGACCGCCTCTCGCTCCAGCCACAGGATGCGAGCTCCGACCGGGGCGCCCAGCGGGCCGGGAACCTCTACGCGCTCCAGCGTTCCACGTGACGGCACCGATGCGATGCGGCCGCCGGGTTCGTCCGCGGCGCCCAGCGCATCCAGGAGTCCGGGCCCTCCGTCGGACAGCGGTAGCCGCTCGAGGGCCCATTCCGGACGCTCCGCCGAGACGCCGCGTGCCATGGCGGCACACGCCTCCGCGGCACCGAGACTCCCCTTGAACGCGGTCGGGCACACCAGGACACGCATACGGTGAACATACGCCCTGATCCCGCGCGGGACTCCACCCGACGCCGAGAAATCGGTATGCTCAGGTCATGGTCCACGGCGGATCCGCAGCATCCGGCCCCTTCCCGCAGGGCGCCGCCCCTGGCGGCACCGCCTTCGCCCCTGCCGGCAGCGTCCGCGTCATCGGGCATCGCGGGGCGGCGGGATGCGCCCCCGAGAACACGCTTCCGGCCATCCGCCATGCCGTCGCGGTCGGCGCCGACGCGGTCGAATTCGACCTCCACGCGACCCGCGACGGCCGTCTCGTGCTGCTCCACGACGACACGGTGGACCGGGTCAGCGATGGTTCCGGGCCGATGGAGGACATGACCCTGGAGGAAGCGCGGTCCCTGGACGCGGGGTACGCGTTCACTCCCGACCGCGGGCGCACCCACCCCTTCCGGGGGAAGGGCGTCCGCTTCCCCACCCTCGAGGAAGCGATGCAGGCGGCCGGGACCCTGCCCGTGGTGGCCGAGGTGAAGACGGATCGCGCCGCCGAGGCCCTGGATCGCTGCCTCGCCGAGGGCACCGTGAACCCCGCCCGCATCCTGGTCGGCGGGTTCGCGCGCGCCGCCGTCGACCGCGGCGCCCGCCGGGCCCGCTGGCGATGCGCGGCCGAGGAGGATCTCCGCACCTACGTGCTCCTCGGGAAGCTCGGACTCGGCTGGCTCCCGGCCGGCCAGCCACCCGAGGTGGACGCCGTCATGGTCCCCGAGCGCCACGGCCCGGTCCGGATCGTGACGCGCCGCTTCGTGCAGCGGGCCCGGCGGCACGGCATCGGCGTGTTCGTGTGGACCGTGAACGAGCCCGGCGACATGCGCCGCCTCCTCGGCCTGGGCGTGGACGGCCTGATCAGCGACTTCCCGGGACGGGCGCGGAGGATCGTGGACGAGAGGGACGCGCGATGAGCCGCACGGTCCTGCACGTGGACATGGACGCCTTCTTCGCCTCCGTCGAGCAACGGCAGGACCCGTCGCTCCGTGGCAAGCCGGTCGTGGTCGGCTCGGATCCCCAGGAGGGGCGTGGGCGGGGCGTCGTCGCGGCCGCGAGCTACGAGGCGCGCCGCTTCGGGATCCACTCGGCCCAGCCCATCTCCGAGGCGTGGCGCCGCTGCCCTCACGCCGAGTCTACTTGCGGCCCCGGCGCCACCTATACTCCGAGGTCTCCGCGGCCGTGTTCGAGATCCTGGGCCGCTATACCGACCTCATCGAGCCCCTCAGCATCGACGAGGCCTTCCTGGACGTCACCGGCAGCCGGCAGCTGTTCGGACCCGGCCCCGAGATCGCGCGGCGGATCAAGCGGGAGATCCACGAAGCCGAGGACCTCACCGCCTCGGTGGGCGTCGCCGCCTCCAAGTTCGTGGCCAAGATCGCCAGCGACCTGGAGAAACCCGACGGCCTGGTGGTGGTCCCTGCCGGCGAAGAGCGCGCCTTCCTGGCGCTCGCTCGAGATCCAGTCGGCTGTGGGGCGCGGGTCCCCGGGCGCTGGAGCGGTTCCGGAGGCTGGGCGTCGCGACCCTGGGCGACGTGGCGGAGCTCCCACTCGACGTGCTGATCGGAGCCTTCGGGGAGGCTCGAGGTCGCCGCTTCCACGACCTCGTCCGCGGCCTCGACGAGCGTCCGGTCCGCCCGGACCGGGAACGGAAGTCGCTGGGCAAAGAGATCACCTTCGACCACGACCTCTCCGACCGGGAGCGCGTGCGAAGAACGCTCCTCGGGCTGTGCGAGAGCACCGCCCTTGCGCTCCGCGGCCGGGGTCTGGCAGGCTCCACCGTGACCGTGAAGCTGCGCTGGGAAGAATTCGAGACCGTCACGCGTCAGGCGTCGCTCGACCGCGCCGTGAACACCACCGAGCGGATCTGGCCGGTGGCCCGGGACCTCTTCGCCAGGGCAGATCGGCCCGGGCGCAGGATCCGACTGGTGGGCGTCAGCCTGTCGTCGCTCGTCCCCGAGGAGGGACGACAGCTCAGCCTGTTCAGCGTGGAGGGCGAGCGCCGGGACGAGCGCGTGGCGGCCGCCGTTGACCGGCTGGCCGAGCGCTTCGGGCCGGGGGCCGTCACCCGCGCCGCGCTACTGGAGGAGAGCGGGGGCCCGGCGGGCCGGGCGTCCGGCACACCCGGTCAGACCGAGCTCGCGCGCCGCGGGCCGGACCCGCAGGAAGAAGAGGAGGATCCGACTTGACCGACACGGAAGCGGAACGGGGCCAGCCCCTGCCATCGCGCGCCGAGGCCCTTGCCCTCGTAGAAGAATACACCGACAACGTGAACCTGCGACGGCACATGTTCGCCGTCGAGGCCGCCATGCGCGCCTACGCCGAGAAGTTCGGTGAGGACCCGGAGCGCTGGGGCCTTGCCGGCCTCCTGCACGATTTCGACTACGAGCGCTGGCCCAACGACGAGCATGCGCCGGATCGAGAGCACCCGTCCGAGGGCGTCCGCATCCTGCGCGGGATGGGCTACCCGGAGGACATCCTGCACGCCATCCTGGCCCACGCCGACTACACGGGCGTGCCGGCCGAGACGCGCATGGACAGGGCCGTGCGCGCCGTGGACGAGCTCACCGGCTTCATCGTCGCCTGCTCGCTGGTGCGTCCCCACGGGATCACGGACCTGGAGCCTCGCTCGGTGAAGAAGAAGATGAAGGACAGCTCGTTCGCCGCCGCCGTGGACCGGGACGAGATGCGCGCCGCCGCCCAAGAGCTGGGCGAGGAGTGGACCGAGCACGTCACCTTCGTCATCGGCGCGATGCGCGGGATCGTGGATGAGCTGGGCCTCCGAGGCCGGGAGGGGTAGGCGGACAACCGCCGATGGTCATCGGGACCCCCGTCGGCTGGCTTCCGCCTCCAGGGCCCGGTATCGTGACTCCGTCATCACGACGGCGGCCCTGTCACAGTCCCGAACTCTCAGGCGAAGCACCGCGTCGGTCCACAGGACTTCGCCCAGAAGGCTGCTCCAGTATCGTCGGGCCCGCGAGGAGCCGACCGTCCCGTCGACGGGTCGACCTCGACCGTCGGCAGCCCGGTCCGCACGGCGCCACACGTGCTTCATGCGCCCGCGTACGAAGCAGAAGGGCTCGTCGGGCCCCGGCCGGACGAGCTCGGCGAGAGAATCGGCTCGGATCATGTCAACTCCTTGTCGGACCACGACGTGTACTATCGCCCACCGCCCTCTCTGGAGGCTCTACTTGTACAAGTAGAGCCCCCGGGATCGGGGTGACGGGGACGGGGAAGTGCGACAGCCTCCCGCCAGCTCCTCACCGCCGTCTCAACGGCCGACCGACTCGCGGGACGCGTTCGCAACGTGACCCTGCGGCCAGCCCCCTAGCTCGTCGAGAAGCATGAAGACCCTCATAGAACCGTTCAGGATCAAGAGCGTCGAGCCGCTGCGCCTCACCACGCGCGAGGAGCGCGAGGCGCTGATTCGCGCGGCCGACTACAACGTCTTCCTCGTCCACGCTCGCGACGTGATCATCGACCTCCTCACCGACAGCGGGACGGGCGCCATGAGCGCGGCGCAGTGGGCGGGGATCATGCGGGGCGACGAGTCCTACGCGGGCAGCGACAGCTTCTACCGATTCGAGGAGTCCGTCCGGGACATCTTCGGGTTCCGGAACGTCATCCCCACGCACCAGGGCCGCGCCGCCGAGCGCATCCTGTTCTCGACCCTGTGCGGTCCGGGCGACGTGGTCCCCAACAACACGCACTTCGACACGACCCGCGCGAACATCGAGCACACGGGCGCCGAGGCGCTGGACCTGCCCTGCCCCGAGTCGGCGGACCTGGCCGCGCCCGGGCCGTTCAAGGGCAACATCGACCTCGAGGCGCTCGAGGCCACCATCCGGGAGCACGGCGCGGAGCACGTTCCGCTCGTCGTCGTCACGATCACCAACAACTCGGGCGGCGGTCAGCCGGTGTCCATGGCCAACCTCCGGGGCGCCTCGGAGATCTGCGGGGCGCACGGCATCCCCTTCTACATCGACGCATGCCGCTTCGCCGAGAACGCCTACTTCATCCGGAACCGGGAGGAGGGGTACGCGGACAGGAGTTACCTGGAGATCGCCCGCGAGATGTTCTCGCTGGCCGACGGCTGCACCATGTCGGCCAAGAAGGACGGGCTCGCCAACATCGGCGGCTTCCTGGCCACCAACGACGACGAGCTGGCCCGGGAGGAGCGCGACCTCCTCATCCTCACCGAGGGATTCCCGACCTACGGGGGCCTGGCGGGGCGGGACCTCGAGGCCATCGCCATCGGGCTTCGCGAGGTGCTGGAGCCCGACTACCTGGAGTATCGGATCGGCTCGACCGCGTACCTGGGCCGGCACATCGCCGAGGCGGGCGTGCCGATCGTGCAGCCGCCCGGGGGCCACGCCATCTATATCGATGCGGCCGCCTTTTACCCCCACATCGCGCCGCTGGAGTTCCCGGGCATCGCCCTCACCGTGGCGCTGTATCGGGAAGCCGGCATCCGCACCGTCGAGATCGGGAGCGTCATGTTCGGGCACCGTGACCCGGACACCGGCGAGCCCGTGCCCGCCCGTCAGGAGCTCGTGCGCCTCGCCATCCCGCGGCGCGTCTACACCCAGAGCCACATCGACTACGTGGTCGAGGCGATCCTCGGCGTGTGGGAGCGCCGCGAGGAGATGTCCGGGTACCGAATCACCGAGGCGCCGGAGGTCCTGCGTCACTTCAGCGCCCGGTTCGAACCCCTGGCGTGAGACCCGAGCCCGGCTCGTTGCCGGCGACTGGCCGGCCGGTCGCCGCGTCGGTCGTACACGCCGCCGACCGTGCGCCGTTCCGACACCGCACCTAGATTGGAGACTCGGCGGCGGCCTAGGGTGGAGAGCCGGCGAGACCGGAACAGCGGCTGGACCGGAACACCGACAGGAGGGGAAGCGCGGGATGTCCTCCACGGCCATCGCGACCATGATCACGATCCTCGGGATGGTATGGGGCGGGTTTCTGCTCATCCTCGTCACGGCGGTCGTCAAGGAGCGCGGCAAGAGGGAGGCGGCGGCATCGGATCCGACGCCACGAAGCTGAGGCGCGCGCTCGGCATCGCGCTCGCGGTGCTGGCCCTGTCGGCGTCCGGTTGCGCAACCCTGTTCGGCAAGCACGGAGCCCAGACGGCGCCCGCCGCGCCGGCCGCCGCGCAGGCTGCCGAGGGCGACACGGTCGCGGCCGACTCGGGAACGGCCGCCGCGGCCTCTCGCGCAATCGAAGGCCGAGAAGCCGAAGCCCCGAGAAGCCGAAAGCCGAGAAGAAGCCCGAGCCGCCCTCGGGCCCCGTCACCATCACGGACGTCAAGAAGCTCCGGGCCATGGGGCCCGTCTACACGCCCTACGACCTGGGGCCGATCCTGGTGCCCGGAGACTGGCTCGGGGACCTGATGCAGGACACGCTCGTCCCCGTCATCGAGAAGTACCACCTGCCGCCCACGGAGACGACCTACTACTGGGTGCTGCTCGACGCGCAGGGCGAGGTGAAGGACGTGGTGCTGCACACGACCTCGGAGAACGCCCGATTCGACCAGGCCGCGCGGGCCGCCGCACTGCACCTCCACTACCTGGCGGCACACCGGGATGGAAAGCGCGTGCCGGTCTGGATCCTGGTGCGCGTGTCGCTGTTGATGCGATGAGCGATCGGCGCCGCTGAACCACCTGCTGCCGCTTCGGGGTCAGCCCGGCGCGCTGGTCCCACGTGGCCACGAAGCCTCCAAGGAGAATCCCGTGATTGAACTCCGTGATGGTTCATCGACCGTTCGCGCGGCGCGCCTCGCCCTGGCCGGGCTCATCGGGCTGGGAGGCCTGGTGGCCGCGGGCTGCTCGGGCGGCGGCGAGTCAGCGCCCGAGATCGCGATGGCGCAGGGGCTCACGGCCGACAGCCTGCTGGCCCGCGTCCAGCAGTTCGCGACCGTCACCCTGACGTTCGACAGCGCCGAGCTCGACGCCGGCCAGAAGACGGTGCTCAAGAAGCTGGTGCAGGCCTCCGACGTCCTGGACAGCATCTTCCGGCTCCAGGTGTGGCGAAGTGACCTCTCGTACGGCCGGCGGCTGGCCGATGCGAGCGGTCCGGGCATGGACGCGGCGCGGGAGTACTACGAGATCATGTACGGCCCCTGGGATCGGCTGCTGAGCGACGCGCCCTTCCTGGACGTGCCCCCCAAGCCCGAGGGAGCCGGCTTCTATCCGGAGGACCTCACCCGGGATGCGTTCGACGCGTGGCTCGCCCAGCACCCGGACGACAGCACCGCCTTCACCTCCTACTACACGGTCATCCGGAGGACGCCCGACGGCGGGCTGGAGGCGGTGCCCTACTCGAAGTACTACCACGACCGCCTCGCCAGGGCCGCGACGCTGCTGCGCGAGGCCTCGGACGCGGCGCAGAATCCGTCGCTGAAGAAGTTCCTGCGGCTCCGGGCCGAATCGTTCACCAGCGACGACTACTTCGACAGCGAGGTGGCCTGGGTGGAGCTCACGGGCAACACCATCGCCCCCACCATCGGGCCGTACGAGGTCTACGAAGACAAGCTGTTCGGCTACAAAACGTCCTTCGAGACCTTCATCGGGGTCAAGGACTCGGCCGCCAGCGCCCAGCTCGCGGGCCTGGTGTCGCACCTCGAAGTACCTCGAGGAGCATCTCCCCGAGCCGGACGCGTACAAGAACCTCGACCGGGACTTCAGCTCCCCCATCTCGGTGGTGACCGAGGTGTACTCGGCCGGGGAGGCCGGGCCGGGCATCAAGACGCTGGCCTTCAACCTCCCCAACGACCCGAAGGTCCGGCAGGAGCACGGCTCCAAGAAGGTCCTCCTCCAGAACGTGTCGCAGGCCAAGTTCGACAAAGTGCTGAAGCCGATCGCCCGGCTGGTGCTCGACTCGGCGCAGGCGGCGGATATCGTCTTCAAGCCGTACTTTACCCGCATCCTCATGCACGAGCTCTCGCACGGCCTCGGGCCCGACTACGTGCACGGCCAGAAGGGCCTGACCGTGAACAAGGCGCTCAAGGACCGCTACTCGGCCATCGAGGAGGCCAAGGCCGACGCGGTCGGGACGCACAACCTGGCGGAGCTCGTGCAGCAGGGCGTCTACGACCAGGAGTTCCTGCGGCAGGTCTACATCTCCCACCTGGCCGACCTGGTCCGCTGCGTCCGCTTCGGCGCCAACGAGGCGCACGGCAAGGGCTGCATGACCCAGTTCAACTTCCTGCGCGAGCGGGGAGGGATCGTGTACGACGCGGCGCAGGGGGTGTTCTCGGTCGACTTCCAGAAGATGCCCGGGGCCATGTCGGCGCTGGCCGGCCGCTACCTGACGCTGGAGGCCACGGGCGACTACGACGGGGCCGGCCAGTTCCTGGATCGATACGGCACGGTTCCGCCCGAGCTCCAGGCCGCCCTCGACCGGCTGCGGAAGGTGCCGGTCGACATCGAGCCCAGCTTCGCGGTCCAGGACATGATGAAGGGCTGGTAGGAGCGGAGACGCCGGGGTCACGCGTGGAGAGCGAGCGGCGACCGGATCCTCCTGCGGGCGAGGTCACGCGCCTGCTGGGCGAGTGTACCAGTGGAGACCGTTCCGCCTTCGAGCGGCTCGTCCCCCTGGTGTACGACGACCTCCGCGGTATCGCCCACCGACGCCTACGGAGCGAGCGCGAGGGCCACACGCTCAGCACGACCGCTCTCGTCCACGAGGCCTACCTTCACCTTGTCAACCAGGCCACCGCCACGTGGCAGGACCGGGCCCACTTTTTCGCTGTAGCAGCCACAGTGATCCGGCAGGTGCTCATCGACTACGCGCGCAGCCGGGGGGCCAGGAAGCGTGGGGGCGGGGCCATCCACATCCCGCTCCGGGACGAGCTGTCCGGAAAGGAGCCCCGGACGGTGGAGCTCCTGGCCCTGGACGAGGCGCTCACCAACCTGGCGCGCTACGATCCCCGCCTGGAGCAGGTGGTCGAGTGCCGCTTCTTCGGCGGGATGAGCGTGCGCGACACGGCGGCCGCGCTCGACGTGTCGGAGCGCACCGTCGAGCGCGACTGGGCCCGCGCCAAGGCGCACCTGTACAGGACGCTGGCCGCGGAGCCGGACCCCGAGGACGAGGCCCGGGCCCGGGAATAGACCCGCCCTTCCGTGCTGGAGGAGACCACGAACGACGCCGGCGGCCGGTGGCGCAAAGCCGACGAGATCTTCGTCGAGGCGCTCGAGCTGCACCCCTCGCGGGTCGCTCGCTTCGTAGCGGAAGTGTGCGGAGAGGACGTCGCGCTCCGCGAGGCGGTCGAGGCGCTCCTGGAGGCGCACCGCAGCGCCTCCTCCTTCCTCGAGCGTCCCGCCGAGGACGTCTGCGACGTGCCCTGGGACGAGATCCTCGAATCCACCCGGCCGGAGGAGGCCACCGATCCGTATCCGGATCGGACCGGGGAGCGCGTCGGCCCCTACCGCCTGGTGGACCGCCTGGGCCGCGGCGGCATGGCGACGGTCTACTCGGCCGAGCGGGTGGACGGTCAGTGGGACGAGCGGGTGGCCGTCAAGGTCGTCCGCCGCGGCATCGACACCGAGGACACGATCCGCCGCTTCCTGGCCGAGCGGCAGATCCTCTCGTCGCTCAACCACCCCAACATCGCCCGCTTCCTGGGAGGCGGCACCACGGACGACGGGCTCCCCTACCTGGTGCTCGAGCGGGTCGAGGGCACGCCCATCACCCGCTACTGCGACGAGCGACCGATCCGGCCTCGAGGAGCGCCTCGACCTGTTCGCGGACGTGTGCCGGGCGGTCCAGTTCGCCCACGCCAACCTGGTCGTCCACCGGGACCTCAAGCCGTCCAACATCATGGTCACGGCCCGCGGTCGCGTGAAGCTGCTCGACTTCGGGATCGCCAAGATCCTGGACGCGGCCGCGGACGACCCCCGCACCCGCACGCTCCTCCGTCCGCTCACCCCGGAGTACGCCAGCCCGGAGCAGGTGTCGGGGGAGCCGATCACCACGGCCTCCGACGTCTACCAGCTCGGCCTGCTCCTGTGTGAGGTCGTGGCCGGCCGCCGCCCCTACGAGGTGAGAGCGCTGTCGCCGGCCCGCATGGAGGAAGCGATCCTCACGGCCAGACCGCGTCGCCCCAGCGAGCTGGTCACCGAGGAGGGCGCCCGGGACCGGCGGACGAAGGCTCGGAGCCTGTCCCGGCGCCTCGCCGGCGACCTGGACCTCATCGTCCTCAAGGCGATCCGCAAGGAGCCGGAGCGGCGCTACGCCACGGCCGAGGCCCTCCTCCAGGACCTGGAGCGCTACCGGGAGGGTCTCCCGATCTCGGCACGCTCCGACAGCGTGGCCTACCGGGCCCGGCGGCTCCTGGGCCGCAAGCCGTGGCTCGCTCCGACGGCCGCGCTCGTGATCCTCGCGGCGGGCGGCTACGTGTACACCCTCGCGCACCACGCCCGGGCGCTGGAGCGCGAGCGCAACGTGGCGCGGGCCCAGGCCACCCGGGCCGAAGAGGTCCAGTCGCTGCTCGCTGGCCTGTTCCGGAGCGCCGACCCGTTCACGCCTCACGACTCCGCCTACGGAGCCAACCTCACGGTGATCCAGGCCCTGGACGTAGGCGCCCGTCGGCTGCGCACCGAGCTGGCGGACCGGCCGGTCGTTCGCGGAGAGCTCCTCCTGGCCATCTCGCAGGCGCTCAGCGACCTGGGTCAGTACGACCAGTCCACCCGGACCGCCGAAGAGGCACTGCGGTCCCTGGGGACGGCGCCCGGCGAGGCTCCAGACTTGCTGGGGCGCGTCCTGCTGCAGCTCGGAGCCCTGGCGGCGTGGCGCGGCATGCCCGACTCCGCCGACGCCCTCTACCACGCGGCGGTGGCGAAGGCCCGCTCGGCGCACCCCCGGGACGACCCCGCGCTGGCGCCCTTCCACGCGTCGCTCGGACGCTTCCAGTACGACGTCGGACGGCTGGACAGCTCTCGGCTCCACCTGGAGCGCGCCGTCGCCCTCGAGCGAGCCGCGGACCCGGTACCGGAGGGAGACCTGGCCGGCACCCTGGCCAACCTGTCCGACACCTACCGGGGGCTGGATGAGATGGACGCCGCCCGGACCGCCATCCAGGAAGCGAGGCAGCTCGACGAGAAGGTGTTCGGTCCGGACGCCGTGCAGACCGGCTTTGCCCTGGTCTCCGAGGCCGGCGAGCTCGAGCAGGAGCAGCGCCTGGACGAGTCCGAGGCGGACTTTCGCCGTGCCATCGACATCCTGGAGCGGCGTCTGGGCGCGGAGGATCCGAACACGACGGCCGCCATGAACAACCTGGCGCTCCTGCTGGCCTCCCGCGGCGAGCTCGCCGGGGCGGAAAGCCTCCAGCGCCGCGTCCTCGACATCCGCCGGCGAACGCTCGGCGAGGATCATCGCGAGACCGCCAGCGGGATGCAGAACCTGGCGGCCGTCCTCTCGCGTGAAGGGAAGTACGACGAGGCGGAGCAGCTCCTGGGTCGGGCCAGCGAGATCTACCGCCGGACGCTCCTGCCGGGGAACCAGCTCGTCGCCTTCCCCCTGCTCACCCAGGCGGACATTCGCCTGAGGCGGTCCGACTACCCGGGCGCCGAGAGCTCGGCCCGGGAGGCCGCGCGGATCCTGCGCGAGGCGCTGCCGGACGGCCACTGGATCACGGCCGTGGCCGAGTGTCGGCTGGGTCGGGCGCTGGCCGGACAGGGCCGCCTCGAGGAAGCGCGCCCGCTCCTCGAGGGAGCCGCCGAGGATCTCGCCGACCGCGAAGGCACCCCCCAGGAGAAGTACCTCGGTGCCTGCCGCGCCGCCCTGGCCCGGCTCGACTCCCTTCCGGCCGCGGAGGCGGACCGGGGGAGCTGAGCGGGGCCGGACCCTCCGGGCCTGCGCCAGCCCACCAGCATGGCCCGGCTCTCCTGCCTGGCGGCTCCAGCCGCCTTCCTACGCTTTCGGGACAGGAAGCCGCATCGGCCCACGGCACGCGCCGGGGGACGGGGCGCGGACCGGTCCTCGAGTCTCGGGAAGGGGTGGGTATGCAGCTCCGGAAGTGCTTCACCGGAATCCTGGTGGCCGGCGTGGCCGTGGCGCAGGTCTCGTGCGGCGGCGGCTCACCGCGCTCCGCCGCGTCGGCGTCCGGCGCGGCCGCAGAGGATGGCTCGGCTCCCGGCAACTCCCGCGACTCGAGCGCGGACGGCTACCCCGACGGATGGCCCGAGCAGCTTCGCATGCCGGACGATGCCCGGATCACCTCCCATTCTGACGCTGCACGGCGCCGCCGGGATCGGCACCCGGCAGCTCATGGTGACGGCCCGGATCGAGGACGGATCGGGACCCGAGGTCTACCGGTTCCTGGCCTCGGAGGTGAGGGCCGCCGGGTTCGAGATCGCGCGCAGCGACACCACGGCGAACGCCTCGCTGTTCATCGGGCACCTCACCGGGGTGCGGAACGGCCGACGGGAGAGCTGCCTGGTGAGCGTGAACGCGATCGGCAAGCTCGTGACCATCAAGGCCACCGTGGGGCACGCCGCGCCATGAGACAGCGCGAGGCGCGGCAGGCCCTCGAGCCTGCTCTCGAGGCCGGAGAGAGCGTGTCGTGGTCGGACCGGCCCGTGGCGGGCCGGGCGTTCGGCCGCGGCCTGGTCGGGCTGGCGGCGACCGTGGTGGTCGCGGCCGGCGTCGCCTACTACGGTCTGTCCGCGTCCGCGGGAGGCTCGGGTTTGGGCGACGGACTCCTGGCCTCCGTGACGGACGGCCCGCTGGCCGATCCCCACCTCCTCGTTCCCGTGGCCGTCCTCGCCTCGCTCCCCCTCCTCGGGGTCGGGGTCCTGGTCGTCGAGCGCGCGGGCCTGAACCGCACGGCCTACGGCATCACGGACCGGCGACTCCTGGCGGTGCGAGGACCGGAGGGGAAGGTCCTCTGGTCCCTCCCGCCCGAGAAGGTGGCCTTCGTGGAGGTGAAGGCGGCGGGTTCCGGGCTCGGGAACCTCGCCTTCAACCGCTACACCGGCAGCCGTAGCCGCAACCAGCGACGCATGTTCACCTTCCAGCGCATCCCCTCCCCGGAGCGCGTCGCCGGCGAAGCGCGGACGTGGCTGGAGGAGCGCCGGCGCGCCGCCGTCGAGGACGCCCGGAACGTCCGGCGCATTGTCGACGCACGCCTCGGCTTCTCCCTCGACGTGCCGTCGAGCTGGCGGGAGGGCCCACCGGGGGAAGAGGAAGCGGGGACCTTCCACGTGCTGTCGGCCAGCCCTATCCTCGCCGCGGAACCGCCCGGGGGTGAGCGGCTCCTGGAGCTTCGCGGACCGCTCGGCGCCTCGCTGGTGCTCGACATGGCCCCGGCCGGCACCTGGACCTTCGAGCAGGCACGCGACGTCGGCCACGGTCTTCGGCGCGCCCTGGAGGTCACCGAGGACCACGAGCAGGTCCGGATCGGCGAGGCGCACGGCTTCTCGGTGACCTACGCAACCCGGCTGGCCCAGCCGCTTCACCGCTGGACCACGACCGGGCCCAGCGTGGAGGTCGGGCTCGAGGCCCTCGTCCTCGCCCACGGTGACGCGCAGCTCCGGTTCGCGCTGGGCTGGATGACGCGGTTCGAGGGCATGAGGGGTATGCTCGAGGCCCTCGTGCGGAGCTTCCAGGCGAGCGAGCCACAGCCGCACGGAGAAGCGGAGCGGTGAGAGGACGTCCGCGGCGTCTCGGCCTTCCGGCCGCGCTCCTGCTGGGCTTCGTCGGCCTGGGAGGCTGCCACGGGCGCGGGGACGCGGCGGGGCCCGCCGATGCACAGAGCCGGGCTCCGGCAGAGGCGCCGCTCCGATGCGACGACTGGTCGCTCGCCCGGCGCTCGGCGACGCCGCTCGACACCGTGACCCTGGTCGGAGTGACCGGGGGCCGGTTCGAGGCTCTTCGGGCGCGGGTTCGGGTTGCGGGCGAAGGGGCCGAGGGAGTGGCCCTGGTGGGCCGCAAGCCGGACGGCACGCTCGTCCTGCAGGTCCCGGGACGACCCGACGGCGGGCTCGGCGCGGCGACCCTCGAGATCCGTCCCACGGACGGGGACCTGGTGTGTCCCCCACGCTCTCTCGAGCTCGCCGCACTCCGACCGGCCCCCGGCGCCACGGCGGCGACGCTCGACGCGCTGGCCGGGTTCGTGGACGCGCAGGTCCGGCTGTTCGGGACGACCCCCCAGCGGCTTCGAAACGCGGATCCCGACACGCTCGCCCCACCCCTGGTGCCGCTCCTCGCCGCGCTCGCCGCCGTGGGCGCTCCATCACGCCCCGGCTCGTTGCTGGCGCGGGCCCGAGCCCTCGAAGGGGCGCGTGACACCGCCGGCCCGGGCGCCTTCGTCGATGCCTTGCTGGCGCGTGGAGGTACGGCCGAGGAGCTCAGGGCGCTCACGGCCGAGGTTCAGCGGCACACGAGCGACCTGGCCAGAGGAGCGGAGCGGCACGGCCCCGTCCTGCTGGCCTCCTTCTCCCCCGGCCCCGGCCACCCCGTGGCGGAGGCCTTCGGTCCGGCCGAGAGCTACTTCAACCCGACGCCGGCGGAGCTCTCACACCGCATGGAGCTGGCGCTGTGGGCCCGCCTCGGGACCAGCGGCCGGCCGGCCCACCTGCTGGACGTCCTGGGCAGCACCATGGCCATGGCCGCGGGAACGGCCAAGTTCTTCAAGGCGGAGCCGGTGGCCGAGGAGGCGGGCGCGATCGGGAGCGCGGTGTGGGCCTACAAGCAGGCCGCGCTGGCCGCCTCACACCTGCTGCCCGGACGGATGTCCGATCTCGAGGTCGACCTGTCGCAGACATTGTTCGACGAGGACGATCCGGGACCGGGGGAATGGCACCGGGTCCGGATCACCGCGCGGAGCGAGCCGTGGAAGATGTCCACGTTCGCCCTGGAGTCCATGTCCCAGCTGGCCGGAATGGAGTCCATGGGCGGAATCAGCTGGAGCTGGGAGGGCCGATTCGCCTCGAAGGCGTTCACGGCCTTCCTGGACCAGCTGCGTGACTTCGTGATCAACGATCTCCTGGGCCAGCTGGCCCAGGAGGCCACCCGGGGCCCCGATGCGTTCAACTTTCCCCCGGAGACGTTCCACACCGTGGTCCCGGACGGAGAGACCGGCCGGTGGCTGGACGTCAACTACATTGGCCGGGCGGTCCAGTTCGCCGGGCCGCACAGCTACAGTCCTCGCCGGACGGGCACCACGGTCCTGAGAATCGCGACGAAGGGCGGCAAGTTCGGGGACCAGCAGAGGGTCCTGAGGCGCGACCTCGTCGTGCACGGGATCGAGGTCACATTCGACCCCGAGTCCACCCCGGTCCGGGCCGGGCAGGTCGTGGCGCTCCACGTCACCGTGGACCACGCCCTCGACCCGAGCCTCGGCTGGAAGGTGCTGGGCGGCGGCCGCCTGGTGGGGATCCCTCAAACCGCCCCGGACCAGGTCGTCAAGATCCAGGTCCCGCGCGATCCCCAGGGGACCATCACCGTGAAGGCCACGAGCACCGCCGACCGCAGTCACCTGGCCGAGGCCCCTGAACGATCGGGCTACGCCCGGCTCGAGCCCGAGCTCGTCGCCATCGAGCCCGCGAACCCCTGCGTGGACCCCGGCGATCAGCAGGCCTTCTCCGCCCTGTACCTGGGACGACGCGTCCAGGCTACGTGGACCGCCGATCTGGGCCCCATCGATCGCGACGGCCTCTACCGGGCCCCCTCGTCGCCCGGCCAGGACAGGGTGAAGGCCGCGGTCCGGGGCCACCCGGAGCTCGAGACCTCGGTGACGGTGCAGGTCGGTCGCTGCGCGGGCTGGACCGCCACGGTGAGCGGGGAGATCTCCGGGACCTACTCGGGCACGTCCGCCCTCGCCGGCCTCCAGGGCGTTCCCGCGGGGCCTCTCGCCGCGAGCCCGCTCGGGGTCATGGACTCCGCCGGCGGCCGCGTCTCCTTCATCGGGCTCAGTTCGCCCCGGGAGGCGAGCCCGAACCTCCGCATCATGCTCATGCCGGACGCGGACCAGCAGGACGCGCACGGCATCTCCAGTGTCAGCGAGACCGAGGGCGGGCTGTGGCTCTCAGATCACGCGGTCTTCGGAGCGGTCCCGATGGGGACCGTTCGGCAGTACATCCTCGGAACGCCTCCAAGGAACGACCGGGTGCCGATCTCCATCACAAGGGTCTCCCCGCAACGGGTGGATGGCGTGGTGGACGCCCCCATGTTCGCGCCGGCCTACGGGGACGCGAGTGGCGGACAGGAGGCGCACGCGGCCGGCCACATTCACATCGAGTTCCGGGCCTGCCGCCGCGGCAAGCCCGTGGACGGAACCTGCCCCTGAGCCGACGGCCGCGCGGCGCTCCCCGACCGCGCCGTGGCGGCTCCGATCTCCGTTTTCCGCTCTAGGGATCGGCCGGGCGGGCGGACGGGAGATTCGTCCCGTCCCTCGTGCCGCGGCCGAGCCGTCCCCTGCAGGAGGATCCCATGCGAGGCCCGACCCGCTCCCGCACCCGCTTCGCCACGCGCGCCCTGCTCCTCGGCGCCGTGGCGCTGGTCGCCCTTCCGGCGCCGGGGCACGCCCAGATCTTCAAGCGCCTCAAGCGGGCCGCCAAGAACGCGCTCGAGAACGAGACGGAGAACCAGATCAACCGTCTCATCAGCAACGCCGTGAAGTGCGTGTTCGACGATCCGGTCTGTGTCCAGCAGGCCGAGGACAGCGGGCAGGACGTCGTCTACACGGACGACCAGGGCAACGTCCTCACCGACGACGAAGGCAAGCCGATCACCGAAGCGGACCAGGCCGCCGACGCGGCCATCGGGGACGAGACCGCGGCTCCGAACACGGGCGTGTGGGCCAACTACGACTTCGTCCCCGGGGACCACGTCCTCTTCTACGACGACTACAGCGACGACCAGGTCGGCGACTTTCCGCGAAGGCTGACCTTCCGGAAGGGAAACTGGGAGCTGGTCGAGTGGCGCGGCCGCCGTCTCCTCAGGAACACGGGCCCCCGCGGATCGGCGATCGAGGTGCCGCTCGGCGACACGCTTCCGGCCCGTTTCACGATCGAGTTCGACGCCTACTTCACGCACGAGAACCAGCGGCTGGTCGTCACGCCCTCGCCTCCCTCGCCGGGCGAGCGGTTCGACCGCTTGCCGGGCAACGTCTTCCAGGTGGCCGTGGTGCAGGGCACCGGCGTGCTGTCGAACGACAAGGGAGGCGTCCAGTCCCTGAACGAAACCCCGGACGTGGGCCAGAAGATCGTCCCCGTCCGCATCATGGTCGACGACCGCTACGCCAAGGTCTACGTCGGCTCGCAGCGCGTCGCCAACGTGCCCAACGCCGAGCTACATCGGGGCAATTCGCTGTACCTGGAGAACGTCTACTTCGCCGACGACAAGAACCCCATGTACCTGGGGCCCATCCGCGTCGCCGCCGGGGGGAGGGACCTCTACGACGTCCTCGCCGAGAAGGGCCGGGTGGCGACGCACGGGATCCTGTTCGCCGTGAACAGCGCTCGGATCCGGCCGGAGTCGACGCCGACGCTCGAAGAGATCGCGGCCATGCTGCGCGACCACCCGGACCTCCGACTGTCGATCGAAGGGCACACCGACAGCACGGGGGACGAGGCCTACAACCAGGACCTCTCCGAGCGCCGCGCCGGGGCGGTGCGGGACTACCTCACCGAGCAGGACGAGATCGACCCCTCCCGCCTAGAGACCGCCGGCTTCGGCGAGACGAAGCCCGTGGCCGACAACGGCACGCCGGAAGGCCGGCAGCAGAATCGGCGCGTGGAGCTCGTGCGGCTTGAGGGGCAGGGAGGGAAGGCCCCGGGTTCGGCCGCCGCGGAGGACACGGCGGCGGGAGCTCCGCACGAGTCGCCACCGCGGATGGTCCCCGCCCCAACCTCCATGCCGGTACCGGGTCCGACGGACCGTGCCGGTCGGTACGACCCTCTCTCGAGCCCGCGTCGACCCACTTCGGCGCCGTGGCCCACGATCCGGCTTGGTCTTACCGCCACCGCTCGAGACGCGATCGCGTCCGGGGAGCGGGCCCTGGATGTCCACGAGACCCTGGCGAAGGGCCTCGTCATCGATCTCTCCGGGGAGCGCGAGACCAGGGCTCGAGTGGTGGCCATCGTCATCACCGGGGGGCGGATGCACGAGGCGTGGCCGTCCAAGTGGTTTCCGTTGCGTCCGGGGTCGAGCCGCGTCCCGGGAGACCAGTTTGTCCCGGGGGACCAGTTCGTCCCGGGAGACCAGTTTATCCCGGGGGACCAGTTCGTCCCGGGAGACCAGTTTGTCCCGGGGGACCGGTACTTGGCGGACGCTCACGCGATCGCCTCGACGGGTGTCGTCTTCGGCCGGGCCAAGGTGGATTGGAGGCGGCAATCGGTCCTGTACCTGGTCGTAACCCCGGTTAACCAGGAGGAGGCCGCCCACAGCCGCGTTCTGCCGGTGGCCTTCATCATGAACGGAGGCCGGTGAGGTGGGCGGTGCGGAAGGTGGCCCGCAGAACCGGCGCGTGGGACTGGCGCGGCGCGCGATCGGCTCCGCGCGGGGCTCCCTCTCCCGGTCGCCTTCATCCTGAACGGGAGCCGCTGAGATGACAATGCGAAAGCTCGCGGACCGCGGCCTCCCCGTCGCCCGCGTCCTGGCCGCGGCGATCCTCCTCACGGGGGCCGGAACGGCCTGCTCCCGGGCGCCCGCCTCGCAGGCGAGCGCCCTCGCCTACCGGATGCACCTCGAGCAGGGCGGCGGCCGGGAGACGTGGTGGGGCGTGACAGGCCCCGAGCTGGGAGCGATGCGCACGGCGACCGGGGAGACGCAGCTGCTCGACGGGGCCGCCGTGGGCGGCGCTCCGGCCACGGCCGTGTCGTTCGCGGGTCGGCCCGCCTACCTGGCGGAGGCCTGGCGAGTCGCCCCCGACAACGCCGCCGGCTACCGGACCTGGTCGCCCGTCGCCGACTCCGGCCAGGCCATCCTCGACTCGCTCCGCTTCGACCTCGCCGACGCCGGCGCCGGCCCGTCCATCGAGGGTCACGCCACCCGCCACGCGGTGGTGCAGGTGGAGAGCTGGTGGAGGAGCGAGGACGGGTCCGGCGCGGCGGTCCCCTTCCGCGCGACCGGCCGCTCCGACCTGTACTTCGCCGGCGACCTGCCTTTCTCATGGCTGCCGGTGGCGGCCACGCCCCGCGAGAGTCCCGAGGCCGTGCCACTCTCGGAGTGGATGCCCGGGGTGACCAGCCGCGTGGCGCTCGCTCTGGGCCCCCGGTTGGAGAAGCTCGGTCTCCTGCTCCGGGCCGAGGTGTGGGACTCCCTGGTGGTCACCGGAGGCGCGGCCGCGAGCGCACCCTACGGCGGGGGCTACCTGACCCGGACGATCACCGTGGACTCGATCGCGTCCGACGGCTCGGCGCCCTCGGCGGAGGCATACCAAGGGCTTCCCCGTCTCTCGGAGCGACGCTCCGAGCTGGTGCAGCAGGGCCTGTACGGGTCCGAGCGGGCCTGCACGCAGGGACTCGACGGCGAGGGCGGCTCGTTCGAGCTGAAGACCTCGGGGCCGATGTCGATGACCGCGTCCGGGAGCGCCTTCGCCCCGGCCGGCCCCGGGGAGGACGGCCGCAAGCGCCTCGTCATGGGGAGCATCGGCAAGGTGACCGAGTGCCTGGTGGTCGGCCTGCCGGCCGATGCCTCGAGCGGCGGCACCTTGCCCATCGAAGCCGTTCCGCCGAGCGCGGCGCCCGGATCGACCGATCCCGGCCCCGGCGACCGTCCTCTATCTGGTCGTCGACCCCGCGCACGGAGCCGTCCACCGCGTCGCCGTCCTCGAGAGCGGGACGCTGGAGCTCCGGGCGGCCGGCGGCGGGGCGCTTCGCGGCAAGCTCGCCGGCACCGGGTGGAGCCTCGAGCTCCGTCCCGAAAACCACCGCCGGGTCATCGAAGACCTGCGCTTCGACGTGACGTTCGAGGCCGTTCCGAAGGGCTCCTGAGCGCTACGCGGCTCGAGCAAGTCCGACCCGTTCCTCAGGCACCGAAGGAGGATGTGATGATCCGATGGACGAGCACCCTGGCGCTCACCGCCCTGGCGCTGCCGCTCCCGGGCGGCGGCGGTCCCAGCCCGATCCGGGCCGCCCCCGACGTGCAGTTCGAGGTTTCCACGCGGCCCACGGCCGACATGGGCTGTGTCGTGACGTTTAGAGTTCATGACGGCGGTTCGCGCCAGGTCGCCATCTCCCGCGACAGCCAGGTGCGAATCCACGGTGGCTGGTGGAAGAAGCTTGGACTGTCCGTATGGATCCAGCCGGGGCAGACGAAGTCCTGGACGTACAACCTGACCGCGAGTTGCAGCGTCAGGCGCCAGTATCGATTCATCGTGAAGAAGTTCGACTCCCATCGCCGCCTTCTGTCGACCAGTCACTTCTACTACCCGGATGAGTACCGGTGGACCGTCGAGAGGGCCAAACCGATGGACCTCAGCGACCTCAACCAGTACTTCTGAGTGGGGGACTCAATGGCCTTCCCGAAAGCACGCGAACCGCTGCCGCTGCGACACTCGATCCCTGCTGCGGACGGCCGGCGTCGTCTCTCGGCCCGACTCCCGGCCCGCGCCCTCTTCCTGGGCGTCTTCGGCCTCTTCGCGTCGACGGTCCTGGGCCCCGCTCCGGCCGCCGCCCAGACGCCTTCGGCGTCCGAGATCGTCGAGGCGATGATCCGGCGCCAGGAGGCCGAGCTCGACCACGTCCGGAACTACTGGGTCGACGAGGAGCAGAACGGCGCCCGCTCCAAGCTCTACTACGAGAACCGCACGGTCGACGGCCGCAAGGCCTTCGTATCCGTGCCGGAGTCCGAGTACATCCGGCGGCTCATGCAGGAGAGGGGCATCGACCCCTCCCGGAACCCCGCCACCAGCCGCGGCGGGGGAGGGGGCCAGGGCGGCATGGGGGGGATGGGAAATCCGGCCGCCGGCCTCCAGGGAAAGCTCCTGCAGGGCGGAATGGGGAAGCTGGGGAGCCAGCTCGCCGAGAGCAGCCAGACCCTGGCCACCCCGGATCCGGAGCTCATGCGGGCCATGGCCGCGCGCGCCACGGTCACCGGCACGGAGGAGGTGGACGGCCACCGGGCCTGGGTCCTGGAGATCCGCGACTTCGAGGGACTCGACCTCACGAATGGCGAGGGAGGCATGGAAGACTTCACGCCCACCTCGGCCAGGCTCCTCATCGACACCGACCGCCACGTGAGCCTGCGGGACGAGTTCGCGGGGGTCGTCCACTCCGACGGAGACCACGAGATCCGCATGGTGGTCCGCTATGGCGACTACCGCGAGGTGGATGGCATGCTCCGGCCGTTCCACACCGTGATCGAGGTGGGAGGCCTCATGGAGCAGATCCAAGCCGCCCACGGCCACGAGATCGACGCCGCCCGGCAGCAGGGCGAGGAGGCTGCCGGTCGTCAGCCTACGCAGGCCCAGAGGAGCGCCCAGTCCGAGGCCTTCGAGAAGCAGATGAAGCAGCTCCAGGAGCAGCTCGACAAGATGCCCCCGGAGCAGCGGGCCCGGGTGGAGCCGATGATCCGTCAGCAGATGGCCATGCTGCGCCAGTCGCAGCAGGCCATGGAGACCCACGATGGGAAAGCCGACTTCGAGAAGGGCCAGGCGGCGCTCGGCTCCGCCATGAGCTCCGGCGCGTTCACGGTCGAGACCGTCGTGCACGACATGAAGGTGAACGCCGGCCCGCCTGAGCCCGAGTGGATGAAGCAGCTCGAGAAGGCTCAGGAGGGAGGGGCGTCGTGATGGGACGAGCGCTTCTGGTCACGGCCCTGTCGCCGCTGATCGCGGCGCTGTCGCTCGCCGTGTCCCCTCCCGCGCCTCCCGGCACAGGGACAGGGGAGGCACCCGCGCCCACGCGGGTCCGGGCCGGTGTGGTCCGGTCCGATCCTTCGCCGCCCGTCGTGACCCGCATGGAGCTCGACCCGCGGCGCGCGGACATGCTGCTCGCGAAGAGCGGAGCCCGCGGGATCCCCCTCCACGAACTCCTGGATGGGGCGCTCGTGCTGCGGTGCGAGTGCAGGCGGCCCGTACGGGTCGTCCTCTACGTCTTCCGACTGCGGGCGGGGAAGGTGCTCGGACGCTTTCGGTCCTCGGTCTTCGCCACCCGGACGGAGGGGACCGGGGCTCTCTACCTGTCCGGGAAGGGTCTGCTACCGCCTCCGAGCTTCTTCGGAGCGAAGGCCCTCGCCGGACCGGACGACATCCTTCCGGCCGCCCGGGCCATCTCGGCCACTATCGGCGTCGACGATCCAGGCCGGTTCATCATCGACGGGGTGTTTCCGGACAAGCCTGCCGACTGGCGCGAGCGTGACGCCTTCTTCCTCCTCGCGATGCCGGCCGATCCGGCGCTTCAGCGCGACGCCGTGGCGTGGCCCATCGGGGGCTGGTACCGGTAGTCGGGCGACGGAGCCGGAGCACGGCGACTCACCCGGACTGGGGTCCGGCCATCGCCCGTGATCGAGAGCGAGAATGGATCTCGAAGACGGCGTGCGGTGAGGGTTCGCCCGGCGTAGATTCGGGCCGGTTCGAACCCGGAGCCGGCCCCCCACCCGGAGCCCCCATGCCCGTCATCGCCACGCGCGGTCTGACCAAGCGGTTCGGCAAGACGGTCGCCGTGGACGACCTCAGCCTCGAGGTCGAGGTGGGGCAGGTGTTCGGGTTCCTGGGCCCGAACGGCAGCGGCAAGACCACCACGATCGCCATGCTGCTCGGGCTCATCAGGCCGAGCGCCGGCGAGCTGAGCATGTTCGGGCTCACGGGTCGGCGCGGACTGCACGCCGCCCGTCAGCGCATCGGCGCCACGCTCGACATCCCCAGCTTCTATCCCTTCCTGAGCGGCCACGACAACCTGCGCATCGTCGCCAACCTCCGGGGCGTCGAGGGGCCGGCCATCGAGCGGGCGCTCCGGAACGTCGGCCTGTTCGAGCGGCGGCGGGACCGGTTCGGCGCCTACTCGCTGGGCATGAAGCAACGCCTGGCCATCGCCGCCGCCCTGCTCGGGGACCCGGAGCTCGTCGTCCTGGACGAGCCCATGAACGGCCTCGATCCGGAGGGGATGCAGGAGGTCCGCGACCTGCTCGCGTCGCTGGCGGCGGGAGGCAAGACCATCTTCCTCTCCAGTCACCTGCTCCATGAGGTCGAGCGCAGCTGCACGCACGCGGCCATCGTCCGGCACGGCCGCATCGTGCGGCAGGCCGCCATGGACGACCTCCTCGCCTCCGGCGTCGCCGTGCGGATCGTCGCGGGCGATTCCGAGGCGCTGCGGGCCGCCGCCCTGGAGTACCCGGACGCGGAGTCGGCCGAGGTCCGGGGAGACGGAGTGATCGTGCGGCTCAGGAGCGACGATCCCGGCGCGCTGAACCGCTACCTGGCCGGTCGCGGCATCTACGTCTCCGTGCTGACCCCGCATCGCTCCACGCTGGAGGAGGCCTTCATCGGCCTCACGCGCTCCGCGGAGGAGGTTGGGGACGGCCAGGCCGGAGACGCGGCCGGGGAGGAAGCCCCGTGAGGCTCGGGACGCTGGTCCGCAACGAGGCCATCAAGGTGCGTCACGACCGGGCGTTCTGGATCGCGCTCGTCGGCCTGGCGGGCCTCATCGCGATCGCCGTCGGGGGGACGGCCCACGTGCTGGCCCGGAACCCGAATGCGCAGCCCCTGTCGCTTCCCATGGGCTGGCCGCGAATCGTGGCCGGGGCGAGCGCCGTGCTGGTGCTCTTCATCTCGGTGACCGTGATCCTGTCCGTCACGAACGAGTTCCGATGGGGCACGCTTCGCCAGCATTTCGTGGCGGGGCTGTCCAGGGACGAATTCTACGTCGCCAAGACGCTGGTCCTCCTGGCCACCGTGCTGCTGTTCTTCGTGACGGCCGTCGTCGTGGGAGGGGCTTTCGCGCTCCCCTACACGTCGATCGGTTCGGCGACGCTGGTTCGCTGGAACGACGCGCGCCTCATGGCCGGCTCGCTCCTCGACCTGACCGGCTACGCCGGCCTCGCGTTCCTGATCGGCGTCGCCCTGCGGCGCTCGGGCGTGGCGATCGGCGTGTTCTTCCTGTACCTGCTCCTCGAACAGATCGTGGGCGACGGCCTGTCGAAGCTGGACAGCATCCTGCACGTCGTGCCCCGCTACCTGCCCAGCGCCGTGTTCGGCGCCCTCCACCGGCCGGCGCGCTACTACCCGACCCTGGCCCACGCCAGCCCGAGCGGGCCGCCCTCCGCGGCCGCGGTCCTTCCGACCGGGACGGTCGTCGCCCTCGCCTTCGCGTGGCTCGCAGCCTTCCTCGTGGCTGCCTACCTCATCCTCCGCCGGCGCGACCTGTAGGGGCCCACCCGCTTCCTGGACGCTCCTCCCGTCGGTGCGGCCCGGACCGTGCGCGGCTCGCGCCCCCGGGTTATGTTGGCGCGCCGCAGCCCCGACGTGACGGGGCGAGATATCCGGAGCCGAGGACACCCATCGAACCGAGCCGTAGCCGCGCCCTGACCTGCTGATGCCCCGACGCGACGACATCCATTCGATCCTCCTCATAGGCTCCGGTCCCATCGTCATCGGCCAGGCCTGCGAGTTCGACTATTCCGGCACGCAGGCCTGCCGGGCCCTCCGGGAAGAGGGCTACCGGGTGATCCTGGCCAACTCCAACCCGGCCACGATCATGACCGACCCGGACGTGGCCGACGCCACCTACATCGAGCCCCTGACCCCCGACTGGATCGCCCGCATCATCGAGAAGGAGCGCCCCGACGCGCTCCTCCCGACGATGGGGGGCCAGACCGCCCTCAACCTGGCCCTCGACCTCGAGCACCAGGGCGTCCTGGAGAAGTACGGCGTCGAGCTCATCGGCGCCGACGAGCGCGCCATCCAGATGGCCGAGGACCGCGAGCAGTTCGCCGCGGCCATGCGGCGCATCGGGCTCGCCGTCCCGCACGGCGGCTTCGCGCACAGCCTCGAGGAGGCGCGGGAGATCATCGAGGACGTGGGCTTCCCCGCCATCCTCCGCGCCTCCTTCACGCTGGGGGGCACGGGCGGCGCCGTGGCCTACAACCGGGAAGAGTTCGAGGAGCTGGTCGAGCACGCCCTGGACCGCTCGCCGATCCGCGAGGTGCTGATCGACCGGAGCGTGATCGGCTGGAAGGAATTCGAGCTTGAGGTCATGCGGGACGGCGACGACAACGTCGTCGTGGTGTGCTCGATCGAAAACATCGACGCCATGGGCGTGCACACGGGCGACTCGATCACGGTGGCCCCCGCCCTCACCCTTTCGGACCGCGAGTACCAGAAGATGCGGGACGCGGCCCTCGCCGTGATCCGCGAGATCGGCGTGGAGGCCGGCGGCTGCAACATCCAGTTCGCCGTCGACCCCGAGTCGGGCGAGATGCTCGTGGTCGAGATGAACCCGCGGGTGTCGCGGAGCTCGGCCCTGGCCTCCAAGGCCACCGGCTTCCCGATCGCCCGCATCGGGGCCAAGCTGGCGGTGGGCTACCGGCTGGACGAGATCGAGAACGCCATCACGAAGGTCACGCCCTCCTGCTTCGAGCCCGTCCTCGACTACATCGTCGTCAAGATCCCGCGCTTCGCGTTCGAGAAGTTCCCGCGGGCGGACGCCACCCTCGGCATCCAGATGAAGGCGGTGGGGGAGGTCATGGCCATCGGCCGCACCTTCCAGCAGGCGTGGCTCAAGGGCTTCCGGGCGCTGGAGAACGGCCGCGACGGCTGGGTCACCGGAAGCCTGGAGGACGACCGCCTCCCCGACGACTCGGTGAAGAGCCTGCGCGCGGCGCTCCGGGTGCCGACGCCCGAACGTCCCTTCCAGATCCGGCGGGCGTTCGAGGCGGGGCTCTCGGTGGACGAGGTCGCCGCCCTCACCCACATCGAGCCCTGGTTCCTGGGTCAGATGGCCGAGCTGGTCGAGGAGGCGAAGGCGTTCGCGGCCCTCGAGGGACCGCCGGTGCCGGCCGTCGACGACGAGGCCGACGAGTTCGCGCGGGCGCTCCGACGCATGAAGCGGCTCGGGTTCGGCGACGCGGAGCTGGCCGGGTTTCGGGGGGCGCCCGAGAGCGCCATCCGCGAGGCGCGTCACGCCGTCGGTCTCCGGCCCGTCTACAAGGTGGTCGACACCTGCGCGGGCGAATTCCCCGCCGCCACGCCCTACCTGTACTCCACGTACGAAGACGAGAACGAGTCGGAGCGATCCGACCGAAAGAAGGTCGTGATCCTGGGCAGCGGTCCCAACCGGATCGGCCAGGGAATCGAGTTCGACTACTGCTGCGTCTCGGCCGTCCTCGCCCTCCGCGAGGAGGGTTACGAGACGATCATGGTGAACTCGAACCCCGAGACCGTCTCCACCGACTTCGACATCTCCGACAAGCTCTACTTCGAGCCCCTCACCGTGGAAGACGTGCTCGAGATCGTCGAGCTGGAACAGCCCGAGGGCGTGATCGTCCAGCTCGGCGGTCAGACGCCGCTCAGCCTGGCCCGGCGGCTCGAGGAGCTCGGCGTCCCGATCCTGGGCACCAGCGTCGACTCCATCGACGAGGCGGAAGACCGGGCCCGGTTCGAGGCCCTGTGCCGGAAGCTCGGCATCCGCACCCCCGAGGGGGGCACGGCCACCGAGGTGGACGAGGCGGCCCGCATCGCGGCCGGGATCGGCTATCCGGTTCTCGTGCGGCCCAGCTACGTGCTGGGCGGCCGCGGCATGGAGATCGTCTACGACGAGCGCTCCCTGCGGGACTACTTCGGCCGCGCGGTGCGCGCCTCGCCGGAGCACCCCGTGCTCCTGGACCGCTTTCTGGAGGACGCGTTCGAGGCGGACGTGGACGCCGTGTCGGACGGCCGCCGGGTGTTCATCGGGGGCGTGATGCAGCACATCGAGGAGGCCGGCGTCCACTCGGGCGACTCGGCCTGCGTGCTCCCACCCTACCTCCTCCAGGAGGAGCAGGTGGACGAGATGCGGGAGCACACCCGGGCGTTCGCCAAAGCCCTGGGCGTGGTGGGGCTCATCAACGTCCAGTACGCCGTGCACGAGGGCACCGTCTACGTGCTCGAGGTTAACCCGCGGGCCAGCCGGACGGTGCCGTTCGTGAGCAAGGCCACCGGCGTGCCCCTCGCCCGGGTGGCGGCCCGCGTGCTGGTCGGCCGCACGCTCGACGAGCTCGGCCTTCCGGACGAGGCGCCCGTGCACGACGTGGCCGTGAAGGAGGCCGTGTTTCCGTTCGACAAGATCCCGGACGCCGACCCCCTCCTCGGACCCGAAATGCGATCGACCGGCGAGTCCATGGGGCTGGCCGACAGCTTCGGCCTCGCCTTCGCCAAGGCGCAGATCGGCGCCGGGGGGGCGCTGCCCCTGAGCGGCACGCTCGTGGTGACCGTGAACGACCGGGACAAGGGGCCGGCCACCTCCATCGTCCGGCGCTTCCACGAGCTCGGCTTCGAGATCCTGGCCACCGAGGGCACCGCCCGGTACCTGCGGGCCCGGGGCGTGCCGGCCCGGTCGGTGCTCAAGATCCACGAGGGGCGGCCGAACATCATGGACCACCTGCTGTCCGGCGAGGTGGACCTCCTGATCAACACGCCGCTGGGCAAGCACTCCCAGCAGGACGACTACCTGATCCGGCGCACGGCCATCGCGCGGGGCATCCCATACACGACCACGCTGTCGGCGGCCGCGGCGGCCGCGGACGCCATCATCGCCCTCCACAACCGGACGCTGGCGGTGCGGAGCCTGCAGGACCGTATCGCGGCCAACGAGGCCGAGAAGGCGGCCGGCGCGGGGCGGCTCGCGAGCGTCGGTCGGAAGGCCAGCACGTAGCTTCGCCGGCGATGAAGCCCCCCGAACGGAGGATCCCATGACGGTGACGGGCCTGTTCCTGTTCCTGCACGTGCTCGGCGTCGTCCTGTGGGTCGGGCTGGCGGTCACTCTCCCGTTCATCACGGGTCCGGCCGCCAGGGAGGAGAACCTCGAGGTGGCCGCCTTCGCCTACGGCGCGGCCGACCGGCTCACGCGCACGCTCGGCTTTGCGGGCATGATCCTGACGCTGGTGGGCGGAATCGGTCTGAACATGGGCATAGGATTTCCGTGGTTCCGGCCGTTCCCGAACCACTGGCTGTTCCAGATGCAGGTGCTGGGGATCGTGGCGGTGGCGGTGGGAATCCTCTACCAGGTGCCGCTGGCTGGACGCCTGGCCCGGGAGGCGCGCGCCTCGGCGGAGGCCGGCGCGCGGACGCGGGACTTCCGGAAGTACCGGAAGCGACACGCTATCGTGGGCTCGGTGATCGGGGCGCTGCTGCTCATCGTCCTGCTGCTGGCGACCCTCAAGCCCTAGAAGCCCGTCCGGCCCGTCCGGCCTCCCCGCTGCCTGGCTACTGGAACCCCGCCAGCCGTCTGAACTTGTCGGCCCGCTCGATGTTCTGCTGTGACCGGTCGGGCAGGTCCAGGAGCCGGTCCGCGTCCCCCTGCGCCAGGTAGGCCAGGTAGTACTGCGTCGGAATGCTGCTCCGGGTCGAGGGCTCGGGCCACAGGTCCCAGGTCAGGAGGTAGTCCACGTTGAACACGTCCCAGAGCAGCTGGCGGCTCCGGGTCACATCCTGCCAGCGCACACCGAACTGCCGGCTCACCTGCACGGTGTCCGTCGTGGGCTCGAGGATGCCGTTCACCAGCTTGTAGGCCAGCCCCTGCCGCAGGAGCTGCGGCGTCAGCCCCCAGGCCTCGTACACGGGCGGCGCCGTGGCGGCGAAGTACACGGGCCGATCCCCCAGGGACGTCCGGGACATCAGGTACACGAGCAGGTCGCCGTGGGTGACCACAGAGTTCGCGCTCAGGTGGGCCGTCACGTGCTGGGAGAACGGCACGTTCAGCGCCTGCTGGACCACCTGCCCGGGCGGCAGGTTCTCGATGACCGAGTCCGCGACCGCCAGAATCGACCGCTGGGGCGGCGTGATCGTCATGTCCTTGTAGGGCTCGACCGCATCGGCCGTGTCGAAGGGCCGCTGGCATACGATCACGGTCGGGTCCGCCTTCGGGTCGACCCCCGCCGGGCACGGCCGCGTCAGGTCCCGGAGCTGCTTGGGGTACCAGTCGGTGCCCAGGTAGGAGTGCACGATGACCGTGACGTCCTGCCGGATGCCCTCCACCTCCTGGACGTACCATAGCGGGAACGTGTCGTTGTCCCCGTTGGTGAACAGCACGCCGTAGGGCTCCACGGACTGGAGGAGGTTGTACGCCCAGTCACGGGCCGAATAGTCCTCCGTCCGGTCGGCGCGACCCCAGTTCAGCACGAGGGGCAGGAAGGCGACCAGGAGGAGCGGCGCCGATTGCAGGTGCGCCCTCCCGAGCGCCGGGAGCGCCGATCCTCCTCTCGAGCTCCGCGTCACCTCGCCCCAGCGCTCCGACAGCTCCTCCGCGATCTGATTCCAGAGGGAGACGAGGCCGGTGCCGGCGTACATCCCCCACAGGTAGAAGCTCACGATGAAGAAGTAGTCGCGCTCGCGAACCTCATGGAGGTTGAAGTCCGTGATCTCCGGGTGCTGGGAGTACCCGTACTTGAAGTTCAGGTAGAAGACGAGCAGCGGCACGACCGTGATCAGCAGCGTGAAGAAGTAGACGAAGCTGTCCCGGTCGCCCTTCCAGTGCTGCCAGAGCCCCCACAGCCCCAGCAGGAAGAAGAGCATGGTGAACATGCTCCGGACCCAGGACGGCAGGTCCCGGGCCCATTGCCAGTCGAAGTACTGCACGTAGTTGCCCAGCTGCGCGCTGTAGGGCGCCTGGCGATCCGTGATCGGGGGCTTCCCGTACTGCTGCCGCGTGAGGGCATCCTTCAGGGACTCGCACACCATGGACTCGGGGACGGCCTTGTCCAGGCCCGGGATCAGGTCGACGGGCGTGAACGCGGCGTTCCACAGGCTCTTGCACTGGGGACTCGCCTCGTTGATGACCGGGTTCTGCGCCGAGCGAATCGGCACGAAGAACACCTGGAGCGAGAAGCCGATCCCGGCGAGCACGATCCCGGGCAGCAGGAGTCGCCAGCGCAGGAGCGTGCGCGGCCGGTGCCAGAGGACGAACACGAACAGCGCCAGGACGGGGAGCTCCGACATCGGATGGTTGGTGGCCCCGAGTCCGAGCAGGAAGCCCACCAGGAGGACGAGTCGATCGCCGCGCGGCGTGTCGGCGACGTCTTCCCACAGGATAGCCAGGTAGGTGAGCACGGCCACGAACAGCAGCGAGACCGTGTAGACCTTGGCGTTCACGTTCGACTGGTACCACACCGTGAACGCCGTGGCGCCGACGAACACGCTGACCGCGGCCGCCACGACCAGGACGCCCCTGCGTTCGGTCCAGTGCGACCAGACGCGCACCAGGGTCAGGAAGAAGAAGGCGGCCGAGGCCGCCGAGAAGCTCGCACTCATCGCGTTGATGCGGACGGCCACGGGGAGCCCCGTCCACGACAGGGCGGCGTCCCACACGCGACCGACCACCACGAAGAACGGGTTACCCGGCGGATGCGGGATGCCCAGGATGTGGGCCGTGGCGATGTACTCGGAGGTGTCCCAGAAGGCCGTGCTCGGGGCCAGCGTGAGGAGATACAGGGCCCACACCACCAGCGCGGTGACCAGCGCCCATCCCCAGATCGGAAGCGGCCCCACCCGGAGCCGCTCGATCCCCAGGGCTCGAGCCGACGCATCCGCCGGCCGCCGAGCCCGTCCGCGTCCGCCCGAGCGTTCGCGTCCCGCCTGTCGATTGGTGTCCGTCATGGCACCGGGAGAAGTCAAGTCCTGGACTGCCGAAGAGCCGGAAAGCTAACGGGCCGCCCTTCGGCCGCCAACTGCTCGCGGCGGGCGCGACCGTCGGGAGCCCGCCACGCGTCGCTCCGTGGTCAGGCGCCGATGCCGCCTCGCGGGGGTGACCGGCGGCACGGCGGCACGGCGATCGCGTTGACAGCCTCGCGGTGCGGGCGGACATTGCCGCCGTCCTCATCCCCCATGCGCGAAGCTTGCCCGTGACGCTCGTCCGACCTCACCCCGATCCCGCTACCTTCCGCGACCTGGCCAGACCGGGTCACGTCATCCCGGTGTGGCTCGAGCTCCCCTTCGACACGCGGACGGCGGTGACCGCCTACGCGGCGCTGCGCCGGCCCCCGTTCGGCTTCCTGCTCGAGTCGGTGATCGGTGGAGAGCGCTGGGCGCGCTGGACGTTTCTGGGCTCCGAGCCGGCCGAGGCCTGGCGGCTGGACGACGACCGCATCTCCCGCTGGCGGCCCGAGGAGGGCTGGACGGCGGAAGGGGCCACCGAGGACCCGTTCGCCGACTTCGCGGCCTGGATCGGACGCTGGCAGCCGGTGGAGGTACCCGGTCTGCCTCGCTTCTGGGGCGGCGCCGTGGGTTTCTTCGGCTACGACACCGTTCGCTGGCTGGAGCGGCTCCCCGACGCCCCACCTCGCGACGTGGCCTGCCCGGACGCTTGCTTCCTGTTGACCGACCGGGTCCTCATCGTCGACAACCTGTTCGACCGGGCGCTGGCCCTGAAGGCGGTTCGCGATCGACGCCGGTGGGCCGCCGCTCGCGCACCTCTACGAGGAGGCGGTCGCGGAGCTGGAGGACTGGGTGGAGCGGCTCGAACGCGCCGCCTTCCGCTGCCCGGCCTTTCCGCTGGCCACCGCGAGGAGGTGGAGCTGGCGCTCCAACCGCTCTAGGTCCGACTTCGAGGCCGCCGTGCGTCGGGTGCGGGAGTACATCCGGGCCGGGGATGCCTACCAGGTGGTCGTCTCCCAGCGCCTCGAGGCACCCATGGAGGGAGACCCCTTCCTCGCCTACCGGGTGCTTCGGACCCTGAACCCCTCGCCGTATCTGTATTTCCTGGAGCTGGGCGACGTGCGGCTCATCGGCTCCTCGCCCGAGCTGCTCGTCCGGGTCGAGGACGGGGCCGTCACCGTGCGCCCCATCGCCGGCACGCGCCCCAGGGGCGCCTCGCCGGCCGAAGACGAGGCGCTCGCCGACGAGCTCCTGGCCGACGAGAAGGAACGGTCCGAGCACCTGATGCTGCTCGACCTGGGCCGGAACGACGTGAGTGCCGTGGCCCGTCCCGGAACGGTTCGAGTGCCCGATTTCATGGTCATAGAGAAATACAGTCACGTGATCCACATGGTCAGCGAGGTCGCGGGGCGGCTCGAGGAAGGCCGTTCGGCGCTCGACGCGTTCCGAAGTTGCTTCCCGGCGGGCACGCTGAGCGGTGCGCCCAAGGTCAGGGCCATGGAGATCATCGACGAGCTCGAGCCGACGCGACGCGGACCCTACGGTGGGGCCGCGGGCTATGTGTCCTTCGGCGCGGAGTCCCTGGACATGGCCATCGCGATCCGGACCATCCTGCAGGCGGAGGGGCGTGCGTACGTGCAGGCAGGAGCGGGCATCGTCCACGACTCCGTGCCGGAGCGCGAATGGGAGGAGACCCTCGCCAAGGCCCGGGCGTTGCTCAGGACCCTTGCACTGGGCCGGCCATCGGGCGATTCGGTCGACGGAACTTCGGATCGGAATACCGTGTGAAAAGTTTGCACCATACACCAACTCTGTTCGATCGCCGCCCGCGGCAACCCGGGGGTTCGGCGAATCTATGTAGGTGGCAGACAAGAACTTGACACATGTTGGAGGCAGAGCCATCGACGGGTACGCAGGTTGCGTTTGTCTCCGTGCCACGCAGGCGGTCGCCCTGAGGCGACTCGCACCGAGCGCGCCGGCGCTTCGCCGGAGCCCCGGGGCCAACACGGAGAGAAGGCGCAGCGATGATCTACGAAGCCACGCGGTACACCGTCCGACCCGGCACCGTCGATGCGTGCAAGGACGCGGTCCGGGAGCTGGTGGAGCACGTCCGGGAGAGCGAGGAGGGCACCGTCCTCTACGTCGTCCTCCAGGAGGACGAGGACGACCACCGGTTCTTGCATCTGGCCACGTTCGAGAACCGGCGCGCGCGGGAAGCCCACCGCGAGTCGGACGCCATGCGGTTCTTCCTGAACCTGGTCTACCCCGCCACCGTGGACGGCATCTCCGTCACGGAGACGAAGGTCGTCGACCGCATTCCCGCCAGGCGGGCCCGCGCCGTGGCCCGCTGATCCTGCGGTCGCCCGCCTCCTCGGGCGGGCGGCCTCTCTCTCCTCCTGCCGGCTCCGGACGATGGCCCCCCGACTCCGGGGGGGTGCCGTGAGCCTCAAGCACCGCATCCGGGACCACCTGGAGCGTCCGTTCGATAAGCGGCGTTATGTCCGGGACCTCTTCGGCCGCATCGCCCACCGCTACGACCTCACCAACGATGTCATGTCGCTGGGGCTCCATCGACGCTGGAAGCGCCGGCTAATGGATCTGGCGGAGATTCGTCCCGGCCACGCGGTGCTGGATCTGGCGGCGGGCACCGGCGACCTGGCCATCGAAGCCGGGCGGCGTGTGGGTGCCGAGGGACATGTGGTGGCCGCCGACCTCACGCCGGAGATGATGGAGGTCGGCGCCGCCAGGCCAGGAGGAGAATCGGTCCGGTGGCTGGCCGCCGACGCGCTCGAGCTTCCTTTCGCCTCCGGGAGCTTCGACCGGGTCGTGATCGGCTACGGTCTCAGGAACTTCCCGGACCTGGAGCGCTCTCTCGCCGAGATCCACCGGTGCCTGCGACCCGGAGGCCGCCTGGTGAGCCTGGACTTCGGGAAGCCGGAAGCCGCGCTTCTGCGCGAACTCTATCTACGCTACCTGGACCTGTCGACGGCCGTCGTGGGTTGGGCGCTCCACCGCGACCCGGAGGCGTATCTCTACATTCCCGAGTCTCTCAGGGCCTATCCATCACAGCCGGAGGTCGCCGAGCTCATGCACCGCGTGGGCTTCGAGCGCTGCGTGTGGGTCGATCTCCTGCTCGGCGCGATGGCCCTCCACGTGGCGGACCGTACCTGAAGCCTCCCCGGCCTGCGAGCGGGGGTCAGCCGTTCTCGGACTTCCAGAACGTGATCTGGCGCCGGCCCGTTTCGCTCTCCTCCAGGCGGGCGGCGAGGGTGTCCCCATCGTCGATGCCCAGGTCTTCGCGCATCTCCTGGGGAATCGTGATCCGTCCACCGCTCCCCACGGGGATCGAAGTCCGGTACTTGACCCGATAGATGCCCATATCGCTGTTCCTTCCTCCAGGAGACCAGACGAGTGCCGCCGCGGCCGGGACGGGCGGGACCGACCGGTGGTCCCGGCCGGGCGGGGGCTCGCTCGCCGCGCTCCGCGGCCACCCGCATCCTCACAATATAGACGCGTGCGGCGGCCGCGTGAAAGCGCAGCCGCGCTCTTGCCCATGCACCGTTCCATGTTCACATTTCCGGCCGCCGCCCCCTCGGCGCGTCGCGGCGTGCCGCCCTTCGGGCGAATCGACTGGCCCCGTTCGCTGACGTCGCCCCACACGAATTCCAGGAGATCGAGCCCGTGGAGGATGCCGCAATCCGTTTGACGGGAGTCACCAAGAGCTTCGGCTCCACCACCGCCGTCCAGTCTCTCGACCTCGCCGTTCCGGCGGGGAGCATCTATGGGCTCCTGGGCCCCAACGGAGCCGGCAAGACCACCACGATCCGCATCATCCTGGACATCCTGGGACCCGACGAGGGAACGGTCGAGGTCCTGGGCCGGCGGATCGACGATGCCCTGCGCTGCCGGATCGGGTACCTGCCCGAGGAGCGGGGTCTCTACCAGCGCATGACCGTGATCGACCAGCTGGTCTTCCTGGCCGTGCTCAAGGGAATGGCCCGCTCGGAGGCCCGCAGCGAGGCCATGAAGTGGCTTGAGCGCTTCGAGTTGGGCGACCGGGCCGACTCGATGCTCGAGGAGCTCTCCAAGGGCATGCAGCAGAAGGTCCAGTTCATCGGCACGATCCTGCACCGTCCGGAGATCCTCATCCTCGACGAGCCGTTCAGCGGCCTCGACCCCATCAACGTCGATCTCCTGAAGCGCATGGTGCTCGAGCGGCACGAGGCCGGCACGACCATCCTGTTCTCCACGCACATGATCGAGGACGCCGAGCAGCTGTGTGACCGGGTGTGCATGATCGCCGGCGCCCGGAAGGTGCTGGACGGCTCCGTGAGCGAAGTGCGCGCCTCGACGGGGCGCAGGGACATCATCCTGCGCTTCCACGGCGAACCCTCCTTCCTGAGCCAGGCCGGCGTGGATGGGAAGGTGGAACGGCACGGAGACGCCTACGAGCTCAAGGTGGCCGACGGGGTCGATCCCGCGGAGCTCTTGCGGCGGGCCGTGGGAGCGGGCGTGCAGATCGACCACTTCGAGGTGCGCGAGCCCACGTTGAGAGAGATCTTCCTCGAGCGGGCCGGCAAGCGGGGCCTGGACGCTACGGAAGGATCCGTTCAGCTGGCGGCCGGGGGGATCCGATGAACAGCCTGTCGCTGGCGCGCATTGGCGCGATCATTCGCCGGGAGTACGTGTTTCGCGTCAAGAACAAGTGGTTCCTGATCACCACCTTCGGCCTTCCCCTCCTGATGATCGGCCTGTCGACGGCACCCGCCTGGCTGGCCTCGCGAGGAGGGGGCAAGGCCAGCCCGCTCTACGTGGGCGTGGTGGCCACGGCCCCCATGCGGGCGGTGGACGTTCCGGCCCTGCTCCACGCCGAGGACGACGGCATCGCGGCGGACATGACGGACCGTCCGCCGTCCCAGACGACCGATCGCCTGGCCACGGAGCTGCGGGACTCCGACTTCGACGCCTTCCTCGTGATCGGGGACACCGTCGCCCGGGGCGGGTCGGCGGTCCTTCTCTCGAAGAGCGTGGTCCCGGATCGACGTAAGGCCGCCATTCGACGTGCGGTGCGCTCGAGTCTCGTGGCCGCCGGCCTGCAGCAGGCGGGCATCCCGGCCGCCGAGGTGACGACGGCGCTGCAGAGACCCCAGGTCGGACTGTCCATCGAACGGGTGGGCCAGGAGGGGGTCGCCCACCAGGACGTCCTCGCCGTCCTGGCCATGGTCCTGTGCTTCGTGCTCTACATGATGTTCATCGTCTACGGCCAGGTCATCGTCCGCGGCGTGCTCGAGGAGAAGAACTCCGACATCGTGGAAGTCCTCATATCCTCGGTGCGTCCCTCCGAGCTCATGCTGGGCAAGGTGCTGGGGATCGGGGCGGTCGGACTCACGCAGATCGGCATCTGGGCCGTGACGGTCGGCCTCCTGGCCCTTTACGGGCTGTCGGGGGCCATGGTGGCCCTCTCCCAGGCGGGCGTGGACCTCTCGGGCGTCTCTCTCCCCTACGTGGGAATCGGACTCGCCTTCCTCGCCTACTACGTGCTGGGCTTCCTCCTGTACGCGTCGGCGTTCGCCGCCGTCGGGGCCCTGGTCGGTGACGACCAGCAGGCCCAGCAGATGAACTTCCCCGTGATGCTCCTCATCATCGTCCCCTTCGTGCTGGCGTTCTCCGGCATCAACACGCCCGATGCCGGCTGGCTCGCCGCGGCGTCCCTGTTCCCGTTCTTCAGCCCCATCCTCATGCTGGTGCGCATCGTGACCGGCGTCGCCGCGACCTGGCAGATCGTCACGTCGCTGATCCTCCTCGTGCTCACCATCTGGGGCGTGTCGTGGGTAGCGGGGCGCATCTACCGGGTCGGCATCCTCATGAAGGGGAAACGTCCCACCCTCCCGGAGATGATTCGCTGGCTACGCTACGGGTGAGGTGACGCGGCCCGCCGCCCGGCCGGCCCGGTCTCGCCCCGACGCCGCCGCGCGCCTCGTTCCCAGCTGTATCCTGCTGTCGCTGCTCCTCGCCGCCTGTGGCGTCCCGGGCCTCGGGACCCGTCCTGCCCGCCCGACTCGGCAGGAGTGCCGGTGGTCGCGAGCCGCGGTCCCGGAGAGTGGGCCGCCCACGACCTCACGCCTTCCCTCGAGGAGGCGTGGCGCGCCGGCGGCCTTCGGAAGGGAGAGGCGCTCGCCATGCCGACGGGCGCCGCGCCGAGTCTGCACGACCGCCTCGCGGTCCCCGACTTCCAGCTCCAGCAGGTGCTCGTGCTGCGCGCGGACGGCACGTGGTCCGGCGCGTGGGGCGGACCGGGCCAGGGTCCGGGCGAATACCGCTATCCCCTGGCCGCGGCGTGGAGCCGAACTGGAAGGCTGGCCGTGCTCGACGTCGGAGGCGGCCGGGTGGTGTTCTTCCGGAAGGGGAAGGCCACGGGCACGCCCCTTCGCGCCGCCCCCCGACTCCTGGCGCGCCTGGTGGCCGGCGGCCGACTGCGCTGGCAGGGCCTCGGTCCCGATGGGACGCTCTTCCTCATCCCGCCGGCCGCGGTCTCGACCGGTGGCGGGCCGACCACCGCTGGAAGGAGCGCGGTGAGCGGACCCTCCGTGCGAGCCGTCCTCCTGCGCGTGGCGCCAGGAGCATCCTCTGCAGACACGCTCCTCGCTGCCAGCGAGCGCGTGCTCGGCGGCCACTTCTCTACGTGGCCGGCGCCCGGCTGGCCCCGGCTGGTGGCCGCCGCCGGTCCGCGCGGAGGTGTCGTCGCGGCCGGGTGGGGTGCGGGCTACCGGCTGGCCGAGTTCGGGGCCGACGGCTCCCTCACACGCATCGTGTGCCGAGATGCGCCGCCCGTTCCGTTCACGGACGCCGAGCGGGGTGGCCCCGGGCCCGCGCCGAACGCAGATCTGTCCGAGGCGCTCGCGAAGAGCCCCGCACCGACGTCCCCGGCCAGCGTGGGCCGACTCTTCGTGGGAGCACAGGGAAGGATCTGGGTCGAACGCGATCGGCCCCGAGCGCTGGACGGCACGGATGGGACCTTCGGACGGCCTGGAGGGACCTTCGACGTGTTCGGCCCCCAGGGCCGTTACCTGGGCGAGCTGCACGCTCCCGACGGGGCGCGCCTGGTGGCCGCCAGCGGGGATCGGGTATGGGCGTTTCTGCAGGGGTCGCTCGATCAGACGACGATCGTCGCCTACCGGCTCACCCTCGCGAAGAGGTGATCGTCCGGTTCGGCCACCTCAGTCGAGCGGAGATGACGTCAGTCGAGTGGGCGCGCCGTGCCGAGGAGCTCGAGGAGCTCCACGTCCGCCATCCGGTGCAGATCACGCTCAGCGGAGGCCACGTCGCGGCTCTCGTGGGACACGACCCGGGCCCGCTCACGCGGTTCGGTGAGGCACAGAAAGAGGATCCTCGCGGTCGTGTCACTCTCGGGCTGCCCGCCCGACACGTACGCCTCCCACTCCCGGAGGCTGTCGTCGTGAAAGGTCCTGCGCATCGCGATCAGACCTTGACCGAGGTGGCCAGGAGCTCCCACAGGTCCGCCTCCCCCACCTGCCGGACGGCCTCGTCCGGCACCTTCGAGAGTCCCGGCGGCGCCTCGTTGTAGCGTTGTGGTTCGCCGGGGTCGGACAGGCACCGAAACAGGACCTTGAGCCGGCCCGCCTGCGGGTCCGTGCCCACATATAGGCAGAATTCGGCCTCCCAGCGTCGCCCCGCCTCGCTGGTGAATTCCACCTTCCGACTGTCGGCCGCACCGTCCATCCGGATGAAGAGCATCTTCAGCTGCTGTGCGCTGCGCATATCGGGTCCGTATGCCCTGGTGCTCGTGTCTGGCCAGATCGTTCCGCCTTCACCCGGCGGGCCGCCCACGGCTCGCAACCTAGGCGGGGCGGGCCCGGCCTGACAACCTCGGAGCGGCGAATTCCGGCCCCCCAGGGCACGTTCCCGTTCCGTGGCCGGGATCGGCGGTCGACGTGGCGATGTGCAAGGAATCTCGTCGAGCGCGACGCGAGCCCCCTCCAGGGTTCGCTCGTCGGCACATTGGGGACGCGTTCCCGGCCACCGATCTATGTCTGCAACGCAAGTGTCCATAGGGCGTTAGATAAATTGTAACGGGCCGGCCCACGTCCCGTCTCGCGGACGCGGCTCTGAATCGGTGATCGGTATGCTTCTTGACCTTACGAGGATGCCCGTGATCCCGAGGGAATCCTTGGCGGACGAGCAACGCCGACGTAGCTTGCAGGCGTTCCGCCTTCCGCCGAATGCCGTCGAGGCCCTGTGAGCCTACGCATTTCAGCGGACGAGCGCTGCCTGTTCTGCACCGCCTCTGCGCCGGGCGTCGAGCTCGCCGCAGGCGACAGATCCCGGGGTACGTCCCAGGGTCGCGACGCGACCATGTGGAGCACGTGCCTCGAGTGCGGCTTTTCCGTCCCGATCACTCAACGAAGCCCGGCGGATCTCTACGGTTCGGTGGAAGCCGCCGACAAGCGTCTGCGAAGCGGGCGGGTGTTCCTGATTCTCCCGCCCGAAGCCGTCATCTTCTTCTATCCCGCCACGCCCGAGCAGCTTCTCAACGCTTGCTTCGAGCTGGGATTCGATCAGGTGTTCATGGAGCTCCTGGGCGACGAGCTGGTGGCATACGAGTACCTGCGTCTGTGGGAGGAGCGGGACGACGGCCGGACCTGGATTCGATCCACGAGCCCCGTCGTCGTCGAATACGTCCGGCTCCGCCACCCTGCCCTCCTCGAGCTCCTTGCTCCGGTGGTCACGCCGGCCGTGGCTCTCTCGCGATACCTGTCCGCAGTTTTTGACGATGTGCCGCAGGTTTACGTTGGTCTGGATTCTCAGGGCGGGAACCGACTGGACCGGGACCGCCTGCCGTTCGTGACGCTCGCCGGACTCAGGGAGCTGTTCCGCCGGCATGGGATCGACCCGACGAGCTTGCCCGTGACGCTCAGCCGGATCCCGGCCGAGCGCCGGCGTCATCTCTCGGTGCCGGGCGGGCTGCCGCGGGACCTTCTCGACAGCCAGCGGTTGTCATCTCGGCGCTTCCGAAAGATCCGCGATCTCAAACAGCTGTCCGCCGTGGATCGCCTGCTCCGCGAAGGAGACCCGGGGCTGGGCTTCCTGGATGTCCTGCCGTTTGAAGGCACGCTGGACCACCCGGGCCTGGGCCCCAGGGTCGAGTTGCACTGGAGGCGCTCGATCGCCGAGTTGGTCGACCTGCCGCGCTCAGAGCACCCCGTGATCGAACCGCCCGCTGACTTCGATCTGTCCGTGGAGCACGAGCCCGGCCCGTCGCGACTCCCACGCGTGGACATCCAGGACCTGTTCGCTTCGTCCGATGCGGTCATCGACGCCGCAAACGGCAAAGGCCCCTTCCCGGGAGACCGGCTCGCCACCTGTCCGTTCCAGATGGGGCAGCGGTACGAGCGCGCGCTGAGGGATGCTCGCCACGATGCCCTCACCGGACTCTACAGCTACGGAGCGTACCGAGAGCGCCTCCAGGAGGAGTTTTCGCGCGCGAACCGCTATCATGAAGGTTTGGGGCTCCTTCTGGTGGATCTCGACGACTTCAAGAGCGTCAACGACACCTTCGGTCACGCCGCTGGTAACGATGTCCTCCGGGCGGTAGCCGGCACGCTGCAGAGCGTGGTGCGACAGAGCGACTTCGCCGCGCGATTCGGTGGCGACGAGCTGGCCATCATTCTGGTGGACACCGACATGGAGGGGTCTTACGAAGTGGCCCGGAAGATCCAGACCGAGCTGGACCACCTCAGCCTCGAGACGCGGAACGGGACAATCAGAGTGACAGCGAGCATCGGTCTGGCCTATTATTCGGGGGCCGAGGGAAAGGCCGCCACGGCCGATGCGCTCTTTGCGGACGCGGACTCATCACTGTACATCGCGAAGGCGCAGGGCGGCGCCACCGTGCATCCTCACCTCACCGAGGAGCTGACCCAGCATGAACCCTGATACCCAGGATTCGCGCACCGAAGTGGAGGGCATGGACCCCTGGGGCCTGCGCCAGGTCGAACAGCTCCTCTCCGGTCTCGAGGGAGTCGGCTCACTCAAGATCGTCCCCGACGGTCATGGCGGGATCGACGAGGTACACGTCGTCAGCAACTCATCCGTCGGCGCCAAACAGATCGTCCGAAACATTGAGTCCGCCCTGCTGGCCGAATTCGGACTTCAGATCGACCATCGGAAGATCTCCGTGGCCCAGATCCGAAGACCGGACATCCCGCACACCGGGGCTCGGGCGCCGGATGCCGCCACTCCGATCACGGCCCCCGAGGTCGAGCCAGCGCGAGATGTCTCCCGTCGTCTTCTCCTCGAGAGTCTCGAGCTCGAGCGGACCGCGGGACACAAGGTCGCGTGCCACGTGACGCTCAAGGGCTCCGAGGAGTCGTTCCGCGGTACCGCGGAAGGACCCGATTTCTCGCACTCGCGTCTCGAAGTCGCGGCCCGCGCCGTATTGAGTGCCCTGAATCAGGCCGCCCTGGACAACGTCCAGCTACGACTCGAAGGCGTGGCGCGAATGGAGGCATTCGGCCGAGATCTGCTCGTGGCTCTCATACAGGGCCAGGAGCGTCGTAATACGATCATCTTGACTGGAATCAGCCTGATCACCGACTCCGCCGAGGAGGCCTCCGTGCTTGCGTGCCTCCAGGCAACGAATCGGTGGGCATCGCCGTGAGGTGGCAGAAAGCTAGGCCAGTCGACGGTCGCGACTTTGAAGCATCCGAGGTATCGACCGATCGACTGTTTCCAAGATCCTGCTCTTCATTCGATGCGGCCCGGAGGCAGTGCAGTTTGCCGCAGACGACTGAACGATGGGCCAAATTGCCCTCTTGGCTGAGTCACATTATTGTCGGGAACCTCCCCAGTCACGGTGACTTGCCAAAGCTCGAGCTGAGCGAAACCTCCGAGCGAAGCTGAAGCGTAGCCGATAGCGAAAGGCTACGACTTCTCAATAAAGGAGGTGTAGCTATTATGCTTGCTTGGGCAATGGCTTTATTCACCGGCAAGATTCTCTGGACCGGTAAGATCCTCTGGTAAGCGCTTGAAGGCTGGGAGGCCTTCTCAACTTGCGCGGGGCTATGTCTGGCGACAATCGCATTAGCGTCTTCATTGGAACCACCGTTCTAGCGGCCTTCCTCATGTCAGCCGTTATACTGGTGGTATTCCAGCCTTATGCTGGTGCTTCCTGGATGCTGGCCCTAGCACTCTTCATCCTCCTTTCCGTTCTGGCCTCTCACCTTTCTTTTAGGGTCACGTCTACGGGTTCGGTCGCGTCTCTCGAGTTCCTGCCGGAACTCGGCTGTCTGATTCTCCTGGGTCCGGCAGGCGCCCTCGTCGAGAGCGTCGTTTCAGGCCTAGTCACTCAGCACTTTATCTTTCGCAACCAGCCGCGCAAGGTCGCCTTTAATGTTGCGCAATCGGTACTGTCCATTGGCGTAGCAGGCTTCGTCTATATCGCGCTGGGAGGCGAGCCAAGCCTTTCCGTCCTGACATTCTCGCAGGCCTTTCCAGCCTTTGTTGCCGCAGCGGTGACCTACTTTGCCACTAACTCCGTTGCTGTCAGTTCCATAATGTCGCTTTCCGAAGGAGAGCCATTCACAGACATTTGGATACGGCTCTATGGAAAGACTGTACTCTTTGATATCGTCGTAAGCCCATTTGCGTATGCGGTAGCCTATCTATACGTAAGGTGGGGCGTCCTAGCGCTTATTCTTGCTGTTGTTCCGATTATCGGACTGCGATACAGCTACGGCGTAAACATTCAGCTGCAGCAACTGAACCGGGATCTTCTACGGGTCCTCGTCAAGACACTTGAAGCCCAAGACCCATATACGTCGGGCCACTCAATCAGGGTTGCGGAGCGTGCCAAGATCGTTGCTGAACAGCTTGGCCTACGGGCAAAGCATGTTCGAATCATTGAAACCGCGGCACTTCTGCATGACATTGGGAAGATCGGGAACGAGTTCAGTCGCATTCTTCGTCAGAAGGGTCCGCTGACACCCGACCAACGACAGCTCATTCGGTCTCACCCGGAACGCGGCGTTGAAATCATCCAGTCCGTTCGCGCACTGGACCCCAAGGTGCTTGCTTGCGTCCGGCACCACCACGAGCGCTTCGATGGCACCGGGTATCCTGCGGGCCTCGCCGGAGAGGAGATCCCTCTTGGAGCCCGTATCATTATGGTTTCGGACACGATCGACGCTATGCTCACGGCGCGCCCTTACCGAGATGCGCTGCCAGTTGCTGTGGTCCGGGCGGAACTACTCAAGTGCACGGGTTCCCAGTTTGATCCACACATTGTGAAGTCCTTCCTTGCAACAGGCTTGTTCGGTGAAGTCATCGACAGCACTAGCGACGCCATACAGCCAAGCATGAACAAAGATGAGGAAGAACCGCCTCAGAGGTCCGTCGCGCTGTCATAGCTCCTCGTCGGTTCGGAGCGCTCTCCCGAAGGCCCCTTCAAAGTCCTAGCCGAGGTTTTGCTCACCGGTCGCGATCTCGAGCGGCCGCGGTCATCCGTATTTAGGCGAGTGCCTTGTTGCCGGATGCCTGAATCATCCAGCGCCGGGCAAAGTAGGCGAACCATTGCAGGCCAGCGTCAAGCAAACGACGGCCAGCCGGATCGGTTGTTGGATCGACTGCGGCCGGCTGGTCACTCGCGAACAAGGTTTGGAGCCACAGCAATTTCAGGTGTCCGACCCTGTCTGAGCGTTCGTCGATGCTCACAGCCTCATCCCATAGACTGGGGGAATCGGTTCCCGCGCAACGTGCCACGAAGGCTTTAAGCCAATAGACCTTGAACCTGTCCTGAATTGTCCCCAGATCCGTCCGAGACAGATCCGCTATCAGGTCATGGCACTCTCTCATATTTGAGCGGCGGCCAAGTTGAGCGTATACAAGCCCCCTCAGCGCCTCCATCTCAAGAAGCACGGATGTCTTGCCGATCCGACGTGCCGTTGCAAGGAGGCCTTCTAGCGTCGCTGCAGCTGCACGAGCCTGGCCCTGATAGAACAGTGAGTTGGCCAAGTTAAGATCGATATCTGCACGCGACGATATCGTCTCGGAAAGACCGGCAGCGAATCGGCCGAAAGTGGCGTGCAGGGTTGAGACCTCGGCCCAGCTACCTTGCTCTAAGTGGCAACATGCTAGGTTATTGAGAAGCGCAAGAATGTGGCGAACATCGTTTAGGCGCTTCGCTTCCGCCAGGGCACTCGCAAATATTCGGCTCGCTGAAGTCCATTCCATACTGCGCGTGAGTATGGCTCCATTCAGGGTCTTCAGTCGAAGCAGGAGATCCGCATCACAGTCACCCAATACATCCAAGGCTTGATTGCAGTACTGAGCTGCCCGGTCGATCGACATAGTGAACAGGGCGTGACCGGCCAAGCTGTATAGGCCAACGGCAGTCGCTCTGTGACTGCCCGAACCCGTAAGGATCGGAAGGGCCGTCTCAAGTGCGGACACCGCTTTGTCGGCTTCGCGGATGTCACCTCTCATCATCGCGGACTTGAGACGCCAGTGCAGCACCTCTGCTTCAAGGCCCGTTCGGGAACAGCTCTGGAGCCCCTGAATAGCGCCCTCGACCTCATTGAGCATCAACTCGGCCGACCGGAACTGCGACAATTCAACTCTCGCCCGGGCGATCTTCAGCTTTATCGCGATGGTCTCTTCGGGTTGGAGGACGGCAAGGTCGACCAGCTCCTTCAGGTGGCTCTCGGCGGCTGTCAGGCTACCCGACGCGGACTCGGATTCAGCGAGGATCCGCAGACCGGCTGCACGCTCCTCACCCGACGTGGCCTGGGATATCGCCAGTCTAGAGAGGGCGATAGCCTCGTCATGGGCATATCCGAGAGCGGACTGCTCCGCCGCGCGAAGGGCATACTCGTAGGCCCGGGGCCGATCGCCGCCGAGCTCGAAGTGGCGGGCCAGGGTGCTCGGGCTGACAGCCTCTTCACTGCCCGCCAGGACTTCCCCGGCTACCAGGTGCAGGGCGGCACGCTGTAGCTCGCCCATGTTTCCATAGACATACTCGCGGGTGAGATCGTGGGGAAACTCGAGCCGGCCCTCCGCGTCATGCAGGAGGCCCCTCGCGTAAAGAGTACGGGCAATCTCCGCGACCCTTCCGGTCGACAGGCTGCTGGTCCGGGCCACCACGAAGGGGGTGGCGTGGCGTTCCAGGACCGCCACGGTCTCGAGCAGGCGGACCGGTTCGAGGCCCAGACCCTTGAGTCGGACTCCCAGGAGAGTCTCGAGGCTCTCCGTGAGCAGATGCCGGGATGAGATGGCCTCCGGGCACCATTCCTGGAGGTCGGACGCCGCGGAGGCCATCTGCAGGGCGAAGAAGGGGTTACCGCTCGCGAGCCGCCGGATGAAGTCGACCTGGGGGTCGCTCAACTCGGTGGGACGGACCTCCTCGATCAGCTCGGCCATCTCCGCATCGCTCAGCCCTTCGAGATCGATGCAGGTCGCCTCGCTCTGGCCGCACCAGTCGTGCAGCAGGGAATCGGTGGCCTCGTCGACGTCCTGGCCGGAGCGGATCGACACGAGCACCAGCAGGGCGTGGTCCCGCAGCCGTCGGGACACATAGTGCAGGAGCGAGGCGGAGGACGCGTCGACCCAATGGAGGTCCTCCACGATCCACAGGCGAGGTTTCTGATCGGCTGCCATTCTGAGCAGGGCCGCCGTCTCTTCGTATAGTCGGCGCCTCCCGGCGTCGGCTTCGAGCTCGCCCTCTCCGTGCGTGGCGGAGCGGGGAAACTGTTCGGGAAAGAGGACGCCCAGTTGATAGAACGTAGGAGCGCCGCCGTCCGAGCGCCCCGCGCGGACCCGTGCGATCGGGTAGAGTCCATTGACGATGGGACCATAGGACACGTCCGTTTCGGCTGCGAAACAGCGACTCTCGAGGAGGGACACTCCGTGCAGCCTCGCGAGTTCGCGAATCTCCTCGAGGAGGCGGGTCTTTCCGATGCCGGCCTCGCCCCGTATCACCACCACTCCGCCATGCCCACCCTCGAGGCGGCGAAGATCCCGCTTGAGCCGCGCGAACTCCTTGCGACGCCCCACCATCCGCGGCCGGTCGGGTCGACCGGGCTCTGCTCGGCGAAGATCCGGCCGTGAGCTGCGGATCCGCTCGAGGAGCCTGTGCGTCTCGGGAGAGATTCCGCTCGGGAGCTCCTCGCTCAACATCGACTCGACCTGGCGGAAGTGGTCGAGGGCGGCCTGCTGGTCGCCCTGAAGCCACATTCCGCGCATGAACGCCCGGTGCGCCTCCTCGTGCAGGGGGTTCATGTCCAGGAGCCGCAGGGCCACCGTGCACATCTCGCCCCAGCGCGCACGGTCATCACACTCGGTCACGTACCGACAGAAGGCCAGCTCGGCCAGACGCTGGAGGCGCTGGCGTTCGTCCTCGACCCAGCGCTCGAAGGCTTCGGTGGCCACCGACTCCAGGTCAGGGACGAACACGCCCCTGTACAGCTCTACGGCCCGGGCCACATCGCTCGAGCGAACCGCCTTCTCGAACAGATCCAGCTCGCTTGCGACCGTGCCCCGCCTGACGGCCACGTGGTTGACCGACGCCCGGACCCCCAGCTCCGGCAGGTTCGACCGGATGTCGTAGAGGGCCTGGCTCAGGGAATGCCGCGCCTGGGAGCGCTCCGTCTCCCAGAACAGCGGCGCGAGCCGCTCACGCGGATGCTCGTGATCGGGGTTGGCCACCAGATACACGAGGAGGGCGAGGTGCTTGCTCGAGCGGAGGCGAACGATCTCTCCTCCCGCCCCCTCGACGCCTACTCGACCGAAGCAGCGAAGTGTGTGCATGGACGGACCCCTCTCGTGGCGAGGCAGCGCGCTTCCCGTCCCGATCCCCTCCCCTCCTCCCGGCCCGCGGCGCGGACCTCCACGCTAAACGGCTTGCTCAACCTAGTATCAACAATGGTCCCGATGCGATGGAGCAGTTGTTGAGACTGGGGCCGGTCCGCCGACCGTCCTCGATCCGGATCGCGGCGAGGGCAGCGCGGCCCGGCCGTGAGACCCGTGGTCGCCGGGGAGCGCCCCGTGATCGGGCCGGCGGCCGTGCCCTGGGGACGGGCCGGGCTTGCCCGGGAGCCCCGTGGGGGCCCATTGTGCCATACAAACGGTTGTATGAGATCCGGGCTGAGCGCTGTATAGTGATACGTCAAAAGGAGTTGGATCATGGCTGCACGGGACACGCCTCGCACTCTCCTGGTGGCCGCCCGACCCCTGTTCGCCCGCGAGGGCTTCGCCGCCACCTCGGTCCGGGACATCACCCGCGCCGCACGGGTGAACCTCGGCGCCGTCACCTACCACTTCGGATCCAAACGGGCCCTATACGAAGCGGTCCTGGCCGAAGCCACCCAGCCGCTGATGGAGGCGCTCGACGGTGTCGCCGCTCGGGAGGAGACACACGAGGACGCGGCAGCTCGCATCGAGATCGCACTCCGGGCCCTGTTCAGGATCCTGCGAGAGGAGCCCGATCTCCCCGGGCTCCTCTTCCAGGAGGCGGCCGCGGGGCGCGAGCCGCCCGAGCCCGTCGCGGAGGTGCTGCACGCCCTGCTGGTGCGCCTCGCGGCGCTGGTCCGGGAGGGGAAGAGCTATGGAAGCGTCGAGGCCGGAGACCCGGTGCTCACGGCGGCCAGCCTGCTCGCTCAGACCCTCTCGTTCGGCCTGCTGTGGAGGACGCTCGGACCTAGCCGCACGCGAGGGGTCATGGGACGGACGGCGGCCGGTCTCGAAGCGCATGTCGTGGACTTCACGCGCCGCGCCCTCCGACCTCCGGCGGGGCCTGCCAGGCGCTGAAAGTCGGCGGCGGCGGGTCGCACTCCGCTCCGGCCGGCCGGGACGGCGACGTCGCGCCGGTCTCCGCCTCACGACACCGCATCAGCCCGAGAGGCCGCGCTCCCCGATCAGGGCGTACAGACGGGCGAGAGCATCGATACCGTCGTGGTAGACGTCCAGGTCCAACCACTCGTTGGGAGCGTGCAGGTTACAGCCCGGTAGCGCGAAGCCGATCGGGGCCACGGGCGCGCCCAGGGTCTCCGAGAACAACGCCACGATCGGGATCGACCCCCCCTCCCGGATGAACACGGGCGAGCGACCGAAGCCGGCCTCCAGTGCCTCCTGCGCGGCCGTGAACAGGGGGCCCTCCGGATCGGCGGCCCAAGCGCGGCCCGCGTTGCACAGGTCGATCTCGACCGAGACCCCCTCGGGCGCCAGCTCCCGGATGTAGGACTCGAACGAGTCGCGGATGGCCTCCGGGTCCTGGTCGGGGACAAGCCGCATCGAGATCTTGGCCATGGCCTTCGACGGAAGTACGGTCTTGGCGCCTTCTCCGGTGAACCCGGACAGTAGCCCGTTCACGTCGAGCGTGGGCCGGAACCACACGCGCTCCAGCGTGCCGAACCCCTCCTCCCCCGCGAGGGCCGGCGCTCCCACCTCCTCCTCCAGGTAGGTCCCCTCGTCGAAGGGGAGATTGGCCAGATTGGCCCTCTCCTGGTCCGTGATGGCCCGGACGGCATCGTAGAAGCCGGGAATCGTGACTCGGTGGTCGTCGTCCTTGAGGCGTCCGATCACTGTCGCCAGGGCGTTGGCGGGATTCTCCACCGCCCCGCCGTACACGCCGGAGTGGAGGTCCGAGGCCGGACCCCGGAAGCGGACCTCGAAGTAGACCATGCCCCGAAGGCCCACCGTGATGGTGGGCAGCCCCTTCGCGAACATGCCCGTGTCGCTGAGGATGACCGCGTCGCACGCGAGTCGGTCCTTCTGCTCGACCAGGAACTCCTCGACGTTGACGCTCCCGATCTCCTCCTCGCCCTCGATCAGCAGCTTGACGTTCACGGGCAGCCGTCCGCCGGTCTCCCGGCAGGCCTCGAGGGCCTTCAGGTGCATGAACACCTGGCCCTTGTTGTCGGTGGCCCCGCGGGCGTAGACCCGGTGACCCCGCACGGTGGGCTCGAAGGGGGGCGAATCCCACAGCTCCTCGGGATCGACCGGCTGGACGTCGTAGTGACCGTAGACCAGCACGGTGGGCGCGTCATCGGACACGTGATGCTCGCCGTAGACGATCGGATGCCCCGGCGTGTCGACCAGTTCGACCGACGATACGCCGGCCTCCCGCGTCCGGTCGGCCACCCACTCGGCGCACCGCCGCACGTCGTCCCGGTAACGGGTCTCGGTGCTGACGCTCGGAATCCGGAGGAAATCGAACAGCTCCTCCTCGTAACGCTGGCGCTGGCTGCGTACGTACTCGTCGATCGACGTCACCTGACTATCCTCGCTGACGGGCTTCTGGATGCGTCGGAACGGGCCGAATCGGACCCTCTCGACCTCAAACTACGCCCGGTCACCCGCCCCTGCACGGGTCGCCGGATCGTCGATCTCGAGGTCCAGGTAGCGATAGCCGTTCTGCTCGCGCTCCCCCCTGGGACGCAGCGGAACGGCCTTCGTGAAGATCGGCCCGTCGCGGGTGAAGGAGTGGAACTCGCCGTGCTCCCCGCAGGGATCGATCTCCTCGCGCGCGGCGATCTCGGCCAGGAGCTCGCCCCCGAACTCGCGGCCGAGCCACTCCGGGTCGGCACGGCCGAGCATGACGCTGACCACGACGCCCCGGTAGCCGAGCGATACGAACTCCCGCACGAGTCGCGCGGGGTCACCGCCCCACAGAGGTTCGACGTGCTCGAAGCCGGCGGCCCGGACCCGCTCCTCGTACCACGCGCGAACGTCCGCCAGGTGGATGTTGCCGAACACGAGGGCCTCGACACCGGCGTCCCTGAGTCGGTCGAAGCCGCGCGCCAGCGCCTCTTCGAACGCGCCCTCCTCGCTCGCCTCCACAACGGGCTCGAGACCGAGCGCCGCGGCCTGTGCGGCGATCAGCTCGCGGCTGACGCCGTGGTAGGGCACCCGCCCGGTCACGCGGTCGTAGACGGTGAGGAGATGGGTCACCCGGTGTCCCTGGCGAAGTGCCCGGTGCAGGGCGAGGGTGGAGTCCTTGCCGCCGGACCACACCACGGCCGACGTGCCGGTCGGCGGTCCTTCGCCGGTCACGCCGGGTCCTCTCCCTCCGACGCCGCCCGCTCGAGCAGGGTACCGAGGGTGGATGCCAGGAGGCCGCGACGGGCGCTCCCGGCTCGGGCGACCGTCTCATTGAGGGCGTCCTCGATCACCGTTCGCACCGACTCGAACAGCGTCTCGGCGCTCTCCGCCCGATCGCTGCGCATCAGCTGGTAGAAGGAGCGCGCGGCCCCACAGTTGGCGATCACGTCCGGGATGACGGCGAAACGGCGATCGACGTCTTGCTCGAGCCGCGTGTCGCCCGGAACCTCCGCGGTGAATGGCCGGTTAGCGCCGCAGGCGAGCATTTCGACTCCCTGGGCCTCCAGCGCGTCCAGGACCGCCGCGTTGAGCGTCCCCGAGGCGGCCGCGGCCACGTACAGGACCGCGGGCTCCTCCCGGAACCGGGCCCGATCACCCTCGTCCCCTCCTTCCGGCAGCGGCAGGGCGTTCCCGGACCGCCGCGCCAGCAGGTCGGCCACGCCGGCGGCGTCCAGGGGATCGGGGGGAACGAGCGCGTGCCGCGCGTCCACGATCCCAGCGATGGGGACGCCCGCTTCGGCCAGGTACCAGGTGGCCGCACCACCCACATTGCCGAACCCCTCGATCAGGGCCGGCGCCTCGGCCGGCTCGCGCCCCTGGCGCTCCAGCAGGCGGAGGGCGGCTCGGGCCACCCCGAACCCGGTCACCAGGTCGATCACGCGCAGGCGTTCGGCGCCCGGCACGGCGTGCGCACCGTCGGCCTCTCCGTGGAGGACGTGCTCCATGGCATTGAGGCGTTCGTCGAGGGCCGATCCGGAGAGTCCGAAGTGCCCCCGGGCGACCCCCTCCTGGGGATGTCGGATGCCCACGGCGTGGCAGAGGGGCACGACGTCGCGCGCCTCGTCGACGTTCAGGTCGCCCGCCGTGCCGTAGCAGGCGCCCAGGAAGGGCTCGATGGCCCGGAACCACCGGGCCAGGACCTCCGCCCTGCGCGGGTCGTTCGGATCGAAGTCGATCCCCGATTTCGCTCCGCCGATCGAGGGTCCGGAGAGCGCGAACTTGAGCTCCATGACCTTGGCCAGATACGTGACCTCCTCCGGGCCGAGCCCCCGGCGCATGCGTGTCCCGCCCCCGGCCGCCCCACCACGGCGGCTGTTCAGCACCAGCCATCCCCGGGCCTCCGACAGCGGATCCTGCCAGGCGAGCACGGTCTCGGGCGGACGGCGCAGGAAAGCCGCGTAGGCATCCCACACGGAGCCCGTGTCGCTCATCGGTGCGCCTCCCACACGTCGTTCTTGCGGTCCACGTCGGGGAAAAGGTGCCGGGGATCGAGCTCGACTCTCTCCACGGCGCCCGGGACCGTGACGAGCAGGGTGACTCGCCGCGTCGAGGCCCACACGTCGGCGGGCCAGCGCGCCTCGATGGTGGAGCCATCCTCCAGGGTCAGCCGCAGCAGCACCGGCATCACGGCATTTCCCCGGTTCTCGACCGTGACCCGCACGCCATCGCCCGCCGGCTCCACGCCGCCGAGGGCCTGGTCGAGGACGTCGGTCCGGTAGAACCACTCCTTCCAGAACCAGTCCAGGTCCCGGCCCGCCGCCTGCTCCATGACCGAGAAGAAGTCCCAGGGCAGGGGATGCCCGTACTGCCAGTCCCGGGCGTAGCGCGCGTAGGCGGAGTCGAAGGTGGCGGGGCCCAGAAGGGTGCGCAGGGCGTGCAGGACCGTGGCGGGCTTCGAATAGGCGGCGACCACGCGTCCGCGCGGGTTCGTCACGTGGTCGGTGTGCTGCATGAGGGGCGCCTCGATGCCGGCCGTCGCGGCCTCGTCGTACGCCGCCATGTCGCCCAGCCTCGCCACGTCGTTACCGAAGTAGTTGCCGGCGGCCAGCGACTCGTCGAAGGTGGTCAAGCCCTCGTCCATCCACGCGTAGGCGGCCTCCCGGGAGCCCACCTGCATAGGGAACCACTGGTGGCTGAGCTCGTGCGCCAGGACGCCGTACAGCCGCGGGCCGGGCCCCGATCGTCCGATGAACACGAGCATCGGGTACTCCATTCCGCCGATCGGCCCGTAGGCGGCGCTCGCGTGCGGCCAGGGGTACGACATGATGTAGCGGCTGTAGAACTCGAGCGCGTGCTTCTCGAACTTCGCGGCGTCGGTCCACCAGCTCACCGCCGGGTCGTAGAGGGCATCGACCCGCGTGCGTCCCTGTTCGCCTCCCACCCGCGCTCCCACGGCGTCCCACACGTACCGGGAGCTGGTCGCGAAGGCGAAGTCCCGGACCCTCCGGGCCCGATAGCGCCAGGTCAGGGTCCCCGAGGCGCCGCCGTCTCGCGTGGCCCGGCCCGCCTGCCGGTCGGCCGAACCGACCACCGCCACGACCGAGTCGCCCCGGGCCGCCGCGCGCAGTCGGGCCGCCGCGCCGGGGCGGAGCACGTCGGTGGGGTTCTGGAGCGTCCCCGTGGCCGTGACCAGGTAGCCCGCCGGCACCGCGAGGTCGACGCTGAAGTCCCCGTACTCCAGGTAGAACTCCCCGTCGCCCAGGTAGGGCGTCTCGTCCCAGCCGTCGACGTCGTCGTACACCGCCACTTGCGGATACCACTGGGCGACGACGAACACGTCGTGGTCGATGCTGCCGGTCCGGAACGAGCGCTCGCCCGGCATCCGGAAGTGCCACGCAAACGCCAGTCGCGCCGTGTCGCCGGGGGCGAGCGGTCGCGGAAGGCGAAGGTGCGCGAGGGTCCCATCGACGGCGTAGCCGGCGGCGGAGCCGGAGTCCGCGTCCGCCCGGCCCACCGAGCCGGGTCCCGTGTCCGGGCCGCGACCCACTCCCTCCGCCAGGACGCGTCCCTGGGCCTCGACCCGCTCCAGGTGGATCCCACCGGTCAGCCGGACGGTGCGGTCGCGCTGCGCGCCCGGTGCGAAGATGTTCTGGTACAGGTGGAGGGTCAGGGTGGAGAGGGTGTCCGGGGAGTGGTTGACGTAGGTGACGGTCTCGCGGCCGTGGATCAGGGCGGAGTCCGGCACGAGGCGGCCGTGGATCCGGTAGTCGACTTCCTGCTGCCAGTAGGACGGCCCCGGCACGCCGGCGGTCGTGCGCGTGCCGCGCCGGATCGCCCGGCGGTAGGAGGCTGGCGGCACCACGGGCGTGAACACGGGGACCGCCGAGACGAGACCCGTGTCGGCCGGCGTCGGCGCGGGACGAGAGGCCACGGCGGGTGCCGGCAGGGCGCTGCAGACCACGAGCGCGAGGAGAACCACCGCCGACCATCCGGGGGGCGAGCCGTCGTCCCCGCCCCGCCCGCGCATCCCCTCCTGCCGGCCCCGCATCGCCCCTCGATCCTCGCTCCATCCGGTCCCCGGCGGGCGGTTCCGGGACGCCCCCGGGAGCCCGGCCGGCCGCAAGGTAGCGGGCCGACGGCGCCCGAGACAGCCCGCGGGCTCGGCCTCGGACGGGGTCCCCGGCCGGACCGCCCCGCGGGACGTCCGGCCCGCCGGTTTGCGCTCGACGCGCATACTACGCATCGTGCATAATCATGAATCCATTTCCGTATCACGGACCGGTCCGGGGCTCCGCGCTCTGCGACGGAGAGGACGTCCTCGACGCCCTCCTCGTCGCCGCGCGGGCGCGCCGCGTGGCGGCGGTGGCGGGCCCGGCCGGGCACGGCGTGAGCTCGCTGGCGCTGGAGGTGGCCGATCGCCTGCGTTCGGAGGGCGCGGACCCGGTCCTCGTCGGCCTCGCGGACCTGGCCGACGGGAACGACCTCGCCCACCGGCTCCCCCCTCCGCCGGCCCGAACGCGGCGGAGGCTAAGCATCCCGTGGAGCGCCCGCTCCTGGTGGACGACGCCGACCGGTCGACCGCGGACGGCGCGGCCACGGACGCGGGCCTTCGGCTCCGGGAGGCGGCCGGCGGCTCCGGCCTCCTCCTGTTCGGTCACGACGCCGGGGCGCTCGAGCGACTCCTCGCTCCCGGGGAGGAGCCGCTCGGGATCGGCCCCCTCCCGCTCGCCGCCTGGCTTCCCTATGCCCTGGAGCGCTTCCTCGAGACCGATGTCTGGGTAGCCAACGAGCACGTGGAGGCCGCGCACCGGCTCGTAGCGGGGCACCCTCGCCACCTTCAGCACCTGAGCCACGAGCTGTGGGACCTGGCGAGCGGCCGCGGGAGGCGCGTGGAGGATGCGATGCTCGAGGAAGCCCTGGAGCGGGTCGCGGGACGGGAAGCCCGGACGTGGACGGTGACGTGGACGACTCTCACGCCCAACCAGCGGCGGTTCCTGCGTGCCGTGGCGCGGGGTGGGGGCGAGGCTCACCCGTTCGGGCGCGACTTCCTGTCCGGGGCGGGCCTGACCACGGCCTCGAGCGCCCAGCGCGCCGCGGCTTCGTTGCGCGATCGCGGCCTCCTGGATGAGGTCGGCGGAGCGCTTCGGGTCGCCGACCCGCTCCTGGCTCGCTGGCTGTCGATCGGAGCCTGACCGGGCGTCACTCCCACTCGGTCCAGGCCAGCAGCGGCAGGAGCTGCGGGCGCCCATCGTGGAGCCAGTCGGGCGGCGGCCACGCCAGGCTTCCCACCGGAGCGACCCGGCAGGCTCCCAGCCGCGCCGCGACGTCGGCGAGCGCGTCCAGCCCCGCGGCGCCCGCGTAGCCCACGCTCTGCAACCGACCTTCCAGGGGCGCCAGGACGCGCTCGAGCTCGGCCACGTCACCCACGGCGTGGACGCGCACGAAGCGGGGCAGGGAGTCCGAGCGCAGCGGGTCGCCTCCCACGACCACCGTCCACGCCGCCGTCTCCCCGCTCGCCTCCAGGTGGACCGGCCTGCCGGCGAGGGCCGCGAACTCGGCCTCGGCCCGGGCCGAGCGCAGAGCCACGGCGGTGGCCGCGTCGGCCGCCGGGCGCGGCAGCCTGGCGACCTCCCGTTCCAACGCCCCGGACAGGGCTTCGCCGAGCTCGCGTCCTTCCCGTCCCACGGCGTAGACGAGACGCGGCGACACGCAGCCCCGCTGCTCGTAGGCGCACACGTCGCGGGCCAGGGCGGTGGCCGTCTCCTCCAGCGGCGCATCGGGGAGCACGGCGGCGACCCCCAGCCGGGGACCGTATGCTACCAGATCGACGTGCGCGGGGACTCTGGAGCGCACGCCTTCGACGGCGGCATCGCCACCGTACACAACCACTTTACCTGAGCGCTTTACCCACGCGTCCCACGGAGCCTCGTGCGCGGGGGGCCACCAGGTCGTGGCCAGGCACCGGCCCAGGAGCGGGTGCTCCTCGGCCAGGGCGCGGGCGAAGCAGGCCAGGAGCCCGGGCTCCGACCCCGAGGCCCGGCACAGGACGCCCGAGCGCACGAGCAGGCCGCGCAGCGCCGCCGTGATCGTCACGCCCGGCACGTTGCCGGCGTGGACGACGAGCAGCAGGGGCGGACCCGCCGCGCGTCGCCGCCGCCCCGCGAGCGCCGCCGAGCCGGAGGTCGTCCACCCGTCCAGGGCGGCCGGGCCCCCGAGCTCGCGGTCCACCACCGAGATGAGGGCCTCCCGCGTCCACCCGCGGGCCATGCCGGCGAGCGTCTCACGCGACAGGGGCTCGGGCCACGAGAGCTCGGCGGCGAGGATCGCGACCGCATCCGCCCCCGCCGGGTCCTCCGGATCGGTCAGCCTCAGGGCCGCGCGCGAGGCCGCCGCGACGACCTCCGCGGTCGACAGCTGGCGCCGGGCCTCGATCGCCGCGGCGCGGACCTCCCGGGCGACGGCCTCCGCGTCGACCCGCTCGAGCCGGGGCACCCGGAAGAGACGCCCGGATGCCGCCGCCCCGTCCACGCCCGGGAGGTCTTGCCCGACGGGCAGCCCGGGCAGGTGCCACGGGCCCTCTTCTCGCCGCGGACCCCGCTCAGCCAAGCGCGTCGAGGAGCTCGGCCGTGGCCAGGGAGCAGCCGCGGGGTGGAGCCCCGGGCGAGCGGCCGATCCACTCGAGGGCCCCGCCGCGCATCCTCCCCATGTCCTCCGTGAGGATGCACACGACGCTTCCCGCATTGGCCAGGTCGAGGTGGCAGAGGACCCCCGCCTCGCCCTCCGGAAGGAGCTCGAGGCTCACGGGGTCCAGGGCCCGCGTCCGCAGCCACGGCGGGCCGAGGAGTGGCGGGGAGGGGCCGACGCCGGCCTCGCCCCGACCGTAGCGCTGCGAGAGGAGCTCGGTCATGCCGAACTCGTTGATCACGCGCTCCGGGGAGAGACCCAGCGCGCGTCCCAGGCGCTCGACGACGGCGCCGCGCCGCAGGCCCGGGCGTCCCTTGGCGCCCCCCGTGTCCATGAGGACCGAGCCCTCGGGCAGTCGGAGCGCCTCCCCGCGAGCCTCGAGCCGCTCGACCCAGGCGTCCACGGCCAGCGTGGTGCCCAGCACGCACACCGGGACGTCGTCTGCCACGCATCGCTCCACGAGGGCCCGCGCCTCCGCCCAGTCCGGTTCGCCCCCGTGCGCCACGCTCCCCGACCCGGGAGCGCCGAACCGCGCCGCGATGTCGTCGCACATCCAGGCCAGCGACGAGTCACGGCCGCGCTCGAAGGGCGGCACCAGGGAGAGGACGCAGGGACGGCTGCCGGAGCCGAGGACGAAGCGCTCGAACACCGGCTCCAGCGCCGCTCGGTACAGCTCCGGGTCCACGACGCGGTGGCGTCCCCGCCGGCCGGGGCCGCGGCTCGTGCCGCTCGTTCGGAACACGAGGTCGGCCCCGGCCGGCGGCGTGACCGCCAGGTCCACCTCGCGGAACGCGGCCGTCGGAACCGGGGGGATGTCGCGCCAGTCACTGACCGTGGATGGCCGCACGCCGCGCGCGGCGCAGTACGCCCGATAGGCGGTCACCGTGCTCCACTGGAGCTCGAACGCCCGGAGCGCCAGCTCGCCGAAGCGCTCGGCGGGCCACGAGGCCGGATCGTCTCCCCAGGCGCGGAACAGGGATCGCAGCTCCGCGCTCAGCGCTCCGAACGGTCCCTCGCCGGCCGGGCGCGCCTCGGCCTCCGGTGTCTCGCCCGACCTCACCTGGAACCGCCGAACAGCGCCCGCCACAGGAACAGGAGGATCACCGCGCACAGCATCCCCGCGACGATGGGCACCCCCGTCCGCACGGCCTCGTATAGGAGGGCGAGCGTCGGGATGTCCCCGTGGCCGAACATCGTGATCGTGAGGATGCGGCTGTCGACAGGAGGCTGCGCGCGACCAGCACGGGCACGAGCGGAATCATGACACCGAGCCACAGCGCCAACGATGTGGCCCACGGCTGCGACCCGCGGATGAGCCCCACCAGGAACGCGAGCCCGGACAGGACGACCTCCGTGACGCGAAGGCTGCGGGGCGAGTTCGTGAACCACGGCTGGATGAGCCCGCGGCGCGCCGCCTCGTCGAACCCCGGCCACGGTGAATTGACGTACAGCTCCTGCCAGGACGTCACGAAGTGCAGGTGCAGGAACCCGAAGGTGAGCGCTCCGAGCACGACCGCCACGATCAGGGGGGGAAAGTCCTTACTCCGAGCCATCGTCTCCTCTGCGCCGTCCGGACGGGGCGCGGCAGGGGTCTTCGCCTCCTGACGTTACGACCCCCGCGGCCGGCGGGCCAATGGGCGGGACGGCCCGGCGGGCGCCGGATTGGCGTGCGGACGCCCGGGACCCCCACGTTGGTGCAGGCAACCTCGACCGACGGAAAGGCGGGCCATGGAGGAGCATAGCGCGCCCGGCGCGGGTCCGGGCCGGGCAGCGGGTCCGGGTGGACCCGAGACATCGCTGGAAGCATACCCGGTGACCGTGCAGCTTCCGGTGCAGTGGTCGGACATGGACGCTTACGGCCACGTCAACAACACCGCCTTCTTCCGCTACTTCGAGTCCGCGCGCGTCGAGTACCTGGTGCGCTGCGGCTTCCAAGCGTCCTACGAGCGCAGCGGGATCGGGGCCATCCTGCACTCGGCCGACTGCCGCTTCCGAAGGGCCCTCGTTTATCCGGACCGAGTCATCTCCGCCACGCGGGCGACCGAGGTCGGGGAGGATCGCTTCACCCTCGAGTACAGGCTGGTGTCGCTGGACCAGGAGGCGCTCGCGGCGAGGGGATCCAGCGTGGTCGTCTCGTTCGATTATGGCGCCTCCAGCAAGGCTCCGATCCCGGAGAGCGTGCGCCGGGGCATCGAGATGCTCGAGGCGCAAGTGGGCCGGCATCCCGAGGGGCTCTGAGGGCGGCGGCCGCTAGCGCCCCTTCAGTATTCCCTTCATCGTCCGCCCCTTGCGGACCCAGACGACCGCCACCGAGTCGGTGGGCGCCACCTTGACGAGCGCCGAGCGCAGATCGAGGGCGTCACGCACCGGCTCGCCGGCCGCGCGCACCACCACATTGCCGGGACGGAGCCCGAGCGACCCCGCCGGCGTGCCCGGAAGCACGCGCAGCACGAGCAGGCCGCGATCGGCCCCACGGAAGTACTCGGCCAGCGCCGGACTCAGGGGCCGGAACTCCGCCCCCGCCAGGCGAGCCGTGCTTGCCGGCGACCCGAACGCGTCGGCGTTCTGCATCGCGGCCCACACGTGGCCCCGGAACACCTCTCGCAGGGAGTCCAGCCGGGCCCTGGCTTCCTCGAGGACCGAGTCGCGCAGCGCCCGCAGGTCGGGCGACATCGAGTCCGGGGCGGCGCCGCCCAGGCTCCGCCACACCATCGGCCGACCGTTCATGTCGATCCGGAACAGGGTCTCCGATCCGTCCGGGGCCCTCCGCGCGGGTAGCGTCAGCGTATAGCTCGAGGACGTCGCCATGCGCTCCGGGGCGGTCCCCGGAGCCGGGACTGCCGGGATTCCATGGGGAGACAGGACCGGAGACACGGCCAGGGGCGCGAGCCGCACCCGCACCACGTCGGGCCCATCCGCATCCACGCGCGCCACGCGCACGCGGACCACCGGCGCCCCCGAGGGCCGCGCCCTCGGGACCACGCGCACGGTCCGCTCTCCTCCCTCGCGGCCGACCCGCACGTCGACGGCCTGGCCAGCCCGGAGACGGCCCAGCGCCCGCTCGCCCGCCGCCGTGCCGAGCGCCTGGCCGGCGATCGTCACCAGCGTGTCGCCGGGCTCGATGCCGGCGCTGTCGGCCGGGCTCCCCAGGACTACCGTCTCGGCGATGAAGGCGGTGTGGCAGTCCGACGCCGTCCGGGCCGGGCCGCCGTGCCCGTCCCCGCAGGTCGTGCGACCCGCCAGACCCACACCGATCCAGGCCGGCGCGCTGTCCTGCCGGGCCGCGCCCTGGGGGGCGGCGCCCTGGGCCCGGAGGCCGGCGGGAGCCGCCAGCAGGAGGGCCACGAGGAGGGCGACGGGACGCATCAATGGTACTCCAGCGACGCCACGTGGAGGACGCGGTCGAGCTCGTTCCGCTCCGCCACGACCTGGAACAGGAAGTCGTTCACCGCCGGGTCGGCGGGCATCTGCCGCACTGCCTCCCGCGAGGCCCGGATCAGCGCGTCCAGCCGCGCCAGGTGCTGGGCCGCCGCCTGCGGGTCACGGAGCGCCTCGGTGGGACTCGGACCCTGCGTCCGCAGGGCTTCGAGCCGCGAGAACATGGCCCGGTAGGGCTCCGGGAGGTCGGCCGGGAGGCTCACGGATCCGGAGCCCCCGTCCGTGAAGCCGCCCCCGGTGCTCGCCAGGGCCAGGCCGGCCGCCTCGCGCCCCGAGAGCGACGCGTTGCCGTGCACCGCAGCCTCGCCGGCGCGCGCCGGGCCGCCGTTCCGGGCCGCGAGCTCGGGGCTCGATGTACCGCCCGGTCGGGCGGCGTCCCCGGACGTCCGGGCGAGCTGCCCGGCCGAACCGCCGGCCGCCACGCTCCCGGAGTCCACGGTCCCGGACGTCGACGCGAGGCCGGCCGGGGCCAGGCCGCCGGCGCGCAGCCCCAGCGCCACGCCGCCGGCGAACAGGACGACGGCCGCGGCCGCTCTCAGCGAAGCCGCCACCCAGCCGTCGCCGACCAGGACACCCAGCCAGCGTCCGATCCGGCTCACCCTGGGTAGGCGGGCCTCGATCCGGTTCCATGCGCCGTCCGGCGGCTCCAGCTGGCCCATCGCCGACAGGGCCATGCGCATCCTGCGCATGATCTCGAACTCCCGACGACAGGCCGGGCACGCCTCGAGATGGGCGGAGGCGACCGGGTCGGAACCCGGCTCGTCCATCAGCGCGGACAGCGTCTCTCGTTCCAGATGCTCCGACATCGTCTCCAACCTAGACTTCACGGGTGCTCGCTTCCGACTCGGTCTCGCCGGGATCCAGAAGCTCCCGCATGCGAGCGCGGGCTTTGTGGAGCTGGGACTTGGACGTGCCCGCCGCCACGCCCAGCAGCTCCGCGATCTCCTCGTGCGTACGGCCCTCGACGTCGTGCAGGACCAGCACCTTGCGATAGCCGGGAGGAAGTCGGTCGAGCGCCTGCGCCAGCATGCGCTGGTTGATGACCGCTTCGTCGAGGGAGCCGGCGGCGTGGACGATGTCCGCCTCGCGCTCCACCTCGTCCCGCCGGCCGCGACGACGAAGACGGTTCAGCGCCATGTTCGTGGCCAGGCGGTACATCCACGTTCCGAAGGAGGAGTCCCCTCGGAAGAGCTCGAGCTTGCGGAAGGCGCGGATCCAGGCGTCCTGGGCGAGATCCTCCGCGAGGGCATCGTCCCCCGCGAGCCGGCGCACCACCGTATAGACCCGGGACGCGTGGGCGCGGTACAGCGCCCCCATCGCCTCCTGGTCACCGGACCTGGCGCGCTCGACGAGCTCGGTCTCTCCCACCTCTCTCCCCGCTCACGGACGACCGTTTGATACCCGGGGCCGGCCGAGGGTTGCCCGGGCGCTCGTGGGGCCGGCCGCCACCGGGCCGGCCGCGGCTAGACCCGGGCGCCCAGCCTGGCCACGAGCCACGGCGTGACCGCGAACGCCGCTGCCGCCACCAGCAGGCCGGCCATGGCGTCCACGCCGTAGTGAAACCGCCCGTATACGGTTCCCAGGACCAGGGCGGTCACGGGCAGCAGCAGGATCGCGAAGGCCCGCCGGCTCTCACGCGAGGCGGCCAGCAGGGAGGAGACCGCGGCCGCCACGTGGGAGCTCGGGAACGCGGTACCCTTGGAGGAGCCGCGGTCCAGGACGGCGTGCACGACGGCGTACACCTCGCTCCTGGCGGGCGGGCCGGACAGCGGCGGGAACAGGTAGCGCGGGCCAGCCACCGGGAACACCAGGAAGAACAGGTAGCAGATGAAGAAGCCGAGGGCGATCGTGGTCGTGGCACGCTCCAGCGCCTCCATCCCGCCCGCCAGGTAGGCGGCCACGGCCGCCGTGGGGACGATGAGGTAGTAGGACACGTAGCCCAGGTGCAGAATCACGGACAGCCAGGCGTAGGGCAGGGCCCGCGCGGCCGCCACGCTGAGCTGCGTCCCGAACACGGCCTGCTCCCAGCCCTGCACGGTCGGGTCGAAGAAGCCGTGGAACAGGAGCTGGTCCAGCACCCGGAGCTCCGCGTACAGGACGGGCATCAGGAGGAGGGGATAGGCCACTCGCAGGAAGCGCAGGAGCGCGGCGCGCGGCAGTGGCCGGCGCGCGATCAGCACCACGGCCGCCGCGGCGGCGCCGTGCGCCAAGCCCAGGATCAGTCCCGCGCGACTGCCGCCGGCCAGCGCGAGCACGGCCGTGACCAGCAGATACGCGGCGAGCACCACGTCGGACGCCAGCCCGCCACGGCCGTCCCTCAGCCCGGCCTCCGCCCCGCCGCTCACAGCCAGCCCGCCTCCCGGTACCAGGCCACCGACCGCCGGAGACCCTCGGGGAGCGCCACCTCCGCCCGCCACCCCAGCGCCCGCTCGCTCGGACCCGGGTCGCACGTCCAGCGGTGGCGCGCCACGTCCCGCGCGCGGCGTCGGTCCAGCGGCGGGGCGCTGCCCACGAGTCGCCACGCCGTCTGCGCCAGGACGCCCACAGCCTCGAACGCCCGGCCGGGGAGCCTCACCAGGCGAACCGGGTGCCCGAAGGCCCGGGCCATCGCCTTTCCGACCGAAGGCCAGTCGTACACGCCCTCCTCGGCCAGGGGAAAGGGCCCGAAGCCCGCGTCGCCCTCCAGCGCGCGCAGCACGGCCCGCGCCACGTCGGAGGCGTAGACCGGCTGCAGCGCCGGCCCGTCGGAGGGCGCCACCAGCCAGCCACGAGAGGCCGCCCGGAACAGGGGGAGCAGGTCCTCGTCCCGGGGGCCATACACCCCGCCGGGCCGCAGCACGACGACCTCCATGCGGTCCGTCATGCCCCGCAGGCGCTCCTCTCCCTCCCGCTTGCTGGCCCCGTAATCACTCACCGGTCCCTCGGCCCCATCCGGTCCGCGGGCGGCGAGGCTGCTCATGTACACGAAGCGCCGCACGCCGGCCTCCACCGCCGCCTCGCCCAGCCTCGCCGTGCCATCGCCGTTGATCCGTCGATACAGCTCGGGACGGGAGGCGCGGGTGATGCCGGCCAGGTGGACCACGGACGTGGCGCCGCGCACCGCTTCCGCGAGGGCCTCGCGGCGGCGCATGTCCGCCTGGACACGCTCGACGTCCAGGCCGTCCAGCCAGCGGGTGTCGCTCGTCCGTCGGACCGTGCAGCGCACCGCGTGGCCGGCGTCCAGGAGAGCTTCGGCCACGTGGCTCCCCACGAAGCCGGTGGCCCCCGTGACGAGGACGGTCCCCGAGACTCCGCTCATCGGCCCTTCCGGCCGCGCCGGGCGAGCGGAGGAGGGGTCGGGTCGGACGTGGGAGGGGGGCGGGTCGTGGTCAGAGAGGCCGGTCGTAGAGCGCGTAGCGCTTGGAGACCTGCGCGCCGATCCGGTCCATGGGGCGCCGCATCATCTCGTTGTCCTCCAGGATCCACGAGAACTCGCCCTCCGTGATGCCGCGCGCCGCGCCCCTGCGGAAGATCTCCAGGTACATGAGCGCGTCGACGCCCTTGCCGCGCCACTCCTCGACCAGCCCCAGCGTGAGGACCCGCATGCGGTGCACGTTCCGCGAGTGCCACAGGATCTTGAGGAGCCCGAACGGGAACAGCCTCCCATTGGCGTGCTTGATGGCGACGTTGAAGTCGGGCAGGCACAGCGCGAAGCCGATCGGCTCGCCGGAGGAGTCCTCGGCGATGAGAACCAGGTCCGGGTCGACCGCTGGTTTGAGCTCCCTCGCCAGGAACCGGAACTCCTCGTCCGTCATGGGGACGAAGCCCCAGTTGGCCTCCCAGGCGGCGTTGTACAGCCCCTGGACCCGCTCGAGCTCCTCGTCGAAGTCCTTCATCCGGAGGGATCGGACCGAGACGCCGTAGCGCTTCTTCACCAGCTCGGCCCCCCGCACCAGATGCTCGGGCGGCTGCTGGTCCCGGTGCACGTACGCCACGAGGCCCTTGGCCTTCTCGAAGCCGGCTCCGGCGACCAGGTCCACGTAGTAGGCCGGGTTGTACGGCATCATGATCATCGGAGGATCGTCGAAGCCCTCGACCAGGAGGCCCGAGACGTCGTTGGTGGACGGACTCGTGGGTCCGCGGATCGTGCGCAGACCTCTCGACCGGAGCCACGCCGAGGCGGCATCGAACAGTCCCGCGGCCACCTCCGGGTCGTTCTCGCTCTCGAAGAAGCCGAAGAAGCCGACCGGCTCCTCGTGAAACTCCACGTGTCGGCGGTTGTGGATCGCGGCGATCCGCCCGACCGGTCGGCCGTCCCGGAGGGCCAGGTAGAGCTCCAGGTCCGAGTGGAGATGGAAGGGGTGCTTCTCCGGGTCCAGCATGGTCTTCATGTCGCGGATCAGGGGGGGCACCCAGTTGGGGTCGCCCGCGTAGATCCGCCACGGCAGCCGGATGAACGCGTCCCGGTCGCCGCCGGACCGAACCGGCCGGACCTCGACGCTCACCGCTCCCCGGCCGGGCGGGACGGCTCGCGCTTCGGAGACTCCGGTGCTTCGCTGGGGGACGGGGCCGGCTCGCGGGAGTCGGGCCGTACGCTCATACGACCCCGAGCTCGGCGCCGATCGTCCCGATCTTCTCCAGGACGAAGTCGAGGTGCTCATCCGTGTGGGTGGCCATGTAGCTGGTGCGCAGGCGGCAGCTGCCCTCGGGCACGGCCGGCGGCACCACCGGGTTGGTGAACACCCCTTCGTCGAACAGGATCTTCCAGAACCGGAACGTCTTGTCCATCGGACCGACGAGGATCGGGATGATGGGCGTCTCCGTGGGCCCTATGTCGAAGCCCAGGCTCTTGAGGCCCTCCATCATCTTGCGGGTGTTCCGCCACAGCCGCTCGCGGCGCTCGGGCTCGGCGCGAATGATCTCGAGGGCCTTGAGGACGGTGGCCACGGAGGCCGGAGGCATGCTGGCGCTGAAGATCAGGGCCCGGGCGTGGTTGCGCAGGTAATCGATCACCGTGGCGTTCCCCGCCACGAACCCTCCGATCGAGGCGAACGACTTGCTGAAGGTGCCGGTGATGAGGTCCACCTCGTCGGTCAGGCCGAAGTGGGCCGCGGTGCCGTTGCCCTCGGGGCCGATCACGCCCAGCGCGTGAGCATCGTCCACCATCAGCGGCGCGTCGAACTCCTCCTTGATCTCGACCAGGCGTGGCAGGTCCGCCAGGTCGCCCTCCATGCTGTACACCCCGTCCACCGCCACGAGCTTGCCCCGGGTCTCCCGCTCCGAGGCCATCATGCGCTGGAGGCCGTCGTAGTCCCCGTGGGTGAAGCGCTGCACGTCGCCGAAGCCCAGCCGCGCGCCGTCCTGGATGCAGGCGTGGTCGAACTTGTCGACGTACACGGTGTCGTTGCGGCCGATGAGCGCGCCCAGGGTCCCCAGGTTCGTCTGGTAGCCCGTGCTGAACACGAGGGCGGCCTCCTTGCCGACGAAGTCGGCCAGCTCCTCCTCCAGCCTGTCGTGGAGGTCCAGGTTGCCGTTCAGGAAGCGGCTGCCCGTGTTCCCGCTACCGTACCGATCGAGCGCCTCCTTGGCGGCCTCGATGATGCGCGGATCGTGGGTGAGCCCCATGTAGTTGTTCGACCCGACCATGACCTTCTCGTGGCCACCGATCACCACGGTCGTGTCGTAGGAGCGCTCGATCCGCTGGAAGTACGGGTACAGTCCGCGAGCGCGAAGGTCGCGGGCCGTCGTGAAGTTCTCGCATTTCGCGAAAACGTGCATGCTGTCGGGACCTCTCCGGGTTCCTGGAGCGGACGCGTGCGTCCGGAACCGCTCGCGTGTGTGCACCGTTTTGGCGGTAGCCGCGAAAGCTACCGGGGCCCGGAGGGGCCGGCAAGCAAGCCGCCGCCCGTCGCGCGCCGGATGGACCGCTGGTTCGGCCTGTCCCGCTTCCTTCGCGTGTGAGCCGCCAGGCCGCCCCGGGGCGCCGACGGGGGACACCGCGATCCGGCCGGACCTTGCCCTCCCGGCGGCACCGGGCGCAACCTGTCCCCTCGACGCCCATGCCGAGTCACCCGAGGCCGATGCCGACGACCACCTTCCACGAGACCGCTGCCACTCGCGCCCGCAGGCCCCGTCTCCGCCGGCCGGCGGGCCGGATCCTCCTGTGCGCCATCGGGCTGCTGGTCGCGGCGTGCGGCGGGACGACCCCGCCGCCCCAGCCGGTGGCCGCTCCGCGGGCGCCCGAGCCGGCCCACGCGGACACCTCGCGGGCCGCTCCCTCCGTGCAGCTCGAGCCGGTCGACGTCTCCCCGCCTCTCCTTCCCTGGCTCCCGCTCGGGGTGCGCTGGGACCCCAGCACCCCGCGTGAAGGCGAGGCCATCGGGATCCACCTCCTCCAGCCCACCGCGGGTCGCCATCCCCTGTCGGTAGAGGGTCGGCTGGGGAAATGGCCCGTCCACTTCGCGCCCGTACAGGGCGGCTGGTTCGGGGTCGCGCCGGCGCCGATCGGCTCCGCCGGGGAGCCGGAGCTCGTGCTCCGCTACCGGCTGTCGGCCGACTCGGTGGCGACCGACAGCATGACCTTCCGCATCGCGTCGTACGACTTTCCCTTCACGCGCCTGCGCGTGGCTCCCCGGTTCGCCAGTCCGCCGAAGAGCGCTCTCGCGAAGATCGCGGCGGACCGCGAGACCGTGCGTTCCGTCCTCGATCACGCCACGGATGCCTGGCTGCCCCGGCACGCGTTCGCGTGGCCCCGTCACGGCAAGATCACCAGCCCGTTCGGGCAGCGACGCATCTTCAACGGCGAGCTCAAGAGCCGGCACACCGGAGTCGACATCCGCGGTCACACCGGCGAGCCGGTGCGCGCCGCGGCTCGGGGCCGCGTGGCTCTGATCGGGCACTTCTACTACACGGGCAACGCCGTCTACCTGGACCACGGCCTCGGCGTGTACAGCAGCTACGACCACCTGTCGCGCGTGGACGTCCACGAGGGCGAGCTGGTCGGGCGGGGTCAGCTCATCGGGCAGGTCGGGGCCACGGGCCGGGTCACCGGTCCCCACCTGCACTGGGGCCTGTACGTGGACGGAGTGCCGCTGGATGCCCGCAGCCTCTTCCAGCTGCATGCACCCGCCGAGTCCGATGGGTCGGGTGCATCGGCGCGGGACTCCGTACCCGGATCACGCTGAGCCGAGATCCCACGCCGTCCCTCCCCCCCCCGCTTGCCCGGGCCGGGGACGGGATCCACTTTCCGGTCCACCGCGATCGGCCCGGCACTCGGGTCGACACGTACAGTCGGCGAAGATTCGGGGGAACGTGAGGAAGATCGCTCTCATCCTGGGTGGTGGTCCCGGCGGCGGCTCCTACGCGGCCGGGGCGGTCGTGGAGCTCCTGACGGCGCTGGAACGGGTCCAAGCGGCCGACCCGCCCACGCTGGACGTGATCGTCGCCAGCTCCGCGGCGGCCCTCCCGGCCGCGATCGCCGCCCGCGCACTCGTGGTCAACCCGGGCCTCGTTCCGTGGATCGAGCGGACCTGGGTCGACGCCCTGGATGCCGGCGTGCTGCTCGATCCCGGCCGCCCCGACCGCGACGGCCTTCTGGCCTCCGGACCGCTGCACGAGCTCGCGCACACCCTGATCGCCGGCGACCCCGCCGCGGACGACCGCCCATCGGCGCGCTTCGGCGGCTCCCTCCAGGTCGCCTTTCCACTCACGCCGGTCCGCCCCTCGGGCGCCCCGGTCCGTTCGGCCCTGTTCGAGCTGGGCACGCGGCACGGCGCCGGGGACCCGGTGTGGTCGCGCCTGGCCACGGCCGCCCTGGCCGCATCGGCCACACCCGGCCTCCAGCCAGCCGTGCGGCTCGAGGGACGGGACGGGACCCTCCTGGCCTGTGACGGCGAGGCCGGCGGCGACTCCCCGGCCGCGCTCGCCCGAGCCCTGACGGCCCGCGTCGCCGGCTCCACGGGCGTCCGCTGGGAGGCCGTGGTGATCGAGCCGCGGTTGTTCGCAGGAGCCGAACCGCCCGGGTTCGCCCGGGCCCGGACGGCGGGAGAGGGCCCGCTCGCCTCACTTGTGGCGGCGCTCGGCGGGACGGATCCGGCCGCCGCGTGGCACGACGAGGCGCTGCGCCAGGACCGGATCGCGGCCGTCGCCGGCCTCGCGGAGCAGATCGGGGAGCTCAGCGGCGACCTGGACGATCCCCGGGCCATAGCCACGGGCCGCCGCATCGGCGCCCTGGCCGAGGAGGTGGCCGACCGGCGAGTGGCGCGCGGTGAGATGCCACGGGACGAAGCGGCCGACCCGGGCCTGGCGGTCCTGGACCGGGATGTCGAGAGGATCTCCGACGATCCCCGCTACTCCGCGGCGTTCCGGGGCATCGAGACGCGGGCCGGAAGGACCCGGCTCGCCAAGCTGATCTTTATCCTCGAGGAGGCGAGCGGCCTGGGCGGCCAGGCCTCCGGGCGCCTCCACGCCGTGGCTCCGCCGGCCGACCGGCCCCTGGCCGGGCCCGCGCTCGGAGGGCTCGCCGGGCCCCTGTGCCGGGCGTGGCGTTCGCACGACTTCGAGGCGGGCCGCCGCGACCTGCGGCGCGCCCTGGCCGAGGGCATGCCCGATCTCCCGGGTGAAGCGGCCGAGGCGAGCGGCGATGATCCGGCTCCCGTGCGAGCCGGGCTGGACACGCTTCCGGCCGCCGACCGACGCCGTCTGGACCGCTTCCTCGAGGCCGAGGTGGACCGGTGGCTCGAGGCCGTCCGGCCCGGCGGCCTGGCCGGGACCCTGTTCGGTATGGGCCGGTCCGGGGCCCGCCGGCGGGGGGCCGCTCACCTGCGTGAGGCGCTGGCGGACCTGAGAATCTGAAGGTCGGGCGCGAGACGGCGCCGAACGGGCGCCCGACCCTCGCGGCCCTCAGTCGCGCGGAAGGACCATGGCGCGGTCGATGATCCCGCGCCGCACTAGCTCCTCCTGCACCCGCTGCACGACGTCGGTCCGGAAGCGCACTTCGTCGCGGTGGTCCAGCACGTAGGCCTTCACGCGCAGGAGGACCAGGAAGGTGTGCCGGAAGGCCGTCTCGGCGGCGACCTCGACGGGACGCGACAGGTCCGCGAACCGCGAGGAGGCGGCGGCCTCGAACGCCAGCCTGCGCACCTCGGCCACCGGCGCGTCGGCCGGCAGCCAGATCTCGCTCACCACCTGGCAGCCCACGTTCCCGCTGCTCGCGTTCGAGACCGCGGTCCGCACCACCAACGCGTTCGGCACCGCGACCTGCGTGTCCTCGGGGGTCCGCAGCCGTACGGAGCACAGGCCCATGGAGATGATCTCCCCGTAATGCTCCCCGATCCGGACCCGGTCGCCGATGCCGAACGGGCGGTCGAGGATGAGGGTGAAGCCGCCGATGAGGTCTCGAAGGAGATCCTGGGCCGCCAGTCCGATGCCGATCGCGGCCCCGGCCACCACCCCCGCCAGCGTGCTCGCCTCCTCGGGCCTGAACACGCCGAACACGATCACGTACAGCGCACCCAGCCACAGGAACACCCGGAGCAGCGGAGCGACCTGCTTGAGCCGCATCCGCGTCCTGGGATAGCGCTCGGCGATCCGGTCGAGGAGTCGGCTGACCGCCCAGCTCAGCGCCCACGCTCCGGCGAGGATGAGCAGCACGGCCACCACGCGCCCCAGGGTCAGGGCGTCCAGGGCGCGCTCCAGGGCCTGGGACGGGTTCGCGACCTGGTTCAACCCTCACCTCCCGCCAGCGGCAGCACGTTGGCATCCCTCAGCCGGTTCGCCACGATCCGGTGCAGGAACGGGCGGATGCGCAGCCGCGCCGGGGGCGGTCCCCCGACCGGCTCCAGGAGGCCCGAGGTCTCCAGCAGGTGCAGCGCCCCCGGCCCCGCCGACCCGCCCGCCGCCTCGGTGGCCGCCTTCCGGTCCAGGTCCCCGTGGATGGCGACCGCCGCGAGCACGAACAGCACCGCCCGGTCGAGCTCGGCCATCGGGGAAGGATCGGGGATCGGCGTCGGCCGCGCCGCGACCGTCGCCGGTCGGCCCGGGTCCGCGCGCACGCAGCGGCGCCACAGGAGCAGGGCCTCCCCCACGTCCCGGTGGCCGTCGCCGTGGACGTGGTCGAAGCAACGGTCGCGCAGCCACGCCTGCCGCGCCTTCTCCCCCATCGCCTGGAGCCGCGCGGCCTGGGCGCCCGAGAGGCCGGCCTCGGGGGGCCGGAACTCCAGGTCGTAGCCCGTCAGCCGGTGACGCGCCATTACCGCCTCCTCGAGCTGCGACCGGTCCAGCGGACCGAGCTCCAGCACCTCGTCGAACGCGCCCGCCAGGGAGCTCACGCTGCGGATGAACTTCCACGGCAGCGTCTCGAACGTCACGATCCATCCCAGCCGTCCGGCCGTCGCGTCGATGAACTCGGTGAACGCCGTCAGCGCGCCGTACCCCCCCACCTGGCGGCGGAACAGGCGCTCCCCGTTCTCGAGGAGCACGAGCTCGCGGCGTCCCTCGAGCGCCTGAACCAGGGCGGAAGGCTCGGCGGCCGGGGCGCCCCCGCCCGGTCCTCCGCCACCCTCTCCGGGAAACAGGAAGGAGCCGAGCCAGGCGAGCACGTCCGACCGGGTAGCCAGGCGCCGGTCGACGGAGCCGCTCCGCAGCACCTCCTCCGCACCCACCTCGGAGACGAGGGCGTTGAGCAGCGTGGTCTTGCCGCTTCCGGGTCCTCCCACCACGGCCACCGCGGCCGGGTCGCCCTCTGCGAGGCGGGCCCGTGCCGCGCGAAGGCGCTCCAGCGCCCCGTCCCGCCCCACCACGAGTCGAGGGTCGTCGAGGGGCTCCGGTCGGAACAGCCACCGGTAATTGGCGGGCAGACCCGACAGGTCCGAGCCCGCTTCGAAATCGGACACGAGCGCCGCGATGCCCGCCCCCCCGCCGGGCCGTCGCACCTGCTGCCCTTCCCGCTCCGGAGCCGCGGCGGGGACCGCGACCAGGTGGAGCACCCAGGTGGCCACGGCCCGCCACGCCCGGGCCACGGCCCGCCACATCGCCCGCAGGTAAGCGCGGGCCCGGCGCACGAATCGCCGCCCGGCCCGGGACGACGGCCGCGACTCCCCCTGGCCCAGGGCGCCCGGCGCCGGGTGCCGGCTGGCGCCGTGCCCGGGGACCAGTCGTTCGCGGAGGGCGGCGAGGATCCGGTCGGGCACCGATTCGAGATGTACGGCCGTCGACTCGAGCTCCGCCTCCAGCTTCGCCGCGGTGTCGCGCAGACGGTGGGCGGCCCGCCGGCAGGCTTCTCGGGCGGCCTCGGGATCCCATCCCCCCGGACGCGCCGGGGCCCCGGCCTCTTCCTCCAGGGTGGTGGCCCGGGCCGCCTCGACTCCGTGACGCACGATCTCTCCCGCTTCCTGGAGTCCCTCGCGCGCCTCCGCGATGCGAGCGTGCACCTCGGCGTGCAGCTCCTCGCAGGCTCCGCGAGCCAGCTCGGCCAGCTCGCCCCCCGGCTCCTGCGGCGCGGGCCTCTCCGCCGTGTCGGCGACGCCCCCGTCACGGGCCAGGAAATCCTCGGCCACCCCACCCAGCGCGGCGGCGCGTTGTGCGAGGCGGGTCACGGCCGCGTCGAGCCGCTCGCCGTCCGGAGACGCGGGGCCCAGCGCTTGCCGGCGTTCCTCCAGGGCCGCCTGGATTCGCTCGACCAGTTGGCCGAGCGCCGACTCACCCTCGCCCGCGGCTCCATCGATAAGAATGGGACGCTCGCCGGAGGCCAGGGCTTCCAGTCCCTCGGCGATCCGGCGGATCCGCGCGCCCTCGCTCGCCAGGGCGCGGGTCAGCTCCGCCGAGGTGGATGCCATGTCCCGCAGGGCCCGCTCGCGGCGCGCCAGGTCGGCTGCCAGCCGTCGGCGCCGGAGCTCGGCCTCGGCCTCGGCGTCCGCCTCCGCCAGCGACCGCCGCAGGGCGGTCAGCGCCTCGTCGCGCTCGCGCTTCGCCCGGCGGTCCCTCCACCTGGCCCGCACGTGCGTGAACGGCCCCGCGGAGAGGAGGCGTCGGCGGAGCTGCTCGGTGGCCTCGGCCGCCAGGTCGTCCAGCAGGCGACTCAGGTGCTCGGAAGCTCCCTCCACCGCGCCGGCGAGTCGCGCCTGCCAGTCCTCCTCGCCGAGCAGGTCGGCGGGGGCCGGGGGAAGCGAGGACGCCGGCGCGACCACCAGCGCCTCGGGGCGCAGCCGCTTCACCAGAGACACCGGGTAGTCGCCCCTGAGGACCGCGGTCGCGGCCGCCCGGGCCGGGACACGGCGGCCGCCACCCTCGCCCGGGAGCTCCATGGTGCGGGGCAGCGCGTGGGCGAGGGGGAGGACGTCCTCGAGGTGCGCGCGGAGCTCTTCTTCGAGGACGGCGGCCAGGGAGAGCGTCTCGATCTCGTCGCAGGCCATGCGGAGGGCCCGGCCCGCGTCGCGCAGCGGATCATCGCAGTGGCGGGCCTCGCCGGCGCGCCCGCCCAGCCGCGCCGCCAGCTCCCGCAGCGGTCCCCAGATGCGCTCGTCCACCCGTTCCCGGGTCCGGTCAGCCCGGTGCTCCAACCCCCGCCGCAGCTCGTCGAACAGCGAGCCTGGCCCGTCCGCGGGCCCCGGGGGGGTCAAAGCGTGCAGGCCTGCTCTACGCCGGGACCGCGGCCCGTGGCTGCCAGGCGGTGATGCGGCCGGCTACGGCCGACGCCATGACCGTGTACGGACTGGCCAGATAGACCTTCCCCGGACCGCTGCGGCCCGGGAAGTTGCGGTTGATCGAGCTGATCGAGACCTGGTCCGGCGAGGTGCTCACCCCGGGACCGGCGTTGATGCACGCCCCGCAGCCCGGCGGCATGACCTGGATGCCGGCCTCGCGGAAGAGCTCGTCGTAACCCCGCTCGCGGGCCCAGGCCTCCACGTCCACCGACCCGTAGTGCAGGTAGCAGCGCAGGTCGGGGGAGACGCCTCGGCCCTCGTCCAGGGCCTCCCGGAGGACGCGAGCGTACATGGTCATGTCCTCGCGCTTGGCCGCCGTGCACGCGCCGGCGAATGCGATGTCGAGCGCCACCGGGCCCTCCAGCTCGTCGATCGGAATGCCGTTCCCCGGGTCTCCCGGCGTGGCCACCATGGGCCTGAGCGCGGAGGCGTCGATCTCCATCGTCCACTCGTACTCGGCATCCTCGTCCGACTGGAGGCCACCGATCATGGCCCGCACCTCGTCGGGGTCGAGCCCGCGGCGCTCGGCCAGCCACGCCACCGTCGTCTCATCGGGGCCGACGATCCCGGTGAAGCCGCCCACCTCGGCCGCCATGTTGGTGAGGGTGGCGCGTTCGTCGATGCCCAGCGCCTCGATCGCCTCCCCCGTGTACTCGATGATCTTTCCGATCGCCTTGCCGTCCCGCACGTAGGGGTGGCGGAGCACCTCCAGGATCATGTCCTTGGCGGTGACGTTCTCGGGCTTCTCCCCGGTGATCCGAACGCGCACGGAGGGCGGGACCTCGAGCCGGACGTCCTTCGTGGCCCACGAGTTCACGATGGCGGTCGTGCCCACGCCGAAGGCCACGCAGCCCAGACAACCGGAGTGGGGCGTGTGCGAGTCGCTCCCCACCACGACCTGGCCCGGCAGGGCGTAACGGTCCTGGACCATGATGTGGCAGATCGCCTCGCTCCCGGTGCGGTCCGTCAGCTCTCCGTGCAGACGTACGCCCTTCCGCTTCGCGAACTCGCGCTGCCGATCGTGGAGGGCGTGCGCCGCGTCCAGGAGGCCCGCCTTCTTGCGCTCCTCGGTGATCACCTGGTCCAGGAAGGCGAGGTGGTCCCGGAAGAACTTGATGCTGTCCGGGTCGTTGAGGCCGGCGTCCGGTCCCACGAAGTCGTCCCAGAAGCTCGACGCCATCGGCGTCACGTACTCGTGGCTGAACCGCAGGTCCGTGCGGACGAAGCCGGTGTCCCCCGCCTTCACGGCCGGCACCCCGATGTCGTCCTCCTTGAGATCCACGACCCAGTGCCGCGCCAGGATCTTCTCGGCCACCGTCATCGGCCGGCCCGGCTTCGTGTCGATCGCCGGCACCTGGACCAGCCCCTTGAGGCGGGCCACAGCGTAGTCGAGGAGGCCGCCGTACTCGATCACGTCGCGCTCGATCCGCCCGGCCTCGGGATCGATGAACGCCTCGAGCGGGATCTCCTCGCCGCGACGGATGCGGTCGATGAGGGAGAAGTCGGTCGAGGCGAGCATGCCGAGGTTCTCGCAGTTCTCCCGGTAGATGCGCTCGATGTTCTCGGCGATCACCACCCGGATCCCGGCGGCCCGCTCCGCGTAGGGCGCCGCCTCGCGGCTCGAGCCCTTGCCGCGGCGCTTGCCCGAGACCGCCGCCACGAAGCCCTTGCCGATGATGTCCTTGTGGCCGATGGGCCGCTGGCCGCCCGTCTCGAGCCCCACGTAGGGGTACTCGCCGAGCTTCTCATCGTAGTAGTAGCACACCCAGCCGGGGGTGATCTCGTCGGTCGAGATGTCGTCCCGGAGGGGGATCGACGGATCCCAGTCCAGGTCCTCGCCCTCGAGCTGCCGTCGGATGAGCTCGGGATCCTCGGTCAAGAACAGGATGCGCCCCTGGAAGCGCACGGTGGTGGGTCGCTTGTGGACGTCCCTCTTGTAGAGCTGTTCGAGCATGGTCCGCGCGTGAAGGAGGTACGGTTGTCGTCCGGGGGGGGCGGCCGGGCCGCGGCCGGGTCGCTCCGCCGCCAATGTAGCCGCCCCGCACGGGAGGGGCGAGCATGGCGCGTCGGCCTCAGCCCGCCGGGCGCCCCTCCAGCGCCTCGAGAACGGACAGGGCCCGCTCGACGTCGCCCGCCGGGGCCGTGAGCTGGAATCCCTGCACCAGCTCGTCCAGCCCGGACGCCAGCTCGCGGGCGATGGCCAGGCCTTCGGCCCGCGCCGCCTCGGCCCCGGAGGCCTCGGCGCGCCGCATGCGCTCGATCACCGCGGCGGGTACCTCGATGCCGGGGACCTCGTTGTTCAGGAACTCCGCGTCACGCCCGCTCGTCAGCGGCCACACGCCCGCCACGATCGGGAGCCGGGTGCCCGCCCGCTCGACCCGCTCCAGGAAGGTCTCGAGCACGGCCCGGTCGAAGATCGGCTGGGTCACGCCGAAGTCGGCCCCGGCATCCACCTTCCAGTACCAGCGCTCGATCTCGCGCCCCAGGTCCATGGCGCCGGGGTTGGCCGCCACCCCGATCACGAAGCTGGTCGTGCCGCCGATCGGGTGACCGCCCAGGTCTTCACCGCGGTTGAGGTGCGTCACCAGGTTCACGAGCCCGATGGAGTCGACGTCGAACACGGCGCTGGCCTCGGGATACGGCCCCATCTTGGGCGGGTCCCCCGTGACCAGCAGGAGGTTGCGGATCCCGAGCGCCTGCGCGCCCAGGAGGTCCGTAGCCATCCCGAGCAGGTTGCGGTCACGGCAGGTGTAGTGCGCCAGCGCCTCGATCCCCGTCTCGCGCTGGGCCAGCGCGGCCGCCGCCACCACGCCCATGCGCATGCGGGCCCGAGCTCCGTCGGGGATGGCCACCGCGTCGACGCCCGCCGCCCGCAGGGCCCGGCAGGCGTCCAGGAGCACCGAGGGGTCGGCGCTGCGCGGCGACGGGACCTCGACGCTCACCACACGCTCCCCGCGCGCCAGCTTCGCGCCCCACGCGGAGCGCTCGGCGAGCGGCATCGGGGTCGCGCCACCGGCGGTCGACGGTTCCCCCTCCTTCGCGCCGGATCGAACGCGGACGACCCCATCCTCCCCCTCCCGGACCTCCGCCGGGGAGGCCCCGGCCCCCTCGCGCCCGTCCGCCCCGGCCCCCCCGGCAGAGCCCGCTCCATCCCCGGACCGCGCCCTCAAGGCCTCCACCTGCGCGGCCATCTCGCGAATGTGCTCCGGACGCGTCCCGCAACATCCGCCGATGATGCGGGCTCCCGCCTCCACGAGCCGACGCGCGTAGCTGGCCATGTACTCCGGGCTCGCCAGGTACATCTTCCGTCCCTGTACCTCCCGCGGGAGGCCGGCGTTGGGGATGGCGGCGATCGGGCGGCCGGTGATCGCCGCCATGTCGCGCACCGCCTCCAGCATGAGGGCGGGCCCCACGCTGCAGTTCAGGCCCATCGCGTCGACGCCCATCGCGTCGAGCTCGCGGGCGATCTGCACCGCCGAGGCTCCGTAGGTCGTCTGGCCGTCGGGCTGGATCGTCATCTCGGCCAGCACCGGGAGGTCGGAGGCGTCCCGGCAGCCCCGCACGGCTTCCTCGACCTCGTTGAGGTCGCTGAACGTCTCGCATATGAACAGGTCGACCCCGCCGCGGGCCAGCGCGGCCGCCTGTTCGCGGAAGACTGCCCGGGTCTCCATTCGGGAGGTGGGCCCGAACGGCTCCAGCCGGACTCCGAGCGGGCCCATGCTCCCGGCCACCAGCAGCTCCGAGCCCGCCACGGCCCGGGCCAGCGCCGCCGCCGCCTCGTTGATCTCCGGGACCTGCTCCTCCAGGCCGTAGCTCTGGAGCTGGAACCGGTTGGCTCCGAAGCTGTTCGTCTCCAGGACGTCCGCTCCGGCCTCGCGGTAGGCCCGGTGGATCTCCCGGATCATGCCCGGGTCCGTGCGGCACAGGTCGTCGTAGGAGCGGTTGATGAACACGCCGCGCCGGTAGATTTCCGTTCCCATGGCCCCATCGAACAGCAAGATGTGGCGTTCCTCGAGAGCCTTCAGAAAGTCGCGCATGCCCTGCGTTCTCTCCCTTGCTGCGGGACCGCGGAGTCGTTCGTGATTGGTCCGACCCTTGCGCCGTACCCTGTTCGGACCCCATTGAGAAGTTACGCCCTTCGCACTCGACGTGCCGGCCCCGAGACACGGTGCAGACGACATGAACCCGGCGTCCTCTCCACAGACAGTCCTCGTGGCCGGCGGCACCGGCTTCCTCGGGGCCGCCATCGTGCGCGAGCTGGCCGGGTGCGGCTACCGGGTGATCGTGCTGTCGCGACGGCCCCGGGGCGTCGCCGCCCGCTTCGGGGGGATCGAGGTGGATGCGCGGGGAGGCGACGTGACGGATCCTTCCACGCTCCCGGCCGCCCTCCAGGACGTCGACGTGGTGGTCCAGACCGTCCAGTTTTCGGGCTTCCCCGTGGAGGACCCCTCGCGGGGCCGGAGCTTCCTCGACGTCGACGCCCGGGGGACGGCCAACGTCGTGGCGGCCGGCGGCGAGGCCGGGGTGCGGAGGATCGTGTACCTGTCCGGCGTGGGCGCCGACCCGGAGTCCGACCGGCCCTGGTTCCGGGCCAAGGGCATGGCCGAGGCGGCGGTGAGCGGCGGCGAGCCCGCCTTCACGATCGTGCGCCCCTCCTGGGTGTACGGGCCCGGGGACCAGAGCCTCAACGTGTTCGCCCGCATCCTCCGCCTCCTGCCCGGGGTGTTCCCGCAGCTCGGTCCGGGCGACCAGCGGATCAACCCCGTGTGGATCGGGGATCTCGCGGCGGCCGTGGCCCGGACCCTCGAGACCCCGGCCGCGATCGGCGCCCGCTTCGAGCTCGGCGGTCCCATCACCTACACCATGGACGCGATCATCCAGACGCTCATGGACGCCATGGGGCGGCGCAAGCCGATCGTGCATGTACCCATGGGGCTTCTCCGGGTGGGCGCCGCGGTCGCCGAGCTCCTCCCGGGCCAGCTGTTCTCCCGCGACGCGCTCGAGTTCGCCACCGGGGGAGCGGTCGCCGAGCTCGCCTCGCTGCGCCGGGTGCTGCCCGACCTGCCCCTCACCCCCATGCCCGAGGCGCTCGGGCGCTACTCCCCGGGGCGGAGCGCGTGAGCGGGGGCGCCGAGCCCACCCTGTTCGTCACCGGGGCCACGGGCCTCGTCGGCAGCCACGCCGCGGCCCTCTTCCGGGAGCGGGGCTGGAACGTACGGGCGTTCGTGCGCCCCGACGCGGACCTGCGCTTCCTCGAGGAGCTGGACTGCGAGTTCGTTCTGGGCGACCTCCTGCGGCCGGAGACGCTCCGCGGGGCGGGTCGGGATTGCGACGCCATCCTGCACGCCGCCGCGCTGGTGGCGGCCCCGGCCGGCTGGGAAGCCTACCGGCGGGTGAACGTCGAGGGCACGAGCCTGGTCCTCGAGGAGTGCCTGCGGTCCGGCTGCCCGCGCTTCCTGCACGTCTCCTCGGTGGCCGTGTACGGCCCTCCCGGAGCGCATCCCGCCCTCCCCCTGGATGAGGAGGCGGCCGTGGACCTGCCGCTCGAGCCGCGCGCGCACTACGAGCGCTCCAAGCGCATGGCCGAGAGCGTCGTGCGGCGCACGTCCGAGACAGGATGGACGATCCTCAGGCCGGCCGTGGTCATGGGAGAGCGTGACCGGAACTTCACGCCGCGCATCGCGGCCCTGGCGGACCATCGACTCCTGCCCACCGTCGGTCGCGGCGACAACTCGCTTCCCATCGTGTACGCGGGGAACGTCGCCGAAGCCTGCTGGCTGGCGCTGACCCGTCCCGAGGCGCGCGGACGGGTCTACAACATCTCCGAGGACGGAGAGCTCACGCAGCGCCAGCTCCTCTCGGAGGCGGCGCCGGAGGGCGCCGTGCTCGTGCCGCTACCCCGCCGCGCCCTGGAGGCGTGCGTGGCCGGGCTGGAGCGGGTGGCACCGGGCGGGCCCGACACCCCGGCCCCGCTCCTCAGTCCGCGGCAGGTCTGGTTCGCGGGACGCCCCAATCCCTTTCAGTGTGCACGAATACGCGACGAGCTCGGCTGGCGTCCTGCGCTCCCGGCCCTGGAGGGGATGGCGGCGGGCCCTCGCCTGGCATCGGCGGGTGGTCGCGGGCCGGGCCTAGGGCGGGTCCCGCGGCTCCCCGTCGCGCCTTTCTCCCGCCCGTGTTACCTTTTCACAGCTTGGTCGTCGTCAAGGTTGGCCGCCGACTCGGAGCGCGAGGGACCCGAGAGGCACGCGGCGGGTCCAATCGATCGACCGGTGGGCCGACGTGGAGGGACGCGGCCGAGTCGGGATCCATGGCCCTGTCTTTGCAAGCCGGACGGGCAAGAGGAGTTGGATCCTGCGCTTGGACCCCCGGCCGCACAAACCGCGGCGGTGTTCCGTACGGGCGGTCGCGGCGTGTATCGTTCGAATGGGAACCGCGCGCAAAGGAGGATCGATGAAGAAGATCTACAGCCGGCCCATCGCCTCGATGGCCGCGCTGCTGCTCACGGCCGGGCTGGTCGGGTGCGGTAGCTACGTGAAGAAGGACCAGTTCAACGACGAGGTGTCCGACCTGCGCTCCCAGATGCAGCAGCAGGGGCAGAAGGTCGATCAGAACGCCTCGGACATCCAGGCGCTCCAGAGCAAGGTGAACGGGCTGCAGAGTGACCTGCAGCAGCTTCGCCAGGACTTCCAGGCGAAAATCACCGAGCTCCAGAACGGCGTGAAGTTCGCGATGCCGGTCCACTTCGACTTCGACAAGTCGGACGTCCGCAGCGTCGACAGGCCGCTCCTCGACCGTTTCGCGTCCATCGCCCAGAAGTACTACCAGGGCGCGACGATCACCGTGGAGGGCTTCGCGGATCCGGCCGGCACCGCCGCCTACAACCGGCGCCTGTCGCAGCGGCGTGCCAAGGCGGTCGCAGACTACCTGACGAGCACCGGGAATCTGCCCGCCGCGAACGTGAAGACGGTCGGCTACGGCGAAAACCGGCTCGTGAACGACGAGCGCGGTCCCGGCCAGGCCGGAATCGCCAATCGCCGCGTCACCTTCGTGATCGAGTACGCGGGCCAGGTGGGCGGCTGATCGATCGTCCCTGACCCGGGCGGGCCGCGATCCCCGCCCGGACCGCGAGAAGGAAGCGAAGCCCCCGGTCCGTCCGGGGGCTTCGTGTTTGTTGCCTGCCGGTCGGCGGTGTCCCGCCCCTCCAGCGAGGGCGGGCCGACCCCGGAAGGAGGGAGCATGGAAGCATCGACCGCCGCCTACGACGCGCTGCGCGACGCCGCCGGGATCCTCGACGGCGCCGATCGTACGCTCGTCCGGGTCTGGGGCGACCGGGCCCGCGACATGATCGGCGGGCTGGTCACCAACCACGTCGCCGGCCTCGGGCCGGGCCACGCGCTGTACGCGTTCATGCTGACGCCGAAGGGCCGTCCGCTGGCCGAGATGCGCGCTCTGGTCCCGGAGGCCGGGGAGGTATGGCTGGACATGCCGTCTGCGTGCGGCGAGGCGGCGCTCGAGCACTTCCGCCGGTACCTGCCCCCCCTCTACGCCCGCTTCGAGCGGCTCGAGGGGCTCCGCCGCCTGTCGGTGGTCGGTCCGCTCTCGGCGGAGGTGGTGGGCGTCCTGCCCGGCGCCCCCGACCTGGCCGAGATCGCCCCGCTCGAGCTCGTCGAGCTCCCGTCCGGAGACGTGAGGCTGGTCCGACGCGAGCCGGTCGAAGGGCCCGGCGCCGACCTGTACGTGCCGGCAGGACGCGAGGCCGAGCTCCGCGACGCCCTCGTCGAGGCGGCCCGGCGGGCGGGCGGAGGCGCCTCGGACGGAGCGGCGTACGACATCTGGCGCATCGAACGCGGGCTCCCCGTGTACGGCCGCGAGATCGGCCTCGACGTCCTGCCACAGGAGACCGGACAGGAAGCGCGCGCCATCGACTACGACAAGGGCTGCTACACGGGCCAGGAGGTGGTGGCCAGGATCCACTTCAGGGGCCACGTGAACCGCCGCCTGGTGGGCCTGCAGCTGCCCGAGGGGCCCCCGCCCGAGCCGGCCACGGAGCTGTTCGCCGCGGAGCGGAGCCGGGGCTACATCACTTCCGTGGCCGACTCACCGCGGTTGGGCCGGCTCGGCCTCGCCTACGTTCGGCGCGAGGTGGAGGACGGGGCGCGACTCGCCGTGGGCCGCGAGGACGGACCGGTAGCCGCGGTCGTCTCCCTCCCGTTCGCGGGCGCGGCTTCCCCGGGCTGAACGGGCCGCGGGCGTCCCGGGGTGAGCCCATCGCCCCCTATCGCTTTACGATGAGGTAAAGCGTTCGACTGTCCAGTCGGGCGGGCCCGACCGCCGGCACGTCGGGGGTTTGAGATCGCGGCGCGGCGCGCGTAGCTTCCCGCCCATGGCGTCGCTGACCCGTGAACAGATGCTCGACATGTACCGCTCCATGTGCCTCACCCGGGCGCTGGAAGAGCGGCTCGAGCGGCTCTTCAAGCAGGGCCACATCGTGGGAGGGCTGTACCGCAGCCTGGGCCAGGAGGCCACGGCCGTGGGCAGCGCCTACGCCCTCGAGCCGGAGGACTGGATCGCCCCCTCCATTCGGGACATGGGAGCGCTCCTGGTTCGCGGCCTGGCGCCCGTGGACATGTTCCGGCAGTACACGGCGCGTCGTGACGCCCCCACCGGTGGCAAGGACAACACCAACCACTTCACCATCCCCGAGCTCGGCATCCTCGGGCCCGTGAGCCCGCTGGGCACGCAGCTCGCCGTGCTCAACGGGGTGGCCCTCTCCTTCCGGATGCGCGGCGAGACCCGGGTGTGCATGACGTACCAGGGCGAAGGCGCCACCCGGACGGGCACCTCCCACGAAGGGCTCAATTTCGCGGCCGTCCAGCGCCTCCCCATGGTGGTGGTGCTGGAGCACAACCGCTGGGCGTTCTCCACCCGCAGCGACCGGGAGGCGGCCGTGGCGTCGTGGACCGACGTGGCCGGGGCCTACGGCCTGCCCGTGCGCGACGTGGACGGAAACGACGTGCTCGAGGTATACGACGCGGCGCGGGAGGCGGTGGACCGCGCCCGCAGGGGCGAGGGCGCCTCGCTCATCGTCGCCGAGACGTACCGGATGCTGGGACACGCGCAGCACGACTCGCAGCCCTACGTGGACCCGGCGGAGCTCGAGGCCTGGCGCGAGCGCGATCCCATCGACGGCTTCGGCCGCTACGTGATCGAGAACGGCCTGGCCACCGAGGAGGGCCTCGCGGCGATGCGCCGGGACATCGAGTCGGAGATGGCGGCGGCGGCGGACGAAGCTCTGGCGGGGCCCCGCCCCGATCCGGAGGAGGCCCGGACCCGCGCCTACGCGGCCGAGCCCGCCGACGGAGGGGTTCCGTGGACGCGCCGGGTGGTGGTGGGCTACGCGGACGCACCCGTCGGCGTGGCTCCCGCACGGCCCTTCGGATCGGGCGCCCCGGGCGAGTCCAGCGGCAGGAGCGCCGCGGCGGTCCGGGAGGGCGACGCCGCAGCGTCGGACGGCAAGCAGCGCGGCGGGGGAGCCTGATCCCTCCCGCGAAGGAGAGGAGCGGCATGGCGGAAGCTACGGCGGCGGCCCCGCAGCGGGCGCCCGCAGACCCCGGCGCCACCAGGGAGACCACGTACCTGGAGGCCATCCGCGAGGCGCTGTGGGAGGAGATGAAGACCGACGAGACCGTCTTCATTTTGGGCGAGGACGTGGGCGCCTACGGGGGCGCGTTCAAGATCACCGAGGGCTTCCTGGACGAGTTCGGGCCCGATCGGGTGATCGACACGCCGATCAGCGAGGCGGCCATCGTGGGCGCCTCGATCGGGGCCAGCCACATGGGCTTCAAGCCCGTGGCCGAGATGCAGTTCATGGACTTCGTCGCGCCCGCGTTCGACATGATCGTGAACTTTGCCGCCAAGGTCCGCTACCGGACCGGCTTCGGGGCGCAGATCGTGATCCGGGGGCCGGTGGGCGCCGGCGCGCGGGCCGGCCCCTTCCACTCGCAGAGTCCGGAGTCCTACTTCGCCAACGTGCCCGGCCTCAAGATGGTCGCGCCGGCCACGGCGTACGACGCCAAGGGGCTGCTGCGCGCGGCCATCCGCGATCCCGATCCGGTGCTCTACTTCGAGCACAAGTTCCTCTACCGGCGGATCAAGGAGGAGCTGCCGACGGACGAGGAGATCCTCGTGCCGATCGGGAAGGCGCGCGTGCACCGGGAGGGTGAGCACCTGTCCATCATCACCTGGGGCGCCATGGTGTACACCGCCGGCCAGGCGGCCGACCGCCTGGCCGAAGAGGACGGTGTCTCGGCCGAGGTCCTGGACCTGCGCTCCCTGCGGCCCCTGGACGTGGAGGCGGTCGCGGAGACGGCCCGCAAGACGGGACGGGTGCTGGTCCTGCACGAGGCGCCGCGCTTCGGCGGCCTGGCGGGCGAGATCACGGCGGTCGTGTGCGAGGAGGCGTTCGAGTGGCTGGACGCGCCGGTGCGGCGGGTCACGGCCATCGACACGCCCGTGCCTTACTCGCCGCCGCTCGAGGACTACTATTTGCCCCAGGTGGATGACGTGCTCACGGCGGCTCGCTGGCTACTGGCATACTGAGGGGCCCGGGGCGGCTGGCATACTGACTGCAACGTGAAGGTTAGCCTTTCACGTACCAAAGGACGGAGCGATGTCGAAACTCGACGTGATCATGCCCCAGATGGGGGAATCCATCGCCGAGGGCACCCTCACCCGCTGGCTCAAGAGCGTGGGCGACGAAGTGGAGCGGGACGAGGACCTGTTCGAGATCTCCACGGACAAGGTCGACGCCGACATCCCGGCGCCGGCCGCGGGCGTCCTGGCGGAGATCCTCGTCGAGGAGGGCGAGACCGTGGAGGTCAACACGGTGGTGGCCCGCATCGACACCGAGGCCGAAGCGGGCGGCGGCGGTGAGCAGGGCGGGGCCGGGGAGAAGTCGGACACCGGGGAGGCCGAGCCGGAGGAGGCCGCCGCGGAGAGCCGGGCCCCGGCCGCCGCAGCGGAGGCCGGGGCCGAGGACGGCGGGGCGCGCGAGCGCCCGGCCGCGCGGGCCGCCGACGCCGAGGAGACCCCGCCCCGGGAGAACGGGGCGGGGGTGGCCACGCGCGAAGAGCGGCTGCGCACTCGTTCCACGCCCCTGGTCCGGAAGATCGCCGCCGAGCACGGCATCGACATCGGCCAGGTAGACGGGACGGGCATCGCGGGCCGCGTGACGCGGGACGACATCCTCGCCTTCATCGAGACGCGGGGCGAGGAGGCGCAGGCCGCCCGCGCCGCGCAGCCCGACCAGGCGGCCCGGAAGCAGGCCGCGGCCGCCGAGGCCCCGGCGCCGGGCACCATGCGTGTACCCATCCACGGCGCCTCACTCGACATCCGCATTCCGGACGTCCCGATCCGGGAGGGCGACCGCGTCGAGGAGATGAACCGGGTCCGCCTGCGGACGATGGAGCACATGCTCATGTCCAAGCGGATCTCGGCGCACGTCACTTCCGTGACCGAGATCGACTTCGAACGGGTCGTCAAGCTCCGCAAGAAGCTCAAGCCCCGGTTCGAGGAGCAGGGCGTCAAGCTCACCTACGGGCCGTTCATCATGAAGGCGGTCGTGGAAGCCCTTCGCGACTACCCGATCCTCAACGCCTCCGTGGATGGCACCCGGATCGTCTATCACCGCAACATCAATCTCGGCATCGCGGTGTCGATCAACGACGGCAAGGAGCTCATCGTCCCCGTCCTCAAGGACGCCGACCGGCTCAGCCTGTTGGGGCTGGCGCAGGGCGCCAACGAGCTGGCCGAGAAGGCCCGGGAGAAGGAGCTCGACTTCGACGACATCCAGGGCGGCAGCTTCACGATCACCAACGTGGGCGTGTTCGGGAACCTGTTCGGCACCCCGATCATCAACCAGCCGCAGGTGGCCATCCTGGGTACGGGCGTGATCGAGAAGCGCCCGGTCGTGGTCCAGGACGACATGGGCAACGACACGATCGCCATCCGCCACATGGCCTACTTCGGCCTCAGCTACGACCACCGCGTGGTGGACGGCGCCATGGCGGCCTTCTGGCTCAACAAGGTCCAGGAGGTGATCGAGAACTTCCCCGAGGAGTCGGTCTGAGGCAGCGCCGGAGGGCCGACCACCGCCGACCGCGCCTCCGCCGTGTCGCACGAGGAGTTCTGGCTGTGGCCGGACTGGGAGGTGGGAGGCGCAGGACGAGGGGTGTCTCACGGACCCGTACCACGACGGCAAGCGAGCCCTGGACGAGGTCCGCCACCACCTCCCCCGACGCACCCGGCTCCGGAGGGCGGACCCGCGGACGCGTCAGCTGCAGGCGACCTCTCCCTCCTGCGTGGCCGGCTTGTAGGGCGTGATCGAGCCCTGATAGACGGCGCACTGCACGCTCTTGACGCTGGCGTGCGTCGCCCTCGCGGACCAGCCGTAGTTGTTCTTCTTGATTCTGAGTGTGACGCCAGGACTGGTCGAGAACTCCAGGTCCCGGAGCCGGCTGGTGAAGCGTCCGGTGCCGCCGGCTCCCGTCTGGTCCGCGTAGTAGCTCTGCTCGGCCGCAATCAGGTTGCGCAGGTCTGACTTCATGGCGGCGACGTTGGCCTTCTCCGTGGTCGACCCGTACGAGACCACCGCGATGCTGGCCAGGATGCCGATGACCACGATGACCACCAGCATCTCGATGAGCGTGAATCCGGCCGACCTTCTGTCCAGGGACTCCACGATTCCTCCCCTGCCGATTCGATCCTCTGAGCCTGACACATCCGGAGGAGCCGGGCCCACGGCGCCATACTCCCGGATCGGCCGTCCAGGGCAAGGCCGGTACCGGCCGTCAGCGCTGAGCGGCGCATGCCGTACAAGACCCTGGAGCACAATGGCATAGACCCGTACGTCGGACCGCTTGCGGGCCGCACGCAGAAGGGGGCCGGCGGTGGCATAGTGCCACATGTGTGGCAGGGACAGGAGGTTCGGCCATCACGGCCGCGCCCGCTCCGCCGCCGTCACCCCCCGCCTGGCGCTCTCCTGCGCAGAGCCTCGAACAGGAGGGGGTAGGTGGCGACCGATTCGCCGCGATACTGGGGCCGGAAGCCGAACAGGATGACTCGGCCCCGGCCGAGGGGCACCTCGACCAGGGCGGCCTTCCCGGCCACGTGGTCGGCTCCCTGGATCCAGCCCGACAGGAGGGTGGGACCCGCCCCGTAGCGCGCCTCGACGCGTACCGGGGGGGAGCCGGCGCCCCCGGTCGGCTCGAACGCGGCTCCGCCCGTCCCCAGCCAGGCGATTGTCTCGCGCCCGGGTATGGCGCGGCCGGAACCCGCCCGCGCCTCGCCGGTCAGGTCCAGCCGCACGATCGAGCCCGGAGCGTAGAACTCGGTCCGATCGAGGTCGGCGAGGACCTCCTTCACCGGGAGCTCCAGCCGGTCGATCACCCATGGCGTCGATCGCTCGAGGGCCACCAGGGTGCCGCCCTCGACCACGAAGGCGCGCAGCTCCGCCGCGCCTTCCGCGCCGAGCCCCCCCACGTAGCGCACGGGCTCGGACCCCGGGGTGAAACCGTGCTCCAGGACGCCGGGGGAGATGGACGGCAGGAGGATCGTGGTGAAGCGACGCGAGAGGTCGCCCTGGCGCACGTCGGCGTTGTGGAGCGTGTCGTATGGTATCCGGTACTGGTCGAAGATCCAGCGGGTCCACCCCTCGTCCATCGAAGGCACCCAGGGCTGGTAGAGGCCCACGTTGACGGCGGCGCTGCCGCTGAGCCCGGGCGCCTCCTTCGCCACCTCCGGCGCCGTCGACACCGGCTCGGTCGCCACCGTCACCGGCTTCACCGAGCGGTAGGCGTCCACGCCCAGCAGGAGCGGCAGCGTCCAGGCGGTGACGTCGTAGGGGCGCCGCAGGGGGCAGCTCTCACACGGCCGCAGGTCGGGATAGCGCTGGCGCTCCAGCATCGCCTCGGCGAAGGAGGCGTAGGGCTGGTGCATGTCGATCACGTAGCTCCCGGCCGGAAAGGTTCGGCCCGCCGACGTGAAGCTCGACGTGGCGCGTCCGACCTCGACGTCGGCGGTGACCAGGATGCGCACCAGCTCCGCGAGGCCATCCTCCCGCGGCTGGCCGGCGGGCACCACCCAGGCCGCGGGCCACCGGTCCCACTTCGCCACGGCCCGTTCCCCGATCCCGAGGAAGCTCTCCAGCCAGGCCCGTCGATGGGCGGCGGCGTGGTCCAGGAGCGCGAAGGCGCCCGCCTCCATGTAGTCGACGATGTCCGACAGGTGCCACGCTCCCCCCGGCCACGGATCGGGGAAGTTCCAGGAGCTCACCCGGGCGTCGAAGTTGCGGCCGGGCTCGAGCTGGTCGGAGGACACTTCGATGGGGGAGGCGAGGTCGGCGCCCGCCGTCTCGGAGAGGATGCGGACGCCCCCGTGGTAGTGCTGGTAGGCGCGCGCCGGCGTCCACGCGTCGTAGGTCGCGTTGACGACCACGCCCTTCTTCCCCTGCCGCTCCAGCGCCCAGGCCATGGACGTCCCCAGGTCGTTGATCCCGGCGATCAGCGCCGGGTCCACGTTGGGCTCCACAGGGTCGATCCACGGCGGCAGGAAGAAGCGGCTGCCGTACTTGCCCTGCTGGTGAATGTCGTGGACGATTTGCGGGTGCCAGACGTTGTGGATCTTCTCGACGGCCAGCCGCGTCTCCTGCTGCGTGAACGCGTACCAGTCGCGGTTGTCGTCGTGGCCCACGTAGTGATGATAGAGGAAGGGCGGGTTCGCGCCCTCCCACGGCTTCCCGACCGTGGTCCGGTACCAGTGGGTCACCAGGTCCACGCCGTCCGGGTTGAGGGAGGGGACGAGCAGGACGATGCACTGGTCCAGGATCGCCCTGACTTCCGGGTCGTTCGACGAGGCCAGGCGATAGGCGATCCGCATCGGGACCTGGGAGGCGCCCACCTCGGTGGAGTGAATGGCCGCCGGTGATGAGCACCACGACCCGGCCCTCGGCGAGGAGGCTGTCTCGTTCGGCCGGTCCCGTGATGCGGCGGGGGTCGGCGAGCATCGCCTGCACCTTCCGGAGCCGGTCCAGTCGCCGGAGGTTCTCCGGGGCGCTGATCGTGAGCAGCACGTAGGGCCGGCCGAGGGTGGTCGGGCCCAGCGTGTCCATACGCACCCTGTCGCTGGCCCTGGCCAGCTCCGACAGGTAGCCGGTGACCTCGCCCCAGTCGGCCAGCTCGCGGTCGGCCCCCACCGGGTAGCCCAGGTAGGACGCGGGCGGGGGCACCGTGTCGGTCGGCGCACCGGGCCGCGTCGCCCGGACCGGGAGCGGTGCGAGGAGGGCCAGGAGACCGACGGCGGCCAGTGGGGCGGCGAATCGGCGCATGGAGCTTCGTCTCCGTGTGTGAGGGTGGGCTGCCTCCATGCTCGGAGCGGGGACGCGCGGGCGCAACCGCCGAGGCGGCACCGGGCGGCACGGCCCGCGCCGCTTGCCTGGAGGCCCCGTCCGTCCGACGTTCCCGGCCCGAAGGCGGACCCCGGTTCCCCGAGCCACGGACGACACACCCGCATGCCCCGACTCCACCCCTTCCAGGCGACGCGTTTCACCGCCGCGGCCGGAGAGCCGGAACGGCTCCTGGCGCCGCCCTACGACGTGATCGGGCCCGAGCGGGCCGCGGCGCTACGCGAGCTCGGTCCACACAACGCTGTGCGGCTCGTGCTGCCCGAGGGCCCCGTCCCCGACCGGTACGGACTGGCCGCCGACCAGCTGCGCACCTGGCTCGACGAGGGCATCCTGGCCACGGACCCGGAGCCGACCGTCTACCTGTACGATCAGGGCTTTCCGGTGCCCGGGGACGCATCCGGCACCCTCACGCGTACGGCGATCGTCGCCGCGCTCGAGGCGAGCCCGTTCGCGGAGGGGCAGGTGCTGCCCCACGAGGAGACCCACCCGGGGCCCAGGGAGGACCGCCTGGCCCTCATGCGGGCCTGCCGCGCCCAGCTCTCGCCCATCTTCCTGGTGGCCCGCGACCCCGCGGGAGACCTGGAGCGGGCGCTGGCATCGGCCCGCGAGGCGGCGGCCCGGCGGGGGCCCGTGCTCCGTGCCCGAACCGAGGACGGGATCCTCCACGTCCTGTGGCGGGTGCCGTCCGGTGGCGAGACCCGGCTCCTCGGAGCGGCCGGGGCGCTCCCGCTGCTCGTGGCGGATGGACACCACCGCTACGAGACCTCGCTCGCCCTCGCGGCCGATACCGCGGCGCCCCGCGGGGCATCGAGCGTGCTCGCCTGCGTGGTGGGCGAGCGCGACCCGGGCCTGGTCATCCTTCCGACCCACCGGGTGCTGCGCCGCCCTCCGTCGGGAGCGGTCGGCTGGCGGTCCATCCTCGAGCCCGCGTTCGTCCTCGAAGCGCTGGGGTCGGGGGGCGAGCGAGCCCTGCCCGAGGCCGCCCGTCGAGCCCGGTCCGGGGAGCTGGTGGCCGCTACGCCGGAGGGCGCCTGGCGCCTTCGCGCGAGGTCCGACGCGCTCGAGCGGTCCGGCCTCGAGGCCCCACCGGCGGCGGTCCTGTTCGACCGGCTCGTGTTGCGCGGCGGCTTCGGCGCCGGTCCGGACGAGGCGGTGCGCAGCGGCCTGCTCTCCTATCACCGGGACGCCGGGGAGGCGTCGCGGGCCGCGGGGAAGGAGGGCGCCGCCTTCCTCCTGCCGCCCCTCGAGCCGGGCCGGGTGTGGGAGCTGGCGCGGAGCGGCCACCGGCTTCCGCCCAAGAGCACCTACTTCTGGCCCAAGATCCCGTCGGGCCTCTTGTTCAGGCTGCTGGACTGATCGGGACGCCGGCGGCGGGCCGGCGGCCGTGTCCGGGCCGCGGGGTGCGGCTCCGGCTCAGGCTCCCGGGCGGTCGGCCGGCTGCAGGTAGTCGTCCAGGTCGAGCACTTCCATTCCCGCGACGCGCCGGAGGCCGCTCCCGCGCGTGACGAACAGGTCCGCGGCGCCGGCCAGGGCCGTGGCCACCTGGATCGAGCGTTCCGGCCGGCCCCCGAGCCGCGCCTGAACCTGGGCCGCCTGCCGCGCCACCGACGCCCCTACCGGCACCATGTCCAGGCCCGGAAAGGCCGAGACGTACCGGGCCACGCGGCCGGCGGCCTCCTCGGAACCGGTGCGGTACGGCTCGGCGAGCAGCTGATACAGGGACAGGGAGGAGGTCTGGGCCTCGATCCTCCCCGAGCGCACGCCGTCCAGGAGCAGGCGCGCCAGGTTGGCGTAGGGCGGGCGCCCGAGCAGGTGGTAGGCCAGCACCCGGGCGTCGACGTGTACCCGGCGGGCCTCCTCGAGGCGGTCGGTGAACCTCGCCCGGAGGCTCACTCGCGCGCCGCGGCCATCATGGCGCCCGGCCGGGGATGACGGAGACGGGGGAATCCCATCACGCGTCCCGGAGCTCCGGCCACAGGCCGTCGTCCCGGCCCGGCGACCCGGCCGGGGTCGCGCCGCTTTCCGGGACCGCCGCCGACAGGATCCCGGCCAGCTCCTCGACCAGGTCGTGCGGCTCGGGCTCCATCTCGATCACGCCGTCGTCCCGCACCGTCACGACCAGCCGGTCGCCGGCCTCCAGCCCCAGCGCCTCGCGGGCCTCCTTCGGGACTACGATCTGGTGCTTGCTGCTCATCTTGACGGAGGTGGCCATGAACAGAGGATACGCTTTACGTAGAATGCTTTACAAGCCCGGCCGGCCGGAGGGGCCCGCCGGCGGCTCCGCGGCCCGCTTTGTGATGACGAAAAGCGGAGACACCTGGCGCTGTCTCGGGCGTGCGCTCAGAAGATCCAGTACAGGAAGCCCAGGTAGCCCACCAGGAGGAGGAGCCCCTCCCACCGCTCCACGCGCATGCCCGTGTAGGCCAGGGGCACCAGCAGAACGGAGAACAGCAGGGCGGGCCCGACCATGCGGGCCACCGCCAGCGGCGGGAGCTGCAGGGGACGCAGCAGGGCGGCCGTACCGAGCACGAAGCCCAGATTGAAGACGTTGGAGCCGATGATGTTGCCGATCGCGATGTCGCCCAGTCCGCGGAAGGCCGCCGCCACCGTCGAGGCCAGCTCCGGGAGGGAGGTTCCGACGGCCACCATGCTGGCGCCGATGACGGCCTGGGGTACGTGGTAGGCACGCGCCATGTCGACCGCGCTCTCCAGCACGAAGTGCGCGCCGAACAGCAGCGCCGCCAGTCCGACCAGGGTGAGCCCCACGTCCCGCCCCGTGGAGCGCGCTTCCCCTTCGGCGCCGCCCTCCCGGTGGGCGGCGCCGCTCTCATCACCCCGGCCCCAGCGGACCAGGAAGAAGAGGTAAATGGCGAAGCCGGTGACGAGTGCGAGACCGTCCAGCCGTCCGAGCGCGTCGTTCCAGGAGAGGACGACCACGATGGCGAGGACGAAGACGAGCAGGGGACTCTCGCGCACGAGAAGCCGGCGGTGGACGTCGATGGGGCGGATGAGCGCTCCGAGGCCGACGATGAGCCCCACGTTGGCGACCGTGGACCCCATGACGTTTCCGAGCGCCAGTCCCGGCTCGCCTCGCAGGGCAGCTCCGCCCGACACGACCAGCTCGGGCGCCGACGTGCCGAAGGCGACGACGGTGAGTCCGATGACGAGTGGGGGCAGGCCGAACCGCCCGGCCAGGCGCGAGCCCCCACGCACCAGGCAGTCGGCCCCGAGGGTCAGCGCCGCCAGGCCGCCGGCGAAGATCAGGGCGCGGATGTAGAGATCCGACACCGCTCGCCTCGCTCTCTCAGGCCTCGCCCCGGGCACCCTCCGACGGCGCCTCGCCGCCCGCGGCCCCGTACTCCTCTTCCAGGCGTCCGAGCAGCTCTTCGCGCCGGTCGTACAGGCGTCGCAGGGGCCGGGGCTCGTGCCGGGTCAGGGCGTAGCTCGTGAGGAGGGGAAGGGCGAGCGTCACGTCCGTATAGCACACGACCGCGTCCGGCAACCTCTCGGGATCGACCTTGCCCCAGCTCACCGCCTCCCCCGGGGTGGCGCCGGACAGGCCGCCCGTGTCGGGCCGCGCGTCGGTGACCTGCAGAAAGTAATCGTGCCCGCGCTCCTCGATGCCGAGGACCTCCTGGATCTGAGGCTCGGTCTGCAGCATGAAGTTCTTGGGGCTGCCTCCCCCCATGATCGCGACGGCGCTCTTGCCCCCGTCGCGCTTGGCGCCCAGCACGATCGACGCGGTCTCGTTCACGTCCAGGGAGGAATCGAGGATGCAGGAGCCTCCTTCCAGCCGCGTCGCCGCCAGGTTCATCCCGATCGAGCTGTCGCCGGGCGAGGAGGTGTACACGGGCACGCCCGCCCGGTGGCACGCGGCCAGGAAGGACTTGCCCTCGATGCCCAGGGCGGTCTCCCTCTCGGCCACGTAGCGTCCCAGTCTCCAGTGGAATTCGGCGCTCGACATGGTGTGCTGGAACTCCTCCTGCCGGATCACTTCGCGGAAGAAGGCGTCGGTCGACAGCAGGACGTCATAGGAGAAGAAGATGTCGTAGATGCGGACGACCCCCTCGTCGCGCAGGGACACGTCGCTCACGTCGTGGCGACCCCGGCGCATCGAGAGGCCGAGTCCGAAGTGGGTGTCATGATAGAGGTTGGCCCCCGTGGACACGACCCAGTCGACGAACCCGGCCCGCACGAGCGGGATGAGGGCGGCCATCCCGAGGCCAGCGGGCGTGAGGGCTCCCGTGAGGCTCATCCCCACCGTGACGTCGGGGCGGAGCATCTTCTCGGTCAGGAGCCGGCAAGCTTCCCTGAGGCGCGCCGCGTTGTAGGCGAGGAAAGTGCGTTCGATGAGCTCGGCGGCGGTCTCCCCGCCGGCAATGGGGTCGGGCGCGATCGGACGGCCCGACAGGAAGGGCGAGGCGCTCATCGGGACCCGCCGATTTGGCAGGCTGACGTTTTCCCCGTGGGGTGTGGAAAACTCACCCCGCCTCTCCTCCCGCGCGGGCCACGCTGGCGCCCGAGTGTGGAGAAGTCGCCGTCCGCCCGGCCCTGTCGCCCATCTCGAGGCGACCGTCCACGACTCCGCCCTCCTCGAGCTTCACGCGGCGACTGTGGATGTCCCCCTCGACCCGGCACCCGGCCTGGAGCTCCACGCGGCTGGCGGCCGTGATGCTCCCGGTCACGCGGCCCGCGACCACGGCGTCCTGTGTGTCGATGTCCCCGCGGATCGTTCCGCCCTTGCCGACGACGACCGCCTTGGCGGCGCGCACGCCGCCCTGGACGGTCCCCTCCACGCGCAGCGTCCCGTCCGTGTCGCAATCGCCCGTCACCGTCATGCCGGGCCCGATGATCGAGACCACGTCGCTGGCCTCGCGGCCCTCGATCCGTCCCAATGCTCGATTCACCATCCTCTGCCCCTCCTCTTGCCGAACCGCCGGTCAATCCCCGGGCGGCAGAAGCCGCGCCGGATCCATGGACCGGCCGTTCCTGGTCACTTCGAAATGCAAATGGGGCGCCGTCGAGCGTCCCGAGCTGCCCGAGAGCGCGATCACCTCGTCTCGCTCGACCGAATCCCCGCGCGCCACGAACAGCCACAGGTTGTGGGCGTACAGGGTCACGATGCCACCACCGTGCCTGACGCGCACGTAGTGGCCGTACACCGGGTCGTCTCCCACCTCGGACACCACGCCCCGGGCGGCGGCCCGCACGTACGAGCCCGTCGGCACCGCGATGTCCATGCCCGGATGGCCTTCCGAGGCCCCGGCGCCGCCCTCCTGGTGGACGCGGGTCACGAAGCCCCGCTGCGCGAGCGGCCAGTCCAGCCCCGACGGCGCTCCCCGGGCGACGGCCGGCGGGGGCGTCTCCTCCTCCGGCGTCGCCGGGGGCAGGTTCACGTCCTCGTCCGACTTGCCCTCCGCGCCTCCCATCACCCGCCGCAGGCGATCGTACGCCCCCGCGACACTGTCGAGTCGGGCCGCCAGCGCGACGATCTTGGCCCGGTCGCGGTCGAAGCGCTCGACGCGGGCCTGCAGTCTCGCCTCGACGGCCGAGCGCACGTGCGCCCCCCACAGGTAACCGGCGCCGCCCCCCAGCACGAGGACCACCAGGACCACGGCCCCCCCGACCAGCAGGACGCGCCGGCGTCCGAGCTGCCAGGACCGGGAGGTCATGCCGCCCCGCCTGAGCAGCACCACCGTCCAGCTGGCGCCTCGCGGATCGCTCACCGTCGTCTCACGACCCGTCGAACAGGTCGGACGCGTCCTCGCCGGCCATCATCCGCACGAGCCGCTCGAACTCGTCCGCGTCGTGGAACACGATCCCGATCTCCCCCTCCTCCGCGCCGCGGAGGGATACCCTGACCTGCGTCCCCAGCGTGCGCTCGAGGATCTGTCCCGCCCGGTCCGCCACCGGATCGCGCCGACCGGAAGGGCCCCGGCGCCGACGCGTCTTCGCCGCGCCGCCATCCTTGAGACGACGCACCCGCCGTTCCGTTGCGCGAACCGACAGGTCGTCGGCGACCACCTTGCGGGCCAGGGCCAGCTGCGCCTCCTCGTCCTCGAGCCCGAGGAGGGCCCGACCATGCCCCGCCGTGAGCCGGCCGCCGGCCAGCATGGCCCGAATAGACTCTGGCAAGTTCAAGAGGCGCAATGCGTTAGCGACCGTCGACCTCGCCTGTCCGATGCGCTCTGCGACCTCCTGCTGAGTGAGGCCGAACCCCTCCTGCAGCTGGCGGTACCCGAGGGCCTCGTCGAGTGGGGAGAGGCTCTCGCGCTGGAGGTTCTCGACCAGCGCCAGCACGAGCATCTGCTCGTCGCTGAGCTCGCGGACGATGACGGGGGCGCGCTTGCGACCCAGCTCCTGGAGCGCCCGCCAGCGACGCTCTCCCGCCACGATCTCCCACTCTTCGCCGGAGGGACGGACGACGAGGGGCTGAAGGAGGCCATTCGCCCGGATGGACTCGGCCAGCTCGGCCAGCGCCGACGGCTCGAACTCGGTGCGCGGCTGGAACGGGTTCGGACGGATCCGGGTCACCGGGATCTCGCGCTCGGCGGCCCGGCTCTCGCCCTCCTCCATGTACTCCCCGAGGAGGGCTCCCAGCCCCTTGCCCAGACGGCTCTCTCCCTTAGCCAACCTTGCGCTTCCTCTCGTCCTTCCGGATGATCTCCCGGGCGAGGCTGAGATAGCCGCGGGCGCCCGTGGACAGGACGTCGTACAGGGCGATCGGCTTCCCGAAGCTCGGCGCCTCCGCGAGGCGGATGTTCCGCGGGATGATGGTCTGGAACACCTTGCCGCCGAAGTACTCCCTCGCCTCCTCGGCCACCTGCTTCGAGAGATTGAGCCGCGAATCGTACATGGTGAGCAGGACGCCCTCGATCGCCAGCTCGGTGTTGATGTTCCTCTGCACGAGCCGGACGGTGTTGAGGAGCTGGCTGAGCCCCTCCAGGGCGTAGAACTCGCACTGGATCGGGATCAGCACCGTGTCGGCCGCCGCCAGCGCGTTCAGCGTCAGGAGCCCCAGGGACGGGGGCGAGTCGATGAGGATGTACTCGTAGTCCTCGCGCACCTCGTCCAGCGCCCGCCGGAGCCGCTTCTCGCGCTCGGGCCGGTCGATGAGCTCGATCTCCGCCCCGGCCAGGTCGCGGCTGGCCGGCACCACGTCGAGGAAGGGGAAGTGCACCTCTCGTCGGGTGGCCTCCGCGATCGGCACCCCGTCCACGATGCAGTCGTAGGTCGAGGGCTCGCCGACGTCCTTGCGAACCCCGAAGCCGCTGGTCGCGTTGCCCTGGGGGTCGCAATCGACCACCAGGGTGTGCTTCTCGGCCACCGCGAGGGAAGCACCGAGGTTGATGGCGGTCGTGGTCTTGCCCACGCCGCCCTTCTGGTTCGCGATAGCTATGACGCGGGCCATGGACCGGTCGCTGGATGGATCGGGAGTCGCTCGGCGAGGACGCTCGCGCAGGCGAGGGGCCCGCGCGTCGGGCCGCCGGAGCGAATATACGGGGAGCGTCCGGAGCGCGCCAAGCGGCCCCGGGCCCCCGCGGGCATGTTTCACGTTAAACATCGGCCCCCCCGCGGACCCGCGGCGGGACCGGGCGCCTCCCGCCCCCGGACGTGGCTGCCCCGCCCTCTCCGAACCGCCCCTTGCGCGGCCGCCCGGTCCCCCGGAAGCTGTTGCACGGGAAACCTTACGGTGAAACAACCAGGGAGGATGGGGGATGACGCCGGAGGCGGTCCACTCGGAGGAGTTTCGGCGCGGGTTCCTCCTCGGCGTCCTCGTCGGAGAGGGCCATTTCGGGGGGGACGGCCGCCAGCCGCAGGTGACCCTCCGCATGCACACGGACCACGAGACGCTGTTTCGCTGGATCGAGGACGCGTTTCCGGGCGGGAAGCTTTACGGGCCCTATCACCACAGTGGCCGCCGCTACTTTCAGTGGATGGCCCGGGGGGTCTTCCTCCGCGAGCAGCTCGTCCCCCTGCTCGATGCCTATCTGCGCCCGGAGCTGGACCGCAAGGCGTTCGGCCGCTACCAGGACATGAAGGCTCGTTACCGCCTGTAGAAGGGCGACGCGGCCCTCCGGCGAACCCGGCACGTCGTTTGCGCGGAGCGTCTCGCGTCCGCGGCCGACCGCCCGCCGGGCACCTCCTCCAGGCGACGGGTGAGCAAACGAACATGGACGGCGAAACCGCCGACTCCCGACGGGCGTTCCGGGTGCGGGGACGCGTGCAGGGAGTCGGCTTCCGCTGGAACACGGTCCGCATCGCGCGGAAGCTCGGTCTTTCGGGCACCGTCCACAACCGCGCTGACGGCTCGGTCGAGGTGCACGCGTCGGGCGGCGTCGACGCCCTCGGGCGTCTCCGCGACTGGCTCAACCGAGGACCGCGGGCGGCCCGGGTCGAGGCGGTCGAGGAGATCCTCCCCGGCGACGACCTCCCGCGAGACTTCAGGATCGTACGCTGATCACCCCGCGTGCGCCGCACGGGGCGGGGCCCGACGCCGGGTTCGGCACTTTCGGGCTTCTTCGGGGTATTCGCGCGAGAACTTTTTCTAGGGAGGACTTCGCCGCATGATCGAGCTCCCCGACGTAGAGCGCATGATCGATGGCTTCGCCGGCTACGCGACCGGCAAGACCATCTCCCACGTCTTGATCGACGAGCCCGAGGCCGTCGATGTCGATCCCGAAGCCGCCGAGGAGCATCTCGAGAGCTTCGCGATCGACGCGGTCGAGCGCCACGGACGCTACATCGTCCTGCGCTTCCGCTCCGGCTACAGCCTCGTGTTCCACATGGGTGAGCAGGGCGAGATCTACCTCGAGTCGCAGACCGCCCCACCACCACCTAACTCCAAGATTCGCTTGCAGTTCGCCGCCGGGCGCGAGCTCCGCTACGCCTCCCCGGGCGACAAGGGCGAGGTGCACCTGGTCGAGGGCCACGACTTCGCTGGACTGGAGACCCTCGAGAACCTCGGCATCGACCCCCTCAGCGACGAGCTCACCCCCGAGCGCTTCATCGAGCTCGCCGCCGCGCATCCCCGCAGCTCGCTCAAGGGGATGCTGATGAACCAGGAGATCATCGCCGGCATCGGGAACGAGTACGCCGACGAGATCTGCTTCCAGGCGGGCTACCGCCCGGACGCCCGCGTCGGGGACATGACCGAGCACCAGCTCTCCCGGGTGCACAAGTACCTGAAGCGAGTGCTGCGCCGCGCCACCCTCCACTGGGAGGCCGCGCACGCCGACCCGGGCTGGCTCATCAACCACCGCGCCGACGGGGCGCCCTGTCCCCGTTGCCGGAACGGGCTCGAGTCGATGACCCTCATCGGTCGTAAGACCTACATCTGTCCTCGCTGTCAGCGAGCCGCCTGACGGGTCGGGCGGCGTCCGCCGGGACCGCGGCGATGCGCGCGGTCCCGGCGGCGCTCCTCCTGTGCGTGCTCGGCCTGTGCCCGCCCCGGGCCGCGGTCGGGCAGTCCACGAGCCTCCTCGACGGACCCGACGGCTACCCGTTCCGGCCTCCCCTCGCCTCCGCCATCGAGCCCGGCACCCGACTGGCGCCGGTCCGGATCCACCGCGGCTCGGAGCACAGGACGGTGGGGCTGGCCAATTTCGGGGATGCGTTCGCGGTGTGGTTGAGGCGCGGCTCGCGGCACGACTCGGGCGCCGCGCGCGCCGTCCCTTCGTCCTCCCCCGACCGCTCCCTGCGACTCGCCATCGGGCTCGCCGGCGGGGCCTTCGCCCGCTTCGACCTCCAGAGCCGGAACAACGAGTTCCGGGAGGCCCACTTCCGCGTGGGCCTGCAGCTGCGGGCCGGGTGGCGAGGGCTGGCGGCCCGGGCGGAGCTCTACCACGTGAGCTCGCACCTGGGCGACGAGTACATGGTTCGCACCGGCGCCCTTCCGCACTCCACCAGCCGGGAGGGTCTGGAGATCCTCGTCCAGGGTTCGCCTCTGCCCGGGCTCATCCTGTACGGGGGCCCCGGCTCGATCGTGCGCTCCAAGCGGAACTTCGTGGCCGCCTCGGTGCGCGCCGGTTTCGAATGGGTGCCGACGCGGCTGCGCTGGGGCCCCTTCGCCCCCTACGCGGGCGCGGAGGCCTTCTCCTGGGCGGAGCTGGGATGGGACCCGATCCTATCGGGGCAGGCCGGGGTGCGGTTCGGCGGAGGCAGGTTCCGACTCGGTCTGGAGGGCGGGGCGGGGCCGTCGCGCGCCGAGCAGTTCTGGAGACAGAACGAGACGCTGTTGGGAGTCGTGTTCACGCTGGTGCACTGAGCCGGCCCGGCGCCCGCCGTCGGAGCGAACGGCCCCTCCCGTCCGGGCAGCGGGGGGACGGACCCTACCGGGAGCCCCCGCTCTCTTCCATTCGCTCCCTGGCCAGATACCACTGCTGCGGCAGCGAGGCCAGGTTGCTGGTCGTGTAGTACAGGTTCAGCCCGGCCGGGAAGCGGGCGAACAGGAAGGTCATGACGACGGGCATGGCGTAACCCATCATCTTCATCTGCGTGTTCCGCTCCATGCCGCGTTGCCCGATCCACTGCAGCACGAACATCGACAGTCCCATGGCGACCGGGATGATGTACAGCGGATCCTGGAGCGAGAGGTCCGGAAGCCACAGGAAGGGAACGCCCCGGAACTCGATCGTGTTCTCGAACACGAAGAACAGCGTGATCAGGACCGGGAACGGGAGCATCATCGGGAGGCACCCGGCCAGCGGGTTGATGTTGTGCTCCCGGTAGACCCGCATCATCTCCTTCTGGAGTTTCTCCGGCTCGTCCTTGTACTTGGCCTGTAGCTCCTTGACCAGCGGCTGCACCTTCATCTGGGCCATCTGGGCCCGCATCGACTTCTGGTACAGCGGGAACAGGACGACCCGCATCAGGATCCCGAACAGGATGAGCACCCACCCGTACTGCAGGCCCAGCACGTTGTGGAGCCAGGTGAGGATCTTGGTGATGAGCCCGGCGAGCGGCCGGATGATGAACCGGAGCCACTGCCAGCCGTAGGGGTTCACGTTCTGGAGCTCCTGGCCGATGGCGGCCAGGCGATCGAACTCCTGCGGACCCAGGTAGGACTGGAGCTCGAAGCCGGGCTGGCCGGCCGGGACGGGAAGCGCCGCCTCCATGTGGGCGGTGTGCGGCGCCGCGTCGCCGGTCACCAGGAGGCCGCCGAATCCCTGCTTCCCGCGAGAGGCGATCAGGGCCTCCAGAAAGTACTTGTCCTTCACGGCCACCCACCGGAAGGGCGCCCCCTCCGGCGTCCGCACGCTGTCGGGCTTCACATCGTCGAGCCCCTGGCTCTTCACCCCCTGCTGCCCGTTCACGACGTAGCCGAGGTGCTTGTAATCCTCCCCCGGATGCGCCTCGTTCGTACGGATGCCGCTGCCCAGCCAGGCGAGCACCGTGTAGCCCCGCGAGCCCAGACCCTCGAACGTGCCGTGCACGTCCACCAGGTACCGGTCCGGCTCGAACCGGTACGTGACCCTATAGACCAGCTTCGTCCCGGGGACGGCGTACCGGAACGAGAGACTGTCGGCCCCGCCGCCGCTGTCCACCCGGACGGACGTGGCGCTGGGCTCGAACCGGCGCCCGGAGAGATCGAGGGTGTCGGGACCGACGGCGACCCGCCACGACAGCAGGTGCTCGCCGGAGCGTACCAGCTCCGCCCTCCGGCCGGCCGAGTCGCCGCTCGCGAAGGAGGCGTAGTGCCGGAGCGTGGCACTGACCAGCCGGGCCCCACGCGTGTCGAACGCCAGGGAGTACAGGGGGGTGCGAACCCGGATGGTGTCGCCCGGCGCCGTCTCGGCCGCGCCCTGGTTCCCGAGCGAGGGCGTGGGGCCGGCTGCCGCGGTCCCGGTGTCGGGCGCCGCGATGTTCGCCGCGGCGCTGCCGGCCGCCACACTGCCCGCCGGCGCTCCCACACCTTGGGAAGTCGACGCCGAGTCCGGCGCCGTGGAAGCGCTGCCCGCGACCGCGGCAGTGCCCGCCGCCACGGCGGCCGAGTCCACGGCAGCCCCCGGTGGGTGCCTGGGCGCCGAGGGCGGGAACAGGAGGTTCGTGATCACGACGACGGCGATCATGAGCACGATCGCCAGGGTTACGCGCTTCTCCATCGCGTCAGGTCACCCCGCGCCCCGCGGCCTCCGTCCGGACCGACTCACCGTCGGCGGGCGGCACCGGATCGGGACCGAAGCCTCCAAAGGGGTGGCAGCGCAGCAGCCTGCGAGCGGCGAGCCACCCTCCCCTGAGGGCGCCGAAGCGCTGCACCGCCTCGAGCGCATACTCCGAGCAGGTCGGCGTGTAGCGACACGCCGGCGGGAGGAGCGGCGAGAACGCCGCCCGGTACACCCGGATGAGCAGGATCAGGAACCGCGCGGCCACGTCAGCCCTCCCAGCGCCTCCAGGAGCCCGGAGCGCAGCTCCCCGAAGCCGAGGTCGTACGCCGTGGCGCGGGTCCGCACCACCACATCCACGCTCGTGCCCTCACGCACCGCGGCCGGGAGCCATTCCCGGCGCAGGATCTCGCGGAGCCGTCGCCGGAGCCGGTTGCGCTCCGCGATGGTGCGGCCGTGCGTCGGAACGACGATGGCCACCCGCGGTCGCCCGCTCGGGGAGCCCCTGGCGAAGAGCTCCAGGTCGCGCCCCGCGTGGCGGCGGCCCTCCCGGAAGGTCGCGCGAATCTCCTTCGAGGATCGCAGGCGCGCCGCGCGCGGGAAGCGCTCGCCCGCGCTCACGCAACGTCACCCTCGTCTCTCGGACTCGCGGCGGCCCCGGCGCCCTCCTCAGCGGCCCCGATGCTTGCGCACGCGCTCGCGGCTCACGCTGAGCCGCTTGCGGCCCCTCCGGCGACGACGGGCGAGCGTCTTGCGGCCACCCTTGGTCTTCATACGGGCCCGAAAGCCATGGTCGCGGCGGCGCTTGCGATTGGTGGTCTTGCTGCACGTCCTTCCCATGACACCCGTCTATGATCGCGGGGAAAGCGGGCCGGCTCGCGGCGTGCTCGGTGCGAGCGGCGTCGGTTCGGGGCCTCGGCTTTTCGAGGAGCCGATCAGTATAGACGCAGGGCCGACCACTGTCAAAGTGAGGAGCGCTCGCCCGGCCTCGTGCCCCCCGGCCTCCTCGTTGACACTCCCGGTCACCCTCTCTACAATGAGGCCCCCCGTCTCCTGCCCCCGGTGCTCGGGCCGACCCTGGAACCAGGCCGCATGGAACTGACCGCGAACGAAGTCTGGGCCCGCATTACCGATGCCGCGCGGGACGTGCTTCCCGAGCAGACGTTCCGGACGTGGCTCTCGGCCACGGAAGCCGTCACCCTCTCGGACGACACGCTCGTCGTCGGCGCGCCCACCAAGTTCGCCGTCGAGTGGATCGAAGATAAGTACGGTCCGCTCCTGGTCGATTTGGCCGAGCGCCAGCTGGGACGCTCGCTCGAGCTCCGGTTCGAGCACCAGGGCCATACGGACCGGATCCAGATCCCGGAGTTCAGGTCCTCCGAGGCCGCCCGGCCTTCCACCGAGCCGACCGAGTCGGCCGCCGCGTCGGCCTCCCCGTCCGACTCCGGCCTCAACGAGCGTTACACCTTCTCGCGCTTCGTCATCGGCGGGAACAACCAGCTGGCGGCGGCCGCCTGCCAGCGCGTGGCCGATGCCCCGGCCAAGGCCTACAACCCTCTGTTCATCTACGGCGACACCGGCCTCGGCAAGACGCACCTCATGCACGCCATCGGGCACGCCATCCTGGACCGAGCACCGGGCCGCCGGGTCGCCTACATCCCGTCCGAGCAGTTCACGAACGAGATGATCTCGGCCATCCAGAGCGGCCGCACGCCCGAGTTCCGCCAGCGCTACCGGCGGATCGACGTGCTCCTGGTGGACGATGTACACTTCCTGGGCAACAAGGAGGGCACGCAGGAGGAGTTCTTCCACACCTTCAACTCCCTCTACGACGCCCAGAAGCAGATCGTCATCACGAGCGACCGACCCCCGCAGGAGATCCCCGGTCTCCAGGAGCGCCTGGTGTCGCGCTTCGAGTGGGGACTTGTCACCGACATCAAGCCGCCCGACTTCGAGACGCGGGTCGCTATCCTGCAGAAGAAGGCGGCCGAGGACCGCCTCGTCCTGGACGACGACGTCATCGAGTACATCGCGCGCCACCGCAAGACGTCGGTCCGGCAGCTCGAGGGTGCCGTCATCAAGCTGCTCGCCTACAGCTCGCTGACTCGCCGGGAGATCACCCTCGAGCTGGCTCGGGAGGCGCTGGGAGGTTCGGACGAGCCGGAGCCCGAGCCGCAGCGCGCCACACCCGAGGAGATCCGACGACGGACGGCGGAGGCATGGGACGTGACCGTGGACGGGCTCACCTCCAGGCGCCGAACCCGAAACCTCACGGTCCCCCGTCAGATTGCCATGTACCTGATCAAGACTCTCCTCGACCTGCCCTACACCGAGATCGGCGGGCTCTTCGGGGACCGAGACCACTCCACCGTCATCCACTCGGTCAACAAGGTCGAGGCCGAAATGGCTTCGGACCCGGAGTTCCGTGTGCGGGTCCGGGAGCTCCAGGACGAGCTGCGCCACTGATGTCTCTCCCCGCGTGCCGCGGGGACTCGTTGACGGAGTGTGGATCGGGGTGGAGAGGCTTCCGGAGAACGCTCCGCGTGTGGACACGCGTCGAAGAAGACCCGGTTTTCCCCCGACCGTCCACAGTGGGTGGAGACATGGAACAGCGCGTGGAGGCTCGACTTCCATGCGTGCCGCCCCGAGATGTCCACATGTCCACGGTCCCTACTACTACTACGAAGATTACTATATCATACCGTAGCCCTGATGATCGCCGGGGAAAGTCGCCGCCACGGGAGGAACGAGGAGCTCGATGAGGCTTTCGATAACGCGCGAGAAGTTGCAGGAGGGACTCGGGGCCGTGGCAGCCACGATCCCCAACAAGACGACCCTGCCGGTCCTCTCGAACATACTCCTGCGGGCGCAGGGATCCAGGCTCGAGATGAGCGGCACCGATCTGGACATCTCGGTGTCGGTAGCGGTGGACGCCGAGGTGGAGAAGGCCGGAGCGATCACCGTTCCCGCCCGGAAGATCTCCGACATCGCCCGGGAGCTCGAGAGTGCCCCGGTGCACCTGGTCGGGGATGGTGACCAGATCGAGCTGTCCTGCGGGAAGAGCCGCTTCAAGCTCTTCGGGCTCCCCGAGGGGGAGTTCCCGTCCTTCCCCGAGGTCGACTTCTCCGAGAGCTGGAAGGTGACCGCCGGGACGCTCCAGGAGCTCATCGGGCGCACGTCCTTCGCGGCATCGACCGAGGAGAGTCGGCCGATCCTGAACGGGGTGTTGTGGCAACTGCGTTCCGACCACTGCACCATGGTCGCCACCAACGGCCACCGCCTGGCGCGCATGACGTTCCCGCTGGAGGAGGTGGATGCTCCCGAAGCCGACCTCATCGTGCCCCCGAAAGCGCTCCAGCAGGTCGAGCGGCTGTTCGAAGCCGACGAGGAGGTCGAGGTGGCGCGGTCCGAGAACCACCTGGCCTTCCGCTCCGCGGCACGGGTGGTATACACCCGGCTCATCGAGGGACCGTACCCGAACTACGAGCAGGTCATCCCCTCGGACAACGACAAGCAGGCGGTCGGCAGTACCGAGGCGCTCGAGAAGGCGCTCCGGCGCATGGCCGTGGTGGCCAGCGACCAGACGCACCGCGTCCGCCTCTCCTTCTCCGATGGGACTCTCGGCTTCCGCGTCCAGACACCCGACCTCGGAGAGGCCGAGGACGAGGTGTCGGTCGACTACCAGGGAGAGACTCTCGAGATCGGTTTCAACGCCAACTACCTGCTCGAGGTGCTGCGCTACATGCCGGACGAGGACGTCCGCATCGAGTTCCGGGCCCCGGAGCGGGCGGCGACCTTCCGACCGGCCGGGGGCGAGCCCGATTACCTGTGCCTGGTGATGCCGCTGCGGCTCCTCGATTGAGCGACGTCGACCGGGCCCCACGGCCCGTTCGCCCGTCCCTCGACGCCATCCTGCGGCCGTCCTCCATCGCGGTGGTCGGCGCCAGCCGCCGTCCGGGCACGATCGGCTACCAGATCGTGGACAATCTCCTCGTGCACGGCTTCCAGGGCACCGTCTATCCGGTGAATCCCGGGGCCAGGGCGATCCACTCGATTCGGGCCTTCCCATCGGTCGGCGACCTTCCCGAGGTGCCCGACCTGGCCGTCGTGGTGGTTCCCAAGGAGCACGTCCGCTCCGTGGTCGAGCAATGCGCCGAGGCCGGCGTACCGGGGGTGGTCGTGATCAGCGCCGGCTTCAAGGAGGTGGGAGGCGCCGGGATCACCCGGGAGCGGGAGCTGCTGGACATCGTCCGTAGTCACGGCATGCGGATGGTCGGCCCCAACTGCATGGGGGTGATCAACACGTCGGGCGAGATGTCGATGAACGCGACCTTCGCCCCCTCCATGCCGCCTTCCGGGCCCATCGCGTTCATGAGCCAGTCGGGCGCCATGGGCGTCACCATCCTGGACTACGCGGCCGAATACGGGATCGGCGTCAGCCAGTTCGTTTCCATGGGGAACAAGGCCGACGTCTCCGGAAACGACCTCCTGGCCTATTGGCGCGACGACCCCCGCGTCGGCGTCATCCTCCTCTACCTCGAGAACTTCGGAAATCCGCGGCGCTTCACGCGCATCGCCAGGGAAGTGACCCGTAAGAAGCCCGTGATCGCCGTGAAGGCGGGACGCAGCCGCGCGGGCGCCCGCGCGGCGTCGAGCCATACGGGAGCGATGGCGGCCATGGACGTAGCCACCGACGCGCTCTTCGCCCAGTGCGGCGTGCTGCGCGTGGACACGGTCGAGGAGCTGTTCGACGCCGCGATGGCCTTTGGCAATGCCCCTATGCCGGAGGGGCCCCGGGTGGCGATCGTGACGAACGCCGGCGGACCCGGGATCATCATCGCCGATGCGTGCGAGTCTCGCGGCCTCGAAGTCTCCCCGCTGTCCGGGGGTGCGCAGGCCCGCCTCCGCGAGCTCCTCCCCGAGGAAGCGAGCGTGGCGAACCCGGTCGACATGATCGCCAGCGCCCGGGCGGAGGAATACGGCTCGGTGCTCGAGATCGTGCTCGCCGACGAGGAGGTCGACGCCGTCATCGCCGCCTTCGTGCCGCCCCTCGGCGTGGACGCGGGCGACGTGGCCCGGGCCATTCGCTCGGTGGCCGAAGGTGCCCCCAAGCCGGTGATGGCCGTCCTCATGGGACGCGAGGGACTCCCGCGGGGCATGGCCGAGCTCCATGAGGCCCGCATCCCGGCCTACATCTTCCCGGAGTCCGCGGCCCGCGCCCTGGCGGCCATGGAGAAGTACCGGCGCTGGCTCGCCAGGCCCACGGGCGAGGTCCGCCAGTTCGAGGACGTCGACCGGGAGCGTGCCGATCGGGTGCTGGCCGAGGCGACGAGCGAGGGTCGGGCGCTGCTGCCCGTCCCGCAGGCGCTCGAGGTTCTCGAGGCGTACCGGATTCCGGTGGCCCCCTACCGGGTGGTCGAGAGCGCCGACGAAGCTGCGGCGGCCGCGAGCGAGCTCGGCTACCCGGTCGTGCTCAAGGCGGTGGCTCCGGGGCTGTCACACAAGTCCGAGGCGGGAGCCGTGGCGCTGGACCTGGACGAGCCCCGGGCGGTGCGCGTGGCGTACAGCGACATGGAGTCGCGGGCCTCGAGCTGGCCCGACGGCGCGGTGATGACGGGCGCGGTCGTGCAGCCCATGGTGCGTGGCGGCCGGGAGACCATCGTGGGCATGACGCTCGAACCCAACTTCGGGCCGCTCATCATGTTCGGGCTCGGGGGCGTATACGTCGAGGCGCTCGGCGACGTCACCTTCCGGGTCCAGCCCGTGACGGACGTGGACGCGAAGGAGATGGTGCGGGACCTCCGGGGCGCGCGCCTCCTCGAGGGCGTCAGGGGGGAGCCGGGCGTGTGCTTCGAGCGGGTGGCCGAGGTCCTCGAACGGGTGAGCCAGCTGGTGGGCGATCACCCGGAGATCCGCGAGCTGGACGTGAACCCGTTCCTCGCCTTCCCCGAACCGGAGCGGTGTGTGGCGGTCGACGCCCGGATCATGGTCGGAGAGCCGGGGCGGGGCGCGTGAGCGCACACCGCGCCCGCATGGCGCAGATGTTGCTCGTCGAGTCGAGATACGGATCCTTCTGCGTCCACCTCGAGCGACATCGGGACGATGAATTCGTCGCCCAATCCACGGCAGGAACCTCAGGCGCGCCCGGGCCGCATCCTCGTGGCCGACGACAACGAGGACTGCCGGATCGCCCTGCGCACCTACCTGGAGGCGCACGGATACGAGGTGTTCGAGGCGGCCGACGGGGAGAGCGCCGTTCAGCTGACGCTCCGCGAGCGGCCCGATCTCGTGCTCATGGACGTGATGATGCCGGGCGTGGACGGGCTCGAGGCCGCCCGTCGAATTCGTGCGCTGGACGATGCGGACCTGTCCTCCATCCGAATCGTGGCCCTGAGCGCCATGGAAGGAGCCCGGCAGGCCAGCGCGGCCGCCCGCTGCGACGATTGCATCCTCAAGCCGATCGATCTCGCCGCGTTCGCGGCGATGATCGAGGGGTGGCTGCAGCTGGACTGACGCCGGTCGTTCCGCGGCGCACCCACCCTCTTCCCCGTCCGGCCGGGAGTGAGGTCCGTCATGCCTAGCTGCCCCCACTGTGGCTTCTCGGTCGACTCGGGAGCCGTCACGTGCCCCCTGTGCGGAAGCGAGCTCGGCACCCGGGGCGGAGAGTCCCCCGAGGGGACCCGCGGCCCGTCGGCCGGCGTCGCGCCGACCGTGCCGGTGCGCGAGGCGGAGCGTCTGGCCTGGGAGGACCCCGACCGGGACTTCTTCTCCTCCCTGTTCGAGGCCTGGCGCACCAGCCTGTTCGAGCCCTCCCGCTTCTTCCGGTCCGTGTCCTGGGAGGGCTCCTTCGGACGCCCACTGCTCTACTTCCTCATCGTGTTCGTCGTGGCGGCCCTGTTCAGCTCGCTGTGGCAGGGGCTGGTGTTCGCGCCCTGGACCCGACACATGATCGAGGCGTTCGGGGGCGGTGAGGATTGGATCGGGGGGCGTTGGGGCGCGGCCGGCCTGGCGTTCAACTTCTTCGTGAGCCCGTTCACCGCCCTGTTCGTGCTCGGCCTCGGCACCGTGGTCCTGCACCTGTTCGTGCTCATGCTGGTGCCGACGCGGCGCGGAATCGGACAGACCGCGCGCGTGGTCTGCTACAGCTGGGGCCCGGCGCTGCTCACCATTGTTCCCGTGCTGGGCCCGCTGGCCGCGTACTTCGTGTGGATCCCGGTGCTCGAGGTCCTCGGGCTGCGGGAGGCGCATCGCACGACCACGGGGCGCGCCATCATGGTGTGCCTGGGCCCCGTCGTCGTCCTGCTGCTCCTCACCATCGCCTTCGCCATCCTGGTCGCCCTGTTCGCCAGCGCCTACTCGGGCACGCCCGGCGTCCTGAAACGGATCTAGGCGCGCCCGCCGGCGTACGCTGAACACGGGAGACGAGCGAGAGAGCACCGGGTTCCCGCGCCGAGGGAGATGAAGAGGCCACTCACGGAGAGCGAGCGCGTCGAGCGGGAGGAGTTCGCGCGGGGGCACCTGCCTCCGGGCGAGGAGCCCGTGCCGGCGCGTGCGGCCTCCACCCTCGCGCTCTTGCGACCCGGATCCGCCGGCGGGGCTCCCATGGAAGTCCTGCTCCTCGAACGGCCGAGCACCTCCCGGTTCGCGGCCGGTGCCTACGTGTTCCCTGGCGGGGTGGTGGACCCCGAGGATGCCGGTGTGGAGCTGGAGGAGCGGCTCGGGCCAGCGGTCACGAGGGCGGAGGGCCCGGCCCTGGCGGCCGCGCTTCGAGAGCTGTTCGAGGAGACGGGCCTCCTTCCGGCCGATCGCCTCCCGGGGGCGGTCGAGCTGGCTCGGGGGAGGGCGGCGCTGCTCGAGGGCCGGACGGATTTCGGGGAGGTGTTGCTGCGCTGGGATCTCGCTTTCCGGGGGCTCCGCGCGGCGTACCTGTCTCGTTGGGTCACTCCCGAACGGCTGGACCGCCGCTACGACGCGCGCTTTTTCGTGGCCGAGCACCGCGGGGGAGACGTACGGCTCGTGGGCGACGAGCTCGTCGACTCCGTCTGGATCGGTCCGAACGAGGCCCTGGAGCGATTCCGGGCCGGCGACCTGCCCATGCTGTTGCCCACCCGGCGCACGATGAAGGAGCTGGCCCGCTTCGACGATCTGGACGAGCTGTTCGCCTGGGCCGCGGCCCGCGAGGTCCGGGCGCACCGTCCCCGACTGAGGGTCGAGGGCGACTCGGTGATTCCCGTCCTTCCCGGCGAGCCGGGTTACGAGGAGGCGCGGTGAGCTGGAGGCTGATCGACCTGGGGGAGGAGGTCCGCTGCGCCGTCGCGGACAACCCGGGACCCATGACGCTGGACGGCACGCGGAGCTACCTGATCGGGAGCGAGCGCGCCGTCCTGCTCGACCCCGGTCCGGCCGACGAGGATCTGCGCGAGCGGGTCGAGACCCTGGTGGACGGCGCCCGGGTCGAGCTCGTATGCCTCACGCACGCGCACGCCGACCACGCCGGAGGCGCCACGCTCGCGGCGGGCTGGCTCGACGCGCCCGTGGCCGCTTCGGCGGGCACCCTCCGGGCGCTGGGCGTGGACGGCCGGATCCTGGTGGACGGGGAGAAGCTGCCCCTGGACCACGGCGGGAGCCTGCTCCGGGTGCTCACCACGCCGGGCCACTCGAGCGATCATCTCTCTTACCTGCACGTGCCCTCGGGCGACCTGTTCACGGGGGACCTGGTGCTCGGGAGTGGCACGGCGATGGTCGGGGACCCGGACGGCCACATGGGCAGCTACCTGGCCAGCCTGGAGCGGCTGGCCGAGCTCCACCCCGCGCGCATTTTGCCCGGCCACGGCGAGCCGGTGACGGATCCGGTCGGGCGCCTGGGCGAGTACCACCGGCACCGCCTGGAGCGCGAGCGGCAGATCGAGACGGCCGTTCGCGACGGGGCCGCCTCCGTCTCGGACATTCGCGAGCGGGTGTACGCGGATCTGCCCACCAGCCTCGAGTGGGCCGCCGAGGCGTCCATCCGGGCGCACCTCAAGCACCTGGAGGAGTGCGGCGAGCGCCTGCCCCACCTCGACGGCCGGGACGTCGCCGAGCTGGGCCACGGGGAGGTGGAGGCGGGCGCGGGGCTGGGCGCGTGAGCCGGCCCGGCACGCTGGGGGAGCTCCGGGCGTCTGGATGGCGGAGCCGCTCGGTCAAGGACGAGATCCGGGGGAACCTGCGCGCCCGACTGCGGGAGGGCGAGGAGCTGTTCCCGGGAATCGTGGGCTACGAGGACAGCGTCATCCCCCAGATCGTCAACGCGCTGCTCGCCCGCCACGACTTCATTCTCCTCGGCCTCCGGGGCCAGGCCAAGAGCCGGATCCTCCGCTCCCTCACTTCGCTCCTGGACGAGGCCGTACCCGTGCTGGCCGGCTCCGAGGTCAACGACGACCCCCTGGCGCCGCTCAGCAAGTACGGCCGGGAGCTGGTCGAGGAGCACGGGGAGGAAACCCCGGTCGAGTGGATCGGGCGGGCGGGTCGCTACGTGGAGAAGCTGGCCACGCCCGACGTGACGGTCGCCGACCTCATCGGGGACCTCGATCCGATCAAGGCGGCCCGGGGAGGACACCTCCTGTCGGACGAGCTCTCCATGCACTTCGGCCTGCTGCCGCGGGCCAACCGCGGCATCTTCGCCGTCAACGAGCTCCCCGATCTGTCGGGCAAGATCCAGGTGGCGCTGTTCAACGTCATGGAGGAGGGGGACGTCCAGATCAAGGGGTTCCCGGTGCGGCTGCCGCTGGATGTGCTCCTGGTGTTCAGCGCCAACCCCGAGGACTACACGGCCCGCGGCAAGATCATCACGCCGCTCAAGGACCGGATCGGCTCGGAGATCCTGACGCACTATCCGCGCAGCCTCGAGGAGGCGGAGGCGATCACGCGCCAGGAGGCGTGGGCCGACCGCGGGCTGCCCATTGAGATTCCGGGGCTGGTGCGCGAGCTCGTGGAGCGGATCGCCTTCCAGGCGCGGGAGGACGGGCGGAGGATCGATCAGCGCTCCGGCGTCAGCCAGCGCATGCCGATCACGGTCATGGAGGACGCGGTGTCCAACGCCGAGCGCCGGGCCCTGGCAGGAGGGGCCGAGCGCGCCTCCGTGCGGATCGCCGACGTGTTCGCCGCCCTGCCGGCCATCACGGGCAAGCTGGAGCTCGAGTACGAGGGAGAGCTGCAGGGGGCCGTCAAGGTCGCCCAGGACCTCGTCGGCCGGGCCTGCTCGGACGCGTTCGACGTGCGCTTCGAGGAGGAGGATGCCCTCCCGATCATCGAGTACTTCGAGGAGGGGGGCGTGCTCCGGATCTCGGACTCGGCGCACGAGGACGTCCTGCTCCAGGGCTTCGGGAGCGTGCCCGGGCTCGTGCCCCTCGTGCGCTCGATCGAGGGCGGGAAAGGTGCCGCGGACGGCGACCGCGTGGCGACGTGCGAGCTGGTGCTCGAGGCGCTCTGCGCCAAGCGGAGGATCAGCCGGACGATGACGGGAGCGTACATGCGCCGTCGCGGAGGCGCTCGATGAGCCGGAGGTTGGCGGCGGGGAACGCGTAGGCGGCCAGCTCTCGCGGCCGGACCCAGGCCAGCGCGTCGGCGGCCGCCGGCCGGGGCTCACCCGCCAGGAGGCGGGCGTGGTACGCGTGCAGGGTGATCCGGAAGTGGCTGTAGGCGTGCTCGACCGTCCCCAGCGGCTCGCCGACCTCGATCTCGACGCCGAGCTCCTCGGCGAGCTCCCGGCGGGCGGCCTCGGGCGGGGTCTCCTCCGCCTCGACCTTGCCGCCGGGAAACTCCCACAACCCGCCCAGCAGCCCCTCGGCCGGCCGCCGCGTGATCAGCACGCGACCGTCCCTCCACACCACCGCCGTGGCGACGATCCGGTGCGGGAGGGGACCGCGGCTGCGGACGGGAGGCCGCTCGGACACGGTGCCCCGGGCCAGGGCCGCGCACATCCCGGCAGCCGGGCAGCTCTCGCAGGCGGGGGACGTCGGCGTGCACACCGAGCTCCCCAGGTCCATGAGGGCCTGGTTGAGATCCCCGGCCCGGTCGGCCCGGGCGTCGAGAATCGCCCGGGCCCGGTCCTCGAGCGCCGCCGGAGTCGGGGCCGCGAGGTCGAACAGCCGCGACAGGACGCGCCGCACGTTGCCGTCCACGGCCGGCTCGGGAAGGCCGAAGGCCAGGCTGGCGATCGCGCCGGCCGTGTAGGCGCCGATCCCGGGCAGGGAGCGCAGGCGCTCGGGCTCCTCGGGAAGTCGGCTACCGTACTCGGACACGACCTCCCGCGCCGCCGCGCGGAGCCGGCGTGCCCGGGCGTAGTAGCCCAGCCCCTCCCAGGCCTTGAGGACGTCATCCAGCTCGGCCGCGGCCAGGCTGTCGACGTCCGGGAAGCGCTCCAGGAAGGGGCCATAGTAGTCGCGGACGGTGTCGATGCGGGTCTGCTGGGCCATGACCTCGGCCACCCAGATCCGGTAAGGATCGGACTCCCCGCGCCAGGGCACGTCCCGCGAGCGGCCGTCGAACCACCGGAGGAGCGCGCCGGCCAGCCCGGCCGCGTCGGGCGGATCCGGATCCCGCCGGGCCGGCCGCCGGGGAGCCGCGCCGCTCATCCGCCCTCCGCGTCCTCCGCCGGGCCCGACTCGTACAGCCGGCCCTCGAAGATGCGCCGGGCCGGACCGGCGAGGCGGATGGCGCGCGGCCGGCCCGACTCCTCCGGCGACAGGGTCACCTCGAGGTCGTCCCCGCTGCGGGTGTGCAGCAGCAGGCGCGCACGGCAGGCTCCGGTGGCCTGGAGCACGATCGCCGAGGCCATCGAGCCCGCTCCGCACGCGAGCGTCTCCGCCTCGATCCCCCGCTCGAAGGTCCGGATGGTCGCGCGCCCCTCGTCCGCGGGAGCGACCAGGTTGACGTTGGCGCCTGCCGGCCCGAGCTCCGGGTGATGCCGGAGGGGGCGGACGAGCTCCTCGATCGGGCCTTCCGGCACGGCCTCGAGCGGAACCACCAGGTGCGGCGTGCCGATCTGCACCAGCCAGGCCGACCGGGACTCCCCGGCGTAGGGCAGCTCCAGGCGGCGCTCGATGCGGGCGTCGATCTCGTAGTCCAGCTCCACCCGATCCCCGCGCACGGCGGCCGCGACGGCTCCCTCGCTCGTCTCGATCGCCAGCCGACCCTCGAGGCCGAGGTCTCGATCGGCGGCCCACAGGGCCACCGATCGCGTACCGTTGCCGCAGGTTCCGAACTCCGAGCCGTCCGGGTTGAAGAAGCGGACTCCGAGCCGGCCGTCGCCCTCGAGCCGGACGAGGACCAGGCCATCGACCCCGACTCCGGTGGTCCGCCCGCACAGCCGGACGGCGAGCTCGGAGGGGTCACGGTCACCGAGCTCGGAGGCCTCGACGATGACGAAATCGTTGCCGGCCCCGCTGTACTTGGCGAACACGAGTCCCGGACGGATGGCTTGGCGCATGCGATGGAACCGAGGCCGGGGGTCGGGTAGCTTGATGTGAGGAGTCCGCGCGGCGGGCCCCTCGCCCGAGCCCAGCATAACCGGAGGCGATCCCATGCGCACCACGACGTACGAGCGCTATCGGGGCGACCTGGTCGACGCCCTGAACCTCCAGGAGCTCCTGGATCGCCTGTCCGACTTCCTCCTGGACAGTGGCTTCGCGGGCGGCGCACCCTGGTGGGGACCCACGGGCCCCGGCGAGCCGGGCGAGCCCGGCAGCCGGGACCTGGAGCGCCTCAAGCAGGCCATCCTCCAGGCGCTTCTCGACCAGGGCGAGCTCACCCCCGAGATGGTGCGGGCCCTGCGCGACGGACGAGACGCCGATCCGGACGTCGTCCGCCGCATCGCGGAGCTCCTGGATGATGTCGTGCAGCGACTCTCCGAGGAGGGCTACCTCCAGGTGGGTCAGGCGCGGCCCGGCGAGGCGTCCGGGCCCGGACCGGGACCCGTGGATACGGCGGAGGAGGGTCGGGAGCGCGAGCCCGAGCGTGAGGCGGCGCGCTCGGTCACCTTCGAGCTCACCGAGAAGGGGCTCGACTTCCTCGGCTACCGGTCGCTGCGGGACCTGCTCGGCGGCAGGGGCGACGGGGCGGCCGGCGTCCACGAGACGAGGATGCTGGCCACGGGCGTGGAGGCCGAGGCCAGCTCGAAGCCGTGGGAGTTCGGGGACACGATGAACCTGGACGTCCCGGCCACCCTCCGGAACGTCATGGCCCGGTCGGGAACGCAGTTCCCCCTGCCCCTGACCTACGACGACCTGAGGGTGCACCGGGCCCCGCAGCGCTCCACCTGCGCCACCGTGCTCCTCCTGGACTGCAGCCACTCGATGATCCTGTACGGGGAGGACCGGTTCACGCCGGCCAAGAAGGTGGCGCTGGCCCTGTCCCACCTGATCAGCACCCGTTTCCCCGGCGACGCGCTGCGCTGCGTCCTCTTCCACGATTCGGCCGAAGAGATCCCGCTGGCGCGGCTGGCCACCGCTCAGGTGGGTCCCTACCACACCAACACGGCCGAGGGCCTGCGCCTGGCGCGCCGCATCCTGCGGGGTCAGCGTCAGCAGATGAAGCAGATCGTCATGATCACGGATGGAAAGCCGAGCGCGATGACGCTGCCGGACGGCCGCGTGTACACGAACTCGATGGGGCTGGACCGCCGCGTTCTCCGCGAGACGTTCGCCGAGGTGAGCGCCTGCCGCCGCTCGGCGGTTCCGATCAACACCTTCATGCTGGCGCGCGATCCGTCGCTGGTGGCCTTCGTTCGCGAAGTGGCGCGGATCGCCCGGGGCAAGGCCTACTTCGCCAACGCGATGAGCCTGGGCCAGTACATCCTCATGGACTACATGCGGGGGAAGCGCCGGCGGGTCGGCTGATGAGCCACCGGTGAGGCCGCGGCCGAAGCTGGAGACAGCGGAGCGGAGGGGGCGCGCCCGTGGAGCGCCCGTGCCCGGGCGTGTCCCCCCGGCCGCGCCGCGCGCGTGCGGCGCGCCCCCGCCCCCCTCCGGTCTACGCCCCCTGGTAACTGGACGCAGAACGGCCGCAGCGTCCGGTGGGACACTGCGGCCGTAGGGGTACTCTCCGGCCTGACTCGACGCGATGCCTCTGCTGGCCGCGACGACTAGCCGAAGCGAGCGAGCGTTCTCGTACGCTCGCGCGGAAGGTGACCCTTCCTAGCGAGCGACCCCGAGGCGATCGCTTGCCCTTGCCGAGCCAGGCTCGAATCTACTCCCTGCAGACACTGGATCACCTCCTTTCGAAAGGGACGGATCGGGCACGACTCCGGTGTCCGGCGCGCCCCGCCGACACCCCGACGCGGCGCGTGAACGTCACCGAACGTAGAAGGGCAGGCGCCCGCTCACAAGCTGGAGGCGTCCCCCGGGAGCGGGTCGGACCGGGGACCGGACTCCCGGGGCACCAGGAGCTCCAGGAGGGCCGACTCGGCGCTCCGGAGCGGCTGGGTATGGCCGAGTGTGTGACACAGGAGCAGCGCCCCCTGGAGGGTGGCGAGGGCCACCGCAGCCGCCGGCCCCGGGTCGAGCCTGGGGTCGAACTCGCCTCGCCCGGCTCCCGCGGCGATCGTCTCCCTCAGCGCGCTCCGCAGCGTATCGAGGAACTCGGTGGCCACGGAGCGGATCTCTTCGTCGTGCGGGGCGAGCTCCAGGACCAGCGGGCCCATGGGGCAGGGCTGGCCGTGGCGCGCATCCGTCCTCTCGCCGGGACAGCTCGCGCGCACCTCGTGGAAAATGGCTCGAAGCGTCCCGGCGGCGTCGCCCTGGGCCGCCGTCGCTCCGCGCAGATGGTCCTCGAAGTCCCCGACCCAGCGCCGGAACACCTCGCGGGCGAGGTCCAGCTTGCCATCGAAGTAGTAGTAGAAGTTGCTGCGGGCGACGCCCGTGTGTTCCAGGATGTCCTCCACCGAGGTGGCGGCGTAACCGTTACGGCAGAAGAGCTCTCCCGCAGCCAGCACGAGCCGGTCGCGGTTGGTCATGGCGTTCACGCTCCCCGGGGTGCGGCCATTGGTCCCGTACGAATTCGGAAGGGACGGATTCCTGTCTACGGTCTCAATATGTGGATCTCCCATGCCACTACGCCACAAGGGCCTCGGCCGTCAGGGCCCGTATGGGCGCCGAGCGAGTTCCGCGGAAGCCGCGCGCGCGCGTCCCGCGGTCGGCGGCCCCTACGCGGCCCTGCGTCCCCGCTCCGCAGCCCGTAGGTTGGAGCGCGAAGCACTGCCCCCCGGGAAAGGGCCGCGACCCGCGAGCCGACCGCCCCCCGAGGGGCTCCCGCCCCGCGACAGGGAGGAACGCGCATGGCACCCCGCTTCATCACCCGCAGAGGGCACAAGCTGGGCCTGCCGCCGGGCTCTCTGGTGCCGGTCGAGGTTCCGACGCTCGAGCGCGTCCAGCTCACGGTCATGGACTACGACGCGCAGCGCCTCGAGGAACTCGAGATCGCGTCGGTGGAGGAATGTCTGCCGTTCCGGGATTCGCCCACGGTCACCTGGCTGGATGTCGTGGGCCTGCAGGACATGGAGCTGATCGCGAGGCTGGGGTCGGAATTCGGCCTGCATCCCCTGGTGCTCGAAGACCTGGTCAACACCGAGCAGCGGCCCAAGCTCGAGGACTTCCAGGACTACCTGTTCATGGTGATGAAGATGATCACGTTCTCGGAGGAGACTCACCGGGTCGAGGACGAGCAGGTCAGTCTCATTCTGGGCCCCCGGTTCGTGATCTCCTTCCAGGAGCGACCCGGCGACATCTTCGGCTCCGTGCGCGAGCGGATTCGGACGGGCAAGGGTCGCATCCGCACCATGGGACCCGACTACCTGGCCTACTCGCTCATGGACGCTGTCGTGGACCACTACTTCGCGGTCCTGGAGGGCGTGGGGGAGTGGATCGAGGAGCTCGAGGACGAGGTCGTGACCGAGCCGGTGCCCTCGACGATGGAGGAGATCCACCGGGTCAAACGCGAGATGCTCCTCCTGCGCAAGGCCACCTGGCCGCTGCGAGAGGTCGTCTCGTCGCTGGGGCGGGAGGGCACATCCCTGGTCACGGCCCCGGTGCGGATCTACGTGCGGGACATCTACGACCACACCATCCAGGTGCTCGACACCGGCGAGACGCTGCGCGACATCGTGTCGGGCCTCCTGGACACCTACCTGTCCAGCGTCAGCAACCGCATGAACGAGATCATGAAGGTGCTCACCATCATGGCCTCCATCTTCATCCCGCTCACCTTCGTCGCCGGCGTGTACGGCATGAACTTCCAGCACATGCCGGAGCTGGCCCTGCCCTGGGCGTACCCGGCGGTGCTGGTTCTCATGGCGGTGATCGCGCTCGGTCTCCTGGCCTACTTCAGTCGCAAGGGCTGGCTGTAGTCCGCCCTCCGCGAGCCCGGCCGCGGCGCCGGCCGGGTGGCGGGAACGGACGTTGCAGTCGGCACGGTTGACGTCCCATCCGAGGGCCGGGTATCGTAGGCGCCTCGATCACGGCCGGCCCGGGCCGCAGGAGCTACGAGAGGAGACGGAATGTCCGAAGTTCCCGAGGGGCTGCATTACACCGAGGAGCACGAGTACGTGCGCGCCGCCGACGGCGACGACGAGTTCTACGTGGGCATCACCGACTACGCGCAGAGCGAGCTCGGAGACGTGGTGTTCGTCGAGCTTCCCGCCGCGGGCGACAGCTTCGACAAGATGGAGGTGTTCGGCACCATTGAAGCCGTCAAGGCCGTGTCCGAGCTGTTCTGCCCGGTGGCCGGAGAGGTCCTGGAGATCAACGCGTCCCTGGACGACGACCCGGCGCTCGTGAACAGCGACCCGTACGGCGAAGGCTGGATGATCCGGCTCAAGGCCTCCGATCCGTCCGATGTGGAAGGGCTTCTGACGGCCGAAGCCTACCGCGCCCATCTCGACGAAGGCTGAGCTTCCCGCCCCCATGACCTTCGTACCGCACAGCGATGCCGACCGACGAGAGATGTTGCGACGGATCGGCGCTTCGGATGTCCCGGAGCTCTTCCGGGACGTGCCAGCCAGTCTCGTGCTCGACGAGCCCCTGGACCTCCCCGCGCCCCTGTCCGAATGGGAGGCGGTTCGCCGCCTCCGCGAGCTCGCCGAGGGCAATCCGTCCCTGGTCAGCTTCGCCGGCGGCGGGATCTACGACCACCACGTCCCGGCGGCCGTCGACCACATCCTGAGGCGCAGCGAGTTCTATACGGCCTACACGCCGTATCAGCCCGAGGTCTCGCAGGGCACCCTGCAGGTGATCTACGAGTTCCAGACCATGGTGTGCGAGCTCACGGGCATGGAGGTCGCCAACGCCTCGATGTACGATGGCGCGACGGCCACCGGAGAGGCGGCGCTCATGGCTCTCTCGGTGAAGCGCCGCGGCAGGATCCTCCTGGCCGGATCGCTCCATCCGCACTACAGGAAGGTCGTCGACACGTACTGCGAGGGGAGCGCCCGGGCGGTCGACGTGGTCGCACCCGGCGCCGATGGACTCCTCGACGCGGCGGCCGTGGCCGACGCCATTGACGACGACACGGCGTGCGTGATCGTCCAGAACCCCAACTTCTACGGTCTTCTGGAGGACCTGGAATCGCTGGCCGCCGCCGCGCACGACAGGGGAGCGCTTCTGGTGACGGCCGTGGCCGACGCCGTGTCGCTGGCCGTGGTGCGATCCCCGGGAGAGGCCGGTGCCGACATCGTGACCTGCGAGGGGCAGCCGTTCGGAAACGCGGCCAGCTTCGGCGGTCCGGTGGTCGGACTTTTCGCCTCACGCCGCAAGCTCATCCGGCAGATGCCGGGGCGCATCGCGGGAGCCACGGTCGACGAGGAGGGACGCCGGGGGTACGTGCTCACGCTCCAGACCCGCGAGCAGCAGATCCGGCGCGAGAAGGCGACCAGCAACATCTGCACGAACCAGGGGCTGAACGCCCTGGCGGCGACCGTCTACCTGGCGACCGTGGGCAGGGACGGCCTCCGACGGGTGGCCGAGACCTCGGTCCGCAACGCAAGGTACGCCCGCGAGCGCATCGAGGCGCTCGCGGGCGTCGAGCCGCTCCACCCCGACTCCCCGTACCTGCGCGAGTTCGCGGTCCGGACGGAAGAGGATTCGCGCGAGGTGCTGAGACGGGGGATCGCCCGCGGAATCCTGGCGGGCATCAGCCTGTCGCGCTTCCCCGAGCTCGGGGCTCCCGACGGCCTGATCCTGGCGTTCACGGAGAAGCGGAACCGGGCGGAGATCGACGATCTCATCGAGGTGCTGGCGGGATGATGCCTCCCGCCGGAGCAGTGGAGAGGAGCGAAACATGGGACAGCTGACATTCCACGGGCACGCGTGCACGGAGATCCGCACGGCGGACGGGACGCGCCTGCTCATTGACCCGTGGCTCACCGACAACCCGCTCGCGGACGTGGGCCCCGAGCCGTTCTACGACGACCTGGACTACGTGCTGCTCACGCACGGCCACTTCGACCACACGGGCGACGCGTACGAGATCCTGCGCCGCAGCGGGGCGACCCTGATCGCCACCTTCGAGCTGGTGGCCTACGCGCAGAACGAGGAAGGCGTCGAGAACGCCCACCCCCTGCACATTGGGGGCGGATTCCAGTTCCCGTTCGGGCGGGTGCAGCTCACGCCGGCCTTCCACGGCGGACAGGTGGCGGGCGAGAACGGCGGCGCGTACACCACCTTCCCGGCGGGCCTCCTCATGGGGGTGGACGGGAAGAGCGTGTATCACGCCGGCGACACCTCGCTCACCAGGGAGTTCGAGCTCCTGCGCGACCGCGTGGACGTGGCCCTGCTCCCGATCGGGGACAACTTCACCATGGGTCCGGCCGACGCCGTGCGGGCGGTCGACATGATCCGGCCCGGGGTGGTGATCCCGATCCACTACGACACCTTCGAGGTCATCGAGCAGGACCCCGAGGCGTTCCGGGAGGACGTGGGCGACCTGGCCGAGGTCGTGATTCTCTCCCCGGGCGAGAGCTACGAGTTCTGATGGAACGCCCTCCCTTCCCGTTCCAGGGCGAGTGGACGCCCACGATCTTCGAGCGCTCCCGGCCGGGGCGGCGAGGCACGTCCGTGCCCGACGCCGACGTCCCCGTGTCCGCCGGAGAGGAGCTGGTGCCGGAGGCGCACCGCCGGCGTGAGCCGCCGCGCCTTCCCGAGGCGCCCGAGCACGTCGTGGTGCGGCACTACACGGAGCTCTCGCTCAAGAACCACCACGTGGATCGTGCCCTGTACCCGCTGGGCTCGTGCACGATGAAGTACAATCCCAAGGTGAACGAGCTGACGGCCCGACTTCCGGGCTTCGCCGAGCTCCACCCGTTCACGCCGCACGAGGCGGCGCAGGGGGCGCTGGCGCTCATGCACGAGCTCGCGGGCATGCTGCGAGAGGTGGCCGGCATGGACGCGGTGAGCCTGCAGCCCGCCGCCGGCGCACAGGGCGAGATGACGGGCGTGCTTCTGATGCGCGCCTACCACCGCGCTCGCGGGGACACGCAGCGCAAACGGGTTCTCATTCCCGACTCGGCGCACGGGACCAATCCCGCTACCGTGGCCCTGGCGGGCTTCGACTGCGTGGAGCTCCCCTCGGACGAAGGGGGACGGGTGGACCCCGAGGCCGTCCGCCAGGCTCTCGGCGACGACCTCGCCGGAATGATGCTCACCAACCCGAACACGCTGGGAGTGTTCGAGTCCAGGATCGAGGAGATCAGCCGCCTGGTGCACGGGGCCGGCGGGCTCATGTACATGGACGGCGCCAATCTCAACGCCCTGATGGGGGTGGTCCGCCCCGGAGACATGGGCTACGACATCGTCCACTTCAACCTGCACAAGACCTTCAGCACCCCGCACGGCGGCGGTGGACCGGGCGCGGGCCCCGTGGCCGTGAAGGAGCCGCTGGCCCGCTTCCTCCCCGTCCCGCACATTGAGGCGCGGGGTGACGAGTACGTGCTGGAGTGGGACAGGCCCGAGTCGATCGGGAAGATCCACGGCTTCTACGGCAACTTCGGCGTGATGGTGCGCGCCTACACCTACATCCGCATGCTCGGCTCGGGCGGGGTGCGTGACACGGCCGAGGCGGCCGTGCTCAACAACGCCTACCTGAGCGCGCTCCTCTCGGACACCTATCCTCTGCCGTACGGGCGCGGGATGCACGAGTCGGTGTTCACCGGGGAGGAGCTCAAGAAGCGGTTCGGCGTCCGGACGTCGGACGTGGCCAAGCGGCTGTTGGACTATGGGTTCCACGCACCGACCATCTACTTCCCGCTCACCGTTCCCGAGGCGCTCATGACCGAGCCCACCGAGACGGAGACGAAGGAGGAGCTGGACCGCTACGTGGACGCGCTCCACTCGATCGCGCGGGAGGCCGAGGAGGACCCGGAGCTGGTGCGTTCGGCCCCCCACACGACGCCGGTGCGGCGCCTGGACGAGGGCCGGGCCGGCCGGGAGCTGGACGTCCGATGGACTTTTCCGGAGGCAGGCCGATAGTCGGTCCGGCGTTCGCCGGGCCCCTCCACTTCCGTCTCGACCCACCCGCGCCCGGCGCTCGCAACATGGCGGTCGACGAGGCGCTGATGGCGGGGGCCCGTCACGGACGGGTCACCCTGCGGCTGTACCGGTGGGACCCACCCTGCCTCTCCTTCGGGAGGAACCAGCGGGCGCGGGACCGCTATGACCTCGAGGCGGCGCGCGACCGGGGCATCGAGGTCGTCCGCCGGCCGACGGGCGGGCGCGCGGTCTTCCATCACCGGGAGCTCACCTACTCCGTGACGGCTCCCGCCGGGCTGTGGGGCGGCCTGCGGGCCAGCTACCTGCGCATCAACCGGGCGCTGCTGCGCGGGCTCGCGTTGCTCGGGGCCCCCGTGGCGGAGGCCGAGCGACGGCCGGGGAGGCGGAGTCCGGCCCCCACCACGAGGGCCTGCTTCCGCGACCCTCTTCCCGGCGAGATCACGGCGGCGGGCCGCAAGCTGGTCGGCAGCGCGCAGTGGCGGGACGGCGGAGCCCTTCTCCAGCACGGCTCCCTCCTCCTGCACGACGATCAGGCTACGGCCGAGCAACTTCGCCTCGCGAGCGGGGAGCGGGCCGGCTCGGGCGGTGGCCCGGGTGACGGGGCGAACGTGCGCGCCGCCGCCCTCGCGGACCTGCTGGAGCGGGTCCCCGGCGCCGAGGAGCTCGCCGCGGCGCTGAGGCCGGTTTCTCCGAGGAGCTCGGCGTCGAAGTCGTGGACGCTCCCCTCGACCTTCCGGACCCCGGGCTCGTCGAGCGACTCGAGGCCCGCTACCGGGACCCGGCGTGGACCTGGAGACGGTGAGCGCCGTACCTTCGACGGCGTGCTGAGGAGAGCTTCGGGGAGGCGGATCGTGCCCGCGGTGGCCGCGGCGCTTGTCATGGTCGGAGCGTGCGGGGGGGCGGCGCCGGACAGACCGGCGGCCGCACCCTGGTGCTCGGCTACGCCGAGGACCTGCAGACCCTGGACCCGGTGGTCAGCACCGACCAGAACGCCAACGACCTGATGTACCCCCTCCTGTACACGCCCCTCGTCACGTACGACACCGCCTACCGCGTGCGCCCGTGGCTGGCCCGCTCCTGGACCCTGTCCGACTCCGACGTGGTGTTCGAGCTGAGGAGCGACGTGCGCTGGCAGGACGGGAAGCCGGTGACCGCGGAGGACGTGAAGTTCACCTTCGACCTGGCCAAGGACCCGGCCACGGCCTCGCCGCTGGCGGCGGCCTACCTTACCGACGTCGACAGCGCCGAAGTCCTGGGGCCGCACCGCATCCGCTTCCGCTTCTCCGAGCCGCACGCCGACCCCCTGCAGGACTTCGTGTGGCCGCCGGTGCCGAAGCACGTCCTCGAGGGCGTCGACCCGGCGCACGTGGCCGAGGCTCCCTTCGGGCGCCAGCCGGTGGGGAGCGGGCCCTACCGCGTGGTGCGCTGGGAGGCGGGACAGGAGATCCTCCTGGAGGCCGTGGACTCCTTCCCGGCGGCGCTCGGCGGGCCGGCGGCCATCCGCCGCGTTTCCTACCGAATCCTTCCCGAGGCGACCACCCGGCTGCAGGAACTCCTGCGGGGGGACCTTCAGGTCGATGGACCGCTCGAGCCCCAGGAGGCGCCGCGGCTGGAGGGGGCCAGGCGGGCCCGCCTGGCCGATTTCCCCTGGCGCCAGTTCACCTACCTCGGGTGGAACACCCGCGACTCCCTGTTCCGGGACCCGGCCGTGCGCCGGGCCCTCACCATGGCCATCGATCGCCATGCCCTGCTGCAGGCCACCCTGTACGGACACGGCCGGCCGGCGGTCGGTCCCATCCCGCCGTGGCACCCGTACGCTCCGCACCTCCAACCGCTCCCGTACGACCCGGACTCCGCCCGGGCTCTGCTGGCCCGGGCGGGATGGCGGGACACCGACGGGGACGGCGTCCTGGACCGGAACGGCGTCGCGTTCCGGTTCCGCCTCCTGGCCAGCCAGGCCAACGCCACCTTCCCGGACCTGGTCCAGATGATCCAGGCCCAGCTCGGGAAGGTGGGGATCGAGGTCGACCCGGAGCTACTGGAGTGGCAGACGGTGCTCAGCCGTCACCGGGCCCGGAACTTCCAGGCCGTGCTCACGAACTGGGTCCTCGACAATTTCAGGGTGGACCCGAGGCCCCTGTTCTCGACCCGCGCGGCGAACACGCCGGGCAGCGCCAACCGGAGCTCCTACTCGAACCGGGTCGCCGACAGCCTCATGGAGGTGGGGACGCGGACGAGCGATCCCGGGCGGGCCCGGCGCACGTGGGCGGCGTTCGAAAAGGTCCTGCAACGGGATCAGCCGTTCACCTTCCTGTTCTGGAACGATGAGCTGGCCGGAGTGAGCCGCGACCTGGAGGGGGTGCACATGGATGCGAGGGGCGAGCTGTTCACGCTGCCGGGCTGGCGCTGGACCGGGCAGGCGCAGCGGTGAGGCGGCCGCGGCGGTCCCAGCGGGATGGCCGGCCGGGGGGTCGCCTCTCCGGCCGGATCCTGGTGCTGGCGGCGCTGGCGGCGTGGGCCTGCGGCGGCGGGGAGACGGGCGGACACGCCCCGCCCCCGGGGGCCAACTCGGCCGGGCACGGGGGCACGGTCGTGGTCTCCGCTCGGGCGGAGATTCCAGGGGTCGACCCCCTGGTTCCGCCGCCCGACTACTTCGCCAGCCAGATCGAGCGCTATGTATTGTTCATGCCACTCGTGCAGCTCGGTGCGGATCTCCAGCCGGTGCCGTGGCTGGCCAGCTCCTGGGATCTGAACGCCGACAGCTCGCAGATCGTCTTCCACCTCCGGAACGACGTGAAGTGGCAGGATGGCGAGCCGGTCACCGCCGGCGACGTGGCTTTCACCTTCCGAAAGGCCAAGGACCCCGACCTCCCGTTCCCCAACCGGGCCTACTTCGACCGCTGGGACTCGGTCCAGGTGGAGGGGCCCCGCACGGTCCGCTTCTGGCTGCGGCCCTACAGCCAGCTCCTGTACGCGTGGTCCCAGGTGCCGATCGTGCCCGAGCACGTGCTGGGAAGCGTGCCCGACTCCGCTCTGGCCACGGCGGCGTTCAACTCGACGGCGCCGGTGGGCGACGGTCCGTTCCGCTTCGTGAGCCACGACCAGGGAGACCGCTGGGTGTTCGAGGCCAATCCGGACTTCCCCGCCGATCTCGGCGGTCGCCCCCGAATCGACCGTCTCATCTACAGGATCGTCCCGGACGAGAGCACCGAGCTCACCGAGCTCGAGCGCGGGGACGTGGACCTGTACCTCAACCTGCCCCCGGACCAGGTCGAGCGGGTGCGCGGGGACACGAGCCTGGAGGTGCTCTCCTTCCCCTCCACGTCGTACGCGTTCGTGGCCTGGAACACGCGACGTCCCCTGTTCGCGGATGCGCGGGTGCGCCGGGCGCTCACGATGGCCATGGACCGCAGCCAGATCCTGCAGACGGTGCGGGCCGGCCTCGGGAGCGTGGCGACGGGCCCGCTCGGCCCGTGGCACTGGGCTTACGATACGGCGTGGCGTCCGATCCCCTACGACCCGGACTCCGCCCGGGCGCTGCTCGCGGCCGCCGGCTGGAAGGACACCGATGGCGACGGCGTCCTGGACCGGAACGGCCATCCCTTCCGTTTCGAGCTCCTCACCAATCAGAGCCAGACGCGGCAGGACATTGCCGTCATGCTCCAGGCGGACCTCGCGAAGGTCGGTGTGGCGCTGGTTCCCAGGACCCGGGAGTTCGCTGCCCTGGCCCAGGCGATCCAGAGTCCCGAGCGGCTCTTCGACGCATTCCTGCTGTCGTGGACCGAGGACCTGGTCATCGACGACCGTGACTACTGGGCCTGCGACCGCCGCGACGAGCCCGTCCAATTCAGCGGCTACTGCGATCCGGCCCTGGACGCCGTCATGGACTCGATCCCGCGTGCCCTGGACCTGGACCGGAAGAGGCGGCTCCTGCGGCGCTACGCCGAGATGGTGGAGAAGGCCCAGCCCTACACCTTCCTGTTCAACGAGGACCGGGCCGTGGCCCTGCGTCACACGCTCCGGGGTGTGGCCGTAGACGTCCGCGGGGAACTGCGCACGGCGGCGCGCTGGGGGCTCGTGCCCCGGCCCCGCTGAGGCGGGCCGGGCGGCGTGCTGCGCTACACGGGCCGGCGCCTGCTCGGGGCGATCCCGCTCCTGCTCGGGATCGTCACGCTGACCTTTCTCCTGCTCCACCTGGCGCCGGGGGACCCGACCACCGCGTACTTCAACCCCAACATCCCGCCGGACGTCATTGAGCAGATGCGCAGGAACCTGGGGCTCGATCGCCCGCTCCCGGTCCAGTACCTGGACTGGCTGCGCTCCTTCTTCACGGGTCACTTCGGCTACAGCTTCAGCCAGCACAGGCCCGTGTCGGCGGTGATCCTGGACGCTCTCCCCAACACCCTCCTCCTGAGCGGGATCTCGCTGGTCCTGATCTTCGTGATCGGCTGCGCCGCCGGCGTCGTCCAGGCGGTGCGTCAGTACTCGGCCGCCGACCAGGTCCTCACGCTCCTCGGCCTGGCCATCTACTCGGTGCCCGGCTTCTGGCTCGGGCTCATGCTGATCCTGCTTGTGTCGAGCCCGGCGATCTCCTCCTGGCTGCACCTGCCCATCTCCGGGATGGTGTCGATCGACCACGAGTACCTGGGTTGGTGGGGGAGGGTGGCCGACCGCGCCCGGCACCTGGTGCTGCCGGTCATCGCGCTCGGCCTGGCCTCGGCCGCGGGGGTCGCCCGGTACATGCGCGGCTCCATGCTCGAGGTGGTGGGACAGGACTACATCCGTACTGCGCGCGCCAAGGGACTCCCCGAGCGCCGGGTCATCCTGGGACACGCCCTCCGCAACGCCCTCCTTCCCATCGTGAGCCTCTTCGGCCTGTACCTGCCGCTCCTGTTCGGGGGGACGGTGGTCATCGAGGTGGTGTTCTCGTGGCCCGGCATGGGCCGTCTCCTCTACAACGCGATCCTGGCCCGGGACTATCCGGTCGTGATGGCCGCGACCTTCTTGTTCGGCGCCCTGGTGGTGCTCGGCAACCTGGTCGCGGACCTGCTGTATGCCGCCGTGGATCCCCGCGTGCGCTACGAGGACCGATGAGGCGAGCCGGCCTGGTCCTGGACCTCCTGCTGCCGGGCGCGCGCGCCGCGCTGTCGGGGAGGAGCGGAGGCGCCGCCGTCCTGGCGGCCTGGGCGTTCCTGTGGGCGCTGACCGCCCTGCGCCTCGGACGGATCGTCTTCACCCTGCGCGGCGGGTCCGCCGACCAGTGGCTGGCCCTGGCCACGCTCGTGGCCTGTCTGGTCGCCTGTCCAGTGGCCGCCCTCGGATGGCTCCGCCGGGAGCCACGGAAGGCCTCGGATGCTCCGGTGGGCCCCATCGACTGGGAGGCGTTCGCGCGCCACCGGCAGGCGTCGATCGGGCTCGTCCTGCTCGCGGCCCTCATCCTCGTCGCCCTCCTGACCCCCTATCTGGCGCCCTTCGACCCCAACGCCCAGCACGCCGTGGTCGCGACCCGCTTCCTGCCCCCGTCCGTCGCGCACCCCCTCGGCACCGACCGCTTCGGGCGGGACGTGCTCAGCCGCGTCCTGTACGGCGCTCGCATCAGCCTCACGATCGGCTTCGTCGCGGTCGCGATCGCGATGACGGTGGGAACGCTGGTTGGCTCGGGCGCCGGCCTGGCGGGCGGGATGATGGATACCGCCTCGATGCGCGGCGTCGACCTGTTGCTCAGCTTCCCCCGTCTCGTCCTTCTCATTGCTCTCGTGGCGCTGTTCGAGCCGCACCTGGGCCTCGTGATTCTCGTGCTGGGGCTGACCGGCTGGATGGGGACCGCGCGCATCGTCCGCGGCCAGGTGCTGTCGATCCGGGAGGAGGACTACGTCCAGGCGGCGCGCGCGCTCGGACTGGGCCGCTGGCGCATCCTGGTGCGGCACGTCCTCCCGAACGCGCTCACTCCCGTGATCGTCGCGGCCACGCTCGGCGTGGGGAACACGATCCTGGCCGAGGCGGCGCTCAGCTTCCTCGGCCTCGGCGTTCAGCCGCCCACCGCGAGCTGGGGCAACATGGTGGCCTCGGGCCGGGACGTGATGCTGAACGCCTGGTGGATCGCGGCCTTTCCGGGCCTGGCCATCGTGCTCACGGTGATGAGCTTCAATCTGGTCGGGGACGGGCTGCGCGACGCCCTCGACCCGCGGCACGCGCGGGGGCTGTGATGGACACTCCCTCCCGCCTCGACGTGCCGCTGCTCGAGGTCGAGGAGCTGCGCACCTGGTTCCGGACACGCTCGGGCGAGGCCCGCGCGGTGGACGGGGTCTCCTTCCAGCTGCGGGCCGGAGAGACGCTGGGGCTGGTGGGCGAGTCCGGCTCCGGCAAGTCGGTCACCGCCCTGTCCCTGCTCGGCCTGGTGCCCCGACCAGCGGGGCGAATCGTGGGCGGCTCCTCGGTGCGACTGCGTGGCGAGGAGCTGGTCGGTGCCGACGAGCGTCGGCTGCGTGCGGTGCGCGGCGGCGAGATCGCCATGGTGTTCCAGGAGCCGATGACCAGCCTGAACCCGGTGTTGACGATCGGGCGGCAGGTCGAGGAGGGCATCCGGATCCACCGGGGGCTGCCGGCCGATGAGGCCCGCTCCGAGGCCGTCCGCATGCTCGAGCGCGTCGGGATCCCGGAGCCCGCGGACCGGATCCGGGCCTATCCTCACCAGCTCTCCGGGGGGATGCGGCAACGGGTGATGATCGCGATGGCGCTCGCCTGCCGCCCCTCCATTCTGGTGGCCGACGAGCCCACCACGGCGCTGGACGTGACCGTCCAGGCCCAGATCCTCGAGCTGCTCCTCGACCTGCAGCGCGAGCTGGGCATGGCGATCCTGCTCATCACCCACGACCTCGGCGTGGTCGCCGAGGTCGCGGACCGCGTGGCGGTGATGTACGCCGGAAGGATCGTGGAGACGGCCACCGTAGAGGCCCTGTTCGAGGCGCCCGCGCATCCGTACACGGCGGGCCTGATGGCCGCGGTGCCCGACCCGGACCGGCGCGTCCAGCGGCTGACCGCTATCCCCGGAAACGTCCCCGACCCGGCCCGGTGGCCCGACGGGTGCCGGTTTCATCCACGCTGCCCGCACGCGTGGGAGCGATGCCGGGGGGCGGAGCCCGGGCTTCTGGAGACGGTCGGGGGCGGACGCTCGAGGTGCTGGCTCGTCGAGGAGCCGGACCGCCGCCTGCCGGCCGCTTTCTCGCCCGGGACGGAGGGTGAGGCGTGACCGGGCCGGCATCTTCGGCGGCCCCCGCCGGCGACGGGCCCCTCCTCGAGGTCGAGGGGATCGCCCGCACCTACGCGGCATCCGGCGGTGCCTTCCGGCGGCGGGGCGAGGCCATCCGTGCCGTGCGGGACGTCTCCTTCGAGCTCCGCCGCGGAGAGACCCTGGCGCTGGTCGGGGAGTCGGGCTGCGGAAAGTCGACGACGGCCCGGATCGTCCTCGGGCTGGAGCGCCCGGACGCCGGGACCGTGCGCTTCGACGGCGCCGATGTGCACGGCCTCTCGGGCGCCGACCTCCTCTCCTTCCGGCGCCGTGCCCAGATCGTGTTCCAGGACCCGGTCGGCTCGCTCAATCCTCGCATCCGGGTCGGCGAGGCGCTGGGCGAGCCGCTCCGCGTCCACGGCGTGGTGCCGCGGGAACGGGTTCCCGAGCGGGTCGCCGAATTGCTGCGCCGCGTCGGCCTCGATCCCGAGGACGCCGGGCGCTATCCCCACGAGTTCTCCGGCGGCCAGCGCCAGCGGATCGGGATCGCCCGCGCGCTCAGCGTCGAGCCCGACCTCGTGGTGGCGGACGAGCCGGTGAGCGCCCTCGACGTGTCCGTGCAGGCCCAGGTCCTCAACTTGCTCTCGGACCTGCAGCGGGATCTTGGTCTCACCTACCTGTTCATCGCCCACGACCTGGCCGTCGTTCGCCACGTGGCCCAGCGCGTGGCGGTCATGTACATGGGCCGCATCGTGGAATCGGGGACGTGCGAGGAGCTGTTCCGACGTCCCCTGCACCCGTACACGCGGGCGCTCCTGGAGGCGGTCCCGAGGCCGCGCCCCGGCCGGCGTGCGCACGCCCCGGTGCGCGGAGAGGCGCGGGCCGGGTCCGTGCCGGAGGGGGGCTGCCCGTTCGAGCCGCGGTGTATGCACCCGGAGCGGGACGCCGCCTGTCGGGCCACGCTTCCGCCACTCGAACGCAAGCGTCCGGAGGGATGGGCCCGCTGCATCAAGACGCCGGCCTGGCGTGTGGCCGAGGGGATCGACCCGCCAGCGGGGGTCGCGGACGAGCCCCCGGCTTGACAGCCCATCGGAGCCCCGAATAGGTTCTCGGGCCTACTGTCGATCGGGTGCGGTCCGGCACGCGTAGCTTCCTGCGTGGTTGCGGGCCCGGTAAGGAACGAGCACGCTGGAGGTGACCTTGAGCAGTCTCACCGCATTGGCGCTCCTGCTGCTGCAGGCCGCCACGCCAACCATTGGTGCCGGACAGAAGCTGCACTTCGGAGAACTGTGGAAGGCGGGCGGCTTCATGATGTACCCGCTCGGTTTCTGCGCCGTCGCCGGGGCCATCATCATCGTCTGGAAGTTCATCGACTTGATGACGAAGTCCGCGCGTACCCGGTCGCTGCTCGGCGAGGTCGATGAGCTCATCGCTCAGCACAAGCTCGACGCGGCCCTGCAGCGCTGCGAGGAGTCCAAGGCTCCCGCCGCCAGGATCCTGAAGGCCGGCCTGCGCCGCCACGACGAGGGCGCCGAGCGGGCCATGCGTGCCGTCGAGAACGCCGGCGTGATCGAGCTGGCCGGCCTCGAGCGCGGCCTGGTGTGGCTGGCCACCCTGTCCAACGTCGCGCCGCTGCTCGGCTTCCTCGGCACGGTGGTCGGGATGATCCAGGCCTTCCAGGCCATCCAGATCGCCGGCGAGGTGGAGGCCACGCTGGTGGCGGGCGGGATCAAGGTGGCCCTGATCACGACGGCCGCCGGTCTCACGATCGCGATCCCGATCAACATCGCGCACAACTACTTCGTGACGCAGGTGGACCGCCTTGTCCTCTCGATGGAGGAGAGCACGCAGAAGATGATCGACGCTCTCCACGAGCACGACACGGGCCGCGCCGCGGGCTGACGCGCGACGCGGAGGCCGCCGGCGGCTCCGACCGCCCGGACCTCCCAAGCTGAACGGTGGCGGCGAGGGCCCGGGATCGCATCCCGGGCCCTTCGCGCAGTCGGGTGTGGGACGGGGATGTGGGAGACCGAGACGATGCCCGGGACACGTGATCGGCGCGATCGAGATCCCGGTGCCGGACGGCGGGTCGTGCTCCCCGTCCGCCGTCGTCGCGGGGCGGCGGCTCCCCGGTCGACGGCCATGCTCGGCCTCGCGCTCCTGGCCGTCGGTCCCGTGGCGGGGCTCTCGCCGCCGGCCCTGGCCCGGGTCGGCGCCGGTACGGCGGCGACCGACCGGGAGATGCTCGTCCGGCCGGACACCCTCTCGCTCGACTCCCTCCGGGCCCTCACCGGGAGGGCCGACCGGCTGGCCTCCGCCGGCCAGCACGCCGCCGCCGGCGGGCTGTACGCGGCGGCCGCACGTGGCCGCCCCGAGATCTCCGGATGGCTCGGGCTTTCCGCCCTCCAGCAGGCGGCCCGCGCGGGCCTCCCGGCCTGGGCGCAGTCGCTGGCCGCTCGCCTTCGTTCGGATCCGAGCATTCTAGCCGATTCCATCGACCTCGAGCTGGCGCGCGCGGCGCTGGTCGCGGGGGACTCGGAGCCTCCGGCCGCGCTGGCGGCGGTGGCCGCGTCCGTGGACGCCCGCTGGGATCCGGAGCTGTGGACGGGTCGGGCCGCGCCGGTCCTCCTCGGCGCCGGCGACACGGCCGCCGCCACGGCGGGCTACCGCCGAGCCCTGCAGGCGGAGGGCGTGCCGCGCGGGGCGGGCGACAGCCTCCTGGCACTCGACGACGGCTGGGAGACGCTGCGCGACGTGGCCATGGCCGAACGCCGGGAGGGCCGGTCCGGGCACGCGGCCGAGCTCCTGGCTCGTGCGGTGCGCGCGGCGCCGGCGGCCCGGCGGGCCCGACTTTCGCTCCGGCTCGCCGAAACCCGCCTGGACGCCGGGCTGCCGGGCGTGGATGTGGCGGTCCAACCGTGGGTGGGCCGCGAGGCGACGCCCGACTCCGTGCGGGCCGCGATGGAGCTGGCCGTGGGCACGGATGCGCTGCGGCGTGGCCGTCGCTCGGGGGCCGAGTCCGCCTTCCGGCGAGCCGCGCGCGGCCGGGGTGTCGCCGCGGCGCGCGCGGCCTACCTCCTGGCCGACCTGGCGCACGATCGAGGGCGACTCACGTCCATGCGAACCTGGCTGAAGCGCACTTCGGCGCGCTTTCCGCGCTCCTACTACGGTGGCCTGGCACTCATGAGGCTCGGTTTCGTGGCCTTCCTCCAGGAGGACTACGCCGGGGCGGCGGTCCGCTTCCGGAGCTATCGGCTCCGTAGCCCCAGGGGCGCCTGGGCGTCGGCGGCGGTCTACTGGGAGGGCCGGGCCCGCGAGGCCGCCGGTGACACATTGGCGGCGTTGGGGCTGTACGGGCGCGTGGCGCGTACCGACCCCGTCGGCTACTACGGACTGCGCGCCGCGGATCGGCTGGGAGGAGACGTCCTGGCTGGCGTGGATCCGGATACGCTGCCCGAGCCCGCCCCGGCCTGGAGCGACCGGGTCGACACCCTGCTGGCGCGCATGAATCTGCTCCGAGAGCTGGGGTGGAGGCCGCGGGCCCTCACCGAGCTGGCTGCCGCCCGGGAAGCGCTGGTGAAGCAGGGTGCGGACCGCCTGGAGCTGGCCCATCGGCTGGAGGAGGCCGGCTGGTCGAGCCCCGCCATTGGGATGGCCTGGAGCGCGTTCGCGGCGCGGAGCGGCCAGTGGGACGAGTCCCTGCTCAGGGCGGTGTACCCGCTTCCGTACCGGGACACCCTCATTGCCGCGGCCCGCCAGGTCAACGTCGACCCGGCCCTCCTGGCCGCCGTCGTGCGACAGGAGTCGGCCTTCGACCCCGAAGCCGTCTCGGACGCGGGGGCCGTGGGTCTCACCCAGCTCATGCCGGTCACGGCGCGGCGGGTGGCGCGGAACGCCGGCCTGCCCGAGCCGGACTCCACGGATCTCCTGGATCCCGGGGTGAACATCCAGCTGGGTGCCCGCTACCTGTCCGAGCTCCTCGCACGCTACGATGGATCCCGGCTGGCGGCGCTGGTGGCGTACAACGCGGGCCCGACCCGGTGGCATTGATGGCGCCGGCTCCCCGAGCGCCGCGCGGACGCGGAGCTGTTCGTGGAGGCGATCCCCTTCGCGGAGACACGGCGCTACGTGAAGGCTGTCCTCCGCAACGAGCTCCTCTACCGGAAGCTCCACGACCTGGGGCCGGCGTCGACCGCGGCCGATTCGGCCCTGGGCACCGGTTAGCGGCCGTGCGGGCCCACGCCCGCGACGCATCCGCGAGCCGCCGTATACCCGGGTCCCGCCCGCCGCCCGCGGGGCTGTTGACGACGCCGGAGACCCGGAATACGATGGAACTCGTGTCCCCCACCCGTTCATCCGCGCAGGAGGAGTTCCATGCCCCGAGGTACCGTGAAGTGGTTCAACGACGCCAAGGGCTACGGCTTCATTGAGCCGCCGGACGGCAGCGAGGACATCTTCGTCCACTACAGCGCCATTGAGATGGACGGCTTCAAGACCCTGGCCGAGGGGCAGGAAGTCGAGTTCGAGCTGGCCAAGGGCGACAAGGGCCTTCACGCGACGCGCGTGACCCGGGTCTGACCGCAGGGTCCCGCCGCAGTTAACACGCCCGTCCCGTGCGGGCGCCGCCGCGCCCCGCGCCCCCGGCGCGGGGCGCAACCGTTTACAGCCACGGAGAGCCGTGAACGACGTATCCGTCCCCGAGTTCGACCGCCCGATCCTCTACCTGATCGACGGCTACGCCCTCATTTACAGGGCGTTCTATGCCATGATCAGCCGCCCTCTCACCACCTCGAAGGGGGAGAACACTTCCGCGCCGTACGGCCTCGCGCGCTTCCTCATCGACGTGCTGGACAACCACCGGCCCGATTACCTGGCGGTCGTGTTCGACGCGGGCGACAGCTTCCGGACCGAGATGCACCCCGAGTACAAGGCGACGCGAGAGAAGATGCCGGACGAGCTCGAGGCCTCCCTGCCTCGCTGTCGGGAGCTGGTCGAGGCGTTCCGGGTACCCGTCGTCGAGGCCGAGGGCTGGGAGGCGGACGACGTGATCGGGACGCTGGCCGCCGAGGCCGAGGGGACGGGGCTCCAGACGGTCATCATCTCCGGGGACAAGGACTTCTACCAGCTCATCGACGAGCACATTCTGGCTCCTGAACCCCGGGCGGGGCGGCCCCGCCGGAGTGGATGCCGAGTGGGTGTCCCCGGACAACGCCGACGAGCGGCTGGGCGTGCCACCGGCCCAGGTGCCCGACTATCTGGCTCTCATCGGCGACAGCTCGGACAACGTCCCGGGCGTGCGCGGGATCGGGAAGAAGACGGCGCCCAAGCTCCTGGAGCGCTTCGGGAGTCTCGAAGGCGTCCTGGCCCACGTGGACGAGGTCAAGAGCACCCGGGCCCGGAACGCCCTGGAGGGAGCCGCCGATGGAGCCCGGCTCTCACGGGAGCTGGTGACCATCCGGCGCGATGCGCCCGTGTCGCTCGACCTGGAGCGCTTCCGCCGGGAGCCTCCCGATCGCAGGCGGCTCCGCGACCTGTTCCTCGCCCTGGAGTTCCACACCCTCCTGCGCGAATACGCGCCCGAAGGGAAGGGCGACCAGGTCCAGGAGGACTACGAGCTCGTGACCTCCGTCGAGCGTCTGGCCGAGGTGGTCGGCGAGCTTCGCGCCGCGCTGCGAGGGGAAGTGGGCGCCCGGGGCGCCGAGGGCTCCGGCGGGGAGGCGGAGGAGGGACCCGGGATCGGCCCTCTACTCTCCGTGGACACCGAGACCACGTCCCTCGACCCGATGAGAGCGCGGCTGGTCGGGATCTCGCTGGCCGCCGAGCCGGGCCGGGCCTTCTACCTGCCGGTCGGGCACGTACCGCCCATGACCGAGACCGGGCCCGACGGCGAGCCGGCCCTGGCGCTGGACGCCCGCGAGCCGGACAACCTCCCCGCCCTGACCGATGAGCCGATGGAACCGCTGCGGGCCCTGCTGGCCGATCCGGAGGTGGCCAAGGTGGGGCAGAACATCAAGTACGACCTCGTGGTGCTGCGCAGGGCCGGCGGGGAGATCGGGGGGATCCGGTTCGACACCTCGCTGGCCTCCTACTGCCTCGATCCCGGGAAGCGCGAGCACGCCCTCGACATCCTGGTCATGGACCGGCTGGGCCGGAAGCTGACCTCCTACGAGGACGTGTGCGGGAGCGGGGCCTCCCAGATCTCCTTCGCCGAGGTCTCGCTGGACGACGCCCTCCAGTACGCCGGGGAGGACGCGGACTACACGCTGCGGCTGGCCGGGGTGCTCGAGCGCGAGCTCCGCGAGCACGCCATGCTCGAGCTCCTGGAGCGCATCGAGGTGCCGCTCGTCCCGGTGCTCGCCGACATGGAGATGACCGGGATCGGGCTGGACCTCGCCTTCTTCGAGAAGCTCCAGGAGCGGATCTCCCGGGAGCTCCGGCTGGTGGAGGAGGAGATCCAGAAGATCGCCGGCGAGGAGGTGAACCTGCGCTCGGTGCCGCAGCTCCGGGAGCTCCTGTTCGAGAGGCTGGAGCTCCCGGTCCTCAAGCGGACCAAGACGGGGCCGTCGACCGACGAAAGCGTGCTCACCGAGCTCGCCGCCCGCGGCCACCAGATCCCGCGGCTCATCCTCGAATACCGGGAGCTCGACAAGCTGAACTCGACCTACGTCAGCGTCCTCCCCGGCCTGGTCAATCCCGACACGCGCCGCGTCCACACCAGCTTCAACCAGACCATCGCCGCCACGGGGCGTCTGTCCTCCTCCGAGCCCAACCTCCAGAACATCCCGATCCGATCGGTCCTGGGGCGCGAGATCCGCAAGGGTTTCGTGGCCGAGGAGGGGTGGACCTTCCTGGGAGCGGACTACTCCCAGGTGGAGCTCCGTATCCTGGCGCACCTGTCCGGCGACCCCGCGTTCGTGCGGGCCTTCCGGGAGGGTCGCGACATCCACCGGGAGACGGCGGCGCGCATCTTCGGCGTGAAGCCGGAGGACGTGAACGGCGGCATGCGGGATCGCGCCAAGACCATCAACTTCGCCACGATCTACGGCCAGGGACCGGCAGCCCTGGCGGCGCAGCTCGGGATCTCTCGGCGTGAGGCGGCGCGCTTCATCGAGGGCTACTTCGAGCGCTTCGCGGGCGTGAAGGCCTACCTGGAGCGAATGAAGGAGGAGGCCCGCGAGAAGGGCTACGTCGAGACCCTCAGCGGGCGGCGGCGCTACATTCCGGAGATCCGTTCCAGGAACCCCGGCGTGCGCGGGTTCGGGGAGCGCACGGCCACCAATTCGCCCATCCAGGGGTCGGCGGCCGACCTGATCAAGCTGGCCATGATCCGGCTGCACGACGAGCTCGACCCCGACCGGACGCGCATGCTCGTGCAGGTGCACGACGAGCTGCTGTTCGAGGTGCGCGAGGGCGCGGTGGAGGAGGCGCGCGAGACGGTCCGCGCGGCCATGGAGGGGGCCATGACCCTGGAGGTGCCGCTCCGGGTCGAGATCGGAGTGGGCCGCACGTGGTACGCGTGCAAGCCCTGAGCTGGATCGAGGGACGTCCCGCGGCCGCGGCGGACCGGGGCCCCGGCCGCGGATCGGCCTAGATCGAGACGGTCGTACCCAGGCCCGCGCGCAGGGCGCGCTCGTAGACGAGCCGCGCCGCGGCCACGTCCTCGACGGCGTGGCCGGTCGACTTGTACACGGTGATCTCCCGGTCCGACCCCCGGCCGGAGCGGCCGCCCGCCAGTAGCTCGCCCAGCTCCACGGCCGTATCCGGATCGAGCCCCTGAAGCTCGCCGGCTCCCGCCGGAGGCGCGCTGGTGACGGCTCCGCGCCACTCCACGAACAGCCGGCCCCGGTAGACCGTGGCCGCGTCCAGCTCCCTGCCGGCGCTTCCACCCACCGAGTTGACGTGCGCCCCCGGTGCCAGCCAGTCGAACTCGATCACCGGGTGGTGGGCGTCCGTGCAGGCGCACACGATGTCCGCGCCACGCACCGCTTCCTCGAACGTCTCGCAGGCCACGACCTCGGGCGCGGATCCGTCGCCCGCGGATCCGGCCAGCAGGGACGGCGCCTCCCGCGCCAGAGCCCGTGCGTGCGCCGGCGTGCGCGAGGCGACGCGGACCTCGCGGAGGGCCCGGACCCGGGGCACGGTCTCGAGGTGGGCCCGGCCCTGGACTCCGGCACCGAGGATGGCCAGGACCGAGGCGTCGTCCCGGGCCAGGTGACGAGTGGCCACGGCCGTGGCGGCCGCGGTGCGGAGCGCCGTGATCCGGATGCCGTCCATGACGGCCAGCGGCGCCCCCCTACGCTCGTCGAACAGCACGATGAGGCCCTGGTGCGACGGGTGCTCCCCGTCGTCGTTGCCGGGGAACACGGTCACCAGCTTCGAGGCCAGTCCGGCGCCCTCCACGTAGCCGGGCATGGCGCCCAGGAGGCCGTGCGGCGTGCGGGCCGCGACCCGCGGGGGCACGGAGGCCTCTCCGGCACTCAGTTTCCGGAAGGCCTCTTCGAGGGCCGCGAGCAGCGGCTCCACCTCGAGCAGCCGCTCGACGGCCGCCCCATCCAGGATGAGCACTTTGGTCATGTGCGCCTCAGAGTATGCTGCCGATCCGAGGATCGACGCTCACCATCCACTCCCAGAATCCGTGGTCCAGCCCGCGCGCCGCCTCCACTCGCAGGATCCCGTCCAGGAAGTCCAGGCCCGCGCCGGCGGAAGGTCTGAGACCCCTGGAGTCGTGCACGGAAGCCGCTCCGTAGACGGAATCCCAGACGGCGGCGGCCCCGGCGGCCGGGCCGCGATCGACCCAGCCGACCGCGGCCAGGGCCCGCACGCGAACGAAGGTGCCGATCACCTGGTGCGTCACGGCCAGGTTGGCGAACGCTGCGCGATCGCCTCCCCACGCCCGGAAGGCGTAGCCCGGGACCGTGCCACGCCCCCCCTCGAGGAGGAGAGACTGCGGCGGCGGGGAACCGGTCACGAGCGCCAGACCCAGCCGCGCCTCCCAGCCCCACGGCGCCGCTCCGGGATTGGAGCGACCGCCCAGCGTGACGATCTCCCTGGTGTAGCCGAAGTCCCCCACCTCCGAGCTGCTTCCGAGCAGGTCCACGTCGGCACGCCAGCTCCCGGAGGCCGGACCCCCGAACGAGCTCTGCCAGTCCAGCTCGAGGGCGGCCAGGTCGCCCGGGCGCGCCGGCCTCACCGGCCGCGTGAGCTCGTCCCGGGGCGGGTAGGCGACCAGGTGGGCGGAGCGCTGCCGCTCCAGCCGGATGCCGGTCGACAGCGATCCGCCCCACGCCGGGAAGGTGATCGACGCACGACCTCCCGTACGGAAGTAGGGGTCCGTGAAGTCCTCGCCCCCGATGATGAAGCCCGCCGTGGACACGGCGCCGGGCGCCGCCTGGAAGGGGCCGATGTCGGTGAAGCGGTGTCCGTAGGCTTCCAGCGTCAGGCGGCCTCCCGCGACGGCGCCCCGGTAGCGCGCCCTCCACTCGAGGAGCTCGGCCTCGAATGGCCATCCGGCCCAGCCGTCCAGCGCGCTCACGTCGTTCAGCCGGTAGCGGACGCCGGCTCCGAGCAGCACGCCCTCGGCCCGCCGGACTCTGAACGCCGACGAAGCGTCGGGCAGGGCCGGGCTCAGCCGGCCGCCGCCTCCCAGGAAGCGACCGCGCACGAGCCTGCGGGCTTCCTCGCGCACCTCCTCCGGCCCCATGGCTCCCGTGAGGTCCGAGGCCGCCGGGTCGTCGAACAACCCCTCCTGCCATCCGTGATAGGCGTGCAGCTTCGGCTTGCTCAGGGTCATGACCCTGGCGCCCGCAGGGAGGGTCGGCATGTCGCGGACGTTGACCTGCAGGTCGCGCACGACCAGGTGGGTGCGGATCACCCCGGTCAACGGGAAGCTGAGCCAGCGCGCGTGCCGGCGAATCTCGACCCACTGCTCGGCGGGGAGCCACCAGTGGCCGCCGCGCAGGGCGGCCTCGAGATCGACCGTGATGCTGGCCAGGCTGGGGTCCCGGTAGGATGCCGGCGTGAAGGTGAAGCGCATGCGGGCCACCGCGCCGGTGGCGCCATCCAGGTACACGCTGCCGACCACGCCCGGGTCGGAGAGGTCCCGGGGACGAACCTCCACCCGGTAGAGCGTGGTCCGATGGTCCGCCGTGCGGATGGTCATGGAGTCGGCGAGCCGGTAGCGGTAGAAGGAGGGTCCGCCGGGCGCGATCGGATGCAGCACGCCCGGCACCTCCGTTCCCTCCCCTATGCGAATCCGGTCGCCGAAGTTGGCCATCACCAGGCTGAGATGGTCCAGGTGGTAGCGGATGGGCGTGGGGAGCCGCTGACGGGAGCGACGGCCGATGATCGTCTGGACCGAGCCATCGGGAGCCTGCCACCGGACGCGCAGGGCGAGCTGGTCGGCCCGGATCACGCGCTCGTGCGAGGCCTCCCCCCGGCCTACCTCCTCCTCGGGTCCAACGCCGGCCAGGAAGTAGACGTGGGCGTCGACCCGAGCCTCGAAATTCCGGAGGCTGGAGTCCGACCAGGCGTCACGGCGGGCCCGGATGGCGCCGCGCACGAGCGCCTCGACTCGGGGCCCGTCCCAGGGAGCCGTGTCGGGAGCGGCTGCGGGCGGCCCGTCCCGTGCCGTCGCGCGCCCGGGCGCGACAGGCTCGGCCACGAGCAAAGCGGCCCGGGCCGGGCGGGGCCGGACCGCGAGGGCGGCCGCCGCCGGGACACCGACCGCCAGCACGGCCGTCACCGCTCGGGATGCTCGCTCGAACACGGATGGAGGGTACGCCCGCGGGCGGGCCCGCGTTCCGGCCGGGGGTCAGTCCGCCAGGGGCAGGTACAGCGTAAATAGCGATCCCTGGGCCGGGCGGCTCGTGGCCACGAGGTCGCCGCCCTGGAGCCTGGCCAGCCGGCGAGCGATCGTGAGGCCGAGCCCCGTCCCCTCCTGCGGTCGGTTCAGAAGGCCGGCCGTCTGCTGGAAGGGCTCGAATACCCGCTCGATCTCCTCGGGGGCGATCCCGATCCCCGGATCGCGCACGTCGAGGGCCAGAAAACGGGTCGCCGGCGGCAGGGTGTTGGCGGGCTCGGCCGACGGGTCCTCCACCATGCGCGTCTCGATCCGGATGATCCCGTGCTCGCTGAACTTGACCGCGTTGGTCACCAGCTTCATCAGGATCTGCCGCGTACGCGCCGGGTCGCCCCGCATTCGATCGCGTGGCGCATCGGCGTGCACCACGAGCCGCAGGCCGCCTTCCGAGAGCAGGGAGTCGGTGGTCTCGACGACCTGTTCCAGCATCTCGCTGATGGAGAAGGGCGTGTCCTCGACCTCCAGCTCCTCGGCCTCGAGGCGGGCGAAGTCGATCAGGTTGTTGATGAGGGCCAGGAGGCTCTGCCCCGCCCGCGCCGCGCGCTGGACGGAGTCCTTCTGCTCCGCCCCGAGTTCTCCCCGCAGACCCGCCTGCAGGAGCGACAGCTGGCCCAGGATCACGTTGAGCGGCGTGCGAAGCTCGTGGCTGACCAGCGCCAGGAGCCGCGACTGCGTCTCGAGCTCGGAGCGCAGGATGCGGTTGGCCCGCTCCACGCTGCGCACCCGCGTAAGCTCGGTGATGAACCATACGAACCGCCGCCGGTCGCCCGTGAGACGGGTGCTCACGCCGCGCAGCAGCACGGGGCGGCTTCGCCCTTCGAGGTCCACCAGGGTGGCCTCGGTGCGCGCGCTGCTCACCCGGGTCAGCATGCCGCGGAGGCGATCGAAGGAGGGGAGGTCGATGGCCCGCAGGATGTCGTCGGCGGGACGGCCCACGGCCGCCTCGGGCTCGTGACCGGCCAGTGACGCCAGCTTGCGGCTGGCGAAGGTGACGGTGCCGTTCTCGTCCGCGACCAGCACCTCGTCGCGGGTACCGTCGAGCAGCGCACGGCACAGCGCCGCGGAATCCTCGAGACCCGGGGTGCCGGCGGGCACGTAGCCCGCCGGCGCGGGCATTCTGGTCACCGGTGAAGGGCTCGAGGGTGCAGCCGAACTCGCGGGCGGCCTCCCTCAGGGAGCTCCAGCTCTTCTCGTCGGGTGCGCGCAGGACCAGGAGATCGAGGATCTCCATGCGCTGGTTTTCGGCCATCTCGAACGGCGCCCGCGCGGGGATCGTCGGAGTGCTCTTCGTTCCAGGATCGACGTGACGGGCAAGAGACAGGCCACGCGCCCCGAGCGCCGCTCGGGGGAGGGCTCAGTCCGCCGGGAAGAGCTCCTCCTGACCGTCGTCCGGCGGGTCCCCCGCGGAAAGGGAGCCGAGCCGGCGCAACCAGGCGTTGACGTCGAAATCCCCCTCGTTCCGAAGCATCCGACGCAGGACCGGTGACAGACCTTGCAGCACGCCCTGCAGCTCCTCGACCGCCGAGCGCAGCTCGTCGGCGCGGGCTTCCTGGCTCGGGCCCGCGGACATGTCGTCCAGGAGGGTGTCCTCGGCTCGCGAGGCGATGACCGGCTCCGCGCGGCTGGTCACGTACACCTCGGTTCTGCGGCCCGGCCCGCGCCCCTCCTCGATCGGCAGCAGTCCGACGATGTGGTCGGAGCGCCAGTACTTGCCGTAGCCAAGATGCACCATGCGGTGGGATCGGTTCTCCACGGGACCTCCGCTTCGCTGGAAGGCCGTGGCGACCCCCGGGAGGAGGCACGCCCCGGCGCCGCGAGAGCCTTCTTTCGGGTTGCGCCGGTAACTTCCCCGGCGGATCGGAAGGTGTCAAGCGCCGGGCGGATGGCTGGCAGCGTGGGGGCGCGTCCGGTTACGATGGCCCCCGGCCTCGGGGCGGACGGTCCGCTGCGCCCCGGGGATGGCTGGCCGAAGGCTTGCGGGAAGACGAGGGCCACGGGTTCATCGGACCACAGGCCCACAGGGAGGAGGAGCGTGCGGAAGATCCGGACAGGGGAATCGCTCCGCTACCACGCGGAAGGCAGGCCGGGGAAGATCGAGGTCGTGCCCACCAAGCCGACCCGCACCCAGCGGGACCTGTCGCTGGCCTACACGCCGGGCGTGGCCGAGGCCTGCCGCGCGATCGTCGAGGATCCGGATGACGCCTACCTGTACACGGCTCGCGGGAACCTGGTGGCCGTGGTCACTAACGGGACCGCAGTCCTCGGGCTGGGGAACATCGGACCGGCCGCCGGCAAGCCCGTGATGGAAGGGAAGGCCGTGCTGTTCAAGGCCTTCGCGGACATCGACGTGTTCGACCTCGAGCTCGACGCCGCGGACCCCGAGGACGTCATACGCTTCTGCCGGATGCTCGAGCCCACGGTGGGTGGGATCAACCTGGAGGACATCGCGGCGCCCGGCTGCTTCGAGATCGAGGAGCGCCTGCGGCACGAGCTGGACATCCCGGTGTTCCACGATGACCAGCACGGTACCGCGATCATCTCCGGAGCGGCGCTCATCAACGCCCTGGAGCTCACGGGCAAGGCCATCGGCTCCGTCCGCGTGGTATTCGCGGGGGCGGGGGCGGCCTCGGTGGCCACGGCCGACCACTACGTGCGCCTCGGGGCCGACCCGAAGAACATCCTGATGACGGACCGCTCGGGGGTGATCTACCGGGGCCGGGGCGAGCTGGAGCCACACAAGGCGCGCTACGCACGGGACACGGAGGCCCGCACTCTGAAGGATGCCCTGCGCGGGGCGGACGTGTTCGTGGGGCTGTCGGCGGGCGGGACCGTGACGGGGGACATGGTGGCGGCGATGGCGGACCGACCGATCGTGTTCGCCATGGCCAACCCGGACCCGGAGATCACGCCGGAGGAGGTGTACGCGGTCCGGGACGACGCCATCGTGGCGACGGGGCGCTCGGACTACCCGAACCAGGTCAACAACGTCCTCGGCTTCCCGTTCATCTTCCGAGGGGCGCTCGATGCCCGGGCCCGGGCCATCAACGACGAGATGAAGCTCGCGGCGACGCACGCGCTGGCGGAGCTGGCGAGGCAGGATGTCCCCGAGGCCGTGAGCGCCGCGTACGGGGAGGGCCGGCTCCGCTTCGGCGAAGAGTACCTCATCCCCAAGCCGTTCGACTCCCGCATCCTCCTGTCGGTGGCGCCCGCCGTGGCGGAGGCGGCCATGAAGACCGGCGTGGCCCGGAGGGAGCTGGACCTGGCCGAGTACAGGACCGCGCTGGAGGCTCGGCTGGGGCCCGCCCGAGAGCTCATGCGCGCGATCATGGACAAGGCGCGGCGCTCGCCCAAGCGCATCGTGTTCCCGGAGGGGGAGGATCCCCGCGTCGTGCGGTGCACGAGCGTCATCCGGGAGGAGGGGATCGGAACGCCCATCCTCCTGGGGAGCCGCGAGCGCATCCAGGAGGTCGCCGAGGTCGAAGAGGTGGACCTGGAGGGCGTGGAGATCATCGACCCCGCGTCCTCGGAGCGCCGCAGCGAGTATGCGGAGTCGTTCTGGAAGTCTCGCCAGCGTCGGGGCGTCACGCGCTCCGACGCGGAGTGGCTCATGCGCCGCCCGATCTACTACGGGAGCATGATGGTCCACTCGGGCGCCGCCGACACGCTGATCGCCGGCGTCAACATGTACTATCCCGACGCCCTGCGACCGGCCCTGCAGGCGATCGGCACGGCTCCGGGTCAGGCCCGGGTCGCGGGTCTCTATCTCATGGTGTTCCAGGACCGCCTGTACTTCTTCGCCGACACGACGGTCAACATCTCGCCCACCTCGGAGGACCTGGCCGAGATCGCGATCGCCACGGCGGACTTCGCCCGGCGGCTGGGCGTGAGCCCGCGGGTGGCCATGCTGTCCTTCTCGAACTTCGGCTCCGTGCGACATTCGGAGGCCGAGCGCGTGCGGGATGCCGTGGCGCTCGTGCGGGGCACCCGCCCCGACATCCTCATCGACGGTGAGATGCAGGCCGACACGGCGGTGGTGGCCGAGATCCTCCGGGAGACTTATTCATTCTCTCTGTTGCAGGACCCGGCCAACGTCCTGGTTTTTCCGAACCTCGCGGCCGCCAACATCTGCTACAAGCTCCTGCACCGCCTGGGCGGGGCGGAGGCGATCGGACCCGTCTTGCTGGGCATGGACAGACCGGTGCACATATTGCAGCGGGGCTCGACGGTCGTGGATATCGCCAATCTCGCGGCGATCTCGGTGGTCGACGCACAGGCACGCGAGCCGGTGGTGGAGGAGTCGACCCCGGTCGCAGCCGCCACGCCATAGAAGGGTACGATGCCGGCATCCCGCCGGTACCAAGCATAGAGGAGGCAGTTTGAGCATCGCCACGGACGCACCGCCGAAGTGCCGCGGCATCCTGGACAATCCGGACCGGGAGGAGCTCCGGGGGCTCGCTCGCTCCGACGAGCGCACGACCGAGTACGGGAGCCCGTCCTACATCACCCAGAACCGTGCCCGGAGCGCGAAGGACACCCGCAACACGGTCGACGGCGAGGTGACGCAGGCGGACCTCGGGACGATCGAGGAAGCCAAGCGGTTCCTGGAGAGCCGCGAGTTGATCCGCGTGGACCGGTGCATGGGCGAGGCCAGCGGGTTCGGCTGCCTCCACTGCAGGCTCTACGTGACGCGGCCGTTCGCGAGGCTCGCGCACATGTTCGACGCCAGCCTCACCGAGTCCGGAAACCCGGACGGCCAGCCCGACTTCGTCACCATCGACATCCCCGAGTGGCCGCACGAGAAGGCTATCCTCGTGGACCCGGAGGAGGGAGTCACCTGGGTCCTCGGATCGGACTACTACGGGGAGATCAAGAAGTCCTTCCTGCGCCTGACCATGTACCTGGCCAAGGCGCGGGGGAAGGGGCTCGGCCTGCACGCCGGCAGCAAGCTGGTGCACAGCCACAGCGCCCGCACGGGTGAGCTCGTGGAGAAGGGCTTCCTGTTCTTCGGCCTCTCGGGGACGGGGAAGACGAGCCTCACCTGCCACGACTTCGACCTCGACGAGGGAAAGGGCGAGCACGTCCGCGTCCGCCAGGACGACGTGGTCGTGCTCACGCCCGATGCGTTCTGCAAGGGCACCGAGGGCGGCGGCTTCTACATCAAGACCGACGGGCTCAACCCCCGCGACCAGGAGGCGCTGTACGGCGCCGCCACCAGCGAGCGCGCCATCTTCGAGAACGTGTGGGTCGAGGACGACGGCACGGTGGACTTCTACAACGAGGAGCTCACCTCCAACGGCCGCGCCGTGGTGCCGATCGACGAGGTCCGGAACACGGACGGCACCATTGACGTGCAGAAGATCACCGACATCTTCTTCATCACCCGCAACCCGCTCGTCCCCGCCATCGGCCGACTCACGGCCGATCAGGCGGCGGTGGCGTTCATGCTGGGCGAGTCGATCAAGACGTCGGCCGCGGACCCGAACGCGAAGGGCGAGCCGGTCCGGGTGGTGGGCACCAACCCGTTCATCGTGGGCCCGAAGGGACGGGAAGGCGAGCTGTTCCGGGACATCCTGGAGGAGAACCCGGACCTGCACTGCTACATCCTCAACACCGGGGCGATCGGCCAGGGCGAGCGGGCCGAGAAGATCGGGCTCCTCGACACGGTGGCCATCCTGAGGGCCGTGGCGCGGGACCAGATTGAATGGGTCCCGGACGAGGCGTCCCGCATGGAGGTGCCGAAGTCGGTGCCCGGCGTGAGCGGCTCCAAGTTCGACCTGACGGCGCACTTCAGCGAATCCGAGCTTTCCGACAGGCTGGCCGATCTGCGCGCGGCGCGCTGCGAGTGGCTCGACCGGTTCCCGACCTTCCCGGACGAGCTCAAGGAGGCCGTCTACTGAGGCGGGAACGTCGCCGTCCCGGGTGGGCATCCGCCCGCCGGCGACGGCCGCGGAGCTGACGGCGAGACCGGGGCTCCCGGATGGTCCGAGCCCGCACGGTCCGTGACCCCCTGTGGGGCAACATCCGCCTGCGTCCACGGGCGGCCGCCCTGGTCGACAGCCCGCAGTTCCAGCGCCTGCGGCGCGTCAAGCAGCTCGGCTTCGCGCACCTCGTATATCCGGGCGCGGTCCACACGCGCTTCCTCCACGCCCTGGGCGTCTACCACCTGGCCGAGCGCGCCCTGGGGCTCCTGGAGAGCGCCGGTGCGCTGGCCAGCCTGTCGCCTCCCGAGCGCGAGGAGCTTCCCCTCGTGCCGCTCGCCGCCCTGCTCCACGACGTGGGACACTACGCCTTCTCCCACGCCATGGAGGAGATCGAGCCGGACTCGCTTCCCGGCCACCACGAGGAGCTCGCGGCCCTCTTCCTCGGGGCCGACCCGATCCGCCGCTCCCTCGAGCAGGTACGGCCCGACGGCCCCGCACGGGTGGCGGACTTCATCCGGGGCCGATCCGGCCACCCGCTCCAGGGACTGATCGCGGGCTCCCTGGACCTGGACAAGATCGACTATCTGGCCCGCGACAGCTTTTTCTGCGGCGTGCCCTACGGGGCCGTCGACGTGGATCGGCTCCTGGACTCCCTCACCCTGGCCCGCGAGGCGCCCGGGGCTCCCCTGGAGCTCGCCGTGACCGAGAAGGGCATCACGGCTCTCGAGTCGCTGCTGTTCTCCAAGTACCAGATGTTTCGGAACGTCTACTGGCACCACACCGTGCGGGCGGCATCGGCGTTGTTCCGCCGGCTGGTGGAGACCGCCCTGGAGGCCGGAGTGCTGGGACGCGACGAGCTTCCCGGCCGAACGGACGAGGAGCTGTTCGGAACGCTGCGGCACCGGGTCGAGGCGGGGGCGGGAAGCGCGGGCGAGGCCGCCGGCGGGCGCGTCCGCGACATGGTCGCGGCGCTCACCGACCGGCGATTGCCCAAGCGCTGCGTGGAGCTGTTCGGGGACGAGCTGCCGCCCGACACGCCGACCTGGCTCCATGAGAAGCCGGGCCTGGCGCGTCGCCTGGAGGGAAGGCTGGCGCGGGAGTGGGGGTTGGAAGATGGGATCGTGCTGCTGGACTACCCATCCTACCCGGCCATGCTGGACCTGCGCCTCCTCCTGGTCAGGGCACGCGGCGAGGTACGCAGACTGACCTCGGCAGGCGCAGAGGGGATCCTCGACCTTCCGCGCCTGAGCCGCGGGCTGCACCACTCGGCGCGGGTGCTGCGGGTGTTCACCCTCCCGGGCACCGAGCCCCGCGATCCGGCTCCCCTGCTGGAGCTGCTCGAGGCGCCACCCGGCCAGGCCGCCGACCGGCTCGCGGAGGACCGGCCGATCTACGGCTGAGCGCTACGACGCCGGGGTTCGATCGTCCTCCTGCGCCGACTCCGCTCCGGTTCGCACCACCACGGCCGTGACGTTGTCCGGTCCGCCCCGGTCGTTGGCCAGGCGCACCAGCGCGGCGGCCGCGGTCTGCGGATCGGGGCTCTCCCGCAGCGTCCGCTCGATGTCCGCCTCGGCCACCGGTCCGGTGAGGCCGTCCGAGCACAGCAGGAAGACGTCGCCCGGGCGCCAGTCGACCACGGACAGATCGGGGGACACCTGGGGCGCCGTCCCCAGGGCCCGCGTGAGCACGCTCGAGGCGGGGTGGCGGCGGGCCCCGCTCTCCGACATGAGGCCGCGGTCCATCTGCTGCTGGACCCAGGTGTGGTCGCGGGTGAGACGCCGCAGCCTCCCTTCTCGGAGCCTGTAGGCGCGGCTGTCACCCACGTGGGCCAGCACGGCGCGGCCGGCCTCCAGGAATTGCAGGACGGTCACCGTGGTGCCCATCCCGTGCCGCTCCGGCACGCGCGCGGACTGCTCGTGGATGCGCCGCCCGGCGTGCAGCACGGCGCGCTCGAGCTCCGATCGGGCGGCCTCCACGTCGCGAGGCGAGACTCCCTTCAGCTCCTCGGCCAGGGTCTCGACGGCCACGCGGCTGGCGACCTCGCCCGCGGCGTGCCCACCCATGCCGTCGGCGACCGCGAACAGCCAGCCGTCGGGAACGGCGAGCCACGCGTCCTCGTTCTGGTCACGGACTCGACCCACGTCCGTTGCGGCCGCATGCGCGAGCTGGAGCTCCATGGACACATACTGGGGAGCCGTACGGCCGTGACGAAAGACGCGCCGTCGGCGGCCGGGCCGCGACGGCGCTCCGGGGACCTCGTTGACGGGCCGCGTAGGCCCACCTAACTTTTCGAACCGGTGAACGACCGGCGCCCCGCGGGTTGGACCGGGGGAAAGCCGGCCTCACCCTCCTCGCACAGCAATCGACCGGATCGCCATCATGGCCCGAAACGGCCGTCCTGCCGCCACCCCGCTCGCCACCCGTCAGCCGGGGGGCTCCACCGCGATCGACCTCTACCTGGACGAGCTGGGTCGCTACCCCCTGCTCGATTCAGGACAGGAGGACGACATCGCGCGCCGCGCCCGTGCGGGCGACCGCTCGGCGTTCGAGACCCTGATCCGGTCCAACCTCCGCTTCGTGGTGTCGGTCGCCAAGCGCTACCAGAACCGCGGCCTGTCCTTCTCGGACCTGGTCCAGGAAGGGAACGTGGGGCTGGTGACGGCCGCCGAGAAGTTCGATCCCGACCAGGGCGTGAAGTTCATCAGCTACGCCGTGTGGTGGATCCGCCAGGCCATCCTGGCCGCCCTCGCCCGACACAGTCGATCCGTCCGGCTTCCGCTGAACCGCGCGACCGAGCTCGGCCGGGTGCTGCGCACCCGGGAGAATCTCCGCCAGAGCCTGCGTCGCGAGCCCACGAGCCGTGAGATCGGCGAGGCGGCGGAGCTGGACCCCGCGACGGTGGAGATGCTCCAGGCCCTCAACGTGGGAGAGGTGCGGCTGGACGCTCCGGTGGGAGACTCGGACGACAACCAGCTCCAGGACCGCATCCTCCTCGATGAGACGGACGTGGAGCGGGAGTTCGAGGACGCCCTGCTCGTCCAGCACGTGGATCGGGCCCTGCGTCTCCTTCGTCCACGGGATGCCCGGGTGGTCCGGCTGTATTACGGCCTCCAGGGCGAGAGCCAGCACACCCTCGAGGAGATCGGGAAGGTCCTCGGGATCACGCGGGAGAGGGTGCGGCAGCTCCGGGACCGGGCGCTCCGGGAGCTCCGGCAGGGAGAGCTGGGCAAGGTCCTCGAGACCTACGCGGCCTGACGCCGCCCCACCGCCCGGCGGCGCGCCGGGTCCCTCCGCTCAGCCGCCTCCCGCGCCCGGGTCGGCGCCCGCCGCCGAGTCGGAGGCCGTGCCGCTCTCGGCGCGCGGCGCCTCGAGCAGGCTCCGAAGCGCCGGACACAGCCCCTCTTCGGTCCAGGCGATGTCCCGGCTCTTCCCCTCTTCGTGCGCCGCCACGTGCGCGGCCGACCCGTCCGTCTCCCTGAGCATGTCCAGCCGCCGGGTCCCGAGCCGCAAGGCGCCCAGCCACGAGAGGACCCGCTTGTCGGCGGCCGACCCGTACCGGTGCACCGAGCTCCACTCGGGCACGTAACCCCGGGCGGGATCAAAAACGGCCAGGTAGAAGAGCGATACGGCCGACTCCGACGAGGGCGGCACGGGGGCGAGCGTGTCGCCGATGAGGTAAGTGGCGGCCAGGCCGCGCGCCGCCGCGCCGGCGAGGGTGTCACCCGGAAGCGGGACGGCCTGCAGCTCCGCCCGCTGGGCCAGGTAGGCGTGCTCCACGCCGGCTGTCTTCAGGAGGTTCTCCGCCAGGATGGGTCCGAAGGTACGCATGCGATCGTCCATGGACGGCAGGTCCACGCGCGCCGGCACGCTGTCGGGAAGGCCCGGCCCGACCGCGAACGCCCAGCGGGGCGTCGACTGGCCGGGCGCCACCAGGGTGCGGACGTCCGTGACCGAGGGACACGTCGCGTTGACCGCCATGCGGGTTCCGGTCACTATGAGCGTGCCCACGCGGCGGGCGGCGACCTGGAGCGCCAGCGTGGCGCCCGGACGGGCGAAGCTCGAGTCGAAGCGGGCCGCGTAGCCGGCGTCGGCGCCGGCGGGCCAGCCGAGCGTCTCGAGGCCGGCGGCTCCCGCCCGGGCGAAGGGCACGGCCGAGGCGCTTCCATCCCCCTCGAACCGGACCAGGTAGACGAACGGCGGCTTCGGGAGCGGGACCGGCGGCGGCGCGGCCGTGGCGGCCGAGTCCTGCCCGGCGCGCGGCGAGCGCGGGTGCTCGAGGGCGATGTGGCCGCCGCCCCACTTCACGTCGCACGCCGCCGCGCTGGCGGCCACGAGCAGGGCCGTGAGAGCGAGTCGCGTGCGTCGCGTGTTCGATGCCATGGTGAGCCGAGTCTCCCGGTGGAGGGCCGCGCCGCGGGGCGGGCCACGTGAAGGGCGGAAGCTACGGGGCGGCGCCGGGGGCATCAACGCCCCGGTGGCCACGGCCGGGTTCCCCACGACAGGCGGAGGTGGTGGTTGGCGGCACGCGGATCCGTGGGCGTGTACATGCACGAGGACTGCTCGCGGCACGACACCGGCTGGGGCCATCCCGAGCACCAGGGTCGGCTGCGTGCCGTGAGCGCCGGGCTGGAGAGGGCCCTGCCCGACCTCCTGCCCGAGGTCCGGTCGCTCCCCGGACGCCTGCTGGATCCGGAGCGGCTCTCCCTGGTGCACGAAGCGGAGATGATCGAGCACGTGCGTGAGGGCGTCGAAGAGGCACGGCGCCGCGGGGAGCCGACCCACCTGGAGGCGGACACCGTCGTGTCGGCGGCCTCCTGGGACGCGGCACTCGCCGCCGCCGGGACGGCGGCGGCGGCGGCCCGCGCGGTCCTCGAGGGCCGGCACTCCAACGCCTTCTGCGCCATCCGTCCGCCTGGCCACCACGCCACGCCCACCGAGTCGATGGGCTTCTGCCTGTTCAACTCCGTGGCCATCGCCGCCCGTGACGTCCTCGCGGACGGCCTGGCGAAGCGGGCCCTCATCGTGGACTGGGATGTGCACCACGGGAACGGCACGCAGGACAACTTCTACGAGGACGGCGACGTGTTCTACCTGTCCGTGCACCAGTCCCCCCTGTACCCGGGCACGGGCGCGGCCGAGGAGACGGGCGCCGGGGCGGGCGAGGGCACGACCCTGAACCGGCCCATGCCGCCGGGTCTGCCGCGGGAGCGGTACGTGGAGGGGCTGTACGATGCGGTGGACGAGGCGCTGGCCCGTTTCGCCCCGGACCTGCTGTTCATCTCGTGCGGCTTCGATTCGGCGCGCGGCGATCCGCTGGCCGGGTTCACCCTGGAGCCCGAGGACTTCCGCGCCATGACGGTCGAGCTCGTGCGGAAGACCCGCGGCACGACGGGGGGGAGGACCGTGTCGCTCCTGGAGGGTGGATACAACACGGAGAGGCTGGGCGACCTGGCGGCCGCGCACGTGGCCGGACTGGTCGACGCCGCGAGGGAGGAAGACTCATGAGTGCATCGCTGTCCGAGGCGTTCCTGGCGCGCGCGCGCCAGGCCATGGAGGACCAGGGGGTCGACGGTTGGCTCCTGTTCGATCTGGAGGGCCGCAATCGCGTCGCCGCCGAGATCCTCGGCCTCCCGGAGGGGACATCGCGGCGTCACTTCGTGCTCCTGCCGCGGGAGGGGGAGCCCGTGGCCCTGTCGCATCGCATCGAGCGCCAGAGCTGGGAGGGCTGGCCCCATGCTCACCGCGAGTACGTGGGCTGGGAGGAGATGGAGGGGGAGCTGTCCTCCATGCTGGCCCACTGCGACTGGATCGCCATGGAGATCTCCGAGCGGGACGCCGTGCCCTTCGTGGACTACGTGCCCGCCGGCGTGGTGGAGCTGGTGGAGTCTTTCGACGTGCGCGTGGTCAGCTCCGCCGACCTGATCGCCCGCGCCTACGCCACCTGGGGCGAGGCGGGGCTGCGCCACCACCGCCGTGCCGCCGCCGACCTGGCCCGCATCGCCCGCCAGGCGTTCGACGAGGCCGCGGACGCCGTGCGCTCGGGGAGCCCGCTGAACGAGCGGAAGCTGGCTGGCCGCGTGCTCGAGCTCATGGGGGACGCCGGCCTCACGGGCGGCGGCGTGATCGTGGGCGCCGGCCCGAACACAGCCCTCCCCCACTACGAGCCGCCCGAGGAGGGCTCGCGCGTCCTGTCCCGGGGCGAGGTACTGCTCGTGGACCTGTGGGGCCGCGCGGTCGGGGAGCCCGACGCGGTGTTCGCCGACCAGACGTGGATGGGAGTGCTCGACGAGGAGCTGCCGGAGGGATTCGGGGAGGCGTGGGACGCCGTGGTCGCCGCGCGCGATGGCGCCGTGGAGCTCCTCTCCGAACGCTTCGGCCAGGATCCGCCCCCCACCGGCGCGGAGGTGGACCGGCGTGCGCGGGAGATCCTGTTCGAGCGCGGCTACCGCGAGGCGGTCCTGCACCGGACGGGGCACGCCATGGACCGCGTGAACCACGGGTTCGGGCCCAACCTCGACTCCATCGAGACGCGCGACGAGCGCCCGCTCGTTCCCGGGATCGGCTTCTCGATCGAGCCGGGCGTCTACCTGACCGGGCGCTGGGGCATCCGCTCCGAGATCAACATCCACCTGGGAGAGGACGGGCCCGAGGTGTCGCCGCCCGAACTCCAGCGGCGGCCCTGGACCCTGGAGGGCTGAGCCGCATGTCCGAGGCGCCCGGTCTGGCCGTGCACGCGGTGGTCCGAAACACCCGCACCGACCGGGCACTGGATGCCCTGCACTTGCGCGGGTCGGCTCTCGAGTACGAGCTCGTTCCCCGGGGCGACCTGGCGGCGGCCGTGACCGAGGCTCCCTTCCGGGACGTGACCGAGCCCGATCCCGAGGCGCTCCGCACCCATGAGCGCGTCGTGGAGGCGCTGCTGCGTCGCTCGACGCTGGTCCCCGTGCCGTTCGGGCTCGTGGCCCGGGACGAGCACGCCGTCCAGGAGTTCCTGGCCCGCCGGCGGGAGGATCTCGAAGACGCCCTCGACTATCTGGACAACAGCTACGAGATGCGGGTCCACGTGTCACTGCGCGCCGGGGGCGACGGGCAGGCGCTGCAGGGGTTCCTCCGGATGCTGCACGGCTCCCTCCGCGGACAGGCCCGGGCGGCGCGCCGGCTTCCGGGCGAGGACGAGGGCCAGCTGGTGGCGGCCTTCCTGGTCGGCCGGGGGGAGTGGCTGCGGCTGGTGGAGAAGGCGACGCGCTGGGAGGGCCATCACCCGGAGGTGGAGCTCAGGGTCACCGGGCCATGGCCCCCGTACGACTTCGTGACCGTCGCGGGACCGGGGGAGCAGGACGCGTGAAGCTCGAGTGGGAGGAGCTCGAGCTCGAGCCCGCCCATCCCTTCCGCATCAGCCGCTCCGTCCAGACCCGCGTGCGGCGCGTGTGGGTCCGGGTCGAGCACGAGGGGCTGGTGGGTTGGGGCGAGGCCGACCCGTCCGACTACTACGGCGAGACCGCCGCCACCGTGCATGCCGCCCTCGCGCGCGTGGCGCCGTATCTGGAGGAGGCCCGCTACCCGGACCGGTTGGAGACGCTGGAGCGCGAGCTGGCCCTGCGGGCTCCGGCGGCGGGCTCGGCGCGGGCGGCCGTCTCCTCGGCCCTCCACGACCTGGTGGGCAAGATGCGAGGGGTGCCGCTGTGGCGCCTGTGGGGGCTGGAGCCCGCCGAGGCGCCGGCCAGCTCCTTCACGATCGGCATCGACGAGCCGGACGTGGTGGAGGCCAAGGCGCGGGCGGCGGCGGACTGGCCCATCCTCAAGGTCAAGGTGGGCACGGGCCGGGACCGGGAGATCCTCGAAGCGGTGCGCTCGGGTGCGCCCTCGGCGCGGCTGCGGGCCGACGCCAACGCGGCCTGGACGGTGGAGGAGGCGGCCGAGAGGATCCCCGTGCTGGCGGAGTACGACGTGGAGTTCATCGAGCAGCCCCTGCCGCCGGCGGACTTCGAGGGCCTCGCCGAGCTGAAGGCGATCTCCCCGCTCCCCATCGTGGTGGACGAGTCGTGCCTGGTGGCCACCGACATCCCGCGACTGGCCGACCGCGTGGACGGGATCAGCATCAAGCTCCCCAAGTGCGGCGGGCTCCGGGAGGCGTTCCGCATGGTGCATGCGGCGCGGGCGTGCGGCCTGCGGGTGATGATGGGCTGCATGCTGGGGTCGACCCTCGGGATGGCCCCCGCCCTCCACATGGCCTCCCTGCTGGACTTCGCCGACCTGGACGGCGCCGCGCTCCTGGGCGAGGATCCGTTCCGGGGTCCGCACCTGGAGCGCGGGCGCATCGTGGTGGGCGAGGAGCCCGGGCTCGGAGTGGGCCGGGCGTAGGCGGCCAGGGGCGACGCTTCTACAGGAGCGAGTCGGGGTCGCGGTCGATCTCGAGGCGGAGCCCGCCCGAGGGCTGGCCGCGGCGCTCGGACAGGTAGCGCAGCACGGCGCCGAGCGGCGCGGCCCGGTCGCTCTTGACCAGGAAGTGCCAGCGCCACCGGCCGCGCACCCGGTCGATGGGGCAGGGCGCCGGGCCCACCACGTCCACGCCCTCCAGCGACTCCCGGGCCACCAGCCCCCGGATCCAGGCGGCCAGCTCCTCGGCCAGGTCGGCCACCGCCTCCTGGCGCGGACCGCTCACCACCAGGTTCGCCAGCCGCCGGTGCGGCGGGTATCCGGGTCCGAGCCGATCCTCCAGCTCCTGCGCCGCGAAGGCCACGTAGTCGTGGCGCAGGGCCGCCTGCAGGGCGAAGTGGCCGGGCCGCGCCGTCTGCACGAGCACCTCGCCGGGGCGCTCGCCCCGTCCGGCCCGCCCCGCCACCTGCGCCAGGAGCTGGAAGGTGCGCTCCGACGCGCGGAAGTCGGGCAGGTTCAGCCCCACGTCCGCGTTGATCACCCCCACGAGCGTGACGTCGGGGAAGTCCAGCCCCTTGGCGATCATCTGGGTCCCGAGGAGGATGTCGACCTCGTGTCGCCGGACACGCTCGAGGATGCGGTGGTGCGCCCACCGGGTGCCGGTCGTGTCCACGTCCATGCGGGCCAGCCGCGCGGCCGGGAACAGCTCCCCGACGCGGCGCTCCACCTGCTCGGTGCCGAGCCCCGAGAAGGTGAGCCCCTCGGCGCCGCACGCGTCGCAGGCCTTCGGGACGCGCGCCTCGTAGCCGCAGTGGTGGCAGACGATGCGCTCCCGGTCCCGGTGGTAGGTGAGCGACACGTTGCAGCGCGGGCAGCTCCACACCTTCCCGCACTCCATGCACTGTACGAAGGTCGAGTAGCCGCGCCGGTTGAGGAGCAGGATGGCCTGCTCGCCCCGGTCCAGGCAGCGCGCCAGGGCGTCGCCCAGGCGACGCGAGAGGACCAGGGGGCCCGCGTCGTCAGAGGCGCCGTGGACGCCGGCCCCGGCGCCGAGCGCCGCGTCGTCGGCCCGGTCGATGGCGCGGGCACGGCGTGCCTCCCGCTCCTCGCGCAGGTCCACCAGCTCGACGGTCGGCAGCCGCTGGCCGGTCACCCGCTCGGGGAGCTCCAGGAGCCGGTAGAGGCCTTCGGCCGCGTTGTGCCAGCTCTCGAGCGAGGGTGTCGCGGAGCCCAGCACGCACAGCGCCCCCTCCAGCCGGGCCCGAACCACGGCGACCGCGCGGGCGTGATAGCGCGGGACGTCGCTCTGCTTGTAGCTCCCCTCGTGCTCCTCGTCCACCACGATGGCGCCGAGGGCGGGTATGGGCGCGAACACCGCGGAGCGCGCCCCGATCGCGATGCGCTTCCGCCCCTCGCGCAGGGCCCGCCACTCGTCGCCCCGCTCGCCGGCGGAGAGCCCGGAGTGCAGCACCGCGATCCGGTCCCCGAACGCGGCCCGGAAGCGCTGCACGGTCTGCGGCGTGAGCGAGATCTCGGGCACGAGCACGATGGCCCCGCGGTCGCCCCGCTCCAGCAGTCGCCGCAGGAGCCGCATGTAGACGAGCGTCTTCCCCGATCCGGTCACGCCTCGGAGCAGCGCCGTACCGGGCTCGGCGGCCTCCAGTCTCGACTCCAGCGCGTTCAGCACGCGGCCCTGGTCCGGCGTCGGCTCGAGGTCGGGGCGCTCGGGGGGAGGACCCAGCTCGGCGAAGGGGTCGCGCGCCTCGACTTCGTCGGTGATGCGCGCCAGGCCCTTCTCCTCGAGGCCGCGCAGCACGCTGCGGCTGAAGCCGAGCCGCTGGCTCATGTGGACGACCGAGGCGCTCCCGTCCATCCCCTCGAGCGCCTCGTAGGCCTCGCGCTGACGGTGGGCCCGGCCGAAGGCTTCCTGGCGCGCCATGAGGGTGGGCAGGCCCTGGACGAGCGTGATCACCTGCCGGGTCCGCACGCCCGAGGAGGTCGATGGGGGCTCTTCGCGGATCCGGACCAGGCCGCGGGCCGCCAGGGAGCGGAGCGCGGGCCACACCGACCGGACGCCCGTGTCCCGGCGGAGCGTGGTGGCCTGGAGGCCGTCGCGGGCCCGTTCCAGCCGCTCCAGGAGTGCGCGCTCGTCGTCGCCGAGTCTCGCCGAGGTCGTCGCCCGGCCCGGGGCTCGCGGCGCCGCTCCGGGGCCCGGCATCGGCGCCCTTCGCTCCCGCTTCCTCCACGCGCTCGACCCGGAAGGAGGACTCGGCCAGGACGCCGGGCGGCAGCGCCGCCCTCAGCACCAGGCCCAGGGGCGCGACGTAGTAGTCGGCCACCCACCGGCACAGCTGGAGGAGCTTCTCGGGGAGGAGCGGGGTATCGTCCAGCAGGTCGAGGACCGGCCGCACGCGCTCGAGCTCCGTCTCGGCGCGGATGCGGTCGATGCAGCCGACCATCCGTCGGCGGCGGAAGGGGACCAGGACCCGCATGCCAGGCCGCGCCGCCTCCGTGAGGTCCGCGGGAAGGCGGTACACGAAGGTGCTCCGCACCGGGCGCGGCAGTGCAACGTCGCAGTAACGATCCGTGCGGTCGGTCACCGGCGTCCTTGACCCTCTCTGTGGGCCGTTCTAGACTCTGCGGAGCGAAGGAGGAGATCTCCCGTCATGGGCTGCCTGGCTCTCAACGCGTCCTACGAGCCCCTCACGATCCTGCCCGTACGGCGGGCCCTGAGGCTCGTGATCGACCGCAAGGCGGAGGCTCTCGAGGTCGACCGGGACCGGCCCTTCCGGTCCGAGACGCTCGAGATGCCGGCCCCGGTCGTGATCCGGCTCGTGCGCTACGTGCACGTCCCGCGCCGGTTCCGGCGCCAGGTGACCAACACCTTCCTGTTCGCCCGCGACGGCTACCGGTGCCAGTACTGCGGGCGCCACCGCACCGAGCTCGGCTACCGCGAGTCGCTGACGCGGGACCACGTGGTCCCGGTGTCGCGCGGCGGCGGGAACGGGTGGACGAACGTGGTGACGGCCTGCAGCCGGTGCAATCTACACAAGGGCGACGCTCTCCCGGAGGAGGCCGGCCTGCACCTGCTCACGCGGCCGCGCGTGCCCGACCAGGTGCAGCTCATCTGGGCCGTGCGGCGGGTCACGCCCATCCAGGCCAAGTACATCCGCATGTTCTACGGCGAGGAGGTCCTGCGAGCGGTCCGCGGCTGATCGGATCCCGCTCCCGACGCCCCTCCCCCGGTCCCCTCTACTTGTACAAGTAGAGCCTTCAGGTACGGACCTCGCTCCGGCGACCGGGGGTAGCAATCCGAGCCATGGGTATCGGTAGCTTCGGCTTTTCGGAGATGCTCGTCATCGTCGTGCTGGTGCTGATCTTCTTCGGCCCCCAGCGGATGCCGGAGATCGCGCGCGGACTCGGCAAGGCCATGCGCGAGTTCCGGAAGAGCATGAACGAGGTCAAGCGGGAGTTGGAGCAGGCCGGCATGGCCGACGACTCCCCCGCCTGGAAGCAGGACACCCGGGACACCCAGCCGCGCCCCAGCGGCACGATCGAGCCGCCCCACATGACCGCCGGCGCGCCTCCCACGGGTGGACCCGCGGCCACCGCCGAGACTCCTGCGGCCGAGAGCCCGGCGCCGCCGCCTCCGGCCGACGCGGAGCCCGCGATCTCGTCTACCGCTGTAGACGACCCGGGGGCCGCGACCACGGCCGTAGACGACGGCGAGCCCGCGGTCTCGCATGAAGCCGCGGGGGCACCGGAGGACGTCCCGGCCGCCTCCGAGCCGGCGCCCCCGGAGCCCGACAGGCCGCCCGCCCCGTCCGACCCGCCGGCTTGATTCGCCGGCCGCCGCCCGCCTAGACTGCGGCATGAAGGACATCCTCACCCTCCACGTGAACGGCGACGAGGTCGAGGTCGGGGTCCCGACGCACTGGACCCTGCTCGAGACGCTGCGCTACGGGCTCGGGCTCACCGGCTCCAAGCAGGGGTGCGACAAGGGAGACTGCGGGGCCTGCACCGTGCTGGTGGACGGAGAGGCGCACCTCTCCTGCATCATGCCCGTTTACGAGGCGGTGGGCCGCGAGGTCACCACGGTCGAGGGGATCGCGGACGGACCGCGCCCGCACCCGCTGCAGGACGCCTTCGACCTGTGCGGCGCGGCCCAGTGCGGCTTCTGCACGCCGGGGATCCTGGCCAGCGCCTACGGCCTCCTGTCCCACACCCTGGAGCCCTCGCGCGCGGAGATCCAGGAGGCGCTCTCCGGCAACCTGTGCCGCTGCACTGGCTACACGAAGATCCTGGACGCGGTGGAGCTGGCGGCGCGGGCGCTGCGTGAGGACCGACCGGCCGACGAGGTGCTGAGCGGAGATGGAGGGAGACGCGCCGATGCTACCTGAGGAGCTGAACGAGCTCCAGGCGGGCGCGCCGAGGACCCGGAGAAGATCGCGGCCGAGGAGGGCGACGGCGTCCTCGGGCGCAGGAACCGCCGGGTGGAGGGGCTCCGCAAGTCGACCGGCAAGGAGCTCTACGCCGACGACCTGTCCTTTCCGGGGATGCTGCACTGCCGCCTGCTGCGCTCGACCGAGGCGCACGCCCGGGTCCTCTCGGTCGACACCTCGAAGGCCGAGGCGCTGGACGGCGTGCACGACGTCCTCACCGGCAAGGACATGCCGATCCCCTACGGGATCATCCCCTGGACGCGGGACGAGCACGCCCTCGCCCTGGAGAAGGTGCGCTTCATCGGGGACGCGGTGGCCTCGGTGGCGGCCGTGGACGAGGACACCGCCCTCCGGGCCCTCGACCTCATCGAGGTCGAGTACGAGCCCCTCCCCGTCCACCTGGACCCGGAGGAGGCGCTCGCCGACGGCTCGAACCCGATCCACGAGCCCCACAAGCCGGGCCGGAACGGGAACGTCACCAAGCACGTCCACCTGGAGTTCGAGGACGTGGATGGGAAGATGGCCGCCGCCGACCAGGTGGTGGAGGGCGAGTACTACTTCCACGGCACCACGCACGCCCCGATCGAGCCCCACTGCGCCATCGGGCGGGTCGAGCAGAACGGCGTCCTCACCGTGCACTCCTCGACCCAGGTGCCCCACTACCTGCAGCGCGAGCTGGCGCGGGTGCTGGAGCTGGACGTGGCCCGCATCCGGGTCGTCCAGCCGGCGGTGGGCGGGGCGTTCGGCGGGAAGTCCGAGCCCTTCGACCTCGAGTTCTGCGTGGCGCTGCACGCGCTCCGCACCGGGCGGCCGGTCAAGTGCCTGTACACGCGCGAGGAGGTGTTCTACTCCCACCGCGGCCGCCACCCGATGATCATGCGCTACAAGCTCGGCGCCTCGAAGGAGGGGAAGCTCCTCGCCCTCGACGCGAACACGATCCTGGACGGCGGCGCGTACGCCTCCTTCGGGCTGGTGACGACCTACTACAGCGGGCAGCTCCTCACCGCCCCGTACGGCATGGAGAGCTACCGGTTCGACTCGACGCGCGTATACACGAACAAGGCCCCGTGCGGCCCCAAGCGGGGGCACGGAGCCGTGCAGCCGCGGTTCGCGTTCGAGATCACGGTCGACAAGATGGCCGAGGCGCTGGACCTCGACCCGTTCGAGATCCGGCGCCGCAACTTCCTCGGCACCGGGAAGACGATCAACGAGTTCACGGTGAAGTCGAACGGCTTCCTGCGCTGCCTCGAGTCCGTGGAGCGGGCCAGCGGCTGGAAGGAGAAGTTCCGGAGGATGCCGCACGGGCGCGGGATCGGGCTGGCCGGGTCGAGCTACATCTCGGGCACCAACTACCCGATCTACCCGAACCCGATGCCGCAGGCCGCCGTGCAGGTGCAGATCGAGCGCTCGGGCCGGGTCACGGTCCTGCACGGCGCCTCGGAGATCGGCCAGGGGTCCGACTCCACCATGGCCTACATCGCCGCCGAGGAGCTGGGCGTCCCGCTCGACTACGTGCGCGTGTTTTCGGCCGACACCGACCTCGTGCCCGTGGACCTGGGCGCCTACTCCTCGCGCGAGACCCTCATGGTCGGGAACGCGTGCCTGTCCGCCTGCCGCCAGCTCGGGGAGAAGGTGAGGCGCGGCGGTCGCGGCCGGGTGGGAGGTCCCGGCGGAGCGCGTGCCGCCTGCGCCGCGGGTGGGCCGTGGACACCGGGGACCCCGAGCGCCGCATGCCGATCGCCGAGGCGTTCCAGGCCGCCGAGGCCGAGCACGGCACGCTGGGCTCGGTGGGCCACTACAACACGCCCAAGGACACGCACGGCGACTACCGGGGCGGCACGATCGGCGCCTCCCCTGCCTACAGCTCCACCGCCCACGTGGCCGAGGTCGAGGTCGACCCCGACACCGGCTTCGTGGACGTGAAGACCATCTGGGTGGCGCACGACTGCGGCCACGCCCTCAACCCCACCCTCGTCGAGGGCCAGATCGAGGGCTCCGCCTACATGGGATTCGCCGAGGCCATCCTCGAGGAGCAGACCGTTCAAGGACTCGGCTCGCACGGGAAGGCCGGGCTCCACGACGGCCCGTCCCTGCTCGACTACCGCATCCCCACCTCGAAGGACTGCCCCGACTTCGTGGCCCTGATCGTCGAGGAGAACGACCCCGAGGGCCCCTACGGCGCCAAGGAGGCCGGCGAGGGCCCGCTCCACCCCTCCCTCCCCGCCATCGCCAACGCCATCTACGATGCGGTCGGCGTGCGCATGGACCGGCTCCCGTTCACCCCGCCGCGGATGTGGCGGGCCATCCGGGAGAAGCGGGCGGCGGAGATGGGCGAGGCGGAGGTGGCGTAGGGGGGTGGCAGCCGGCCAGCCCGCTCCACCCCTGCGTCCCCCCGGCGTGCTCGAGAGCTCGCTCTACTGCCGGGACCTGGAAGCGGCCGAGCGCCGGCGACGACTCCGCCGACGAAGGCGTCCGAGTGCCTCCGCACGGTGCCCACTGCCCCGGCCACCTCGCTTTCCGGCTCCCGGAGCGGGAGGTCGATCGCTGGAGGGCTCACCTCGAAGAGGCTGGCGTGCCGATCGAGTCGGAGGGGCGGTGGCCCGGGGGCGGTTACTCGATCTACTTCAGGGACCCGGCCGGGAACAGCATCGAGCTGGCCACGGCGGCGGTGTGGGGGCTCGAGGAAGGTTCAGAGGAGGGCCGCTCTGACCCGGTGAGCTGAGGGCCGACCCAGCGCAGCTTCGACCGCTCTCCGCAGGAGGATATCCAATGTCGTGTCTCTTCGCCCTGCTCGCCCTGGCCGCTCCCCGGCTCGTGGTGGCCGCGCTGTGGTTCTTCACGACCTGGTTCGGCGGGGTGTTCGACTCCGTGCTGTGGCCCATCCTCGGCTTCGTGTTCCTGCCGACGACGCTGCTCTGGTATACGGCGGTGCAGCACTGGTTCGGGGGCGTGTGGTCCTTCTGGCCGATCGTGGGGCTGGTGGTGGCGCTGATGATCGACGTCTCGCCGGCGCGCGGGCGGCGACGAGCCTGAGCCGCAGCGGGCGATGCCCATCCTCACCCACGCGCAGGCACGCGCCTGCTACGACCGGATCGGGGCGTGGCAGGACACGCAGCGCTTCTACGAGGGACCGGCGGTCCGGGAACTCGTGCGGCACGGCGGCTTCGAGGATGCCGCATCCGTGCTGGAGTTCGGCTGCGGGACGGGCCGCCTGGCCGAGCGTCTCCTCGTGCATTTCCTCGGACCGCAGGCCCGCTACGTCGGCGTGGACCTGAGCCCGACCATGGTCGACCTCGCTCGCCGGCGCCTGGAGGGCTTCGGGGACCGGGCGCGGGTCCTCCTCACCGACGGAGCGTCCGAGCTCCCGTTCGAGGCCGGGAGCTTCGACCGCGTCCTGTCCACCTACGTGCTCGACCTCCTGTCGCCGTCCGACATCCGCGCGGTGCTGGCCGAGGCCCACCGGGTCCTGGCTGAGGGGGGACGCGTGGCGCTCGTGAGCCTGACCCACGGCGCGACGCGGCCGGCCCGCGCAGTGGAGAGGCTCTGGAGCCGGGTCCAGGCGTGGCGGCCCGCCCTCGTCGGTGGCTGCCGGGCTCTCGACCTCCGCTCGCTCCTCTCCGAAGGGCGGTGGAGCGTCCTGCAGGACGCCGTCATCACCTCCTTCGGGATCTCCTCGGAGGCGCTGGTCGCGGAGCGAACGGGCGGCCCGCGCGCGGAAGAGACGCGGGGCTCGCCGGGATCCGGGCCGGGAGGATGAGGACCGGTCGAGTGCTGCGTCCGTCCACCACGGGGCGCCGTGGAAGTCAGCTCCTGGCCCGACCCAGCGCGCGGGTCTCCTCGTCGTCGAGCACCGGCGTGACCTCGGCGTCGAGGACGCCGTTCCAGTTCAGCAGCCAGCCCGCCACGGCCGCCGCATCGTCCGATTCACGAATGAGCACGCCCGTGAAGCTGACGACGTCGTGCCAGCGGCCAATGAGGCGGACCCTGTCGCCGTGGTCCGCGCGGTCGTCCTCGGCGGTCATCTCGCTGAACCCCTTGAGCACCTCGTGTCGCTGGTCCTCGTGAACGCGCCACGTCACCATGAATTTCATGTCCGGCTCCCGTCTGAGGTGGTGGGAAAGGGAGCGGAAGTCTAGTCTCGCGAATGACATTCCGCTAGACTAAACATGGCCCGATGGGCGCGTGTCGCGGGCGGCCGTCCGGCGACAGCGGGCCGCGGCCGCCCGCCTTGAAGTGCGGAGGGCGCCGCAGAATGAGAGTTCCCGGCGGTCCCTTCCCGCTGCGGGAGGCGGCGGTCGTGGACCGGCCGGCGCCCGCCGCCTGCCCCCGGATCGATCGCGGCACGCCCCGTACCGACCGGCGCTGATCTGTCCCAACGCATTGTCGCAAAGGGAGCTGGATGGCGGCACCACGTGTCGCGCCCTCCCGGCCGGAGCGCGCGCGACCGAGTCTCCCGGGCGGATCGACGCCGGCTCCCATGGCCTCCCGGTCGGGTCGCTCTCCCCGGCACGACTACTGCACTTAGAACGAAATGCGGTCCGTCCCGGAGTCCGGGTCCCAGCGCGCGGGTCCCCCCGCGTCTCGGAGTCGCCCAGCGCGGCGGAAGCGAAGGAGGCCCGGGATTCTCACGTTCAACGACAGCGACCGACGGCTGATCACGGCCGGAGCCCCGCGGGCGCAGGACGACCCGGATCCGACCGTTCCCGTCGGCCGGTCGCCCGCGCGAGCGTGGCGCCTCCGTGCGGCCCGGCCGGGCGGACGACGCCTCGCCGTGAGCCTCTTCCTGTGCGCGGCGGCCGCGGCCGTGGCCGTCCCGTCCGCGCGGGCCCAGGAGCGCCACACGCCGTCCCTGCGCTTCAACGCGTTCGGTACCCTCGGGGCCGCCTACTCCACCGACGGCCGCGCCAACTACGTGTGGAATCCGCTCCGCCCGGACGGCCCGGGCTTCGGGGAGCGGGTGAGCCTCGACCTCGACACCAACCTCGGCGGACAGTTGACCGCGACCCTCCTGCCGCGGCTGACCGCCGTGCTCCAGGTCGTCGCCGACCAGAACGCCGAGGACCACTACACTCCGCACGTGGAATGGGCCAACGTCGAGTACGGCCTCACCCCGAATCTGAGCGTCAGGGTCGGCCGGACCGTCCTGGACGTGTTCCTTGCCTCGGACTACCGGAAGGTCTCCTACGCGAACCCGTGGATCCGTCCGCCCGTCGAGTTCTACGACCTGGTCCCGCTGTTCTCGGTCAATGGGGCGGACGCCGCCTACCGGTGGCGCGCCGGCGACTGGACCACCCGGGTCCACGCCACCTTCGGCCGCGCGACCGCCGACGCCCCGGGCGGAGCGAAGGTCAGGGGGGAGAACGGGCTCGCCGTCAGCTTCACGGCGGAGCGCGGCGGCCTCACCGCGCGGGCCGCGTTGGAGCGGGTTGACCTGACGATCACCTCCTTCGAGTCGCTGTTCTCCGCCGTTCGCTCCTTCGGGGCGCAGGGCGCCGCCCTCGCGGCCCGCCTCGAGCCGCGTGACCGCCATTTCGAGTTCGCCACGGTGGGTGTGCGGTACGATCCGGGCCGGTGGTTCGCAATGGGCGAGCTGGGATGGACGAACTCGCACTCGATCCTGGGGGAGTCGGCCGCCGGCTACGTGACGGCCGGCGTCCGCCTCGGGCCCTTCGCTCCCTACGCGACCTACTCGCGCTCGCAGCTGCTCAGCAACACGTCGACCGCCGGACTCTCGCTGGCCGGGCTACCGCCCGAGCGGGCGGCGGCCGCCGCCGGCCTGAACGCGGCCCTGAACGCGATCCTGCAGTCAATGGTCCAGCAGCAGAGCGTCTCGCTCGGGGGCCGCTGGGACTTCCGGACGGGGATGGCGCTGAAGGGCCAGGTGGACTTCATCGATCGGCTGGATCACTCGCCGGGCACGTACGCGAACCCGCAGCCGGGCTTCAAGCCGGGCGGAACCGCGGCCCTCGTGAGCCTGGCAGCCGTGTTCGTGCTCTGATGAATCTCCGGGCGTGGTGCCGGCGCGAGGCGAGGCCCCCGATCCGGCCACGAGCGCGGATCGCGGCCGCGATGCTCCTCCTGGCCCCGACCCTGATGCCGGGACCGGCGGCCGCCCCGTCGGGCGCGCCTCCACCGGACTCCCTGGTCGTGGTGGTCTCGGCCGACAATCCCCTGATCCGGATGGACCGGCTGCGGCTACAGGACCTGTACCTGGGGCGGACGAGCCGGTTCGCCGACGGCAGGCAGGCCGAGCCGATCGATCAGGCGCCGGGGTCGCCGGACCGGGCCACCTTCTACGCGACGTACCTGGGGCGGACGCTGGCGGAGGTCAAGGCGCACTGGTCCAGGATCATCTTCACGGGCCGCGGCGAGCCCCCCCGCGAAGTGCCCGACGGCGTCGCCTTGAGAAAGCTCGTGGCCCGCACTCCGGGCGCGATCGGCTACCTGGAGCGCCGCCAGCTCGACGTCAGCGTTCACGCGGTCGAGATCCAATGAGCGACGGGCGCGATCGACCGACCGGCGGCGCCGGCTCGTCCTCCGAGCCGGCCGCGTCGCTCGTCCCGGCCGACGACCGGCCGCGCGGGTGGCTCCAGCGGCGCTCGGCCCCGCCCGCGCTGTTCTCGCTCATCGGGGTCGCGGTGCTCACGGTCGTGTGGTTCGCCACGCTCAACCGGATCGACGTGGAGCGCTCGAACGCCCGGGCGGCGGCCGTGGCCGCGACCCGCGACAACCTCAACACGTACGAGGCTCAGGTGGTGCGGGTGGTCCGCGAGATCGACCGGACCCTCAAGTCCGTGCAATACGCCTACCGTCTGCGGGGAAGCGGGAACGCTGCCCTCCGTGATCTCCGCGCCCGTGGCCTGCTGCCCCCGTCCCTGGTCTTCACGGTCAGCGTGACGGGGCCGGACGGGACCGTCACGGCCAGCGACGTGGGCGGAGGACCGGCCAGCCTGGCCGACGACGAGGTCTTCCGGGCGGCCCGCGCGGCCGACACGCTGGCCGTCGGCCGCTCCGTTCGGCGGGAGGGCGCCGGAGAGTGGCGATTGCGCTTCGCCCGGCGGCTCACCGCTACCGACGGGTCCTACGGAGGCGTCGCCGTCGTCGGCGTCGATGCGAGCTTCTTCGTAAGCGGCTACGATACGACCGCTGTCGGCCAGCACGGCCTCCTGGGCGTGCTCGGCTCGGACGGGGACTTCCGCGTCCTCCGCACCGGCGACCGCGTCTCGGCCGGGGAGCACGTCGACTTCGCCTCGATCGTCCCCGAAGGCGAGACCGGGGAAGCCGAGGTCCGGCTCTCCGGGGAGGCGCCGGACGGCGTTCCGCGGTTCACGAGCGCCCGCGACCTCTATGGCCTGCCCCTGGCCGTCGTCGTCGGGCTGTCCGAGGAGGAGCGGATGGCGCCCGCGGCGTCACTGGCCCGTCTCTACCGGTGGCGCGCCGCCGGCGTCAGCCTGCTCCTCGTTTTCGTCCTCGCCGTCGTGGGCCGCCTCAACTGGAAGATCGTCCGGCTGCGGGAGCGGGAGAGCGAGGTTCGAATCGCCTACGGGCGCCGCGTCGAGCACCTGGCCTATCACGACGGGCTCACGGGCCTCCCGAACCGCTCGCTCCTCAGCCGGCTGGTGGAGCGGCACGTCAGCGAGGCTCGGCGCTACGGTCGGCGGCTCGCGGTCCTCTTCCTGGACCTCGACCGCTTCAAGGAGGTCAACGACTCGCTCGGTCACGAGGCGGGCGACCAGCTCCTCCGCGAGGTCGCCGAGCGGCTCGAGGGCACTCTTCGCGAGAGCGACACAGTGGCCCGGATGGGCGGGGACGAGTTCGTGATCCTGCTGCCGGAGCTCAAGGACGCCGGCCAGGCGGCGACGGTCGCCCGGAAGGTGCTCGATGCCCTGAGCGAGCCGGTCGACATCCTGGGCCAGGAGTTCCAGGTGACCGCGAGCATCGGCGTGAGCGTCTATCCGGGGGACGGCGAGGACGAGCAGGCGCTCCTCAAGAACGCCGACATCGCGATGTACCAGGCCAAGGACGCCGGCAAGAACGACATCCGCTTCTATTCGGACGCCATGACGAGCCACACCCGCGAGCGGCTGGCCCTGGAGGCCAGCCTGCGCCAGGCGCTGGTGAAGCAGGAGTTCGAGCTGCACTACCAGGTGCGCCGGGACGTGCGAACCAGCCGCATCACGGGGATGGAGGCGCTGCTACGCTGGCGCCATCCCGAGCTGGGCATGGTGGAGCCGATGAAGTTCATCCCGCTGGCGGAGGAGACCGGACTGATGGTGCCCATCGGCCGCTGGGTGCTCGCCACCGCCTGCCGGCAGAGCGTGGCCTGGGTGGAGGAGGGCCTCCCGCGTCTGGCCATGGCGATCAACCTCGGCGCCCGGCAGTTCTTCGACGAGGGGCTCGTGCACGCTGTCCGCGACACGCTGGTCGCCACGGGGATGGCGCCCGAGCTGCTCGAGCTGGAGGTGTGCGAGAGCGTCCTCACGCGCGACGCGGACCGCACGTTGTCGATCCTGAGGGCCCTGAAGGAGGTCGGTGTCAAGATCACGATCGACAACTTCGGGACGGGCTACTCCACCCTCGCGGTCCTCCGGCAGATCCCGGCGGACATGGTCAAGATCGACCGGACCTTCATCCGCGCCGCCGGCAGCGACCGGGTGGAGCGCGAGGTGACCGACGCCATTGTCGCGATGGGCCGCAGCCTGGGAACTTCCCTCGTCGCCCAGGGAGTGGAGACCCGGGACCAGGCGGACTACGTGCGCGAGCACGCCTGCAACGCGGTGCAGGGCTTCTTCTTCAATCGGCCGGTTCCCGCGGACGAGCTCGCGGCACTGCTGCGGGCGGAAGTCACCGGGCCGCCCCCGGCCGAATACTCCCCGAGGGGCTGAGTCGGGAAGAGGCGCCTGCGATCGACGCGGCGCCGCCCGGCCCCGCCGACGCCTTCCAGGATCCGGGCACGCCTCCCGACACGCCCTCACGTTCTCCGCGGCGATGTCCACGCCGGTATAAGTCGATCGGGGAGCCCGAGTCACGGAGCTCGCGGAGGAGCTCGCAGCGCTTGCAGCCGATGTCGAACACGCGATGGCCCGGCCGGAGGTCCGCGATCGCAAGGGCCCGCCGCGGGAGCCTTCGCCGTATGCACGCTCTCCCCGAGCGGACAGGGAGGTCTCAGGGCATGCATCCACACACTCCTTCGGCCCGCCGGTCGCCTATTCCTCCCGAAGCGCCACCATCGGGTTCACGGTCGCCGCGCGCCACCATGCGGAGGATGCGGGTCCGGGTCGCGCCGAGCGCGATTCGGACCCCGATCTCGTTGCGGCGGCGGGCCACGGCGTAGGACATCGTGCCGTACAGCCCGATCACGGCGAGGAGGAGCGCCAGCGCGCCGAAGAAGCCCGACAGCGTGGCCAGGAGGTGGGGTCTGGCCAGGGAAGCGGCGACCTGGTCCTCGAGCGTGGTGAACTCGAGCGCGATGCCGGGGTTCAGGGCGCGCATGGACTCGGTGACCTCGGGGATGAGGGTCTTCGTCGGGCCGTCCGCTCGGAGCGTCAGCCGGATCGTCGACCCCGTGCCCGTCTGTTCGAGCGGGACGTACGCCGTGGGCAACATCTCCTCGTCCATGCGGCGGTACTTCGCGTCCTCCATGATCCCCACGATCCGGAGCGAGGCACCCAAAGTGTCGTGTCGGACCAGCCGGATCGACTTGCCCAGAGGCGCGGGTTCGTCGAAGTAGCGATGGGCCGCCGTTCGGCTCAGGATCACCACCCTCCCGGAGGCGGAGTCGTCTCCCGGCGTGAAGTCCCGGCCGGCGAGCAGTCGCGTGTCGAGCGCGCCCAGGTAGCCGTCCGTCACCCCGTTGAACCATAGGATCGCGTCCCGAGGCGATGCGGGCACGCGGCCGTCCGCCGAGACCACCTCGTTCCAGGAGGTGCCGCTCACGGGCGTGAACTCCGCGGCTCCGGCGACCGCCACTCCCGGCAGCCTCCGCATCCGATCGAGGAGACGGCGCGGAAAGGCCTGCTGCTCGGCGCCGGACAGTTGCAGGTTGGACCAGTCAGCGGTCACCACCAGTACGCCGTGGCGCTGGAAGCCGGGGTCCTCGGTGTCGAGCCGGCGAAAGCTCCCGACCAGGAGTCCGGCGGCCACCACCAGCACGAAGGACAGAGCGACCTGCGCGACGACGATCCCGCGAACGGCGCCGTGACGTGCGTCGCCCACGACCCCACGCCCGGTTCCCCGCATGGCCGACGCTGGACGGACCTCGTTGGAGCGGACGACGGGCGCCAGTCCGAACAGGAGAGCGGTCACCACGGCGACGCCGACCGTGAAGCCGAGCACCCTGGGGTCCAGGGACAGGTCGAGGCGGACCCCGTGCCCTCCCCGTGCGAGGAATCCGACCAGGACTCGGCTGGACCAGCGGGCGAACAGAAGGCCCAGGCCCGCGCCCGCCAGCGCCACCAGGAGGCTCTCGACCAGGGTCTGCCGTGCCAGCCGGGCCCGACCGGCGCCGAGTGCGAGTCGGACGGCCACCTCGTGCTTGCGCGCGGTGGCCCGGGCCAGGAGGAGCTGCGCCACGTTGGCGCAGGCGATCAGAAGCACCACCCCCACGACGAGGAGCAGCACGTAGAGGGCGTGGTCGTACCGGCTCCGCAGGAGGGACATGCCGTTGCTCGCGGACTCGGCCGTGAGCGTTCTCTCCCGGAAGTTCTCCTGTTCGGCGGGGCTCCAGTCCCGGGGCACCGTCGCCTCCAAGGCGGACCGGGAGAGGGTCGCCAGGCCGGCGCGGGCCTGCGCCAGCGTCTCGCCCGGCCGCAGCCGGCCGAAGACGTTCAGGAACCACGTGCTCCGCGCGTCCAGAACGTCGCGGCCGGGTCGGAGGATGGCGGCGGTGCAAAGCGGGACGAAGATCTTGGCCGGTCGGGCCACGTCGATGCCGGAGAACCCCGGGCGCGCCACTCCGACGATCTGGAAGGGATGGCCGTCCAGCGAGAGCGTCCGGCCGACGATGTCCCCAGCTCCGCCGTATTCCCTCTCCCAGAAGTCGTGGCTGAGGACGGCCGTCCCGGCGAGGAAGTGCTGTCGGTCGCGGATCTGCTCCCAGAGGGGGTTCGTGAAGTTGGTGGTTCCGTCCCCCATCGACAGGCGGACGATCTCCCCGGGGTTCCGCACCGGCAGGGAGCGCAGGAGCACGGCGTCGATGAGGCTGAAGATGCCCGTGTTGGCCCCGATGCCGAGCGCCAGCGACGCCACCGCGACCACCGTGAAGCCCCGATGAGCCCGGAGTCCCCTGAGCGCATACCGGATGTCGAACAGCAGCGACTCGAGCCACCCCACCACGTCCACGTCTCGGATGCGGCCTCGGATCGTCTCGACGCGGCCGAACCGGCGCCTGGCTTCACGCCGCGCCTGTTCGGGGCTCATGCCGGAAGCCACGAGCTCGTCGACCCGCTCCTCGAGGTGGAAGGCCATCTCGCGGTCAATGTCGCGCCAGACCCGGCCGGGGCTCAGCAGGTTGAGCCAGCGGCGATGCCACGTCATGAGTCCTCCGGAGCCCGGTCCGCGCCGGGCGTCGTGGTCGGACGGGGGGTCGTCAGGCGAACTGGAGCACGCGCCGGACGCCCTCGGTCAGCCGGTTCCAGCTCTCCCGCTCCCTCGCGAGCCGCCGCCGGCCGGGGGCGGTGATGGTGTAGAAGCGGGCTCGTCGGTTCTTGTCGGTGACGCCCCACTTGGCCTCGAGCCACCCCTCCTGCTCCATGCGGTGGAGCGCCGGGTAGAGCGAGCCCTCTTCGACGCGGAGGAGCTCGTCCGAGAGCCCGTGAATGGCCGAGGTGATCGCGTAGCCGTGGAGTGGGCCACGGGCCTCCAGCGTGCGCAGCACCAGGAGACCCAGGGTTCCCTGGAGGATGTTGTTGCCGCGGGGTGTCATGCGCCTCCCTCCGGTCATGCCTAGACAGCTTCACATAGTCATCTATGTATAACGAGCTCCGGCGCGAGCGTCAACGCCGCGGGCTTCGGCCCGTGGTCTCCGGCCTCGAGGTCGGAGCGCGTTGCCGGCCGGAACCGCCGATCCCACATTTCCCCGCCGCCGGCCACCGGGCCCGCGGCCTCCCACGCACCGAGAGAGGAACGCGTGACGCACATCAAGACCGTCGCTCCGGAGCGGGCCACCGGGCTCCGCGCCCTGTTCTACCGCTGGGTTCGCGGCCAGTACGGCGGGGTCATCCCCGGCGTGTTCCAGGTCCTCGCCGTCGACCTCGGCGTCGCCGGCCCGGCGGGCGCACTGTACCGCCACCTGCACCTGCGCAAGTCCTCGCCGCTCAGTCGACTGCAGCGGGAGATGCTGGCCACCGTGGTCAACGGAAAGGTGGGCGGCGCGCCCTGACTGGGCCTGCATACGGCGGCGGTCCGCCGCCTCACGGGCGATGAGCACCTGAGCCACGAGTTCGCCACGACGTGGCCCGAGTACGACCTGGACCCGATGACCCGGGCCTTACTCTCCTATGCCAGCAAGCTGACCGAGAACCCGAGCTTCGTGGACGAGACCGACATTGACAAGCTGAGAGCCGCAGGTTGGGACGAGAGCGCCATCTGGGAGATCACGGCCCTGGCCTCCTTCTTCAACTTCACGGGCCGGCTCGAGGCCGCCTCCGGACTGCCACCGGACGAGATCCCGGAGGGCGCTACGCTCGCCGAGGCAGGAGGCGCCTGAGAACCAGGAGAGGGTCAAGTGATCGACTCCCACGAGTGCCCCCGCTGTCGAAAGGAGATGAACCCCGGCTACCGGCCGGATTACGGTTACGGCCAGGTGCGCCGAGAGGAGTGGGCCTCCGGCAAACCGGAGCGGAGCTTCTGGTTCGGCGTCAAGACCCGGGACCTGGAGCGACTGCCCGTCGTGACATACCGGTGTCCCGGATGCGGCTACCTGGAGTCCTACGCCCGGCCGGAGTAGGCCTCCGCTACCCGATTCTCCAGCGTGGACGATCCATGAACACCCGACGCCAGTTCCTCATTCGCGCCCCCGTCGGCCTCGCCGGCTTCGTCGCCGCCTGCCGCGGCGGGAAATCCGGGGCCCCCGGCTCCGCCGATTCCGCCGAGGCCGCTGCCGGCGCGGCCGGAGACACCACCCCCGGCGCCACGCCGGCCTTCAACACGTCCTCGGCCGCCGGTCCCGAGGTGTCCGTGGCCACCTTCGCCGAGGCGGAGAAACTGGCGCGGGTCGAGATGACCGGGGCGCACCGGCAGATGGCGGCCGACAGCTGGCGCACCTCCATGGCCGGGCTCATGGAGCGCCGGACGGGTCCGCGGAAGATCGCGCTCGAGGAGGCGCTGGCCCCGGCCACGGTGTGGGACCCCGTGCTGCCCGGCATGAAGGTGGGGCCGTCCCGTGACCGCTTCGTGCGGGCCTCCGCCGATCCCGGCTCCCTGCCCGGGAAGGACGAGGACATCGCCTTCGCGCCGGTGTGGCGCCTGTCCCGCTGGATCGAGGGCCGAAAGCTCACCTCCGAGCGGCTCACGCGCATCTACCTGGAGCGCCTGAAGCGCTTCGACCCGAAGCTGCGGTGCGTGATCACGCTCACCGAGGACCACGCGCTCGAGCAGGCGAAGCGGGCCGACCGGGAGATCGCCGCCGGCCGGTACCGGGGGCCGCTGCACGGGATCCCGTGGGGGGCCAAGGACCTCCTCGACACGGCCGGGATCCCGACCACCTACGGGGCCGAGCCCTTCCGGGACCGGGTCCCCGAGGCCGACGCCGCGGTCGTCAGCCGCCTGAACGAGGCCGGCGCCGTGCTGGTGGCCAAGCTCAGCATGGGGGCGCTGGCCCTCAACGACATTCTGGTTCGGCGGCCAGACCATGAACCCGTGGCTGACCGAGGAGGGCGCCGGCGGCTCCAGCGCCGGCCCGGGCTCGGCCACGGCGGCCGGCCTGGTCGGGTTCGCGATCGGGAGCGAGACGCAGGGAAGCATCATCGACCCGTGCATGCGCTGCGGCGTGGACGGGCTGCGCCCCACCTACGGGAGGGTGCCGCGGACGGGCGCCATGACGCTGTGCTGGACCCTCGACAAGCTCGGCCCGATCGCGCGCGGCGTCGAGGACACGATGCTGGTCCTGCGCGCCATCGGCGGCCCCGACGCCGGCGACCCGGCCAGCGTTCCATCCCGCCTCGACTACGACGCGTCCGGGCCGGTGAAGGGGCTCAAGGTCGGCTACTTCCCGGACTGGATGGAGGAGCCGCCGGCCACGGACGTCGACCGGGCGGCGCTCGAGGTGCTCGGGAAGCTGGGCCTCGTGCCGACCGAGGTGTCGATCCCCGACTGGCCGTACGACGGGCTCAACGTGATGCTGTTCGCCGAGGCCGCGGCGGCGTTCGAGGAGCTCACCCTGAGCGGGAAGGTCGATGACATGCGGGCCCAGGTGCCCGACGCCTGGCCCAACCTGTTCCGCCAGTCGCGCTTCCTGTCCGCGGTGGACTTCGTGCAGGCCGACCGCCTGCGCCGGAAGGTAGCGGCCGAGATGGACCGGCTGATGTCGGAGGTGGACCTCCTCCTCGTGCCCTCGCTGCGCGACGAGATGCTGGTGATCTCCAACAACACGGGCCACCCGTCGCTCACCCTCCGTACCGGCTTCGTGGAGGTGTCGAAGGCGAGGAGCGACTGGGCGCCGAACCCGGACCATCCGCTGCCGACCTTCTCCCCGCCGCGCCGTGTGCCGTACGGGGTCACCCTGGTGGGACGCCTGTTCGACGAGGGCACCCTCGTCCGCGTGGGGCTGGCCATGGAGCGGGCCGCCGACGTGGCGGAGGAGCGGCCGAAGGGTTTCTGAGGTGAGCGGCCCCGATACTGGCACGAGGCTGGCACAGAGAGACCCGACAGGATAGCGCGTGGGTGCGCGTTGCAGCGATCGCCGTCCGACAGGGAGAAGGACCATGTCCGAGCAGCAGAAGATCATTGCCGTCGTGGGAGCGACGGGCGCGCAGGGCGGCGGGCTGGCCCGCGCCATCCTGGACGATCCGGAGGGAGGGTTCCGCGTGCGGGCCCTGACCCGGAAGCCCGACTCGGAGGCGGCGAAGGAGCTGGCCCGGCTCGGCGCCGAGGTCGTCCAGGCGGACCTCGACGACGTGGAGAGCCTGAAGCGCGCCTTCCGAGGCGCGTACGGCGCCTACTGCGTCACCAATTACTGGGAGCACTTCTCGCCCGAGAAGGAGCTCGCGCAGGCGGCCAACATGGCCGAGGCGGCGAAGGCGGAGGGGCTGAAGCACGTCATCTGGTCCACGCTCGAGGACACGCGCAACTGGGTGCCCCTCGACGACGACCGCATGCCCACCCTCATGGAGAAGTACAAGGTGCCCCACTTCGACGCGAAGGGGGAGGCGAACCACCTGTTCACCGACGCCGGCGTGCCGACGACCTTCCTGGTGACCTCGTTCTACTGGGACAACTTCATCTACTTCGGCTCGGGCCCCCAGCGCGGCCCGGACGGCAAGCTGGCCCTCACGATGTGCATGGGCGACGCGAAGCTCCCCTCGATGGCCGTCGAGGACATCGGCAAGTGCGCCTACGGCATCTTCAAGGCTGGAGACCGGTACATCGGGAAGACGGTGGGCATCACCGGCGGGCACCTGACGGGTGACGAGATGGCAGCGGGCCTCACGCGGGCCCTCGGGGAAGAGGTCGTCTACAACTCGGTGAGCCCCGACGTGTACCGGGGCCTGGGCTTCCCGGGCGCCGACGACCTGGGCAACATGTTCCAGTTCAAGCGCGACTTCAACGAGTACTACTGTGGGCGCCGCAGCCTCGAGGAGAGCCGGGACCTGAACCCGGACCTGCTCTCCTTCGACGCGTGGCTCGAGAAGTACGGGGACAGGATCCCGATCGAGTAGGGGACTCGCGAGGAGGAGCTGCGCACCCTGTCCGGGGCCGACACGCGCGATCCGGTCCCGCCGCGCCCGATGAAGGAGATGCCATGCCCGACGATCGCCGCCCGAGTCCCGGCACCCTGTCAGTATGGGCCGGGGAGTCCGGCCGCCTGGACACCAACGCCACCCAGGTGCCGGTCGTCCACAGTGTCTCGTTCGGCTACGACAACCTGGACGAGTGGCTGCGCGTGGCGCGGGGCGAGGCGCCGGGACACAATTACGGGCGGAACTCGAATCCGACCGTCGCCGCCTTCGAGGAGAAGGTCCGGGAGCTGGAGGACGCCGAGGCCGCCACCAGCGCGGCCACCGGCATGGGGATCATCAGCAGCGCCCTATACGCCATTCTCTCCCCCGGAGACCGGGTCGTGTCGATCAAGGACAGCTACGGGGGCACGAACCGGCTGTTCACAGAGTTCCTGCCCCGGTTCGGGATCGAGGTCGCCCTGTGTGACACCACCGACCATGAGGCCATCGAGCGCGAGGTGTCGGCCGGCTGCCAGGTGCTCTACCTGGAGAGCCCCACCAACCCGACGCTGAAGGTGGTGGACGTGGCCCGGCTGGCCGAGGCGGGGCACGCGGCCGGGGCCGTCGTGATGGTGGACAACACCTTCGCCACGCCCATCAATCAGAAGCCGCTCGAGCTGGGGGCGGACCTGGTCCTGCACAGCGCCACCAAGTTCCTGGGCGGGCACGCCGACGCGCTCGGGGGCGTGGCCTGCGGCGGGTCGGCCCTCATCGAGCGGATCTTCCACTACAGGGAGATCCACGGGGCGTCGCTGCACCCGATGGCCGCCTACCTCCTCCTGCGCGGGATGAAGACGCTCCACCTGCGGATCGGGCGCCAGAACGAGACGGCCCTGCGGGTCGCCCGCTTCCTGGAGTCCCACCCGGCGGTGGCCAGCGTGCACTATCCCGGGCTCGAGTCGTTCGAGGGGCACGAGATCGCGCGCCGGCAGATGCGCGGCTTCGGAGGCGTGCTGAGCTTCGAGCTCCAGGAGTCCAGCCTCGAGGCCGTAGGCCGGGTGCTGGAGCGGCTGTGTTGGGCCCGGCTGGCGGCCAACCTCGGCTCGGTGGAGACGGTGGCGGGCCCGCCCGCGACCACGAGTCACTGCGAGTGCACCCCCGCCGAGCGCGCCGCCATGGGCATCCCGGAGGGGCTCATCCGTTACTCCGTGGGCGTCGAGGACGCGGAGGACCTGGTAGCGGACCTGGAGCGGGCGCTCGGAGGGGTCGGTGGGTAGTGGCGGGCGGGACGCAGGGAATCGAGCACGTAGGCAGCGGACCGAATCCGGGGAGGAGATGGGGATGCGGCGAGATGGAAGGGTTCCGGCGATCATGGCCCTGGGGCTGGCGGCGGCCCTCCTGGGATGCGGAGGGCACGAGGCCGGGAACCGCGCGGACACGCCGCGGGCCGACTCCGATTCCGCCTTCGCCGCGCTCCAGCGGCGCGGCGCCTCGCCGGCGGCCATGGGCGTGGACCAGTACACCTCCGCGCACCACTTCGACGACCTTTCCGATGGCGGACGGATCGAGCTCCAGCGGGAGGTCGAGGACCCGGCCGGCGTCGAGCGCATCCGGGAGCACCTGCGTCACATCGCGGCCGCCTTCGCCGCCGGGGACTTCCGGATCCCCGCCTTCGTGCACGACCGCGCGGACGTGCCGGGCACGGACGTGATGACCGCGAAGCGAGACGCGATCCGCTACGAGTTCGAGGAGCTCCCGAGGGGTGGCGCGGTGCGGATCTCCACCAGCGACCCCGAGGCGGTCGCGGCCATCCACCGCTTCCTCGCCTTCCAGCGGGAAGACCACCACGCGGCCGGCCACGCGATGGCGGGCCACGCCACGGCCGACTCTTCCTGAGAGGCGCCGGGGCCGATCCCTAGACCCGCCCGGCCTCCACCGCGCTTCGCGCCTCTTCCAGTCGCTCGGGCGTTCCGATCTCGTACCACGGAGCGCCCGTGACGTCGTGGGGCCGGATGGAGGCGCCGCGGGCGGCCAGCTCCAGGTAGGCATCCACGATCGAGAACACGGGGGCGGCCCCGGGGGCGGTCGCCGCTTCCCCGGTCGGGCCCGCCCCGACCGCGGTCCGTCCTGCTTGTGGCCCGCGGGCCACCTCTCCCGCCACCGCTTCCACGGCGCCCAGCAGTTCCGGTGCTGCCGCGTGCACCCCCGCGAAGGCCCGAGCGACCACCGCGCCGCGCGCTTCGCGCAGGGGCTCGTCCTCGCGGCCCAGGAGCCCGGCCTCGTCGAACAGGAGCCGGCGGGCGGAGGGCCGGTCCTGAACGGCCAGGGTGGCCAGCGCGCCCGAGCCCCGATGGGCCGCGAGGAGGACGCCGAGGTCGAGGCCCGTGAGCACGTCGACGTTGTGGAGGAGGATGGGACGGTCGGCGTTGAACAGCGGAGCGGCGCGCAGGAGACCGCCGCCCGTCTCGAGCGGGCGCTCCGGCTCGCGCGACAGCAGGAGGAGCGGACCGGGGCCCGGGCTCTCGGTTCGGAGCTCCGCCGAGATCTCCTGCAGGTAGGCCTCCACCCGGTCGGCGAACGGATGGGCGTTGACCACGATCCGGCCGGCACCGGCCGCGGCCAGACGCCGGAGGACGCGGCCGAGGGCGGGCTGGCCGCCGACGTCGACCAGCGCCTTGGGCACCCGTTCGGTGAGGGGCCGCAGACGGGTTCCGAGGCCGGCCGCGAACACCATGGCGTCCGGCCGGTCGGCGAGCCTCACGCGCCCGCCGTGTCCCGCCCGCCGTTCGGCCAGAAGGGCCGCTCCCGGTGGGTCACGTCCACGTCCACCTCCGGGAAGCGCTCCCGCAGGACGGCCCGGAGGCGCTCGGCCAGGTAGACGGAGCGGTGCTGGCCGCCCGTGCATCCGAACGCCACGGCCAGGTCGGTGAAGCCGCGCGCCCGGTAGCTGGTCACCTGCTCCTGGACCAGGGCGGCCGCGTGCTCGAAGAACGCGCGGCAGACCGCTTCGGCCTCGAGGTAGGCCTGCACCGGCTCGTCCAGTCCCGTGAGCTCCACGTAGGCCCGTTCGCGGCCGGGGTTGGGCAGCGATCGGCAGTCGAACACGAAGCCGCCGCCGTGTCCGGCAGGATCGGACGGATATCCGCGCCGGTAGCTGAAGCTGGTGACGTGGACCGTCATGCCGCGACGACGCGGCTCCGCGCCCCCCTCGACGCTCCAGCGCTCGGCGATCCTCTCGAGGACGGCCTCGAGCTCCGGCGTCTCGACGGGTAGCCCCTCTTCCAGGATGCCGGCCACATTGCGCGCCGCGTAGGGCACGCTCTCCAGGAAGCGGGGCTTGCCCTCGTAGAAGCCTCGATACCCGTAGGCCCCCATCGCCTGCATGAGCCGAACGAGCACGAAGCCCGGAAACAGCTCCAGGAAGCCGCTCCGGTCCACGGGCTCGAGGGCCGCCCTCGCATCCAGGTAACGATTCACGAGCTCCGTCCGGAAGACGGCCGGGAGGTCGGCCTTCGCGTCGAAGAGCAGCGAGGCCAAATCGTACTGTGGGGCGCCGCGCCGCCCGCCCTGGAAGTCGATGAACCAGGGTTCGCCCTCCCGGAGCATCACGTTGCGCGACTGGAAGTCCCGGTAGAGGAAGTGGTCGGCCGGGGCACGCAGGACGAAGGCCGCGAGCCTCCGGAAGTCCCGCTCGAGCCGCGCCTCGTGGAAGGGGACGTGAGCCAGCTTGAGGAAGTGGTACTTGAAGTAGTTCAGGTCCCACAGGATGGACTGCCGGTCGAAGGCGCGGTGTGGATAGGCCAGCCGGTAGTCCGCGACCCGGTGCCCCTCGACCTGGAAGCGTGGCAGCCAGTCGACCACCCGCCCGTATGCGCCGCGGATCTCCGCGGGGAGCGCCGCTCGGCCGGCGCCGCCGGTGCTCGCGGCGTCGTCGGCCCCGGTCGTCCGCTCCCGCTCGCGGGCCGCGCGCAGCGCGTCGAACAGGGTCACGTCGCCGAGGTCCTCCTCCAGCCACACGCCCGCATCCAGGTCCGCCGCCAGGACGTCGGGAACGGGAAGGCCGGCCTCCCGAAAGGCGCGGGCGTAGGCGACGAAGGCCCGGTTCTCCTCGCGCTCGGGTCCGTAGCCTCCCACGACTCCCCGCCCGTCCGGCCCGATGAGCCTCAGGTAGGTGCGGGCCGATCCGTCGCCCGCCAGCGCCGTGACGGTGACGGGGTCCGACCCGAAGTGGGATCGAAACAGCCGGATGATTCGGTCGTGCATCACGGCTCGCAGGATACGCGGAAGGCGCGTCTCCGTACAGGAGGGGACGGCGGGGGTATTCCCAAATTAGGGCCACCTAACTATGTTGTTCCGCTCCACTGACCCGCCGCGGACTGCGGACGGGAACAAGCCATCCCAAAGGAGGTCGAAATGTCCCGTCCTCACTCCCGGCGCCCGGAGGCGCCACCCCGCTCCACCCGTGTCCATCCCATGTGGGGCATGCTCGTCGCCGCCCTGCTGGCCTGTCTCCTCGTCCCGGGGGTCCGGGCGCAGGCGTCCGGCACGGCGCAGGCGCTCACAGTGACGTCCTCCTCGAAGGAAGCCGTCCAGCACTTCTGGATGGCCTGGGACGAGCTCAACAACGTCAATCCGGCCGGAGCGGTCCCGCACCTGAAGCAGGCCATGTCCCTGGATCCGGGCTTCGGCCTCGCACACGTGCTGTACGGGTTCGGAGCGCCGGGCCTCAGTCCGGACGAGAGCAACGGGGAGGTCGAGCGCGGCATGGAGATGCTGAAGGACGCTCCCGCCCAGGAGATGTTCCTCGCGCTGTCGTGGAGGGAATGGAACGCCGGGAGGCTTCCGGGCGCGATCGCGGCGACCCACGCCGCGGCCGAACTGGCGCCGGATGACGCGCGACTGGCGTTCCAGCTCGCGCAGCTCACCGCACCGGGCGCTCCGGGGAGCGATCAGGTCGCGACGATGCGGTCGATCGTTCAGGACCACCCGGACTTCGCTCCGGCCTACAACAACCTGGCCTACGCCTCCTGGGCGGCCGGTGACCACGAGGCCGCCCTCGCGGCGGTCCGCAAGTACGCCGAGCTGCGCTCGGACCATCCCAACCCGCACGACTCGTACGCCGAGCTCCTGCAGTGGGACGGACAGTACGATCAGGCGGCCGCCGAGTATCGGAAGGCCCTCGAGATCGATCCGTCCTTCTACGAGGCCTCGATGGGGCTGGCCGAGCTGAGCTGGCTGGCCGGCGAGCACGAGGAAGCCCGTAGCCACATCAAGGACGCCCTGGCCACGGCTCCGCAGGGGACGCCGAGGGTCCAGGTGGAGCGCGCCCTGGCCCACGCGTACCTGATGGACGGCAAGTCGAAGGAGGCGATGTCGGGGCTGACCGCGGCGGCGCGTGACGCCGAGGCGTCCGGAAACAAGGGGCTGGCGGCCGCGATCCACCACGAGCTGGCGGTGGCCGACGCCATGTTCAACAAGGGCAAGGACATCGACGATCATTTGTCGGTAGCGGCCGCCCTCGGCGGCGCCGACACGCCGGGCCACCAGGCCTGGACCGCTCTGGCCTACGCGAGCGCCAATCGATCCGAGGCGGGCGCCGCCCTCGACCGGCTGGAGAAGACGGGGGCGGGGAACGCCGGACTCCTGAGCCTCGTGCGCACCGGTCGCGCCATGATGCTCCACAACGCAGGCCAGCACGAGGAGGCGCTGACGGCCCTGGGAGAGCCCGGGGACGACATGGGCCGGTCGGTGCAGGCCGCGTGCCTCCAGTCCATGAAGCGGGGCGCCGAGGCGAAGAAGATGGAGGCGGACCTCACGGGGAACCCGAACTTCAGCTTCTACAATGCGATGCGCAGCCTGGCCGTCTTCCGCATCGCCAAGGTCTGAACGGAGCCAGGGAACGCCGGACGGACGCGTCCGGGTCGGCGGAGGCCGGGCCCCGAAGGCCCGGCCTCCCTCCGTTCACTCCTCGTCGGCGTAGATCTTCACCACCAGCCTCCCGCTGGTGTCGATGTAGCCCCGGTACATCCCCGGCGTGTTGAACGGCATGGCATGTCGCCCTGACGGTCCAGGGCGATCAGCCCTCCCGTGTTCTTCCCATAGAGCCGTACCAGCTTCTGGTTCACCTCGTAGTCGGCCGCCTTGCGGAGCGGCCAGCCCCCGTAGGCGATGAGGTCCGACACCTCCTTGGTGAGGTCCATGCGCATGTAGTCCTCGCCGATGCCCGTGCCCGACTCGGCCACCGTCGAGTCGTTGGCGTATGTCCCGGCCCCGATCAGGGGGGAGTCTCCGACTCGCCCGTAGCGCTTGGCCGTGAGGCCGCCGGTCGACGTGCCCGCCGCCAGATGGCCGTAGCGGTCCAGCGCGGCGCAGCCCACGGTGCCGAAGTGGGACGGGGCTCCTGCCTCGCTTCCGGCGCCCGCCCCGCGCCCGCCGCCGGAGCCCCTCCTTCCCGCCGTGTCGCCCAGCGCTCCCTCCTCCCGCTCACCGCGCAGCGCCTTCTGGAGTTGGTCCCAGCGCTCCTGCGTGAAGAAGTAGCTGTGCGGCACGAGGCGCATGCCGTGCTCCAGCGCGAACTCCTCGGCCCCCGAGCCCATGAGGAGGACGTGCCTGGAGCTGTCCATGACCAGTCGCGCCAGCCGGATCGGGTGGGCGATGTGCTCGACCGCCGCCACGCCTCCAGCGTTGAGGGTGGCGCCGTCCATGATGGCGGCGTCCAGCTCGTTGTGACCGTCGGCGGTGAACACAGCGCCCTTGCCCGCGTTGAACAACGGGGAGTCCTCGAGGACCGAGATGGCGGCGACCACCGCGTCGGGTGCGCGGCCCCCCCGCTCGAGGACCGCGTACCCGGCCTCGAGGGCCTCCGTCATCCTGGCCCGGTATCGCGCCTCCAGCGCCGGCGTCATGTTCGCGCGGAGGATCGTGCCGGCTCCGCCGTGCATCACAATCGCGATCGGGTGGTCCTGGGCGCGTCCCCTTCCTGGGACCAGGACGAGGAGCGCGGCGGCGGCGGCGAAGACGGGGCGGAAGCGTGACGTACACATGGCTGACCTCCACGAAGTAACGGGCCGGTCCGGCCGGGGCTGATCGTAAACGGAGATCGGCCCCGGGACGAGGGTCGGCCGGCTGGCGGCCGGAGAGGCGGCCCGCGTCTTGCCCGGCCGAACGGAAGACGCTCCCTCGGGCGGCGCACCGAACGCACACCCCGTCCGCAGCCCCATGGCGGCCGGATGGAGGAACCGCCGCCCGCGGCCGGGTCGCGCGTGTTCGAAACGACCGGCTCGGACCATCCCTCGTACGATGGCTACGCATCATGCGTAACATCTCCGTTCCGCAGCCCTCCCCGTTCCCCGGGGCCGGATCGCTCCGGTGAGCGGGTCCGTCGCGGTCCTGGGCGCCGGGGTGGCCGGACTGGCGGCGGCGGCGGAGCTGGCGCGCGCCGGCCGCCAGGTGGTCGTCCTCGAGGCCCGGGACCGCGTGGGAGGACGGGTCTTCACCTTGCGGCCCCAGGGTGACGGGCGGCCGGTGGAGCTGGGGGCGGAGTTCATCCACGGGGAGCCGCCGGCACTCCTGTCGCTGGCGCAGGCGTCCGGCCTGGAGCTCGAGGAGACCGGGGGCGAGCTCCGGGAGCTCGAGCAAGGCCGGCTTCGGCGGCCCGCCGCAGAGGGCTCGGGGTCCCAGGCGCTCTTCGATCGACTCGACGAGGCGCGACGGGGCGAGTCCGCGGCCGAGTTCGCCGGGAGGATCCTCGGAGAGCGGGGTCAGGCCGCGGCGAGGCGGCGGGCGCTGGCGTTCGTGGCGGGCTTCCACGCGGCCGACCCCCGCTGGGTGTCGGCACGCTCCCTGATCGGCGCCGGACCCGAGCAGGCCGAGCGCAGCTTCCGGTTGCCGGGCGGCTACGACGCCGTGCCCGGCCGGCTCCGAGACCTCGCCGAGAGCGCCGGCGCCGAGCTCGTGCTCGGCTCTCCGGTGACCCGCGTCGACTGGGAGCGCGGCTCGGTGACCGTGCAGGCCGGCGACCGTCCCTACCGGGCCACCCGGGTCCTGGTCACGCTCCCCCTGGGCGTCCTGCACGCGCCCTCGGGGGTGCCCGGGGCCGTGCGGTTCGAGCCCGAGCCATCCCGGGCCCGCCGGGCTCTCGAGCGCCTGGCCATGGGCTCGGCGTGCCGTGTCGTTCTCCGCCTCGAGACGCCGCTCCCGGTGGGGCTTCCGGGCTTCGTACTCGGCCTGGACGGGGACTTTCCGGTGTGGTGGAGCGCGTCCGTGGGGGAGCCGGAGCCTTCGACCGTCCAGCTCACGGGATGGACCGGGGGTCCCTCGGCGCGCGGGCTGGCGGGGCGACGGGACGAGTACGTGATCGAGCGCGCTCTCGACTCGCTGGCCACCGTCCCGGGCCTCGAGCGCGAGGCGCTGGAGAGCCGCCTCGTGGAGGCGTGGACGCACGACTGGCAGTCGGATCCCTACACCCGGGGGGCTTACGGCTACGTGCCGGTGGGTGGCCTCGACGCGGCGGAGGTCCTGTCCGAGCCCGTCGAGGATACTCTCTACTTCGCGGGCGAGGCGCTGGCCTCCGGTCCCGGGCGTGGCACGGTGCACGGCGCCATGGACAGCGGACGCCGGGCGGCGCGCCGGATCCTCGACGCTGAGGAGTGACGGCCGTCCATCAGGCCCCGGGTCGCGCCGCGGGCTCGTCTCCGATTCCGAGAGCCCGGGCCAGGGCGAGCAGGTGGAGGCGGGTCTTCTCCTCCGGGTCGGACGGGACGGTGAGGCCCGCCTCCTCGGCGTAGCCCTCGACGGTGGCGTCCACGTCCAGCCAGGCGCGGCGGTCCTCCGGGCCGCGACCCGCGCCGGGTCCGCCGCCGGCCGCGGGGCTCTCGGCCCCGAGTCGCTCCACGGCCCTCGCCAGCAGGCCCCGGTATCGGGCGGCGGCTTTCAGGTATGGCCCCGCCCCCTGCGCGTCCAGGTAGCCGCCCACCGTCCCTTCCTCCCCGTACTCGCCCTCCGTGTCGGGATGCGGCTCGAGCTCGACGAACGCCGTCAGGCCGGCGCCGAGGGTCACGGCGCCGAGCGGATACAGGCGGCAGGCGAGCGGACGGTCGGGGTGGACCGAGCAGCCGCCCTCGTCCAGGAACAGGCAGGCGCCCCCTTCCCCGTGCAGGAGCGCCGTGCCGTCTTCGGTCACGAAGCGGTCGAGCAGCTCGCCCGTGCCGAGCCCCCGGTTGGCGGCGAGCCGCAGGATCTCGTAGGGGTTCACGGGGATCCGGCGGCCGTGGCAGCAGCGGCTGCACGCGCGGCAGGCGTAGCTGAACGGGCTGTCCGCCGTGCGCAGGAGGAGGCCGTCCGGGTCCGGGCCGGGCCCCGGCCCGGAACGGAAAACGGCGCCCCCTAGTCCCACTCGACCTTCAGCATGACCGCCGGCATCCCCTGCGAGTACACGGGACGCTTCTCCCCGTCCCGGTCCAGGGTCCAGTCCACCTCGAACCGGGGCCCCCCGCGCGAGGCCGCGATCCGGGCCACCTCCTCGGGCACGGCCTGCACGGCCAGCTCCTTGAACTCCTTGCCGTCCTCGGTGGTGTACCAGGCCAGTCGTGCCTTCCCACCGGCCTCGCTCGCCCCCAGCGTCTCGGGCAGCGCGAGGCCGAGCCCGGGGCCGAGGGCGAGGAGGGCGGAGGCGAGCTTGAGGCTCTCCCGCCTGGAGACGCCGCCGGGTGCGGACGCGTCCTCCGCCGCCGGCGCGTTCTCTCGCCGGGGCTGTTCCGGATCTCGATCGGAGTGCGGCATGGCTCCCTCCCTGGCTCGTGGCCTGTCGGCCCGGGATCGGCGGGGACTCGGCGGGCTGCACGGATGCCGCGATTCACCGCCGGGTCCCGTCCCGGACCCTCTCGACAGGGAAGAGCGAAAAAGCAGGGGGGCGGCCGCCACGAAGCGGTCGCCCCCGGGATGTCGATGGGACCCGAGCCGCGGCCTTGGCTCTACCGCCCGCCGCCGCTCCCCGCCGGAGGGCCGAGCTTCCCGACCACGCTCGCCAGGAGCTTCTTCGGGTCGTAGATCCGGCCCGCCTTCATGACCAGCCGCACGTCGCGGGTGGTCCGGATGTCCTCGAGCGGGTTGCCCGTCCACGACCACCAGGTCGGCCCACTTCCCGGGCTCGATCGTGCCGAGCTTGTCCGAGACGTTCATGCCTCGCGCGCCGCCGAAGGTCGCCGCCCGCAGGGTAGCGGCGGGAGGCACGCCGCAGCGCACGTAGGCCTCGAGCTCCCGGTGGTAGCCGAAGCCGGGCAGGAACTCGCCCGAGCTCGGGTGGTCGGTGCCGACCCCGAGCCGGCCCCCGCCGTGGTAGTAGGCCGCCAGCAACGCGCACTTCGCGTGGTAGATGCTGTCGAACGCGGGGATCCCGGGCCGCGGGTGGGCCTTCACCCAGGCCTGGACCTCCGGCGTGAAGAAGCGGCGCTCGTCGGTCCAGTAGTCGAACAGCGAGTCCCGGTGGGGGGCGAAGTAGCCATAGGCGGTGACGGTGGCGTCGAAGGTCACGCCGTAGCGGCGGAACAGCGCCACCTCCTTCATGTAGCCCGGGGTATCCGGCGTCATGCCGGCCAGGGACGCGTAGGCGCTGCGGCTCGCCGGGAAGGCGTCCCCGCCGATGAAGTGCTCGACGCGGTCGATGCCCATGAGCACGGCGTCCCGGGGGTTCACGACATCGTGGTAGCCCGAGCCCAGGTGGCCGGTCACCGTGAGTCCGTGCAGGTGGGCGCGCTCGATGAGCCACCGCAGGTGCTCGGCGTCGATGATCTTGGCCTTGAACCCCCGGGCGCCGTGCTCGGCCCAGTAGTCGACCTCGGCGTCGAGGGAGTCCCGGTCGATCGCCTTCGGGTCCCAGCCCGGGCGGGCATAGCCGAAGTAGGGACCCGAGTCGTAGATGCGCGGGCCGGCCTGCTCGCCGCGGTCGATGCGCTCGCGCAGGCGCATCATGCCGACCGGGTCGTACTCTCCGGCCGGGAAGGTGGAGGTCACGCCGTTGGCCAGGTACACGGTGGGCTCGACCAGGAACTCCTCGGTGCGCTTCCGGCCCATGAGCTGGACGTTGTAGTGGGCGTGCAGGTCGAAGAAGCCAGGCAGGATGGTCTCGTCGTCGGAGAGCGTCACGACCCGGGCCCCGGACAGGTCGAGGTCGGGGGCGCTGTCGTCCACGACCAGGAAGCTGCCGTCCCGCACCACGATCCCGTGGTTGCGGACGCGGGCGTGCCCGGTCCCGTCGAACAGCCAGCCGCCCCGGATCACCACGGGCGGGTCCTGGGCGCGCGCCGACCCGGCCGGGACGAGCGCCCCGGCGAGCGCCGCCGCGGCGAGCAGAAGGGCTCCGAGCGATGTGGCGACGGAGGGCGGGGCGGGAGGGAGCGAAGGTGGCCGGGCTTCTCGCATGGCAGTGGCTCCGGTGGAGGCTCGACGCGGGCTCGGCTCCCACCGTAGGGCCACCGCCTCCTTCCGGCCAGTCCAGGGGCCGGCCGGCTCCTCCGCTGGTCGAGCCCACCCGTCCCGCGTTGCCGGGTCCGCCGCGGCCGGCGCATGTTGGCGGTCGCCGCGCCGCCGTCGACCGGGCGGCGGCCGGCGGCGAATCCGCTTCACCGGAGGTACGGATGCGACCCCGACTCGGCACGCTGCTCGTCACTCCCCTCCTCCTGCTCGGGACCCCGGTCCCGGGCGGCGCTCCGGCCGCGGCCACCCATGGCGCCGGACTGGATCACCGGGCCCCGGTCCGCGACAGCGCGGCCTATCCGGGGGGCCCGGCACGGGGCTGGCTGGTGATCGTGGGCGGTAACCTCCACGATCCCGCCATCATCCGCCGGTTCCTGGAGCTGGCGGGCGGTCCCGACGCTCCCATCGTCATGATCCCCACGGCGTCGGAGGGAGACCGCTTCGACCTCTCCTTCCCGGGCCTGCAGAAGTTCCGCGATGCGGGCGCCGAGAACATGACGATCCTCCACACGCGCGACCGGAGCGTGGCCAACTCGGATGCCTTCGTGGCGCCGCTGCGGCGCGCCCGGGGGGTGTGGTTCTTCGGCGGGCGGCAGTGGCGGCTCGCCGACGCCTACCTGGGCACGAAGACGGAGGCGGCGATCGACTCGGTGCTGGCGCGCGGCGGGGTGGTGGGCGGCTCCTCGGCCGGCGCCACGATCCAGGGCTCCTTCCTGGTTCGGGGCGACACCAAGACCAACACGATCATGATGGGAGACCACCAGCGGGGTTTCGGCCTGCTGCCCGGCGTGGCCATCGACCAGCACGTGCTCGTCCGGAACCGCGAGTTCGACCTCATCCCGGTCATCGAGAAACACCCGGAGCTGCTCGGCATCGGGCTGGACGAGAACACGGCCATCGTGGTCCACGGCGGCGGGTTCCGTGTGATCGGTCCGAGCTACGTGGCCATCTACGATCCCACGCACCGGCTCGACTCGGGTGGCCGCTTCTACTTCCTGCGTGCCGGGGACCGCTTCGATCTCACCACCCGGATGGCGTATCGGCCGACCGGCGTGGAGCGCCCGCTCGGGAGGGTGGAGGCGGAGGGGTGGGGGTCGGACGCGGCCGGCGGGGGCTGACGCCTCCGGCTGGCCGGTGCGCTTGACGAGCGGCGCTGGCGGGCCGTCACATGGAGCGGCGAGCGATCTCTTCTTCCCCCGGCACGTGGGAGCGGCCCATGAAGGTGACGTCCTTCGAGATGGAGCGGTGGCAGTCGCTCCACGAGCACGCGGTACGGCTCAACCTCTCCGAGAGCGGCGTGCACCCCCTGTCGGTGGCCGAGCTGTCGGGGATCACGGGGGCCGATCCCGGCCCGGTGCGACTCGGCTACACGCAGACGAACGGCACGCGGCGGCTCCGTGAGCGGATCGCCGCCCTGTACCCGGGCGCGGGGCCGGACAACGTCCTCGTGACCACGGGAGGCGCCGAGGCCAACTTCCTGGCGGTGTGGGCCCACGTGCAGCCCGGGGATCGCGTGGCGATCGTGGTTCCCACCTATGGCCAGACGCCGGGGCTGGCCGCGGCTTTCGGCGGCGAAGTGCGGAGCATCCCCCTCATGGAAGCGCGCGGATGGCAGCCGGAGCCGGGCGCGGCCGAGGCCTCCGTTGGCCGGGAGGCGGCCCTCGTGGTGGTCACCAACCCCAACAATCCCACGGGCGCCGTCCTGGCCGACGAGGCGATCGAGGAGATCGTCGGCGCCGCCGAGGACGCGGGGGCGTGGATCCTGTCCGACGAGGTGTACGCGGGCGCGGAGGTCGAGGGGGAGCGTACCCCGAGCCTGTGGGGCCGATACGATCGGGTCCTGGTGACCGGTTCCCTGTCCAAGGCCTACGGCCTGCCCGGCCTCCGGATCGGGTGGCTGGTGGGCCCCGAGGCCGAGATCGAGAGGCTGTGGGGCTACAAGGACTACACGACCATCGGTCCGTCCGCTCTCTCCGACCACCTCGCCGCCGCCGCCCTGGAGCCAGGGGCGCTCGCCGTCATTCTCGAGCGGACGCGTCGCATCGTGCGGGCCAACCTGGACGTGATGGAGGCGTGGGTGGGCGGCTCGCAGGGACGTCTCAGTTGGCGGCCGCCCGACGCCGGCGCCATTGGCTTCGTGGGCTACTCGGCCGACGTGGGCTCGTCGGAGCTGGTCGAGCGTCTGCGTGTGGAGGACGGGGTGCTGGTCGTGCCCGGGGACCAGTTCGGTCTGGACGGCTATCTGCGCGTCGGCTTCGGCATCGAGCGCGGCCCCCTGGAGGCCGCCCTCGAGCTGGTCTCGGCGCGCCTGGAGGCGCTGGGAGCGGGCTGAGGCCGGGTCGCTCCCCGGAACCACCCGGCGGGAAGCGGACGTGGGGGCCTCGGCCGGCGTCGCCGGGTTGGTCCGCCCCGCGGTGTCCGCTTACATTCGGCACGACCATGCTTCGACTTCACCCGTACACCTACCATCGCCCCTCGACGGTGAGCGAGGCGCTCGCGCTGCTCGCCGAGCACGCCGGCGATGTCATGCCCATCGCGGGCGGCACCGATCTCGTCCCCAACATGAAGCACAAGCTGTTCACGCCGGGTCACCTGGTCGCCCTCAAGGGCGTCGAGGAACTGCACGGCATCGCGGCGATGCGGGACGGGGAACTCCGGATCGGTGCGTGCGAGACGCTGGATGCGCTCGCGTCCGATCCCGTGGTGGGGGAGCGCTACCCCGCGCTGGCACGAGCCTGCGGCGAGATCTCGGGCCCCCAGCTCCGGCGCATGGGCACGATCGGCGGAAACCTGTGCCTGGACACGCGCTGCACCTACTACAACCAGAGCTTTTTCTGGCGCAAGGCGCTCGGCTTCTGTCTCAAGAAGGAGGGCGACACCTGCCATGTGGTGCCGGGCGGCACCCGCTGCGTGGCGGCCCACTCGGCGGACACGCCCCCCATGCTCATGGTGCTGGGCGCCTCGGCCGAGGTCGCGGGCCCCGAAGGCCGGCGCACCGTCCCGGTGGAGGACTTCTTCACCTCGGACGGGGTGTGGAATCGGCGCATGGAGCCGGGCGAGCTGGTCACGGCGATCTCCCTCCCACGCCCCGCCGCCGGGACGCGGACGTCGTTCCAGAAACTCCGTCAGCGCCAGGCCATCGACTTCCCCATTCTCAACCTGGCCGTGGCGGTCACGCTGGATGAGGGAGGCGTGATCCGTGAGCTGCGCATGGTCGCTTCGGCCATGAACTCCTATCCGCGCCTCATCGGGCGCGTCCAGGACGCCGCCATCGGGAACCGCCTCACCCCGTCCGTCATCGACGCGGTGGCAGAGCAGGCCTACCGGCAGTGCCACCCGCTCGAGAACATCGTGGTGGACAAGGAATGGCGGCGGGCCATGCTCCCGGTGCTGGTCCGCCAGGCCCTCGGCGAGATCGCCGCGTGACCCGGTGAGGCGCCACGCCGGGCCCGCCCGGGGGCCGGCGGTCCTGGCGGCCGCGGCGATGGCTCTGGCCGCCCTCGTCTCCCCGGCCGTCCCGGCCCGCGCGCAGGCGCCGGGGCCGGCCGCATTGGACAGCGCCGCCCGTCCCTCCCTGTTCCGGACCTCCGACCTGGCCTACGCCGGCGTCGTGTTCGGCGGCGTTCTCCTGATCGAGCCTCTCGAGGGATTCGAGCGGAGCGTTAGGTCCCACACGCCGTCCAGGCCCGCCGGCTTCGACAGGACGTTCGTGGACGCGGGGGACGTGGCCGGAAGCCCGTACCTGGATGTGGGGCTGGCGCTGGCCGCCTGGGGAGGGGGCAAGCTGGCGGGCAGCCCGCGAATCGAGAAGGCCGGGCTCGACGCCATGGAGACGCTGGTGGCGGCCGATGCGGTGCTGCTGGGCGGGAAGATCCTCCTCGGCCGGCGTCGCCCGTATGCGACCAGCGACCCCGACGAGTTCTCGCCCCTGGCCTTCCACGAGGTGAACCAGTCCTACCCGTCGGGACACGCGGTCCGCGCCTTCGCCCTGGCTGCCGTCGCGGTGGCCGACTTCCCGGATCAGCGCTGGGTGCCGTGGGTGGCGTGGCCCGCGGCCGCGGCGACGGCCGCCAGCCGGGTCGTGGGCCGCGATCACTGGGTGACCGACGTGGTGGGCGGGGCGGCGCTCGGCATCCTGAGCACCCGGGTGATCCTGCGATTCGATGCGCGGCGGGGGCGCGGCGGCTCCGCATTGGAGCGCCGCGCCCCCGTGGTCGCGCTGCTCCCGGTGCCCGGAGGCGCCGGGGCCGTGCTGGACCTGCCCCTGCCCTAAGCCCCGCCTCCGAACACTCCCAGGATCGAGCCGGCGAAGTCCACGATCGACTGGATCGCGTCCACCAGGCTCTTGAGGGCCTGGCGGTCCTGGTCGGTGAGCGCCGATCCGTCCGGCTTCGTGAAGGTCGGCTGGCTCACCGTGCCGCCGATGAGGATCACGGTGGAGCCCTGGTACTCGACCTTGCCGTCCAGCGTCCCGTCACCGGCCACCGTCACGTCCACCACGGCCGTGTCGGAGCCATCCGTCACGGTGAGCTTCAGGGACTCGGAAGTGGCCTGACCGGTCGAGAGATCGAAGCTGCCGTCACCGTCGAGAGTCAGCGTGATGCCGCCCGAAGCGAGCTCGTAGTGCGTGGTGCCCGTGACCGCCGAGGATCCCGCCGGAATCGAGACCTGCTGCGACAGGGTGAAGTCGAGCCGGTTCGTTCCGTCGGTGATGTATCCCCCGGCGCTCGCGGAGAGCTGGGTATCCCCGGAGAGGACGACCGAGCCTTCCACCGTGTAGTCCGCCAGCGTGACGTCCGAGGAGCCGGACGTGTTAACGACCTTCACGCCGAGCAGGAGTCCGCTCGTGCTAGCGCTCTGGTCCGTGAGCTCGATGTATCCGAGCTCGTTCAGGGGCAGCGCCGGCTTCTTCGTCACCGGATCGACTGCGTAGTAGACGAAGCGGATCCCGTTCGAGGGGGCGCCGGTCCGGCTCGCGTCCACCTCGTAGCCGCCGGTCGACGGGTTCCACGCGAGGGTGGAGCCCATGAGGCTGTCGGGCAGCAGGAGGCTGAGCCGCGGGGCGGGCACCTCGCTGGAACCGCCCACGCCGCCCAGCTCGCGCGTCATGGCGCGCACCTGGCCGAGGTCCAGGGTGGGCCGCAGCCCGTCGCCGAGGAAGAACCCGGCGACCGACGGCAGGCCCGAGCCCCCCGAGATCGCCCCGGATACGAGCGCGAGGGAGGGGGCCAGGTTCGGATCGGACCCGGACGTGGACGTCACGGTGCCGGCCTTCTGGGCCGTGGCCTGCGCGTCGAACGCCGGCGCGCCGCCCGGCCCCGTGGCCGACTTGCTGCAGGCCGACAGCGCCAGCGCGGCCGCGAGGGCGGTGCAGCGGCGGAGGAACGAACGTGGATCGTTCACGGGGTCATCTCCTGCCAGGGTGGTGCGTCCGCATTTCCCGAATTTCCCGCGCGGGGATGCGCGGTGTGCACGCCCCCGTGCGGGTGGCGGCACCGGTGCCCATCGGCAAGACGCGCACCGGGCACAGTCTGTGGCCATAAGATGCCGTAACGCAGATGGTTAGATGGGTCGCTACAGGCCCAAGGAGTCCCTGCGGGCCTGCAATTCCTGCACACGTCGAGGCATCGTGCAAGACGCCGGGGGAGCTGCCCGCGGGCTCCCGAGCGGTGGTGTCGATCACGCCGCCCACCGGCCCGGCCGCTGGTCCGAAAGCTGCGTCCCTGCCTACCCGCGTCCCATACAGCGACCCTGGGTCAGGACCGCGACGTCGGCGGTCGTCCGCCGCCGGCCCCCCCACCCGGGCCGCCCATCCCCCAGAAGGAGGCGATCATGGCAGGCTTCACCCTTCCCGACCTTCCCTACGACTTCGACGCGCTCGAGCCGTACATCGACGCCCGCACCATGGAGATCCACCACGACAAGCATCACGCGGGCTACACGAACAAGCTGAACGCGGCCCTCGAGGGGCACGGGGCCCTCGAGTCGAAGTCGATCGAGGAGATCCTGCGCGGCATCGACGGCGTTCCGGAGGACATCCGGACGGCCGTGCGCAACAACGGGGGCGGGTACGCCAACCACTCGCTGTTCTGGACGGTCATGTCACCCGACGGGGGCGGCGAGCCCGACGACGACCTGGCCGCCGCCATCGCTGACACCTTCGGCTCCTTCGCCCAGTTCAAGGAGACCTTCTCGAACACCGCGTCCGGCCGGTTCGGGAGCGGCTGGGGCTGGCTGGTGCTGGACGGGGGCGGCAACCTGCACGTGTACTCGACCGCCAACCAGGACAGCCCGTACATGCAGGGTCACATACCCATCCTGGGGCTGGACGTGTGGGAGCACGCCTACTACCTGCACTACCAGAACCGCCGCGGCGACTACATCTCCAACTGGTGGAACGTGGTCGACTGGGCGCAGGTCGCGAAGAACTTCGAGGAGTCCCGCTAGCGACTCCCCGGGACCCGGGCCGGACGCCCCGGTCTAGGCCCCGAAGCTGATCCCGAGGTCCCGGGCGGTGGCCACGAGCTGGCCGTCCGGGTCCACGAACTTCCGCTCGCGCAGGGCCTCGTCCAGGGTGACCGGCTTCACGTGGTCCCTGACGAGGCCCACCGCGCATCCGAATTGCCCCGCGGCCACGCAATCCACGGCCGCGGTCCCGAACCGCAGCGACAGCAGGCGGTCGTAGGCGTTGGGAGAGCCGCCGCGCTGCAGGTGGCCCAGCGTCAGGGCCCGGGTCTCCTTCCCGGTCGCGTCGGCCACCTCGATGGCGATGCGCTCGCCGATGCCGCCCAGCCGGACCTGCTCCTCCCGCCCCGCGCGCACGGTCTTGGTGACCATCGGCCCCCCCACCGGGTGCGCTCCCTCGGCCACGCACACGATGCTGAAGTGCCGGTCCTGGGCCTCGCGGGCCCGGATTTTCTCGCACACGCGCTCGATCGTGTACGGGATCTCGGGGATGAGGATGACGTCGGCGGTCCCGGCCAGGCCGCTGTACAGGGCGATCCAGCCCGAGTGGCGCCCCATGACCTCCACCACCATGACGCGCTGGTGGCTCTCGGCGGTCGAGTGGAGCTTGTCGAGGGCGTCGGTCGCCGTGTCCACGGCGGTGAGGAAGCCGAAGCTCAGGTCCGTGTAGGCCAGGTCGTTGTCGATCGTCTTCGGCACGCCGACCACCGGCAGGCCGCACTCGGACAGGTCCCGGGCGATGCCGAGGCTGCCGTCTCCGCCGATCGCGATGAGCGCGTCCAGCCCGTGACCGCGGAACGCCCGCAGGAACTCGGCCGAGCGGTCGTGCGTGCGCTGCTCCCCCTCCTCGCCCTGCTCCGGCCAGGCGAACGGGTTGCCACGGTTCGTGGTGCCCAGGATGGTGCCGCCCTCGTGCGTGATGCCCCGGACCCTGTCGTCGTCCAGCCGTACCAGCCCGTCCTGGTCGCCCTCCAGCAGCCCGCCGTAGCCCCTCTCGATCCCGTAGACCTCCCATCCGCGCCGCAAGGCGGCAAGCACGACCGCCCGGATCACGGCGTTGAGACCCGGGGCGTCGCCCCCTCCCGTATTGATCGCGATCCTCCGAATCGGCGAAGAGGAATCGGCCATCGTCCGCTCCTTTCATGTGGCGCGTGGTGCTGGATCCCGCGGCGACACTGTAACTCATCCGTGTGCCGTCTCGTACACGGCCGTGCCGCGACATGGTAACCTTCTTGCACGTTTCGCTCCGGTCGACGGGCCGTCCCGCGGCGAGCTCGCGGACGGCCGCGCCCACGTCCACGTTCGGTCCGCGCAACGAAGGAGAGCAGCCCGCATGACCCCTATCAAGGCCCTGCTGTTCGGGGAGCCCGGGGAGGACGAGCCCGGCGTGCCCGAGCACGAGGATCCCGTCGAGCGTCTCCACCAGCTTCGCCGCGGGACGGAGGCGGCGATCGCCTCTCTCCCGGACGAGCACGAGGCCCTGGGACGCCGGGCGCTCGAGGCGGTTCGGGCGCTCGAGACCTCCATGGCGAGGGAAGAGGAGCGCGCTCCAGGGGCGGTGCGCCGGGCCTCGAGCCGGGTGGCGCGCCTGCACTTCGACCTGGTACGCCTGGCGGTCGGCGAGGAGGCGCCCGGGCTCGACGTGGAAGAGGCCATCCTCGGCCTCGAGTCGGCGGGCGGTGGGCCGGCCACCGACTCGTGACGGCCGCCTACCTGCGGACGGTCCTGTTCGATCTGGACGGGACCCTCATCGACTCGGCCGAGCTCATCCTGGGCTCCTTTCGCCACACGATGCGCGTGCACCTCGGCCGGGAGCTGCCGGACGCCGAATGGTTGCGCACCATGGGGCAGCCCCTGGAAGCGCAATTCCTGGACTTCGCCCGGAGCCCCGAAGAGGCTGAAGCGATGCTCGCGACCTACCTGGAGCACAACGCGGCCATGCACGACCGGCTGCTGCGCTCTTTCCCGGGCATGCGGGAGTACGTGGAGGGGCTGGTGGGCCGCGGATTCCGGCTCGGCATCGTGACCAGCAAGCGCCGCGAGGGGACGCTGCGGGGCCTGGAGCTGTGCGGCTTCGAGGTCGAGTGGTTCGCGGCCGTGGTGACGGCCTCGGACGTCGAGCGCTTCAAGCCGGACCCCGAGCCCGTGCGCCGCGCCCTGGAGGCCGCCGGCGAGGGGGAGGCGGGCCGCTCCCTGTTCGTGGGCGACAGCGTGCACGACCTGCGCGCGGGCCGGGCGGCGGGTACGCACACCGGGGCAGCGCTGTGGGGACCCTACAGCCGCGAGGAGCTCGCGCCCGCCGCGCCCGACCATTGGCTCGAGGGGCTGGACGCACTGGACGCGGTGCTGGAGCGCGGCGACGAGTGAAGGCGCGGCTCCGTGCCGTGCCGCGGGTCCCGCCGGAAGAAAAGCGCTAATGTAAAGCGCTTTGACGGTACCGGCTCATGGGCGTGTGTGCGCGGGCGTCCGGTCAGCCAGCCGTGGCCCTTGCCTCCTCGCGCGAGGCCTCGTTCTCGGGGCCGCCGTCCCGGAACACCAGCTGCCCGTCCTCGCAGCCCACCCCCCGGAACACCTCCGGGACGACCTCGTCCAGGGAGTGGACCAGGCTGAAGGTCACCTGTTCTCGCACCTGCTCCGGCAGGTCCTCCAGATCGCCCTCATTGGACGCCGGCAGGATGATTTGCCGGATTCCGGCCCGGTAGGCGCCCAGCACCTTCTCCTTGAGCCCCCCGATCGGCAGGACGCGGCCGGTGAGTGTGATCTCGCCGGTCATGGCCACGTCCGAGCGCACCGGATGCTCGCCCAGGGCGCTGATCAGGGACACGGCCATGGCGATGCCCGCCGACGGTCCCTCCTTCTGCACCGCGCCGGCGGGGACGTGCACGTGCACCTCGTGGTCGCGCAGCCGCTCCTCCGGGATGCGGAGCTCCGACGCATGGCTCCGAGCCCAGGTGAGGGCGGCGCGGGCGCTCTCCTTCATGACGTCGCCGAGCTGCCCCGTGAGGACCAGGTTCTCGTTGCCCCGGGTGACGCTGGTCTCGACCAGCATGATGTCGCCGCCCGCGGGCGTGTAGTACATGCCGGTGGCCACCCCCACCGTGTCCTCCTCGAGCTTCTCCTCGGGATGGACCTTCGGCTGGCCGAGGAACTCGCGCAGCTCCTCCCGGGTGACCCGGACGTGGTCCGTCTCGTCCGCCGCGATCTTCCGCGCCGCCTTGCGGGCCACCGTCCCCAGCTCCCGCTCCAGGTTCCGGACGCCCGCCTCGCGGGTGTAGCTGGCGATCGTCTCGCGGATCGCGTCGTCCTCCAGGTCCAGCTGCTCGTCGGTGAGGCCCGACTGGCGCACCTGTCGGGGCAGGAGGTAGCGGCGGGCGATCTGGAGCTTCTCCGCCTCCGTGTAGCCACGGAACTCGATGGCCTCCATCCGGTCCTGTAGCGGTCCCGGGATCTGTCCGAGCACGTTGGCCGTGGCGATGAACAGGACGTCCGACAGGTCGAAGGGGACGCCCAGGTAGTGGTCCACGAACGCATCGTTCTGGGCCGGGTCCAGGACCTCCATGAGCGCCGCGGAGGGATCGCCCTGGAAGGAGATACCCAGCTTGTCGACCTCGTCGAGGAGGAAGACCGGGTTCTTGGTGCCGGCCCGCTTCATCCCCTCGATGATCCGACCCGGCATGGCCCCGACGTACGTCCGCCGGTGGCCGCGGATGTCGGCCTCGTCGCGGGCCCCGCCCAGCGACACGCGCACGTACTCGCGGCCCATGGCCTCGGCGATGGACTTGGCGATCGAGGTCTTGCCCACGCCCGGCGGACCCACGAACAGGAGGATCGAGCCGGTGCGGTCGTCGTCCTGGCCCTCGCGCGACCGCGATGCCTGCGCGCCGGACTCCGGCTGCTCCGGGACGCCGGTCCCGGAGGCGGTGCCCTCCGGTGGTGCCTCCGCCTCCGCGGGGGCCTCCTCCTGGCGCAGTTGCTGGAGCTTGCGCACGGCCAGGAAGTCCAGCACGCGCTCCTTGACGTCCTCGAGGCCGTAGTGATCGCGGTCCAGCATTTCCTGGGCCCGCTTGAGGTCCAGGCGATCCAGCGTCCGCTCGTTCCACGGCAGGTCGCTCACCGTCTCCAGGTAGGTCCGGATGACTTGCGCCTCGGCCGACTCGCGGTTGACCCGCTCCAGGCGGCGGAGCTCCCGCTCGACTTCCTTGCGAGCCTCCTCGGGCAGGTCGAGCTGCTCGAGGCGCTCGCGCAGGTCCGCGATCTCCTGGGCCTCGGTGTCCTCGCCCAGCTCCTGCTGGATGGCCTTCATCTGCTCGCGCAGGAAGACTTCCCGCTGGCGCTCTCCGAGCTCCTCCTGGACCTTGCTGCGGATCTGCTCCTGCGCCTCCATGACCCCGATCTGGCGCTGCAGGTGGACGAGCAGCTTCCGGAGCCGGTCCTCCACCGACAGGGTCTCGAGCAGCTCCTGCTTCTCGTTGACGTCGAGCTCGGTGTAGAAGGTGACCAGGTCGGCCAGCTCTCCAGGCGAGGAGACGCCGCCCAGCAGGTGGTTCACGATCTCCGAGGGGACGCCCCGCAGGCGGCTGAGCTCGGTGGCCCGCTCCCGGACCTCCCGGTACAGGGCGGTGAACGCCGACTCCTCCGGGTCGAGCGGGGGCATGTCCATGAGGCGACGGCACACCACCTCGATGAGGCCGTCGCGCTCGGTGTACTGGAGCGCGGCGGCCCGCGCCTCGCCCTGGATGACCATCTGGATGCCGCCCGGCACCCGCTGCATCTGCGCGATGCGGCAGATCGTGCCCACCCGGTGGAGGATCGTGGGCACCGGCTCCTCGACCCCGGAGTCCTTCTGGGCCACCGCGAACACGAGCTTGTCGCCCTCCAGGGCGGACTCGACCCCGCTCAGGGTCTTGTCCCGGCCGGCGGCGATGGGGGCCGCCACGGCCGGAAACACGACGGTGCCGCGCAGGGGGAGGACCGGGAGCCGCAGGCGTGCCTCCGGCGGGAGCTCGGCGGAGGAGCCCATCGGCTCGCCCTCGGCTCCCTCCCCGGCCCCGGCGTCGCCCTCGGGCTCGGTGGAGATGAACACGATGTGCTGGTTCTCGTCGCCTGTAGGATCCATGTCGCTCCGGCCTCGCGGCCCGTTGACGGAGACTCCGAACGCGTCACGCCCCTGGTCCGCCAGCGAGGGCGCACCGGGGGCCGTCTCCACGGGTGCAGGTTCCGCGCCGCGTGCGACCGCTGCGAGGCCGCCGCCGGTAGCCCCATGCGCGCCTTTCTGGCACACACGGCGACCCGTCCACCCCCGGTTGCCGCCAACACGGCACACGGAGCGGTGAACCTCGACCCCGCGCTCCGGTATCCTTACGTTCCAGCGCGACCACTCCATGCGCCGCAACGCGGATCGCGGCCCCTCCGGCCCGGACCCGCCGCCCGAGCGCGCTCCGAGGGTAGGGACACGAGAGTGAGCACCGAAGAGACCTACTTCCGCCGCGGCCTCGGACTCAAGGACGAGATCCAGCCGCTCCTCAAGTCCGAGTACGGCAGCGCCCTGGTGAGCCTCATCCAGGCTCGGGGCCACCGCCTGGACGTGGGGCGTATCCATTTCCGGCTGGCCGAGAGCTTCGGCTTCTGCTACGGCGTGGACCGGGCCGTCGAGTATGCCTACGAGACGCGCCGCAAGTTCCCCGACCGGCGCATCGTTCTGGTGGGCGAGATCATCCACAATCCCCACGTGAACCGCCAACTCCGCGAGATGGGGATCGAGTTCCTGTATCCCGACGAGGACGGGCGCTTCGACTTCGGCCGGGTGGGAGCTGACAACGTGGTCATCCTGCCGGCGTTCGGGGTGGGAATCGAGGACTTCGAGCGGTTGCGCTCCATGGACTGCGTGGTCGTGGACACTACGTGCGGCTCGGTCCTCCTCGTGTGGAAGCGGGTGGAGAGCTACGCGCGGGACGGCTTCACGGCCATCATCCACGGCAAGCACTACCACGAGGAGACGCGCGCCACCAGCTCCCAGGTCCGCAAGTATCCGGAAGGCAGGTACCTGGTCGTCCGGGACATGGACGAGGCCGAGTTCGTGTGCTCCTACATCCGGGGAGAGGGTGAACGGGAGGCCTTCCTGGAGCGCTTCCGGGGCAAGCACTCCCGGGGGTTCGACCCCGACCGCGACCTGGAGCGGGTGGGGGTGGCCAACCAGACCACCATGGTCGCCTCCGACTCCCTGGCCATCGCCGACCGGCTGCACCGGGCCATGGTGGACCGGTGGGGGGAGGCGGAGGCCGCCGAGCGCTTCCGGAGCTTCGACACGATCTGCTCGGCCACCCAGGACCGGCAGGACGCCGTTCAGAAGATGATGGTCGACCCGCCCCACCTGATGGTGGTGATCGGCGGCTACAACTCGAGCAACACCAACCATCTGGCGCACCTGTGCTCGCAGAGCACGCGCACCTTCCACATCGAGGACGCGACCTGCATCGAGCCCCAGCGTGCCACGATCCGGCACAAGGAGATCATGGGCCGGGAGCTGCTCACGACGCCGGGGTGGCTGCCCGAAGGGGACGTGGAGATCGGGCTCACGGCGGGGGCCTCGACCCCCAACAGCAAGATCGGCGAGACGGTGGAGCGAATTCTCCGCCAGGCCGGGTACGACCCGGACACGGTCCTTCAGGAAGCGGAGGCCGCGGGCTCCTGATCGTCGGCGTCCGCGCCCACCGCCTCCGCGCCGACGTCACCCTCCCCGCCGACCCCGACGTCGGAGGTGGTCCCGGCGGTCGCCCTCTCACCCGCCGGATCGGGCTCGGCCGCCGGACCGGCCGCCGGCGGACCCGCGCGCGATCCCCAGTCTTTCACACGCAGGTCGACCTCCACACCGCCCATGACGGCCGCGATCCCGTTGTAGAAGATCGCCGCCACGGCCCCGAAGAAGCCTCCGATGAAGCCGTACACGGCCGGGAACAGCAGGAGGATCCATCCGCCCAGCCGATCCAGGCCGGTCTGCTCGGCGGCCGGGACCAGGTGGAGGCGGTCGAGGACGAACAGCGCACCGCCGATGAGGAGGCCCACGACGACGTACAGGAGGAGGGCCATCAGGAAGACCGTGCGGGCCCGGATGCGCCGGACGCGGACCCTCACGAGACCCCCGGCAGGCTGATCAGTCGCTCGACGGCGCGCATGTTGTCCTCGATCGTGTTGTAGAAGTGGGGTGAGAAGCGGACGAGGCCCGGACGGTGGTCGACGATGACCCCGGCCCGGGCCAGGTGCTCGGTCGCCGCCGCCGGCCGGGGGTGATGCACGAGCACGATGGCCGAGCGCCGGTCTTCGGCTGGAGCCACGTGCGGCTCGAGGCCCGCCTCCCGCAGGCGCTCGAGGAGGTCCTCGGCCAGGGCCGCGTTCCTCCGGCGGATGGCCTCGACGCCGATCTCCTCGATGACCTCGAGGCCGCCGGCCGCCGTGAAGGCTGCGCCCGTGGCCGGAGTCCCCAGCTCGAAGCGGCGCGCGTCCGGCCGGGGATCGGCCGCGCGCGGGTCGAAGGCGAACGGATCCCTGACGCCGAACCAGCTCAGCGGACCGGCGGCCAGGCGCTCGGCGAGGCCGGGGCGGACGTACAGGTACGCGATCCCGGGGCCGCCCAGCAGCCACTTGAGCCCGCCCGACAGCAGGAAGTCCACGTCCAGCGCCGGCGCGTCGATCGGGATCTGGCCGTTGGACTGGTAGGCGTCGACGAGGAAGAGGGCGCCGCGCTCGTGCGCGAGCCGGGCCAGCGCGGCCACGTCCTGGATCGCGCCGGTGGTGAAGAACACGTGCGAGGTGGCGACGAGGGCGGTGCGCTCGTCGATCGCCTCCTCCCAGGCTTCGAGGGGCACCTCGAGCCCGTCGGGGCTCTCCAGGACCACGGTCTCGACGCCCCGCTCCCGTCGCCCCAGGAACTGGTAGAGGAGCGTGGGGAAGTCGAGCTCGCAGGTGACCACGCGGGGTCGACGCTCGAAATCGAGCGCGTCGGCCACCATTGTGAGGCCGGCCGAGATGCTGGGAACGAGGGCGATGCGGTCGGCCGGGGCGCCGACGGTGCGCCCGAAGGCGGCGCGGACCTCGTCGAGGCGATCCAGCCACAGCTCGTACCACGCGGAGGCCCCGAGCTCCATCCATTCCCGCTCGAAGCGCCGACGCTCGCGCAGGGATCGACGGCCGAGCGCGCCGAGCGAGTTGGAGTTCAGGTACACCTTGCTCCGGAGGATGGGAAACTCGGGCCGGTACCGCTCGGCCAGCTCCGCGCTGGTGGCGGAGGCTTCGGGGCCCGGCTTATCGTGGAGGCTCATGACTCAGGACAACAATCTCGGGCCTCTCCTGGACCTCGAGCAAGCCGCCGAGGTCGAGGAGAGGGACCGGGCCAGGCCGATTCCGGGCGGTGAGCCCGAGTGCCCCGCGTGCGGCGCCCCCATGGTGCGCCGCGTGGAGCGCCATCCGTACCCGCGGGGCGGAAGCTCGCCCTTCCGGGTGCGGTTGGTGTGCACGGCGGAGGACTGCCGCCGGTGGACGGTCTACGATTGGTGAGGCCGGGACCCCGGAGCCGGACCGGGGCCCCGGACGGGGGGCCGGCCTCAGCGACGGGCCACCTCGAACTCCTGCGCCCGGAAGCGCTCGCCGCTCACGGCTCGGCTGCGCTGGGAGGCCAGGTATACGAACACGTCGGTGACCTCGTCGGGCGTGGCCACCGTGCCCGGATCCTCCTCGGGGTAGGCGGCGCCGCGCATTTCCGTCCGCATGGCCCCGGGGTCGACCGTGTTCACCCGTACGCCGCTCCCGTCCAGCTCTCCCGCGAGGATCTCGGTGAGCGCTTCCAGCCCGTTCTTGGAGACACAGTAGGCGCCCCAGCGCGGTCGACCGTGGTCCCCCACGCCCGAGGAGACGTTGACGATCGAGCCGCGCGAGCGGCGCAGCGCCGGCAGCGCGGCGCGGATGCACAGGTAGGGACCCGTGAGGTTCACCTCGATCGTTCGACGCCAGAATGTCATCGTCGAACTCCTCGATCGTGACCCGCTGCCCCAGGATGGAGGCGTTGTTCACCAGCACGTCCACGCGGCCCAACTCCTCCAGCGTGGCCGCGACCCAGCGCTCCACCGCGGCCCGGTCGGTGACGTCGGTCTCCACGGCCACGCAGGCGGCGCCGAGCTCGCGGACCTCGGCCTCGATGCGGCGGAGGTCATCCCCTCCCCGGGCGCACAGCGAGACGGCGGCCCCCTCCCGGGCGAAGCGGCGGGCCAGGGCCGCTCCGAGGCCCTTCGAAGCCCCGGAGATCATCGCGACGCGGTCCTCGAGTTCCTTCACGCGGCTCTCCTCGCGGTCGGTGTGCGTGTCGTGCGGGTGGCGCCTGCGGTGAACAAGATTCGGGCCAGAGCATGAGCGGGCGAGGGCCGCGCTCGGATGCGCTGGCGCGCCGGCTGGCGCGGGTGGAGTCCCGAAACGTGACCTGGCTCGGTGATGCGTTCCCCGTGTTCTGGGAGCGCGCCTCCGGCTGCCGGGTCGTGGACGTGGACGGCGGAGAGTACGTCGACCTGACGGCCGGGTTCGCCGTGGCCGCGTGCGGCCACGGGCACCCGAGGGTGGTGGACGCGATCCGGGAGCAGGCCGGCCGCCTGGTACACGGGATGGGTGACGTCCACCCGCCGGCGGTGAAGGTGGAGCTCCTGGAGCGGCTGGCGGGGCTCCTCCCGTACGACGAGCCCCGGGTCCTCCTCGGGGTCACGGGGTCGGACGCGGTCGAGGCCGCCCTCAAGACGGCGGCTCTGGCCACCGGCCGGCCCGGGGTCGTGGCGTTCACGGGGGCGTACCACGGCCTCGGCTACGGTGCCCTCTCGGTCACCGACGGGTCGCGGTTCCGGGCGCCGTTCGAGGCGCAACTCAACCGCACCGTGCTCCGGGCCCCGTTCCCGCACCCGTACCGGCCGCCGGCTGGCCTCCCGCGTGGCTCCGCGGCAGGACCCGCTGCCCTCGAGGCGCTGGAGGCCCTCCTGGACGGACCCGGAGGCGAGGAGGTGGGCGCGGTCATCCTGGAGCCGATCCAGGGACGGGGCGGCGAGGTGGTTCCCCCGCCCGGCTTCCTCGCGGGAGTCCGCGACCTGTGCCGGGAGCGTGGACTCGTCCTGGTGGCCGATGAGATCTACACCGGCTTCGGCCGCGCCGGCTCGTGGTTCGCGGCCGGGGCGGAGGGGGTCGTGCCGGACCTCCTGTGCGTGGGCAAGGCCCTGTCGAGCGGGATGCCGATTTCGGCGTGCGCCGGTCCGGCTGGACTGATGGACGCGTGGCCGGCCTCGGGCGGGGAGGCCATCCACACCTCCACCTACCTGGGCCATCCGCTGGCGTGCGCCGCGGCGATCGCCAGCCTGGACGTCCTCGAGGAGGAGAAGCTGGCCCGACGCGCCCGGGATGTCGGGACCCGCTGGCTCGCCGCGCTGGGGGGCCTGGCGGAGGCTCATGCGTGCGTGGGCGACGTACGGGGCCGTGGCCTGGCCATCGGGATCGACCTGGTTCGCGACCGGCGCACGCGCGAGCCCGACCCCGGGCTGGCGCGCCGGGTCGTGACGGGAGCGCTCGGCGAGGGGTGGCTCGTGCTGGCCGGCGGACCGGACGGCAACGTCCTGTCACTCACGCCTCCCCTCGTCATCGAGGAAGATCTCCTGGCCGAGGCCTCGGCGATGCTGGACCGAGTCCTGGCACGCGCCGGTTTCTGATCCGGGCAGTCTCCGGCTACATTGGACCGGGTCCGGCACGGGCACGGCGGCGCCGGGAACCGCCGCCCGGCCGGTCGCCCGTCACGGGCGGCGAGGCGAGGCGGCGAAAGGAGCCACACCCGATGGCGCAGGCGGAGCTCACGGTCACGGTCCAGGGGACTCCCAACCCCAACGCGGCCAAGTTCACGCTGAACCGCTCGCTCCCCGATCAGGGAGGACGCTCGTATTTCGGCGTCGGCGAGACTGGAGACGACGCGCTGGCCGCGCGCCTGTTCGATGTCGAGGGCGTCCGCGCGCTGTTCATGGTGGACAACTTCATCACCGTCACCAAGGTGGACGAAGTCCGCTGGGACGACCTGGTCGAGCCCATCGAGGCCGCCATCCGCGAGGTGCTGGAGGAGACCGGAGCCTGACCGACTCTCGGGGCGGCGGCCCCCGGCCCTCGCCTCACGCCCCGTCGTCGGCCCGGTCCCCCCGTGCGTCCGTGTCGCCGCCCTCCCCTTCCAGCGCGGCCGGCACTCCCTCCCGGTAGGTCGGATAGCGCAGCACCACGCCGAGCTCGTCGCGCATCCTCCGGTTGGAGACCCGCTTGCTGCCCAGCTTCCGGGCCAGCCGGTCCGGTCCGTAGGCGGCCCGCGCCTCCTCGAGCGTAAAGGCGCACAGCTCGAGGCCGCACCGTTCGGCCACGAGGCGCGCGAAGGCGTCGGAGACATGGGGCTCGTCGTCGACCAGGTCGTAGATCCGGCCGTTCTCTCCCCGGCGCCACACGGCCAGGAGGCCCTCGACCAGGTCGTCGACGTGGATGCGGTTCGACCACGTCTCCACGCCGTCGAGGACGCGGTAGCGGCCCTCCCGGATCGCCTCGCGCAGGGTACGGCCCGGCCCGTAGATACCCCCGATGCGGGCGATCCGGGGCCGGGCGTCGAAGGTCCATCCGGCCTGCAGCACGCGGCGCTCGGTGGCCAGGCGGGCGCGTCCCGCCGGCGAGTCGGGCCGGGGCAGGGTGGAGGCGTGCACGACCTCGCCGCCGCGATCTCCGTACACCGACGTGCTGCTCGCGTACACGAAGGCCTCGAGGGGCGCCCGGCCCAGCACGCGAAGCAGGGCTTCGATCTCTGCTCCGGGGTCCTCACCGATCGGCGGGGCCAGATAGAAGACGACATCGGGCGACTCCCGGCCCAGGGCTCGGGCCGCGCCGCGCGCCCCCAGGTCGAGCACCCGCGCCTCGATGCCGACCCCTGCGAGCTCCGGCACGCGGTCGGGGCTCCGGGTGGTGCCGACCACCGAGTGGCCCTCGGACACCAGACGTCGACCGAGCCGCATGCCGGTGTAGCCGCAACCGACGATGAGCGCCTCAGCCATGGGCCGGCCCTCGCCCCCCCGTGGTGACTCGCTCCAGGAACTCGCGCACGATCCGGTAGGTGAGGCCCCAGATCGTCCGGCCCTCGTACTCGATGGCCGGGAAGACGCGCAGCGCCCCCTCGCGCTCGAGCCTCAGGGTGGAGCGCCGCCCGGGCGCGCGGAGCGCGCGGACCGGCACCCACACGTGCCCGACCAGCTCCGCGTTCTCGACCACCGAGCCCGGCGCGCCGGCCCAACCCACGAACGGGGTGACGGCGATGGAAGGCAGGCGGCGGCTCCGCGGATGGACATCGTCCAGCCGGCCGAGGAGCGCGCTCCTCGCGACCACGAGCCCCGTTTCCTCGCCGAGCTCCCGCAGCGCCGTGGCCGCCATGTCGGGATCGGCGGGATCGTGGCGGCCGCCCGGCAGGGCCATGTGGCCCGACCAGGGGTCGCCGTCGATCTCGGCCCGCTGGACGAACAGGCCCTCGAGCTCGTCCACGGAGGCGACCAGTCCGGGCGGACGCAGGAGGAGCACGACCGCGGCGCGCGATCCGACGTCGGCGTCCTCGACCCGCCGGGGGGGACGCAGGCCGAGCCGGTGTTCGAGACCGGCGCGGACCGCGGCCGCCGGGCCCGGCTCCGGCGCCCCCGCGCTCACCGTCCGCGCCCTCCGCCCGGGACCGCCCGGTCCTCGAGCTCGGCGAGCAGGGTCAGGTAGCTCCGGTAACGGCTGTCGGCCACCTGGCCCCGGGCCACGGCCCGGCGCACTGCGCACCCGGGCTCGCCCCGGTGCAGGCAGTCCCCGAACCGGCATTCCTGCAGCAGGGGGCGCAGCTCGGGGAAGGCGTGCGAGAGCGCCGGCGCGGGGACATCCGGCAGCCCCGCGTACTGTAGCCCCGGAGTGTCGCCCAGGTAACTGCCGCCCGGGGCGGGGTACAGGCGGGCGGCCACCGTCGTGTGGCGCCCGCGCCCCGTGCGTTCGCTCACCGACCCCACGCGGAGCTCCACCTCGGGAACCAGGACGTTGAGCAGGCTGGACTTGCCGGTACCGGAGGGTCCGGCCAGGACGGTGACCCGGCCCGCGATGGCGGCGGCCAGCTCGCCGAGCCCGGCCCCCGTCCGCACGCTGGTGGGCCGGATCTCGTAGCCGGCCCCGCGGGCCGGTTCGAAGGGCGCCAGCGGATCGCCCGGCACGGCCTCCGGGGCCAGGTCCATCTTGTTGACCACCACGAGCGCCTCCAGGTCGCTGAGCTCGGCCAGCACGAGGAGGCGGTCCAGAAGACTCGTGTCGGGGTCCGGGCGCGCTGCCGCGAACACGACGGCCACCCGGTCCAGGTTGGCGGCGATCACCTGGATCCCGCGGCCGTGGGAGGGATGCCGGGCGAGCCGGCTGCGTCGCGGGAGGCGCTCGAGGATGCGCGCGCTGCCGTCCTCGAGCCGCTCGACCAGGACCCGATCCCCGGCCACCACGCGATCCCGCGGCCCCTGGCGCAGACGTCCGGCCAGTACGCACTCGAGCCGCTCCGCGCCGTGCTCGACCAGGTAGGTTCCGGCGATCACGCCCAGCACCCGGTCTCCCGTCGGCCGCTCTTCGCTCACCGGGGCACGCGCCCTCCGTGCGGACCGGTGGGGGGGCGCACCGGAGGCCTAGGCGCCGCTGTCCGCCGGGCCCCGGGGTCCGACGCCTTCCGCGCCGAGCATCTCCTCCAGGCAGTTGAATCCCAGGAGGGCGCACTTGATCCGGACGGGGAAGCGCGCCACGCCAGCGAGGGCCCGCAGGTCTCCGAGGTCGGCGTCCTCGGAGAGGCCGGGCTCGCCGTGCATGAGCCGGGTGAACTTGCCGGCCAGCTCCAGGGCCTCGTCCAGGCTGCGCCCCTCGAGCTCGCGGGTCATCATCGAGGCCGCGGCCTGGCTGATCGAACAGCCGCGCCCCTCGAAGCGCGCCCGGTCGATTCGGTCCCCCGTCACCTCGAGCTGGAGCTCGATGACGTCTCCGCACAGCGGGTTGTTCATGGTGATCGAGTGAGTCGCCCCCTCCAGCGGTCCCTTGTTCCGGGGTCGCCGGTAGTGGTCCAGGATGACTTCCTGGTACAGGGAGCTGAGGGATTCGGGGATGGCCCGGTCCGGGGCACGCTTGGATTCGGAGTCGCTCATCGGGAGGTTTCGCTCGGGAAGAAGGAGGGTCAGGTCCGCGGCGCTTCGCCCACGCCGCCGAACATCTCCGCCGCCACGCGCAGACCGTCGATCAACGCGTCGATCTCGTCGCGCGTGTTGTACAGGTAGAGGCTGGCCCGGGCCGTCGCGCTGACCCCCAGGTGCTCCATCAGGGGCTGGTTGCAGTGATGCCCCGCGCGGATGGCGATCCCCTGGTGGTCCAGGATCGTGGCCAGGTCGTGCGCGTGGATATCGCCGTACTCGAAGGACAGCACGCCCATGCGGCCGGAGCGGGGTCCGTACAGTCGGAGCCCGTCGATCGCGTCGAGCCGCTCGATGGCGTAGGCCGTCAGCGACGCCTCGTGAGCATGGATCCGGTCCAGTCCGATGTCGTCCAGGTAGCGGATCGCCTCCCCCAGGCCCACCGCCCCGGCGATGTGGGGCGTGCCCGCCTCGAACTTGTGGGGGACCGCGGCCCACGTGGACCCCTCCAGCCGCACGGAGGCGATCATCTCGCCTCCGCCCTGGTAGGGTGGCATGGCCGCGAGCAGCTCGGTTCGCCCCCACAGGACGCCGATGCCGGTCGGTCCGCACATCTTGTGGCCGCTGAACGCGTAGAAGTCGCAGCCCAGCTCCTCCACGTCGATCGGCAGGTGGGGCGCCGCCTGGGCTCCGTCGACCAGGCAGAGCGCCCCGACCTCGTGTGCCAGTCCGGCGATCCGCTCCACCGGGTTCACGACCCCGAGCGTGTTGGAGACGTGCGTGACCGCCACCATCCGGGTGCGCGGCCCGAGCAGGCGCTCCAGGCCCTCCAGGTCCAGCTCCCCCTCCGGCGTCACGTCGGCGAAGCGGAGGACCGCGCCGGTGCGCTCGGCCAGGAGCTGCCACGGCACCAGGTTCGAGTGGTGCTCCATCTTGGTGAGGAGGATCTCGTCCCCCTCGGAGAGGGCGGAAGGGCCCCATGCCGAGGCCACCAGGTTGATGGCCTCGGTGGTGCCGCGCACGAACACGACCTCGGACGCGTCCCCGGCCCCGATGTGCGCGGCGACCGTGGCCCGGGCCCCCTCGTAGGCGTCGGTGGCCCGCACGCTGAGCGCGTGCACGCCCCGGTGCACGTTGGCGTGGTCGTGCCGGTAGTAGCGGGACACCGCCTCGATGACGCGCTCGGGCTTCTGCGAGGAAGCGGCGCTGTCCAGGTAGACGAGGGGGCGCCCGTGGACGCGCTGGTTCAGGATCGGGAAATCCTCCCGGATCCTCCCCACGTCCAGGGGAGCTGGGCTCGCGGCGACATCCGTAGTGATCATGGGCTCGGAGTCCTCGGCCGCGGGGGCCGACCTCCGCCTCGTCTCTACGCTCCTCTCAATCGATCCGGACCTGCACTACGTCGCCCTCCACCCGACACTCGAACGTCTTGACCGGCTTGACCGCCGGCAAGGCCTTGGGAGCCCCGGTGGCCGGGTCGAAGCGCGCGCCGTGCAGCGCGCACTCGATCTGGCCGGCCACCATCTCACCGTCGGAGAGCGCGAACTCCTCGTGCGAACACCGGTCCTCCAGCGCGTACACCTGGTCGCCCTGGCGCACCAGCACGATCTTCTGCTCGTCCACCGCCACGCCCTTGAGCCCCGTGGCCGGGATCTCGTCCAGTCGCGCCACGTCGTAGAACTCCCCCTCGCCCATCCCGTTCCCTCAGATCCCGATCTTGGAGCCGATGGCGTCGCGCAGGCGCTCCCGGATGCCCTCGACCGGGACGCGCTCGAGGACCTCGTCGAAGAACCCGAACACCAGGAGGCGCTCCGCCGTGCGCCGCGTGAGACCGCGGCTCATCAGGTAGAACAGCATGCCCTCGTCCACCTGGCCGACCGTCGCGCCGTGGGAGCAGCGCACGTCGTCCGCCTCGATCTCCAGGTTGGGGAGCGTGGTGGCGTGACAGTGCTCGCTGAGGAGCAGGTTACGGTTGGTCTGGTAGGCATCGGTGAGCTGCGCGCCCCGATCGACTCGGATGAGGCCTCGGAAGATGCTGCGGGCCGAGTCGGTGAGCGCGCCCTTGTAGAGCAGGTCGCTGGAGGCGTGCGGGGCCGCGTGGTGCTGCAGCGTGTGGTGGTCGAAGTGCTGCTCTCCGTCCCCGAACCACAGGGCGAGCATCTCGCTCTCGCTCCCGGGGCCTTCCAGGTGGCTGGTCACGTCGTCCCGGGCCAGGTCGCCGCCCAGGTTCACGTTGAGCCCACTCAGCCGCGTGTCGCGGCCCGCCAGCAGATGCTGCACGCTGAAGTGCTTCACGCCCCGCCCGTAACGCTGCAACGCCAGGTAGCGGACGGTGGCTCCGTCCCCGGCGAACACCTCCAGCCCGCTCAGGCTGAGGAGCGGGCGCTCCAGGTCCGGGGACAGGTACTCCTCCACCCAGGTCACCTCCGCCTCCCGGCCCGTCACCACCAGCGTGTGGGTGGAGAGGAGACGGTCCCCCTCGCCGGCCCAGCGCAGTACGTGCACCGGCTCCGGCACCCGGACTCCGTCCGGCACGTACAGGACGTCGCCGCCGGTGAGCATGGCCACGTGCAGCGACCACAGCTTCTCCTCCATGGGAGCCACGTCGCTGGTGTAGAGCCGCTCGGCCAGGAGCTCGGGTCGCTCGCGCGCCACCCGGCGGATGGGGGCGAACAGGACGCCACGTTCGGCGAGGGCCGGGTCCAGCCGGCGGTGCAGGGTACGTCCGTCCACGCGCACGGCCACGGCGCCGCGGGCTTCCATGCCCTCCAGCAGCCGCGCGGCCTGCTCGGGGAGGTCCCCGGCGTCCCGGCTCTCCTCCTCGCCCGATTCGGGCGCGAAGGGCTCGTAGGACTCCGGGTCCAGACCCGACAGGTCGGTGTAGCGCCACTCCTCCGACTTGCGGGTCGGCATGGGGAGCTCCGCGTAGCGCTCCCATGCCCGTCGCCGCCGCTCCAGCAGCGTCGCGGGCTCGTCCAGCGTCTCCAGGAAGTCCGCGAGGCGGCTCCCGGCGGCCCCGGCTTCGGTGTCTCCGGCCACCCGGGCCGTCGTCACTCCATCCGCCACGTCAGGCACTCTCCCCGTGTCCGTGAACCGGGCGCCGGGGCCCGGCGTGGTCGGTCGTGCGGCTCATCCGACCGAGCCTTCCATCTCGAGCTCGATGAGGCGGTTGAGCTCGATGGCGAACTCGAGCGGCAGCTTCCTGGCGATGGGCTCGATGAAGCCGCGCACCACCATGGCCATGGCCTCCTCCTCCGCGAGGCCGCGGCTCATGAGGTAGAAGAGCTGCTCCTCGCCCACCTTCGAGACCGTCGCCTCGTGGCCGATCGTGGCCTGGTTCTCGTCGATCTCGATGTACGGGTACGTGTCCGTGCGCGACGTCTCGTCCAGGAGGAGCGCGTCGCACTCCACGTTGGACCTCGACCCCACCGCGCCCTCGTACACCTTGCACAGGCCCCGGTAGGACGAGCGCCCCGTCCCCTTGGAGATCGACTTGGACGTGATCCGGGACGTGGTGTGCGGGGCCACGTGGACCACCTTCCCGCCCGTGTCCTGGTGCTGGCCGTCCGTGGCGTAGGCGATGGACAGGACCTCGCCGTGCGCGCCCTCGCCCATCAGGTAGCAGGACGGGTACTTCATGGTGAGCTTGGAGCCAAGGTTCCCGTCCAGCCACTCCATGGTCGCGTGCTCGTGCACCATCGCCCGCTGGGTCACCAGGTTGTACATGTTGTTCGACCAGTTCTGGATGGTGGTGTAGCGGAAGCGGGCGTCCTTCTTGACAATGATCTCGATCACCCCCGAGTGGAACGACTCGGTGGAGTACTGCGGCGCCGTGCAGCCCTCGATGTAGTGCGCCTCGGAGCCCTCGTCGACGATGATGATGGTGCGCTCGAACTGGCCCATGCGCTCCGCGTTCACGCGGAAGTAGGCCTGGAGCGGGATGTCGATCTTCGCTCCCTTCGGGATGTAGACGAACGAGCCTCCCGACCATACGGCCGAGTTCAGGGCCGCGAACTTGTTGTCCGCGGGCGGGATCACGGTGGCGAAGTGCTCGCGGAAGAGGTCCGGGTACATCTTCAGTCCATCCTCGATGGACTCGAAGATGACGCCCTGGTTCTCCCACTCCTCGCGCAGGGAGTGGTACACCATCTCGGACTCGTACTGGGCTCCGACCCCGGCCAGCACGCTGCGCTCGGCCTCGGGGATACCCAGTCGCTCGAAGGTGTCCTTGATCTCCTCGGGCACCTCGTCCCACGAGCGCTGCATGCGGTCCTGGGGTCGGATGTAGAAGTAGATCTCGTCCAGATTCATAGTCGAGAGGTCACCGCCCCACGTGGGCATGGGCTTCGACTCGAAGATCTCCAGGGCCCGGAGCCGGAAGTCGAGCATCCACTCCGGCTCCTCCTTGTGAGCCGAGATCTGGCGCACCACCTCTTCGGACAGCCCCTTGCGCGACTTGAAGACGGGCTTGTCCTTGGTGACGAAGTGGTACTTGTACTCGTCGAGGCCCAGGCCCTCGACCGTCTCGTTGTATGGCATGTGTCCTCCGCTGCTGCTCTTGCGCTCCGTTCATCCTACGCCGCGGGCGGGGCCCCGTTCGGCCCGCGCCGGGCGTCGCTCAGGCGGGGGAGGCGAGCTCCTCCCGGAGCCAGTTGTAGCCGCGCTCCTCCAGCTTCTCGGCCATCTCCGGGCCGCCGCTCTCGACGATCCGCCCGCCGATCATCACGTGGACGCGATCCGGCTCGATGTAGTTCAGGATGCGCTTGTAGTGCGTGATCAGGAGGACGCCGAGCCCGGGGTCCTCCTCGGCCAGGGTGTTCACCCCGTTCGAGACGATCTTGAGGGCGTCGATGTCCAGGCCGCTGTCCGTCTCGTCCATGACCGCCAGGCGGGGCCGGAGGACGGCCATCTGGAGGATCTCGTTGCGCTTCTTCTCGCCCCCGCTGAACCCATCGTTGACGTAGCGGTCGGCGAAGTCCTCGTCCATCTCGAGCAGCTGCATGCGGTCCCGGAGCTCCTTCTGGAACTCGAAGACGTCGACCTCTTCGCCTTCGTCGCGCCGTGCGTTCACCGCCGTGCGCAGGAAGTTGGAGATCGTCACGCCCGGGATCTCGCTCGGATACTGGAAGGCGAGGAAGATCCCGCGGCGGGCGCGCTCGTCCGGCTCCCACTCGAGGATGCTCTCCCCGTCGTACAGCACGTCGCCGCCGGTGACCTCGTAGCCCGGGTGGCCCGCGATTACCTTGGCCAGCGTGCTCTTGCCGGAGCCGTTCGGCCCCATGAGGGCGTGGATCTCACCCGACTCGAGCGTGAGATCCACTCCCTCGAGGATCTCCGACTCCTCCTCCGCGACCCGTGCCCTGAGGTCACGAACCTCCAGAAGATGCTCCGCCATACCGCTCTCCGTGTCTCGTCCTGAATTCGATCCGGCGCGCGTTCCGCGACCGGCCCCGCCGGGCGCGGGCCGACTCGAAACGATAACCGTTATCGTTACGGGCCTAGGAACGTACCCGAGTTGAGACTGAATTTCAAGTGGCGTCCTGGACGGCACCATATTCGCAGGGAGCCCGGAGCGAAAGCCCCGGCGCCACGCCGTCCGCGGCGCTCACCCGCACGTCCACACCGGAGGCACCATGAGAGCGGCCCTCATGCGCGAGCACGGCGGACCCGAGGTCCTGGAGATCGGGGAGCTTCCCGACCCGGAGCCACGGCGCGGGGAGGTCGTGGTCGACGTTCGCGCGGTTGCCCTCAATCACCTCGACCTGTGGGTGCGCCGGGGTCTTCCGGGCCTCGAGCTGGAGCTGCCGCACGTGGGCGGCGCCGACGTGGCAGGAACGGTCGCATTGGTCGGGGAGGGCGTGGAGGGCTGGACGGCGGGCGACCGAGTGGTCGTCAACCCGGGGCAGTGGTGCGGGCGGTGCGAGTGGTGCGTGCGGGGGGAGAACAGCCTGTGCGAGCACTTCAGGATCCTGGGTGAGCACGTCCAGGGCGGCCTGGCCGAAAAGGTCCGCGTGCCGGCCGTCAGCCTGTATCCCCTCCCGGAGGGATTCCCGTTCGAGGCGGCGGCGGCCGTGCCCCTGGTGTTCCAGACCGCCTGGCGCGCCCTCGTGTCGCGAGCCCGGCTCGCGCCCGGCGAGACCGTGCTGGTCACGGGCGGCTCCGGGGGAGTGTCCACGGCCGCGATTCAGATCGCCGCGCTGTGCGGCGCGCGGGTCCTCGCCGTGACCAGCGGGCCCGAGAAGGTGGAGCGGGTCGTCGAGCTGGGCGCCGATCTGGCCATCGACCGACTGGAGGAGGACTTCTCCCGCGCGGCGTTCGAGGCCACGGACCGGCGCGGCGTGGACGTGGTGCTCGACAGCGTGGGCGCGGCCGTGTGGGCGGATTGCGTCCGGGCGCTGGCCCGCGACGGCCGCCTGGTGACGTACGGGGCCACCACGGGCCCGGAGGGTTGCCAGGACATCCGGCGGTTGTTCTGGAAGCAGATCCGCATCATCGGCTCCACCATGGCGAGCCGCGCCGAGTTCGAGAGGGTCATGGACCTGGTGTTCTCCGGCCGCCTGCGCCCCGTGGTGGACGTGGTGTGGCCGCTGGACCGGATCGCCGATGCCCACGCGCGACTCGAGGCAGGCGAGGGCTTCGGAAAGATCGTGCTCCTCCCGTGACCGCCGGGAGGGTAGGGCGTCTGGCGAGACTCCGCGAGGAGCGCTTCGACATCGTGGTGATCGGCGGCGGCATCACCGGCGCCGCCACGGCGCGGGACGCCGCCCGTCGCGGGTACCGTACGGCCCTCGTGGAGGCCCGGGACTTCGGGGAGGGCACCAGCAGCCGCTCGTCCCGCCTGGTGCACGGGGGCCTCCGCTACCTGGAGCAGCTGGAGCTCGACCTGGTGTTCGAGGCCAGCCAGGAGCGGCGCACCCTGCTCCACCTGGCCCCGCACATGGTTCGGCCCCTGGAGTTCCTCTTTCCCCTGTACGAGGACGGCCGCGTCGGCAAGCTCAAGCTCGATGCCGGCATGTGGCTCTACGATGCGCTGGCGTTGTTCCGGAACATCGAGCGCCACCAGATGCTCGATGCCGACGAGGTGGCCGAGCGCGAGCCGCAGCTGCGGCGACAGGGGCTCCTGGGAGGGGCTCGCTACTTCGACGCCCAGGTCGACGACGCGCGACTCGTCCTCGCCACGGTGCTCGGGGCCGCGGAGTCCGGGGCCGTGGTCGCCAACCGGCTGCCGGCGGTGGGGGTCGAGCAGCGAGATGGCGTCGTCCAGGGCGTGCGGGTGGCCGGGGCGGCGGGCCGGACCTCCGCGGCCGATCCAGCGTCCGGCGACCTCGGCACGCGGGCGCGCGGCACGGAGACGGCGGACGCCTGGACCATCCCGGCCCGGTTGGTGATCAACGCGACGGGCCCGTGGACCGACCGCACGCGCTCGCTGGCCGGGGTCGACGGACATCCGCTCCTCCGGCCCACGCGGGGGACGCACATCCACGTGCACCGGGCGCGCCTGGACCACAGGCACGCCCTCATCTTCGAGTCCCCGGTCGACCGCCGCATCATGTTCGTCCTTCCCTGGGGAAGCGACCTGACCATCATCGGGACCACGGACGTGGATTTCGACGGCGACCCCGCGACGGTCCGACCCACCGCCGACGACGTGGCCTACCTCCTCGAGTCGGCCAACCGGCTGTTCCCCGGGGCGGAGCTGCGGACCGCGGACGTGGTGGGCGCCTGGGCGGGCCTCCGACCTCTGGTCGCGGAAGGCAACGCGGCCGACGAAGACGCCGTATCGAGGGACTTCGAGATACGGGAGGCGCCGCCCGGCCTGCTCACCATCGCCGGCGGGAAGCTGACGTCCCACCGAAACATGGCGGAGAAGCTGGTCGATCGCGCCGCCGCCCTGCTCGAGGAGCGATTCGACGCCCCGCCGGCGCGCGACTGCGACACGGCGCGCGTGCCGCTTCCCGGCGGTGACTTCCAGGACCTCGACCTCTTGCGAGAGGCGATCGCCGCCCTCGCGGCTCCCTATCATCTTCCTCCCTCCTCCGTGGATCGGCTGGCGGCCGCCTATGGCACGCGGGCCCGCCAGGTCCTGACGCTGCTGGCCGGGCGCCCGGCCCTGCGGGAACCACTGGCCGAGGACCTGCCGTACCTGGCGGCGGAAGCCGTGTACGCCGCGCGCGAGGAGATGGTGGTCCACCTGGAGGATGTCGTGTTCCGGCGCACGCGCCTCGCGCTGGAGACCGCGGAGGGGCTCGAGGAGGCCTTCCGTCTCACCGCACGCCTGGTGGGCGACGAGCTGGGCTGGGACGATGGACGCCGGTCGCGGGAGATCGAGGCGGCGCTGGCCGAGCGAGCGCGCTGCGACGCGTGGCGGGGCGCGGCCTCCTAAGCACCGCCCCCCCTCCCCGTGTTATCAAGGAACACGTCCCCCGGGGCGTCGGTACGCTGGGCGGGTCGCTTCACCTGGAGAAGGATGAGGTCTGCGGTGCGAGGTCGTGGTCGGGCCGGGCGGGCGGCCCCGGAGAATCCGAAGCTCGTCGCCCCTCCGCTCGCCGGTCGCTCGGCGCTGTGGGCCGGCATCGCGCTCCTGGCGGTGGGATGCATGGCCACGCCCGGGGTAGGAGGCGTGCAGGGCACGGCCGAGTCGCCCAGCTCCTTCTGGGTACCACCGGTCCGCGACACCGCGCGCCGGACCGGTCCTCCCCCGGCCACGCTGCCGGCGGACCTCCGGTCGGGCGCCGACAGCCTCGCCCTCACGGATGTGATCGACATCGCCCTCGGGAGCAACACGACCACGCGTGCCTCCTGGGAGTCGGCGCGCGCCGCGGCGTACGCCTATGGGTCGGCGCGTGGGGCCTGGCTGCCCACGGTGGACGGGCAGGTGGACGTGAACACCCTCAAGACGGCCGCTTCCCAGGGTCGCAGCGCGGTCCGGCAGACGATCTACGGGCCCAGCGCGACCCTGTCGTGGACGCTGCTGGACTTCGGAGGCCGGTCGGGGAGGATCGGCCGGGCTCGGAACGCTCTCCTGGCCGCGGACTGGACCCACAACGCCGCCATCCAGAACGTCGTGCTTCAGGTCGAGTCCGCCTACTTCCAGTACCTGGCGACGCGGGCGCTCCTGGACGCCCAGCGGACCTCCCTGCAGGAGGCCCACCGCAACCTGGAAGCGGCCCGGGAGCGGCACGCGGTGGGAGTCGCCACGATGGCGGATACCCTCAAGGCCCGGACGGCGGTCTCGCAGGCCCAGCTCGTGCTCGAGACGACGCAGGGCCAGGTGGCCACCACGCGGGGCGCCCTCGCCGTGGCCATGGGCCTGCCGGCCAACGTGAGCTACGACGTGCGCCGCTCGCCGGGGAGCGCGCCGCCCCTCCAGGTGGCCGCGTCCGTGGACAGCCTCATCGATCGTGCGCTTCGTGACCGGCCCGACCTGGCGGCGGCACGGGCGCAGGCCGAGGCGGCCGACGCGGGGGTGGCCCAGGCGCGGGGCGCGCTCCTCCCCAGGATCGTGGCGAGCGGCCAGGCGGCGGAGACGTACTTCGCCAACACGGCCGGGGGACGGGGCAGCTACTCGGGGAGCCTCGCGATCCAGATTCCGCTGTTCTCGGGCTTCTCGCGCCACTACGACCTCCAGGCGGCACAGGCCGCGGCCAGGGCCAGCCACGCCCGGGCGGAGGGACTCGCGCAGCAGGTGGTGTATCAGGTGTTCGCGTCCTACAACGACCTGAAGACGGCGACCCAGCGCGTGCGGACCAGTGGGGACCTGCTGGCCAGCGCACGACAATCGGAAGAGGCGGCGCTCGCGCAGTACCGCGAGGGCGTCGGGAGCCTGCTGGACCTCCTCTCCGCCCAGAGTGCCCTGGCCGATGCCCGGGCCCAGGAGATCGACGCGCGATGGAGCTGGTACAGCGCTCTCGCGCAGCTCGCGCACGACGCCGGGCTGCTGGACCTGAAGGGCGGGAGCACGATTCCGATGCGGCCCGACACGGCGGGGGCCCCTTGAGTCGGAGGCGCGTGGCCGCCGTCCGCTCGGCGATGGCGGCGGGGATGGCGGCGATGCTGACCGCGTGCTCGCACGGGCCGTCCAACGCGCCGTCCACCGTGCCGGTCAAGGCGGCGCGGGCCGAGCGACGGGACGTCCCGGTCGAAGTGCGCGCCAACGGGACCGTCGAGCCGCTGCAGACCGTCTCGGTCTTGTCGCGCGTCGAGGGCACCGTGCAGCGCGTGGCCTTCCAGGAGGGAGACGAGGTCCGGACCGGCCAGATCCTCTTCCAGCTCGATCCGCGTCCGTATCGCGCGGCGCTCGAGCAGGCGGAGGGCAACCTGCAGCGGGACATCGCCCAGGCCCGCAACGCGGAGCTCCAGGCGGCCCGTTACCAGAAGCTGGTCGAGAAGGACTTCGTGAGCTCGCAGCAGTTCGACCAGGCGCAGGCCAACGCGGCCGCCCTGCGCGCCTCGGTCAAGTCCGATTCCGCGGCCGTGGCCAGCGCCCGTCTCAACCTGGAGTATGCCACCATCCGCTCTCCGATCGACGGCCGCACGGGGAGCCTGCTCGTGCACCGGGGCAACCTGGTCCGGGCCGGCAGCGGCCAGGCGCTCGTGGTCATCAACCAGATCCGGCCAGTCCTGGTGCGCTTCTCGGCGCCCGAGCGCTACCTGCCCCAGCTCCTGGCCAAGAGGGACGACTCGCTGGTGGTGTACGCGCTTCCCTCCGGAGAGGGGGGCGAGCGCGCGGAGGGCCTTCTGACCTTCGTGGACAACTCGGTCGACCAGTCGACGGGCACCGTGGTCCTCAAGGCCCTGTTCCCGAACGAGCAGGAGCGGCTGTGGCCCGGTGAGTACCTGGACATGCGGCTCGTGCTGGACGTTCAGCGCAACGTCGTGGTCGTGCCCCAGTCGGCGGTGGCGTCGGGCCAGAACGGCACGTACGTGTATGTCGTGAATCCGACCGACTCCACGGTCGCCAGCCGCGACGTCAAGGTGCAGCGCTCGGCGGACAGCCTCGACGTGATCGAGTCGGGGCTCGAGGGGGGCGAGGTCGTGGTGACGGACGGTCAGCTCCGACTGTTCGCGGGAGCGCGCGCCGACGTCACCAACGCGGCCGAGCTGGCCGCCGACAGCGCCTCGAGTCGGGCGAGTCGGAGCGGCGGCCAGGCGGGAGTCGGATGAACCCCTCGGAGCTGTTCATCAAGCGACCCGTCATGACGACGCTGGTCATGGCGGGCATTCTCATCTTCGGGATCATGGCCTACCGGATGCTCCCGGTGAGCGACCTCCCGAACGTGGATTTCCCGACCATCTCGGTGGGCGCCAGCCTGCCCGGCGCCAGCCCGGAGACCATGGCCGCCGCGGTGGCGACTCCGCTCGAGAAGCAGTTCTCGACCATCGCCGGCATCTCGGACATGACGTCTACCAGTACGCAGGGCGGGACCTCCATCACCCTGCAGTTCGACCTGAACCGGGACATCGACGCCGCCGCCCAGGACGTGCAGGCGGCCATCTCCAAGACCCTGCACCAGCTTCCGACCGGCATCATCCCGCCTTCGTACAACAAGGTGAATCCGGCGGCCTCGCCGATCATCTACCTGGCGCTCACCTCCAGCAGCCTGGCCCTCTCGGCCCTGGACGAGTACGGCGAGACCGTGCTCGGACAGCGCATCTCCACCGTCCCCGGCGTGGCCCAGGTGTCGATCTACGGGGCCCAGAAGTACGCCGTGCGGATCCAGCTCGATCCCGGCGAGCTGGCCTCCCGTCGGATCGGGATCGACCAGGTGGCACAGGCGGTCTCGAGCGGCAACGTGAACCTGCCCACCGGCGTGCTGTGGGGGAGCCAGAAGGCGTACACGGTGCAGGCCAACGGCCAGCTGAGCGACGCCCAGGCCTTCCGGCGGCTCATCGTCTCGTACCGGAACGGCTCCCCCGTCCGGCTCCAGGACCTGGGCCGCGTCCTCGACGATGTGCAGGACAATAAGACCGCGGGATGGTACGACAACACGCGCTCGATCATCCTGGCCATCCAGCGGCAGCCCGGCACCAACACGGTCAAGGTCGCCGCCAACGTCCGGAAGATGCTGGGCCAGCTCGATAGGCAGATCCCGGCCTCGGTCCAGGTGCACCTGCTGTATGACCGGTCCGAGTCCATCCAGGACTCGGTGTCGGACGTGCGCTTCACCCTGCTCCTCACGCTCGGCCTGGTCGTGATGGTGATCTTCCTCTTCCTGAGGAACCTGTCCGCCACGATCATCCCGAGCCTGGCCCTGCCGATCTCGATCATCGGCACCTTCGCGGTCATGTACCTGGCCGGCTACACGCTCGACAACCTCAGCCTCATGGCGCTCACGCTCGCCGTTGGGTTCGTGGTGGACGACGCCATCGTGATGCTCGAGAACATCGTGCGTCACATGGAGATGGGTAAGGAGCCGATCCGGGCCGCGCTGGACGGGTCCCGGGAGATCGGCTTCACGATCCTCTCCATGACCCTCTCCCTTACGGCCGTGTTCATCCCGATCCTCCTCATGGGCGGGGTGATCGGTCGCCTGTTCCACGAGTTCTCCGTGACCATCATGTCGGCCATCCTGGTCTCCGGCGTGGTGTCCCTCACCCTGACCCCCATGCTGTCCAGCCGCTTCCTGCGTCCACCCGGGGAGCAGCACCACGGTCGCCTGTACGAGGTGACCGAGGGCATCTACCAGCGCGCCCTGGGGCTGTACCAGCGCTCGCTGGACCGGGTCATGGACCACCGGCCCGGGACCATGGTCTTCTCGCTGGCGATCCTCGTGGGGAGCGTGCTCCTGTTCCTGCACATTCCCAAGGGCTTCTTGCCGGCGGAGGACACCGGCCGAATCCACGGCACGGTGGAGACCCTGGAGGGAACGTCGTTCCAGGCCATGCTGCAGCACCAGAAGCAGGTCGCCGACATCGTCGCCGCCGACCCGAACGTCCGCGACTTCATGTCCTTCGTGGGGGGCGGACGCGGGACGATGAACCAGGGCACCGTGTTCATGCACCTCAAGCCGCGCTCGGATCGGCTGGGAGTGGACGAGGTCATCAAGGAGCTCAACCGCAAGGTGGCGGCGATCCCCGGCGTGAGGGTGTACTTCCAGAACCCGCCCTCCATCCGGATCGGCGGGCGAGGGTCGAAGAGCCAGTACCAGTTCACGCTCGAGAGCCCGGACCTGCCCACGCTCTACAGGAGCGCCCAGGTCATGGAGGCGGCCATGGACAGCCTCCCGAACCTCGTCAACGTGACCAGCGACCTCCAGATCTCCAACCCGCAGGTGGCCGTCGACATCGACCGCGACCGGGCGGCCGCCCTCGGGGTATCGACCGACCAGGTGGAGCGGGCCCTGTACGACGCCTACGGGTCCCGCCAGGTGTCGACCATCCTCACTCCCAGCAACCAGTACTGGGTGGTGATGGAGCTCCTCCCCCGGTTCCAGCGCGACCCGGACGCGCTCGGCATGCTGTACGTCCGCTCCGACTCCGGCACCATGGTGCCGCTGGGCTCGGTGGCCACGCTCAAGCCCACGCTCGGGCCGCTCACGGTGAGCCACGCGGGCCAGGTCCCCTCGGTGACGGTCTCCTTCGACCTCGGGTCGGGGACCTCGCTGGGGACGGCCGTCTCCCAGATCAGGAAGCTGGCGAGGGTCCGGGTGCCCTCGACCGTCAACACGACCTTCTCGGGCACCGCCGCGGCGTTCCAGTCCAGCCAGCAGGGCCTCCTGCTGCTCCTGGTGCTCGCCGTCCTGGTCATCTACCTGGTGCTCGGGATCCTCTACGAGAGCTTCATCCACCCGATCACGATCCTCTCGGGGCTCCCGTTCGCGGCATTCGGCGCCCTCCTGACCCTGCTCGTGTTCCACGTCGAGCTCAGCGTATACGCCTACGTGGGCATCATCATGCTCATCGGCCTGGTGAAGAAGAACGCCATCATGATGATCGACTTCGCCCTGGAGGCGGAGCGCAGCGAGGGAGCTTCGCCACGCGCTGCCATCCTGGAGGCGTGCAGCGTGCGCTTCCGGCCCATCATGATGACCACCATGGCGGCGCTCATGGCCACGCTTCCGATCGCGATCGGGTTCGGTGCCGGATCGGAGTCGCGCCGGCCCCTCGGGCTCGCGGTCGTGGGCGGGCTGCTGTTCTCGCAGCTCATCACGCTGTACGTGACGCCCGTGGTCTACACCTACCTCGACACCCTGCAGAAGCGGCTCGGCCTGTGGGGCACGGAGCCCGTGCCCGTCCCGGCGGGTGCGAGCGGCCAGGCGCACGCTCTCATGGCCGGCGGGGAGATCGAGGCCGGCTGAGGCTCGACTCGGACCCGTTCGGGGCCCGCCCGGCGGCGTCCCGGAGGTCGCCCGCAGGACGCAACGGGTGTGGACAAGTGCAACGGCGCGCGCCCTCTATTCCGCTCTCGCCTCGGGCCTGTGGCGTTCCTCTAACTAACGCCACCGAAGAAGGTTATACACCCCCACTCGTTGCGGGGGCTTGTGTCTTGCCCCCTTCCCTGCCGGGGTCGCTTCCAGACGGGTGATACCACGCTTCGAAATGACTGCGACAGGAGACACGATGTCCACCGTGAAGAGCCTCAAGACCAGGCTGGGACGGGCGGACCGCGCCGGGTGGCGCGGGGCGGCCGGCTTCACCCTGATCGAGCTGCTCATCGTGGTCGTGATCATCGGCATCCTGGCCGCGATCGCGATACCGCAGTTCGCATCGACCAAGGAAAAGGCGTTCGACGCATCGGCCAAGAGCGACCTCCGCAATCTCATGACGGCCGAGGAGTCGTACTTCTACGACTATTCCAGCTACAGCGCCGGAACCCAGAGCGGGTCCGGGGCGCCCATCGTGGACGCCAACGGGAACATCCTGGTGCGGGCCAGCTCGGGCATCAACGGAGGGGTCTCGGTGCAGGGGAACGGCTACGTGGCCACCGCCGGCCACGACGTCTCCTCGTCGTGGTGGTGCGTGAACACGGACGACGGGGCGGGGCACATCGTGCAGACTTCGCCGGGCTCGGGCTGCTAGCCGGAGCACGGCTCTTCCCGGCCGGATCCTCGCCCGACCCTACTCGGCGGGTTGGCGACCGGCCGATTCTCTCGCTCCCCGCAGGGGTGGCCGGTCTTCCGACCGGCCACCGCGGGGGGACTACGACGGAGCCCGGCGGGCTCCGCCGCGCTCCACGGAGCGGCTAGACGCCGCCGCCCTCCATCTCCTCCTGCCCGACCGAACGGCCCTCGCCTTCACCGGAGGCGGCGTCCTCGTCCTTGTTCGGCGCCACCACCGCCGGCACGCCCTTCTGCTGCAGGAGCTGGTTGAAGGCTCCCAGGTCCGTGTCGAGGACCTTGCCCAGTCGGTCCCGAAGGCCCGACCACTGCGACAGCAGGTCGTTCCAGCGCTCCCTGGCTCCGTCGGTGGGCTTCGCGTCCGGCCCGGCCACGTTGCCGTATACGGCCGCGACCTGGTTGTCGAACTGAGGCGGGAACCGAATCGGATCCTGGCCGCTGCGGTTCTGCGTCTGTATGAGGTCCTTCTCGAGAGCCGTCATGTCGTCCACGAGCGAGTCCGCGCGCGCCGTAACGTCCACGCCGGCGTCCTTCGCCCGCTTCTCGGCGGCCTTCACCTGCCCGCGGGCTGAGCGCAGGGCGTCGATCCTGCCGTACACGTGGTTCAGGGTGTCACGCATGGCCACGGCGAGCTCGAACTGCTCGACCAGGTCCTGGTGCGTCACGCCCCGCCAGCGCGGGTCGGGCTTCACGTCGAAGCTCCGGCTGGTCGTGTCGGAGCCGACGATCAGCCTCGCGGTGTACGTGCCCGGCACGGCCTGCGGGCCGCCCGTGTAGCCCCACACGACCGCGCCCTTCGAGGTGTGGACGCCGGGATAGCGGAGGTTCCAGGTGTAGCGGTGCATGCCCTCCGAGGCGGGCAGCGGCCGGCTGCGGCCACCGCCGAAGAAGGCGGCGAGCTCTGACGGCTCGCCCTCTTCCTCCTTCTTCTTGCTCGAGAAGGTCTGCACGGTCTTCCCGGAGGGGTCGATGATCTCGAGCTTCACCGGCCCGTCGGGCTTCCTGGCCATGTAGTAGTCGAGGATGGCGCCGCTGGGGGGCGGGGTGGGCCGGTCCCCTCCGCCGAAGCCGCGGCCCATGTTGGCGCGGTATGCGGCTCGGGGCTCGAACAGGTAGTGGTCGGCCTTCGCCACCGCGCCGGTGAGCTGCCGGAGCGGGGTCACGTCGTCCAGGATCCAGAAGCTCCGCCCCTGGGTGGCCAGCACCAGGTCCGAGCCCGTGCACCGTGAGGTCGGTGACCGGCACCGGCGGCAGGTTCTGCTGCAGCGTCTGCCAGTGGGCCCCGTCGTCGAAGGAGACGTACATCCCGAACTCGGTGCCCGCGTACAGCAGCCCCGCCCGGACCGGGTCCTCCCGCACCACCCGCACCGGGTCTCCCGCCGGGATGCCCCGCGTGCCGTCGGCGATCCGGGTCCAGTGGGCCCCCCAGTCCTTCGTCTCGTAGACGTAGGGGTGCCAGTCGTCCATCCGGTAGCGGTAGGCGGTGACGTACGCCTGGCCCGCCTGGTGGGGCGAGGGGGCGATCACGTTGACGGTGGAGTAGGCGGGCAGGCCCGGGGGCGTCACGTCCTTCCAGGTCTTGCCGCCGTCGCGGGTCAGGTGCACGAGCCCGTCGTCCGAGCCCGCCCACAGGACGTCCGGCGACTCGGTCCCCTCGGCCAGCGCGAAGATCGTCCCGTACACCTCGACTCCCGTCTCCTCCGACTCGATCGGCTTCCCGGCCAGCACCTGCTTGGCGGTGTCGTCGCGGGTGAGGTCCGGGCTGATCCGGGTCCAGCTCTGCCCCCCGTTCGTCGTCTTCAGCACGTACTGGGCGGCGTGGTAGACGACGCTGGAGTCGAACTTCGACATGAGGATGGGCGCGTTCCACTGGAACCGGTACTTCAGGTCCTTCGCGGCCTCGCCGAGGGCGAGCTGGGGATAGGCCACCACGTTCTGGCCCTGTCCGGTCTCACGGTCCATCCGGTCGATGTCGCCGCCGTAGCTACCGGCGTAGCTCAGCTTCGGGTGGTCGGGGTCGAGGGCGATGTAGCCGCTCTCCCCGCCGCCCACGGTGACCCACTCTCCCTGCGGGGTCAGCCGTCCGGTGCCGGGCGACCAGGCCGGGACGCTGATGGTGCTGTTGTCCTGCTGGGGCCCATACACGCGGTACGGGAAGCCGTTGTCGGTGATCACCCGGTAGAACTGCGCCGTGGGCTGGTTGTAGTAGGTGCTCCAGGTCTTTCCGTGCGTCAGGGAGACCTGCGCCCCGCCGTCATCGGCGATGGCCAGGTAGTCGGGGTGCTCCGGGTTGATCCAGAAGTCGTGCGTGTCCCCGTGCGGGACCCGGATCCGGGTGAAGGTCTTGCCCCCGTCGATCGACCGGTACGGGCTCGTGTTCAGGGCGTAGACGGTATTCGGGTCCTTCGGGTCGGCGAAGATGTGAATGTAGTAGAACGCCCGCTGGGTGAGGTCGTGGGAGTGGGAGGTCTGCCTCCACGTCTTGCCGGCGTCGTCCGAACGGTACACGCCCCCCTTGTCGATCGGTGAGGCCTCGATGAGCACCCACACCCGGTCGGGGTCGGCCGGCGACACGGTCACCGATGCCTTGCCGACGAGGCCGGTGGGCAGGCCGCCTCCCAGCTTGGTCCAGTGGTCTCCGCCGTCGGTGGACTTCCAGATCCCGCCCTCGTGGCCGCCGCTGACGATCGTCCACGGCTTGCGCTCGGTCTGCCACGCCGCGGCGTAGAGCACCCGGGGGTTGTTGGGATCCATGGCCAGGTCGATGAACCCGGTCGAGTCCGACACGAACAGCACTTTCTGCCAGGTCTTGCCGCCGTCCCTGGAGCGGAACACGCCGCGCGTCGGGTTGGGGCCGAAGGCATGGCCGATCGAGGCCAGGTAGACCAGGTCCGGGTCCCGGGGGCTGACGACGATGTCGCCGATCTGGCCGGCGTCCTCCAGGCCCTCGAAGCTCCAGCTCTTCCCTCCGTCGGTGGAGCGGTACACGCCCTTGCCGGTGGAGACGTTGCCGCGGATGTCGGCCGAGCCGGTCCCCACGTACACGACGTCCGGGTCGGAAGGCGCCACGGTGATGGCGCCGATCGAGCCCACGTGGAAGTAGTCGTCCGAGACGTTGTCCCAGTGCTGGCCCGCGTCCTCCGTCTTCCACACGCCGCCGCCCGTCGCACCCAAGTAGAACGTGTGCGGCTTCTGGGAGACGCCGGCCACGGCCGTCGCGCGCCCGCCGCGGAACGGACCGATCATCCGGTACTGGAGCCCGGCGTAGAGCGACGTATCGTACACGATGTGGCCGGGCTGGTGGATCGCGCCCGTCTCCGCGGCGGCGGCACGATTCCCACCCTTCGCCTGGGCCAGGGCCGGTCCGGCGGGGAGGGAGAGCGAGGCGACCAGGAGGAGGGCGCCGGTCAGGGACGCGAGAGAATATCGATGAAAGAGGAAATTCGATGGCGTGGAGCCCGGACGGCGCATCGTGTGGCCTCCTTGATATACTGATGTTTCGGATACGGCGCGGATCGTATACCGAAGCGTCGGGGGTGGCAACCGCGTGACACCCCCGATCTCTTCGAAAGGAGACGTTGACGCGCCGCGGATCTTCGGTGTATGTTCGGGTCAACTATGGGCCGCCTCCTCGGGCGGCCGGATCACGCGAGCACGCGTCGATGGATGGTCGACGCCGAACCGGGAGCGCGAGCCATGAGCCTGTCCGAGAGCCTGCAGCAGGATGCCCGGGCCACGTACCGGGCCGCCGAGGGTCTCTTTCGCCGGGTGGACGACCTGGCCTGGAAGCCGGCCACCGGCCACAATTGGATGAGCACCGGGCAGCTGCTCAGGCACTGCACGGAGGCATGCGGAGCCAATCTCCGGGGGTTCCTCACGGGCGACTGGGGCGAGTATGGGGAGGCGCTGGAGGAGGCGGGTGGGGAGCTGGAGATGCCCACCGCCGAGATGCTCCCGTCGGTGGCGAGCGTGGACGAGGCGCTCCGGCTCCTGGCCGCGGACCGGGCGCTGACCCTGGAGCTCCTGGCGGACGTGGACGACGACCGCCTCCTGAACGAGCGCAGCACGACGCCGTGGGGAGGCGAGGAGCGCGCCCTGGTGCAGCACTGCTACGAGTGCGTCTGGCACCTGGGGCAGCACAAGGGGCAGCTGTTCTACTACCTCAAGCTGCAGGGGCAGGACGTCGACACCATGGACCTGTGGATGGGTGGCGAGTAGCGCCCTTCCGCGGTCGGGACGCGGAGCCGGTCAACCGCTCCAGCCGAGCCCCGGCAGATCGGTGGGTCGGAGCAGGCCGTCCTCCAGAACGACGGCGCCGGCCGTCGGATCCTCGGCCAGGTCCAGGTGTCCGTCGAGGTCCGCGTACATCACGTTGGGGACGGCGAGGGCGAAGGCCAGGCCCGCGGCGATCCCGAGCGCGGGCTCGTCCAGGCAGCCGACCATGGCCTCCAGCCCTGCGGCGCGCGCCACGGCGTTGATGCGCAGCGCCTCGGCCAGGCCGCCCACCTTCTGGAGCTTCACGTTGAGCATGTCGGCCAGCTCGCCGTGCGCCAGGCGGTAGGCGTCGAGGAGGCTCCGCAGGCTCTCGTCGGCCATCACCGGGAGGGGCACCTCCGCGGTCACTCGCCCAAGGAGCGCGGGCTCGCCGGCCGGGGTCGGCTGCTCGAGGAGCTCGAGACGCGCGCCGCGCACCCTTTCGACGAAGCGGACCGCCTGTTCCACGGTGTAACCCTGGTTGGCGTCGAATCGGAGCTCGATGTCCGGCCCCACCGCCTCCCGGACCCTGAGCGCCCGCTCCGCGTCGACCTCGGGATCGTCGCCACCCTTGATCTTCAGACAGCGGAAGCCGCGGCCGACCAGCTCCTCGGCACGCTCCACCGTTTCGTCGGCGGGCAGGATCCCGATCGTGATGCTGGTGGGAATGGTCTCGCGGAAGCCGCCCAGGATGCGCCACAGCGGCAGTCCGGCCGCCCGGCCGAGGAGATCGTGCAGGGCCAGGTCGACGGCCGCGCGCGCGGCGGGCCGGCCGGCCAGGGGCTCGCGGAGCCGGTGCAGGTGGTGGGCGGGCCGCAGGGGGTCCTCGCCCTCGAGAAGCGGACGGACGACGTCCTCCAGCGCCTGGACCGTGTCGCGGGTCGTCTCGCCCGTCATGGCCGGATCGGCCGTACCGCACCCCACGCCGGTGGCGTAACCGTCGGTGACCAGCCGCACGAACGCGGTCTCGCAGCGGTCGATGGTCTCGTACGCGATCCGGTAGGGCTCGCGCAGCGGGAGGTCGGCCCGCCACGCCTCGACGCGGGTGATCCTCACCGGCCCTCGGACGTGGGCGTCGGCACGGGCCCGCCGGGCGGAGCCGTCGAGCCGTCTCCCGACGCGTCCAGGCGGAGCTCCTCGAGGCTCCTGCCGCGGAGTCCCGTGACCAGGTCGGCCAGCCGCTCCACCTGCACCTCCCACATGCGCCGCCCCTTCTCGGCCGTGGCCCTGGAGGGGTCGCCCAGGACTCCCTCCGCGGAGAAGCGCGAGGTCCGAGAGAACCAGGGAATGGATCGGGGCCCGCCCTCGTCCAGTGCCTCCACCGCGAACCGCGGCACGGAGAGCCCGGGCCGCTCGGCCCGCACGTCGTCGGGGCGGAGGTAGAGCGCCTCGCTGGTCTCGATCTCCCCGGCGTGGATGTCGCCCGGCGTCTCGGCGAGGGCCTCCACGTCCACGTCGCTCGTCTCCCCCGTGTCCACGCACACGAACATGCCGGTCTTCCGGTGCACCCGCTGCGCCGCCGTCTGCAAGGCGGGGGCGTTGCCGCCGTGGCCGTTGACGATCACCAGCTTGTGGATCCCCTGGTGGGCGAGGGCCCGGCCGACCTCGAACACGTAGCGGCCCAGCGTCTCGGCGCTCACGCTGAGGGTCCCCGGAAAGTCGTCGTGGTGGTACGAGACGCCGAACGGGATGGCCGGCAGCACCAGCGGGAACGGCTCGCCGCAGGCGAGGGCCACGTCCCGGCACATGCGCTCCGCGTGGAACAGGTCGGTGTCCAGGGGGAGGTGGGGGCCGTGCTGCTCGACGGCCCCCGTGGGGAGGAGGGCCACGTCGCAGGCCCGCAGCCGCTCGCCCGCTTCTCGCCACGTCATGGCGCCCAGGCGCCAGCTCCGCTCGTCGGTCACGGTTTCGTCCCTTCGTCGTCCGTCGTCGTGTCGACCCGCTCGCCGCCGACCTCCTGTCGGTCCGGGGAACGGAGGGCCGACAGGAGGTCGGCGGGCTCTACGGGCTCCCACCGCCCACCCCGCCGCGTCAAAACTCCCTCGGCGTGCTCGAGCCAGACCCGCAACAGGGGCTCGCGCAGGTCCGGAGGCAAGCCCACGGCAGGACTGAGATCGGGGTGGAAGCGGAGCCGGACCACCTCGGGATGCTCCGAGGGCGCCGGGACGTCCGCTCCGCCGCCCCTTCCTGCCCTCGCGGCCGGCTTCCCGCCCGGTCCGGGCAGCAGTCCCCGGCGCTCCAGCAGCCACAGCATGTGGGCGGCGCCCGCCGCCTCCTGGTGCACGGGTCGGCGCGCCAGCGCCTCCAGGCAGGCCTCGATCTGCTCCTCCGTATACCCGCATACCGCCGGTTCGGCCCCCAGGGCCAGGTGCATTCCCACGATGCGCCGGCACTTCTCGCACCGGCCGCAGGGGCGTACCCGGCCATCCTCGATGTGGGCGGCGTGGCAGGAGACCTGGCAGGCGTGGAGCTCCGGGTAACGGGCGGCCAGGATCCCCTGGATGAGCAGCTCGGACAGCGGTCGGAGGATGGACAGCTGCTGCAGCGGCCAGCCCTTGCGCCCGTAGTAGCGGGTCAGGGCGGCGTCGAACCACACGCTCTGGTCGTAGAGCCCATCGTAGTGCGGAATCCCCCGGTGATGGAGCCGGCGCGAAGTGTCGAACTCGTCACCGATCAGGATGCGCTCCACCCCACGTCGGCGGAGCACCGGGAGCACGCCGAACAGGAACACGGCCACCGTCCACAGCCGCACCGGATACTCGTCCGACCGGACGCGCGCGAAGTCGGGGCGAACCATGGGAAGTCGTCCCAGCATCCACGCGAACACCCGGTCCGAGCTGGTCCACACGCGAGCGGTGCGCTCCGATCGGGTCGCCGCCAGATGCCGATGGGCGTTCATCGCCGTGAACCAGTGGCGTCCGGACTCGTTGACGAACGCGGCCAGGGGCGGGGGACCGATCTCTTCGAGGAGGCCCTGGGTCAGGAGGCTGTCCTTTCCCCCGCTGGCCAGCACGGCGTTCCGGACGGCCGCCGAGGCGTTCCCCCCGGCGGCCCCTGCGCCCGTTCCCCAGACATCGTCCCGAACGGGTGTCTCGACTCCCTCGGGAAACAGCAGCCGAGCCCTCAGGAAGCGCTCTCTCCGTACCGCCGGGAGGGACCGGGCCTCGCCCACCAGGAAGGGGTTGGGCTCGAGGAATTTCTTGACGTAGATCTCGCGGGCGGTGTTCTCCGCCATGGCGCCCAGGAACCGGCGGTCCGCCTCGTCCAGCGGTCCGTGCAGGACGATCTCGTCCGCGAACAGCCCGTAGTTGAGCGCCACCTGCGCCGCGATGAGGGAGGCCAGGTTGCGGTCGGATGCGGCTTCCGGCTCGAAAGCGTCTTCCTCGTAGCGGTACAGGAGCTCTGTCGTCTCCCGGCGTCGGCCCAGCACGACCGTGTAGGGCGCCGACAGCCGCCGCCGCTCGAGGCGCACGGGGCCGACCTCGAGCCGGTCGAAGGCGCGCAGCGGCGCCAGCGGGTCGCCGCTCACTACGCCTCGCGCCGGCCGACCGACCGAGCGCTCACGTGGCCCCGGCGTCTCCGTGCGCTTCGGTGAGCGGCCGCAGGACCTCCACGAGCCGGTCCGCGCCCTCCAGGAGAACGTCCACGGTCGGCAGGCCGGTGTCCTCCTCGATAGCCCGGCAGGCCTCGGGAACCTCGTCGGGCTCCATGCCCTCGTGGTTCACGGTCACGGCCACGACCGGGACGCCGGAGATGATCTCGATCGCCTGGATCTGCCGCGGCAGGGGATGGAGCGCGTAACCGGGAAAGCCGTCGTACTCCAGCCTGCGCGGTGCGTGCTGGAGCACGACCGCGTGCGGCCGGCCCGCCGCCAGGAGCTCGAAGCCGCCCGGGTAGGCCGGATTCATGAGGCTCCCCTGCCCCTCCAGGACCAGAACGCGGGGATGCCGCTCCTCCCACGCCCTGCACACGGCGTGTTCGATCTCGCCGGAGACGAAGTCGCTCACGATCGAGTCGAGCACCAGTCCGTAGCGGGCTCCCTGCATCCAGGCCGTCTGGCCGGTCCCGATGAGCTCGGCGGACAGGCCGGCCTCCCGGAGCGCGTCCACCAGGAGCCAGGCGGTGGTGCGCTTGCCGACGGCCGAGTCCGTGCCGAGGAGCGCGACGCGGAAGCTGCCCACCTTCTCGATCGCGCCGCTGAAGAAGTGGAGCTCGGAGCGGGGTGGTGGCCGGCGGACGTCGCGGATGCGGGCGCCGTGCTCGGCGGCGAGCGCGGCCAGCTCAGGGTCCTCGCCCAGGAAGTCGTGCAGGCCCGAGTCCACGTCCAGCCCCAGGGAGAGGGCGCGCCGGACGGCCTCGCGGCCCTCCGGGGGAAGGCGTCCTCCATCGGGCGCGAGGCCGATGACGAGGTGCGTGGCGAGCCGGCCGTGCGCCCGGGCGTCGGCCACCGCCGCGTCGATGTCGGCGACTACCGGGATGCCGCGGGCGCGCCCCTCCAGCGTCTGGCCCGCGTCGCGTCCGGCCAGGGCCGAGTCGACGACGGCCACGATCTCGTAGCGCGCCGTCCGGCGCACGAGGCCATGGGCGGTCTTCCCGTAAGGCGTGCCGAACGCGCCCTCGCAGAAGACGATCGCGCGACCCTCGGGCCAGCTTCCCTCGCTCACGCGCGCCTCCCCGTCAGCACGGCCACGTAGCGGTCGCCCGGCAGCGGCTCCTCGCGGTGCCGGTCGATCAGCACGGCGAGCCCGGCGGTCGAGGCCGGCAGCACCTGGAGGCCCTCCTTCTCCCGCACGAGCCGCGCGTAGGCGATCATCTCCCGGTCGCTGGCGTCGTCCGCCCAGCCTCCGGTGGCCCGCACCGCCTTCAGCGCCTCGTCCCCGTCGGAGGAGTGCCAGTTGATGAGGGGTTCGCTGACCGCCGTCTCCCGAACCTTGGCCGGGTCCAGGTCCTCGCAGGTGGGCAGTTCCTTCTGGAATGAGCGCACGATCGGGTTCTTCGCCGGTGAGGAGCCCGCCACCACCTTCGGCATGCGCGACGTCTTTCCGCGCCGGTACAGGCTGGCGAAGCCGCGGTACACGCCGGCCAGGGTCGTGCCGTTGGACACCGGCAGGGCGACGATGGCCGGTGCGTCCCGGAGCTCGTCGAAGATCTCCCGGGCGATCTCCCCGTAGGCCCGGAGCTGCAGGGGCGTGTTGGCGCCACCCGGGTTGGCGTCGTACAGCTCCTCCTCGGCGGCGCGCTCGCGCGATACGTCGACCGCCGTCTCGTAGTCACCGGGCACGCGCACGATCTCCGCTCCACGGCCCTCGATCTCCTGCAGGCGGCGGGTCCGATAACCCTCCGGGATGAACACGACGCAGCGCAGACCTCCCAGGGAGGCCGCCAGTGCCACGGCCGCCCCGTAGTTGCCGCACGAGGCCACGGTGACGCCCTCGTAGCCCAGGCGCAGCGCGTCCTGGACCTGCGCGAAGGCGATCCGGTCCTTCTGCGTACCGGTGGGATTCCCGCCTTCGAACTTGAGGTAGAGCTGCCGGAGGCCGAACTCCCGCTCCAGGTTGCGGGCCCGCACCAGGGACGTATCGCCCACCTCCGCGTCGGTCAGGTCCTCGAACGCCTCGAGCCGTGCCTTGAGGGGAATCCGCGGATCGCCCGCGCGGGCCCACAGCTCCTCCGGCGCGGAGACGAGCGCCTCGGGGTCGGGCACGGCCCCGTCCAGGAGCTCGAGCGGAGGTCCGTTGGCCGCCGCCGGCTCGCTCTCGGCGGCTCCCGCGTCCGCGGATTCCGGCCCGGCGTCGCCAGTGCTCACGACGCTTCCGGGGCCGACCCGCCTCCCGAGTCCGGGTCGTCGGCGTCCAGGTCGAGGGCCACGGAGTTCACGCAATAGCGCAGCCCGGTCGGCGCGGGTCCGTCCGGGAAGACGTGTCCCAGGTGCGCGCCGCAACGGGCGCACAGGACCTCCGTCCGGCGCATACCGTGACTCTCGTCTTCCCTCGTGGTCACGGCGGCCCGGTTCGCGGGCGAGGCGAAGCTCGGCCACCCGGAGCCGGAGTGGAACTTGGTCTCCGAGCGGAACAGCTCCGCCTCGCAGCACACGCACCGGTACACGCCAGGAGTCTCGGTATCCACGTAGACGCCGGTGAAGGGACGCTCCGTCCCCGCCTTTCGGGTCACGCGGAACTGCTCCTCGGTGAGCCGCCGCCTCCACTCGTCCTCGGAGACGCCGGCGAGATCCCGCTCGCCACGCTCGTTCGTCATCGTGTCCTCACGCATCGGCCACGCTCCCGGCGCATCTTCGCACATTGACGTCCCGGCGCTCAGGCGGCCGGTCGACCCAGTTCCTCCAGGTAGAGTACGTCCGGGTCGCCCTCCACCTCGCCCGCCTCCCGCTCCTCGCGTACGGTCTCGGAGTCCAGGTACTTCCGGGCCCGATCCAGGTCCTCCCAGGCCAGGAAGACCACGATCTCATCGTGGTCCTCCGAGGACCGGAAGATGTGCCCGCCGCGCGAGCCCGCCTCCTCGCGCGACCCCTCGTGGTCCTCGAAGGCCCGCCTCCACCGAGCGTAGTTGCCGACGTGTTCCCGAACGACGGTGTAGGGCATGGCGCGTCGCCTCCCGTTGGCGGATCTGTCACCGCGGCGAGCTCAGACCGGTCGGCCGCGGAGCGTGTGGGGCGGAAAGCCCTCTCCGAGCACCCCATACACGGCGACGACTCGCATGTCCCGTTCCTCCCGTCCACAGCACTGTTCGGGCTCGCGAGCGTCGCGTTACCTTGGCGTCGCCCGGCGGAGCCCCCCAGGTTCCGGCAGGGAGCCGCACGGGTATAGCGGACGCGGGTCGCGCGTCCGGAGACGCGGCACCCGGACCGGGAGGTCCGGCTGACGAGGTGCGAGGTTGGGCATGCGAACACGATGGCGGGCGCGGAAGGTCCTGGTGACGGCCTTCTTCCTCCTGGTTGGGGCGGCGAGCGGCCTCCGGGCCCAGGGGGTGTCGAAGGCCATCCAGCTGCTGGCCGCCCGGGACGCCAGGCTCTATCTGCACCCGGTCGCCACCGGCCTCGGGGCCTCGCTCAACTCGAGCTGGTACCGCAGCGCACGGGTGCACGCGCCCCTCCACTTCGACGTGGGGATCGCCGCGATGGGCGCGTTCGTCCCGAACGTGGACAACACGTTCCGGCCGACCCTCCCCGACACGCTCACCTTCCAGGGCCGCCTGTACCGGGATCCCTACGGCGCCGGGCCGGGACCCGCCACCCCGACGGCCGTGGGACCGGGCAAGGGGGTCACGATCGATCCCCGGGGCGATTTTCGACAGGCGCTGATCGCGGCGGGGGGGGATCCCTCCTCCTACGCCCTGCCCTTCCCGGACGGCTACGACATCCCGGCCATCCCCATGGCGGTCATCCAGGCCCGGGCGGGGCTGCCCTTCGGCAACGAGGTCACGGTGCGCTGGCTGCCCTCCATCACCGTGGACCAGGACCTGGGCGCGGTGAGATCGTTCGGGGTGGGGCTCAAGCACTCGGTGACGCACTGGTTCCCCGACTTCCCCATCGACGTCGCCGTGGAGGGCGGTCTGCAGTCCATTCACGTCGGAGACTATCTCACCGGATCGGCGCGCAACGCGGCGCTGATCGTGGGACGTGACTTCTCGGTCCTCAGCCTGTTCGCGGCCGGCGAGCTCGAGCACTCCGACGTCACCATCCGCTACACGATCGACAACCCCAACCTGCCCGGAGACCGGCTCCGGGAGACGGTGCACGACCAGGGGGACAACTCCAGTCGGCTGGTGGCCGGTTTCAGCCTCGACTTCCTCATCGTCAAGCTCACGGCCGCCTATACGCAGTCTTCCTACAACGTGGTCAGCGCTGGCGTCAGCTTCGGCTACTGATCGGTCCGGCCCGGCCGATCCGACCGGCCCTCGCCCGGCACGGAGGGAGGCGGTCCGCGCAGCAGCCGCTCTCCTCCGTCCACGACGAAGATGGAACCGGTGATCCAGTCGCCGGCGGGGGAGGCGAGGTAGGTGACCATGTGCCCGATGTCCGCCGGGTCTCCGAGCCGGCCCACGGGGACGGTGCGGCGAGCGTACGCCTCCGCGTGGCGACTGCCGGCGAAGGGGTCCGGTCGGCCCTCGCCGCCGGCTGCGTCTCCACTGCGGCCGCCGCTGAACGCCCTGCGCACGCCCTCGGTGGGGATGGGCCCCGGAGCCACGGCGTTCACAGTGATGCCGTGGCCTCCCCACTCCAGGGCCAGCGTACGGGTGAGGGCGTCCACGCCCGCCTTGGCCGCGGTCGCGTGGGCCATGCCCGGCCAGCCACGATGGTGGAGGGTCATCGATACCGAGACGATGCGCCCGAAGCCCGCGTCGCGCATGTGCGGAAACGCGGCCTGCGAGGCGAAGAAAGTCCCGTACAGGTCCGTCTCGACGACGGCTCGCCAGCCGCCGGGGCTGAGCTCCTCCGAGGGGCAGTAGAAGTTCCCGGCCGCGTTGTTGACCAGGATGTGCAGGCCTCCCATCTCCTCGGCGGCGCGATCGGCGGCCGAGCGGATCGAGTCCGGCTCGCGCACGTTGGCGGGCACGGCCAGCACGCGACGCCCCGTCCGGCGGCGAATCTCCTCGGCGGCCGGGTCCAGGTGATCGCGGCTGCGGCTCGCCAGAACGACGTCCGCCCCGTAGCGTGCCAGACAGTGCGCGATTCCGAATCCGATCCCGGTGCCGCCGCCGGTGACGAGGGCCACGCGTCCCTCCAGGAGGTCGTCGCGGAACAGCGGGCGACCGGAGCCAACATCTTCGGAATCGGGCACGGGCATCCTCCAGTGCGGGGGCGGGCGGCGTACGCCGGGGAGGCTAGAGATGGATCTCCCCGCGAACAAGACCCTATCCGCACCCCGATCTGATCAGGAGCCATCCCACGTGGCCGGACGCGAGCTCACGCAACGTGCCTTCGCCCTGGCGGCGCTGCTGGGGCTCATGTGGGTGGTTCGGAGCTACGAGGCCGTGGCCGGTCCCGGCCCCGGCGACACGGCCATGGCGCTCGGCTTCCTGCTCCTGGCGGCGTTCCTCGGCGGGCAGGTGGCCTCGCTGGCGGGGCTGTCTCGCGTCACCGGCTACCTGCTCGTGGGGCTGCTGGTCGGCCCGGGCGCCCTGGGGCTGCTCCGTCCCGCCGACGTCGAGCGCCTTCGGCTCTTCGACGACATTGCGATCGCGCTCATCGCCCTCACGGCCGGTGGGGAGCTCCGCGTCTCCCAGCTGCGGGGGATGGGCCGGTCCCTGGCCTCGATCTCCCTCCTGGGAACCGCGATCCTGTTCGCCTGCGTGGCCGGTGCGGTCCTGCTCCTGTCGGCCTGGCTCCCCTTCACGGCCGGTCGCCCCCTTCCCCTGGTCCTGACCGTGGCGGTCGTGTTCGGGTCGGTGTCCATCGCGAGCAGCCCTTCGGTGGCCATCGCCGTGATCACGGACACGCGCTCGCGGGGTCCCCTCGCATCCACCATCCTGGGCGTCACGGTCGTCAAGGATGTCCTGGTGATCGTGGCGTTCGCCGCCGCCCTCTCGGTGGCCTATACGGTGCTGGAGCCCGCGGGAGGAACCGCCGGGGCGGGACTCGGGCTGGGACTGGCGGCGGAGATCGGCGGTTCGCTTCTCGCCGGAGGGCTGCTGGGCGTTGGCGTGGCGGCGTACCTGCGCTGGGTCGACCGCCAGATGGTGCTGTTCGCCATCGGTCTCGCGTGGCTGGCGGCCGAGCTGGCCGCGACCTTCCACCTCGAGCTCCTCCTGGTGGGGCTCGCGGCGGGCTTCACGCTCGAGAACCTGCTGCCCGTGGCGGGCGGACGCTTCGTCGAGTCGCTCGAGAACGCCTCGCTGCCGCTGTACGCGCTCTTCTTCAGCCTGGCCGGCGCCGCCGTCCACCTGAGCGAGCTGGCCGACCTGTGGACCTGGGCCCTCCTCTTCGTGGCCGTGCGGGCTGCGGGTCTGTGGGCGGGGACGCGCGTGGGGGCCACAGTCGGGCGCTCGCCGGACGCCGTGGGCCGGTGGGCGTGGCTCGGATTCGTCTCCCAGGCCGGCGTGGCGCTCGGCATGGTCACCATCCTGGCCCGATCCTTCCCGAGCTGGGGCGAGGAGCTCCGGACGCTGTTCGTGGCCATGGTCGCCATCCACGAGCTCGTCGGGCCCGTGGCTCTGCAGTGGGTGCTGGAGAAGAGCGGGGAGGCGGGCACGGCGGGCGACCCCGCGGAAGATGGGGAGGTGCGGACCGGCTCAGCGCCAGGGGAGGCGGCGCAGGAGGCGTGACGCCACGCCGGGCCGGCGCCGGACCATGAGCACGGGCGTGTCGCTCTTCGCGGCCACGGAGTAGGGGATCGCGCCCACCGCCAGCTGATGCAGCCGGCCCTCGTGCGTGGCCCCGAGCACGACGAGGTCGTGCCGCGCGCTCTCTCCGACGAGGGCCGCCGCCACGTCCTCGGCCTCGAGGAGCAGGGGCTCCCCCGCGGTCTCCCCGAGCCGTTCGGCGGCCCCGTCCAGCAGGGCACGGGCCCGGCGTCGCTCTTCGCCGGAGGCACCCGGGTCCACCACGGTCACCGGCACGACCCGGCCCCCCGACCTGCGGGCCAGGGCCGCGGCGGTCGACAGGGCCAGCTCCGCGTGGGGGCCTCCGGCGGTCGGAAGCAGGAGGCTCTCGGCCTCGGCGACCTTCCCCGAGCCGGCCGTCTCCACGAACACGTCGCAGGGCGCCTCGGTCAGGATCCGGTCGACGATCGAGCCGAAGAACAGGTCCTGTCCCCTCGGCATGCGTCCGTCCCACCCCAGGAGCACGGCGCGCGGCTCGTGCTGGAGTATGGTGTTCAGGATGGCGTCGGGGGCGCGGTGCGCGATTCGGATCATCCCGTCGGCCGTGACGCCGGCCTCCTCGGCCAGGCCCAGGGCACGCTGCAGGACCTCCCGGTTCTTCTCACCCTGCCTGCGTCCCTCGGAGGGAGGCGTCTGGTCCGGGACCAGCACCGCGCTCATGACCAGGAGGTCTCCGCCGCCCTCGCCCACCAGGGCGGTGGCCGTTCCCATCAGCCAGTCGGCGTGCTCAGGATTCCCGAGCGCCACCATGAGCTGGTGGCCGCGCCGGGCCGAGCGATATTCCGCCATGGCCGTGGGCGTCTCGGTCTCCATCTCCTCGGCGCTCTTCGGGACCGACTTCCAGCCGAACCAGAACACGACGCCGACCCCGAGGGCCAGGAAGCCCAGCACGAGGCTCACCTTCTCGACGTTGACGAGGAGGACCAGGTTGGCGAGCACCGCCGCCACGGGGACCCAGGGAACCAGGGGGACGCGGAAGGGGCGCCGGATGTCCGGGGCGTCCCGCCGCGACCGGACCAGGGCCAGGTTCACGAAGATCAGCCCGCTCAGGAGCATGAAGTCCGCGAAGTGCGCGACGGCCTCGATGCCGAGCTCGATCGTGGAGCCCTCTCCGGTCGATCGGGCCCCCGGAATCTCGCCGAAAAACACGGTGAACACGACGATGAAGCACAGGATGAGGCCGCCGGTGAGGAGCACGGCCCGATGGGGCGTCCGGAAGCGAGGATGGACCGATTCGATCGAGGCGGGGAGGTGGCGCCTGCGGGCCATGGCGAGCTTCACGCGTGAGCCCGCCATGATGGTGGCGTTGGCGGCCGACACCATGGAGAGGAGGGCCCCGACGATCACCACGTAGAACCCGATGTCGCCCAGGTAGTACTGGGCCGCCCGCCCCATGGATACCTCGCCGTTCTCCGCCACGAAACGACGCGCGGACTCTGCGCTCCCCAGGCCCGCCTTCGTCGCGAGGAACTCGAGAAAGGCCCCGTCGTGCACGGCGACCACGATGACCAGAACCACGAGCACGTAGATGACGGTGACCGCCCCCATGCTGATGAAGATGGCACGCGGGATCGTGACGCCGGGGCTGCGGATCTCCTCGGCGTTGGTGGCGATGGCCTCGAAGCCGAAGAAGGTGATGAACACGAGCGCGCTCGTGAGGCCGAGCCGCGGGAGGTCGTGGAGGTTGGCGCGCAGTGAGGTCATCACGATGTCCCCGTCGAAGGCCCGGAGACCTCCGTACAGGAACACGCCGATCAGCAGCACCTTGAGCGTCGTGACGATCACCTGGAACAGGCCCGTTTCGCGCGTGCCCTTGACGTTCACCGCCACGAGGAGCGCGAGGAGCACGAGCCCCGACACCCAGTACGGGATGGCCTCGGGGATGTCGAGGGCCGGATACAGGAACCGGTAGAACCAGTCCGAGAAGCTGGCCAGGTAGAAGGCCGCGCTGGCCGGATAGCCCAGGATCATCGCCCAGCCGACCAGGTAGGTGAGGTCCGAGTCGAAGACGTTGGCCACGTACATGTAGCCGCCGCCGCTCTCGGGGTAGATGGACGCGAACTCCGCGTAGGTCGCCGCCGTGAAGGCGGCCACGGCGGCCGCGATGAGGAAGGCGACAACGGCGGCGGCGCCCACGTTGGCCACGGCCAGCCCCGACAGGACGAAGATGCCTGCGGCGATCATGGTCCCGACGCCCAGCGCCACGGCGCCACCCAGGCCGAGCTCGCGGTCGAGCTCCTCGGTGACCCGGGCGGAAGGGGGGCGCGAAGAGACGGAGGGGTTCTGGTGGGCCACGGGTCCTCCTCGGGGGGCGGGGGGCCACGCGTCGCTCTGGGCAGGCTAGGCCGGCGGCCCTCCGCTCGCTAGGGCTCCCCGGCTCCCTCGCCGGACGATCTTCCGTCGTCGCCGGGTCCCGTTTCCGCGTCGCTCGCCCCGCCGCTCTCCCTCCGGACGCGGGTCCGCTGCCGGAGGACGGCCCGGTCGCACATCCAGGTCAGGGTGTAGAGCGCCACCAGGAAGGTGCCGGCCCCGATCCACGTGAGCGTTCCGCCGCCGCCCACGTACATGGCCACCAGGCTGAGAACGGCGGTGACGTAACCGACGGCGACGGGAACCAGGGGGACGGTGGTCTCGAGCCGGTGCTCGCCCCACTCCTCCTCCGGCAGCAGGACCCCCTGCTCGCGAAGGTCCTCGATGCTCATGCGGGCCTCCTCACGTCATGCTCGTGCCGGAGGTATCCCGGAAGAAGTCGATCGTGTCCAGGATCTTGGACTGGATCACGCTTCGCCGGTGCTTGACCAGGAGGAGCCGGCCGCGGATGCGTCGGGCGATGTGCTCCGGGATGGTCCCGGCCACCAGCTTGCGCACGAATCCCTCCCGTGCGCTGCCGAGGATGGTCAGGTCGTAGTCCCCGGCCGTCCCCACGATGGCGCCCACCACGTCGCGCGATTCGGCGACCTCGATCATGCGTCGTGCCTCGCCCGTTTCCTCCGGGCCCACGTCGAGGTCGGCCAGCCCGTCGTAGAGCTCCTGGAGCCTCTCCCGCCTCTCCTGTTCGGACATGCCGGGCGGCAGGATGTGCAGCAAGTCGACGTCGGACCCCCGGTCCCGGCTGAACATCTCGGCCAGTTCGAGCATGAGGTGGGACTGCTGCGGGTCGGCCATCGGCACCAGGATCCGGCGCACCGGGTCCAGGTCGTTGGCCCGAAGGGCGCCCACGTGGCAGTCGGCGTGCCGAAACACGAGGTCGATGTTCGAGCCGATGGCCGTGCGCGGGTTCCGGCTGCGGCCGCGCCAGCCCATCACCACGAAGTCGATGTCGCGGTCCTCGACCTCGTGCATGACGGCCTGGGCCGGGCTGTGGGCGATGCGGATGATGGAGCTGGATGGGACATCGTGCTCGGCCACCATCTCGACGGCCCGATCGAGCACCTCGTCGCGGGCCTGTGTCACGTAGCGGCGGCCCACCCGGAGCGGCGTCTGCTCGGGCACCATGATCACGTGCAGGAGAACGACCTCGCCGTCGTTGGAGCGGGCGATGAGGGAGGCCAGATCGATGAGCGCGCCAGCGTGCTCGGGGTTGGCGACCGGCACCAGGACCCGGTAGCGGTCCTCGCCCAGGAGAGCGGGCGCCTCCTCGCGAAGGACCACGGGGGTGACACGCTTCTCGCGCTCCCGCTTGCGTGCGTAACCGTAGTAGATGGCGAATCCCGTCGCGATCCAGCCCCCGACGAAGAGCCAGGCCGTGGGAGAGAAACGGACCATGTAGACCGCGATCCCCAGCATCAGCACGATGGCCAGGATCGGGAGCACGGGGAAGAAGGGAATGAGGAAACCGTAGTCGAGCTTGTCCCCGTATTTCCGGCGGATCGTGATGATGGCGATGTTCACCTGCAGGAAGAGGAGCAGGAACATCACGTCCGTGGCCGCCGCCACGTCCTCGATCGGGATGGCGACCGCCATGAACAGGATGAGCCCGCCGCTGGCCAGCAGGGCCAGGTAGGGCGTCCGGGTCCGGTCGTGCACCTTCGAGAAGAAGTCGGGCAGGTTGCGGTCCCGCCCCATGGCGAAGGACACCCGCGTGGAGCTGAAGGTGGTCGCGTTGAGCGCGGACATGGTGGAGAGGATGCCCCCCACCAGCAGCAGGACCGTGCCCAGCGGCATGAACTGGCGGGCCGCCTCGGCGAGGCCCAGCTCCTTGTGCTCTCCCAGCCACTGCCAGGTCGGCATCCCCGAGCCGGTGTGGGTGGCGCCCACGGCCGCGACGCCGACCAGGAGGTAGATCGGGATCACGATGGCCAGCGACCACAGGACCGCGCGCGGGATGTTGCGTTTGGGGTTCTTCACCTCCTCGCCCGCCTGCGCGATGATCTCGTAGCCCTCGAACGCCACGTAGGTGAGGCCCATGGCCTCGACCACCCCGCCCAGGCCGCGTGGGGTGAACGGCTTGAAGTTCCCCCAGGAGACCGGGTCGTGGAACATGGCCCACAGGCCGCTTCCGATGAACAGGAGGAGGATGAGGACCTTGGCGACCGTGACGATGTTGCCGGCCAGCCCGGTCTCCGACACGCCCTTGAAGTTGATGGCCACGAACAGGATGGCGATCACGATCGCGAACGGCTTGCCGAGCTGGCCGCCCTGCAGGCCGAGCAGTGTCCAGCCGAACTCCCGGAACACCAGGCCCAGGTAGGAGCCGAAGCCGAGGGCGTACAGGCTGCCGGCCACCGCGTGCGCGAACCAGCTCATCCAGCCCGCCAGGAAGGCGTTGGGTCCGGGGAGCCCTTCCTTGACCCACAGGTAGCCCCCTCCGGCCTCCGGGATGGCCGAGCCGAGCTCCGCGTAGGCCAGCGCCGTGAGCAGCGTCACCACGCCGTTGGCGGCGAAGGCGAGGATGAGACCCGGGCCGGCCGTGCCGGCCGCGATCCCGGTCAGCACGAAGATGCCCGCGCCGATCATGGCGCCCACGCCCACCATTGTGATGGTGAACAGGCCGAGGTCACGGCTCAGCTCGGTGCGCGGCTGGTCAGCCATGCTTCATGGGTGAGGGGTTGCCAAAGAAAGGGCCGGGGGCGCCCCGAAAGGCGGGCCCCCGGCCCGCTCCGCCCCGGCCGCCGTGCGGCCGGCCGGGAGCGGCGCTCGCCGTCGAGCGCGTCAGCTCTGGCTGGTCTGCAGCCCGACGTCGCCGTTCGAGGACACGTTGAAGTGGATCCACATGCCCGTCGTGGCGTGGGCCGGCACGTGGCAGAGCATGATGTACTCGCCCGCCTTGTCCGCCGTGAACGTGATCGTGGCGGACTGGCCCGGCTGCGTGGCCGTGTTCATCTGCATCGAGCCCGGCGTCTCGGCACCCGGGAAGGCGAGGTGCGCCTCCTGGAAGGTGGCCGGGAACGGAGGCTTGTCGGTGCTGATCGCCAGGCTGTGCGGATTCGCCTGGTCCTTGTTGTGGAAATTGATCGTCACCTTGTAGCCTTCCGGCACGACGATCGTGGCGTCACCGTTGTAGTAGCCGCTGTAGTTCCAGCCGTTGTCCGCCTGGCTCTCGCCGGCCGTGATGTCCATGGTGACGGTCTTGTCGCTCTTGTCCACCTTCATCCAATCGGGGACCGAGAGCTGGCCCATGGCCGCCTGGCCACCGCTCATGCCGCTGCTGTCGGAGCTGGCCATCTGCTGGCCCGAGGCCTGCTGGCTGGACTGGCCGCCGCCTCCGCAGGCCGCGGCGGTCAGAGAGAACAGTACGGCGGTGCCGGCTGCGAGGATCTTCCTCATAGTTTCCGTCCTTGGTGCGCGTGTGGGGTCCGTGTCTCGTCCATTGGTCCATCACCAACGTCGCCCGGGGCCGGAATCGCGTCACGCGGAACTCGGAAGTCCGGCCGCGAGCGGTACCGCCTTCAAGATGTATACCGGGCTCTGTCGGTGCGAGCCGGACCGGTTCGGGCTCATGGAGATACGTCACCGCCTCCCTCTACGGAAGAGGGGACGGAGCGGCCGGAGGTCGTCCAGGTCGCGAACATCCTCCGGCTGCCGAGCGCTCCCGTCGATGCCGGCCAGCCGGTGGGTGGATCCTTCCGAGGCCCACGGGGTTTTGCAGGTCGAGTGGACGGTGATTCGCCGTCGACGTCGGGCGGGGCCGGACCTTGCTTCACGCTCCAGCCCTCCCCAACGTGTCGCACCCCGGACGCATCGCGGCGACGCGTCGCTGTCGTCCGGATCTTGCACGAACGCCGGACCGTGTGTGCCCCGGGCTCCATTGCGGGGAGCACGCGACGGCCGCTGTTCGTCCTCCGGGCTTCCAGCCCGACGCTCGCTGGATCGCGTCGCCGGATCTTCCTACCGGCGGATTCGTTCCGATCCTCGCAGGCCGAGGCGCGATGCTGGTGCCTCCGGAGGTCGAACGTCCGGCACAGTTGTATCCTCGATCGGAGTTGACAGACAGGTGACACGAGTCGCGACGGAGACGTCGCTCGGCGTGCTCGAGCTTCTGGGCAGCGGGTCGGGATTCATCCGCCGCCGGGACGCGGGCTACCTGCCGAGCGACGACGACATCTACGTCAGTCAGAAGCTCATTCGGAAGTACGGACTCAGGACCGGCGACGAGCTGTCCGGCGAGGTCGGCAAGCCGCCGGGACGCGACAAGAGCCCCCCGCTCCGGCACCTGGCGGCCGTCAACGGGTGTCCGCCCGAGGAAGTGACCCGCCGGCCGGACTTCAACCGCCTCAGCGCTCAGCACCCCGATCGACAGTTCATTCTGGAGTGCGGGCTCGAGCGGCGCGGCACGGCCGACTACACCAACCGGGTCATCGACCTGTTCTGCCCCCTCGGGCGCGGCCAGCGCATGCTCATCGTGGCCCCCGCCAAGGCCGGGAAGACGATGGTCCTCCAGGCCATCGCCGAGGGCATCGTCACCAACAACCCCGACACCGAGCTCCTCATCCTCCTCGTCGACGAGCGTCCCGAGGAGGTGACGGAGATGGAGAACACGGGCTTCGGCGAGGTCATCTCCTCGAGCTTCGACTATCCCGCCGAGCGGCACGTATCGGTGGCCGAGATCACGCTGGAGCGGGCCCGACGCCGGGTGGAGACGGGGCAGGACGTGGTGCTGGTCCTGGACTCGATCACCCGGCTGGCGCGGGCCTACAACACGGTGGAGGAGGGGACCGGCCGCACCCTGTCCGGAGGGATCGATGCCGGGGCCATGGAGAAGCCCAAGCGCTTCTTCGGCAGCGCCCGCAACATCCACGCGAACGAGGGCGGCGGCTCGCTCACCATCATCGCCACCGCCCTGGTCGACACGGGCTCGCGGATGGACCAGGTGATCTTCGAGGAGTTCAAGGGCACCGGGAACAGCGAGCTGGTGCTGAGCCGCGAGTTGGCCGAGCGCCGCATCTTCCCCGCCATCGACCTCCAGGCCAGCGCCACGCGCCGCGAGGAGCTGCTGCTCGACGACGACGCGCTCATGCTGTCGCGCGCCATGCGCCGCGAGCTGGCCGACTCCTCGCCCGTGCAGGCCATGACGGACGTGCTGGCGCTCATGAAGCAGACGGACACGAACGTCGAGCTCGTGAAGAAGCTGAAGGCTCGCCTCTCGGCGTAACGTAGCGGTGGCCCGGCGCCCGGAGCGCCGGGCCACAGATCAGCCTGCCCCGGCGACCTCCCGGCGGTCAGCGGACGTCCCGCCGGTTCAGTCCGAAGGCGGCGACGCTCGTTCTTCCCCTGTCGCCCGCTCCTCTGCCTCGCTCTCCGCCGCGTCCTTTCCGACCTCGTTTCGGAGGCGGATCCGGAGCCGGCGCTCGTAGTGCACGATCTCCCACGCCACCGCCTCGAGCAGCTGCGCCTCCCGACTGTCCAGCGACGCGCGCTGAAACAGCGACCGGAACGTCCGCATCTTGGGCTCGGGGTCCAGGTGGTGGAAGAACCCCACCCGCTCCAGCGCTCGCTCCCACACTTCGAAGAAGCGCTCCAGCTCGCCCGCCGTGGCGGGAGGCGCCGTCTCGTCCTTGCCGGTCGACAGGTCCCGCTCCGGCAGCCCCACCGCCCGATCGGCCGCCTTGCGGAGCTCGTAGAATACCAGGAGCGCGGCGTGGGCCAGATTGAGCGATGGATGCTCCGGGCTGGTCGGGATGTACAGGACCTCCTGGCACCGGTCCAGCTCCAGGTTCGAGAGCCCGCGGTCCTCGGGGCCGAACACGAGGGCGACCGTGCCGGCCGAGCCGGGACCGGATGGCTCGAGCACCGAGGCGGACAGCGCCTCGCGCACCAGGCGGGGCGCCGCCTCCTCGGGCGTGCTCCACACCTGCCGGCTGGCGCGCCGGCGGGCGGAGGTCCCGACCACCAGGACCGCGTCCGCGATGGCTTCCTCGAGCGTGTCCGCGAACTCGATCGCGCTCGACCAGGTCCGCCGTGTCGTGGGCGATCCCCTCGATCCGGTGCGGGTCGAACTCCTCGGGAGCCACCAGCCGCAGCCGCCTCAGGCCCATGTTCTTCATGGCCCGCACGACCAGCGCGATGTTGACCAGGTCCTGGGTGCGGTGGAGGACGACGACGAGGCCGTCGAGCGGGGAGGCGTCGGTCGGCGTATTCACGCGAAGAAGGTAGGGCGGGTCCGGGAGAGCGGGAAGTCCGGAGGGGCACGCGCGGCGCGCCGGGAACCCCCCGCGGCCGCGGGCGTATCCTGCTGCAACGGGCGGCGGAAGCCGTCCGCGGCCCGGGCGCCGAAAAGGCGCGCGCGCGTTGACACTCCCGGGCACGCGGGGTAACATCCAGGACGTTCGGAGACGTGACGAGGGGGCTCGTGCCGACAGGCGCGGCTCCCTTTTTCACCCGCCGGCTGCCCGGCGCAGGGTTCCGTGGCCGAGTGGCTAGGCAGGGGCCTGCAAAGCCCCCTACGGTGGTTCGAATCCACCCGGAACCTCTTCACGCACTCCGACCGGACGTATGCGCGGGCGTAGCTCAGCTGGTAGAGCGCAACCTTGCCAAGGTTGAGGTCGCCGGTTCGAACCCGGTCGCCCGCTTGAAGACAAGCAGGAAGAGAACCAGGGGCGGTAGCTCAGCTGGCTGGAGCGCTGCGCTCACATCGCAGAGGTCGGGGGTTCGAGTCCCTCCCGCCCCACTCGTAGCAGGACGTGCCGCGGCTTCGGGCCGTGGTGGCCGCGGGCCCCCGGCCCGCCGGCCGACGGCGGGCCCGCCGACAAGGTGCCGCCGAGCATGCGGGCGTAGCTCAGTTGGTAGAGCGTCAGCTTCCCAAGCTGAAGGTCGCCGGTTCGAGACCGGTCGCCCGCTTCCTCTCGGAGCTCCCGTCGTCGCGGGGGCTCCTGGCATGTCTGCATCCCCCGTTTCATGGCCCGCCTATAGGACGTGGTGACAAGCGGAGTCTTGGAGGTGACCCGACGCTCGGTCACCGAAGGGCCACGACGATTTTCCGCGGTTGCCCCTTCCGATGGTTGGGGTTCTCGATGACCAGCCGAAAGTCGGCGAGGTCACGGTTCAGGTATCTGGCCGCCTGGAGCGCGGCGTCCTCCGATGGCTTACCATTCACGAGTTCGAACCGAACTCTCCACCGCTCTGACCGCAGCGATCCCCCTGAGACGGGGGAAAGGAGAGCCAGGAATCGGCTGCCCTCCTCGTCGACCAGCCAGAAGTGGGGATCGACGAACATGCTCGCGAGCATCCCTCGCCGCTCCCCGCTGCCGTTGAGAAAGTCGTCGAACGTCTTCTCGTGCCGCTCTCGGTAGTTCTGCAGCTGGAATGTGAGCTCCACGATCTTCACCCGGAAGCTCGTATGGCTCTCGATCTGTTCCCGCACGCTTTCCACCTCGAAGGTCCACGGTCCCATGCCGATTGGATCACCGAGCCGGTAGCTGGTCCCTTTGCTGCAGGAGACCAGGGAGGTGGCGATCAGAAGCGCCGCGACCACGTCGATGCTACGGGAGTTGAACGGACGCCACACGAAACCCTCCGGGATCAGGGTCGGGCCGGACGAAGCGGACCTCCATTCCCTGGCTGTCGACCCATGGGTGGAAGACCAGCACCCAGTCCTGGACGAGGGTTCCGATGGGACCGCTTCCGGTGTAGAGGGGAAGGGGCATGGCGTCGATCGCCGGGTACTCGTAGCCCTCGTTGTCCACCACGCTGGACCGGCCGGTGAGGAAGCTCTCCACGAAGCGGACCCGATCCGGAGGCGCGAGTCCCTCCATCCCACTCCAGGTGACGAAGACCACCAAGATCTTCCGGCCGGACTCGGCGTAGAGCGTGTTCAGGGGAACGGCTGGCGAGCCCCTCACCTCCTGCGAGCCCGTGACGCGGAGAGTGAGGGGGCCCAGTGGGACTGGCTCCCGCTGGGCGAAGGCCCGGGGCGGCGGTTCTCCTCCGCATCCCGCAGCGGCCGCGAGGGTCGGGAGCAGCAGCGGGAGGGCCAGGAGAAGGGGGCGGACGGGCCCGGAGACTGCGGGACGCCCGGTGCCCGGGGCACCGCCCTCGCCGCCGGACGCCGGGCTACCGGAAGCGGTCATAGGCCTGGGCCGCCAACCGGTGGTGCCGGCGGCCCTCCTCCAGGTTTTCGACGTTCGGGTACCCCAGCGCCGAGCTGTACTGGGCCAGGGCGTTTCCCAGCTCCCCGTTGAACATCCGCATGGCGTCCTCGGGCCACCGCTGGACCGTCCGGCTCGCCCCTTCCCGCATCTCTCTCAGGTAGTCTCCCCGGAAGTCCACCTCCCGGATCAGGGCCCGGAGCCGGCGGTGGACCCGCCGCGCGTCGCCGAAGGCCTCCTCCTGACCCCCCACGATCCCCCGCTGCAGCGCCCGCTCCAGAGTATCCAGGGCCGCCAGCATTTCGCCGGCGCAGGGGGCGTACTCCTCCCGGGTCACCGCCATGGTTCGCGCCGAGAGGCCGGCGCATGCCGTGGGGGGGGCGCCAGCGCCGGTGCAGGCCGAGGCGATCGCCGCGGCGAGGACGGGGAGCAGGCCACGGAGGCCACAGAATCGCTGCATGGGAACCCCCAAGTTCGTATCGAAGAATAGCGCCCCGGCGTCCTCCCGTCTGTCGGGAGGGGTCCGCGCTGGCCTGTGGGAAACTGTCCGAGTCGATCGTCCGGGACCCCGCAGGGATTGGCCGGATCGACGGCTCGTGGCCGCTCGTGCGCTTGCGGTCGGAGCGTCGTGCCGCTCGACGGCGCCGCCGGGAGTTGTGCGCATTTGTGTGCGCATTTGACCCTATGAGATCCGCATACGAGCCACGCGCGGGTATGCTAGATTCGTCTGAGAGTCCTTGCAGCGTGTGCTGAATCCGCCCATTCGGGTGGAGGGTGAATCGGTTTCCCAAGCTGAAGGTCGCCGGTTCGAGACCGGTCGCCCGCTTCCCAGGGGTCCTCTGCCGCGCGAGGCTCGAAGTGGGCCTTGGTCGCCGGAATCGGCTGGGCGGTGCGGCGGAGACTTCGATCGAGGTGGTCGGTCCCGTCCCGCAAGCGAACCCCGTCGGTCTCGCTCCTTCCCTCGTGCGTCCAGGTCCAGGTGACCGTCAGCGTGTCGGCGCCCCGGCTCAGCCTCTTGGCGGTGTCTCGCCGCCCGACGACGCGGCGCCGAGGCGATGGAGCCAGGCCTTCGAGGAGGCCAGGTTCGGGTTGAGGGCCAGGGCTCGGCGAAAGGCCTCGATGGCGTCCCGGCGCCGGCCTTCGCGGACGTACGCCTCCCCCAGGCTGTCCCAACCGTTAGCATAGCCCGGGTGGACACGGGTATTGAGCTCGAAGACGGCGAGCGCGTCTTCCTCTTCGCCGTCCTCCCCGAGGAGACGATATCCAAGCTCGTTGAGCGCTGCGGTACCGTCGTGGTACCGGTTCACCGGATCCGCGTCGTAGGCGCGGACGCGGGCGGCCGCACGCGTCGTGTCACTCGCGTGGAGCGCGGCGAGCACCTGGCGCGATAATGCCCCCGGATCGTAGGCTCGAATGGCGTCCATGGCGGGATCGCGGTTGGTCACGTAGTCCGCGAACGTCGAGACCGCCGCGAGTCGTGGAGTGGCCTGCGGACGGGGGTCGCCCGGGGCCCGGCCCATTTCGTAGTACGCAGGTGACACGAAATACGCGATTCCACTGCGCGGAAGGCGTAGGAAGGCGTGGCCGGCGTAGCCTTCGAAGCGGCTCGAGGTCGGCCGGCCGACCAGTACGGCAGTGGTGAACATCTCGCATCCAGCCCACCATCATCTGTCCGGCCGAGAATGTCCGGGGGCCGATGACCAGGAACAACTTCCCGGGTTGATCGACTTCGCGCGTCCGTACGATCTCCCGGATGATCGGTGGGAGGAGCCCGCCTTCTCCCCCGGTATTGTTGCGAATGTCGATCACAGTGCGCGCCGGTCGCCGATCGCGCGCGAAGGCCATCGCCTGTCGAAAGGTCTGCAGGGCGGTCGGTCCATCGCGCCGGTTCTGGACGACGTCGAACTGCACATAGAGCAGGTCCTGGTCGGGGAGGTAGGTCCACCAGTACAGGTCCTTGTAGCGGCGCTGGTAGAGTGGGACGGGGGCTCCGGAGGAGTCGCGGGCATCCACCCAGTTGTCCGTGAGGCGGGGCCGGAACGGCAGGCCGAAGTCATGGGATTGCGGCGCCGTCAGTGCGCGAACGTGGACGGTGTGGAGCGCGCTGTCGATCCGAACGGTGAGGTCGGCTCCCCGCAGGTCCTTTGCCATGCCTAGACCCTGGAGGACCTCGATCCGGTTCAGGAGATTCGGAGCCACCACGGAGATCCAGTTGTCGTTGTCCCTGGAGATGAGCGGCGTCACACGGCGGAGGGCCTCCTGCGCCGGGACGCCGCCGATGGCGACGAGCCGGCCGCCGACCAGGGAGGCGTAGGCGTGGTCGGCCGCCTCCACGTAGATGCCATCATCATGGACGCCAAGCCGGTACGGAAGGGCGTGGAAATCGACGCCCCGAGCGAAGTAGAGAGGCAGGCTCGTGTGCCCATTGCCGACCAGGGCCAGGAGCCGAGCGAAGCCCATGACGATCCGGTGAGCTGGAAGACCGGGGATCGAGTCGGCGAGCGCGGCGACGGCCGCATTGAAGCGGGCCTTCGAGGTCGCGTGAAATGGATCGGGGTGCACCCGCGTGAGGTCCCCGACGAGCGCGCGGAGGTCCGCGCGCCAGTCTGCCGCCTGGGAAGGGGACACCGGCTGGAGTGAGTACAGGCTCTGGTCGGGGGTGACTGCGGGCGCCGCGTGCTGGGCAGCGGCAGGTACCGCCGTCCCGATGAGGAGAGCCGCCGACGCCACGGTCGCGCGCACGGCCGGGCCGGGACGTAGACGGATCGCGGCAGCACGTCGAAGCTCCGGCGACGAGCGACGGCGGGTCGCGCCTGCCGACGTGGCCACCGACGGACGCGGGCGATGCGTGACCCTCATGTTCATTCCTTTGCAGCGGAAAGGATAGCCAGAGTGTGTGCGACACCATCTGGCACGCTGCCAACTCACGACGGGTCATCGGGCCAGGCGGCCGTCCGCCAGGGTAGCGGCATGCATGTCCACGGCGCAGAACGGATCGAGGACGATCTCGGATCCGACTGCAAGCGATTTCGGTGCATCAGCAGTCGCAACGACACCCGCCCGATGCATGTTCCGGCGCCGGAGGGAACGCGCCGTGGATCCGTCCTCCGGCGCGGCTCGGGCTCGTGAACTGGGCGCTCGGCGCCCGACAGTCGTCGCGCGTTCTGCAGGGCGACTTCTTTCGAGGTCGGCTGGTGTCGTGGACGTATGATGTCTCCCCCTATGGCCGGCACTCTCTGGTGGCCCGCGCGGTCGGAGCGACCCGCTCGCGGCTCGAAGCGTGGGTCAGTTCGACCGGATGAGGGCCCGACTGGCCGGCGGGTGAGGTGACTGGACCGCCGCTTCGGGACCGGTCGCCCGCTTCCGGAGAGCCCCCGATGATGGAGGCTCTTTCTTTGAAGCCGCCCGGATCACCGCGGGGCCTCGACGTTCGGCTCGAGGGGTCGCTCGCCGCTATGTTGAGGATCAGGGCCGCGGGGCCCGGCCATCATCCGAGCGAGACCGCCACCGGACCGGAGACGTGAGCCAGCCGAACGCCGACATGCGCACGGGCGCGCCGACTACGGCAGACCCCATAGCCGTTCTCCGCGAGGTCTTCGGCTACGAGTCCTTCCGGCCGGGCCAGCGCCACGTGATCGACGCGGTGCTGGCGGGCCGGGACTGCATCGCCGTGATGCCGACCGGGGCCGGCAAGTCCCTCACCTTCCAGCTTCCCGCCCGGGTGCTGCCCGGCACGGTCGTCGTCCTCTCGCCCCTCATCAGCCTCATGAAGGACCAGGTCGACGCGCTCGAGGCGCTCGGCTTCCGGGCGGCGGCCATCAACTCGACCCTTCCACCCGAGGAGCGCAGGGAGCGGCTGCGAGCGCTGCGGCGCGGCCACTACGAGCTCATCTACCTGGCCCCCGAGGCCCTCGGCCCCCGCATGCGGGCCCTGCTCGCCGACAGCCCGCTCTCCCTCCTCGTCGTGGACGAGGCTCACTGCATCTCGCAGTGGGGGCACGACTTCAGGACCTCGTACCGGCGGCTTCGGGGCCTCAAGGAAGAGCTGGGCGGGGTGCCGGTCCTGGCGCTCACGGCCACGGCGACCCGGCGCGTGGCGGTCGACATCCTCAACCAGCTCGGCATGCGCGACCCCGAGGGCTACAAGGGCTCCTTCTTCCGGCGAAACCTCAGGATCGCCTGCCGGAAGCGAGGCGAGGGGAACACGCGGCGCGAGATCCTGGCCCTGGTGCGGCGCCACGAGGGCGAGAGCGGGATCATCTACTGCCTGTCCCGGAAGTCGGTGGAGCGCATGACCGCCTTCCTCCGGAAGAAGGGAATCGCGGCCGCCGCCTACCACGCCGGCCTCCCGGACGCGGAGCGCGCCGCGGCGCAGGAGGCGTTCGCCCGCGACGAGGTGGACGTGGTCGTCGCCACCATCGCGTTCGGGATGGGGATCGACAAGTCGAACGTCCGCTTCGTGATCCACCAGGAGATGCCCTCGGACGTCGAGTCCTGGTACCAGGAGATGGGTCGGGCGGGGCGCGACGGGCTCCCGTCCGAGTGCTTCCTGTTCTACTCGTGGGCCGACGTCAAGGTGAGGGAGCGCTTCCTGGACGAGATCGAGGACCCGGAGCTCCGGCGCCGCAAGCGCGAGGCGACCGTGGAGCTCTTCCGGCTCGCCGACCGCGGCGGCTGCCGCCACCGGGCCGTGCTGGCGCACTTCGGCGAGGCGATCGAGCCGTGTGGTGACGCGTGCGACGTGTGCACCGGGGTCGGCGTCACCGACCTGGTCGAGGAGGTGCGGGCGGAGCGGCGCGCGGCGGGGCGAGCCGGCCGGAGATCCGCGGGAGCCGGCGCCCGAGGTCCCGGCGCCGCGCCGGGCGCCTCGTGGTCGGGCGGCGGCGAGGAGGAGCTCTCGCAGGCCACGGCCGGGCCCGAAGAGTCGGCGATCTTCGAGCGTCTGCGGGACCTCCGCAAGCGGCTGGCGGACGAGCGCGGCGTCCCCGCCTACATTGTGTTCAGCGACAAGGTCTTGTGGAGCATGATCGAGCGCTCTCCCTCCACGCCCGAGGAGATGCTCGACGTGTCCGGGGTGGGCCCCGCCAAGCTGGAGCGCTACGGCGACGTGTTCCTCGAGGCGCTGCACGCTAAGGGCTGAGGCGCGGCCTTGCCGGGATCGACCGCTCATTTTAGTTTTAGCCGTCAAAGCAACTCGCCCCGCGGTGGGCGCGACCGATCGGACGATGAGGGTGGGGGGCGATGTCGACGGTGACGGGCGAGGAGGTGGAGGCCCTTCTCCGGACCTATCCCGCGATCTTCCTGGCGTGTCATCGACGTCACCTGCGCGATCCCGTCTCCGACCGGGAGCTGAGCCGGAACCAGGTCGACATCCTCCAGCACCTGGATCCCGTCGACCCGACCAGCGTGGGCGAGCTCGCGGACCACATGGGCGTGTCGATCTCCACCATGTCGCTCAACGCGAGCCGGCTCGAGCGGGATGGCTACCTGTTCCGCAGCCGGGACGCGGACGATGGCCGGGTCGTTCACCTGCGCCTGACCGAGGCGGGGGAGCGGGTGCGGGAGGCCGATCAGGTCCTGGACCCGGACAGGGTCGGGGCGCTCCTGGAGGAGCTCTCCCGCGAGGAACGGGCGCGCGGGCTGGATGGGCTGGAGCTCCTGGCCGCGGCCGCCCGCCGCCTGGACCCCACGCCGCCGCCGACACCCCCAGCCGGAGGTGCGTGATGAGCCGAGCGAGACGAGTCGTGCTGTGGGGCCTGGCGGGGCTCGTCGGGCTGGTTGCGGTGCCGTGGGTCGTGGGCTCCTTCCTTCCCGAAGCCCACACCGTGTCGGTCTCGAGCGATGTCCATGGCTCACGGGCCGAGGTGTGGTCCGTCCTGGCGGAGCCGGCCGCGTATCCGGCCTGGCGCCACGACGTGGACAGGGTCGACGTGCTCGCCGTCGAGGAGGACGGGGCCGTCCGGTGGCGGGAGACGGGGGGCCGGAAAGCCGTGACTTACCGCCGGCTCTCCAGCCAGCCGCCGCGACGCCTCGTGGTCGAGATCGCCGACGAGGACCTGCCCTACGGGGGGCGGTGGACCTACGTTCTCGAGCCCGTCGGGGAGGCGACCCGGGTGACGATCACCGAGGACGGGGTGGTCCACAATCCGCTGTTCCGTTTCGTGAGCCGGTTCGTGATCGGCCACGACGCCACGGCCCGGTCCTTCCTCGAGTCGCTGCGCGCGCGGATGGAGTCTCCCCCACCGCACGTTGCCGCGCCCCGGCCGCGGACCCAGATTCCCGGGCGCAGGTAAGAAGGTGAGCGGAGGGGCCCCGCCCCGCCGCCGCACCCCGCGCGGGCGTAGCTCAGCTGGCAGAGCGCGAGCCTTCCAAGCTCGAGGTCGCCGGTTCGAAACCGGTCGCCCGCTTACGACGAGAGCCCCCGGAGACGGGGGCTCTGTCGCTATCAGGCCCTACAGGGCATGGCTGGTTCCCGCACCCTTCAGGTCACGGCCAGATTCCTCGCTGCAACGCCGCGGCCTGGCATCTCTTCACCGCCACGGTGAGGGCGGTCATCCGGTAGTCGGGTTCGGGTAGCGTCGGGTCGGCGGCGTGGTCGGCGGCCCACCTCTCCCTGTAGGTGGGAAGTGATTCGAGCAGTTCGGCCCGCCTGGCGACGACGAGATCCGTGGCCCTGTACATCTTCTTTCGAAGCTTCTCGGCGACCTCTGCCTCGTCCCATTGCTGATTGGAGAGGTTCTGGGCCCACTCGAAGTAACTGACGACCACGCCGCCCGCGTTGGCGAGTATGTCCGGCAGGACGTGGATTCCCTGCCCGCAGAGGATGTCGTCCGCCCCGGGCGTGGTGGGACCGTTGGCGGCCTCGGCCACCAGCTTCGCATTGATCCGCTCGGCGTTCTCGGTGGTGATCATGTTCTCGACGGCGGCGGGAACCAGGATGTCGCACGGCACCTCGAGGACATCCTGGAATCCGAGCGTTTCGGCCCCGGAAAAGCCCGCCAGGGTTCCGGTCTCGTCCTTGTGTCGTCCGACGCTGTCGGGCGTCAGGCCGTCGGGATTGTAGATTCCGCCCCGCGAGTCGGACAGGCCGACGATGGTGGCGCCGGCCTCGTGGAAGAGCCTCGCCGCGTGCCTTCCGGCGTTGCCGAAGCCCTGAATGGAGACCCTGGCGCCCCTGATCTCCGAAAGGTCGGGGACGCCACCCAGCTCCAGGAATCGCTCGGTCACGTGGAACAGGCCCTGGGCCGTGGCGGCGTCGCGACCGACCGAGCCACCCAGCTCGAGCGGCTTTCCGGTCACGACGGGGAGGTTGCCCTGGCCCGGATGCATCATCTGGTAGGTGTCGAAGATCCAGGCCATCGTCTGTGCATCGGTATAGACATCGGGCGCGGGCACGTCGGTGAATGGCCCGATCGTGTCGCCGAGAGCGACGGTGTAGCGCCGCGTGAGATGTTCCTTCTCGCGCCTGGAGAGGGCTCTCGCATCGACGGCGATCCCACCCTTGGCGCCTCCGAACGGAATGTCGAGGAGGGCGCACTTCCACGTCATCCAGGTGGCCAGCGCCATCACCTCTTCCTTGCCGGCGGTCGGATAGAAGCGGATCCCCCCCTTACCCGGACCGCGAATGCTGGAGTGAAGCACCCTGTATCCGGTGAACATCTTCACGGAGCGGTTGTCCATGAGCACCGGAAGCGCGACTTCGAGGATGTGCTCCGGCTCGAACAGGAAATCGGAGAGCCCTTCCCAGTCCGCCAGGTCGTCGACAAAGGGTGCCGAGCGGTCGAACTGCTGACGCGCGATCCGGTGCGGGTTGAGGTCTTCCACCCTGTCTACGGTATGCATCAACAGTCCTCCTCGGACGATGCGAGCGGGATTGGAATCTCGACGCGCACGCTCAATACCTCCAGCTGCGCGTGTCCGCCCCGGCCGGGGCGGTGCTCTCCATGTGCCGCGCCATGGCGGGCAGGAAGCGCTGAAATGCGGTGATGCTCCCCGCCCAGTTCGGGTGGTCGTGGTCCCCGGTCCAGCAGTGGGGGGCGCGCGCGCCATAGTCGAAGGTGAAGTCGGCGCGCGGGTTCCTGAGGCTGTCGGTGGCCTGCTGCATGAGGTGGACGGCGTCGTTCAGGTAGTACGAGTCCATGGTGCCCACGTACACGTGGAGCTTGCCGCGCAGCTTCGGGCCCAGGGTCTTCCAGTCGCGCTGGAGGATGTGGGTGAGGTCGTAGTGGTCCCGCCAGTACGCCGGCCACGTCGCGGTCGATGGCCCCGGTGCGCTTGTTCCAGATCGGCTTCGGGTAGCCGTCCGCGCCCACGGGTCCGAACACGGCCTGCCAGATGTCCCACTGCCCGCCCGAGCGCCCCCGGGTCCCCAGGGCCAGCTCCATGTGGTTCTCGTCGGCCATCTGGTAGCGCACGCGGCCCTGGTAGCCCCGCGCGCCGGGCACCGCCACGCTGCCCAGGGGACCGGAGCGGAGATAGGCGTTGGCGTCGTCGTAGACGTCGACGGCCTGGTGGAAGTGGAAGTCCACCGGGTCGGGGCAGAAGCCCCACGCGCCGTTGTAGTCGTCGGGATAGAACAGCTGCACCCCGAGCGCCTCCCAGCCGCCGGTCGAGCCGCCGGTGAGGACGCGCGCCCACCCGGCGCCGATCCCGCGGTAGCGCTTCTCGACCTCCGGGATCAGCTCCTTCGTGATCGCGTCACCGTATGGGCCCAGGTTGGCCGAGTTCACGGCGTACGAGTCGTCGTAGTACGGATTGGCGTGCTGGATCGTGAGCAGCAGCACCCGCGGCGCGTTCGGGCTCGTCCACCACTGGTAGAAGCCGTGCATGAGGCGCTGGCGCATGCGCTCGATCCCGTGCTCCCGGCATCCGGCCTCGTTCCCCATCCAGCAGTGCGCGTACAGCCACGTGGAATCGGGCGCCGGCAGGGACGCGTCCTCCGGCTCGGGTCGCCAGCCCGGGATGCCGCGGCCGAAGTGTCCCTGCTCCACGAGCACCGGATAGTGAGCGTTCGGATGCTGGGCGAAGCCGGCCGGGAGCAATACGGTGGCCTGGATGTAGGTCGGCGCGCCCCAGAAATTCGTGAGGAGCGCGCTCTGGATGCGAACGTGCTTGACCCAGGGCGTGTCCTCGGGTGGCGATATCTCGGGGATCACGCTGTCCAGCGACAGCCGCACGGTGCGGTCGGCGGACGGATCCAGGTGCAGCCGGCGCGGCGCGCTGTACAGGTCGCCCGGCTTGCGGTCCCAGCGCTGGCCCTCGCCCCGGTCGGGCGGGAGCGACACGGTGTGGCCGTCGGCGCGATGGTAGGTGCGGTAGGGGACGAACACGGACTGTACCGTGTAGTCGCCGGCCGGCACGTCGCGCAGACTCGCCACCGGATAACCGAACGCCGTGTCTCCCACCACGACCTCCCCGCCCGGGCCCGAAGCCGTGCGCCTGGACTCCCGCCACCTCGGCGCTGCGGTCGGGCTCGGGCTCCACCTGGAAGCGCGGCTCCGATGTGGAGTCGGTCGCCAGGAGCACCAGGACACGACCGTCCCGGGCGGAGTCGGTCCGGGCCTGCGGGATGGACACGGCGAACTTCAGGCCCCCGCCGGGCGGGGCGTCCCCGGGGGCCGCGCAACCGACCATGCCCGAGATGGCGAGGAGGGCCGCGAGCCCTGCGGCCGTGGGCGCCCGGCCGAGGGCTCGGCCGAGCGGGATCGCTGGCGGAGCGTCGGCGGCACGTCGGGTTCTGCGCGGGAGGTGTACGGGGCATGGCGTGGGCTCCCTTCCAGACCGGGCTTCCGTCCGGGGCGGATCCCCGGCGGCGAAGCGCCAAGGTCCGCCCGCGACGGCGGGGCGCGCAAGACCCCCCGCGTCGGCGGCCCGGCACCCCCTCCGGCCTTGCAGCCCCCGCAGATGGAGAGGATCTTCAGTTTCTCGCTCCGGGTCCGGTCACGGGCCCGGCTCCCCGACCCTCGTGGCGGAGTCGAACGAGACGATGGACAGGCATCGATGCAGGATCCTGACCGGCGGGTTGGCGCTGGCGGCGGTGCTGGCCGCGGGCGTGGCCACGGCGGTCCACGCCCAGTCGCTGGACTATCCGCAGGCCAGGCGGGACAGCCTGGTCGCGGACTACTTCGGAACGAAGGTCCCGGTCCCCTACCGGTGGATGGAGGACCTCAACAGCCCCGAGGTCAAGCAGTGGGTGGATGCGGAGAACAAACTCACCTTTTCCTTCCTGGACAAGATCCAGGTCCGCCCCTGGGTGCGCGACCGGCTCAAGGAGCTGTGGAACTACGAAAAGGTCGGGGCCCCGGACCGCGAAGGCGGCAGGTTGTTCTTCAGCAAGAACTCGGGTCTCCAGAACCAGTCGGTGATCTACGTGGCCGACTCGCTGGGCGGGCCGGCGAAGGTCCTGCTCGATCCGAACGTGCGCTGGCCCAGGGGCAACACGGCGCTGGCGGGATCGAGACCCTCACCCGACGGCCGCTACCTGGAGTACGCCACCTCGGAGGGCGGCTCCGACTGGCGCGTCTTCCACGTGCGCGACGTGGCCACGGGCAAGGACCTCCCCGACATCGTGCGGTGGGCCAAGTTCTCGGGCGTGTCCTGGACGAAGGACCGGTGAGGGCTTCTTCTATTCGCGCTTCGCCGAGCCGCCCGCCGGCAAGGCCATCAGCCAGCAGGTCACCAACCAGAAGTTCTACTACCATCGCCTGGGCACGCCGCAGAGCCAGGACAAGCTGATCTACCAGCGGCCCGACCGGCCCGACTGGTACATCGGCGGCGGGGTGACCGAGGACGGCCGCTACGCGTTCATCACCATGAGCCACGGCACCGAGAGCGCCAACGAGCTCTACTACATGGACCTGGGCGATCCCCGGCATCCCAACATCGACGCCAGGGTGCAGCCGCTCTACACGAAGAACGACGCGGAGTACCGGCCCATCGGCGTCGAGGGCGACACGGTCTACCTGCAGACCAACCTGGACGCGCCCAAGAACGAGATCGTCGCCGCGGCCCTCACCGACCCCTCTCCGGAACACTGGCGCGTGGTCGTTCCCGAGGGTGAGAACGTGATCAGCGGGAGCACGATCATCGGAGGCCGGATCCTGGCGCAGTACCTGGTCGACGTGAAGAGCCGGGTGGACATCTACGCCCGTGACGGGACGAAGCAGGGAGAGCTGGAGCTGCCCGGAATCGGGACGGTGCGTGGCCTGGTCGGGCACGAGGACAGCCCGGAGCTGTTCTACTCGTTCAGCTCCTTCCTGTATCCGACCACCACCTACCGCTACGACCTGGACACCGGGAAGCGGACCACCTTCTTCAAGCCCAAGGTGGCCTTCGACCCCTCGCAGTACGAGACGAAGCAGGTCTTCTACCAGTCGAAGGACGGCACGCGGATCCCGATGTTCATCACGGCCAGGAAGGGCATCAAGCTCGACGGGCAGAACCCCACCGTGCTCTACGGCTACGGCGGATTCGACATCAGCGTGACGCCCTCGTTCAGCCCCACGACGGCCATGTGGCTGGAGCTCGGCGGCGTGTACGCCGTGGCCAACCTGCGGGGCGGCGGCGAGTACGGCGAGGCGTGGCACAAGGCCGGGCATGCTCGGCAACAAGCAGAACGTGTTCGACGACTTCGCCTGGGCGGCCAAGTACCTGGAGCGCCACGAGTACGGAACGCAGGACCGCACCTGGCCATCCACGGCTACTCCAACGGCGGCCTGCTGGTGGGCGCCAGCGTAGGAGCAGCCCGGACCTGTTCGCGGCGGCCTACGCCGGCGCCGGCGTCATGGACATGCTGCGCTACCAGAAGTTCACCGCCGGCATCGGCTGGGTGCCGGAGTACGGCTCGTCGGACGACTCGACGGCCTTCCAGTAGCTGTTCAAGTTCTCGCCGGTGCACAACGCGAAGGCGGGCACGTGCTACCCGGCCACGATCGTCACCACGGCCGACCACGATGACCGGGTCGTGCCCAGCCATTCCTACAAGTTCGCCGCCGCCATGCAGGACGCGCAGGGCTGCGACAACCCGATCCTCATCCGCGTGGAGACCGAGACCAGCCACGGGTACATGCCCACGGACAAGCGGATCGCGCAGACGGCCGACATCTGGTCGTTCCTTGCCTACGAGCTGGGGGTCCGCTCGGCTCCGAGCGGAGGGATGTAGCGAGGCGGCCGGAGGGCCCGGCGGGGATTCCGGAGCGCCCCTTGCACGAGCAGGCGGTCCGAACCCTGCGGAGGGTCCGCGTCACGCGCCCGCGACGGGCCGTGACGCGGCCCTCATCGGCCGAACGGAAGGGAGACAAGCGGTGGACTTCCAGCTGAACGAGAAGGAGCACCGGATGCTCCGGGAGATCCTGGGTGGCTACCTCTCGGATCTCCGCATGGAGATCGCCGATACCGACTCGAAGGACTTCCGGGACGATCTCAAGGAGCGCGAGTCGTTCCTGAAGGAGCTCCTGGTCCGCCTGGAGGGAGGAGCGAGCCGGGAGTAGACGCGGGCCCGGCGGCCGCCCGGCCGCCGGGCCATGCGCTCAGAAGACGGCCGGCGCCTAGTCGGCTCCGCCCGACGATGTGAGCCGGACCCCGCCCGAGCCGGTGCGGATCACGAACTCGGGTCCCCCCTGGCCCAGCTTACCCCGGAAGTGCGAGCGGCTGCTCGACAGCATGCGGACCGGCATGTCGAAGTCGATGCCGCCGCTGCCCGTGTCGATCCTCAGGTCGGCGTTCACCGAGGAGGGCAGGGCCAGGGTCACGTCCCCCGACCCGGTATCGACCCGCAGGCTCCCCGGGGCCCGCTCGAGGCGGGCGCGCACCGAGCCGCTGCCCGTGTGCAGGGAGATGTCCGTCGCCCGCGCGGCACCCACCCGGATCCCGCCGGAGCCGGTGCGGACGTGCAGGCTCTCCCCCTCCACGTCCTCGGCGCTCACGTCACCCGATCCGGTGTGCGCCTCCAGCGAGCCGCCCACCCGGCCCGAAATCCGGACATCCCCGGAGCCGGTGTGGACCCGGGCGGCGCCGCTCACGTCCTTCACGGTCACGTCGCCGGAGCCGGTCTCCACGTCGAGGGCGCCACGGGTCGAGGTGACGTCCACGTCGCCGGACCCGGTGCGGGCCGTGACGGCGCCGCCGGTCCCGTCCGCGGAGACGTCGCCCGAGCCGGAGCGGAGCTCGAGGTCGGCCGGCACGCCGGAGGCGTCCACCCGTCCGGCCCCGAGCTCCACCGTGGTGCGGTGGCCGGCGGGCACCTGGACGGTGAGGTCGGCCCACGCCTCGGGGCCCGAGCCGGAGCCGGAAACGGTGACGCGCCGTCCGCCGTCGAACAGGCCGTCGTCCCCCAGCCTCACGCTCGTGTGCGAGTGTCGACCCAGCTCGGGATACACGAGTCGATCCCCCGGCACGTCGATGGTGAGGGTGCCGGCCTCGGCGTCCGCGTGCACCTGGAGCCGATCCGCATCGCGGCCGCCGCGTTCGACCAGCACGACGACGTGGTCCCCGGAGCCCGACTCGACGCGCACGTGGCCGGCCAGGTCCGCGACCCGCACGGCGGAGCCCGAGAGCTCGTAGCGCTCGGCGTTCTGGGTCGACGCGTGCCGTGAAGGCGCTGGCAGGCGGACGGCGAGCGGCCCGGCCAGCGTGGCCGGCGGCGGCTCGCTCAGGGCGAGGCCGGCCCCGCCCGCGAGCATCACGAGCATGGTGAGCGCGAGGGTGTCTTTCATCGCTTGGCTCCCGTCGGCTGTTCTGTCCCGTGGCGGAGGTCGCCATCCCGGCGACGTGTTCCCGAACGCGGGATCTCGATCTCCCGTACGGACGCGGGGCGTCTCGCGTTTCGGGGATGTATCGCTGGGACACCGCGTGCCGGCGCCGGGTTGGAAAGGAGCTCGGACCGGCCCGGCGCCCGGGGAGTGTCGTCCCGTTGAGCAGGACGGGCGGGGCGTGTCATATTGGGCCGCGCCACCGTTCCGGTCGGCAGAGCACCGGCCGGGGCGCGGGGCGCAGGGACACCTTGAAAGGAGATCCATCCATGGACGAAGAGCCGGTCGCATCCGGCGGCATCCGCGCCGTCGTCATTCTTCTCGTCGCAGCATTCCTGGCCTTCCCCTCCACGGGCCGCGCACAGTCCGAGACCTCCCCCGACACGCTGAACAACATCGCCTTCCGCAACATCGGCCCGTCGATCGCGGGAGGCCGGGTGAGCTCGGTGGTCGGCGTGCCCGGCAAGCCGGGGATCTACTACGTCGGCTCCGCCGGGGGCGGGGTGTGGAAGACGACCGATGGAGGCGACAGCTGGACGGCCGTGTTCGCCGACCAGCCCACTTCGTCCATCGGAGCCGTGGCGCTGGCCCCCTCCAACCCGAGCCTGGTGTGGGTCGGGACGGGCGAGGCCAACATCCGCAACGACATCACCAACGGCCACGGCGTCTACTTCTCCCCGGACGGCGGGAAGACGTGGGAGTCGAAGGGGCTCGAGGATGCCGGACAGATCGAGCGCATCGTCGTGAGCCCGCAGGATCCGGACGTCGTGTACGTGGCCGCGGTCGGCCACGCGTGGACGCCCAATCCGGAGCGGGGCGTGTTCAAGACGACCGATGGCGGCGCCACGTGGCACAAGGTGCTGTTCGTGAACGACACGACGGGCGCCATCGACCTGGTCATGCAGCCCGGCAACCCCAGGGTGCTGCTCGCGGCCATGTGGCAGATGCAGAGGCTCCCGTGGACGCTGAACGACGGCGGCGCGGGTAGCGGCATCTACCGCTCGACCGACGGCGGCGAGCACTGGACCAGGCTGAACGGCGGGCTCCCCAGGCCGCCCGTCGGGCGCATCGCGCTGGGGATCGCGCCCACCAACCCGGACCACGTTTACGCGCTCGTCGAGGCGAAGAAGGGCATGCTGTGGGCGTCCGAGGACCTGGGCGACCACTGGCACACGGTCAGCGACAACCACGCCCTCGACGTCCGGCCCTTCTACTTCTCGCAGGTCAACGTGGCCCCGGACGATGAGAATCGGGTCTACTTCTCGGGCTTCCAGCTCATGATGTCCAAGGATGGCGGCAAGACCGCCCACGTCATCGACCAGAGCGTGCACGTGGACCACCACGCCCTGTGGATCGACCCGAAGGACCCGGACCGGATGATCCAGGGCAACGACGGCGGCGCCTTCCTCACCCGGAACGGCGGCAAGAGCTGGACGTTCCTCAACAACCTGCCCATCGAGCAGTTCTACATGGTGTCGGCCGATGGCAACGACCCGTACACGATGTGCGGCGGGCTCCAGGACAACAGCGCCTGGTGCGGGCCGTCCACCGGGGGCAGCGGCTCGGACTGGTACACGGTCACCGGCGGTGACGGCGAGTACTCGGTCGCGGCGCCGAGCGACTCCAACATCATCTACACCGACTCGCAGAACGGCTCCATCTCGCGGCTCGACAAGGCCACCGGCATGCGGAAGTCGATCCGGCCCTACGTGCCGGGCGTGAGTGACATGCCGCCCTCGAAGCTGAAGTACCGGTTCAACTGGACGAGCCCGATCGCGGTGTCGCCGCACGACGCCAACACCGTCTACATCGGCGCCAACGTGCTGTTCAGGAGCGCGGACGGCGGGGATCACTGGGAGACCATCAGCCCGGATCTCACCCGGAACGAGAAGGACAAGCAGATCGTCCCCGGCGGAGCGGTCCAGTACGACATCAGCGGCGCCGAGACCTACAACACGATCATCTCGGTCACGCTGGCCCCGACCGCGCCCGACAGCGTCATCTGGGTGGGCACGGACGATGGCCTCGTGCAGGTCACCCGTGACGGCGGGAAGACGTGGACGGAGGTCGGCCACAACATGCCCGGTCGTCCCGACATCAAGGGCGGACGGATCTACCAGATCGGCGTGTCGCCGTACGACGCGGGCACGGCGTACGTGGCGGTCGACTACCACATGTACGACGACAACCACCCGTACGTGTACAGGACCAGCGACTACGGGAAGTCGTGGACGGCGATCTCGAAGGGCCTCCCGGCCTTCGGCGCGGCCCACGTGGTGCGCGAGTCGCCCAACAAGAAGGGCTTCCTGGTCCTGGGCACCGACAACGCGATCTACTACTCGCGGGACGACGGGGCGACGTGGAACAGCTTCCACTCGAATTTCCCGACCGCTCCCGTGTGGGACGTCCAGTTCGTGAAGCGTGACAACGATCTCCTGGTCGCCACGCACGGCCGCGGTCTGTTCGTGCTCGACGACCTCACGCCGCTCCAGGACTTCGACGCGTCGGCGTCCGGTCGGCTTCCAGCTCTTCCCGGTCGCTCCGGCCGCCTTCCAGGCCGGCCGGTCGCTCCGCCATCCGGACGCGTCGCGCTACGACGTGAGCGGGCCGCCGCGGGGCGCGGTCATCGACTACTATCTGCCCAAGTCCGCTCCGAAGAAGGCGGGCGGCGGCGCCCATGCAGGCGCATGGGCGGTCGCGGCGGACGCCGCGGCGGGCCGGCGGCCGGAAACGGCGCGGGCCAGGTCCAGGTCGCCGTGCTCGACGCGGCCGGCGACACGATCGCGACCGACAAGGGGCCCGGTCACGAGGGCTTCAACCGGTTCGAGTGGAACCTGCACTACGACGGCCCCACGTCGCTCGAGCTGGGCGGCGGCGGGGGCTTCGGCGGTCGGCGCTTCAACTCGGGCCCACCGGTCGTGCCCGGCACCTACACGATCGCGGTGACCGCGAACGGAACCACGAAGAAGCAGTCCGTGAAGGTGGAGCCCGACCCGCATCATCCAGCCGACATGGCCGATTTCCGCGCCCAGACGCAGGCGGGGCTGGAGCTCACCAACCGGATCTCGGCGCTGAACGAGATGCTGAACCGGATCCAGTCCCTCCAGGACCAGATCGCGTCGGCCAAGAAGGCGCTGAAGGCGGCGGATCGCTCGAAGGATCCGGCCGTCAAGCCGGTGCTCGCGAAGGCCGATTCCCTGGACCACGAGCTGGGCGTCCTCAAGGACAGCCTGTACAACTCGCAGGTCCAGGAGCACGCGGCCGAGGACGACATCCACTACCTGAGCCGGTTCCGGGACCGACTGAACGGCCTGCGCTTCCGGGTGGCGTTCGCGTACGCGTCGCCCCCGAGCCCGGTCGTGGCGGCCCGCATGAAGGAGCTGGGCGCCGAGCTCAACGACTACCTGGACCGGTTCAACGGCCTGCTGAGCACCGACGTCTCCGCCTACAACCAGGCGGCCGGCAGCGCCGGCGTCCCGACCCTGGTCGCCGGCGAGCCCATCCACGTCAAGGCGGCGAAGCTGCCGTAAGGCTGCTGTAGAAGCTAATGTACGGTGGCCCGAGGGCCCCGGAGGTCATCGCCTCCGGGGCCGGGCCCCGATCTCGGATGTCAGATGAAGGGTCCGCGTGCCCCGGGTGCGCGACGTCGGATTCGCCGAGCCGTGGCTGCGGATGTCCCGGTGCCGAAGGCGCAGAGCGCGGCGGTCACGCCGGAGGTCAAGGCGATCGCGCAGAATGTGCCGGCTCAGGGTCGCGCCGGACGCCCGGCCGGGCCACGCGCCGGCGAAGGCGGCGATGGCGCCGGATATCCACGCGGTCGCGGCGAAGGTCCCGGCGCCGCATCCGGATGCGGCGCGCGTCGCGGCGAATGTGCCGGATCGCGGGCCGAGCGCGCCGTGCGGCTCGCCACCGGGCGACGGCGGCCGCGCGGGCGCGGTCGGGCCGCGGCGTGGGGGCCTGCTGGGCGGCCGCGAGGCCGGGAAGGCCCAGCGACAGGGCCAGGAATCCACCGATCCACGTCGTCTTGCGCATGTCGTCCTCCTCGTCGTCCGGGGAACTCTCCTCGGAGGATGGTACAGCGGTGGCGCCGCGGCCGTTGGCGCTCGCCGCGGTGGACGGGGTGGAGCGAGAGGACGCCGGACAGGACGAAGGAAGAGGAGAGAGACATGAACGGGATGCCTGGATCACGGAGCTCGCGGGGACATCGACCGGCGGGCGGGGGGCGGCGCATGTGGCGCCGCGATGCCTCGCCGCATTCGGCGGGTCGCCCTTCGGCGCTCCGGCCCTGGCGGCGGCGTCCTGGCCGCGGCGGCGCTGGTGGCGGGGGCGCCGGCGCCGGCCGCGGCGCAGGCGGGCGGGACGGGCGCGGCGGCTACGGGGCCGCTGGGGCCGGTGCTGCCGGTGCCCTACGAGCGGGCGATCGAGGCGGGCACGCGGAGCCGGACGGGGGCGCCGGGGCCGAAGTACTGGCAGAACGGGGCCGACTACGACATCCGGGCGCGGGTCTCGCCGCGCGACTCGCTGCTGTCGGCCGACGAGCGGGTGGTCTACCACAACCGCTCGCCCGACACGCTGAAGGTGGTCGTCTTCCACCTCTACCAGAACCTCATGAGTCCGTGGGCGGCCCGGGAGGGGCCCTCCTCGCCGGAGCGCGCCACGCATGGGATCGTGATCGAGCGGCTGGTGGCGCAGGGCACGCCGGTGGCGGTGCCGGACAACATGCGAGGCGAGCCGGTGGGGCCGCACGGCGCCAGCATCTACAGCACCCTCATGTCGGTGCCGCTCCCCCATCCGCTGGTGCCCGGCGACAGCGCCGTGTTCGACGTCTCGTGGCGCTTCCACATTCCCGGCTCGAGCGCGCCGCGCATGGGGATGCAGGACCCGGGGACGGCGCAGATCGCGCAGTGGTACCCGCAGATCGCGGTGTACGACGACGTGCACGGGTGGGACGAGCAGCAGTACACGGGGACGGGCGAGTTCTACCTGGACTACGGGCATTTCCGCTACAGCGTGACGCTGCCGGCGGGCTACATCGTGGGGGGGACCGGGACGCTGCAGGACCCCGGCGCGGTGCTCACGGACAGGGAGCGCGCGGCGCTGGAGCGGGCGTCGAAGACGGACGAGGTGGTGCACGTGCTGACGCAGGACGAGTTCGGGGCGGGGAGGCGACGCGGGGGGCGCCGGGGGAGGCCCTGACGTGGACGTTCGAGGCGGACAGCGTGCGGGACGTGGCGTTCTCGTTCGGGGACCACTACCGGTGGGACGCGACGCGGGCGGAGGTGGACTCGGCGCGGGGCCGGTACGCGGCGGTGAACGTGTTCTGGCGGCCGGGGGCGCCGCGCTTCGACCAGGTGGCGGCCATGGCGCGCTCGGCGCTGGAGACGCACTCGAGCCTCATGGTGCCCTACCCCTACCCGCAGCTCACCGAGACCGAGGGCGGTCGCGGCGGCATGGAGTACCCGATGACGGTGTTCGTGGGCGCCTATCACGGGCCTCTACCGGGAGGACGAGGTCAGCGCGCACGAGATCGGGCACGAGTGGTTCCCGATGCTGGTGGGGTCGAACGAGACGCGCTAGGGGTGGCAGGACGAGGGGCTCAACACCTTCGACACCTTCTTCGCCACCGACGCCTTCCTGCCCGATTCGCTCGACGGACGCGGGCTCGAGGAGTCGCAGAGCGGCTACGTGAACTTCGTGACGCACGCGGACGAGGATCTCCCGATGATGTCGCCGGCCAATTCCTTCGGCGTGGCCACGGTCGGGCTACACGGTGGAGGCGTACGACAAGCCGTCGGCGGCGCTGTGGGCGCTGCGGTCGATCCTGGGGGACGGGGCGTTCCGGAAGGCGTACCGGGCGTACATCCGGCGCTGGTCGTACCGGCACCCGACGCCGTACGACTTCTTCGCGACGATCGACGAGGTGACGGGGCGGGACCTGGGGTGGTTCTGGGGCCCGTGGTTCTTCGGGCGGGGCCGGCTGGACCAGGCGGTGACGAAGGTGGAGCAGTCGGGCGGCCGGGTGACGGTGACGGTGGCGAACCGGGGGCGGCTGTACGCGCCGGTGGACGTGACGGCGACGCTGGCGGGCGGCGGGACGGTGCACTGGCGGGAGCCGGCGTCCGTGTGGTTCGCCGGGAAGGCGAGCGTGACGACGAGCCACGCGGCGAGCGGGACGGTGACGAAGGTGGAGCTGGACGCCGCCCACGACTTCCCCGACGTCGACCGCTCCAACGACAGCTGGACCAAGAGCTGAGACCCACCGTCCGACGGTGCTCGCTTCAGACCCACGAGCGAGCGCGGCGGCAGTGCGTGACGAGCTGGAGCGGCGCTTCCCTCTGAGCAGCGCGGGGATTTCGCCAGGCAGGTGAGCGGCACAAAGGTGATAGGCGAGACGTGTGCCAACACATGCCCCGCAGGCTCTCGCGGGGACCGGCTCAGCTCGTGGGCGGTCTGTTCCCAGCGAGGGGCCCGAACGTGATCCATCCAGAGGGTGACGTAGCGAGCGGAGCGGGCGATACGGGCGGAGGTCTTGAGCACGAGGCGGCGGAAGGTTTTCCGGCTCCACAGGTGTCGGCGGGCCCGCTCGCTCAGGACGCGGCCGGCGTGCATCAGGTTGGCGGCCAGAAGGCTCATCAGGAGACTCGCCTCGTTGGCGGCGAAGCTGTCCACCGGCGGGCTCCGGCGCCGGGGCGGCTGGCCGCCGTAGGTGATTTTAGGGCGATTGGTGGAGGAGAGCGCCAGCGCCAGGGCCCCCTGCCAGCCGCCGTAATCCTTCTCGGTGGCCCCCGCTTCCGGTACTCGATCAACAGCTCCGCCCCCGGGATCTCCTCCGGCGTCGCGTGGGTGAGGAGAAAGAACCAGTGGGGCATGAGCTCGTCGGGCCGCTCCTCGATCACCAGCACCACCCGCCGCTCCCGGCTCCAGGACCTGGCGGCGTAGGAGATCTCGATCGTGTGGGCCCGGTCCTCGGGGACCCGCTTCTCGAGGATCCGGTCCACATGGGGCGCGGCCTGGTGCTCCAGCACGGCAGTGCTCCTCAACCACACAACATAGCGCACCCCGTCTTCCGCTTCCAGGCCTGCCAGGAACGGCTCGGCGGGGAAGCCCGCGTCGGCCCGCAGCCACACCCGCCGGGCGTAGCCCAAGGCCCGCAGCCGCCTCGGTCTGCACGTCCGGCTCTGCAGGTTCGTGTGACGTGTGCGGTGGAGGGGGGTGTAGCTTCCTCCTTTGTAGCAACGGTTGCGCTTCGTGGACCTGCAATGACGTAAGCCAAGGAGTTGGCGTAATCTGCGGCTAACTTCCTTACACTCCCCGATGTCTTCTGCTGCCTTTGCAGTTCGGATGCAACCGCAAGAAGTCGAGTGGCAGAGCCAGCCGGCGTGTCCGGGTCTATCTATCGGAGAACTTGCGGGTATGTTGCATCGGCCGGACTCAACCGAGTCATGCGCCGCGGGAGCTTACGCTCTGCTGCGTTTCCCCAGCTTCTGCATTGTGTCGGACTTAGGGTGCGTAAAGTGTGGGTTCACAGGTCGTCGAATGGCCACAGTCGGAATGGCATTCTCTCGACGCTTCGTGCGCCCGCGATGGGCGGACTCGACATTTTCCTGCGTCTAGGCGGAGTGTGGCTTCTCGCCCTTGTGACTAAAAGGCTTCCTCAGACTAACCCCTTGGAAGTGATCTCGTGAGCCTCTCCCTACGCGCGGTTGACTCATTCGCCTTGGCCGCTCTCTTTGGAATCGCCGCCATGGCCTGTGCACCCTCGAAACCTACCCAGAGCCGAGAGAGTCCGGAACTGCCCGTGCTGTCCTACCGGAAGATAGCGAACATCGGGGGCGCGGCGGCAAAGGGTCCTGCGGCATTTGGCCGGATCCGAGGGGTTGCAACCTTCGGTGATAGTCTACTTGCCGTGACCGACGAGGCTACCCAGAAGGTGGAGATGTTCACCACGGACGGCAGGTTCCTGCGCAGCCTTGGTGGACGCGGCGCCGGTCCCGGCATGTTCGAGGCTATTCGGGACATCGCTTTTGACTCGACCGCCGGGCTCTGCATTTGGGATATACAGCTTACCCGGATTACCCACCTGACTGCTGATGGACGCGTCCTCGGTACCCGGAGTCCCTCACTCGCCGGCTTTTCCAGCTGCGGCCTAACCTAGTGGGATTTGTCTCCGGATGTTCCGCCGTGTTCAGCGACCGAGGCCGGCGAGTGAGCCGTCGGACCGGCCAACAGAGAATGGCCGTCTTCGATACGACGACTTATGTCTTCTTCGATGCTGACTCTGGAACACAGCACGTAGTGGCGCGCCGATCTAATCCGCAGGCATGGTTCATTACCGAGGGAAAAGACGCGTTCTACCAGGACGTAATTCTGGGGCCGCGGACACGCTCTGTAGTAGTGGGGAAGACGCTCTGGGTAGGTAGGAGTGACTCCTTACAGTGGGAGCGAGTGGACATGCACGGCGACACGTTGCCGGCGGTGGCGCTGAGCACCCGGCGGGAGATTGCCACCGACGAGGACATCGAGCGGGAGCGTGAGAGACTCAAACATGATGTCCGTAAACAGATGACGCTGCTGCGCACTGTGATTTCTAAAGCTGATCGAGGTAGGGTTGGTGCGGCATACGACCGCGTCGTCCGCGTGACTCCGGTGAGTCACGTTCTCCCAGATTATAATGCGATCGTCGTGGGTTCTGATCATACCATCTGGGTCCGCCGCACTCCCCACGTCTCCACAGATAGCGCGGAGTGGGTATTACTCGGCTCAAGAGGGAAGGTTCTTGGCGATCTCGAACTGCCGGCTCCTGCCACTGTGGTGGCAGGGTCGAGTCATCTAGTAGTCCTGAAGGGTAGGGACGCTCTGGACGCAGAGTTCCTGGAAATTCTGTGCATCGACCGAGATGGAGTGGGGCAGGTCGCTCGCCCTGGATCCTGCGCCGAGTGACGCATTGGGGGATGGAATGCACCCGCCAAGTGCCCACGTTGTGGGGTGGCCGGGCATGAACGGTCCCCGAGACGAAGGTCATCCAGCGGGTGCGAAGCCATCGTATTCGTTCCCGGCTCCATTTGCAAAGCGACCCGGCTCCCCTGAGGCCCCTCCACGGCGCCCGGTAGCTGACCGACGCGCGCGGCCCGGTGTTGCTGATGCGCCTGTGGGACCGCTGGAATCTGGGCGTCTGGCTCGATCGGCGCGCGGTCTGTCAAGAGACACCCAGTTTTACGCAGTCTGGAGACATCCATTTTTACGCACCCGGGCTCGAGAGAGCGGGCTGCCTGACGCCTCCTTTCCGTGGAGGTGGGGACGCCGTGGTCGGCTGGAGGAGCTCACCGATCTCCCGGAGCCGGTAGCTACGCCCGTCGATGTGGACGACGTGGACGTGGTGGAGGAGCCGGTCGAGGATGGCGGTGGTGAGGACCTCGTCCCCGGCGAAGATCTCCGGCCAGTCCCGGACGTGCTTGTTGGAGGTGAGGACCACCGAGCCCTTCTCGTAGCGGGCGGAGACGAGGCGGAAGAGGATGTTGGCCTCGTGGCGGTCCAGGGGCCGAAAGCCCACCTCGTCGACGAGGAGGAGAGCGGAGCTCATGTAGCGCTTCGAGCGCAGGCGGCCCGGGGGCACGGCCGCGTCCTGCCGGAGGGCGTGCATGAGGTCGTCCAGCAGGAAGTGGGTGACCGAGAAGCCGTTCTTGATGGCCTTGACCCCGAGGGCGGCGGCCAGGTGACTCTTCCCGACGCCGGGCGGGCCGAGGAAGAGGACGTTCTCCCTCTCGCGCAGGAAGGCGCAGGTGGCCAGGGCCTCGACCTTGGAGCGGTCGACGCGGGGCTGGAAGGCCCAGTCAAAGTTCTCGAGCGTCTTGCCGGTCGGCAGGCCCGAGAGCCGCAGCGAGGTGGCGATGCGGCGCTCGGTCTTCCAGTGAGCTCCCGGGTGAGGACCTCCTCGAGGAAGTGGATCGGGGTCATGTTCTCGCGCGTGCCCGTCTCGACCACCTCGGGCAGGGACTCGGCGATGTGGAGGAGCCTCAGCGCCTCGCACTTCCGGGCGAGGCCGTCCAGGTCCACCTTCGGCCGGGCGCTCATCGGACGGCCTCCACCAGCCGGGCGTACGTGTCGATGGGCCGCACGACCTCGGCCGGCTCCGGCAGGAGGTAGAAGTGGCTGAGCGAGGGCGCCGAGAGACCCGCCAGCTGGAGCCGGGCCCTGTGGCCGACCGGCGTCGGCCGGAGCACCCGGTCCGTCGAGCTCCCTTCGTGTGGCCCGGGTCGATCACCAGGAGCGCCCGCGTACCCGCGGATGGCGGGCGATCACCTCGCCTGCGCCCCGCACGACGACGTGGGCCAGGGTGCCCATGACCTCCACGTCCCGGCCGACCCAGGGGAAGGGCACGCTATAGCGGCGACCCTCGAAGGCGACCAGGCAGTCGCGGCTCACCCGGCGCGCGACCACCACGTCGAAGGGCTCGCAGGTCTCGGGCACCGGCTGGAGGACGAAGCGCTCGGCCTGGTGCGCCTCGGCCACCGTGGTCCCCGTGGCCGGGCAGCGGAGCCGCTCGGCCACCCGGCGCGCGCGCTCGTCGACCGCCTCCTGCAAGATCTCCAGTTCCCTTGAGTCCGACCGGAAGAGATCGCCGAAGACGTCCCGGAAGGTGCGGACCGTACGCTCGGTCTTTCCCTTGTCCGAGCCTTTGGCCGGCCGGCACGGGTCGACCTGGAAGCCGCAGGTGCGGGCGGAAGACCCGGTAGCTCGGGTTGAGGACCGCCGTCGGGCCGCGCCCCGGGCCACCCCGGTCTTCAGATTGTCGATCCGGACCCACAGCGGCACCCCGCCGTAGCGGCGGAAGAGCTCGAGGTGGCCGGTCTGCCGGGCCAGCTGCGTCTGAGTCCGGCTCAGCCACGCGAAGCGCGCCCGGCTGTGCGAGAGCGTCCCCACCAGGGCCGAGAGCTTCGCCGGCTCGCCCCGTATCCGGGTCTGGACGTCAAACCAGTCGTGCTGGGCCTGCACCCCCGGCGCCGTCTCCACCCGGCGCAGCGCCCGCACCGGCCGCGCCCCGTAGCGCCGCCTCAGGTGCCGCACTACGGCCTGGTAGCTTCCCTCGTAGGTGTAGTCCCGGCGCAGGACTCGCACACCGTCCGCGCCTGCACCGGCCGGCCCTCCCCGGTCACCCGGAAGCACCCCAGCCGCTCCAGGATCGCTCCGACCGCCTCCTCCAGCCCACCCACCGCGGTCGGCTGGAGCCACCGGCCGTCCACGGCCGGCCCGGCTTCCCCCTTCCGGAGACGGTAGCGGAGGGCCCCCTCGGTCACGCCGAGCTGCCGCGCCACCTGACGGATCGACACCTGGCCGTTCCGGATCATCTGCCTGGCCACCATGACCTGCTCCTTTCCCAGCTTCGCCATCGGTTCCCTCGGCGTCTATGGTCGACGCGGAGTCTGCTGCCAACCTCGGCAGCGTTAATCCCGATGCGTAAAACTGGGTGTCTCCAGACCGACAGAGTACGGCGTCTCGCTACACGGTCCTCTGTGATGCCCGACGGCGTCCTCGCCGGCGAGAACGTTGCTCGCAGTTACCATGGGTCGTCAGCCCAATCGCTCGACTGTTACGTAGCAGCACCCGGAGCTTGGATCTTCCGCGATCGGTGAATCAGTCAACCAATGTACAACGTGATGGACCTCTGCTCTTGATGCGCCACCGCCTGTCTTGGGCCTCGCATCCGCGATGGCCGTAGATTACAATACGACAGCATGTCGGCAGAAAGTCCAAGAGTCCAACAGCCTCTAGCGGCGCCGGGATCACGACAGAGACCTGAAGCGATTACGATAGACTCGGCAAGCCCACACCCCGGCCCGGCCACGGGTCGGGCCCCGAGCCGGGTCTGGGCCCTCCGTCGACCGCACCGGAGCGGACATGGAATCGAAGCTCTATTCGGCCCCCGCGGCCGTTCGCGGCGCCCCGGACCACGGGCCGGCCGTCCTGGCCGGCTTCCTCGGCTGGACGCTCGACGCCTTCGACTTCTTCCTGCTCGTGTTCGCGCTCGCGCCAGGTGGCAACGACTTCGGCCGCTCGGTGCCGGCCATCGCGCTGACGCTCCCCCTCAGCCTCGCCTCCGCCCGGTCGGCGCGTTCATCTTCGGCCTCATGGCCGACCGCTACGGGCGGCGGCGGCCGCTGATCATCGACATCCTCTTCTTCTCGGTCATCGAGGTGCTGCGGGCTCGCGCCGAACTACGGGACGTTCTTGGTCCTGCGGGTCCTGTTCGGGATCGGCATGGGCGGCGAGTGGGGCGTGGGCGCGTCGCTGGTCATGGAGAGCGTGCCGGTGCGGCGGCGCGGCATCCTGTCGGGACTGCTGCAGGAGGGCTACGCGTTCGGCTACCTCCTGGCCGCCGCTGCTACTTCGTGGTCTTCCCGCACTTCGGCTGGCGGCCGATGTTCTTCATCGGCGGCCTGCCCGCGCTCCTCACGCTGTTCGTGCGCTCGAAGGTCAAGGAGACCGACGCGTGGCACGAGTCGCGGCACACCACGTGGCGGACCTGTCGGGGAGATCCCCGCCAACTGGAAGCTGTTCCTCTACCTCGCCCTCCTCATGACCATCATGACCGCGATCTCCCACGGCACGCAGGACATGTATCCGACCTTCCTGCAGCGCGACCGGCACTTCAGCCCCGAGCTGGCCGCGCATCACGATGATCTCGATGGTGGGCGCGATCTTCGGCGGGCTGCTCTTCGGGTACTTGTCCGACCGCATCGGACGCCGCCGCGCGATCGTCGGCGCCCTGCTCCTGCGCCGTCGTGCATCCCGCTGTGGGTGCTCGCGCCGTCCACGCGCCCCTGTGGATCGCGGGGCTTCCTGATGCAGTTCATGGTGCAGGGCGCCTGGGGCATCATTCCCGCGCACATCAACGAGCTGTCGCCGGACGCGCTGCGCGGATTCTTCCCGGGCTTCGCGTACCAGTGCGGCGCCGGGCTGGCGGGCTTCATGCCCTGGATCCAGTCCCGGGTGGCCGAGCACCTCACCTACGCGCGCTCGATGGCCGTGTCCGCGGGCGTGGTCTTGGTGCTCGGAGCCGTTGTAGCCGGCCTGGGCCGCGAGCGCCGCGGCGTGCGCTTCGGAGGCGGGTAGGCCGACGCGGGCGGCCGGACCGCATTCGGTGGCCGGCCCGTGACCCCGGGTGCGGCCGGCCGTGCGGCACCGCTCACCGGATCCCGAACACGACCCCCAGGTTCAGCGTCACCAGGTTGGCCCCGCTCCGCACCGGCGTGATGGTCACCGAGCCGTCCGGCTGCTCGACGATGCTCTCCCTGCGCAGGTAGCGCGCGCGGCCGTTGTGCACGTAGGTCGCCTCCAGGGAGAGGTCGATCGGCGTCTTGCTCCCACCCAGGTGGATCCACAGGCCTCCCCCGCCCTCCAGCGCGAGGCGGGTGTCGTGGAAATTGGTCGTCTGGGCGAAGGAGGACGTGTTCGAGGTCCCCTTCACGGAGCTGGTGGTCACGAAGTAGGACACGCCCACGCCGCCCCGGAGGAAGGGACGCACCGGACCGATCGGGAAGGTGAGCTGCGGTCCCAGCGAGCCGAACACGATCTGGTTGTCGGTGTTCACGCGCACGTCGATGAGCGGCACCGTGGGGCTAAGCGGCACGACCCGGCTCTGGTGCCCGTACACGACGTAGCTGCCGTCCAGCCGCAGGCCCAGGATGCCGTAGGGGTCCAGGGCGAGGAGGCCGAAGCCGCGCACCCCGAACCCGTTGTCGACGTACTGGTGGAACTGCCCCACGGGGAGCGCGAGGTCGGCGCCAATGCCCAGCCGGCCGCGAACCGGCCCGAAGCCGCGTCCCTGGGCGGCGAGGGGCGCCGCTCCGGCGATCGCGAGGAGCGCGGCGAGGGACAGGGTACCGGCGAGCGTGCGCGCACGGCGGTCAGCCATGAGGGCCTCCGGGGTCCTGCGGGGACGCATCGGGAACGACTGTCGCGTGACTTATACCGTCCCTCGCCCCGGCCGGATCCGAACTGGCGCGATGCGTGCACGTTGGGGTCATGCGGGAGCGACACGCGGGCACGCGGACGGCGGACGGTAGGCCCGGACCACGAGCCCGTTCCATGCGAGGAGGAGTCATGAACCTGAACGCCGCGCACCTCCACATTATGCTCAATCACTTCCCGATCGTGGGGGTGTTCGTGGGCACGGGGCTCCTCACCCTGTGGCTCCTGTGGAGGCGAGAGGGGATCGCCCTGGCGGGCCTGTGGACCTTCGTGGGCGCGGGTCTGATGGCGATCCCGGTCTACCTCCTCGGGGACGAGGCTCAGGACGTCGTGGAGAACATGCCCGGGATCAGCCGTGCCGCCATCCACCGCCACGAGGATGCGGCGCTGTGGGTGCTGATCGGCCTCCTGGTCCTGGCAGCCGCGTCCGCGTGGATCCTGTGGCAGCGGCGCGGCGGCCCGATCCGACGCGGGCCCCTCCTCGGCGTGTGGGTCCTGGCTTTGGTGGCGTCCGGGATCACCGCCTGGGCGGCGGAGCTGGGCGGGGAGATCCACCATCCCGAGATCCGACCCGGCTGGACACCCCCGCCGGCCGGCGCGGAGCACAAGACCGGCCTCGAGCGCCCCGGGCTCCTCGTCCCCGACCTCGCCCCGCCGGGCTCACGGCCGCTGGTCTCCCCGGGGCCGCTCTCGACGTAGCGGTGGGCCGCCCGCCCGGGCCCTCCGGGGAAGGCGCTACGCCTTCTCGGGAGCCGCCGCCTTCGCCTCTTCCTCCGGGGCCTCCTCGGGAGCCTCCGGGGCCGCCCCGTCGCCGGACCGGTGCAGCTCGCGTCCATCCTGGTCGTACACGGTGACGTCGACGTCGAGTCCCCGGCGCACGCTCTGGGTGACGATGCAGTAGTCCTCGAACAGCTCCATGCAGCGGGCCACCCGGTCGCGATCCTCGTCACCGAGGGCCAGGTGGATGTGCACCGACGTCTCGGCGATCCGGAGCCGTCCGCGCTCGTTCCGCTCCACCGAGGTGCTCACCGCGGTCTTGAGCCCGGCCGGCCGGACTTTCGACTTCTGCAGGCAGAACAGGAGGCTGGCGCTCAGGCAGTTGCCCACGGCGGCCGACAGGACCCGGGCGGCGTTCGGGCCGCGGTCCTCTCCGAGCGGCTCGGGCTCGTCCATGATCAGCTCTTCCCACGCGTCGTCGAACCGTACGCGGAACTCGAAGCCTTCCACCAGCTCGAGCTCCACCTGGAGCTTCTTCTCGCTCATCGTATTCCTCCGGAAACGTCGCTTCAGGTCCGTGAATCTCAGGGAGTGCCGCGCCCGTCTGCCTACGGCATGGGATCGTCGAGTCGGCGGCGGGCCTCCTCCAGCTCCTCCGGGCGGTCCAGGTCCAGCGTCCAGGCCGCCGCGTCCGCCCTTCCGACCAGCGCCTCGAGCTCGGCTTCCGCGAGACGGAGGACGGCCAGGCGGTCCAGGAAGGCGTCGACCCTCGAGCGGCCCGCGTCCAGGCAGGTCGTGGCCTCGCGGGCCGCGCGCCGCTCGTAGGCGGCGCACAGGGGCTGGTCCCGTCCGTCCCGCACGGGGACGACGGCTCGCGGGCGGCCCACGTCGACGTAGGCATTGGCACCCTTCGCGCCAGCGGACGGCACGTCCGCCTCGAGGGCGCCCAGGAGGCCCGCCACGAGGGCGGGATCCAGGTCGGGCAGGTCGCAGGCGGCCACGAAGCAGGCGGACTCGGCGGCGGCGGCCAGGCCCGCCTCGAGTCCGGCCAGCGGTCCCCGGCCGGGCCGCCGGTCGGTCACGGCGCGCAGCGGCCAACCTCCCGGGTCCTGCTCCGCGAGGAGGTCCGCGTAGCGCCCCGGCCGGTCGGTGACCAGGATCCCCTCCAGGCAGGCTCGGCGGCCGGTCTCCAGGACGCGCAGCAGGAGGGGAGCGCCGCCCACCGGGATCCGAGCCTTGTCCCGGCCCATCCGGCGGCTGGCGCCACCCGCGAGGACGACGAAGGAGCCGCGGCGCACGGGCGTTCCGTCCTCGGCCATCATGTCCGCACGGTAGGCGGCCGCGCCGCCCGGGGCAAAGGGACGGCGCTGGCTCGCGGGCGGGCCGGCGGGGTAGCTTCGGGACGATGGCGACCGAGCGTACACGCGTCCCGGAGGACGATGGGCCGCTCACCTCCGCTCATGAGGCCTGGAGGGTGGAGGAGGGAGGCGCCCGCGTGGAACGGGGGTCGGAGGAGGTGGCCGCCGAGCACCCCCTCACCCTGGTCGTCAACGACCGCGAGCTCGCCACCCTGGTCTGCTCCCCCTCTCACCTGGAGGATCTCGCGCTCGGCTTCCTGACCGCGGAGGGAATCCTGCGCCGCGGGGAGACGATCGACCGCTTCTTCCTGGATGCCGAGCGCGGACGCGTGGTCGTGGAGGCGCCCGAGCGCGACGCCGAGCTGGAGCAGGCGATGTTCGGGAAGCGGTATGTCGGGTCCTGTTGCGGGAAGAGCCGCACCGGCTTCTACCTGGCCAACGACGCCCGCACGGCCCGGCGCGTGGAGTCCGACCTGCGCCTCGATCCGGCCACCTGCCTGCGGCTCATGGAGGAGCTGCAGGCCGCCTCGCCCGTGTTCGGGCGCACCGGCGGCGTCCACAACGCGGGCCTTGCGGCCGGGGGGCGGCTGGAGGTCGTGCGGACGGACATCGGTCGCCACAACACGCTCGACAAGCTGTACGGGTGGGCGCTGCGCTCGGGCCTCGAGCTCGGAGAGCGGCTCGTGGTGTTCAGCGGGCGGATCTCCTCCGAGATCGTGCTCAAGGTGGTGAAGATGGGCTGTCCGGTGGTGGTGTCGAAGTCGGCGCCGACGGGACTCGCGCTCGAGATGGCCGATGATCTCGGCATCACCGCCGCGGGCTTCGCCCGGGGGGACCGTCTGAACGTCTACACCCATCCGTGGCGTATCCTGCGGGACGGACGAGCGGGGACGGTGCGTGATCGGCCAGCTCGGGCAGGGTGCTGCTGCTCGTCGGCCTGGCCATGGCGGCGCTGGGCCTCCTGCTGATCCTGGCCGGCCGTCTGGGGCTCGGCCACCTGCCGGGCGACATCGTGTGGCGGGGCGAGGGCTGGACCGTCTACGTGCCGCTGGGCTGGATGATCCTCCTCAGCGTCGCTGCTGACGGTGCTCCTCAACCTGCTCTCCCGGCGCTAGCGCCACGCCCGGAGCGGCGCGCGCACGCGCGCGCTGCCCCGGGGGGCGGCGTCAGGCCTTGAGCACCTTGCGGATCTCGGAGCAGGGGATGTAACCCACGATCTCCTCGTCCGGGTCCAGGAGGACGTAGTGCTTGCCGTCTTTGGTGGGAGCCAGCCGATCCGCCTCGACCGTTTCCACCGTTCCGTCCTTGTAGTGAACCTCGTACGTGGCCATCACGGGTCTCCCATGGAGTGAGCGGTCCGGCCGGGCGACGGCGGCCGACATCCGGCCGCGTCCCGGAACGGGAAATCGCCCGCACAGTCTACGCCCTGCGGCGCACGGGAGACAAGCCCGAACCGACCCGAGTAAACGCTCGGGGCCCCGGCCGCGTCTCATGGCTCGCACGCGGAGCCCGAACCCGGAAAGGGAGCGACGACTGAGCGATCCGCTGCCGGGCGAGGTCCCCCTGGCCGATCTCGCGAACAGGGCGCGCGGGGGCGACGAGGAGGCGTTCGGACAGCTGGCTCGTCGTCGTCGAGCCGCTCCTCCGCCGCTGGGCCGTGGTGCGCACCGGCGACCCGGCCGCGGCGGACGACGTCGTGCAGCATGTCCTGATTCGCGCCCACGAGCACCTGGGGGACTACCGGGGCGAAGCGCGGCTGGAGACGTGGCTGTACCGGATCACCATGAACGAGGCGACGACGCTGGAGCGGGGCCGGAATGCCAGGATCGTGTCGCTGGAGGGATTCCGCGAGAGGGCGGCGCCGGTCGGCGGGACGGCCGGTGCGCCGGCGGCGAACAGTGACCGGGCGGACGGCATCGACGCCCTGTACGCACGCGACGTGGCTGGCCTGGTGCGGGTCTTCTTCCGAGAGCTGCCCGATCGCCAGCGGCAGGTGTTCGACCTGGTGGACCTGCAGGGCCGACTCCCCGGCGGAGGTGGCCGAGGCCCTCGAGCTCAGTCCCTCGACCGTGCGCGTGACGTTGCTCCGGGCCCGCCGCTCGATCCGTCCCCGGATCCTGGAGCGACATCCCGAGCTGGAGGAGGGCTACGGCCGTGGAGTGTGAAGCCGCCCGCGAGGCGATGCTGGAGTGCGACCCGGACGCGCTGGAGGGCCGCGGAGACTCCGCCCTGGCGGCGCACCTGCGGGCCTGTCCGGATTGCCGGCGGCGAGCCGCGACGCTGGTCGCCGAGCTCCGCGCGCTGGACGATGCCCTGGCGGCGCTCGCCGGGCCGATGGCGGAGGCCGGGCGGAGCCGGGAAGGGGCGGAAATGGAACGGCCCGCGAGCGCACGCGCCCCCGCCGAGCGCGGTGGTGGCGCGCGCGGCCCGGAGGATGGCGCGCGCGTTCCGCGCGGCCTGGCGGCCGGCGTCTCCGGAGACGCGCGCTGGCAGCGGCTGTGGAGGCTCACCGCTCCTGTGGCCGTGGCGGCGGCGCTGGCCGTGCTGGTCCTGGCGTGGCCGCGGGGCGGCGGGACCGGATCCGGCGGAGGCCGCCCGGGCCGGGCCGCACGAGGACCGGTGGCCGACACCGGAGGCCGAACGGCGCCCGCCGCGGGACTTCCGGGGCCGGCAGCCGCCCGGGGCCGGGCCGGGCCCGAGCTCCGGGTGCGGGTGCCGGCGGACGCTCGGGTGGCCGTGTTCCAGACGCGCGACCCCTCGGTCGCCGTCGTGTGGTTCTTTCCTACTCCCAAGGGAGGTTGAGGTCATGGACAGGCGAGTGAGTGGTCGGATGAGTGTTCGTCGGCCGCGGGCGACGCCTGGGCGGCTGCGGGCGGGGCTTCTGCCGGCGCTCGTGCTGGCGCTAGTGGCCGGCGGCGCGGCGGCGGGCTGCCAGGACCGCGCGCCCTCCCTGGAGACCCGGACCTTCCGCCTCCAGTACCTGCGCCCCGACGAAGCGGCGAAGATCGTGGAGCCGTACGTGTACGCCGGGCGGAAGGACGCGCCGGGCTCGATCAGCACCTTCCGGGACGGCCTCACCATCCGCGAGACGCCCGAGAACGTGGCCCGCATCGACAGCGTGCTGAGCCGGTACGACCGCCCCGTTCCCAACCTGAGGCTCCGCTTCCAGCTCATCGAGGCCGACGGGGCCGGGAAGCCCGATCCCCGCATCGCCTCCCTGGACTCGCTGCTGCGCGGGCTGTTCCGCTACCAGGGCTATCGTCTGCTCGACCAGGCGGAGGTGACCGCCGCCAGTGGGGGCATGTCGTCGGCGAAGCTCCTCGTGGACGGGCGCTCCATCTCGCTCAACGTGTGGCTCGACCGGGTGCGCAGGGTCGGGGGCGGGGGCGAGGCGGACCTGCGCGTCGACCTGGAGTCGCATGCCTTCGGACAGATCCTCGCCACCTCGCTCACCGTGCCGATCGGCAAGACCGTGGTGCTCGGCAGCGGTCGGCCCGACCCGGAGCGCGGCGCCTTCATCGTCGCCGTGAAGCCCGAGGCGATCGTGGGTGGGGCGGTCGGTGCCGGGTCGGCGTGGTGCCACCGGCTCCGCGTCGAGCGACAGCTCGGGCTGATCGGTTCAGTGGCGCGAATCCGTCTTCTCCTGGACGGTTCGCGCCAACGCGCGTCCCCGCGGAGACGCCGCGACGCGGGGCACCGCGTCGCCTCGCGCGCCCCGTGGATGCGCGCCGGAGTCCCGCCCATGGCCTGCCCACGTCACCCGCCCCTGCCCTTCCCGGGAACCTCACCCCGCCCTAGCGTGGGGGTCTCCGGCGCCAGGTGCGCCCCAGCCCGGGATGGGAGGCCGGCATGGATGAGAAGAGCCGTATCCTGGAGGAACTGCGCGGCAGCTTCGAGGGGCCCCTTTGGCTCGGGCCGCCCGTGCGAGAGATCCTGGAGGGCGTGGACGCGAGGGTCGCCTCGGCGCGGCCCATCCCGGGCCGGCATTCCATCTGGGAGATCCTCCTGCACGTCACCGTATGGGAGGACGCGGTCCGGCGCCGGGCGCAGGGCGATGCGGCCTGGGTGACCACGGCCGAGCAGGACTGGCCTCCGGTGGGCGCCTCGGACGAGGCGGCCTGGGAGGAGACGGTGGCCGAGCTGGAGCGCGTGCACGCCGCCCTGCAGCAGGCCGCCTCGGCGCTCGAGCCGGAAGACCTGGACCGCACCGCGCCCGGGCAGACGTACACCATCGGCTACATGCTGCACGGTGTCGTGCAGCACACCCTCTATCACCTGGGCCAGGTCTCGCTGCTGAAGCGGGCGGCGACGGTGCAGCTGTAGCGGGGGTGCGGCCCCCTGGACCCCGGACGTCGCCGCGCCGCCGACCGGCCGGCGCGAGTCGGGAAGCGCGGCCCGGCGTGGCACGCGCGGGGGCGGCGGACGTATTACCTTCCTCGCCGACCCCCGACCCCGTAGCTCAGGTGGATAGAGCGCGGGATTCCTAATCCCGAGGCCGCTGGTTCGAGTCCAGCCGGGGTCATTGAGGCAGGGCGAAGATGAACAGCGTCGCCGAGCCGCTGGAGCCGAAGGTCAACGAGCCGCCCCCGGTGGTCGCGGCGATGTACTGCCTCCCCCCGGTTTCGTAGGTCACAATGCCGCCGAACAGCCCGCCGCCCGCGTAGAACCGGTACAGCTCCTTGCCCGTGGCGGCGTCGAAGGCCAGGAAGTCGCCCGTCTGCTCCCCGGTGAGCACCAGCCCGCCCCCGGTCGTGGTCACGGCGGCGACCATCGGCATCGACGAATGGTAGCGCCAGCGCACGCTTCCATCATGGACGTTGACCGCGGTGAGCCACCCCGTCGCGTCGGGCGTGGGTGTGGCGGTTCCACCCAGGTACATCTCGCCCGGCACGACGCGGACCGAGTCCTCGGGAAGGGTGGCGAACTTCCAGCACCAATCCACCGCTGGCACGAACAGGAGGCCGGTCCCGGGATCGTAGGACGGTCCGTTCCACTCCACCCCGCCCAGTATTCCGGGACACGCGACCGTTCCCTCCGGGGTCAGGGGGGCGTCCACGTTGCGCCGCGTGGTGACCGGCGTCTCCCACAGACGCTCGTGGGTCGTGCGGTCAACGGCGCGCAGGAGACCATCCTTGCCGCTCGCGAACACCAGGTCGCGCTCGGAGCCTCCGACCTTCGGCGCGGATCAGCGGGCTCACCTGGGTGAGGTCCCAGTCGTGGAAATCGCTCGGGACCAGCTGCTCGTACCAGAGCAGCTTGCCGGAATGGACGTCGAGCGCCACGAGGGAGTTGGTGTACAGGTTGCGCCCCCGGGCGGAGGCGCTCTGCGAGGTCCGGGGCCGGGTTGGTCACCGGCACGTACACGATGCCACGAGCCGGGTCGAGCGACAGCGGCGTCCACACGGCCCCGCCCCCCGCGGCGATACCCGGCATCCTCTTCCAGGTCTCGGCTCCGGGCTCGCCCGCCCGCGGGACCGTGTTGAAGCGCCACACGGGCGTCCCGTCCTCCAGGCGGAACGCGCCGATCCAGCCCTGCACGTTGTTCTCGCTTCCCGCCGGCCCGATGAGGACGAGGTCCCCGTAGATCAGGGGCGGCATGGTGATGGTCTCGCCGCTGTCGGGGTGGGCCACCTGCCGGGCCCACAGCAGCTCGCCGTCGGCGGCGTCCAGGGCCACGAGATACCCGTCGGCCGTTCCGCAGGACGACGTAGCCGTTCTCGATGGCCACGCCACGGTTGTTCTGCCACAGAGCCTTGTCCCGGGGCTGCCACACGTGGCGCCAGCGCTCCCGGCAGGTGGCTGCGTCGAGCGCCACGGTCACGCTGGACGTCGAGAGATACAGGACCCCGTGGTACTCGATGGGGCCGGCGTAGAAGGTCTCCGGGACCCCCATCTGGTAGGCGCACACGACGCCCAGCCGGCTCACGTTGGACGTCGAGATCTGGGAGAGCGGCGAGTACCGGGTCCCGGCGTATGCTCCCCGTGTGATACAGCCAGTCGCCGCTGTCCGGGTGAGCGAGCTCCTCCTGGCTCGGTCCCGTGCCCTGGGGCGGGCCCGCTTCCCGGCGATGAACGCCGGCGGAGGTGTCGGGGCCGGGCCCGCGGCGGAGGCCAGCGCCGTCAGGTCGATGGAGTCGAGGCGGGCTTCCGAGCCGTCGAGCGGCTCGGCGCTGGCCGGCACGCCGTTGCGCGACAGCACGTAGGCGAACACGTCGACGTAGGCCGAGTCGGAGAGCGACCCGGACGCCGGCTTGGGCATGGTCGTGCGCAGCACCTCGAACAGATGCCGGGCGCCCTTGTCGCTCCAATCGTGGAGGAAGCGAGCTCCCGCGAGCGCGGGGCCCACGGCTCCCTCGAGCTCGGCCCCGTGGCAGTTGGCGCAGTAGGCCCCGTACACGCGCCGCCCCGCCGTGGCCTGCCGGGGCGTGTACGTGGATTGGGCATGCACGGAGAGGGGGAGGCTCGACCAGACGCAGAGAGCCGCGAGGATCACGAACGTGTGACGGGCGTTGGGCATGCGGACCGTGCCTTCTTCGGGGGGTGACAGCCACTCTAGGGGGTCGGAAAAAGTTCCGCCAGTAGCCATGCGGGTGCCGTGCCCGGGTCCACAGGACACGTTGGCGAGCTCTCCTACGAGGGGACGCTCCACTGACCGGTACCACAGCGAGGGAGGATCGCATGGACATCGCCGAGGCCCAGCGTGACGTTCGGCGCACCTTTCCGGGCGGGTTCGCCGGACAGCTCGTGTCGGCGGTCCTGTGGCTGGGGTCCGCGGCCCTGGCGACCCGGGGAACTCCGCGCCGGGCGATCCTGTTCCTGATGCGGTACCTGCCCTTCCCCTTCCTGGCCGGAGTCGCCGGGCGCCTCCTGGTGGCTCGCGAGCAGGCACCCGCTTCGGCCGGGACCTCGGGGATCGGGAGGCCGTGAGGGTGCCGAGAGGAAGATCGGGCAGCTGACGCGCCAGGAGGGGGACCGGATGGGTCGACGCTGCAACGGTGGGCTCGGGTGCGCAGCTTTCTTCGCCGTGCTGTGCGCACTCCCGGGCTCGGTCGTCACGGCCCAGGCCAGGCCTCGCGCCGACTCGCTCCGGGCCGCCGCGGCCCGCCTCGCGCCGCGCACGCCGGTACGGCTGGGGCTGCGTACCGGAAACGTCCTCACGGGGCGGCTCACTGGCGTGGACGGCGCCGGGCTCCGGCTCGAGGGCCGGGCGGCGGCCGTGCCGCTCGATGCCGTCAACCACCTCTCCGCCCGCGGCCGCTCCACGGGAACGGGGCTCAAGGTCGGGCTCATCGCGGGCGGGATCGGGGGGACGATCGGCGGAGGCCTCATTGGCCTGGTGGTCGCGGCCCTGTGCGAGACCGACAGCTGCGCGAGCACGGGCACCGATGTCCTGGTCGGCGCCGGGCTCGGTCTCCTGGCCGGGGGAGGGGGAGGAGCGGCCCTCGGCGCCGTGGTGGGCTCGACGATCCCCCGGTGGGTGGAGCCGGGCGCCGCCGCCCCGGCCCGGATCGGGGAGCTTGCTGCCACCGGTGCGTGGTCCCGGCTCGGAAGTCGGGCCGGCGGTTCGGGGCTCGGCGGCGACCTCTCGTACATGGCCACGTTCGGCCCCGTCGCCGTGGGTCCCGACGTGGGTTGGCACGGCCTCGGGACGAACCTTCGCCAGGGCTTCGTCCGATGTCAGCCTCCCGTCAGGAGCCCGTCGGGGGCCGTCCCCGACACCGTCACGTTCTGCCCGGAGCAGGTGCCGGTCGGGGAGAGCGTCTGGCACGTGGGTGGGGCGGCGCAGCTCGATCCCCTGCACGCGGATCTACGCCCCTACGCGGTCGGAGGTCTCGGCCTCTACGCGTGGCGCTCCGACTATTTCGGGACTTCGCTCGATCTCCTGGGCTACTCCGTGGGGGGCGGCCTGCGCTGGCAGCCGCGTCGGTCCGCCGTGGGCGTTCGCGCGGAGGCGCGCTGGGACTCGAACCTCAGCCGGTCGGGGGGCACCGATCACCCGCTCGGCTATCTGACGGTCGGGTTCGGGGGCACCCTGCGCTGGTAGCCGCCTCCTACCGGTCCGGGGTGCGGCTGGAGGCGCCGCTCCGCGGGAGATGACGGGGCTCCCGTGGTCCGTTTCTTCCATGGCTGAGAGCCGGCCTCGATTTCCTTGACCCGGAGACTGCGCTGGCCGTCGACGGACACGACCTCCTGAAGATCCATCACAGCCTCGAGGGACCGCACGCGCCGCCCCGGGTCCTCCTGGCCGGAGAGTCACCCGCGGCGGCGGCGGCCGTCGTGCTGTGTCACGGCCGCGGCGGCCGGGCCGAGGACATGCTGGGTCTGCGCCGCGAGCTGGACGCGCCGGGGGTGACGTTCGCGGCTCCGGAGGCGGCCGGATCGACCTGGTACCCCCTGTCCTTCATCGCTCCCCTCGAGGCCAACGAGCCCCACCTCTCCTCCGCGCTGGCTCTCCTCGGGGCGGTGGTGGCCGAGCTGGAGGACCGCGGCGTGCCGGCCGAGCGCCAGCTTCTCCTGGGTTTCTCGCAGGGGGGCTGCCTCGCGCTCGAGTACGCGGTGCGGAACGCCCGCCGCTACGGGGCGATCGTCGGGCTGTCCGCGGGCCTCATCGGGCCGCCGAGCACGCGCTGGGATTTCGGGGGGACCTGGAGGGCACGCCCCTGTTCCTGGGCTGCGGGGACCCCGACCCGCACATTCCGCGAGAGCGCCTGGAGGAGTCCGCCCGGGTCCTCCGGGAACGTGGGGCGGAGGTCGACCTGCGGGTCTACCCGGGTCTCGGCCACACCATCAACCGCGACGAGCTCCGGGCCGCTCGGGCGTTGCTGGAGGCGCTGCTCGGCTCGACCGACTGAGAGCCGGCGCCGGGACGGCACCCGCCCGCCATCAGCCTCCGGCCCGTATTTTCCGGTGCAGGCTGCCGGTCCAGCCGGCGCGGCGCCGGACCAGCGGGAGGTGACATGAGCCAGTCCGACCGACTCTCCGGGGCGAGGCGGATCATGGAGTGGTTCGCGCGCTCCACCGGGCTCGAGCCCGAGGGGGAGCCCCGTCGCTACCTGTGGACGGACGCGTTCGCGGTGTGCAACTACCTGGGATTGGCCGAGGCCACCGGCGACGACCGCCTGCTCGGGCTGGCCGTCCGGCTGGTGGACCAGGTCCACCACGTCCTCGGTCGGCACCGGCCGGACGGTCGCCGCCAGGGATGGATCAGCGGCCTGGAGGGAGACGAGGCGGAGCAGCGCCCGACGGCGGGTGGCCTCCGCATCGGCAAGCGGCACCCCGAGCGCGGCCCCTACGAGCCCTACGACGCCGAGGCCGAATGGGACCGGGACGGCCAGTACTTCCACTACCTGACCCGGTGGATGTGGGCGCTGGGCCGCCTGTGGCGGGTCACCGGCGAGCCCCGCTTCCACGCGTGGGCGGTGGAGCTGGCGGAGGTCGCCTTCCGCGCCTTCGTCCATGCGCCGGGCGAGGGCGCTCCGTCCCACATTCACTGGAAGATGAGCGTCGACCTCTCCCGGCCGATCGTCACGTCCGCGGGCCAGCACGATGCGCTGGACGGGTTCGTCACCCTGAGCGCGCTCCAGGTGATGGCACCCGAAGGACGACCGGTCCTCCTGCGGGAGGTGTCCGAGCTGGAGGAGCTGTGCCGGGACGGCGCGTGGGCCACCGCGGACGCCCTCGGGATCGGCGGTCTCCTGACGGACGCCTGGCGTCTGGTCCAGCTCTCCGAGGCGGGCCGGCGGCGCGAGCGAGCCCTCCTGGCCTCCGTGCTGGACCAGGCACGCTGGAGCCTGGACGCGTTCGGACGGTCGAGGACCCTGCGGGCGGGCGCGTGGACCCGCCTGCCCTTCCGGGAGCTGGGGCTGTCGATCGGGCTGGCCGCCGTGTCCCGCATCGCACGGGACGTGAAGGCGGGCTCCATCCGGCTTGCGGGGCCGGTGCTCGAGTCCCTGGTCCGGCACGTGCCGCTCCGTGGCGAGATCGAGTCCTTCTGGGTCGACGCCCGCCACCGCGAGGCCGAGACCTGGACCGGCCACCGGGACATCAACGCCGTGATGCTGGCGACCTCTCTGGCCCCGAACGGCTACCTGGACCTGTAGGGCGGGCGCGGTCCCGGAGGAGCCTCGGGGACCGCGCCGCCGCCCGTCACGTCACTCCACCGTGAACGGCTTCACCAGCCCCTGGTCGGCCCCCAGCTCCGAGATCCAGGCGTAGCGGCCCGGCGTCAGGGTCACGTGCACGTAGGCCGTGTTCCCCGCCGGCATCTCCTGCACGCCGCCCAGGAAGGTGGCCGGTGCCGGGACCTTCATCCCGCCGACGTTCATCCAGTCCATCCAGGGCACCAGCTTCTCCACGGTCTGGCCTTCCTCCAGGCGCGCCAGGTGGAGGTCGTAACCCACCAGGCCAGCTGGCTGCTCGCCGTAGTGGACCGCGACCACGTGCGCGCCCGCCGTGGGCGTGCCCCGGACCTCGATGCCCTGGCCGGAGAGCGTGACGTCCAGGTCCGCGCTGGGTGGCTCGCCCGCGGACGACGCGTCGGTCACGGTCAGGGCGCGCAGCATCCCGAGCCCCGAGTGGAACGTGCCCTCCGCGTTCTTGACGTAGCACTCCAGCAGGTAGTGGCCGGCCGGGAGCTTCTCGGTGAACCGCACGCTGGAACCGGGAGCCGTGAGACCCGCTCCGCCCATCTCGCGCAGGTCCGCGAACCAGGCCGGCAGCCCCTCGGCCAGCACCTGCCCCGCGTCCGCCTTCGTGCCGCCGGCCTGGAGGAGCTTCATGGCGCTGTCGAACGGGGGGGCCGCGCCGGCGATGTAGTCCTGCATCGTCTTGCCCTCGGGCAGGTGGTGCAGCACGAAGAAGTGTGTCTCCTTCCCCTGGTTCTCGAACCGGAACGTCACCCAGCCCGAGGGGATCGAGTCGGGCGCCTCGAGGGCGTAGTCGCGGGCCACCACCTGGATGGCGCCGTCGGCCGGGGAGGCCGCGGCGGAGGCTTCCTGGCCCCCGGCCGCCCCGCGGTCGGCCGGCCCGCAGGCGGCTGCGTTCCCGGCCACGGCCAGCGGGAGGACGAGGGAGGCCACGGAGAGCAGGGTGAACGGGCGTCGGGCACGCGGGCGCGTCATGGGTTCCTCTCGGACACGGGGAACGGACGGACCAATGTTCTGCGCACGAAACTCTATATCGTCACAGAGCTTAGGCACATCCCGGGCCCCGGGCAAGGGCGGCGGACGGTCGTGGATGGCGTCGGTGCGAACCGCGCCCGTGCACCGCAGCGCGACGCGGACGCCGGCCGCCGATGTGGAGAGACCTCTCCTCACCCGGTCGTCTTCGAGTACTGCCGGAGCGCCAGGCTGAGCACGGTCACGCCCATCACGGCGAGCACGACCAGCGGCCGCCACAGGTCGGCGAGGCCGGCTCCCTTCAGCAGGATCCCCCGCATGATGATGAGGAAGTGCTTGACCGGGTTGAGCTCGGTGAGGACGCGGGCCCAGCCTGGCATGCTCGCGATCGGCGTCATGAAGCCGCTCATGAACACGTACAGCATCATCACGAAGAAGGTGAGGAACATGGCCTGCTGCTGCGTCTGGACGACCGTGGAGATCCACAGCCCCACGCCGAGCGCCACGACCATGTAGAGGCCGGCCGCGGCGAACAGGAGGAGCAGGTTCCCTCGCACCGGCAGCGCGAACACGAGGCGGGCGATGACGAGGCCCACCGACAGCTCGGCCAGGGCGATGATCCAGAAGGGCACCAGCTTGCCCGCCACGAACTCGCTCTTGCGGAGCGGCGTGACGTTGAGCTGCTCGAGGGTGCCGATCTCCTTCTCGCGCGCGATGTTCATGGAGGTGATCAGGGTTCCGATCAGGGTGACCAGCAGCACCAGGATCCCCGGGACGATGAAGTTCTTGTAGTCCAGCGTCGGGTTGAACAGCCCGCGGCTGCGGATCGCGAGCGGTGTTCCGGGGCCGGCGGCGGTCGCGCCGCCGGCCGCCGACGCGGACCGGGAGAGCCGGCCGGAGCCCGTCCGCGTCTCCAGCTCGGCGCCGTAACCCTCGACGATGGCTCCCAGGTAGGAGCGCACCACCCCGACCGTGGCGCCGTCCACGCCGTCGAGGACGAGCTGTACGGGGGCGACCCGGCCGGCGGCGAGGCGATCGGTGAACCGCCGGGGGATCCGCACGATCACCGAGGCGCGCCCCGTGGCGAGGTCCCGCTCCGCCGCGGCCATGGAGGGATCGCTGGAGACCACCGTGAAGTACCGTGAGGCCCCGATTCGCCGCACGAGGGCGCGGGACTCGGCCGTCCGCGACTCGTCCACCGCGTGCACCCGGCTGTCGTGCACCTCGAAGGTCGCCGCGTTGGAGAGGATGAGGAGCTGGATGATCGGGATCGCGATCATCTCGAACAGCATCACCCGGTCGCGGAACACCTGGAGGAACTCCTTCCGCACCAGGAAGCCGACGGTGCGGAGCCAGCGGCGGAGTCGGACGCTTCGCTCTGCGGTCGTCATGTCAGCCTCACCTTGAAGAGCCGCATGCTCGCCGCCAGCAGCAGGGCCGCCATCAGCGCCAGCACGACCGTGTCCGGCCACAGGACGTCGAGGCCCACCCCCTTGAGGAGGATCCCACGGGCGATCGTGATGAACCAGCGCGCCGGGATCAGGTAGGTGATCGGGCGCAGCCACGCGGGCATGCTCGAGATCGGGAAGATCATCCCGGACAGCACGGTCGTCGGCAGGAGCAGCCCCGCCATGGAGGCCAGCATGGCGGCCCGCTGCGAGTCCGTTCGCGTGGAGATGAACACGCCCAACCCCGTGCACACCAGCAGGAACAGGAGGCCCTCCGCGAGGAGCAGCGGGACGGAGCCGCGCAGGGGGACCCCGAAGATGAGCCCCGCCGCCGCCAGGGCGGTCACCAGGTTCACGAAGCCGAGGACCAGGTACGGGGTCACCTTGCCCACCAGGATTTGCCACGGCCGGAGCGGCGACACGAGGAGCGTCTCCATCGTGCCGCGCTCCTTCTCGCGCGTCAGCGTAATGGATGTCATCACCGCGGACACGATCGTGAGCACCAGGGCGATCAGACCCGGGACGAAGAGGTCCTCGCTGGCCAGCGTCGGGTTGAAGCGTAACCGGGTCTCCGGCACCACGGCCGGTACGGCCCGAACCGACGCCGGGGCGCCCGGTCCGGCCGCGCCCGAGCCGACGCGCTCGGCCGCCCAACCCTGGATCACCGCCTCGGCGTAGGCGGTCATGATGCTGCCGATGTTCGGATCGGTGGCGTCCACGAGGATCTGCAGCCGGCCCGCCCCCCGTCCCAGTCCTCTCGCGAAGTCGGCGGGGAAGACGACGGCCTCGTCGATGGCGCCACGCCTGAACAGCGGGTCCAGGGCCCGTGTCGAGGCAACGGTTGCCGCGGCGTGGAACACCGGCGTGCCGTCGAATCGGTCCTGCAGCGACACGGAAGCCGCGCTCGGGCTCGGGTCCACGAATGCCACGCGGATCGACTGGATGTCCGTTCGGATCGCGAACCCGAACAGGATCACGAGGACCAGCGGAAGGAGCAGGAGGAGCCATAACGTCTGGCGGTCCCTCAGGATGTGGCGGACCTCCTTGACGATGAACCCGCGAAGCGCGGTCATGACCCGCCTCCCGCGTCGGCCGGCGTCGTCGGGTCCGTGGGGCGCACGAGATGCAGGAAGAGCTCGTCGACGGAGGCGACCCCGTACTCTGCGCGCAGATCGCGCGGCGTCCCCATGGCGCGGATGTGGCCGTCCACCATGATGGAGATCCGGTCGCAGTACTCCGCCTCGTCCATGTAGTGGGTCGTCACGAGCACCGTCGTGCCGCCATCGGCGGCCCGATAGATCATTTCCCAGAACTGCCGGCGCGTGATCGGGTCGACGCCTCCCGTCGGCTCGTCCAGGAAGAGGATCTCCGGCTCGTGCAGGGTGGCGACCGAGAAGGCCAGCTTCTGACGCCATCCGAGAGGGATGGAGGCCACCAGCTCGTCGGCGGCGTGCTCGAGGCCGAGGTCGGCCAGGAGCCGGTTCCCGCGCTCGCGGATGGTGCGATTCGGCAGGCCGTAGATGCCGCCGTACAGCTGGATGTTCTCGCGCACTCGCAGGTCTTCGTACAGCGAGAACCGCTGGCTCATGTAGCCGATGGACCGGCGGATCGCCTCGGTATCGCCGTACACGTCGTGGCCGGCCACCCGGGCCTCGCCCGCGCTCGGCGACAGGAGGCCGGTGAGCATGCGGATCACCGTCGTCTTGCCGGCGCCGTTGGCGCCCAGGAAGCCGAACACCTCGCCGCGCTCCACCCGGAAGCTGATCGCGTCGACGGCGGTGAAGTCGCCGAACCGGCGGGTGAGTCCGTTCGCCTCGATGGCGGCCGCGCCGTGCGAGCCCGGCGGGGCCGAGCTCCCCGCCGCCCGCTGCTCCCCGGCGCTCACGAGGCCTCCCCGGCTCCCGGGTCGGCGGCCGCGCCAGCGGGAGGTTCCACGCCGCCGCTGCCCATGCGCGCGATGAACACGTCCTCGATGCCGGGCTCGATCGGCCTGACCTCGGCGTCCGGGACGCCCCGTGCCGCCAGGTAGTCCTGGACCTGTACCGCCGCCCGCCGCGGGTCGAGATCGGCCCGGCGGTCCGTGAGGTGGACCGTCTCGCCGAACGGATACGCCGATAGCGCGTGCTCCCAGGAACGGAGGATCTCCGGCAGGTGCCGGCGATCGGAGCCGCTGACGGCCAGCAGCGGATGTCCGTAGCGCGCTCCGAACGCCCCGGGCGCGTCCACGCCCAGGAGACGTCCGTCCTGGATCAGGGCGACCCGGTCGCACCGGCTCGCCTCGTCCATGTACGGGGTCGAGACCACGATGGTGAGACCCTGCTCCCGCAGGCGGCCCAGAAGGTCCCAGAACTCCCGCCGGGACACGGCGTCGACGCCGGTCGTCGGCTCGTCCAGGAACAGGATCTCGGGCCGGTGCACGAGCGCGCACGACAGCGCCAGCTTCTGCTTCATGCCGCCGGAGAGGGCGCCGGCCCGTCGGTCGCGGAAAGGCTCGATCTGGGAGTAGATCGGACCGATGAGGTCCTCCTGCTCCGCCGGCGACGTGCCGAACACGGAGGCGAAGAAAGCGAGGTTCTCCGCCACGCTGAGGTCGGGATACAGGGAGAAGCGGCCGGGCATGTAGCCGACTCTCGCCCTCAGCGCCCAGAAGTCGCGCGCCACGTCCAGGTCCAGGACCCGGGCGCTCCCCTCGTCCGCCAGGAGCAGCGTCGTGAGGATCCGGAACAGCGTCGTCTTCCCGGCCCCGTCGGGTCCGATGAAGCCGAAGATCTCTTCCGGCTCGACCGAGAAGGTGAGGCCATCCAGTGCCGTCTCCTCCTCGAAGCGTTTGACCAGGCCTTCGGCGTCGACCGCGGGCGCACTCATCGGTCGGCGACCGTCGAGTCCGCCGCCGGACTCCCGAACACCACCTCGCCCGGCATCCCGATCTTCAGCTCTCCGTCCTGGTTGGGCACGCGGATCTTCACAGCGTAGACCAGGTCGGTGCGTTCGTCCCGTGTCTGGATCCTGGTGGGAGTGAACTCCGCCTCCGGGGAGACCCAGCTCACCCGGCCGCGGAGCGTGCGGCGGGCGCCGTTCACGTCGATGCGGACGCGCGCGGCCTCTCCCACCCGCACGCCGGGGAGCTGCGGCTCGCCCACGTAGGCGCGGAGCTCCAGCGTGTCCAGGCTCGCGATCCGGTACAGGGGCTGTCCCGGCTGCACGAACTCGCCGGGCTCGGCGATGCGGGTCAGGACGGTGCCCGTGAGCGGGTTGGTGACATGGCTCTTGGACAGACGGTTCTCGAGCGAGGCGATGCGCGCCTCGAGCGCGTCCGCGTCCTTGCGGCTGCCGGTGACCTGGTCCCGGGCGGCGCGCAGCTCGTGGGTCAGCGCCCTCGCGTCCGACCGTGCCGCTTCGAGCTGACGCACGGTGGCGGCCTGGTCGGCGTGCAGTCGCTGCGTTCGGGCGTATTCGCTGCGCGCGCGCTCCAGCCGCGCCTCGAGGGCCGCGGCCCGGGAGCGGGCCTGCCGCGTGGCGGCGTGCGCCACCTCCAGGCGGGCTCGGGCCTCGCGCAGGTCGAGTGCCGGGGCGGTGGTGTCGACCAGCGCCACGGCCTGGCCCGCCCGCAGGGTGTCGCCCTCCCTGGCGTCCTGCGTCAGGAGTCGACCGGGCACCTCGGAGGACACCGTGACCTCCGTCGTCTCGAAGTTGCCGTACGCGTCGGCGGCGGGCTTTCCACAGGCCGCCAGGAGGAGCGGCACCAGGAGGCCGCCCGTGATCGGGAGCATGCGTCGAAGGCCGTTCATGGGGTCCTCCTCACCGCTTCAGTCGGCTCGAGGCCGAGGGTCGTCAGGTAGCGGGCGCGGGCTTCGGCGAGCTGGACCCGGTGGGTCTGCCACGCGTCCCGCGCGTCGTAGAGGTCATCACGGATGTCGATGTAGCGGGCCGGCGTGATCACCTGCTCTTCGAGCTGGTGCGCCGCCTGGCGCTCGAGCTGCGACCGCAGCTCGATGATCCGTCGGTCCGAGTCCAGGGCGGCCTGCAGACGGTCCATCGTCGCCAGTGGCTCCTGCACGGCCCGGTCGAGGCGCCGGGAGAGCGCCTCCTCCTCGGTGGCCACGATCTGGCGCCTGAGGTCGAGCGCCTCCTTCTCGCGGGACACCGTGCCCCAGTGCCACGGAGCCCACTCGAACTGGACCCCCGCCCGCCAGTAGGTGTCGAAGCCGTCCCCGAGCAGGTTGAGGCCCGGCTTCCCGTAGCCGGCCATCCCGAACGCGACGAGCTTCGGCAGCCGCTCGGTGCCCGTCAGGCCCTCCTGCCGGTCCAGGACCTCGCGCTCGCGCGCCAGCAGGTCGAACTCGGGGCGGTGCCGGTCCGTCACACCGGCGGCGCCCGCCGCGGCCTCGGCGCCCCGTGCCGCTCGCACGCGGTCCGCGAGATCGGGCAGTGCGAGCACGTCGTCCGGACCCACCTTTCGTCCAGTCAGTCGGGCCAGCACGCCGAGGGCGGCGCGGCGGTCGGCCGCCAGCTCGTCTCGCCGCTGCCCGGTCTGGAGAATCTCCGCCTGCATGGCCGCGGTGTCGCCCGGGAGGGCGGCCCCGTTCCGCACCTGCGAGCGCACCTCCCCGAGCTTGCTCTTCAGGTCGGAGACCAGTCGATCGACCTCGCCGATGCGTTGCTGGAGAAGGAGGGCCCGGAAGAAGGCGCCGTCCACGTCCTGCCGCGTTTGGTACAGGTCGGTGCGGAGGGAAGCCTCGGACTCAGCGAGTCTGGCGCGCTCCAGGCCGCGGCGCGCGGCGATGCGTCCTCCGTCCCACACCAGCTGGCTCACCTGGAGATCGGCCGCGTACTGGTCCTTGGGCACCTCGATGCCGACGCCGCCCGGACCCGTGAAGGGCGCGGTGGGGACGTCGGACTGGTAGGTCGCCCGCCCGGTGACCGAGAGCTGCGGGAGGTAGCCCGATGACAGGTTGGCCAGCTCCAGGCCCGTGGCTCGCTGCCGCATTTGCGACTGCGCGGCTCGCGGGTCGAAGCGCTCGGCCGCGTCCCGCAGCTCCGCCAGGTGCAGGGTGTCCTGCTGGGCGGCGGCCGGGGCGGGAGCGGCCCACCCCGGCGAGAGGGCCACGGCCGCGGCGACGATCCCGCGCGCGATCGCCGTCGACGCGGGCGTCGGGGGACGTCTGAGGGTCGGCGCGCTCACGGCCGCAGCCCCCGAAGGAAGAAGCCCGCGAGCTCCTTCCGCCGTACCTCGAGAAACGCCTGGTAGCCCTCCTCGTCCAGCCCGAGCATGACCTGGAGCAGCGGACGCGCGGCGAACGGGAAGATGGCCAGGGCGAGGAGGTTCACCACGAACTGCCGCGGGTCGATGGGCCCGATCGTGCCCGCCTCGCGAGCTTCGGCGAGCTGGGGCCCGAGGACGGCGAGCGCCGTCTGACCGGCGGCCTCTCCGCCCTCGCCCAGCGCGGCCTCGACGAGCTGCTCGACGCGCTCGGGATGGTGCGTCAGCTCACACAGGACGTACCCGGGCAGGTAGGGGTGTCGCCCCAGCACCTCCATCTCGGTGGCGATCACACGCTCCACCTTCTCCTCCAGTGGCAGGTCCGCGCCCACCGCCGCGAGGACGGCCGGCATCAGGCTGCCGGGCGGCGCGCGCGAACACGGCCCGCGCCAACCCTTCCTTGCTGCGGAAGTAATAGTGGAGGAGTGCCTGGTTGACGCCGGCGGCATCGGCGATCTCGCGCATGCGCGCTCCCGCCGTGCCGCGGCGCACGAACACCTCGTGTGCGGCCTCGAGGATCGCCTCTTCGGCGTCCCTGACCCGCGCCGCCGTGGTTCGCTTCGACCATGGGGTCCGTGTCCGGCTGTTAGTCACATGATTTAATCGAATGATTAAAGCTGTATGGCCAGGGGCGGTGACTGTCAAGGGCCCGTTCGGACTCGTGGCTCATCTCCGCCGGGTCCTATCTTGGGCGGCATGCCGAGCGGGCCCGCCGCGCCGAGCGTTCACCCGACCGTCCCCTGGAGTGACCGATGACCCGAACCCGCTTCCTGTCCACCGGCTTCCGCGTGCCCGACCGCGTGGTCACCAACCACGAGCTCGAGGGGATGATGGAGACCTCGGATGAGTGGATCCGTCAGCGCTCGGGCATCGAGGAGCGGCGGTGGGCCGCCGAGGACGAGACCGGCGCCGATCTGGCCGAGGCGGCCGCGCGCATGGCGCTGGAGCGGGCGGGCATGGAGGCGGCCGAGCTCGACTGCATCATCCTGGCGACCCTGAGCCCCGACCACTTCTTTCCGGGCACCGGGCGTGTTTCTGCAGCGCCAGCTCGGCGTGACCGACATCCCTTGCCTGGACGTGAGGAACCAGTGCACCGGCTTCCTCTACGGGCTCTCCGTGGCGGATGCGTGGATCCGGACGGGCGCCTACCGGCGGGTGCTGCTGGTGGGGGCCGAATTCGCACTCCGCGGGCCTCGACCTGTCGCTGCGCGGGCGGGACACGGGCGTGCTGTTCGGAGACGGCGCCGGCGCGGTGATCCTCGCGACCGACCGAGGAAGAGCGCGGCGTGCTGACCGTTAAGGTCCATGCCGACGGCCGTCACGCCGAGACGCTGTGGACCGACATGCCCGGCTGCGCGCACCGACCCATACATCACCTGCGCGGACATCGAGGAGAAGCTCCACGTCCCGGCGATGCAGGGCCGCGAGGTGTTCCGGCACGCCGTGAAGCGGATGCCGGAGTCGGTGCACGAGGTGCTCGGAGAAGCCGGGCCTGCCGCTGGAGGAGGTCGACATGATCATCCCTCACCAGGCCAACCTGAGGATCTCCCAGGCCGTCCAGAAGACGCTCGGTCTGCCCGACGAGAAGGTCTATAACAACATCCAGCGCTACGGAAACACCACCGCCGCCTCCATCCCCATTGCGCTGCACGAGGCGGTGGCCGACGGCCGGGTCCGGGAAGGCGACCTCGTGTGCCTGACGGCGTTCGGGTCGGGCTTCACCTGGGGAGCGGCGCTCGTGCGCTGGTGATCCAGGCCTTTCGGCGCCTGACGCGGGGGCGCTTCGGGCGGCTCCTCCTGCCGGCGGTGGTCCTCCAGTCCGTGCTCGTCGGTGGCGGCTACGCCACGGGCCGGGAGAGCGTGGCCTACGGCGCCCGGTACGGGGGACGCGGCTGGATGGCGGTGCTCACGATCTTCGTGGGCTTCACGGTCGTCTCCTTCCTCACCTTCGAGTTGGCGCGGCGCTACCACGCCTACGAGTACAAGGCGTTCATCCGCCGGCTCATCGGGCGCGCCTGGCCCGCCTTCGACCTCGTGTACGTGGCCATGACCGTCCTGGTCATCGCGGTCGTGGCCTCGGCCGCCGCCAACATCCTCCAGGAGACCCTGGGCCTGCCGGGCTTCCTGGGCGCCGCTTTCGTCATCCTGGCGGTCGCCTTCCTCCTCTACTTCGGGGCCGACGTCATCGAGGCGTTCAAGAGCCTGGGCACCATCCTCCTGTACGCCGCCTACCTCCTGTTCGGCGCGCTCGTGCTGGGGACCCGGTGGCCGAGCGTCATGAGGGCGCTGTCGGAGAGGACGCCCGCGGCGCTGGCGCACGGCGGCGCCATCGCCGGTGTCGTCGCTGCGAGCGCGGGCGCGTCCACCCTGGCGGTGGTCGGGACCGGGATCGTGTACGTGGGCTACAACCTGGCCGTGTATCCCGCCGTCCTCTTCACCCTCCACCGGCAGACGGAGCGGCGGGAGACCGTGACGGCGGCGCTCCTGTCCGGGCTCCTGATGACGCTGCCCTTCGCCCTCACCTGGCTGTGCCTCCTGGGCTTCTATCCGTCGCCGGAGGTGTTCGACGCGCCGGTCCCGTGGCTCCACATGCTGCAGGACGTTGGGGGGACGACCCTGTTCGCGTTGTTCGGGATCGTGATGGGCTGGACGCTGCTCGAGACCAGCGTGGGGCTCATCCACGCGCTGGTGGACCGGATCGACGCGGACCTGCGGAAGGGCGATTCGAACGGCCTCGGCCCGGTCCGGAGTGGGCTCCTGGGCGGCGGGATCCTCTTGCTCGCCGCCCTCCTGTCCCGGGTCGGGATCATCGCGCTCGTGGCCCGCGGTTACACCTGGCTGGGGTACGCCTTCATCGCCGTGTTCGCGGTGCCTCTGCTCACGGTGGGCGCGTGGAAGACGCTGGGGCCCGGAGCGGGGGCGCGGGCCGCCCCGGCCGGGAGCTCCGGAGGCGAAGCGGGCGCCGAGAGCGGGGTGGACTAGATCTCCACCTGCGTGCCCAGCTCCACCACCCGGTCGGCGGGGATGCGGAAGAAGGACGTGGCCTGGCGGGCGTTCCGGGACATGAATGCGAACAGCCGCTCGCGCCATACCGCCATGCCCTCCCCCGGCGTGGCCAGGAGATTCTCCCGCCCCAGGAAGAAGCTGGTCTCGGAGAGCTTGAAGTCCCAGTCCCCCAGGCGCAGGCGCCGCAGCGCCGCGGGCACGTCCGGGTCCTCGGCGAATCCGTAGCGCAGGACGACGCGGTACAGGCCGTATCCCACGTCAGCGGTCTCCGAGCGCTCGGCCCGGTCCACCCGCGGGATCTCCTCGGTGAGCACGGTGAGGAGGATCACGCGCTCGTGCAGCACCTTGTTGTGCTTGAGGTTGTGGAGCAGGGCCGGCGGGACGCCGTCGGGGTTCTTGTACATGAACACGGCGGTGCCCTTGACCCGGGGAATGCCGCCGCGCTGCAGGTTCTCCAGCAGGTTCGTCACTGGCAGCACGCCCGCGTGGATCCGGCCGGCCAGGATGTCCCGGCCGCGGGCCCAGGTGGTCATCATGACCACGACGACGAGGGCCACGAGGAGCGGGAACCAGCCGCCGTGGGGGATCTTGAGGATGTTGGCCGCGAAGAAGGCCAGATCCACGATCAGGAAGCCGGCGGCCACCGGTCCGGCCACCCAGAAGCTCCACCCCCAGCGGTACTGGGCGGCCGCCCCGAACAGGATGGTCGTCACCACCATCGTCGTGGTCACGGCCACCCCATACGCCGCCGCCAGGTTGCTCGAGGTCTTGAACCCGAGCACGAGACCGATGGCCGCGATCATGAGCAGCCAGTTCACGGTCGGCACGTAGATCTGGCCCACGCGCGTCTCGGAGGTGTGGTCGACCTGCATGCGCGGCAGGTAGCCGAGCTGCACGGCGCCCCGGGTCAGGGAGTAGGCGCCCGAGATCACCGCCTGCGAGGCGATCACCGTGGCGACCGTGGCCAGGACGACCAGCGGATACAGTGCCCAGGAGGGCGCCAGGAGGAAGAAGGGGGCCCGGATGGCATCCGGGCTGTGCAGGAGGAGCGCGCCCTGACCGAAGTAGTTGAGGAGCAGGGCCGGGAGCACGAGCACGAACCAGGTGAGCCGGATGGGCCGCGCGCCGAAGTGCCCGAGGTCGGCGTACAGCGCCTCGCCGCCGGTGACGACCAGGAACACGCCCCCCAGGGCGGCAAACGCGGTGCCGCCGTTGCGCACGAAGAAGTCGGCCGCGTGCCGGGGATCGATGGCCGCCAGGATGCCCGGATACAGCAGGATCTCCTTGAGTCCCAGGGCGCCGATCGCCGCGAACCACACCATGGTGACCGGACCGAACACCCGCCCCACCCCCGCCGTCCCTCGCTTCTGGAACAGGAACAGCCCCACCAGGATCCCGATCGTGATCGGAATCACGTACGGATCGAACACGGACGTGGCCACCTTGAGGCCCTCCACGGCGGACAGTACCGAGATGGCGGGGGTGATCATGCTGTCGCCGTACAGGAGCGCCGCCCCGAAGAGTCCCGCCAGGAAGATCGTGGCGCTCACTCGCTTTCCGAGCTTGCGGACCGCGGGCGCCACCAGGGCCGCCAGGGCGAGGATGCCGCCCTCGCCCCGGTTGTCCGCTCGCAGGATGAAGATCAGGTACTTGATGGAGATGACGAGGATGAGGGACCAGAAGATGAGGCTCAGGACCCCCAGCACGTTGCGGGGATCCGCGTGCAGGTGCGCCTCTTCGGCCAGGGATTCGTGCAGGGCGTACAGCGGGCTGGTCCCGATGTCGCCGTACACCACACCGAGCGCGGCCAGCGACAGCCCGGCCAGCTGGCGTCCGCGGGGGGACTCCGCGTGGAGCGCGCCCTCCGCCGGTTCGATGTCCTGAATCCTCCGCTCCCTCCCTCGGGGATGAGCCGGGCCGTGCCGCTACTCGTGTGGGGCCGGCCCCGACCCGTCCGCCCGCTCACCGGGCGGGGCGGGAGCAATCTGTGGGGGCGTCAGGTTCGGCGCACGCTCGACTCCGGATCGCCGCCCTCGTCCGCGGCGCGCCGCAGGGCGGGGTGCATGCGCAGCAGGTACGCGATCATGCCCACGGCGGCCAGGAGGCTACCGATCGCCACCTGTGTCCACGGCAGCCCGCCCGTGGCGCGGCCGGCCAGCATCATCACGAAAAAGAAGTCGTAGATGAACGCGGCCACCAGGCCGAAGAACGCCAGGTACCAGAAGGCGGGATGCTGCTCCGTCTTCGCGGTGAGCCAGGCGAGAGCGAACCCGATCAGCAGGAAGACCAGGAGGTGGAGCCCGTTGTAAGCCAGGGCAGGTCCCGCCGCCGATCCCGGTCCACCGGCCGGGGCCGTCCCGACCAGGGCGCGCCCCAGGTGGTCCACCGTGTAGAAGGGCGAGTGGCCGCCCAGGACGTTCACGACGCCGAAGAACACCGCCACGATGGCGGCGCCGATGAGCCCCGCGACGAACCCTTCCCGAAGCACCCGCATTCGATCGACGTGCATGATGACCTCCCGCGCTCGCCCGGGTGGCCGGAGGGTGGAAGGCGCGCCCACGCGGCGCGCTCCGGCGCCTTCCCGGGCCCATCCATGCTTCAACCTGTCCGGGGAGCGCCGCGGTGTCTGTCGGGAGAGGGCCGTGCGGGAGTGTGGGAGAAGATCCGCTCAGCCCGCCGGGGCCGCCGCGATCTCCTCGGGCAGCGGGAACCAGCGCAGGTGCTCGAAGTCGGCCGACAGGGGGACGGCAGGGCCGGAAACGCCGTGCGCCCCGGCGACGTCGCCGGCGGCCCGGCGCGCGTCCGCCGCCGCGAAAGCCCGGCGCGCCGCCTCCAGGTAGTCGGCCAGGCGCGTCTCCGGCTCGGTGAGGCGCACCCGCTCGTACTCGAGGCCCGACGGGCCCACCCGCACGTCCCGCAGGCTCATGGCCGGCTGGGCCGGCGCGTCCCGGTGGTGCCATAGCCCCGTCATCGGGTCGAACACATACAGTGGCAGGAGCTTCCAGCCCTCCCGGGCGACCAGATGCACGGCCTCGAGGATGTACTCGGCCACCGCATTGGAGATGAAGTAGTTGAAGTTCACTCGCACCCAACCGGGCTTGATCCCCTCGCAGCCCCTCCCGATCTCGCGCTCGAACTCGTGGCTCGTCTCCACGTCGATGCCCAGGAGCCGATGGCCGTAGGGGCCGGCGCACGAGCAGCCGCCCCTCGCCTGGATCCCGAACAGGTCGTTGAGGAGCGCGACGACGTAGTTGTGATGCAGGTAACGCCCGTCCCCGTGGCGAACCACGAAGGAGACGATGCTGAGCCGCTCGGCCTCCCGGTTGCCGAGGATCTCGATCCGGTCGTTCTCGGACCACGTGGCGATGGCCCGGCGGATGAAGCGCTCCTCCCGCTCCCGGATGCGCTCCTCGCCGACCGCCTTCTTGAGCTTGAACACGACGCCGCAGCGGATGGAGCCGATGATGTCCGGCGTCCCCCCCTCCTCGCGGTGCTCGGGGTCCTCCAGGTAGCGCTGCACGGTCGGGTTCACGTACCACACCGTGCCGCCCCCGGGGACGACCGGAACGCGGTTGGTGAACAGGGCGCGGCGCGCCACGAGCACACCGGGGGTGCCCGGCCCGCCGATGAGCTTGTGAGGAGAGAGGAAGATGGCGTCCTTGTAGTCCAGCTCGGGGCGCTCCCCGCGCCCGGGCCGCATCTCGATCTCCACGTAGGGGGCCGAGGCGGCGAAGTCCCAGAAGGAGAGCGCCCCGTGCTCGTGGAGGAGGGTCGATACGGCCGACACGTTGGAGACGATGCCGGTGACGTTGGAGGCGGCCGAGAAGGAGCCGATCTTGAGTGGCCGGTCGGCGTAGCGGCCCAGCTCCTCCTCCAGGTGATCGAGGTCGATGCCGCCGTGCAGGTCCTCGTGGATGGTGACCACGTCGGCGATCGACTCCCGCCAGGGGAGGTCATTCGAGTGGTGCTCGTAGGGACCCACGAACACCACGGGACGCTCTTCGACCGGGATGTGGTCGGAGAGGCCGTGGCGCTCGTCCAGGTCGTTGGGGATCCGGAGGTTGAGGACGCCGACCAGCTTGTCGATGGCGGCCGTGGAGCCCGAGCCGGCGAACACGACCGCGTGCTCGTCGGGCTCCCCTCCCACCGACTCGAGCACGATGGCCCGCGCCTCCTCGCGGAAGCACGTGGTCTGGAGGCCCGTCCCGGAGCTCTCGGTGTGGGTGTTGGCGTACAGGGGCAGGACCGCGTCGCGGATCCAGTCCTCGATGAAGGAGAGGGACCGTCCGGAGGCGGTGTAGTCCGCGTAGGTGACGCGCCGCGGGCCCCAGGGGCCGACGACCGCCTCGTCGCGCCCGATCATCGAGGTCCGGATGTGCTCGACGAGAGCGTCACCCGCCGCGGACGGGAGGCACTCGAGGACCGGGGAGGTGGCGCGGCGGTGCGTCACACCGTTCTCTCCGCGCCCGTCGCCGCTCCGGCCTTCGCCTCCATCACGCGCCGCCCGCTCAACCTCACGGCCGGTCGGCTCCCAGCTCGCGATCCAGGAACCGGGTCTCCACGCTCCGCATCAGCAGGTAGCTGGCCGCGTTGTACGCGGCTCCGTGGCGACCCGGCGGGTAGATCCTCAGGTCCACGTCCTTCCCGTCGTTGGTGAGCGCCGTGAGGAGCTGCATCGTGTTCCGGGGGTGGACGTTGTCGTCCATCATCGAGTGGATGAGGAGAAGGTGCCCCCGCAGGTCGCCGGCGTGATCCACCGCGGAGCCCTGCCGATAGCCGTCCTCGTTGTCTCCCAGGAGGCCCATGTAGCGCTCGGTGTAGATCGTGTCGTACAGCTTGAAGTCCGTCACGGGCGAGTTGGCGATCCCGACGGAGAAGGTGCTCGGGTACATCTCCATCGTGTAGACCGTGCTGTAGCCGCCGTAGCTCGTCCCCATGATCGCGATGTGGCTTCCGTCGACGTAGGGCTGGCGGGCCATGTAGCGGGCCGTCTCGGCGAAGTCGTGGCTCTCCCACTTCCCCAGCTGCCGGTAGACGATCTTCATGAACCGGCTGCCGTAGTTGTTGGTTCCGCGGTTGTTGACCCCCACGACGATGTAGCCCTGCTGGGCCAGCCACTGTGCCCACGAGTCGGTGTCGAAACGGTCGTACACCTCCTGGGAGCCGGGCCCGCCGTAGATGGCCAGAATGACCGGGTACCGGCGGGTCGAGTCGAACGCCGGCGGGAGGATCATCGACGCGTCGAGCCGCACCGAGTCCGAGGTCGTGAACTGGAACAGTCGCGGCGTCGAGTACTCGTGGCTCGCCAGCCACTGCCGGACGCTCGCGTTGTCCTCCATCGTGCGGAGCTTCTTCTTGCCCGTGGCCCACAGCTCGACCTGCGCGGGCGTCTCCAGGCTGGACCAGCGGTCGATGTAGTACCGCGTGTCCGGGGACATGTCGACGTGGTGCGTGCCCGCGGTGGAGGTGAGGCGTCGCGTGTGCGAGCCGTCGAAGTCCACCGCGTACATCTCGCGTTGGAGTGGGGAGACCTGGGTCGACGTGTAGTAGACGGTACGGCTCTTCGGGTCGATGCCCTCCACCCGGGTGACCGTCCAGTCCCCCTTCGTCACCTGGTTCACCAGCTTCCCGGAGTAGTCGTAGCGGTAGACGTGCTGCCAGCCGCTCTGGTCGGAGATCCAGAAGAACTGGTCCATGCCCCTGGGGAAGGTGAGCATGTCCTGGATGCCCGCGTAGAAGTCGTACACGTCGATCCAGGTGTTCGACTTCCAGGTGTGCACCAGGCGCTTCCCGCCCGTGGTCACGTCGAAGAAGAACAGCTTCATGGTCTGCTGGGGGCGGTCCAGCGTCACCACGGCCAGCGTGTCCGGCCGGCTGGTCCAGTAGACCCGCGGGATGTAGTACTCCCCCCGGAGGTCCGGGTCGAGCCACACGTTCTTGCCCGAGTGCACGTCGACCACGCCGATCTTCACCGTGGCGTTGGAGTCGCCGGGCTGGGGGATCTTGATGCGTGTCCAGTCGGGATGGCGCCCCTGGTAGTCGGTGAGCTGGACGACCGGCTCGGCGCTGTCGTCCAGCTGCCAGTAGGCCAGGTGACGACTGTCGGGCGACCAGTTCCACCCCTGGGCCATCCCGAACTCCTCCTCGTACACCCAGTCGAAGTGCCCGTCGAACACGTGCTCGGTGCCGTCGTCGGTGAGCTGCGTCTCCTTCCCGGCCTTCATGTCGTACACGTACATGTTGCCGCTCCGCTCGTAGCCCAGCATGGAGCCGTCGGGGGAGAGCTCGGCGGTGCGCGCGCCGCGCGCCGCCAGGGTCATGGATCCGTCGTCCAGGGAGTAGACGTAGAAGTCGGCCGTGCCCGAGCGCCGGTACAGCGGCTGGAAGTGGGTCTGGAACACCAGGTGGCGCGAGTCCGAGGCCCACTGGAAGGAGCGGTAGGTGAACGGCGAGTCCGTGCTCGGGAACGTCCGGCCCTTCGCCGTGAACAGGAGCGTATCCTCGCCCGTGGCCGGATCGTAGGCCCGGATCTCCTCGTCCCCGGCCCGGCCGGTCGTGTACGAGAAGCGCTTGCCACCGTCGATCCAGTTCACGTCCCGCGGTCCCGAGGAGCCTCTCAGCTCCGAGGCCGCGGACAGGGCCTCGCGCAGGCTGTCGAAGCCCTGCTTGTGCTGCTGGCGCGCCGCCGGCTGCTGGGCGGCCGCGCCGGCGGGAAGGGCGAGGAGAGCCGCGACGAGGAGGCCGGGGAGGGCCCGGAAACTCGGACGTGCAGGGCGCATGGCGTCATCTCGGATGAGGTGGGACCTGAAGGGCCGCCCCGGAGCCGGGTCGTTGGGCTCCGGGCGGCGCGCTGGTTACGGAGGAAAGGTAGGCGGGCGAGGGTCGGCGAGACAGGCGGAGGATCGGGCGCGGACAGCTCGAAGCGCCAGCCATTGCCGGCCGGGGCTCAGCCGGGCGATATTCTAGTTTTGCATTTTACGTCTCCGCCACTCGCAGCCCGGGGAGGCGCAGTCTGCCCGTGACACGGGAGTTCCGGACCGATCGCCCGCACCGACCTCGACCCGGGATCCGGCCAATCGGACGCTTCGGGATCCTTGCGGCGGTCCTCTTGATATCGCTCTCCGCCGTCGGCGCGCGACCGCGACCCGTGGAAGCGCAGCAGCTCCGGGGGCGCGTGCTCGAGCAGGGAAGCGGATCGCCGGCCTCGGGCGCCTTCCTGACCCTCCTCGACAGCGCCGGCGGACGGGCCGACGCCGCCCTCTCGGGGAAGGACGGGGCCTTCGCGCTCGCGGCGCCCGCGCCCGGCACCTACCGCGTCCGGATCGAGCGCATCGGGTACCGGACGTGGACCTCGGATCGGATCGAGCTCGCCGCGGGCGCGACGGTCTCTCGGACCTTCGTCGTGCCGATCCAGGCGGTCAGCCTCGAGAACCTCCGCGTCCGGGTCGGCGACCAGTGCCGCGGCTCGCCCGGCTCCGACGAGGGCCTGCTCGACCTGTGGTCCGAGGCGCGGAAAGCCCTCCGCGTGACGGCCTGGTCCGAGAAGGGCAGGCTGGCTCTCGACGTGCGCCGCTACGAGCGGGATCTCGACCCGAAGACCCGCAAGGTCGTGGCCCGGTCCTCCGTGAGCGCGGTGGTGCGGGCGCACCGCGCGTTCACGACGCTCCCGGCCGACACCCTCTCGTCGAGGGGCTACCTCCGCGGTGACACCCTCCAGGCCCCCGACGCGGACGTGCTGCTGTCGCCCTCCTTCGCGTCGGACCACTGCTTCGGCGTCGACCGGAGCCGCCAGTCCGTCGGCCTCGTGGGCCTGGCCTTCCGCCCGGTGCCGGGTCGGAAGATCCCCGACGTTCGCGGCGTGCTGTGGGTGGACCGCGGCACGGCGGCGCTCCGCACGATGGACTTCACGTACACGGGCCTCGTTTTCCCAGCCGGAGCGGATTCGGCTGGTGGTCACCTGGCCTTCGACCGCCTCCCGAACGGCGCCTGGCTGGTCTCGAGCTGGTCGGTCCAGTCCCCCGCGCGGCGGAAGTCGGTCGACCGCAGCGTGGTCACGGGGGCCTGGGGCACGCGCAGACTGCGCCAGGATACGGCCTGGAAGTTCACGGTCTATCACGTCGAGGGTGGCGAGGTCGTGAGTGCGGGGCTTCCGGGCGGGCGGACGGTGCTCCTGGGGCCGGCCGGCTACGTATCGGGCGTGGCCTACTCCGGTGCGCCGGGCCACCTCCTTCCGGGCGCGGTCGTGCGGCTGCGCCGGACCTCGTACGTGGACACGGCGGATGCGTTCGGGGGATTTCGGCTCGGCCCCGTGCCGCCGGGTGACTACGAAGTGGTCGTGCGTGGCGGTGCGGACGAGGCGGATGTGGCGACGGCCGTCGTCCACGTGCGGGACCGCGAGGAGGAGCGCCTGGAGCTGGTGGCGCGCGCGCCCGAGCCCGTCGCGGCCGCCACCCACGACTCGGTGAGCGGCGCGGCGACCCTGATGGGCATCGTGCGGGACTCGGCCTCCGGCCAGGGGCTGGGGTCCGTGCGCCTCCGCGTGCTCGGCAGGGCGCGCGAGACCCTCACGACCGCGGGGGGCGGGTTCAGGTTCTCCAATCTCCCGACGGACTCGGCGCGCCTCGAGATCCAGCTCACGGACGGCCGGGCCGACACGATGGTCGTCGCCCTCCAACCGGGCGGGACGCGCTTCGTGGTCCTGGAGGTGACGGGAGGACCTCGCCAGCTCCCGGGCCTCAAGGTCGCGGTCCGTGGATCCGCCCGCCGGCTCGGGGTGCAGGGCTTCTACCAGCGCATGACCACGGGCTCCGGCTACTACGTCACCTCGCACAAGATCGAGCAGGCGGGCGTACGCGGCGCTCTTCGTGCCCTGCCCGGCGTGAGGGTGCGGCCCTGCTACTCCGGGGGCCGGTTCGGGGTGGGGTGTGAGACCATCTCGATCGGACAGGGTCCGCGCCGGTGCGCCACGCGGGTCTACGTGAACGGTCTTCCGATGACCGGCCAGACGGCCGCCGACTTCGTCCTCAACCTCGACCCCACGGCCGTCGCAGGGATCGAGGCCTATCCGAGCGCACAGACGGCTCCGATCCAGTACCGCGATCTGCAATCCGACTGCGGCGTCCTGCTGGTGTGGACGAAGTAGGATGCGAAAGGGGCCGGCCCGACGTATCGGACCGGCCCCTTCCGCTGGACCTTCAGGCTCGGCGACGTGCGCCGGAGCCCATCGGACCGTTCGGGCTTAAACCTTGGTGACGTTCTCCGCCGCCGGGCCCTTCTGACCCTGCACAACGTCGAACTCCACGCGCTCGCCCTCGGCCAGCGACTTGAAGCCATCGCCCTGAATGGCGGAGAAGTGCACGAAGCAATCCTTCTCGCCGCCGTCCAGTGTGATGAACCCGAAGCCCTTCTGGTCGTTGAACCACTTCACGGTCCCGGTGGTACGCATACCGTTCCTCCAATAAAGAATGGTGCTGTTTGACGATGTCGAGGTCCGGTCGTGCCGTACCAGCGGATCATCGTTCTGTGCGAAGGACTCCGCCCCTCCGCGTGGCGTGATCGACGTCCGGCGCAGCTACGAAAAAAGGACCGGGACGATTAGCGTCCAGGTCCTTTCGTACTCTGGTCCGGGTCGTGCCCGGCATGCGCCCGTGGATCGTCGCTCAGGATCAATGATAACAGAACTGGCGTGTCTGTCAAGGGGCGCGCTACGTTGCGGCATGATCGTCGACTTCCACAACCACTTCTATCCGTCCGGCTTCCTCGAGGCGCTCCGCTCCGACCCGCCGGGCGCCGACGTGCGCGTGGCCGAGGACGCGGCGGGGAACCCGGTCCTCCACTACCCCGGTGACTACAACGTCCTCGTCCCCGGACACCGCGACCTCGCGGTGCGGGCCCGAGTCCTGGAGGAGAAGGGCGTGGACCTTCAGCTCCTCACCCTGACCACGCCGGGCACCGCCTTCGCCCCTCCCGCGCGGGCCGTGTCCCTGGCACGCCTGGTGAACGACGAGCTCGCGGCGGCTGCCCGAGAGAGCGGCGGACGGTTCGCGGCGCTGGGGAACCTGCCGCTGCGGGATCCGGCCGCGGCGGCCACGGAGTTGGAGCGCTGCACCGCCGAGCTCGGCCTGCCGGGCGTCATGGTGTTCAGCAACGTGCGGGGCGTGCCGCTCGCCGATGAGCGTTTCCTGCCCGTGTGGGAGACCGCCGACCGGCTGGGCTCGGTCGTCTACATCCATCCCACCTATCCGCGCGGCGTCGAGGCCATGAAGGCTCACATGCTGATGCCGCTGGTGGGGTTCGTGGCCGACACCACCCTGGCCGCGGCCCACCTCGTGTTCGAGGGCATCCCCGACCGCTTCCCCGGGATCCGCTGGGTCCTGTGCCACCTCGGTGGGACGATCCCGTACGTGGCGGAGCGGCTGGACCGTGGCTTCGAGGCGTTCCGGGCCTGCCGGGAGCGACTCCGCCGACCTCCGAGCGAGGTCCTGCGGGAGTTCTACTACGACACGGTGAACTTCGACCCGGCCGCCCTGCGGCTGGCGATCGAGTTCGCCGGGACGGACCACCTCCTGGCCGGAAGCGACTACCCGCACATGATCGGCAGCCTCGACGCCATGCTCTCCTCGATACGCGCCCTGGGGCTCGGGGCGGAGGAGGAAGCGGCCGTGCTCGGAGGGAACGCGGTCCGCCTCCTGGGCTTCGATACCGACTGAGCAGGCCCCGGAGCCGGCCCCGGCGGCTGGCCGACCGCGACCCCATCCCCGACGCGGCAGCCTGTTCGCGCTCCCTCTAGTTGTACAAGTAGAGGGTCGCGGACGAAGCGCGAACGTCCGTCGTCACCGGTACTTCCAGGCCGAGGTGTTGGCGCCCCGCGGCGCGTGCCGGGTGATGTAGTCGGCCATCTCCCGCAGCAGGTTCGCGGTCGTCGTGTGCTGCCAGCCGTGCGGCTTCTCGGGCCGGCCGTACCGGAAAGTGGCGTGGGCCGCCGGGCTCGTGGTCGAGTCCAGGAAGGCCTGCAGGTCGTACACGGCCACGTTGAGGAAGTAAGTATCCATGTCGCCCACGTCGACGTGGATCTTGTCGACCAGGTCGGGGCCGATCGAGTCCCAGTTGGCGGCCAGGTAGGCCCTGAGATCGAAGCCGTGCTCCTTCATGTACTCGGGCACCGAGTGGTCGATGTGCCCGGTGAGCTTGTCCCACACGGGCTCGGGATAGCCGTCCTTCCCCACCGGGCCGTAGGCCGCCTCCCACGCCGCGATCTGCTCGCCGGAGCGGTCGTGGCTCCCCAGCACGGCCTCCATGCGGCTCATCCCCCGGTAGGTCTGGAGCGGCTGTCCCTCGGTCGTCCGCATCATCGGGTGCTCGGGATACTCCCATCCCGAGGAGCGGCCCACGGCCTGTCCGCTCACGAACGCGTTCGAGTCCTGGTAGACGTTGACGAGCTGGTAGTGCCGGAAGTCCACCGGATCGGGATACAGCGTCCACGTTCCGCCGAAGAACCCGGGGTGGAAGACCTGGAGGGCGAGGGACTCCCACCCGCCGGTCGACCCGCCCGTGAGAACCCGGCCCCACGGCTGTCGGACCATGCGGAAGTGGCTCTCCAGGTACGGAACCAGCTCCTCGAGAAGCGCGTCGCCGTACGGCCCGTTGTTGGGGGAGTTCACCGCGTAGGAGTCGTCGAAGTAAGGCGTCGGGTGCTGGAAGGTCACCACGATCATGCGCGGGAAGTCGGGCTTCATCCAGCTCTCGTAGAACTGGTGGCCGGTCTCGCGGTTGAGATTGGCCAGCCGGGCGCGCATGGCGGCCGGTACGGCCTGGCTGTCCGGGCTGAAGCCGTACGGCGGCCTCAGATTGAAGTGCCCCTGCTCGTAGACCACCGGGTAGCGGACGTCGGGGTGCTCGTCATAGCCCTTCGGGAGGAGGACCGTGGCGCCCACGTACATCGGGTGACCCCAGAACTTCGTGAGCCGGTCGCTCTGGATCTTGATGTGCTTCACGTACTTCGTGTCGGAGGGCATCTGGATGGGCGCGATCACGTGATCCGCGTCGAGGGCCACGTGGAAGCCGCGGGCCGGGTCCAGGTGCACCTTGAGGACGTCGCTGTACAGGTTGCCGGGGGAGCGCTGGAAGTGCTGTCCCTCCCAGTGATCCATGTGCGCCCAGATCGTGTGGCCGTCGGAGCGGTGGAACTCCGTGTAGACGTTCAGCATCCCCTGCACGTAGTAGTCGCCGGCCGGGAGGTCGGCCAGACCGTGCACGGGGAACCCGAGGGCCGAGGCGTCCACCGTCACCTGCCTCCCGGCTGCCAGGGAATCGACGTCGACCGCGAACATGGGCGCCGAGCCGAAGAACCGGCCCGCCTGGAAGCGTGGCTCGGGGCTCGAGTCGCGCGAGATCATCACGAAAGCGCGACCCGTGATCGGTCCGTCGTGGGCTGAATCGGGGAACGAGATGGTGAAGGAGGTGGCGTTTCCCCCCGGCGCCGTGCACGCCGGGAGCAGGGCGGCCAGGGCGAGAAGCGGGAGAAAGGCCAGGGGACGGACGGCGGGGCGCGGGCGGTTCACAGCTTCCTCCTGTCATGGACGTGGCGTTCGGTCCTGACAGTGAGGGACGCGGAGGCGGTGCGCCAGACCGGCTACGTCGCGCCACCTCCGCTCCGCCGCACGGCCCGCGACTAGTCCGTCGGCGCCACCTGGTACTGCTCGAGCCTTCCGTCCGGCATCTCGTACGTCCACACCCGGAGCGTCCGGTCCGAGAAGGTCACCCGGTACACGCGCTCCAGCATCCCGCCCCGCTCTCGCTCGGCCACCTGCTGAAAGGAGCGAGGTTCCCCGAGCGGTCCGAGGCTCGACTCGAAGTCCTTGAGCGCCTGGTCGCTGAAGTAGGCGTTGGCGTCCGAAGTGAACTGGGACCGGTCGATGGTCCCGCGCTGGAGGCTCCGGAAGATACGCCGGGCCCGCTCCAGGCGGCCCTGAGTCGCCGAGTCCTGCCGGGCAAACAGGAGCCGCGCGATTCCACCGGCGATGAGACCCGCCGCGCTGGCCGCATCCTGGTTGGTGAGGACGACGACGGCGGCGCTGTCGTCGGGGAACACGAGGTTGGAGGCCGTGAAGCCCGACACCTCGCCGGTGTGCGAGATCATCCGGTGGCCGTTCTGCATGCCCACCGAGACGCCCAGGCCGTAGCCCGTGCCCACCCCGCTCTTCAGCCGCACTTCCGTCTCGAGCTCCCGGTAGGAGGCCGGTGCCAGGAGGCTCCGGTCGATGAGCGACACATCCCACCTGGCCAGGTCGCGGGGCGTCATGGCCAGCTCGCCCATGGCGTAGATCCAGCCCTTCCCCGTGCTCGGGGCGGGGCGGAGGGGGCCGAGGCCGTAGCGCATGTAGCCGGTGGGGTCGGATTCGGTCAGGTGTCCCGCGTCCACGTTCACCACGCTCTCCAGGTCGAGGGGCCGCAGGATCCGGCTGCGCAGGAACTCGAAGAAAGGCAGCCCGGAGACCTTCTGCACGACGAGGCCCGCGATCACGTAGTTGGTGTTGCTGTACTGCCAGCGCGTCCCCGGCGCGAAGTCGAGCGGCTTGCTCGCCCACCGGTCCAGGATCTCCTGCGGCGTCACCGGCTTCAGCATGGCCGGCGGCACGTAGTCCTGCGGCCAGTAGTCCTGGTAGCCGGAGGTGTGGGAGAGGATCTCGCGCAGGGTCACGCTGTCCGCATGGGGCAGGTCCGGGAGAAAGCGGGACACCGGGTCATCCAGGGAGAGCTTCCCTTCCTGCTGCAGGAGGAGGACGCAGGAGGCCGCGAACTGCTTGCTGATCGAACCGATGGCGTAGCGCATGTCGGCCGCAGAGGGGGTCCGCGGCTCCAGCCGGGCCGACCCGTACGCGTGGACGTACGCCAGGCGCCCGTGCCGGACGACAGCGACCGAGGCGCTCGGAACGCCCGTCGTCTCCAGGACCCGTGACGCGATCGTGTCGACCCGGCCCGCCAGGGCCGGATCCGCGCCCGGCCGCGCCTGGGCCCGCGCGGGCGCCGGGGCCGCCAGGGGGAGGAGCCAGAGGAGCGCCAGGACGGTGACCAAGGGAGGTCGGCGCTCGGCCGATCGGCCCCGGGTGCCGGAGGTGACGCGCGATCGAAGGGCGGGTAGCGGGCTGGCTGAGCTCATCGGGGCACTCCGTACGGCTTCGGTTCGAGGGTCACGGGCGCACCCCCGACGTCGGAGGTCACGCGGCGGTCAACCTCGCGTGCCCCGCCGGGCACGGGCAAGGAGGAGGCGGTGCCTGTTGCAGCCGGATGGAGGCCCGTCCTATCGTGGCGCCCGACCATGAGCGTGTCGCAGCGACGAGTCCCGACCACAGACGCGATCCGAGAGCCGGACCTCCTCCGGCTCCCCGGGCGTGCCGCGCCACGCTCCCGCCCCATCACCGGGGACGCCGTTCCGATCGATCGATTCCATCGAGCACAGGAGAAGTCACCATGAGGCGCTTCGCGACCCTGGCGGCGCTGTTCGCGGCCTGCGCGTTCTTCACGCCCGCCATCTCCGTGGCGCAGTCGAGTCCGTCGGACTCGGGCGCGCCGGCCAGGAAGTCGGCGGTCCAGCCCGAGCAGTCCGTCACTCACGGCACCGTCACGGTCGAGGGCAAGCAGATCTCGTACAGGGCCGTCGCCGGGACCATCATCCTCAAGAACGACGAGGACAAGCCGACCGGCAGCATGTTCTACGTCGCCTACTTCAAGCAGGGCGCTGACCCCGCCAGCCGGCCCGTCACCTTCCTGTACAACGGCGGTCCGGGCTCCTCGACCGTGTGGCTCCACATGGGCGCCTTCGGGCCGCGCCGGGTGACCACGGCCGACCACAGCCACACCGCCGCCGCGCCCTACAAGCTGGTGAACAACGACTACAGCCTCCTCGACGCCAGCGACCTGGTGTTCGTGGACGCCATGGGCACCGGCTTCAGCCGCATCATCGGCAAGGACCAGGGCGGCGATCGGCACCGACAAGGACTTCTACGGCGTGGATCGCCGACGCGCACGCGTTCGCGGACTTCATCACCCGCTTCCTGTCGGAGTACGGGCGCTGGAACTCGCCCAAGTACCTGTTCGGCGAGAGCTACGGCACCACGCGCTCGGCCGTGCTCTCCAACGACCTCGAGAACGGCAAGGACGTCGACCTGAACGGCGTCGTCCTCCTCTCCGAGATCCTGAGCTACGACCTCTCGGACGTCGATGGTCCGCAGATGAACCCGGGCATGGACCTCACCTACGAGCTCGCCCTGCCCACCTACGCGGCCACGGCCTGGTACCACCACGCGCTGCCGACCGGCCGGCCGAGCTCGAGCCCTTCCTGAAGGAGGTCGAGAGCTTCGCCATGGGCCCGTACCAGCAGGCGCTCGACCAGGGGGCGGCCCTCGACTCGGCCACGCTGCGCTCGGTCGCCGAGAAGATGCACCAGTACATCGGCCTTCCGGTGGACTACCTGATGAAGGCGGACCTTCGCGTGAACGGCGGCGAGTTCACCAAGAACCTGCTCGCCCAGGACGAGGAGACCGTCGGCCGGCTCGACACCCGCTTCGCCGGCCCGACGATCGATCCCCTCAGCCAGGAGGCGTCCTACGATCCCCAGGCCTCCGCGATCAGCTCGGCGTACGTGTCGCTGTTCAACGACTACGTGCGCAAGACGCTGGACTTCGGGAAGGGCAAGTCGTACCGGCCGGAGATCGGCCTGTATGCCAAGGGATGGAGCTTCAAGCACCGGGCGCCCGGGACGCGCTTCGGCAGCATCGGCGCGACCAACGTCATGCTCGACCTGGCGCAGGCCATGAAGACGAACCCGAAGCTGAAGGTGCTGCTCAACTCGGGCTACTTCGACCTGGCGACGCCCTTCTACGCGGCCGTCTACACGATGAAGCACCTGCCCATGGAGCGCCGGCTGCAGGACAACATCTCCTACGACTTCTATCAGTCCGGCCACATGGTGTACGCGCACGTTCCGGCGCTGAAGGAGCTGCACGACAACGTGGCGAAGTTCATCGAGTCCACGGACAACGTGGGCGGCTGAGCGCGAGAGCGGGCCGTCCCGGGGCTCGACCCCGAGGCGGCCGCCGGCGCGCTCGCCTCAGGCTGGCCCTCTTGCTTGAGTCTCACCACAGGCCTCGGCTCCCTGCGGGGAGTCACGAAGCAGTGAGTGCACCTCGACATGCTGGATTCCTAGAGAATCAGCCGTGACACCGGCGATGGTTGATGGGCCGATATCCAGCACCTGCAAGCCATGTGGAGTAGCACTCGTCGCAACAAGCCGACCTGATGGGGCGAAGACAGACCATGTACGGTCGGAAGCTGTTCCCGGTCTAGCATAATCCTCGACCCACAGGCAGCCCTTTCCCCCGACCAGCAGGGACTCGTAGGCCGGGAGAGTGGCTGGAAACCGGACCTCCTCGAGCTGCTTGCGCCAGATGTTTCGCTTGGCGCTGCTCTGTGTGAGAGCTAGTACACTGTCCGTGAACGCATTGATGTCGCGGTCCGTAATGGCAACAGGTCGACGGCCGAGCCTGACCGTTCTGATGAACTGGCCCCTACGACCGTACTGCCGAATCTCATAGCTGTCACCTGTTCCAACGTAGACGTGGCTTGCACCTCCCGCGATCAACGTCGACTTTCCGAGGGGCATGGGACCAACGCTGCGAGCGAAGGCGTATCGCTCGTTGCCACGGACGGTTCCAATGTCCCTGACGAGCCGGCCGTCCTGGTCAACGACGGCGATCGGAACGTCTGGACGCCAGGCCATCATCGCGTGGTCCGGTCGAAGGCCACCCCAACCCATCAGGATCACATTACCATCGGGAGCACACGCAACGCGCAGCGGCGGGATATCGGAGGATGGGAGCGCCGGCGTGAACATGTGGTCAACGCCTCCGTCGGCGTCGATTTCTGTAATCCTCCAGTTGACAGCATCGTACGCATAGAGGGTGTCAGGACTGCATTCGCCGATCCACTTCAGTCCGCGATACTCGCCCGGCCCCCCACCAAACCCACCGGCAGTGGCGACCCAATGCCCGGAAGCGTCAAACAAGCGGACCGACTCGGAGCCGGCGTCGGCTATGGCGATTCTCCCATTCTCCAGGACCTGGACGCCATTGACTCGTTCGAACAGATACTCGGGGTCTCCTGCTGCTCGTCCAATTCGCAGACGAGACGCCGGGTCGACATGCCATGCCGCAGCGGCCGGTTGGGGAGGACTCTCGGCGCTCGCCGCTGGTGAGTCTCCCTGGTTGTTCGTGTCCGTGACGGGAGAGCGGACCGCCTCGCGGGAGTCGGCGTGACAGCTGGCCAGAAGTAACAGAAGCGCTGTGAGGACAGCCTGCCCAGCGCCGGCACGCGATGGACTATGCATCCCGGCCGGCATGCGAGCGATGGGCAGAGCTTGATCCGCTACTGATCCAGACAACCAGGATCCCAAGGGTCGCAGTGGTTCGGGTCGGGAAGGGGTGCGCCGGGTCACCAGCAGTCCCAATTGTCCTTGGGTGCGCAGCTCCCCTGCGCGCACGCCTCGCTCCAGGAAATGTGCCAGGTTGTCATCTCTGCGACCACGCCCGGCGCTGACGCAGCGTGTCCAAAGTGGATGGGCAGGGCGAGGGCCAGCATGCTGGCGGAAACGGCTGCGACCATCTGGAGCCTCTTGGTGCGCATGCTATCCTCCTTGTATTGGGGAATATACTCGGTCACGCGTATCGAGCGTTGCCTCGCACCGCACAGTGCCTTCCTGCATGTCGGCGCACTGGTTCTCGCTGGGTGACCGAACGGACGCCGTAGGAACATCCTCGACCTGCGGAGCGTGTCGGACTACAAGCGGGGTAGCTCTTGAACCGACTTGAGACCTGCCACCATGATCTGGGTGCCGGCACTTCATAGAGGTTTTGCGCCCCTATGGCAAACAGCCTGGATCTCGATAGTCGCATGAATTCGGTTGCGGGAATGGGTTGTTGGGGGTCACGCAGTCCCAGAAGAATTTGAAGACACACGTTCCCTCAGCACACGCTCTACTCCATGTGACATGCCAAGATCGAACACCCCTATCGCCTGAGGGGCTGGCCGACACGTGTCTAAGGGAGATCGGGAGAACTGCAACAAGGAGGGAAGCGGCGGTCACAATCGAGTACTTGCGAGCGGGCAATCCGATTACGGCCTCCGAGGTAGCAGGAATGTTGGGCCTGTGGGGACTTTCGGTAGGCTTCTCCTGTCGCTCGCCCAGAGTGAGTTCTGACAAGACTTGGTCCATGGCCGGCCAGAGACCTCTGTAGCAATTCTAAATAGCTTCGTCAACGTAGTATCAACAACTCGGGCGGTCACAATAGGAAGTCTGCCCAAGATCTACCGACTACGAACGTCGGATGGCTGATCGAATCATTCCGGTGGATTCACCCCGAATCCTGCGCCGTCGTCGGTTGAGCGTCTGGTCGCGGCTCCGGCGTGGGCCCCGGAGCCGCGAGGCGGTCGCCGAATGGATCGAGGCGCCGGGCTCAACCCGTCGGTCCGCCCTCGGTCCTCCGTACCACAGGCCGCGTGAGGCAGGTCGGTCCTCCCTGCCCCTCGAGGCAGATCTCGCGGCCGGCGAACGTGCGCACCTCGGCGCCCGCCGCCTCCAACCGGCGGCGCGTGACCGGACACCCCTCCACCATGACGCACCGGCGCGGAGCCACGGCCAGCACGTTGCAGCCGAGCGCGTCGAACTCCTCGTCCGGGACCTCCACCAGCTCGACCCCGCGCTCCAGGAGCGCCTCCCGGAAGGGCACGGGTAGGAGGGGCGAGTAGACCACGGCCAGATCGCGGTCCACCGGGCTCAGGATGGACATGAGGTGGAAGACATCGCCGGGTCCTCGCCAGTGGGGGAGCGGCACGACGAGCAGGCGGTCCACGTCGTCGGCCAGGAGCTCGCGTAGCTGGCGGATACCCTCGGCGTTGGTGCGGTAGCCGCGTCCCACGGCCGCGGTACGCTCGTCGAGCCACACGAAATCGCCGCCCTCCACGGTCCCCGGAGCCTCGATCCCGCCGAGGACGGGGACGCCCATCATCCAGTATGCACGAGCCTCCGCCTCCGGCTCGGCGCGCCGCGCCTCCTTGCCCATGCGGCACAGGATGGCGCCCCGCGGCCCCACGATGGACGCGTCGCGGGCGTACAGGGAGTCGAGCCCGGTGTCCGGGGCGGACGGCAGGTAGGTGGGCTGCGCGCCCATGGCCTGGAGCAGCTCGACGAAGGCCGCGTGCTCGGCGCACGCGGCCTCGTAGTCGGGCGGCGACGCGTAGCCCAGGTCGCGCCACTCCGCCTCGATCCGCTCCGCGCTCCCGAACGCTTCCTCGGGTCGCTTGACCAGGACCGTGCCGAGCGGCGCGGTCTCGGACGGGGCCGTCCGGATCACGCCTCCGGCCGTCGCGCCCCCGTCCGCTCCACTACGGAGACCCGCCCGGCAGCACCTCCACGTCCAGCCGGCTGGGCTGCTCGGGCGTGTGGTAGATGCGCTCGGTGGCCTTCACGAAGTCGCCCTGCGTGGCGTCGTAGATGTTGGGCACGTAGTGCTGCGGGTTCCGGTCGAAGGCCGGGAACCAGGTGCTCTGCACCTGCACCATGATCCGGTGCCCCTTCTTGAACGTCTGCAGCACGTCCTGGAGCCGGAAGTCGACCTTCGTGACCTTCCCCGGCACGAACGGCTTCGGGTCGTCGAACCCGTCCCGGTAGCGCCCGCGCATGATCTCGCCGCGCACCAGCTGCTGGTAGCCGGCGTAGTGCACTTCCTTGTCGGGCCGGTACGGGCTGTCGGGCTCGTCCATCGGGTAGACGTCGATGAGCTTCACGACGTAGTCCGAGGCGTCCGTCGACGTGCTCGCGAACAGGTGCACCTCGATGGGCCCGGCCAGGGTCACGTCGTGGTCCAGCGGCGGCGTCTCGAAGGTAACCACGCCGCGGTCGTTGTCGAAGCAGCGCTGGTCGTCGCTCATGTACTGGTACATGGTGAGGCCCTGGATCGTCGGCGGCCGGCAGCGGCTCGCCTCGGGCTCCTCGGGATCGCTCACGTACTCCGAGTAGGCCGGGCCGCCCCGGGGCGGCTCGAAGGACAGGGAGCCGTGCGGGTCCAGGTAGAGCGAGCGCTTGGTGGCGGCCGCGGGGGGCCAGGTCTCGAAGTTGTCCCACACCTTCTTGCCGGTGTCGAACATGTGGGCCTGGGCCAGCCCCACCGGTCCCTTGCCGCCGTCCTTCAGGAAGTGGTGGAAGAACTTCGCCTCGACGTCGCGCTGGAACTTCGTCTCGAGCGAGTCGCCGAAGTAGATGTCGCCGTGCACGGTGTGAACGACGCCCTGCGCGGACCAGCCGCCGTGGCGGAACGGCCCGTACACGAGTCCGTTGAAGCGCTGGGGGTCCTGCGACTGGACCATGCGGTGGACCTGGAGCGGACCGTACAGGTCCTCGGCGTCGAACCAGCCTCCCACCTCCATCATGGCCGGCATGGGCGCGCCGGTCTTCATGTGCTCGACGATGTCCGGGCCGACGGCGCGCGCCTTCCAGAAGGCGTCGTAGTCGGGATGGTGGACGATCTCCTCCCAGAAGAAGTTGTTCTTGTAGAACTTCTCGGTCGTGTTGCGGAGCGGCCCGAGGCTGAGCTGGTAGTCGTAGTCGTCGGGCAGCCCCTGGATCTTCCGGGCCCCTCCGAAGAACCCTCGACCCTGCTGCCCCTCGGTGCCCAGCACGTGCTGCATCTCGGGCATCCACCAGTTCTCGGTGGTCGGGTGGGGGTGCTGGACGCCGAACACCGGGTAGGTGTAGAAGTAGCCCTGCGTCAGGGCGCCGTTGTGGTGGAAGTCCTCGAAGTAGAAGTTCGTGACCGGCGCCTGCGGCGAGGCGGCGACCAGGGCCGGATGCCCCGACAGCGCCCCCATGGTCGTGTAGAAGCCGGGGTAGCTGATCCCCCACTGTCCCACGAGCCCGTTGTTGTAGGGTACGTTCTTCAGCAGCCAGGCGATGGTGTCGTAGGTGTCCGACGCCTCGTCGACGGCCTTCGGGTTCTTCGCCTTGATGGAGTCGGGGACGAAGGGGCGCACGTTCACGAAGGTGCCCTCGGACATGTAGCGCCCGCGCACGTCCTGGTACACGAAGATGTACTTGTCCCGCATCATGAACCGGTCGGGTCCCAGCCGGCTCGGGTAGGCGTCCGGGCCGTAGGGTCGGATCGAATAGCAGGTACGCTCCATCACCATCGGGTAGGTGTGCGTCGGGGACGCGTCCCTGGGCACGTACACGATGGTGAACAGCTTCACGCCGTCCCGCATCGGGATGCGGTACTCGTGCTTGACGTAGTTCTGCCGGATGAAGGTGCTGTCCGCCTCCTGGGCGGATGCCGTCGCGGCGCCCAGGAGCGCCAGGCAGACGGCGGCCGAGATGCTCCGTAGCGTATTCATGATCGCCAATGTGGGGAGGAGTCCCGGGGCGAGGCTAGGGGCCGCCAGCGCCCGCCGCCGGACGATCGGGAGAGCGCTCCTTCAGCCTCCCGATCCGGAGCCGCCGCCGGCGGCGCCTCTAGTGTCCAGCGCCGGCGCTCCCGGCCGGCGCCCGAGATCGCGCCTCCACCAGCCCCGGGAGGTCCGCGTCCGCCGCGTGCCAGATGGCCGCCAGCTCACGGTAGGCTCCGCGCAGCGGCCACGGTGTCTCCCGCGGCCTCGGAGGCCCGGGCCAGCCCCAGGAGGGATCGCGTCCGACGCGGCGCGTGCCGCAGGGCGCTGCGGAACTCGCTCGGCGGCACGGGAGGGCCGGTGCGCCGCCAGCAGCACCTCGCCCAGGAGCTCGTGCGCCGGCTGGTCGACGAACGGCGGGCCGAAGGCGAACGCCATGGAGTCCTCGGTGGCCGTCGCCCTCTCGAGGTCCGCCACGGCGCCGGCGTCGTCTCCGGCCGCCCTCCGCTCCAGGCCCCGGAGCTCGAGTCCCAGCGTCCGAACGCGCTTCTCGAACTCCGTCAGCTCCGGGGTCGGACCAGCCCTCCGACGCGGCTCGGGCCGCGAGCTCGCTGCGCGAGGCTGTCGTAGGACGCGCGAGCGGCGTGGAGCCCCGGGTCGTCCCCGCTCCGCGCCGCCTCCAGTCCCGCTCACGAACGCGTCGGTGAGCGCGGCGAACGTGTTCGAGCCCGGGTCCACCGTCCAGGCCGCCGACCTCGGCGCCCGTTCCGGCCACGTCCACCAGGAAGCGGGACCGCATCATCGCGTAGGAGCCGACCACGGAGTTGTCGGGGTCGCTCGAGCCGGAGCGCTTCGCGGCGCTCATGGCCCGCTGGTAGCAGGCGTGAAGCACGGCCCGGGCCTTCCCGATCCGTCCCTGCTCCAGGTAGCCGTACTCGAGCCAGCTCGGGTAGTGGCCGCAGACGAGCGCAGGCCGGCCCGCTGCGGCCAGCCGCTCGGTCGACGACCCCCACGGCGGTCTCGTTGGCCGCCACCACGTCGTCCCACATGCCCAGGGCCATGAAGATGTGCGAGGCCATGTGCTCGCCGTGGCCGGCGTCGGTCGCCTCGGCCAGCAGGGCACGGGCGGCGGGCAGGCCCCGCGCGGCGTGCTCCGGGTCGTCGACCGCGTGGATCAGGTAGTGGGCGGCGCCCGGATTGTGCGGCTCGCGCGCCAGGGCGCTCTCGGCGATGGCGGCGGCCCGGAGGTAGGTGGGGACGACCCGCACCCCCTGGCTCAGTCCCAGCAGCGAGAGGGCGATAGAACAGGTGGGCCTGGTCGTCACCGGGATACGCGCGCGCCAGGCGGCCCATCGCCTCCGAGTACAGCGTGTCTCGGCGTGCCTTGAGCCCCGTCCCGTACAGGATCTCCACCGCGGCGAGGTAGGCCTTCTCCCTCGGCGTGGGAGCCTTCGCGGCCCGCGCGGCCGGTGTCGCCGCAAGCCGGGCGAGAGCCGCGCGGCCGGCCGCGACGTCCTGCCGGTTCCACACCGGATGCGTGTGGGTCATGGCCTCGCCCCAGGTGGCCATGGCGAAGCCGGGCTCGGCCGCCTCGGCCGCGCGGAACGCGGCTTCGGCCCGCTGATACTCGAACAGGTGCAGGAGGAGGACGCCCCGCAGGAAGGCGCGCTGCGCGGAGTCCGAGCGAGCCGAGGTCGGCATGGTCAGGGTACCGAGGCCGGGGGCGCTGAGCGTCGGGCTCTGGGCCGCGGCCGGACTCGAGCCGCCCAGGGCGGTGAGCCCCGCGGCGACGAGGAGCGGAGCGCGGCGTACGGACCACGTGCGAACGGGCGTCATGTCGAGCTCCGTCGGGGCTCAGGGAGTCGGTCCGGTAGGGGTTCGATTACCGGCACGGGGCGGGGGCCCTCGCCGCGCCGTCAGGACGCCGGCCGCGACGAGCGCCAGCAGCATCGCCCCACCCCCCAGCGCGAGGCGTGGCTGCGTGCCCACGATGGCGGCCAGCACGAGGACCTGCAACAGGAGAGCGAAGCCCGGAAGCCACGGACAGCCGGGCACCCGCATCGGGCGGTGCAGCTCGGGCCGCGTCCGCCGCAGCCGGAAGAAGCCCGCCAGCACGACGGTGTCGACCGAGATGGCCACCAGCATCATGAAGCGGATGATCCACTCGAACGCCCCGGTGATCGCGAGGGCGAACAGCACCGCCGCGATGAACAGAAGGCCCGGGACCGGCGTTCCGCGTGACTCCCGACCCGCGCGAAGGCCCGCGGAGCGAGGCCGTCCCGCGCCAGGGCGAGCGCCACCCGCGGCATGCCCAGGAAGTTGACGTTGAGGCTGCTGAGGAGGATGAGCAGACCCGCGACGATCACGAAGGTGCCGGAGGCGCGCCCGAACGTCCCGGCCACCGCTTCCCGGGCCACCAGCTTGGAGCCGGCCATCTGCGTACGGCGTGAGGGCGGCCAGGAAGGAGCCGTTGACGAGGAGGTACAGGAGGGCGACCGCCGCAGGCTCCGCCGAGGAGGATGCGCGGCAGGGAGCGACCGGGATCGCGCGTCTCCTCGGCCATCTTGGCGGCGTCCTCCCACCCGTAGTAGGCGAACGCCACGTTCTGGTAGGCGAGGGCGAGGCCGAGCAGGGTCACCGGAGCCACGCCACCGGCGCCCGGCGCCACGCGGACCGCCGCGGCCGCTCCTCCTCCCCCGGCTCCGAGCCCCGCCGCCAGTCCGGCGGCGGCGATGACCAGGAGGAGGACGACCTTGATCAGGGTGCTGGCGTTCTGGAAGGCGCGCCCGGTCCGCACTCCGGCCAGGTGCAGGGCCGTGAACAGGAGGACCACTGTCCCGGCCGCGACCGGGATGTTCACGCCATGGACCAGGAGTCCCAGGTACTCCGCGATGACGACCGCTTTGGCCGCCCCGGAGAAGCCTCTCGCGACCAGCAGTTCGGCCCACCCCGCCACGAAACCCACCGCAGGCCCCCACGCCTCGCGGGCGTATACGTACTTCCCTCCCGCCGTGGGGAGGGCGGCGGCCATCTCGGACAGGAGGAGGGTGCTGAGGCCGGCCACCAGGCCGCCCAGCAGCCACACCGCCAGGATGAGCCAGGGGCGGCCCAGGTAGCCGGCGATGGCGCCGGGGGTGCGGAGGATGCCGGCGCCGATGACGATGCCGACCGAGACCGCCAGGCCGTCGCGGACCCGGAAGACCCGCTGCAGGCCGGCTCCGGCGGATCGCTCAGCGTTCGTGGGCGCGGCCCTCCTCGAACACCTCCACGACGCGGCGCGTGTTGTGGATGTCGGCAGTCGGGTCGGCCGACAGGACCACCAGGTCGGCGCGCTTCCCCGAGCTGATGGTCCCGCGGGTGGCCTCCTGCCCGATCGTCATGGCCGACACGCGCGTCGCCGCCACGATCGCCTCCAGCGGCGTGAAGCCCGCGTGCTCGACCAGGTAGGCCATCTCCCGATGGAGGTTGGGCACCGTGTCCTCCGGCGAGCCCAGGTCGTCGGTGCCGGCGTCCACCAGCACGCCGCGCGCATGCGCCTCCCGCGTGACAGCGCCCTCCCAGTCCACCAGCCCGGGCCCCACGCTTCCCGGTTCCTCCGCGACCTCGTGCGCGAACACCCACAGCGTCGCGTCGAGGATGGTGCCGCGGGACTTCATGCTGTCGAGCACGGCCAGGATCCGGGCGTCGTCCGGCGCGATGTGCCGGTAGTCCGCCCGGGCCCGGACGCCGTAGTCCTGCGGGATCCGGTCGGCCGCCGCCCAGGCCAGGTAGGCGCTGTGCGAGATGGCGTCCGCGCCGGCCCGCACCGCGTCCATGGGCCCGGCCGGGAAGATGGTCGCGTGGGTCCACACGAGCAGACCCTGCCGGTGCGCCTCGGCCGTCAGGCCTCGCACCAGGGCGGCGGGGAGGTTGGCGTACAGCTTGAGCGCCGTGGCCCCCGTCCCCCTCGCGGCGGCCACGGCGAGCGCCAGGTCCGTGGCGCCGGTGATCTGTCGCATGTAGGGCGCCTGCCCGACCACCTCGCCGGCCGAGGCCGCCTGCGCGCGCCCGTCCTCGGCGAAAAAGGTCGGACCGGCCATGAGCGCGGCGTAGTAGATGTCGGGCGAGGCGATCTCCCCGATCTCCGCCTGTCGGGACAGATACGCGAGGGTGCGGTCATCGCCGGCCATGTCCCGCACCGACGTGATCCCGTTCCGGAGCGCCCAGCCGAGGAGCTTCCCATACGCCGCCATGTCGGGGGCGGCGCCCGTGAGGTGGACGTGGGCGTCGATGAGGCCCGGGATGAGCCAGCCGGCCCGACAGGTCTTCGGTCCGGGCACCGTCGGGGAGGGTCCGAGTCCCCGTCCGGTACACGGCCGCGATCTTCCCGTCCCGGATGAGCACGGTGCGATCCGGCGCGGGCGGCGCGCCGGTGCCATCGATGACCGTGGCGTGCCGGAGGGCGAGGACCGTCGTGTCGGCGGCGGTCGCGCGGCCCCCGATCGCACCCGGCACCGATGCCCGGGCGCTTCCGACGGTCACCGCCCCGGCGGCGACGGTCGCCAGGCACCTGAACACGAGGACGCGCGGCTTCATGGCGTCAGTGGCTCCCGGCTCGAGGACTCCCTTGTGGAGGCACGTAAATCGTGCCATGTTAAAGATCTAAGACTTTTCCATACCTAATTTACTCCAGGAGGTGTGCCTCATGCGGTACCGTCCCGTCCTGCTCGTCGCGGTCGCTCTGTGCGTGGCCTCCGCCGGAGCCCTGCGCGCCCAGTCCCAGGATCCCATGGCGAAGCTGCTCGCCCAGTGGGAGTCGACCTTCAACGCGGGACACTACGACGCCACGGCGGCCCTGTACACGCCTGACGCCATCCGCTACCCGCCGGGAGCCGATCCCCAGCGCGGGACGGACGACATCGTGGCCGACATGCAGAACTACAAGGGTATCACGATCAAGCTCACGGTCACGGGCAGCAAGAATGACGGGGGACTGGGGAGCGGGTTGGGGCACGTACGAGCTCACGGGGAAAGACGAGGACGGGAACACGATTTCCCAGGGTGGCCCGTGGATGAACGTGGTGGTGAAGGGCAAGGACGGGTCGTGGAAGATCTGGCGCGACATCTGGAACTCGTCGGAGCCGGAAGAGGGCTCCTGAGGCGAGATCGGCCGCACCACCTGGCGGAGGGATCTCCCGGCCTCCGGACCATCCGACACCGCCCGGAGGCCAGGCTCCGGGGGCGTGGAGGCGCCGCCCGGGAAGCCCTCGCAGATCGCCAAGCCGGAGGGAAGCTGCACGGTCGCCGCGCGGACCCCGCCGGTCCGCCGTATGCTACGATGTGTCTAAGTGTCTATTATCATGTAGCTTACGGGTCATGGGACCTGGGTGCGCGGGCGGCACGTGGCTTGAACCGTGTCCCGTCGAGCGCGGCGCTTGTCCGCGCCGCCCGTGAACGCCGCGGGACCGTGCGAAAGCGAGACGGGATGGATGCCATGCACAGTGCCACGGACACCGAGCGCAGGAAGCTCGTGGTGTTCGACGTGACGGAGGATGTGGTCGAGCTCCTCGAGATCGCGGACGGACGCGGATTCGAGCTCCCTCGGGATCTCCTGCCGCCCGGACTCAGAGCCGGCGACGTCCTGCGGGTCGTGGCGCGCGTCGAGCGCGCCGGACCCGCCGAGCGTGTGTCCGGCGTCGACGTGGGCTGAGCACGGGCGGCCGATCCGCGGCTCACGACCGACGCCGTCCGGCGGTCTCCCGGTCAGCTGCCCTCCGCGCTCCCCCCGACCTTCCGGAAGTAGAAGCGTCGCGTCTCCTCGGGCGAGGCGCCTCCCCCGATCATGGTGAGGTGGAAACCCACCTCCCGCATGGCGCTCACCAGGTCGCTCTCGTGTCGCTGCGCCCCGAGCAGCTCCCGGAGGCCCGCCGCCTCCTCGCCGAGTCCTTCCTCCAGCGCGAACCGGCGGCCTCCGTCGGGCCGCGCGACGCTCTTCACGGCCACCAGGTCGCGTTCCTCCGGGTCGGGCGGGAAGGTCGTCATGCTCTCCCTCGTGCCTGCGGAGCGGTCGTGGGACGGCGAGGATCGCCAGAGGACGGGCGAGGCGGCTAGAGCACGACCCGCAATCCGAGTCCGGCGAACGTCTCGGGCGTGTTCCGGAAATAGCCCATCGTGGAGGGTCCATAGTGGCCCCGTGCCTCGAGCCGCAGCGTCACGCCCTCGACGCGCAGGCCCACGCCCGCGACTCCGCTCCCCGCCACTCGACGGTTCTCCTCGCTGAGGAAGAAATCCGCCCCGGCGTAGGGCCACGCCGCGAGGTGGGCGCTATCGCCCCGGCCCTGGCCCGGCGCGGGATCCCACTCGGCTCCCCAGCGCACGTCGGTCCTCTCCACCGACGTATTGGCGTGGAAGTTGGCATCCCCCCCGACGTAGACCCGGATATCGGGGGTGACCCGGCGCGCCACGAGGAGCTCCACGCCCTCCCGGCTCACCTCGTGGAAGGACCCGTACGGAAAGCCGAACCGGGACAGGAAGTCGTCGCCCACGTGCGAGCTCTCGTGCAGTAGCTCCAGCCGCCCCTCCCAGCCGCGCCACCCCAGCGACAGGGGCACGCCCACGCGGTACGTCACGTCGATCAGGTCCCGGGTGGACGTCTGCATGTAGAAGCGGGAGACCACGCCCACCTCGAAGCCGAGCTGCACGGCGGGACGGGATGCCGTGGCCTCCTGGAATCTCACGACGCCGAACCGGTGTCCCACGGCCACGTCCGCTTCGATGTTGCGGCCGCTGTATGCGCCGAGCCGTGGCCGGTCGGCCAGGATGAAGGAGCCTCTGAGTCCCACCTCGCGTGGGTCGGCCAGGAGCGAGGGGAAGGGGCTGGTGCGCGGGAACCAGCGGACGCCCCGCACGGAGTCCGGCGAGCCGCTCGCCGACTGGGCGAACGAGCCGGAGGGTGCCAGGAGGAGGGCCAGGGCCAGGATGGATCCGGCGACCGCCGGTGCGCGACGGACGAGGTTGAAGCGCATGGAGCCTCCCGGCTTAGATTCAGGCGAGCGGGACCGAGTCGCGGACCGGCGGAATGTGGGTCCGACCGACGAGGCGCACAACGGCGCCGGGCCACGGGAGGGGCAGGCGGATGAACGCGGAAGACCGGCCACGGGCGGAGGAGGGAGCGGTCCAGTCGCTGGCCGAGTGGCTCAGGGACCGCGGCCTGCTCCGCGGTCCCTACCTGTACGCCGACTACTGGGCCAGCGTGCTCCGGCTCGAGGACGGCGTTCCCGCTCGGCTGCGCGAGGCGGGGCTGGCTGATCCGGTGCTCTATCGCCTCGGCCTCGATCGTCCGGACCTCCAGGTGCCGAGATTCCGCAGCTATGTGCTGCTGTTCCTCATCGGCCCTCTCCTCCTCGTTCTGCGCCGCTTCCGGCGCCTGGGCCGCTACCGGCTCGGGGTCAAGAGCGAGGCGGGCCGGGACGTGCTGGAGCGCCTGCGGAGGCTGGAGCTCGAGCTGAAGCCCGTCGGCGGCGGACGCGTGGACGTCGTCCACGACGGGACGTCCCTGGGCCGAGGGCTCCTGGATCCGCGCCACATCTCGGGCTTCACCAGCATGTTCTTCGCCACGTACAAGCTCCCGCTGGCCACCCTGACCGGTCTGGTCCTCGCCGCGGTGAGCGTGCCGCTGCTCCATCGTGTCGGGGTCTTCCGCCCGGCTCTCGACCTGTGGATCCCGGCGGGACTGCCGCTGCTGGTCCTCCTGCTGTATGGGATCTATCGCGACGCGGTCACCGCCGTCCTGGGAGCGCTCCCGGTCGTGATCGTCCGATACCTGCTGCCCTTCGTCCGGCACGGCAGCACCGAGGGCTGGGGAACCTTTCTGGCCGCCCTCGCGGGCCTGTTCCTCGTCGACCTCCTCGTCGGCGCGTTCTTCGTCCCTCGCCCGGTTCCTCCGGTGCTCCTCCTGTACGTGAAACAGGGGCCGGGCCGCCCGTACGAGCGGGAATCCGACGGGCCCTGGTGGCTGGAGGGTCAGGCTTACTGGGTGTGGCGATACCTGGCCCTCACCCCCGCCGAGCTGAGCAAGTTCTGGGAGCGCGACTGGGAGCGGGTCGAGCTGTGGATCCGGGCGGACGGACGGGAAGCCGGTCGCCTGGAGTGGATCGTCACGGACGGCCACTACCGCGAGCTGTGGATCCCGGCCGAACGGCTCACGGCGGCCGACGGCAGCGACGAGGCGGCGGCACGGGAGGCGGCGTCGGGAGGCCGGCGGGGGCTGTGGCTCGTGGAAGCGGACGCCGACCTCGTGTTCCACGCGCCGTCCATCCGGGCCGTCACCTTCATGCCGGAGGTCGAGGGCGTCCCCGAGCGCAGCCTGCGTCACCTGGCGGCGGTCCTGTTCCGACGTTTGGTGCGTGACGATCCCGACGAGGCCATCCGCCGGCTCGAGCAGGTCCGCGTCCGGCTCGGCCGTGACCTGTTCGAGGACGCTCCGGAGGTGGCCGGGCCCTTCATCGCCCGCCACCTTCTCTCGGCACCGTGGCGCTACTGGCGTTATCCTCTGGGGGCCGAGGCCCGCGTTGAGCGACGCCTCTACGGCCGGCGGCTCTCCCCGGAGTCGCCTCCGGCCGCGGACCCCGACCTGCAGATCAAGGCAGAGACCGCATGATGGCCTATCAGGATCTGGATGCGCGCCTCATCGAGGCACTGCGTGACGATGCGCGCCGGTCCCTGCGGGAGCTGGGGGAGGCGCTGGGCGTATCGACGAGCACAGTCCGCAACCATCTCCGCGAGCTCGAGGAGAGCGGGGTCATCGCGGGCTACCGCCCCGTGGTCGACTATTCGAGGCTGGGCTACGGGCTGGTGGCGGTCATCCGCATCAAGGCACGTGGCGACGCGCTCCCGCGCATCGTGGAGGCGCTGGTGGCCGACGACCGCCTGACGCACGTGTACGAGATCACCGGCGAGTTCGACGTCATGGTGATCGGACGCTTCCGGAGCGAGACGGAGATGAACCGGGAGATCAAGCGGCTCCTGGGGCTCCCGGGCATCGAGGGTACCAACACCTCCATCGTCCTCTCGGCGCCCAAGGAGGCGGGCGACATTTCCCTCACCGAGGCGGACCGATCTCCGTGAACGCCCCCGTGGCGGATGCCAACGGCCCGGGACCGGACGGAGAGGACCAGGGCGGAGGCGGAAGTGGCCGCGAGTCCGTGACGGTCCGCATCCGGGGCCTCCTGCGCGAGTACCTGACGCCCTCCGTCCTGCTTCCCTACCTCGGCCCCGCGTTCATCGTGAGCGTGGGCTACATGGACCCGGGCAACTGGGCCACGGACATCTCCGGCGGGGCGGAGTTCGGCTACAAGCTCCTGTGGGTCCTTCTGTGGAGCAACATCTTCGCGATCTTCCTGCAGACGCTGGCCGCCAAGCTCGGGATCGCCACCAACCACGACCTGGCCGAGCTCTGCCGGGAGGAGTACTCGCGCGGCGTGGCCATGCTCCTGTGGATCACGGCCGAGCTGGCCATGATGGCCACCGACCTGGCCGAGTTCCTCGGTGCGGCCATCGGCATCCACCTCCTGTTCCACATCGGGCTCATTCCGGCTGTGCTTCATCACGGCGTTCGACGTGCTCCTGGTGCTGGCGCTGCAGCGGGCCGGCTTCCGGTGGTTCGAGATCGCGATCACGGCGATGGTGGCCATCGTGGGCGGGGGCTACGTGGTGGAGATCCTCCTGGCGAGGCCGGACGTGGGTCAGGTGTTCTACAGCCTCGCGGTGCCGCGCATGCCGGAGGCCGCCGTGTTCGTAGCCATCGGCATGCTGGGCGCCACCGTGATGCCGCACAACGTCTACCTGCACTCGGCCCTGTCCCAGTACCGGAAGAAGTCCGAGGAGGAGGAGCACAAGCGCAAGCTCGTCCACTTCGCCTTCATCGACTCGGCCATCGCCCTGAACGGGGCCCTGTTCGTCAACGCGGCCATTCTCATCATGTCGGCGGCCGTGTTCGGCGCGCGCGGCCTCCAGGTCGCGAGCATCCAGCAGGCCCACCATACGCTGGGTCCTCTGCTCGGAAGCGCGTCGGCCACCGTTTTCGCCGTCGCGCTCCTGGCGGCGGGCCTGTCCTCCTCGGCCACCGGAACCCTGGCGGGACAGGTGGTCATGGAGGGCTTCCTGCAGGTCAAGGTCAAGCCGTGGGTGCGCCGCCTCGTGACGCGGCTCCTGACCATGATCCCCGTCATCATCGCGGTGGCCCTGGGAACGGACCCGCTCTTCCTGCTCGTGCTGAGCCAGGTGGTGCTCAGCCTCCAGCTCCCGTTCGCGATCGTCCCTCTCCTGCGCTTCACATCGTCCGAGAAGCTCATGGGTGGGGGATTCGTCAACCGCAGGCTGACGCGGATCGTGGGTTGGGTGATCACGGCGGTCATCGTTCTGGTGAACCTGTTCCTGATCTACCTGGTGGTCACGGGAGGGTCCTGAAGGCGCTGCGCGGAGGCGAGGCGGGCCGATCGGCGGCCGGCGGAGATCGGTGGTGGTCGGCCGACCGGGCCGCCCCTGTAGCAACCATGGAGGTGAGACGTGTACGGGACGATACTCGTGCCGCTGGAGCTGGAGGAGGGCGAGGAGGGGATCCTGGACCACGTGTCCGAGCTCGCCGAAGCTGTGCGGCTCGGAGGTCATCCTCCTGCACGTGGCCGGCGGATGGCGCGGTCGCTACTTCCAGGGCCGTCTCCAGGACCCCGAGGAGGGCGAGCACCGTGAGCGGCTTCAGCGACGGGTCGACCGTCTGAAGGAGCGGGGCATCGATGTCCGCGGCGAGATCCGCTACGGGACGCCGGGGGAGGGCATCGTCGCGACCGCGGCCGAGCTGGGCGTCGACCTGATCGCCATGGCGACCCACGGGCACCGTGGGGTCCTGGATCTCCTCCTGGGGAGCGCCGCTTCCGAGGTCCGGCACCAGGTCCACATCCCGGTGCTCCTGCTGCGCAAGTGAACGCCGAGCGGGAGAGACCGGCAGGTCCACAGGGGCGGCGCGAGCGCAGCGCCGCCGGCCGGTCGCTCCGCGCCCGCCGCCGGGCGCTGTCCGAGCTCCGGGAGGAGGTCGTGGCGTGCCGGCGCTGCCCCCGCCTGGTGCGCTGGCGCGAGAAGGTGGCGCGCGAGAAGCGGGCGTCCTTCGCGGACCAGACGTACTGGGGGAGGCCGGTTCCGGGCTTCGGTGACGCGGCCGCCTGGCTCCTGGTCGTGGGCCTGGCGCCGGCCGCCCACGGCGCCAACCGGACGGGTCGCATGTTCACGGGAGACCGGTCGGGCGACTGGCTCTTCCGAGCGCTCCACCGGGCCGGCCTGGCCACGCGGGCCGAGGCCACCTCGCGAGACGACGGGCTCGAGCTCCTCGGCACCTGGATCACCGCCTCGGTGCGCTGTGCCCCTCCCGGGAACCGGCCCAGCCCGTCGGAGCGCGCGAACTGCCGCCCGTACCTGGAGCGTGAGATCGACCTGCTGGAGGACGTGCGGGTGATCGTGGCCCTGGGCGGGTACGCCTACCGCCACGTGCTGCGCATCTTCCGGGACCGGGGGTGGACGGTCCCGTCACCGATGCCCGGCTTCGGGCACGGGCTCGAGGTCGAGCTCGGGGCCCCGGGCCGGGCCGATGCGCCGGACGCGGCCATGTCGCCCGCGGGCGCTGACGCGGGCCAGCCGTCGCCCGCCCCCCTCACCCTCCTCACCTCCTACCATCCCAGCCAGCAAAACACCTTCACGGGCACACTCACAGAGCCGATGTTCGACCGGATCTGGGGCAGGGCCCTGGAGCTCGGGACGGCGTGAGCCACAAGCCGGACCGCCTGCACCAGCTCTTCCGGGTCGGGATGTGGCTCAAGGGACTGGACGGCCTCCTGGAGGTAGTGGGCGGAGTGGCGCTGGCCGTGGCGAGCCGGCACCAGATCGCGGTGCTCGTTCAGCACCTGGTGCGGGGCGAGCTGTCGGAGGATCCGGGCGACCTGGTGGCCAACGGGCTCCTCGGGCTGGCGAGGCACCTGTCCGTGGGCACCAAGGCCTTCGTCACGGCCTACCTGCTGGTGCATGGCCTCGTGAAGCTCGGGCTGGTGGGAGGACTCCTGGCCGAGAAGAGGCGGGTGTTCCCGATCGCCCTGGTCGTGCTGGGACTGTTCCTGGCCTACCAGGTCTACCGGCTCGCGACCGTGCCCTCGGTGTGGCTGGGGGGCCTCACCGTGGTGGACGCTTTCATCGTCGTTCTCGTGGCCAGGGAGTGGCGGCTGCTGGCGCGGGCCGGGGAAACGAAAGGCGACTGACGCATCGGCCGGCGCTCGACCGCCGTCCGCCGCCCCGGCCCTCCCTACTGCGTCAGCCGCACCAGGAGGTCCTGCGCGACCTGCTGGAAGATCTGCTGGAGCTGGTCCTTGCTCGGGGCGAAGTACGCCTTGCCCGTGGGCTGGGAGGAATTGGCCTGCCCGTTCTGGTTGGCCAGCTCGGCCAGATAGCCCATGTCGGGCTGGAGCAGCGGGTCGGAGGCGCTGGGGTTGCCCAGGCCGATCGTGTAGATGTAGGCCTTCTGGCTCCGGATCGCGTTGGCGACGACGCCGCCGTTCTGGATGGCCTTGTTGCGGATCTTGGTCTCGGTCCAGCCCCAGCACACCGTCGCGTTCCTGCATCCGTTGGGGTTGGCGGCGCGGTTCATCGGCAGCTGGTCGGGCCGATCGAAGTATCCGCGCATGCGGCCGCCCGCGCGCGTGGTCGAGACGGCCATGACGCGGTCTTCGTACTTGGCTCCGTTCGGCGCCGTGAACGGCCCCAGGGCCGAACCGCCGTTCTGGGGCCCTCCCGGCCCGACCACGCCCCGGAAGGCCGTCGGCCTTCCGTCCGTGAAGAACACGACCACCTTGGCCGAATGCTCGCGGACGTTGGAGAGCTGGAGCTGGTCGTAGGCCAGCCGCAGCCCCTCGCCCGTGTCCGTGTCGCCGTTGGAGGTCATCCGGTCGATGGCGCCGTCGATCGGGCTCTTGAAGTAGTGGTCCAGGTCGAACTGGTCGGCGGCGCGGATCTGGAACGAGACCAGCCCCACCTGGTCCATGGACTCGTCGAAGTTGGACACGAACTGCTTGGCGGCGCTCTGCAGGTCTCGCCAGGCGCCCATCTGACCCAGCGAACCGGACTGGTCGAGCACCAGGATCAGGTCCACCGGCGGAATCGCCGCGGTGGCGTTCGAGCCGATGTCCATGTTCTTGATGCCGAGCAGTCGCATGAGTGTCGTCGGGAGGGTCTCCGAGGCGCTCATGGACACGGTGCTCTCGCCCTGGGGGTTCGTGCCGAAGGAGATGCTGATCGCACCCGTGTTGGTGACGCCGTTGGCCCGGGCCATGGCCAGCGCCTGCTGGCGGGCAACGCTCTGTCCGAGGCGCAGCGAGCGGGCCGCGGCCAGGACGCCCGAATCGACGGCCCGCGACAGCCGCGACTTGGCGATGTAGCCGCGGCCCAGGTCCACGGCGAGACCGGCGACCCCGAGGACGATCACCAGGAGGGCCGCGACCATGACGAGGACGGCTCCGCGCCGGTCGGATCCCATCTCACGAATCACGCGCCTCACGTGGGCCCTTCGAGGATTCCTACGACGTTGGTCGGACATGAACGCTACCCTCGCAGTCCCTGGATCGCCGGGCCTCAGAAGAAGGCCCGATCGTACACCGTCCCGGGCACCATGCCCGGAACCAGCCGCCCGATGGGCGTGAGCGGCTCGTAGGAGTAGAAGACCTCCACCGCGTAGATGGTCCTGCCGTTCACGAGCCCGAGCCCCGCCAGCGACGAGGCCGGGTCACCGGTCGTTCCCAGACGGCTGTGGCCCGAATAGCCCGAGCTGGCCACCTGGCTGACGATCCGTGGCACCCCGCCCTTAACCTCGAGCTCGCTCACCACCGCGCCGCCCTCCTTCCCGAGGCCGATGCTGGCGCCGTTGTGCATGGTGACGCCCAGCACCGTGTCGAGCGCCGTGCCCCGCGAGGCGATGTTGGCTCCCTCGCGGGCGAGGCCGGCCAGCGTGTGGGCCACGTCGAAGGCGTGCCCGAGTTCGAACACCGCGAACAGCACGATGACGAGGATCGGCGCCACCAGCACCATCTCCACGAGCTCCTGGCCGCGCTGATTCCGGACCAGCCGATGCGCCAGGCGCGCCGCGCCCGACCGGGTGTTCGCCGGGTGCGGCCGGATCCGCCCTCGCGGACGAGTGCGCGACGTCCCCGGCTCAGTAGAACGGTTCATTGCGCATTGAGGTGCTGACGGTGAAATCCAGGAGGCTGCTCGGGACGAGGCTCGCGATCGACGGAAAGGCGATGTCGTAGTGGTAGTGCACATTGATCGTGACCACCTGTTCGGGAGCTCCGCCATTGGCTGGCGAGATCGAGATGTCGGATGGGCTCACGCCCAGGCTGGCCGTGCGCTGCTCGATGATGTGCTCGATGGAGCTGGCCCGGCCCAGGCCCTGTCCGCTGACCGGGTCGGTGAGCTGGTTCCCGGTCACGGCGAAGCGGGCGGCCTCCGCCACCGCCTGCCGGAGGGTGAGCCGCGTGTAGAAGTAGCGCCCGAACTCCATGATCCCGAACAGGATGAGCAGGAGGATCGGGATGACGAGCACGAACTCGATGAGGCTCTGCCCCGATGCGGAGCGCGCCAGGCGGGAGGCCGGACGTACGCCCGCCCTCCGTCGGAGCTCGATCGGGATGAACGCTGAGTTGCTCGCCATGTCTTCGACCGCCCTTCGGTTCGCCGGCAGCCCGGGCCGGAAAGGTGGCCCGTCGCGGGCCGGCCCTTCGGAGGTGAAAGGCCCCGCGATCAGGCGCACGCCTCGTGCCATCCACCGGCTGTTTCGACGAGGGCCTGCTAACCTACACTCCTGAAGGGTGTTTCGCCATAGGACAGGGTGAGTCGGTACGGGCGAGGTCGCCCGACCGTGTGGTACGAATGCTACATCCGGGCCCGTCGGTGCCCGCGGCGCTCCGGCACGCGCTTCATTGCAGATGTCCTCCATGTGCTCGCGACCAGGCCACCAGTAGTCGCGCCACCCGGCCATAGCTGGCGATGCCGCCCGGGACCTGGTTCGCATGCAGGTAGGCGTTGTTGACCGTGCGGCTGGCCTCGGCCGCCACGTGGACCTCGACTCGCTGGATGTAATCGGCGTAGTCCCGGATGTCCCGCCGGACGCCCGGGAGGCGCTCGGCGACGAGCGCCCGGGCCGCCCGGCGGTCCCGTCGGGCCAGGATGCCCACGAAGGTGAGCTGGGCCATGGCGTGGCCGGCGTACGCCACGTACGGGTCGGGCGATCGTGTCGCCGCCATCCAGCCCAGGAAGCTGGCCTCGTTCTCCGGCGCGGCGCCGCGCTGGTGCGCCTTCTCGTGCTGCATGTCGAAGGGAAGCAGGAGCGCCGGCGCGCCCCCGTCCACGACCGCCTCTCCGGTCCACGGGAAGTAGAAGCCCGAGATGCCGACGCGGCTCGGAACGTCGGGCGGGACGAAGCGCTTGACGGGTCCCCGCGGCAGGGCGAGGGAAGCCGGAAGCCCGATCTCGCCGATCGCCCGGCGCCAGCCCTCCTCCAGGCCCCGCCTGAGGACGCTCCGGCTCTCGTCGATCCAGGTAGGCACACCGGCGTCGGAGACCCCGTGGATGGCCAGGTAGGCCGCGTTCGTGGCCCGAATCTCCTGCCGGGCGAGCACCGCGATCTCCGCCGTGTCCGCTCCCGTTCCCGACGGGAGATCGAGTTGCTTTCCCAACGGTGGACGGGAGTAGTTGAAGCCCCAGAGAAGGTAGAAGAGGGTGGCCACGAGTCCGGCGTCAGCGACCACCCGAAGGGCGGCGCCCCCCAGCGCGTTGCGGAGCCGCCGTCGCCGCCGCACGAGCTGCAGGCCGGCCCGAGCCCGACAGGATCAGGTAAGCGGTGACGCTGCCGGCCAGCAGCACCTCCGCGACGGGGAAGGGGATCCAGCCCGTCGCTCGGGAGAGTCCGAGGGCGATCCAGGGCCCGATCCCCGCGCCGTAGACGCCCTCGACGAGGCCCGGCGTACGCGTCAGCAGGTGCGAGAGGCCGAAGCACGCCAGACCCGCGGCCAGCAGGATGGCGGGCCGGCGCGGACGCAGTCTGCGGTCGCGGGGCAGGCGCGGGTTGTGAGGGAGCAGCACCCCGGCCGCCGCGTTGCCCCCGGGCCCGCGATCCCGCACCCTGTCCTTCCCTGAGGCGGGCGTGGGCCCACGTCCGCGACGTCGTCGCCGAAGACGCATCAGCGCGGAGGATCAGGATGAAGGTGAGCATCGAGTATTGCACGGTTTGAGACTACGGGCCCCGCGCCGCCAGGCTGGCGGCCAGGCTCGAAGAGGCGTTCGACGACCCCGAGATCGAGCTCATCGCGTCCGGAGGCGGCGTGTTCGAAGTCATGGTCGACGGTCGCCTGGTGTACTCCAAGAAGCGGACGGGCCGGCACGCCGACCCGGAGGAGGTCGTCCGGACGATTCGAGAGGGGCGGGCGTCCTGATCCCGTCGACGGGGCGCCCGCCCCGGCGGTGACTAGGAGCCTGGCGTCAGGCTCTGGAACAACGACGCGACGCTGAAGTTCGACGGATCGACCTCGTAGTAGACGCCCCGCGTGAAGTGGCCGGTGGTCGGGAAGTACGGAGGGGGGCTCGTGGCCGCGCACGCGTCGTACGAATAGCGCTTGATGTAGCCCGTGCCCCCGGGAGAGTAGACGTATTCCGTGCCGACCGGTCCGCGGGTCTTCTGGATGATGCCTCCCGTCAGGTAGAGACAGCCGCGCCCCGTCAGAGTTCCCTCGCAGGCCTCCGCCTTGTCGGCGCCGTACTGATAGTTCTCCACCGTGAACTGGTTCAGCGCCAGCACCACGCCCTGGATGAACTCGTCCTTGGTGTCGTCGTAGGTGAACCAGGAGGACGCGCCGGTGCCCTCTTCCGGCGAGTTGATGGTGTTGTCGGCCACCACCACGTCGTTGCCGGAGAACAGCCCCAGGAGGTCGTTGCAGGTCCCCGCGCCCGGATCGGTCGCGTAGGTCATGTCGTCCGCGATCACGATGTCTCCGGTGGCGGCCACCGTCACCTTTCCCCTCAGCACGCCGCTGATCGCCACGTTGCCATCCACGAAGATCACGCCCTTGAAGTCCGGGTTGAGAGCGCGGCTGATCGGCATCAGGTAGCTGTGGTCGGCGCGGCTCACCGGGAGCGTGTAGGAGGGGCCGTTCCACGCCACCCAGCCGCCCAGGGTGTCGGTGGCCACGAACCCGTTCGACAGGGAGTCGGACCCGCCCAGGTAGCAGCGCCGACCGCTGTTGGAGACCGCCGCCACCCAGGAGTCCGTGGTGGTGCCGCCACCGCCGCCCCCACGTCCGCCGCGCCCGCCGCGCCCGCCGCCACCACCGCCGCTGGACGGGTGGTCCGCGGCCACCACGAAGGTGTCGTTGGCGGTGCCGGGGTTGTGGTAGTGGCCGCAGTTGATGGAGCTCCTCAGGTCCGAGGCCGGCGTGCAGCCGAACCATGAGCACGTCTCCGGCATGTCGGCCACGACCCAGCCGGCGTCGGAGGACTGGTAGACGCGGATGAAGCCTTCGTTGTCGCCGTTGATCTTGCCGTCGCCGTTCAGGTCGATGGCCAGGAACTCGATGCGGGTGGTGGCCTGTCCGGGCGCGCCGTTGTTGTCGCCCGAGAAATAGGTGTGACCGGCCTGCGCCTGTTGGCGGAGCTTGTTCAGATCCGCCGTCTTGGGCATCGGGATGGTGGGCGCGTTCTCGGTGTATCCCTGCGGGAAGCTGGCGTACTGGGCGCCCTGCACAGTCTTGGCGGTGGTGACGTGGTTCCAGAACGTGGCGCCCGACGCGTAGATCTTGATGTAGTCGTTCGAGTGTACCGGTCCGAAGATCTGGTCCCCGCTCCCGAACGCGATGTTCGACGGCTCGATGTCGGTGAAGTAGGCGTACTTGGCGAAGCTCTCCTGACGGATCTCCTGCCGGCGGACCACCTTGTTGCCGTGCGAGTCTCTCGCCTCGACCACGATGCTGCCGAACACACCGTACTGGCCGGTGGTGATGCCGCTGGGTCCTACCCAGATACTGCGACGGACGTCCGGAATCTGGTTGCCGGAAGCATCGTACACCCGCGCCTCGTTCTCCAGCGTGTCGTAGCCCGAGTCCGGGTACAGGGAATCGTTGGCGTTGACCTCCGATCGCGCCTGCTCGAGACCCGCGTCGGCCACCGTCTCGAGGACGCTGTTCTGGGACTGGTAGCGCGAGATCAGCGTCGTGTTCGACTGTACCATCGTGGCGCCGATGGCCAGCGCCGCCACCGCCATGGCCAGCAACAGCACGAAGAGCAGCGCGAAGCCCTCCTCGCCCTTCCGGGTTCCCGGAGGGGCGGGATCTGCCCGGTAGGCGCGGATCTGGTCGGGCGGGATGAATTATCCAGCATGGCTCAACCTCCTGGCGGGCTCGTCGGCATCGGCGCCGTCACCGAAAGAGCCGTGGTCAGGGACGAGAGCGTGGGCGTGCAATCCTGCGCCGCGAGGGCGTAGTCGTAGCTGCTCCCGCCCTGGATTTGGGTGTCGGTGTACGTGTACGAGCTGTGTCCGGATGGGATGCTGAGTAGAGGATCGCCCCACTCGCTCCCGCCCGCCGGACGCCGCCAGAGCACGTAGCGGACGACGTCCTTCTCGCCACCCGATTCGTCGGTGGCCGCGCTCCAGGTCAGCGTGATCTGGGGGTCCCCGCTGGTCAGGTTGCCCGGCGTGGCCGTGAGGCTCGTGCCCAGGATGGGCTCGTCGCCGCATGTCTTTCGGACCGTGATCCCGTTGTTCGGGACGCGCACCAGCCGCGTCATGGCCTCGGTGCGCTCGTCGGCGCCCTGCTGGCCGTTGGTGGCCGTGAGCCGGATCTGAACCGCGCGGACGCTGTCGATGAGCGCTGCCGAGCCCGTGTCCGCCGGCGACCCGTGCATGGCCACCGAGTGCTCGAGCGGCAGGTCCGACGCCGGCACGGTATCGATCGACGCCAGGCCCGAAGCCGGGGTGATCTCGTGCTCGTATTGGAGGAAGGGGCCATCCGCCGAGCGGAGCAGGTTCCTGGCGACGAGCTCCGGTGCCTGGTCGTTGACCTGCCGCAGCAGCACCCAGTCGTCCGCGCGGGCCGTGGTCGAATCGGGCCGGAACACGAACGTGATCGTCTCGGCGGCGCTCTTCGCCCCCGCCGTCCCGCCCGACCGGTAGGTCGTGTCGGGATAGGTGAAGGTGGTGCCGGGGATCTGGATGGCGTCCGCGGCGCCCAGCGAGGTCACGGCCGAGTCGGGGGCCTCCGGCTCGTAGTAGATGGCGAAGGCGTCGTTGGCGTCGTTGGTGGCGAAGTCCGCGTTGAACGTCACCGTGAGCGAGTCGGCGTAGACCAGCGCCGGCTGCCCATCGGTGAGGTGGCCGCCGGCCGTGCGCAGGTCCTTCTCGAGCGCGTTCACGGCGAATCGCGCGTTCTGCATCACCGTGAATCGCTCGGTGCCCCTGCGGAACCCGGCGCTCTGGGCACGGAAGAAGCCCAGGGCCGCCGCGGTCACGAGACTCATGACCACGAGCGCGATGAGGAGCTCGACGAGCGAGAAGCCCGCTTCGGTCCGGCGTTGGCCGGCTTCCTGGGTCGGGATCGTCATGGCGCCCCCACGGTTACCGTGCGCTCCACCGGTTTGGCGAGGCCGATCGCGTCGACCTGCACGGTCACCACCTTGTAGTCCTCGGCCTGGTTCGAGCCGCCCCAGTGCACGATGCTCGTGGACAGGGTGAAGCCCGGATGGCCGGGGACGGAATCGCCCGTCGAGGCGTAGCGTGCCTCGAGGCTGTCGTACGCGGGGTCGATCTGGATTCGCGTCAGCCGGTCCTGCGTGAGCTCCACGGCGACCTCCTTTCGGCCGCTGTCGGCGACGCGACTGACCAGTGTACCCGTAGCGGCGCCCAGGCCGAGGAGGACGACGGCCAGGATGACCAGCGCCACCATGACCTCGATCAGCGTGAAGCCTCGCTCCATGCGGAGCTCTTCCTTCATCAGAACCCCCGTTGCCAGGCCCCACCGGAGCAGCGGAACCAGGACGCCCGGCCCGTGGCGCGGTCCACGACCAGCAGTCGCGCCCCATCGGCGCTCCCGGCGGCCAGGTCGCGTGCCGACTGGACGTAGATTCCGCCGGCCTCGCTGGCGCTGCCGTCGCGGTGGAACGTTACGCTCGGATTGCCATTGGTCCGCTGCGTAAAGGTGATCGGTCCCGGGCCGATCGGATGTGCGGGTGCGCCGCCGCGGCCGAACGCCACGCCGTCACCCAGGGAGTGCGAGCTCTGGTGCTCGTCGCTCTGGTGCGTGCCGTCGTTGTTGGCGTCGTCGACGATGTGGATCGTGCGCTGGTCGACGTCGAACTCGACGATGATGTCGTGCTGGCGCGTGATGGCCATGCGCTGGGCGGCCAGGAGGTCCGAGCCCAGCGTCTGCATGGCCGCCTCCGCCTGGTGGCGCCCGATGCCCATGTTGGGGATCGCGACGGCGGCCAGGATCGACATGAGCGTGAGAGCGATGAGCAGCTCGACCAGGGTGAAGCCCCGGTGGGCGACCTCCGCGAGGGACGCGGCATCGGCCGCGTCGCTCGAACGCGTGTGGCATCGAGATCGGACGGGCACCCAGGGACCTCCGTGTCAGGATCGGCGGTTCGACCGTTCGGCCGGGTCGGGATCGGCTCTCCGTCCGGACCGGCGCTCAGCGGGCGGAGGGGCAACCGAGGTGCCAGCTGCCGAAGGCGCACGGCCGTGGACGTCCCATCTCCCCGTGAGGCAGGACGTTGTTGCGAATCATCCATGGCCTGACGGCCCGCCGCCGCCGGCGGTCCGTGGGCGACGACAGGCGCAGTTCACGAGACTTCTTGCACGATCCTGCACCGTGTTCAGGAGGCCGCGGCGGGGGCGGGTCAGCGAGCGGCCGGAGGGCTGGGGGGAACCGGATGTCCTTCTTTCCCCGATGGAAAGGGCGCTTGACGGTACCGTAAAGCGATCAGCCTTCCCGGACCTCATGGATGCCGTGCAGGGAATGCCGAGCGCTCCGCATTATCGAAAAGCCACCGGCATGGAGAACGGAAGCTCAGTCGTCGCGGCCGACCTCGAGCATGCGCTCCACGGCCGCCAGGGCCCGGACCCGGACGTCCTCGGGGATCTCGATCTCGTAGCGGAGGTCCTGCAGGGAGGCGAGCGTGTTCTCGAGCGTGATCTTCTTCATGTGGGGGCACAGCGTGCAGGGCTTGACGAACTGGAGATCCGGGTGGGCCTCCTGCACGTTGTCGGACATCGAGCACTCGGTGACCATGATGACCCGGTTCGAGCGGGCGTGGTCCAGGTAGCCGATCATGCCGGTGGTCGAGCCGACGAAGTCCGATTCCTCGCATACCGCCGGCGAGCACTCCGGGTGCGCGATGACCTCGATCCCCGGGTACTGCTCGCGGTAGGCCCGGATCTGGTCGACCGTGAACTGCTCGTGGACCACACAGCGGCCGTGCCACGCGATCACCCGCACGTCGGTCTGCGCGGCTACGTTGCTCGCCAGGTACTCGTCGGGCAGGAAGATGACCCGGTCCGAGCCGGCGTGCTCCGCCGCCGCCTCCACGACCTGCACCGCGTTGGCCGAGGTGCAGCAGATGTCCGACTCGGCCTTGATGGAGACCGGCGTGTTCACGTAGGTGACGACCGGAACGCCCGGGTGGCGCTCCTTGAGGAGGCGGACGTCCTCGACCGTGATGCTCTCCGACAGAGAGCAGCCGGCGTCCGGGTCCGGGATGAGGACCGTTCGCCCGGGGTTCAGGATCTTGGCCGTCTCGGCCATGAAGTGCACGCCGCAGAACACGATCACGTCCGCGTCCGTGTCCCGCGCCGCCCGCGCCAGACCCAGGGAGTCGCCCTTGAAGTCCGCGACGCCATGGAAGATCTCGGGCACCTGGTAGTTGTGCCCCAGGATGACGGCGTTCCGCTCCCGCTTCAGCCGGTTGATCTCGGCGATGAGCGGGGCCTTGAGCTCCCACTCGAAGCGGGGAAGGCTGCCCTCCACCTTGGGCCAGATGTGCTCGGTCGCCCGGGCGACCTCGGGTGTGAATGTCAGCGTGCCTGGCACCGCTCGCTCCCGTTCGCGGTCCACCTGCCAACCGGATCCTCCCGGCCGGCCGGCTCGCCTTCGAGGCGTGGCGCCGACCGCATGCCGTCCGGGGATGGTATGGTTAGTGGCCACGCCCGCAAAGGTTCCGTCGCCGGGTGCGAAGCTGCCGGGCCGTTTGGCCCTAGTGGAAGTGGCGGTGGGTGTGCGTGAGCCCGCCCTCGTGGGTGTGCTCGTGGGCATGCGCCACCGGCGCGGCTCCGTACCGCTCCTCGAAGCGCCCGAACTTCCACACCGCCACGGAGATCGCCCACGCGAGCAGGAAGAGTCCGACCACGAGGTACCCCAGGCTCCCGAAGTCGATGCCGGCCAGGAAGTCGGCCACCGGTCCCCGAGCACCCGTCATGCCGACCATCACCCGGGCCAGCTCCACCGTGCCGATGACCAGGGCCACGAGGATCGACAGGCTGGTGGTGGTGAGGTTGTAGTAGATCTTGCGCAGTGGGTTCACGAAGGCCCAGTCGTACGCCTTGCACATGAGGACGCCGTCGGTCGTGTCCATCAGCGACATGCCGGCCGCGAACAGGACGGGCAGGGAGAGGACGGCCGGCCAGGGGAGGTCGCTGGTCGAGGCGCCGGCGGTCATGGCGAGGAGCCCGACCTCCGAGGCGGTGTCGAACCCGAGTCCGAACAGGAGCCCCACGGGATACATGTGCCAGCTCTCGCCGGATGACCCCCTGGAGGCGACGGCCGAACAGCCGGTTCAGGAAGCCGCGGCGGGCCAGGAGCTCCTCGACGTGCTCGTGCGTGTGATGGCCGGCCCGCGTTCCCTGCCAGACCTTCAGAATGTCGAACAGCACCAGGAGGTTGAGGATCCCGATGATCCACAGGAACGTGCCCGACACGCCCGCTCCGATCAGGCCTCCGATGTTCTGCATCGCGGGCAGGTGCTGCTTCACGGCCGCGGCGGCGAACAGGATCACCACGGCGAGCCCGGCGACGACCGTCGAGTGCCCCAGCGAGAAGAAGAACCCGACTCCGAGGGGCCGGCGATCGTCCTTGAGCAGGAAGCGGACGGTGTCGTCGACCGCCGCGATGTGGTCGGCATCGAAGGCGTGTCGGAGACCGAACAGGTAGGCCACGGCGCCGAGTCCCACGAGCGCTGTGTAGCGGGACGCGTAGTACAGGAACAGCCCCCAACCGATCAGGTGGAGGAGGGCGATGAAGCCGTACAGGCCCGCCAGGCGAAGCCGCTCGGCGGCCGTGAAGGAAATGGCCGACCGAGCGGTCGCCGGCCGGGCGTGGGCCGCCGGGGCGTGGGGGTGACCGTGGGCCGCTGGGGCCGGGGTCGTTGCGGCGTCGCGTGAGTCCATCCTTCGCCTCGCACGGATGCTGCACGCACCGGGCGGCGCGCGGCCTCCCAATCTAGCGATTGCAGGACCTGCCCACTACTTGCCCCCGCTCGGGGGCCCGGGTCGGAGGGGTGGCGGGAGACGAGGGCAGGCTCCCGGCCCTACCGCTTCTCTGACGGGGAAGGGGCCCGCATAATTAGGCGTGTCCCACCGGACCTTCCGGGCGCCGCCGCGGCGGACACGTGCCGGCCCGGGAGGGTCCGGAGGTCCCGAGACCAGGAGCACGCGGTCGGCATGAGCGCGCACGGGAAGAAGAGCCGGGAGCTCGCCGGAGAAGCGGGCCGAGGAGCTGCGGCGGGAGATCCGGCGGCACGACTACCTCTACTACGTCGCGAACCGTCCCCAGATCTCGGACGAGGAGTACGACGACCTCTTCCGGGAGCTGGTCGAGCTCGAGAAGGAGCACCCCGAGCTCCGCACCGACGACTCGCCCACGCAGCGCGTGGGGGCCGAGCCGCTGGACGCGTTCCCCATCGTGCAGCACACGGCCCCGATGCTCAGCCTCGACTCGAGCCGGGAGGAGGCGGACGTCCGTCGCTTCGACCAGCGGGTCAGGGACCGCCTCGGGGAAGGAGCCGAGGTCCGCTGGGTCATGGAGCCGAAGCTGGACGGCGCTTCCGTGGAGCTCGTGTACGAGGACGGCGTCCTGGCTCGCGCCGCCACCCGTGGCGACGGGAGGAAGGGCGAGAGGATCACGGAGAACGTCCGGACCATCCCCGCCGTGCCGCTCCGCCTCCGCGAGGAGGACCGGCCGCCGCCGTCCATGGTGGCGGTGCGGGGCGAGGTGCTCATGCGGCTCGGTCCGTTCGAGGCCCTCAACGAGCGGCTCCTGCAGGAGGGGAAGGAGCCCTTCGCCAACCCGCGGAACGCGGCGGCCGGCTCCCTCCGCCAGCTCGATCCCAGGATCACGGCCGTCCCGGCCGCTCGACATCTTCGTGTACGACATCCTCGCCTCCGACGGCCTGGAGGGGGTGGACACCCAGACCCAGGTGCGGCGGGCGCTGGAGGCGTGGGGGCTCCGGACCCCCGAATTCGAGGTGCTGGCCGAGTCCGCCGACGACATCGTGGCCTACCACGCCGACCTCATGGAGCGTCGCGACGAGCTGGAGTACGAGATCGACGGCGTGGTGGCCAAGCTGGACGACCTGGCGGCCCGCGAGCGGCTCGGCTCCACCTCGCGGCACCCCCGGTGGGCGTACGCCTTCAAGTTCCCGCCGCGCAAGGAGCTCACGCGCGTCCTCAGGATCTTCCCCAGCGTCGGCCGCACGGGCGTCGTCACGCCCGATCGCCATGATGCGGCCGGTGGAGATCGGCGGCGTCACCGTGAGCCGAGCCAGCCTTCACAACATTGAGCAGGTGCACCGCCTGGACGTGCACGAGGGGGACACCGTCCGCGTGCAGCGGGCCGGAGACGTGATCCCGCAGGTGGTCGAGGTGGTCGAGAAGGGGAAGGGGAAGCGGGAGAAGCCCTTCGCGCCTGCCCGAGACCTGTCCCTCGTGCGGGACCGAGCTCGTTCGCCGCGGACCCTACACCGTCTGCCCCAACAGCTTCGAGTGCCCCGCGCAGCTGGCCGGGCGCCTGGTCCATTTCGGCTCGCGCGACGCGCTCGACATCGAGGGGCTCGGCGAGGAGACTGCCCGGCTGCTCGTGTCCGAGGAGCTCGTCCGCGAGCTCCCGGACCTGTTCGAGCTCGAGCCCGAGCCGCTCGAGGCCCTCGAGGGCTTCGCGGAGAAGTCGGCCACCAACCTGGTCGAGGCCATCGGGAAGGCCGCGAAGACGGAGCTGCGCCGCTTCCTGTACGGCCTCGGGATCCCGGAGGTGGGGACGGCCGTGGCCCGCGACCTGGCCGAGCACTTCCGCTCCTTCGAGAAGATCCGCGACGCGTCGGAGGAGGAGCTGGAGGAGGTCGAGGGGATCGGGCCCAAGATGACCGAGGGTATCCGTGCCTTCTTCGAGGAGTCCCACAACCGGCATATCCTCGACCGACTCCTGGACGGCCGGGTGACGCTCATCGAGCCCGTGGCCCCGGCGGAGGGCGGACGTCCGCTCGAGGGCCTCACCTTCGTGTTCACCGGGGGCCTGGAGCGCTTCAGCCGCTCGCAGGCGAAGGAGCTGGTGGAGGCGAACGGGGCGCGCGCCACCTCTTCGGTCAGCGGAGACACCGACTACGTGGTGGTGGGCGAGGACCCGGGCTCCAAGCTGGAGGAAGCCCGCGAGCGCGGCGTGAACGACCCTGGACGAGAGCGCCTTCCTGGCGCTCCTGGCGGAGAAGGGCGTCGAGATCTGAGCTCAGGTCCCGGCGAACCACTCGTAGCCGCGGTCGGTCCAGTAGCCCCCGTTCGGGTGGGGGAGGAACACGATCCGCGTCAGGTACTTGACGCTCTTGTAGCCGAGCTTGACCGGTGAGTGGAGGCGGGCCGGCGCTCCCCGGCCGGGCGTGAGCGGCGAGCCCTCGTACTCGTAGCAGATCAGGGTCTGGGGGTGGAGGGCGCTGGCCAGGTCCCAGCTCTCGTGGTAGCCGGAGTCGAAGGACTGGAAGTCGACGAACTTCGCGTCCGGCCGGGCTTCGGCGAGCTTGGCCAGCAGGCTCACCCGGACGCCCGTCCACTCGGTGAGCGCGGTCCAGCCCTCCACGCAGTAGTGGTTCACGCGCTGGGTCACCGACGGCAGGCCCCGCAGGTCGTCCATCCGCAGGGTGAGCGGATTCCGCACGGCGCCCCCCACCTCGAGCTTCCACGCGCCCCGGAGCGACGGGTCCCACACGGGCACGGTGGGCGACACGTAGTAGCGGGGGAGCGCGTCCCCGGCCAGCCGTCCGCCCTCCTTCACGTGGTCCATGGTGAGGTGGCGGAAGAGCGCCTCCTCGACGTCCTGGTTCTTGCGGCGGGCGAACTCGAGGACGCCCTTCGCGGCCGGAGGCCCCTCCGAGTTGCACGCTGCCAGGAGCGCCGCCAGCGCGCCGCCTCCCACGGTGATGAAGTCTCGTCGGTCCATCAGGATCGCTCCGCCGTGTCGTCGTCTCGCGAGGCTTCCGGATCGATGGCCGCCCGGCGCTCCCGCGCGGCGTCGGCCCCGGTCGCCTCCGCCGTCGCGCCGGAGGGTCGTACCGGGCCGAACAGGTGCTGGAAGGGTCGCGCGTTGCGGCGCTCGGGCGAGCGGTCGGCCCGGTAGCGCCCCGTGATCATGGCCGGGATCGAGTAGGGATCGACCGACACCACCATGAACACGTGGATCAGGCCCAGCGCCACGAGGCCGAGCATGGCCAGGAAGTGCCAGTAGCGGGCCCACACGTAGCCCCCCATCAGCCGGGTGAGCCAGCCCAGCTGCACCGGCTTCCAGATCGCCAGCCCCGAGGCCACCGCGATCACGGCCAGGACGAGGAGGGAGAGGTAGGCCAGCTTCTGCAGGGCGTTGTGCTTGCCCTGGCGGGGGTGCTCGCGGCGCGCGAACAGGTAGAACTTCACCATCTCCCAGGCGTCGCGCGGGTCACCGCGGCGCGGCGCCAGATCCCGCCACTCCCCGTGCAGGTAGATGAACCCACGTAGAGCAGTCCGTTGGCCACCAGCAGCCACATGATGGCGAAGTGCCAGTGGCGGGCGCCGGCCAGCCAGCCGCCCAGCGTCAGCCACGCCGGGATGGGCTGGCCGGCGAACGGGTAGCAGCAGAAGGTCCCGCCCGCGGGGCGCGAAGGCCGGGTAGGCGTTGAAGATCCGGAGGCCGCTGGCCACCATCGCGGTCAGCGCGACGACGTTCACCCAGTGGGTCAGCCGCACCAGCCAGTGATGGCGGGAACGGCCGGGCGCCTCCGGGCCGGCCGGCGCCGAAGCCCCGGATGGATCCTCCGGGCCGGGCGGCGCGGCGGAACGGGCCGGATCCACCGCGTCGGGCGGCGTGGCTCCGGCCGGATCGGCCGAGATCGTCGGAGCGGTCGCCACGGGGCGCGCCTCGTCCGTCATCGTCTCGCTCATCCCTCCGCCGCTCGAGCCGCTCGGGACCGGCCCCGGGGGCGGGGCCGGCCGCAGGACGTACCCCCGAAACCGTTCCGGGGATCGGACCGGTTCCCTTCGGGCCGCGCGAGCCGGGCCGGTACGGGGCGTGCGGCAAGGGTCGCCGAGAGCCGTGTCCGGACCCAAGGTACCGGCTGGCGCCGGTTCCCGCGTCCCGGAGCCTCGCGCCGCCACATCGCAGCCCCCCACCCGAGGGAGCTCCCATGGAGAACGTGGAGATCGCCCGCACCCTGGAGGATGTCGCCGACCTCCTGGAGATCCAGGGGTCCAACCCGTTCCGGGTCCGTGCCTACCGCAACGCCGCCCGCACGATCGAGGAGCACCCGGTCCCGATGCGGAAGCTGGTCGAGGAGGACGCCGACCTCACCGAGCTCCCCGGCATCGGCGAGGACATGTCGAAGTACATCCACCAGCTGGTGGACACGGGGTCCCTTGGAGCTCCTGGACGAGCTCACCGGGGACGTTCCCTACTCGCTCATCGAGATCGGTCGGCTGCCCGGCGTCGGTCCCAAGAAGACGCGGAAGCTATGGAAGGAGCTGGGGATCGAGACCGTGGACCAGCTCGAGGAGGCGGCGAAGGCCGGGAAGGTCCGCGAGCTCGAGGGCTTCGGGGAGAAGAGCGAGGAGAAGATCCTCCAGGGCATCGAGGCGTACCGCCGCCACCAGGCGCGCTTCAAGATCTCCGAGGCCGACCAGCACGTCCTGCCCCTGCTCGAGTGGCTGCGGGAGGACGACTCCGTGGAACGGATCGAAGTGGCCGGCAGCTACCGGCGCCGCAAGGAGACGGTGGGCGACATCGACCTCCTCGCCATCGCGGAGGAGGGCGCCTCGCTCATGGAGCGCTTCACCAGCTACGACCGGGTCGAGGAGGTGCTGGCCTCGGGCGCGACGAAGGGTAGCGTGCGGCTCGCCTCCGGTCTCCAGGTCGACCTCCGGATCCTCACCGCGAAGAGCTACGGCGCGGCGCTCGTCTACTTCACCGGCTCCAAGGAGCACAACGTCCGCCTCCGACAGCGCGCCATCGACCGGGGTCTCCGCATCTCCGAGTACGGGGTCTTCGGGTGGAGAAAGGAAAGCGGGGGAAGGACGAGGACGAGGAGGCGAGGGAGCGCGACCCGTGGGAGGGCGAATTCGTGGCCGGCGCCACCGAGGAGGAGGTGTACGCGGCGGTCGACCTGCCGTGGATCCCGCCCGAGCTGCGCGAGGACCGGGGGGAGATCCAGGCGGCGGAGAAGGACGAGCTCCCCGAGCTCATCACGCTCGAGGACCTGCGCGGGGACCTGCAGATGCACTCGACCTGGTCGGACGGACGGGAGTCCATCGAGACCATGCTCGAGGCCTGCGCCGAGCGCGGATACGAGTACTTCGCCCTCACCGACCACAGCCAGTCCCTGGCGATGACCGGCGGCATGGACGAGAAGAAGCTCCGCCGGCAGTGGAAGGAGATGGACGAGGTCGTCGCCGAGCACGACGAGATCCACCTGTTCCGCAGCATGGAGATCGACATCCTGGCCGACGGCACGCTCGACCTCTCGGACGAGATGCTGGAGAAGCTCGACATCGTCCTCGTCTCGATCCACTCGCGCTTCAACCTGCCGGCCGACGAGCAGACCGAACGGCTCCTGAGCGCTCTGGATCACCCGGAGGTGGACATCCTCGCCCATCCCACCGGCCGCCTCATCAACGAGAGGGATCCTTACGAGTTCGACCTGGACGCGGTCCTCGAGCGCGCCGCCGAGCGCGGCGTGGCCGTCGAGCTCAACGCCCACCCGGACCGCCTCGACCTCAAGGACACGCACCTGATGAAGGCGAAGGCCCTCGGCCTCCCGATCGTGATCGACACGGACGCCCACCGAACCCAGGACCTGGACCTCATCCGCTACGGGATCGACCAGGCGCGGCGCGCGTGGCTCACCCGGGAGGACGTGCTCAACACCCGCTCGCTGGAGGACCTGCGGGCGTGGCTGGACGCCCCGCGCGAGGAGCGGGCCAAGCACTGGAGGGAGCTGCCGAAGGGGGCGCGGAAGAAGAAATCGAGCCGGGCGGCGGCCGCGAAGCGCGAGAAGAAGTCCGGCAAGGCGAAGAAGACGGGCGCGAAGGCGAAGAGCGGCGGCTCCTAGCTCCGCGCCCGGTACCGGCCGAACGCCCGCGCCGCCAGCAGCCAGCACACGGCCATGAAGGCCAGCAGCAGCAGGAAGTGCAGGGCGAGGGTGCCGCTCGCGGTGCCGTCGAAGCCGTCCCGCGCCGCCGACACGGCCCAGTCCACCGGGTTGAAGCGCGTCACGGCCCGCATCCAGCCGGGCATGAGCGGCCGCGCCATGATCATGGTGGACAGGAAGGTGAGCGGCAGGATCGTGAAGTTCATCAGCGCCATGAGGATCTCGTAGCGTCCGGCCAGCAGGGCGAGCCCGTTGGAGGCCGCCCCGAACGCGCCGCCCAGCAGGCCCGCCGACAGCAGCACGATCAGGGTTCCCAGCACCCAGCTACCCGGCCGCACCCCGAGGATGAAGGAGATCACCAGGATGACCGCCGCCTGGAACATGACGGTCGCTGCCGCGTGCAGCACCCGGGCGCCGATGAGGGCGCCGCGGCTCGCCGGGGTGGCCAGGAGCCGATCCACGAAGCCGCGCTCGATGTCCCGCAGGAGCCCCATCCCCTCCGTACGCCGAGCTGAACAGCGAGGACATGATGGCGAGTCCGGGCGCCAGGAATCCCAGGTAGGAGCCTCCCGGGAAGCTCGCGAGCGACCCGACCACGCGGAACAGCTGGCTGAACAGGAGCAGCCAGATGATCGGCTGCGACGATCGAGATGATGATCCAGATCGGCATGCGCAGCGAGATGCGGATCTCGCGCATGAACAGCTGCAGCGTGTCGCGGATCGCCTTCATCGCCCCCTCCCCGGCCGTGCCCGTACCACCGCCGGACGCCGGCCGCGGCCCCCGCCCGGTCGCATCGGCCGTCCCGAAGCTGTGCCCCGTGGCCCGCAGGTAGACGTCGTCCAGGGAAGGCCGGCTCAGCGCGACCTGGGCGATCTGGACGCCGGCGTCCTCCAGCGCCGCCACCACCCCGGGCACGGCCCGCGCCCCGTTCGTGACCTGCACGTGCAGCGGCGCTCCTCCGTCACGATCTCGCTTCCGCCCGGCAGGTCGGCCAGGCACCGGGCGGCGCGCTCGGCGTCGACCCCGTCGGCCAGCTCCACCGTGATCCGGTCGCCGTGCAGCCCGGACTTGAGCTCGTCGGGTGTCCCGCGCGCCACGATCCGGCCCTGGTCGACGATCGCGAGCCGGCGCGAGAGGCGGTCCGCCTCCTCCAGGTAGTGGGTGGTGAGGAGCACGCTGACGCCGCCCTGGCTCGGCGAGATCCCTGTACCTCCCGCCACATCACCGCCCGGCTCTCGGGGTCGAGGCCCGTGGTGGGCTCGTCCAGGAACAGCAGGTTCGGGGGCGATGGATGAGGCCCATGGCGACGTCCAATCGCCGCTTCATGCCGCCCGAGTACGTCTCGACCATGCGGTCGGCGGCGTCGGCGAGGTCGAAGCGCTCGAGGAGCTCGTCCACCCGGCCCCGAAGCGCGGGCCCGGAGAGGTCCTGGAGGTGGCCCTGCAGGGCCAGGTTCTCGCGCCCCGTCGCCTGGATGTCGACCGAGGACTCCTGCGCCACGTAGCCGATCCGGCGCCGGACCTCGTCCGGGTTCTCGAGCACGTCCACCCCGGCCACCCGGGCCCGGCCGGAGGTGGGGGCCGACAGCGTGCACAGAATGCGCACCGCCGTCGACTTGCCCGCCCCGTTCGGGCCGAGCAGGCCGAAGATCTCGCCCTCCTCGACCGCGAACGAGACGCCTCGCAGCGCCTCCACCCCGTTCCGGTACGGTCTTCCGAAGGTCCTCCACCTCGATCGCGTTCACGTCCCCTTCCCTCCGTCTTCGGTCCCACGCTCGGGCGCCGGCCCGGCGGTCGGCTCGAACTCGCCCGCGCCCGCGCCGCGGTAGAGGCCCTGCAGCAGCCGGTCCCGCACCCGGGCGGTCCAGCGCTCCTCGGTCTTGAGCCGCTGCCAGCTGTGCTCGACGAGGTCGTCGACCAGGGCCTTGACCCCGGGGCCGGCGCCCGGACGGCCATGCGCCGGGTGGCCCGGATCTGGTCGATGCGCTCCGTCGACCGGCGCCGAGCCGCTCGTCCAGCAGCCCTGCCAGCTCCTCGCCGGGGAGGAAGTGCCCGAACGCCAGCGCCACGTCGACCGGATCGGCGGCCAGCCGCGGGCCGGGCGGCCAGCTCACGCAGGAGTCTGTCGCGCTCGCGGCGTCCCGCCTCGGTGATCCCGTACAGGGTCCGCGGGGGCCCGCGATCCTCCTGCTCCTGCCCCGCCTCCTCGAGCAGCCCCTCGTCGGTCAGGCGGCGGAGCCCGGCGTAGATCGAGCCGTAGCGGATGTCGGCCCACCGGTCCATGTGCCGCGCCTCGAGCCCCTTCGGATCCGGTAGCCGTGCGTGTGCCCCGTGGAGACCATGGACAGGAGCACCAGCCGGGTGACCTGGCCCGAGGAAGGCGGCGAGGCGCCGCGGCTCATGGCCTCGAGCCTCCGCCGACACGGCGGGGAAGGGAACGCGGCGTTGAACGCCCGGGGGACTGGGAATCGCGTGTATATTCCATGTATATTATCATAAGCGTGAATAATAGGCGGGGCAAGCCGTTCGCGCAGCCGGAGCGGGGGTGTGGAACGAGCCGCAGCGCCCGAGGCGCCGGGCCGGACGGGGCGAGTGGGCGACCTCAGCCCGATCCGCGGAGCGGTCGCGACCCGCCGTCCCGCTCCTCGAGCCTGGCGGCCTCGCGCAGCGGGAGGATGAGCCTCACCACGCGCTCGAAGGTGAGGTAGTCCCACGCCCAGCTCACCAGCACCACGAGGCGGTTCCTGAAGCCGATCAGCCGGGCGATGTGCACCCCCGCCCACAGCGCCCAGGCCGGGAAGCCAGTGAAGGTCCGACCGAACAGCCGGGCCACGGCCGCGTTCCGTCCGATGGTGGCCAGGAGCCCCGGATCGCGGTAGCGGAAGCGCTCCGGCTCGGCGCCGACCGCCCGGCGCAGGATGCCGCGGGCCACGTGCGTCCCCTGCTGGATGGCGACCGGCGCCACCATCGGCGCCGGGTCCTCCCCGGTCGGGCGCGGCGAGGTCGCCGACGCACCCAGACGCCCTCCGGGACCGGCGAGCTCCAGGGTCGGAGCCACGCTCACGCGGCCCTGGCGGTCCACCGGGAGGCCCCAGCGCGTCGGCCACGCCGGCGCCGCGAACGCCGGCGGTCCACACCACGGTCTCGGTGGCCAGCCACTCGCCCCGGTCGAGCTCGACGTGCCGGGGGCTCACGCGCCGCACGCTCGTTTCGGTCCGTACGTCGACGCCCATGCGGGACAGCCGCCGCGCCGCGTAGGCGCCCAGCCGCTCGGGGACGCCGCCCAGGAGGCTGGAGGTGGCTTCCACGAGCACGATGCGAGGCTCGTCCCGTCCGATGTCGCGGTGATCGAGGAGCAGCGGTCGGTAGACGAGCTCGGCCAGGGCCCCGGCGTACTCCACCCCCGTGGCACCGCCTCCCACGATCAGGAAGGTGAGCGCCGCTCGGCGCTCTTCGGGTCCGCCACGGCCTCGGCGCGTTCGAAGCGGCCCAGCACGTGGTTCCGGAGCGCGAGCCCGTGCTCGACCTGTCGAAGGGGAAAGGCGTGCTCGGCGGCGCCCGGCACGCCGAAGAAGTGGGCGTCGCTGCCCGCGGCCAGGACGAGGTGATCGTACGTAACTTCCTGGCCGGCGTCTCCGTCCCCGGGCCCCCGACTCGCCCCTTCCGGTGCGCTCAGGCGCAGGATGCGCCGATCGGAATCCAGGCCGCGTGCCTCGGCCATCCGGAAGCGCACGTTCGGCCATCCGCGCACGATTCGCCGCACGGGATAGGCGATCTCGCTGGCGTCGATCTCGGCCGCCCCTACCTGGTAGAGGAGCGGGAAGAAGGTGTGGTAGTTGTGACGGTCGACCACGAGGACGTCGACGTCCTCGCCGGCGAGCTCCCGCGCCACCTCGAGCCCTCCGAACCCGGCTCCGACGATGACCACGCGTGTTCGATCCGGCATCACGGGCCTCCTCGCGTTTCGGACGGTGCGTGGCAGGAACCGGGCCGAGGGCAGGATCGATCGAACCGGGATCACGTCCGATGGGGAGCTGTCCTCGGACCTGTCTCGGATTCGCGGCGCTCCTGAAGGTGGGCGGCAGGACCGGCCGCCCGAGGGGTGCCGCGGCCTTATCCGCGGCGGGCCGAACCGGTTGCGTCGCGCGGCGCCCGACAGGATCTTCCCGCGGCCTCGAGACCCGGTCCCCCCCGCGGAGATGGTGCGCCGATGCCCCGACGGATGCTCGCAGTGATCCTCCCGCTCGTCTTTCTGTTCGGCGCCGCTTCCGCGCCACCGACCGCGTCGGCGTCCACGCCCCGCGCCGTGGTCCGGCCGGACCGTCCGGCGGTCGCGGTCGCGGCCGCGCGGCGGGACACGGCCGCGGACTCCGCCCGCGCCGGGGCGCCCCCCGTCCCCCAGACGTTCGACTGGTGGAGGGCCGCCGGCGTGCCGGACACGACGCCGTGGGGACAGGCCGTGGACACGGTCGCCACCCGGAAGATCCTGTCGTGGACCACGAGGGCCGAGTACATGACGCCGCTCGTGGACCAGATCCCGGTCTCGTCGGCCACCTCGCCCTCGAAGCACTTCGGCGACCCGATCGGGAAGCCGGGCACGCTCCACAGCGTGGACCAGATCTACGGCTACTTCAGGGACCTGGCCGCCAGCACGCCGCGCGTTCGCTTCCAGCTCCTGGGGAAGACCGAGGAGGGCCGGCATCTGGCGCTGGTCCAGGTGGGGAGCCGCGAGAACCTGGAGCGGCTCGAGGCCATCCGGACGGGGCTCGGGAAGCTTGCCGACCCGCGTACGACCTCGCGCGCGGAGGCCGACACTCTCGTCCGGGACCTGCCGGTGGTCTACACCTTCTACGCCGGGCTCCACTCGGCCGAGACGGGCCCCCCCGAGATGACCATGGAGATGGCCTACCGGCTGGCCGCCTCCGAGGACTCGGTGACCCGGGCCATCCGCAAGAACGTGGTCGTGTTCATCGTCCCGGTGATGGACCCCGATGGTCGTGACCGTGTGGTCGAGTGGCACCGCCTCCACAACGCCGATGTGTTCTACGCAGACAGCATCGTGCGGGGACCGCCCTACTGGGGCCACTACATCATGCACGACGACAACCGGGACGGATTCGGGATGATCACCGACCTGACCCGGATCATCGTGAAGCTGGCCCTGCACTGGCACTACACGGTCGGGCACGACATGCACGAGTCGGTGCCCTACCTGTACACGGCCACCGGGACCGGGCCCTACAACCCCGCCGTGGACCCGATCACGGTGAGCGAGTGGGCGTGGATGGCCAACTGGGAGGTCACGAGCCTCACCTCGTACGGGCTCCCCGGGGTGTGGACGCACGGCTTCTACACCGGTTGGTATCCGGGCTACATGATGTGGGTCACGAACATGGACCTGAACAGCCTGGGCCGCTTCTACGAGACGTTCGGGAACAGCGTCCCCAACACGATGAAGCGCGAGCTCCGGGGCGATGCGACCCACGTGCAGTGGTACCGGCCCAGCCCGCCGCACGACTCCACCCTGTGGTCCCTCCGGAACAACACCAACTACATGGAGTCGGGCGCCCTCTCGGCGCTCTCCCTGGCCGCCGCCCACCGGGGGCGCCTGCTGCGCGACTTCTGGCAGAAGGGCGTCAACAGCCTGACGAAGGGACGGACCGAGAAGCCGTTCGCCTGGGTCGTGCCCGCCGACCAGCCCCGCCGCGCCGATGCGGCGGCCATGCTCCAGAATCTGCGGGACCACGGCATCGAGGTATCGCGGGCGGCGCAGGACGGGACCTTCGCCGGGGCCGGCAAGCGCTACGACCAGGCGGACTCGGTGCGGGTGCGGAAGGGCGACTACGTGCTCCGCATGGACCAGCCCTACCGGAACTTCCTGCTGACGCTCATGCGGCCGCAGGAATTCCCCGAGGACGCGCCCCCGCCCTACGACGACGTGGGCTGGACCTACCCGTTCATGTACGGCGTCGAGGCGCACGCGGTCGGCGACAGCGCCGTGCTCGCGCTCCGGACCTCGCCCGTCGACGGCGGGCGCGTTCGGCTGCCCGCCTCCGTGGCGCACGCCGGCGGCGCCGACTGGTGGGCGGTGGAGCCCCACGCCTCCGGGCGGGAAGTTCGGGCCTGGCTCGGCCTGCGGCGTGCCGACGGATCGATCCCGGCCTACGCCGCCGAGGACAGCTTTCGGGCCCGGGACCGGAGCTTCGCGGCGGGCACGTGGCTGGTGCCGGCCGACTCCGTGCCGCGCTCCGTGATCGACAGCCTGGCGGCCGGCCTCGATCTCCAGGTCACGGGACTCCGCGACCGGGACGTCCGGGACGTGACCCGGCACGCGATGGACGCGCCGCGGGTCGCGCTCCTCCACACCTGGACGGACACCCAGGACGACGGCTCGGTGCGCTTTGCCCTGGACACCATGGGCGTGCCCTACACTTACCTGGGGACGGACGACCTCACCGAGGGTGCCCGACCGGCCGACCTGCGCGCCCGCTTCGACGTCATACTCATGGCCTCGCAGGGAGCCGGAGCCACGGGGAAGCGCATCTTCGAGGGGCTGGATCCGTCCCGCGGACCCCTGTCCTATCGCTCGTCGGCCACCTATCCGGCTCTCGGCCTCCCCGACTCCGCTGCCGACATCACGGGTGGGATCGGGTACGAAGGGCTCGCGGCGCTCCGCGACTTCGTGCGCCGCGGAGGAACGCTCGTGACACTGGGCTCCTCCAGCGCCCTGCCCGTGGACATGGGGCTCGTCCGCCACGTGCAGCGGGTCGAGCCGAGCGGCCTGTTCGTGCCCGGATCCCTGGTGCGCGGGAAGGTGGTTCGGGCCGAGAATCCGGTCGCGTATGGCTACCCCGAGCGCATGCCGCTCTACCACCGCTTCGGGCCCTACTTCCGGCTGGACGACCGGACGAAGGAGGACGCCGTGGTGAAGTACGCCGGCGCCGACTCGCTCTTCCTGTCCGGACTCGTCAAGGGCGGCGGCAAGATGGCCGGCGGGCCGGCGGTCGTCGTGGTGCCGGAGGGCGAGGGGATGGTGGTCCTGTTCGGCTTCGACCCCATGCACCGCTTCCAGCCGCAGGGCGACTTCGCCCTGGTGTGGAACGCGATCATGAACTGGAACGACCTGCACCTCGGGCTCGGGAAGGAGGACGACGGGAGTGACGGCGGGGGCAGCTAGCCCGCCGGAGGCCGAGCCCCGGTTCGCGGCCGGCCGCACCCTGGCGGTCCTCGCCGGGCTCCCGGCCCGCGAGCGGGTGCCGGCCGCCTCCGCCGGAGCACCGCCCGACGTGACGCTCGCCGGGCGGTGCTCCTATCCCTGGTCTTCGCTCAGCCGCACGCGGATGCCCCGGTCCTCGAGCTCCTGGAGGTAGATGTCGGCGGGAATCGCCTCGTCGGGCGCGAACACTCCGGCCTCCTCGATGACGTCCCTCCCCAGGAAGAGCCCGACGATGGACAGCGTGAAGCCCGTGGTCCGCTCCATGGCCGTGATGCCCGTCTCCGGGTCCTCCCGGTCCAGGAGCTCGTAGACGAGGGTCGTGGGCCGGCCGCCCCGCGTGCCGCGCGCCACGACCCGGAGCGCGACGAGATCCGGCTCGCCGGGGAAGGTGAGGTGCGGCTTGACGCAGGCCAGGAACACCTCCCGGGGCGCGACCTCCGCCGAGTCCACCCGCACCGACTCCTGGGAGAGGAGCCCCAGCTCCCGGATGGCGTGCATGATGTGGGCGTGTCCCGGATAGCGGAGCGTCTTGTACTCCAGCCGGTCCACCCGACCCTCGAACCGGAAGGGCATGGTGGAGGCGCCGCCCCCCGTGTGGAACGCCTCCAGCTCCCCCAGCTCGCCGAACTCCAGGGTCTCGAGCTCCGAGAGGGCGTCGATCCTCTGACGGCGGCCGCCGCGGACGATCCACGAGGGGGTCGTGTAGTAGTCCAGCGCTCCCTCGAGCGAGTACACCACCTGGTAGTTGAGAGGCGGGTGCGGGTGCTGAGGCAGGCCTCCCACGTACATGATGACCGACTGGGCCTCGTCCAGCCCGCGGATCGTCTCGGCGGCGAGCACGTTGATCATGCCCGGCGCCAGCCCCACGTCCGGGACGGCCGTGCACCCGGCCTCTTCGGCCTCTCCCGCCATGTCGAGCTGCTCGAATACGATGTCGGTGTTACCGCCCAGGTCGCTGTAGTCGAGCCCCTCCGAGATCGACAGCCGGGCGAGGTCGCTGTTGAAGTAGTACGGCGCCGCGGAGAGGACCACGTCGTGGCCCTGCATCGCCTCCCGGAGCGCCGTGTGGTCGCCGAAGTCCAGGGTGAGGCGCCGGAGCCGGGGGTCGCCGGGCAGGAAGGGGGCGCCCGTAGGATCGAGGTCGGCGAGGGTGACGATCTCCACGTCGTCCTGCGTGAGGAGGTCGTATGCGCAGGCGGAGCCCTGTAGCCCCGCGCCCAGTACCAGCAGTCGCATTGGCAACAACCTTTGGCAGCGTGTTCATGTCCGAGATCAGCGGGTCCCGGCGTCCCACTGCGGCCGTACGCCGGGGTCCCGGTCCGGCCCCCCCGGATGAGCGGGAGTTGAGGACGGCCCCATACATAAGGCCCCGGCCCGATCTCCGACAGGTATACCGAATAACGGAGGCGACATGGAGCGGAGGCGAGGCTCGAAAACGTCGAAGCGACGCGGGTTCTGCGATCCAGGCCCTTGCGGGAGTGTCGGCTCCGGCGGCGGTACGGCGGCGGACGCAAGCCATCCCACCGGGCCCCTGCCGTGGCTTTCCCTGCGGCTCCGGCCCGGCGAGTCCGTGCCGCTCCACCGCCAGTTGGCCGCGCAGCTGGCCGCCGCCCTGCGCGAGGGCCGCTGCACGGCCGGGGCGCGGCTCCCCGGCGGCCGGGTCCTCGCCGAGCGGCTCGGGATCGACCGCGGCACCGTGCTGTCGGCCTACCGCCGCCTGGCCCGGGAGGGCCTGGTGGAGCTGAAGCCGGGGAGCGGTGCCTACGTGACCGCGCCCGATACGGGCGAGGGCGACGCGGCCGTCGCTCCGGGAGTCGGCCCCGGCCGGGATCCGGATCCGTTCCGTGCCTTCGTGGCCCGCGAGCGGGCTCGTGGCTCCGGAACCGCGGAGCTGGCAGGGCTGTTCGAGCGCTGGCGGGCGGCCCTCTCCGCCCGGCGGGTCATCGTGGTCGACGAGGAGCCGGAGCTGCGGGAGCTTCGTCGCCGCGAGCTCGAGTGGGCCCTCTCCGGCATCCGGGTCACGGCCTCGGACCCCGACGCCCTCCGACGGCAGCCTGAACGAGCCTCCGGGGCCCTGATCGCGGCCTCCCCGCGCCAGGCCCCGGCGATGCGTGCCGCGCTGCCGCCCTGGGTCGAGGTTGTCGCGCTCCGGGCTCCCGGAGGGGCCCGGGAGCGCCGTCTACTCCTTCGCCTGGCCGTCGGGGCCGTGGCCGTGCTCGTGTCGGTGAGTCCCACCCTCCGTAGACGCTTCCGGGATCTGGCCGCCGGCCTCCGGGGACGGGAGGTCGCCGCCCTGGCCCTGGCGCCCGGCGCCTCGCCCAGGCTCGACCGGGGGCTGCGTCTGGCGCGGTTCGTGCTCGCCGACGTGGCCTGTCGTCCGGCGCTCGAAGGTCGGATCGAAGCGACGCGGCTGCTGGGCGTCCGGACCGTGGATCCGGCGCTGTGCGCGGATCTGGCGCGCAGGCTCGCGGTCGGTCCGATCGGGGTGGGTCCGGGCGGTCTCGCCGGGGGCAGGTCCCGCGGAAGTCGACGGAGGAGGTCAGGACGAGCGTGAGGTGGCACGTGGTGCGCGCGATCGTCGCGGAGGAAGCGCGGGAGCGCTACCTGGCGGCGTGGTCGGAGTGGAGCGGGACGCTGTTCGCCATGGGCATCGACTCGGAGCTCCTCGAGGCCGAGGGAAGATCGGGGCGCTTCGTGGAAGTGACGCGTTTCCCGGCCGGCCAGGAGGCGGCGCTCGGCGATGACCGGGTGGTCGGTATCCAGGCCGAACTGGAGGCCGCGTCCGAGGAGCGCGAAGGGGATCTCGCGTTGCTCCGGGAGGTTCGCGAGCCCATCCCCTGAGGGCTCGCGGTGGGGGCGGCCGGAACTTGCTCCCCCCCGGGGGATAGGCTATTGTCGGCGACCCCTCTTCGGGGGAGCGGGGCTCCTCTCCGGGGCCCGCCGCGGTCCGGACCGGCGACGTCCGGACGCCGCATTGGCCCGTGGTGTAACTGGCAACACGCTTGGCTCTGGACCAAGAGATTCCTGGTTCGAACCCAGGCGGGCCAACTCGACATGGGACGGACCGATCGGGGGTGAAGGGATTGCGGCGACGCGGTCCTTCACTCCTTTTCGTTTCGGGCACGGGCTGAACGTGCGCACCCGGAGGGGTGGCCGAGTGGCTTAAGGCGGCGCCCTGCTAAGGCGTTGGGCCGAAAGGCCCGCGAGGGTTCGAATCCCTCCCCCTCCGTTTCAGCCGGCGAGGCCGGCGCCATGGACAGCCCGGACGGGTGGCCGAGCGGCTTAAGGCGCACGCCTGGAGAGCGTGTGGGCGCGTTAGCGCCTCGTGGGTTCAAATCCCACCCCGTCCGCTGCGTGAAAAGAACGGCCCTCCCGGCCTCGCACCGGGTGCGGTCCCGGAGGGGTGGCAGAACGGCAATGCACCGGTCTCGAAAACCGGCGCCCTCACGGGCTTGAGGGTTCGAATCCCTCCCCCTCCGCTTCCCGATCTCCCAGCGATTGGCGTGGATTCACGTCTGGCTCCTCGGGCGCCGTCCTCGATCTCGACCTTTCCACGCCCCGCGAGCCCGGTCGTCTCCCACCTCGGGACCCCCGCACGAGCGGAGCTGTGCCATCTTGTCAGGGTGGCGTTCCGACCGGCCGCCACCGCATCGTGGTGCGATTCTCGTCGGGAGGTACCAACCTGGGCGAATTCCCGGGCCGTCCGCGACGGAAAAACGCGTGGCGATCTCCGAGGTGGCCATGTTCAGAGTGCGTGACGGCAGGATCGCGGAGCAGCGGGTCCATCCGGATGTTCTGAGCATGCAGCGACAGCTGGGGCTGGTGCCCGGGGCGGCCGGCCAATAGAGCGGGGGTTCTGGAGCATGGCTTCGGTCGACCTTCCTTCGCGAAGTCCTGTGACCATCAGGGTTCGCACTCTCGGAGGCTTCGCCGTCACGAAGGATGGAGCTGGAGAGGCGCACCTCGTCCTCTCGGACCTTTCCGCCGCCCTGCTCGTCTTCCTGGCCGTCGAGCGCACCGCGACGAGGGACCAGCTCATCGGTCTCCTCTGGCCCGAGCGCGACGGGCGCCGGGCGCGACACTCCCTGAGCCAGGTGCTCTACGAGCTGAAGGGGACGTTGGGGCCGGGGTGGGTGGAGCGCGCAGGCGAGCGCCTCTCGGCATCCGATTGGATCGACGCCGACGCGGTGGCGTTCGAACAGGCCGTGGAGCGCGGCGCACTCGAAGACGCGTTCCGCCTCTACCGCGGCCCCTTCCTCGCGGGGACCTATCTGAGGGACACGGTGCCCTTCGAGCGCTGGGTCGATGGGTGGCGCGACCATCTGGCGGATCTCCATCGCGGGGCGTGCCGCGAGGCCGCGGAGCGTCACCGGGACCGCGGCGACCGGGCCGGGGCGATCGCCGCGGCCCGACGGTGGGCGGAGAGCGAGCCCTTCGCCCCCCACGTGCACCGGTTCCTGATCGAGCTCCTGCTCGAGGAGGGTGACCGGCGGGGAGCCCTCCGCCAGTACGAGCGGTACGAGCGACGGCTGCAGTCCGAGGGGATGATGCCGGCGCCGGAGGTGACGGGCCTGATGGCGCGGATCGAGATGCCGCCGCAAGATGTCGAAGGCGTGAGCTCCGAAGCCGTCTTCCCGCCACCGGTAGCGATCGACAGGTCGGCGCCCCGGCTCGTGGTCCTCCCGTTCGAGCACCTGGGCGACCCGGAGGATGAGCGCTTCACCGAGGGGATCACCGAGGAGGTCACCAGCCGGCTGGCGCAGCTATCGGGTCTCGCCGTGATCGCCCGCACCAGCGCGAACCGGTACCGCGGAGCGACGCTGAGCATCGCACAGGTCCGGCGGGAGCTGGGCGTGGACTACGTTCTGGAGGGAGCGGTCCGCTGGGATGATTCTGCGAAGGAGCGGAGAGTCCGGGTCAGCTCGCAGCTCATTCGGGCGTCGGACGCCACGCACCTGTGGGCGGACAGCTACGAGGCGACGCTCGGCGAGGTCTTCCAATTGCAGACCCGCCTGGCCGAACGGGTGGTCGACATCCTCGATCTCCGTCTTCGCCCTCCCGAACGGAGAGCCCTGACGAGGCCGGATCCCCGGGATCCCGACGCCAGCGAGCTCTACGTGCGCGGAATGAGGCGGTGGGAGGACAGCGTCGAGGGCGCTCTCGAGGAAGCCGTCGGACTCTTCCAGCAGGCCATCGAGCTCGAGCCGGGCTACGCCCGGGCCTATGCGGGCCTGGCCGCGACGTACGCGCTGATCCCCAGCTACACGGCCGCCCCCGCGGCCGTGTGGCTAGCGAAGGCGGAGTCCGCCGCCGAGCGAGCCATCTCGCTCGATCCCGCATGCGCCGAAGCGCACTCCGCGGCTGGGATGATCGCCTTCCTTCTCGGACGGGACATGGAGGGGGCCGAGGATCACCTGCGGCGTGCCCTCGATCTCACAGTGAGTGACACCCGCGCGTGTGTGTTTCTCGCCTACGTGCAGTGTGTTACGGGGCGGACCGAGGAGGCCTTCGAGACGATGCGGCGTGCCCACGCTCTCGACCCGCTCTCCGTCTCCACGAACTTCCACGTCGGCTTCCAGGCATGGCAGGGTGGCGACCGGGACCTCGCCGCTCGCCAGCTCCGCCTCGTGAGCCAGCTCGCGGTCGAGTTCGACCCCGCCTCGTATATACTCGGCGGAATCCATTACCTGGAGGGGGATCTCGCCGCCGCGCGAAGGGAGTGGGCTCCCATCCGAATGTTCGGCCCCCCCTGGCGGACTCTGCTCGACGAGCTCGAGGAGCCCGCCGCCGCCTCCGCCGTGCTGGACCGGATCGTGGCGCTCGCGCCCGGTGCCGTCCACTGGTACGGGGTCGGCTCGCTGTACGCGCTGCTGGGGATGCCCGACCGGGCGCTGACCGTCCTCGAGTCGCATTTCCGCAACGTCCTGGGCAGCGGGAGCGAGATGGCGACAGCCGGGCCTAGCCTGGCCTTCGTGGCCACCGATCCCTTCTTCGACCCGCTACGGTCGGAGCCGGGGTTCGAAAAGCTCTTGGGCCGCCTCGGTCTGAGCTGACGTTCGGCTGACAGGGACTGAGAGAAGCCTGACGGGCCGGAACTAGACTCCGGGTGATCGCCGCCCCTCCCCGTTCGTTTCGGGGCGGCGCGAACCTTCGACTCGGAGGTCGATCATGCACAGGCTCGCGATTCTCTACCTCGTTGTGCTCGCGCTCCCGCTCAGCCTCCTGGGCTGCGATGGAACGGCCAGTCCGGTGAGCCCGGATCAGGTCGCGGGCCTACAGCAGAGCGACGCGGTCATCCGCTCATCAGAGGACGCTGTGGCCCGGCCGCTCAGCGAGACGTCCTCGGGCACGCTGAGGCCGGTGGGGGCGTGCAGCGCCAATGTGGTGGCCTTCGAGGCGGAGGGACGGGGTCGGGCTTCTCACGTGGGCGGGTTCGACATCGAGCTCTCGTGGTGCCTCGATGCGACGACGGGCGAGATCGGAGATGGGAACGCAACGGTCGTAGCAGCGAACGGCGACCGGATCGACATGACGCTCGCCGGCCAGGCGGTCTCGACCACCCGGCTGCGCTTCCAGGCGGAGATCGTCGGGGGCTCGGGCCGGTTCGCCGGGGCGGCCGGAATGCTCGACATCGTGGCCGTGCTGGGCGAATCGGGAAGCTGGACCAGCGACGGAACGGGCTGGATCTCCTACTAGCGCTCACCGGCGGCGCGGCGAGACCGGCGACGAGGAGGCGCAGCGTGAAGATCGCCGAGTCCTATCGGAGGGCCGATCTGGACGATCGGTACAATGTCATCGTCGTCGGCTCCGGCATGGGCGGCCTCTCGGCGGCCGCCCTGCTGGCTCGGCACGGCGGCAGACGCGTCCTCGTCCTCGAGCGCCATTACACTCCGGGAGGGTTCACCCACGTCTTCCGGCGCCCGGGTTACGAGTGGGACGTGGGGGTGCACTACATCGGGGACGTGCAGCGGGGCACGATGCTCCGCGCCCTCTTCAATGACATCACGGACGGACGTCTCGACTGGGCCGATATGGGCCAGGTCTACGACCGGATCGTCCTCGGAGAGGAGCGATTCGACCTGCCGGCGGGCCGAGAGCCGTTGCGTCGCCGCCTGAAGGAGAGATTCCCGGCTGAAAGCGACGCCATCGACGCCTACCTGGCCCTGGTACGGCAGGTGGAGGCGGACACCCGACGCTTCTTCATGGAGAAGGCGCTACCGGCACCGGTCGCGGCCCTGACCGGGCCCCTCCTCCGGCGGCGCTTCCTGCGCCACGCGCGGCGGACCACGCGCGAGGTCCTGGAGTCACTGACGAGCGACTCGCGTCTCATCGGCCTGCTCACGGCCCAGTGGGGAGACTTCGGCTTACCGCCGGGCCAGAGCAGCTTCGGGATCCACGCCATGGTGGTGGGCCACTACATGGAAGGCGGCTTCTATCCCGTCGGAGGTGCGGGGCGTATTGCGGAGACGGTCGTCCCGGTTATCGCCGAAGCGGGCGGCCGCGTGCTCATCAGAGCGGACGTGTCCGAGATCGTGGTGGAGGCCGGGCGCGCCGTCGGCGTGCGGATGGCGGCGGATGGGGCGGTTCTCCGCGCGCCCGTGATCGTGAGCGACGCCGGCGTGCGCAACACGTTCCGTCGCCTGCTGCCGCACGAGACGGCGGTGCAGTCGGGCGTCGTGGACCATCTGGAGGGCCTGCGCCCCTCGATCGCACATCTCTGCCTCTACGTGGGTCTCGACCGTACGGCGGATGCGCTCGGGCTCCCCAGGGCCAACCTGTGGATCCACCCACACGAGGATCACGATGCGACGTTCGCGGCCATGCGGCGCGGGGACGAGAGCCCCTCGTTCACCTTCATCTCGTTTCCCTCTGCGAAGGATCCCGATTTTGAGCGCCGACACCCCGGCCGCGCCACGATCGACATCGTCTCCGGCATGCCCTACGAGTCGTTCGCCAGGTGGGAAGGGACCCGGTGGAAGAAGCGCGGCGAGGAGTACGACGCGCTCAAGAGCCGGCTGGCGGATCGATTGCTCGAAGTCCTGTACGAGCACGTACCGCAGACGAGGGGAAGAATCGACACCTGGGAGCTTTCGACGCCGCTGACGACGCGCCACTTCTGCAACCACCCTCGGGGGGAGATCTACGGCCTGGCCCACACGCCGCGGCGGTTCGAGCAGCGCTGGCTGCGACCTCGAACACCGGTGCCGGGGCTCTATCTGACCGGACAGGACACCGCCACCTGTGGGGTCGCCGGCGCCCTGATCGGTGGCGCGCTCAGCGCCTCCGCCATACTGGGCAAGAACCTCCTGGGCCGGATCGCGGCGGCGAGCCGAGCCCCGCCCGGGCTGGGGAGCGGCGAAACGCCAGCAGGCGTGAGATGTTCGGAGCTCAGTGGAGCTGACCCGAGCTACATCCACGCAACTCGAAAACCGGCGCCCTCACGGGCTTGAGGGTTCGAATCCCTCCCCCTCCGCTCCAATGACGTCAACGCCACCTACGGTGTCGTGTCGTCGGTGCCGCCAGCTTCCCGTAGTGCCTCATCCTTGGTCCTGTGGGTGGGCCTCTTGTGGGCCGTCTCGGCCGCCGCCATACCTGGGGCCGGCTCTACTAGTCCCTTCGGAGTAGGCCAGATCTCAGCCCAACGGGCGATTTCCGCAGGCAGCGGCTCCGACTAGAATTCTTTTTAGGTCGGGCCGCCGCCCGCCGCTACACGACACGTGGCTATAGTCACGTTGGGCGGCGACCCGCATCAACCGGAGGTCTGATCATGTCTGCATTCAAGCTGCTGGCGGTCCCCCTCACTGTCCTCGCGTTCGCTGCGTGCAACCCCTTCCATCATGAGCCGTCGGTCCAGATGAGCGCCGCCGACGCGACGCTCAACTCACGCTGGCATGCCAATCTCGCCTCCCCTGCCACTCTGGCCGGTGCGGTGCAGATGAACGGGTCGGCTTCCATGGCCCCTGATTCGACTGGAAGCCACACCATCATCACGGTGGACCTGGCCAACGCGACTGCGGGTGGGCGCCATCCGTGGGCGATGCACCGTGGCCAGTGTGGAGACACGACGGACCAGGGCGTATTCGGCTCCATGGCGGCCTACAGTCCGCTCCAGGTCGACTCCGACGGTCGCGCGACCGGGACGGCCACGATTCCGATCGAGACGCCCCGAACCGGAGACTACTTCGTAGTCGTCTACGCGTCGGCAGCGAATTCGCAAACGGTCGTGGCCTGCGGCAATCTCGCATCGCCCACGCGCTAACGCTGGCATCACGCACACGCACTGTGGATGGGAGGAACCATGCGCATATCCGCCGTAGCCGGAATCGTGCTGATCGTGGCCGGGATTGCCGTCTTCCTGTTCGGGGGTGGTTACATGTCGCGCCACGACATGATGTCCGTGGGCGGCGTGACCGTCAGCTCCCAGGAACGGCATCCCATTCAGCCGTGGATCGCCGGACTCGCTGTGCTCTCCGGCCTCGGACTCGTCTTCGTGGGAATGCGGGGCGGGCGCGAAGGGTAGACGCTCCTCCGGGGCGGCGGACGTAGTAAGCGCGACATTTCCCTTTTCGATGACGCCCCTGCGAACGCGTTTGCGTCTCCGGGCGGCTTCGTCTTCGCGACGCGCGGTCTCCCCTGTAGGGCCTCCCCCTTGAACAGCCGTGCGACCGGCCGCGGGGTCATTGACGTGCGCCAGGGCCGGCTCCGCCACTTCAAGCAGGTCGATCCGTAGCTCCACAGCCGGGCTACGATGGTTGGACACCCGGGCACTCCGAGCGCTATCTTTCAGGGTTGGCAGACCTTGAATGTGCAGCTAGGCACGGTTCCGATGAGTCATCCGTCCGAGGGCGAAACGGCACCGAGCTTCTCTCCACGAGTTGGGGCGCCCAATGTCATCGACGTAGCGTTGATCGAGGACAGTCGGCTGGTGCTGGAGGGGATGACGAGGCTGCTCAGTGGAGTGTCGGACCTGAGGCTGGTCTGGGCGCGGCCGAGCGCCAATGTCTCTCGCCTCAAGGACATAAGGCCGGACGTGGTCCTCCTGGACCTGGGACTGGAGAACGGCGATAGCCTGCGTGCGGCCAGGCGGGTCGGACAGGAACTCCCGGAGTCCAGGGTCGTCGTCATGGACCTGCTTCCGATCCACGAGGACATCCAGGCCTTCATCCAGGCGGGGGTGTTCGGATTCATCATGAAGGATGCCACCCTGGAGGAGCTCGTGAACACCATCCGATCCGTCGCGGATGGTGCTCGCGTCCTCCCGTCCCCGATGACCACCACGCTCTTCTCTCAGATCGCCCGGGATGCGGTCGCCAGCCGTGGACCGGAAGCGGTCGAGGACGTGCAATTCACGCCGCGCGAACGCGAGGTGGTCGATCTCATCTCGGAGGGATCGTCCAACAAGAAGATCGCCGCGCAGCTTCACATCTCGCCCCATACCGTGAAGAGCCACGTACGCAATATCATGGAGAAGCTCACCCTGCACACCCGGCTGGAGATCGCCGCCTGGGTCCGCACCGACGAGCCGGAATAGCGTTCCCGTCCGTGCTTGAGGTCGAAAACCGGCGCCCTACGAGCGCCGCTCATCCCTTCACCGCGATGCCCTGCACCTCGTAGCGTGCTCCGAACAGCACGTGGGCCACGCCGAGGAAGGCGCGCGGCGGATAGACCCTGGTGAAGTAGGTCCGGTACACCTTGTTGAAGTCGGCGTAGGTCGAGAGGTCCGAGCAGAACACCTGCACCTGCACCAGGTCGTCCATCGTCATCCCCGCCTCCGTCAGCGCCTGTTTGACGTTGTCCAGCACGCGGCGCGCCTCCTCGGTGGCGGTGGTCGGCACCGTCTGGTCGGGCAGGAGGCCGATCGTTCCGCTGAGGTACAGCGTGCTCCCGACCTGCACGCCCTCGCTGAAGGGCAGGGTGGTCGTGTCGGTCGCCACGCGCGGCGCGACATAGTGTCGCTCCTGGGCCCGGAGCGGGTGCGAGGTCGCCGTGAGGATCGCGATCGCCGCCAACAGGACGCCGGTTCCGCGTCGAAGCATGGGATGCCTCCTTGGGAGATTGGGGGACACGTCGCCGAGCTCGCGCTCGATGCGGTAGCGGTCGGCGAGGGCGCGGCTCAGCCGGGCCGCGGGCTCGCCGTCAGAACAGCCCGACCTTGTCCTTCACGCTCGCGATCAGCTTCTGCGGGTCGTAGCCCACGCCCTGGCGGAAGACCATCTCCACCTTCCGGATGTCCGAGATGTGGGCCGCCGGGTCGCCGTCGATGATCACCAGGTCCGCCTGCTTGCCCACGGCCAGGGAGCCGATCCGGTCGGCCCGGCCCAGGTAGATGGCGCTGTTGAGCGTGCAGATCCGGATGGCCTCCAGCGGCGTGAAGCCCGCCTCCACCAGCAGCTCGACCTGGCGCTGGTCCGAGTAGCCGGGAATGACGCCGCCGTACCCGGTGGGATCGGTGCCGGCCAGCAGCAGCCCGCCCGCCCGGGCGAAGCGGAGCTCCATGGCCATGTCCTTCTTGAACAGGTGGCGTAGATGGAGCTGGCGTGTTCTGCTGGACTGGCCGGTAGGTCTTCTCGAACTGCTCCTCGAGGATGGGATCCAGGACGTCGAGCCCCGGCGGCTGCGGCCGGCCGGGCGTGAAGGTCTCGAACACGGTGAGGGTGGACGTCACCGCCACGTGGTGCGCGATGAGGTGTCCACGAGCGCCCTGAACCGGGCCCGGCGGGATCGACCCGGTCCAGCGCCTCCATCCCGGCGCGCTGCCCCGGACACAGGTCGGGCTTCTTGTCCTTCACGAAGTCGGTGGAGACGAAGAAGCCGTGCTCGAGGTCGTCGATGCCCAGGTCCGCCGCCTCGCGGTAGGTCACCGAGCACAGGTGCCCGGTGATCTTGAGGCCCCGGGCGTGCGCTTCCTGGACGGCCGCGGCCAGCTCCGCCCGGGTGATGTTCATGTACGCCTTGAACGAGGTGGCGCCCGCGTCGGCCCAGAAGTCCACCATGCGCTTCGCGTCGGCGGCGTCCTTCAGCGTGTACATCTGCTCGAACGGGTTCCCCGGGCCCTGCAGGTACGGGCCGGTGGCGTCGATCCACGGGCCCGGCTTCTTGCCGTCCTTGATGGCCTGCGCGACGGCCAGCTCGCCGTACCCGTTCAGGTCCCCGGTCGTGCGCATGCTGGTGACGCCGCCCGCCAGGTAGAGCCGCGTGAAGCTCTCGGCCGTGTTGCCGTACACCCCCGGGCCGGTGGGATAGAACAGGTGCTCGTGCATCATGACGAAGCCCGGGATCACGGACTTGCCGGTGAGGTCCAGCACCTGCGCGCCCGCCGGGACCTTCACCGACGAAGCCGGACCCAGGGCGGCGATGGTGCCGTCCCGGATGACCAGCGTCTGGTCCGCCCGCGCCTGCGCCCCGGTCCCGTCGATGACCCGCACGTGGGTGAGGGCCACCACGGGCGTGTCCACCGCCACGTACCGGAGGACGTTGGGAGAGAGGGCAGGCTGCTGCGCCGCCGCGGGAGAGGGCGGCAGGGCGAGCCCCGCCGCCAGGGCGAGCAGCGCCGCGCACGCCGCGGCGGCGGAGCGGAAGGGCCGGACGCGCAACTCGGACATCACCGAGTGCCTCCGAGACGGGGGTGAATGGGTCAGGGCGGTGACGAACGGGGTCCCGCGGTGGAAGCCGCCGCCCGGCTCGTGCTCGACGCCGTAGCGGTCCTCGAGGGCCCCGCTCGGGGTCGTCACTGGATCGGCCATCGTTCTACCCTACGCCTCCCGGATCAGCTCCCAGAACCTGTCAAGGTCGATGTTGCCCCCCGACACGACCGCCACGATCGGCCCGGGCCCGGCCTTGCCCGTGAGCGCGGCGGCCAACGGCAGCGCGCCTGCGCCCTCGGTTATGACCCGCGCCTTCTCCGCCATGAGCCGCATGGCGCGCCGGGTCTCGTCCAGGGTGACCACGATCGAGCCGTCCACCACCGGACGCATGCGCTCCCACATGCGGGGAAACACGCTCTTGCCCCCGGCTCCGTCCACGAACGAGGCCTCCCACTCGTCGAAGGCCTGCGGGGCCCCCGCCTCGAACGACCGCGCCGCGGGCGCGGCGGTCTCCGGCTCCGCCCCCCACACCTCGACCTCGGGCCGGAGCGCCTTGATCGCGCTTCCGAGCGCCGTGACGAGCCCGCCGCCCCCGATCGCGGCGACGACCGCGGCCACATTGGGCGCATCCTCCAGGATCTCGAGGCCCATGGTCGCGTGCCCCGCGATGAAATCGTGGTCGTCGAACGGATGCACGAAGGTGCCCTCTATCCCCGGGTACTCGCGCGCTTCCAGCGCCTTCCAGGCGACGTCGTAGGGGACCGGGACGACGCGCGCCCCGAGCGCGCGCATCCGCTCCATCTTCGAGATCGGCGCCGTCTCGATCGCCACCACGGTGCAGGGCACGCCGGCGACCCTCGCCGCGTATGCGACGCCCTGTCCCGCGTTGCCGGCGCTGATCGTCCACACGCCCCGCGCGCGCTCGGCTTCGGGCAGCATGGCCACGGCGTTGGCCGCGCCGCGCAGCTTGTAGGCGTTGATCGGCTGCAGGTTCTCGAGCTTCAGCCGGATCTCGGGATGGTCGGGTCCCAGCTCCAGGCGGACCAGCGGGGTGCGCACGACGACGTCCGCGATGCGCTCGCGCGCCTCACGGATCTCGTCCAGGGTGATGGGTCGAACGGGGTCCAAGGTCGTCACTGCTTCTCGCCCTTCTGGAGTTTCGCTCTCACCTCCGCGCCCCAGTCGTACACCACCAGAGGCTGCTGACGCTCACCCTTGAGGACGAGAAGTGCCTTCCCATCCGGCGACACGTCGCAATTGGCGTGGGGCGCGGGTGACGGAAGGTACGAGTCGTCCATGAAGTCGGAGCGGGAGACGACGTGGAAGGTCGGCGTGGATGAGACTGCCGCCACCCTGAACTTGCCCTCCGTCCGGTACAAGAGATGGCGGCCATCGCGCGCCCACACGGGCTCGCGCTCGATGCGGTAGCGGCCGGAGAGGGCGGCGTTCAGCCGGGCGATCGTGGCGTCGCTCATCGCCGGGACGCCCGCTTCATCGCGGGGCGACGCTCACGCTGCGGCCTGCGGCCTCACAGGGCGGGCCACGCTCATTCGCCGCTCGCCGGCCGGAGGGTCCGCCCCACGATGAGCGTGATGTTGTCCGTCCCGCCGTCGTCGAGCGCGTCCTGCGTCAGCTGCTCGACGACCTGGCGGGCGCCGGTCATGGATGCCAGGCGCTCCCGGATGCGCTCGTCGGACACGTGCTTGGTGAGCCCGTCGCTGCACAGGAGCACGACCGTGCCCCAGTCCCGCACGACCCGCGTCACGACAGGCACGGCCTGCTCGCCGCCCATGGCGCTGGACAGGATGTGCGCCCACCGGCTCCGCTCGGCGACGGTTCGCGTGAGCGCGCCGCTGTCCACCAGCTCCTGCGCGATGGTCTGGTCCCGGCTGATCTGGGTGAGCTCCCCCTCCCGGAAGACGTAGCAGCGGGAATCACCCACCTGGAGGAGATAGGCCTGCGGCCACAGCCCCAGGAACAGGGTAGCGGTCGTCGCGAAACGCCGCCCCCCGTCGTCCCTCTCCGCCTCCTCGACGAGGCTCTCGTGGACGGAGAGCGCGGCACCGTGCAGCATCCTCGAAAAGACTTCGGGATCCTCCGGCTCTCTCTGGACCGCCTCGTGGAACGATCTGGAGACGGAGGATACAAGCCCTTCCACGGCCCGGCGGGCCGCCTGCTCCCCGCCGCCCGAGGAGCCCACCCCGTCCGCCACCACGGCGAGCGTCGCCTGGCGCTCCGCCTGCCAGATTCCCGCGCGCCTCGTCCCCCAGGCTGCAGCCGTCCACGGTCACCCCGCAGGCCAGCGCCCCAAGGAAGAAGTGGTCCTGGTTGTCCGGACGCACGTTGCCGCGGTGCGTCGCGCCCCAGGCGTCGATGTCCGAGAACTGCGGTGCGACGGTCGTATCGCTCATGCGCACGCTCCGGGTCGGTCGGCCTCGGGGACTCCCGTCACTCGACGAGCGCCACGATCGTCACCGCGAGCCAGGCGACCCCGATGAGTGCCAGGAGGATCCGCTCGACGATCGGGGCGCGCTGCCGTCCACGCTCGCCGTGGAACCACGCGATGACCGCGGAAGCGAGGACGGCCGCGGCCACGAAGATCACGGTCAGGAGCTGGCTCTTGGGAGGCAGGAGGTCGTTCAGCGACCCGACCAGCTGGATGAGACCCACGCCGGCCCCCGCCACGATCAGGACGATCTGGGGCACGCGCCGCTTGATGAGCTTCGTGAGGTCGTGCTCCTCGGGATGGCCGGCGCGCGCTCCACCGGCGGACGGCGTCTCCTTCCCGAGGGCGCGGACCACGTCCCGGGCGGAGGGGCGGTGGCGAGGCTCCTTGGCCAGGCACCGGCGCAGGAGGTCGGCCAGCGGCTCGGGCACGTCGGGCCGGAGCTCGCGGAGGTCCCGCGGCTCCTGCTGGAGGTGGGCCCGGATCCAGTCGGCCGCCGACCTGGCCTCGTAGGGTCCACGGCCGGCCAGGAGCTCGTAGCCGAGCAGGCCGAATCCGTACATGTCGCTCAGCTCGGTGACCGGTACGCCGGTGAGCTGCTCGGGGCTCGAGTGGCGGGGGTCCCCGAGCAGCTCGCCCGTCTGCGTCAGGCGCGGGGAGTCGGGCCCGCCGGCATCGAGGACCGCTGCGATGCCGAAGTCCGTCAGGAGGGCGCGGCGCTTCTCCTCGTCCCATAGCACGTTGCCCGGTCGCAGGTCCCGGTGGATGATGCCCTTTTCGTGCGCCGCGGCCAGGGCCGACGCCACCTCCGCCAGGACCGCGGTCGCCTCCGGCACCGGGAGCCTCCCCTCGGCCTTGAGGCGCTCCTCCATGGTCCGGCCCTTCACGTACTGCATGACCAGGTAGGGCGTCTCGTTCGGGAGCCGACCGAAGCGCGTCACGGCCACGGCGTTCGGATGGTCGGAGAGCGAGGCGGCCGCCCGCGCCTCCCGCTCGAAGCGCTTCCGCGCCGTCTCGTCGGCGGCTTTCCCGGGCCGCAGGACCTTCACGGCCACGGGGATGCCCAGGGCGCGGTCTCTCGCCAGGTAGACCGTCGCCACGGCGCCTCGGCCCAGAGGCCGCACGATCTCGAAGTCGCCTCCGAGGGACGTGCGCAGCTCATCCAGGGCACGCAGGTCGCCCTCGTCGGTGGCCGCCGAGGCCGAAGGGGGGCTATCCATGAGACCCGCACCATACTACGGGCCGGTGGCGAATGGAAAGAGTTCGTCTCGGGGTCGAGGATCGAGTGGGGCCGAGGGCGACGCCGGCTCCGCTCGGCCAGGTGCGTGATTCGCATGGGCGATCTAGCTTTGTTCGCGTTGCATACACTCCCCCTACGGCCCCGAGGTCGCCGTGCACGCACTCATGATGGAGACGCCCCTCCTCGTCTCCTCCCTCCTCGAGCACGCCGCCCGCGTGTTCTCCGACACCGAGATCGTCACCCGGACCGTGGAGGGTCCCATCCACCGCTACACGTGGACGGGCGTCCGCCGCCGCGCCCGGCAGCTGGCCCGGGCGCTCCAGGCCTCGGGCGTTCGGGAGGGAGATACGGTCGCCACGCTCGGCTGGAACACCCATCGGCACCTCGAGCTCTATTACGGCGTGCCGGGACTGGGAGCGGTCCTCCACACGGTGAACCCGCGTCTGCACGCCACCCAGCTCGTCTACGTGCTGAACCACGCGGCGGATCGAATGCTGTTCGTGGACCTCACCTTCCTGCCTCTCGCGGAGGCCGTGTGGGAGCAGCTCGACACCGTGAAGTACGCTGGTCATCCTGACGGACCGTGAGCACATGCCCCGAGACCACGGTACCGGGCGCTGTCTGCTACGAGGAGTGGATCGCCGGGCACGACGACGACTACGCGTGGCCCGAATTGGATGAGAGCGCGGCGGCGGGCATCTGCTACACTTCCGGGACCACGGGCAATCCCAAGGGGGTCGTGTTCGCGAACCGCTCCACGGTGCTCCACGCGATGGGAACCTCCCTTCCCGACGCGTTCCCGGTCTCGGCCGACGGCGTGGTCCTGCCGGTCGTGCCCATGTTCCACGTGATGGCCTGGGGCGTTCCCTACGCCGCGGCCCTGAGCGGCTACAAGCTCGTGATGCCCGGACCGCGATTGGACGGCGAGGGGCTCACCGAGCTGATGAACCTCGAAGGGGTCACGGATTACTTCGGCGTTCCCACCGTCCACCTGGGGCTGCTGGCCCACTGGGAGGCGTCGGGGGCGAGCGTCCCCACCCTGAAGCTCGCCACGACGGGCGGTGCGGCCCCCTCCCGCTCCATGCTGCGGGCCTTCCTGTCCCGCGGGATCGACATCCGTCACGGGTGGGGCATGACGGAGACGAGCCCCGTGGCCACGGTCAGCCGGCTCACGTCGCTGCACGAGGGCCTGGACGAGGACGGCAAGATCGACGTCCTGGTGAAGCAGGGCAGACCCCTGTTCGGCGTGGAGCTCCGGATCGTGGATGACGGCGGAAGGCCCCTCCCCCGGGACGGCCGCACCAGCGGCGAGCTCCAGATCCGCGGGCCGTGGGTGTGCTCCGCCTACCTTGGCGAGGAGCCCGGGAGCGCCCTGGATGCGGAGGGCTGGTTCCCCACGGGGGACGTAGCCACGATCGACCCGGAGGGCCGCATGAAGATCACCGACCGCAAGAAGGACCTCATCAAGTCCGGCGGCGAGTGGATCAGCTCCATCGACCTCGAGGACATGGCCATGCGGCATCCCGAGATCGCCCGGGCCGCGGTCATCGGCGTGCCCCACGAGAAGTGGGGGGAGCGCCCCCTCCTCATCGCCGTCCCCACGCCGGGCGGGGACCCGTCGAAGCAGAGCGTGCTGGAGTTCCTCGAGGGCCTGGTGGCCCGGTGGTGGCTCCCGGACGACGTGATCTTCGTCGACGCCCTGCCCCTCGGCGGCACCGGCAAGGTCCAGAAGTCGGAGCTGCGGGCCCGCTACGGAGGCGGCATCGGGGCCTGACCCCTCCGCGCGCCCGAACGGCCGCTCTCAGCCTCCGTGGGCGAAGTCCGGATAGTCCGTCATGCCGCCGTCCACGTACACGGTCCTGCCGGTCACGTAGGAGCCCACGTCGGACACGAGCACGACCGCCATTCGGGCGATCTCCTCGGGCTTCCCGATCCTGTCGAGCGGGATCTTCTCCAGCAGGTCTCGGAGCTTCTTCGGATCGCTCCACACCGACTCGTTGATCGGCGTCTTGATGGCGCCCGGCGCCAGCGCCAGGACGCGGATCCCGTGTGGGGCCGCCTCCTGGGCCAGGGTCCGGGTCATCATGCCGACCCCGGCCTTGCTGGCCGTGTAGGCGCTGTAGCCGGCCCACGCGATCTCCTCGTGCACCGAGGTGACGCTGAGCACCACCCCGCTCTTCGCCGACACCATGCGCTTGAGGGCCTCGCGCGCGCAGTGGAAGGCACCCATGAGGTTCACGTCGATCACCCGGCGCCATTCGGCGGGATCGATCTCCCAGCCCTGCGAACGCTCTCCGTCGATGCCGGCGTTGTTGATCAAGATGTCCAGGCCGTCCCAGGTGTCGTCGAGCCGGGCGAACATGCCGGCCACGGCACCGGGGTCGGACACGTCGGCCTCCACCGCGAGCGCCTCGCCCCCGCCGTCCCGGATCCGCTTCGCCAGCGATCTCGCGTCCTCGGGATGCGCGACGTAGTTGATCGCCACCCGTGCGCCCGCCGCCGCAAGCGCCTCCACGATCGCCTCGCCGATGCCGGAGTTCCCCCCGGTCACCAGGGCTCGCCGGCCGTCGAGTCGTACTTCCATGTCGGGCCTCCGTCCTCCTCCGAGCGAATGTGTCTCGTGCCTCATCGAAGGAAAGGACGCACGGGGCGTGCGCGCGTCGAGGCCGTGGTCTGGATACCGCCCGCTAGCGGCTCGCGGCGGAGAGCGCGTCGCGGTCGATGAACCGCACTCACCCCGTGCTCTGCATGGCCGCCGCGATGCCGTTCAGGCTGAGGAGGATCTCGCCGGCCAGGCGATCGCGGTCGCCTTCCCCGCCCGTGCCGCCCCGCTCCGCGTCGCCGGCCCGCCAGCGGCAAAGGAGCTCGAGCTGCAGGAGGTTGAGGACGTCCGTGTAGGGATTCCGCAGGCGGATGGACTCCTGGATCACCGGCTCGTTGTCCAGCAGGTCCCGCTGGCCCGTGATGCGGAGGAGGGCGGAGCGGGCTCGCTCGAACTCCGCCTCGATGCGCGCGTGGATGCCGTCCGCGGCCCCGCCCTCCGGCTCGGCCAGCGCGGCGTACATGCGGCTCAGCTCCAGGCGCGCCCGCCCCATCTCGCGCTGCGCGTCGTCGACCACGGCTCGAAAGAAGGGCCAGTCCCGGTACATCGCCCGGCAGGCGTCCAGCTTCCGGGGATCGTCGACCAGGGGTCCGAGCGCCCGGCCCGTCCCGTACCAGCCGGGCACGAGGTAGCGCGTCTGGCTCCAGGCGAAGTTCCAGGGGATGGCCCGGAGTCCCTCGAACTCGATCTCCCCCGTCCGCCTGGAGGCGGGCCGGGAAGCCAGGGGCAGGCGGCTGATGTGGCGGATGGGGGTCGCTCGCAGGTACCACGGCCAGAAGCTCCCGGCGTCCAGGAGCTCCCGGTAGGCGGCCATGCCGCGCTCCGCCATCCCCTCCAGCAGCTCCGCCCGCTCCGGGTCGCCGTCGGCCGGGGCCGCCCCCTCCGCCACGGCGGCGCCACGCAGCACGGCGCTCACGATCTGCTCGAGGTGCCGGTGGGCGATCTCCGGGAGGGAGTAGCGGAAGGAGATCACCTCCCCCTGCTCGGTGGCCCGGAACCGGCCGTTCTGGACCACGCGGGGCATGGCCAGGATGGCGCGGTTCGAGCGGCCGCCGCCCCGGCCCACCGTGCCGCCCCGGCCGTGGAACAGCCGCAGCTCCACGCCCTCGTCGCGGCAGGCGCGCCCCAGCCCCTCCTGGGCCCGCCGCAGGGCCCAGTTGGCCATCCAGTAGCCTCCGTCCTTGTTGCTGTCGGAGTAGCCGAGCATCACCTCCTGCATCGACCCACGCGCGTCCACCTGCAGGCGGTACAGGGGATGCCGCAGCAGGCTCCGCAGCCGATCCCCGGCGGCGCGCAGGTCCTCGATCGTCTCGTACAGGGGCACGAAGTCCAGGGGACAGCGGACCGCGTCCCCCTCGATCCGCCACACACCGGCCACGCGTGCCAGGAGCATCGGCTCGAGGATGTCGCTGAGCTCGTGGGTCATGCTCACGACGTAGGCCCCGATCGAGCGCGGGTCACGCCGCACGGCGTCCCGGACGACGCCCAGCGTGTCGAGGACGCGGCGCGCCTCGGCCGCGAGCTCGGCGCGGTCCGGCCGGAGCGGCTCCGGCTTCCGTAGCTCCCGCTCCAGGATCTCGAGGCGCCGAGCCTCGGGCATGGCAGCGTAGTCGGGCGTGACGCCGGCCGACCGCAGCAGGCTCGCCACCGCCCTCTCGTGCATGCCGCTGTGCTCGCGGATGTCGAGGCTCGCGAGGTGGAGTCCGAAGGTGCGCACCAGGCACCGCGCCCGCCGCAGGCTCCCGGTTCGCGCCACCGCTTCGAAGCCCGTCCGCCGGAGGCAGCGGTCGATCAGGTCTAGATCGGCCTCGAACGCCTCCGCGCTCCACGCCTGGTCGTGCGTCTCTCCAGGGCCGGCCTCGTCGGGGGCCGCTTCCGCGCGGGCTCCGGCGGGCTCCGGCCGGTCGACCGCCCGCGCCCTCCGTTCGGCCGCCTCCCGCACGCGCTCGAGGCGGGCCAGCATGCAGGTGAGCTTCTGGCGGTAGGGCTCGTCCTCGTGGGCGGACAGGGCCCCCTCCGGAACCCCGAGCTCACGCCGGTCCCGCTCGATCGACTCGCTCAGCTCGGCCGGCACCTCCACCTCGGAGGCCGAGAGGCTGAGCTCCTCGCGAAGCCGCTCGAGCTCGCGTCGATGGAGGCGCGCCGCGCGGGCCCGGTGCGTGGCCAGCGTCCACCGGGTGACGTCGGCCGTGACGTTCGGGTTGCCGTCGCGGTCTCCGCCGATCCAGGACCGGTAGCGCAGGAACGGCGCGACCCTTCCCGGCGCCTCGCCGAAGCGCCGCCGGAAGGCGCGGTCCACGTCCTCGTGGATTCGGGGGACGGCATCCCACACCGAGCGCTCCAGGAAGTACAGCCCCTGCTCCACCTCGTCCCGGACCGTCGGCCGCTCGGAGCGGACCTCGCGGGTGGCCAGGAGGAGGGTCACCTGGTCGAAGAGCGCGTCTCGCGTCGCCTCCTCCTCCTGCGGGGTGCGGTCCGGGTCCTGGAGCGCCGCGAGCAGGTCGGCGATGCGCCGCTGTTTGCCGAGGATGGGGGCGCGCCGGGCCTCGGTGGGGTGGGCCGTGAACGTCGGGATGACCTCCAGGCGGTCCAGGAGGGCCGAGACCTCCCCGGCGTCCAGCCCGCGCTCGGCCAGCTCGGCCACGGTCTCCTCGATGGAGCCGGGCCGCGGCCGGTCGAGGCCGCCTTCGCGCGAGCGCTCGCGATTCACCCGTACGATCTCGCGCTGCTCGGCCTGGTTCACGAGCCGGAAGAAGGTGGTGTAGGCGCGCAGGAGCCAGCCGATCGCTTCGAGATCCAGCTCCGCGATGCGCTCGGCGGCCACCCGGCGCGGCCCCGGATCGCCGGACCGGGCGGCCTCCCGGCACGCCAGCCTGAGCGCCTCGACCCGGTCGAGCGTGTCGCGGCCGCCCCGTTCCCGGATGGCGCGGCCCAGGAGGGTGCCCAGCAGGCCCACCTGCTCGCTGAGGGGTTCGGAGGCCCTGGACTCGTCGGGGGAGCCGCGGGGAAACGACGGTCTCGAACCGGGAAGATCCATGTTCAGCGTCTCGCTCACCTACAGGCGGCCCCTCGAGGAGATCGATCGACACCTCGACGAGCACATCACGTTCCTGGACACCGAATACGCCAGAGGGAGCTTCCTGGCCTCCGGCCGGAAGGTGCCGCGCACGGGCGGCGTGATTCTCTCCCGGCTCCGGGATCGCGAGGAGCTGGACGCCGACCTCGACCGGGACCCGTTCAGGGTCCGGGGCCTGGCGGAGTATGCGGTCACGGAGTTCGTCCCCACCATGGTCGCCGAAGGCCTGGAGGCGCTCGAGGAGGGATGAGAGAGGCAGAAAGGCGCGAGCGGCCAGCTTCCTGCCGACGGCGGGCATTGGGGCTTCGATGGCGATGGAATCGGCTTCGGAGCAGGCGGACGAACTCTCTCGCTCCGACGCTGCATTCGTCGACATGGCGTGGGCCGGAACCGGCTCGTGAAGGCCTGCTCCCTGCAGCACCTGGTCAGGGAATCGCCGACCTCATGGAGCAGCCCGTGTGAGAGGGGTCGGGTCCGGCTGTCGGGCGGCCTCCGGCACCGCTATCGTGCGGCCAGGCTCGTCGCCGTGACCAGGAGGGCGAGGCCCACGGCGAGGACCGTGAGACCGACGCTCCAGATGAGATCTCTCTGCTTGCGTGACATCCAGGGCCTCCCTTCAGGCGATGTTCAACCTCGGCCGGCCGGCCGAGCGCGTCTGTCAGGAGATTGTCGTGTCGATTCGTGGGTGATTTCCCTACGCCCCGGAAGCCGGATCCCCTCCGGCTCGAGGAGCCGGGCCCGGCGTGGCCTGCGGGACCGGAGGGGGCCGGGGGGCGCGTGAGCGGCCGGAAAGTGGTCCTCGCGACCCTGGGCTCCTACGGCGACGTGAACCCGTACCTCGGGCTCGCGGTGGAGCTCGCGGCCCGGGGGCATCGGCCCGTCGTCGCCACCAGCGCCTACTACCGGGACTACGTGGAGAGTGAGGGCGTGGGCTTCCGGGCGATCCGTCCCGACGTGGATCCACGCGACACGGAGCTGGTCGGCCGCATCCTCGACCCCTGGCGCGGCACCGAGCGGCTGGTCCGCGAGCTCCTCATGCCTGCCCTGCGGCCCGGCTACGAGGACCTGTCGGCCGCGGTCGAGGGCGCCGACCTCCTGGTGACCCACCCCATCACCTTCGCCGGCCCGATCGTGGCCGAGGAGCGGGGCCTGGCGTGGGTGTCCACCGTGCTCTCGCCGATCTCCCTGTTCTCCGAGCACGACCTCCCGGTGTTCCCGCCGGCGCCGTGGATGAAGCGGCTGGAGGGGGTTCCGGGCGCCGCGCGGGCGTTCGCGGCGCTCGCCCGCCGGGCGACCCGCGCGTGGACCAGGCCGGTGGTCCGCCTCCGGGAGGAGCGCGGCCTGCCGCCGGGGCAGAACCCGCTGTTCGAGGGCCAGCACTCCCCCCTCCTCTCGCTGGCGCTGTTCTCGCGGCTCCTGGCCCGGCCGCAGCAAGACTGGCCGGGCCAGCTCCGCGTGACCGGCCCCGTGTTCTACGATCGCACGCCCGCAGACGCCGGCGAGTCGGAGGATCGTGATGGCGGGGCGCTCGCCGCCTTCCTGGAGGAAGGCCCGGCTCCCGTCGTGTTCACCCTGGGCTCGTCGGCGGTCGCGGCCGCCGGTACGTTCTACGAGGAGAGCCTGGTGGCCGCGCGGCGGCTCGGGGTCCGGGCCGTGCTGCTCGTCGGTCCCGATCCCGGGAACCGGCCCGCGGGGCCGCTCCCGGAGGATGTACGGGTGGCCGAGTTCGCTCCCTACGCCGAGCTGTTCCCGCGCGCCGCGGCCGTCGTCCACCACGGCGGCATCGGGACGATGGCCCAGGCGCTGCGGGCCGGGGTGCCCATGCTGGTCGTGCCCTTCGCCCACGACCAGCCGGACAATGCGCACCGCGCGGAGCGCCTGGGGATCGCGAGAGTCCTCGAACCGAGGCACTATCGAGGTGCCACGGCCGCACGGGAACTCCGCGCTCTGCTCGGGGACCCGTCCGTCCGGGAACGGGCCGCCGAGGTGGGGCGCGTGGTCCGGACGGAGGAGGGCCTGCGCCGGGCGTGCGACGCGATCGAGGGGGTGCTGGGGAGGACGTGAGGATGGCGAGCGCCGGTGAGGCGCTCCGACTCAGCCCTGCGCGCCCTCCGCGGCCGCGGGCCGGAGCGGCTCGGGATCCGGGGCGCTCCGGCCCGCCTCGCCCGTGCGCCGGATCTCCGCCGCGGCGCGGCTCGCCGAGTGGCCCTGCCGTTCCCGCACCATGCGCGAGAACAGGGTAAGGCTCGGGTCGAACACGAACTGGAGGAGCAGCCGCGACCAGGAGGCGTGCGACTTGAGCTCGCTGTAGTACTCGGGCGCGGTCGCCTTGATCTTCGGCAGATGGTTCCACGGGATGGACGGGAAGTCGTGGTGCTCGTTGTGGAAGCCCACGTTGAAGGCGAGCGTGTTCATGCGCCCGTAGTAGCTGTACGTCTCCTGCTCGTCCTCCACCAGCCAGTGACGCTGGATCCAGCGGGCTCCCACGGGATGCAGCCCCACCGAGAAGAACACGGCGGTCAGCAGGTAGAGGAAGGCGCGCGGACCCAGGACCGCCAGCACGGCGGCGTCGACCGCGAAGATCACGACCATGTTGAAGACTTGCCACCGGTCGAACAGGGTCACTTCCTTGATCCGGAAGGCCCGCAGCATCTGGAAGATCGGGAACAGCAGGAGCCACACCGCCTTCCGGACGGAAGAGTTGCCCACCAGCTTCGCCTCCCATGCGCTGGGCAGGTCGGCGTCGAGCTCGTAGACGCCCTGGTAGGAATGGTGCTTCAGGTGGTAGCGCTTGAAGGAGACCGAGGTCGGGATCACGCTCGGCAGGTTGGCGGTGATGCCCGCCAGCGTGTTGGGCACGGTCTTCCGGAAGATCAGGTTGTGAGCGCACTCGTGCACGAGCACGAACAACCCGTGGTCGGCGACGGCACCGGCCGTGTACGCGACCAGGAGGATGGCCCACCAGGGCCTGTCCCTCAGCCACCAGGCCAGCGCGAACTGGATCGCCACGAGAAGCAGGATGAGGGCGAAGGACCAGGGGTTCTTGCCGATCTCCTCCCGGACCTCGGGGTGCTCCCGCAGGATCGCCTGCGTTCGCGCCTTGTGGGGCTGAGGTTCGCTAGAGTGCGAGAATCCCTTGGGACTGTCGCTCTTCCGCATCGGCCTCTCCATCCTGATCCTTGGGTCCGGCGTGCGTCGATCGGCGGTCTGGGGTGGCAGCGCGCCCGGAGGGCGAGCCCCGATTCGGCACGAAGAGGACACCATGGATCGGGTGACGCGGTCGCGACCGGAAGGGCCTGTGCTCGATCAACCTTCGACGTTCCGACACGAACTTCCTGCTCTGGCGTACGATCACCACCGAAGAAGTCTACGAGTGTAGACATATACCGGCAAGCAATCCGGCCTCGCCAGCGTGGGCCGGGCGCCCACGAGGAACGCGCCTCGGCGGCCCCAACGGTCGGGGCGCCGCCCTGCAGCGACGCGGCGCCCCGGGCTATATTGAGGCCACGCGCCGGGACGATGGCCGCCCGTCGGCGTCCACGTCCAGATCGTGCTCAGCCTCGCGCTCCTGGAGCCTCCCATGTGCCCTGACCCGGGAACGACCCCGTCCGTCTCCGAGTTGCGCCTGGGCTTCGAGGAGCGCGGCTACGCGGGGCCGATCCGACTGTTCACGCCCGAGCAGTGCCGGCGGATCGTGGCCCTGCGCCCCGACGTGCCGCCTCCCCCGTTCTGGTACAAGGCCTACGCGGCCGCCTCGCCCCTCTACCACGCGCTGGGCGCCCATCCGCCGCTGGTCGACCTCGTGGCCGGGCTCCTCGGCCCGGACGTGCTCCTGTGGGGGGCGAGCATGGTCGATCGACGGCCCGGGCAGGTCCACCCGTGGCACACCGACCTCGAGACGGCCGATCCCCGGGGCCACACGGTGACGGCCTGGATCGGCGTCGCGAACACGCGCCGCGAGTCGAGTCTCGCCGTGATCCCCCACTCGCACCGCTTCGGCCAGAGCCTGCAGGAGGTCGGACACGGGCTGGGGCTGGCGCGGGGCGAGGCCACGACCGACCGGATCGCAGGGTGGGCGCGCGAGCGCGATCCACGGGCGGAGATCGTGCAGCTCGACATGACGGACGGGGACGTCCTCCTGTTCGACGGCCGTTTGTGGCACGGCTCGAACAACCTTCTCCAGGAGGGGACCCGCACGGCCCTCATCCTCCAGTACACGGCGCCCGACACCCCCATTCGGATTCCCGACCCGGACGGGCAATTCGAGTGGCCGTTCCGCTTCCTCGAGCGCCCCCGCCCTCCATGCGTCGTCGTGCGGGGCCGGGATGGCTCGGGAGAGAATCGCGTCGTGGACGGTCCGGCCTTCGCGGGGGAGGCCGGCTCGGTGGAGGCCGCCCTGGAGGCCGAGCCCCTGGCCCCGTGCTGGATCCGGGAGCTGGCGCGCCGGGACGAGGATCCGGACACGGGCTGGGCCCTGTATTCCCAGTTCGAGGGCGAGACGCCCTGCCTCGACGAGCTGGAGGTGCACACCTCCGTCCTGAGCGCCGGCGCCGTGCCTCATCCGCCCCACGACCACGCGGAGGAGGAGATCATCGTCCCGCTCGGGGGCGAGGTCGAGATCGTCACGGCCGAGGAGGCGACGCCGGACGCGACCCGTGCCCGGAGGGTCGGGCCCGGCACCGTGGTCTACCACCGCGCCCGCCAGGTCCACACGATCCGGAGCGTGGGCCGGGGGCCCGCCACCTACTGCATCTTCAAGTGGCGGAACGTGCCGGCGCGCGGGCCGAACCGGGCCGCGGCCTCCTCGGTGTGGAGCTTCGGCCCGGCCGGAGCCGGGGCCGCCGGCGAGGACCCGGGGGTCAGGTACGAGTCGATCTTCGACCTGGAGACCGGCTACCTGGACCGGCTGCACGGCCACTTCACGACCCTCGAGCCCGGGAGCGGCTACGCCCCGCACGAAGACGCGTACGACGTGGGGATCGTGGTGGTCCAGGGCGAGGTCGAGACGCTGGGTCGCCGCGTGGGGCCCGGGGGCGTGATCTTCTATCCGGCCGGCGAGCCCCACGGCATGGCGAACCCGGGCGAGGGGCGCGCCGCCTACCTGGTGTTCGAGCTCCACGGGACCCGCCGGCCCGCGGCCCGGACGTCGGGCACGTGGCGAGGACGCCTGCGGCGGGCGCTCGGGAAGGTCCGTCGCCTGCCGCGGCGCGCGGCCCGCCGGCTGGCCGGGCGCTAGGGCCGGCCGGCCCCCACCGGCGGGAGCCCCGCCCGCCCGAGCGACTCGTCGAGTGCGGGCAGGTCCGTCGACCGGAGCCCCCGCCAGCGCTCGAGGGCCGCGTCCAGCGCGCGGCCCGCCTTCTCGAAGCTCGTCTTCGCTTCCGCCGAGGGCGCCGAGTCCCCGCTCTCGATGGCGCGCTCCAGGCTGCCCAGATAGCTCCTCAGATACAGAAGCGTGCCGGGGGCCGGCCCGCCGTCCCCGACGCCCGCGGCGTCCGGGTTGGGCGCGGCCCTGCGCCCCTGCACGTCCCGGATCTTCCCCTCCACGCGGTCCAGCGCGGACAGAACGTCCTTCTTCCCGGCGGCCTTCGCCCTGGCCGAGTCGATGCGGGCCCGAACGCCGTCGACCTGGCGCAGCGCCGCCGCGGCTTCGCCGCTCGCCGCCTCGACCCGTCGGGCCAGGGCCAGCTGGGCGGCCAGCGCCTCCGGCGCGGCCGCGCTGCGCGGGTCCTGGCGCACGACCAGCGGCCGGGCGAGAGTGTCGCCGCCGGCGACCAGACGGACCGTGTAGTCGCCGGGCAGGACCCAGGGTCCGCCCCCGCCGCCGAAGAACCCGCCCCGGCCGCCCCCGCCGCCGGTCCGGGCGTAGTGGAGGTCCCACGTCCACCGGTGCATGCCGGCCGCGGCGGGCAGCACGTCGGGCGTGGAGATCCACCCGGCCGGGATGTCCAGCGACTTCGGGTCGGTGGCGTGCGGCTTCTCGGTGCTCGAGTAGCGGCGCACGATCTCCCCGTCCGCTCGGACGACCTCGAGCGCCACCGAGTCGACGTCGTCCTCCAGGTAGTAGTCCAGGATGGCCCCCGATGGTGGGTTCTCGCCCGCCGCCAGCTCGACCGGGTCCACGTACGGTGCCGCCGAGGCCGGGGTCGAGCGCGAGCGGCCCCGGACGAGCGTGGTCGTGTCGGGCCGGAACAGGTAGGCGCCGGAGCGGGCGACCTCGGAGGACATCTGCCTCAGCGGCGCGATGTCGTCCAGCGTCCACATCGAACGACCGTGCGTGGCCGCGGTCAGGTCGCCATCGCGGATCACGAGGTCGCGGACGGAGCTCACGGGCATGTTCATGCGGAGGGACTGCCAGTGGTCCCCGCCGTCGAAGGAGGCGTACACGCCCATTTCGGTCCCGGCGAACAGGAGGCCCGGCCGGTCGGGGTCCTCGCGGACCGCGTTGACCCACGCGCCGGCGGGGAGCCCGTCGTCCACCTCCTGCCAGCTCCCGCCCCCGTCGCGGGTGCGGTACACGTGGGGCGAGAAGTCGTCCAACCGGTGCCGGTCCACGGCGGCCCACGCCACTGCGGAGTCCGTGTGCGAGGCCTCGATCATGGAGACCTTGCTCCACGGCGTCAGGGCTCCCGGCGTCACGTCCTTCCAGCTCCGTCCGCCGTCCCGCGTGACCCACACCAGCCCGTCGTCGGTTCCGGCCCACACCGCGTTCGCGTCCACGGGCGAGGGCGCGATCGTGAAGATGACGCCCCAGCGGGTTCCGGCCCGCTCGACCGCCGTCCGATCGTGGGCCGTGGCCGAGTCGAGGTTGGACGGCACCCCCGGCGCCTCACGGGTCAGGTCGGGGCTGATCTTCTTCCAGCTGGCGCCCCGGTCGCGCGTCTCGAACACGTACTGGTCGCCGAAGTAGACGGCGTGCGGGTCGGCCGCGGAGGCCACGATCGGCATGGTCCAGGACACGCGGAAGGAGGAGTCGGGCCAGGCGAGCTCTGGAGAGATCGTGGTCCGCACGCCGGTCTTCTGGTCGCAGCGCACCACCGACCCGTCGTAGGAGGTTCCGAACAGGATGTCCTCGTCCAGGGGGTCGATGGCGATGTAGCCGCTCTCACCCCCGGCGCAGGCGTTTCCCCAGTACCGGAAGCTGATGCCGCCGTAGCCACCGCTCCGGCTCAGGATCCAGCGCGAGCCCGAGTCCTGCTGGGAGCCGTACAGCTTGTAGGGGAAGCCGTGGTCGGCGACCACGTGGTAGAGCTGGGCCGTGGGCTGGTTGTTCCACGAGCTCCAGCTGCTGCCGCCGTCCACGCTCACGATCACGCCCTGGTCGGACGCCAGGATCATGTGGCGCGCGTTCGAGGGGTCGATCCACAGCTGGTGGTAGTCGTCCCCGCCCGGCGCGCCCTTGAAGCCCTGGAAGGTGGCGCCGGCGTCCTCGGAGCGGTACACGCTCGTGTTCATGACGTAGACGACGTCGGCGTTGGCCGGATCGACGGTCACGCTGCCGAAATACCAGCCCCGGTGCCAGATGCGGTCCTCGCCGTCCGCGAGCTTCCAGGTCGAGCCGGCGTCGTCGGAGCGGTACACGCCCCCCTCGCCGGCAGCGCCCGTGGCGTCCACCTGCGCGTACACGCGGTCGGGGTCGGTCGGCGCCACGGCGATCCCGATGCGGCCCACCCCCGGGCCGCCGGGGAGCCCGCCCGCCACCTTCCGCCAGTGGTCACCGCCATCGGTCGTCTCGAAGACCGCGCCGAAGCTGTTGGAGGGGGGGTACACGTTCCATGGCGGCCGCCGCGTGCCCCACAGCACGGCGAAGATCCGGTTCGGGTCCGAGGGAGAGGAGGCCAGGTCGATCGCTCCCGTGTTCCGATCGCGGTACAGGACCTTGTGCCACGTCCTTCCACCATCGTTCGTGCGGAACACGCCCCGCTGCTCGTTGGGCCCGTACGCGTGGCCCAGCGCCGCCACCCACACCCGGTTCGGATTCCGGGGATCCACCAGGATGCGGCCGATGCGGCGCGTGTCGTCCAGTCCGATGTGCCGCCACGTCTTCCCGCCGTCGTCCGAGCGGTACATTCCGTCGCCGGCCGCGTTCGAGGCGCGGATGTCCGCTTCGCCGGTCCCCACGTACAGGATGGAAGGGTCCGACGGCGCCATGGCGATCGCCCCGACGGATGCGACGGGCTCGCCGTCGAAGCGCGGTCTCCAGGTGAGACCCGCGTCGCGGCTCTCCCACACGCCGCCGTCCACGGCGCCGAAGTAGAAGTGCTCGGGCTGGCCCGGCACGCCGGTGGCGGCCACCGAGCGCCCCGCGCGGAAGGGCCCGACCAGGCGCCAGCGCATCCCCGAGAACAGGGAGGGATCGAACTGCTGGGCGCGGACCGGGGCCGAAGCGAGGGGGAGCAGGGCGGTCGCGGTGAGGACGGCGGAGAGGACGAAGGATGGGATGATCGGCGAGCGGCGATCGAGGCTGGACACCGGCGTCTCCTGGCAGGGGTCGGCCGCCGAATCTACGGGAAGCGCTGGAGGTCCGCTACGCGCCACAGGAGGCTCCCGGATCCGCACCGGTCCTCTCCGGGGCCCGCGAGGCGGGGTCCCCGGCGCGAGGAACCCTTCCCGCCCGGGCCGCCGGCCCGAACCGCTCGACCGCCCGTGTCCGAGGCCTTCCGAGATCTCGCCTTATGGCGTATTCTGAACGAACACCCTAAATCCTTGCCGGCCCCGGCCGGAGCGTACTCCCCCTCGACGCGAGCGGAGCGATGACCATGCGCCTTTCCCACCCACGTGCCCGTGTGGCGGCGGCCGGATTCGTCGCCCTCCTTCCCCTGGGCCTGTTCTCGCTTCCCGACGGCCGCCCGGCGACGCCTCCGACGACCCACACGGTGAACATCAACTACGACGCCAGCTCTGGGAAGCTCTCCGTCAGTCCCGACACCCTGATGGTCCACCGCGGCGACAGGGTGGAATGGACGAGCGCGGCGGGTGTCTGGAGGGTCGTGGTGCCATCGGCCGACAGGCCCCTCGGTGCGGCCGCCCATGGCAAGGGCATCGGGGCGCACAAGGGCCGGAAGGCCGGGGCCTCGGTGGCGGCGAACGCGAAGTACGGCACCTACAAGTACATCGTGGCTCTCTACGATGGTAGCGAAGTCCAGATCCTGGATCCGGACGTGATCGTGGGTCCCGGCTCGTAAGGCCGAGGCCTCTGACCGGTCTCAGTCGGCTCCGCGCACCAGCGCCTGGAACCGCGGGTCGCCCCGCAACGACTTCCACCACCAGTCGCGCGCGATGTAGGCCCGCTGGGCGGGGAACTGCTGCAGGTAACCACCCAGGAGCTCGATCGCCCGGGCCGCCTCGCCCAGCTGGACGCGGGCGTTGGCCTCGTAGTAGTCGCCCCATGCGTCGTCCGGACGGTTCGCCCGTGCGCGTCGGATGACGGCCCGGGCGCTGTCGGCTCGTCCGACCTGCGCGAGGACCGCGGCGACCTGAAGGTGGCCGTACTCCCAAGTCTTGAGTCCGAAGCGGCTTTCGATCTTGGCGCACAGCGCCCAGGCCGTGTCCACCGCGGCCGGCACCGTGGCCGCCTCGCCCGAGCCCGCCAGGATGACCAGCTTCTGGGCCGTGAAGGTGGGGTCGGCCGGGAAGCGTCGTCGGCCGGCATCGACCCACTTGTTGGCCCTGTCCACCTCCTCGAGCTCGAGCCAGGTGTGGGCCACGATGTAGAGGATCTCGTTCTCGCCGTTGATGAGGAAGGGGTCCGCCTGCAGCGCGCGTTGGGCCGCCCGGGCCGCCTCGGTGAAGTTTCCCTCGGTACGGAGGAGCTCGGCCAGGGAGACCCAGGCCCACACCCGGCTGGAATCAGCCGCGACCGCCTGGCGAAGGTCGGTGGCCGCGTCCCTCCGTAGCGTGTCGACGGCGGTGGAATTGGCGTTGTAGCTGAGGACCAGGCGCAGCGTTCCCCGCAGCTCGAGGGCGGTGGGATCGCCGGGCCGGCGGCGCAGGGCCTCGTCCGCCAGGGCGAGCCCCGACTCGAGGCGAGCCTGCTGATAGGCGCCGTGCGATCCCGGCCTGAGCCCGCCCTGCCTGGCCTCGATCCAGCCGCGTTCGATGAGGGGCTGCAGCCAGCGGTCGTCCAGATTCGAGGCCCGGGCCAGCATGCTGTCCGCTTCGATCAACGCCGATCGGGCCGCGCTCGTATCGCCCAGGGTCCACCGGAGCGTGTCCGCCTGTTCCTCGAAGGCTTTCGCGTGCTGCACCAGTCTCCAGGCCTCCGGGCTCGCCGTCCCCGGTCGGTCCTGCGTTCCCGCCAGCTCGCGGCCCAGCTTCTGTCCGAGCTGGCGCTCGGCCCCGTCCACGATCTCGTTGCGGAGATGGAGCAGGTCCTTTCCCCGCTCCTGAATGCGCGTACTGAGGACCTCGAGACCCGTCCGGCCGTCCACCAGCTGGATCGTCGAGGAGAGCCCCTGTTCAGTCGGTTCCAGGCTTCCCTCGACCAGCCAGCGGACGCCCAGGATCCTGGCGACGCTGTCCAGGGATATGGTCGGATTGCGGAAGGGTTTGACCCCGTTCAGCGATACGACGTGCAGGGGTCCGATCTGGCTGAGGGAGTGGATGAGGCCAGCGGTGAGTCCGCTGGCCAGGTACGAGAGCTCCCCGTGAGGACTGAAGTCGTCCAGGTACAGCACCGCGACGCCGTATTCGTCCAGAGGTTGTCGCTCGGGAGAGCTCGCCACCGCGGCCGAGTTTGCGCGAGGCTGGAGCCAGAGTCGCCACACAGCCCAACCCACGCCCGAGCTGACCAGCAGGACCCCGAGGACGAGCGCGTAGCGGACGCCGGGGGGGATGGTCGAGGCCTGGACCTCGTCGGAGTCGGGGTCGCGCGTCCGACGCACGCCCTCGGGAGTGATCTCGAAGGCCCACGCCAGGACCACCGCGACGGGGAAGCCCAGGATGGCGGCCATGACGACCGCCCGCAGCGTCCAGCCGGGCAGCAGGAGCACGGGGAAGGTGGCCACGCTGACCTGGATGATGAGCCAGGCCACGATGAGGTAGATCCCGCCCACCTGAAGCACGCTGCGGCGGCGCAGCTCGGTGAACAACGCGGAGAGACGCGAACCGGGCTTCGCCATCTGGATGCACGGCTCCAGGAAAGGGATCTGTGAATTCTAGTCCAGCATGGCCAGCCCGCCGGGATCCTGCAAGGGCCGGGTGGAAGCGGCGATGGACTGCCGTGGGCCGTCCGTCCGCCGGGGCGAGATCAGCCCGTCACGGCCTCCGCGCGGCGGACGGTACGGGCCACCTGGTGGCGGACCACAGCGTAGGAGCCCAGGACGAGCCCTGCCGCCAGCACCTGGGCGGCCAGCGTCTCGACCGTGGGGAACACGGCGAACCACATCTTGAGCCACGCCGGGATCACCCCGACCAGCCACGGGATCGTGGTCGTCGGCAGCCAGTGCGCCAGCTGCATCTCCTGCGCCTGCTCGCCCACCATGACCAGCAGGACGATGCCCAGGAGGACGCCGGTGAGGACCAGCATCTTCTTGTAGGGAAGTCGCCGATTGGCCACGAAGGTGAGGACACCCACGATCGCGGTGAGCGCCAGCCCGGCCAGCACCCCGTGCAGCACGGGACCCGATCCCAGCTTGAGGCGGTAGTTCTGCAGGAAGAGGACGACCTCGAAGCCCTCCCGGTACAGCGAGGTGAAGCCCAGGAAGCCAAGCCCGAACAGGATCTGGATCTGCGAGGCGCCCGGGTCGTCCACCCGGTCCAGGAGGGCCTTCTTCCGCTTCGTGTGGGCCGAGATCCAGCCGGTCCAGTAGATCTTGTGGAAGAACCAGTTCATGACCAGGAGGAGCACCACGATGGCCAGGAGGCCGGTTACGGCCTGGACCTGGAGTGCGGAGATGCTCTCGGTGAGGCTGTCGATGATCCCGATCGCGATCTTCCAGGTGACGAGCGAGGCCAGGAATCCGGCCGCGGCTCCCACCGCGACCGGCCTGCGGTAGGCCCGCGCGCCTCCCACCATGGTCGCCATGATGGCCGCCAGCACAAGGATCGACTCGAGGCCCTCGCGGAAGACCAGCACGCCGATGTCGAGCACCGCCGTGCCCGAGGCCCCGGCCGCCAGGGGATCGGGGCTGCCCCCCGTGGCCAGCGCCTGCCACAGAATGACGCCGCCCACGACGAGCGCCGCCAGCGTCAGGAAGACGCGGAGCGCCGTGTTCGGCCGGGCGGAAGCGTCGGTGCGTGCGTCGCGGCTCATGCGTGCCGGGGTTGAGACTCATTCTCAAGAACGTCCGGCACGCTACGTGGCGTGGCCGGCCGTGTCAACCTGCCGGGCCCGCCCCCGTCACGCGCCGGATCCCGGACAGGGAGAACTCGGCGATGTGCTCGGCCGCGTCGGCCAGCTCCCGGTCGGACAGCTCCCGCCATCTGGGGAAGGCGGCGCTCCGGAAGCGGTTCGGCATGTAGAAGAGGCACTGGGCCTGGATGCTGGCCACGCACCGGCCCACGCGGGGGTCGTCCACCGCGCAGCCTGCCAGCTCGGCGACCGCCTCCGACAGGTAACGGACCCGCGGGAGGATCACCTGCTCGGCGATCCACGGGGCCAGCGGCGTGGGCTCCTGCATCTCGTGCCCCATGATCCGCTGCATCCACACGGCCGGCCCCTCCGGCCGCGCCAGGCGCGGAACGTAGGTGCGCACGTAGTGATGGATGCGCTCCGCGGCGGGACGGTCCCGCGGCATCTCGGTCGCCGGGTCCGAGCCCCGGATCCCTTCCAGCGCGCCCCGGACGACCTCGCGGTACAGGCCGAGCTTGTCGCCGAAGTAGTAATTCACCGCCGCGAGGTTGGCCCCCGCGGCCCGGCACAGGTCGCGCACCGTCACTCGCCGGTAGGCCTCCTCTCCGAACAGCCTTCGGGCGGCCTCCAGCAGACGCTCCCGCGTCTCCGCGTCGCCGCCTCGGCTCATAGCTCCCTCCGGAACAGGAGCGTGGCGGCCGTCATGGTCACCGCCGCGAAGATCGCCAGGTACGCCAGGTCGACGGCGATGGCCCCGAAGCCCGTGTTCTTGAGGAGCAGGTTCTTGAGCGCGTGGACCGAGTAGGTGAACGGATCGGCGACCGCGATCACCCGCAGCCACTTCGGGAATCCCTGCTGCGGGTAGACGGCGCCGCTCGGGAAGAACAGGAACGTGTTGAGCACGCCGAAGGTCGCGCGTGGCACCAGGGGATCCTGGACCCGCACCATGAGCAGGAACATCATGCTCACGAGGGCGATGGCGGTGATCGAGATCACCGTGAACAGGCGGATGAGGCGGAGCGGATCGAACGGGTTGGGCACCCCCGCGATCACCGAGCCGATGAACATGAGAACGGTGCCGGCCAGGACCGCCTTGAGGGCCCCCGCCAGGTTGAAGCCCAGGATGAGCTCGAAGCGGGTGATGGGCGTGACCAGGTAGCCCTCGTGCAGCCCGCGCGCCTTGTCGTCGATGAAGATGATCCCCCCGCCGATCATCACCATCATGAAGATCGACATCACGATCGAGCCCGGCAGTAGGTACTGGATGTAGGGCACGTACGGGTACATCTCGACCACGTCCAGGGTGGGCTGGTGCGCGGCGGCCGATCCGCTCCCCGCGGCCGGGGCGGGGGAGCCGGGGGGCACGGAGGCCGCGACGCGCGCGCCGCCGCCGGGCGGCGTGTAGGCCCGCACCAGCCCCTGCAGGCTGGCCCCGAGCGCCGAGGCCACGAAGTTGTCCGTATTGTCCTCGACCAGCGCGACCCGGGGAGACTCGCCCACCAGCACGCGGCGCGAGAACCCGGGCGGGATGGTGAGGACGCCGTTCAACTTCCCGTTCCGGAGGTCGGCGAGCGCCCTCGTCTGGTCGTCGTAGGTGGCGAACGAGAACGTCTTCGCGTTGGCGGCGATCGCGTTCCCGAGCGCCCGGACCTGCACGGCCGGGAGCCCTCCGTCCTGGTCCACGAGCCCCACCTCGAGGTGCCGCACCTTCCCGCCGAAGGCGTAACCGAGGACGACGAGCTGGACGACCGGGAAGATGAGGGAGACCACGATGAGGGTGGGGCTCCGCCGGAAGCGGCGCAGGTCGCGTTCGACGATGGCCCACATGCGGTCCACGGCGGCCTCGTCAGCGCCCGGGGCGGACCACGAGCCGGTCCGCCGCGGAGGGCTCCTGGAGCTCGTCGCGGAGCTCGTGGCCGGTGAAGTGGACGAAGACGTCGTCCAGCGTCGTGCTCTGCACGGCCAGGGAATGCACGGCCACGCCGGCCTCCGCCGCCTCGGTGAGGAGCGCCGTGGTCGTGCGGGGCCCGTCGGCGGAGACGATCCGGTACACCGCGCCCTCCCCGCCGCTTACGCTCTCCACCGCCGGGAGCGCCTCCATGCGCGACGACCAGTCCGGCGGGGCGTCGGCGAAGCTGGCCTCCAGGGTGCTCTCGCCGGGGATGGCGGCCTTGAGGTGGAGCGGGGAGTCGAGGGCGAGCAGGCGTCCGTGGTCCACGATCGCGACGCGCTCGCACAGCCGGTCGGCTTCCTCCATGTAGTGCGTCGTGAGCAGCATCGTGAGGTCGTGCTCCGCCTTGACCTGGCGCAGCATCTCCCACACCGAGGTGCGCGACACGGGGTCCAGGCCCGTGGTGGGCTCGTCCAGGAAGAGGATGCGCGGCTCGTGGACCAGTCCGCGCGCGATCTCGACCCTCCGCCGCATGCCCCCCGACAGCTGCTTCACCGGCCTGATCCGCCCATTTCGTGAGCTCCACCGCCTCGAGCAGATCGGCGATGATCGCGCGGCGCCGGTCGCGCGGGACGCCGTACAGCTTGGCGTAGATCAGGAGGTTCTCCCTGACCGAGAGGTCGATGTCGCTGGTCAGCGCCTGCGGGATCACCCCGATCGTGCGCGCGCACCGCGTCCGGCTCCCGGGTCACGTCGTGCCCCCCCACCAGTGCCGTCCCCGAGGTAGGCCGGATCAGGGTGGTGAGCATGCGGATCAGCGTGGACTTCCCGGCGCCGTTCGGACCCAGGAGCCCGAAGATCTCCCCCTCGCGCACCGAGAAGGTGACCGAGTCCACGGCCGTGAAATCGCCGAAGCGCTTGGTGATCTCCCGGACCTCGATGGCGTCGGGCCGATCCGGGACGGAGGGGCCTCGAGCCGAGCCACCCGGCAGGGCGTCGGCTCGCGATCCGGCGCTCATGACGATTCCAGCGGCAGGAGCACGTAGGCCGTCATGCCGACCGCGAGCCTTCGGTCGTGGTTGTCGACCCGGAGGCGCACCTGGAAGGTCTTGATGTCGCGCTTGGTGCGGCTCACGTCGCGCTGGGTCGCGAAGTCGGCGTCGACGCCGCGGAAGTACACGACCCCGGGGAGCTCGGCGCCGGAGGGGAGTCGCACCGTCAGCGTGTCCCCCAGACGGATCCGGTCGATGTAGGACTCCTCGATGTCCGCCCTCACCCACACCGAGTCGGGGTCGACGAGGGTGACGAGGGGCTGGCCGGCGGGGACCACCTCGCCGACCCGGGCGGCGCGCACATCCACGATGCCGTCGATGGGGGCCCGCACCTCCGCGTAGCCCAGGCGCACGTCGGCCCTGGTCGTCTGCGCCGAAGCGGCGTCGCTCTGCTGGCGCAGGGCCTCGACGGTGCTGCGGGCCGCCGACACCTGGTGGTGGGCCGCCTCGGCGCGCGCCGCCGCCACGCGGTAGGCGGTCCGGGTGACGTCCAGCGCCTGCTGGCTGATCCCGCCCGCGCCGGCCACGGCCGAATCGCGCTCCCAGGAGCGCCGCGCGTTCACCAGGTTGGCGACGGCCTCGCTGTCCTGGGCCACGGCCGCCCGGAGGTCGGCCTCGGCGGCCGCCACCTGGGAGGCCATGGCCCCCGCGCTGTGCGTGTAGTACGTCCGATCGGCGCGCAGCTCGGCGGGCGCGAGCTCGGCGACGAGCTGGCCGCGGACCACGGAGTCCCCGTCGGCCACCAGCATGCGGCTCACCTGGCCACTCACCTGCGAGCTGACCAGCACTTCGTCGGTCGTCACGACTCCCGTGAGGACGAGCTGGTCGGAGCCGCCGCGCAGCAGGAAGTAGGCGACCACAGCGCCGGCGACGAGGAGGGCGACGAGAGGGGCCGCGATCTTCCGGGACACGAGCGAACTCCGGGCCGGTGGAACGTCCAAGCGGCGGCGCGTCGGGCTCCCCGCCGGGGCGGACGTCGCGGCCGTTGTGAAACGTATGTATAAAACGCATGTTTCGCTCCGTCAAGCCGGACCTCCCGCGGTCGGCCGTGGCCGCCCGGCTCTTGACGGCACGCTTCCTCCCGCCTATCCATAAGTAACTTAGGGTAAGAGTCTGAGGGGAGTGGGCGCGCGGCCGAGGTCTCGGGCGATGCCTGCGACCGCGGCCGGAGAGGCGGCGATGGACCTGCTCAAGGGCACGCTGGACGTCATGGCTCTCAAGGCCCTCACCTGGGGCCCGCGCCATGGGTACGGCATCTCCCGCTGGATCCACCGCCGGACGGAGGGCGAGCTCGAGGTCGAGGACGCCGCCATCTACCAGTCCCTCCATTGCATGGAGCGACGTGGATGGATCGACGCGGAGTGGGGTCTCTCCGACAACAACCGGCGCGCCAAGTACTACAGCCTCACCGCGGCCGGTCGCGGGCCAGCTGGCCGAGGAGATCCGGAGCATCCGCCGCTACACGGACGCGCATGTGGAAGGTGCTCGGAGCGGAGACGGCCTGATGGGCGGCGGTGGGGCCGGCGGCGGTCAGGCGGCGCGAGGTCGCCGAGGGATTCCGGAGAGTCCGGGGTCGTGAGTCGGCTGCCGCCGGGGGTTCGCCGGCTCCTCAGGATCGACCGCGAGCTCGGCCGCCAGGTCCCGGACGACGTGGACGCCGAGATCCGCTTCCACCTCGAGTCGCGCGTCGACGAGCTCTTGGCGGAGGGGGTCGACCGGGCGGCGGCCGAACGACGAGCCCTGGAGGAGTTCGGGGACCTGGAGGGGGCCCGCCGGACCCTCGGCCGCGAGACCGCCCGCACCGAGCGCCGCCGCCGGCGCCTGGAGTGGCTCCACGAGTTCCGCGACGACGTGCGCTACGGGTGGAGGAAGCTGCGGTCGCGGCCGGGGTTCGCGGCGGTGGCGATTCTCACGCTGGCCCTCGGGATCGGGGCCACCACGGCCATGTTCAGCGTCGTGTACGCCGTCCTCCTCCGCCCCCTGCCGTACCCGCACCCGGACCGACTGGTGCAGATGTGGGATGTCCATCCCGGAGGCGGGGACCACAACGTCGTGGCCAGCGGCGACTACCTGGCCTGGCGCGACCACGCCTCGTCGTTCGAGGCGGTCGGCGCCTACGGATGGGCGTTCTCGCCCTCCATGGTGGATCGCGACGGAAGGCCCTCCCGTGTGAGCTCGGTGACGGTGACGCCGAGCGTGCTTCCGGATCCTCGGCACGCGGGCCGAACTGGGCCGGCTGTTCACGCGCCAGGAGGGCGTGCGCGGCGCCGCGGCCGCCGTCCTCCTGTCCCACTCGCTGTGGCGCACGCGGTTCGGAGGCGACTCCTCCGTCGTGGGCCGGACCCTGCAGCTCGACGACGAGCCGTACACCGTCGTCGGCGTGCTGGCCCCGCGGCTTCGACTTTCCCCGCCCCGACGCCCAGGTGTACGTCGCACGGCAGTTCGGCGCCGAGGACACGGAAGGTCCACAAGTCGCACCAGTGGCACGTCATCGGCCGCCTTGCGGAGGGCGTCTCGCTCGGGCAGGCGCGCTCCGAGGTGGAGGGGATCCAGGCACGCCTGGGGAAGCAGTACCCGGAGGCCATGCAGGGCTGGGGCGTGAACCTCGTGCCCTTCCGCTCCGACCTCGTCGCCAGCGTACGGCCCCTGCTGCTGGCGCTGTTCGGCATGGTGGTCCTCGTCCTCCTGATCACCTGCGCCAACCTGGCCAACCTCCTGCTGGCCCGGGCCCTGTCCAGGGAGCGCGAGGTAGCCCTGCGGGCGGCGCTGGGCGCCGGGCGGGGGCGGCTGCTGCGACAGCTTCTCACGGAGAGCCTCGTGGTGGCCGTCCTGGGCGGCGGCCTCGGCGTGGTGGCCGTGAAGATCGGGCCTCGCGGCACTCGTCTCCCTGGCCCCGTCCGATATCCCGCTGCTGGGCCACACCCGCGTCGACGCTGGCGTCCTCGCGTTCTCGGCCGGCACCACCCTGGCGGTGACCCTGCTGATCGGCCTCGTGCCGGCGCTGCGCGTCACGGGGTCCGGGCTGCGCCATGCCCTCCGTTCCGGGCGCGACGGGTCGGGCGATCCACGGCACGGGCGTCTCCGGGCCGGGCTCCTGATCGCCGAAGTGGCGCTGGCCGTGGTGCTCCTCGTCGGCACCGGGCTCCTGGTGCGGAGCTTCGAGCGCCTGCAGGGCGTCGACCCGGGATTCGAGTCGCACCACGCTGCTCACGGCCATGCTCGACCTCCCGCGCTCCCGCTACCCGAGCACGAAGGAGCAGGCCGAATTCTACTCCCGTCTCCTGCGCGGGGTACGCGGCCTGCCCGGCGTGGTGTCGGCGGCGGGGACCGCGGAGCCCCCGGTGATCGGTTATGACAACACGTTCAGCTTCGCCATCCAGGGAAGACCCGGCAACCGGGCCGACGGCATGCAGGCGGACGCACCGCTGCGGGCCATCACGCCGGGCTACTTCCGGACGATGAGGATCCCGGTGCGGCGCGGGCGGGCCATCGACGGGCGGGATGTGGCGGGCTCGGAGCGCGTCGCCGTGATCAACGAGTCGATGGCGCTCCGGAGCTGGGGGGCACGCGATCCCCTCGGCGACCGCATCAGCTTCGGGGGGCCGACGGGGCCCGACTGGTGGCGGATCGTGGGGGTCGTGGGTGACGTCCGGAACCTGGGCGCCGACCATCCCGCGCAGCCGGCCGTCTACATCCCGCAGGTTCAGAAGCGCTGGGGCTGGATGAGCTGGCTGACCATTGTGGCGCGGACGGACCGCTCTCCGGCCACGCTCGGGAATCCCCTCCGCCAGACGCTGTGGGGGATCGACGACCGGCTGTCCATCGTGCGGCTGACGACCATGGACCAGGTCTACGCCGAGAGCAACGCCCGCCGCCGGTTCGCGGCCCTCCTCGTGGGTGGCTTCGGCGCGCTCGCCGTCCTCCTGGGGCTCACGGGCGTGTACGGCGTCCTCTCGTACTCGGTGGGCGAGCGCCGGAGGGAGTTCGGGGTGCGGATGGCGCTGGGCGCCGACGGCCGCTCGATCGCCGGATCCGTCTTGGGCTCGGGCCTCCGCCTCGCCGTGGCCGGGATCCTCGTGGGCCTCGTCGTGGCGCTGGTGCTCGGGCGATTCCTGAAGAGCCTGCTGTTCGAGGTCTCGGCCGCCGATCCGGTGACTTTCGTGGTCGTGCCGCTCCTGGTCGCGCTGGTCGCGGCCCTCGCCTCCTGGCTGCCCGCCCGCAGGGCGACGCGCGTCGATCCGGCGGAGGTGCTGCGGGTGGAGTGAGGGGGCGGCTCGAGCGGCGGCTCCTCCCGAGCCGCCGGTTCCCTCCGGGCGTCGGCTCCCTCCGAGCTCCGATCCTCTCCGAGCGCCGAGGCCTCGCTCCCCTCCGGCCCATGCCGCCCTCCTCCGGCCCCCGCCCGCCGCGCCCCTCCCGGCCTCGATCCGACTCCTCCCCTTGACTTCGATCGTCCGCCGTCTCACTCTGGACCCTGTGGTTCGACCATGTGGTCGAACCTAACGATCGAGGGTGGAGGCACGGGATGGTCTACAGCCGCTTCGACAACCTGGACGAGGAGCGACGGGAGCACCTGATACGGGTGGCCGCCGAGGAGTTCGCCGGGCACGGGTACGAGGGCGCCTCGGTGAACCGGATCGCGGAGGAGGCCGGGATGAGCAAGGGCTCCCTCTACTACTACTTCGAGGACAAGGCGGACCTGTACGCCACCGTGGTCGAGCGCGCCACGGCCCGCATGATCGAGCTCGCCGGCGGCTTTTCCATGGAGCGCCTGACGCCCTCCAGCTTCTGGCCCACGATCGAGACCCTCATGCGGGAATCCACCCACTACCTCGAGGACAATCCCTGGTACATGAGGCTGCTGCGCTCCTTCTACCGGCTTCGCGGCGGTCCGGCGGACCGGGGCGGGACGGACCGCGTGTTCGACGTGGTGCGCGAGTGGATCGGGAGGATCCTGGCCCGCGGCCAGGAGCTCGGGACCGTCCGCACGGACCTCCCGCTCGAGTTCCAGGTGGAGGTGTGCATGGGCATGGGCGAGGCCGGGGACCGGTGGATCGCGGAGCACTGGGAGGCGATCGAGCCCGGTCGCCGCGAGGCGGTGATGGGCGGCTACATGACGCTCTTCCGCCGGCTGCTGGAGCCGGGAGGGCCGGGAGGTCCGGCGCCGGGAGGGCCGTCGTGATCGGCGGTCGGCGGGACGGTCCCCGATGGCCGGCACGCCTCGCGGCGCTCGGGATGCCGCTCCTTTTGTTGACGGGCATCGGCGCGGCCGCGCCCGCCCCCCTCCGGGCGCAGACGCCCGGCGGGTCGGGGGAGACGCCCCGGGCGATCGTGGACCACGTGGACCGGCTCCTCCGGGGGAAGTCGAGCCGCGGGGCGTTCCGCATGGAGATCCGGACGGCCCACTGGAGCCGCACGCTGGAGGGGAAGGTCTGGTCGCTGGGGACCCGGTACAGCCTCATCCAGCTCACCTCGCCGCAGAAGGAGGCCGGAACGGCGACCCTGCGCGTGGGGGACGAGGTGTGGAATTACCTCCCGCGGGTGGACCGCACCATCAAGATCCCGCCCTCCATGATGATGGGCTCGTGGATGGGGTCCGACTTCACCAACGACGACCTGGTGAAGGAGAGCCGGCTGGTCGAGGACTACGACATCGCGATCGGCTACCAGGGCCCGCGGGACGGCGTCGAGGTGTGGGAGTTCGTGCTCACACCCAAGCCGGAGGCGGCGGTCGTGTGGGGCAAGATCGTGGAGCGGGTCCGGAAGAAGGACCTCATGCCGGTGTGGGCTCGCTACTACGACGAGGACGGGGGGCTGGTGCGGACCATGACCTTCTCGGACTACCGCACCTTCTCGGGTCGGCTCGTGCCCGCCACCATGACGGTGGTGCCCACCGACAAGCCCCGGAACCGGACCGTCGTGATCTACGAGTCGCTGGCCTTCGACGTGGGGCTGTCTCCCTCCTACTTCTCCCTGCGCAACCTGGAGCGGGGGCGCTGATCTCGTGAGCGGCCGCGTGTGGTGGAGGCTCGCCTGGCGCAACCTGGGGCGGAACCGGAAGCGGACCCTCATCACCGGCGCCGCCCTCGCCTTCGGCTACCTGGCGGCCGTCGTCATCGTCGGCGTCTCGGACGGGATCGTCGCCGAGATGATCGACAACGGCACCTCGCTGCTCCAGGGCCAGGTGCAGGTGCACGCTCCCGGCTACCTCCCGGAGCGGAGCCTGTACGCGACGCTGGGCGGGGACAGCGGGATGGCGCTGTCCCCGGTGCTCGAGCGGCTGCGCGCGCTGCCCGGCGTCACGGGCGCCGCGCCGCGCGTGCTCGGCGGCGGCCTGGTGAGCGCCGGGAGCCAGACGTCGGGCGCCGTGCTCATGGGGGAGGACCCGGCCCTCGAGCCCGGGGTCAGCCGGCTGATGGCGTCCATCCAGCGTGGCCGGGCCCCGGCGGCGGGCACCCGCCAGGTGCTGATCGGCGCCGAGATGGCGCGCAAGCTCGGGGTGGGCCCCGGCTCCGAGGTCGTGCTCGTCGCCCCGGCGGCGGACGGCTCGCTGGGCAACGACCTGTTCACCGTGTCCGGCGTGTACCGGACCGGCGTCCGGGAGCTGGACGCCGCCTACGCGCTCCTCCCGATCGGGACGCTCCAGAGCCTGCTGGCGCTCGCTCCGGGCCGCGTGCACGAGATCGCGCTCGCCCTGGCCGACCCGTGGGCGGCGACGGCCGTGGCCGACTCGGCCCGGGCGGTCCTCGCCGCCGCGGGCGCCGCGGCGGACGTGCGGGCCTGGCCGCGATTCCGGCCCGAGATCGCCGACTACGCGCGCCTGGCGCGGGCCAGCAACTGGATCCTGATCGCCATCGTGTTCGCCATGGCCGTGTTCGGGGTGGCCAACACGATGCTGATGGCCACATTCGAGCGGCGGCGGGAGTTCGCGGTCGTCCGGGCCCTGGGCACCACGCGGAGCGGCGTGGCCCGGACCGTCGTGTACGAGGGGCTCATGCTGGGCGCCTTCGCGCTGGTGGCCGGCGCCCTCCTCACGGCTCCCATCCTCGTGTGGTGGCACCGGTCACCGCCCGACATGAGCTTCCTGTACGGCGGCTTCACCATGGCGGGGGCGCTGGTGCGGCCCGTGCTCCGCGTGCAGTACTCGCTGGAGGCGCCGCTCCTCGCCGCCGCCGCCCTCCTGGTCACGGCCGTCCTGGCCGCGGCCTACCCGGCGTGGCGCGCCACGCGCGTGCCGCCCGCCGACGCGCTGTCCGACCGGTGATGGCCCGCCTCCGCATCCTGGCGCGGCTGTCGCTGCGCAACACCCTCCGGCAGGCGCGGCGCAGCGCCCTCACGGCCTCGGCGATGGTGGTCGGCCTCGCCCTCCTGACGATGGCGCGGGCCATCGGCGACGGCGCACACGAGCAGTGGATAAGCGACGGCGTGCGGCTCGGACTCGGCCACGTGACCGTGGAGGCGCCCGGCTTCGCCTCCACCGGGAGCCTGGACGACCGGCTGGACTCCGCGCGGGTCGCCGCCGCCGAGCGGGCCGTGGCGGGGCTCCGGGCCAGCGTTCCGATGGTCGCGTCGGTCGTCGATCTCACGGTGAGCGGCCTGGCCAGCTCGCCCGGCTCCTCCCTGCCCGTCCAGGTGGAGGGCGTCGACCCCGGCGCCGAAGCCGCCTTCTCCAAGCTGGACGACCGGCGGGTCGAGGGGCGCTACCTGGAGCCCTCCGATCGGCTCGCCGCCTACGTGGGAGCCGGGCTCGCCGACCGCCTCGGCCTCGAGCTCGGCTCGCGCCTCGTGCTCACGGCCCAGGGCGCTTCGGGCGGTGTGGCCGAGCAGCTGGTCCGCGTGCGGGGCCTGTTCAGGACCGGGATCCCCGACATCGACGACGGGGTCGTGCAGATCCCGATCGCCACGGCGCGCCGCTGGCTCGGCACCCCCGGCGCCGCCACCTCGGTGGCCGTCCTCCTGCGCTCCAGCCAGGAGACCGGGCGCGCGCTCGAGGTCCTCCGCGCCCGGCTCGGGGAGGGCGGAGGCGGCGCCGGAGTCGCGGTGCTGTCCTGGCGGCAGGTCTCCCCCGAGCTCGAGTCCGCCGTTCGCATCGACGACTTCGGCTTCTACGCCTTCATGGTCGTGCTCTTCGCGATCGTGGCCCTCGCGGTGCTCAACGCCGTCCTCATGTCCGTCCTCAACCGAAGGCGGGAGTTCGGCGTCCTCGAGGCCCTGGGCCTCACGCGCGGGGAAACGGGGGCGGTGGTGTTCGGCGAGGGCGTCCTGCTGGCCGGCCTGAGCGGCGTGCTGGGAGTGGCCCTCGGGCTGGCCACCACCTGGCTCCTGTGGCGCCACGGACTCGACCTGTCGGCCCTGTACGGCCAGGGGATCAGCCTGTCGGGCGCGGTCATCGACCCGGTGATCGTCCCCATCTTCCGGCCGACCCGCGTGGTGGAGGCGGCCGGCTTCGTCGTGGTCATCGGCATCCTGGCGTCGCTGTATCCGACCCGGGTGGCCACCCGGATCGACGTCGCCGAGGCGCTCAAGTTCGACCGTTGAGGGAGTGGACATGCGAGGATCCGACACGCACGAGACCGACCCGACCGATAACGATCGGACCGGTCCGGAGCCGCCCGTCGCGGCCGTCCGGACCGAGGATCTGTGGAAGATCTACGAGCAGGAGCCGGCACCCGTGGAAGCGGTGCGCGACCTGAGCCTGGAGGTCCGGGCCGGCGACTTCGTGGCCATGGCCGGCCCGTCGGGCTCCGGCAAGACCACACTCCTCAACCTGCTCGGCGGCCTCACCGCTCCGACCCGGGGGCGGGTGTGGGTGGCCGGACGCGACCTCACATCGCTGAGCGGCCGGGAGCTGGCGAGGCTGCGCCTGGAGCACATCGGGTTCGTGTTCCAGGCCTACAACCTCCTTCCCGTCCTCTCGGCGCTCGAGAACGCCGAGTTCACGCTGCTGCTGCGGGGCCTTCCGGCCGCGGAGCGGCGCGAGCGGGTGCGGGCCCTGTTCCGGGAGATCGGCCTCGACGGACTCGAGGATCGGCGGCCGGGGCGGCTGTCTGGCGGCCAGCAGCAGCGCGTGGCCGTGGCGCGCGCCGTGGTCGGCGAGCCCGCCCTCGTCCTCGCGGATGAGCCCACCGCCAACCTGGACTCCGCCACCGGGGACGCGCTGCTCGGCGTGATGGAGCGCCTGAACCACGAGCGCGGCGTCACCTTCATCTTCTCGACGCACGATCCGCGGGTCATGGAGCGAGCGCATCGGCTCGTCCACCTGGTGGACGGACGGATCGAGAGCGACGTGCGCCCGTCGGGGCGGGGCTCCACGGCGTGAGGCCGGCGCTCGGCGTGGTGCTCGGGGCCGGCTTCGTCCCGGCGCTCGGCCTGGTCCTCGCCGCCGGAGCGCCACGCGCCGCCCGGGCCCAGGGACTCGAGCCGCGCGGCTACTACCTGAACGTCCTCTCATACGAGGGCTCGAGCCCCTACGGGCCCGCCGGGGCGCTCGATCTCCACAGGCTGCGGCTCATGCTGGACCCGCGGCTGGGGCCCGCGACCCTCGATGTGGCGTACGAGCACACGCTCCGCTGGAGCCAGCGCACGGACGCCTCTCCGGCGCTGCTGCCCGGCGGCGTGGCCCAGGCGCCCCAGGACCTGATGAAGCTGGACTGGACCCTGGCCGCGGGCGCGCATGCGGTGTGGCGTCACCGCCTGGACCGCCTGTCGGTGGCCGTGCCGCTGGGCTCGGCCGCGGAGCTCACGGTGGGCCGCCAGGCCATCTCCTGGGCCACGACGCTACTCTTCACTCCCACCGATCCGTTCGCCCCCTTCGATCCCAGTGACCCGTTCCGGGAGTACCGCGCCGGCGTGGACGCGGTTCGCCTCCAGTACTTCGCGGGGCCGTTCACGATCCTGGACCTGGTGGTCCGGCCGGAGGACTCCTCCCCCGGTCACCGCGTCACCGCCCTCCTCCGGGGCGGCACCCGGCTGTCGTCCTGGGACGTGTCGGCGTGGGCCGGTGCCCTCCACGACGAGCCCGCGGTCGCGGTCGGCGCCGACCGCGGCCTGGGCGGCTGGGCCGTGCGGGTCGACGCGACGCTGCGCAGGAAGGTCGGAGGCGGGACGGTGGTGCGGGTGGCGGCCGGGGCCGACCGCCGCTTCGCGCTCCTGGGCCGGGACCTCCACCTGGTGGGCGAGGTCCAGCACGACGGCTTCGGGGCCACGGCTCCCTCCGGCTACCCCGGCGTCCTCGGCTCGGAGGCGTACCGGCGCGGGGAGCTTCAGGCCCTGGGACGGGACGAGGCGCTGGCCGAAGCCACCTGGCAGCTCCATCCCCTGGTGGGGGCCGAGCTCCTCGTGATCATCAACCTGGACGACGCCAGCACGCTCCTGGCGCCGGCCCTCACCGGGTCCCTGTCGGACGATCTCTCGGCTCGCCTCGGGCTCTACCTGTCGGCCGGCCGGGGCGGGGTGGAGCCGGTCGGGACGCCGCGCTCCGAGTACGGCGCCGTGCCCACCTACCTCTATGTGTCGCTGACGGCCTTCTTCTGAGAGTCGGCGTGGCGCCGGGGCGACCCGGCGCTCGGGCCGGTGGCGGCCACCGGCGTGGCGCGACGACAAGCAGGCGGGGGCCGGCGGTCAGCCCCGCTGGACGAGCAGCACCCCGGCGAACAGCAGGAGGACGCCGAGGATTCGGGTCGCGCTCACTGGCATTTTCGGTACGCCGAGCCACCCGGTGCTGTCCAGGAGCACCGAGCCGATGAGCTGACCGGCGATCACGGCGGCGAAGGTGAGCGCCGCGCCGACCCGGGGCACGGCGATCACCGTGAGGGTGATGTGGGTGGCGCCCAGCAGCCCGCCGATCCACGCCCACCAGGGGGCGCTCGCGGCCTTGGCCACCTCCGCGCGCCCGAACAGGCCCGAGAAGGTCACGGCCGCCAGCAGACCGCCCATGCGGGCGTTGGCCGCCGCCTGGATGGAGAGTCGGACGCCGGCGGCGGCGATGGCGAGGAGGAACAGCAGGCGGGGCATGGACGTCACCCCTTCCGGGAGAGGCGGTACAGCTCGACGTGCTCGACCCCCAGGTCGTCCTTCCGCCGGCCGAGCAGGTAGTCACGGCCGACCTCGTACACGTCCAGCCCGGCCGGCACCGACACGGTCCCGAGCCAGCGTCCCTCCGGGTCGAACACGCTCCACGTCGACGGGTCGGCCTCCGCCCACGGAGGCCTGAAGTCGCTCACCCACAGGTCCCCGTCCGGGCCGACCCGGAGGGTCGAGAACGTGGGCGCGGTGCGGGGCGCCGGCAGGGCCGTCAGCGCCTTCCGGGCCGCGGCGAGATCGGAGGCGGACAGGTTCGGGTTGTCCCGCTTCCGGGCCGCCACGCGCGCCTCCACGGCCCGGGTCTTCATGGCGTCGGTCACGGTCGCCGGGGTCACGTCGGTGCGGCGCACGATCTCGCGGAGCGTCCCGTCGGGGCCGAACGCCCTGACCTCGTAGCGGTCGCTGGAGCCTGCCCACACCCGGCCGTCGCCCACGGCCACGTAGGCATTCCGGCTGAAGGGGAGGACCATGACCTGCATGGACGTGATCCGTCCGTTCCGGCGTGTCACGTCGACGAAGCGCTCGCCACCGGGGAACGGCCCCAGGTCAGCCACCTGACCCGCCGAGTCGTCGAGCTCGACGAGTCGCAGCGTGTCCCGGGCGTAGCCCTCCGGCACCCGCCCGGGTCCGAGGAGGGACTCGCGCATGGCCAGGAAGCGGCCTCCATCCAGGGCGCCGGCCAGCATGAGGGGGGCCTGCCCCGCGTCCCCCGCCAGGCTCACGGTCCGCGCCAGGCCGCCGTGGGGCCCGAACAGGCTCAGCCGCCGCAGGCGCCAGTCGAACGCGACGATCGAGTCCCCCGGGATGCGGACGATTTCGAGAAGGGCCTGGAACTCGCCGGGGGCGCCGCCCCGGCCGCCCACCGCGCGGACGAACTTCCCGGAGGCGTCGTAGAAGCGGAGCTGCTGCGTGCCGCCGTTGGCGACCACGATCGTCCCGTCCGAGAGGCGCGTCGTGCCCCGCACCTGGTAGAGCTGGTAGGCCGAGTCGCCCTGGACCACCCCGATGGAGAGCTCCGGCGTGTCGGCGACGGTCCACCCCTGTCCCTTCCCCCAGGCCGGTGCCCGGCTCTCGGCGATCCGCACGCCGGCGCTGTCCCTGGTCACGAAGGAGGGGGCACCGCCGCTCCCGCCGCAGCCGGCCGCCGCGGCGCAGACCAACAGCGGACCCCATACGCCCACGCCGCGGAGACCGGGCACGCGGCGCCTCATGCCGCGCCGCTCACAGCCCCGCCTTGGACCCCTGCGGCCCGATCGTGCGCGTGAACAGGGCGAGGATGCGCCGGTACTCGTCCGTCCACGAGGTCGGGTGGATGAAGCCGTGGTTCTCGACCGGGTAGGGCGCCAGCGTCCACCCCGTCTTGCCCAGCTCGATGAGCTTCTGCGTGAGCCGGGCGATGTCCTCGAACTCGACGTTGGTGTCCCGGATGCCGTGGCACATGAGGAGGGGGTCCTCGAGCCCCGAGGCGAAGTAGATGGGCGAGGACTGCCGGTAGGCCACGCTGTCGGTCGTCGGCAGGTTCAGGATCCGGCTCGTGTACCAGTGGTTGTAGTGCGCCCAGTCGGTCACCGAGCGCAGCGCCGCCCCGGCTCCGAACCACTTCGGCGCCGTGAACAGCGCCATGAGCGTCATGAAGCCGCCGTACGAGCCGCCGTAGATTCCCACCCGCTCCGGGCTGTCGATCCCCTCGTGGGCCATCAGGTACTTGACCCCGTCCACCTGGTCGTCCAGGTCCTTGCCGCCCATGTGCCGGTAGATGGCCGTGCGCCAGTCACGCCCGTAGCCGGCCGAGCCGCGGTAGTCGATGGCCAGCACCACGTAGCCCTTCGAGGCCAGGAGCTGGTTGAACATGTACTCGCGGTAGTAGTAGTCCGACCACCCCATCGTGACGTTGTGCAGGTAGCCGGCCCCGTGCACGAAGATCACGGCCGCGCCGTTGGGCTTCGCCCCCACGTCGGCCGGCCGGTAGATGCGCGCCGGCACCTGGGTGCCGTCCCGGGCCGTGAAGGTGACGATGGGGGGCACCATCCACGGGTATTCGCGCCACGCCCGCGTGGGCGAGTGGGTGACCTGCACCGGCTTCGCGCCCGGACTCGCGTCGCGGAGGAACAGCTCCGGCGGACGGTTGGCGTAGGAGTACACGCCGGCGATCCGCTTGCCATCGGGCGAGGGCGTGACGTCGTGCAACTCCCGGGCGCTTCGAGATCCGGATCCGGTTCGATCCGTCCAGGTCCGCCTTCCAGAACTGCTGCTCGTACGGCGAGCCCTCGCTGGTCGTGAGGTCGAAGCGCTTCTTGTCGGCCGAGATCGAGGCCGACTTCACCTCCCACTTCCCGCTCGTGAGCTGCGTGGGCTTCGCCCCCTCCTCGGCCGGCATCCGGTACAGGTGGGAGTACCCGGACCGCTCCGACAGGAACCAGGCGCTGTGCCCGTCCGGGAGCCAGCCGGCGCACCCCCGCGAGCTCCACGTGGGGCAAGGTCCGCCGATCCACGCGTCGTCGTGGTCGTGGGTGAGGAGGGAGAGCTTCCCGGTGGCCCCGTCCACCGCGTACAGGTACTCGTCCTTGTAGGCGAAGGTGACCGTGCCGATGAGCCCGCGCGTGCCGTCGGCGTTCCAGCCCTCGAACCCGATGTCCGCCAGGGCCGGCTCGCCGACCGTGGCCGCGCTGTCGTACCGGGTGGCGCCGGCCGGGGGCGTGAGATCGAGCCACGTCACCTTGCCGGTGGAGAGGTCCGCGATCCCGAGGCGGCTGTGGGGCTGGAAGTCCCCCACCTTCTCCCGACCCTGGATCGTCTCCACGTAGCCGGACTCGGTGACGAAGCGGGCCACGGTCGTGTGTCGCTCCTTCTCCGGCCCCTTCACGAGCAGCACGGCGGCCCAGCGTCCGCCGGGCTCGACCTCGATGCGAGCGACCCGCTCCTCCTTGCCGATGTAGACGGGGGTCGGCTCCTTCGCTTCCCGCGCCTTCCTCTCGGCCTTGTCCTTCGCCTCCTGCTTCTTTCGCACCCGGATCACGTCGAACAGCTTCTCCTGCTGCTTCTCCAGCCAGGCGCGCTGCTCCGAGACCGGCTTCTCCTCCTCCGGCGGCTTCTCGCCGTGGCGGATGTCGGTGAGCTGGCGGAGGGCGCCGTCGGAGAGGTCGAGGGCGTAGGCGTTCCCGTCGCGGACGAAGTAGACGGTGTGGCCGTCGCGCCCGAACACGGGCTCCGACTCCACGTCGCGCGTGTCGGTGAGGCGCGTCACGTGGAGGCCGGCGCGCCGCACCAGCCACAGATCGCCCTGCCAGGCGACCACGCGCCGCTTGCCGTCCGGGGAGTCGTCCCCACGCGCCACCAGGACGCCCAGCGAATCGGCCTGGGCGTCGGTGAGCCGCTGGGGCTCCCCGCCGCGCGCCGGCACCCGGTACAGGGCCGGGTCCTCGTACCAGGCCTCGCCGCCCGGCTTCCAGCGGAAGAAGACCCACTGGCCGTCGGGGGTCCACCGGACGGCCGAGGGGGGCGACCCCACCAGCTCGGGGCCGCGCATGATGTCCTGCACGGTGAGCTGGAAGTCGGACGTGTCGGCCGGAGCCGCGGTGTCGGTCCCGGCCTTCTGCTGCGCCGCGGCCTGGGCCCGCAGGGCGTGGGATGGGACGGCGCAGGGGAGGAGAGCGGCGACCAGGGCGGCCGTCATCGTGGACGTCGCGGAGGATCTCATGGGCAGCATCCGGCAGGGGGAACGGTCCGGGCCCGCGCCCGGTGCGAGCGGCGAGAAGTTAAGCCCTCCGTCTCCGGTCGGCACCCGCCCGGCCCCGGGTGCCCGTGGCGCGGTCCCTGCGGACGATGAGGTCGGCGGCGGCCCCCCGCTGGAGCGCGGCGGACCCGGGATGCGCCGGCCGGTCGTGCGTGCGAGGCGACATGAAGATCGCGGTGCTGGGACCCGGAGGGGTGGGGGGCTACTACGGTGGGGAGCTGGCCCGGACGGGCCATGACGTGAGGCTCCTTGCCCGCGGCCGGCACCTGGCGGCGCTCCGGGAGCGGGGCCTGGAGGTCCGCACGCCCGACGGCGCCTTCACCGTGCATCCCCTGGCCACCGGCGACCCATCCGAGCTCGGCCGGGTGGACCTCGTGCTCGTGACCGTGAAGTCCTACTCGCTGGCCTCGGTGACGCCCGCCGCCGCGGAGCTGGCCCGGGCCGGCGCCGACGTCCTCCCCCTCCTCAACGGCGTCGAGGCCGCCGACCGCCTGCTCGAGGGCGGCGTTCCGCCCGGGCGGCTGCTGGGCGGGGTCACCACGATCAGCGCGGCGAAGGTCGGTCCGGGTGTCATCGAGCGCCGGAGTCCCTTCCGGCGCGTGGTGGTGGGAGAGCTCGGGGGCGGGCTCTCCGAGCGGGCCGAGCGCATCGCCGCTACGTTCCGGGAGGCCGGCGCCGACGCCCGGGCCTCGGCCGAGATCGAGGTCGACCTGTGGAGGAAGCTCGTCTTCCTCACCGCCATCTCCGGTGCGTGCGGCCTGGCGCGCACGGCGGTGGGTCCGGTCCGGGAGGCCGAGCTCGGTCTCCTGCTCCTCGAGCGCGCAGTGGAAGAAGCCGCCGTCGTGGGCCGGGCGCGAGGCGTGGCCCTCCCGCCGGACGAGGAGAGGCGCGCCATGGAGCTCATCGAGGGACTGCCGGGTGACATGGTGCCGAGCTTCGTGCTCGACGTCGAGGCCGGCGGGCCCACGGAGCTGCCGATCCTGAGCGGGGCCGTCTCCCGCTTCGGACGTGACGCCGGCGTCCCGACGCCCGTCCACGATACGGTGGTCGCCGCGCTGGGTGCGGCGACGGCCTGACCCCCGTCCGCCCGGGACGGAAGGAGGAATCGTGATGATCCCGCGCTCGATGCGTTCCCTCGCCCCCCTCGCGCTGGCCTTCCTGGCGTCGGCGGTCGCCGGCTGCGGCGGCACGCAGCACCTCTCCGAGTACGACTTCACGGGTCACAGCCTCGCGGTCGTGAGCTACGCTCCGTACGGGCCGGATCTGTGGATGGGGGGCGTGGACCTCAAGTCCGACAATCCGGTCTCGGCCGTGATCGACGCGGGCTCGCGGGCGGCCAAGGAGATCGAGGGCCGGCGGGCGCGGGCCCGGCTGGACAGCGCCGCCTCCCACGTCGACGTGTCGAAGCGCATGGCCTCCCGGCTGCTCGAGCGCTCCAGCCGCTACCTGGGCGCCGCGCCGGTGCAGGAAGCGGACAGCTCGGACTACTTGCTCGAGCTCGATGTCCGTCAGTTGGCCATCGACGCTCGCCGCCAGACGCAGGCGCGGCTGTACATGGAGGGCACCGTCTCCCTCCTGGATCGGGCGACGGGCCGCGAGATCTGGCACACGAAGGTGACGGCGAAGGACCCCCTGACGCCCGGCTTCCGGCACGGGGACGACATCCCCGGCGACGTGGTGACGGCCGGAGCGCTGTACACGCTGTCGGTGAGCGACTTCGAGCGCATGCTGGAGGAGATGGCGGATCTGTCCTCCCGGGCCGTGCTGGACCACCTGCGTTCCGACCTGAGGGAGGTGCGGGAGAACCAGCGGCCGTAGGCGGGCCGCAACGGCGACCGCAGCCTCCGCTTGACCCGGGTTGCATACTGAATACAATATTAGGCATGGTCCCGAACGAGCCCGCGCCCGATAGGGACATGGGCCGATGTTTCCAGGCCCTGTCCGAGCCCAAGCGGCTCCGGATCCTCGATCTGCTCCGCAGCGGCGAGAAGTGTGTCGGCCACCTCACCGAGGAACTGCAGGTGGCCCAGTCGCTCCTCTCCTTCCACCTCAAGGCGCTCCGGGACGCGGGGCTGGTGGCCGACCGGCGCGAGGGTCGCTGGGTCTACTACTCCCTGGTGCCCGGGCGGCTGGACGAGCTCAAGGTCTTCCTGGACGATCTCCTGAGGAGCTCCGCGGACACGGCCTCACCGGCCGGCGGTCCGTCCCCCGTCGGACCTCACCTGGTGAAGTAGGAAACTCCCAGGGTCCCGAACACGCTGGTCCGGTTCACGAAGGTCTTGCTCCTGAAGAACTGTCCCACGCCGCCCGCGAGCCGCAGGCCGAGCCGGTCGGCGAGCGGGATCTTGAGGCCGAACTCCCCCGACACGCCGAACTGGCTCGACGTCATCCCGTCACCCACGCCGGGATATTCATGGAACACCGACACGTTGGCGCCCAGGCCCAGGTAGGGCCGCAGGCGGGAGGGATCGGTCACCAGGTGGTACTGGAGCACCGTGGCCAGGCCCAGGTTCCAGCGGTAGCCGGTGTGCGCCGGGTTCAGGTAGCCGAAGCTCAGCGACGGCTCGATCGACACCCGGTCGGAGGCGAAGAAGCCCACCCGGAACGCGTTGTGGGCGCGCGGCAGGTCGCCGCTGGAGAGGGGCAGGCTCATCTGGAAGATGTCGTTGCCGCTGCCCTTGAGGATGTGGTAGGCCATCTCGCTGTCGATGCCCAGCTCGACGGCTCCCTGCTGCGCCGCGAGGCGCGCGGCGGGGAGGAGGAGCATCGCCGCCACGGCGACGGCACCGGCGAGACGATTCGGGAACGAGGTGCGCATGGGCGTCCTCCGCACGGATCGGTTGGAAGTCGAAGGGGCCAGCCGGCGGCCCGCCGCGCGGGGGGCGCCGCCTGATGTCGGACGCGCGGCCGCCTGGCGAGCTGCCGCCGGAGCGCCTCCGCGTCTACGTCGACCGACCCGTCCGGCCGGAGCGGGCCATCGTCCTGTACTGGATGATCGCCTACCGGCGCCTCGACTTCAACTTCGCCCTGGAGCGGGACCGAGCTCCGCCGGTGCCTCGCGCCTCACCTCCGGGCACGCATCCCGGAGTGCCTCCAGGGGCCCCTCGGCCCGCCCGGAACCGGTGCCGGATCGGCCCGGCCCGCGGGGGCCTACTCCGGAAGCCGACCCGCCAGGTCGCCGGGAAGCACCCGCGAGCGGTCGCACAGGAGGCCCCGGGCCGCCTCGTCCTGGCCCCAGGTGTTCCACAGCAGCACGCCCTCGACGCGGTCGTCCGCCAGGTAGTAGACCACGCCCTGGTCATACTTCTCCCGCCAGTCCTCGATCACGTCCAGCCGGCTGTCGGCCCGGCCCACCGCCTCGTAGCCCAGGTCGAACAGGTCCGAGTAGAACAGGGGGACGTGCTCGTAGGGCTCGTCCGTCCCGGCCATGTTGCGACCCGCCTGGTGGCCCATGGTGTTGGCCGCGTCCTCGTGCTCGACGCGCATGTGGCGCCGCAGGGCGGGGTGCGGGAAGGAGGCCACATCGCCGGCCGCGAACACGTCCGGGTCGGAGGTGCGCAGGTGAGCGTCCACCACGATGCCGTCGCCGACCTCGAGTCCGGCGTCGCGGGCCAGGCCCGTCTCGGGGACGATGCCGATGCCGACCACCACCCCGTCGGCGCGGAGCGACTCCCCCGAGCCGAGCGCGACCTCGTAGGCGTCCCCCGTCCGGGTCACGCCGGTGACCGATTCGCCGGCGCGCACGGTCACGCCCTTCTCCCGGAAGTGGTCGGTGACGAAGCGGGCGAGCCCGGTGGGGAACAGCCGGGCGCACAGCGTCTTCTCCGGGAAGACCACCGTGGCGTCCCTGCCGGCCATCGTCAGGGCCGCGGCCACCTCGCTCCCGATGAAGCCACCCCCGATCACCACGAAGCGGCGGTCCTCGTCGGCCAGCTGCCGCAGACGCCGGTAGTCGCCGACGGTCCGGTAGTGGATCACGTCCTCCGGGGCGCCGGGGAGCTGACGGGGGCTCCCGCCGATGGCCAGGAGGAGCCGCCGGTAGCCGTAGGTCTCACCCTCGTCGTCGCGGACCGTGTGGCTCTCCGGGTCGAGGGTCACCACCCGCCGCCCCAGGTGGAGCTCGGCCCCTTCGGTCGCCGCCGTGCGCCAGATGTCCTCCTCGGCGCCTCCCTTCCACAACCCCTTGCTGAGCGGGGGGCGGTCGTAGGGCGGCTCCTCCTCACTCGATATCAGACCCACGGATCCGTCCGGGTCGACCTCCCGGATGCCTCCTACGGCGGCATCCGCGGTCATGCCTCCTCCGACGATCAGGTAGTCGTACGAGCGCATCCTCGTCCTCCGGGAGCGGTTGGATGGGCAGCCGGCGCAGGGATCAATCTACGAAGGATGCTGGCCACGCAAGTCCGACGCCGCGCGGGGTCCGGCCCTCGGGGAAGATGCACGCGTCTCTCCGGTCCGGTGGCGTAGGGCTCCGCCCTACCGGGGCCGGGGGATCCCCACCACAGGGTGTCGGGTCTTCTCCCCACGCGTCCTGTTGGCTTGATGCCTATACCGGCTGCGCGGCCCGGACGGCATCTATGAGGGCGTAGACTAGCGGACCGTCACGAGCACCAAGGGGAGCGAGGCGATGGAGAGGCCTAACGGACACGATCTGGCACATCCCGAGCGCGCCACCGCCGGGCCCAGGGCCATGCGAAGGTACTACGCCGAGGCGCCGGTCGTCCTGACCTGGGAGCTCACGCAGGCGTGCCCGCTCAAGTGCGTGCACTGCCGGGCCGAGGCTCAGCCCTTCCCGCACCCGAACGAGCTCACCACCGAGGAGGCGAAGGACGTGCTCGGGCAGGTCCGGGCGTTCACGCCGAGGCCACCGGTGGTCGTCCTCTCGGGCGGGGATCCCCTGGCCCGCGACGACGTGTTCGAGCTGATCGCCTACGGTGGGGACCTCGGGCTCAACATGGCCGTGACGCCCGCCCCGTCGCCGGACCTCACCGACGAGGTCATCGCGCAGCTCAAGGACGTGGGAGTGGTCCGCATGGCCCTGTCCCTGGATGGCTCCCGGAGCGTGGCGCACGACACCTTCCGTGGCCAGCCGGGCTCCTACGACGTGGTCATGCGGGCCGCCGAGGCCGCGCGCCGGGTAGGGCTCCCGATCCAGCTCAACACCACCGTGACGCGCGCCAACGCCGGCGACATGGGCTACATTGCCGACCTGGTGGAGTCGCTGGGCGCCGTGGCGTGGGAGCTCTTCTTCCTGGTGCCGGTGGGCCGGGGCTCGGTGCTCGAGCCGCTCGGCCCGCGCGAGACCGAGGCGCTCCTCCGCTGGCTGTATCGCCGTCAGCGCCGCGCCGCCTTCAAGGTCGTGACCGTGGAGGCGCCCTTCTACCGGAGGATCGGCCGCCAGATCGAGAACGAGGACCGCAGGTCCGGGCTCGCCTCGCCCGCCGACGGAAGCCCCGGCGAGCTGGGGTCGACGGGCGACGGGAACGGCTTCGTGTTCATCAGCCACACGGGGGAGGTGTTCCCGTCCGGCTTCCTGTCCCTGTCGGCCGGCAACGTGCGCGAGCGCTCCCTGGTCGAGCTCTACCGCGACAGCGTCCTGTTCCGGTCCCTGCGCGACCCCGAGGCGCTGCACGGGAAGTGCGGCATCTGCCCGTTCCGCATGGCCTGCGGCGGCAGTCGGGCGAGGGCCTTCGCGGTGTCCGGTGACCCGCTCGGCGAGGACCCGTTCTGCCCGTTCGAGCCGCCCGGCTACCGGGCGCTCCCGGACAACGGGGTCGCTGACTCGATCGGCCGGGCGAAGCTGCCCTCCGCCCTGACCGGATCGCGTCCCGGTCGGGCCGTGGGCGGCTGAGCGACGCCGCACACCGGGGAGGGCGCCGGGCGCTCCGCGCGGTCGCGGAGCGCAGCCCGGCGGGTCCGGAGAGGCCTGCTCCCGTCAGGCTCCCGGGCTTCCGGTCCCTGCCTCGCCCCTCCGGGAACCCTCCTCCCGGAGGACCCCTTCCAGGATCTCGGCGGCGCGACCGAGCGCGCGCCACTCCGTATCGCCCAGGGAGCCCAGGATCTCCACCAGCTCCTCGACGCGCCGCTGACGGCCTTCGAGCAGGAGGCGCTCGCCCGCGCGGGTGGCCCGCAGCAGCACGCGACGTCCGTCTCCGGGGTCGGCCTCGCGACGGACGAGCCCCGCCTCCTCGAGGGCGCTGGCCAGCCGGCTCATGGTGGGAGCGGTCACCTGTTCGACGTCGGCCAGCTCTCCCACGCTGCGGGGCCCGCCGAACACGAGCACCGAGAGGGCGGAGAGGCGGGAGCCGCTGAGACCGCTGGTCACGTCCTCCGTGCGCAGCCGGCGGAGGAGGTGGAGGGCCGCCGCGTGAAGACGGGTGGCCACCTGGGCCCGTTCTCCCGACACCTCGCGTGCTTCGTCCGCCATCGTGGCCGCCACGGCTCCCCTTGACGCGTCCATTCCGTCGATTAACTTAGTTAGAGCAACTAAACAGTTCAACCCCGAGCGGGCGGCGCCAGGGCGGCGTCGGACCCGCCGGCGGGGACGCCAGGAGCGGAGCATGGACCAGCCGGGGGCCAATTTCGGGATTCGGGGGATCGCACAGGTGGCGGTGCGAGCGCGCGATGTGGACGCCTCGGTGGACTTCTACCGCGACGCCCTGGGACTCCAGCTCCTGTTCCGGGCCCCGCCCGGCCTCGCCTTCCTCCGCTGCGGGGACCTCCAGCTCATGCTGTCCGCGCCCGAGAGCCCCGACTTCGACCACCCTTCATCGGTGCTCTATTTCGAGGTCGACGACATCGACACGGCCTACCGCGTGCTGGCCGAGCGCGGCGTCGTCTTCCTGGGCGAGCCGCACCGGGTCCACCGGGCCGAGGACCACGAGCTGTGGATGGCCTTCTTCCGCGACCCGGACGACAACGTCCTGGCGCTCCAGGCCCGGTGCCCGCTCGCCTGAGGGACGGGCGTCCCCTGCCGCTCAGAGTCGCTTGAACGCCTTCGCCAGCTTCTCCTCGGCCTCCCGGGCCACCGGCTCTATCTCCGGCACCCCGGCCATGGACAGCATGGCCTCCGGCCGTGCGTAGGAGGCTTCGGAGCCCTCCGCCGTCTCGGCCACGACCACGTTGCACGGCAACAGGAGCCCGATGTCGTCATCGGCCGACAGCGCCCGGTGTGCCAGCTGCGGGTTGCACGCGCCCAGGATCACGTAGCGCTTGAAGTCCACGTCCAGCTTCTTCTTGAGGGTGGCCCTCACGTCGATGCGGGTCAGCACTCCGAAGCCCTCCTCGCCCAGGGCCTCCTCCACGCGGGCGACGGCTTCGTCGAAGTCGACGCCCGGGAGCACCTTGCGCGCTCCGTAGCTCACGTCCTTCATCTCGTCCTCCTGTGGTCAGTCGGCGAAGAGCTCGACGCCCGCCTGCACCGTGTCGGCCAGCTGTTCCTTGGTGATGACGCCGATCACGGTCCCGCGGGTCGGGTCCTGGCAGCTCGTCTTCACCAGGGCGACCGACACGTGCGCCCTGCGCATACGCGTGAGCACCTCGAACACGGTCGTGTCATCGGCGACGGTCACGTAGTCCCGCATGGTCAGGTCGTGCACGCTGCGAGCGGGGACGGTCCCGGCGAGCGCGTCGCGCACCGCATCGGGAGCGATGAGCCCGAACACGCGGTCCGGATCGCCCACCAGGAAGTAACGTCCGTTCCCATGCTCCCGAACGGAGCGCAGGAAGCGTGCGAAGGGGGTCGACGGCGACACGGTGCCCAGATTGGTGGTCATGATGTCCCGGGCGTGGCGGATATAGAAGAAATTGGCCTGCAGGGCCTGGGGCACGAGGCTTCCCGCGGCGGGCCACCTTGAGCGTGTAGATGCTCTCGGGCTGCATGGCCCAGCGCACCGCGTAGCTCAGGGTCACCGTGATGGTCATGGGGATGATGACCGCGTAGTCGCGGGTCATCTCGAAGATCATCACCATCGCGGTCATCGCGGCTCCCGTCGAGCCGCCGATCACGCCCGCCATGCCCGCCACCGCGAAGGCGGCCGGCCCGACCGCCAGGGACGGGAACAGCCACTGGAGTCCGATACCGTAGGACGCCCCGACCGTGGCGCCCATGAACAGGCCCGGCGAGAACACCCCGCCGGACGCGCCCGAGCCCAGCGTGAGGTCGGTGACCAGGAGCTTGAGCGCCGCCAGGAGGAGGAGGATGAGGATGGGCCCGAACGAACCCTGGAGGATGTCCTGGATCGTCGCGTAGCCGACGCCCTCCACGTAGTAGTGGCCCAGGAACCGATAGGAGAGGTACATGGTGAGGCCCACGCCCAGCATGCCGAGCGTGTGCCGCAGGTAGTAGCTGGACTTGATGCGCTTCTCGAAGAAGTCCTCGAATCCGTACAGCGTCTTGATGTAGGCGGCCGACACCCCGCCCGTCACGATCCCGAGGCCCATGAACGCCAGGATCGACACGGGGGCGGTGAGGTGGAAGGACGAACTCACCAGGCTCGGGATGACGAAGGACGGGTTGGGCCCGAAGAACAGCCGCGCCACGTACGTGGCGGTCACGGTCGCCAGCCCCACCGGGACGAGCGTCCGGACGCTCACCTCGTGCATGAGGATCTCGATGGCGAACAGGATCCCCCCGATCGGCGTGTTGAACGCCGCCGCGATACCGCCGCCGGCGCCGGCCGCCACCAGCGTGATGCGCTCCCACACCGGCACGTTGAAGATCTGGCCCAGGGTCGAGCCGAGAGATCCGCCGATCTGGATGAAGGGGCCCTCGCGACCGATCGAGCCGCCCGTGCCGATCGAGATGGCCGACGCGACCGACTTGATCAGGCCGACGATGGGGCGCACGTGCCCCTTCACGTAGTAGACGGCCTCCATCACCTCGGGGACGCCGTGACCCTTCGCCTCCGGCGCGTAGTTCTTCACCAGGTAGACGACCGCGACCGCGCCGAGGACGGGCGCCAGGATGACGAAGGGGCCGAACGGGCTCGCCGGCGTGTGGCTGTTGGCGTCGTAGCTGAACGACCAGGTGCCCAGGAAGGCCACGTTGTGAACGAGGGCGATCAGCGCTCGGAACGCCACGGCTCCGAGACCGGCGGCGGCGCCGAGGAGGATGGCGAGGAGGAGCAGCCGGACGGACAGCTGCATGGTGCTCGGCGAACGGCGGGGAGGGGAAGACGACGTTCGCTGTTCCCCTCCTGCAGAGGGTCTGGCGCCCTCGCCCGCGCCGTCCGCGTCGTCGCTCAACGGACCGGCGTCCTCCGCGCGCGGGTCCGACTCCCGGGCCTCACGAGGCGCTCTCCGCACCTCCGGCGAGGTCGGTCCGCACGGTGCGCGCGGCCTCCACCATGTTCGCCAGCGCCGGGACGACCTCCTCCCACCTGCGGGTCTTGAGGCCGCAGTCGGGGTTCACCCACACCCGGTCCGCCGGGAGCACGGTGAGGGAGTCCCGGATGTGGTCGGCCATCTCCTCGGCCGGCGGCACCCGCGGCGAGTGGATGTCGTACACGCCGGGGCCGATGTCGCGGTCGTAGTCGAAGTCCCGGAATACCTTGAGCAGCTTCTCGTCCGAGCGCGCGTTCTCGATGAGGAGGACGTCGGCGTCCATGCGCGCGATGTGCTCGATGATGTCGTTGAAGTTCGAGTAGCACATGTGCGTGTGGATCTGGGTCTCCGGGCGGGCCGTGCCGGTCGCGACCCGGAACGCATTGACCGCCCAGCGCAGGTAGTCGTCCCGGTCCTCCTCGCGCAGCGGGAGCCCCTCCCGGAGCGCGGGCTCGTCCACCTGGATCACCGGCGCGCCCGCGTCCTGCAGGTCCTCTACCTCGTCCCGCACCGCCAGGGCCAGCTGGTAGCAGGTCGCCGAGCGCGGCTGGTCGTCCCGCACGAACGACCATTGCAGCATGGTCACCGGACCGGTGAGCATGCCCTTGATCGGCCGCCGGGTGCACGAGGCGGCGTAGCTCCACCAGCGCACCGTGATCGGGCCCGGCCGGTGGATGTCGCCGTACAGGATGGGCGGCTTCACGTACCGGCTCCCGTAGGACTGCACCCACCCGTGGCGGGTGAAGGCGTAGCCCTCCATGAGCTCGCCGAAGTACTCGACCATGTCGTTGCGCTCGAACTCGCCGTGCACGAGGACGTCCAGGCCCACGTCCTCCTGCATTTCCACGCAGCGGTCGATCTCCTTCTCCAGGAAGCTCTCGTAGGCGCCCCGGTCCGTGTCACCCGCGCGGAAGGCGCGCCGCTGCGAGCGCACCTCGGCGGTCTGCGGGAAGGAGCCGATCACGGTCGTCGGGAGCGCCGCCAGCCCGAGGCGCTCGCGCTGCACGCGCTTGCGTTCCTCGAAGCTGAGCGGTCGGCCCGCCGCCTCCGGGTCGAGGTCGTCCATGCGGCGCCGCACCTCGGGCTTGCGGGTGCGCGTCGAGCCCTGACGCGAGTCCAGGGCCCCTCGGTTCGACTCGAGCTCCCCCGCGATGGCCTGGCGCCCCTCGTTCAGGCCGCGAGTGAGGATCTCGACCTCACCCAGCTTCTGGTGGGCGAAGGCGAGCCAGGAACGGAGCTCGGAGTCCAGACCCATCTCGCGGGAGGCGTCCAGCGGCGCGTGCATGAGGGAGCAGGAGGGCGACACCTGCAGCCGGCTCGGATCGACGATGGCCGACACCCGCTCGAGCAGCTCCAGGGAGCGCTCGAGGTCGTTGATCCACACGTTGCGGCCGTCCACGATCCCCACTCGCAGGACCTTGTCGCCGGGGAAGCTGTGCTCGTCCAGGAGCTCCAGGTGGTGGCGGCGGCCGCGCACGAAGTCCAGTCCGATCCCGTCCACCGGGAGGCCCGTAAGGGTGCGGAACGCGTCGCCGACGTGCTCGAAGTAGGTCTGGATCAGCAGGCGGGCGCCGGAGCCACCGGCGGCCAGGCGCCCGTAGGCGCGCTCGAGCGCCTCGCGCTCGGCCGGGTCCCGGTCCTGGACGAAGCAGGGCTCGTCGAGCTGGATCCAATCGGCGCCGGCCTCGACCAGCCGGCCGATCACCTCGAGGTACACGTCCACGAGGGGCTCGAGCAGGCGGTCCAGGGAGGCGCCGCCCGCGCCCGGCCCCTTGGAGAGGAGGAGGAAGCTGACCGGTCCCGGGAGCACCGGGACCGTGTCGATGCCCTCCGCGCTCGCCTCCGCATACTGCTCGAACGGCTTGGAGGTGGCGATCCGGAACGCCTGGTCCTCGTCCAGCTCGGGGACGATGTAGTGGTAGTTGGTGTCGAACCACTTGGTCATCTCCATGGCCGGCACGTCGAGCTCGTCGGTCTGGGAGCCCCGGGCCATGGCGAAGTACCGGTCCAGTTGCAGCTTGCCGCCCTTCCAGGCATAGCGCGCCGGGATAGCCCCCACCAGCGCCGCGGTGTCGAGCATGTGGTCGTACAGGGAGAAGTCGTTGGAGGGGATGTGCTCGATGCCCGCGGCCCTCTGGGCTCGCCACCCCGCCAGCCGGAGGTCGGAGGCTGTACGGGACAGCTCCTCCGCCGACACGTCGCCTCGCCAGTAGCTCTCCGTGGCCTTCTTGAGCTCGCGGTCTCCGCCGATTCGCGGAAAGCCCAGGTTCGCTGCAGTTGCCATGCTCCTCGCCATCTCCCGTGGGTGGTCATTCGCCGGCGTCCCGACGGCCGCGCCGACACAGGATGTCCCCGGCATGGGCCGGGGGCCAGTCCGAGCGTCAGAGCGGTGTCAAGAAGTGTTCCGCGTCGCGTCGCCGCGCGGGCGTCGCCGAATCGGGCGCTCAGGCGGGGCTTACGGCCGCCCTCGGCCTCCCGCGTCCGAGCTTGCGCCGGGGGCCGCGCGGGATTCTCATCAGACCATGGGCCGTACGCCTTCCGCACGCCGTGAACCGCCCGCCGCCCGCGCCGCGGCGTTCCTCCTCCTGCTCGCCGCCGGGGCGTGCGCGGGGCGCACGACGCCGCCCTCGGTCGGGCCCGGACCCGCGTCCTCCCCGCCGCCGATGGCACGGGTGTCGCCCGGTTGGAGCCAGGTGGGGCGGGCCTCGTGGTACGGTGGCCAGTTCCACGGGCGGGCCACGGCCTCCGGCGAGACCTTCGACATGAACGCGCTCACGGCCGCCCACCGCACCCTCCCCCTCGGCACGTGGATCGAGGTCACCAACCTCGACAACGGCCGCCACGCGGAGCTCCGCGTCAACGACCGCGGTCCGTTCGTCGGGGACCGCATCCTCGACGTGTCGCGGGCAGCGGCCCGGAAGCTCGGCTTCCTGGTCGACGGCACGGCCAGGGTGAAGATCGTGGTGACCGCGCCCCCGACGGCCTGCCGGGAGATCCAGGTCGGAGCCTACCGCGAGGAGGAGAATGCCCGGCTCATGGTGGCGCGCCTGGAGGACGACGGCGAGTCCGCCCGGACCGAGCCGGGCCCCGACGGCCTCACCCGCGTGGTGGCCGGGCCGCTGGACGCCTCGCAGGTGGACCGGGTCCTGGGGCGGTTCGGCGGCGAGGTGCGCTCGTGCAGATCCGGGGACTGACCCGGATCCTCCTCCTGGCCGGGCTCGTCGGCCTCGCGGGTCTCCCCGGGGCCGTCCGGGCCCAGTACTTCGGCCAGAACAAGGTGCAGTACCGCTCGCTCGACTTCTCCGTCCTGGAGACCGAGCACTTCGACCTCTACTACTATCCGAGCGAGCGGGAGCTGGCCGTGCGGGTGGGCCGCATGGCCGAGCGCTGGTACGCCCGGTTCTCGCGCCTCCTCGGCCACGACATCCGCCAGCGCCAGCCGCTCATCCTGTACGCCAGCCACCCGGACTTCGAGCAGACGAACGCGATCGGGGGGCGCATCGACGAGTCCACCGGCGGCTTCACGGAGCCGCTCAAGCGCCGGGTCGTCCTCCCCGCGGCGGCCTCCCTCCGGGAGACGGACCACGTGCTGGGCCACGAGCTCGTCCACGCCTTCCAGTTCGACATGACGGGGGCGGGCTACCCGGGCGGCGGAGTGGTGCCCGGAGCCCTCCGCCTGTCCGGCTGGTTCATCGAGGGCATGGCCGAGTACCTGTCGGTCGGGCCCGACGACCCGTTCACGACCATGTGGGTCCGCGGCGCCGACCTGGCCGGCCGGCTGCCGGACCTGGGCGACCTGCGCGATCCCCACTATTTCCCGTACCGCTACGGGCAGGCGCTGTGGGCCTGGATCGGCGGGACGTACGGGGACGACCGCATTGGCGACCTCCTGTCGCTGGCCGGTCACACGGGATCCGTCCGGGGGGCGATCGCGGCCGCGACCGGAGTGGATGCGGACTCCGTGGTCGAGCGCTGGCACGCGGCCGTGCGGGCGCAGGACGCCGCCGTGCTCGCGTCGACCCTGCCGGCCGACTCACAGGCGAGGCCCGTCATCGCCCCGGGCATGGGCCGGGGGAACGTCGCCATCGGGCCGGCGCTGAGCCCGGACGGCTCCGAGCTCGTGTTCGCTTCCGAGAAGTCGCTGTTCTCGCTCGAGCTCTTCCTGGCCGATGCCCGGACGGGCCGGGTGGTGCGCAAGCTCACCGAGACCGCCCTCGACCCCCACTTCCAGAGCCTCCAGTACCTCAACTCCTCGGGCGCGTGGTCCCCGGACGGGTCGCGCTTCGCGCTGGCCACCGTCCGGAAGGGCCGGGCCGACCTGGCGATCCTCGATCCGCACACGGGGAAGCGCCTGCGCGAGATCCGCCTGCCGGCCTTCGGCGAGATCTTCAACCCCACCTGGGCGCCCGACGGGCGGCGCGTGGCGTTCACGGCCCACGTGAGCGGGTTCACCGACCTCTACGTCCTCGACCTGCGGACGGGGCGCACCCGGCGGCTCACCCACGACGAGTTCGCCGAGCTGCACCCCGCCTGGTCGCCGGACGGGAGCCGGATCGCGTTCGTCACCGAGCGGTTCACGAGCGATCTCCCGGACCTCTCGTTCGGGGCCTACCGGCTGGCGCTCATCGACCCGCAGTCGGGGCGGATCACCGAGCTACCGCACCTGGGCGAGGCGGACGACGAGACGAGCCCCGGGTGGGCCCCCGACGGCCGGAGCCTGTACTTCGTGTCGAATCGCGGCGGGATCTCGAACGTGTACAGGCTGGACCTGGCGGCGGGGAGCTTCGAGCGCCTGACCGATGTCCAGACCGGCGTGGCCGGGATCACGCCCCTGAGCCCGGCCCTGTCGGTGGCCCGTCGTAGCGGGGACGTCGTGTTCAGCGTGAACGGGCGCGGCGACTTCGTGTTCGAGCTGTACGCACTCGAGCGCGGTCCGGACGGTGAGTTCGCGGGGCGGGAGCCGGCGGACACGGCCGTCGCGCGAGGGGCGCCGCTTCCCGACACGGTGGCGCGGCGGCGAGCCGGACGGCTCCCGCCCCTCGACCGCCGCTATGGAGAGGTTCCGGCCCTGCTCGCCGAGCAGTCGCTCGGACTGCCCGACACGGTCACTTTCCGGACGCACGGCTATGGCGCCGGCCTCACCCTGGACTACGTGGCCCAGCCCACCTTCGGGGTGGGCGCGGACCAGTTCGGCGTGTACGCGGGCGGCGGTGGCGCCCTCTACTTCAGCGATATGCTCGGCAACCGGAACCTCTCGGTCCTCGCCCAGGTCGAGGGCACGGCCGGCCGCATCCTGGAGGGGACCGCCCTGTACGGGTCCTACGTCAACCTGGGCTCGAGGATCGACTGGGCCGTCCAGGGCGGGCAGATCCCCTACCTGAGCCGGCAGATCGGGCTGGGGACGACGGTCGTGGACGGCCGCGAGGCGCAGGTGTACCGGGATGTGTGGTTCTGGCAGATCAACCGTGAGCTTTCGGGCCTCCTGGCCTACCCGCTCAACCGTGCGGAGCGGGTCGAGCTGTCCGGCGGGGTGCAGAACGTCGACTTTGCCAGCGAAGTCCGGGAAACCGCGTACGATCCCGTATCGGGGCGGATCCTCTCCGAGCGGACCACGAGCACGGCCTACGACACCCTCTCGTCCCTGAACCTGGCCCGGGCCAGCGCCGCCCTCGTGTACGACAACGCGATCTTCGGGGGCACCGGGCCCCTGGTCGGCGAGCGGGCGCGGCTCGAGGTCGGCTCCTCGGTGGGCAGCATCGGCTTCTACACGCTGCTCGGAGACTTCCGGAAGTACGTCATGCCGGTGCGCCCGCTGACGCTGGCGGCCCGGGTCCTCACGTACGGCCGCTACGGCGCGGGCGCGGAGGACCATCGGCTGCGGGAGCTGTTCCTGGGCTATTCCTACCTGGTGCGCGGCTACGACGCGGGCTCGTTTAGTCTGGCCGAGTGTCCGGCGGACGGCTCGGGGTCGTGCCCCGTGTTCGACCGCCTCCTGGGGAGCCGTCTCGGCGTGCTGAACGTCGAGCTACGCCTGCCGCTCATCGGCCTGGGCGACCTCTCCCTGGTGCACGGCGGTCCGGTGCCGCCCATCGACCTCGTCGGGTTCTTCGACGCCGGGGTGGCCTGGACCCGAGCCACGACGCCCGCCTTCCTGGGCGGAGGGGGCGCGGAGGCGCGCCGTCCGGTGCGGAGCTTCGGGGCGGGTCTCCGCTTCAACATGTTCGGCCTCACCGTGCTCGAGCTCGACTGGGTGAGGCCGCTGGACCGGCCGGGCAGGGGCTGGGTGTGGGCGCTGGGGATCGGGCCGGGGTTCTAGACCAGCAACTCTTCCAGCGCCTCGCGGTGCGCGGCCAGGGCGTCGGCCCCGTACAGGGTGAAGCGGATCCTGCGGACCGAGGCGAGCCCCGGCAGGAGCCCCAGCACCTCGTCCAGCGCGGCGCGGGCCGCCTCCCGCACCGGGTAGCCGAACGCCCCGGTGGACAGGGCGGGGAAGGCCACCGACCGGAGGCCGTGCTCCTCGACCAGCTCCAGGGCGCGCCGGTAGCAGCTCCTGAGCAGGGCCTCGGCGGGCTCGTCCCGGCCCCACACGGGCCCCAGGCAGTGGATCACGAAAGGGTTCGGAAGGCCGTGTCCACCCGTGATCACCGCGTCGCCCGGCTCGATCGGGGCCAGCGGCCGGCACTCCTCGGCCAGCCCGGGCCCGGCGGCCCGGTGGAGGGCGCCCGCCACGCCGCCGCCCGGCATGAGCTGGGCGTTGGCCGCGTTGACGACGGCGTCGATTCCATCCTGGGAGGCGATGTCGCCCCGCACGAGCTCCAGGGTGACCCCGTGGCGCTCCACCTTCATGGTCGTCCTCCCGGACGCTAGATTGGGGGAGTGACGGACGAGCCCGCGGCGGGCCGTTCCCTGCGTCGGGCATCGGCTGCAAGCCATGTTCCCCCTCGAACTCCCAGCGGAAGGAGCACCCGGATGCGCCTCCTCATCAACTGGCTCATCAATGCCGCGGCCCTGTGGTTCACGGCCTGGCTCGTCCCCGGCATCGTGGTGGACGGGACCAGGGCGCTGCTCCTGGCCGCGCTCGTCATCGGCCTCGTGAACGCGCTGGTGAAGCCGGTGCTGGTCTTCCTCACCTTCCCGATCACGCTCCTCACCCTCGGGATCTTCTACCTGGTCCTCAACGGCCTCCTGTTCTACCTGGCAGCCGCCATCACCCCGGGCTTCAGGCTGAGCGGATTCGGCGCGGCCTTCTTCGGGGCCCTGGTCATGTCCATCGTGGGTCTCCTCCTGCACGCGATCGTCCCGGGGGACTGATCGCGGACGGCGTCGGCTCGCTGGTATGTTCGTTGAAGTGAATCGGCACCGGAGGACACACCGGCAAGCCACCCTTCCGGGGAGGAGTCTCCCGTGGACTACTTCGGACGCGAGGACCTTCGGACACTGCTCCAGGAGCGAGAGGGCCCCGCCATCTCGATCTACGTTCCCACCGCGCGCTCCGGCAGCGAGACCGAGGCGAATCGCCTGCGCTACCGGGCCGCCCTCGATCGCGTGCGCGAGCTGTTGCCGTCGGCCGACGGCGGCGACGGCGCGGGCGCGGCCCTGGTCGAGGCGCTCGAGCCACTCACGCAGGACGAGGAGTTCTGGCGCTACCAGTCCGACGGCCTGGCCGTGTTCGCGTCGCCGGACATCCAGCGCCTGTATCGACTCCCCGGCTCCGTCCCCGATCTGGTCGTGGTCGCCTCCTCCTTCCACACTCGGCCGATGCTGGAGTACCTCCAGGCGCCCGATCGGTACTGGGTGCTGGGGCTCAGCCAGAAGAACGTGCGGCTGTGGTCGGGCACGGCGGCCGGCGTGAGCCCGATCGACCTGCAGGGCGTGCCCCGCGACCTCATGGAGGCGCTGGGCTACGAGTTCGAGCGCGACGAGAAGATCGTGCTGCGCCGCAAGGTCCGGAGCGGTTCGCACGGCAGCCACGGCCGGGGCGGGACGATGCCGGTCTTCCACGGCCACGGGGTGGGAAGCGACGATGACGAGCCCGAGCTGCGGCGCTTCTTCAAGCAGGTGGACGAGGGTCTCCAGGATATGCTCGAGGGCGAGATCGGTCCCCTCGTGCTCGCCGCCGTCAAGGAATACCACCCCCTGTACCGGAGCGTGAGCGGGCTCGACAACCTGGCCGAGGAAGGGATCGAGGCCTCCGCGGTCAACTGGAACCCCGACCGCGTGCACGAGGCCGCGTGGCCCATCGCCAAGGCCCAGGTGCTCAAGAAGATCGACCGGGCCCTGGAGCTGTGGGAGACCTCCTACGGCCGGGGCAAGGGAGAGCTGGACCTGGCCAACCTGTGCCGCCTGGCCGTGGCCGGGAGGATCCGCCTGCTGCTCACCGAGCGCGGGCGGCGCCTGTGGGGGACCATGGACCGCTCCACGGGCGCCATCGAGATCGTCCAGGAGGGTGGTGAGGATCCTTCGGGCGACGCGGCCGAGCTCCTGGACGAGCTGGCCGAGGTGGTGATCCTGCACGGGGGTAACGCGCTCGTGCTGTCCCCGGAGCGCATGCCGACGGACACGGGGGTGGCCGGGATCCTGCGCTAACCGGCCGCGCCGTCCGGCGCCACCGGTGGAGCCGCGGCGCGTCCCGCGCGCGGGGTGCCCGGCTCCGGCTCAGGCGTAGTAGGGGTTCCGACCCGCCTCGTGGTCGGTGACGTCCTCCACGCCCGCCACCTCGGGGACGGCGCGCTGCAGCGCCTCCTTGATTCCCTGGGTGAGGGTCACGGAGGCCATACCGCACCCCTGGCAGCCACCGCTCATCTGCAGGAAGACCACATTCTCGCGGATGTCGACCAGGCTGACGTGGCCGCCGTGGGAGGCCACGCCCGGGTTGATCTGCTCTTCGAGGACGCGCTGGACGCGCTCGGCGAGCGGGCCGCTGGGCGGCTCCGAGCCGAGCGGCTTCACGTTGGGGTTGTCGATCCTGAAGCCGGCGCCCTGCAGGGACTCGACCCAGTCGATCTCCGATCCCTCCAGGAACTCCGCCGCGTCCGGGGCGGCGTACAGGCTGAAGCCGTTCTGGTCGAAGGCCCGGTCCTCCTCGGAGACCTCCTCGGGGCCGATCAGGGCCAGGTCGTACTCGGGCGCGAACGGGCTGGATCTCCGGAGGTCGATGCGGACCGCCAGGCCCTCCTCGCCCTCCTCTTCGATGAATGCCAGCACGCGCTGGCGGGCGGTGTCCGTGAAGTGGATCACGTGCTCGATCTCTCCGGGAAGCGCGGGTCGTCCGTCCTTTTCAGGGAATGGTGGAAACCCCGGACCCGGCCGTCTGTTTCACCCGTCAGGGTTCGGGCGGTGGGCCTCCTTGAGCTCCGAGGCCGTGTACAGGCCGATCACGCGGTGGCCAGCCTCCTCGATGGCTTCCCGGCCGCCTTCCTCGCGATCCACCAGCGCCAGCACGGCCAGCACCTGCCCGTTCTCCGTCTGGACCTCGCGAATGGCCTGGAGGGCCGAGCCGCCGGACGTGATGACGTCCTCGACGACCACGACCCTGGCGCCGGGCTCGAAGCAGCCCTCGATGCGACGCCCCCGGCCGTGGTCCTTGGCGCGCTTGCGCACCGAGAAGGCGTGCACGGGCTCGCCCCGTCGCCAGCTCTCGCCCGCGATGGCGTAGGAGATCGGGTCGGCACCCATGGTCAGGCCTCCCACGAGATCCGGATGGAGGCTCGCCTCCGCCAGCGCGTCGAGCCCCACCTCGCCCAGGAGGGCCTGACCCTCGGCGTGCATGGTGGTCGTTCGGCAGTCGATGTAGTAGTCGCTGTGCCGCCCCGAGGCGAGCTCGAAGTCGCCCGTGCGGAAGGACCGCTCCACCAGGAGCCGGAGAAGCCGGTCGCGGGCGTGGCTCACCGTGCCCGTCGTCCCGGGAGCCTCGCGTCGTCCGCCGCGGCCGGACCTCTACAGGGCACGGCGGTAGTCCTCGTTCTCGCGCGCCTCGGCCGCGTCGCACTCCGCGCACAGCCCGTAGATCTTGACCTGCCGCGTGATGGGCTGGAAGCCGTACTCGGCCGCGACCTCGGATTGGAGCGCCTCCAGCTCGGGGCGATGGAACTCGATCACCTCTCCACAGGAGGTGCAGATGAGGTGGTCGTGCCGGGAGGGCCCGATGCGGGCCTCGTACCGCTTGAAGCCCTCGTCGAAGTCGTGCTCGGTGGCCAGGCCGACGTCCACCAGGAGGTTCAGCGTCCTGTAGATGGTGGCCTTACCCACGTGGTCGCCCCGCTCCTTGAGCCGGGCCGCGATGTCGTCGGCCGACAGATGGCCCGTGGACTCGAACAGGATGCCGGCAACGGCTTCGCGCTGCTGGGTCACCGGGAGCTGGTGCTCCTGGAGGCTTGCGCGGAAGACGCTCATCATCACCGCCGCGCAGCCCAGCGGGGGTCGAGTCTGCAGAGTGCTGTCCATCGGCTCGTCGCTCGGGAGAATCGGTACTCGGAGCGCCACCCGGCGCGGATCCGCGGGAAACTCGTCCATGCTTCGGAAGCTAGGCCGGACCCGGCGCTCAATCAATAGTGATTATCGATTCAGAGCGTCCCCTCCTCGAAGCGGTCCTGGACCTGCCGGAGCAAACGGTCGACGGTAGCCCCGCGCCGGGGGAGGAGGTAGCGGTCCGACACGCGGTTGAGGCCGCGCCTGAGCTCCACGAACGCCTCCGCCGCGTCGCGAAACAGCCCGTCCAGCGACTCCTGGCGCGCCACCGGGTCGTTCGCCGCCATTCGGTAGCCCGTCTGCCCCATCTCCTCGTAATAGTCCAGGCCCGGTCCACCCTTTCGACCCACGCGCGACGCGATGTGGTCGGGGAACAGGCCCGACAGCCACAGGGCGAAGTTCCCGAGATGCGCCTCCAGCAGGAAGGCGCGGCGCCCCCGGGCCCTGGACATGTCGGCCAGGATGTCGACCAGGTAGTGGTACTCCCGGTCGTCGTGGTCGGCGATCCTGTACGATCGTCCGCGGAACCCGAACTCGAGCACCAGCGCCGAGACGTAGTCGGCTATGACCCGGCTCTCCACGCCGCACTCCAGGAGCGCGTGGCGCACGAGGACGTACAGAACGAGCCCCAGGGGGAGGTCCTCGACGCCCCCGCCGCCGGTCAGGAGCGCCGGGAGGTCGGGGTCGTCCAGCAGGGGGTCCAGTCCGCGCTCGGCCAGCGCGGCCTCCAGGTCCCGGGCCCGGCCCTCGTCCCCGCGGGCCAGCGTACGCACCACGCGTCCGGCCTCGTCCCGATCGAAGGAAGATCGCACGTTGGGAAGGATCATCCTCACCTCCTCGTCCCCGGCGGCGTGCCTCCGCCGCCACCCATTCCTACCCCTTACGGTTCTTCTGGATCTCTCCGAGGATCTTGCGGGCCATGTCCTTGTCCCACGTCACGGCACCCGTCTTCACCGACACCTCGACCTTGGTGGCCACGTCCGTCCGCTCCTCCAGGTCCACCGTGACGTCGTCGTCCCCCGATTTTCCCCAGATCTCGCGGTTCTTGTCGTCGTCCGAGTCCTTCTGGCCCTTGTACTCGACCCCCAGCGTGGTGAAGGCCTTGCGAGCGGCGTCGGTGACGGGCCCGAAACCGCCCTCCACCACCTGTCCGACGCCGCGCGTGGTGAAATAGAGGCCGCCCCCGGCGGCGCCAGCGGCCGCCGCCAGGCACCCGGAGGCCAGCAGCGGCAGGACCAGGAGGAGCGCGGCGGGCAGAGGTCGTCTACGCATGACCATCCTTCTCGTGAGCGTCCGCGGGCCGGGGCGGGCGGCGGGACGGTCCCGGCCCGCTGTGGCGACGCGCGTCGCACCCCACCATCCTTATAGGCCGCGAGCGCCCCCCGCGCCACCGATCACAGGTCGAGCACCACCGTCGCCTCCCAGCGTCCCTCTCGCTCGCGCACCTCCAGCCCGTGGTAGGTGACACCCTTGATCTCGCGCACGGGATCGGTAGCGCGGCGGTGCCAGGCGACCCGGGCGTCGAGCCTGGCGGCGCCGGACGCCTCCCGGTCCAGCTCCAGCGAAATCGGCGCGGGAACCGCGCCGCGGCGCTCGCCGCCCTCGTGGAGGGTCAGGAGCCACGCCACCAGGAGACGCTCCGTGTCGGGGCGCTCCAGGCGGATCGCCTCCTCCTCCAGGACGTCCGGCGCCGCCTCGTGGCCCAGGACCCGTCTCAACCCCTCCGCGGCCAGCCGGAACAGGCAGGATGGGGCATCGGCCGCCAGACGGAAACCGACGTCGGCCGTGTGCGAGAGCTCCTCGATGGGCTCCAGGGTCACCTCCGGCTCGTGGGGGCGGGCCGCCGCGTCGGCGTCGGCCTTGCAGTGCTTGCATGAGGGGGCCGGTGAAAGGAATATGCCGCCGGAGTCGGCCGGACTTCCAGCGGCCGAAGTGGGCCCGCACCTTCCGGACGAGGAGGACCCGTGCTCGATCGCTCGAACCGATCACCGGCGTGGCTGGCGGTCCTGGCCGGCGTGGCCTTCCTGGCCGCCTGCGGCGGGAGCTCGAGCTCGGCCGACGCCGCGCCCGCGGGTTCCGCGAGCGGATCGCCAGCCGGGGCCGGGGCGACCCGGTCGGCCGCCACGTCCGGTTCGACGGGCGCGTCGGCCGCGGCCGACACGGTGGCCCCGACCGGCATGCAGGTGGCGCATCTCACCGTGGGCGGACACGCCGTCACGGCCGAGGTGGCCGACAACGACCAGACGCGCACGCGCGGGCTCATGAGCCGCGACTCGCTGCCGCCCGACCACGGCATGCTGTTCGTGTACCCGGAGGAGCAGACCCTGTCCTTCTGGATGCGCAACACGAAGATCCCCCTGGACATCGCCTTCGTGAACCAGAAGGGCGTGATCGTCGACATCCAGCACATGCAGGCCGAGAGCGACGATCTCCACACGTCGAGCCGCCCCGCCATGTACGCGCTCGAGATGGCGGAGGGCTGGTTCGCGGCACACGACGTGAAGGCGGGAGACAACGTCACCTTCTGAGGGCGACCCGATCGAACGGCGCCGGCCCGCGAGGCGCGGCCGCCGCGCAGGCATAGACAGGGATAGAACCGAAGGCACGAGGCGGAGCCATGGCCGAGACGAGGACCGAGCGCGATTCGATGGGCGAGGTGGAGATTCCGACCGGAATGCTCTACGGCGCCCAGACGGAGCGGGCCCGCCGGAACTTTCCGATCAGCGGTCTGCGCTTCGACCGCCGCTTCCTGCGCGCCCTGGGATTCATCAAGCTGGCCGCGGCGCGCGTGAACCGGGAGCTGGGCCTGCTGGACGGGCGGCGCGCCGGGGCGATCGAGCAGGCTGCGGCCGAGGTGATGGAGGGGAAGCTGGATGACCAGTTCGTGGTCGACATCTTCCAGACCGGCTCGGGGACCTCGACGAACATGAACGCGAACGAGGTGATCGCCAATCGGGCCATCCAGATCCTGGGCGGCCAGGTGGGCTCCCGCGACCCGGTCCACCCCAACGACCACGTGAACCTGGGGCAGTCGTCCAACGACGTGATCCCCACGGCCTCCCACGTATCGGCCCTGGTGGCCATCGAGGAGGAGCTCCTGCCTTCGCTCGAGCACCTGCGCGGGGCGCTCGAGGACAAGGCCGGGGAGTTCGACGGGATCCCGAAGGCCGGCCGCACCCACCTGCAGGACGCGACGCCGGTGCGGTTGGGCCAGGAGTTCGGGGGCTATGCCAGCCAGGTGGCGCACGGCATCCGCCGCGTGGAGGGGCTGCGGGACGCTCTCGGCGAGCTGGCCATCGGCGGCACGGCGGTCGGCACCGGCATCAACACGCACCCCCAGTTCGGCCGCCGGATGGCCGCCGAGCTCAGTGACATGACCGGCGCGGCCTTCCGGGAGGCCGACAACCACTTCGAGGCGCAGGGAGGCCGGGACGCGCTGGTCGAGGCGAGCGGCGCGCTCAAGACGCTGGCCGTGAGCCTCATGAAGATCGCCAACGACCTGCGCTGGCTCTCGTCGGGCCCGCGGACCGGGATCGGCGAGATCTCGCTCCCGGCGGTGCAGCCCGGCTCCTCGATCATGCCGGGCAAGGTGAACCCGGTCATGGCGGAGTCGGTGTGCCAGGTGGCGGCGAAGGTGATCGGCAACGATGCGGCCATCACCATTGGTGGGCAGTCGGGCAACTTCGAGCTCAACGTGATGATCCCCGTCATGATCCACGGGCTGCTCGAGTCCATCGAGATCCTCGCTTCCGTGTGCCGCGAGTTCACCGACCGCTGCGTGGTCGGGATCGAGGCCAACGGGGCGCGCTGCCGCCGGAACGCCGAGTCCACGGCCGCGCTGGCCACGGCGCTCGCGCCCGAGATTGGGTACGACCGGGCCGCGAAGGTCGCCAAGAAGTCTCTGGCGGAGGACAGGACGCTCCGGGACATCGTCCTGGAGGAGGGCCTCCTCGGAGAGGAGGAGCTGGACCGGATTCTGGACTTCCGCGCCATGACGGAGCCGGGCATCCCCTAGGGCGCCCGCCGTCCCGTCACGCTCGCGCAGTTCATAGCAGGATGCATCCGTACATCAACGAACCAGGGGACGTCGCATGCGGCTGATCGTGGGGACGCCCGAGGGAGTGCGGGTCTACAGGTGGCTGGCCGGCGAGCGCCGGGCCCAGCTCAAGGTGGAGGCGATGCAGGGGCATTCGGTGACCTGCGCCTGGGCCACCGAGGGTGCCGTGTTCTGCGGGACCGAGACCGGGAGACTATACGTGTCGCGGGACCGGGGCGAGAGCTGGGCGCCCCGCTTCCGCGTTCCGGAGCAGCGGCCCGTCCGGGCCGTCTCGGGTCGGCATCGGGGCGAGGTGCTGTACGTCGGCGTCGAGCCGGCGGGCGTGTTCATCTCGACCGACGGAGGCGGGAGTTGGGAGGCGATGGAGCGCTTCGCCGCTCTCCAGCAGGGCGAGGCCTGGAAGGCGTATGGCGACCGTCAGCCGCACGTGCAGACGCTGGCTCCCGATCCGCTCGACGAGGAGCGCCTGTACGCCGGAGTCGAGGTGGGCGGCGCCTACCGCAGCGAGGACGGCGGTCGCACGTGGCGGCCCATCCACGACGGCCTCTACGAGGACGTCCACGTGCTCGAGGCCGACCCGATTCGTACCGGGCGCCTGTACGCGGCCACGGGCGGCGGGCTGTACGTGAGCCAGGAGCGCGGCGAGGAGTGGATCGCGCCGCGGCCCCCGATCGGCCCCGCCTACTGCACGACCATGCGGCTGTCGCCCGAGGACCCCGAGCGCGACGGCCCGGCGATGCTGCTGGCCACCGCCGCGGGTCCGGCCGGCTCGTGGGGAGAGGGCGAGGCCGGGGCCGCGCCGCGCCTGTTCCTGAGCCGCAACGGCGCCAACAGCTGGTCCGAGAAGGCGCTATGGGACCACCGCGGGGTCCGGCACGGAATCACGGCCCTCGCCTTCGACCTCGAGGGCCCGGAGAGCTTCTTCGCCGGTACCAGCGGCGGAGAGATCCATTTCGCGCTGGAGGACGACGGCGGGTGGGTGTACGTGGCGGGGGCGCTGCCCCCGGTGCGGACGCTCTCCGTCGTCTGAGCGCTGGACCGCGCCCGGTGCCGCTCCAGCGTGATCTCGTCCGCCTGGGCCAGATCCGGGCGGAACAGCGAGTCGAGCACCGCGCCCACGCGGCCGGCACCAGGACGATCAGGCTGAGAGCATCCTGGAAGACCTGGATTCGGCGCGCGACCGCGACGACCTGATCCTCAAGGACGACCTCGATCTTCACGCCTCAGATCTCCCGCGCCTCGCTCGTCAGGGGACCGCCGGCGTCGCCGGTGTTCACGGTGTCCTCGGGCTCGATGAGCAGGACGGAGGCCCCCTCGGCGCTGACCGGTCGGTGCTCCACCCCGCGCGGAACCACGAACAGCTCGCCCGGCCCCAGCTCGATGTCGCGGTCGCGGAGCTGGATCGTCAGGTGGCCGTCGATCACCAGGAAGAAGTCGTCCGTCTCCTCGTGACGGTGCCACACGAACTCGCCCCTTATCTTGACGACCATGACCTTGTAGTCGTTCAGGCGGGCCACGATGCGAGGCTGCCACGGCTCGTCGAACAGGGCCAGCTTCGCCGCCAGGTCGATCTTCTCCGACACGCGTCCTCCTCAGCTCCCGAACTTCGCGACCAGTCGCCGCACCGTGTTCAGGTTCCTCATGGTGTTCTCCGGCCCGCCCAGCGCCTGTTCCAGCTCCCGCGTGGTGATGGCCGAGTCCGTCATGCGGCCCCGCCTCAGCCAGACCACCTCGGCGCCCGTCACGTGGAAACGGTCGTCGGGCCCCTCCAGCGCGGCGAGCGCCGTACGGACCTCCTCGCTCGCCTCGCGCCGCAGGAACGCGACGTGGGGCGTGAAGCCCGCCTCGTCGGCGCCGATCACCGGCTCGATCCGGGTGAGCGCCTCCAGCCGAGCCAGGGGGCGGAGGAAGACGCGGACCGGGAAGCCGAGCGCGCCCTCAAGGTGCGCCTCCAGCGCTCCCTCGAGCGCGTCCCGGTCCGAGTCCGGATCGGCGAACACGACATTGCCGCTGGCCAGGAAGGTGGCCACCTTCTCGAGGCCATAGTCCTCGAACGCCTCGCCGAGCGCGTCGTTGTTCACCCGTCGGCCGCCCAGGTTGATGCCGCGCAGGAACGCCGCGATACGGGACACCTCAGCGTCCTTCCGGACGCGGCGCGGACGGCCCCCCGATCTCGATGAACTCCACGGGGGCGCCGTTCTCGACCACGAAGGCGACGCGCACGCCGTCGGAGGGGGAGTTGGGCTCGATGAGGACCTCCCGGCCCTCGATCGCGGCCTCCAGGTCCTCGACCTCGAAGGCCACGTGCGGCACGGTGCGGACCAGGAGGGGCACCGGGCTGTCGGCCTCGAACCGCATCCACTCGACGCCGAACTCGCTGGTCTCGTAACCCGAGACGTACATCCCCAGCTCCGGAAGGTGCGTCTCTCGCTGGCCGGACCTCTGAGGTCGGGATGCCCACGTGGTGGTATCTCACGCCGGCCCCCTCACCATCTCGGGTGCGCCACCCCGTCCTCGACCTCGTAGAAGCCCAGGTCGGTGCCGGTCCGCAGCTTCGTGATGTAGGCGATCTGACCCGTGTGCATGCCGAAGTGCTCGACCACGTGATAGACGGCGCCGAGTACCGTCGTGCGGGTCCCCTGGATCACGCGACGCTCGAGGAGCTCTTCGGGTTCCAGCTTGGACAGGACACGGTCGGCTTCCGTCACGGTGCGTTCCAGCAGGGCCAGCAGCTCCGCCCGGTCCCGGCCCCCTTCGGCCTCGAACTCGGCGTGGCGCTCCCGCTCGTCGGGCTCGCCCCCGACTCCGCTCACGATCCACTGGCGGACGTTGCCGGACAGGTGGAGGAGGAGGTTGCCGACGCTGTTGGACTGTGCGTTCGGACGCCACCAGAGGTCTCCCTCCGGGAGCTCGCGGAGGCAGCCGCGGATCCTGGGGATGTACTCCGAAGTAAGGAACGCCCTGGATCGCTCGATGAACGCCCGGCCGACCGTATCCATGCTCATCTCCCTGTCTTCGGTGTGAAGCCATCGGCGCTCCACGCCTCGCTCCCCACGCCGTGATGGATGTAGAAGAGCCCCTCGGGATCGTACCTGCGCTTCGCCGCGGCGAAGCGGGGATAGTTGGCACCCCAGAACGCCGTCTGCCAGTCGCGCTGGAAGAAGTCGCTCTCGGAATCGTGCAGGGCGATGTCGCGCATCTCGCGCGTCCAAACGAGGAGCGAGTCCGGCGAGCACGAACGATCCTGGTAGCTGTGGCCGCCTCCCTTCACCACCAGGCGCAGTCTGTGGTTCCGCGCGAAGTCGACCGCCGCGACCACGTCCGAGGTCTCCTCTGCGGCTTCTCCGGGGAGGGACACGGCGCCGCCCAGCACGGCCGCCAGCCCTCCCGTGAGCGGCACGGAGTCCTGCATGACCAGGTCGAAGGCGAGGAAGGTGACCAGGCAGCCCACCGCCAGCGCGAAGATCACCGGGCGGGGGCCCGGCCACCACTTCGCCCGGTCGTCAGTCGCCCGCGCCACTCGATCTGCTCCGGCGGGCCGTCGGGTCGCGCGCCGGGACGGGCCCGATGCCCTTCACACTATATCTCCGGCGGTGCCCGCAGCACCTCCCAGTGGTCGATATGCTCGTCCTTCTCAACCAGGAAGGCGTCGTCGTCGGGGTAGAACACGGCCCGCTCCGGGTCGGGGCCGGCGAAGCCCTTCACGGCCTCGAGCGAGTCCCACAGGCTCGTGAACAGGAACTCGGTACGGCCACCCACCTCCCGGCGCACGAGCAGCACGCCCCGGTTGCCGGGCGTGGTCTCGATGTCCCTCACGCCCGTGTTCGCCAGGTACTCGAAGTAGCGATCGGCGTCATCGCGCCGGGTCCAGCCACGCCACGTCCTCAGGATCACGCGTCCTCCGCGGTCTCGGCGTCCGGGGGCTCGACCTCCTCGAGCCCGGTGACCCTATGGACCTGCGGGGTCGCCCGCCCGTGAAACCGGAGCTCGAACACGTCGGGGCGCGAGTAATGACCGGCCACGTCGAGTTGCCAGCGGGGAGCCACGAGCTGGTCGGCTTCGACGTCCGCGTACAGGATCGTCTCCTCCGCGTGGGCCGGGCCCGCCAGGAGCTTGCCGTCCGGGTCCACGATCACGCTGTCCCCGGGGTTGATCCACCCGTCGTCGTCGGCCGGGATGTCCTCGTCGAGCCCCAGCCGATCGGGGATGTCCTCGGCCCGCAGGGCCTGGCAGCAGCCGACCACCACGCAGCGGGACTCCTTGGCGATGTGCCGCATGCTGGACAGCCAGGGCTCGCCCGTGGTCCCAGGTCGGGGCGAGGTGGACCTGCTCGCCCCATGCGTACAGGGTTTGCCGGGCCAGCGGCATGTAGTTCTCCCAGCAGATGAGCCCCCCGATGCGCGCGAAGCCCGCGTCCACCACCTCCAGGTCGCTCCCGTCGCCCCTTCCCCACACGAGCCGCTCGCCCGACGTCGGGATGAGCTTCCGGTGCCGGCCCAGGATGGAGCCGTCCCTGCCCAGCAGGAGCAGCGTGTTGTAGAGCGTTCCCGCGCCGGCCTCCGGGTCCCGCTCGTTCACGCCGATCGCCACGATCACACCGGCCTGTGCGGCCGCCTCCCCCAGACGGCGGGTGGCCGGACCGGGGATCGTGATCGAGTTGCGGTGAAGCTCGGCGTAGAGTGCCCGGAGCCGATGGGTCTTACCCGACGGGATGAACCATACCCACACGGGGTAGGCCGGGACGAAGGCCTCCGGGAACACGACCAGGTCGGCGCCCTCCGCGGCGGTCCGATCGATCAGGGCGCAGGCCTTGTCGATCGTTCGCTCGAGGTCCAAGAACACCGGGGCCGCCTGGACGGCGGCGATCCTGAACGATGGGGCTCCGTTCATGTTGCCTCCCTTTAGCGCGTCGTCTTCCAGCACGCCTTCATCAGCGCGACGAACGCGTCGGGCTTCTCGGCGTACAGTCGGGCACCCGCCCCGAACGCCTTCTTCCAGCGCGTCTCGCGCAGCTCCGCCAGCCGGTCGAGGAGGGCACCGCGCACCGGCTCCTCGTCGGGGGACACGGGCATCGCCTCGACCGCCCTCGCCAGCACGGCCAGGTCGTTGGCGTCGCCCAGGTGGTCGGTGAGACGGTGCAGGTCCGCCTCCAGGGCCGGCAGGACGCCGGGCCAGATCGAGGAGAGGAACTCGAGATGATGGCGGAGGTCCTTGGCCCGTTTCCGCCACTCGTGGAAGGAAGCCGCCCGCCCGTCCTCGCGTGCCGTGCGCATGGCCTTCCGGCCTCCGCCGTAGCTCCCCCGCAGTCCCCGTCCCGGAAAGCCATCATCGGCGGCCTCCGTGAAGGTGAGGGCGCCCCGCGTCTCCGCGAGGAGGTGGGCCGCCGCCACGACGTCGTCGGGCTCGCCCGCCGCCGCCTCGTCCCGGCTCTCCATCTCGCCGGCCACGCGCTGCATAAACCCGCTGGACGCCACTCCCTCGGTGACGAGCCGCCGGGAGGTTCGCGCCAGCACCTTCCGGTCCCGGGGCGCCGACAGCAGCTGCGCTGCCTCGCGCAGCCGGGCGTTCTCGGAGCGGCGCAGCTCCGCGGGGAGGTGCCCCCGGGCCAGTCGCAGGAGCGCCCGCGCGCGCTTGATGCGCTTGCGGGCCTCGTGGACGGCTTCCCCGCTCCCGTCGTTGCCACCGGAGACGAGGGCGGCCGCGGCCGCGCCCGCCTCGGCCGCGGCCGCGCGCAGTACGCCTTCAGCCAGGGTCTCGTCCTCGGCCAGCTCGAACCGCGTGCCCGTGTCCACGGGGGTCTCCTCGCCGGGTGGTCCCTCGACCTCGTTGCGCCGCCGGCGCCGCTTCGCGTTCGGCTCGACCGGGGGGTCGAGGACCACGAGGCCGAGCGCGAGGACGCCGAGCCCGAGGATCAGCCTCTTCATCGCATGGACGGGACAGGCCCGCAATCGGCGGGCCGGCCGACGTTCACGCGGGTCCCGCCCCGCCGAGGTCGAAAGCCGGCCCGTGCCCCGGGTGGACACGCCGGGCGCCCAGGGTCCGGAGCCGCCGCCAGCTCGCCTGAACCACCGCGGCGTCCTGCCCGAAGCCCAGGTCCGGCCGCGTGAGGTCGCCCGTGAACGCCGAGCCGTCGTCCAGGACCAGGGAGACGCTGTCGTCCGAGTGCCCCGGCGTCGGCACGATCTCCCCCGCGAGGCCCAGGGAGCCCAGCAAAGCACGACTCTCGTCGAAGGAGATCACCACGTTTCCGTCCGCACGGATCTCGAGGTAGCCGTCCACCGGCTTCACGTGACGCTGCATGAGCGCAATGGCGGGCGCCTGGGGCTCGAGCACCAGGAGCGGCACCCCGACCCGCTTGAGCTCCTCGGCCAGTCCCGCGTGGTCCATGTGGTAGTGCGTGGCCAGGCCGTAGCGGATTTCCGCCAGGGGCACGTCCGCTCGTCTCAGCCGGGCCCGCAGGCGCCCGAACGTGCCCGGCCACCCGAGGTCCACCAGGAGCCGGGAGCGCCCGGCGCTCACCACCCAGTAGTTGGTCGAGCGGTACCCCACGTTGACGATCGTGACGGGGGACGTAGGGGACACGGGAACGTCCGGCATCCGATGCGGTGACCCGGGATGGCCGGACGTGCCGCCCGGTTCCGGCGTCAGGTGCGGTCCAGCGCCGGACCTTCGCCCGGAGCCGGGACCTCGTCGCCCTCCGGATCCTCGCCCGGAGGAAGGTCTCTCGGCCTCCCGGAGACCATGGCGGCGACCCGGGAGAGAACTCCGTCCATCTGCCGTCCCCGCAGACGGGCCCAGCCGGGAAGCCGGATGGCGCCCAGGCCCAGAAGCCCGAGGCCGATCATGAGCAGCGGGCTCACGCGTGCCAGGACCGCCGGGTCGAGCCCCGCGGTCAGAAAGCGCGCGATAGCGGCGGCCGTGCCGAGGCCGCCCAGGCCCAGCCCGGCCAGCATGAGCATGCGCGAGTTCTCCCGGTAGGTGCGGAGCCGAAGCCGCTGGCCCCCGGGCGTCGGTTCGAGGAGGGCCTGGAGGTTGCCGTTCGTCCACTGCCGGAAATTGCCGTCGACCTGGACCCGGCCGCGCGCGTCGAACGTGTCACGCAGGTCCACGACAAGCCGCTCCCACTCCTCCTCGGTGAGGCGCCGCCCGAGCTCGAGGGACCGCCCGACACCGATCGGGAAGCCGAGGAAGGTCCGCCGGGCGGGGCGCTCGGACCGATCCAGGGAGGCCGCAGCTTGCGCCACCGCTTCGGGCGCGATCCCGACCTCTCGGCCGATCTCCTGGAGGTCGGACAGCGTGAGCCCCTCCTGCCCGGAGGCCAGGCGGCGGCGTCCCTCCGGGCGGGCCTCGGCGGCCCGCTCGAAGATCGTCGTGACTTCGTCCTCGGTGTAGCGTCGGTCGACCCATGGCAACAAAGATAGGGCTTCCGCAGCGGAAATGCCCGCCGCCGGCCCGACCGGCCCCCGGAGCGTGACGGCCCCCTCGGGGCGAGGATCTCAAATCGCGTGGAAGGCGTATACGATCACCGCGGCGGCCCACAGCGCGAGGAAGACGTGGAACAGCGAGGAACAGCCCGAGCCCCTTGAGCACCGTCCACGTCCACGCCTGGCGATACACGCGTCGCAGCGCCGCCGCCAGGTACACCAGGGCCACGGCCGAGAGGAGGAAGTTCACCAGGGACCGTGTGCCCGGCAGCCCGCCCGGAACGCGCTCCACGATCATCAGGAGCAGGAAGAACGCCGTCCAGTGCAGGGCGAAGATCGCCGCCCCGAGCAGCGGCTTCGGCGAGCGGGGCTGGAACGCCGCGATGGCCAGCGGCGAACAGCACGACCGCGCCGATGAGGAAGAGCGGGAGGAGGCTCCCGGCCATCGTCCGAAACCGCTCGGCGAACAGGGCGGGGGAGATACCTCGGGCCGAGAGGGCCTCGAGCTGCGCCTGGTCGATCGTGCCGCCCGTCGCCATCGCGCCGAGGGAGCTCCGGATCTCTTGGTGGGCCACGTCGACGAGAAGGAAGGGATGGTAGGAGTTCACGAGGAAGAAGAGGGCGGCGGCGAGCAGGTAGAGCTGCACGGGTTGCACGTAGCGAACCCGGCGTCCTCCCAGAAAGTTGGCCGTGAGCTTCCCCGGCCGGAAGAGCAGGTCGTGCACGCTGCGCAGCGTGATCCCGTCCAGGTGCAGCAGTCCCGAGACGCCGTGCCGGAGGAAGCTCCCCAGCGAGTCGAGGCGTCGCGATTCCTCCTGCCCGCACTCGTGGCAGAAAGGACCGGCCAGAAGCGCCCCGCAGTTGGCGCAACGCACGGTCAGGGGGTCCCCGGCTCGATCAGCCACGCCGCGGCCGACGGCTGGGTGTGGTCATCGTACCCGCCCAGGACGAGGAGGTCGCCCGACGGGAGAAGCGTGGCGGTCGCGAACATCTGCGGCCCGCCGATGTCGCCATCCACGGGCACGAACGCGTGGCGCGCGTGGTCGAAGACCTCGGGCCGCGCGGCCCCTCCCGCGACCACGACGTCGCCCGAGGGAAGCACCGACGACGGCGTCCCGGATCTTGTGCCGGCCCCGGTGCAGGTCCGGGCCCGGGCGAGAACTTGCCCGACGCCGGGGTCGAACAGCTCCGTGCTTGCGAACCGGCCCGCGAAGCCGCGCCGGTCCGAGCCGCCGATCACCAGCACCCGGCCGTCGGGGAGGAGCGCCGCGGCGTGCTTCACGCGCGCCGTCGCCATCGCGCCGGTGGCCGTGAAGATCCCGGTGGCGGGATCCAGGATCTCGGACGTGGCGAGGATCGAGCCGTCGGCGCCCTCGCCTCCCGTCAGCAGCACGCGGCCGTCGGCGAGTCGAGTGGCCAGGTAGTGGTTGGTCGCCGCGCTCCCCACTACCGAGAAGGTCGAGGTCGCCGGATCGAAGGCCTCGACCGAGGCCAGGTTCCCGAGCCGACCCCGGCCTCCTCCCACCATGAGCACGCGGCCGTCGGCGAGGGGAACCGCGATCCCGCTGGCGCGGGCCGTCGTCATGTCGCCTACGCGGGTCCAGGCGTCGGTCCGCGGGTCGTAGACCTCGGCCGTAGCTGTCGGGCCGCTGCCGTCCCATCCCCCCGCCACAAGCACGCGGCCGTCCGGGAGGCGTGCGGCCGCGTGACTGGCGCGCGGCACCAGCATGGATGCGGCGGGACGGAAGCGACGGGTGTGCGCTTCGTACAGCTCCGCCGACGCCAGCGTGCGGCCGCAGTGTTCGCCCGCGCAGCCGCCGGTGACCAAAACCTCGCCGCTCTCGAGCAGCGTGGCCTGGTGGGCGGCGCGGTCGGTCGACATGGTCCCGGCCCGCACGACCCGGTAGCCGGCGCTCTCGGCGCGTCCCCGCGCGGGTCCCCACACCACGGCCACCGCTAGCGCGGCCAGTCCCAGGCCTCCCACGACGGCCGTCTTGAGTCCCTTCATGCGCACCTCGCCGGTCGGGGTCGAGCGCGGCCCGCGCGCCGGGAGCGACACGCGCTCCGTGGCCGGGCCGCGGATCCGGGGCTCGCGCCGCGCTCAGCTCGTGGTCGAAGCGAGCTGGGACGCCACCAGCTCGTTCACACGGCCGTCCAGCGTCCCGGCCTCGAACTCCGCCTGGAGCCGGTAGGCCATCCGCTCCATGGAAATGTCCCGGTACGAGAAGCCGCCCTCGGCCCACCCGCCCACGTACCGGCGGGTGAACTCATCCACGCCGAGCACCTCGTACTGGACTACGTGCACGAGCTCGTGGAACAGGAGCTCCACGGGCGCGGGCCCCTCCACGAACCGGCGGTTCACCACCACCGTGTCCACGAAGGTGATGGCCGCCATCCAGGTGAAGTCGAGGAGGACCCTGCCAATTTCCCGATAGAAGGGTGGATTGTCGATGCCGGGGACCCGGGCCACGCGGACCCGGCGGCGGGTGGCCTCGTCGAAGAAGGGTGCCAGGCGGACGTCCGCCTCGTCGCCGAGGGAGTGGCCCTCCGGACGATAGCGCTCGCGCTGACCCAGGATCCAGGCCGCTCCCCTCCGGGAGGCGATGCCGACGAGCGTTGCGGAGATCAGCGCCGGTGCGCCGCCGACCAGCGTCCCGCCCAGCGCACGCCCAGGTAGAGGAGCGCGGCGTTGAGCACCATGGCGCCGAACAGGAACAGCAGTCGTGCCGCGCCGGCCAGGCCGGGCGCCGTCTCGCTCACGACGTCCATGGGGAAGATCGCGCTCCAGGGAAGCGTGAGGAGGATGGCCCACACGCCGGCCAGGTTCGACCGCGTCAGGATGGGAAGCACCAGGGTCAGGGCCGCCACGATCAGGTAGAGCGCGGCGACGACCATGGCGCTCCGGGATTCGAACAGCTTGGTTGGGGATCGAGGCATGGCTTCTCCGGGGTCTGGACTTCGCCTCCAGCCCGCCCTGTGGATACCTCTCTACGTTACGACGATCCGAGCGGCGCTCCAAGCTCGGGCGCGCCCCGGGGCGCGCCCGGCACCGCGTCCCGGGACCATGGTCGAGGTCCTTAGGAGGCGCCGGAGGCGCTGTCCGACCCGGACGGCACGCTCCCGCCTTGCGAGAGGAACTCGAGAATCTCGCGCATCAGGCGCGGTCCCTGGTCCGTGCCGAACAGGAACTGCGCGTGGGCGGCGGCCCATCCGCCCATGCTCGCCCCGACGAGGGTGATACGGGATGCGCCGTGGGCGCGCAGGTAGTCGACGGAGGCCAGAACGTCCAGGGGATAGCCGATCCGCGGGGGCGTGGAGGAGGGGCCGCGGGAGAGGCCGTGCCCCCGGAGGTCGACCGCCAGCACGTGGAACCCGGCGCTGTCGAGGCGGACCGCCTGCGCGTTCCAGCTCGTGCGGTCGAACCGGGCGCCGTGCACCAGGATGACGCCGTTCGTACCCGCCCCGTACTCGTCAGCGTACACGACCCCGCTGTCCTTCGCCGGGAAGGACACCAGAGTCTGCGCGGCCAGGGACGCGGTCAGGAGGGAGAGCCCGGTCAGCGCCGTCGCCACGACCGCGGCGAAGCGAGCCATCGAAGACCTGTCAGGGTGTGGCGACATGCATCCTCCACGTTCAATTCGGCATCCAAGGTCTCCAACTCGTTCGAGAGCTCGAGCCGGCGTCCGGCCCCCGACGGGCCTCGGGCGGCCCCGGGGTGCTCTGGCCGGGCACGGCGTCGCCAGCCGCCCGAACCAGGCCGACCCCGGGAACGGCCAACCTCGAGCGTTCCAGCGGCCGGCGCCACTCCTGGATGAGCAGGAGCGCCGCCCAGGCCATGACGCACGTGGTGGTCACGGCTCCGATCATCCCGCGGCCGCCAGCGGTCGCCGCGGTCAGGTTGAACGACGTGTGCCACAGGGCCGCGGCCAGCACACTGCCACCGGTCCGGTTGACCACCCGGGCCAGCACCACCGCTCCGGCGCACAGGCCTAGCCCGAAGCCCCCCAGGAGGGCCGCGGGCCCCATGGCTCGGTACGTCTCCACCACCCCGAACAGGGGCAGGTGCCAGCCGGCCCAGATCAACGCAACGGACAGGGTGCCCCGGACCGGACCGTACCGTTCCTGCAACCGGCCGAGGGCGAATCCGCGCCAGCCCGTCTCCTCCCCGAGCCCGTTGCACAGGAACACGAGGAAGAGGACCACCGGCACGGGCAGGGCGGGCAGCCCGGAGTACACCCCGAAGTCCGCGAGCGCGGGGAGTGGACGCTCCGCGATGACCAACGCCCCGAGCGCCAGGAGCAGGAAGCCCAGCGGGCTGAGCGCGTAGGCCAGGAAGTCGAGCCGGGGCCGCGAGACACGTCCCAGCTTCCCGAGCAGACGCCGGAGTCCGGCGGGACCCTCGGCCAGGGCCGAGACGGCGAGCGCCGCCACGGCCGGACCCACGAGTCCGGGAAAGTGCGTGACCGCACCGCCGGGGGCCACGCGCGCTCCCCGGAGGAGGAGCGGGATCCAGTCGGCCCACGACAGCGCGTAGGCCAGGACCACGAACGAGCCGACCGGGTGACGGCGGACGAGGGAGCGCATCGGGAGACTCCGGCCGCGACCGACGGAGCGAAGGAGGCATGAAGCGGGCGCCTCCACCGGGCTGGGGCACGACAGACATCATAACATCGAATCGCGCGGGCTCCGAAACAGCTCCGCTCCGGGGTCCTCGATGCCTCCACTCCGGAATTCTCGCTCCGTTGAACGAACGGACCCGTGCCCCTATGCTGCGGGCCATGCGCGGACTCACGCGATGCTGCGTCACGCTCCTCGCGGGCACCGCCTGTCTGTCGTCGGCGGCCCGCGGCCTCGCGGCCCAGCAGCCCTCGTCTTCCGTCGCGGACGGCGGCAGACGTCTGCGCTTCGTGGCCGACGCCCGCCAGGCGGGACCGGTCGGGTACCGGGACCCGCGGGGCGCGATCAGCCCCGATGGGGCGTGGCTCGCCTACACGTCCGGCGACCGGCTCCGGCTGGTCCGCGTGGCGGGCGGCCCGGACCACGCGCTCGGTCGACCGGCCCGCGCCATCCGCGCCCTGGCCTGGCTCCCGGACGGCCGTAGCGTGGCAGCGCTCGAGGTGGACTCGGTGGGCCGGTCGCGCTGGTGGCGCTTCTCGGTCCCCACCGGGGAGGCGAGCCGCCTGTGGTCCGGTCCGGTCCCGGCGGTCATCCCGGGGGGCGACACGGTCCTGCTCGATCCCGACCGCGCCCGGGAGGTCGCCTGGTCGGCCGGCGGCAATCGGGTCGCCGCCACCCTCCCGTGGAACGACGGCTCCGCGCTGTGGACGGCGCGCGCCGACGGCTCGGGGGGGAAGCTGCGCCCGTCCGCGGCGGAGATCTCTTTCCCTGCCTGGTTTCCCGACGGCCGCACCGTGGCCTGCCTGAAGCTCGCCGGCCGCCAGCCGCACCTCAGTCTTCCGTGCGGCGCCGGTCCCGGGCCGGACGCCCCGATCGCCTACGGTCCGATCGCCTTCTCCCCGGACGGGAGCACGCTCTACTACGGCGCCCCCAACGACCATGGCACCCTGGACCTGCGCGCCCGGCCCATCGAGCGCGGATCGTCACGGGTCCTCACCCGGTTCGCCCGGGACGCGTACGCGCCCTCCGTGACGCGGGACGGCCGGGTGCTGTTCGGCACGCAGGACTATCGGGTGACGATCGCGGTCGTGCCCGCGGGTGGGGGAGAGGCCCGCGAGCTCACGGCCTTCCAATCGGAGACGCCGTCCTGGAGCCCGGACGGCTCCGCCGTGGCCTTCACGTTCGGCTCGTGGCGACGGGTGGTGGACGACTTCGACTACCCGAACATCGCCCAGGACCTGGGTACCGTGCGCGTCGGGCGGCCCGAAGCCGCGATTCGACCGGACGCCGTCATCCGGGCCTCTCCCTCGGAGGACCAGAGCCTGGACTGGTCCCCCGACGGCCGCTGGATCGTCCTGCATTCGCACGCCGACGGCCTCGACGACGTGTGGCTGAAGCCGGCCGACGGGTCCGAGCCCGCCCGTCCGATCACGCACGGAGGCCACGAGACCGGCTGGCCGCGCTGGTCGCCCGACGGCCGCTGGATCGCGTACGAGACCGGTGTGCGCGAGGATGGCCGCTGGCGGGGCGTGCCGATGGTGCTCGGGATCGACCCCGCGACGGGGCGGGTGACGCGTCCGGCGCGCCGGGTGCCGATCGAGGGGTTCCCCGGGGTCGTGGACGAGGTGGCCTGGGCCGGGAGCGCGGACAGCCTGGCCTTTGATGCCTCCGAGGGCCCGGGCCGGCGAGCCCTCTACGTGGTGGCGCGCGAGGGCGGTCGCCCCCGCCTCGTCCACCGCTTCACCAGCGAGCAGGACTACTCGGGCCTCGGCGTCGCTCCCGACTTCGGCTGGCTGGCGTTCATCGCTCCCGGGCCGAAGGGGCATTTCCAGGTCTTCCGGGTGCCGGCGGCCGGCGGGACGCCCGCGCAGGTGACGACGGACCCCACCGACAAGACGCAGCCGGCCGTCTCTCCGGATGGCCGGTCCATCGCGTTCACGGTCGTGTCGTACCGGACCCTGTTCTGGCTGATGGAGCCACCGTCCCCATGACCACGGGAGGAGCGTCGTTCCGGCCGACGGCAGCCTGACCATCTGGGTCGATGCGGACGCGGCACCGCGGGACGTGAAGGAGATCGTCTACCGGGCCGCCCGGCGCCTGGAGATCCGGACCGTGCTGGTCGCCAACCGCCGCCTGTGGACGCCTCCCGGCAACCCTCACGTGAGCACGGAATGGGTGCAGGGCGGTCCGGACGTGGCGGACAGCCACATAGCCGAGCACGCGACGGAAGGGGACCTGGCGATCACCGCCGACATCCCGCTGGCGGCGACGCTGGTGGAGAAAGGCGTCCTGGTGCTGGACCACCGGGGAGAAGTCTACACGGAGGCCAACGTCCGGGAGCGGCTGTCGGTGCGTGACTTCATGGCGTCGCTTCGGGACGCGGGGGTCGACACCGGCGGGCCGAAGGCATACGGACCCCAGGACAAGCGGGCCTTCGCGAACGCGCTGGATCGGACGCTCACCCGAATACTGAACGGATAGTCGGGCGGCCGACCTCTGGTCTCCGGCCGCAACCGAGTCGACCCGCATCGCGCGGCGCGAGGCCGTGGAGCGACGCGGGCCGGTCGATGCGGAGCCCGGAGCCGCTTCGTCAGTGCCCCAGGTACCTCACGTGCACGTACCGCCCCAACCGCAGGTCCCATAGCAGGTACCAGCCGGGGTGGTACGGGTCGACGTAGATCGCGAACTGGTCACACTGCCAGCACCAGGGCTCGGCGTAGGGCCAGTCCCAGGCCGCGATCTCGAACGAAAACCCGCTTCCCAGCCACACCCGGCGCGCCCCGATCTCGATGCGGACGACCGGGTAACGGTAGCGCGGACCCAGGAAGCGGAAGCGGCCGTGCTCGAACGGTCGGGCCCGGCGGTAGCGCCCGTCGTCCCGGTCCCGGTCGCGATCGCGGAACTGGCGCCAGATGCCATCCCGACCGGCGTACCGCGTGGGGTCGCGCTCCCATGCCCGGTTCCGATCGTAGCTGCGGTCTCGCTCGCGGGCTTGCCGGTAGCGGTCGTCCTGGCTCCGGGTCCGCGGGGCGGGCGCCCGCCGTGGCTCGCGGCGAGGCGCCGCCTGCCGGCGCTGAGGCTCGGTCCGGCGCGGCACGGGGCGAGCCTCGCGGCTGCGCGGCGCCGTCCGGGGCTGTACACGCTGCACGACCTGCCGGTGCGGCTGCCGATGCGGCCGGGGCCGCGCCTTGCTCTGGGCCGTGAGCGGCGTGGCGACGACCAGGGCCATGGCTGCGATGACCAGACTCGATCTCATGCGCGTCCTCCCGCGTTACCCGGGAACGGGCCGCGCCGCCCGTCCATGGGGATCGGCGTGGCTCCCTGATGGGATACACTCCGGGTGTCCATTTCGTTGGACGAATCGAAAGGGATTGAAGTCACATGCTCCAGCGCGGGCGAGGGCCGGCGATCGGGCGCCGGCGGCCGTCGGCGCCGCTTCGTCACCCTACCACGTCAACTCCAGGACCCGGCCCTCCCACTCGATCGCCAACCACTCCGCAAGCCGCGCCGCGTCACGGGCGTGGAAGGTGAGGCAGGGCGAAGAGGGACCGGGGGCGCCGGCCTCCTCGCCCAGGAACTCGACCGCGTGCACGGGATGCTCGAAGGCCTGCTCCTCGTCCTCCAGCCGGGCCGTCATCCCCGCGCTGGCCGTGCCCTCCCGAACCGTCCCCGCGAGCGCGAGCAGCTCGCGGTCGGGAAGGGCCAGGGCTCGCTGGACCTCGAAGCGTGCCGACATGGGCTAGGTCTCTCCGATTCGGGTTCCGGGCTGCCCGGCGCGGACCGGCCGATCCGCTCCGGGGATCCAGGCGCCGCTCGACCCGGCGCCGCCCGCCGGCGTCGGATCGCCCCCGGGACTCACGGACGAGACCGTCGGGGCGTCGACCGGGTGGGCGACCAGGAACGAGATCAGCCGCGCGTTCACCGCTCCCGCCTGCTCGATCATGGACACGTGGCCGGCGGAGTCCACCGGGAAGAACTCCGCCGAGGGAATGTCGCGGCGTACGCTCTCCGACCACCGGAACGGGACCGTTCGGTCCTGCCGCCCCCAGACGAGCAGCACCGGCACGCCTGTCCTCTCGACCCCGGCGTATACGGAATCGAAGTCCACGTGGCTCATCGACTTCATCGTGGACAGGAGGGCCCGGCCGAAGCCCCGGTAGCCCATCTGCGGGCGGTACCGGTCCATCCAGGTCGGATGGCGTTCGGGGTGGAGAAAATCCGTCATCTGGCCGTCGGGGAGTCGGGGCTCCCCGAAGGCCTTCCAGACCCAGGGTCCGATCACGGGCGCTCGCAGTGTCCACGGAAGCCGGACCCGGCCGGCGGCCGGATCGATGAGGGTGAGCGTGTGCACGCGCCCCGGATGCGTCGTGGTGAAGTGGGCGGTAGCCAGTCCCCCGAACGAGACCCCGACCAGGTCCACGGGACCGGGGATCCGGAGGGAGTCGAGCAGGGCGGCGAGCTGGCCGTCGTAAAGCTCCCCGTCGTAGCGTACGTCGGGCCGGTCGGAGAGGCCGCGGCCGTACAGGTCGTAGCGGAGCACGCGGTAGCCCGACCGGGTCAGGCCCGCGGCGGTCGAGTCCCAGATGTAGTAGGGGACCGAGAATCCGTGCACGAGGACGACGACCCGGCTTGAGTCCGGTCCGGAGAGGTCGTAGTGCGTGACGCCGTTCGGGAGGTCGACGAAGCGGCCGGGCGCCCCGGCGCGGGCCGCGGCGTCGAGCGTGGCATGCTCGGGACTCCGGATCTCACCGTAGACGATCGCGCCGACGAGGAAGAGCGCGAGCAGCGAAGCGAGCGCGAGGAGCGACCGGCGCATGGGATGCGACTCCGGGAAGCGGGGATCTCGCCTGGGGCCGACCCTACAGGCTAGCTCGCGGCGGCCGCGGTGGCCATGAGCCGCGCCGGGTCCTCACATTGGTGAAGCGGGCCTCGACGTCCCGGGAGGGCTCGCAGGCCGGCGCTTCACGCGCCGCCAGTACACCAGGCCGCCGACCAGGCCGACGAGGAAGCCCGCCGGCCCCGTGATGAGCAGGCCGAGCAGCGGGCCCTGGTTCGCTCCGGGCGCGAAGATCATCGGTCCCAAGAATCCCGCGCAGAACGCCACGCCCCCGACGATGAAGCCGCTGGACAGCACGGTGGAGGCGCCGGTCGCTCCCGCCGCGCCCAGTCTCCTCCACAGGTAGAGGCCGACACCGATCGCGCCGGCCAGTGCCAGGAGGGCGGGGATCCAGCGCTGGTCCCAGAAAGGCAGGAGTGCGAAGGGGATCCAGTACAGAAAGAGGTAGGTCGCCGGGAGGACGAACAGCAGGACCAAAACTCTCGTGAACCTGGACATCGACGCGTGCCTCCGCGGTTCGGGCCGAGGTCTGGAGGTTGGTCGTCCGGGGCGGTCGCCGCTAGTCCGGCTTGCCGGCGGGGCCGCCCCCGGCCGGCTCGGCCGCGCCGAGCTGCCTCCACATCCCAAGGAGGTCGAGCTGCTCCCACGCCTCGACGATCACCCCGCCGGACAGCCGGTAGATCGTGATGCCCCCGATCGAGATCCCTCGTCCCGTGGGAGGGCGGTCGCCGAAGGCGCCCGTGTGCGTGCCGGTGGCGCTCCAGCGGCCCACGACGAGGTCTCCGCAGGGGACGAGCGCCTCGAAGGTGACGTGAGAGTCGGGGAAGGCGGCGCGCACCCGCGCGATGTGCTCGCGCCAGTCCCGGCGGGTGCCGACGCCGTCGGGCATGTGCGGCCCGTGGTAGACGGCGTCGGCGGCCATCACCTCCGCGGTGGCGTCCAGGTCCCCCCTGTTCCAGATGTCGTCGGCGATCCGTGACACGAGGGCCAGGCGGGCGTTTTCCATCACGTGGCCCCGTCCGGTCCTTCCGGGGCCCCCAGCTGCCGCATGAGGCCCATTATGTCGGCCTGCTCCCACTCCTCGCCCGTGGGTGCGATGCCCTGGAACGGCCCCTCCTGCTTGCCGCGCAAGGTCCAGCGCGTCACCACCTCGTCCCCCGATGCGATCATGTCGTCGGCGGTGATCGTGAGGTTTGTGAAGGCGGCCAGCACCATGGCGTGCATCGCCTTGAAGCCGTCGGCGTCCAGCTCGCTCGCGTCCCCCCGATTCATCGCGTCGATGTAGCCACGCGCCACTTCGAGGTTTCGCTCCCCGCCCGTGTCCCGGTCGGACGCCCGCGCGCATCCGAGGACGAGGGCGACGAAGACCACGAGGAGGAAGGGTGGGGCCAGGATGGGGGTGCGTCGTCTCCGCTTCATGGCGTGTCCCTCCATGACCGACACCGGACGGAAGCGTGATCCTGATAGAAGGGTCGACGGGAGGCCGGAGGGTGTCAAGGTCGGCGCCTGGCGGGTGTCGGCGGCTGTGCGATCCGCCGCCCCGCCGCCTTCGGCCCGGAGACGCCGCGCCTGTGGGACGGGGCGTCCGTCAGGCCTCGTGGCCCTCCAGGGGAATGCGCTCGTAGTACATGTCCTGCGCCAGGAGGTCGTTCCACGGGACGTCGGCCACCCGGTTCTGGAGCAGCACGGCGTCCCGGATGTCCGACAGGTCCAGGAGGTACGCCACCAGGCGCTCCAGCCCCATGCCGATGCTGGTCGAATGGGCCCGGGGCAGGTCGACGTCCGAGAAACGGTAGGCCTCCCGGATCAACGCCATGTTCCTCTCTCCTCCGGACATGACCTCCCCGACGCCCGGCAACAGGAGGTCGAAGCCCACCTCGAGGTTGGGCCGCTCGCGGTAGGATCGATGGGCGTAGGGGGGACGTCGCGTGCGGCTTGTTCAGGGCCACCAGCGGCCGCGTGGCGTCCCGCTTCCATTCCTCGCACCAGGCGTCGAAGGCCTCGTCGGTCTCGATGTCGTACTCGGCGGCCAGGTCGACCGTCTCGAAATCGGGCAAGTCTCTGCCCACGCCCCGGCTCACGCTCCGAACCAGGTCGCACGCGATCGGGACGACGTCGTGCAGTCGTAGATCGAGGAATTCGGCCGTAATTTGATAATACCACCTGAGGTGGTCGTCGCCCTCGTCCTGCCTGTAGCAGGGCGCGGCCATCCACACGCTGCGTCCCAGGAGGAGGGATGCCACGGGCTTGGCGAACGTCTGCGAGTAGGGGAGGATCAGGTTGCAGGAAGGCGCCGTCATCTGCTCCTCCGGCTCCGTGATGAGCCGGGGCATGGCGCACGACGGCAGGAACTCCACGACGTCCCGCTCGCGGAAGAACTCCCGAATCAGAGTCAGTACACGCAGGTAGTGCTCGTAGAGGTCAGGCATAGGCAGGAATCTCATGTTCGGGATATCGTCATGAGGTCCGGGATCCCGCACGAAGGAGTGGAAACCGGAAGCGCTCGGTAGCGGGGTGGCCGGCGAGGACGAACGTTGCCCTCGGGACGCCGTTTCTCCGCCGCCGCCGTCGCGTTCCCCTGACGAGAGTCTCTATCCGGTCGAGTCCACCAAGGCCGCCCGGCGTTCGGCGTCCAGCTTCTGTATATGGAAAGTCGTCCGGCGCCGAAACCCCCTACGCGCGACGACTCGTACGTCACGGGGTAGGTCCGCGGCCAGCGAACGGGCTGGACACGCACCCCCCCGGAGGAGAACGATATGGAAGACGCCGTCGACCGGCTTCACGCTCGCGCGCGGCGCGTTCCGGCCCTGCGCCGGCTGGCCATCGTCTCTCGCATCCTGCTCGCGCTCGCCTTCATCCCCGCCGGCACCGTCAAGCTCCTCGGGCACCGCTTCACGGCGCTCGGCGTGGACACGCCGGTCGGGGGCTTCTTCGACGCCCTGTACAGGGCGGGCTGGTACTGGAACTTCCTGGGGGCGGGGCAGGTGACGGCGGGCATCCTGCTGCTCATCCCGGCCGCCTCTCTGCTCGGAGCGGTCGCGGCCTTCCCGATCGTGCTCAACATCTTCGTGATCACGGTGGCGGTGGGCTTCCGCGGGACCCCGTTCGTAACGGGGCCCATGCTGCTCGCGGTCACCTTCCTCCTGTGCTGGGACTGGGACCGGCTGAAGCCGATCCTGTTCGAGCCCGCGGTACGGCCCGCCGTCCCCCCGTACCCGCCCCTGCCAACGGTCGAGCGGGCGGGCTACGCGCTCGGGGCGCTGGCGGGGCTCGGGCTCCTGTGGCGCACGCGCTTCCCCGAAGCCGCGCTCGTGATCTGGCTGTGTCTGGGGGCCGGCGTCGTCGCCGCCCTCCTGGTGCTGGCGGGCTGGATCCAGGCGGCGCGGCCGAGCGTCAGGCCGGCGGTCCCGGCACCGCCGACCGGGTGATCACGGCGTCCGAGGAGGAAGAGGGTGACCCCGATCCCGGCGGACAGGAAACCCGCGAACAGGATGGCGAGCCCCCAGAACAGCCACGATCGGTCCGACGAGCCCAGCACGCTCACGGCACGCGCCACGTAAGCGCCGATCATCCAGACTCCCGCTGCGGCGACCGCGACGCCGATTCCACTGAGGATCCGGCCCACGCCGCGCCGCCGGCGGGATCTGCCCTCGGATGCCGGCCGCTTCATGTTGGGTTCCTCATGGTGGGCCACTTCTCCCGATGTCTTCGTTCGAACAGAGGGGCGCACGACGAACCAGCGAGGTCGTCGAATGGTTCCCCACCGGAGTCTTGTGCAAGTCGAATCATCACGCTACATCCGCTGTCTTGCCACGTCGTCGACTGACGACTGCCCCGCATAAAAGGATGTGAACGCGAGTTCCAGGACCTTTCCACACAGGGAGGGGCGGTCATGCACCGTCGTATCACCCGAAGTCACATAGTCGTGCTGGGCGCGGCGCTGCTGGGCGCGTGCGCCGGCAAGCCGCAGGTCACCGAGGTGAAGGGGGCGTGCGCGGACGTGTACGGCGCCCAGGTGTGCACGCTGGCCCACGTCCAGGGGGACAGCGTGATCGACGTCCAGGCCACCATCCCGCTGGCCAGCATCCAGGGCGCGCCCGCCGAGATGCCCGAAGCATGGCCTCCCGTCGCGCTCGCCAGGCTCGCCACGCCAGCCTCGGTGCAGGGGAAGAGCGGGATCCACGAGCTCACCATGTACTGGGAGGCGCACGGTCATCCGCCGGGGCCCTACCTGACGCCGCACTTCGACTTCCATTTCTACCTGGAGCCGCCGGCGGCGATCGCGGCGATCGACTGCAAGGACCTGAGCAAGCCGGCCTCCCTTCCGGAGGGATACACCCTGCCGGACATCGCGCTGCCCCCGGAGATGGCCAAGGTGGTGGGCGTCGACACGCTGGTCGGGCTGTGTGTGCCCCAGATGGGCATGCACGCCGTGCCGACCGCGGAGCTGGAGAGCGACCATCTGTTCACGGGCGACATGATCGTCGGCTACTTCGCCGGCAAGCCGATCTTCATGGAGCCAATGCTCACGAAGGAGCTGCTCATGAAGAAGCAGTCCTTCTCCTACCCGATTCCGGACGTCCCCGGCATGACCGGACGGCATCCGACGTCCTTCCGGGCCGAATGGGACGCGAACGCGCAGGCGTACCACTTCGTGTTCTCCGGCTTCGCCGGGACGTGACCCGGGCGGCATGACCCCACGGCACGGAGCGCCGGGCCTCCGCGATCGGGAGTCCGGCGCCCGCCCGTCCTCGTGACGAGCGGGATGGGCGACGCCCGTCCCGGAGCTCCCGGGGCCCTCCCCTATGGGGTGCCCCCTCCCGGCTGTCGCCTGCCGCCCGGCACGCGGCCGGGCCGCGTGCGGCTCCGGGTCTCGGACCTGGAGCGCTCCGTGGACTACTATGAGCGCGTCCTCGGGCTGAGGGTGCTCGGGCGCTCGGGGGAGGGCGCCTCCCTGGGCGCGGAGGCCTCCGGCGCCCCTTCGCCCCTGGTGGAGCTCCAGGAGCGGCGTGGTGCGACGCCGTCCCCGCCCCGGGGCCGGCCCGGGCTCTACCACTTCGCCCTCCTTCTCCCCGACCGCGCCGCCCTGGGTCGCTTCCTGGGGCACCTGGCCGAGCTCCGCGAGCGCGCGGGCTCGGCCGACCACCTGGTGAGCGAGGCCCTCTACCTGCGGGATCCGGACGGCCTCGGGATCGAGGTGTACGCGGACCGGCCGCGGTCGGAATGGCGCTGGCGGGACCGTCAGCTCCTCATGGCCACCGAGCCCCTGGACCTGGCGGGCCTGGCGCGGGCGGCGGCGGACCGAGGCGTGGAACGGCGCGCCCGCGGGCACCCGGATGGGCCACGTCCACCTGCACGTCGGGGAGATGGGCCGGGCCGCGGCGTTCTACCACGAGGCGCTGGGGCTGGACCAGACGGTCTGGAGTTATCCGGGAGCCCTCTTCCTGTCGGCGGGCGGCTACCACCACCACCTGGGGCTCAACAGCTGGGCGGCCCTGGCCGCGCCTCCGCCCGAAGACGAGGCACAGCTCCTCGAGTGGGAGCTCCGGGTCCCGTCGGCCGACGCCGCGGAGGGAGCGCTGGCCAGCCTCGAGACGGCCGGGCACGCCGCCGAGCGTTCCGCGGACGGCGGGCTCGTCCGGGATCCGTGGGGGACGGCGCTGCGGATTCGCGCGGAGGACGCGGCGTCGGCGTAACCGCACCCGCCGCGCGGCTCAGTCCTTCAGGAGTCTGCCCCCCGTCAGGTACACCAGCGCGTGGTGGACCACCGACACGGCGCCCAGCGCCCAGCCGAGCGCGCGCGCCCCGGCCACGTACAGGGCCACGGCCGCCAGGCCGGAGACGGCCAGCTCCTGCGCGAGCCGCAGGCCCTCGGCGGCCCTCCCCGCGCCCCGGAAGTCCACCGCCCCCCAGAACCCGAAGCCCGCCGTCGGCACGGCCAGGGCTAGGAGCACTCGCGTGAAGGTCGAGCGGCCCTCGTGCCATCCCCAGTAGCCCAGGCCGAGCACGATCCCCGCCTCCATGAGGGCGCGCAGGGCCAGGTTGATGCTCTCGAGTGCGGTCATCCGTGGCGGGTCCGGTTGTTCATCGGGTCTCGATCCCGAGCTCGTGTCCGGCCCCATCCAGGCGTCGCCGCGTGGCCGCCAGCTCCACGACCGCGGCGTCCGTCTCCTCGCGCAGCTCTTCGACCAGCCGATGCGCGGCCTCTTCCTCGCCGCAGCAGTTCACGTAGAAATCCACGGCCGGATCCGCCTGCCGGAGCCTGTTCCGGAGCGCCGTCGTCGTCTGGAGGGTCGTGAGGATCGCCCGTTCCAGCTCGGGAGAGAGCTGGCGGTGGTAGCCGGAGCGGATCAGGTCGGCCTGCGCGTCGAAGGCCAGCGCCTCGGCGATGCTTCCGGCCCAGCGGAGCAGATCCGCCCGCGGCGTCGAGCCCCTGGTGAACACGCGCCGGAGCTCGGTCACCAGCTCCTCGTTCTCCCGGAGCTCCAGCCGGAGCCACTCGACGCTCGAGGCCAGGTGCTCCCGCGTGCGCCGACGCTCCGCGGCCGACTGGTGCCGGAGCTGCCAGCGGGCCAGCGCCAGGGCGCCGAGGCCGCCGAGCAGGACGCCGGCGGTCGTGACCAGGAGCTCGCGCCACAGGCTCAGGCGGTCCTCCGTCCGTTCGGGCGGGGGGCCGGCGACCTCACTCCTCCTCCCTCAGAGCCCGAGCTCCTCTCGGAAGTTGTACACGGCCGTCTTGCACTGGCCGTAGCCGAACCCCAGGCTCTCGAGGTACTCGACGCAGTCCCTCGGACTCTTGTCGCGGGCCCCGAACGCGTGCAGGAGGCGGTCGTACTCCGACTGGGAGCCGCGGCGGGTCGAGGTGTGGTGCGGACCGAGGTGCAGATAGTTGTACGCGCCGTTCTTGGCCTGCTGGTCGTCCGCGCCGTGCTCCACGAGAATGGCCTCGCAAGCGCCCTGACTCAGCCCGCAGGCGCGGGCTCTGTGGCTGTCCAGGACCCGAGCGTACTCGTCCTGGTCGAATTGTCGAATGGCTTCACACATAGTCGGCTCCCGTGAGCGGACGGCGCCGGTCGATTCGTGTCCCGGCGACGGCTACAAGATCGCCGTTCCAGCACTTCGCTGACAGACCGCCTCTCGCGGCGGCGCTCGCCTCGGCCATGTGAAGCCGCGCCGCCGGATGCGTGCGCAGGCTCATCTCCAGGCGGTAATCGAACCCGTCCGCCGCGACCACCAACCTCCGGACCGAGGCCAGCACCCGGTCATCGTTGACGATCCACACGCTCTCCAGGTCGATCGCGATCGTCGGGTGCCGGTGTCGTGGAGTCCGGGGGGAGCGCTCCGAGCCGCACGCCGCTCCGCGTCCAGCGCCCGCTTCAGGGCGCGGGCCTGCTCGAGCATGGACTCGTCGGACTGGCGCGATACCGACGCCGTCGTCATGCGCGTCAGGAGGACGGAGCGGGCCCGGGCCCACGCCGGGTCCTCTCGGGGCAGGCTCCACAGGGGATCGGGCTCGTCGTCGTAGCCTCCCCGGAGCCCCGCGACGAGGAGGGAGTCGGAGAGGCTCAGGCCCCGGCCGCCGAGCGAGCCGGGCAGCACCTTCGGCAGGATGAGCCCGCTCGCCAGCAGGGTCCGGTTGTAGAGTCCATCCACGAAGGCCGTGTTGTTCCGGTTGAGGATGTCGGTCAGGGTCGTCGACGCGTCGTAGAAGCGGACGATGCGGTCACGCAGGGCCCGGTTCCCGATCAGACCCAGGCTCCCGGTGCTGAGCAGGTCCTCGTAGGTCGCCTTGGACAGCGTGGCCGTGCGCCGGACGAGAAGGTTCGTGAGCGCCACGCGAACCGAGTCGGGCTCGGGCCCGGCGCGTCTCGAGCTGAAGGCCCGATAGGCCACGAGGCCGTTCAGCTCCTGCGACCGCTCCCACGCGGCGGCCTCCCGGAGGTCGGCCATGGTGTGCTCGACGTCCCGGGACAGGAGCGCCAGGTAGGTCGCCTCGGTGGCCGCGTCCCGGCGGCCCTGGTACCAGGCGTTCAGCGCGATCGCGACCAGCACGCCGCTCGCGACGACCAGGAACTCGGCCCCGAACCAGCGCAGGCGGCGCCCCCAGATCCAGGTGGAGCGGTCGGCCCGGTTCGCTTCCATGGAGGGAGCGGCGTCGGACACGGGCGGGTCCTTTCGCGAGGCGCTGGACGGTGAGCGGGAGGTTCCGAGTCGGCGGCGAACCCGAGGAGGTTACGACGAGGACCCCCGTCGCGGCCACCCCGCTGCCAGTGCGTCAGAGCCGCGCCGCCCACGCCCGCACGGTCGCGTGGTGTGGGCTCCATGCCTCCCACACCGCCCGGGCCCAGACGTGGACGCGGGCCTCGTGCTCGGCGGCGTCGGCCGCGCCCTCCACGTCCAGCACGGTGAGCGCGCCGAGCGAGGGCGGCGGCTCGAGCCACGTGAACCGGTCCCGGATCCGCTCCACGGCTCGCTGCCGGAAGCGGGCGGCCTCCATCACGCCCCGTCCGCCCTCCAGCACCAGGTGCAGGGCCACCAGGTGCACGCCCGCCGAGTGGATGGTCTGGGGCGACGGCGAGCCGGGATGCTGGACGGCGTAGGCGTCCACCGTGAGGCCGTGCACGGCCATGAACGCCGGGTCCGAGTACTCGCGGGCCAGCACCCGGCCGAACGCCGCCCAGCAGCCCGGGGAGGCGCCCAGGTAGCGGTGGGTGGGTCCGTCGCCCCCCGGGACGAGGGCTCCGCAGCCCGGGCACGGCTCCGTGCCGCCGGCTCCGGCGCTCCCGTCGCCGAGCGTCTGGCTCTCCGTCAGCGGCCCGTCCTCCCCGAGAGTCCTTCCGCCGCCCGTCAGGTGCCGATCGACCCGCGGATGCGGTCGATTTGCCGAAGATGCAGGAGGTCGTGTCCGGCGTACAGCTTCGTCATGAACCGGACGCTCTCCTCACCTCGCTCCTCGTGCGCCGCCGCGCGGTCGAGCGCCTCGTCCGGGACGCCGCGCAGGAGGCGGACGTTCTCTCGCCGAAGACCCTCGAACGTGGCGAGCGCTTCCCCGGCGTCCGCGGTGGCGTAGAGGAGGGCGTCGGCCCACGCGTCCTGATCCCAGCCGGTGAGGCGCGGCCGGTCCTGCGCCAGCGTCATCCGAAGGCGCCAGCTCCACGCGATCTCCGAGTCCGCCAGGTGCCGGAGCACGTCCCGGATCGACCACTTCCCCGCCGCCTCGGGCACGACGAGGCTGTCGGCCGGGACCTCGCTCAACACCCGCCGGAGAGCCGGCGGCGTCGACGCCAGGGCGTCGACCGGGTCGCGGTCGCCCAGGAGGTCGAGGATGGCGTCGATGTAGGCCTGCGTCTCCTCGGCGGTCGCGGAGGCCGGATTGCTGAACACGGACATGTTGCGCTCCTCGTGGCTCTCGCGGGGAATGGGTGTGTTCGTTCGCCGCCGTCGTTCCGTGGACGCCTCGAGCGCGGCGCCCGTGAAATCCGCCGAGCCGCGGCCCCGGCGCCGCGGCCCCCGGGGGTGCGGCGGAGGACGGCTATGCCTCGCTCGAGGTCGAAGTCCATGGTGTGTTCCCGGTCTAGGGGAGGCTCAGCCTCAGCGAGGCGACGCCGTACTGCGCCAGGCCCGCGCTCTCGGCCGACACGGACAGGAGACCGTACCAGCGTAGCTCGAGCCCCGCGTCGAGGTGCCCGAACGCGTCGGGAAGGTCGGCTCCGGCGCCGACCGTGGCCGTGGCGTGCGTCGAGGAGGTCGTCGCGTCGAACGCGTACATCGGGAGGGGGGCACCCGAGGCGTCCACCGCGTGGATGCGATCCCGGGAGCGGGCCACGCCCACCCCTCCTCCGCCCACGACGTACGGCCGGAAGCGCCCGCTCGCGGGTCCCGCCCGGAGGAGGGCGTCGGCCGTGAACATCTCCCACGACAGTCGCTCGACGAGCGAGCTCCCGGGCCCCGAGAAGTCCGGGATGTCCGTCGTGTGGGTCCCGAGCCGGTGGTAGCCGCCCTCGAGCCCCACCTGCAGGGAGGGACGGACGCGGCGGAAGAGATCGAGCGTGAGCGCGTAGGATCCGCCGGCGTCGCCGAAGCCGTGCAGGGGCGCAGCGTAACCCACCCCCAGCGAGACGCTCCATGGGATTTGTGCCTGCGCGCCCGAGAGCGTCCCGGCTCCCACCGCCGCGGCGGCGCCGAAGACGAGGAGGCGCAAGACCGCCCTCCGACGGGTCTGCCGCGGATCGGAGCAGTCCACCTCACACCTCCCGCGTCGGGACGTAGTGCCGAGCTCGCCCGCCATGGCGGAACGTCTCCGGGTTCCCGAACATGAAACGGAGATTCCCGGCGCGTGGGTTCCGGCGGTTCGCCGCATCCCCGCGCCGGCGCGGCCCGGACGCATCAGCGCTGGAGATCCCATGGACCACGAGGACCTGAGCCGCCACGTCGAGGACGGCGGCGGCATCCTGTGCATCCGGAGCCCCGAGATCCACCGCGGCTGGAACGGGATCCGCTACCGGACCGGGCTGTCGGCGAAGAACGTCGGCGCCCGGCAGCTGTCCATGAATGTCGCCACCGTGCCGCCCGGGGCGGTCGCCTACGCGCACATCCACGTGGATTTCGAGGTCATGCTCTTCATCCTCGAGGGACGGGTGCGGCACGAGTACGGCGAGAACCTGGAGAGCTCGATGGAGAACGGCCCCGGCGACTTCATCTTCATTGAGCCCGGCGTGCCCCACGAGGTCCTGAACCTGTCGGACACCGAGCCCGTGGTGGCCGTCGTGGCGCGCTCGGATGCCTCCGAGTGGTCGAACATCGTGGACTACCCCTCGGAGCGGCGGCCCGCGGCGGAGTAACCCTCCCGCTTCCACCTCGTCCTCCGGGCCCCCGGGGGACCGGGCGCACCGCTCGCGGTCTACGAGCTCTCCGGATCCCCCGCGTCGCTCGCCGTGCGGCTTCCCCCGCTCGCCGCGCTCGCCGCCCTCTCGAACGTCTCGAGCATCGCCTCCTCCGACGGAGGATGGAGGACCGCGCTGTCGGCGAACTCCGCCGCGCCCGGGAAGTCCGTGGCCCGGATCCGCTCGGCCGCCTCGCGAAGGTCGTACGGAGTGTGGCGGAGCTCGACCCCCGGACCGAGCCGGAGCCAGCGTGCCCCCGGATCCCCGAACGACATCCCCACGCTCCCGGCGTTCACGACCCGCGCGGCGCCCACCGTCCGGTCGAAGGGCATGTGCGTGTGCCCGCACACGACGACGTCGGCATGCACGCTCTCGAACGCCGGCCGCAATGAGGTCCCCGGCGTGCGCCGCGTGAAGATCCGGTCGTCGGAGTCGGGAGTGGCGTGACAGAAGAGCAGGTGCCCCAGGCCGCCGACGTCGAGCCGCACCGTGGCCGGCCAGGAGCCCAGGAACTCCGCTTCCCGGGGGGAGAGCTGCGCGGCGGTCCAGCGGAGCGCCTCGGCCACGCCGGCGGGAAGCCTGTCGGATTCCCGCCCTTCGCGCGCGGCGAGCACCTCGCGCTCCCCGTTGCCGCGGAGGAAGCGGACCGGGAGCTCCAGGCTCCGCAGGCATGCCAGGCACTCGGTCGGCATGGGCCCCGGCAGCACGTCACCCCCGACCACGACCTCGTCCACCGCCTCGTCGTCGATCGCCGCGAGCACGGCCTCGAGCGCCGGGAGGTTCCCGTGGATGTCGTACAGGGCGGCGATACGCATGTGATCCTCCTGGTAGAGTCCCGGCCGCGCCCGGTCAGCGACATTCGGGCGGTGCGGCCGCACGCGCCCCCACGAGCGCCAGCGCCGCCAGCATCACCCCGGCCGTGATCGCGAAGGCGGCGGGGAAGCCGGAGCGCGCCGCCACCAGACCGAAGCCGAACCCTCCCGCGCCGAGGCCCGCGTCGTAGGCCAGGTTCCACACCGCGCTCACCATGTCGTGCGAGGCGCCGCCCGCCCGCGCGAACATGCTCGTGAGGCTGGCGTTCTGGGCCACGCCGAAGCCGGTGCCGGCCAGGACCATCGCCGCTATGACCGTGATCGCTCCCCCGGGCACGGCCAGCAGGGCCGTTCCGACCGCGGTCGCCAGCACGGCGGGCGCCAGGAGCTGCCGGGAGGGATGCCGGTCCGTGTGGCGCCCGGTCCACCAGCGGGCCAGCGTGGAGGCCGCCGCGAACACGAGCAGGGCGCCCGCCGCGCCGCTTCCGGATCCCTCCGGCAGAGCGAGGGGCAGGAAGGTCATGAGCGCGCCCGCGGCCACCGCGGTCGTCATGAACACGAGCGCCGGACGCCGCTGCGCCGGCATGCGGAGCGTCCCCAGGACTGCCCACCGCGGGAGCCGGGCCGGCCGGCCGCGCGGCACGCCCGGCAGGGCCGCGAGCCCCGCCAGCGCGCTCAGGCCGCCAATGACGAACACCACGTCGTAGCCGGCGTGGGCCGCCAGCCACAGCCCCAGGGGCAGGGCCGCGACCCAGGGCACGCCCGCCACCACGCCGTACAGCCCCAGCCCCTCGCCCAGCCGCTCCGGCGGCGACAGCACCGCCACCAGCGCGCTCCCCATCACGACCAGGATCGCGAACCCGACCCCGCGCACCAGGCACACGGCCGCGATCGCGACCAGACTCGAGGCGGCCGGAAGGGCGAGGGCGGGGAGGCCCAGCAGCACCAGGCCCGCCGCGAACGTGGTCCGCTGGCCCAGCTTCGACACCAGCCACGGCGTGGCCAGCTCGGTGGCCGTGGTGGTGAGCATGAGGGCGCCGGTGGTCAGCCCGGCCCCGACGGTTCCCGCGCCCACGCTCACCGCGTAGCGAGGCAGGACCGAGAGCAGCACGTAGAAGCTGGTGAGCGCGCCGAAGGTGGCCGCGAACACCAGCCCCAGGGCGGGGCCGACGAGCCTGGGGCGGCCGCAGTCGACGCCGCGTGGGGGCGGCTCCCCGGAGATCGGGCGCTGCTCGGGCTTCGTCATGTCGCCTGCCGCTCTCCCGGCTCCCGGAGTCGTGCCGACCCGTCCGTCCAGCAAGGTAGGACGAGGAGCGGCGGCGCGGGACGCCCCGCGGCGAAACCCTGGAATTCGGGTCCTACGAGCCCGTATCCCGGGCCACGAGGACGACGTCGCGTCCGACCACCACGGGCGGGTTGCTGGGCAGGTATGTGCGGTCGAGCTGCAGGTGGAGCAGGTCGCCGGCCTGGAGCACGGACCACTCCAGCGGCTGGAGCTGCCCCGAGGCATCGAAGCTCCGCAGCTTCGTGGCGCCGATGACGCACACGCGGAGCACGTTGTTCCCGATCAGCTGCCCCCGAACGAGCGCCACGCGGCGGACCGTCAGGACGCGGTCGCAGCGCGCGTCGGTGGGGGCGGCGGTCACCGACTTCAGGATGGCCACCGCGTCCCCGCCCAGCCAGCGCTTCGGCTGCTGGGCACGAAGCGCCCAGGGAACGAGGCACAGGATGGCACAGGAGAGGAACGGGACAGGACCGCGTCGGCGAGCGCGTCTCGTCATGATGTCTTCTCCTCGGTCGTCCGCGCGGCGGCGGCCCGGCGGAAGGGCGCCTCAGCAGCCCCTGAGCTCGACCCGCGGATTCCGGGCCCGGAGGTCGGTGAGGAACACGTGGAAGTCGTCGAATTGCGGGAGAAGGTTGATCCTGCCCCCGGCGTGCTCGACGACCAGGAAGCCGAGCTGCGTCGCGCGGGGGCGGATCACGCGGATGTCGCTCGCGCTCACCCGCACCCGGCGGAACAGGCTCACGAACGTCACGCGGCCCGCCTCGTCGACCTCGATCCGGTGCGGCATGGACAGGAAGTAATAGGCGGCGTAGGCCATGATCCCCAGGAACAGCACCGCAACCGGGAGCGGGATCTCGCCCGAGATGGCGCCGGGGACGAAGACCAGGCCCGTCCCGACGAGGAAGGCGAGGAGGGGCAGCAGGAGGATGACCTTCTGCGCCGGGCTCAGGTAGAGGCGATACTCCCGGTTCATCTCCCGCTCCCTTCGTTTCCGCGAGGAAGAGGATCGTGTTCGAAAGCTAGGAGATCCCGGCCGACCCGCCAACGGGTCGGCGCCTCGAGGGACGCGCTCGGCCCGGCCGTGGAAGGGACACCCGCTTCGGCGCCTCCCTTGCCCGCACCGCCGCGCCGCGGGAGGTTCCGCGGGGCCATGATGCTCCCCATCGCGTTCCAGCCCGAAGCCGCGACCGGCCTGGCCGCCACGCTGGCCCACCGTCCCCTGGTGGCGGTGGTGACCCTGTTCGGGGCCGGCGTGCTCACCAGCCTCACGCCCTGCATCTACCCGATGATCCCCATCACCGCCTCGGTGATCGCGGGCACGGCCCGCCCCGACGCGGGGCGCTGGCGTACCGTCCGGCTCACGCTCGTCTACGCCGTGGGGCTGGCCCTGGTCTACGCGATCCTCGGGACGATCGCCGGCGTGACCGGAAGCCTGTTCGGTTCGGTGAGCGCCAGTCCCTGGTCGCGGCTCGTCATCGGCAACCTGCTCCTCCTGTTCGCCCTCGTCATGCTGGACGTCCTCCCCCTGCCGGTGCCCCGCCGGCTCATGGCGTGGGCGGCGGGCAAGGGGGGCGGCTCCTACGGGGCCGTGTTCGTCATGGGCGCCACCTCGGGCATCGTGGCGGCCCCCTGCGGCGCTCCGGCCTTCGCCGTGGTGCTCACCTGGGTGGCCGCCAGCGGCGCCGGCCTGATGGGATTCGTCTACCTGTTCGCCTTCTCGCTCGGCATGACGGCGCTTCTCGTGGCCGTCGGCCTCTCCTCCGGCACGCTGGCGGCCCTGCCGCGCTCGGGCCGCTGGATGGTGTGGGCCAAGCGGATCGCGGCCCTGATCATGCTGGTCATGGCGGAGTACTACTTCGTGAAGGCGGGCTACAACTTCTGAGGCGGGCCGGCGGTGACCGACCCGGGACGAGCGGGGTGCCATGAGGAGAGCGCGGCGCGGTTCGGCGGTGGATCGAGGACCTCTCAGGTTGCGGGACCGCGTCCTCGCGACCCTCGCGCCGGTGGGACCGGCGCTGGCAGGGCTCGCCCTCTCGGGCCTGCTCCTGGTCCTCTCCGCCGGCCCCGCCGCGGCCCAGGCGGACGTCAGCCTCCCCCTCGGGACGGCGGCCCCGGCGGCCACCGTGCAGGAGCTGTCCGGGAAATTCGTCGACCTCCTGGACCTCGTGAAAGGTAAGCCCGCCCTCATCGAGTTCTGGGCCACCTGGTGTCCCCTGTGCGCCAGGCTCCAGCCGCAGATGGACCGGATCCAGAAAGAGTACGGGAAGCGGCTGAACGTGGTGGCGGTGGGCGTGGCCGTGAACGAGACTCCCCGGCGCATCCGCCGCTCCCTCCAGAAGCACGACCCGGGTTATCCGCACGTGTTCGACGCCGACGGCAACGCCGTGCGGGCCTACGACGTGTCCACCACCTCCATCGTGGTCATGCTGGACGCGAAGGGGCGGGTGGCCTACACGGGCGTGGGGGCGGACCAGGACCTGGTCGGGGCGGTGAAGAAGCTGCTGGGCGAGGGGGCGGGCTGAGGCTGGAGTAGCGCGCGGGCGGCGATCTCTCGCGCCGGGGCACCCGAGGCTCGGGCCCCGGTCGCCGGTCCGAAGTGAAAGCGCCCGCGCCCCCGAGGGGACGCGGGCGCTGCCGCATCGGCCACCCGACCGCCGGTGGCGGCCGGACCCCTACTGTTCCAGCGGCTCCAGCTTGTCGATCACCGCCTGCAGGTGCTTGTAGGCTGACGGGTCGACCGGGTTGAGCTTGGGCGTCACGTCGGCGATGGTGCCGTCCGGCGCGACGACGAACACGGCCCGGCTGGTCACGAACCCGTTGTGTGGAGCCCCGCCGAAGGCGGCGTAGGCCTTGCCGTCCGGATCGCTCCCGAACAGGAACTGGAAATGGGCGTCCTTCGCCCACGAAGCCTGTGCCTCGGGACTGTCGGCGGAGACGGCCAGGAGGACGACCTTCTGGCCGTCGTGGAAGAGCCTCGCGTACTGATCACGGTACGCCTCCATCTGGGCCGTTCACCCAGGCGTCCTGGCCTTGAAGTAGAAGGCCACCACCACCGTCTCGCCCTTGAAGTCGCTCAGGTGGATCGGGTCCTTCAGGGTCCCGTAGCGGGTGGAGCCGACCACCTGGATGTCGGGCGCCTTGTCACCCACGGACAGGAAGTGGTTCTGCGCGCCCTGCGCGTGCCCCGGGTCGGGCGACAGGGCGAGCGCCCCCGCCAGCAGGGCGATTCCGGCCACGGCCTTCATGGGATCTCCTCGGTGCGGGTACGTGCGGCGGTGGATACGATGGGGCGGCCGGGCCGCGGCGGCAACGGCGCGGGCGGCTCGCGGCGGGCCGGCTGGCGACGCTCCCGAGTCCGCCTGACGGTCCGCGAGGGCCTCACCCCGGCAGTCCCTGCCCGCCCAGGGGCCTCGTGACGTGCCGGTCCCCGAAGCCCGCGATCAGCGGCTTCCCCTCCTGGATGCCGGCCTGCACGGAAGGGAGGGAGAGCGACGCGGCGTGGCTGGCCTCGCGGTCCCAGACTTCGGTCACCCACAGGGCGTCCGAGTCCTCCGCGTCTTCGGCCACCACGTAGCTCAGGCAGCCCGGCATGGCCGCGCTCGCCTCCAGGAGGATCCGGGCCAGCTCACCGCGATGGCCTTCGGTGGCCACCAGCTTTCCGATCAATCCGTACATGCGCTTCCGCTCGTATCCGGGGGTCGAAGGGCCTGGTCCGCCAAGAATGGGCCGGCTCACGGCTCCGCGGTAGGGGAGCCGCGGTCCGGCCCCTGCGCCGGGCGGCGCGATCGCCCCGGCGCGGCCCTTCCTCTCAGCGGGCGCCCCCGTCCGGGACTTCCCCGAGCAGCAGGCCCTCCAGGGTGTCGCCCAACCAGGCCTCGTAGCGATCGCGGCTCCAGCCCCGCTTCACGACGAACAGCCGGAACACGTCGGGACCGGCGAGGGACCACATCACGTCGACGGCCCGGCCGGCGTCCACGCCCTCCGCCAGGGCCCCGGCTTCATCCCACTCCGCGACCAGGCTTCGGGTGGCCCGGTAGCGGCGTCCCTCTCCCTCCTCCCACATCTCCGCCAGGTCCCGCTCCACCCCGGACACGGTGCGCGCGATGTCGATGAGGTCGGCGCCCCCCGCGTAGAAGCGCACGTTGAAGGCGATGCGCTCGCGCAGCTGCCGACGGGGGTCGCCGGCCGCCGCGGCCACCTTCTCCTCCATGCCCTCGCGGTCCGCGTCCGCCGCCATCTCGTCCAGCAGCCCCATGAGGATGCCGCGCTTGGAGCCGAGGGAGGCGTACACGGTCGGAGCGGCGACGCCGGCCCCGTCCGCGATCGCCTCCACGGTCGCGCCGCCGTAGCCGCGCTCGACGAACAGCCGCCGGGCGCTCGCCAGGATGTGGCGTCGCGTCTCCGCGGCCTGCCGCCGCCGGGCGGGGGAGTGGTAGGGCCGGGTCTCCTCGGTCATGGCTCTTTCTGGCCTCCGTGTGCGGACCGGATCTCGCCCCCTGGACGGGCGCCGCCGCGAGGGCCGACACGCTGCCGCGAGCGGCGCCAGCGGCCGGCCTGCTCCGGGCCGGTCCGCTTGACAGTCGCATTCAATATAGTAGACTATATCCAATATGAAGCGCAGACCACAACCCCGAACGCAGGCGAGGCATCCTTGAACGCGTACCACGTCGCCCTCTTCACCCACCTGGCGTCCCTGCTCCTGGCCACCGCGGCCGCCGCCCTGGCCCTGCACGCGGCCCTCCGTCTCCGCGCGGCGCGGGACGCCGACGAGGCGGCCTCGTGGCTACGCTTCGTGGGGCGGGTCGTCCGGCTGTTCCCGGTCGCCGTCCTCGGTCTGCTGGCGACCGGCATCTACATGACCCACGCACGCTGGAGCTGGTCGCTTCCCTGGATCCAGGCCTCGCTCGCCGGGCTCGCTCTCATCGTCGTGCTCGGCTCGGGGATCGAGGCGGGACGCGCCCGGGCCCTGGGCCGCGAGCTCGCCGAGCAGGGACTCTCGCCCCGGGCCCGGCGCCTCCTGCGCGATCCGGTGAGCTGGAGCGCCAAGCTGATGACCCAGACCGTGGCGCTGGCCGTCGTGTTCGTGATGACGGCGAAGCCGGGCGCGGCCGGGGCCGCCGGCGCCCTGGCCGTGGCGGTGGTCACGGGTCTCGCGGTGGCGGTGCCCTTCTGGCGCGCGGCGCCCGGGGCATCAGCCGCAGGCCCGCTCCAGCCCGGCGTGGTGCAGGTCGACCAGGCGCTCGAAGCTGGCGTCGAGGTCGAGGGGTAGCTCGAAGTCGGCCACCCTCTCGGCGGCGCTCGCCAGGGTGCCTCCGTCTGTGCCGAACCTCTTCATCCGTCGTCCGCGAGCAGGGTCCGCAGCCGATCGGGCTCATCGAGCCCGAGCCCGAGCGTGCGCACCTCGCGACGCATCCCGTAGGGACCCCTCGCCTGGACGGGCCGGTCCAGCTCGAGCCGCATCCAGGAGGCGCCGGCGAGCGCCAGCTTGAGGTCGACGGCGTCGCGTGCCGACTTCTCGGCCGTCGTGGGAGCGCGCACCTCAAGGATGGCGCCGAGCGGGATGTCCAGCCGCCAACGGAGCCCGAATCGGACGCGCAGCGTCCCATCCTCCACGCGGATCGGCCGGGTGCGGGACGCCCGCCAGTCACCGATGATCCACAGGACCCCGTACAGGCCGAGGCCCGTGAGCAGCCACGCGGCCCGCTCGCTCCACTGACGCACCAGGAAGTGCACCGCCGGGACCTCGGCCAGCGTGGCCAGGAGGAGCACGAACACGATGGCCCCGTAGGCGGTCTTCCGGTGGTAGGTGAGCGTCGCGGGATCGGCGGCGGTGGCCGGCGCGGCGCTCTCCGCCGGGTCCACCTCCGCGCCCGCCGTCGGCTCGGAACCCCGCGTGTCTCGCCCTCCCGGGTGCGGAGCCAGCGCGTAGTAGAGGACCGCCATTCTCGTAGGCGAGGAGCTCGGCGAAGCGTCCGCGTCCCACGACCGCCGCGGCCGCGGCGGCTATGGTGTCCTGCACGTCTGGCTCCGGGCCTCCGGCCCGCGCGTCCGCCCGCACCCTTCGCCGCGCCACGACGACCCTCCGCGCCAGGTAGACGAGGAGGACGAGCTCGAGCGGGGCGGCCGCCAGGTCCAGGACGTGGAGGGCTCCCTCGCCGCCCGCGGGCAGGACGAGGCCAGCCAGCGCGACCGAGGTGAGAAAGATCGCGACCAGGGCCCGCGCCGACCATCCGAAGTCGCGGCGGAGCCACCACCAGGTGACGACCGAGGCCGTCACCGTGAGGTCGAAGGTGGCGGACAGGATCACGACGCCTGGATGCGGCGTGGCCGGGGCGAGGAGCGCGGCGGCGCGGGCCACGAGCACGATGCCCGCGACCACCAGTCCGCACAGCGCCACGCTGAGGCCGCGGGGCAGCGGCGTGCGCGCCAGGGCACGGACGGAGGTCATGGCCGCTCTCCTCTCGGGGGTCAGCCCGCGGCCAGGCTCCGCTCCACGGGGCCCGCCGCCGGCCGGGTGAAGGGAATCATGTTGACGAAGGAGGCGATGGTCCAGCCCTCCGCCTCGCGCGTGGCCACGAACGTGGCCCTGGACTCGCCGGGCCCCACGAAGGGGCCGCCGTCCGCCGCGCGAAGTGCGAGCGAAGCCTCCACCACGGCCACGTCCGGGCGAAGGACGCGGATCCTCTCCACCGAGGCGGCCATCCGGGTGCCCCGGAAGACGGTGGCCAGGACCTCGTCGTGCCCGTGCGCGATCGTCTCCCGCCCTCGCGCGCGCAGACCCATGACGTTGGTGAAGTCGGCATCCGGCGCGAACGCGCGGGCGAGCGCGGTCCCGCTCGCCGCGTTCCAACCCTCGACGAACGTGTCCAGGAGCGCGGCGATCTCCGTGTCATCCTTATGCGGTACCATGTTCACGGCCTCTCTCGTTCAGGGGGTCGGCGCGGATCGCGCGATCCGTACCCGTTCGTACGATTCGTGGTGCCCGCGAGTCGGGCTACTTGACAGTATGTCAAGCTAACGTCACGTTATAGCATGTCAAGTAAGCCCTCAAGTTCGGGCCCGCCGCCGTCCGATCCGACGCCGCACGACCCCGCTGGAACGGATCGCGTGGCCGCCGACCCTCCCGCTTCCCGGCCCGGCGACCCCGACACCCGGGAGCGCATCCTGGACGCCGCCCTGGCCCTCCTCCTCGAGGCGCGGGGCGCCCCGGTGTCGATGGCGGAGGTCGCGCGCCGGGCCGGCGTCTCCCGCCAGGCCCTCTACCTCCACTTCGGGGGCCGCGGCGACCTCCTCACCGCCGTAGCGCGCCACGCGGACCTGCGGCGCGGGCTGCCGGACGCGATCCGGCGGATCGAGCGGGCGGCGACCGGCCTCGATGCCGTTCGCGAGATGGTCGACCTGCAGGCGCGCATGAACCCGGGGATCTGGCCGGTGGCACTCGCCCTCGAGGAGGTGCGACGACGCGACGAGGAGGCGGAGCGGGCGTGGCGGGACCGGCTCGAATCCCGGCTCCGCGGCTGCCGGTCCATCGTGGCCCGGTTGGGGCGGGACGGCTCGCTGCGGGAGGGGCTGCACGAGGCGGTGGCCGCCGACCTCCTGTGGACGCTCACCTCCCTACGCACCTGGGAGGACCTCGTGCTGCAGCGCGGGTGGAGTGCGCGGCGCTACCGGGAGGAGGTCGGCAGGCTCTCGATGCTGGCTCTGACCGGGGGGCCAGAGTAATCCGGCGCGTGGCGCCTCCGCCGCCGGCGTCTGGACGCGGGCGCCCGGACCGCCGAGCCGGCCGGATCGCCGAGCGCCCGCCCCTCGCCGCCCGGTCGCTACTCGTCGTAGGGCAGATCCTCCGGATCGACGCCCACGTAGTCCGGCGATGGGTCGGCCTCGAACCGGACGGCGGGGACCGACGCCCGTCCCGCGAGCCACGCCTTCGCGATCCGGTGCATGCCGTCCATGACCCGCCCCTCCGCGGACAGGATGACGGGATGCGCGAGGTCCGCCTCCTCGATCAGCCCGGCGTGCTCGGCCACCGAGCGCACGGTGGGGACGTCGCCCTCGGCGCCGTACCAGTGCGGCTCGTCGAGCTCGCGGACGCTCTCCAGCGGCAGGTCGCGGACGGGGAAGTCGGCGGTGAGGGCGACGAGGCGGTCCACGTCCCAGGCCAGGAGCCCGCGGGGAGATGGCTTCAGGTAGTACTGCTTCCTCATCGCGGCCTCCGACGTCGCGCCGCCCGGCCCGCGCGGCTCACCCGTCTCCCCCGGATCCCTTCTTCGTCCGGTCCGCCACCCGGATCACGAACTTGAGCCCCGACCACGTCTCGTCCACCGCGCACACCTTGACGTCCACCAGCCCGGCCGCCTTGCCGGCGGCCATGACCTCGGCCCGGCCGATCGTGCTCGGCACCGCCGAGGCCTTCTTGGGCCACGACACCCACACCATGCCGTCCTCCTCCATGCCGGCGCGCGCCCCGGCCAGACGCTCCTCGAGGGCTGCCGGGTCCGCGGCGAACAGGTGGGTGAAGGCGGCCTTGCGGCCTGCCCCGACCGGAAGGGGCTCGACGCCGAGCGCCGCGGGCGTCCCGCCGAGGAGCTCCCAGTAGCCCTCGGGCGCGCCCAGGAGCCGCGCGCCCATGCCGGGCTTCAGCCCGAGCTTCTTCACCAGCGGCGTCCCCGAGTAGCCAGCGTTCCTGGACATGGTCCCTCCCGTCTCCGCGGTATCGTGGCCGCCGCCGGGTCCCACGGCGCCCGTCCCGCGCCTCGCTCGCCCCTCTCAAGGTGGATCCGGGCCGCCGCGGCCGCGACCCCATTCCGCCCGCCCTCGCGGCCGTCTCGTGCCCGGCCGTCCGGGCGCGGTGGACGCGGCGCTGGAGACACGCGATCCTGTCCAGCATGATCCGACTCACGGAGCTGTCCACGCCGCTCGGACCCATGATCGCCGGCGCCACCGACGAGGCGCTCTGCCTCCTCGAGTTCGCCGACGGCCGGCGGGCCGAGACGCAGCTCGAGCGCGTGGCGAAGCGCCTCGGGACGGCCGCCGAGGGCGGCACGACGCCGGGCGCCGTGGTCGGCGAGTCGCCCATCGCCGAGCAGTTGGCCGACGAGCTGGCGCGCTACTTCGCCGGCGAGCTCCGTGAGTTCACCGTGCCGCTCCACGCGGCCGGGACGGCGTTCCAGGAGGCGGTGTGGGCCGAGCTCCTGGCCATCCCGTACGGCGCCACCCGGAGCTACGGCGAGCAGGCCCGCCGTCTGGGCCGTCCCGACGCCGTGCGCGCCGTGGCCCGGGCCAACGGCGACAACCCGATCGCCATCCTCGTCCCCTGCCACCGCGTCATCGGCGCCGACGGGAGCCTCACCGGCTACGGCGGCGGGCTGTGGCGGAAGCGGCGGCTCCTGGAGCTGGAGTCGGGCCAGCGGCAGCCTGCTGGACTGAAGGGCGCGGCCCGCACCGGTCGGGCGCGGCCCACCTCGCGTGTGGGCGTCCCATCTCACGCCGGGGCCCCCCGCGGTGTGCGCAGGGCCGTGACGAACATCCACAGGACCATGGGGAGCTCCCCGATCTCCAGAACCGTGGCCAGCGCGCCGACGAAGCGTGCGTATGACGGCAGGAGGAACGTGGTGAACGCATCCGCCAGGTAGGCCGCCCCCGCCACGAACAGGAGGAGCCCCAGGATCCGTGGGACGAATCCCGACCGCACCACCAGGAGTCCGAGCGGAAACAGCCACAGACCCCAGAACACCGACGCGACCTCGATCCCCTGACCGTGGAGGTGGAGGAAGAGGTAGGCGAGAGCGTCGAGCTGGGGGCGTCCCAGGGCCGACAGGGCATGGGCGCCGCCCGCGAGCATGTGCGCGGCGATCTCGTTCAGCACGTTCAGGAACATGATCGGGACGGGGACGAGCGCTCCCAGGATCACGACGAGCCGGGCTTGCCGCTCGCTCACGGCCCTGAACAGTCGGTAGAGGGCCAGGGCGAGGAAGATGACGAGGACCTGGTGGAGAAGCTCGCTCCCCACCCCCAGCCGGAGGAGCGCCCCGGAGGTGCGCAGGCGCTCGGCGGTCGCGCCCGCATCTCCCGCCACGAAGAGGCGGCTCGGGACGTAGACGAGTCCGATGGGCGCGGTGAGCGCCACCAGGAAGTACAGCCAGCCAGCGGATCTCAGGGCTCCGCGGCGCGAGGCGTCCACCGGGCGCGCGGTCATGCGCCGCGCCGGCCTCCGACTCGGGAAGCCGTCTCCGCGGCGCCCGCCGGCTGGAGGCTCCCGGCGGGCCATACGCCCGCCAGGATGAACCAGATGGCCAGGGACACGGAGAGAGGGAAGAGGATCCCGGACCCGCTCACCTCGAACACGAAGACCAGCCACATGACGACGCCGTGCGCCGCGGCGCCGAACAGGCCGATCCACCCGATCCACGGCGACCCGAGCGCGCCCTCGCGCTGCCCCAGCCAGATCAGCCCGATCATGGAGATCGCGTAGGGCGTGTAGATCGCGGTGGCCATCCCCAGGTGCGTGGTGAGGACCGGGGTGGCGGCCCCGGAGGCGAGCGCGTCCGCATCCACGAAGGCGAACGTGTGCACCGCCATCTCCAGCACCTCGAACGCCGTCATCACGATCGCGAATCCCACCCAGCGGCGCAGGCGGGGAGAGACCTCTACGCTCCGGCGGAAGGAGACGAGGCCGGCGACGAGCACGACCAGGCCGGCCAGGATGGTGACGTGGGCCCGGATCCAGGCCGGGTCGGGCAGCATGTCGACCAGAGCGCCGTGCGGGTGCTGGAGTCCGCCGAGGTAGAGGAGTCCGCCCACCACGAACCAGATGCGCCACATGCGCGAGCTGCTCTGTCTCATCGGATGGTCTCCCTTCGATGGAAACGGAGGGAACCGCGGCGATCGCGTGAGGTCCGGCAGAGGAGCGCGCCGAGCCGGCGTCTCACGCCCCCGTCTGGTTTCGGGTCGCCGAAAGGTAAGGCCGTGTCCCGATGTGAAGAAGGTCCCCGCCGCGTGGGCGCTGGAGGGATCGAGCCAGGTGGGGTGCCGCAGGCCGCCGTCGGCGAGGCCCTCACTCCGCCCGGAGCGCCTCCAGCGGATCGCTCCCGGCCGCGCGCCGGGCCGGGAGGTAGACGGAGGCGGCCGCCACGGCCAGGAGGGCCGCCGCCAGGATCCCGTACACGGCGGGATCGGTGGGGCTCACTCCGTAAAGGAGGCTGCCCAGCCACCGGGTGGCCACGAAGGCGCCGGCGAGCCCCGCCGCGACCCCGGCCACGGCGAGCGTCATCCCCTCGCCCAGCACCATGCGCACGAGTCCGCCGGGCTCGGCGCCGATGGCCAGCCGCACGCCGAACTCGCGCCGCCGGTCGGTGACGTACAGCGACATGACGCCGTAGATGCCCACGCACGACAGCACCGCCGCCAGGAGCGCGAACGCCGCGAGGAGGAGCTCGGTGATCCGCTGCGTGTCGAGCGAGCTCCCCACCCAGTCGGCCAGGGAGCGGACGTCGTCCAGCGGCACCCCCGGAACGACCGCCGCCACGCTCCTCCGGACGGCGGCGACCACCGGCCCGGGCGCGCCCGCCGTGCGCACGGTGAGCATCGCGTGCCGGTCCAGGATCTGCGCGAACGGGAAGTAGGAGTGGGGCCGGGGCGGCACGGCGGCGCTCTCGTCCCGGACGTTCCCCGCGACCCCCACGATCGTGTACCAGGTGGCGGTGTCGCCGGTGAGGCGCATCCGCTGCCCGAGCGCGTCGGCGCCCTTCCAGTAGCGCGCCGCCAGCGCCCGGTCGACGATGACCACCGGCACGGCGTCCGCCCGGTCCCGGTCGTCGAAGTCGCGCCCGTACAGGAGCGGGATCCCCAGCGTGCGGAAGTAGCCGGGCCCCGTCGCCATGAGGACCGTCTGCGTCTCCATCTCGGTCTTCGACGGCGGCGGGTGGCCCTCGACCACGTAGCCGTCCGTGTTGAAGCGGCCGCCGATGGGCAGGGCCGACGAGATGGCCGCCTCCCGCACCCCCGGCACCCGGCGCACGCGGTCCACGATCTCCGACCCGGTCCGCGCCACCAGCGAGTCGCTCGCGAACTTCCGGCCCGAGAGGGGCAGGGCGATCGTGGTGACGCCCCGGGGCTCGAAGCCGAGCCCGGTGTTCGTCAGGTCGTGGAGGCTGCGGAGGACGAGCCCCGCGCCGATGAGGAGGACGGCCGCCAGCGCGAGCTGCACGACGATGAGCGCCCCGTTGAAGCGGCGCGTGGCGGCGCTCCCTCCGCTCCGCTCGGCGCCGGCCAGGCGGGCCGGGGCGCGCTCCCGGAGGACCCTGGCCACCGGGGCGAGCCCGAAGCCCACGCCGGCCGCCACCGAGACGAGGGCCGTGAAGGCCAGCACGCGCCCGTTCACGCCCACCTCGCCCAGCCGGGGCAGCGAGACGGCCGGCGCGTGCGTGACGCCGTGCACCAGGAGGAAGGCGAGGCCGACCCCGAGGGCTCCCCCGACCAGGGCCAGGGCCAGGCTCTCGGTGAGGAGCTGCCGGGCCAGGCGCGGGCCGCTGGCGCCCAGCGCCCTGCGCATGGCCATCTCCCGGCTTCGGCCCGCCGCTCGGTTCGAGAACAGGAGGGCGATGTTGGCCACCGCGATGAGGAGGATGAGGAGGACCGCCGCCTGGAGCACCTCGAGCGGGCGGCGTGCGTCCCCGGTGATCACGTCATGGAAGGGCCGGACCAGGGTCGTCATGCGCGTGGTGCGCGGGTCCACGCCGTGGAACAGGCTCGGCAGGGTGCCCGCCCAGCGCCACATCACCGCGCGCGAGTCCTCCCGCGCCCGGGCGAGGCTGGCGCCCGGGGCCAGCCGGCCGATCCCCGTGATGTACCAGCCGAACCTGCGCGTCGGGTCGAGCCCCAGGGGGAGGTAGACCCGGGCGTCGGGGCGCGGGAAGGCGAAGCCCCGCGGCATGACGCCGATCACGCGGTAGGAGCGCCCGTCCAGCTCCAGCGTGGAGCCCAACGCCGACCTGCGTCCCCCGAACGCCTCCTGCCACAGCCCGTAGGAGAGCACCGCCACGTCGGCGGGCCGGGGCCCGTCCTCGTCGCGGCCGAAGGTGCGGCCCAGCAGCGGGCCGACGCCCAGCACCCGGAAGAACTCGCCGGTGGCCCGCACCGCGCTCAGCCGCCGCGGCCGTCCGTCCCGGAGCAGCGTGACATCGTGCTGCGTCCAGCCCGCGAACGCCTCGAGCTCGGGCACGTGGTCCCGGTACATGGCCACGTTCTCGTTGGAGAGCTTCCACGCGTCGAGCCCGATCTCCGGGTAGGCCTGCTCGAGCTGGACGAGGCGCTCCGGGTGCGCGTAGGGCAGCGGCCTGAGGAGGATGCCGTCCACCAGGCTGAAGATGCCCGAGGTGGCCCCGATGCCGAGCGCCAGGATCACGATGATGAGCACGGCGAACGCCGGCCGCGCGCGCCAGCCTCGCAGCGCGAGGCGGAGGTCCTGGAAGACGCTCTCGATGAACGCCGTCCCGCGGGCGGCCCGCGCGTCCTCCTTCACGCGTCCCACGCGCCCGAAGGCGCGCCGGGCCCGGCGCCGGGCCTCCTCCGGGGAGAGCCCCTGGCGCTCGTACTTCTCGGCCTCCCGCTCCAGGTGGTCGCGGAGCTCGGCCTCCAGCTCCCGCTCCATTTCGGAGCGCCGGAACAGGGCCCGTGCCCGGTAGCGAAGGTCGCTCCACAGCTCGCTCAGCATCGCTCTTCCGCCGCGCTCAGCGCATCTGGAGGACGAGCCGGACCGCGCCGGTGAGGCGCTCCCATTGGTCCGTCTCGCGGGCCAGCTGCTTTCGGCCGGCGCCGGTGAGCTCGTAGAAGCGCGCCCGCCGGTTGTTCTCCGACGTCCCCCAGTGCGCCTTCACCCACCCCTTCCGCTCCAGGCGGTGGAGGGCGGGATACAGCGAGCCCTGCGGGATCTGCAGCGTCTCGCGCGACACGGCGTGGATGCGCTCGGAGATCCCCCAGCCATGCATGGGCTCCAGGGAAAGCGCTTTCAGGATGAGGAGGTCGAGCGTGCCCTGTGGCAGGTCCAGTCGTGTGCCGGTCATCGCGTGCCTTTCCCCTCGTTCTTCTACAAGAGAGGTTCACAGCTACGTCAGCTCCTGTAGAAGGTCAAGGGGAGAGCGCGGTCAGCTCGCCCGCAGCCTTCCGAGGCTCACGTCCTCGAACGTCGTCACGAGCGCGACGAAGGCCCGGGCCCACGCGGCGTGACACAGACGGCCGCGGGGGCGCATGGCGACGCCCCGCGCGGTGCCGCGGTCACTCGTGGGTGGGCCTCGACGCCGGACCGCCGAGCCGCAGGATCTCATGGCCATCGCCGTCGGTGAGGACCAGGCTCGGACCCTGGAGGCCGGGCTGCAGGAGGAGGGGGGCTCCGTCCCCTTGGACCGGCGGGGCGGGGCCGGGGGGTGCCCGGTGACCTCCGGAGCGCCGGAAGCGTCGGCCCCGCCCTACCCGTCCCCCGCCGCCTCGGCCGCCCGCTCGATCAGCCGTCCGACCCCCGGACGGGCCACGTCCTCGACGCTGCGGAGCTTCACGTGCCGGGCGGTCTTGCCGGTGCCCTCGAGCAGGCCGAGCGGGTCCTCCAGGCCGGCCCCATGGAAGAGCTGCAGGTTGACGTGCCTCGAGTGGGGCGCGATGGCGCAGATGGACGTCTTCATCGACCCATTCCGACTGTACTCCAGGATCTTCCAGCCGCCGTGGCGCTTCTCGACGGCCTCGGGGACGATCTCCCGGATCCGGCCGCGCAGGGCCCGGGCGATCCTCTCCAACTCCTCCGGAAGGGACGACAGGAAGGCCTCGACCTCGTCGCTCATGGGGTCTCCTCGTCTGGTGTGGGTCGCTGCGGGAGCCGGTGGTCAGCAGACACGGTGGACGGGCCCGCCGCGTGGGGGCTGCTCCACCGGAAACGTATAGTATCGGCGGATCCACATCTCGATCTCGCGGCCACGGCCCACGTCCGGGATCTCCTCGACCTTCTTCGCCCGGAGCTCGCGCAGCGTCTCGGCCACCCCCGAGTCGGAGGTGGCGTTCCAGCGGGGCGGGGGCACATGACCGGTCCCGTTGACCCGCATGACGCGGGCGCGCTTCGGACAGGTCCCGTAGCGCGACTGGAGGAAGAACAGGTCGAACAGCGTGTCGCGGAGCAGCTTCGCCGAGGCGTGGGACCGGGCCATCAGGAGGTAGTCGTGGGGCTCGGCCGGGGCGCGGTCGGTCCGCCGCATGACGACGGCGGGGGCTCCCCCATAGGGCAGGGAGTCGACGACAGCCACTTCGACGGGCAGGAAGCCGTGGTCGTAGTACCAGTCCGGACCATGTCTCGGCGTGGGTGTCATCTGCCCGAGAGCGGGGCGCGACAGGCCGAGCAGGAGGACGAGGGCCGGGACGAGGGCGCCGCAGCGTGCGCTCGGCGCCCTCATCACGTCCCTCCGGCCGCTCGTGGCATCCCTCCGGCCGCCCGAATCGTTCCCCGCACCACGTACTGGACGCCCACCGCGTCCTTGACCACGGCCCACAGCGTGTCGCCGCGGACGATCGGGGGCGGCTGGGGCGCGATGGCCCGCGACGTCTCGACGGTGCGGAGGTGGCTCCCATCGCGGGCGTAGACGTCGAACCGCACTCCGGTGCTCGTCGCCGGGGTTCTCACCCACAGCTGGCCGCTCTCGGAGACGAACATCCCCGAGATGGCGGGCCGGACCCTGGGGATCTTGGACCAGTCCAGGTCGACGTGAGCGCTGTAGTCCGCGAACTGGGCGCGGATCGACTGGATGGCCGAATCCCGCTCGGCCGGCGAGACCGGCACCGGCGGGCGCTTCGTCTCCAGGACGACCGCCGTGTCGCCGTCGAGGGACCCGCGCGTGATCCGGTATGAGGGGTCGCCGGCCGGGGGGCTCGACCACACGTCGCCCGACGGGCCGAAGGCGCGCCTGGTGAGCGGATAGAAGGGCACCGTGATGTAGACGGCCCGGCTCCGGTCGGGCGCCGTCCACACGAAGGAGTTGGGAGAGTCCCCGGGGTTGGCCGGCTCGGGCGGGAGCTTGGCCAGCAGGGCGGAGTCCACCTGGTTCATGTCGCGACCGTAGACCCGCAATACGAAGCCCGACGGCACCAGTGCCAGCTCCACGATCCGCCCGTCGGCCAGCATGGCGCCCGACCAGAAGTAGCCGTAGCTCGAGATCTTCATGGGGAACGACCGCAGAAAGCCGGAGTCCGGGTCGAACACGCTCATGCGGGCGTTCCGATAGTCGGGGACCCACAGCCGGTCGCGGCGGTCGCGCATCAGGCCCCACCCGACCTCCAGCTCCCCGGGTCCCTGCCCCTCGCCGCCGAAGGACTCGAGGTAGGCCCCCGTCCGGTCGAACAGGCGGACCTGCTTCGCCTGGCCGTCCAGCACCGCGATGCGCCCGTCGCTGAGGACCGCCAGGCCCATGATGGCCCCGAACTGGGCCGGTCCCTGCCCCTCCCGCGTCCCGATGCGGAGGTTCTCCTCGAGCACCCGGTCCGGCGCCGGGCTCCCGGTGGGCGGAGTGTTCGTGACGCGGACGGCGCCGGATGGCAGGGTGTCGCGCGTGACGGTCCAGGCGGACGGGGCCCCGGCTCTCCCGGAGCAGCCGGACAGAACCACGAGGGACGTGACGAGTGCCCCGGCCGATCGGGACACCCGGGGGAGGCTCGCGAGGGACGACAGGGCTTGGAGGGGCGCGTGGTGGCCGGGTCGGGAGAGCGGCTCGACGCGCATCGGCGTACCCTCGTCCTCGAGTGCGTGCGGCTATGACGTAGGATTTCGAAAAGCGACACGTCAGCGTAGCATCGTGCCGCGGACCGGCGCGAGTCCCCCTAGGACAGCGCCCCCAGCTGCATCATCAGTCCGGCGATGTCGGCCACGCCGCGCTCCTCGACCACGCGGCCGTCCGCGACGCGGTACATGGACATGCCGTCGACCCTCACGCGGCGCCCGGCCGGCTCCACGCCGAACAGCTCTCCGTGCTGGTGGGTGCCCTCGTAGTGCCAGACCACCGCGGCCTCATCGCCGTTCGCCACCACCCGGTCGGCGGTGGTCCGGAGGTCCGGGAAGCTGGCGAACGTCTCCTCCAGCATGGCCCGGTAGGCGTCGCGGCCCCGGACCGCCTCCGGAAAGTGGGGGTAGCGGGCCACGATGTCCGGGTGCGCCAGCTGGTCCAGCAGGTCCAGGTGACCGGCCGACCACACCTGGAGGAATGCCCGGGCGATCGTGCCGGCCTCGGATTCGCTCATGTCGCCTCCCGCTTCCCGATGCGGACGTCCTCGTCGATCATCCGCGCCGGCCCATGTTCATTCCCTACCCGACGGACTCGTTCTTCGGCTGGCGCCGGGGTTCGCCGGCCGCTCGCGTCCGGTACCAGAACCACGCCTGGAGGACCGTATAGGCCAGCGCCGGCCCGGCACTCGTGGGGGAGTGGATCCTCAGGTGCGAAGCGACCGCGCCCAGGGTCGTGACCGTGAGGCCGGCGGCCGCCCACGCCGCCAGGGGGCGCACGAGCACGCCGATCGCGCAGGCGAACTGGACCACGCAGGTGAGATAGATGAGCTCCGGCGGGAGGTCGAAGCGCTGCGAGAACAGCTGGCTCCCGTGCTCCAGGATCGCCATCAGCGGAGCTCCGACCCCGTAGGAGACCGCCAGGAACCAGGCCAAGACTCGGGTCGATCGCCCGTACGTCGCCGTGTCGTTCATGGAGCCTCCCTTGTGGCAGGATGTCCCTTCAGGCCGTGTACCCCCCGTCCACGCGGAGCTCCGTCCCGGTCACGTAGGAGGCCTCGTCCGAGACCAGGTAGAGGATCGCGGCGGCGACCTCCTCCGGCCGGGCGAAGCGTCCGAGCGGCGTGCCCTCGGCCAGCACCTCCCACGCCCCCTCCTCCCCTTTCTCCCGCACGAGATCCTCGAAGAAGGGCATGCTAGACCACATGGGGGTGACGACGCCGGCCGGCACGACCGCGCTGATCCGGATGCCGTCCCCCGCGCACTCGAGCGCCGCCGCCTTCACGAAGTGGCGCACGGCGGCCTTGCTGGAGCAGTAGGCGGCGGCGCCGGCGCTGGCCCGGACGCCGGAGGCGGAGCCGACCACCACGATGCTCCCGCCGCGTCCCGTCTCCCGCATGGCGCGGACGGCGTGACGGGTGCCCAGGAAGACGCCGTCCAGGTTGACGGCGTGCACGTCGCGCCACTCCTCGAGTGTCATCTCCGTGAAGGGCCGCGCGTGGGAGATGCCGGCGCTCGCGACCAGGAGGTCCAGGCCGCCCCAGCGGCCGGCCACCTCCTCCATGGCCTCCGCCCAGTCGGTCTCCTCCCGCACGTCCAGCTTCCGGGTGAGCGCCTCTCCGCCGACCTCCCGGCGCACCTCGTGCGCCGCGGCCTCGGCCGCCTCCCCGTCCAGGTCCGTCACCACGACCCGGGCGCCCTCCCCGGCGAACCGGTGGGCCCGTGGCCCGTCCGATCCCGGAGGCCGCCCCGGAGATGAGTGCGGTCTTGCCCAGCAGGCGCATGGCGTGGTCCTCGGTTAGGGGTTCGACGCCCGGGCCGGTCGGGGCGCCCCGAAGGAGCCGATCAGCCGGACCAGGAGCGCGAGTCCCGCCACGGCGAGCATCAGGTCGGCCCGGATGCCGAGCGCGAAGGCCGCCGAGCTCCCGATCATCGCCCAGATGAGCGGAATCACGGCCAGGACCCTCGCCCGCTCGACCTTCGCCGTCAACAGGAACCCGATGGTCACGATCGCCGTGGGGCAGGGCACGCCGAACGTCGGCATGCGGGGATAGGCCAGGCCCAGCGCGAGACCGAGCAGCGGGTAGATCAGGCCGTATCCGACGAAGAGCAGCCCCAGCACGCGCCAGGCCCCGCCTGCCGCGCCCAGGACCAGCGGGGGCCGGCTTGCCGCCGCCCGGGCGAGCAGGCTGGCTTCCACCAGGAAGAGCACCCCGAACACCGTCGCCGCCGGGTTGATGGCGCGGAAGTAGCCGAACTGGTAGACCACGCCCGACCACATCCAGTGCGCGACCAGCAGCCACATCACGGGGCGGCCCGCGCGGGACGGATGGCGAAGCCACCGGACGGCCACCGCTGCCGTGGCGAGCCACAGGAGGAGCGCCGCCCACCAGAACGCCCTGTTGTAGGCGCCGAACACGTCCAGGAACTGCTTGTGACCGAAGGGCAGGTGCATGGCGTTCTCCCGGCTCGCGTCCGCTCTTCCTCGCACGTCGCCCGGCCGCGCCTCACCGCGGCTCGGCGGGTGGCGCGGGGTCGATCGGCCGTCAGTTCTTCCCGGGCCGCCAGTCCCTGTGCTCGATGTGGGCGGGCCGGGGCGGCACGGCCGCTTCCCGCTCGGCCATCCGGTCCGCCAGCCACTGGAACCACTCCGAGATCGTGTCGCGTCCGCTCGTCTCTCGCGTCCGATGGACCAGCGGCTCGAGCCTCCGCCACGATACGAGTACCGGGCCGCTGAAGAAGTCCTCCACCATGTCGATCGACGCCTCGCCCCGGAAGACGAGGATGCCGACGCTCTCCCACGTGGTCATGAGACCGTAGACCAGGTCCATGTCTCCGCCGAGGGCGTCCTCGATCTCCTCGCCGGACAGGCCGGAGGGGAGCTCGAACACCCGCCGGAGCGCCCGGGCCGTCAGGGGCGACTGGAACGTCCGCAGGAGCTCCAGGGCCGCCTCCCGCTCCCGCACCTTTCGGAACTGGCGCAGCTGGACGACTCCGAACAGGAGGCCGGCCAGCAGCGTGGCGGCCGTGACAAGATTGACGACCGTCGAGAGCGTCATGGATGGGGCCCGCGCCCCTACGGTCCCCCGACGCCGCGCTCGAGCTGCCGCCGGTACTCGGCCTCGTCGAAGTGGCCGAGCGAGCGGGCGATGAGCCCGTCCCGGTCCAGGGTCCACGCCTCGTAGCCGCTGAACCGGACGGCCTTGCCCGTCCCGCCGGGGCCCGTGTTGGTGCCGATGAAGGTCCAGTGGTACTGGGCGGCGCCGTCCTTCTCCACCAGGGAGTCCATGACGAGGTGGAGGTCCGGGAACGCGGTCATGAAGCCGCGGGCCACGCCGGCGATCGCCTCGCGGCCCACGGCGGGCTCCGCGTCGTTCACCTTGAGAGAGCCGTCCGGGGCGAAGAAGCCGGCCACCTTCGCGGGGTCGCCGCTGTTCCACGCGGCCGTGTAGCCGGTCCCGAGCTCGCGCAGCCTCCGCATGTCCATGGCCTCACTTCCCGGGCCACGACCGCTCGAGGCCGCCGCGTCGATGCTGTCGAACAGGGCCTGGAATCGGTCCGGATAGACCGGCCGGTTCTGTGTCCACACCCAGTGGACCAGGCGGGTCCAGCCCTCGCTGTACGTCCCGTCCAGGTTCATCCGCATGTTCCGCAGCATGGACTGCCAGTCGTCATCATCCAGGTAGCCACGGCCGTGCTGGAACTGGACGTTGGACCAGATCGCGAGCAGCGATCGAATCTGGCTCGCGACCGCGTCCCGGTCCTCGGTGCTGACTTTGGAATAGTCGTCGAGGGGCATCATCCGGGCGGCCGGCCCCCACAGCCGGGGATCGGCCATGGTCAGGTTCCACGTCCGCAAGGCGTCGCCCAGCCGCTGCACGGTGGCCGCCCGCGTGGCCTCGGCGCTCTGGCGGGTCTCGATCCCGACGAACACCAGGGAGCCCACGAGCGCGATGACGCTCACGGCCTCGCCCAGGGTGCGGAGTCTGGATGCGCTCATGTGCGGTTCACCTTTCGCCTGGCGTCGGTCGGTCGGCGCCCGCGCCGGCGCTCGTATCGCCCCTACTCCCTCGGTCCGCCCGACGCCTTCAGCCCGGCCCGCTCGAGCAGCGGCGCTATCCGCGGGTCGTGGACCAGGGAGGGCGGGAGGAGCCAGATCCCATCCAGGCCGTTGGGGGAGTAGGGCGGGGCGTCCGCCAGGAACCGGGCCAGGCGCCCGACCGCGGCGAGGGCGCTCGCCGTGTCGCCCAGGGACTGGAGCGTCGACGGCAACACGATCCCATGGCAGCACGCCAGCAGCATGGGCCCGTCGTTCGCCTTCCAGCCGCGCTCGAGAGAGTCGATCGACACGGGAACGCCGAACGCGGCCGGCATCGCCCGCAGCGCCGAGACCGCGCCCGCGAGGTCGCCCTGGTGCAGGTACGCCCTGGCCAGGTTCGTGTAGGCCGACGGGAAGCCCGGCCGCGCCTCCACCGCCCGGGAGAGGACCTCGATGGACTCGGACACCTTCCCGTCCAGGTCCAGGATGAACCCGAGCGCGTTGAGCCGGATGAGCGAGCTCGGGTCGAGCGCCACGGCGCGCCGGGCGCTCCGCACCGCCTCCGGCACGCGCCCCTCGCCGGCGAGCATCTCCGCGTACTGCTGGTGGGCCTCCACGTCGTCCGGATCGATCGCCAGCGCCTTCAGGTAGTGCGACTCGGCCTCCCTCCACTGCCACCGGTCGCGGAACGCGTTCCCGAGCGCGACCTCCGCTGCGGCGTTCTGCGGATCGAGGGACAGGGCCCGGCGGGCCGCGACTCCGGCCGAGTCGAGCGCCGCCGCCCACGTGGCCGAGTCGACATCCTCCCAATCGGGCTTCGCGTAGTAGGGGACCAGGGAATAGGCCTGCGCGAGCCCGGCCCACGCCGGAGCCCACTCCGGGTCGCGCTCGGTCGCCTGCCGGAACAGGCTCACGGCGGCCCGGACGCCGGTCCCCCGGGCCCGCATCCGCTCCCGGCCGGTGAGGTACAGGTCGTAGGCCTTCTGGTCGGTCGTGGGCTTCACGAGCGACGAGTCGGCGGCCAGGCCGAGCGACACCTTGAGCTGGCCCGCCACGGCCTCGGCGATGTCGGTCTGGATGCGGAACACGTCGTCCAGGGTGCGGTCGTAGGCGTTCGACCACAGCTGGAAATCGCTCGAGTCGTCCACGAGCTGCGCCGTGATCCGGAGGTGGTTCCCCTGCTTGCGCACGCTCCCCGCGACCAGGTAGCGGACCCCCAGCTCCTTCCCGATCTGGCGCATGTTCTCGTCCTTGCCCTTGAAGGCGAAGGACGAGGTCCGGCCCGCGACCCTGAGCTGCCGGATCCGCGTGAGCGCGTTCATCAGCTCCTCGGTCATCCCGTCGGCGAAGTAGCCCTGGTCGTGCTTGGGGCTGAGGTCGGCGAAGGGGAGGACGGCGACGGAGGGACGGGAGTCCCTGGAGAGGTCGGCGTAGGCGCGCTTGAGGACGGCGGCACCGGCGCCTCCGACGCCGGCCATCGCGACCCGCGGAGCGCCCGGCGCGGCCCCCTCCGGACCGGAGGGCTCCTCGGCGGACGATCGCCGCCCCACCCACCAGGCGCCGAGCACGAGCGCCGCGACGCCCACGAGCGCCAGGAGACCGGACGGCCAGCGGTGCCGCGCGGGCCGGGCGACGATCGCGTCCAGCTCGGCGGCGGTGACCGGGTCCGTCCGCTTCACGCCCTCCGGGGTGATCTCCAGGGCCCAGGCCAGCACCACGGCGATCGGGAAGCCGACGATGACCAGGTAGGTCGTGACCCGGAGCACGACGGGCGGGAGCCCCATGCCGCCGGCCAGGAGGCTGGCCACCTGGAGCACCGCGAACCCGGTCGCCCCGTACACGGTGGCGACCTTGAACACGTGCCGCCGCTTGAGCTCGGCGAAGAAGCGCTGGAGCGCGGAGGGGGAAGGCATGCCCCAAGATCCGGGGCAGGGCGAGGGCCGGCAAGACGAACGCCGCGCCGGACGCTCGGGGCGAGCATCCGGCGCGGCGCTTCGCGGACCCGGCTCGATTCGCCGGTCCGGCTTCTATTCGCGGGCCCGGTTTCAGCCCACGGTCGTTCCGGGCCTCAGGCCCCGACGGTCTCGGCCATGCCCACGCCCTCGGCGATCCGGTCTCCCACGTCCTGGTCGACCTTCCGCCAGTACTCGAGGGCCCGCTCCAGGACGGGCTCGGACACGCCGTTCGAGAGGTGCCCGACCACGTTGGACACCAGGCGGTTGCGGGCCGCGTCGTCCATCACTTCGCGGACGAGCGTGCCCGGCTGGACGAAGTCGTCGTCGTCCTCGCGCGGCGTGTATGCGGCGTGGATGAATTCGCCGCTCGCCGACCACTTCTCCATGTAGGGGTGCAGCTCCGGGTCCGCCTTGGGCCCGCCCTTGGAGTTGGGCGCGTACACGGGATCGGAGACGTTCTGCACCCGCATCGCCCCGTCCTTGCTGTAGCTGTGCACCGGGCACTGCGGCCGGTTCACGGGGATCAGCTTGTAGTTGACCCCCATGCGCGCCCGGTGGGCGTCCCCGTAGGCGAACACGCGGGCCAGGAGCATCTTGTCCGGGCTCACCCCGATTCCGGGCACCAGGTTGTTGGGCTCGAAGGCGGCCTGCTCGATCTCGGTGTGGAAGTCGGTCGGGTTCCGGTCCAGCGTGAGCCGGCCGACCTCGTGCAGCGGGTAGTCCGCGTGCGGCCACACCTTGGTGAGGTCGAAGGGGTTGAACCGGTAGGTCTTCGCCTCCTCGAAGGGCATGATCTGCACCCTGAGGGTCCAGCTCGGATGGTCTCCGCGCGCGATGGCCTCGTACAGGTCGCGGCGGTGGTAGTCGGCGTCCTGGCCGGCGATCCGATCCGCCTCCTCCTGGGTCAGGAACTCGATGCCCTGGTCGGTCTTGAAGTGGTACTTGACCCAGAAACGCTCGCCGTCGGCGTTCACCCACATGTAGGTGTGGCTGGAGTAGCCGTTCATGTGGCGCCACGTCTTCGGGATGCCGCGGTCACCCATGAGCCAGGTCACCTGGTGGGCGGACTCCGGCGACAGGGTCCAGAAGTCCCACTGCATGTCGTGGTCGCGGAGCCCGTTGTCGGCCCGCCGCTTCTGCGACCGGATGAAGTGCTGGAACTTCATCGGGTCGCGGATGAAGAAGACCGGCGTGTTGTTTCCGACCATGTCGTAGTTGCCCTCGGTCGTGTAGAACTTGAGGGCGAAGCCCCGCGGGTCCCGCCACGTGTCCGGGCTCCCCCGCTCGCCCGCCACGGTCGAGAAGCGGATGAGCGTGTCCGTCTTCGTGCCCGGCTGGAACACCGCCGCCTTCGTGTAGGCGCTCACGTCCTCGGTGACCTGGAAGTGCCCGAACGCGCCCGAGCCCTTGGCGTGCGGCTGGCGCTCCGGGATCCGCTCCCGGTTGAAGTTGGCCATCTGCTCGATCAGGTAGTGATCGTGCAGCAGGATCGGGCCGTCGGGCCCCACGGTGAGGGAGTACTCGTCGCTGGGAACCGCGGCTCCCGAGTCGGTCGTCGTCGGTTTCCTCTCGTCCTTCGCCATCGTCTCTTCCTCTCTGGTTGGTCGGTTCTTGTTCGGGCCTGCGTCGGTCGGGTCTCGAGGTCGTATCAGTCGCGGTCAGAACTCGTCCCTCGTGCGGTCAGGAGCTTCGCGGAAGCTTCCGGGGACTCGGCCGCCCCGGCCCGCCCTGGCAGTCGGGGCAGACGCCCCAGAAGGTGATCTCCGCTTCGTCGAGCACGTATCCGCGCGTATCCGATGCCTGCATGCAGGGTGCCGCGCCGACCACGCAGTCGATGTCCGCCACGGCGCCGCACACGCGGCACACCACGTGGTGGTGGTTGTCGGCCACGCGGCCTTCGAACAGGGCGGGGCTCCCGGCCGGCTCGATCCGCCGCGCCAGGCCCTTCGAGGTAAGCGCGTCGAGTACGTCGTAGACGGCCTGCGTCGACACGGTGCCCAGCCGGGAGCGGACCTCTTCGGTCACGCGGTCGGCCGACAGGTGGTCGTGCGAGTCGCGCAGCACGCTCAGCACGGCGATGCGCTGGGCGGTGGCGCGCAGGCCCGCCTTGCGGAGGGTGGCCCGGAGCTCTTCGGGGGTGTCGTGTCATGCTATGAAGAATAACACAAATATTGGATCGAGTCCAGACTGAGGGCGCGGGCCCGCCGAGCGCGGGCGCCGCGACGCTCGAGTCGTCCCGGGTCCAGTAGTCCTTCCGGATTAGGCAACAACTCAGTCGAATGAGTGATGTCCCACGCCAGACGTTCCCCGTAGATTTTCAAGTCAAAGCGAACCGGTCTTGACGCCTCTCGAGGGCCGCCCCTGCTCGGTGTCATCGATGGGCGGGCGACGCTCGCCAGACGTGAACCGAAGGGAGCAGAACCTGTGAGAACGAGCACGACGTTTTCGGTCGTCTTGTGCGCCTTGCCCTTTGCCCTTTCCGCCTGCGGACCGACGGACGGCTCCAGCCGCCCGGGTGCGGCGGACGCAGCGGCCGTACAGGTACAGGCCCCCGACACGGCGAGGCTGAGGGCGATCTATGCGCAGATCGGCGGTGCCTACGACTCCCTCATGACGCGCTACGCCGGGATGGCCTCCGGGCTTTCCGTCGACCAGCGTCGAGTCTTCCAGTCCATGCAGCAGATGTATGGACAAGTGGCGGAGATGCACGGGCTGATGTTCTCCGACACCGCGATGGTCCGGGGTGGGATGATGGGCCGCGGTGCCACGATGGGGCGTGGTGGCATGATGGGCAGCGGCATGGTTGGAGGAATGCGCATGGGCGGCGTCCGTGAGTGGGACCAACAGATGCTCGGCATGCACCAGGCCATGGCGGAGATGCACCGGCAGGCCGGTGAGCAGGACCTGGCCGCGATGAATGTCCGGATGGCCCAACTCTACGAACAGGCGCTCCAGGACACGCCCTCCGATACGGCGGCACCGCCCGAACGGGACGGAGGGCAGGTGAGTGGATCGGACGTCTTTACCCGGAATTGCGCGGCGTGCCACGGCGCCGGAGGGCGCGGGGTGGCCGGTGCGTTCCCACCGCTGGCGATGTCGGACTGGGTGACGGGGGAAGCCCGAACGCCCATCCGTATCGTGCTCTATGGACTTCAGGGATCCATGCAGGTAAGCGGTGCCGCCTTCAATGGAACGATGCCCGCCTTCGGCGCGCGTCTCACCGACCGGGAGCTGGCCGCCGTGCTCTCCTACGTCCGGTCCTCCTGCGGCAATGATGCCCTCGCGATAAGCCCGGCCGATGTAAAGACCGTGCGGGAGGCCGAGACCGGTCGAACCCGACCGTTCACGCCGGGCGATGTACGCTGAGCGCGGGCGCCAGAGGAACTCCCCTCGCGGGCGCGGATCATGCGAGTCTGACTCCCGCGCCTTGCCTCCGGCTCGCCAGGAAGATCCTCGGGATCCACAAACGCATGAGGACACACCATGAAACAGGAAGCCCACGGCAAGGTGAAGAAACTGAAGGGGCGGATCGAGGAGGCTGCTGGCATCCTCACGGGGGACAGCGCTCTGGAGCAGGAGGGCGCTCGGCAGCAAGACGAGGGCGCGGTCGAGGAGAGCGTCGGCAAGGCCCGTCGAAAGGTCGGCGAGCTCCTCGACGGGGTTGCCGAGTCGATCGAGAAGTAGAACGCGAACGGAGGTCGTCATGACCATTCGCTGCCGGCACTGGTGCTTCTCATCGTGATCGCGGCGGTTTGCGGTGCCATCGGGAAGGCCATTGCGGGTGGCGTCCGCGGCGGTCTGATCGTATCGATCGCTCTCGGTTTCATTGGCGCCCTTCTCGGGCCCTGGGTGGCACGGTCGCTCTCGCTCCCGGAGCCGTTCATGGTCACCATCAGCGGCCGTCCATTCCCGATTCTGTGGTCCATCATCGGGGCCGCCCTTTTCGTGGCAGTCATCCACCTGTTCTCCCGACGCAGGTGGTGAATGGACGGCTCGAGAGAACTCCGGGCCTCGCAGGCGGCCGCCCTGGCGTGAGCTCGTTGGTACGCGTTCACTCCGGCTGTCGTGACCCCGCTTTCACGGGGGGAGTTGCCAGAAGATCCATCAACCACGGAACACGAGGAGGATCACATGTCGATCGCGAAGGTATCCGAGATCAGCGCGACCTCGACCACGGGCTTCGAGGACGCCGTCAAAGACGGAATCGCCAGGGCGAACAAGACGCTTCGCAACGTGCGCAGTGCATGGATCAAGGAGCAGCAAGTGTGGGTGAAGGACGGGGTCATCACCGAGTTCCAGGTGAACATGATGGTGACGTTCGTCGTCGACGACTGACCGCGAGCGAGGCGGGGTACACGGGGTGCAGGCTAGCCATCCCGAGGTGTCGACGGTGACGTGAGCGGTGCGCAGGCCGACGGCGGCGACGGCCGCCGCGGCCTGGTCCCGCCATTGCGGCTCCCTACGGGTCGTTTCGGGCGTTCCCCTTCGACTCGATCGCCTCCCGCACCCCGCGGGCGATCTCCTCGGGACGGGCGGGCACCAGGTGCCGCGTGGAGTAGACGGCCTCCCCATCCACCCGCACGGTCATCTCCATGAGCTTCCCGCTCACGGTCTCGACGCGTGCGTCGGGGTAGGCGTCCCGGAGCCGGGCCGCCGCACGGGCGGCTATCGACTTGCGGAAGAGTCAGTGGCGGATCTGGATGTCCTTCACGTTCGTCACTCCCCCCGGGGACGCCGGTTCACGACCTTCGTCGGCTGACCAACCTGCAGCCCCCCCAACGGCCCCACTTCCGGCCGGAGCGGGAAGAGCACGTGGTACACCTCGCGGCGCACCTCGACGGCCTCGTAGGCCGCGCCGATCGTGCGGGCCAGCTCGCTCTCGCCGTACGCGCGCAGCGCCTCCGCGGACTCGAAGAAGTAGATCCCGCACGCGTGTCCGGTCGACGGGTCCCGCCCGTAGATCTTCTGCAGGAGACCCGGGCCCTCCAGGAAGCGGGGCCGGCGCTCCTCCACGCGGCGTTCCAGCTTCTCCGGATCCAGGTCCGACTTGACGCGCACGAACAGGACGGTAGCCATCATGACCTCTCGAGTCGGCGGCGAAGCTCGCGCGTCTTGGCGAGCGTCCACTTCAGGTAGAGTACGCGAGTTGTGAACCCCGCCACACGTACGGCCTGGATCGCACGCAGCTCGGGGTCCGCGCGCAGGACGCTCCAGGACGCAACTACCGCCTGAGCATGCGCTCGACCTGCGCATCCGTGTTGGAGCCGTTCTCCTTGTCCCGGGCGGGGCGGTCGGGCTCCCGGATGCCCATGTCGGACGGAACACCGTCCCGCTCCAGTCGCGCGCGCTCGTCGTCGTTGGCCCCCATCAGCCGGTCCACGTTCTTGCTGAGCCGCTGCATGTCCGTCGTGATGGAGTTCGCGTAGGAGACGATCCCGGCCCGCAGCGCCGGGTCACGGATCAGGCGAATGTCGCCCGTCTGGATCAGCGTGGTGACCGTGCCCGCGACCGGCCGGGGATCCGAGTACCAGCCGCGGTTCCACTGGAGCCACACACGCGCCGAGTCGGGCACCAGCACGCCGGAGACGACCACGGCGAACTCGGCCGCGAACCAGCGCAGCCCGCGCGCGAACCTTGCTGGCCGACTCACGTGCCGTGGTCCGCCCGCCGCCGGGCGCGCTCGACGGACGGGTACCGCGCGCCGATGAGCGTGATCAGTGCCTCGGCCGTCTGACGCTGCTCGAGGAGGAAATGGACCGTGAGGGTGAGCGTCGACCGGTAGAAGAGGATGTCGCCGTAGTACTGGGCCCGCAGAGCCGGATGATCATCCAGGATATACCGGCCCTCCGGCAGCAGGGGCTCGAACGCGTCCAGGGGCCCCAGCATGTGCCTCGTGTCGGCGTCGATGTATCCGAGGGCCCGTCGGCCCAGCCGGTAGTCGAAGATCCGCTTCTCCGTGGCCTCGACCACGTGGAAGTACCGGGTGAGCTCGTCGTACTGGTACCGGCTCGCGTTGATGGTCTGCCGGTAGCCGAGGAGAGCCACCTTCACGCTGTCGTCCCGGATGAGCTGCAGGTTCCCGCTGTTCTCGAGTTGCGTGAGGGTGAGCTCGGGGAAGTCGGCGACCAGGTACCAGTACGTCCGCACCAGCGACGTGAGGTAGAGGTGACGACGGTACGCCGCGTCGTCCCGGGGGTCGGCGAGCTGCTGGAGGAGGGAGTCGAGCCCGTCCAGCACGATGCGATTTCCGGAGACGGTCCGGTCGATGGTGCCGATGTCCGCCCGGAGATCCCCCAGCATTGACGCGACGTAGCCGTGCTCGCGGCCGTGGTCCACCCGCGCCGCGTTCCAGCCGTTGATCTGGAGCGCGATGAGGATGCCGATCGTGACGATGACCACTTCGCCGAGCGCGTAGCGCAGGAAGCGCCGCACGCGGCGGCCCGGCGGGCGCAGGCGGCGGATCCGTTCCGGGGGTGTCATGGCGTTGTCAGAGGCCGGGTCGGGGGCCTGCTCAGGAGCCCGCGCGCACCACCTCCTGGAGCTGCCCCGTGTCGACGTACTGCTGGAACTTGACCAGCTTCCCATCTCTCAGCGTCCACACGTGGCACACCTGCGCGTCCAGGGCGCGCCCCGTCGCCAGGTACGTGCCGGTGTAACGGCCTTCCATGACCACCACGTCACCGGTGTCGTGGAAAGTGCCGGTGTGCACGGTGAAGCCGTCCCACTCGGTGCCGAGCCGCATGAACAGCTTTTCGAGGATGGCGTCCGGTCCGATCCAGGCCTCCCCGCTCGGCATGTACGGGTTCCCCTCCGCCTCGGACCAGGCCATCTCCGGGGCCATGGCCCCGAGCACGGCGGGAATGTCGCCCCGGCCGAAGGCCGCGTAGGCTTGCTTCACCACGTCG
>CAWANJ010000005.1:0-37384 GCA_963783385.1 uncultured Gemmatimonadales bacterium | reverse complement strand
CCTGACGTCGTGGGAGCCTGACCACGGGAAGCCCGCGCCCCGCCGTTCGCCTGCCTCCCTACGACGTGATCTCCTCCAGCGTCTCCAGAAGCCGGGCCAGCTGCTGTTTGGCTCCCCAGTGGACCCAGTAGAACGGGAGCCGGGGGCGGTAGGCGACTCGCAGGCGCGAGCCGCCGGAGGTCGAGGGAGCGACCCGGATGCGGAAGTAGTAGCCGGGGCTCGCGAAGCCCGGCGGCCCTTCGAGGACGATTCCGTGCGGGCGGAGCTCGGCGATGCGATAGGTGCGCTTCTCCTCGGCGAACCGGCGGATCTTCTCGATGACCGACTCCGGGGGAAGCGCTGAGGAAAGGGTGTGGGGCAGGAAGTCGCCCTTGAATCCGCTGTCGAGGCTCGATGCCTTGCGGCGGTAAGGGAGGTACACGGCGACGAAGGCGGCCGCGCCGAGGCGGCGGCCGCGAGAGGCAGCAGATTGTTCACGGCCCGGCGCGGTCGGAGACCCCGCCCGCTCCATCACCTCCCGCTGCATCTCCAGCAGCTCCTCGATCCCGGCACGGGCCAGGTCCAGGAGTTCGTCCAGCTGGTCGCGCGCGAACGGAGCGCCCTCGGCGGTGCCCTGGACCTCGACCAGGCGGCCGTCCTCGAGGGCCACCACGTTCATGTCGACGTCGGCCGTTACGTCGCGAACGTAGTCCAGGTCCAGCCACGGCTCGCCGCCACGATCCCGACGCTGATCGCGGCGACCCGGGAGTGCAGCGGCTTCCGTTCCACGGCTCCGAGACCACGAGGCCTTCCAGCGCCTGCCACAGGGCCAGGCACCGCCGGTGATGGAGGCGGTGCGCGCGCCCCGTCGGCGGCGAGCACGTCGCAGTCGACGATCACCGTGCGCTCGCCGAGGGCGTCCAGATCCACGGCGGCCCGCAGGGAGCGGCCGATGAGGCGCTGGATCTCCTTGGTCCGGCCCCCGGCGCCGCTCCGCTCCCGGGGGGTGCGCTGCGAGGTGGAGCGGGGGAGCATGGCGTACTCGCCGGTCACCCAACCGCCGCGGCCCTCCCGCCAGGGCGGCACGCCTCCTGGACGGTGGCGGCGCACAGGACGCGGGTGCGGCCCGCCTCGATCAGGCAGGAGCCCTCCGCGAAGGGAGCGGCCCCGAGCTCGAAGCGTACGGGCCGGAGCTCGCTGGCGGAGCGGGGCGGCGTCGCGTCGGTCATTTCGTCTCCTCGGTGAGCAATCCTGGAGTGCGCTGGTCCGACCACGATATCAGCGTGAGGATCCTCGTGCCCTTGTTGCGGATGCGGTCCGGCCGTAGCTACGTACAGTCACCAGCCTCATATCAGGTCCCGCAGGGCGGAGGTAGCATGATGGACACGAAGCGCGCGGCGGCGGCGGGAGTGATCGCGACGGCGTCGATGGCGGCCCTTCTCCTGGTGGAGCCGGCCATTGGACTTCCGAAGATCGCGATCGGAGTGATCCTCAGCAGCAGCATGTCGGCGATCTCGTCGGTGACGGCCGTCGGACCCGCCGGTGGCTGGCTGCTCGACGTGGTGGTCGGGGTGCTCTTTCGCCTTGATCTACGCCGCCTACCTCAACGGTCGGCTGCCCGGGACTCCGTTCGTGCGCGGCATGCTGTTCGGATGCGCGGTGTTCGTCGTGGCCCAGCTGATCTTCGCGCCGTTTACGGGCACCGGCGTGTTCTCGCATGGAGACGTCGAGCTCCTCGCTGGCAGCCTGCTGGGACACCTCGTGTACGGCGGTGTCGTCGGCTACATCTACGGTGCCGGCGACGCGCGTCCGGCGGCTGCCGGGGCCCACTAGCCCGACGGCACCCTATCGTCCCGCAGCCGGGGCGGTCACTTCACGTTCAGAGAGGACCTATGAAGACACGATGGGCGCTGTGCATCGCCGCGACGGCCGGACTCCTGGCGGCGCCTCCCGCGCTCCGCGCGCAGGAGAAGGCCGCGAAGCACCTGGACATCCCGACGGTCGCGGCGCGGCCGGAGGACGTGGCCTCGCCCGACGCGCTCGTGCGCGCCGACCTCGCCTCGATCTCCGGCGACGTCGGCGTCCCGCGGCAGTGGGGCCGCGACCTCTCCCTGTACGACGAGCACGCCTACTTCGTCTCCGCCGAGGTGGACCCGAAGACGGGGAAGATCGTGCTGGAGAAGGCGACGCCCCGGGAGTACGCGGAGCGCAACGACGCCGGCCTGGTGTCGACCGGCTTCATGGAGCACGAGATCGCCCACAAGACGTACCGCTTCGGGAACGTGGCGACGGTCGTGAGCAGCTACGAGACCCACGTCCGCAAGACCGGGTCGGTCGCCCGCGGCGTCAACATCTACCAGACTTACTTCGACGGGAAGCGCTGGTGGATCCTGTCGATCGTGTGGGACTCCGAGCGCCCTGGCAACCCGATCCCGGCGGACCTGATGGGGAAGTCCTAGCGGACGCGTGACCGACGGCGGCCGGGGGGGCTCCCTATCGCCCCCGGCCCTGGTCCGCTTCGCGGAGCTGGTGAACAGGGGCCGGTACTGGGAGAGCCACGAGGTCCTGGAGGAGGCCTGGCGCCGGACGGGGAGCGCCTTCTACCAGGGCCTCATCCTGTACGCCAGCGCCTTCGTGCACGCCCGGCGCGGCAACCCCCACGGGATCGTGGCGCAAGTCGAGAAGGCCGAAGGAGCCCTGGCCCCCTACGCTCCCTCCTACCTGGGCGTGGACGTCCAGGCCCTCCTGCGGCACGCCCGGGACACCCGCCGCCGGGTCGAGTTCGCGCGCTCGACCCGGGAGGCGGACTGCCGCAGGGACTGGGGCGAGGTGGTGGAGTGGCCGCGCCTCGAGCTGGACCCGGGCCGCGTGCGAGGGGACGAGCCGGAGCTCGGGGCGGGGCAGGGGGCGGTGGAGAACTGACCCTCAGCTCGGCCGCGCCCGGGCGTATTGCGGCGGCCACTCCACCTCGGCCCCCAGCTCCGAGGCTGCCAGCAGGGCCCAGTGCGGCTGGCGCAGGTGCTCGCGGGCCAGGAACACCATGTCGGCCCGGCCGTCGGCCACGATGGCCTCGGCCTGCTCCGGGTCGGTGATCATGCCCACGGCGCCCGTCGGGATCCCCGCCTCCCGCCGCATTCGCTCGGCGAAGGGCACCTGGTAGCCGGGTTCTAACGGGATCTTCACGCCAGGCACGAGCCCGCCGGAGGAGCAGTCCACCAGGTCCACGCCCCGCTCCCGGAGGAGCTTCGCGAACTCCACCGACTGGTCCGCGTCCCAGCCCCCCTCCGCCCAGTCCGTGGCCGAGATGCGCACGAACAGCGGGAGCTCGTCGGGCCACGCGATCCGCACCGCCTCCACCACCCGGAGCGGGAAGCCGACCCGGTGCTCGAAGGAGCCGCCGTAGCGGTCCTCGCGCCGGTTGGAGAGGGGCGAGAGGAACTCGTGCAGCAGGTAGCCGTGCGCGGCGTGGACCTCCAGGAGCCGGAAGCCGGCCAGGAGCGCCCGCTCGGCGGCGGCCACGAAGCCGTCGACGACGCGCACCAGCCCGGCCTCGTCCAGGGCGTGCGGTCTCGGGTAGGCGTCGGAGAAGGGGAGGGCGCTCGGCGCGACCACGTTCTCCCAGCCTCCGTCTTCGACCGAGACGGCGCCGCTCTTGCCGGCCCACGGCCGGTACGTGCTCGCCTTCCGCCCGGCGTGCGCCAGCTGCATCCCCGGCACGGCTCCGTGCGCTTCCACGAACGCGGCGATCCTCCGCAGGACGGGCACGTGCTCGTCGTGGTAGATGCCCAGGTCCTGCGGGCTGATCCTCCCCTCCGGGAGGACGGCGGTGGCCTCGGTCATCACCAGCCCGGCCCCGCCCACGGCGAACGAGCCCAGGTGGACCAGGTGCCAGCCGGTCGCGTGGCCGTCGTCGCTCGAGTACTGGCACATGGGGGAGACCCCCACGCGGTTGCGGAGGGTCACGGAACGGAACGTCAGCGGTTCGAAGAGCATGGCCTCGGTAATGTTCGGGGTGGGGGGCGCATGGCCCAGCCCGTCGTCCTGGGTGGCCGCACGCGCGATCCATACTGTCGTCGCGGGCGGCCATCCGCGTGGGCCGGCCGCCGTCCGGGACCCGTGCAGGTTCCATGCTGGGCGTGCGGGGAGGGTCTGAGCGTGTCCGGATCCCATGCGAGTGCGCGGACCTCCGCGTGTGGCGGGCCGCCCCGAAATCTTGCAGCCGGATGACATTCTTTTCGCCGTATACCGTACCCGCGCGATCCCGCCGGACTGTCTCCGTCGCCCTCACTCCGTTGTCTCGCACCGCCATAAAGCACGCCGCGCCCCGCGCGCACGCGCGGCCCGCCGCTTGCCCCATCCATGCGGCTCGGCGCCCGGCGAATGCCGGACCCGGGGATAGTAGACACGGACGGAGGAAGGTCATGGGACGGAGTATCGTGAGATCGGTGGTATGTGCGGGGAGCATCGCCGCGCTGGCCGCGGGCTGCAGCGGCACGACGGGCCCGAACGGAGCGGGGACGGTCACGCTGTCGCTGGCCACTGGCAGCAGCGGGACGGTGACGCCGGACGTGCGTCCGTCGTTCAGCCTCACGCAGACGAAGGGCTCGACGACGCTGGTGATCGACAGCGCCATGGTCGTCCTGCGGAAGATCGAGATGAAGGCGCAGGACGGCACGTGTCCCACCACCGGGACGCCGACGGAGGGCGACGGGTGCGAGGAGTTCGAGACCGGTCCGGTGCTGGTGTCGCTCCCGCTGGACGGGGCCGTCGACCAGGCCGTGTCCGTGGACGCGCCGGCCGGCACCTACGACAGGCTCCAGTTTCAGGTACGCGCCCCGACCGCCGACTCGGCCGACCAGGCCTTCGTGCAGGCGAACCCGGACTACGACAGCGTCTCCATCCGCGTCGTCGGGACCTACAACGGCAACCCGTTCACCTTCACGTCCCACCTGGACGCGGAGCAGGAGGTCGAGCTCAACCCGCCGCTCGTGGTGGACGGCACCTCGACCGGCACCAACGTCACCCTGCACGTGGACGTCGCGACCTGGTTCGTGGCGCCCGACAGCAGCCTGATCGATCCCTCCACGGCCACCCGGGGTCAGCCCAACCACGGCGTCGTGACGGCCAACATCGAGCATTCGATGCACGCCTTCGAGGACGACAACCACGACGGAGTGGCCGACCACTAGGCGTGAAGTCGCGGGGGCGCACGGGCTCGGGCCCGGCGCCCCCGCCGGCGCCCGGCCCGCCGCGTCCGGGCTTCGCTATCTCACCGCGTGGCCGAGATCGGCTCCCGGCCCCGCGCCTTCAGCGCCGCGTTCACGGCCGCCAGCGGCTTCCGCAGCGTGGCGTCCAGGTCGGCGATGTGGCCGTCCAGCTCCTTCTTCAGCTCCCCGTACACCCGCACCTCGGCATCGGTGGGCCGTGCGTTCCCCGTTTCGAGGCTGCGGCGCAGCGCCGACAGACGGTTGTTGAGCCGGATCGGGAAGTTGAGCGGATCCTCCACGGCCCGGTTCTGGACCTGGTAGAGGGCCTCCTCGACGTCGGCCTGGCTCTCGACCAGGGCACGGGCGGCGTCGGCCAGCTTCGGCGCGGCGCCGCGGGCTGCCCCGATGGCCGCCTCGGCCTCCTGCCGGGTGACCCACGCCTCTCCCTTGCCGCCGGCGCCAGCCGTGGTGTCGGCGGCCAGGAGGGAGTCCTGGCCCGTCACTCGGGCCAGCCGCTCGACCAGCTGCTTCCGTAGCGCCCGCACCTGCAGGACGGCCCGGTTGGCGAGGTCGGTGGCGTCGGCGATCTTCGTGGCCAGCTCGAACTGGGCCCTGAGGTCGGCCGCCGTCACGCCCACCAGCCGGGGGTCCATCGCCAGGCGGAAGCCCCGGGTCTGCGTGTGTCCGTCGGCCGTGAGCCGGACCTGGTAGCGGCCCGGGGGCGCCAGCGGTCCTCGGGTGGTGCCGTTCCAGATCACCAGGCCGGGGAACTTCGTGGGCGCCGGGTAGCGGAGGTCCCAGGAGAACCGGTTCAGGCCGGCCTTGCCCGTGGGCGCCGGCGGCTCGCGGCTGCCGTACGCGCTCTCGGCGGTCGAGTCCGGCTTCGCCTCCTCCTTGGGGCCCACGTATGTCCGGACCACCTTCCCGTCCGCGTCCAGGATCTGCACGGTCACCGAGTCGGCCGGCGAGGCGAGCCGGTACTGGATGGTGGCCGTCCCGGCGCCGCTCCCGCTCCCCAGCGTCCTGCGGACCGCGTCGGGCGGCTGGAACAGGTGTACGGGCTCGGCGGCCTCGGCCGGGGTCGTCTGCCGCAGGGGGCCGATGTCGTGCATGGTCCAGAAGCCGCGCCCGTGCGTCCCCAGCACCAGGTCGCTCCCCTTCACGAGCAGGTCGCGGACCGGCGTGTCGGGAAGCCCGCCCGAGGAGGCCGTGTCCGCCGTGGCCGGCCGGAGCGGCTGCCAGTGGGCTCCGTCGTCCGGGGAGACCCACACGCCGTGCTCGGTGCCCACGTACAGGAGGCCCGCCCTCACCGGGTCCTCGCGGATCACCCGGGTGGGGCCCCGAATGTCCTTCCCGATCCGGGTCCACGTCTTCCCGTAGTCGTGCGTCTTCCACAGGAAGGAGCCCCGGTCGTCCATCTGGTAGCGGTTGGCCGCCACGTAGGCGGTGCCCGGGTCGTGGCGCGAGGCGTCGATGATGCTGACGCGGGTGAACTTCTCCATGTCCGGCGGCGTGACGTCGGTCCAGTGTGCGCCCCCGTCCCGGGTGATCTGCACCCGGCCGTCGTCCGAGCCCGCCCAGATGGTGCCCTCCTCCAGGTAGGAAGGGGCGATGGCGAACACGGCGGCGTAGATCTCGGGCCCGTTCATGTCCATGGTGATCGGGCCGCCCGTCTTCCCGAGCGTGTTCGGCTCGGCGTAGGTGAGGTCGGGGCTCACCTTCGTCCAGCTCTGGCCCTCGTCCCGCGTGCGCCAGATGTGCTGGGAGGCGATGTAGAGCGTGGTCGAGTCGATCGGGTCGATCACGATCGGAAAGGTCCACTGCCAGCGCTCGCGCAGCGCCGAGGCGGGCTCTCCGGAGAAGAAGCGCGGGTCGGGCTGGATGTCCCGGACCTGTCCGTTGGCGCGGTCGTAGCGCGTGATGATGGCGCCCTGGGTGCCGGCGTAGAACACGCCCCGGTGCTTCAGGCTGGGCGTCACGTAGCCGCTCTCACCGCCGGCGACCGCGTACATCCAGCTCCCGGTGGGGCTTCCCGGCTCGTGCATGTTGTCCCAGTCCTCGCTGGGCACGCACGCGGTCGAGTTGTCCTGCTGCGCGCCGCAAACGTGGTAGGGGAAGTCCCCGGTGGTCGCCACGTGGTAGAACTGCGCGGTGGGGACGTCGAGCGGGGTCCAGCTGTTCCCGCCGTTCGTGGTGACCGAGCCGCCCCCGTCGCTCCCGACGATCATCCGGTCCGGGTCGTTCGGGGCGATCCACAGCGCGTGGTAGTCCCCGTGCGGCGTGTCGACGCGCTTGAAGGTCACGCCGCCGTCCCGGCTCCGGAAGAAGCTCACGTTGCCGGCGTAGATCGTGGTGCTGTCGCCGGGGTCGGCGAAGATGTCGCTGAAGTAGAAGGCGCGCTGGCGGATCTTCCGCTCCTTGTTGACCCGCGTCCACGTGGCGCCCGCGTCGTCCGAGCGGAACAGTCCGCCGTCTTCGGCCTCGACGATGGCCCACACGCGGTTGGGGTCGGTGCCCGACACGGTGACGCCGATTCGGCCGATGGGGCGGGAGGGCATCCCGGGGTTCCCGGTCAGTTCTGTCCAGTGGTCGCCGCCGTCGGTGGTCTTCCACAGCCCGGAGTGGGACCCGCCGTCCCACATCTTCCAGGGCGTCCGGTACACCTGCCAGGTGGCGGCGTACAGCGTGCCCGGGTCCTCGGGGTCCATGGCCAGGTCGACCGCCCCCGCGCTGTCGGAGACGAACAGGACCTTCCTCCAGGTCTTGCCGCCGTCCCGGGACCGGAACACGCCCCGCTCGGCGTTCGGGCCGTAGGGGTGGCCCAGGGCCGCCACGTACACCACGTCCGGATCCTTCGGGTCGACCCGGATGCGGGCGATGGTCTGCGTGTCCTCCAGCCCCAGGTGCGTCCACGTCTCGCCGCCGTCGGTGGTACGGTACACGCCGTCGCCCTGGGTGATGCTGCCGCGCAGGGCCGCCTCGCCCATGCCGATGTAGACCACGTCCGGGTTGGAGGGCGCCACGGCCACCGCGCCCACCGAGGCGCTCGAGATTTTCCCGTCGGTGACCGGCTTCCAGGTGATGCCGCCGTCGGTGGTCTTCCACAGGCCGCCGCCCGTGGCGCCGAACCAGTACTCGTCCGGCCGGGCCGCGCTGCCGCCCACCGCCAGCGACCGGCCGCCGCGGTTGGGCCCGATCTCCGTCCACGAGAGCCCGGCCAGGAGCGCCGAATCGAAGGAGGCCGGAGCCTCGAGGCTCCCGTAGTCGACGCGCCGCGAGGCCGGCTGCTGAGCGCTGGAGCGCAGCGGCACGGCGAAGACGAGGGGGAGGGCGGCGGCGAGGACGATGGCGATACGTCGCGTGCGCATGACGGCTCCTGCGGCTGTGGGGGCTGAGAGCGGGCAAACCGTACGCCGACCGCGCGCCGCCGTCAACGCGGGAACGGCGGCCCGACGCCTCAGTCCTTCATCTTCGCCTTCACCTCCTCGAGCCAGTTCTGCACCAGGATGAGCTGCTGGTCGGCGCTGCCCCCGCTCCCCACCAGACGGGCCATGAGGAAGCGCTGGTCGCCGGGCGCGATGTCCCACTGGCAGCACCAGTTCGGGATCACGAACCGGGCCGGGTCCAGGTGGAAGAGGACCTTGCCCGTCCCCGGGCTGAACGTCGGCTTCGTCCGGACGTCCACGTCGACCACGTCGGTGTTGGCGTCGACGTAGAAGAGCTCGCGGCCGCTGTGCGCCCACAGCGGGCCGCTTCCTCCGTCGGTCGAGATCTGCCACTTGCCCTGGTTCACGTCGGGGAAGGGCCGCACGAACACGTTCTCCTGTCCGGTTTCGCTGGAGACGTAGGCGATCCAGCGCGAGTCCGGGGACACCTGGGGGTCCACCACGTCGTAGTCGGCCCCCGCCGTGATGAGAGCCCTGGCGGTGTCCTCTCCGGGGCGCGCCAGGAGGATGCTGCGGCCTCCGCGGGCGGCCGGCGTCCCGGCGGTGCGCAGCACGAGCCACTTGCCGTCCGGGGACCAGGAGACCTGGGCTGGCTCGTCTCGAGGACGCGTACAGGAGCGACGCCTCCCCGACGCCATCGGCGCGCTTGGTCCACGCCCGCATCCGCGTGGTATCGTGCACGGGCCGCGTCGAGGCGAAGGTCACCGAGCGTCCGTCGGGCGACCAGTGCGGCCAGTAGTCGTCCGCCGAGTCGAAGGTGAGGCGCGAGAGCGGGCCGTGCGGCAGCTGCTTGATCCAGATGTTCTCGCCGGCGGCGGTGTGGATCACGGCGGCGAACCGCTGGCCGTCGGGGGACAGGGTCCATTGCCCGTTTTCGCCGCCGTGATCGAACGTCCACGAGGAGTCCACGGGGGTGGCCGCGCCCGTGCGCGTGACCCAGACGAACTGGTCCAGGCTCGAGCCGGCCGCGCCGCTCATCATGAGGAGCGTCCCGCTGCGCGAGAGCGCGAACTTCGCGAACGCGCCCCCGTCCACCTTCACGCCCTGGAGGAGCGGGACGGCGGGGCCGGTCGTCTCGAGCGACTTCAGGTCGAAGGGGGCCGCGAGCACGCTCCCGTCCGTCCGGACGTACACGAGCTGGCCGAGGGACGTGTAGTCCGCCAGGACGGCGCCGCTCACCACCCGGTGCGCCTTCCCCGAGTGGAGGTCGAGCGCCCAGATGTCCTGGACGTGCTGACAGTTGAAGTCGCAGACCGTGAACAGCACGCCCCTGGAGTCGGGCAGCGCCCGGGGGAAGATGTCGTAGCGCCCCATCGGCGGCGCCCACACGGAGTCGGCCGTGCCGCCGCCGGCCGGGATCCGGCGCAGGCGCCACTTCGAGTCCGCGTAGACGATCGTCCCATCGGCCAGCCAGGCGGCCCCGGTCGACACACCGCTCGTGGAGTCGGCGAGGGCGATCGAGGTGCCTCCCATGATCGCGTATCTTGCGGAGCTGGGGGCCGCCGCTACGGGGAGCCATGTACAGGACCCACTGCCCGTCCGGCGAGAAGGAGGGCGCGACGGCCCCGTCGGTGCCCGCGAGCGCGGTCGGCTCGACCTGGTCGCGGCGCTTCACCCACAGCCGCTGTCCGCTGGAGCCGGGTCCGGGCCCGACGTACACGATCGACGAGCCATCGGGGGCCAGGGCCATCGAGGGACGCCCCGGGTCGACCGGCTGCTGGCCGGGAGGGAAGGCCAGCGCGTAGCGAGTCACCGGCACGGGCGCGGCCGGCCGCAGGAGCGCCCAGGCCAGGCCGCCGGCCACGATCGCCAGCACCCCGGCCAGGGCGATCGATCCCACGGCGAGGCGCTTCCACCGGGAGCCCGCCCCGACCGCCCCGGCCCCGGCTCCGTGCCGGAAGCCCGGATCGGCCAGCGCCCTGGCGAACTCTCCCGCGCTCCGGAAGCGGTCCGCCGGCACCTTCTCGAGCGCCCTCCGGATCGCGGCGTCCACGTTGGCCGGAACGGAGCGCCGCTGCTCCCTCACCGACGCGGGCGGCTCCGTGATGATCTTGCCCAGCACCGCCTGCGCCGTGCTCCCCGTGTGCGGCGGCTCGCCGGTGAGCATCTCGTACAGCACGCACCCCAGCGCGTAGAGGTCCGTGGCCGGGCCCACGTGCGCGTCGCCCGTCGCCTGCTCCGGGCTCATGTAGTGCGGGGTCCCCAGGGAGAGCCCCGTCTCCGTCAGCCGCCCGCCGCCCGCCGCGCCCACCGCCAGCGCGATCCCGAAGTCCGAGAGCACCGGCCGGCCCGCCACCAGCAGAATGTTCGCCGGCTTCACGTCCCGGTGGACCACGCCGTGCTCGTGCGCGTACTCGAGCGCTTCGGCCACGTCGGTGGCGATCTTCACCGCCTCGTCCACTGGAAGCTGGTGCTCGCGGTCGAGCTTCCCCCGCAGCGACTCTCCCTCCACGTACGGCATGACGTAGTAGAGGAACGAGTCGGCGTCGCCCGAGTCGAACAGCGGGAGGATGCCCGGGTGCTGCAGGTTGGCGGTGGTGCGGATCTCGGCCAGGAAGCGCTCGCCGCCCACCACGGCGGCCAGCTCGGGCTTGAGGACCTTGAGGGCGACCCGGCGGTCGTGCTTCAGGTCCTCGGCCAGGTAGACCGTGGCCATGCCGCCCTCGCCGAGCTCGCGCTCGAGGCGGTAGCGGCCCTCGAGGGCGGCGGCCAGGCGCGTGAACGCGTCCGTCACCGCGGAGACACGGCGAGCATCATGGTCGGCGCGTAGCCTCCCCATGTCCGGGACGTTCGTACCAGCGAGGGATCGAGGACGGCGCCACGTTAGGAGCGCCGGCCGACGGGGCGCAAGCGGCGGTGGTGCCGGCCGGTTGCGAGCGGGCGCGCCGCCTCACTTTCCCCGGACGGTCGGCCACGCCTCTTGCATGGTGATCCTCGGATCGCGCCTGATCCACACGGGCACGTCGCGCTCCTCCGGGACGGACCAGGCGCTCCGGGTGCGGGCGGCGAGCCCCTGCGCGAAGCGGCCCCCGCCGAGCTCCCGCGCGTTGAGCGCCGCCACGACGAAGAGGGCGCAGCCCTCCGGGGCGGGGAACACGAGCGCCGCTTCCACGGGGCCACGTGGTCGGAACGTGTCAAGGCGCCATCCTGGCACGAGTTCGCGGGTCTCCGCACCCACTTTCGGGGGAGGCGCCGTCCCTCCGTCCCACGTGGAGCTGGGAATGCGAGCCAGGGGCAGGTCGCATCCGGCGCGAACTGCGGTGGTGCCCCGGGATTCGAACGGCTTCTTCCCGGCCGGGGGACACCGACCCGAGTTCTCGTTCCCTCAGGGGACGCGGGTCGAGGCTGGCCATGGCTCGCGCACTCTGCTCCTCGAACCAGATCCTGTCCATGATCTGCCACGCACTCCCGATTCGCAGCGGCGACAGGCAATCGACAGAGTGGGACCCGGGCCACATGAGGTCCGTTCGGGCCACGACCGCGTCGCCGGAGACGTCCACCAACGTAACCCGCTAGTCGTACTCGCTCGTGGGACGGACGGCAGACGTGCGGGACGGACAGGTCGAGATCGCTGGGTGAACGGCGGGTCCGCTCCGGCTCGGTCGACGCGGGATCTGTCCCGGTGAAGCGGTCGCCGCTGGAGAGGTCCCGTTCCCCAAAGCTGCCTCGCCCTCACCCGCCCAGGGGAAACCGCCAGGGCGGAAGGGCGATCACCGCCCGAGGCGGCGCGGCTCCGGAGCGCACGAAGCGAACGATGGCCGGGATGATGTCCGGCGAGGACAGGAACAGGTCGTCGTCGTGGCTCCCGCCCCGTATGATGAGACGGCGGTGGTCGGGAAACTCCGACGCGAGGACATCGACGTTGGACGGCGGAGTTCGGCCATCCATCGTCCCGGCCACGAAGAGAACGCTGGCGTCGGAGCGAAAGTCTGCTCTGAAGCTCGGTCCCAGGTCGCGGTGGGGCCACGACGAGCAGATGTCCGGGTACGGGAAGTTCGCGGCGTCCTCGAGGAGGGCGTCGGGTGCCGCCCGGGCGATCGACGCGGAATCGGCCGCGCTCCATCCGGTCGCGCAGTCGGTGGTGGCCGCCATCGCGGTGGTATTGTAGCGCCGCAGGCGGAGCACCAGGGGCGCCACCCGCGAGAAGTCGCCCGCACGCATGGCCAGGTACAGGGCCGGGAGTCCCAGCATCAGGCGTCTGTCGCCGAGGCCGAAGGCCGTGAGAAACCGCACGTCGTACGCGCCGATGGTCAGCGTGGTCGAATCGCCGGAGACGGGATCCACGACCGGTACGGCGGCCGGCTCTCGCTCCAGTCGATTCAGAACGGAGCGGACGAGCGCCGTGAAGTCTCCGACCCGAGCCGCAGCGTTCGGGTCCGCCTGGACCGCGCTGTCCAGCCGGGCCAGCTGCGCCTCTGTCTGCGGGACCGGTTTCAGGGTGGCGGACAGCGGTTCCGGCCCCGCAAGGACGATTCGCGCAACGTGCCGCGGGTACCTGCGCGCGTAAGCCTGCGCCAGCTGGGTGCCGTAGCTGATGGCCACCAGCGATATTCGCGGTGCGGCCAGCCCCCGCCGGAGCGCATCCAGGTCCCGGGCCGCGGACCTGGTGTCGTAGGCCGCCAGGTCGATGCCCCTGGACTCGAGGGCCGCGACGCAGGTCCGGGACCAGTCCTCCCACCCCCGCAGGAGGTCGCGGCGGGTTCCGGTCGTCGAGAGAGGCAGGTCGGGAGGGGACGGGCACAGGAGATATGGGTCGGATCCGTGGGTGCCGCGCTGGTCCATGAGGATCACGTCGCGGGCGCGCCTCAGCGCGTCGAACAGGGGCCACCGGGCTCCCCGCGCCGTCTCGATCGCCGAGCCGCCCGGCCCTCCCGCCAGATACACCACGGGGGGCCGCCGGACCTGGCCGGAACCGGGGAGCCGGATCACCTGGAGAGTCACGGTTCTCCCGCCGGAATCGCTCCGGCTCTCGGGGACCTGGAGGCGGGCGGACTCGGCCGCCACGGTGTCGCCCGATTCCGTCACGAACGCGTACGGCGACCACGTCAGTGCCCGGGTCCCCGACGGCCGCGCCCCGCAGGCCCAGCCTGCGCTCGCGATGGCGAGCACGGACAGGAGGCCTCCGGCATGGTGGAGACGTGGCATGAGTGTTTCCTCACCCTTGCGAGTGCCAGCGGTGCATGTCGACATGCCGCCGTACGGCATTGCCCGTCGGGTGGTTGCGATCGGTCGACGAGCGGCGTCTGGCGTACGCCGGACGAGGCACTGGCGCGCCGAAGCGCCGCGTACCGGTATGCACGGCCAGCCGGAAGCAGCGCGTGTCAATCACGTTCCGCGGGCCCGGCTGCGGCCCCTCCCGGCGGAGCCAGGAACTGCGCCGAGCCGCCATTCCTTGATCGCTGGGGGAGTCGAGTCACCTTCCGGGAGCCAGGCATGCGGGTCCTGTTGAAGAAGATCCTCCTGCGGACGGGGTTGGTCGTCGCCGCCACCGCCCTGTGGATCACCTATGAATTCGTCCTCACTCGGGGCAGGACGCCCGCCATCGTGGACTCCGCCGGTCGCCCGGTTCGGAACAGCGTCGCGGAGCTCGATCGCGTCGATCTGGGCGGAGCCGCCCAGTGGATCCTGATCTGCGGATGGAATCGTCGGAATTCGGTGCTCCTGTTCCTGCACGGCGGCCCCGGCATGTCCGCGTCGGGCGGTGGCCGCACGTGCCCTGGCGGTCGGAGAGACGGCCCTGGCGGACTCGATCGGGCGCGGGGTCCGGCGTCCGACCGAAGACGAGTTGTTCCGCTACGGCGGGGGGCTGTGGGGACACTCGAGCTACTTCCCGATACTGTGGACGGGCCTGTTGGCCCCGGAGTACACACTGGCCGACGCGCTCAGAGTCCCCAGGGGACCGGCCTGCGTGGGACCGCGCATGTGCTACGACGTCCACCCGGATCTTGCGGCCGACAGCATGAGCCTGGCCATCCCCGTCCATATGTTCGTAGGCACGCACTGGACAGCCCGCCCCAGCGGGGCAGCAGAGAGGGGAAGAGATGAAAGCGTTGCTGACCCACCGTCGCGTCTCCACTCGAGTGTTCTCGCTGTGGGCCCTCGGAGTAATCGTGAACCTGGTCGCGTGGGAGATCGGCTATCGATTCCTGCCGACGGCCGCCCTGAAGAACGTGCTGCCAGCCGGGTTCTTCATTCCGGGTCACGCCGGTGTCCTCCATACCCTCCTGACGATTCTGGTGTACAATGTGGGCCTCGCGTCCGGCCTCATCGTGGTCGCCAACCTCTTTCGAGTGAAGGACATCCCGCTCGGATACCTGCCCGTCCTGTTTCACTGGTCGCTGTACGGGTTGTTCCTCGGTACGGATTCCTTCGGCATCTCGAGGGGTGTGCGTGCGACGCCGTCGCTCGCGCATCTCGTTCCCTCGGTCGGCTTCATTGAGATCAGCGCGTATACCTTCATCGCCGCCGCGACCATCAACCTGTATATGTTTCGTCAGCGATCGATCTGGTCCCTGAGGTCCGAGAGGGTACGATCGTGGTCCGACGTTCGCCTGCTCCGGTGCGAGGTTGTCACGGTCGCGTCGGCCGTTGCGCTGTTGTTCCTGGCCGCGTTTCGGGAGTCCCTGAGCATCGTGATCCACGCCCACTGAGGTCTCGCGTGCTGCGCCTCGTCTGCCCGGTCTCAACCAGGGCGAGTCGTAGAGCTCGGGCACCTGGATACGACGACTCTGGCCCGGTCAGGGACGCTCGAACACGGCGATGGCATTGGGATAGTCGATCGTGATGCGAAAGAACCGGAAGGCCTCGCCGCCCAGCGCGCCTACGACCGGCCGATCCATCATGCTGGACATGTAGCGCTCGAAGGCGCCGATGGGCCGTCGTTCGAACCACACGGGCCCGACTCGCCAGCCCGCGATCTCGACGGCGGGTACCTCGAGGAAGTCCATGCCGAAGCTGCTCCCGTGCTTCACGGTTCGCCAGTCCGGATGCCGCGCGCGGAGGCTGTCGAAGACGGCCGCCGACAGGAAGCTCGCCGCCCGGCGAGCGGGCCGGCCATCGGCCAGGACCTGGAGCGCGCTGTCGGTCAGGATCGTCGTGGCCCCGGCGTCGAACAGGAAGTCGAGCGAGTCGCCGTCGATCACGGCATTGATGCGCGCGAAGTGCGTCGTGCGGCGGCCGGCCGAATCGACCTGGAAGCCGAGCGTGACCTCGTGCTCGGGCTGGTGGGGCGGGAGGTCCCCCGGGGCGCGGAGCCACAGCTCGCCGGCCGAATAGTCCAGGGTCCAGGTGCGGCCGGCGAACCATTTCCCGCCCAGGAACCCGGCGTCTGTGGAGTCCATGAGGGCCGCCAGCTGTCCGCCGAAGGGAACGACGAGCAGGCGACCGGCCGACGGGCCGGCGCTGTCGGAGGCCGGAGGTATGGACGCGTCCGCCCGCCACTGTGGCCAGTCGGAAAACACCATGTCCTGGCCGCCCACCCGGGCCGAGTCGGTCTGGAGGCCCAGGCGCTCGGCCGCGGACGCGAACAACATGTCGCTTCCCCCGCCCGTGTCCAGGTAGAACGTCAGGGTGTCGCCGTCCCGGGTCACGGGCCGGACGAACATGCGGTGCTCCCGGAAGACCGCAGGCAGCTTCCTGGGGGCTGTGCCCGCTCGGGATCCCTGCGCCACGAGCGGCCAGGCGCAGCACATGAGGGCCGTTGCCGCCAGGGTTGCAGGTCTGGCCACGGATGCTCCCGTCATAGTCCTCTCCAGGCTCAGGGTTCTGTTGTCACGGCGGTCCCGTAGCGGAGGATCTCGCCTCCTACGAGGTTCCGATTGGCCGCGTCGATGTCCCGTCCCAGGTGCCGGGCTCGGACCACGTTTCCCTGGACCAGCCCGTGGACGGCCACGATCCGTCGGCCAGGCATTTCTCCCGTCGTCGTGACGATCGTCGCTTCACGTCCCTGTAGGGTGAACGCTTCCATTCGTGGTATTGTTCATAGCCGATGGCGGCCACCAGGAGGCCGATGCCCACGGCGACGGCGGAGACCGCCGACCACTCCGGACGAAAGCCTCTTGCACCGCGTCCTCGGCTTCCTCGCCCACAGACGACCCGGCGTAGGCCAGGGCCCGGGCCTCGTGACGGCGCACGAGAGGTTCGAACGCCGCCGGAGCGCCATCGCGGCACGTACGGATGAGGTCCCACTCGTCTCCGCTCACGTCCTCACCACGAGACGGCTGGCCGATTTCTTCACCCTCGCCGCCGCGGTGGACGGGACGACGCTTGCGGACCGAAGGAGTGCAAGCGGCTCCCGTGACTCACGAGCCTGGCCCCCGGCGGGGGTCCGCGTTGACGCTCGCTGTGAAGTCCAGGCCGATTGTGATCGGTTCGGCGCACGGAGCGCACCCGGCGCCCGACCGACGCTGTGGCCAGGCCGCCTCCCTGATGCCCATTCTGTCTCGAGTGGGCCCCCTATCTGGTTCGGATCACAGCCGTCCAGAGCCTGAGATTCTGGCCTCGCCCCACGCTCCAGACCGTGCGAAAGCTCTCGTCGGGGAGAGCGATCAACCCCTGTGTGTCCCCCCCATTGAGCCAGCGGGAACCGGCGCCCGGACACGTTTGCCGATCCGCGACCGGTCGGTTCGGGCCGAAGGTCCTTCCGCCGTCGGCTGACAGGGCGACGAAGTGGCGGAAACACAGCTGGCGGCGGTCGTCCCGTCGGTCGTTCCACGTTACAGCCACGACGCCGGCCCGGTTCACCGCTACCGTGGGGGTGCTGTGGTCCGATCGATAGCCGCCGTCGTTGACGCGCATGGGCTCGCCCCACGTTCGCCCGCCGTCGGTCGAGTGGGCCACGACGATCTGGAGGTATCCGTCGAGGACGGCCGACCAGGTCAGGTACAGCGTTCCGTGGTGCGGCCCGTCGCTCTCGTCCGCGGCCAGCGCTCCCCCGCCGAAACCCTTCGTGGCCCGATCCCAGCTCGCGTTGCCGTACTGGAGGTTCTCGGCGACCTGATAGACCTCGGGCCAGCTCTCGCCGCCGTCCCTGGAGATCCGGATCCAGCGACGGCCCCGAATCAACGGAGGATTGCGGGAGACCTGGGCGTAGTTGACGAGGTAGGGCATCAAGACCGTTCCGTCGTCTCGGACCCCCAGGCCGGTCACGCTGTTGAGATAGCCGCTGTCAGGCGGCGAGAACGTCGGTGGCTCGAAGGTCGCGCCCCCGTCCCGTGAGACGGAGAGGACGAAGACCACCGGCGGGCCCTGTCCCGAGGTGTGGTGCTCCGCGGCGGCGACGAGCAGCGGTGTCTTCCCGGCACTCGGGTTCGGGGAAGCCGCCAGCCACTCCCGGTCGGCCGCGTGCCCGGAATCGATGACCGCGGGCCCCGCCCACGTGCGCCCCTCGTTTTCGGATCGCCACACGTGGATCTCGGGTGCGATGCTCGCGAAGTAGGCGCGCCCGTCCCCGCCGAACGTCACCGTCGGGTGTCCGCCGGGAAAGGTCGAGACCTGCTCCCAGCTGTCCCCGCCATCCCACGAGCCGTAGACCACCGCCTGTGCCGCCGAGGTCGACATGGCCGAGACCAGGAGCTCGTCGGAGTCGCGGGGATTCACGGCCAGATACGGCTCGACGAGGGGAAAGGGCGTTGGGGTCACCACCAGAGGACGGACCTCTGACACGATAGGGTAGGTGTTCGGAGCGTCCGGAGTCTGCTGTGCAGCGGCTGAAGACGTGAGCGCGACCACGATCAGTGCGCCCATGATCGTCGAGCAACCTCTGACGCGACTCCGGTCCGGCGATCCGGCCGGCGGCGAAGAGCTGGTGTTGCGGGCACGACTGACCGACCTCACGGGACTCCTCCCGGCGGTGTGTCGCTCCCCGACTTCCGGGAGGCCCTGTCCCCGACCGGCCTCGCGAGTACGCGGAGCCACGCCCGCGTCCCCCCGCGCATTGTCTGCCCGAGGACCAGCAGGGTCTGGTGTCCGCGCAACGCTCGCACTGTGGTGGAGGTTTCTGGTGGAAGCCCTCTCCGCAGCCGGCGGCCGACGACGGCCGAAGCCGGTGTGACGCGGCTCCCTGAGCTTCGGATCCCCTCGACTCCCCGACGCCTTCATTGGGACGGAACGCGCCTCCCTGGACGATCGGTGATCGGCGAGGGAGCACACCCCCCCACGCGGCGACCTACTGCTCGGGCACCACCCGCAGGTCGCCGTGCCGCTCCCCCGCCTCGACGCTCCAGCCGGGGGCCAGGTGCACCGTCCATCCCTCGCCGGAGAGGGTCCGGCCATCTCGCTGCACCGGCCCGGGCACCGTCAGGCGGGCCTGGTCGGGGGAGACGAGCACGAGATCGGCCTCCAGGCTGCCCCACGGGCCCGAGACGCGGTAGTGCGGGAAGATCGTTCCGGCGCCGGGGATCGGCGTGACGCCGGCGGTCACGAACGACGCGCCGTGGCCGCGGGGAAGGACGAGGACGGGGCCGTCCACGAAGCGTCGCTTCAGCCGGGCGATTCTGGCCTTTCGCTCCTCCGCACGCTTCCTCTCCCGGATCCGGAGCTCCGGGCCGCCGTACCGCCGCGCCGCGGCCGCCACGTCCTCGGCCGGTTCCAGGCCGGACCGCGAGGCCAGCAGCTTCACCAGGTCGTCGTTCGCGGTCAGGCGACGGGTCCAGCCCGGATCCCACGCATCCAGGAGGATCCCGTAGGCCGCGCCCGTCGCGTAGCCATAGGTCCGGACGAAGCTCTCCTTCTTCGGTGCCTCACGCAGCTGCTCGATGGCATTGGTGGCCGCAGCGCTGTCCGAGCCGGCCACCACGACGGTGGCCGTGTACTGCGCGAGGCCCTCGTTGATCTCGCTGATGCGCTCGGTCTCGGCCGACCCGGGAAACCGGGCGTGGCGGGCGTGGCGGAACGCCAGGGCGTCGCGGACCGCCCGCTCGCGCGCTTCGCCCCGGGAGCCGAGCGCCGCGGCCAGAGCGCGCCACTCGAGCTGCAGCCAATAGCGCCCCTCCTGGGTGTCGAGATGATCGTTCCCACCGGGGCTGTTCGAGACGAGAAGCCCGAGCCCGGGCTGCACTCGGTGGAAGAGCTCGTGGATCAGGAGCCGGTCGCGGGCCGCCGGCTCATCGGGGATGATGGACCAGACGTAGGCCGACCAGCGCTTGCCGCCCCACGCCATGGGCGCGTTGGCGTAGCCGAGCGCGCGGGGCCGCGCCGCGTCGGGGGCTGGCTCGTTGGTCGCGATGGTGTGCGAGCGTGGGTCGGCGAACACCATTGGTCCGCACAGGGACACGCCCCAGAGGTGTCCGGCCTCGCGCTCACAGAGGCGGTTCGCCTCGCGGAAATAGGCGTCGGCGCGATCCTGGTCCACCTGGGCGGATGCCGGACGGGAGAGAAGGACCCCCGACGAGACCCCGCATAGGAGGCCCGTCAGCATGCCGATCCTCGCCAACTTCATGTCACCCTCGGCTGCTCAGGTTCCCTGGCGTATGCGACCTCGATCCCCGCGGGATCCGAGGATATCGTGGAACGATAGGCCGCGCTGCCACAGGGCTGTGCTAAGGCCCTCGAGCGTGAGGTCGGCCCCCGGGTGGCTCCTCATGGCCCGATCCAGCACGCGGCGGCTCTGGCGCCTCGACCCTGTGGTAACGCCCCCGGAGCGTATCGACGTTCCCGTCCTGGCGGGCCAACGTGGAGGTCGATGGCGTCCTTCTCCATGGGCGCGAGTTCCGGCGAGAAGTGCCGTACGTAGAGGTGGGGACCTGCTTCTTCGCGGGACAGGGTGATGCACTCGAGCAAGACGACCTTGCCGTTCGGAGGAGCCGGAAGGACGCGAGCTGCCTGCAGCAGCCGGCGGCGTCATCAGGAGCCACCACCGATCAGCGGCCGGGATTCACTCGCGTTCTGCGGGCATCCTGCCGGAGCTGACGAGAGCCGCGGCGAGAACGGTGGCGCCTGGTCAGTCCGTGGGATGGAGCATGTAGAACCGGAAGATGGGATGTCGCCGCCCGGTTGCGATTCGCGCCACCTCTCCGGCCATCTCCAGTCCCTCCTTTCCGTTGGTGAGGAGCACGAAGGCCCGGCCGGACTGGCGCGATCCCATCTCGAACGAGCGGAAGTAGGGGTCGGCGCCCCAGTGGAAGAAGAACGTCGAGTCGCCGCTGCGCTCCAGGGCCCACCCCAGTCCCCACGACATCGACAGGGAGGAGTCGACGGCGACCTGGGGCCGTAGCATGCTCTGCGCGACCGAGTCGGCGAGGGGGGAGCCCGAACGGCCTTCCGCCAGCATGGCGACGAGGAACCGCGCCAGGTCACGGGCCGAAGTGTGCAGGCTGCTGGCGACGGTCGCGTCCGCGCTGTCGGGCTTCCATACGGGCCGGGGTCGGCCCGCCGAGTCGTGGCCCACGGCGGCCAGGGAATCATACGCGGGGCGCCACACGTAGCTGCTCTCGTCCATCCCGAGGGGCTCGAACACCCGGGAGCGCACGAACGACTCGAACGGACGCTTCGTGAGGCTCTCGACCACCGCTTGCAGCAGGTTGTAGCCGTAGCCGGAATAGCTCCATGCCGTGCCCGGTTCGAACGCGGGCACGAGTGACGCGCCGTCCGCCGGGTGGTTGGGGAGCCCGGAGGAGTGGCTCAGGAGCTCGCGGGCCGTCAGCTCCGCCAGGCGGGGCGGGACGTTCGGCATGTACCGGCCGACCGGGGCGTCCAGGTCCAGGCGGCCCTCCTCGACCAGGGTCATCACCGCGAGGGCGAAGACGGGCTTCCCGAGGGAGGCGGCTTCGAACACGGTACGCGGCCCCACCGGCCGGCCGGAGTCCGCTCGAAGGGTGCCCCAGCCCTTCGAGAGCACGATCCGCCCCCCCTCGACGACCGCGACCGAGGCCCCGGGGACGCGGTAGGTCCGCATGAGCCGCGGCATTGCCGCGTCCAGCCTCTCGGTCAGCTTCCTCCCTGGACTCTCGTGCCCGACCTCGCCCGCGTTCCCGCATGCCAGCGTGACCGACGTCAACAAGAGGAGCGGGCCGACACGTGTCTCGATTCGCATGTTCTCCAGGAGTCTCGGGTCGTGAGCGGGTCGGGCTCGCCGGCTCGGCCGGCGAGCCGGGGATGATGGCGAGAGCCTACATTGGGGCCCCTACTCGGTGCGCAGCGCCACCACCGGCGCGCGGCTCGCCGCCCGGCGGGCTGGGAGGGCGGAGGCCGCGACCGCCACCACGGCCAGGACGGCGCACCCCGCCGCGATCGTCCAGGGATCGAGGTCCGAGATCCCGTACACGAGCTTGTCGAGGACGGACCGGGAGATCCACACGCCGACCAGGCCGATGCCCACGCCCCAGGCCGCCAGCCGGGCGCCGCGACCCACGACCAGGCCCACCACGCGCCGCGCGGTGGCGCCGAGCGCCATGCGGATCCCGAGTTCCCGCAGGCGGCGGGTGACGTAGTAGGACATGGTCCCATACACGCCCACACCGGCCAGGAGGAGGGCCGCCAGGGCGAAGAGGCCGATGAGGGTGGTGTAGAAGCGGCGCTGGGCGAACGCCCGGTCGACCCGCTCGCTCATCGACTGCATGCCCGACGGGGCCAGGTTCGGGTCCACGCCCACGATCGCCCTGCGCACGGGGCCGGCCAGGGCCGCCGGGTCGCCCCGGGTCCGGGCGACCACGTAGTGCGCGCTGCTCCACCCCGAGGTGAGCGGGAAGTAGACCTGGCGCAGTACGGGTTGCTCGAGGCCCCACTGGCGCACGTCGTCCACCACGCCCACCACGGTGAGCCAGTTCGGCGGCTGGGTGTTGAAGCTGAACCGCTTGCCCAGGGGGTTCTCTCCCGGCCACTCGGTCTCGGCGAAGTGACGGTTGATCACCACCTTCACGGCGCCGGACGCGGTGTCGGAAGGCAGCAGGCTACGGCCCCGCAGGAGCCGGATCCCCATGGCGCGGAAGTAGTCGCCCGACACGCTCGCCACCTCGACCAGCGGCCCCTGCTCGGGGGTCGCCGGGGCGGGGCGGCCCTCGATGATCACGGTGCCGTTCATGCCGCCGTTGAGCGGCAGCCGGCTCACGGTGCCGACCACCTGGACGCCGGGCACGGCGCCCACGCTCCGCCGGACCTCGTCGTAGTAGGCGGACACGGCCGCGGCGTCCTGGTAGCGGTCGCCGGCCGGCTTCACCGACACTGTGAGGACGTGGTCCGGATGGAAGCCCCGCTTCTGCCCCCGGAGGTGCGCGTAGCTCTGGACCAGCAGGGCGGCCCCGTTGGCCAGCACCAGTCCCAGTGCGATCTGGCCGATGATGAAGTAGTCCCGCACGCGCTCCCGGCCGGGGACCGCCGTGGTGGCGCCGCGCTCCCGGAGGCCGCCGGCCAGATCGCCCCTGGAGGCCAGGATGGCGGGGACGATCCCGAACGCCACGGCCGTGACGGCGGCGGCGCCGACCGCGAACAGGAGGGCCCAACCGTCCACGTGCGCCTCGCCCACCCGGGGCAGCGTCGAGGGGAGCAGGGACCGCAGGCCGCGGACGGCAAGGAAGGAGACCAGGATGCCTCCGGCCCCTCCGAGCGCCGCGATGAGCAGGCTCTCCGAGAACAGGAGCCGCACCAGCCGCCTCCGCGACGCGCCTAGCGCCTTCCGCACCGCCAGCTCCGTCTCGCGGCCGGCGGCCCGGGCCAGCTGCAGCCCCGCCACGTTGCCGCACGCGATGAGAAGGACCAGCCCGCCGGCCCCCAGGATGAGGCCCAGCTCCCGGCCCGCGTTCCCGAAGATGTAGTCGTGGGCGCTGAACACCTTCGCGCCCCGGTCGGCGTTGCTGGACGGGTAGGCGCGCGCCAGGTCTCCCATGATCCGGTCCATGTCCGCCTGGGCCGAGGCCAGGGTGGCGCCGGGCGCCAGGCGGGCCAGCACGGGGTAGCTGTGGCTGCCGCGGCTCCCCTGCAGCCAGGCGTCGTCGAACGGGGTGTAGAGCTGGTGCCGGGTGGTCACCGACCACGGGGAGGGGACGTCGAAGCCCCGGGGCATGACGCCGACGATCGTGTACGGCTTGCCGTCGACCTTGAGCGTGCTGCCCAGCACGTCCGCCCGCCCGCCGTACCGGCTCTGCCACAGCCCGTAGCTCAGCACGACGACCGAGGGTGCGGCCTGATCGGAGGGTGTGATGGCGCGCCCCAGTCGGGGCGAGACGCCCAGGAGCCGGAACACGCTGGCCGAAGCCGCGGTCGAGTAGACGCGCTCGGCCTGGCCCGAGCCGGTGAGGGTCACGGTGCGGGGCGAGATGACCCCCATCCCGGAGAAGGCCCGCTGGCGCCGGACCCAGTCCTCGTAGTCGGGGCCCGAGGCGGGCCCGCAGCACCCGAAGCCGCCCTTCTCCATCACGAAGGTGAGGCGACCGGCGTCGGGGAGGGGAAGGGGCTGGAGGAAGACGGTCCGGAAGACGCCGAAGATGGCCGTGTTGGCCCCGATCCCGAGCGCCAGGGTGGCCAGCACCGTAACGGCGAAGCCGGGCCGGCGCCGCAGCATGCGGAAGGCCAGCCCGAAGTCCCTCTTCCATTCTCCCATCGGCGTCGCTCCACGGCGGGTCGTCCCGACGGCCCGCCCCGGGCGGGCCCGTCACGGAGCTTGGATGAGGGTTCCCGGGCAAAGGTTGCAGCCGCGAGCTGGCGGCGGGCCCGCCGCCGTCCTCAGTTCGAGCGGAGCGCCTCCAGCGGGTCCAGGCGCGCGGCCCGGCGGGCCGGGAACCACAGCGCCAGGGCCGCCACCCCGAGCATGAGCGCCGTGAGGGCGGCGTAGCTCAGGGGGTCGAACGGGTGGACGCCGTAGAGCATCCCGCTCATCAGGCGGGTGAGGGCCGCCGCCGCGACCAGCCCGGCCGCGATCCCGGCTCCCACCACCGCGCCGCCCTGCCGCATCACCAGCCGCAGCACGTCCGCGGGGCGGGCCCCGAGCGCGAGGCGCACGCCGATCTCCACGGTGCGCTGGCTCACGGCGTAGGCCACCACGGCGTAGACGCCCACGGCTCCCAGCAGGAGCGCGATGGCCGCGGCCAGACCGATGTGCGTGAGCGCGAAGGCGGTCGGCGCCGTGGCCCGGTCGATCCGGCTCCGCAGCGTCTCCACCTGGGCGAGCGGCAGGGAGGGGTCGAGGTCCGCCACGGCGCGCCGGACCGCCGGCAGGAGCGAGGTTGGCGGCACGGCGGTGCGGAGGACGTAGGCCATGGGCCGCGCCTTGGCGCCGCGCGCGCCGGCGGCGATCGGCTGGTACAGCACGCGCTCGTACTGGTCCGTCTCGGCCTTCGAGCGCACGTCGCGGGCGATGCCCACCACGGTGGACCACGCCGAGTCGCCCGAGATCCGGACCCGGCGGCCCAGGGCATCGACGCCGGGGAAGTACGCCCGGGCGGCCGCCTGGCTGAGGACCACCACCGGCCCCCCGGAGGCGCCGTCGCCCGAGCGGAAGCCGCGGCCGCGCACCGGAATACCCATGGTTCGGAAGTAGCCGGGCGTGGCCAGCCGCATGCCGGTCACCGGGGGCACCTCGCCCTGCGGCCGCGGGAACCCCTCGGCATGGAGGGTCTCGCCCCAGCACATCCCTTCCGTCAGCGGCAGGCAGTGCCCTACGGCGCCCGCTGCCTCGACGCCCGGCACCGCCGCCAGCTGCCCGACCAGCTCCCGGTGGAAGCGGAGGAAGTCCGCCCGGGTCGGGTAGGAGGCTTCCGGCAGCCCGATCTTGAAGGTGAGCGCCTGCCGGGTCGTGAACCCCAGGTCCACCGCCCGCAGGCTGCGGAAGGTCCGGAACAGCAGGCCGGAGCCGATGAGCAGCACGAGGGCGAGCGCGACCTGCGTCGCCACCAGGAGGTTGCGGCCCCGCAGGCGCGTCCTCCCGGATGTGGCGCGTCGGCCGCCCTCCCGGAGCGTGGCCGAGAGGTCGCGCCTCGACCGGAGCGTCGGGATGACGCCCAGGAGCACCGCCGCCGCCAGGCAGGTGGCCAGCGCCACGGCCAGCACGACCGGGTCCATCCCCACCTCGGTCAGCCGCGGCACGTTGACGGGCGCGCTTCGCCGGAGGATCCGGATGCCGGCGGCCGCGGCGCCCACGCCCACGATCCCCGCCGATCCCGTGAGGAGCAGCGTCTCCGCCAGGTAGCCCCACGCCAGCCGAAGCCGCGTGGCGCCCATCGCCGCGCGCACGGCCGTCTCCCGGGCGCCCTCCTCGGCCCGCACCAGGAAGAGGTTGGCGACGTTGGCCACCGCGATGAGGAGGACCAGGCCCACCGTCCCGAGCAGGATCCACAGCGTGGACTGCACGTCCCCGACCACGCTCTGCTTCAGCGTCACGATCCGTGGCTGGATGCCGGCGTGGTCCAGGTACTCGGTCACGCGCGCGGGGTCGTCGTTGTCGCGGCGCAGGAGCGGGAGCAGCCCGGACAGCTCGCGGCCGAAGGACGCGGGCGTGGCGCCGGGGCGGAGCCTGGCCACCGCGTGCTCGTTCCAGCCGCCGATCCCGGTGGCCGGCACCACGCGGGGCAGCCATACCGCCGTTTCAGGACTCGGGAAGGCGAACGACGCCGGCATCACGCCCACCACGTCGAACGGCCGTCCGTCCAGCCGGACGGTGCGGCCCAGCACGTCCGGGCTGCCGCCGAAGCGCTCCTCCCACAGCCAATGGGAGAGCACCGCCACCGGGGCGGCGCCCGGCCGGCCCTCGGCCGCCGTGAACCAGCGCCCCAGCTCCGGCTGGACCCGCAGGACCTTCTCCAGCGACGGCGTGGCTTCGGTCGTCTGCACCCGGCGCGGCCCGCCGCGGCCCGAGAGGCTCACCGCGGTCTGGTGGTACAGGGCCATGGCCTCGCGCCTGCCGCGCGTGCTCCCGGTAGAAGCGGTAGAAGCCGTAGGTCACGCCGAGCCCGTGGTCGATCCCGAGCCCCGAGCCGCCGTGATCCACCACCACCAGCCGGCCCGGGTCGGGGTAGGGGAGGGGGCTCAGCACGACGCCGTACACCAGGCTGAACACCGACGTCGCCGCCGCCATGCCGAGACCGAGCGTGAGCACCGAGGTCACCGTGAACGACGGACGCCGACGCAGGCGCCGCGCCGCCTGCCGCACGTCCCGCCACCCGGCGCCCCACCCGCTGCCGCTCCCGCTCCCCAGGGCGCCCGCCCGCGCGCCGGCCAGGTGCTGCCGGGGCGCCCGCGCCACCAGGTCCAGCACCGAGCGCAGCGTCACCCAGGCCACCGCCAGGCGGCCCCGCCGGTCGCGCGCGTCCCGGGCGATGGCCGCGAAGCACGCCTCCAGCTCCTCCCCGAACCGGTTCCGGAACTCCCGCGGCAGCAGCACCGACGCCCGCCGGTAGACGTCCCGCGCCAGCCGCACGGCCCCGGATCGGCCGCCACGCCGGCTCACGCGCCCGCCTCCGCCAGCGCCAGTCGAGTGCGCGCCAGGCGCGCCAGGGCCTCGAGCCGCGCCGCCTCGGCCCGCAGCGCCGAACGGCCCGCCGGGGTGAGAGCGTAGTAGCGACGGCGCGGATCGTCGTCCGGGCCCTCCGGGCTCGCCGTCTCCTGGATCAGGCCGTCCTCCGCCAGCTCCGCCAGCGTGCCGTACAGCGTGGCCGGCCACAGGCGCACGGCGCCGTCCGTCCGCGCCTCCACCTCCTGCCGGATGGCGTATCCGTGCATCGGTACCGGGGCCAGGGACACCAGGATCTGGAAGGCTCGCGCGCTGAGCTCGGGCATGGGGCAGGGCTCCGGCGACTAGGTATCAGCCAGTATACATTCGGTCCGATACCTTGGACGTCATCCGCCGCCGGAAGGTTGCAGACGGGGGGCGACCCGGGGGATCACGTGGCGCGCTTCGGGAGGATCAGGAGCCGCCGGCGGCCCCGGGCGGATGGACGTGCGCCCGGAAGAGCGCTCCAGCTCCGGGGCCGGGTCGGCACTCATGCCGGCGTGGACCTCCGAGCACTGGAGGACGTCCGAGCGGGGCGAGGTGAGCCAGTGGAAGCGCTCGGGGGCGGAGACTACGCGAACCTCCAGATAGTCGGCGGGTCGCGAGTGCACGACCACGCCCACCCCCTCGCCCGTGTAGGGGTGGGGGACGGCGCGCAGCACGCCGAAGCTGTACTGCACGAGTCGGTCGCCGGGCGCGCTCATCGGCGCCTCGCCAGCCGGCGCGGCTTCTCCGCCTGTCGCTTCCGGCGCGGGCCTGGGCCCGGCGGGGAGCCGAGCTTCGCGCATGGACGCCCGGAAGGCCCGCCGCGCCGACGATCGGCCTGCCGGCCGGTTACAACCCATCGGCCGCCGAATCCGTCCTAGGGACTGGAGCGGCGGACGCAAGCGTCCGACTCCATGGACGGTACCCGGTGTCCCCCTCGACCCGGTGGGATCATGAACAGAACCGCCAACGGAGCCCCGTCCGCGAGTCCGGCGCGGGTCCCCGTCTCATTCCTGACGGCCCTCGTCCTGCTTCTCCTGCCCGCCGCATCCGCGATCGCCCAGTCGGGCCGTCCCTCGGGGGGCGGAGCGTCCGCCGACCGGCCCGGGCCGTGGACCGAGCTCACACGGCGAGACCTCGCCGCCATGCGGAAAACCCTCCTCGAGAACCACCCGGGCCCGGTGGATCCCCGGAACCCGGCCTACCGGCGGTGGCTGGATCAGGGCTACGAGCGGGCTCTCGCCATGGCGGATTCGGTGGACGGCCTGGACGGCATGATGGCCGTGCTCTCGTTCTACACGTCGGGCTTCGAGGACGGGCACCTGGGCTGGAATCCCAGCTTCGAGCGCGCCTACTCGCTGTGGCCCGGCTTCGTCCCCGCGCTGCGCCAGGGCCGCTTCCTGATCGACACCGTGGCCCCGTTCGCCCGGAGCGACGCCCTCCGCGAGGGAGCCGAGATCCTGGACTGCGACGGAGAGACGTTGCAGCACCGGCTCACGGAGCGGGTCATGTCGTTCCGGGAGGGGATTCCTTCGCTGGAGGCCTCCCGCGTGCGCCTCGCCCCGGGCGTCCTGGTGGACCGTTTCAATCCGTGGCTGCCCCGGCCGAAGCACTGCCGGGTCCGGCCAGCACCCGGGACGCCCCCCGTGGACGTGACCCTCGCCTGGCGCTGGATCGGGCGCGAGGAGCTGAAACCGCTGCTCTCGAGGGCGGCGTACGGCCCCGGGGTCGACCGCTACGCCATCACGCACCCGGCCGAGGGCGTCGCCTGGGTCACGATCCCGAGCTTCGCCGAGAACGTGGGCGACCACCGGGCCGGGCTGGAGCGGCTCATCGCCGGCCTGCCCGCGGAGCGGGACGACCGCCTCATCGTGTTCGACGTGCGGGGCAACGGCGGCGGCAACTCGGCCTGGGGGAAGCGGATCCTGTCGGCGCTGTTCGGGGAGGACTACATCGGGCGGGTGGACGAGGCGATCTTCGCCCACGTCTACACCGAGTGGCGTGCGTCCAAGGGCAACGCGGAGTTCATCGAGCGCTACACGCTTCCGCGCTTCAAGAAGGGCTCGGAGACCCGCGTCTACCTGGAGAAGCTGGTCACCGCGATGCGCCGGGGCATGGCGGAGGGCCGGGAGCTGGTTCGGGTGGAGGACGATTCCGAGGCCGGGGAGGCGGACTCGGCCACCGTGCCGCCGAGCCCCCTGGGCCGGCACGTCATCCTCCTCACCGACGGCTGGTGCGCCAGCGCCTGCCTGGACTTCGCCGACCTGCTGCACGCCATCCCGGGCGTGCGCCACGCCGGCGCGCCCACCTATGCCGACGCGGTCTACATCGACAACCGGGGCATTCCCCTCCCGAGCGGCATCGGCAGCTTCGGCTTCTCAATGAAGGTCTACCGCCATCGGCCCCGCGGGAACAACGAGCCCTACCGGGCCGACCTCCGGTATCCCGGTGACCGCTGGGACACCGGGAGCCTGCAGGCGTGGCTGCTGCGGGTGACGGGCGGCCCCGCGGGCTCGAAGTAGCCGAGCCCGGAGCGGAGCCGGGAGCGCCGTAGGAGGGGACCCGGGCCGCGATCTCGCTGGCCGCTCGCGTGAGCCACGCCCCGGCCAGGTGAGACTCCCCACACCTCGACGAGGGGAGATCCCGACAGACACCGACGTGACGTTCGCAGAGGGTGATCCCGGAGAGGAGGGGAACAGCCCCGCCGCCGGTCGAGGGACACCGGGAGCAGCATGAAGCACACGTCGGACGTCACCGAGGAGTACTCGCCCGCCTGCGGCGGCCGGCCCAGAGGCCGGTCGCGGCTCGACGTGCGTCCCCGGCGGGCGCGGGAGGGTGAGGCTCTCGAGCCGGCCCTCGAACCGGAGCGCCGGGCCGCCGTGCCCTCCCCATGAACGCGCTCCTCCTCTATCCGGAATTCCCCGACACGTTCTGGAGCTTCAAGCACGCCCTCGCGTTCACGGACCGGGACACGCTCCTCCCCCCGCTCGGACTGTTGACCGTCGCCGCGCTCCTTCCCGAGGCGTGGAGTCTCCGGCTGGTCGACCTGAACCTCGAGCCCATGACGGACCGGGACCTGGGCTGGGCGGACCTGGCCCTGGTGGGGGGCATGGCCGTGCAGGAGGCCGCCGCTCGCCAGGTGATCGAACGCTGCAAGCGCGCCGGTCTCGCGGTCGTCGCCGGAGGGCCGCTGTTCGCGTTCGAGCACGAGCGCTTCGAACAGGTCGACCACTTCGTCCTGGGCGAGGCCGAGGCGTCGCTCCCCGCGTTCCTGGCCGACTTCGCGGCGGGGCATCCCCGGCGACTGTACCGGGCCTCGGGCGTGCCCGAGATGGCGGCCTCACCCGTCCCCAGGTGGGAGCTCGTGACGCCGCGTCGTTACGCCGCGATGTCCGTGCAGTACTCCCGCGGCTGCCCGTACGGATGCGACTTCTGCAACGTCACGGCCCTGTTCGGGCGCCGGCCCCGAATCAAGTCGGCCGGGCAGGTCATCGCGGAGCTCGACGGGCTGTACGAGATGGGCTGGCGCGGGCCGGTCTTCTTTGCCGATGACAACCTGATCGGCAACCGGCGGCACGTGAAGAAGGACCTGCTGCCGGCCCTGGTCGAGTGGAAGCGCGGGAAGCCGGGGATGCCGTTCTTCACCCAGGCGTCCGTCAACCTGGCCGACGACGACGAGCTCCTGGGCCAGATGAGGGAGGCCGGCTTCACGGCGGTGTTCGTGGGGATCGAGACGCCGGAGGAGACGGCGCTCCTCGAGGCGAACAAGAAGCACAACGTCGGGCGGGACCTCCGCGCCGACGTCCGGCGGATCCAGCGCGCGGGTCTCCAGGTGCAGGCGGGCTTCATCGTCGGCTTCGACAGCGACACGCCGTCGGTGTTCGAGCGTCACCGGTCCTTCATCCAGCAGACCGGCATCGTCACGGCCATGGTGGGCATGCTGCAGGCGCCCCCCGGCACCCGCCTGCGCGAGCGCCTCGAGCGCGAGGGTCGGCTCACGGGCCGGATCAGCGGCGACAACGTGGATGGGACGACCAACATCCTGCCTCGCATGGGTCTCGACGCCCTGCGCTCGGGCTATCGGTCGCTGGTGGAGGATCTCTATTCCCCGGCGACCTTCTACGAGCGCGTGAAACGGTTCCTTCGGGTCTACGAGCCGCCGGCGGTCCGTGTCCCCGTCACCATGGAGGCCGTCAGGGGATTCTTCCGCACCCTGTACGTCCTGGGCGTGAAGGAGAGGGGCCGTCGTCAATTCTGGCGTCTGACCGGCTGGGTGCTGACCCACCGGCCCAGGCTCTTCCCGCTCGCGCTGAAGGAGTCCGTCTACGGTCTGCACTTCCGTCGCGTGTGTCGGCGCGAGACCACCTGACGGGTGACGGCCCATGCGCCTCCGCCCGATCCGGCGCGGAGGGACCGATTCAGGAGGAGTCCCGGTGACGCACGAACGGCTCTTTTCGGCCCGCTATCGGGGCCTCCTCCTGGCCGCGGCGGGCATGACCTGGGCCCTGGTGACCATGGGCGGGGTGGTGTGCACGACCGGCTCGGGCATGGGCTGCGCGGGCTGGCCGGCGTGCCAGGGGGCGGTCGTGCCGCCCCTCCAGGTCCACGCCGTGATCGAGTACACGCACCGGCTCCTGGCCATCACGACCTTCCCGGTCGTGCTCGTGGCGACGGTGCTCGCCTGGCGCAGGCACCGCGGCGTGCCGTGGCTGGCCCGGCCCCTGGCGGTCGTGGTCGTCCTGTTCGTCGCGGTCGCGACGTTCGGCGCCATGGTGGTCCTGCGCGGGCTGCCCGCGTGGGCCGCGGCGCTCGATGTGGGGAGCGCGCTCGCCGCGCTCGCCCTCCTGATCACCGTGGCGGCGATCGCCTCCGTCCGAGGTGGTGACGAAGGCGAAAGCCGCCGCCTGTCCGCCGCCGGCCCCGGCGCGCCCCTGACCGGCCTGTCTCTGGCGACGCTCGGGCTCGTGTTCGCGCTCCTCGTGACCGGCGTCCTGGTCGCGGCCCCCGGATCGGTGGCCCGATGCCTCGGTTGGCCCCTGTACGGGGGCGGGGTCCTGACGGCGGACCTCGCCGGCTGGGGCGGTCCGGCCCGGCACGTGCTCGGCGTCCTCGCGGGCCTGGCGGTCCTCGCGGTCGCCGTCCGGGCGGTTCGCGACCGGGAGCATTGACCGCACGTTCGGCGCGCGGGCGCGGGACTCGGCGTGGCGCTCGCCGCCGAGGTGTCCGTGGCCGCCGCTCTCCCCCTGCTCGGGTTCCCGGCCTCCCTGAGGGTCGTCTACGTCGCGATCACCGTGACCGTGTGGGGTCTCCTCGTTCTGGTCACCGTCCGGGAGCGGGTCGCTTCTCGACCGGCGCGTGGTCTGGAACGCGTGGCGGGCGGAGAGACTCCCGCATGAGGTGAGGAGTTTGGCGCGAGCCTCAGGCCGCGTTCGACGACCGACCCCGCGACGTTCGGCCGCCCGGCCCCGAGCGCCATGCGGACAACGGGCTCGATGTCCTGGCGGGTGATCTCAGGGGCTCGCGGGAACGAACTTCTGGATTCTCTTGCCGGTGACGTCGCCGACGTAGATGGCGCCCCCCGGGCCCACGGCGATGTCGTGCGCGATCTCGAACTGGCCGTCGTAGTTCCCCCAGCTCGCCGAACCGCTCCCGGAAGGTCCCGTCCGGACCGACGACCGCGACGCCCGAGCGATCGGGCGGCGACGTCGGCTGGTCGCCCGCCGTCGGCGATGAACGCCGTGCCGTCCGCCCCGATCGCGACGTCGTAGGGTCGCCCGATGGCGGCGCTCTTCCACTGGGCCAGGAATCGTCCATCGGGGGTGAAGACCTGCACGCGCGCGTTGCTGCGGTCCGAAACGTAGACCCGGCCGGACGCTGTCGAGCGTCACGCTGTGCGGCAGGTCGAACTGGCCGGGTCCGGTGCCCGGCGTGCCCCACTGGAACAGGAACTTCCCCTCGGGCGAGAACTTGATCACGCGCGTGTTCCGGTACCCGTCGCTGACGTAGAAGCTGCCGTCCGGCGCCACGGCGACCTTGGTGGGTCGGTCGAAGTGGGCGCTGTCGTTCCCCGCCACGCCGCGCACGCCGAGCGTCATGAGGAGCCGGCCGTCGTGCGAATACTCGAACACCTGCTGCAGCGCGACATCGGTGAGCCACACGTTGCCGTGCGCGTCCACGGTGAGCCCGTGAGGCAGCGCGAAGGTGTTGGCGCCCCACTCCGACAGGATCTTCCCCGTGCGCCCGTCGAACTCGGTGACGGTCGGGAGCGCGATCGGATCCGTGGACAGGGAGTCCGAGGCCGGCCATTCGCGCTCGTTGCGGTGGAAGACGAACACGTTCCCCTGCGGGTCCACGCCGACGCCGGCCACCTCGCCCAGGTCACGGCCCTCCGGGAGCTGGGGCCAGCCGTGGACCACCCGATAGTGGACCGCCGCCGCCTTCGGAGCCGTGGGGCCGGGGCCGGGGGACGAGAAGGTCCACCCGGCCGTGACGCCGGCCGCGAGGACGAGGAGGGCGGGCGTCAGAACGCGTGCGCGCATGGGGGCTCCTGATCGGTCGGTGGTCGGGGCTCGCACCGGGCGAGGGAAAGTACTCGGCTGGCGCGGGAGCACCAGAGTCCGGCCGCGGAGACCACCAGGCCCCGGAACGTCCGGGTCGGGCCCGCCGGGAGCCGAGAGCCGCCGCGTCAGTCGATGTGGAGGTACTTCACCATGCCGTGCATGACGTGGGGACGGCCGTCCGGAGCGGTCACGAAGCACAGGAGCGCGTAGCCGCCGGGAGTGAGGTCCGCCTCGAAGAAGGCCTGTGCGCCGGGAAGGTCGCCGCGCGCAACATACGGGAGGTCCGAGATTTCGCGCCACCGAAATCCGGGCGACCCGGTCGGCGAGGTCCGCCGCGCCGGGATCCAGCAGGCCGCCGCGGACACGACGGCCAGGAGGGCCACGACCCGTCGCCCGTGGCCCCGCATCGCTTGCACTATTATCGTAAGCGGCTTATGATATTGGCATGAATGAAGTCAGCAATTACCTCGCCAGGATCGGGGCCCGTGGGGGCCGCAAGAGCCGTCGCACGCTGGATTCCGAGACGGCCCGGGCGATGGTGCGCGTGCGGGAGGCGCGCCGGGCCTTCCGCCGCTACCACGCCCTGTGCTTTTGGTCCTACCGGCCCGACCTGGTGATCGGGGCCGAGGACATCCCCTGGGTGGCCGAGCAGCTCCGCAGGCACGGCAATCGCGAGGCGTGGCGCATGGCGGCCAAGCTGTGCCCCTGACCGACTTCCAGCGCGAGCTGCTGGCCGAGCTGGCCAGGGAGCCCACCGACGAGCGGTACCTGGCCGGCGGCGCGGCCATGCACTTCGCTCCGAACTCGGCCCGCTTCAGCGATGACCTGGACTTCTTCCACGATTCGGAGGCCCGCGTGGCGTCGGCGTTCGCGGCGGACCGGGAGCACCTGGAGCGCGCCGGCTACGCCGTGGACGTCGAGCAGAGCCTTCCGGGATTCGTCCGCGCGATCGTGCGCCGGGGCGAGGAGGCCACGCGCGTGGACTGGGCGCACGATTCGGCCTGGCGCTTCATGCCGCTTGTGCGTGATCCCCTGGGCGGTCTTCTCCTCCATCCCGTGGACCTGGCCGTCAACAAGGTGCTCGCCGTGGCGGGACGCGACGAGCCCCGGGACTTCGTGGACATCCTGTTCGTGCACCGCGAGGTGCTGGCGCTGGCGGCGCTGTGCTGGGCGGCGGTCGGGAAGGACCCCGGCTTCACGCCGCTCTCGCTACTGGAGCTCCTGAAGCGGCGCGGCCGCTACCGGCCCGAGGACTTCGCGCGCCTGGACCTGGCCGAGCCGTTCGACTTGACGGACGCCAAGGCGACGTGGCTCGACGCCCTGGCCCGGGCGGACACGTTCGTCCGCGAGCGGCCGCCCGACGAGATCGGCTGTCTCTACTATTCGACGCGGAAGCGCCGGTTCGTCGTGCCCCGCGGCGATCAGGATCTCGAGAAGCAGGAAATCGTGCGGCACTTCGGAACGCCCGGCGGCGTGCTGCCGCGCATGGCCGACGTCCGGCTCGACGGCGGGAAGGCGGCGAGCGACACGCCGTAGGCGGAAGCCGGGAAGCCGGGAACCGCCGGCTCCGAGACTTTACGACATCCGCGCCGCAGCGTTAACATTCGGGCTTCCACGACCCTGGAGGCCCGATGATCCCGCGCTTCGTCCGTCGCTCCGGTCGCCTCGCCCTCGTGGCGGCCCTCTCTGTGCCCGCGCTCCTCGCCACGTCCCCGGCCGCCCACGCCGCGCCCGCCGCGACCACACCGTCCGCGGCTGCGCTCGTCCCGGCCGCAACGGCCCGTCCCGACACGGCCGAGAAGGCCATGACCCCCGCCCAGGTGGCGGCGGACTCGGGCTGGACGCCCTCGCTCAGCATGCTCTACCGCGGGGTGGGCGGCACGGCCATGTCGGAGGACGGGAAGCTGGTGGCCTACACGGTCGTGTCGGCGGACATGAAGGGCACGGAGTCGCGCTACGTGAGCCAGGTGTGGGTGGCGGCGGCGGACGGGTCCTGGAACCGGCAGTACACGCACGATCCGAAGGGCGCCTCCTCGCCGGCCTTCTCCCCGGACGGGAAGGAGCTCGCCTTCCTCTCCTCGCGCCCCGCCACGGTGGCGCACGAGAAGGACGAGGGGAACGGGAAGAGCAGGTGTGGGTCATGCCGGTGGACGGCGGCGAGGCGTGGCAGCTCACCGACGCGCCCTCGGGCGTGGGCTCGTTCGAGTGGTCCCCGCAGGGGGACCGGATCGCCTACACCTCGACCGACACGGTCTCGAGCGACTGGAAGAAGCGCGAGAAGGAGAAGCGCGACGAGGTCGTGATCGACAGCGTGTTCCACGACGCGCACCTGTACACGGTCCCGCTGGCGGCCGACTCGAGCGGCTCGCACGCGGTGAAGCGGCTCACCTCGGGCGACTTCACGGTGGGAGGCTTCGACTGGTCACCGGACGGGACGACGATCGTCTTCGCCCACCGGCCCGACCCGCGCATCAACACGAACTTCCTGTACGGGGACATCTCGACCGTGCCCTCCGACTCGGGCGCGGTGCAGGGGCTGGTGACGGGGAAGGGCGTCGACACCGACCCGCACTACTCGCCCGACGGGAAGACGGTGGCCTTCGCCTCGACGGGGGCGAAGCCCGAGCCGGTGAGCCTGGCGGACGTGTACGTGGTGCCGGCCTCGGGGGGGACGCCCCACAAGCTGGCCGACACCCCGAACCGCACCGCCTCCATCCTGGGCTGGTCGGGCGACGGGAAGACCATCTGGGTGGCCGAGCCCGTGCACACGCAGGGCGCCCTCATCGCCCTCCCGGCCGACGGGAGCGCGCCGCGCGTCATGACCCCCAAGGAGGGGACGCTGGGCGGCTTCGCTCTGGACCGGGCCGGCGACCGGGCGGCGTTCACCTGGCAGGACCCCGACACCCCGGCCGACGTCTACGTCTCGCCGACCGCCTCCCTCGCCATGAGCGGGGCGACGAAGCTCTCCTCGGTGAACGCGGACGTGCCGAGGCCCCCCATGGGGAAGACCGAGCTCCTGTCGTGGAAGTCCAAGGACGGGAAGTTCACCATCGAGGGGCTCCTCACCTATCCGGTGGGCTACAGGAAGGGCGAGAAGGTGCCCTTCATCCTCAACGTGCACGGCGGCCCCGCGGGCGTGTTCACGCAGAGCTTCACCGGGGGCCCGTCCGTCTACATGCTCCAGTACTTCGCCCAGCACGGCTACGCGATCCTGCGCGCCAACCCGCGCGGAAGCACCGGCTACGGCAAGACCTTCCGCTACGCCAACGTTCAGGACTGGGGCGGCGGCGACTACCAGGACCTCATGGCCGGCGTGGACCACGTGATCCAAATGGGCGTGGCCGACCCCGACTCGATGGTCGAGATGGGGTGGAGCTACGGCGGCTACATGACCAGCTGGATCGTCACCCAGACCCACCGCTTCAAGGCCGTGAGCATGGGCGCCGGCCTGCCCGACCTGGTGAGCATGGTCTACACGACCGACATCCCCGCCTACCTCCTGGCCGGCATGGGCGAGGTCCCGCTGTGGAAGGACTACAAGCTCTACCAGGCCCACTCGGCCTACTACCACATCGCCAACGTGAAGACCCCCGTCCAGATCATGCTCGGCGCGAGGGACGTCCGGGTGCCCACGACGCAGGGCTACGAGTTCTACGGGGCGCTCAAGCACATGGGCGTGCCGACGCAGATGGTGCAGTTCCCGAGGACGCCCCATGGCCCGCGCGAGCCGAAGCTGCTGATGGACGTGTCGCCGCACATCCTGGGGTGGTTCGAGAGGTGGTTGGGGAGGGG
>CAWANJ010000004.1:0-43516 GCA_963783385.1 uncultured Gemmatimonadales bacterium | reverse complement strand
CACGCCCACGCGTGCGATCGTCGTTCCACCTCCCCGGAGAGCCGTAGGCAACGCCCGTGAGGTCCCGATCTGCACCACCCTGTGCCTTCGAGCGGCGCCCTGCTGCCCCGCCCGGCGCCCGTCCTTCGTGCAGGCGACGCCGAACACGCCGCCTCCCGCAGCCTTACCGGGCTGGGCACGCGCTGGTGGTCGTGGCCGACCTACGCGACCACGCTCCGCAGCACTGTCGCGGCCACGGAGCCTGCTCACGCGCGCCGACCTGGACGCGCTGCCGGCGCACATCCTCGCCGAGGCGCTGGGGACCGTGCCCGGACTCATCTTCCTCGAGCAGGACGGCTCCGGGCGGCTGCCATCGCGATCGCGCGGGCTTCTTCGGCGGGAGGCAGCCTCCTACGTGCTGTCACATCGACGGGGTGCGGGCGAACAATGGCCGAACCGGGCTCGTCGAGCGGAGCCGGATCCGCTCGAGGACATCGAGCGCATCGAGGTCCTGCGCGGCTCCGCCTCCGTCTCCTACGGCGACGCCGCGCTCGGCGCGGTCATCGACGTCGTGACCCGGCGGCGGCGCCGCACGCCGGGCTCGCCGGCCGGACGGCCGTGACCGTCTCGTCGTGGAGCGGCGCGGGCGTGCACGCCTCGGCCGGCTCGGGGCTCGGCTCGGGCGAGCTGGACGCGACGGTCGACTTCGATCGCGACGACGGCTTCCGCGCGCATTCCCGCTCGAACCAGCTCACGACATCGCTCGCGTTCGGCCCGGCGGCGGCGGCCGGCGAGGACGGGCTGTCGGGACGGCTCGCCTTCAGCCGCCGGTTCGACCAGGATCCCGGCCCGCTTCCCGAGACGAACGGCGCCTTCGACCGGCGGGCAGCCATCCGGCCTTCGCGGGCGATCAGCGCACCCGGAAGATGGCGGAGGCGAGCGTCCGGGGGCGGCATGCCTGGTCCGGCGGCCAGCGGCTGGACGGGGCCGTGCGCCTGCGGTGGTACGACCAGCAGCGGACGCGAACGTTGCTGCTCACGCCGAGCTTCGGCGACACGCAGGACCAGGACGACCGCGAGATCGGCCTGTGGGCGCGCACGCAGCTCGCCGAGCCGCTCGGCCCCGCCCTGCTCCACGTCGGCGCCGAGGCCGAGGGCGCCTCGTTCCGGACCCGCTACACGACGCCCGGCACGGACGCGCTCCTCACCTCCGGCGACGGGCACCAGTGGAAGCTCGGCCTGCACGGCGAGCTGAGCGGCCGGCCGATCGAGCGGCTCCGACTCGTCGCCGGGATCCGGTTCGACGCCGTGCTCCCCACGGACGAGGCGCCGGCCTCGGGCGGGTCGCGCTCCTTCCACCAGTGGTCGCCGCGGCTCGGCGCGAACTTCGCCTACCTCGACGACCCCGCCAGCGCCGGCAACGTGTACGTGTCGTGGACGCGCGCGTTCAAGGCGCCCACGCTGGACCAGCTCTTCGACGCGCGCGCCATCCCGACCGGGGCGCCCGGCCAGACGATCAGCATCGCCAACGGCGAGCTCCGGCCGGAGCGCTCCACCGCGGTCGAGGCCGGCGTCTACCAGCGGCTCCCGCTGGGCGGCGGCGGGCCCTACGCCGAGCTGTCGCTCTCCGCCTACCGGCAGTGGCTGGACGACGAGATCGACTTCGACATCCTCACGTACCGCTACGGCAACATCCTGGCGAGCCGGCACACGGGCGCGGAGCTGTCGGCGCGCGTCGTCCTCTCCCGGAGGATCGAGGTCACGCATGCCGCCACGCTCGGCCGGGCAGTCTTCCGGACCTCGGCGAACCGCGGCCACCAGCTCAAGAACATCCCCGAGAGCGCGTTCACCACGACGGCCCGCATCACCGTCGCCGAGCCCGTGTCTCTCACGCTGACGCACCGGGCCATGGGCCGGGTGTGGCTCGACGACGAGAACACGCAGGCCCTCTCCGGGAGCTCCCGCTTCGACGCCGCGGTGGGGTGGCGCGTCGGCCGGCTCGGCGCCCGCTTCTCCGTCCGCAACATCTTCGACGCCGAGTACGGCAGCTACGGCTACCTGCTCTACGATCCCTTCACCAGCGAGAGCGTGCGCATGATCCGTCCCGGGATGGGCCGCGCCATCGACCTCCGCCTCACCGTGGGTTCCTGAGCCGTGCCGAAGCGCGTCCGGTCCCGGCGGCCGCGGAGGATGGGGCGCGGAGCGACGATGCCGGTCAGCCTCGTCACCGGGCTCCTCCTGGTCGTAGCGGCCTGTGATTCGAGACCTGGGGCCGAGGCGCCGGGGACGGTGGGGTCCACCGACGCGGCCGTGGCCGCGGTTCCTGAGGCCGGAAGGCCGAACGCCGGCATCGCGTCGACCGGCAGGTCGAAGGACGCGACCGCGTCGGCCGCCGGTTCGAGCGGCCCGGCACCTTCGGGCGGCCCGGCACCCTGGACGATGCCGGCCGTCCCGGCAGTGGTCGCGGAGGGGATCCGCGTGTACCGGACGAACTACTGCGGGACCTGCCACCGCGACACGCTCGCGGGGACGGCCGGCATCTTCGGTCCGGACCACGACAGCCTGCGCGTGAACGCCGCGCGCCGCATCCACGATCCAGGGTACACCGGCCACGCGACGACGCCGGAGGCCTACGTCCGGGAGAGCATCCGCGATCCCGGCGCGTACCGCGCTCCCGGGTTCGAGCATACGCACTTCATGATGCCGGCGTTCACGCAGCTCAGCGACGCCGAAGTGGACGCACTGGTGCGGATGCTTCTCTGGCAACCTTCACCCCAAGGAGGACCGCGATGACCCGACGTCCCACAGCACTCGCTCCCCTGCTGCTCCTCTCCGTCTCCGCGCTGTTCGCGTGCGGCGGGGGCAACGACGCGAAGGAGGCCGCCTCCACCTCGGAGAAGGCCGCCATGGCCGAGACCGGCGGGCCGACCGTCGTCGCCAGCGGCCTGAACGCACCCATGGGCGTGCTCGTCGATGACGACGGCACGATCTGGATCACCGACAGCGGGACCGGCGGTACAGATTCCCTTGCGGGCCAGAATCCCGTGACCGGAGAAGAGGCCAAACTGCCCTTCGGCCTGACCGCGCGCCTGGTGCGCGTGGACCCGTCCGGCACCCAAAGCGACGTGCTGAGCGATCTCCCGTCGGTCATCTTGCCCGACGCCCCGATCGGCGCCGCCCGGCTGGCCAGGTGGAACGGGTCGCTCTACCTCACCAGCGGTAGCATGGCGGAGGGCACGGGCCCGCGCGCCCCGAACGCGGCCGCTCTCCTCCGGCTGGACGGCGACCACGCCACCGAGATCCTCACCACGTGGGACGTCGAGGAGAGCCGGAACCCGGAGGGCGCGCTCGTCGAGGCGCACCCGTTCGGCATCGCGGTCGGGCCCGACGGCGCCCTGTGGATCGTGGACGCGGCCGGCAACGACCTGTTCCGGGTCGCGTCTCCGTCGGACACGCTCCAGCTGGTCACGGTCTTCCACGCGCTGCCGGGCCCCGTCCCGAACGCCAACCGGGGCAACGCGATGGAAACGGAGGCGGTGCCCACCGGGATCGCCTTCATGAACGGCGAAGCCTACGTGTCGTTCCTGCCGGGCGCGCCGTTCGTGCCGGGATCGGGCAAGGTCGTCAAGCTCTCGGCGAACGGCGAGTATTCCGACTACGCGACGGGCTTCTCGATGCTCTCCGACCTGAGGACCGGCCCGGACGGCAAGCTCTACGGCGTATCCATGGGCACGTTCACCGAGCAGGGGCCCACGCCGAACTCCGGCGCCATCATCCGCATCGGGCCGGGCGAGACGTCGGAGCCCGTCCTCAGCGGCCTCCAGCTGCCGACCGCCGTCGCCTTCGACAGGGAGGGCAACGCCTACGTGGCGATCAGCGCCCTCGGACAGCCGGGCGCCGGCCAGGTGGTGAAGTACCCGCACCTGGTGAGCGCCGGGAGCTGAAGCGGCGGCCCCGCGGCCGACGCCCCGTCACGAGGGGGGCGTCGGCCGCGCCATCCTGGGGCGCGATTCTCGAAGTTCTAGAAGAACCGCCCCACGCCCACCGTGAGCTCGACGTCGCTTCCGTGCCACGGGTCCACGCTGCGCAGCCGCGCCTCCGGCCTCAGGAGCCAACTCTCACCGACCCGGATACGGGCTCCGGCGGCGGCGTGCAGGGTCAGCGACGTGTACCCACTCGCATTCAGCTCGATCACCGGACCCGCCCCCACGCCGAGGTAGGGACGCACGGGCGACCGAAGGCCCGGCTCGACCTGCAGGCTGACCTCCGGCATCAGGTAGTCGTAGCTCCTACCGAACTGGCTGCTGTAGTGCAGGTACCGGACGCCACCCTCGGCCAGGAAGACCGACGGGAGAGGAAGGGCCACGGACAATCCATAGATACCGGCCGTGCCCGTCCCCGAGAGATCGTAGGGCGCCACGCCGGCGGAGGCCACGATCGACGGACGCTCCTGGGCAAGGAGGCGTGAGGTCCCGAAGACGACCGCAAGCACGCCGGCGAGGAGCAGTGTGACGGTTCGAACGCGCGTGAAGCGCATGCTCTGACCTCCCGTTGGAGTGTCGGGGCCGGCCCGTCAGCGGAAGGCCGGTCGGGGCGGTTCCGCTTCGAGGGACCCATGATCAGAGACCGGAGACGAGCTGCGCTCGCCAGCCGTCCCACACCACGTCCAGCTCTTCGCCATACGCCGCACGGAAGTAGTCCCGCACCTGCGCGGCGTCATCGGGGCCGAACGACTCGAAGAACGAGCGCAGGGTGGCGACGCCCCTCGACTCGAGCAGGTAGTGGACGAAGGACCCGGCGACTGGATACGTGAGGCCCTCGGCGTAGGTCCGGAACGAGTCGTTCAGGATCAGGTCGTCCAGCGCCGGTACCGTTCCGGCGGCCCACGCGTCGCGGGCGATGTCGTCGAGAGGCCGCGTGTTCCACCTCGGGACGGTGTCGCCGGCGACCGGATCGCTCTGGAACGCAACCGCGACGCCTTCCCCGAACAGGGCCGGCGCGCGCCCCCAGATGAGATTGACGAGCACGTGGACGGTCTCGTGGTTGTCCCGCGGAAAGATCGTGTGCACCTCCATGAGCTCCGGGATGGCGATGGCGTTTCCGTCGATCCCCATCAGCTTCAGCTTCTGGGCCCGGTCCCGGTACTTGTAGTAGTCGATCCGCTCCGGCAGCTGGACCCCGAGCCGGTCGAGGAGCCACGCGTGGTAAGCCTCCTGCCATTCGGCTTCGACGTGGTCGCCCTCGGAGTAGTGGAACACGAAGTGTTCCGTCGTCAGCGTCTGCGACAGCTCGTCCCGGGGCGCCGACGGCGAGCCGCACGCCGCACCGGCCACCCAGGCGAGGCCCACGAGGAAGCGCAGAATCAGCTGCGGGAACGACCGCATGTCCGTGACCACGGGGAGCCTCCCGGGAAAGGACGGGGCTGGCGACGCGCGGATGTACGTGACACGACCGATCCAACATCGACGCCGTGCGACGGACTCGCCCGTCCGGAAATGGTGTACCTTCCCGTAGGGAGATCCCCCGCACGCCGGAGACCGAGGCGTCGTGAGGCGTCTCACTTTCCGGCTCCCAGCGCGACCGACATCCCGGTCGACAGCACCAGATCGCTCTGCGTCCGGCAGCCGGCATCGGCTCCCGTCGTCGCGTCCCGGACGCCGGAGCACGAGACCACATCCTCCGCGTCGACGCGCAACGACACGCCGCGCGCGATCCGGAAACGGAATCCCACGCCCCCGAGCCCACCGATGTCCACGCCACCGGCTGCGTTCGCGAGGGCGTCCGCCCCCGTACTTCCGACCAGGGCAGGACCCGCTTTCAGGTACAGGCCGGCGGTGTAGTGGGCCAGCGGAAGGCCGTACACGAGCGAGGCGCTCGCCAGCCACACGGCCGAGCCGGCCGTCGACGTCGTCGCGCTCGTGGCGAGAACGCTCGGTGACACCGAGGTTCTCACGAGGCTCGCCGCCCAGGTGAACTCGCCCTCGATTCCGACCCTCTCTCCCAGCCAGCCGGTGGCCCTGGCTCCGAGCGCGACCGCGCTCCGCTGCTCCACCGAGGTCGTGATCGTCTCGCCTTCGACGCTGGGGAAGCTGGACTCGGCCAGGGTCGACGTCGGAACGAACAGGCCGAAGAACGGACCCACCTCGATCCCACGCCCCTGGGCGACCGCCCGCGAGCTGGGAAGCAGGGCCGCGACTACCAGGAGTGCGGCGATGGCGGGGACCCGGCCGCGAGACAGCGCTGTCTGCCACACCATCCTGCCGCCTCCTCGCACGAAGTCCGGTGCGGAGTGCCGGTTTCCTCAACGGCACCGACCCTGGTGAAGTTCCTGCGCCGTCGAGGGCGAAGGGAGCGGCGGGGCTGTCCCATCGAGCGGGCCGGGAACCGGCTGGACGAAGGGCCGGTTAGAAGACGGGACCGTACCTCGGTACCCCTCCTTCGGCGAGAGAAGAGATCATGCGCATGCGCGTGATGGCCGTCCTCCTGATCCTCGGGGCGGCGCTGCCGGCCGCGGCCGACGCCCAGCAAACCTTCCCTGCGGATTCCGCCATGACCGTGCCGGACAGCGTCACGCCCGCGCGGGTCATGGCCGGAAGCGACCTGTTCAACGGCGGGAGCTGCGTCGCCTGCCACGCCGTGGGCGGCCGTGGCACCGGCCGCCGGGCGCCGAACCTCTCCGACGCCGAGTGGCTGCACAGTCCCGGGGACATCCAGGGCATCCGGCACACCATCTTCTGGGGCGTCCAGAAGGCCGACTTCAGGGCCGTGACGCCCCGGCCGTTCGAGATGAATCCGGAGGGCGGCATGCACCTGGACCGGGAGCAGCTGTGGGCCATCGCCTCCTACGTGTGGACGCTGAGCCGGCCCTCGACCAGCGACTTCGTGACCCGCCAGCAGCGCTTCCTCGACCTGGCGCGCATGGGCTTCACGAAAGAGGCCGTCGCTCTCTTCCAGCGGGCCGACTCCGCGTCCGGTCGGCCGGCCACCCTTCCCGAGCGGGGGCTTAACGCTTTGGGCTACGAGCTGCTTCGCCGCGGCCGGAACCCAGACGACCCGATCGCGATCTTCCGGCTGAACACGGTCCTCCATCCCGATTCCTGGAACGTGTGGGACAGCCTCGGCGAGGCCCTGGCCGCCGCGGGGAAGACCCGCGAGGCGATCGAAAGCTACCAGAAGTCGCTCCGCCTGAACCCGAAGAACGACAACGCGAGGAAGGCGCTCGACGCCCTGCGACAGCGCGGGTGAGACGGAGGGCGAGCGGGGGAGGAGCGCAGGCCAGGGCCGGGGAGAGCGCTCCCGGCCCGGCCGGCTCCCGAGCTCACTGGGCGATGATCACGGCGTGCGCCATCTGCCCAGGATGGACGGTGCAGTGGTACACGTACCGCCCCGGCTTGTCGACCGTGTAGGTCTGGCTCTCCTGATAGCTCAGGAGCCTCGAGTCGAAGCTCGACGCTCCCGAGGGCACCGAGTCGCTGGTGGCCGAGTGCTGGATCGCCCTGGTCCAGGTTCGTCCACTGGATGGTCGAGCCCGCCGCCACCGTGATCGAGTCCGTCCCGTTGGACGTCTTGAAGGCGATGTTCTGCATGTCGATCTGCACGTCGCCCGAGCCGCCGCCCGGAGGCGGGGGCGGGGGGGCGGATTCTGGCGTCGGCGAGGTGCTCCCGCCCCCGCAGGCGGCCAGGCGAAGAGCGGCGGCGACGACCAGGCCGCGAATCGTGGCGGCGGATCGACGGATCGGTAGCGCACGTGTCATGGCTGGACTCCCGTGTCGGAGACGATGATCAGCCCCTTCATGAAGGGGTGCGGAGTGCAGTGGTAGGCGAAGCGTCCGGGCCGGTCGAAGGCGCGCTGCCAGCTGGCGGCCGGGTCGACGAGCGGAGAATCCCACAGCCCGTCGCTCGAGGTGCTGGAGTGGGCCAGCGGGTCGTGGTTCACCCACCGGATGGTGGTGCCGGGACGCACCCGTACCGTGTCCGGATGGAAGGCGAGCCCCTTGACCTCGATCTCGACCACCGTGCCGGGTCCGCCGACCGGCACGCCGGACCGCGGACGCGTCGCCGGACGGGGCCACCAGGCCGGCTCCCGCGCCGGAGGCTTCGCCCCCAGCCCCTCCGCTCGCGGAGCCTTCCGACGAGCCTCCCCCCGAGCTCGCCCGGGTGCACCAGCTGGCCCCAGCGGGCGAAGCCGCTGAAGGGCACGGTGAACTCGAACCCCCAGTAGACCGTGTGGGCCACGCCGGTCGAGGTCCCCTCCAGCGTTCCGCTGGACACGTTCGTGGCCATCAGGGTCAGCGTGTGCGGAGTGTACGGGATCGCGAGCTCCAGCCCCGCGCTCCACGCGGCCGGACCGTCGATCCCCGCCACCAGGTCCGAGACGTCCCCGGCCAGGGTCACGTACCGGTTCAGCTCCAGTCCCACCCCGCCCGCCAGGGCGAGGGAGGCGGGCCGGTCCTGCCCGCCCGGCCGCTCGAACCCGTCCCCGAAGCCGCGCGCCGCGCCGAGGACGTGGACGGGTCCGAGGAGCGCGTCGCCCCCGTCGCCTCCCCGTCCAGGCTGTGCGTGGCCCCGTTCCAGGCCGCCGTCAGCGCCACCGAGAGGGCTCGCCCGGCGCGCCGGCCGCCCGGCGACCACGTGGCGTACGGCTGCCACTCGTTCGAGCCGCCGGCCAGCAGCGAGCGCGTGCTGTAGCGGAACCCGGCCATCAGCCCGGGCGCCATCCCCAGGTCGAGCTGGAAGGTCGGGTAGTTGACGACCTTGCCGTCGCCGAAGAGGTCTCCGATGTCGGCGTCCGACCCCGCCACCTGGAACCGATGCGAGAAGTCGAAGAACAGCTGCCCCGGGGAGGCCGTCCACGTGCCCGCCAGATTCGGCGTCCGCCCTGTCACGGGCTGGGCGCTCGAGCCCGCCGGCGCCAGGAGCAGGGCCCCCGCCAGGGCTGTCGTCGCAAGCCACGAACGCGTCCAACACATGCCTCGCCTGCCCTCCCTCGGGAGATCGGGTTCGACCTGGGGATCCACGCCCGCCGCCCGACCGTCCCGCCAGGAGACGGCGCGGTGAGCAATTCCGCGGGCACTCACGAGGGCCACGAACGTAGGTCGTCCCGAAACGGTTCCCCGGTGGATCGGGAGGGCTCGAGGCTTGACGTTCGTGGGAGGGGAACCGGATTATCCGGCACGTCGTTCTGGGACGCGTCGCGCGGACGATCACGAGAAGACTCCCCGCCGAAACGACAGGCCGGAGTCAGGATGGGGCCGATGGCTGGTTACAGCTGCGAAGACGTACGCCGTCGGGTGGACTTCGTACGTGGACGGCGAGCTGTCGCCCGAGGAGGCGCGGGGCGTCGAGGAGCACCTGGCCAGCTGCGACCGTTGCGCCGAGGTTCTCGAGTTCGAACGGACGCTGCTGGATGGGCCTGAAGGAGAGGATCCGGAAGACAGACGTCCCCCCGGGACTACGGGAGAGGATCGAGTCCGCCCTGAAGGCGGGACCGCGCGGAAGCGACCGACGCTACGGCGAGCCGTTCCGAAGGCTGATCTCCGGTTGCCCGACCTCACGGCCGTCCGCCGCCGGCCGTCCGCTGCGGGGCGACGTCCGGCCCCTTCCCCTCGCCGCGCGCCGCTGACCCGACCAGACCGTGGTCCTCCGCCACCCTCCACAGCGCCACCTGGAGGCGCTTCCGGCCCCGGTGGATGCGCGAGCGCACCGTTCCGATCGGGCAGCCCAGCGCCTCGGCGATCTCCGGGTAGGAGAGGTCCTCCACGAAGTACAACACCGCCGCGGCGCGGAACTCGTCCGGGAGCGCGTAGAGGGCCGCCGCGATGTGGCGACCGTCCAGGCGCCGCAGGAAGGCCCCCGCGGGGTTCTCCGGACCCCGCGCCGCCCGGGCCGTGGCCAGCTTGTGGTACAGGAAGTGGTCGGGCTCACCGTCGATGGAGACCGTGCTCGGAGATCGTCGCCGTCGCCGGTACGAGTCGTAGTATGCGTGGGTCAAGATCTTCAGGAACCAGGCTCGGAAGTTGGTGGCGGGCTCGAACCCGTCGAAGCCGTTCCAGGCCTTGAGAGCCGCCTCCTGGACCAGGTCCTCCGCGTCGTGCGGGTCGCGCGTCAGGTGCCGGGCGGCGGCATAGGCGCGCGGCAACACCGGATCGAGAAGCCGCATGAATCGCGCACGCAGGTCCGCGTCGCCTCCGGCGGCTCCGGAGCGCTCCATCGGATCGTGGGCTGCTTTGCTCATCCGGGCCATCCAGATTCAGGTGGAGGAGCCGACCTTCCGGCGCGCGGCCGGAAAGGCACGCGCGGCGGAGCAATGAATAGACGACCGGTCGTCTTACTCGACGACCGAAAAAAACGTCGCTCCCGGTCAGGGCAGGAAGTAGTCGTCCAACAATCGACGCTGACAGCGTCGCACGGGTTCCAGGGACCGTTCGATCTTCATCCGGATGACGCCGCCCTCCCAGGTCTCGACGAGGAGGCACGCCAGCTCCTGCGCGTCAATGTCCCGGCGCACCAGACCCTGCTCCTGGGCGTCGCCGAGGGCGTCGCGGATCTCGCCGCACAGACTCTGGATGGACCCGGCCAGGGCGTCGCGGCACACCGCGCTGCCGTCGAGCTCGCCTCCGAGGTTCCCCAGCAGGCACCCGCCCACGTAACCCGATTCCTCGAACTGCTCCATCATGGCTCCGAAGAAAGCCCGGAGACCGCTGAGGGGGTCGGGCGCCCGGGCCAGCTCGCGCGCCAGCAGGGACCGGACGCCCTCGGCGAAGTGCCGGATGGTCGCGGCCCCGAACGACTCCTTGCTGTCGAAGTAATTGTAGAAGGAGCCCTTCGGGATGCCGGCGCGGTCGAGTACCCGCTTGAGGCCGGTACCATGGAAGCCGAACTCGAGGAAGGCCGCGACGCCCTCGTCGAGGAGACGCTCCCGGACGCGCTCTGCGTGCTTCATGCGGATCATGGCTGTAGAATACGACCGGTCGTCTTTCCGCGTCAAGAGCGGCGGCCCATGGGCGGCCGGTTCCGGACGGAGACACCACGGAGCGAGGGAGGCCCTACAATGATGTGCACGATGATCCTGCTGGCCGGAGCCTGCACGCTGAGCGGGTCGGCCGTCGACACGGCGTCCGCCTGGACGGTCCTGCCCTCGAGCCGCTTCGAGGTGACCAGCGAGGCGGGCGGCTTCCTGGCGGCCCTCTCGCACGAGCACCGAATCGTGGCCGGGGCCTTCCGGGCCGACCTCGAGTACCGTCCCGGCGACTCCTCCACCGATCGCCTCGACGTGGTCGTTCCGGTCGACAGCCTCGAGGTCCGGACCGTCGACGCCAGCCCGGCGCAGCTGCACGCCATCCGCGAGCACATGCTGAAGGACGTGCTGCACGCCGGGCGCTACCCGGAGATCCGGTTCGTCTCGCGGAGCGTGGAGCCGGTGGCCGGTGGGCTGCGGGTGACGGGCTCGCTCACCCTGGAGGATTCGACCCGGACCGTGGCCGTCGTGGCCCGGCTCGAGAGCCGCGGGGACACGCTCGTCGCCCGTGGCACCCTTCACTTCCGGCAGACGGACTTCGGGGTCGAGCCCTACTCGTTCGGGTTCGGCGCCATCAAGGTGAAGGACGAGCTGCGTCTCGATTTCGACGTCGAGGCGGTGCCCCGCGAGACCGCCCGGTCGCCCACGGTCCCGGCGGCGCCATCCAGCACCGGCTCCACCGGCGTCGTCGTGCGGCCCTGGAACAACCCGCCCGACTCTCCTGTTCTCGATCCGCAGCACGGGATCGATAGCACTCACGAACCACACAGGAGTCGGGACGATGAAGAAGACGAGAAGCTACCGGAGCGCGCTGGCCGTGGCGGCCGCCACCCTACTGTCGCTATCCGTCGCGCCGGGCCTTCGGGCTCAGATGAGCGGAGACATGCTCGTCCGCGTGCAGGCCCAGGGCTCGGTTTCGCAGGTGGCCGGTCGCCTGAAGCAGGCGGTGAGCCAGAACGGCCTCATGGTGATGGGCCAGCTGAACCAGGGGAAGGTTTTGGGCATGACGGGCGCGAAGGTGGAGTCGCAGTCCTTCTTCGTCGGCAACCCGCAGCTCGGCAAGAAGCTGTTCGCGGCCGACGAGGGCGTCGGCGTCGTGGTGCCGGTCCGCGTGAACGTGTACCGGGACGGCCAGGGGCACACGGTCATCAGCTACCTGAAGCCTTCCGAGGAGCTCAGGGCATACGGCTCCCCGGCCCTGGACAAGATGGCCCCCATGCTCGACCAGAAGCTGCACGCCATCGCGGCCGCCGCGGCCTCGTAGGCCGACCGTGCCCTCCGACACCCACAGCTCCGGGAGCCGAACGCTCGAGATCGGGGAATCCCTCGTCGCCCTCGCGGCGGCGGGGGTCTCCCCCAACCTGTTCTGGATCGCGCAGGCCGGCTACGCCAAGCTCTCGTGGCTCGGCCTGTACGTGCTCGTTCCCTCGATCATCGTCCTCGCAGGCGTGGGCCTGGCCGCCCGTGCACAGGGGCACCGGCGGCTGGTGAACCGGCTCCTGGCTGGCGGCGCCGCCGGGCTCGTGGCGACCGTGGGGCTGGAGGCCGTGCGGATCACCGGCTTCCACCTGGGCGGCATGCCGGGCTCGATGCCCAAGCTCCTCGGCGTGCTGCTCCTCAACCGGTTCATGCTCGGGCCTTCGGCCCTCTCCAACGTCGTCGGCTGGGCCTACCACTTCTGGAACGGCGTGACCTTCGGGATCGTGTTCGCCGTCCTCCTTGGCCGGAAGCCGGTGTGGTGGGCGCTGGCCTTCGGCCAGCTCGTCGGCCTGGGCTTCCTGGTGAGTCCCGCGGTCCGCGCGCTGGGCGTCGGCTTTCTGGCGCTCGACATGCCCTGGATGATCGTGACCGTGGTCCTCGCGCATGCCGTCTACGGCCTCGTGCTCGGACTGCTGGCCCGCCGCTGGATCCACGAGCCCGGATGGCTCCTGGGCTGAGAGCCCCGTCTCCGCTCCCCGACATGAGCCCGGTCGTTGCTCCGCGCCAGCCGGGCGCGGAGATTGAGCCGGGCGGGACGGCGGACGAGAGGCCGCCGTTCCTGGCGAAGCCGCCGACGGGAGGCCGGGCCGGGATGACGGATGTCGACAGGGATCGGAAGACAGCCCAGTTCGAGGCGGAGGCTCTCGCGCACCTGGACGACCTGTACGGGCTCGCCCTCCGCCTGACGGCGGGCGACGAGCCGCGGGCCGAGGACCTCGTACAGACCACGTGCCTCAGGGCCTATCAGCGCTGGAGCCAGTACGAAGTCGGCACCAACTGCCGGGCGTGGCTCATGACCATCCTCCGGACGACGTTCATCAACGACTATCGTTCCCGTCGCCAGCGGCCGACCCCCGTCGACTACGACGAGTTCGCCGAGTGGAGCGTGTTCGAGGAGCGGTCGCCGGACGATCCCGAGGCGCGCTTCTTCGAGCGCATCGTCGACGCGCGCATCGTGGCGGCGATCGACGCGCTCCCGGACGAGTACCGGCTCCCGCTCATCCTCTCCGACCTCCAGGGCCTCAAGTACCGGGAGATCGCCGAGAGCCTGAGCGTCCCGGTCGGGACGGTCAAGTCGAGGCTGTTCCGGGCCCGGCGGCAGCTGCAGAGGGAGCTGTACGACTACGCGCGCGACGCGGGCATCGTCTCGTGACGGCCGGTACGTCCGGGCCGAACCGCACCAGCGGAGACTCGATGGAAGACATGATCACCTGCCAGGAGGCCCTGGCCAGGGTGTACGAGTACCTGGACGGCGAGCTGAGCCCGGAGTGGACGGAGAAGGTGCGGCGCCACGTCGAGGTGTGTCGCCGTTGCTGGCCCCGCTTCGAGGTGGAGCGCGCCTTCCTGGACCGCATTCGCGAGCGGGGCCTGCCGGCGGCGCGGGCGCAGGGACTCAAGGAGCGCATCGTGCGGCTCCTGGACGAGGTGGAAGACTCGGACTGAAGACGGCCGGCGAGGGAGGGCCGGGGGGGTCCGTCAGTCCTCCGCCCCTCCGCCCGCGACGCCACACTCCAGCACCGCCGGGAGCGGCGAGGCCACCTCGACCGGAGGCCGGTGAGCGCCGCGCAGCGCCTCGTTCAGCGCCTCGAGCGGCGCCCCGTTGAGCGTCCGCCAGCGGGTCACGACGCCCGCCAGGCGCCCGCACTCGTGGGCGTACGCGCCCAACATGGCCTCGGTGGGCGCGAGGTCGCCGGTCTCCAGGCGCTCGAGCTGCTGGACCAGGGCGCCGTTCTCCCGCACGAAGTCGGGGGGCGGCGGGCCGGAGCGGCCGGAGGGCCCTCCGGAGCCACCCGGCTGTGGCGCACGCCCGGCCACCGAGTCGAGCCGCGCCTCGAACGCCTTCGCGGCCCGGGCGACGGCGGTGGGCGCGCCCTGCCCCGCCGCGCGAACGACGGCCGAGTCCATGGCCGCCGCCTGCGCGTGGCCGTGCCACGCCTCCCGTATCCCGGCGTAGACTCTGCATCTCGAGGGCGTGCTGCGCCTCGAGGTCCGCCGCGCTCGCCGGCGAGCGCGGGTCGTTGGTCACCTTCACCGGCTGCGTGTAGCTGCGCCCGCCCACCGTGAGGCGGACCGTGTAGGTCCCCGGCAGGGCCAGCGGCCCCTGGGGCGAGGAGGGCGTGAGGCCCGGGTTCGCGTTGATGTCGAAGGAGTGCTCGAAAACCGGCGGATCGTCGTAGCGGACGTCCCAGTTCACCCGGTTCAGTCCCACGTTGGTCGGCAGGGGCGCCGGCCACTGGAGCCAATGGTTCGGCTCGGGCGGATACCGGTACTCGGGTCCCGGCTTCACCGGGGCGCTCGACATGTGGCGGACCACGTGCCCGTCCGCGTCCAGGACGTCCAGGGTCACGGTGCCCTGCGGCGCCTGTCTCAGGGAGTAGTAGATCAGGGCGCCCGGGGGCGGGTTCAGGGAGTGCGGGACCTCGGGGTGGAACGGCGTGTCCCGGTTCACGTTCCGCCGCACCCGCACCGCGTCGCCCGGCGCGAACAGGTGCGCGGGCTCCGAGGCCAGGGAGGCCGTCATCTGCCGGAGCGGCGAGAGGTCGTCCAGGATCCAGATGCCGCGCCCGTACGTGCCCACGACCAGGTCGTTCCCGTGGATGGTCGCGTCGCGGAACGAGGTCGTCGGGCAGGTTCAGCCGTAGCGACTGCCAGTGGTCGCCGTCGTCGAAGGACACGTACATGGAGCTCTCGGTCCCCGCGAACAGGAGCCCCCGCTTCTTCGTGTCGGCGCGGATCACCCGGGCGAAGCTGCCGCTCGGGAGGCCCGTGGGCAGCCCGTCCACGATCTTCGTCCACGTCTTCCCGTAGTCCCGCGTCCGGTACAGGTAGGGCGCGTAGTCGCCGAGACCGTGCGCGTCGACGGCCACGTAGGCCTCGGCTGGGTCCTGGTGGGAGGCGTCGATGGCCGAGATGTCGGAAAAGGTCGAGTCGGGCAGGTCCGGGATCGACACGTCCTCCCAGCTCTTCCCCCCGTCGCGCGTCAGCTTCACGAGCCCGTTGCTCGTCCCGACCCACATGAGCCCCTCCTCGACCGTGGAGGGGGAGATGGACTCGATCGCGCCTTCCCGAGCGCCCGGGCCGGCCCGACCCGCCTCCGCTCCCTCGGCCGGCGGCTTCGCGCCGGCCGGCACGCCCAGGTCCGGGCTCAGCCGCCGCCAGTGCGCGCCGCCGTCGGTCGTCGCCATCAGGACCTGGAAGCCGGCCAGGAGCTCGTGCGGGTTCCAGGGCGCGAACACGATCGGGTTGGTGGAGGTGGAGCGGAGGTCGGCCTCCGGGTCCACCTGCGGGCTCACGTTGACGGTCTGCTCGCTGGGCCAGGTGATGCGGGTGATGCTGGCGTAGGACGGCGCCCCGCCGTTGCTGCTGTACACGATCGTTCGGGTCGAGCGGGTCTGCGATCACCGTGCCCCACTCCCACCCGCCCACCGGGCTCCAGTCCAGGGGCGTGATCTCGCCGTAGTTGCCGCGGCTCCGGACCCGGATGGCGCCGGCGTCCTGCTGCGGGGCGTACACCCAGTACGGCCACGAGTTGTCGGTCGAGACGTGGTAGACCTGCTCGGTGGACTGGTTGTACCACGGGCTCCAGGTGCGGCCGCCGTCCAGGCTCACGGTGGCGCCCTGGTCCATGCCCAGGAACATGCGCTGGCCGTCGGTGGGGTCGATCCACATCTGCTGCGGGTCGTCGCCGCCCGGCGCGCCCCGGAAACCCGTGAACGTGTTCCCGCCGTCGGTGGACACGTAGCTCGAGGTGTTGACCGTGTAGACGACGTCGGGGTTCGAGGGGCTCACGTACACGCCGCAGTTGTAGCCGCCCTGCCCCGTCCGGATGCGCGGGTCGGCCGGGGTCCATGCGGCGCCAGGTCGGATCCGCCGTCGTCCGAGCGGTACAGGCCCGAGTCGCCGATCACGAACACGCGCTGCGCGTTCGTGTGCATGGCCACCGCCACGGACATGCGGCCCTCCAGCTTCGGCAGCCCGCCGCCGGTGACCCGGCGCCAGGTCGCGCCCTCGTCGGTCGACTTGTACAGCCGCGTCCCGGTCTCCGCGCCGAAGTAGAACTTCCCGCGCGGCAGCGCCCGGCGCCCGGTAGTGCCGGACGGTCATCGCGAACACGACCTTCGGCGCGTCGTAGGCCCGGGCCAGCTTCTCGATCCCCGTCGAGTCGTTCACGAACAGCGTCTTCGTCCACGTCCGGCCGCCGTCCGCGCTCCGGAACACGCCGCGCGCGTCGCTCGCGTGGTGGATGTCCCCCTGCGCGCCGACCAGCACCAGGTTCGGGTCGGACGGATCGACCACGATGGAAGGGATCTGCTTGGTGCGGTCGAGCCCGATTTGCCGCCAGGTGCGGCCGGCGTCGGTCGACCTGTAGACGCCATCGCCCTCGTCGATGTTGCCGCCCGTGATGATGTCGCCGGTGCCCACGTAAACGACGTTCGCGTCAGAGGGCGCGACCGCGACCGCCCCCACCGAGGAGACCGACTGGACCGAGTCGAAGATGGGCCGCCAGGTCACCCCGGCGTTGTCGGTCTTCCATACGCCCCCGGCCGGCATGCCGGCGTAGAACACGCCCGGCTCGCCGATCGCCCCGCTCACCGCGGCCACGCGCCCCGCCCGGAGCGGCCCGATGTTCCGCCACACCAGGCCGGAGAGGAGGTCGGGCGGGACCGAATCGGGGGCGGCGAGGGCACGGGCCGCGACATGGCTGCGGGCGCGGGGCCACGACGTGGCCGGGGCGCGGGCCGACCAGCTCGCGATGGAGGCGGGCGGGCGCCCGGCGTGTCCGGGCGGGCGCTCGCCGGCGAGTGGAGCGGCCCCGAGGCTCGCGAGACTCGCGGCGGCGAGTCCCAGGAGCCCCACCCGGCGGTACAGCGTCCCGCGCTCTGTCATGGCGACGATCCCCCCATGTGGAATGTGACGGCCCGGAGGATACGCGCGGCGGGGGCCCGGGCGACAGAGCGGAGACGACGGCCGGACGGTGAAAGCCCGCGACCGCGGCGGGGACGGCCAACCCTTCAGGTGCTCCCGGACCCAGTCGCGCGCCACCTGGCGGTAGTCCCGGCCATCCACGTCGACCAGGCGGTTCATGCGGCGCATGTCGGCCGTGGAGATCCGTCCGCCGAGCCGACGGAGCGCCGCCTCCAGGCCGGGGTTCCGCTCGAGGGCCTCCTCCCGCACGACGGGGACGGCCTCGTAGGGGGGAAAGTAGCCCCGGTCGTCCCGGAGTCGGACCAGGTCGAGGGCGGCGATCTGGCCGTCCGTGGCGTTGCCGGCCGTGACGTCGATCTGGCCGCCGGCCAGAGCCCGGTAGATGAGCCCCAGCTCCATGGCCTTGGGCGTGTGGGCGAAGTGGAGGTCGTAGCTCCTGGACAGCCCGGGCAGCCCGTCCTCCCGCTGGGTGAACTCGTAGCCGAAGCCCGGGACGAGGCGGTCCTCGTACCGCACCAGGTCCGAGATGCTGTGGAGGCCCAGGGAATCGGCGGTGGACCGCCGGACGAGGATCACGAACGTGTCGTCGAAGCCGAGCGGCCTCTCCCACTTCAGCTTCCAGCGTGACTCGTACGCCGACTGCACGGCCCGGTAGACCGAGTCGGCGTCGTGGACCGGGACCCGGCCGAGGATCGCCGTGAGCGCCGTGCCCGTGTACTCGACGTACACGTCCAGGTCGCCGCTCACGAGCCCCTTGTGGCACACGAACGTCCCGCCCAGGTGGAGCTTGCGCTCGACCGGGATGTCGGTGGTGCGCTCGATCCAGGTCGCGACGATCTCCCCCAGGAGGTCCTGCTCGGTGAAGTTCTTGCCGCCGACGACCACCGGGGCGGGCCCTCCGCCGCCACACCCGGTGGCCCCGAGCGCGGCGAGGAGGGCCGCGGCGGCCAAGACGGAGCGCCGGCTCCTCACGCGGCCTCCAATCGTCCCGGGCGGCCTGTCGCCGCCTGGTGCGCTCTCGGGCGGCCTCGCGCCACCTCCAGCCACCTCACGCCGCCTCACGCCAGCGGGACAACCGCCGCTCGAGCCGGCCGAGCCCCCAGTCCACGGCCAGCGCCAGGAGCGCCGCCGGGAGGGCCCCGGCCATTATCACCCGGTCGTCCACCATGGACAGGCCCCGGAAGATGAACACGCCCAGCCCGCCCGCCCCGATGGCCGCGGCGATGGTGGCGATCCCGATGCCGATCACCGCCGCCAGCCGCACGCCCCCCAGGATGACGCCGAGTGCCAGGGGCAGCTCGACCTGGCGCAGGAGCTCCCGGTCGGTGAGCCCCATGGCGCGGGCCGCGTCCCGGACCGAGGGGTCGATGCCCTGGATCCCCTCGTAGGTGTTCCGGATGATCGGGAGGAGCGAGTAGCCGAACAGGGCCACGATGGCGGTCCGGGTGCCGATGCCCCCGATGAACGGGATCGGGATGAGGAAGCCGAACAGCGCCAGGCTGGGGATCGTCTGGATCACGTTCACCACGCCCAGGATGGCGCCGCGGAAGCGGCGGTGCCGGGTCAGGTGGATCCCGATCGGCACCCCGACCAGGACGCCGAGGCCCACCGAGCTCCCGACCAGGACGATGTGCTCGGCGAGCCGCTGGAAGAGCTCGCCCCGGTGCGCGGCCAGGTAGGCGAGGAAACTCACGGGAGCTCTCCGATCACGCCGATCTCTCCCCGGTCACGCCGCTCTCCCCCTCACCCCAGGAAGGCGCGGACGAGCGGGTGGTCGCTGGCCCGGAAGGCGTCGGGGGAGCCCTCGAACGCCAGCCGTCCGCCCTCGAGGAGCCCGATCCGGTCGCCGAGCGCCAGGGCCTCCCGCACGTCGTGGGTCACGAACAGGAGCGCCTTCCCCAGCCGGCGGCTCAGGGCGCGGAACTCGTCCTGGAGCTCCCGGCGCGTGATCGGGTCCAGGGCCCCGAACGGCTCGTCGCACAGGAGGAGCGGCGGGTCGGCGGCCAGCGCGCGCGCCACGCCCACCCGCTGGCGCTGGCCCCCCGACAGGGAGGCCGGGAAGCGCTCCCCGAACTCCGCGAACGGGAGGCCGACCACGTCCAGGAGCTCCCGCACCCGCGCCTCGACCCGGGCCTCCTCCCAGCCCAGCAGCCGGGGCACCAGGCCCACGTTGCGAGCCACCGTGTAGTGGGGGAAGAGCCCGATGCCCTGCAGGACGTAGCCGGTGCTGCGGCGGAGCCGGATCGGGTCCCAGTCGGCCGCGTCGCGTCCGCTCACGCGCACCTCGCCGGCGTCGGGCTCCAGGAGGCGGTTGGCGAGGCGGAGGACACTCGACTTCCCCGCCCCGCTCCGCCCGACCAGGACGAAGGTCTCCGCGGGGGCGACCTCGAAGGAGAGGCCGTCGAGGACGGCGCGTCCGCCCCGGCGGAGCGCCACCTCGCGGAACGCTACGACGGGCTCCCCGGCTACGGGTCCCTCGCCAGCCGGAGCCCCGTGAACTGCCACGTGGCGTCGGGCGGGAAGAAGTTCCGGTAGGTGGCCCGGATGTGCGTGGCCGAGGTGGCGCAGGAGCCGCCCCGCAGCACGAACTTGTTGCTCATGAACTTCCCGTTGTACTCGCCCAGGGCTCCCGGCGGCGCCTCGTAACCCGGGTAGGGCGAGTAGGGGCTGCGCGTCCACTCCCACACGTCGCCCCACAGCTGGCGGAGGGGGGGACCGGAGGACGGGTCGGGGGGCGACGCCTCCGCGCAGACCGGGGCCGGGTGCAGGCGTCCGGACTCGACCAGGTTCCCCCGCGATCGGCCGGGCGCTCGCCGCCACCTCCCACTCCTCCTCGGTGGGAAGGCGCGCCCCGGCCCAGCGCGCGTAGGCCTCGGCCTCGTAGTAGCTCAGGTGGCAGACGGGCTCGTGCGGATCGACCGGGCGCATGCCGGACAGGGTGAACTGCCACCACTCGCCGCCCCGCTCCTCCCAGTAGAAGGGCTCGGTCCAGTCCTTCTCCCGGGCGGCGGCCCAGCCGTCCGACAGCCACAGCTCGGGCGTCCGGTAGCCGCCGTCCTCCATGAACGCCAGGAACTCGCCGTTGGTCACCAGCCGGTCGGCCAGGAGGAACGGCTCCAGGAAAGCGCGGTGGCGCGGGCCCTCGTTGTCGTAGGCGAAGCCCTCGCCCTCGTGCCCGATCCGCACCAGCCCCCCCTCGAACGCGCGCCAGGCGAGCTCCGGGGTGCGGCTGCCGCTCTCGAGCGGCTCGGCCCGGTAGGCGGGCCGCAGCGGGTTCACCGAGAACACGTGCTTGATGTCGGTGAGGAGCAGCTCCTGGTGCTGCTGCTCGTGGTGGATCCCGATCGTGACCACGGGCTCGATCGTGGCCCGCGAGGTCCTCGTCCGCGGCAGCCCGCTCGAGGAGCCGCTGCATGTGCTCGTCCACGTGCCGGCGGTAGCGGTACACCTCCTCGACCGTGGGCCGCGAGATCCACCCGCGCCGGTCGCGGCAGTGCCGCTCGCCCGCCTGCACGTAGTAGGAGTTGAACAGGTAGGCGTACGTCTCGTCGATCGGCTCGTAGTCGGGCAGGTTCTCACGCAGAAGGAAGGTCTCGAAGAACCAGCTCACGTGCGCCAGGTGCCACTTGGTGGGGCTGACGTCCTCCATCGTCTGGACGACGTAGTCCTCGGTCGCCAGCGGCTCGCACAGCGCCTCCGTGAACGCCCGGACCCGGCGGTACCGCCCCGACAGGCCGTCCGCGACGGCGGCCGGGCCGTCGGTGGCCGCCGCCTGCGCCGACGCTCCATGGGTCGGCTCGCTCCCGGCCCTCGCTCGAGTCGCCACCGTTCCTCCCGTGTCAGTCTTCGCCGCGGATCCGCTTCGTCAGAACGGGCACGAGCCCCATGAGCCGCTCGTACGTGCACAGCTGGCCCCGGTGATACATCTCCTGCGCGATCCCGTGGTGCATCCAGGCCATGCGCGTGCCGAGCTCCCCGTCGAAGCGCTCGATGAGCTGGAGCATGTGGAGCTCGCCCACCTCTCGGAAGCGGGCTCGGCCGCGCTCGAGGGTGCGCTCCATGGTCTCGAGGATCTCCTCCTTCTCCGTCAGCCCCTGGACGTCACGGGCGTGCTCTCGCAGGAGCTCCGGGAAGGACGCCCGGTGGAAATCCGTGTCCTCCCGGGTCAGCTCACCCACCATGAGCTCGGACACCTCCATGATGTGGCAGGCGAGCTCGGCCACGCTGCGTACCTCTTCGGCCGGACGGAAATCGTAGCGATCGCCGGGGATGTTCTCCAGCTCGGCGATCACCCCCTCCCGAGCGTCCGTCCAGGCGTCGAGAGCTTCCTCGAGCAGACTCTGCGAACATGCGTCCTCCCGGGCTCGATCGTTGCACGGTGCGTGGCGGCCGTCGCGCTCCGCCGTACGTTGTCCCGATCGATGGCGTGCATTCCACGTGCCGAGAGCCCGCGGCGGTCCCGGGAGCGTTCCGCCGCCCGGGACCGGCCTCGAGGATCGGAGGACGAGCATCAGCATTGAGATCCGGACCTTCATCGAGCCGGCCGACCTGCGCCGCGCCCTGGTGGCCGACGTGCGGGAGGGCCTGATGCGCCGACCCAGGACCCTGCCGCCCAAGTACTTCTACGACGCGCGGGGCTCGAAGCTGTTCGAGGAGATCACCCGCCTCCCCGAGTACTACCTGACCCGGGCCGAGCGCTCGATCCTGCTCCGAACGGCACCGTCGCTGGTCGAGGACGTCCGGCCGGCCTCCCTGGTGGAGTTCGGCTCCGGGAGCTCCGGCAAGACGGAGATCCTCCTCGACGCCGGCCGGAGAGAGGGAAGCCTGGAGGCCTACGCGGCCATCGACGTGAGCCGGGACGCGATCGAGCGGGCGGTGGTGCGGCTGTCCGGACGCTATCCCGACCTCGACATTGTCGGGATGGTGGCCGACTTCCACGAGGACCTCGACCTGCCCTTCGCCGGCGCTCCGCGCCTCGTCCTCTTCCTGGGGAGCACGATCGGAAACTTCCGGCCCGACGAGGCCCGGGCGTTCGGGGCCCGCGTCCGCGGCCTGCTGTCGGCGTCCGACGCCTTCCTGGTCGGCTTCGACCTGGTGAAGGACCGCCGGGAGCTGGTGGCCGCGTACGACGACGCGCGCGGCGTCACGGCGGACTTCAACCGCAACGCCCTGCGCGTGTTGAACGACCGGCTGGGCGCCGACTTCGACCCGGACGCCTTCCGGCACCGGGCCACCTGGAACGAGGAGGAGGTCCGGGTCGAGATGCACCTGGTCTCGGACCGCCCCCAGACCGTCCACCTGCCCTCGCTGGAGCTGGAGCTGGCGTTCGAGGAGGGGGAGTCGATCCGCACCGAGCTCAGCCACAAGTACACGCGCGCCTCGGCGACCGCGCTGCTCGAGGATGGCGGATTCACGGTGGAGCGCTGGGAGACGGACGAGGAGGATCGCTTCGGCCTGGCCCTGGCGCGAGCCCTAGCCGCGCGCTCCAGCGCCGCGCGGTCCCAGCCTCCCCGGTCGGCGGCGGCCTCGTAGGTGCTCGAGAAGAACTCCCGCAGCATCCCCTCCGGGTCCCGCGCCCGCCGCACCGCCTCGTAGAGGAAGGACATACTCCCCCATGTCCGGGCTGTAGATCGCGTCCGACGGACCGACGGCGACGTCCCGGTAGCCGTCCGGCTCCGGGTAGGCGTAGGCGTAGAAGGCCGGCGCGTCGATGGCCGGGGCGCCGTTCCCCGGCCAGAATCCGGCGCTCGAGCACTCGTGCGAGTACGCCTCGCGGGCCACCCGGTCGGGCAGGTTGGGGAACCCCGCCCGGATGCGGCGGCGCCGTCCGCCCGGAGAAGAACGTCAGCGCCAGGTCGAAGCTCCCCCAGAAGAAGTGCACCGGGCTCGCCTTCCCGAGGAAGCGGCTCCGGTGCTCGTGCAGCGCCCGGTCGGCGTGCTGGAGGACCCGCCAGAAGCGCCGCGCGGACTCCGGGTCGTAGGCCGCGTGCGCCGTGTCCTCCTCGAACGGGATGGCCTCGACGACCTCCACGGGGTGCGGCCAGATCCGAACGTCCAGGCCGAGGCGCGCCAGGCTGGCCACGACGCGGTCGTAGAACTCCGCCACCGAGTAGGCGCCGAGCGGGAAGGACTCGCTCGCCCCCGCGCTCGTTTCCAGCCGCAGGAGGTGATCCTGGAAGTCGAAGTCGATCCGGAAGGGGGTCTTGCCGTGGTGCATGATCGAGGTCGTGAGACCTCGGGGCGTGACGTACAGCGGGACCTGCCACCAGTGGTTGACGTGCGGAGCGGTAGCCAGCCGGATCTTGCCCACGACTTGCGTCCACATGTGGAGCGTCGCGCAGCTGTCCCGCCACGCCGCGAGGGGCAGGTCGGGCCAGGGCTCCACGGCGTGCGACGTCGGGCGCGTCATTGGCCGCTCCTTCTCAATACTCGGCGAACGCGTCGTCGGGATAGCAGTACAGCCACCGCTCCCCCGGCTCGGCCGAGGCGATGACCGGGTGGCCCGAGGAGCGGGCGTGGGCCGTGGCGTGGCGGTTGGGGGAATCGTCGCAGCACAGCGTGCGGCCGCACGTCTGGCACGTGCGCAGGTGCACCCACCGGTCCCCCGTCTTCACGCACTCCTCGCACACGCGGCGCTCGGGGCGCAGGACCTCGGTGATCTCGTCGATGTGGGGACACGCCGCCTGCGGGCTCATGGGACCTCCTGTCGGGGGCGCTGGAGCCGACCCGGGGCACGGTGCGCCGCGCCAGGCGACTCCCGGCCCCGGCATTATACGTCCGACCGCAAGCCGGAGGAGAGCGCATCGTCGCCGATCCCGGTCGTCGAGTCCGGCATTGCGTCCGCTCGAACGTGTCCTCTAGCTTCCCCCGGCCCAAATCTCACGCCGTGCCGGGTCGTCCGGATCGCGGGGGTACGCATGGGTCTCACCTGGACTTCTTGGGCGCTGCCCGGCCTCCTCACGGGCCTCACGGCCTGGACCGAGGCCATCGTCGTCGCCCGGACTGCGCCCGAGCGGTCGCTCAACCGGCGGCTGACGGTTCTCCTGTTCCTGGAGGGCTGCGCATCGACGCTGGGCGCGGTGTCCTTCCTGGTCGACGACCCCGGGACGTTCCGCCTGGTCGTGTCGGTGTCGCTGGCCATGCTGGCGACCCTGCCCTTCCAGTACCCGGCCTTCCTCGCCGTCGCGGTCGACTCGCCGCTGGTGCGACCGTTCCGTTCCCGCCTGGCTTACGGACTCCTGGCGCTCGGCAGCGCCACGGCCGCGGTCTGGCTGGTGGCGTCGCCCGAGACGTTCATGGGCGCGCTGTACTCGCCCGACTGGGCCACGTGGAACTACCACTTCGCGCCCGCCGGGGAGCGACTGGCGCAGGTCGTCGGCCTCGCGTCGCTGCTCGGCCTGGCGGCGGCGCTCGACGGGTACCGCAGGTCGCGGCCGGGGACGGCGGCCCGCTCGCGCGCGAAGTGGTTCGCCATCGCGTTCGGGATCCGGGACGCATATACGGGCCTCACCTTCCTGCTCTACCCCGTGCTGCGTCCCATTCCGGTCTGGGGCGACTTCATGTACAACTCCGCGTGGCAGCTGGCGCTGTTCTTCTACGTCGTGCTGCTGGCCTACGGGGTGCTGCGCTGGCAGCTGTTCGACCTGGACCTGAAACTCAAGGTCGCCCTCACGCGGAGCACGGTAGGGGCCGTGTTCGGCACCGCCTTCTTCACGGGGAGCTATGTGCTGGATCGGATCATACCGGTCAACGGCGCCCTGCTCGGATTCCTGGTGTCCGCCGCCATTGTGCTGGCCCTGAAGCCCGTGCAGCGCTTCGCCGAGGGAGTGGCGAATCGTCTCATGGGAGGCGTGCAGGACACGCCCGAATACCTCCGGGCCCGCAAGCACCAGGTCTATCGGGCGGCGCTGGAGGGCGCGGTCGCCGACGGCGTGATCTCCGTCAGGGAGCGGAGCATACTGCGCCGCCTGCAGCAGGAGCTCGGGATCTCGGAGCGGGAGGCGGCCCGGGCCGAGCGGGACGTGCGCTCGGGCCGGGCATCCGCGTCGAGCTGACCCGGATCGGAGGGGTTCGGGGGCCCCGGCGGACCCGGGCGAAGCCCGTGCGGAGCCATGCCGGGGGCGGGAGTCGAACCCGCAAGGGCCGAAGCCCAGAGGATTTTAAGTCCTCCGCGTCTGCCAGTTCCGCCACCCCGGCGGGGGGCCCGACAACTTACGCCAGCCCGCCCCCGTCCACGACCAGGCAGGTCCCGGTGACGAAGGAAGCGGCGTCGCCGGCCAGCCAGGCGATCGCCTCGGCGACCTCCTCCGCACGGCCCACCCGGCCCAGCGGCCGGTCGGCGGCCCCGGCCAGGAAGGCCGCCTCGTCCTCGCCCAGCTCGCGGGCCTCCTGGCGGAGCATGGGCGTGTCGGTGTCGCCGGGGCACACGCAGGTGACCCGCACGCCGTCGGGGCCGTGGTCGATGGCCATGGCGCGGGTGAGCTGCACGACGGCGCCCTTGGAGGCGCAGTAGGCCGCGGCCCGGGGGCCGCCGACCAGGCCCCAGCCCGAGGCCACGTTGACGATCGCCCCGCACCCGCGGCCGGTCATGCCGGGGAGGACCGCCCGGGCCATGCGGAAGGCGGCCCCGACGTTGACGGCCATGAGGCGCTCCCAATCCTCGTCGGAGGTCTCGAGCACGGAGCCCCGGTGGATGACGCCGGCGGAGTTCACCAGCACGTCGACCGGGCCCAGCTCGCGCTCGGCCGCCTCGACGACTCGCCCGCAGTCCCCCGTGCGGCTCACGTCCGCGGCGAGGAAGACCGCTTCCCCGCCCTCCGCCTCGATCGCCGCCTTCGCGGCCGCGCCGCCCGCGCGATCGAGGTCGACGACGGCTACCCGGGCGCCGCGGCGGGCCAGGAGGAGGCAGGTGGCCCGGCCGATCCCGGAGGCGCCGCCGGTGACCAGGGCGACGCGGCCCGCGAAGGCGGCGTTCTCGCTCACCCCGCGAACTCCCCCTCCCGCAGCACCACCCGCACCGCATCCAGGGTGCGGTCGACGTCCTCGTGGGTGTGGGCGGCCGAGGCCATCCAGTGGAGCGCGGCCGAGGGGGTCGTGTACACGCCGCGCTCGAACAGGGCGAGGGCGAAGCGCCGATAGCGCCCGGCGTCGACGCCCGCGCAGTAGTCGCGGTAGTCGCGGATCGCCTCGGCCCCGGTGAACATCACCTGAAGCATGGGGCCCACCCCCTGCACGAGCGCGGACACCCCGGCCTCGTCCAGGGCTTCCCGGAGGCCGTCGCGGAGCGTCTCCCCGATCGTCCACGCGTGCTCTATGGCCGCGCCGCCGTCGGCCGACAGGGCCTCCAGGTTGGCGCGGGCGGCGTGCAGGCCGATGCGGGAGCCGTTCTGCGTCCCGTAGTGGAGCACGCCGCCCCAGGCGAGCGCCTCCATGATCTCGGCCCGCCCGCCGAACGCGGCCACCGGGAGCCCGGCCCCGATCCCCTTCCCGAAGCTCACCAGGTCGGCCTCGACCCCGTATCGCGCCTGGCAGCCGCCCCGGCCGATGCGGAAGCCGGTCACCGTCTCGTCGAGCACCAGGAGGACGTCGTGCGCCCGGGTGAGCGCGCGCAGGCCCTCCAGGTAGCCGGGCTCGGGCGGGATCACGCCCATGTTGGCCATGATCCCCTCGGTGACCACCGCGGCGATCCGGCCCGGGTGGTTCGACAGGGCGCGCTCCACCGCCTCGAGGTCGTTCCACGGCACGACCACGGTGTCGTCCAGGGCGTGCCGGCCCAGCCCCGAGCTCTCGGCCACCTTCACCGGGTCGCGCCGGTGCCCGAGGGAGGCGGGCGGGCGCGGGTGGGCGTTGGCCAGGTAGTCGTCGTACCAGCCGTGGTAGTGGCCCTCGAACTTGACGAACTTCGGCCGGCCCGTGTAGCCGCGGACCAGGCGGAGCACGGCCATCATCGACTCGGTGCCCGTGTTGGCGAAGCGCACCTTCTCGACGCCGGGGACGAGCGAGCGGATGAGCTCGGCCACCTCGAGCTCCACCTCCGTGGCGGTGGCGAAATGCGCGCCGGTGCCGGCCGCCCGCCGGATCGCCTCGGTCACGGCGGGATGGGCGTGACCGAGCGGCAGGCAGCCGTAGGCCATCATCCAGTCCACGTACTCGTTCCCGTCCACGTCGACGATCCGGCTCCCCGACGCCTCGCGCATGAAGATCGGGTGCGCGCCGTAGGTCGCCGGCCCGCGGGAGGGCGAGCTGCCGCCCTCTACCAGGGAGTCGGCGCTGCGGGCGAACAGGGCCTCGGATGCGTCCGAGCGGTGCGTCATGTCGGGCTCCTCTCTCATCGGCTGGCCAGCCCGCCGGCGATCTCGCCCCCGTCGATCGTATAGACGTGGCCGGTGATGAACGGCGCCTCCTCGGAGGCCAGGAAGGCGAACAGCGAGGCCACCTCCTCGGGCCGGGCGTGACGGCCCATCGGCACTTTCCGGTTCACCGCCTCCAGCATGGCGTCGGTGTACTCGGCGCGCTGCATGGGGGTGAGCACGTAGCCGGGCGCCACGGCGGCCACCCGGACCTTCGGAGCCAGCTCCAGGGCCATCGTCCGGGTGAGGGCCACCACCCCGGCCTTGGAGGCGTTGTAGTCGGCGTACAGCGGGTAGCCGGCCAGCGCGTTGGTGGAGGCCATGTTGAGGATCACGCCGCCCTTCCCCTGCATCATGCGCCCGGCCACGGCGCGGGCCACCAGGAAGGCGCCGGTGAGGTTCACCGCCAGAACGCGATCCCACTCCTCCAGCGTGATCTCGAGGAAGGGGTGGCGCACGCTGATGCCGGCGTTGTTGATGAGGACGTCGATCCCGCCCATGGCGCCGGCCGCCGCGGCCACCCCGGCCTCGACCTCCGCGGGGACGGACACGTCGGCGACCACGAAGGCGGACAGGCCCGGGAGGCGCTCGAGCGTGCCCTCCCGTGCGTCGGCGTCCCGGTCCAGCACGCACACGGCGGCCTCCTCGTCGAGGAAGCGTGCCGCCGTGGCCGCGCCGATTCCGCTCGCGCCGCCCGTCACCAGCACCCGCCTGCCGGCCAGTCCCTTCACGCGATCCCTTCCTTCCCGACCCGCTCGGCGCGGCCGTCCGATCGCCCGGAGGTCAGATCCGCCCCGCCGACAGGTCGGCGCCATGGCGGGCCGCGTAGGCCACGAAGCGCTCGCGGAGCTCGGCGCCCCGGGCGGCGGCCTCGTCGGGCGCCAGGCGCGGGCAGTCGAAGCCCAGCGTCCCGGACATGGCGGACCGCACGCGCTCGGCGAACACCACGGTGCCGTCCTCCTCGATGCGCTCGATCCCGTCGAAGCGGTGCGAGCGCTCGTTGAGGCGGATGGCCTCCTCGAGCGGAGTCCCTCGATCGGCGCCGGCCGCACCGCTCCGGTTCCGGCCAGCACCGGGTAGCCGCCCGGGAGGCCGTCCGGCGAGGGCGCGTGCAGGCGGGTCTCCCCGTCCGCCAGCACCGCGCGGAGCAGCCGCACCGTGCAGGCCGCCGTGAGGGAGGCCCACGCCGCTCCGCCCGGCAGCGGCCAGGGCCGCAGGAGGAGCTCCTCGGCGCCGACCGCCTCCGTCACGTCCCGGCCTCCGCAGCGGATCCGGAGATGGTGGGGCGGCAGCTCCCCGGGCTCTGGCGCGCCCGGGCTCCGGTAGGCGGCCGAGAGAAGGGCGTGGTGCGCCACGAGCGTGACCTCCACGTCCTCCGGACCGACGTCCTCCCCCGACTCGGCCAGGCGCTCGGCGGCCAGAGCCCGCAGCTTCGGCACCATCTCGGCCACGTTCCCGACGCCGCAGGTCGGGGCCAGGCCCAGGCGGCGGAGCACCGGACCGGTCACGTCCGGGAAGGGCGCGGACAGGACCGGGCCCTCGTAGCCGGCCGCCGCCAGCGAGCGCATGGCAGCCAGCACGAGCGGCAGGTGGAGCGGCAGCCAGGCGCCGAACCCGATCCCGCGGAAGGGCGCCGCCGCCTCTTCCGGGAGGAGGGCCGGGAGCCACCAGGTCTGGAGGCTCATCGTGAGGAGGACGAGGTCGGGACGCGTGCGCCCTACCACGTTGGCCACGCGCTCCGGATCGGTGACGTCCAGGGGCTCGAACTCGACCGCGGGCAGCGAGCCTTCGAAGGCCCCGGCCGCCCCTCCGGCCCCGGACGCCAGGGCGGCGACCCGGGCCAGGCGGCACGCCTCGGCGCCCCGCTCCGCGTCGCGACGGCAGGCCACGATCCGGCCCGGCCAAGGCTCGGCCGCCAGTCGCTCCAGCACCGCCCGGCCCACGTGGCCGAGTCCGACGAGGAGGACGGTGGACCCGCCGACGCCCGGACCGCCCGGCTCAGGCAGCGGGATCCACCTCCGGCACGGCGAACGCCCTGCCCTGCGCCAGGTCGCACGAGGTGGCCGCCAGCCACTCGCGCTGCTCCGGGCGCTCGATCCCCTCGGCCACGACCGTGAGGTCCAGGCTCTGGCCCAGCGCGATCATGCCCGCCACCAGCCGCTCCTGGTGCGGATCCCGCCCGACCCGGACCAGGAACACGCGGTCGACCTTGAGAAGGTCGGCCGGGAACCGCTCCAGGTAGGCGAGCGACGTGTGGCCCGGTGCCGAAATTCGGCGATGGCCACGCGGAGGCCGAGCGAGCGGAGCGCGTCCAGCACCTCGACCGCACCACGCGGATCGCTCATCACCGCGCGTTCTCCGATCTGCAGGACCAGGCGCCCGGGGTCTCCGTCGTGTTCGCGGAGGAGTCGCTCCACCTGCCGCGGGAAGCTCGGGTCCTCGAGCGAGGAGGACGACACGTTGCACGCCAGCCATCCGCCGCCGTCCGGACCGCCGGTCGCGCCCGCGGCCATCGCGAGTCTGCTCGCAGGGCACCGCGGATCGCCCACAGGTCGAGCCGATGAGCCAGCAGCGGGTGCTCGTCGGGGTCGAGGGAGGTCGCCAGGCGCGGCATAATCGTCCCCTCCTGGAGCCAGCGCGCGGTCGCCTCGGCCCCGGCGACCGCCCCGTCCTTCACCCGGTGGATCGGCGCGAGCGCCAGGTCGAGCACGTCCGTCCGCAGCGCCCGGCGGAGCTGCTCGTCACCCAGCGGCTCCAGGCCCAGGTCCCCGATCGGCGAGGAGGTGTGGAAGAAGGCGACCTCCGTGTCCGACCCGGCCTCCAACCGGTACATGGCGTGGTCGGCGTTCGAGAGGAGCTCGTCGAAGGTGCGGGCGTGATCCGGGATACACGGCCACGCCCAGACGCGCCGTGAGTTCGACCTCGGCGTCTTCCGCCCGGAACGCGCTCCTGGAAGCAGCGGCCGATGCGCCGGGCCGCGGCGTGGGAGTCCCCGATGGTCCGAACGTCGAGCAGGAGGACCGCGAACTCGTCGCCGCCCACGCGCGCCACGGTGTCGCACGCGCGGACCGAGCGCCGCACGCGCTCCGCGACCTGGGCGAGCACCTCGTCGCCGGCCCGATGGCCGTACGTGTCGTTCACCCGCTTGAAGCGCCCCAGGTCGACGTAGATCATGGCCGCGCGGCTCTCCTGCCGGTCCGCCAGCGACATGGCGCGATCCACCTCGAGGCGCAGGAGGCGCCGGTTGGCCAGCCCTGTGAGGGGTCCTGGTGGGCCAGGCGGAGCGCCTGCCGCCGCTCGCGGTGGAGGAGCTCGATGACGGCCGCCGACGGCGAAGGTCACGGCGATGAGCACGACCGTGACCGCCCCGAACAGGCGCCAGTCCACCTCCCGCCCCATCAGGCGGATGACGACGACCTGGATGAGGATGTAGACGACCATGGCCCCGACCGTGGCCAGGGCGGCGCCTCGCCAGCCGCGGTAGTAGGCCAGGAGCGACACGGGAACCAGCGCCAGCACCCACACGAGGCCCGCGTACTGGTCCAGCGAGGAAGGGAACACCAGGCTGGCGAGCCCGGCCACGAGGAGGGCCAGGAGGCTGATGCTGAGGACCCGAGCGGGCGGCGTTCGCCGCTCCAGGCCTCCCGCCCGGTACGCCGCGAGCATGGGTCCGCTTTCCAGGAAGCCCGCCCCCGACCGGACCCGAGTCCTCTCGTCCCATCCTCCCCTCCCCCGGCTCCGGCGTTCCTTGCGTCACGCGCCGTCCGCCCCGGCGCTCGCGTGCAGCGCGCGCCACGGGCCATCGTCCATGGCGGGAGCGTGGCTGGCCGCCCACTCCTGGACCGCCTCCAGGTTGCGCTCGTACGGCTCCCGCCAGGCCTCGGGCATGTGCTGGCGGAAGTGCTCGCTGTCCATCACCTGGCCCCCCGCGCCGCGCTCGAGGCGCAGGATCTCGCCCATGAAGAAGGTGGACGCGCCCGCGTCCATGACGTTGACCACCTCGCACTCCATCCACGCATAGGCGCGCGGCAGCACCGGCAGGCGGCTGCCCTCGGTGAGCTCGTACTCGAGCCCGGCGAACTTGTCGCCGTCGCGGCCCGAGTGGAAGCCCAGCGCCCAGATCTCGTCCCACTGCTCGCGGGAGAGGAGGTGCAGGACATAGCGGCCGGTGGCGGAGAGGATAGCGTGCGTCAGGTGGCGCTTGAATACGTAATTGGCCACGCGCTGGCTTCCCGGGACGAGGGAGGCGCGGATGGCGCTGTTGGCGATCATGCCGTTCAGCCGCTCGCCCCGGCGGCAAGTGAGCGCCACGATGGGAGACGAGAGGTTGCGCAGGATCTCGTAGGCAGACGCGTCGTCCACGGGGCTCGCTCGGTCCGGGTGAGGGTCGCGCGGTCGCGCCACAAGGTGCGGTGCGGGGATCGATCCTACAAGATGGGCGGGACTTCGGAGCCACGGTCGGGATCGGGAGCGACCCGGCGGGAGGGGGGCGACGACCCGGACCTCAGTGCGTGAGCTCCAGGAGGCGGGACGTATACGTGCGGCTGACACGGAGCCTCCGCCCGGTCTCCAGTATGACGACGTAGTCGCCCCCGACCCACGGCTGCACCTCGCGCACCCGGTCCAGGTTGACGGCCGCGGAACGGTGGATCCGGACGAATCGGCCGGGGTCGAGCCGCTGGAGCAGGCCCTTGAGGGTCGAGCGGACCAGGGAGGTCTCCTCGCCGACGTGGAGGCGCACGTAGTTGCGGGCCGCCTCGATCCAGTCGACGTCCTCCAGCGCCACGAATCGAATCCGATCGCCCCGTCGAACCGTGAGCCGGCGCGCGTAACGACCCGATCCCCGCTCGCGAAGCGACTCCAGCAGGGTCTCGACACGGCTCCCCAGCGGCTCGCTCGTGCCCGCCCGAATCCGATCCCGGGCATGCTCGACCGCCCGCCCGAGCCGGCCCGGCTCGAAGGGCTTGAGGACGTAGTCGAGGGCGTGCACTTCGAAAGCCCGCAGCGTGTACTGGTCATGCGCCGTGACGAACACGACCTCGGACCGCAGGTCGGTTCCGAGACGCTCGAGGACCTGGAAGCCGTCGAGAGCCGGCATCTGCACGTCGAGGAGGACCAGGTCGGGCACCTCCTCCCGGATGCGACGCACGGCCTCGAGACCATCCCCGCACGGCCGCAGCGCGGACACGCCCTCGAGCTCCCGCAACAGGTCGCATGCCATGGAGCGGGCCAGGGGCTCGTCGTCCACGACCAGCACGCGGAGCTCCTCAGTCTTCGACACGGACCTCGTCCTCGTATTCGAGCGGCATCCGGAGTCGCACCTCGGCGCCTCCCCCCGGTACCTCGCCGAGCTCCAGGGACCCGCGTGGACCGTACAGGGTCGCCAGGCGCAAGCGCGTGTTCCGCAGACCCAGGCCGTCTCCGGCGCTTCGCGACGATCCGTTGAAGCCCGGACCGCGGTCCCGCACGAACACCCGGAGCTCATCGCCGTGCCGCTCCGCACAGATGCGCAGCTCCACCGGGCCACGGACCGCCGCCACCCCGTGACGGATGGCGTTCTCCACGAGCGGCTGGAGGACGAGCGTCGGCACCAGGGCGTCCGCGGTCCCGGGCTCGGCGTCGACCACCACGGTGAGCCGGTCGCCGAACCTCACCCGTTCGACGTCCAGGTACAGGTCGAGGAGCTCGAGCTCCTCGGCCAGGGTCACCTGGTGATCGAGCCCGCCGTCGAGGGTGCGTCGCAGGAAGTCCGACAGCCTGGAGATGACCTGGACGGCCTCCTCCCCCCGGCCACGCTGGGCGAGCGCCGAGACCGTGTGGAGCGCGTTGAAGAAGAAGTGCGGATTTAGCTCCGTGCGGAGCGCGTCGAGCCGCGCTTCCGTCATGCTCTCGCTGAGCCGGGCCCGATCCGCCTCCAGCTGCGCGGTCCGGATGGCCAGGCCGTGCTGGCGTCGCTCGGCCTGCCGCAGGCGGCGGTGGGAGTCGTAGGTCGCGTACGCCGCGAGGATCGCCCAGTAGGTGACCAGGTCCGGGACTCCGTAGCCGACCACGAAGGAGCGGACCTGGGCCGTCAGCGTGGTGAACGAGTGCGAGACGGCGGCCCACACGTCGAGGGCGGAGAGCACGAGGTGGAGGCCCGACAGGGCCACCGACGCCACGAAGTGGACGGTCACCGCCCGCCCGTTCCGCCCCTCGCCGAACGGGAACGCCCGCGCCAGCGCGAAGATCAGCGGGGCCATGGCGCCCCACAACAGCCACCAGGGCAGGTTGGTGAGCGCGGCCTGGGGCCAGCCGAACGCGTTGGGGGCCGAGCGGCCCGCCACGTAGCCCTTCACCGTTTCGATGCCGCCGAGGAGGCACGCCCCGGCCAGGGCGTACAGGCTCGGCTTCAGCAGGCTTGCCGGTGGCCCGTGCGCGTCGGAGTCCATGCCGCCGTCCTCAGGTCGGGGGCGCGAGTCGAGGGCGGCGGACGCCGCCCCCGACCCACGGTGCGTCGTGGGGATCAGTGCAGCAAGATCTTCGAGACGTTCACGCTCCAGGTCGCCGGGTTGTTCGGGTCGTGCGCGTCACCGGTCAGCTCGTACACCTCGGTGAGGTGGAGCGTCCCGCCCTGGAGGTCCTGCACCGTGCCGCGCCAGGTGGCCGAGAAGTTGGCGTTGGTGAAGCTGGAGGTGCGCAGGACGTCCCCCTCGGCGATCCTGTGCTCGCCGGTGAGGAACGCGCAAAACTTGCCCAGGTCCACGAGCCCGGTGAGTCCGGCCGTGTCGAAGCCCCCCTCGAACCCCGCCTCGGCCAGCGAACTCGTATTGTAGAGGGCGACCGGGCCCACCGATCGGATGTTGAACGGCGCCTGCCCGATCTGCGAGGGCGTGACCACGCGCTGGTAGGTGAGCGTGTTGAGGCTACCCCCGCCGCATACGTTCGAGGGAGCGTGCACGGCCATGAGGTCGCGCTCCGTGTCGACGTGGATGATGAATCCCGGCGTGGTGCCGCGGATCACGAAGGCACCGTTCGGGCCGGAGGTGGTCGGCACCGCGGCGGCCGACGCGGAGGCCCGCGGCGCGGAGGGACTCGCCGGAGAATCGCAGCCGGCCGCGACCGCCAACGCGATGAGAGTGAGAGCGATGCCGAGATGGAGTAGTTCGCATGAGGCTCCTCCTCGAGAGATGGCCGGGACATTGGCCCGTCCGACGTCCCCCGTTCAACGTCGGGGAGGGCCGGAGGGGGCGCGGCCGGCGGGGGCCGGAGCGCACGGCGGTGGGACGAGCCGTGAAGGAGGGGGACGAACGGCGAGCCGCGCGGCGGCGGGAACGGGTCCGTTGAAGCGTTTCGGGCGCATCACCTTCGTCGGCATCGTCGTCGCGGCCACGGCCCTGTTCACCCGCCTGGGCTTCTGGCAGATCCACCGGCTCGCGGAGCGCAAGGCCGAGAACGCCGCGCGCCGTCTCCGGCAGGCGCGTCCTTCCCTCGCCCTGCCCGGCGGCCTGGCGCTGGGCCGCCTGCCGATCGCCCGGTCGTCCGGCCCCGACTCGGCCGCCGCGGCCCGCTCCGACAGCCTCGCGTGGCGCTCCGCCCGCCTGGTCGGACGCTTCGACTGGCGGCGCGAGATCGTGCTGCGGGACCGATCCTTCCAGGGCGCGCCGGGCGTGTACGTGGTGACGCCGCTGGTCGTGCGGGAGGGCGGGGACTCGGTGGGCATCCCGGTGCTCCGGGGCTGGCTACCGGCCCCCGACGCGTTCCACGCCCCCCTGCTGGCGGGACGCCCCGATTCGGCGGTCGCCCCGGGCGGCGCGCCGGACACGGCGAACGTCCTCCTCCTGCAGGTACCCGGCACGCGGGCACGACGGGTCGACAGCCTGGACGCGCCGGACGGGCCCCACCCGGTCCTCGGTCACCTGGACCCGGGGGCCCTCGCGCGCCTCCTCCCCTATCCCGTCGCCCGGCTGTACGCGCAGCGCACGGATCCGGCCGGCGCCCGGATCTTCCCGGTCCGCATCCCGCTCCCCGAGCTCAGCAACGGCCCTCACCTGTCCTACGCGATCCAGTGGTTCGCCTTCGCGGTGATCTCGGTGGTGGGCGGCGTCATCTTCTGGAGGCGGGGCGGCGCGGGCTGATCCCAGCGGCGGGCGCCTCGCCTCGCCGGCGCCGCTCAGCCGCCCGCGTCGATCTGGATGGCCGGCGAGTGGGTGAGGGTGTGATGGACGGTGCAGGCCTCGGCCACCCTCCGGACGCGTCCGAGCCGCTCCTCGGGCAGGGAGGGCCACTCGATGTCCATGCGGTAGGTCCCCACTCGGTAGGGCTCCTCCACGTAGTTCCAGGCCAGGCGCACCTCGAGATCGTCCAGGGAGAGGCCCACCGCGTCGGCCCAGGACGCCAGGACGGCGACCGTGCAGGTGGCCAGCGACGCGGCCAGCATGTGCAGAGGGCCGAAGTGAGCCTCGCCGACCTCCTCGATCTCCAGCATCTCCGCCGGCTCCACCGTGATCTCCGTCTCGCCCGTGACCCGTATCCTCATGCGGCCTCCCGGTCCCGTGATGGTTTGTGCACCCGGTGCATCCGACGTATCGTACGCCCCTCGTTCCGACCCGCCCGTCCGGAGCGCACCCACGCCTCCGGTGTGCAGGGACCCTGCCGGCGGGACCGGATAGACCGCCGGCAAGGGAGGACGGCATGACGGGACGGCCCGGCTGGGGAGTCCGAACGGGCGTCGGACTGACGCTCGCGGCGGTCGTCCTGGCCTGGGGTCCGGCCTCCACCCTGTACGCGGGGCCGCCAGCGCACGGGGCCCCTCCGGCGCCCGCCGCGCCGAGCTCGCGCCGCCTGCCGACCCGCTCGCCTCTCCACCCCCCCGGCCACGTCCTGTTCGACACGGCCCTGTACGCCGGACTGCGCTACCGCGAAGTGGGACCCTCCCGGGGCGGGCGCGTCCAGGCGGTGGCGGGCGTCCGCGGCCATCCCCGGACCTTCTACATGGGCGCCACGGGCGGCGGCGTTTGGAAGACGACGGACGCTGGCGTGACCTGGCACAACGTCTCCGACGGCACCTTCGCCGCCGGCTCCATCGGAGCCCTGGCGGTCGCGCCCTCGGACCCGAACGTCGTGTACGCCGCCACCGGCGAGGCCGACATCCGCGGCAACGCCTCGGCGGGCCGGGGCCTGTACGGCTCCACGGACGGGGGCGCCACCTGGCGCTTCCTCGGCCTGGCCGACGCGGGCCAGGTGGGCGACCTGGTCGTCGACCCGCGCGATCCCGAGCGCGTGTACGCGGCCGTGCTGGGCGACGCCTTCGGCCCGAGCTCCACGCGGGGCGTGTTCCGCTCCGAGGACGGCGGCGCCACCTGGGAGAAGGTCCTGTTCGTCTCCGACTCGACCGGCTTCATCGACCTGGCCCTGGATCCCTCCAATCCGCGCGTGCTGTACGCCGCCGCGTGGCGGGCGCAGCGGAAGCCGTGGACCCTGATCGACGGGTCGCGCGAGGGCGGCGTGTGGAAGACGACCGACGGCGGCGACCACTGGACGGAGCTGTCCGGGGGTCTGCCGACGGGGCTGGTGGGCAAGATCGGCGTGGCCGTCTCCCCGGCCGACCCCGACCGGGTGTGGGCCATGGTGACCGAGGAGGCGCACGACCGGGGCGGCCTGTACCGGTCCGACGACGGCGGGGCGAGCTGGACGCGCGTGAACCGCGAGCGCAAGCTGCGCCAGCGGGCCTTCTACTACACGCACGTGATCGCCGACCCACGGGACCCGGAGACCGTGTACGTCCTCAACACGTCGGTGTGGAGGTCGGTGGACGGCGGCCGCAGCTTCCGGCGCCTCCGCGTCCCGCACGGCGACACCCACGACCTGTGGATCGACCCGGACGATCCGGCGCGCATGATCCTCGGAGACGACGGGGGCGCGCAGGTCACCACGAACGGGGGCCGGACCTGGTCCACGATGCTGAACCAGCCAACGGCCCAGTTCTACCGCGTGTTCGTCGACGACGAGTTCCCGTATCGGATCTTCGGCGCCCAGCAGGACAACACGGCCATCGGCGTGCCCGCCTGGACCGAGCTGGCCCCCACTCGCTTCTCCTTCTGGTACGAGACCGGGGGCTGCGAGAGCGGCTCGGTCGTCGTCGACCCGCGCGAGCCCGACATCGTGTACGGCGGCTGCTACAGCGGCGACCTGTACCGGTTCGACGCGCGCACGCGGCAGGCCGAGAACGTAAACCCGTATCCACAGATGCAGGATGGGCGTGCGATCCGTGATCTGAAGTATCGCTTTAACTGGAATCCGCCCCTCATCGTCTCCTCGCACGACCCGGCTGTCCTCTACTACGGCGCGCAGATGGTGCTGCGGAGCTCGGACGGCGGGCACACGTGGAGGGCGATCAGCCCCGACCTGACGCGGCACGACTCCGCGACCATGGGCTACCCGGGCGGCCCCGTGCAGCACGACATCACGGGGGTCGAGACCTACGCCACCCTGTTCTCGCTGGCCGAGTCGCCGCGCGACTCCCTGGTCCTGTGGGCCGGCTCGGACGACGGGCTCGTGCACGTCACCCGGGATGGAGGGAAGAGCTGGACGGACGTCACGCCGGCCGGCCTTCCCCGCCTGTCCACGGTCAACGTGATCGAGCCCTCCGCCCACGCCGCCGGCCGGGCCTACCTCACCGTCTACCGCTACCGGCTGGACGACTTCCGGCCCTACGCCTACCGGACGGAGGACTACGGGGCGCACTGGACGCGAATCGCCGACGGCACGCGCGGCATCCCGGCCGACGACCCGGTGCGGGTGGTGCGCGAGGACCCGGAGCGGCCCGGGCTCCTGTACGCCGGGACCGAGTTCGGGATGTACGTCTCCTTCGACGACGGCGGGCACTGGCAGACGCTGCAGCTGGACCTCCCCATCGTCCCGGTCACGGACCTGGCCGTGCACGGCACCGACCTGGTGGTGGCCACGCAGGGCCGGAGCTTCTGGATCCTGGACGACGTGACGCCGCTGCGGCAAATCGACGCGGAGCTGGCCCGCCGGGCCGCGGCGCCCGACTCTGGCCGCGTGTTCTTCCAGCCCCGGGACGCGTGGCGCACCCGGGCTCAGGGTTACGGCGGCCCGGCGGCGCCCGAGCCGCCGCCCGAGGGCGCGATCTTCGACTGGTTCTTCCCCCGCGCGCCCCGCGGGCCGGTCACGCTCACGATCGCCGACTCCTCCGGCCACACCGTGCGGTCGTTCCGGAGCGACTCGTCGTCGCTGCCTTCCGGCGCGGGCGCGCACCGCTTCACCTGGGACCTCCTCTACCCCGGGCCGCGGCTCGTCCCGGATGCCGTGGTCTACTACGGCTACGCGGGCGGCCCGCCTGCCGTACCCGGGAGCTACCGGGCCACGCTGTCGGCGGACGGCTGGAGCCGGACCCGCACCTTCCGGGTGAAGGAAGACCCGCGGATCCACGCGACGCGCTCGGAGCTCGCCGCCCAATTCGATCTCCTCGAGGCGATCCGTGACCGGATCCAGGCCATCCACGACGCGCTCCGCACGCTGCGCGACGTGCGCTCGCAGGCCCACGCGGCGGTGAAGCGGGCCGCGGACGCGGGCTCGCTGCCGGCGGCCGACAGCGCGTCGATCTCCGCGGCCGCCTCGGCGCTGACGGACAGCCTCGGCGCGGTCGAGGACGCCCTCATCCAGACCCGGAGCGAGTCGGGACAGGACCCGATCAACTTCGAGTCGAAGCTGTGGACCTACTACGCCCACCTGGCCGGAACGGTGATCAGCGCCGACGCGCCGCCGACCGCCGGGGAGCGCCGACGCTTCCGGGACCTGGAAGCCGGGTGGACGGCGGTGCGGGCCCGGCTGGACCGCGCCCTGCACGGGGCACTGCCGGCGCTGGACCGTCTCCTGTCCGACCACGACGTCCCCGCGGTCGTCGTCCCGGATCGAACCTCATCATCTCCGGAGAGCCCATGACCTCCTCCCTCGTCCGACGCACCGTCGCGGCGCTCCCGCTGGCCGCGGCCCTAGCCTTCCTGACGGCCCTGCCGCCGGCCCGGGCCTCCGCCCAGGAGACGGCCCGCGTGGCGCCCCACCCGGCCGGGCAGCCGGTCTACGACACGGCGCTGTACGCCGGCCTCGACTACCGCATGGTAGGGCCCTACCGCGGCGGCCGGGTGACCGCCGTGGCCGGGGTCCCCCACGGGGACCACCGCACCTTCTACATGGGCGCCACGGGCGGAGGCGTGTGGAAGACCACCAACACGGGTCTGTCCTGGTCGAACGTCTCGGACGGCGGGTTCGGGGTGGGCTCCATCGGCGCCATCGCCGTGGCCTCCTCGGACGCCAACGTCGTGTACGTGGGCACCGGCTCGTGGGCGTGGCGCGGCAACGTGTCGACCGGCGACGGGCTGTACCGGTCGACCGACGCCGGGAAGACGTGGGCCCGTGTGGGCCTGGAGGACGCCGGCTCGATCGGGGCCGTGCGGGTGGACCCGAACGACCCGGACCGCGTGTACGTGGCCGCCCTCGGCCATCCCTTCGGCCCCAACCCGACCCGCGGCGTGTTCCGCTCCGAGGACGGTGGGACGACCTGGAAGAAGGTCCTGTTCATCTCCGACTCGACCGGGGTGGCCGACCTGTCGATGGATCCCGCCAACCCCCGGGTCCTGTACGCCGCCGCGTGGACATCCGAGCGCAAGCCATGGACGATCGTGGACGGCTCCCGCGAGGGCGGCATCTGGAAGTCCACCGACGGCGGAGACCACTGGACGAAGCTCTCGGGCGGCCTGCCGGATGGCCTCCTCGGGAAGATCGGGGTGGCCGTGTCGCCGGCCGACCCGGACCGCGTGTACGCGGTGATCACGGCCAAGGAGCCGGACGGCGGCATCTGGCGCTCGGACGACGCCGGCAAGACGTGGAGGCACGTGAGCTCCGACCACGAGCTCACCCAGCGCGGCTGGTACTACTCGCGCATCATCGCCGACCCGCAGGACCCGAACACCGTCTACATCCCCAACGTGGGCTTCTGGCGCTCGGACGACGCGGGGAAGACGTGGCAGCGGGTGCGCACCCGGCACGGCGACAACCACTCGCTGTGGATCGACCCCTCCGAGCCGAAGGTGATGATCGAGGGGAACGACGGCGGCGCGCACGTGACCACGGATGGCGGGAAAACGTGGTCGACGCTCCTCAACCAGCCCACGGCGCAGTTCTACCGGGTGACCGTCGACAACGGCTTTCCCTACCGCCTGTACGGCGCGCAGCAGGACCTGGGCACGATCAGCGTGCCGGCCTGGTCGAGCGGCGGCATCTCGCCGCAGACGCAGTGGCTGGACCTGGCGGGCGGCGAGAGCGGCTACCTCGCGCTCGACCCCGACCACCCGGACCTGGTCTACTCGGGAAGTTACCTGGGCGTGATCGACCGGGTGGACCGCACCACGGGCAAGGTGCGTGACGTGATCGCCTACCCCGAGCTCACCGACGGGGTGGCGCCCAAGGACCTCAAGTACCGGTTCCAGTGGAACGCGCCCATCCTCATGTCGAGGTTCGACTCCAGCGTCGTCTACCACGCCGCCCAGGTGCTGCTGAAGAGCACGGACGAGGGCCGCACGTGGACGGCCATCAGCCCCGACCTCACGCGCCACGACACCACCACGCAGGCGATCCCGGGCGGGCCCGTGCAGCACGACCACACGGGCGTCGAGATCTACGGGACGATCTTCGCGCTGGCCGAGGGGACCGAGTCGCCGGACGTGCTGTGGGCGGGCTCGGACGACGGGCTCGTGCACCTGACGCGCGACGGGGGCAAGACCTGGAAGGACGTCACGCCCCCGGGGCTTCCGGCCTACTCCACCGTCAACGTGATCGCCCCCTCGCCCCACCAGGCGGGCCAGGCGTACGTCACCGCCTACCGCTACCGGATGGACGACTGGCATCCCTACGTCTACGAGACGAAGGACTGGGGGGCCCACTGGACCCGGATCGCCGACGGCACCCGGGGCATCCCGGCGGGAGACCCGGTGCGGGTGGTGCGGGAGGACCCGGTGCGGGCGGGGCTCCTGTACGCGGGCACCGAGTTCGGGATGTACGTCTCCTTCGACGACGGGGCCCACTGGCAGACGCTGCAGCAGAACCTGCCGCCGGTGCCGGTCACCGACCTCACGGTGCACGGCTCGGACCTGGTGCTGGCCACCCAGGGCCGGAGCTTCTGGATCCTGGACGACGTGACTCCGCTCCGGCAGCTCACCGGCGCGGTGGCGAAGGCCGATCACTACCTGTTCGAGCCCCGAGCCGCATACCGCGCCAGCTTCCGCGGCTTCCGCGGCTCCGAGGCGCCCGAGTCGCCGCCGGGGCCGGCCGTGTTCGACCTGTACCTGGCGAGTGCGCCGGCCGGTGAGGTGAGCATGGAGGTCGTGGACCCGCAGGGCCGGGTGGCGGCGCGCTGGTCGACCGCCCGGAAGGGCCGCTCGGGCCGAGGCGCGGGGTCGTCCGAAGGCGGCGAAGAGGGCGACTTCGCGACCGCGGGCCAGAGCGGCGCCGCGGCGGAGAGCGGGGACTTCGCGTCCTGGGCCACGCACTCCCTGGACCTCCACGCCGGCGAGAACCGGCTGGAGTGGGACCTCCACTACCCGGGCCCCCACCTGGTGAAGGGCGCGGTCATGGACCTGGGCTACACGGGTGGGCCGTGGGCCGTCCCGGGCACCTACACGGTCCGGGTGAAGGGCGACGGCTGGAGCCTCGACCGGAGCTTCGACGTGCGCAAGGACCCGCGCTACACGGACGTGACCCCGGAGGACCTGCAGGCCGAGTTCGACCTGGCCACCCGGGTCCGCGACTCGGTCACCGCCATCCACGACGCGGTGCGGGCCCTGCGCTCGGCGCGCGAGCAGGTGGGGCACGCGTCGGATCGAGTGGCGCACGGCAACTTCCCCGACTCGGTGAACAGCCGGGTGAAGATGGCGGCCGACTCCCTGCGGTCGACGCTGTCGTCGCTGGCCGGCCAGCTCCACAACGACACCATCCGCACGGGCGAGGACGGGATCAACTATCCGCCCCGCATCGACAACCACTTCGACTTCCTGTACGGACACATCCACGACGCGTACGGGCGGCCCACCGAGGGCTCGAGGACGCGCTTCGCGGACCTGAACGCCGAGCTTGAGCCGATCCGGGCCGAGGTCGAGCGGGCCCTCACCGACGGCGTGTCGGGCTTCAACGAGCTCCTGCGCCGCTACGGCGTGCCGCCGGTGGTGGTGCCGGCGGAGGCATCGGGGCCGGCCGGCACGGACCCGGCCGGCGGCTGAGGCCCGGGACCGGGGCGCGAGGGCGACAGGAGGAGGTGCGGCCGTGGGCTACCGCAAGTTCCGGGACCGTGACGGCGGCGGCTGGGAGATCCGGGACCTCTCGGACAGCGCGTGGACGTTCCGGCCGCTGCGCGGGAACGACGGGAAGGAGGTCCGGGTCACGCCGCCGCCCCGGATCGACGATCCGTTCGAGCTCAGCGCGGAGGAGCTCCAGAAGCTGCTGGACGGGAGCCGGTCCTCAAGACCGACACGGCCTCCGCGCTCGCTGTTTCTGGACGACCTGGAGTGATGCGTCGCCCGCCCCATGATCCCTGGCGGTGATCGAACCGGCGGCTCGGCTCGAGGTCGAAGGGCGCACCGGCCGGACGGCTCCAAATCGAGTGGGGGCCGGGACCGGCCGGTCATTCAACTGGCCGGTCGGGCCTTGACAGGATTCCGTTGACGGTCGGGGTGAGGGCCGGACCCCGCTCCTCGAGAGCGCCCCTCGCCCACCCT
>CAWANJ010000003.1:0-417447 GCA_963783385.1 uncultured Gemmatimonadales bacterium | reverse complement strand
TGGGGTTGATGGTTCCCATATACAACACCCGGATTCGTCAGGGCACGGTCGTCCCCGTTTCTGAACGCAACGGGACGTTGTTCACCGAGAATCGTCGCTGGTCAGGCCGTCGCGGAAGCGGCAGCAACCCGAGCCGGGCCCGATTCGGCGCCACGCAGGCGTCGGCACGACTGGCGACCCATTGCCTGCACGCGGAAATTAGCCTGTCCCGGATGCTCCCACGGGAAGCGAGCGGCGCATTGTGCTCGTGGTACACCACTCACACCCGGGCAGAGTGTTGCCACAACCCCGACCGGGGTCGAGAGGGGATCCGAGAGGTATAGCCAGTGCGGGCGATCTCGGAGCACCCTGTAGCACACCAACACACCGAAGATCGCTAAGCGTATCCAGGTCGGAAGGTAGGACGCTTTCGACCAGCCGCAGCCGTTCCCGCAGGGGGCCCGGAAATGTGGCTTGCGGAGCATTGACGATCTCGGCCCCAACAAAGCTCACGCACCACCCTGCCCGCGCTTGGAGCATTGCGGCACGCACAACGGGTGGATAGAGGCCGGGGTGCGCAAACTGTACGTGGGAGGAGCCGGGTCCGCGGCTCCTCCACGCGCTCCGGAGAGTCTTCATTGGTGGCCGAAGCGGGACGCCGCCGTCGGGCAAACTGTTCCCATGCGGTCCTTATGCCACCCGCGGGAATCGAGTCCCGCTCGCAGAGTCGACCCGGTTTGGGAGGCGCTGGCGCTCAACGGTTGGATGCTTCCGTCGCGGTCGGAAGTGAACTCACTCCAAGGGCGTCCAGAATCCGCCGGGCCCGAGTGCTCATACAGATGCTCCCGGGCCGTGACCTGGTGCGCCCTTCGCGCGATGGCCTGGCGTTCATTAGGGCGCCCGAGGTAGTAGTTAATCTTCTCCAGCATCTCCCGGCAGGGATCCGAAGTAGGCGCCCGCCTCACCCTCAGGGTAGATCTCTGCTGCACCGGCGGTCCGCGCGGCGAGCAGGAAGCCTCCGGCCCCGGGCACTTCAAAGGTGCGCATGTCGTCCCGTCCGGGTAGGTTCTGCTCCCGCAGCACGTTGAGGACGATCTTCCACCGGACGAGGGCCTGCGCGGCCTCCTTGCCCCGCAGCGCTCGGCCCTGCCAGCATTGCCGTAGCACACTCCCCGGCCGTGTGCGCTGATCCCAGTAGTCCGGGCCCCAGATCTGTAGGTCGAAGCGCTTGCACAGAGGCTCGAGCCAGCGCTCACGGTAGCGGTCCCACCCACCTATAAAGAGAACGTCGGGGCCCACAGCGTCCTCCCCATCCATAGAGGGAAACACCTCCGGGTCCCAAGCGAAGGGAGGTACACGACCCGGCGTGCTCCCTCTTCTTCCAGGCGCTCTGAGCACCTGGCTCCAGACCAGACAGACTGTCGCCTCTCGGGCCAGAGGCAGGTGCTCGGGGCGATACGATGGGTTCCCCGGCAAGGGTGCGTCGGGATACAGAACGGCGACCCGAATCTTCGCGGCGCAAAGCGCCGCCACCGTGTCCGGCATGACGAACGCTCCGTTCACCAGAAGGAGGAGGTCCGGGCGGAGGTCGAGGGCCCGGCGCTTGAGGGCTTCGTTGAGGCGCCGCGCGCCCAAGCGGCGCAGCTTGAGGCTTGTGACCGTGAGTCGCTGACCGATCCGGGACCGGAGCCACCAGCTCAGGTCCGGCCTCCCCGGGTCCCCGTCGAAATGCTCGACCCGCCAGCCGAGCGTCCTGAATGCGCGGGCATAGGACGCCTCCAGCCGCCTTGCCCCGGAACGGCCGTACACCAAGACACAGGGTGGGCGTGCCCGGACAGCTTCAACCACCGCGCCCGGCCCGTGCTTCTCCGTGCGCCCCTTCCGCAAGTTCGTCTGGCGTTCCGCAGGCGAGTCCCAGGGCTCGTCGAACCCCCAGAACGCAGGCCTCGAGATCCCACTGGTCGATGATGTTGAGGGATGCGCGGCCCATTTGGCGCCGCAGCCTTGCGTCGCCGATGAGCCGGCTAAGCCCCTCGGCTAACGATGCCACGTCACCCGTAGGATACTGGAACCCGTTTTCTCCATCGCGCACGAGATCCGGGACGGCCCCCACCTCATTGGCGATGACTACCGGAAGGCCGGCGCTCATGGCCTCATTCACCACCAGCCCCCAGATTCGTTCTCCGAAGGGCGCACGAACACGTCGCACGAACCGTAGATGCTCGGAAGCTCCGACTGGTTGCGGAATCCCAAGAAGTGCACACCAGGCACCTCGTGCGTGGTCACGTATTCCTCGAGCGCTTTCCGCTCCGGCCCGGACCCGACGAACGCCAAACCTGCCTCTCCCCGCGCCCAGCGTAGGCAACGCTGGTAGGCCCTCAGGAGGTCCATTGGTCGCTTTTGGCGCACGAGCTTTGCTACATAGAGGATGATAGGCACCTTCGGAGGAGGAAGTCCAAAGGAACGGCGGGATTCCGCCAGCCGCTTCCTCGCGGCTAGAGCCCCCTGCCGGAAGAAGGCATTGTCCACAACGTAGGGGACGGGAATTATCCTGTTCTCCGGCACCCTGTGACGCCGGTAGAACGCCGCGTTCCGGGTCCCTATGGCAAGGCAGGCATCGAACAGACGGTAGAAGGCCGTCATGACAGGGGCCCGAAGGGCGCGGCGCAGCGGTGGCCGATAGAGTCCCAGGTGCGTGTCAAAACGCATGAAGAGCGCTCTACCCGCCAGCTTCGCCCCTGCCGCTGCAAGCAGGAAGCTGGCGTATGCATGACCATGGAGCCAAACCGCGTCATACTTTCTACGGCGGAGGGCCTTGACGATGCCCGGATTCACCAGGCTCAAGAATCCACCGGGCGCGCGCTCCCTATGCAAGTTGGGCACGAATGTATGATTGTAGCCCTCCAAGAGAGGGATGTCCCAGGCGAACGCTTCGCCGCCGAACCCCTCGTCCTCATAGACGTCCAGGCCAGCACGGCTACAGAAGTACACGTTCAGATCGATGTCGGGGGTACGGGCCAGCCTTCGGTACAGTGGGGCGAAGTATTGGATCGGATGAGAGGCCACGATGGCGAGGCGCCAAGCGTCTGAGCTCCTCACTGCTGTATCCGAATCGGGTGGTGGCAACGAATACTATCACGCACGCACCCGCTCGAACCGGGTACGTGCGGCCCAGTAGTCATCGCACGAAAGGCGGGCCGCCATTTGTCCGCCTAACGCCAAACCCGTAGCTCCGCCGATGCGATAGATCAACCTGTGATGCGACCAAGATGGAAGCGCTCCCTCTTGGTCCAACTCCATGGCTTTCCCGACACAGATCACCAACCTCGACGTGCCCACAGTGCCGAAATGAGCTCGGGCGACCGAGTAGTAGGCATGAGCAAGAGGCGATCTGTATTCGTCCAGGACTCCCCGCTCCATGAGGAGGCGCTCAACCTGCTCCAGCACTTGGATTCGACCTCGGAAAGCCCCTGGATCGACGCGCCGTCCCAGCGACAGCGCCGCCTGGTCTCGTCGATACAGGGAGGCTCCCACCTCACTCGCGACTAGCTGAAAGCCGCGCAGCAAGGCACGCATCATTAGCTCTCCATTGTGATTGACTACGACGGACTCATCCCAGCCACCGACTATCTCGAATCCCCTCGCGGTCCAGAGCACGGAGCATGAAGGTACGAACCAGCCGTCGAGCCAGGCACCAAGGGGATCTTCAGGAAGCGGACGGACGCTGCGCTCGGGCTCCTCCACCACCCATTCGTCGCCTGCGCCCCGCAGGATCGCCCAGTCACAGACTCCGATCTTCTGGCTGTCGTGTGGAGCAAGCGCACTTACGAGACCGGCGATCACCTCGGGGCCGATCACGTCGTCTGCATCCAGGAAACATCAGGTATCGACCCCTCGCCTTCGACGCACCGAGATTCCGGGCGTGACAGGCTCCGTGATTCTCGGTCCGCTCGGACCGGATGCGGTCGCCGAAGCTCCGGACTGCCTTCCAACTCCCGTCGGTCGATCCGTCGTCGATGACAATGACCTCGATGGCCGGATAGGTCTGTCGCAGCACGGACGAGACGGCCTCGTGGACGTACGCGGCCTTGTTGTAGCAGGGGATGATGACCGAAACGAGGTCGGAGGAGGAATGGTTCACGACACGCCCTCACGCGGCGCCCGAGAGGTGGGAGCGCCCTCCTTCGCCGTCCAGATCGCGCACGGCAAGGGCATCACGAAGCTCCCGCCCGCGCCCAGAGCGTCCTGAGACTCGTCCAGCCCGAGGCCCAGCCACGGGTTTCCAGAGCGAGAAGCACGGCCGCGTAGGCCGTCACGTAAACAAAAGCCAGCATGAGAGCATCCAGGAACCCCGTTGACGCAACGTGTCGCACGAGTGCCTCCAATCCCGCCGCTCCGAGCGTGGCGAGGACGGGAGCCGCAACCCGGGCGCCCACGTCTCCCACCCCGATGCCGACCTCCTCCTTCGTACCCGACCAGAAGAAGTCGTACGTCAGTGCTACGCCAATGCCCAGGACCACGCAGGCCGAGACTCCGGTGACGCCGTACCGCATGGCCATCGGATAGGCTGGAGCCAGGGTGAGAACCGCACGCATGAGCTGCTTCCAGAAAGGCTTCTCGGTTCTCCCTCGTGCCATGTAGAGAGGGCCCCAGCATGCACTTACGGCCCGCAGCAGGCCGGCGACGGCCAGTACGCGGACCGGAGCCACGATTCCGAGCCACTTGTCTCCGAGGATGTAGTGGACGAAGTCCGGAATGAAGAGCGCGATGGCTGCGGCCAGCGGCACCACGAGTGACATGGTCACGGAGAGCGTATCGAGAAAAGCGCGCCGCAGCGCGTCAGGACGCGACTGAAGCTTCGAGTAGGCAGGGAAGGTCACTCCGGAGATCACATGCGTGACCTCGGTGGCCACCCCGTTCGAGATGCGGTAGGCGATCTGATACAGGCCCAGGGAAGCGGCCCCGAGCCAGCGCCCCAGGAGAATATCATCGCCCTGTATGGCCGCGAAGTTCAGCGTGCTGCTTCCGAACAGCCACTTCCCGAACCGCCACAGCTCGCGAACCTTGCCCACATTGAAGTCGAACCACGGCCGGTACGGATGGAGCGTATAGGACAGCGCCAGCTGCGCCGCCGCACCCACGAGGAGCCCGGCCATCAGGGCCCACACGGAACCCAGAACGAGGGCCAGACCGATCGCCGCGGCGGTCGCGGCCAGGGCGCTTCCGAACCCCAGGAAGAACTGGCTTCGGATCTCCAGCTCCTTCCGGAAGTAGACCACTCCCACGTTTTGGAAACCGCGCAGCAGGACCACCAGCGCGAGCACACGGATCAGGCTCACAGCCGGGGGCGCATGGAAGAAGTTCGCTGCCACCGGCGCCAGGACGATCAGGGCCAGCGCGACGATCGCAGACTTCGCGACCCTGATCGTCCACGCCGCGTCCAGATACTCGGACGCTCCCTCCTCCCGCTGCACCAGGGCGGCATCCACGCCGAACTCCAGGACCGTATCGATCGTCGCCTGGGTCACGAGAGCGATGCCGAAGAGCCCGAAATCGTGCGGCGCAAGGAGCCTCGCCAGAACGACGGTACGGATGAACCCCAGCGCTCGGTCGGAGAACTTCTGGACCACTGTCCAGAGTCCGCCATGCACTACGCGGCTGGCCAGATCCTCCCCCGGTGAATCCAGGGACTGCTTCAGGCGTGTCAGGGAGGCGCCCCAGCGATTCACGGATGCGACTCCTCACCCGGAGTCCGGGATGCGGTTCGCACGGCGAGATCCAGCCGCCATACGCCCGTGACCGCCGCCATGAACGTCGGCTCGACGCCCAAGCTCCTCCCCCACTCGCGTGCGGTCCACGCCTCGTCGTCCCGGTATCCGTCATCCAGTAGAACGACCGCATCCTCGAGATAGGCGGCTCCGAAGCACCGGCACGGCCGGGTACCGGCTCCGTGCGGCCGCATCGCCCGGGGGCCCGTCGACGAGAAGAATGCCAATGAGGCTCTCCGAGGGGTCGTCGTCGAGCGCGTCCTCGACCTGCGGTCCGTACCAGAGCCGCGCCCGACCATCGACGTCACGCTCGGCGAGCGGGGCATGCACCACACGAGCCCGATTCTCGACGCCGTATCCGCCGAGGAGTCTCCGCGTGTGCTCAGCGAAACGCTCGTCATGCTCGAAGGCTATCAGGCGACCCGTCCCGAGCTCGGCCAGGCACCTCGAGAGCAGCACGGTGGACCACCCCGAGCCGCACTCGACCACCAGCTCGGGGTTGCGGTCGGCGAGGAGTCGGAGGACGACATCCATGAGGACAGGGTCGGCGGGCCAGCCCCCGAGGTTGAGAGGAAGGCGCCCCGAGAGCGGCCGAACGTTGACCAGAGCACCGAGCTCCCTCAGCCCCTGCTCCGTCCGCCAGCTGTTCCGAACGCCGAGATACAGAGTGCAGCGGCAACGCGCCACCGAACCCGGCCCCGAGCACCGCGCCGAGGACGAGCGCGGGTATTCGCCAGCTCGATGACCCGAGAGCGAACCCGGCTCCCGCGCCGCCCGCCGCACCCAGTAGCGCTGCCACTGCGCCGAGCGCGATCCACCGGCGCCGGGGCCAGGTCGCCAGCGCTCGGATCAAGCTCCGCTCAGGCCGCATGGCACGGAGCCGAATAGCCGAGACGCTCCTGCATTGGACCGGCCACGGATCTGAATCGCTCCTTTTCCACCTCCGACCAGGCGCGTGGACTCGGCGCCTCAAATGCAACCGTTCGATTCGGCCGTCGATCGGCGACGGTAAGCATGTGTCGGAGCAACCGCTGGTCGGCCTGAAGCCCTAGAAAGGCAGCCAACCGTTCGATCGTCTCTTCACCAAAGTCCTCCAGCCGGACCCGCTCCTGGTCAGCGTCCGGAATATCCGCAAGGTCTCTGAGGATCACTCGGTTGATCTCCGCCCACAGCCAGGCGATCTTCTCGAGTCGACTCATCAAGCCGCGACGGGGGATCGAGTCGGTGATCCGCCCAGGAGAAACCGACGTCCACGGCCACGCCGGCGACGCGCCCGCATCTTCAGCCACTCCCTTAATCCCTTGCGAGCGATACCACCCTCGCTCAAGACCGCTCCGCGTAAAGTCCCGACCGTCACGGTAGAGGGGGATGAAGCGTCCCCCGTACCGTTCGCGCAATTCCGGAATCAGGTGCGACAGGAAGTGGGAGCTCTCGACATACAGGAGTCCTCCGGACGAGAGCTGCCGGATGAGCCCGTCCCGCTTATGCGCGAGACGTCCGCTGCAGCCACTCGGAATCGCGCTTCCCGGCCCACGCCAGGTACGCCTCCGTGTTCATCCAGGGCTGGGGCTCGTGCAGAGAGGCCACGCCAGGCAGGTGAGCGAGCACCTGGGCCAGCATTCTGTGATCCGCAGCGGCCGGTGGATACCACGAAGCACGGCGGCCCTTGAGCCCTACCTCTCTCCACGACGCCCCGCACCCTTTCCAATCTCCAACCGCACGTCACAGCTCGTCGACCCGCAACGGCGATGCACCAAAGCCCGAACCCCGCCCGGCGGACCTCTGCTGGCCATCCAGCGGCTTTCGGGCCTCGGCGTCTCGAATCCTACAACCTGCTCCGATCTATCAACGGCACATCATCGCATTTCTGCCGCGGGCGTCCCCGCGGCATTTCCCTGGAGGCCTCGGCCTCGTGAGCGGGAAGCATCGGGGGCGCACGTCGGAACGCCGTAGGACGGTCGCGCTCTGCCGCGTCGGAGACAGGCCATTTCTGGGGGGATCACGGCTGGAAGGTGCGAACTCCCGGGGCAGGCGTGCAACCGGGAAGGGGAGCTTCTGCCGCCTCCGCCCACCCCGACTTCACGCCCTTCTCCCTTGCCGGTCCAGCCTCACCGCCCCCGGAAGTCCGCGCTCAGACTCCCGGTCACGACGAACCTCACGCCGTCGCCCGAGGTCCTGAGCACGTCCGCCAGCCCCACCGTCGTCACGAGCCCGATCCGCCGGAGCGGCGCCACCGAGGCGGCCAGGAACAGGTTCTGGCCGGTCCACTCGCCGATGAGGGAGACGGGCGGCAGCACGCGCACGGACACGCTCCCGAACGGGTTGAAGCGGTTCCGGCCGGCCACGTAGTCGCCCTGGGACTTGAAGCGGCCGTTCCCCACCCCCAGCGACACGACGGCCGACCCGAACGCCCGCCCGGTCCCGGCCAGCGGGATCCACTGGCTCACGACCCCGTACTGGCTCGTGCCGCCGTCCTGGAAGCCCCACTTGACCGCGCTCTCCCACCCCACCCCGGCCGCCCCGCCGCGCCACAGCTCGCGGTGGAGCTCCAGGTCCACGCCGCCCCGCGTGAAGAAGCCCTCGCGGAAGGTGGTGAAGCTCACCAGGGCCACCTGGAGCCCCACGTTGCGGCGCGCGTCGCCCAGGCCGAAGCCGCCCTCGACCGCCGCGTCGGCCCCGTACGCGGTGGGGGTGGCCAGCGAGGCCCCGGGCACGGTCCACCAGGCGGGCCGGAGCGCCGCCTCGGGCGTCCCCGGCACGGGGAGGAGGAAGCGCTGGCGGAGCTGCGCCGCGTCCTGCGCGGCCAGCCCCGTGGGCCGGGCCGCCGCGGTCAGGGCGGCGGCCGCCAGGGCAAGGGCCAGCGCGGGACCCCGGCCGATCGGCGGCCTCCGCGCTCCCCTCTCCCTAGGGATGCCGGGTCCCATCCCCGGCCTCTCCGCCGGCCGCGGCCACCAGCTCCGCCAGCGCGGCGTGCAGCGCCACGAACTCGGGCGGGGGATCGGCCAGGAAGTCCCGGGAGCTGGCCCGGACCAGGGCGTTCTGGGCCTCGACCGCGTCCGGCAGACCGCCTGGATCCGAGAGGAGGCCCGACGCGGCATCGACCAGGTCGGCCGCCTCCGGGCCCGCGTTCCGGTTCTGGTGGGAGAGGAGGGCCGCCCGGAGGCGCGCCGTCGCCGCCGCGTCGTTCCCCGTGAGAAGGCCGCGCACGGCGTGCTGGGCGCCGGTGGAGGGGGCTGGGGCGCCCCCAGGAGGAGCATGACGGCAGCGGCGGACAGCACGGTCGTTCAGCGGCGCGGCCTCATGGGTGCCTGCCGGCTGTCCTGCGGATACACGCACGCCGAGGAGGAGAACAGGAAGCGCTCGACGCCCGCCGTGAGCGCGGCGCCCAGCATGTTCAGGTTGATGAGCGTGTTGTTGCGGGCGATGGCGGCGTGGGCTCGTACTCGGGACGCTCGAGGTCGGCGCCGCGAATCCAGTACCCCTTGCCCTTGAGGTACCTGGTGAGATGGTGACCGATGAAGCGCCCGGAGACGGCCGAAGGGGGCGGCGTGAGACTCCGATGAGGCGCTGGCGCATCCTCTGCGGGCCATCGTGGCGGCGCTTCGGCCGCACAGCTATTCTGGAAAGGAGGAGATCGCGTGCCGGAACCCGCGCTCGAGGAGCGCGTCGCCAGGCTGGAGGGGCGCGTGCAGGATTTTGGAGATCGCTTCGACGGCATCGACCGGCGGTTCGCCGGCCTCGAGCGTCGGCTCGAGGGTTTCGAGCGGCGGATGGACGTGAGATTCGACGCCCTCGATGCGCGCCTCGCAAAGCTGGACGGGAAGTTCCTGTGGCTCGAGGGCACCCTCATCGCCCTCTTCATCGCCGTGATCGGCGCCCTGGTGACCGCTCTCTGGCTGCGCTGAGGATCGGCCGGGATCTCGGGACATCTCAGGGTCCCGGCCGGCCCCGGCGCCCCCCGTCAACCTCCCGTCCAGCCCGGCCAGGCGTCCTCCTCCCTGAGGGGGGTGACGGCGTGGGAGGCGTTCGGGCCTCAAAATAGGCAATCCCGCCGCCACGGCGCGAGCCCCTCCCCCGAAGCGCCGGGAGGCGGCCAGGGGGGCGGCGTCAGACTCCGATGAGGCGCGGCAGCATCCTCTGCGGGCCATCGTGGCGGCGCTTCGGCCGCAGAGCTATTCTGGAAAGGAGGAGATCGCGTGGCGGAACCGGCACTCGAGGAGCGGGTCGCAAGGCTGGAGGGGCGCGTGCAGGATTTCGGGGAGCGGTTCGACGGCCTGGACCGGCGATTCGACGGCGTCCAACGCCAGCTCGAAGGCTTCGAACGACGCGCCGACGCCCGCTTCCAGGCTGTCGACGCCCGGTTTGCCGATATGGACCGCCGCTTCGTGGCTCTCGACGACAGGATGTCCAACCAGTTCCGGTGGCTCGTGGGCGGGCAGGTCACCGTGCTCGTGAGCGTCATCGGCACCCTGATCGCGGCGCTCCTCCTGCGCTGAGGGCGCGCCGGCCTCCTCCCCTACACACGTCTCGATCGAATCGCCCCGGAGCGCTCGCCGGCCCCCCAGCGAATTGAGCGGACGTTGACCGGCACCTCTATCCTCCAGCGGCCGCGCCGGCCGCGCGCCGCTTCGTCCATGGGTGACGGTGGCGGCCTTCCGGCCGGGCAGCTAACCTTCAGCGGACGGTGATCAGGTGACCGGAGTCGGGCTCGAGGAGCGAGTCGCCAGGCTGGAGGGGCGGGTGCAGGACTTTGGAGACCGGTTCGACGGGCTGGACCGGCGGTTCGACAGCCTCGAACGCCGGATGGACGCCCGTTTCGCCGCGATCGACGAGCGACTCGCGGCCCTGGACGGCCGGATGTCCACGCAGTTCCGGTGGCTCGTGGGCGGCCAGGTCACCGTCCTGGTGAGCGTCATCGGCACGCTGGTTGCGGCGCTCTTCCTGCGCTGAGCCCGCGCCTCTATCCTCCAGCGGCCACGCCAGACGCGCATCGCCTCGTCCACGGGTGACGGTGGCGGCCTTCGGGCCGGGCAGCTAACCTTCAGCGGAGGACGACCGCGTGACCGGATCGGGGCTCGAGGAGCGGGTCGCCAGGCTGGAGGGGCGCGTGCACGATTTCGGAGAGCGCTTCGACGGTATCGACCGGCGCTTCGACAGTCTGGAGCGGAGCATGGACGCGCGATTCCAGGCCATGGACGCGCGATTCCACGCCGTCGACCTCCGTCTCGCCGGCCTGGACCAGAAGATGTCCCGGCAGTTCCGCTGGCTCGTCGCCGGCCAGGTCACGGTCCTCGTCAGCGTCATCGGCACCCTGGTCGCGGCGCTCTTCCTGCGCTGAGCGTCGGTTCGGGCTCGTGTCGTGGTGGAGAAGTGGAAGTAATGCTAAACGCAGAAGTCTTGATAAGGGTTGGCTCGTGCTCGGGCGGGGCTGGTTGCAGTGGGCCTCGCCGCTACGACCGCCGGCTGCCGTACTTCCCGATCAGGTCGTGGCTGACGACATCCACGAAGTAAACGACCCCCGAGTCCACCCGGTGAATCAAGCGATCGCCCGAGTTGATGCGCGCCTCCAGGTAGTACTTCTCGGGCTCGATCGGTTTTACGCGCATCCCGGGCGTTGGGCTTCCCTTCAGGAGAGCGATCACGGTTTCGTCGACGGCTTCCTGTCGTCTCCGCTCGAGCTTCGAGTACGCCTTCTCGAACTGACGCGAGAACTCGGCGTCGAAGAAGTGGGCCTTTTTGCGCCCCACAACTACGAAGTCTTCAGATCATCCAGGTGTCGCCTGGTGGCCGCCTCGCCGCTGACACGCGTGGAGTGTCCAGACGCAAAATCGGCCTCTGCCCTCTCGAGCCGGGCTCGTCCTTCTGCGCTGTGATACCACAGGTGGTCGTGAGGGATCGGCTCGACGGGTACGAGCTCATAGCTCCCGTCGTCGGTCTTGTCGAGGCGCAGCTGTGTCTGGTCGCCGATACCAAGCTCTCGTCGAACGTCCTTCGGGAACGTGGTCCTACCCTTCGCGTCGAGCGTCAAGAACCCCACTGTGCGCATGCTTCCTCCTTATTGGGTATCATACCACAGTGGGAATATACCACAGACCCACCCACGGTGGCAAGACCGGGGTTGGTGCGAGGTCGACTACGGGGAATCTTGCTCCCAACACTTCCGCCCCGCCCGAATCCCAAGACTTTTTCACGACGACGGGCTCGAGTCTCCGACCCTTGTCCTACGAAACGATGGGAGCCTTGCCCACGGCCATGCGACCCTCGACGGGTCCCTTCAGTCGCTTCGGAGCCAGGTCCAGGGTTCGGCGCAGGCCCTCTCGGGCAAAATCGATTCACTCCAGAGCGAGCTGAACCGCAACTTCCGGTTCGCGGTCACCGGGCTCATCACCCTGTTCGTCGCCATCATCGGAACGCTGGGATCCGTCTGGCTCCGCTGAGGATCTGACCCGGGATCTCCGGGGCTATCCGACAAGCCCGGTAAGCTCCGGCGGGACCCCGGTCGCGGCGCTCTTCCTGTGCTGACCGGCCGCCTCAGCGCTTCGGGCCTCCGGCCAGCCTCCCGTACAGCGCCGTCAGCCGCTCCGCCGCCTCCTCCCAGGACAGCGCCTCCCCCGCGGCCCGGTTCGCCCTCCGCATCGCCTCCAGGTCACGTCCCCGGATCTCCGCCATGGCCCGCTCCAGCGCCCCGGGCTCGGCGGGGTCGTACCAGGCGGCGCCCCCCTCGGGGACGTAGTCGGCCAGGACGCCGCTCCGGGGGAGGACCATGGGGAGGCCGGCGCCCAGGGCCAGGACGACCACGCCCGACAGGAGCACGGTGTGGCCGGCGTAGACCAGGGCGTCGGCCGCGGCCAGCAGGGCCGCCACCTCCCCGGCCGGCACGTGCCGGAGGTCGAGCCGGATCCGGGGGTCGGCGCGGGCGGCGGCCTCCAGCGCCTCCCCGACCGCCGGCTCCACCACCTGGCCGGCCACCACCAGCCTCGCCGCCCGGTCCTCCACGGCCCGGAAGGCGCGCGCCACCCGGCCGGCCCGCTTGTAGGCCCGGAGCGCCCCCAGGTGGAGGTAGACGAACGCCGCCTCCTCCAGCCCCAGCGCCCGGCGCGCCTCTTTCCGGTCGGGGAGGGGGCCGTAGACGCCCGCAGGGGGCCGTGCCGCACCACCTCGATCCGGACGGCGCGCTCCGGGGACAGCCGGTACGCCCCGGCCACCACCGGCCGGGCGCTCTCCCCCAGCACGGTCAGGGCGCTGGCCAGCCGGGCCAGGGCGGCGCTCGCGGCCCGCTCGGTGCGCTCGGCGTGGCGCTCGTGGCTCACCGGGTTGTGGACGGTCCACACGACCGGGATCCCCCGCGCCCGGAGCGCCGCCACCTCGGCCAGGAAGCGGACGGACTTGAGGGCGGTGAGCGCCACGGGGGGCTCGGTCTCGAGCCCGGCCCCGGCCGGCAGCGTGTACTCGTGCTGCCAGTGCAGGTGGACTACGGTGGCGGCCACCAGGGCCGCGGCCAGGACGAGGATCGCCGGGAGCCACGTCCCGTCGGCCGGGCTCACCGCCTCGCGATCCTCCCCTCCGTGGCCGCGCGGGGGAGGGCCCAGCGGAGGCCCTGCCACACCCGCACGGGCCGGCCAGGATCCGGGCCTGGAGCGAGCGGCCGCTCAGCCGGATCCGTGCCTCCTTCGGCAGGGGGTCCACGAAGCCGGGTGCGCTACGCCACCGCAGGCGGCCGTCGACCAGGTAGAGCACCGAGCCGTCGGGCCGCAGCTCCAGGACGTAGCGGTGCCACGCGGCCCGCCGGGCGGGCAGGGACAGCAGGACGCGCTTCCCGGAGCCCCGCTGGCTCTGGACATAGGTCACCGCCGGCCTCGCATCGGCGGAGAAGTCCAGCACGTCCATGTCGGGCGGATGAAGGTCGTCCGGGATGGGCAGCGGGCTGGTGCTGAGGCCGATCCTGAACGTCTGGTACAGGTGGCCCGTCATCGGAAGGCTGGCCCACCACTCGAGCGTCAGGCCGCGGGAGAGCGACAGGGCTCGCCGGGTCAGCACGCCGCTGTCGTAGTTCGCGTCTCCATTGTTCAGGAAGGCGTGGCCCGAGGGACCCGATCCGGACACCACGGTCGGGTCCGGGTCCCCGAACGCCACCCAGCGCGCCGTGTCGATTCCCCGCGACCAGTCCTCGGTCAGCAGCAGGGGCGCGGAGGTCCGGGCCAGGTCGCCCGAGGTCACCCGCAGCGTGTCCGCCCGCCATCCACCGGCCGAGGCCACCAGCTCGGCCTCGCCCCGGCCCACCACGCGGGCCTTCCCGTCCGCGCTCACCCGCACCACCGCCGTGTCGCTCGAGCTCCACCGGAGGCGCGCGGCCGCGGGCAGTACCGCGTGTCCGCCGGCATCGGCCACCTTCGCGCGGAGGTCCATCGCCTGCCCCGGGGAAACGGTCCGGAAGCGGGGCTCGATGCGCACCGACTCCACCCGGTGCGGGGCCAGGCCCTGCGGGGCGCGCCGCACCGACGCCAGGTCACCGACGTCGCTCAGCCGCCGCGCCCGGCGGGTGGTGAGGTCCACGGCCCACAGGTCGCTCACCCCGCCGCGGTCCTCCACGTACGCCAGGTCGTGGCCCGACAGCCACGTGGGGCTGGTCTCGTTCCCCATGGAGAAGGTGAGCCGGTGGAGGCCCGTCCCGTCCGGCCGCACCAGGTAGAGGTCCCACCCGTCGTCCTTCCGGGAGGCGAAGGCCAGCAGACGGCCGTCGGGGGACCAGGCGGGGTCCCGGTCCGGGCCCGTCGCGCCGGACACGCGGTGCTGGCGGCCCCCGTCGGCGTCCGCCACGTACAGGGCCGAATCGGACCCCACCACGCCGATGAACGCCACGGCCGTGCCCGTGGGCGACCAGGTGCCCTGCTTCACCGACAGGTCGGGGCGGAGGACGGGCCAGTGCTGGAGCATCCCGGTGCGGGCGTCGGCCACGGCCAGCCGCTCCACGAACAGGCTGTCGTTCCGCAGCCGGGCCCCGTAGCAATACAGCAGGTAGCGTCCATCGGGGGACCACGCCGTGGGCCACTCGTCCGGAACCCCGGCCACCAGCGTGCGGACCGGCCCTTCGGCGTCCCGGACCCCAATGTCGGCCCCGTGCGGGCCCCGCAGGTGCAGGGCGATGCGGCGGCCGTCGGGCGAGGCGAGGTTGGTGCGCGGCGGACGGTGGATCGGCTCCAGGCTCGCCGGGCCCGAAGCCGGCACGGTGACCCGGAAGGCGGAGTCCTCGCGCTCTCCGTGGGGGTCGGACCCCGTGCGGGCCGCCAGGAGCTGGACCGCCGCGTCCGCGGGATCGGCCTCCCGCGCCCGGGCCTCCGTGCGACGCGAGCCGGCCCCCAGCGTCATGATCACCACGGCGGCCGCGGCGCCCAGGAGCCCCCACGCCAGCCCGCGCCAGCCCGGGGGGAAGGCATCGCGGGACGCCGGGGCCGCGGCGGCCGGCCCGGAGGGCGGGGGCCCGGGGGGCGCGCCGCCTCCGGCCATGACGGCGTCCTCCGGCGGGCTCCGTCCCTCGGCGCCGGTCCCCGCGGCCGTCCGCAGGTCGTGGTGCGGCTGCCCGGGCCATATGGGCTCTTCTCCGCCGGGCTCCCTCGGAAGCTGCACCACCTCCGGCGTCCGCCGCTTGGGCGCCCGGCGCGCGCCCTCCGGGTGCTTCCCGAACAGGGCCGCCCGGATCTCCTCGGTGCGGTAGGCGAGCTCGGGGCCCGGCACCTCGCCCAGCTCCTCGCGCAGCAGGGTGCGGTAGGCCTCGTAGGCGCGGAAGGCCTCCACCCGGTCCCCGGCCGCCAGGTGGGACGCGCACCAGCGCCTCCTGGGCGCGCTCGTCCAGCGGGTTCAGGTCCACGCAGCGGGCGGCGTAGCGCACGGCGCGCGCGGGGTCGGCCGGCTCGCCCTGCAGCGCCTCCTCGACCAGCCGGTGGCAGGCGGCCTTGACCCCCGCCCACACCCGCTCGTGCTGGGCCTCGGCCCAGTGTTCGAACTCGAGACCCGCCTTCCCGTCGAACCCGGCCATGAACGGGCCGCCGTACACCTCCACCGCGTCGGCCCAGCGCTCCTCCTCCAGGGCCCGGTCCAGGGTCCACACGTCCACCTCGAGCTTGCCGTCGGCCAGCGACAGGCGCCCGTCGTCGGCCGCCCACAGCTCGGTGCCGGCCCGCTGGGTCAGGTAGTAGAGGCACTGGCGCAGGGCGCGGCGCGCCTTCTTGCGGGGGAGGCCCGGCCACAGGAGCTCGGAGAGGTGGGAGCGGAGCGCGGCGCCCCCCGGGGCGCGGGCCAGGTAGACCAGCACGGCCAGGGACTTCGATGCACCCAGGACGGCGGGCTCGTCGGGCGAGCCCTCGTGGAGGGACAGCCCTCCCAGGGTCCTCAGGTGAAAGCGCGCCACGCTGGCTGCCTCCGTAGTGCGGGGAACGGCAGCGCCGAAGGCCGGCCGAAACGGCGCGGCCGGCCTCCGGCGGTTCTCCTGTGGCAGGGGGATGTTGGAAAAGAGAGGGCCCGTCCACAAGGGGACGGGCCCTCACCGGATGGCCGGCACGCCTCCCTGCGCCCGGCTCAGGGCACCGCCTGGAGCCGCGGCGGCTGCACGCCCGAGCGCGTGTACAGGAGGATGGGGCCCAGCGCCCCGGTGCGCGCCTGCTCCAGGGCCTCGGTGGCCCGCTCCAGGAGCGAGTCCTCGTCCGCGGAGTCGCGCTCGAAGAAGGCGATGCCCGCTCCCAGGTCCGGCGCGGGGCCGGCCGGCGAGGGCACCGAGGCCGCCGCCGCGCGCATGCGGTCGGCGAACACGGCCGCTCCCTCGGGGCTCTCGGTCGGCAGGATGCCCAGGAAGGTGTCGGGACCCAGCCGGCCCACCACGTCCATGGCGCGCCCGCGGGAGCGGAGCGCCTTCCCGACCTCGCGCAGGCGCTCCTCGTCGGTGCGCCCCGAGAAGCCGAGCAGCACCACGCTCAGTGGCCGGCCGCGGCGGGCGGCCGCCATCTCGTGGCGCAGCATGGCCCGGGTGAGGGGCGGCCCGGGAAGCCCGGTGATCGGGTCCAGCAGCATGGAGCGCCAGCGGTGCACCCGCACGGCCTCGGCCGCCGCGATGACGATGGTGGCCAGCAGCAGGGCCGACACCTGCCCCAGTGGGGCCAGCGGCCCGAAGCTCACGATCGCGCCCAGTCCGATCAGGCCCGACCCCACGCTCCCGAACAGCGTCACGCCCCTCCAGCTCCGCCACGGCAGGACCACCAGCGCCGCCCCGAACGCCGGCACCCACGCCAGGCGGGCCATATTGAGCGTGCCGACCAGGACCAGCGCCGTCGCCACGGCGACGAGCAACACGGCCAGGAAGTCCACGGCCGGGGGCGGCGCTCCCGCCGTTCCCTCGAGGATGTCGTTGACGAAAGCGGCCTGCGACGAGTAGGAGTCGAAACGGGACGGGGCCACGGCGCCTCCTCTCCGAGAAGCGGCGGGTTGTGACACATGTGACGACGATGTTGCGTGCGACCGGATATTGTACACAGTTCGGGGGGGCGAGGGGAAGGGGTGGCCCCCGGGAGGCATCGGGGCGTGGCCCCGGGGGAAGGTGCGGCACGCCGGCCCCCGGCCCGGGGTAGGGAGAGCGCGGAGCACCCAGGAGGAGGCGAGACATGGACCGACTCGTTCCGGCGCGCGCGGCCGGCGGACCCCTTCGGACCGACGGGATTTCCTACGGCCGGATCCTGGCCCTCGCGGCCGCCCTCGCCCTGGCCTGGACGGGCGGAGCGGCCGCGCAGGGGGCCGTCGCGGCGCCGGGCGCGGGGGCCGCGGCCCCCGCCTCCATCCCGGTCGTCGAGCGCTTCGACCCGGCCACCGGGCGGCGCGCGCGCCGCACCGTCGCGGGGCTCACCACCTCCGAGGTCCTGTCGCTGCAGCGCGCCCTGGCCCGCGCCGGCCGGGACCCGGGCGTGCGGAGCGGCGCCCTGGACGGGGCCACCCGCTCGGCCCTGTCGGCCTTCCAGCGGGACCGCGGCCTCCCGGCCTGCGGCTGCCCCTCCTACGCCACGGTGGTGGCGCTCGGCCTGGAGCCGCGCGTGGTCGAGACCGTGGTGGCCGCGGGCGGACGGGGGCCCGGCTTCGCGCATCCCACGGCGGGGCCGCCGGAGGTCGTGTCGCCCACCTCCGAGGCCGGGGTCGTGGTGGTGCGGGGCTCGGGGAGCGGGAACGCGGACGGGCGGAACGGGCGGACGCCGGCCGAGGAGGCGGCGGACCGGGCCGCGCCGGGGGACGCCGCGGCCGCAGCCGCGGGCGCCGGGTCGGCGGCCGGGCGTCCCCCGGCGCCGCCGTGGCCCGGGTACGGCTCCTACTTCGAGCCGCCGTACGGAGTGTGGCTCCTCCCCGGCGTCCGGGGGCCGGGGCGCGTCGGCCGGGGCGGCCGCGGGGAGCACGGCGAGCGGGGGCAGGCGCCGGGCGCGGGCCGCACCCGCCCGCCGATCCCGTACGCGCCCCGCCTGCCGGAGCCGCGGCCGGCGGCGCCGGGCCTCCCGGTCTCCCCGCCGACCCCGAAGTCCGGGAGCGGCGGCTCGGGTTCGTGAGGGGAGGGAGGCTGGCCGGCTACTCCCCCGTGGGGAAGGTGAAGCGGGCCCCGAGCGAGAAGGGGAAGTCCCACACGTTCCGGAACGAGTCCACCTCGGGCGAGTGGTCCGCGAACAGCGTGCAGGTCGGCGCGCTTGCCGAAGGTCAGGTAGGCCTGGCCCGAGGCGTACAGGTTGAAGCGGTCGGTGAACTGGTAGCCCACCTGCACCCCGCCCGTGGCCGCGAAGAAGGTCTTCGAGAACGCCCCCACCGGTCCCGGCACGTCGTTCTGGTTGGCATCCATGATCGTGAGGCCCGCGCCCAGGTTCACGGTCGTGGTGAGCGGCACGTCCTGCCAGTGGGGCCGCGGCAGGTCGGCCTGCATGCCGGCGGTGATGTGGAACAGCTTCATGGACGGGAACTGGTTCCCGAAGCTGTCCTGGTTCCCGTCCATGAGGTCGGCCGTGAAGTCGGCCCGCACCCCGAAGTTGGGCAGGAAGCGGTACAGCACGCCCGCGCCCAGCGAGGGCCCGGCGCTGGTGATCTTGTACATGCCGCCGGCGGGCACGGCCACGCCGGCGTGCACCTGGGCGTTGAACGAGGGGGCCAGCTCCTGGGCGGCCGCGCCCGCGGGCGCCAGCGACAGGAGAGCGAGGGCGGCTGCGAGGCCGGCCGGGATCGAACACGAAGAGCGCACGGGATCCTCCTTGAACTCGGGTTGAGCGATCGGTCGCGCCGCGGGGACCGCCGGCCTCAGGCCGGACCGCCGGCGCCCTGGCAGGGATGTTCGGGCAGCCGCACGGGCCGCAGCGTGTAGTTTCGGTCCAGCAGCACGGCGTTCGTGGCCTTGAAGTAAGCCTCCCAGAAGGCCTTGACGCGCTGGGAGAGGTCCGTGTCCGTGCGGGCCCCCGCCACCATGACGCAGGCGCCGCCCAGGTCGGGGAGCTTCCCGGCCGCGGCCTCCCGCTTGACCCACCCGGGGCCCGGCACGGGTCCCGACTCCATGTTCACCTGCCGGTTGGCCTGCATCATGTCCGAGAACAGGTAGATGGTGGCCTGGTCGTCCGGCCACGCCCTCACCTCCGAGGCCACGTCGTGCAGGGTGGACAGCAGGTCCGTCCCGGCGATGCTCTTGCGCCCCGCGGTGTCGCTGAACGCCCGCAGGTAGTCCGACGCGTCCTTGAGGAAGCGCACCCGCGACAGCGAGTCGCGCTGCATGTTCTGGCCCGGGAACTCCGCGTCGGGCACCGGCTGCGACCAGCGCCTGGGCGGCTCGGACAGCGACAGCTGCAGCACCTCGAGCGCCGCGATCCGGTCGCCGAAGGTGAGCTGGCCGATGCGCCGGTCGGTGAGCTGCCGGGCCAGGTCGAGCTTGTAGTCCGGGATGCTCCCGGAGCGGTCGAACACGAACACCAACAGCTGCGGCTGGTGGGCCGCGGCCGCCTGGCCGCCGGCGGTGGCTCCCGCTCCCGACTCCTTCCCGCCGCCGCAGGCGGCGGCCAGGAAGGGGACGAGAAGCAGGAGGCGGAGGAGGGGCGTGGTGGCGTTGGGGACGGCAGCCGTCGCCGGGCCTCGCCAGCCCCGTCGGACCCGCTGGGGGTGCGGCTGCCTCACCCTGCCAGCGCCTCCTCCAGGAAGCGTGCGCGCGCCGCCTGGAACCTCTGTCCCAGGCGGTCGCGCTCGGCCTCGTGGTCTTCTATGGACACCATGCGCCCCATCTCCAGGGCCGCCTCCTCGGGGTCGATCCCCAGAGAGACCGGCTCGGCGAAGGCGGGCAGCGTGCGCGGGTCCAGCCCGCGGGCCCGCCCGTTCTCGGTCCGGTACAGGGCCACCGTCGCCTCCAGGTGATGGGCCGCGGACCGCCAGTCCTCGGCGGTGCGGCTCCGCACCCGGCTCCTCAGCCTGCGCACCGAGCGGCCCAGGTCGGCCAGCAGCTCGGACGCCTGCTCGGCCAGTCCCTCGCCCTTGTCGACCAGCGCGTGGCGCTCGTCCTCGTAGGGGGCGTCGTCGAACCGCTCGCGGCGCGCGTCCCGTCGGTGGAAGTAGGCCGCCGACAGCGCGCACAGCACCAGCGTCGTGTTGAGGAGGAGGATCGGGAAGCTCATGCGGCTCATGGAGGCCGCGTAGTCCCTCAGGTCCTCCGCCGCCTGCTGCATGTCGTCGGCCTGGTTCGTCTTCTGGTTGGCGGCCAGGAGGTCCCCGTCCGAGCGCATGAGCGCCGCCTGCCGGCGGAGGTCCTGCACGGACGCCATGTCCTGCGTGTACTGCGTGTGGCCTACCTGCCCCAGGGTCATGCGCGCCTCGAACAGCACGCTGAGCACCAGGGCCAGCCCGATCCCGGTCAGCACCATCGGGATCACGTTCTCGAGCGGCGACTTGACCGCCACCGCCTCGCGCCGCACCCGCCGGTCGCGCTTGACGACCAGGTCGCGGAGCGAGTGCCCGAAGAAGTGGGCCAGCACACACAGGAAGGTGACCACGCCGGCGGCCAGCAGGGCCGCGTCGGGACGGAACAGGATGTGGGCCATGACCCGCTCCGCCCCCGCCAGCCATCCCTGCGAGGTCTCGGTCACCAGCCGCATCTGGCGGTCGGAGAGCGGATCGCGCGGCAGGAGGGCCGAGAACACGGGCGCGTTGGCGAAGAACTCCACCGAGCCCAGGAAGGCGATCGCCCCCACGTACACCCGGGTCGACAGCCCCTCCGAGCGCACCTCCTTCTCGGCGCTCAGCTCCTCGCTCACCTCCCAGCGGCGCTTGGACATGCGGGCCTTGAGGCGGATGAGCTCGTTGGTGACCCGCTCGAACCGGTCGATGGTGAGGGCCGCCTTGGCCTGCACCGAGCCCACGTGCCCCTCGATCTCGCCCAGGAGCTCGTCCAGGCGGCGGTGCTCCTGGGCGCGCCAGTGCGCGAACAGGGCCCGGGCGCGCTGGACCAGGTGGCGCTCGGACTCGGGGCTACCGGTCACGTCCGGCTCCGGCACGCCCGCCTCGGCGTCCTCGCGGCCCAGGCGCACCGCCTCCCGGCGGAGCTCCTCGAGCCCCGTCTCCAGGATGTCGAGCTCCCCCCGGCGGAGGGCGGCTCCGATCCGCCGCCGGGGCTCGAGGGCTCGGGTCCGGCGTCGCGGACGTCCCGGTCGTCGGGCTCCTCGGGGTGCGCGACCTCGGGGTGGAGCGGGCGCACGTCGGCCTCGTGGCGCACGGGGCGCAGCGAAAGCTGCTCCTCCTCGTCGCGGTTCAGGGGTCCGCGGAACGGGAGGTCGCGGGCGCGCTCCTGCCACGAGCCGGGACGCGGGTCATCCGGCATGGCCGACCCCCGCTCCGTCGGCGAGCATGCGCTCGTCGCCCGGCGCCGCGTTCAGGAAGTAGGAGCGGCACGCCCAGCGCACCGCGTCCGGGGACAGCGTGGGCGACTCGCCCGTGTACCCCGCCATGTCCACCACCAGGCGGACCAGGTCGCGCGGGTGGCACTTGCGGGGCGCGATGCCCAGCGGCCCGTAGTACTCGTCGTAGATCTGGTCCAGCGCCTCGGGCACGTAGTCGACGCCGCCCGCCGCGCACGAGCGCTCCAGGATCTCGGCGTACTGCGAGCGCGTGGGATTCTCGACCAGGATCTTGTAGCGGATCCGCCGCAGGAACGCCTCCTCGACCAGGTCCGCCGGGTTGAGGTTGGTGGCGAAGATGAGGAGGCACTCGAACGGGACCCCCAGCTTCTGCCCGGTGGGCAGGTTGAGGAAGTCCACGTGCCGCTCCAGCGGATACATCCACCGGTTGAGGAGGTCCCGGGGCCGCACCCGCTGGCGCCCGAAGTCGTCGATCACCAGCACCCCGCCGTTGGCCTTCACCTGGGGCGGCGCCCGGAACACGCCGGTGACCGGGTCCTGCTGCAGCTCGAGCTGCTCCAGGGTGAGCTCGCCGCCCACCACCACCACGGGGCGCTCGATCTCCACGAAGCGCGGGTCGTGGTAGGCGGGGGCGCGCACGAAGGTCGGCTTCTCGTCCGACTCGCCCTGGAAGTCCTCGTAGCCCTGGTCGTCCCACGCGTCCTCGACCACGCGGTGCACGGTGGGGTCGAACACCTGCACCACGTGCCCGTCCATGCGCACGGCGTGCGGGATGAAGATCGTCCCCCCGATGAGCCGCGCCACGGCCTCGGCGATCACGGTCTTGCCGTTGCCCGAGCTGCCGTACAGGAAGATCGAGCGCCCCGAGTTGATGGCCGGGCCCAGGGTGTCCAGGAAGGCCGGATCCAGCACCAGGTGCTCCGTGCCCTTGCGCACCTGGTCGCGGCTGACCCGCGCCGTGCGCACCGACTGGGCGTACATCCACTCCCGGTAGCTCTCCATGGTCACCGGGGCCGGTCCCACGTAGCCCGAGGTCTGCATGAGCTCGCGGGCGCGGTCTCGGCCCTCGCCCGTGACGTCGTAGACGTAGCCCCGGCGCCCGTGCCCCTGCGTGCCCCGCACCTCGACCAGGCGGCGCTGCTGCAGGGTGAGGAGCGGGTCGTCCAGCAGCGAGTAGGGCAGCCGGAGCATCCGCTCCAGCCGCTCGCCGCCCATGGCCCCGTGCCGGTACAGGGTGCGCAGCACGAGGTCCAGGAGGAAGGACTCGTCCAGCCCCGTCTCCTCCAGCGTCGTCGGGACCGGCGGGATGCCGCCCTTCCCTTCGGGCTCGACGTATTCGTCGGCCCCGAACGCGTCGTCCACCGTGCCCTCCGCCCTGATCACCATGTGAGCTCGTCTCCCTCGCGGGTCCCCGTGCGCTCGATCGTCCCGGCGGGGAGCTCGAGCGCGTGGCGCGCCTCCCCGTGCAGCCGCGTCCGCTTTCCGGGCGCCAGCTCCCGGTACACCCCCACCACCCGCCGTCCGCCGTCCAGGAGGAGGACGTCCAGCGGGAACCGCATCCCCAGCATGTGGACCCCCCGGCAGGGGGTCAGCAGGAGGCCGCCGCCCGCCTCCAGGCCGCCGCGACCCAGGAGGCCGCGCAGCCGGGTCCAGAACCCGTCGGCCACCTCCACCCGGTCGCCCAGGCTCGCGCCCCGCGCCGGGTTCGCCACGGCCACCCGCCTCACGGCCCGCCCAGCCCGCCGAACAGGTCGCGCAGGCGGAACACCGACGGCCCCAGGAGGACGATGAAGATGGCCGGGAACACGAAGAACACGAGCGGGAACAGCATCTTGACGCTCGTCTTGGCGGCGGTCTCCTCCGCCGTCTGGCGGCGCTTGTCGCGCAGGGACTCCGCGTGCACGCGCAGCGCCTGGGCGATCGAGGTGCCGAACCGGTCGGTCTGGATGAGCATGCCGGTCAGCGACCGGATGTCGTCGAGCCCGTTGCGGTCCGCCAGGTTGCGGAGCGCCTCCTCGCGCGGCGTGCCGGCCCGGATCTCCAGGGTGGCCAGCGTGATCTCGTCGCTCATGTCCGGGCTCACCCGGTCCATCTCCTGCGCCACCCGCTGCAGGGCCTGGTTGAGGCCCAGTCCCGCCTCCACGCACACCACCATGAGGTCGAGGGCGTCCGGCAGGGCGCGCTGCAGCTCCCGCTGCCGCGCCTTCTTGCGCTGGCTCACGAACAGCAGGGGACCCATCCACCCCAGCAGGATGCCGAACGCCAGGAGGAGGAGCCGCTGCAGGGCCGTCAGCGGGAACACGGCGGCCAGGAACAGGGCGCCCGCTCCGAATCCTCCCGCCAGGAGAAGGCGTGCGGCCAGGAAGATGAGGAGGGCGTTGGGCCGCCGGAAGCCGGCGTAGCGCAGCAGGCCGCGCATCGTCTGGCGCCGCTGCCCCTCCGCGCCGCCCATGCGCTCGCCCACGGCCTCCAGCAGGGTCTCGAGCCGCTCGCGCTTGGCCTGACGGCGGCGGCGCTCCCGGAGGTCGTGGTAGGAGGCCTCGCCGGCCCGCAGCTCCTCCAGCCGCCGGCGCAGGACGCGCGTCTGCCCCGAGGGCACGCTGGCCACGGCCCACACGAGCAGGCCGACCGACGTCGCGGCGAGCAGGGCCACCAGGTAGATCATCGCTCTCCCCGGCTTCTCAGAACTCGATATTGACGATGCGGCGAATGAACAGGAACCCGATGATCTGCATCACCGCCGCTCCGAACAGCATCAGCCGCCCCATTGGCTCGGTGATCAGAACGCCCTCGTAGGAGGGGTTCAGCAGGTACATGCCCACGCCGGCCGCCAGGGGCGCCAGGGCCAGCACGTAGCCGGTCATGCGGCCCTGGGCCGTGTGCGTCCGCAGCGTCCGCCGGAACTTGAAGCGCTCGCGGATGATGGTGGACAGGTTGTCCAGGTTCTCGGCCAGGTTGCCGCCGGACTCGCGCTGGATGAGCACCGCGGTCACGAACATGCGCACGTCCACCAGGTCGACCCGGTCGGCCAGCCCCATGAGGGACTCGCGCAGGGGCAGCCCGAACTTCTGCTCCTCGAACACCTGCCGGAACTCGCCGGCCACCGGCTCGGGGCTCTCGTCCGCGATGGTCTGGAGGCCCGTCTGGAAGGCGTGCCCGGCCCGGATCGAGCGACCCAGCAGGTCGATCGCCTCCGCGAAGCGCTCCTCGAACTCCCGCATGCGCTTGCGCTTGCGCCGCCGCAGGTACAGCCACGGGAGCAGGGCCCCGAAGGCGGCCGCCAGGATCGCCCAGATGCCGTCCCCGGTGAACAGGATCATGAACACCCACCACGCGAACCCCGAGCCCGCGCTCAGGAGCAGGAGCGTGCCCACGGCCCACTCCACGTCGGCCTGGCGGAGCAGGTTCTCCAGATCGCGGCGGTGCGGGAGCCGAAGGAGGATGGGCTCCAGCCATTCGAGCGTGGCCCGCTCTTCGCGCAGCAGGCCCGCGGTCTGACCCGGCTTCGCCTGGCTGCTTCGCAGCCGTTCGAGCTGGGAGCGCACCCGCAGCCGGTGCGCCAGCCCGCGGATGCTCTCCCACAGGAGGACCACCGCGGTGACGCCCAGCCCGGTGGCCACGAACGCCACCAGGGCCACGCCCAGGCGGGACTCCAGGAAGGCGCTCACCGCCGGGCGCTCCTCGCCCGGGACTCGGGCTGCTCGGCCAGCAGCGTCTCGGACAGGTCGAGGCCGTAGGCCTTGAGCTGCTCGGCGAACTTGGGCCGGATGCCGGTCGGGTGGAAGTGACCGCGGACGTTGCCGTCCGGATCCACGCCCTCGCGGTCGAACACGAACAGGTCCTGCATGGTGATGACTTCGCCCTCCATGCCCACGATCTCGGCGATGGTAATCACGCGGCGGCTCCCGTCCGAGAGGCGGGCCAGCTGGATCACCACGTCGATGGCGCTGGCGATCTGCTGGTGCATGCCCTTCTCGGGCAGGTTGAGGCTGGCCATGGAGATCATCGTCTCGAGGCGGGCCAGGGCGTCGCGCGGGCTGTTGGCGTGCAGGGTGGTGAGCGAGCCGTCGTGGCCCGTGTTCATGGCCTGCAGCATGTCCACCGCCTCGGCGCCGCGGACCTCGCCGACGATGATGCGGTCGGGGCGCATGCGCAGGGCGTTGATCACCAGCTGTCGCTGGGGGACCTCGCCCTTGCCCTCGATGTTGGGCGGGCGCGTCTCGAGCCGCACCACGTGCGGCTGGCGGAGCTGGAGCTCGGCCGAGTCCTCGATGGTGACGATGCGCTCGGTGTGCGGGATGGAGGAGGACAGCACGTTGAGCAGGGTCGTCTTACCGGCGCCCGTGCCGCCCGAGATGAGGATGTTGAGGCGCGCCTTCACGCAGGCGCGCAGCACCTCCATCATGGGCTCGGTCAGGGTGCCGTTCCGGAGGAGGTCCTCCTCGGAGAGGACGTCCGCCCGGAACTTACGGATGGACAGGTGCGGTCCGTCCACGGCCAGCGGCGGGATGATGGCGTTCACGCGCGAGCCGTCGGGCAGGCGGGCGTCCACCATCGGGGAGGCGTCGTCGATGCGCCGGCCCACGGCGGACACGATCCGGTCGATGACCTGGAGCAGGTGGCGGTTGTCTCGGAAGGTGACGTCGGTGACCACCAGCTTCCCGTCGCGCTCGATGTACACCTGGTCGTAGGTGTTGACCAGGATGTCCGAGATCGTGGGGTCGCGGACCAGGGGCTCCAGCGGCCCCAGGCCGAACACCTCGTCGAGGATCTGGTCGACCAGCCGCTCGCGCTCCTCCAGGTTGAGCGGCGTGTTCTCGGCGGCCAGGAGGCTGCGGACGATGGCCCGCGTCTCCGACATGGCCTCGTCCCGGTTCCGGTCGCTCAGGTTGGAGAGGTTGAGCCGCTCCAGGAGCTGCCGGTGAACCCGCGTCTTGATGTCCTGGAACAGGGGGTTCAGCTCGGCGGCCTCCTCCTGGTCCCCACGGCGGTCCGCGTCGGCGCGCCCGTCCCGCTCCCACGCCGGGGGCCGGGAGGGCGAGGAGCGCGACGTGCGGCTCCGCTCCGAGTCCTTCGGGAATTCAACCACGGGCCCTCACGGTGTGCTCGGGTGAATCGCGCAGGGCGGATTCCTGCCCCCCCCGTATCGCTCCGAGGAAGCGGGAGAACAATCCCCCCCGGTCGTCCGCGTCGCCGGGCGCCACGCCCACGATGCGGGCCGCGATGGCCCGGATGTCCTGGGCGTAGGGAGACTTGCCGTCCATGACGGACGGGCGACCCTCGTTGATCGATTCCATCACGGCCCTGTAGTCGTTGCGCAGGGTGGCGAACACCTCCATGCCCAGCGTCTTCTCGACTTCGTCCAGCGAGATGAGCTGGCGCGAGTCGTAGCGGTTCACCACCAGCTTGAGCCACCCCTTCTCCTTGCGCTCGGCGATCTGGCGCAGGAGGGGGAGGCAGCGGGTCACGTTGCGCAGCGACTGGAGGTCGGCCGTGGTCAGCAGGTAGAGCTCGCTGGACTCCTCGATCCCCGTCAGCGCCACGGGGCTGAACGTCTTGGGGGTGTCCACCACGATGTAGTCGTAACGGTCCCGCAGAAAGTCCAGGATCTTGGCGACCCGGTCCGGGCTCACCTCCTCGGGGTCGGTGGGCTGGTAGGGGGCCGACAGCAGCTCCACGCCCGACTCGTGGCGCTCGATGTAGGAGGCCAGCAGACCGCCGTCCACGCGGTGGAAGTTGCGCACCAGGTCCACGATGCTGAACCGCGGCTCCATGCCCAGGAGGAGGGCCGTCTCGCCCAGCTCCAGGTCCAGGTCCACCAGCAGCGTCTTGCGCCGGGAGAGCCGGTGGACCTCCACGGCCAGGTTGGTGGCGAAGCTGGTCGAGCCCGCGCCGCCCTTGGCCCCGAACACCGACAGCACCCGGCCGGGCTCGTGCTCGAGGTCGTCGCGCGACTTGCGGCCCGTCTTCCGCCACAGTCGGTCCAGCGCCTCCCGCAAGTCCTCCGGGCTGAGGGGCTTGGGCAGGAACTCCACGATGCCCGCCTGCATGGCGGCCAGCAGCAGCTCGGGCGACAGGTCGGCCCCCGCCCCGATCATGGCCTGCGTGTAGCCCTCGTCCAGGAGGAACTGCGCGAACTTGAGCCCCACGCGCGGATCGGACTCCAGGTCCAGGAGCACCACGGCCGGCTCCAGCCGGCGCAGCCGGTCCAGCTGGGGGTCGGCGATCTCCGTGAAGGGCACGCTCAGCTCCAGCCCCAGCTCCACGTCCTGGGCCTCGGCCAGCGCCGCGCGCACGGCCTCCAGGCAGGCCGGGTCCGTCGAGATGACGGCCGCCTGCACGGAGCGCGTGTCCCCGCCGCTCGTCGTTCGCTCCCTATCGTTCACCATGTCTCCTGGAGGCTCTCGTCCGCGTCGTCGTCCGCTATCGGTCCGGGCTCGGAGTCCGGCCCTTCACTCCACCAGCTTGATCGTGTTGATCAGACCGCCCACCGAGCCGCTGCCCGGCGCCGGCCCCGCGTCCACGCCCGTGAAGCCCAGGAAGCGGCCCACGATGTTGTTTCCGTTGATGCTCTCCACGAACAGACCGGCGAAGTTCATGATCTGCAGGGGCTTGCGCCCCGGGTCCGGCTCCTTGGTCGGATCGAACATTGGGATGGGCCGGACCCGCGGACTCGAGCCGCATCCCTCCCCGGGGTGCGCGACGCAGCCCCTGCCCTCCGCGCCCGATGGATCCCAGTAGGCCGACGGGTCCTGGTTGATCAGGTCCCGGAAGCCCTGCTTGGTGGGCCCCGTCATGGCGCCCGGCTCCGTGTTCACCCAGTCGCCGATCGAGTAGATCGGGCTGTTCGAGCCGCCGCAGAAGCGGCCCATGATCCCGTTCCGGTAGTCGTTGGCGCCCGCCATCCCGGGCTGCGCGAACGGGTAGTACCAGCTCGGGTTGGCGGCCCCCGGGTTCTGGAACCCCCGGATCACGACCTGCTTGCCGTAGTCGTTCTCGTCATAGGCCGTGTGCGGCGCGTCCGGGTTGTTCGGGTCGTACGGGATGTACTGGTCGACCCCCGGGTCGTACGCGTTCGGGCTCCCCCCGTTGTCGATCCACTGGTCGGGGAGCATGATCGGCAGCACGCAGTCCACCCTGCTGGCCGGGAACACCTGCGCGGCCGCCCTGGCGGACACGTCCACCGAGTTGATCCCGAGGATGCGCGCGAAGATCGTGTTCACGGGGTCGCCGCGCGCCGCGGTCCGGTACACCCACACGCGCACCTTGTCGTCCTGCGGGAAGGTCACGTCGCCGGCCTGGACGACCACGGCCGTCCCCATCACGTCGTTCCTGGAGGCGATGTCGATGGCCGCCGCTCTCGCGTCGCTCCTGGCCCCGGGCGTCGTGGCCAGCACCGTGGCCCCGGCCAGAGCCGCCGCGTCGGCGGTCCGCTGGGCCTGGCTGCGGGCCGTGAACAGCATCCCGAGGTCCACCGCCAGCGCCGCCATCCCGATGAACACCGTCATGCCGATGGCCACGATGGCCAGGCTGGCGCCCCGCTCGTCACGCGGCAGGCCCCGCGGGGCCCGCCGCCCCTCGTCGCTCGCGCTCATGGTTACCGGCTTCCGCCTTTCTGACCCTTCTTCCCGCCCTGACCCATCATCTGCAGGACAGACTGCGCCGAGTCGCCGATCGCCTTCTTGTCCAGCCCCCACGTGTTGGGCTCCCCGGTCGGCACCGGCGGCGCCTCGTCCAGGGGCTGCACGATGTGCGGCGTCACCAGGACCAGGAGCTCGCTCTTGTTCTCGCGCACCGACTCGGACCGGAACAGGGCGCCCAGGATCGGGATGTCGCCCAGGATCGGCACCTTGTTGACGTCATGGGTGAGCGAGTTGTCCAGCAGCCCCGCGATCGCGAAGGTCTGCCCGTCGCCCAGCTCGATGGTGGTCGCCGCCTTGCGGCTCAGGATCGTCGGGATCTTGAAGCCGGAGATCTCGAGCCCGTTGGAGAAGTCCAGCGAGGAGACCTCGGGAGCCACGTGCATGCGGATGGCACCCGAGTTGGTGATCGTGGGCACGAAGTTGAGCCGGATGCCGAACTCGCGGAACTGGATGGTGACCGCGTTGCTGGCCCCGCCGCCCTGCACCACCGGGAAGGGGAACTCCCCGCCGGCCAGGAAGGAGGCCGTGTCGCCCGGGACCGCCATCAGGTTGGGCTCGGCCAGGCTCTTGAACAGCCCCTTCTGCTTGAGGGCCTGGATGAACGCGGCCAGGTGCGAGGCGCTGTGGAACAGGTAGAAGTCCACCGCGTCCGAGAACGTCTTGTCGGGACCCGAGCCGCCCAGGTAGTTGCCGCTGAAGCTCCCTCCGCCCGGGGCCACGCCGATCTCGTTGCCGCTGCGGGGATTGCTGGGGTTCATGCGCAGGATGTTGACGCCCAGGTTCTTCATCGCCGAGCGATTGACCTCGGCGAAGCGGACCTGGAGCAGGATCTGGCCGCGGTCGGGGACCTGGATGTTGTCCACGATGGGCACGTCCTTGCCGGCCCACTCCTTCGAGACCTCGAGCGCCTTGTCCACGACGCGCTGGTTGGGGACGGTGCCGGACAGGACGACCGCGTTCCCCGTAGCCGAGGCGGTGATGCCCGAGCCCGGGAAGTAGCGGTCCAGGTTGCGCTGCAGCCCCCCGGCGTCGGCCGTCACGTCCACCTCGTAGCGGTGGCGCGCGCCGGCCTGGTCCCAGGCCAGCAGCGTGGTCGTCCCCACCTTCTTGGCGTTGACCACCACCTCGCGGGCGGAGACCACGACGGCGTCGGCCACGTTCGGGTCGCCGATCGACACCCGGGCCAGCGTGCTGGAGTATTCGACCACCTTCGAGGTGCCGACGCCCAGCGTCAGCACCTGGTCGCCGGAGCTCTGCGCGACCGCCACGGACGCGGGCGCCGCCTGCGCCGCCGCGGCGCGAGGGGACCAGGCCGCGAGCAGGGCCGCGGAGGCCGCGGCCAGGCTCAGGGCGGAGAGGCGGAGCGTGGCCCGGCCTCCCGTGGATCGGACGTGGGTTCGCGTGCTCACCGGCCACCTCCCGTCACCGTAGTATCGACCGTCGAGGTGGAGCGGTCCTTACCGCGATAGACCTCCACGTTGACCCGCGATGGCGGCCGCCGAGACCGCACGGTGCGCACGGGTCGATACCTCGCTCTCACCGAGGACGGGAGCAGATTCGCCATGCGGACCCCGTCCGTGACCACCGTATCCTTGTCCAGCGTGTTGCGCAGGGCGAGCTGCAGCTGCCCCTGCGTGGCGGCCAGGGTCAGCTTCTCGGCCTGCTTGGGGGTGACCAGCAGCGTCACCACCGGCACCGCCTTGGGCTTCGACTGGTCGTTGGGGTCCTGCTGCAGCTCCGTGCCGGCCGACTTGACCTCCACGTTCTGGAGCAGGATCTCCGTGTGCGCGTCGCTGCCGGTCTCCGCCTTGTCGAGCGTGACCAGCACGTCCACGTGGGTGCCCGGCAGGACGAAGCCCGCCACCCCGATCACGTCGTTCACGCGCACGCTCATGGCGCGCATGCCCTCGGGGATGGCGATCGCCAGGCCACCGCCGCTCCCCTTGCCGGCCATCTTGCTGGCCAGCATGGGCTCGTTGGTCATCACGGGGGTGATGACGCCGCGGCCCTGGACCTCCTCCACCGACGTCGCGTAGCCCTGCGGCACCGCTCCGGCGGGCCACGAGACCAGCTTGACGTCCTCGGGCTGGATCACGTCGCCCACGGCCAGGTCCTTGGTGGCCACCGCGACCTTGACGGTCGCTGGCGCCTGCTCGGACTGCGAGCCGGCGGGCCCCTTGAGGAAGGTGACCGCGAGGTACGCGGCCAGGCCGCCGGCCACGAGCGCGAGGACCAGGATGATTCCGACTCTATTGCGCATGGTCTCGGGCTCCTACTCGTTCCGCATGGTAGCGGTGGAGGACAGGTTGATCGTTCCGAACTTCGAGCTGCACGCCGACCCGCACATGAGGTTCATCACGGGCCCGAAGAACTGGAACTGGTAGGGATATCCGATCGTCACGACGTCGGGCTTGCCCGCGCAGTTGCTGGGCAGCGAGCACAGGTTCAGCGTGATCGTGGCCTTGGACGCGTCCAGGCCCGAGCCGTTCAGCCGGGCCACGGCCGTGTCCTGCGCCAGCGCGTAGGTGGAGCTCGGGAGGATGGACTGGCGCGCCACCTCCCGGGCCGTGTTGGTGATGATCTGCGAGGTGCGCCACGCGTTGGCGAACTCGATGATGCCGAAGATGATCACCAGGAGGATCGGGAGCACGAGCACGAACTCGACGAGGGACTGTCCCCCGTCGCGCCGCCTAACCCCGCCACCTCGCCGAGCCGTCATGCTCCGCCTCCGCATCATCACAGGAACCAGGCCGCCACCGCTCCCACCGCGATCGCGACTCCGTACGGCACCGTGAGCGCCCCCGGCGTGTCCAGCGTGAGGGCCGCCTCGGACTCGCTCCCCTTCCAGCCGGTGAACGTGCGGCGTCCGAAGGTGATCCACAGCGTCTTCAGGTTGGCCGTCGTCTCCGGGATGGCCCCGCGCCGCAGGATGACCCACGCGGCCATGACCCCGCCCGTGAGCGCCATGACCAGGAGCGCCGGCCACAGCCGGTCCGGCCCCAGGAAGGCGCCCACCGCGGCCAGGAGCTTCACGTCGCCGCCCCCCATGCCCCCCGCCAGGAACAGCACCAGGGACAGGAGGAGCGCGATGCCGGCTCCGGCCAGCCCGGCCCACACCGAGCCGAGCCCGAGCGGGGCGCGCAGCAGCAGCGCGGCCACCAGGCCCGCCACGGTGAGGGCGTTCGGGATGCGTCGCTCCCGGACGTCCCACCACGCGGCCGCCGCCGCCAGAACCACCAGGGCAGCGAGCGTCAGGTAGGCCAGCATGAGGGGCGTCAGCCCCCCGCCTGCCCGCTGAAGGTGCTCGCGGTTCTGTTGAACACGCCCACGATCGAGCCGCGCAGGGCGATCAGCGCCGCCGCCACGCCGAGCGCGATGAAGACGATAATCAGGACGTACTCCACGAGATCCTGGCCGCGCGCGTCATCCCACAGGGCCCTGGCCAAACGGTTCATGCGATGCTCCCCCTCTCAGCCGATCGGACGTTGTGAGCCGCCGCGCGTCCCGGCCGCGCCGGGTCCCGCATCGGCGGCACATCGCGCCGGGCCGCCGCCGCGGGAGACGGGCGCGAGGCCCGAGCTCCCACGAGCGGCGTCCTGGCCCGACACGACACTCCCCGCGTCAGGTGCCCGCTTGCGAGTTCAGCGTGCTGGCCGCGTTGTTGAACGCGCCGGTGATCGCACCCTTGAACGCGGTGAGCGCCACGGCCACGCCGAGCGCGATCAACACGATGATCAGGACGTACTCCACGAGGTCCTGCCCCGACTGGTCGTTCCACAGGGCGTTTACGAGATGCGACATGCTCTCCTCCTGGCCACGCAGGCCATCCAGGGAATGTGGTCCGCTGCCGGGTCGGTCCGGCCATCGTGGCCTCCGCTACCCGTCGTCCCTCGCTCCGCCGAGTCCCTTCCCACGCCGCCACGTGGATGGACCACGAGCGGACACGGGGGGCTGCCGGTCGATGCGGGCAAAAGTACCTGGGACGGCCGGGGTTCCTGCCCCGGAGCGGATCTTGACTCCTATAGCGGGCCGGTCCGGCCTCGTGCCCGACCGGGGATGCACGCCGCGTCCGACGCACTCACTCCCGCTCGCGCGGCTGATGATCCGCCACGCGGCCCCTGAACTTTGCAACTCCCGGGCCACTCCATTGGCACGGGACGCCACTCTTGTAACTGACTATCTTACTGTTACTTACAATCTGCGGCGCCGTCCCGCGGCTGGCACGGGTCCGGGCCGGGCTTGCAAATCGAGCGTCGATCCTGTTTCATGCAAGCAACACCCCTGGGAGCGTGCGTGCACGCTGCCCCCGGCCCGACGGCCTTCCGTCCCTCCTCCAGCCCCGGCACGTCATGCACACCGAACCGCCCGCAAGCGAGGGAGCGTCCGGGGATGGCGCCGCCGGGGACCGGCGCGACCGCCTGTGGAGGGGCGGAATCGCCGTGCTCCTCGTCGGCATCCTGATTCGACTCGTCTCCGACACGATGGCAGATCCGGACCTGTGGGGCCACATCCGGTTCGGCGAGCTGACCCGGCGCCTGGGCGGCGTTACCCTGGCCGACCCGTATTCATACCTGACCCTCGGCCATCCCTGGATCAACCACGAGTGGCTGTCCGAGGTCATCTTCTCGAAGGTGTGGGACAGCCTCCACACGCCCGGCCTGGTGGCCCTGAAGACGGCGTTCGTGGTCGTCATCCTCCTCCTGGTGTACCGGAGGCTGTGGCGCTCGGGCCTGGGGCCCCTGCGGGCCGGCCTCGTGCTGGTCGCCCTGGCGATCCCCGCGCTCCTCGGGCTCGGCACCGTCCGGCCCCAGCTGTTCACCTACCTGGCCTTCGTGCTCACCCTGCTGATCCTCGAGCGCGCGGAGCGGGGCGGGGCCGCCGGGTGGCTGTGGCTCCTCCCGCCGCTGTTCGCCGTGTGGGTGAACCTGCACGGCGGCGTGCTCGCCGGGCTCGGGGTCCTGGTGGTGTGGGCCGCGTCCCGGGTGGTGCTGGCGCTGCTGGGGAGCTGGCGCCGGCGCCGGGCCGCGGACGGGGGAGCCGCGGCGGCGGACGGGGGAGCCGCGGCGGCGGACGGGGGCGGGAGGGGCCCGCGGCGGGAGGCACCGCGCCCGGGGGCGCTCGTGGCCATCGCGGTCGCGCTGGCGGCCGCCGGCGCCCTCCTCCTCAACCCCTACGGCGTGCGGCTCCCCCTCTTCCTCCTGCGGACGGCCACCGTGCCACGGCCCGACATCTCGGAGTGGAAGGCCCTCCCCATCCGTTCGAGCCTCGGACTCGTCTACCTGGCCTACGTAGTCGGCGGCGCGTGGATCCTGCGGAGCTCGCCGCGGCGCCCCCGGCCAGCGCTCCTGGCCGTGCTGGGCGTGGTCGCCATCCTCCCCCTGACCGCCGTCCGGCACCTGCCGCTGTTCGGGCTGGCGCTGGGCGTGCTCCTGGCCCCCGACCTGGGCGCCGTCCTCGGCCCCAAGCGGCGCCACCCGACGCCGGGCGGCAGGGCGGCCCCGTGGCTGGCGGCGCTCGCGGGCCTGGTGGGGGTCCTGACCGCCGCGCGCTCCATCCCGTCGTTCCGCTGCATTGAGATGGGACCGCAGAGCGGAGGCCTCGACTATCCGGCCCGCGCCGTGGGGCTGCTGCAGAGGAGCGGGGCCCGGGGCAACCTGGCCGTGTTCTTCAACTGGGGCGAGTACGCGATCTGGAAGCTGGAGCCCGCCATGAAGGTCGGGATGGACGGCCGGCGCGAGACCGTGTACCCGGACTTCGCCTACCGGGAGTACCTGGACTGGCTGGGAGGGGTGGGCGACTGGGACCGGTTCCTGGAGCTGGGGCCGGCCGACCTGGCCCTGGTCCCGCGCGACCGACCCGTCTACAACCTCATGAGCCTCTCGCCCGGATGGCCGCGCGTGTACCAGGACACGCTGGCCGCCGTGTTCGCCCGCCGGGGATCGGCGGATGCGGCGCGGGTGCGGGCCGCGCGGCCGCCGGACCTGCCACCGGACGGCCGCGGTATGTGCTTCCCGTGAGGCTCCGCCGGGGCCCGCTTACGAGCGCGGACGAGCCCGGCGCGGAGCCGCGGAACTCTGGAGGACCGGGAGCGTCAGGTGCCGCGCGACGCCCCCGCCCGCAGCCGGATGCCGAAGTAGGCCACCAGCGCGCCCACGCCGAGCTCCCCCGCCAGAGTGGACCAGCGGAACAGGACCAGGACGAGGACGAGGTATCCGACGTACTCCAGGAGCTGACCGATCGACTTGCGGTTCATGAGGTGCTCCTCCGGGTGCGCGGGTCAGGGATCGGGAGGGCGGACCGCTCGGGGCCGGACGTCCGGCCCACCGAGGAACCGGCCGGACGCGGCCGGATCACGCCGCCCCCGATGGGGGGCGCAACGACCACCATGGTAGATACATAGAGGATGGGGGAGGTTAGCGGAAGTCCCCCGCGAAGAACTCGTCGTCTTCCACGTCCTGGTGGCGCCACGCGATGCCCACCCCGGTCGGGTTGCGCATCGCCCAGGCCACCGTGCCATCGCGGCGCGTCCACACCAGGCGGTCGCCGTGACGCAGCGGCGCCTCGAGCAGCCGCTCCGCTCCATCCGGGTCGCCCGGCTGGCCGTGGGCGCCCGAGTGGCCGTTTCCGTTGCCGCCGGGCGAGGAGCCCTCGGGCACCCGCCGGGCCGTGATCCAGGCGCCACCCTCGCGCAGGTCGAAGCGGGTCACGATCCACTCGGTCCCGTCCTCCCGTATCAGCCTGCAGGTCGTGCCGCTCAGACTCTCGTCAGCCATCCTCGTATCTCCCACGCTGCCCGGATCTCCCTACGACTCGCATCCACAAGGACGCCGCGGCGGGACCGCGTGTCACGTCCGGAACATGAGGCAGAGGCCGTGCCGGCACATCCTCGTGAGCGTGGAAGGCCATAAGTCATTTTGTTGCAGGTAGGTGACAAGCCAACCGTGAGCGGCTCCCGCCGTGGGGGCAACTCGCATCCAGCCATGCTTGTGGCACAATTCCCACGCCTTCGGCAGGACGCGCGCATCAATGTCGGCCAATGTGACCCGAACAAGCCCCGCATCGGGCCAGTCGGCCACCGCCGAAAAGCCGAAAACGTGAGCCTGCGGGCCCCGACGTGCGACGGGGCGCCGCCCGGATCGGGCGGCGCCCCGTGGGGGAACGGCGTCGAGTGGAGGGCCTTCACTCGCGCGGGTCGACCGCCCGGAAGATGCTCGCCTGCCTGGCGCCCTGGACGTCGATGATCCCGAGCATGCCCTTGTGGGCCACGCGCGTGAGGGCGTGGTCCACGAGCTTGATCGGCTCGGGCACGGGGAACTCCAGCTCGAACACGCCCGTCGAGCCCGGCGGCACCGGGAGCGTCTGCACGTAGCGCAGGGGCTGGTTGGCCAGGGCGCCGGCGATCCACGCCTTGCTCCACACGTTGCCGATCGGGTGGAAGCTCGAGGTCAGGTTGGGACCGCCGTTCACGAAGTAGACGCGCGCCGTCTCGCCGCGCCTGGCCACGATGGGGCCGCGGCCGTCGGCGGTCAGGGCGTGCTTCTGGCCGTTGAGGAGGACGTAGGTCGGGTCCTCGCGCAGCATGGAGGCGGTGTCGAAGGCGTGGTGCCCGCCCTCGCCGGCCGAGCGGTTCGTGTACACCTCGTTCTGGCCCAGGTAGAGCTCGTGGTCCACCTTCGGCAGCCCCTCGGGCGGCTCGATGAGGATCATCCCGTACATGCCGCTCGAAATGTGCATGTCCAGGCCGGGCACGGCGCAGTGGTAGATGAAGGCGCCCGGGTACATGGCCCTGAACTCGATCGTCTTCTCCTGGCCCGGCAGGACCAGCGTCTCCGAGGCGCCGCCGCCCGGCCCGTACACGGCGTGCAGGTCCACGTTGTGGGGCCGGATGTTGGTCTTGGGGCTGCGCACCGTCAGGCGGACCCGGTCCCCCTGGCGCGCCCGCAGCATCGGGCCCGGGATCTGGCCTCCGAAGGTCATGTAGTCGAAGGTGGAGCCCGGCTCGATCTCGCCCACGCCCTCGCGCGCCTCGAGCAGGAAGGAGCGCGTGCGGGGCGAGGCGTCCGCGATCGGCTCCGGCAGCGCCTTCGGATCGGCGGCCAGCATCTGCAGGGTGACCGTCCGGGCCGTCCCCGGGGCCGCGCCCGCGGCGCCCGCCACCGCGGATCCGGCCGCATCCAGCGCCCGCGGTCCCGGCGTCGGCGCTCGTCTCGGCCGCGCTGGCCCGATCGGGCCCCCTGGCTCCGCAGGCCACCCCGACCAGTCCGAGGCCACCCGCCCCGAACACCTTGAGTGCGTCTCGACGATCCATCCGCTTCGTATCCATCACGGTACCCCCGGGTTTCGGTCTGCCTCTTCGCGTTCGCGTTCGCGCCGCTTCCGCTCCTGGCGGCGCCCAGGTGAGACTGAGTCTCGACTACGCTCCCAGGATGCCGTGCGGAAAGGCTCGCCGCCGTGGGGCAAAGGTGGACGGATCGTGTGGGGATTTGTCTGACATATTCCAAGGACAAATAGCGGGAGAGGAGAGAGGGGGGAAAGCGCACGGTCGCGCGCCATGCGTCATCGGGGCGTCACGCTCACCGCGTAACCAGTTGTCGAGTTGGTCGATGGGAGGGTCAGCGGCTCCCAACGAGCGGCACCACCCGCAAGCCCTCTACTTGTACAAGTAGAGCGCGCCGCGCTCGTACCCCGATGCACCGAGGGGGCCGGGTCTCCCCGGCCCCCTCGTCGGCGGGCTCCGTTCGCCGCGTGCGGGCCGCGGCTCAGTCGCCCAGCACCTCCAGCGACTCGCGGAAGTCCGCGTCGACGCGGGCCACGCGCTCGAACAGCTCGTCGGCCGCGGCATCCTCGCCCAGGCGGCGGCGCGCCACGCCCAGGTAGTAGAGCACGTCCACCAGCTCCTCGTCCCTCCGGTCCGAGAGGTCGAGCGCCGCCGACAGCACCTCGGCCGCCTGGTCGTACCGGCCGCGCGCCATGAAGTAGTGCGCCATCATCTGGAAGGTCTCGAGCGCCGGCTGCCGGTCCGGCCCGACGGCCTGGAAGCTCTGGGTGGCCGCGTGCAGCCACGGAAGCTCGCGGATCGTCATCTCGAACTCGGTCCACAGCCTCTCGCCCAGCGCCTTGCGCGCCTCGCGGTCCGCCGCACCGGCGGACGGCAGGTCGGCCTCCTGGCCGCCCCGGCGCCGCTTCTCCTGCAGCTCGACCGCGTCGAGCCGGGCCAGGCCCGTCTGGGCCGTATCGTTCTCCTCGTCCAGCGACAGCACCTGCTCGTACAGGATCCGCGCGCTGCGCCGGGAGCCGCGCTCGGCCAGCCCCTCGGCCAGCGCCAGGTAGGCGTCGCTCAGCGTCCCCGGGTCCGCCAGGCGGCGGGCGTAGGCGACCTTGCGGCGACGCAGGTCCATGTTGTCGGGGGAGAGCTCCAGGAGCTCGTCCAGCAGCTCGAGGCCGCGGCGGAGCTCGGCCCTCTCGCCCAGCTCGGCGCCCTCACCCCGCCCCGCCGACGCGCTCGGCGCGTGGCCGTTGGAGTGGCTCGTTTCCGCCGCTCCCGCGACCGCCGGCTCGGCGGCGAACGGCTCGGCCGACTCCTCGACTTCCGTGGTGGAGGCCTCGGCCTCCGAGGTCTCGATCACGGACATGTCTTCCTCCATCGTTTCGGGTTCCGTCTCCGCGGTCTCCGGTTCGTGGGTCGGCCACGGCTCCCAGCCCGAGCCGAACGAGTCCTCTCCCGAGCTCCCGGAGTGGCCTGACGTGTCGGCCCCGGAATCCCAGGTCCCGTTGCGATCCTCGGTCTGCTCGGACATGGCTCCCCCGCTCTCGATCTCTGGGAATGAACTGGCCGGCCGCGTCGCCGCCTCCGGCTCCATCGTCTCGCTCTCGACGGCCCGGCTCCACGCCGGGGGCTCGCGACCGAACTCGGTCGCCAGGCTCCGCGCTCGCGACATGAGCTCGCGGTACTGTCCCACCAGCTCCAGCCGCTCGGGCCATACCTCGGCCCACTCCTCCTCGCGCGCGGGCTCCTCCTCTGCCTCTGCCTCTTCCTGCGGCTCCAGAGCCGCGGCGGGCTCCTCTTCGTCGGCGGCCTCGCCCTGCCGCGCCGCGAACTCCCGGCTCACCTCGTAGCGGTAGACCTGGACCTCGGGGAACGCGGACTCGTCGGGCTCGGGCTCCCACTCCGCGGCGAACTCCTCCTCCGCGGCGGGCTCGTCGAGCCAGGACACGGCGGACACTTCGGGCTGTCCTGCGTCCTCGAGCTCGGACTCGGGCTCGGCCTCGGGCTCGGGCTCCCGGAGCGCGGCCTCGATCGCGTCCTCCACGTCGGCCGGCTCGGAAAGGTCCTCCGCCTCGTCGCCGGGCTCCCAGTCCGCCGGCTCCTCGCCGGGGAGCAGGTCGCGGATGCGGGTCTCGAGCTCCGCGTTGGACTCGCCGCGGTCGGCGCGGCGGAACCACACGTCCCGCAGGGCATTGACGGCCTCCTTGGCATACCCCTCGTCCTGGAGGCTGCGCGCCAGGCGCTCGGCCACCTCCTCGTCGGGGGCGCGCTCGAGGAAGTCGCGCATGGCCACGCGGGCGGCGCGGGGCTCCCCGCGCTCGCTCACCGTGTCGACGTAGTGGAGGAGGTTCTTACGGGCCTCGGCCACGAGCCCCACTTCGAGGTGGAGCCGGGCCATGGTCCGGTAGCACTCGATCTCGTACGGAAAGACCCGGAGGATCTTGTTGCAAACTGCAATGGCATTGGTAATAAGCCCCTGTTCCGCGTAAAGCTCGGCGGCCTGCCGGTAGTATTCGATGGCACGTCCGGGCTCGCCCTCGCGGAAGTTCAGGTCGGCGATCCGAACGGACAGGCCCGGGTCGGGCGTCGAGTACTCGGCGCTCCGTCCCTCCTCCAGGGCGCGCAGGTAGAGCTGGATGGCCCGCCGGTGGTTACCGGCCGCCTCCTCCCGCCGCGCCTCTGTCTTGAGTTCAGATACCTTAGCCATTGCCATGCCTTGACTTACGATGCCACGTCCACCGGGCTTCGCTGGGCCCTCCGCGGCTCACGTCCTCCGGCCTCATCCAGCGACCGGCCGCGCGTGCGGACCCGCGATCGGGAGCGCGAACGGCTGCGCGCACCCGCCCCTCCTCTCCATGTCCCCGCCCCGCGTCGCGCGTGTTGCGCAGGGCCGCGAGCGCGCACAGCTTATGCACTCGGTCGGGCCACGACGCCGACGGGCGGTCACGAAGAAAGTGCAAAGTCCGGACCGCCCACCTCGACCCTCCGAGACCCGAGGAACCCGTGGCATTCGAGGCGCTGGACGCAAAGATCCTGATCGTGGATGCGGACCGCTCCGTGGTGGGCGAGCTCGAGCGGATCCTGTCCGACGCGGCCTACCATCGGATCGAAAGCACCACCGAGCCCAGGGAGACACTCTATTTCTGTGGGCGCTTCCAGCCCGACCTCCTCCTCCTGGACCTGGGGGTGACCGATCCGGCCGCCGAGCAGATCCTTCGGGACCTGGCCGGGCGGGAAGCCGACTTCCCGCGGCCCGCGGTCCTGGGCCTGTCGGGGGGCGAGTCCGAGGGCACCCGCCTCGGCGTGGTCGAGGCGGGCGTGCAGGACCTCCTCCGCAAGCCGCTGGACCCGGTCGAGGTGGGACTCCGGGTGCACCGCGTCCTGGAGACCCGGCGCCTGCTCAGCGAGGAGGGCTCGGAGGAGGCCCGCGCCGAGCGCGGCGCCATGGAGGACCTCCGGCAGAAGGCCGAACGGGCCGAGCTCAGCGTCCTCCACATCCTGGCCCGCCTGGTCGAGTACCGTGACTTCAAGACCGAGCAACACGCCGAGCGCGTGGGCGAGCTGTCGGCCCGGATCGCCACCGAGCTCGGGCTGTCCGACGACGAGGTGGGCCACGTCCGGGACGCGGCGCCGCTCCACGACGTGGGCATGATCGTCGTCCCGGACCGCATCCTCCTCAAGAGCGGCCAGCTCGACGACGACGAGCGCAAGATCATGATGACGCACGCCACGAACGGCGCGCGCATCCTCTCGGCCAGCGACCTGCCGGTGATGCAGCTGGCGCGGGAGATCGCCTACACCCACCACGAGCGCTGGGACGGGTCGGGCTATCCGCGCGGGCTCGCCGGCGAGGACATCCCCCTGCCCGGCCGCATCGTGGCGGTGGCCGACGCGTTCGAGGCCATCACCCACGACCGGCCCTTCCGCGAGGCCGAGTCGGCCGAGGAAGCCATCGCCGAGCTCCGCCGGGAGCGCGGCCGTCAGTTCGATCCGCGCATCGTGGACGCGGCCCTCAAGGTGGTCGAGCGGGAGCGCGCCCTCCACCCCTGATCCCCCGGCTGAGGTGACCGTGACCCGGGAGCCGGCCCAGGCTGTACCGTCACACATCGAAAAGTGGCTGAGCGCGCTCGCGCGCGCGGTGCAGCGCTTCGGCCTGTATCCTCCCGGCCACCCCGCCCTGGGTGACCTGGCGGCCGACCTGCACGAGCGCCTCGCGCCCCTGCTGGAGGAGCGTGGAGCGCTCCAGTTCACCGTGGCCCCGGACCGCTTCCTGTTCGAAGGGGCCTGGACCGACACGGGCTCCTCCCACCTCCCGGGCCTGGCCCGCCGGCTGCACGAGCACGACCTGTCCTCCTTCGGCTTCGATCCGGGCACGAGCCGCTCCGAGCTGGGGGCCCTCCTGACCGCGGTCCGCGAGCGCCCCGCCAGCGACGAGGACCGGCTGGGTCGCCGCGCCGGCATGGCGGCCCGCTGGCCCCACGTATGGATCGAGCCCCGGCACTACGAGCGTCTCACCCTGGAGGAGCTGTCCCCGGACGACGCCCTCGAGGACCGGGACCGGCGCGCGGCCCGCCTGTGGCTCGGCCTGGGCCAGGCGGCCAGGGCCCTGCCGTACGAGCTGGCCGACGGGTCCTGGGAGCGGCAGCCCACCCCCGAGGTCATGGCCACCGCCAGCCGGGTGGACCCCGCCGCGGTGGCGAAGGCCATCACCGCCCTCCGCGAGCAGGAGGGCATGGAGTCCATCGGCCGGATCCTGCTCGAGATCGCGCACGAGCTGAAGCACCCGGACGGGGAGTTCGATCTGCGGGACCGGTTCACCGGGCTGTTCCGGGTGCTGGCCCGGCCCGACGTGCGGCGCGTCCTGGAGAACGGCCTGCGCTCGTCCGACCGCCAGGAGCTCCTCGAGGTCACCACGGCGTGGCTCCCCTCCGACCTGCTGGTCCGTCTCGTCGAGACCTCCTCCGACCTGGGCGACATCGACGTGTCGCACTGGATGCTCCGCATCCTGGTCAAGCTCTCCGGGCACGCGCAGGTCGAGGGCGCCCTGTCCACCGAGGAGGCCGACCACGCCCTGCGCGACCAGGTGCGCAGGGCGATCACGGGCTGGGGCGACGAGCCGGTCTCCAGCGACAGCGCCTACGGCGAGGCCCTGCGCCGCATGAGCGACCCCACCGGAGAGCTGGCCGGCCTCCCCCTGGTCGACGCCCAGCACGCCCCGGAGGCGCTGCGCATGCTCCAGATGGCCGTCGAGGTGGACCGGCTGGGCCCGGCGGGCGAGCGCGCCGTGGCCTCGCTGCGGACGGCCAGGCGCTGGGCCGAGATCATCGGGATCGTGCACGCCGCCCCCGAGGGGAGCGAGGTCGCCGCGGACCTGTGGCAGCGGCTGACCCGACCCGAGGTGGTGCGCGACCTGCTCGCCAGCCAGCCGCCGGAGTTCGAGGCCCTGGGACAGCTGGCGCCGCACGACCCGGGACTGGTCACCGAGCCCCTCCTCGACATCCTCATCGAGTCACAGGACCGGTCGGCCCGCAGCAAGGCGTTCTCGATTCTCGCGGCGCTGGGCGACGACATTGGCGGGCTCGTGATGTCGCGGCTGGGCGACGAGCGCTGGTTCGTGCAGCGCAACATGCTGGCCCTGCTCTACGAGATCGGCGCGCCGGCGGGCTTCTCCGCGCGCCCGTTCGCCGTGCACGAGAACGCGCACGTGCGCCGTGAAGCCTACAAACACCTTCTCCAAGATCCCGACACGCGGGCCGAGGCCATCGACCTCTGCCTCCAGGCGACCGACCCCCGCACCCTGAGCCTCGGATTCGGTGCCCTGGAGGGCGCGCGCGCCCTGGAGCCCGGGCTCATCCCCCGCCTCGCCCGCCTGGCCGGGGACGCGGAGCTGCCGAGCGAGCTGCGGGTGACGGCGGTCCGCGCCCTGTCGCTGTCGGATGCCCCGCAGGCGAAGCGCGCCCTCCTGGACCTGTGCCTGCGCCGTCGCCCCATCCTGTTCTGGCGGCGGCGCCCCCGGCCCGACTCCCCCGTGGTGCGGGAGGCCGCGTCCGGGCTGGCGCGGCGATGGCCCGAGGACCCGGCCGTCCGCGAGCTCCTCGCCCATCCCGACGTACGGGCCGCCCCGTGAGCGCGCCGGGACGGGCCACCGGGTTCCTGACCACGCTGTGGCGCTACTTCTCGGCGGCCAGCCTGTACCGGTCCGACCACCCCCATCGCCGCGCCCTGGTGGCGGAGGTGCACCGCTCCCTGACCGACCTCCTGAGCTTCGATCCGCGCCCCTCCTTCTCCATCCTGGAGGGCGAGGTCGTGTACGCGGACAGTCCGCTGCGGGAGCTGAGGGCCGCGGGATGGCCGGCCCGCCTCGAGGAGGCGCACGTGGGCCGCCTGGAGTTCCGGCGCGGGATCGAGCGCGACGAGGTCGCCGCCCTCCTGGAGGCCATCGAGGAGCGGCTCCGTGGGGAAGGCGCCGAGGCCACGGGGAGCCCGCCCGGAGCCGCGACGCCCGACGCGCCGACCTTCCAGCTCGCCCACGCGCGCTTCGGACCGCTCGGCTTTCGCGACCCGGACGCCGAGGGTCGGGGCCAGCACGACCTGGGCGGCGTGAAGCTCGCCGAGGAAGCCGGCGCCCTGGAGTGGCTGCACGAGGAGGCGGGGGAGACCGGCGCCGTCCCGGTGGCCGAGACGCTGGCCATCGTCCAGTCGCTGTCGGTCGGAATGCACGGGGCGCAGCGGCTCATCGCCCCCTTCCTGACGCTCAAGGAGACCGACCAGTACACGGCGGGTCATTGCATCAACGTGGCCATCCTCGCCATGTCCCTGGCGGAGGAGATGGGGCTCCCGGCCGTGGCCGTGCGCGGGATCGGCGCCGCCGGGCTCCTGCACGACGTGGGCAAGGTGACCGTGCCGTCCGACATCCTGAACAAGCCGGGCCGACTGACCGACGAGGAGCGCGCCGTCATCGAGCGCCATCCGGTCGAAGGCTGCCGCATCCTGCTCGACAGCGGCGACGAGATGGCCCTGCCGGCCGTCGTCGCCTACGAGCACCACATCGGGTCCGAGGGCGGGGGCTATCCGCGCACCCGTTTCCCGCGGACCACCATGCTGGCCAGCCGCCTGGTGCAGGTGTGCGACTTCTACGACGCCCTGCGCACCCGGCGCCGCTACCGGGCGCCCCTGCCCGCGGAGACGGTGGTGGGGATCCTGCGCGAGAACGCGGGGACCCACCTGGACCCCGACCTGGTCGAGCCCTTCGTGAGCATGATCGAGCGCTGGGACCCCGCCACCCTCCTGGACGAGGAGATCGGGAACGGTGGCGCGCCGGCGGAAGGCCCGGTGGAAGGCCCGGCGGAAGGCCCGGCGGAAGACCGCACCTTCTGACCCCGCCGGAGACCCCGCACGCATGTCGCCCCGCCGATCGCCGGTCCCCGACTGGGTCCCCGAAGATCTCCCGAAGCGCCCGGGCGTCTACCAGTTCGAGGACGGGCACGGCACCCTGCTGTACGTGGGGAAGAGCGTCAACCTGCACCGGCGGGTGCGCGGCTACTTCTACGGAGGCGGGCCCAGCGACGAGCGCATCGCTCAGATGGTCCGCCTGGCGCGGCGCGTGCACGTGCGGCCCACCGGCACCGACCTGGAGGCTCGGCTCGAGGAGGCCGAGCGCATCGTCTCCGGGCGGCCGCGCTTCAACCGGGCCCTGAAGAACCGCTCCAACGGCTGGTTCATCGAGATCGACTGGTCCCGGCCCTACCCGCGGCTGCGCGTCGTGCGCTCGGCCCGCAAGCCCGGCGCGCGCTACTTCGGTCCCTTCCGGGGCCGCCGCCTCCCCACGGAGATGACCGAGCTGGTCCGCAAGATCTTCCGGCTGCGCGCCTGCAAGGGCCCCCTGCGGCCCGATCCACGGGGCTCGCCCTGCGCCCAGCTCGGCATCGGCCTGTGCACGGCCCCCTGCATTGGGGAGGCCGGGCTGAACCGCTACAGGGCCCAGGTGCGTGAGGCGGAGCGCACCCTGGACGACGCGGCGCACGCGCGGGCGGTACGGGCCGGCCTGCTGGAGGAGCGGGACCGGCGAGCCGCGGAGCTGGACTACGAGGCGGCGGCCGACGCGCAGCGGCGCCTGGGATGGCTGGACGAGCTCGAGCTCCTGCGCGGCGCCAGCCACAAGCCATGGCTCGACCGCTCCTGGCTCATCCTGCTCCCGCACGCGCGGCCCGACCTCCGCGTCCTGGTTCCCGTGGCCCGCGGCCGCGTGCTCGAGCGGAGGGAGGCCAGGATCGACGGCGGGAACGGCGTAGCACCGCTGCCCGAGGCGATCCGCGACGCGTGCTACGCGGTGCGCGTGGCCGAGCTCCGGGCCGAGCCCGTGTTCCCGCCCGAGGAGCTGGTGCCCAGCCTCATCGTGAGCCGGTGGCTGCAGGAGGGCGCGCCCGAGGGGAAGGCCGTGAGCCTGGACCGCCTCGATGCCGAGGAGGCGGTGGCGCGCCTGCTGCGTCCGTCGACACCGCTCACAGGTCACAGGGGAACCACAGCGACAACGTCATCCCGTTGGGCCCGCTCGAGCCACACGTCCTCGAACTCGACGAACATCGGGAGTCCGAGTCGATCCTGAAGGACGTACTCCATCTCCTGCCGACCACCGAGCAACGGGGTCCCGACGGACTTCACGAGCAGACTGACGGTGAGCGCCGGCCCGGTACCGTGCCCGGCCTGGCCCGGCGGCACGTCGGACGACGGACGGCGCTCCCCGCGCACCACGATTCTCGGATCGACGCATCGCTGCGCGAACACGACCTCCCGAATCCGGTCCTGAACCGCCCGTATGGGCTTGATCACGCCACGGATCTCCGCGTCCAGCGCCAGGCTGTGCGTCGGCCAACCGGGTCGGGAGCAGCTCGTCGGGGGGGCTGGTCCAGTCGACCCGTCCGGAGAGGATCGAGCTGGAGATCGGAGCGACGGCCGTGGCACGGGCTCCCTCATCTGGGGCTCCCTCATCTGAAGAGTCCGGAGGGCGTGCCGCACGACCTCACTCCGGCTTCGGAAGGATCCCGAGGCCACCTTGGCGTCGATGAACGCGACCAGCTCTGGGGTGAGCGAGACGTTCAGGGAGACCTCCCAGGACGGATGTCCATCCTTGTCAAGGAATGTCAAGGAATGTCAAAGACTGACATACATTGCCAATCTTTGTCATCTCTTCCTGAAGGACCCCTTCATTCCCTCTTTCCCTCTTTCCCTCTTTCCCTCCCGGCGACGCGCGCCTCGCCCGCACGGACGCCAACATGCCAGGATGCACGAAGGCCCCACGAGCCGCTGGCTCGCAGGGCCTTTCCGCGAGTCGGGGCGCCGGGATTCGAACCCGGGACCTCGTGAACCCCATTCACGCGCGCTACCGGACTGCGCCACGCCCCGTCGTCGAGGACCTCCAGTCGGGGCGCCCGGATTTGAACCGGGGACCTCTGCGTCCCGAACGCAGCGCTCTGCCGGACTGAGCCACGCCCCGAAGTATCCTCTGGAAATCGCCGTGTACTACCGACCCTCCATGCGTTCCATCGCGTGTCGAGAGCGGGTGACCGGGTTCGAACCGGCGACCTCAACCTTGGCAAGGTTGCGCTCTGCCAGCTGAGCTACACCCGCGAGAGCCACCGGTCGGAATCGAACCGACGACCGCTCGATTACGAATCGAGTGCTCTACCGCTGAGCTACGGTGGCGCGGTCGGCCCGACACCGTCATCAGTGGAGCCGGCGGGATTCGAACCCGCGACCTCTTGAGTGCGATTCAAGCGCTCTCCCAACTGAGCTACGGCCCCCCGGGAAGCGTCATGCGGGTCGTGCACACGGCTCTCTTTCAAACAGCGCCATCGCCAGAGCGGGGCTGACGGGACTCGAACCCGCGACCTCCGGTGTGACAGACCGGCACTCTGACCAACTGAGCTACAGCCCCGGATGACCGCCGCCGGCGCCAACCTCGCGTCTCTCTTCGCTGAATGGGGCCGACTGGACTCGAACCAGTGACCTCTACGATGTCAACGTAGCGCTCTAGCCATCTGAGCTACGGCCCCTCGCCACGGCCCGAGAAACGTACGAGCGGGACCGTGATACGGGGCCCGCTCGCAAGACGGTCATCGTAGCGCGGGCGGCCGATTTCGTCAAGCCACGCATGCTATACGATCCGCCCGTCGGGCGGTTCCCGAAACGAGCCGCGAGCGCTTCCCCAAACCCGGCGTCTTGAGCGCGCCGAGGGTCCGGCCTACCTTGCGTCGACCCGGTGTTCGGGCCGGGGCTCGAGCGGCCCGAGGCCCGCACACCGAACCCCGCCGCCGGAGCCGACGAGCGTGCAGCGCAATGTGGAGACTTCCAGATCGGGCGCGGCCCGCGCCCCGGTCGTCCGGACTCCGGTCGCTCGGAGCGGCCCGGACCTCGTCCTCGTCACGCTGTTCACCCTCCTGGCCGTTCTCGCCGTCCTCCTCTCCGACTCCCGCCGGCTTCGCGCCCAGGAGCCTCCCAGAGTCCACGATCCGGCCGCGGCCTTCCAAGCCTCGCCCTACCTGGTGCTGGGGAGCTGGGAGTACGAGATCCTGGACTACTGGATCGCCTCCGGCCGGATCAACAGCCTCTCCCCCTTCACGCAGCCCTACCGCCGCATGGACGTGGCCAGGGCCGTCCGCTCCCTGCGCGGTGAGCATCTCAAGCCGTTCGAAGAGCGGTGGCTCGAGCGGTTCGAGGCCGAGTTCCGGCCCGAGCTGGCCATCCTGGACGGCCACCGCCGGGAGACGGCGTACGCGAGCATGAGAGCCAGCGGCGGCGCGGCCGACTGGACGCAGACCAGCCGCGACCCCCTGCGGCCAGAGCTGCACGGCCAGTTCGCTCGCAACCGCATCCTCGAGCGCGTGTCTCTGGGCTTCGACGCACAGGGAGGGCCCGTCGTGGGAGCGTTGCGGCTGGTCCGGGATGGCATCTACCTGAACGATGCGGAATACCCGAACGGGCGGGTCGCCCCACGGCAGGATCTGTTCCTGCTGAACGAGGCCGGCCTCCGCGCCGAGGACACCTACGCGGAGCTTCAGACCCGGTACGCCCGGCTGTTCGTCGGACGCATGTACCGGAACTGGGGGCCCCCGCACACGCTCGGCTTCCTCCTCTCCGACTACGCCTACAGCTGGGACCAGGTCGGATGGCGGCTGGGCTCGGACAAGTTCTTCGCCACCGGGCTGTTCGCCACGTTCAACGACTTTCCGGGTGACACGACGCGTTACTTCGCCGTCCACCGGCTCGAATGGAGGGTGAGCGACAAGGTGATGTTGAGCCTGTCCGAGTCCATCATCGAGGGAGGGCCGAACGCCAGCCTCGACTTCCGCGTCGTGAACCCGATCGGGCCGTGGGCGCTCACGACAAAGGAGTCGCACAAGGAGCGAAACAACGTCGGGCAGGCCGACGTGTGGTGGAGGCCGGCGAATGGCCTGGTCCTGTGGGGGAGCCTCCTGGCCGACAACACCACCTCCCTGCGGAAGACCGATGTGGCCTGCTGCCAGATGGGCGCGACGGTGGGCCTCCAGCTTCCCGGGATCGCGCGGGGTTGGAGCCTCCGCATCCAGGGAACGGCCATGCAGAGCCTCCTGTACCGGACGAACTACCCGTGGGAGCAGTATACGGTGAACGGTGTCGGACTCGGCTGGGACAAGGCGGACCTCCGGCTCGGCACGATCGAGGCCAGCTGGTTCGGGGTCGGCGGCCTCGTCCTCAAGCCCCGGATCGACATCCAGCAGAAGGGCACCGGCGACTTCCACGGGGTCCTCCGGCCACCCAACGACTCCCTTCCCGACTTTCCCAGGATCATCGTGGGCCAGGCCGAGACCACCATCCGACCGGCCCTGAGCGGCGGATGGCACCGGCAGATCGGCAGCGGCTGGACCGTGGACATGAACTGGGACGTGGGAGTGAACTTCATCCGAGGCTACCAGCACGTGAAGGGCCGGAACGCCACCGCGCTCGTGGGGCTGTTCCGGGTCATGATCCGGACGCCGCGCCTCCTGTTCGGACTCAACTGATGCGCGGCCGCCCGCCCGCGGCGCTGGCGGCCGTCCTCGGCGTGGCGCTCGCCGGCGCTCCGCGGCCCGCTCTCGCCCGGCAAGGCGCCCCCTCCCCCTCCACTCCCCGCTCCGCCGCCGCATCGCTCCCCGACTCCGGCGCGGCCGCCTCCTTCCACGCCTCCCCGTACCTGGAGATGGGAAGCTGGGAGTATCCGATCCTCGACTACTGGATCGCCGCCGGACGGCTGGATGGCCTATCCCCCGACGTCCAGCCCTACCGCCGGATGGAGGTGGCGCGGGCCATCCGTACGCTGCGGGGACAGGACCTCCATCCGTTCGAGCGACGCTGGCTAGAGGAGCTCGAGCGGGAGTTCGCGCCCGAGCTCGCCGTCCTGGGAGGGAGGAAGGAGGACGGATACGCCTCGGTGGGATTCTCGGGCGGGGCGGCGGACTGGACACAGACCAGCCGCGACCCCCTCCGGCCCCGGCTGCACGGCCCCTTCGCGACGAACCGCGTGCTCGAGCACGTGTCCGTGGACGCCGAGGCCCAGGGCGGCCCCGTGGCGGGCGCCGTCCACGCCGTGCGGGACGGCATCTACCGGCACGATGCCCAGTACCCCGGCGGGCGGGTGGTCTCGAAGAGCAACTTCCCGATCCTGCACGAGGAGGGGATCCGCTTCGACGAGGCCTACGCCGAGCTGCAGTGGAAGTACGCGCGCGTGTTCGCGGGGAGGATGAACCGGAACTGGGGCCCCCCGCACACGCCCGGCTTCCTGCTCTCCGACTACGCCTATAGCTGGGACCAGATCGGCTACCGGTTCGGGTCGGACCGCATCTTCCTCATCGGGACGCTCTCCGCCTTCAACGACTTCCCGGGCGACACGGCGCGCTACTTCGCCGTCCACCGACTGGAATGGCGGGCGCGGGACAACTTCATGCTCGCCTTCTCCGAGGCCGTCATCCAGGGGGGACCGGGCGCGCGCCTGAACTGGCGCATCCTGAACCCCGTCTCGCTGTGGGAGACCACCGTCAAGGAGACGGGCAACAAGCAGACGGTGAACGACCTGGCCCAGGCCGACGTGTGGTGGCGACCCGTGGACGGCCTCGTCCTGTCGGGGAGCCTCATCGCCGACAACTCCACCGCCCTGAACAAGACGGACCAGTCGTGCTGCGGGATCGGGGGCACGGTGGAGGTGCAGCTCCCGCACATCGCCCCGGGAGTGGGGCTCCGCCTGCAGGGGACGGCCCTCCAGAGCCTCGTGTACCGCACCTCCTACCTCCCCTGGGAGCGCTACACGGTGGACGGGATCGGGGTCGGCTGGGACAAGACGGACGTGCGTGTGGCCACGATCGAGGCGAGCTGGCTGGGCGTGGGCGGCCTCGTGCTGAAGCCCCGGATCGACATCCAGCAGAAGGGCGAGAGCGACATGCACGACCCGCTCACGCCCCCGTCGGACTCGCTCCCCACCTATCCGCGAATCCTGGTGGGCCAGACGGAGACCACCATCCGGCCGGCGCTGGCCGGCGTGTGGCACCGCGGGCTGGGGAGCGGCTGGTCGGTCGACATGGACTGGGACGTGGGCGTCGACTTCATCCGCGACTTCCAGCACGTGAAGGGGAGGAACGCCACCGCCCTGGTGGGCGTGCTCCGCGTCCTGGTCCGCACGCCCCGCCTCCTGTTCGGCCTCGACTGACGGGGCCGGTCCGTCCGGTCCGTCCGGCCCCCCCCGGCTCGTCCGATCAGTGGAAGCCGATGCCCAGCGTGAACAGGTAGACGGCGTCGACCTGCTTCAGGTTGTCGTAGCCCTGCAGGAGCACGTCGACGTTGGGCGTCAGGTACAGGTTCCCCCCGCCCAGTCGGATGTCCCACCCGGCGCCCAGGACGGCCCCCGCGCCCTGGCGGTCGCTGGAGAACGTGCCCCCGAACGGGTCGGGAAACTCCCGCGTGAAGTTGGCGAAGCCCACCCCGGCCTTGAGGAATCCGCCCGACGTCGTGGAGGGATAGTAGAGGACGTCGAAGACGGCGTTCCCGCGGCTCACGGTCCCGCCGTTGGTGTCGCGCCCCCATCCGATGGCCTCGCCCCCGATCACGAAATTCTGGCTCAGGGTGCCGCCCAGACGGATGTAGGCTCCGCCGCCGCCGCCGCCGTGGCTGGTCCATCCCCCGCCAAGTCCGCCCGAGAGCCAGAAGCCGTGGTGGGCCTGCGGCGACTCCGCCCCCTGCGCGGAGACGGACGCCGGAGCCCAGCCGAGGGCCGTGCCGGCCAGGCCGGCGGCCGTGACGATCGACGTGAGGAGAGCACACAGGCGTGACCTCATGGGAGTCCTCCGTGGGTGGGGTGGAGCCGGGGAGTCCGCGGGTACCTCCCCTCCGACCCCTCCACCCGAGCAAGGGTCAGGCCGCGGCGCCGGGAGGGCTCCCGGCGCGCGCCACGGCCGGTGGGGAGACACCCTTCGAGCCCGTGGGGAACTGCCCCGCGTAGTTGACGGGAGGTGCCCCCTGCTACAGCTTCGCGCCCGCGGCCGATCGCCGCCGACCGATCGGAACCGTTCGGGTTGCGTGGGGCTCCGAGGCTGATACCTTAGCGGCGGCCGAGTCCCGGCTTGGAGCGTGCGGGGTCGGCGCGACAGTGACGGAAGAAAGCGGAGAATGAGGAAGGCAACCTACACGACGGTGGGCTCGGTGGCGGCGGTTCTACTCGCCGTGGCCGCAGCTTGGCCGGTCCTCCACGGGTCCTCGGCCGCGGCCCGGGAGGTGCCCGGTGCCGCCGGTGCGACCCGGGCCCCTCAGGTGGCCGCCGACACGGGCGCGACCGGGGCCGCCGGAGCGGCCGGAGCGGCCGCCGCCAGGACCTCCGGAGCCCCGACGCCCGCATCGCCGGGCTTCTACCCGCAGCCGATCGGCGCCCCGATCCAGGGCCACGACAGCCTCAGCGCCGCCCAGGTCGCCATTCAGCTCGCCGAGAGCGCGACGCAGGGGCCCGCCCAGCCGATCCCGTTCAACCACCACTTCCACACCACCAACCTCCAGATGAGCTGCGAGTACTGCCACACGAACTCGCGGCACTCCGAGGTAGCGGTGATGCCTCCGCTGGCGACCTGCATCGGGTGCCACCGGATCGTGGGGACGGGACTGGCGCCGATCGACACGCTGCGGGCCTACTGGCAGCGTCAGCAGCCCGTGCCGTGGGTGCGCGTCTACAAGATCGCCGAGTTCGTGCAGTTCAAGCACGAGCCGCACCTGCGGAACGACCTGCAGTGCCAGACCTGTCACGGCCCGGTCCAGGACATGGACCGCATCTACGAGTTCCAGAGCGACACGATCCCGATCCAGTCCCTGACGATGGGCTGGTGCCTCCGATGCCATCGCCAGAAGCCCCAGCAGACGGACGTGGCCACCGAGTACAAGCTCGTCCGCGAGGCCGCCATCCCCGCCAACCCGGGCGGCACCGAGAAGCCGGGACTGTATCCGATGGCGATCAGCGAGCAGTACGCGGCGCACCGCGCGCCCCTCGACTGCACGACCTGCCACTACTAGAGCCGACATGAGCGAGCCCAGCGAAACCCACGCCCCCCGTCCCGAAGAGGAGCCGTCCACCGGCACGAGCCGGCGGACCTTCCTCAAGATCCTGGGGCTCTCCGGGGCCGGGGCGACCGCCGCCGCCTGCCGGCCGGCCCCGCCCCACATCGACCAGAAGCTCATCCCCTACCTGGTTCAGCCCGAGGGCATCACCCCGGGCACCAACACCACCTACGCCAGCCTCCTGGCGGAGGCGGGCCCCGAGCCGCTGGGCATCCACGCGTGGGTGCGGGACGGCAGGGTGCTCAACCTGGAGGGCAATCCCGACTTCCCGCTCAACGCCGACGGCATGTCGGCGCTGGGGCTGTCGACCCTGCAGGACCTCTACGACCCCGACCGGGTCCCGGGACCGCGCAAGAAGGGCGGCGGAGACTTCCAGGAAGCCGCCTGGAAGGACGGCATCCAGGCCCTGGGCAAGGCGGTCCAGGACGGCGATGTCGTCCTGCTCACGGGGACGGGCACGGGGACGCGCGACCGGTTCGCCGAGGAGTGGGCGAAGGCCGTCGGCGCGCGGCACGTTCGCTACGACACGTTCGACTACGCGCCGCTGCGGCGTGCCCACGAGATCGCCTTCGGCCGCGCCGAGATCCCCACCTACGCCGTCGATCAGGCGGACCGGATCGTGAGCTTCGGCGCCGACTTCCTGGCCACGTGGCTCGAGCCCACGGCCCTGGGCCGACGCTTCGCACACGCCCGCGACATCGAGAAGGGGCGTCACGCCAGGTTCACGTTCGTGGGTCCGCGCCTGTCGCTCACCGGCTCCAACGCCGACGACTGGCTGCCGGCCCGCCCCGGGACGTCGGGCCTGGTCGCCCTGGCGGTGGCGCACGTGGTGGCCCAGAAGAAGGGCGGCTCCCGCGGCCTCGAGCTCCAGGGAGTGCTGGCGACGTACACGCCCGAGTGGGCCGCCGACAAGACCGGGGTGGCCGCGGACAAGATCCAGAAGCTGGGCGAGGAGATCGCCGCGGCGGAGCGCCCGGTGGCGCTTCCCCCCGGACCGGAGAGCCAGGGCGCCGACGCCACGGACGCCTGCCTGGCCGTCGCCCTCCTCAACCACGTGGCCGGCGCGATCGGTACGACGGCGCAGTTCGGCGTGGGTCCGCAGCGGGGCCAGGGCGCCACCCTGGCGGAGATGAAGAGCCTCGCCGGCGACATGAAGAACGGGAAGGTCCGGACGCTGATCGTGGCCGGACCCAACCCCGCCTTCACGCTGCCGGCCTCCGCGGGCTTCGCCGAGGCGCTGGGGCAGGTGCCGACGGTCGTGTCGCTCAACTCGCACCTGGACGAGACCACGGCGGCGGCAAGCTGGATCCTGCCGGGCAGCCACGAGCTCGAGTCCTGGGGGGACGCGGAAGTGCTCCCCGGCGCGTGGGCGCTGGGCCAGCCCGTGATGCAGCCGGTGTTCGACACGCGCCAGCGGGAGGACATCCTCCTGCAGGCGGCCGCCGCCGCCGGCATCAAGGCCGACTTCGGCGCCCAGGACTTCGCCGGCTACCTGGAGAACGCGTGGCGGGAGAAGCACCGCGCCTCGGGCTCCAGCCAGCGCTTCGACGAGTGGTGGTTCGACACCAGGCGGCAGGGCGGCCGCTGGGAGGGCGCACCCGGGAAGCCGACCTCGGTCGGCCTCTCCCGCGCGGTCACCTCCCACGCCTTCTCCGGCGGCGCCGGCGCGCCGGCCCGGGGCAAGTTCGACCTGGTGGTCTACCCGGGCAGCTACCTGTACGACGGGCGCGGGGCCAACCGCGGCTGGATGCAGGAGATCCCCGACCCGATCACCAAGTGCGTGTGGGGCTCCTGGGTGGAGATGCACCCCGACACGGCCAGGCCGCTCGGGCTCGAGAACGGTGACGAGGTCGAGGTGACCTCGGAGAGCGGCAAGGTCCGCGCTCCGGTCTACCTCTACCCCGGCATCCGCAAGGACGCGGTCGGGATCCAGATCGGCCAGGGCCACACGCACTACGGCCGCAACGCGGCCGGCCGCGGCGTGAGTCCGCTGGACCTCCTCCCGGACACGGTCGACGGAGCCACCGGCTCCCTCGCTTACGCCGGGGTGGCCGTCCAGCTCAGCGCCACGGGGCAGAAGGCGAAGATGGTCAAGCTCCAGGGCTCCGACCTGGACTACGGCCGCGAGGTCTCCGAGATCATGGGGGTCGAGGAGGCCCGGAAGGCGATCGGCGAGCACCAGGTCGACCTCAGCGAGCTGGTCGAGGCGGCGTGGGACTCCGATCCCATGAGCCCGTACCGCTGGGGCATGACGGTCGACCTCAACGCCTGCACGGGCTGCGGCGCCTGCGTGGCGGGCTGCTACGCCGAGAACAACCTCGCCGTGGTCGGCGAGGAGCGCTGCGCCGACGGCCGGGAGATGTCCTGGATCCGCATCGAGCGCTACTTCGAAGCCACCGCCGACGGCGGCTTCCAGACCACGCACCTGGCCGAGATGTGCCAGCAGTGCGGCGACGCGCCGTGCGAGCCGGTGTGCCCGGTGTACGCGGCCTACCACAACCCGGAGGGCCTGAACGTCCAGGTCTACAACCGGTGCGTGGGCACGCGCTACTGCTCCAACAACTGCCCGTACAAGCAGCGCCGCTTCAACTGGTTCACCTACGACTTCCCCTATCCGCTCAACCTCCAGCTCAATCCGGACGTCACCGTCCGCGAGAAGGGCGTCATGGAGAAGTGCACGTTCTGCGTGCAGCGGATCGACCGTGCCAAGGTGCAGGCCAAGGAGAAGGGCCGGCTGGTCCAGGAAGGGGACTTCCAGACCGCGTGCCAGGCGGCCTGTCCGACGCACGCGATCTGGTTCGGGAACCTCAAGGACCCGACGAGCCGCGTGTCCCGGATCGCGAAGGGCGCTCGCTCCTACCACGTGCTCGAAGAGCTCAACACGCGCCCGGCTGTCACCTATCTCCGCGATGTGACGCACGCGGAGCTGGCTCAAGAAACGTAACGAGGACGCATGGCCGACCACTGGGATACGGAGGAACGAGGGCTGACCCTCGCCGACGCGAACCGGGACATCATGCGTCCCATCATGGTCTCATCGTGGCGGTACTGGACCCTGCTGGCGTTCGTGTTCGCCCTCGTGGTGTGGGGCTGCATCGCCTGGGCCTGGCAGGTCGGGCAGGGGCTGGGCGTGGCCGGCTACTCCCACCCGGTGATGTGGGCCGTCTACATCACCGCCTTCGTGTTCTGGGTGGGCATCGCGCACTCGGGGACGCTGATCTCGGCGATCCTCTACCTGTTCCGGTCCGGGTGGCGCACCACGATCAACCGCGCCGCCGAGGCCATGACGATCTTCGCGGTGATGACGGCGGGCCTGTTTCCGCTGATCCACCTGGGGCGCACCTGGTACTTCTACTGGCTGATCCCCTACCCGTCCGAGCGCTTCATCTGGCCCAACTTCAAGTCCCCGCTCGTGTGGGACGTGTTCGCGGTCGGGACCTACTTCACGATCAGCCTCCTGTTCTGGTACACGGGGATGATCCCGGACCTGGCCGCCATCCGCGACCGGCTCCGGGGCTGGAAGAGCAAGGTGTACGGCCTGTTCTCGGTGGGCTGGCAGGGCACGGTCCGCGAGTGGAGCCACTACCGGCGGGCCTACCTGTACATGGCCGCCATCGCGACGCCCCTGGTGCTGTCGGTGCACAGCGTGGTGTCGTGGGACTTCGCGATGGCGATCGTGCCGGGGTGGCACTCGACGATCTTCGCCCCCTACTTCGTGGCCGGGGCCATCTTCTCGGGGATGGCGATGGTGATCACGATCCTCGTGCCCATGCGGTGGGCGTTCGGGCTCGAGGACTACATCACCGACTACCACTTCGACAACATGTCGAAGCTCATCCTGCTCACGTCCCTGATCGTGGCGTACTCGTACGCGGCCGAGTACTTCATCACCTACTACTCGGCCGATCCCACCGAGCAGGCGAGCCTGTTCTTCCGGGCCCACGGGTCCTTCCAGGGACCGTTCTGGGTCATGACGTTCTGCAACGTGATCGTGCCGGCCACCCTGTGGTTCAAGAAGGTGCGGCGCAGCGCCTCGGCGGCCTTCGTCGTGTCGATCTTCGTGAACATCGGCATGTTCTACGAGCGTTACGTGATCATCGTCTCCTCGCTGGCGCACGAGTACGAGCCCTACAGCTGGGGCTTCTACCGGCCGTCCTGGGTGGAGATCAGTATCATCGTCGGCAGCTTCGCCTGGTTCTTCTTCTGGTTCCTGCTGTTCACCAAGGCGCTCCCGACGATCAGCATCGCCGAGGTGAAGGAGCACCTGGCGCACCAGGGAGCCCACGAGCATGGCTGAACCGGCGAACGTGAGCGGCGTGCTGGCCCACTACGAGTCCATCGATGGGACGCGGCGGGCCATTGAGACGCTGCGCGAGGCGGGCTTCGACGATCTCGAGGTGTTCTCGCCCGTGATGTGCCCCGAGCTCGAGGAGGCGCTGGGCATCCATTCCAGTCCGGTGCGCCGCTGGGCGCTCATCGGCGGCATCACGGGCTTCACCACGGCCAACCTGCTGACCATCGGGACGTCGCTGGCCTATCCGCTCATCGGACAGGGGAAGCCGATCGTCTCGTGGCCGCCTTTCATCGTCATCATGTTCGAGCTCACGATCCTGTATACGGGCCTGTTCGCGATGTTCTCCTGGATGGTCCACGCCCACCGACCCAAGCTCAAGCTGTCGCCCGCCTACCGGGCCGTGTTCAGCGTCGACCGGTGGGGCATCTTCGTCCCGGTCGACGACCGGAACCGCGACCGGGCCCTCGACAAGGTGCGGGAGACCGAGGCCGTGGAGGTGGAGGCGTGAGCGGGCCCGGCACGCACGGCGGCGGGGCCGGACGCGCGGCCGCGTGGCGGCGCCTGGCGCTCCCGCTGGCCCTGGTGCTCCTGGCGGCGGGCTGCGACAACATCGTCAAGGCGATTCCCTACTTCTCCACGATGACGCAGCAGCCCTCGGTCGAGACGTTCGAGCAGCAGCCCAAGGAGCCCCCGGCCGGAGCCGTGGCCACCGGTGCCACCTGGCACCTGGGCCTCCTGCAGGCGGACAGCCTGGCCAGGAACCCGCTCGCCGGCACGCCCGCCGAGCTGGCCCGGGGGAAGCAGATGTTCGAGAACTTCTGCCTCCCGTGCCACGGCGTGGACGGCACGGGCAGCGGGCCCGTGATCAACAGGGACGGCAAGAATCCGCGGCGCATCCCCTACATTCCGGCCGTGAACCTGGCCACCGGACCGGCCACGGCGCGCTCGGACGGCTACCTGTGGGGGATGATCTCCAACGGACGCGGGCTCATGCCCTCCTACGACCGCATCCCGCCCGACCAGCGCTGGTACGTGGTCGAGTACGTCCGGCACCTGCAGAAGGTGGCGGCCGACTCGGCGGCCTCGGGATCGGCTTCGGGGACCCGGTGAACGGCGGCGACGAAGTGAGCGACGGAGCGAACCCACCAGAGGCGAGCGGACGATCTTGAGCTCCGACACGTATAAGGTGACGCCCGAGAAGGCCCTGTCGACCATTCCGGGGAAGATCTCCGGACGGACGCTGCTGGCCTGTTGGATCGCCATCGCCATCGGGGTGGTGGGCTTCTTCTGGACGGTGGGAAGCCACCCGACCCGCGTATGGGAGGTGATCTGGTCCAACTTCCTGTTCTGGAGCTCCCTGGCGGAGGCCGGCGTCATTTTCGGCGCCGTGCTGCACACCGCCAAGGGGCACTGGGGGAAGTGCTTCCGGAGGATCTCCGAGGGGATGGCGGCGTTCCTGCCCGCCTCGCTGGTCCTCCTGGTCCTGATGCTGCTGTTCGGGTCCACGCACGTCTTCCCCTGGATCGGCCCCATGGGGCCGCACCGCGGCCACGTCAACCACACCTGGCTCACCCAGGGCGGCGTGTTCTGGCGCAACACGATCCTGGCCCTGGTGCTCTACGTGGCCAGCTTCGCCTACCTGAGGCACTCGCTGCGGCCCGACGCGCCCATGGTGGCCGAGCGCCTCACCGGGTGGCGCCGCGGCCTGGTCAAGTGGATCGGCCGCCGGTGGCGAGGGGACGACGCCGAGGTCCGGGCTGCCACCCGGGACCTGGCGCGCTTCGGGCCCATCCTCATCCTCCTGTGGGCCGTCGTCTTCACGCTCATGGCGATCGACCTCATCATGTCGCTCGTCCCGGGCTTCATCAGCATCATCTGGGGCGCCTACTTCTTCGTGGGCGGCTGGCTCTCCATGCTGGCCCTCACGGCGGTCCTGGCCAACCGGTACCACCGGCGCTACGACCTGTCGGACGCGTGGGGGAAGTGGGAGTTCCACGACCTCGGCAAGCTGATGTTCGCGTTCACGATCTTCTGGACCTACTTCTGGTGGTCCCAGTTCCTGGTCATCTGGTACGGCAACCTGTCGCGCGAGACCATCTACTTCGAGCAGCGCGTGGCCGGGCACTGGTACGGCCTTTACGCCGTGCAGATGATCCTGTGCTTCGCCCTGCCCTTCTTCCTCCTCCTGGGCCGCAAGCCCAAGATGCGCTCGGGCTGGCTGGCCTTCGTGGGCGTGATCATCCTGCTCGGGTTCTGGCTGGAGCGCTTCCTGGAGGTCGCGCCGGCGACCTGGCACGGGACGGGCATTCCGCTCGGCTGGATCGAGCTGACCATCTCGATCGGATTCATCGGCCTGTTCGGGCTGTGCTACTCGCTGTTCTCCAGCACCTTCCCCAAGCTCCCGATCCGGGAGACCCTGCCCGGCAGAGCCCACCACGGTCCCTGACGGAGGGGCTGCCGTCCCCGGGGGGGCTTCCCCTGGAGCAGATCCTCCCCGCATGTTGTAGGAGGAGCCTGTCCGAAGCGTTCGGCAGAGCGGCGCGGCCCGTCGCGGCGGTCCGCGCCCCGCAGTAGGCAGTCATTGGGTCGGAGAGAGGAACCAAAACATGAGCTCAACCACCAGCGCGCAGATCGATCAGCTCATCGAGAGAACCGAGGCGAACCTGGCCAAGTTCAAGGACCGGGCGGCCGAGCTCCGCACCGAGATCGGAGACGCGAGAGCCGCCACCAAGGTCCGCATCAAGGCGATGGTCGACCGGCTCGAGGCCAAGTACGACGAGTCCGAGAAGAAGCTCCAGGACATCAAGAAGGCCGGCGGTCCGCGGGAGGAGATCGAGGCGCTGCACTCCGAGATCGTGGACGACCTGCAGAGCATGGCCCGTACGATCAAGCGCCGGATCCACTAGTGAGGACCCACCGCTAGTCCATCGGCCCCTCCCGGCCGCGGCCCCGAAGGCGCCGCGGCCCGGGTGTGGCCGCTTCCCTACAGCCGCAGGATTCGGGCGATCCCCACCCGCACCCCGAAGTCGGGACTGTCGGCCGTGTAGCCCGCCAGCACCGACCCGTCCACCAGCCACCCTCCCCGCTCCCAGTCCAATCCCACCGAGGCCGTCCCCTCGTCCTCGAGGCCCACGGGCACCACGTGGCGCGTGTTGGCCCGCCCGCGCACCCCGATCGCCAGGCGCGGAAGGCCGCCGGCGCCGTCCGGATCCCACAGCAGCTCGGCCCCGTACAGGAGCACGTCGTCCTGGATGAAGGTGCGCAGCGGCGCCGTCAGGATCCCGATCCCGACCTCCCCGGTGACCCGCACGCGCTCGCCCCCCCAGCTCCCGAAGGCGCTGCCCTCGAAGTCCGTGGTGTTGAGCCCGATGCCACGGGACTGCTGGGAGTTGGGCAGCTTGACGGCCACGTCCACTCCGGCCGACGGCCCCGTCGCGCCTCCCACGAGCCGCGCCACGGTGGCGATGCGGAAGTCGCCGGCGTCCGTCGTGGTCCCGTCGGCGACGCCGGGCGCCAGAGGCACGTGCGAGGGTCCGCGGCCGTGGATGCGGAGCACGTGCCAGGCATCGCCCTGCACCTCGAGCAGGACGCCGTCGGCGACCGCGTAGGCCACGGTCAGGGTGCCCACGCGCAGGAGGTCCCCTCGCAGCCCGGAGAGCGGGAAGCTCCGGTCGCCGTCCCAGCCGAGCCCGGCCCCGAGCAGGAGCTCGCCGGCGCGGGCGGCCGAGGCGTTGGGGACGGCCGGATCGCGGCGCATTCTGGGCGCCGGCCGGAGCGGCGACGCCCAGCAGGAGGAGGGCGAGGGCGAGCGGGCGGCCGTCAGGCCGCGTCACCGGCCTCCAGGTCGAACGCCGCCCGCACGATGCGCCGCTGCTCCCGGTCGTGGTCGGCGTGGTAGCCCTCGGCCGGGCTGGCCATTCTCGGGCCGGCCCGCGTAGCGCAGGCCGACGCCCTCGGGAAGCAGCGCTTCGAAGCGGGGCCGCACGAAGGTCCAGGCCCCCATGTTCTCCGGCTCCTCCTGGGCCCACACCACTTCCCGGAGCCCCTCGTGCCCCTCCAGCGCCCGCCGGACGGCCGCCTCCGGGAACGGGTAGAGCTCTTCCATCCGCAGGACCGGGGTGGGCGCTCCATCCCGCTCCGCCGCCTCCTGGCGGGCGTCGGACTCGGACAGGTCGTAGTAGACCTTCCCGGAGCACAGGATGAGGCGCCCGGCCACCGGACCGTCTCCCGATCCCCCGGCGGCCGCCCCGTCCTCGGCCAGCAGGGGCCGGAAGCGTCCCCCGGTGAACTCGGCCAGGGGGGAGCGGGCCCTGGGATGGCGCAGGAGGCTCTTGGGCGTCATCACCACGAGCGGGCGCCGCGCGGTGCGCAGGGCCTGGAGCCGCAGGAGGTGGAAGTACTGGGCGGGCGTGGTCGGGTACGTGACCCTCAGGTTGCCCCGGCCGGCGAGCTGGAGGTAGCGCTCCAACCGCGCGCTCGAGTGCTCCGGCCCCTGGCCCTCGTAGGCGTGCGGCAGGAGGAGGCCCAGCCTGGACTCCTGGCCCCACTTGGAGCGTCCGGCGGCGATGAACTGGTCGATGATGGCCTGGCCCACGTTGGCGAAGTCGCCGAACTGCGCTTCCCACAGCGCCAGGCCGTCCGTGGCGATCGTGCTGTAGCCGTACTCGAAGCCCAGCGCCGCCACCTCCGACAGGGGGCTGTTCCACACGGCGAAGGGCGCCTGGTCCTCCGACAGGTGCTCGAGCGGCACCCAGCTCCGCGAGCCATCGGCGGCGTGCAGGACCAGGTGGCGCTGGCTGAACGTGCCTCGCTCGGTGTCTTCCCCGCTGAGCCGCACCGGGACGCCGTCGGTCACCAGGGCGGCGAAGGCGAGTGCCTCGGCGTGGGCCCAGTCGAGCGGTTCGCCCTCGGTGAGGGCCTTCCGGCGCTTGTCGAGCTGGCGGCCCAGCTTCTGGAACAGCTCGAAGTCGTCCGGCCAGGCGTGGATGCCCCGGTCCAGCTCCAGGAGGCGCTCCTCGGACACCGCGGTGTCGACCTCCGACGGATCGTCCAGCTCGGTCAGCCCGGCCGTGAGCGCACGCTCCGCCGCCGAGGGCTGGCCGGAGGCCGGGGGCTGCTCCCCGCCGGACGGGCCGCCCGCCTGCACGCGCTCCCGCGCGGACTGGAGCCGCTCGGCCACCCGGTCCTCCATGGCCGAGGCCTCCTCTTCGGAGACGGTCCCCGCCTTCGCCAGCCGGTCGGCCCACAGGGCACGCACGGTCGGATGCTCGTCGATGGCCCGGTACATGGCCGGCTGCGTGTAGCCCGGCTCGTCGCCCTCGTTGTGGCCGTGCCGCCGGTAGCCCACCAGGTCGATCATCATGTCCTGCCCGAACTCGCGCCGGTACTCGAACGCAAGCTCCGCCGCCGCCAGGCAAGCCTCGGGGTCGTCCGCGTTCACGTGCACCACCGGGATCCGGAAGCCGATGGCGATGTCGCTGGCGTAGCGCGTCGAGCGCCCGTCCCGCGGGTTGGTGGTGAAGCCGAGCTGGTTGTCGGCGATGATGTGGAGGGTTCCGCCCGTCTCGTAACCGGGCAGCCGGCACAGGTTCAGGGTCTCGGCCGCCACGCCCTCGCCCATGAACGCGGCGTCGCCGTGGACGAGGATCGGGAGCACGGGCTGCGCGTCGGGGGCGGCATCGGCCGTGCGCGTCTCCTCGCTCCCCCGCTCGCCGCGCCGCCTCAGGTCGCGCGCCGCCCTGGCCATGCCCTCGACCACCGGGTCCACGTGCTCCAGGTGGCTGGGGTTGGGTGCCATGTACACGTCCAGGTCGCCCGCTTCCGTGTGGGCCACGCCGGCCGCGCCCAGGTGGTACTTCACGTCCCCGGTCCCGTCGGTCGGGACCAGCCGGGCCACGCCCTCGCCGGCCTGGTCCTCGAACTCGGAGATGATGGCCTCGTAGGGCCGGCCGATGATGTGGGCCAGCACGTTGAGGCGGCCGCGATGGGACATCCCGAGCATCATCTCGCGGGTGCCCGAGGCGGCCGCGCGGCGCAGCGCCTCGTCCAGCATCGGGACCATCATGTCCAGGCCCTCGATCGAGAAGCGCTTCTTGCCCAGGTAGGCGCGCTGGAGGAAGCGCTCCAGCCCCTCGACCTGCGTGAGCCGGTCCAGCAGCGACGCGGCCTGCTCGGCCGACAGCTCGACCCGGTGGCGTCCCGATTCGATGTAGTCGACCAGCCAGTCGCGCTCGGCCGGGTTCTCGACGTGGCCCAGCTCGTAGCCGATCGGCCCGCAGTAGATCTCGCGCAGCCGGTCGATTACCTCGGCGGCCGTACGGCCAAGGCGCTCCAGCCCGAGGGCGGCCGCCGGGATCCCGGCCAGCTCGTCCGGCCCGATGCCGTGGAACTCCGGCTTCAGCATCGGATGACCGCCGGGGTCCGAGCCCAGCGGATCCAGCCGGGCCGCGAAGTGGCCCAGCTCCCGGTAGGCCTCCACCAGCGCCGCCGCCCGCGCCGCCGCGCGCAGCCGGTCGGCCGACACCCGGGCCGGAGCCTCCACGGCCGGCTGGGCCCCGGCGGCCGACCGGGCGCCGTTCTCCACCCAGTCCGCCAGGGACGGCGGAATCAGGCCCTGATCGCGCAGCCTGCGCTCGTAGAGCTGCTCCGCGTAGCCGGCGTTGTATCCATCGGCCCGGGCCTCCGCCCGGGATTCCCCGCTCTGTTCGCTCAACGGTACCCCGTGTATGGCAGGTCCAGGCCCGGGCGGCGCGTGCGTCGCCCCGCCCGGTGCGCCCGACTCCGCGATCGTGAAGGTCTCCGGTTCTTCTGCTGCAAGGAATTTACCGGCAAGACTCGGACGAGGTCCGATCGCGGGGTGGTTCGGCCGACCACGCTCAGAACAGGATGCGCACTCCGCCCTGGAGCGGGAACACCCAGGCGGACGAGAAGCCCGCACCGTCGACCCTGGTACTGAGCCGGCTGAACACCCCGGTGTCCGTGCGGGAGGTGAACACGCCGCGGGCCCGGCCGGACAGGAACACCACCACCTGGGGACCCACCCGGAGACCCACCCAGACGACGCCGTCGATTCCGGGATAAGTGTGCGTGAAGTCACGGTTCCCATCGGGCGTGGCCAGCAGGCCCGAGTCGTCGGTGTCCATGATGGTCGCTCCGCCCAGCAGGGCCACGCTCGCCTGCAGCGTCGAGCCGTCCGGCGGCGTGAGCCAGATGACGGGGCCCACGCGCACGTTCCACAGGGTCATGCTCGGGACCTTGGCGCTCAGGAGATCCGGAAAGGGCGCCTCGCGCCCCAGGAGGAAGTCCACGCCGGCGTCCAAGCGCACGCCCACGCGCGGGAGAACCCGGTAGTCCACGCCGAAGCCCGCGCCGCCGGCCATGCGCTCGAAGTCGGCCAGGACGCCGGCCGGCCACACCAGACCCGCCCTCGCTTCCATGGACCACGGCCCCGGGTCGAAGCGGGGCGCACCGGCGGCCATCTGCGCCCGGAGGGGGGCGATGGCGGAGCCGATCAGGAGGAGGCCGAAGGCGAAACGGGCGGGACGCATGCGGCTCTCCCGGGTGCGGGCCTGCGGGGGCCCGGGGGGTTCGTGGATGGGGGCGGCCGCCGGAGCGACCGCCCCTCTGTCCAGCGCAGGATCCGGGTCCGGCGCCCGCACCGCAAGGTCGCCGCGGCGCCCGTCAGATCAGTCGAACAGCCTCCGCACGGCGGCCCGGTCCACCTTGCCGTTGGGGTTGCGGGGGAGCCCCTCCACCACGGCCAGGCGCCGCGGCCGCTTGGCTGACGCCAGCCGTCCCCGGCAGTGCGACTCGAGCGCCGCCACGAGGGCGCGAACGGCCGCGGACGGAGCCCCGTAGGCTCCTCCGCCGTGCGCCGCGGACGGCACGACCGCGGCGGCCACGCGCTCGCCCCATTCGGGGTCGGGCAGCCCCACGACGGCCGCCTCCCGTACCGCGGGGTGGGCGCGGAGGACGGACTCCACCTCGGAGGGATCCACGGTGACGCCGCCCGACACGATCCGGTTCGACAGTCGGCCCGTCACCCACAACCGTCCCCCGTCATCCAGCCGGCCGGCGTCCCCGGTGCGCAGCCACCCGTCGGCGGTTCGCCACGGCTCGTGCGCCTCGCCTGCGGGGGCGCGCCCGGCGTCCTCAAGATCCTCCGATCCGCCGGCCGACTCCGGGCCCCACACGTAACCCGCCATCACCGTCGGCCCCCGCACCAGGATCTCGTCCCCCGCCCCGATGCGCACGTCGGTGCCGTCCAGGGGCCTCCCCACCGTGCCCGGGAAGCGCCGCGCCTCCTCGGGGCGCGCGGTGGCCACCTGCGAGGACGCCTCGGTGAGCCCGTAGGTGGGAAACAGTGGATAGTCCAGCGCCTGCGCCGCCGCCACCCGCCCGGGGGCCGCCGCGTCCCCGCCCAGGAGGATGCCACGCAGGGTGAGGGGGGCCGGCCGACCCGCCCGCGCCTCCAGCAGCCGGGCGAGCATGGTGGGGACCAGCGATGCGTGGGTCACGCGGCCCTCCTCCATCAGCGCCGCCACGTCTTCGGCGTCGAAGCTCTCCCGGAGCACCAGGGCGGCACCGGTCCACGCCGCCCGGATCACCAGCGCCACGCCGCCCACGTGAGCCGGGGACAGCGAGGCCAGCCATTGGTCGGCGGGCCCGAGCAGCATGCGGCGCTCCGTGGCGGCGGCGCAGGCCAGGTGGTTCTCCAGGGTGAGCCCCGCCGCCTTGGGCCGACCCGAGGAGCCCGACGTGGCCAGGATGGTGTGGAGCCGGACCGTGGGGGCGGGGCCGCCCGCGTCCGGTGGGCCCGTGCCCAGGATCTCGGCACCGTCCGCCGGAGGCCACCCGTCCCCGAGCCGCACGATCACCGTCCCGGACGGGCACACGGCATCGGCCCGCTCGCGCGTCTCCGCGCCGCACACCAGCGCCGCCGGTCGGAGCCGGGACAGGTACGCGCCGAGCTCCGGCTCCGTCCAGCCGGGGTGCAGGGGAGCGGCGGCCGCACCGGTGCGGGGCACAGCGTGCAGGCAGGCCACCGCGGCCGGGCCCCTCGGGAGGAGGAAGGCCACCGGGCCCGTGCCTCGCCCGCCGCGCCGCTCCGGGGAGAGGCCCGCCTCCCGGAGCCGCCCCACGAGCCCGGTGGCGGCGTCCTCGAGCTCCCCGTAGCTGCGCGTGCCGTCCGGTCCATCCAGGGCGACCGCGTCGGGCCAGCGCCGCGCTGCCCGGGCGAGGGGATCGCGCGCCGGGGCGCCGCCCGCGGCCCGCGGTTCCACCTGCGCTCTCCGGCCCGACCGTTGTCCCGCCGGATCGGGCATCATACTCTAGATGACGTCAAGGTCCCTCGGATTTTGAATTCCTCCAACCTCGGACGGGTGACCTGCCATGATCCCTCTCTCCGGCCACCGGGCCCACGCCTCCGATCACACGCGGCGGCGACCGCCCGTCGGAAGGCACGTCGAGCTCGCCGTGGCGCTGGCCCTCGGGCTCGCGGCGACCGCCTGCGCCAGCCGGCAGATGCAGGTCTCGAGCGTCAGCGGCAGCGGCGACAACATGGTCGCGGAGCTCAACACGGCCAACGGCCGCTTCAACTTCCGGAGGTCCGCCCAGGGCGCCGCCAGGGTCGACACGATCGCAGAGCCGCCGCAGAAGCTATGGCCCTTCCTGGAGCAGGTCTACGACTCGCTCTCGGTCCCGGTCCACGTTCGAAACGGAGAGGCGCACGTGCTGGGCAGCGTCGACTTCGACGCCACGCGCCGCCTGGGGGACCACCGGCTCTCCCTGTTCCTGGACTGCGGTAGGACTATCACCGGCTCCATGGCGGACCAGGGCGAGCTCACCATGACCGTGGCCACCCAGATCCGCGCCGCCGACGTGGCGTCGAAGGAGAGCGAGGTGATCACCCTGGTGAGCGGCACGGCGCGGCAGCACGGCCTCAGCTCCAGCCAGACCGACTGCACGTCGACCGGCCGGCTGGAGGACATGATCGTCACCAGGCTCCAGCTCCTGTCGCTGGGGAAGAGCGACTAGGCCGACCGGCGGACGCCGCGCGGGAGGCGGACACGGCGCCGGAGGCGGCCCGGTCCGCCGGCCGATGCACGAAGGGGCGCCCCCCGGGGCGCCCCTTGCGCGTTCCGGTCCGGAGAGCGGGAGCTCAGAAACTCGCCCGCACGCCCAGCTGGATCGGGAAGGTCACGACGCTGCTGAAGCCGGCGCTCGGCAGGTTCGAGCTGAACGCGCTGAACACGCCCGTGTCGGCCGCCTTGGTCTTCACGAGGCGGGCGCCGCCCGACAGGTAGAGGTCGAGCATGTCGCTGGCCTTGTAGCCGAACTTCACCAGACCCACGCCGCTGAAGTAGGTCTTGGTGAAGTCGGTCTGCAGCCCGCCCGACGCGGTCTCGAACGCCGTGGCCGAGTTCGTGTCCATGGTGGTCGCGCCCGCCCCCACGTTGACGGTCACGTCCCAGCGCTCCTGGTCCGGCGGGGTCAGGAGGAACTCGATGCCACCCGTGTAGCTGTACAGGCTGACGTCCGGCACGTCGTTGACCAGGATCCCGGGATGCGTCTGGTCCTTGGCGCTCATCACGTCCGCGGCCACGTCCGCCCGGATGGCCACACGGGGCACCACCCAGTACGCGATCCCGATGCCGGCCGCGAAGCCCGGCTTCTCGATGTCCTTGAGGTTGCCGATCGGCAGGGTCAGGCCGCCGCGCGGGTCGATCGACCACTTGGCATCCTGGGCGTGCGCCATGGCCGGCGCGCCGACCAGCAGGGCCGCGAGCACCACGATCCCGAACTTCGTACGCATGTTCATGCTGCCCCCTCTCTGCGGGAGTGACTCGAAATCACACGGAAAAGATCCACTATTGGCACTGTTATACAATAGACACCATCCCCCTGGTTGCAAGGACCGCCCCGAACATGACGGAAGTGATGCTCGCAAAAGCCGGGCCCGAGTCCGGAATCTCGTGCACGAAAAGAGGCGGTGGGGGCGGCGCTACAGGGCCAGTCCGGCGCCGAGGAGCAGGCCATAGACGAGGACGGCGCGCCCGGTGCTGCTCAGCGCGCCGTTGAGCTCGGAGCGCGCGCCGAACGTCCGCAGGGTGCGGAGCGGGGCGAGACCCAGGAGGCTGGCCGCGGACGCCAGGAGCGACCAGGCCGGCCAGCCGCACAGCGCCACGCCCACGACGGGGGCGGCGAGAGCGACCAGGAGGAGGAGGGCGTACTCCCTTCGGCTCCCCTCCTCGCCGAGCCGGACGGCCAGGGTGTGCTTGCCCGCGAGCCTGTCGGTCGGGATGTCCCGCAGGTTGTTGACCACGAGAATGGCCGTGGTCAGGGCTCCCACGCCGCACCCGGCCACCAGCGAAGAGGGGTCGAAGGTCAGCGTCTGCACGTACTCGGTGACGGACACGGCCACGAGCCCGAAGAACACGAACACGAACGGCTCCCCGAGACCGTGGTAGGCCAGGGGCCAGGGCCCGCCCGTGTAGGCCATCCCGGCCGCGATCGAGGCCAGCCCGACCGCCACCACGGGCCAGCCCGCCACCCAGGCCAGGTAGAGGCCCGGAAGGAGGGCGAGTCCGAAGCTCTGGATCATCCAGCGGCGGACCCGCTCGGGCGGGACCAGGCCGGCCTGCGTCACCCGCACGAAGCCCTCGCGCTCGTCCGTGTCGGCCCCACGGTGGAAGTCGTGGTAGTCGTTGGCGAAGTTCGTGGCGATCTGGATGAGGAGGGCCCCCGCCAGCGCGGCCACGAACGGGCCCGGCGCGAAGCGGCCCGCCCACCGTGCCAGTCCTCCGCCCACGAACACCGGGGCGGCGGCCGCCGGCAGGGTGTGGAGCCGGGCGCCGATGGTCCAGGCGCGCACGACCGCGCGTCGCTCCGCGGGCCGGCCCCGGGGCCCGTCGGGGCCTCCCCCGGGAGCCGGGGAGCCTCCGGCCTCGCTCACGGCCTCCAGGGATACTGCTGGAAGTCCGGCTTCCGCTTCTCCACGAAGGCGTTGCGCCCCTCCTGCCCCTCCTCGGTCATGTAGAAGAGCATGGTGGCGTCGCCGGCCAGCACCTGGAGTCCCGTCTGGCCATCCACGTCCGCGTTCATGGCCGCCTTGATGAAGCGGATGGCGATCGGGCTCTTGGAGAGGATCTCCTTCGCCCAGCGGACCCCCTCGGCCTCCAGGTCGTCGTGGGGGACGACCGCGTTCACGAGACCCATGTCCAGGGCCTCCTCGGCCGAGTACTGGCGGCACAGGTACCAGATCTCGCGCGCCTTCTTCTGCCCGACGATGCGCGCCAGGAACGCGGAGCCGTAGCCCGCGTCGAAGCTCCCCACCATGGGGCCCGTCTGCCCGAAGATCGCCCTGTCCGAGGCGATCGTGAGGTCGCAGAATGACGTGCAGGACGTGGCCGCCGCCGATGGCGTAGCCGGACGCCAGGCAGATGACCGGCTTGGGCATCGTGCGGATGAAACGCTGCAGCTCGAGGACGTTGAGGCGCGCCACTCCGTCCGAGCCCACGTAGCCCGAGTCGCCCCGGACCTTCTGGTCACCCCCGCTGCAGAACGCCCAGCCCCCGTCCTCCGCCGGCCCGTTCCCGGTGAACAGCACCACGCCGATGGACGGGTCCTCGTTGGCGTCCCTGAAGGCCTCCTGGAGCTCGAACAGGGTGTCCGGGCGGAAGGCGTTGCGCACCTCGGGTCGGTCGAAGGCGATGCGGGCGATGCCGCCCCACTTGTGGTAGGTGATGTCCTCGTAGGCCTTCACCCGCTCCCACTCCGCCTCCGACTTCCAGTACAGCTCCGACATGGTGATTCCTCTCCCTGGTCTGCGGTGTTCCTGGACGTGTCGTGCCGGGCTCCGGTCCCCCGGTTCCGCGCTCGCTAGGGCCCGCGGTCTCCCGCCCGGCCGGCCGCGAGGCCGGGGCTCCGCCCCTCCAGCGCACGCTCCGCCGCGTCGACGGCCGCGGAGGCGGCTCGCTCGTGGAGCTCGTGGTTCCGGCGCCGATCGGAGCGCACGACCACGAGGTGGGCGCCGCCGGCCGCGAGCGCCGCACCGACCGCCTCCTGCAGCATCCCGGCCACCCGGCCCGTCCCCGCCGGCTCGACCGCCCGGTAGGCCAGTCCGTACAGGCGCGCGGCGTGGACGAAGTCCAGGCCGTGCGGGGCCGCGAACAAGGGGGTGAACGCCGGCTCGTACTCCCGAATCGGGAGCATGTGGAAGATGCCGCCGCCATCGTTGTGGATGACCACGAACACGACGTTCAGGCCCTCCTTCCCCGCGGCCAGCAACCCGTTCATGTCGTGGTACAGGGACAGGTCTCCGAGCGCGGCCACCGTGGGCGGGCCCGGCTTCGGGCCGACGGCGGCGTCGGCCCCGTCCGCGGCCGTGCCGGAGGCCGCCAGGCCCAGGGCCGTGCTCACCGAGCCGTCGATGCCGCTGGCGCCGCGGTTCCCGATCACGACCAGCGTCCCGTCGCGCGGCTCGCCGAACGCGTCGAGGTCCCGGACCGGCATGCTGCTCCCCACGAACAGCCGCGTGCCGGTCGGAAGGTCCCGGGCGAGCGCCGCCAGCACCTCGCCCTCGAACACGCCCTCCTGGCCATCCAGGGCGGCGAGCGCCGCCTCGCGAGCCGCCGTCTCGGCCGCGCGCCATGCCGCGGCCCATCCGGTCGGGGCCCGGCCGGCCGCCGCCCCGACGGCCGGGCCGGCCCCCTCGGCGGCTCCCTCCACGAGGTCCGCCAGGCGCGCGGCCAGCGCGGCGGGCTCGGCGCGCATCATGATCGAGGCGGCGGCCGCGTGGTCCGCCCAGGACGGTCCCGTGTCGACCACGACCTGCTCGCGGTCCGCGTGCTCCTCCAGGTACGTGGACAGGGCGGCCGATGTCGGGGCCGGCCCCAGTCGCAGGACCAGGTCGGGGCGCAGGGCGCCGCGGATCCGGGCCGAGCGCAGGAAAAGGTCGTAGGCCCCCAGCGTTCCCCCCGCGGCGCCCGGGGCGAACCGGGCCCCCGACAGCGGATCGGCCAGCAGGGGCCAGCCGCCGGCGGCCGCCAGCCGGAGCGCCGGGCCGCCCAGCCGGAGCGCACCCGGGGCGTCCGGGGCCGGCCCGCACACGAGGAGCACGCGCCCCGCCTCCGCCAGCCGTCGGGCGAGCGCCTCGAGCGCCCCCGGCTCGGGGAGCAGGCACGGCGGGGTGACCGCCGTGTACGCCCGGCCGCCCGGACGGCCCGCTGCCGCCAGGGGCGCCCGTTCCGGCAGGTCGCCGGGCACGTCGCCCGCCACCGGCACGGGCTCCAGGGGCTTTTCGAAGGGGAAGTCCAGGTGCACCGGGCCGGCCGGCGGTCCGATCGCCGCGCCGACCGCCCTCCCGGCCAGCGCCCGCACGTAGCGAAGCGGCCGGTCGGCCGCCTCGGGCGCGGCCACCTCGTGGAACAGCCGCACCCGCCCCCCGAACAGGAGGAGCTGGTCCACCGTCTGGTTGGCGTCCGTGCCTCGCAGCCGGGCCGGGCGGTCCGCCGTGAGCAGGAGGAGGGGTGCGCGGCTCGCATCCGCCTCCATCACGGCCGGCAGCAGGTTGGCCGCGGCCGTCCCCGAGGTGGTGACCACCGCCGCCGGCACGCCGGTGGCCTTGCCCAGGCCGAGGGCGAAGAAGGCGGCGCTGCGCTCGTCCAGGTGCACGTGGCAGCGGATGCGCCCGTCGGCCGCCAGGGCGAGGACGAGCGGGGTGGAGCGCGAGCCCGGCGCCACGCAGGCGTGCCGGACGCCCGCCCGGGCCAGCTCGTCCACGAACGCCGAGGACCACGCGGTGTTGCGGTTCTCGGCCCTCACGCCTCCGGACCGCCGGCGAGGATCTCCAGCATGGGTCGCAGCTTCAGGGCCGTCTCCTCCCACTCGCGCTCCGGGTCCGAGCCCTCCACAAGCCCGGCGCCCGCGAACAGTCGCGCCCGGTCACCGCGCAGCAGCGCGCAGCGCAGGGCCGGCGCGAACGCTCCCTCGCCGGCGGCGTCGAACCAGCCCACCGGCCCGGCGTACCAGCCGCGCGCGAAGCTCTCCCGCTCGCGCAGGAAGGCGGCGGCGGGCTCGCGCGGGTAGCCGGACACGGCCGCGGTCGGGTGCATGACCTCGAGCAGGTCGAGCACGCCGCGCCCGCGGCCGGCCCGCACGGACAGGTCCGTGCGCAGGTGCTGGATGCCGCGCAGGCGCAGGAGGTGGGGCAGCTCGTCCACCTCGGGGTCGCCGCCCAGGGCCGCCAGGCGCTCGCGCATGTCCCTCACGCCGATCGCGTGCTCGGTCCGCTCCTTGGCGCTGTCCAGGAGCTCGCGCCCCAGCCGCTCGTCCTCGGCGGCGTCGAAGGAGCGCGGCGCGGTTCCGGCCACGGCCATGGCGTGCAGTCGGTCGCCGCTGCGCAGCGCGACCAGCTCGGGCGAGGCGCCGAAGAAGACCGATCCCGGCACCGGCTCGAACAGGAAGGGGAAGCTCCCCTCCTCGCGGCCGCGCAGACGGAGGAGCAGGGCCGCGGGGTCCGGGACCCGGGCGAGCGCCACGTCCAGGGGCCGGGCGAGCACCACCTTGCGAAAGCGCCCGGCCCGGATCGCCTCGAGCGCGGCCTCGACTCCCCGGCGCCAGGCCTCCCGCGACACGGGCTCGCTCCTGTCCCGGACCTCGTCCGGTCGTCGGGGAGCGCCGGCCGCGGGACCGGCGCCGAGGCGACCGGCGAGCGCCTCGGCGCGGCGCCTCGCCCGCGCCCTGGCCCGCTCTCCCGAGCCGGGCACGGTGACCACGAGCCGGGTCCCGACCCCGGCTCCCCCGATCAGCTCGGCGGCCGGCAGGTCGAAGCGGGCGGCTGGAAAGTCGGACCATGCGCCCGCGGCCCGGTGGTCGGAGTGGAAGGCGAAGCCGCCGTGGAAGCGCGGCGGCCGGCCCTCGTCGGTCCCACCCGCCAGCCGGAGCGAGGCCTCGCGGGCGACCGTGGCGATGGGACCGCGGCCCTCTCCCGCCCCCACTCGGATCCCGACCACGCTCCCGCTCCAGGCGTTCCAGGCCGCGTCCCGCTGCCAGAAGCCGCGCGGCGTCAGGCAGGCGGACAGGAAGGCCTCGGGCGTGGCGTCCGGCGCGGGAACCACCACCCGCGTCAACGGCGTCGCCGCGTCGTCCACGTCCCGTCGCTGTGAAGTGCTGATCGACATGGGATTCGCGCTCGAGGGCCAGGCCCCGTCCGCTGCTCACGCTCTTCGTTCCACGGCCCGCGCCCCGGACCGCGCGGGTGCATCCTATCAGCAGGCCGATCCCCGGGCCACGTACGGAGAGCGGGGCCGCGCCCGCGCCGGTGCCCACCGGCGCGCCCGTGGGGGCGGCGGACGCGCCCGCCCTCACATCGGGAGGCGGAGACCCACCTCCAGGGCCCCGGACCGTCCGGCGGTCTTCCGGTAGGACAGGTAGACGGTCTTCCACCGCTCCGAGGGCAGGACCGCGCCGATCACGCCTCCCGTCAGCGCCCCGGCCCCGGCGCCGATGCCGGTGCCGATGGCCATGTCGCGCGTGATGCCGCTCCCGGTCAGGCTCTCGTGGTTGGCGATCAGGGTTCCCCCCACGAAGCCCACGATGCTGCCCACCACGACCCCCTTCCACACCCAGGGCCACAGGTGGCTGTGATCCCCCTGGCTGACCTGCACCTCGATCGGGTCCTCGAGGGAGATCCTGGTGGGCGAGGCGGCCCCCTCCGGAAGCACGGCGAGGGTGTCGTTGGCGAGCGCGGTGAGCCGCCCCACGATCGGCTCGGCCAGATTCGGACCCAGCACCCGCACCCGCGCCCCCGGACGCAGGGCCCCGACGGTGACTCCCTGTGCGCGGGCCGGCCGCGCGGGACACGCCAGCGCCCCGGCGAGCGCCAGCCCGACGAGCGCCCCGCGGAGCGTGCCCGCCCTCCGGCTCCGAGCGCCTGTCGCGGTCATGGCCCCTCCGTTCCGATTCGGGTCCGGGCCGGCCACGAACGGTCGCCCCGGAAGCCTGCTCCACCGTGAGGCCGAAACATAGCCGGGAGCCTAGTCCCTGCCCACCTCGGCGTGCCGGAAGCAGCCCGCCACGTGGTCGTTCACGAGGCCGGCCGCCTGCATGAACGCGTAGCAGGTGGTGGGGCCCACGAAGGCGAACCCGCGTCGGCGAAGCGCCCCCGCCAGGGCGGCCGAGCGCGGGGTCGAGGCCGGCACCCGAGCGGACTCGCGCCACCCGTGGTCGATCGGAGCCCCGTCCACGAAGGACCACACCAGCGACGCCAGTCCGCTGTCGGTGTCACGGAGCCGCAGGGTGGCGCGCGCGTTGGTGACGGCCGCCTCGAGCTTGCCCCGGTGACGGACGAGGCCCGGGTTCCGCACCAGCCGGTCGATGTCGGACGGGCCGAAGTGGGCCACCCGCTCGGGATCGAAGCCCTCGAACGCCTCCCGGTAGGCGTCCCGCTTGCGCAGGATGGTGAGCCAGCTCAGGCCCGCCTGGGAGCCCTCGAGGACCAGGAGCTCGAACAGGCCACGCTCCTCCCGGAGCGGCACGCCCCATTCGACGTCGTGGTAGACGCGGAGGAGCTCGTCCTCCTCCGCCCACGCACAGCGGGCGCGCGGGGGCTCTTCGTCGGACCGTGGATTCGCCATGCCGGAGACATAGGGTCCCGGCCCCTGATGCGCGACGGCCGGCGACGCGGGACCCCACAGCCCGCGGGCCGGCCGACCGCGTCCCCGCCGGGCGGCGGAGCGGCCAGGAAGGGCCGCCACCGCCCGGACGGATCAGAGGATCAGAAGGTGAACTCCGCCTGGAAGAGCGCCTTGGAAGACGAGGCGGCAGCGGCCGTGAAGTCCGCCGGCGGCGTCTCGTAGTGCGTGTAGTCCCAGTCGCCCAGAATCCGGAGGTTCGGGCTGATCCGGTAGGCGAGGCCGAAGATGTAGTTGGTCTTCCTGTCGCCGGTCACGTCCTTGTTCGGGTTGACGATGTCCACCCGACCGATCAGCGACACGGCGCTGTTGGGGACGTTGAGGACGCCGAAGGTGCTGGACACGACGCCCTTGACCTCCGGCGTGGCCGAGGAGGTCGAGCTGTCGGCCGTCGCGGCGATCTCGGTGGCCAGCGTGAGCAGCCTGGACCTGTAGGAGAGCTGCCCGATCGCCCGGTTGCGTCGGCCGCCGCCGGTGGGCGCGCCGAGCTGGCCCTCGGCCGTCAGCCGCAGGCCGCCGCGCGCGCTCATGTCGTCGCTCTCGAGGAGCCGCACCGAGGCGCGGGCCATGACGTCCTTGTGCCTGTCACCCTCGGCGGCGTGGTAGCCCTCGCCGTTGTACACGCCCGCGTAGAAGTCGAACAGGTGGTTCTGGAAGGTCCCGTCCATCACCAGGCCGATGTCCGAGGAGGAGAGGTAGTGGTTCCGGTCCAGGGCCATCGTGCCCTGCATCCGGTAGCCCCACATGCCCTCGTTCCAGTCCAGCCACGGCGTCTGCACCTGGCCGAACAGGAAGGTCACCGGGCTGTTCCTGGGCGTGAAGCCCACGTAGGCGTACTTGAGCCGGTAGTTGTAGGACCCGTTGGCGTCACGGTAGATGTCGCCGGTGACCCGGGTGGACACGCCACCGCCGAACTTGCCCCGGAGATTCACGTATGCCCGGGTGACGTCGAACCCGTTGAAGTGCGAGCTGTCGGCGTCCTGCTTGAGCTGGTAGAGCCACTGCGCGTACACCACGCCGCTGGTGCTGACGTCCTGGGCGCTCGCGGAGCGCGGCATCCACGCGGCGGCCACGAAGAGCGCCAGTGCCGCTGCGGACCATCGCATGATCTTCATCGTCATCCCTCTCCTGGGTCGCAGATCGCACCGCGCGGGACGGCTCCTCCGTCCGGGCGATGGACACGCGCTGGTGTCGACGGCACACGATGGCCGCCGCGCCCCACGGCGCTGCAAAGGATTCGTAACAGTGTGGTAAAGCGGCCGGACGAGGGGTCGGAGGGCGGTGGCGGGGGTCAGGCGACGGCGGTGGGGCGGCGGTGACCGAGGTTGGTCGGGCGCCGCTCGGTCCGGCGAACGGCCCGGGCTCAGGCGGTGGCCGCGGCGCGGGCCTCTCCATGCCCCGGGGCCGGTCCGCTCACGTATCCCATCTCCAGGGCGTAATCGTACAGGCGGTGCTGCAGCCTTCGGCGGGCCCTGTGCAGGCGCGACTTCACCGTTCCCAGGGGGATATCGAGCAGCTCCCCGATCTCGGCGTAGTTGAGGCCGTGCAGGTCCGAGAGCACCAGCGGGACGCGGAACTCCTCGGGGAGAGCCTCGATGGCCCGCACCACCTCGCGGTCGATGATCCGGTGGAAGAACTCGCCCTCCGGGTCGCTGTCGCTCACCAGGTGGAACACCGACACGGCCCGCTCGTCGAGCTCGACCGGCGTGGGGGCGCGCTTTCGGCGGCGATAGTCGCTGATGAAAGTGTTGCGGAGGATGGTCATGAGCCACGCGCCCACGTTCGTGCCTCTCTCGTAGGCGTCCCAGGCGCGGTAGGCCCGGACCATGGTGTCCTGGACGAGGTCGGAGGCCCGCATGGCGTCCCCGCCCGTGAGCCGCAGCGCGCGGGCGTTAGAGCACCTCGAGCTCCGGGATCGCCTCGTCCTCGAATCCGGGCCTGCGGAAGTCGCCCGGGGATGGCTGCCGGAAGGAGCGAGCCGCTCGTGCCATCGTCCACCTCCACCGCCGCGTGTCGGCTCCCGCCTTCGAACGAGCCGGGGTGCCGGAGCCGGTGCCCGAAGTTCGGGCACCGCTACACGATGAAGTGGGAGGGAGCGCGCCCCGACTGCAACGGCCACGCGACGAACGGCATGCGGGTTCGATGAGACCCGGTCTCGACGCGACGGACGGAGCGGCCGCCGGAAGGCCGCCGAGCCCGTCAGGCCCCTCGACACGACCTCGTCGAGGAAGGCGCGCAGAGGCGGGTTCACCACCTCGGGTGGCTGAGGCAGGCGGCGTGCATGGCCCCCGGCACCCGCACCAGGCCGCGACATCGGGGAGCGCCGCGGCGACCGCCTCGGCCCGCGACGGGATCGATGGACACGTCGTTCTCCCCGTGCACGACCAGGGCGGGACAGCGGATCTCGCCCAGACGTCCGAGACGCTCTCCCGGTCCAGCAGGCAGGCCACCGGCTCGGCCAGGGCGCCGGGATCGATCGCCTTCCACTTCGCGATCCAGCGGCTCCGCAGCTCCGGGTCGTCCCCCAGGATGAGGTCCGCCAGCGTCTCGGTGATCGGATCGATGGGCCCCTGCGCCCTCCAGGTGGCGAACATCTGCCGGTAGCCCTCGCGGGTCTCCTCGTCGTCCACGCCGGCGTCGGTGGCGATGAGCACCAGCGCCCGGACCCGGTCCGGGTGCCGGAGCGCGGCGCGCAGGGCCACGAACCCTCCCTGCGACATGCCGGCGAACACGGCGCGTTCCACGCCCAGTCGTCCAGCAGGCCCGACGGCGTCGTCCGCCAGGTCCCAGTAGGTGAAGGGACCCCACACCGGCGTCTCCCCGAAGCCGCTCTCGTCCATGGAGATGCAGCGGAAGTCGGGGGCCAGGTCCTCGACCTGGGGCCCGAACATGGAGCGGTCCATGAGAAAGCCGTGCAGGAAGAGGACGGCGGGACCGTCTCCCCCCGTATCCTCGAATCCGATCGTGCGGCCGTCGACGTCGATGGTGGGCATGGTCTCCTCCCGCTGGGCTGGCGCACTACGGCGTGCCAAACTGGCCGGAGGCGGTCGCGCACGCTACCGTGGAGGGGCGCTCCGCCCCCCGGTGTCGTGACGCGCGCGCCGCCACCCCAGCCGCCGAGGTCGAGCCATGCGCCGTGCCCCGCTCGCAGCCGCCCCGTCGTCCGCCGTGCCGTCCACGGCCCTCGCGATGGCCCTCCTGCTGGCCGCGAGCGCGGCCCCGCCGCTGGCGATCGCTCCGCGCCCAGTCGCCCGACACGGCCACCATGGCGACCGAGGCGGTGAGCCTCGACGCGCGACTACCTGCGCATCAACACCACGAACCCGCCGGGGAACGAGGTCCGCACCATGCGCTTCTTCGCGCAGATCTTCGCGCGGGAGGGCATCCCGTTCGACACGGCCGTGTCGGCGGCCGGCCGCGGAAACGTGTGGGCCCGGCTGAAGGGCTCGGGCGACGCGCCCGCCCTGCTCCTCCTCTCCCACATGGACGTGGTGCCCGCCGACACCGCCTACTGGCACGCGCCTCCCTTCGCGGCCGAGGTGAGGAGCGACACGGTCTACGCCCGCGGCGCCCTGGACACGAAGACGCTGGGGATCGTGGAGCTGGAGGCCTTCCTCGCCCTGCACCGGCTGAAGGTCCCCCTGGATCGCGACGTGATCTTCATGGCCACCGCGGACGAGGAGGCGGGCGGCTTCTACGGCGCCGGCTGGGTGGTGAAGCACCACCCCGAGGCGTTCCGGGGCGCGGGGATGCTTCTGAACGAGGGCGGCATGGGCACGGTCTCGGACGGCCGCGAGCAGTTCGGGATCGAGGTGACGCAGAAGGTGCCGCTGTGGCTGAAGCTCACCTCGACCGGGGTGCCCCGGCCACGGCTCGACCCCGCCGGTGGCCTCCGCCGTGAACCGGCTGGTGGCGGCCCTGTACGCGATCCAGACCTACCACTTCCAGCCCCGGGTCGTGCCCAGCCGTGGACGCCTACTTCAAGGCCCTCGCGCCCAGCGTGGGCCCGGGGTGGAAGAAGGCCTACGGCGACATCGCGGAGGCGGTGAACAGCCGGGACACGGTGCTGAAGCTCCAGATCGACCACCCGTCCATGGCCGCCCTGGTCCGCAACACCTGCTCGATCACGGTCCTGCACGGCAGCGACAAGATCAACGTGGTGCCGCCCACCGCCGAGGCGCAGCTGGACTGCCGGCTCCTGCCCGACCAGGACCAGGACGCGTTCATCGCGCGACTGGCCACGATCATCGCCGATCCGTCCATCCGGATCGAGAAGATCATGGGCTTCACGCCGGCCGTCTCGCCCACCGACGATCCGCTGTACCGGGCCATCCACGACGTCGTGAAGGCGCGCTTCCCCGGCGCCGCCGTGGTCCCGTCCGTGGAGACCGGGTTCACGGACAGCCACTTCTTCCGCGACCTGGGAGTCCACTGCTACGGGTTCGCGCCCTTCCTGATCCCGGAGGAGGACGAGCACGGCATCCACGGCAACGACGAGCGGCTGTCCGTGGAGAACATCCGGCGGGGGACCGGCATGATGTACGAGATCGTGAGGCGGGTGGCGGCCGGGGAGTAGCCAGAGAGAGGGCGGCCGCGCGGGTCGAGCGCCTGAACGAGGCCGGAGCACACGTGGCCGCATCCCGTGACTGGGCCTCCACCGCCGTGCGGACGTTCACACCAAGGGAGGATCCCACGCATGAGCAGCCTGGAAGACAACAAGCGGCTCGTTCGCCATGTGGTGGAGGAGGGCGTCAACAAGGCCGACCTGGACGTGTTCCGTGACGTGTTGAGCCCCGAGTACGCCCGGCACAGTCAGGCGACCACGGACATGCAGGAGATCCGCGGCATCGAGGAGATGCTCCGGTTTCTCCGCGAGCAGTTCGCCATCTTCCCCGACTGGCACGAGGAGATCGAGCTGATGGTGGCCGAGGGACCCTACATCGCCTGCATCACGCGCGGCACCGGCACGCAGCGTGGTGCCATGAGCGACGTCGCCGCCACGGGAAGGACGATCGACATCATGAACTTCGTCTTCCACCGCATAGCGGACGGCGAGATCGCGGAGACCTGGATCGGCTGGGACAACCTGGCGGCCATGGCGCAGCTCGGCCTGCTGCCGCCATCGGAGTCCGACTCGTGAACCGGGGCGCCATCGCGGTCCGGGCCGCCGGTCCGTGGGCGATCGGAGTCGCGGTGCTCGTCGCCTCGCTTGCCGGAGCCGCGATCCGCGCGGCGCCGACCCCCAACACCCCGGGTGGGAGCATGACCGTCCACGCCACCGGCACCCTGGAGGGCTCCTTCCTGATCGACTACCGCATCCTGACCTACGGCCCGTGCCCCGAGGGCCCGCCGTGACGGGCGTCATGGCCGAGCGCGTCCTGTCCTACGACGGCGAAGTGGAGGCCTCGTGAGGATACGACGTTCGAGAATCCTCGGCGTCCCCGCGACCGGGAAAGAAGCCGCGGGCACGAGGTGAGCGGCGCCCGGTCGCCCTACCGGAAAGCCGCCATGATCTCGGACAGCTTCTCGCGGCCGGGACACAGCGCCTCGTAGGGGAGATCGACCAGCGGCGTCTCGACCGTGCCCAGCACCTCGTGCATCTCCTGACCGGTGGGGTCGATGTGGAGGAGCCCGGTCGGGACCTCGCCGGCCTCCTGGCGCTCGCGAACGTAGGCGTAGGCGGCGTCGCGGTCGGTGGGATCGTAGTGGGCCGGCACCTTCCGGAAGCGCACCACGCTGCCGTCGTGCATGGCCACCTCGCGCACGTCGCCGGGCCCGTACTCGGCCGTGATCTCGCGCCGGAGCGGCACGAAGTCGGCCTCCACGGCCACCACCTCGTGCTCGCGCGTGTAGCGGTAGCTCTTGGTGGAGCCCTCGTGGTCGTTGAAGGTGACGCACGGCGAGATCACGTCGACCAGGGCCAGACCGCGGTGCCGGAGCCCCGCCTCGAGGATGGGGACGAGCTGCGCCTTGTCGCCCGAGAAGCTCCGGGCCACGAAGCTGGCCCCCAGCGACAGAGCCAGGAGCACGGGGTCGATGGGCCGCTGCCGGTTCACCTCGCCCGTCTTGGACCGCGAGCCCACGTCGGCCGAGGCGGAGAACTGGCCCTTGGTGAGGCCGTACACGCCGTTGTTCTCGAGCACGTAGAGCATGTCCACGTTGCGCCGGATGGCGTGGCACAGCTGCCCGAGGCCGATGGACAGGGAGTCCCCGTCGCCGCTGATCCCGATGTAGACGAGGTCCCGGTTGGCGGCGTTGCCGCCCGTGACGATGGAGGGCATGCGGCCGTGCACGGCGTTGAAGCCGTGCGCCTCCTGGATGAAGTAGGTGGGCGTCTTGGCCGAGCACCCGATCCCGCTCAGCTTGGCCACCCGGTGCGGGGGCACCGACAGCTTCCAGAACGTCTCGATGATGGCCGCGGTGACCGAGTCGTGCCCGCAGCCCGCGCACAGGGTCGACATGCGGCCCTCGTAGTCGCGCCGGGTGAGACCGAGCTCGTTCTTCTCGAGGGCGGGATGGTGGACCCGCGGCTTCTCGATGTAGGTCACGCGTCACCTCCCTCGGGGCCCGCGGCGTTCCGTGGCGCGCCGGCGCCGCGGCCCTGCGATCCACCGTCCGAGCCCGAGCGCCCCGGGCTCCCGCGTCCGCCCTCCGCCCGCGCTCCGTTGCCGCCGCGGGCGCCGGCCGCGGCTCCGACCGTGCCTCCGGACGCGGCCGCCCCGTCGCCGTTCCCGCCCCCCTCCCCCAGGAGGCCGAGCACGTCCTCCACCACGTGCACGGCGCTGAGCGGCAATCCGCCGTAGCGCCGCACGGAGGCCAGGCGGTCCTTGGTGACCGCCGTCTCGGCCAGGAGCAGGTGGTGGAGCTGGGCGTCGCGGTTCTGCTCGACGATGAAGGTGGTCGGGTGCTCCAGCAGGAAGGCCTCCACCTCCTCCCCGAACGGGAAGGCCCGGACCCGCATGTAGTCGAGCGGGACGCCGCGCTCCGCCAGCCCGTGCACGGCCTCCCGACAGGCCGCGTCGCACCCGCCGATCGTCAGCAGGCCCATGGTGGCGCCCGGCATCCGCGCGATGACCGGCGCCGGCACGTGCGCGGCGGCGGTGGCGTGCTTGCGGGTCAGGCGGTCCACCACGTCCGTGTACGGGCCGGCGTCCTCCGTGTAGCGGGCGTAGCGGTCGTGCCCCGAGCCCCGGGTGAAGAAGGCGCCGCGCGGATGGACGCCGGGCAGCGTCCGCCACGGGATCCCGTCGCCATCCACGTCCTCGTACCGGTGGAACACGGCCCCCGCCTCGAGCTCTTCGGCGGTGAGCACCTTGCCGCGGTCGGGGCGGTAGTCGTCGTCCCACTCGAAGCGGGGCACCACCCAGTCGTTCATCCCGATGTCGAGGTCCGAGACCACGAACACCGGCGTCTGGAAGCGCTCGGCCAGGTCGAAGGCCGCCACCGCCAGCTCGAAGCACTCCTTCGGGTCGGCCGGGAAGAGCGCGATGTGCTTGGTGTCGCCGTGGGAGGCATAGGCCACCATGAGGATGTCGCCCTGCTGCGTCCGGGTCGGCATCCCCGTGGAGGGCCCCACCCTCTGGATGTCGAACAGGACGACCGGGATCTCCGTGTAGTAGGCGAGCCCGATGAACTCCGACATGAGCGAGATCCCCGCCCCGCTGGTCGACGTGAACGAGCGGGCTCCCATCCAGCCCGCCCCGATCGCCATGCCGGCCGCCGCCAGCTCGTCCTCGGCCTGGATCACGGCCACCCGCAGCTTCCCGGTGTCGGGGTCCTTCCGGTACCGGTTCGCGAAGGCCTCGAACGCCTGGACGAGCGAGGTCGAGGGGGTGATCGGGTACCAGGAGGCCACCGTGGCGCCCGCGTACAGACACCCGATGGCCGCCGCCGTGTTGCCATCGATGAGCACCGAGTCCCTGGTGGCGTCCATGGGCGAGAGCCGGATGGGGAGCGGGCAGTCGAAGTGCTCCCGGGCGAACTCGAACCCCAGGTCGAACGCCTCGAAGTTGGCGTCGAGGAGCGCCCGCTTCTTCTCCCCGAAGCGCTCCTCGAGGAGGCTGCGCACCACGTCCCGGTCCACCTGCAGCAGGGCGGAGAGCGCCCCCACGTAGCCCACGTTCTTCATGAGGATGCGGGTGCGCGAGCCGTGGAAGTGCTCCGAGCCCATGCGGGCCAGGGGCACGCCCAGGAAGGTCACGTCCTCGCGGCGGAGCTCCCGGGCCAGGGGCCACGAGCTGTCGTGCAGGACCCAGCCGCCCGTCTGGACCTCGTCGATATCGCGCGCGTAGGTGGCCGGATTCATGGCCACGATCAGGTCGTACTCGGGGCTGCGCGCCGTCCACCCCTCCCCGCTCACCCGGATCTCGTACCAGGTCGGCAGGCCCTGGATGTTGGAGGGGAACACGTTCTTTCCCGTGACCGGGATCCCCATGCGGAAGATGGCCTGCATGAGGAGGCCGTTGGCGCTGGCCGACCCGGTGCCGTTGACCGTGGCGATCTTGAGGGCGAGGTCGTTGATCCGCGCGTCGCGCCCCTCGCCCTCGGCGCCGGGCTCCGTCCCGGCGGAGGGCTCCGGGGCGCGCGACGTCGGGACGCGGCCCGCCGGGCTCACGCGACCTCCGCGGGCGCGCCGCGCGCCGGGCGCGCCTGGCCGGCGTCCAGTCCCGCGTACGGAATGAGGAGATCGGAGCTTCGCATGTCCCAGGCGGCCGTGGGGCAGCGCTCGGCGCACAGGCCGCAGTGGATGCAGAGGTCCTCGTCCTTGATCATGAGGCGCCCGGTCTGCGGCAGGGTGTCGGAGGCGTACAGCGGCTCGTCCAGGTTGAGGGCCGGCACCGTGAGCCGCTGGCGCAGCTCGATTTCGGGCCCGTCGGCCGTGATCGTCAAGCACGAGAGCGGACACACGTCCACGCAGGCGTCGCACTCGATGCACAGCTCGCGCGTGAAGTAGGTCTGGACGTCGCAGTTCAGGCAGCGCTCGACCTCCTGGAGGGCCTGGTCGAAGTCGAACCCCAGCTCCGCCTCCAGGTCCAGGTGGGCGCGGCGGCGCTCCAGGTCCGCGTAGCGCATGCGGGCGCGCTCGGCCTCGTCGTAGTCGTTCGAGTAGCTCCACTCGTGCAGCCCCATCTTCTCGCTGATGAGGTTCTGGCCGTAGGCCGGGCGCTCCTCGAGCGGGCGGCCCTCGCAGTACGAGTGGATCGAGATGGCGGCCTGGTGACCGTGCTCGACGGCCCAGATGATGTTCTCCGGGCCCCAGGCGGCGTCTCCCCCGGCGAACACGCCCGGCCGGGTGGTCTGGAAGGTGGTGCGATCCACGACCGGCATGTCCCAGTCGCCGAACTCGATTCCGATGTCCCGCTCGATCCAGGGGAAGGCGTTGTCCTGGCCGATGGCCAGGATGACCTCGTCGCAGGCGATCGTCGTGCTCCCGTGCGTCTCCTTCTTGAGTCGGCCGTCCGGGCCCGGGTGCCAGGTGGCGAGCTCGAACTCCATGCCCACCAGCTTCCCGTCCTCGACCACGTAGCGCGACGGCGCGTGGTTCTCCACGATCTGCACGCCCTCGCCCTCGGCGTCCTCGAGCTCCCACGGCGAGGCCTTGAAGTGCTTGCGGCTCTTGCGCGCCATGACCTTCACGTCGGAGGCGCCCAGACGCATGGCCGTGCGGCAGCAGTCCATGGCCGTGTTGCCCACCCCGATGACCAGCACCCGGTCGCCGACCGTGTCCACGTGCCCGAAGCGCACGGCCTCCAGCCACTCGATGCCGATGTGGATGCGGTCGGTGTCGTGGCGGCCCGGCAGCTCGAGCTCCTTGCCCTTGGGCGCACCCGAGCCGAGGAACACGGCGTCGAACGGCCCGCCCATGTCGCCCTCCAGGAGCGCGGCCAGGCTCTCGACCGGCGCGCCCAGCCGGAGGTCCACCCCCAGGTCCAGGATGGTATCGATTTCCTCCCACAGGACGCGGCCCGGCAAGCGGAACTCGGGGATGTTCGTCCACATGAGCCCGCCGGGGCGCTCGAGCTTCTCGAAGATCGTCACCTCGTAACCCAGCGGCAGGAGGTCGTTGGCCACCGTGAGAGAGGCCGGCCCGGCCCCGACGCAGGCGATCCGGCGCCCGTTCTTCTCGTCCGGGACCGCCGGGAGGAGACCGTCCACGTCGCCCCGGAGGTCCGCCGCCACGCGCTTCAGCCGGCAGATGGCCACCGGCTCGCCATCGATGCGCGTCCGCCGGCAGGCGGGCTCGCACGGGCGGTCGCACGTTCGGCCCAGGATCCCCGGAAATACGTTGGACTTCCGGTTCAGCATGTAGGCCTCGGTGTAGCGCCCGGCGGCGATGAGCCGGATGTACTCGGGGACGTTGGTGTGGGCGGGGCACGCCCACTGGCAGTCCACCACGCGGTGGAAGTACTGCGGATCCGATACGTCGGTGGGCCTCATGTAACCCTCGCTTCACGGGGAGGCCTTGGGCCGGGCCTCCGCGAGGAGCCCGGTCGTCAGGGCGGACCCAGGGGGAGAGAAAGCTAGGCGGGGTGGGATGTGCGGTCCAGTGGAGGGGGGCGGACGGGCGGGAGGAGAATGGGCGGTGGGAGGGCGGCGGGCGCGCGGCCGGACGGTGGCCGACCGCGCGCCCCGGGCTCAGTCCAGCCGCACCCCGCGGCGGGCGGCCCACTCGCTCCCGAGCCGGCGGAGGACCCCATCCTCCAGGTGCGACTCGGCGAACGGGAAGGCGGCCACCTCCTCGCGCTCGAAGTGAAGGCGAGCGGCATCCAGGAGCTCCTCGAGGAGGTCTCGCACGCGCGCGTCGTCCCGCTCGCGGGCCAGCGCCTCGAGCAGCGCCTCGATGCCGCGATGCTCCTCCTCCATGGCGGCCAGAGGGCCGGGCTCCCGCACCCTCGAACGCGGGCGAGAAGGAGCCCGTCCTCGAGGTCCGGCGTGCGAGGCGAGCACCGGGGCGAGGAGCCGGCGCGAGCAGGCGCGCCCGGGCGCCGTCCGAGGTCGCCTCGTCCAGGAGGTCGCGGATTGCCCCGAACAGCGCGTACAGGGCGCCGTGCTCGCCGCGCAGCGCGTCCGTGACCCGCGGCGGTCCGTCGGCTGCTGCCGCCGGCCCCATCAGACGGGCCCCGTCACGCCGGCACCGCCTCGGCGCCCGGCGTCACCACGGCCCGGATGGCCTCGCCCGAGCGCAGGACGTCGAACGCCCGGTCGATCTCCTCGAGCGGGAAGCGGTGGGTGACGAGCTCGACCACCCGCACGCGGCCCTGGCGGGCCAGCTCGATGGCGCGGGGATAGTCCACCGGCCGGCAGCCCAGGGACCCCATCACCTCGAGCTCGCGGAACATGACCCGTCCGGCGTTGAGCGCCATGGTCTCCGGGCTGTAGCCCACCAGGACGAGCCGCCCGCCGCTGCGCAGGCTGCCGAGGGCCAGCTCCTGGGTGGCCGCGTGGCCGACCGCCTCGAAGGCCACGTCCGCGCCGCCGCCCGTGAGCTCGCGCAGGGCGCGGTCCGGGCGGTCGGTCGCGCCCGAGTCCAGCGTCTCGGCGGCCCCCAGCTTCCGGGCCCACTCGAGCTTGGCGGGATTGAGGTCCACCGCCACCACCCGGGCGCCGACGGCGGCCGCCATCTGCACCACGTTGAGGCCGATCCCGCCGCAGCCCACGACCACGACCACGTCGCCCGGGATCACGCGGCCCCGGTTCACCACGGCGTGGTAGGGCGTGGTGAGCGCGTCGGCGATGATCGAGCCCTCGACCAGGGGGATCTCCTCGGGGAGCCGGAAGGCGTCGCGGGCCGGCACGCGGATGAACTCGGCGTAGCCCCCGTCGATGTGGTTCCCGAGCATGAGGCCGTTCTCGCAGATGTTCTCCCGGCCCGTGCGGCACATGCGGCAGGTGCCGCACGGGAGGACCGCCGGGAGGAGCACGCGCGCGCCCGTCTCGAACCGCTCCACGTCGCGGCCGACCGCGTGGACCGTGCCCGCCACCTCGTGGCCCAGGATGAGGGGCGGGGCCTTGAAGGTGGGAGTCCCGTGGTCGATGTAGTGGAGGTCGGTGTGGCACACGCCGCACGCGGCCACCCGGACCACGATGTCGTCCGGTCCAGGCTCGGGGAGGGCCACTTCCTCCAGGGTGAGGGGCTGGCCGGCCCCGTGGAACACCGCCGCTCTCATGTCAGACTCCTGGTGTACACGGTTTGGAACAGGCCCAGCGCCAGGGCGCAGCCCTCGCAGCCGTCCGGGAGGTCCTCTCCCGCGGCGGGTTCGAGGCGCACCTCGTGCCCCAGCCGCTCATAGATCTCGGCGGCCTCCCGGGCCCGGTTCGGGGTCGCCACGAAGCGCTTGACCCAGGGCGCCAGCCGCTCGGCGTGCACGGTGTCCACGGCGCCCTCAGGCGATCCGCGCCGCGGGGGCCCCGCGCGCCTGCTCGAGCCGGTAGGCCGAGAGGACGGCGGCCCCTATGGCGCCGGTGAACTGGACCAGCTCCCCGGCCGGGACGTTCACCTCCTCGGCCAGGTCGCGTCGCATCACCTCGACCATGGTCGGGAAGCGCATGATGCCGCCCACCAGGGTGAACTCCGGCTCGAGGCCGACGCGCTTCATGAGACGCACGGACTTCTCGACCAGGGACTCCATGGCGCCCCGCAGGATCTCGGGCGCCCGGCGGCCCTGGCTCACGTGGTTGATGACCTCGGACTCGGCGAACACGGCGCACACGCCCGAGATCGGCACGGCCTCCGTCGCGCCGGCGGCCACGTCGCCGATCTCCTCGACGGGATGGCCCAGGTAGCGGGCCGTCTTCTCGAGGAAGGCGCCCGTGCCGGCCGCGCACTTGTCGTTGAGCCGGAAGGAGACCACGCGCCCCACGTCGTCCAGGCGCAGGGCCTTCATGGTCTGGCCTCCCACGTCCAGCACGGTGCGCGTGGCCGGGAAGAAGCGCCGCGCGCCCCACGCCTGCGCCGTGAGGTCGGTCACCTGGAGGTCACGCTCGGCGATCCGGTTGCGCCCGTAGCCCGTCGTGGTCAGGTAGTCGACGTCCTCGGGCCGGATGTCCACCACCGAGCAGGCCTCCTCCAGCGCCTCCCTCGCGGCCTCCTCGAGCCGGAAGCCGGTGTGCCGGATGGCGGTCCCGGCCAGCTCGCCGTCCACCAGCAGGGCGGCCTTGGTGTGGGTCGAGCCGATGTCGACGCCCGCCGCGATGCTCATGCGGCCCCCTCCCCGGCGCCGGCCGGAGTCGGGGCGCCCGACGCCCGCTCCCTGGCGAACAGGGCGGCGCCCAGGGCGCCCATGTAGTGCGAGTCCTCGCTCACGTTCATGCGGGAGTCCAGGATCTCCTCGAGCACGGCCACCATGGCCGCGTTCCGGGTGACGCCTCCCGTGAAGGTGATCTCGTCCTCGATCCCCACCCGCTTGAGCAGCCCGAAGGAGCGGGAGCCGATGGAGCGGTGCACCCCCGCCAGGATGTCCTCCACCTTGCGGCCCCGGCTCAGCCACGAGAGCACCTCGGACTCGGCGAACACGGTGCAGGTGGTGGTGATCTCCACCGGGCGCTTGCCGCGCAGGGCCGTGGGGCCGAGCTGGTCCAGGCGGAGCTCGAGCGCCGCGGCGGCCGACTGCAGGAAGCGGCCGGTCCCGGCGGCGCACTTGTCGTTCATGCAGAAGTCGACCACCTCGCCGCCCGCCTGCACGCGGATGGCCTTGGTGTCCTGGCCGCCCATGTCGAGCACGGTGCGCGTGCCCGGGAACATCTTGGCCGCGCCCCGGGCGTGGCACACGATCTCGGTCACCTGCGTGTCGCCGAACTCCACCTTGTAGCGGCCGTAGCCCGTGCCGACCACGCTCCCCACCTGCCCGGCCCCGACGCCCGCCTCCTCCAGCGCCAGGTCGTAGGCGCGCTGGGCGGCCGCCACCACGTCGGCGCCCGTGGGGATGAGGCTCCGTCCGACGATCTCGGCGTGCCGGTCCACGATCACCGCCTTGGTCTGCGTGGAGCCGACGTCCACGCCCGCCGCGTAGCTCATGCTTCCCTCCGTAGGCGCCGGGACTCGAGTCCCTCGAAGAACGCGTCGATGCGGTTCTTGAGCTGCGCCTCGGACACGACCCGCTTGTCCATCATGTCCGACTCGATGTAGAGGCACAGCACGTCGCGCGCGTCGAGCAGCGCGCGGCGGCTGGCGGCCAGGCCGGTGGACACCGTCCGGCAGCTCTTGATCGGGTGGTAGACCACGCCGTCGATCCCGAACTCGTCCATAGCCTGGATGAGCGAGCGGTCCTGGAAAGCATGAGGCTGTCCATGGCCCGGCGGACGGTGAGCAGGACCCCCTCGGCCAGGCTCTCCATGGGGTGGTCGAGGTCGTACTCGAACGACTCGTCCAGTCCGCCCGAGGCGAACCAGGTGTAGGTGGAGCCGACGAACACCCCGCCCCACTCCGAGAACAGCTCGTAGAAGCGGCGGAATATCGGGTAGCAGGGCACGCCCACGAAGGCCAGGCGGTGCTTCTCCTCCACGCGCGCCCCCAGGGGCCCCAGCCCCTCCCGGGTCCGCAGCTCCATCTCCTCGACCAGGTCGCGGAAGTAGGCCGCGCCCTCCTCGGTGCCGCGCAGCACGTTGGCCACGCCCAGGTAGATCGTGCCCTCGAGCATGGCGTCGAAGGCCGCGGGCCGGTGCCGGTTGAGCTCGAGAAGCCTGCGCCAGCTGGCCGCCATGTCGTTGGTCAGCCGCAGGACCTCCCGTAGCCGGTCGATGTCGAACGCCACCCCCGAGACCTCCTCGCACGCGTCGATGATCTCCCGGAGCTGGCCCTCCACGTAGCGCCGATCCCGCGCGAAGCCGCCGGGATCGTGCGTCGCGCCGGGTCCTCCGGAGTCGGGCGTCGGACCCATGCCGCCAATGTTGACGGGCTGGCGCGTGCCCGGGACGTCCAGGGTAAAGACGGGGGTGCCGTACATGCGCTCCCAGATCTCCGCCCACTTCACGTAGGTGTTGCAGGCGTTGGTGAGGAGCGCGATGGACGGGGGCGGGATCCGCCCCATGGGGTGCTCGCCCCCCCGGAGCTGGAGCGCGTAGTCCGCCTTGACGTAGCCGCATACGTCCGGCGAGAAGCCCTCGTCCTCGGCCTGGCTCAGGTACTCGTCCGCCACGTGGCGCACGGCGGTCTGCAGCGAGTGGATCTCCGGGAACACCGCCGGCAGGTCGAAGGTGCGCAGGATCTCGCACAGGCTCCCCATGACGAACACGTACGCGGCCGGCCGGCCCTCCTCCGCCGTCCGGGTGAGCTCGTCGAACCATCCCTCGAACAGGCGGCGGCCCTCGCGGGCGCCGCGGCCCACGATGTCGGTGGTCGTGGTCATCGCTTGCCTCCCTTGGCCGCCGTTTCCCCGAACAGCAGGTGGTTCTCGACGAAGGTCTCGAGCTGGATCTGCAGGTGGCCGAAGGTGCTCATGCGCTCCTCGAACTCCGTGACGAAGTAGGGGATGCCCTCCTCGTCGAGCGCCTGCGAGTAGGCCACCTGCTCGTCGAGGCCGGGCTCGCACATCTTGGCCGCGGCCACGATGCAGGCCTGTGCCTCCGCCCCGTTCCGGATGCGCTCCAGCAGCATCTTCTCCTTGGGCTTGCGCAGGTCGTGCTGCACGGGGCTGTAGGAGGAGTCGTCCAGGTACGCCGCGGCGAGGTCGTGCCACGGGGTCGCCGGCGTGCGGGGCACGTCGGACAGGATCCAGCGCAGGCCGATCAGCAGGTCGTCGTCCACCACGTAGCAGAACTCCGCGATGGCGCCCGAGCAGGTCGAGCGGGGGCTGCTCGCAGAAGCCGCCCTCGAAGACCACGCGGATCTTGTCCTGGCTGCCGGGCGTCGCGCTCCTGGATGCGGGGCAGGAGCCCCGAGAGGAGCTCGTTGTGCTCCTCCCGGGTGATGAGCCCCCCGACCGTCGTGAGCACGTAGGCCTCGTCCACCGGCAGCTGCCACGGCTCCTCGCGCTTGATGCGGTACAGGGCGCGCAGGAGGCGCCGGTTCTCGTTGAACACCCGGATCGAGCCCCGGAGGTCGTCCGTGCTCACGCGGCGTCCGGCCACGTCCTCGATGTCCTCGAGGACGCGCAGGTACTCGCTGGCCAGGTAGTCGGCCGAGAAGGCCGAGTTCGGATTCTGCGGGAAGTAGAGGATCTCCACCGGGACGTCCAGGGTGCGAGCCCAGATCCCGGCCAGGTTCCTGGCGGCGTCACAGATCGGGTGGGTGACGAACAGGTCCGGCACCAGCCGTCCCGTGAGGGCCAGCTCCAGGGTGGTGCGCAGCACCGAGCAGATGTAGGAGCCGAAGTGGGAGTCCGCCTCGCGGCGCTCCACCGTGCCGCCCCGCATCTTGACCGGGAGCATGCCGGCCGCGTGCGCCAGCTCCTCCGGGAAGTAGACCTGGAAGTGGCCGAGCACCTTCCCACCCTCCTCGCGCCAGGCGCGCACGGTCGGGAAGGTGGTGTCCTCGACCAGCTCCCTGAGGGCCGCGAGGGTCTCCTGGAGCGGCGCCCCGGAGCCCTGCGGCACCAGCTCCCGGACGGCGGCCTCGCGCGCCTCGCGTCCCGGGTCCCGGCCCGCGGCCCCCGCCGTACCGTTTCGAATGCTCACGGCACACCTCTCGATCCCCTGGTTTCCGGCCGGCTCACGCGTCCCTCCAGGCCGGCTCGCGCTTCTCCATGAACGCCGCCACCCCCTCCGCCGCGTCCCGGAGCGGGAGGAGCTCCTCGAGGTACAGCGACTCGGCACGGTCGAGGGCGGTCCCCAGCGGCCGGCCGATCGCCTCGCGCACGGCCCGGCGCGCCACGCCCAGCACGGGACGGCTGAACCCGGCCAGCTCGGCGGCCATCGAGCGCACGTCGGCATCGAAGGAGTCCACGGGGAGGACGCGGCTCACGAGCCCTATCCGCAGCGCTTCCTCGGCCCCGATCGTGCGCCCGGTGAGCACCAGATCCAGGGCCGCCTGCGGCCCCACCAGCCGTGGCAGGAGAGCGGCCGCCGCCGGCGGGAAGGCCCCCACCCTGACCTCGGGCTGACCGAGCCGCGCATCCTCGCGCGCCCACACCAGGTCACAGGCCATCGCCAGCTCGCAGCCCCCGCCGAGCGCCGCCCCGTGCACCGCGGCCACGCTCGGCACCTCCACATCCAGCAGCCCACGAATGACACGACCGAAGGCGCGGATCATCGCCGGAGCGCGCGCCGGCACGTGGTCCGCCACGTCCGCACCGGCGCAGAACGCGCGTCCGGCCCCGGCCAGGACGACCACTCGCGTGTCCGGCGACGTCGCCTCGGAGTGGAGGGCCGCGTCCAGGGCCTCGAGCATCGCCACGTCGGCCACGTTGAGGGGCGGCCGGTCCAGGACCAGGCGCAGGATTCCCCCGTCCCGCTCGCACCGGACCCGGGAGCCCGTTTCCACCGGGGCGCTCACGAGCCGGCCCCCGGCCCGCTCACGACCCGCCTTCCCCGGCGCCGGCCCCGCTGGTGGCCGCATGCGCCCCGGCGTTCGCCTCCCCGGCCGCCGGCCCGCCGTTGGCGTGGGCCTCCCCCAGGGGCGCCCCGCAGGCGCCGCAGAAGGAGAAGCCGCTCGGGATCCCCTCGGCTCCGCACTCCGCACAGCTCCGGCGGTAGGGCCCCCACACGAACTCGCTGGAACCGCCGGAGGCGGCCAGCTCCCGGAGGTGCCGGTAACGGGGCGCACGCTTCTCGACGAACGCCCGCATGCCCTCCCACGGCTCGAAGCTCGAGTAGTGGATCGACAGCCAGTCCCCGGCGGCGCCGATCGTCTGGTTCCAGGCCATCTCCTTCCACACGTTGACCTGGAGCTTGGTGAAGCGGGTGCACTCGGCGAACTTGTCCAGGAGCTTGTCGACCACCTCGTCCACGGCCCGGTCCAGGGCCTCGAGGCTGAGGGCGTAGCCGTCCTGGCCGCGCCGCGCCTTGTCGATCTCCTCCTGGGTGGCGCCGTTCACGAACGCGCCGTCGCGAACCACGGAGGGGACCACCCGGTTCACGAGCCCCCAGTCCAGCGCCTTCTGCGGCGAGATGCGCTCGTTGAGCATGAGGATCTCGCGGGCGCGTCGGTCCCCGACGAGAATCGGGAGCCACTGCGTCGCCCCGCCGGCCGCCACGCTGCCGACCCGCGTGCCGACCTGCCCGATCCACGCGTGCTCGGCGATCAGGGCCAGGTCGCAGGCCATCTGCGACTCGTTACCGCCGCCCACCGCCATGCCGTTGAGGCGCGCGATGACCGGCTTGCCGCAGCGCAGGATGCTCTCGAGGTAGGCGCGGAAGAGCTGCATGTACTTCCAGTAGTCGCGCGGGCGGTCGGTGTAGAGGCGCTCGTACTCCTTCACGTCGCCCCCCGTGCAGAAGGCGTCCGTGCCGGAGCCCGTGTAGACCACCACCGCCACCGAGTCGTCGAAGGCCGCGTCCTCGAAGGCCATGGCCAGCTCGCGCAGGGCCGGCGTCGAGTAGGCGTTGTACGCGTGGGGTCGGTCGATCGTGATCCGGGCCACCCAGTCCTTCTTGCTGTACCGGATGTCCTGGAAGTCGAACGCCTCGGCCGGTCGGGACTCGAAATGGGACATGGGGCTGCCTCCGAACGCTTCAGGTCGCTGTGTGGTCCCTCAGGTGACGCTCACGCTCACGGTCGAATCGGTCTCGGCCTGGGCCCGCGCCAGGACCCCGTCCACGAAGGACTCCGCCGGCTCCTGGAGGAGGTCGTGGAGGCGCTGGAACAGCCCGGCGGCGCAGTCGCCGGCCCAGTCCTCCGGCAGGAGCCGGCGGGGCAGGTAGGGGTCCTCGAACGGGAACTGCCGGTACTCGTGCACGAGGTCGAAGCGCTGCACGAAGGCCCGTTCCCCGGACAGCTCGCCCGCCCGGAGCTCGGCCTGCGCGCGGCGCAGGCGCGGCAGCTGGCGGTCGATGAAGGCCAGGTAGTCGCGGTGCACCGAGGTCAGGTCCCAGCAGCGTGCCACGATGGCCTCGGGGCTCTCGATGGCGGCGCGAGCGGCGCGGAACACCTCCAGGCCCTCCTCGATCTCGAGGGTCTCCGCGATGCCGCGCACGCGGTCGACGATGTCGTGGGGGGTGATCCACAGGCCGTTCCCGAGCGACCCGCAGCCCAGCCAGGAGAGACGCAGGCGAAGGCTGTCGCGCAGGGAGCGATCCTCTTCCGGGATCGAGTAGTGGACCAGGCACCAGGCGCCGTCCCACGGCCGGTCCCAGGTGGGACGATAGATGCGCGCCTCGCCTTCCTCGAGCAGCTCCCGACCCCTGCGGGTGAGCGTGTAGAAGGCGTTGCGGCCGCGCCGCTCCGAGACGAGCCAGCCGCGGGAGGACATGCGGGACAGGGCCGTGCGTGCCGCGCCCTCCGTCAGCCCGAGCGGCTCGAGGAGCGCGATGAGGCTCCCGACCCACACGGCGCCCGGACGGTGGAGGAGGTAATCCCCGAACAGGGTGAAGACACGTTCTCGCGGGCTGCGCGACGAACCCATACCTATCTCCTTTCACTCACGTTCGTAACCTACTTGTAATATATTTGGGCGTCAAGGTCGCGCCCCGGACTCGGAAGCGACGCGGAAGTGGAAGGGGCCGGAGAGGTTGGCGCCCGGGCCCGGCGGGGTGGCCGCGCCGGGGCCGGCGGCTCAGGCGGTGGGCCGCGGGCGGTCCGGGTCGGGGGAGCGGGGGCGCCGTGGCCGGTCGGCCCGCGGCCCGGGATGGCGGCCGGAGCCGTCCGTCGCCGGGTCCGGCGGGAACACGCCGCTGCGGCCGAGGGGCGGGACATCCCGCACGGAGAAGAGCGGGCACAGGGCGCCGGTGCAGCGGACGCCGTAGTCCAGGCAGATGACCCGGGTCGCGTCCTCGGGGGAGAAGCGCACGCCCTCCTCGGCGGCCGGGTCGAGGATGACCGGCACCGGGCGGTCGCACGCGGAGCAGTAGGCGGTGCGCGTCTCCATCGCGTCTCCCTGCCTATCCGGGGCAGCGCGCCGCCCCGGGGCGGGGCGGGCTTCCCTGCCCGTTCTCAAAGCTACCCACGCGAGCCCTCTCGGGCCACCGCGCGGCCGGCGGGGGGGCGCCCGGCGGCCGGGGCGGGGACCACGGCGCTAGTGGGCCAGGAAGGCTCCCATGGCGCCGAGCAGCATCATCGGGACGACCATGACCAGCCATCCGATGACCCCGGTGACGACCGCCTTGCCCGTGGAAATGTCCAGCGCCTGGCGCAGGGCGACCACCACGGCGGCCAGGAGCCAGAAGAACACGGCCAGCCGCACGAGCCCGCCCAGCAGCGGGATGAACCCGACGATGTTGAGCACCCCCGGGGCCTGCGCGAATCCCACCGTGCGCAGCACCTCGCCCCAGGTCGCCTGGCCCTCGAACAGGTTGGTCCCGATGAAGTAGCACAGGCCCGACCAGATCAGCCATCCCACGAACGCCCACACGATGCCGAACCCGATCGCCAGGCCGCCGTGGCCGATCGCGCCGATCGCGCTGGCCACCGCCACCAGTCCGACGACGCCCGCCGCCTGTCCGGTCGCGGTGGTGTCGTGCTCGACCTCCTCGAACGTGGGCACGTCCAGCAGGGCGGCGCCTTTCATGCGCTCGATCATGCTGCGGCCGGCCATGGTGCTCATGCGTGCCTCCGTCGGAAGTCGGAAGAGGGAAGCGGGGTCGCCTGAAGCGGCGCGGTCTCCCCTCAAGGTGTGTCACCGGGCCGGCGGTCGCCAGCCGGGGCCGCCGCCCCCTCCCCTGGCCCGCCACACCGCGTAGGCCGGCACGCCCGTCAGGATGAAGCCGAAGCTCAGGAGAGTGGAGGCCGGGCGCTGCACCGCCGCGTTGGCCAGCAGGCCCAGCGAGGCGAGGATGAACACCATGGGCACCCAGGGATAGCCGGGCGTCCTGAAGGGTCGCGGGGCGTCCGGACGACGACGGCGCAGCACGAAGACGCTGGACACGGCCAGGGTGTAGAAGGGCCATAACCCCAGGATAAAGGCGTCGGCCAGCTGCTCGAAGGTCCGGAAGGACACGAACGCGATCGCCAGCGCGCCGAGCACGGCGATCGCCACCCACGGGGTCCGCCACCGGGGATGCACGGCCGCCACCGGGCGGAAGAAGAGTCCGTCCTCGGCCATCGCCCAGAACACGCGGGGTCCCGTCATGGTCGAGCCGTTCAGCGAGCCGAAGGTGGCCAGCGCCACCAGGCCCGCGACCAGCGAGGCGCCGCCCCGACCGAACACGACCGTGGCCGCGTCGGCGGCCACCAGCTTCGACGCGGCCATGCGGCCCATGGGCAGGACGTACAGGTAGGCGGCGTTCACGAGCAGGTAGATCGCCACCACCGTGAGGGCGCCCCCCAGGAGGGCGCGGGGCAAGGTGCGCCCCGGGTCCCGCACCTCGCCCGCCATCTTGACCAGGTCCGCCCAGCCGTCGTAGGCCCACAGGACGGCGATCAGGGCCACGCCGAAGCCGCCCCACGTCGTGGGCGCGAAGCGCGGCGGGGCCGACAGGGCGCCGCCCCCGGCCCGGCTGCCGAAGGCGAACAGGAGCCCCGCCAGTCCGAGCAGGCCCAGGATCTTGGCCGCCGTGGTCGCGTTCTCGAGTCGCGCGCCCCAGCGGACCGAGCGGATGTTCGCCACCGACACCCCCAGGATCGCGGCGGCCGCCACCGCCCGGACTCCGAGGTCCGAGAGGGGCAGGAAGGCTCCCAGGTAGCTGGCGAAGATGACCGCGATGGCGCCGTTGGCCGAGGGGTTGGTGAGCACCAGATCCGCCCAGCCGTACAGGAACGCCGGCAGCGGGCCGAAGCCCTCGCGCAGATACACGTACATCCCCCCCGACTCGGGCAGCATGGCTGACAGCTCCGACAGGGTGAGCGCTCCGCACACCACGACCACCGCGCCGGCGATCCACACCAGGGCCAGGGCGCCGGCGGTCCCGACCTCGGCGGCCGCGGTGCTCGGCACGCGGAAGATGCCGCTCCCGATCGTCGTTCCCACCAGGACGGCCCCGGCGCTCCAGGCGCCCAGGCGCCTCGGCAGCCGATCGCCCGAGGGGACGTGGGAAGGCGAGGGGGACGGCGTACCGGGGGAGGGATGGGTCACGGGGCCGCTCCGGCGAGGGGGCATGGCGTGTTCGGGCGAGATCGAGTCCTCCCGGCGCCCCAACCTGCGCGGCCCGGCTCCCGCCCGCCAGCACGCGCGCGTCCCCATCTCGGCGGCGGGGGGGCCTCCGGTGGCGCTCCGCGCCCACGTTGCCGGGCGAGGTCCTCCGCGCCACCTTGTCCTCCCTTCGTAGCCCGACCACCACCCTCGATCGGAGGCCCGTGCACCCATGCGTCTCGCTGCGATCCCCGCGCTCCCGGCCCTCGTCCTCCCGCTGATGCTGCTGGTCCCCTCGGCGAGCGGCGCGCCCCGCGCGCCCCACCCGGCGTCCGCGGCGTCCGACACGTCCGCGCTCCTGGGGTTCTCTTCCGAGGCCGCCGCGCGCCAGCGTACGCTGGAGATGCGCTTCGACTCGCTGCTCGACCCGGCCGAGCTGCGGACGTGGCTCAAGCGGATGAGCTCCGAGCCCAACCAGCTCGGCTCCCCGCACGGCAAGGTCAACGCGATGTTCGTGGACTCGCTGTTCCGGGCGTGGGGCTTCCAGACGCGGATCGACGAGTACCAGGTCCTGTTCCCGACGCCGAAGCAGCGGGTGCTGGAGATGGTGGCACCCACGCGCTTCCGGGCCTCCCTGCGCGAGCCTCCGGTGAAGGGCGACGCGACCTCGAGCCTGTACGCGCACCGGCTGCCGCCCTACAACGCCTACTCGGCCGACGGCGACGTGACCGCGGGGCTCGTGTACGTCAACCAGGGCATCCCGCGCGACTACGAGGCCCTGGAGCGCATGGGGATCGACGTGAAGGGCAAGATCGTGATCGCGCGTTACGGGGGCTCGTGGCGGGGGATCAAGCCCAAGGTGGCCGCCGAGCACGGCGCCATCGGCTGCATCCTCTACTCGGATCCCCTGGACGACGGATACCACGAGGGCGACACGTGGCCGGACGGGCCCTTCCGCCCGGCCGAGGGCGTCCAGCGCGGCTCGGTCATGGACATGCCGCTGTATCCGGGCGACCCCCTCACGCCGGGCGTCGGGGCCACGGCCGACGCGAAGCGCCTCTCGCGGGAGGAGGCGTCCACCATCATGAAGATCCCGGTGCTCCCGATCTCCTACGAGGACGCGCGGCCGCTGCTCGCGGCGCTGGCCGGCCCGGTCGCCCCCGAGAGCTGGCGCGGCGGGCTCCCGATCACCTACCACGTGGGGCCGGGGCCGGCCAGGGTGCACCTGAAGCTCGCCTTCGACTGGAAGCTGGCCACCGCCTACGACGTGGTCGGCATGCTGCCCGGATCCGAGCGTCCCGACGAGTGGGTGCTGCGCGGCAATCACCGCGACGGCTGGGTGTTCGGGGCCGAGGACCCGCTCAGCGGCCAGGTCGCCCTGCTCGAGGAGGCGAAGGCGGTCGGGGCGCTGGCGAAGACGGGCTGGAAGCCGCGGCGCACCATCGTCTACCTGTCGTGGGACGGCGAGGAGCCGGCCCTCATCGGCTCGACGGAGTGGGCCGAGGACCACGCGCAGGAGCTCGAGAAGAAGGCGGTCCTCTACATCAACTCCGACAGCAACGGTCGGGGCTTCCTGGGGGTGGGCGGCTCCGGCACGCTGGTGCGCTACGTGAACCAGGTGGCGCGCGACGTGCCGGACCCCGAGACCGGGGTGAGCGTGGCGGCCCGGGCCCTGGCCCGGCGCGACGTGAGCGGCCGCGGGGACGACGAGGCGTCGGGCTCCGGCGGGAAGCCCGAGCAGCTGCCCCTCTCCCCCCTGGGCTCGGGCTCGGACTACTCGCCCTTCCTCCAGCACCTGGGGATCGCATCGATCAACCTGGGCTTCGGAGGCGAGAGCCGGGGCGGGATCTACCACTCCGCCTACGACTCCTTCGACTGGTACGTCCGCTACGGCGACCCGTCCTTCGAGTACGGCGTCACCCTGGCGCGGACGGCGGGCCGGCTGACCCTGCGCATGGCGGACGCCCAGGTGCTCCCCCTGTCGCTGACGCCGTTCGCGAAGGGCGTGGCCCGCTACGCCGACCAGGTCATGGCGCTGGCCGACTCGACGCGGAAGGCCACGGCCCGCCGCAACGAGCTGGTGGCCTCGGACGCCTACCGGGTGGCGCACGACCCCACCGAGACCTACGTGGCTCCCGACAGTCAGGCCGCGGTGCCGTACCTGGACTTCTCGCCCCTGCGGAACGCCGTGGCCGCCCTGAACGAGAGCGCCGCCGCCTACGACCGCGCCCTGGCCGCGGCCAGCCGGGACGGCGGCGCGCCGTCCGAGGACGTGCGCGCGCGGCTCAACACGATCCTGGGCGGGCTCGAGCAGAGCATGACCCGCAAGGAGGGGCTTCCGCGGCGCCCGTGGTTCCGCCACCAGATCTACGCGCCCGGCTTCTACACGGGCTACGGCGTGAAGACGCTGCCGGGGGTGCGGGAGGCCATCGAGCAGCGCAGCTGGGACGAGGCCACCGAGCAGATCCGGATCGTGGCCGGCACGCTGCGACAGGTGGCGGCCACGATGGACGCGGCCCGCGAGGCGCTCGCGACCTCGTAGGGAGCGCCCCGGGAGGAGGCGAGGGGCCGGACGCCGCCGCGGCCTCTTGTGCGCGGCGGCCCGGCCCTGTCCCTTCTTTGGGCTCGGCGCGACGTGGCCCGTCCCCCCTCGGGGAGCTCCCGGGACACGTCGATGGGGACTCACCCGAGGGGCTCGCCCGGGGCGGGCCGTGGAGGCGCACGTGAACCTGTTTCGTCGAAAGACGGTCACGGAGCTCCAGGAAGAGGCGCTCACCGACAAGACGCTCCGGAGGGCCCTGGGCGCGCTCAACCTGACCCTGCTCGGAGTGGGCGCCATCATCGGCACCGGCATCTTCGTCCTGACCGGCACCGTGGCGGCCCAGAACGCCGGCCCGGCCGTCGTCCTCTCCTTCATCCTGGCGGGCGTGGCCTCGGTCTTCGCGGCCCTGTGCTACTCCGAGTTCGCCTCCCTCGTCCCCATGGCGGGGAGCGCCTACACCTACGGCTACGCCACCCTGGGCGAGCTCATCGCCTGGATCATCGGATGGGACCTCATCCTCGAGTACGCGCTCGGCGCCGTGACCGTGGCCATCGGCTGGTCGGGCTACGTGGTCTCCTTCCTGGACGGGATCGGGATCTACATCCCGCCCGAGGTGCAGGCCGCGCGGGGCACGCACCTCATCGAGGTCCCCGGGCACGGGTGGCAGGTGATGAGCGCGGACCTCACGCACAGCCTCACGCAGGGCGGCGTGAACGTGGCCACGCTGCCGCACGCCACGGCCATCTTCAACCTTCCGGCCGTGTTCATCATCTTCTGCGTCACCAGCTTGCTCGTGCTCGGGATCCGCGAGTCGGCCACCGCCAACAACATCATCGTGTTCATCAAGGTCGCGGTGGTGCTGCTGTTCATCGGCGGAGCCGCGGCGGCCATCAACCCGGCCAACTGGCACCCCTTCATCCCACCCAACGCCGGCACGCGCGAGGCGTTCGGGTGGACCGGGGTCATGGCGGGCGCCGGGATCGTGTTCTTCGCCTACATTGGCTTCGACGCGATCACCACGGCGGCGCAGGAGGCGAAGAACCCGCAGAAGGACATGCCCAAGGCCATCATCGGGTCGCTCCTCATCTGCACGGCCCTCTACATCGTGGTCTCCCTGGTGGCGACGGGCGTGGTCCCCTACAAGCAGCTCGACGTGCCGGACCCGATCGCGCTGGCCGCCGACCACGCCGGGCTGGGCTGGATGTCGGGCATCATCAAGCTGGGGGCCATCGCGGGTCTCTCCTCGGTGATCCTGGTCATGCTCATGGGGCAGTCGCGGATCTTCTGGACCATGTCGCGCGACGGGCTCCTGCCACAGTTCGTGAACAAGATCCACCCCAAGTTCCGGACCCCGTGGATCACCTCGATCGTGACCGGCACGATCGTGGCCTTCTTCGCGGCCATCCTGCCCGTGCGCGACGCGGCCAGCCTGGTGTCGATCGGCACCCTGCTGGCCTTCGTGATCGTGTCGATCGGGATCATGGTGCTGCGGGTGAGGGAGCCGGAGCTTCCCCGTCCCTTCAGGACGCCGTGGGTGTGGTTCGTGGCGCCGATGGGCGCCATCTCGGCCTTCTACCTGATGGCGTCCCTGCCGATGGTGACGTGGCTGCGGCTGCTCATCTGGTTCGTGCTCGGGATGATCTTCTACTTCACGTACGGGATCCGGAACAGCCAGCTGCGGCAGAGGCGGGAGGCGGCCGCCGGGGAGCCGCCCGCGGTCTGAGACAGGGCGCGGCGAAGGACCGGCGCGGGCGCGGCGCCGGGACCACCGGACACGCGAAGGCCCCGCCGCGGCGGGGCCTTCGTGCATCGGGTGCCGCGCCGGGGCCGCCCGGTGCTCAGGCGGTCCGGCCGTCGCCCCCGGCGGCGCCCAGGAGCGCCTCGGCCAGGCGCGGCAGCACCTCTCCCGTGCGTCCGTCCACGCGGACGTCGGCCAGCGGGTCGCCCCGGGTGTCACCCACGTTGACGATGGCCATGGGCTTCCCCTCCTCGGCGGCGCGGCGCACGAACCGGTAGCCGGAGTAGACGGTCAGAGAGGAGCCGGCCACCAGGAGAACCTCGCACTCCCCGAACAGCCGCCACGCCCGCTCCACGGTGGGGCGCGGCACGTTCTCGCCGAAGAACACCACGTCGGGCTTGAGGACGCCCCCGCAGCAGCGGCAGCCGGGCAGACAGAAGGCGCCGAGGTCGACCCCGCCCAGGTCCGCGTCGCCGTCGGGCCGCAGATCCGCGTCGCCGTCCGGCCGGAGCTCGGCGTCCCGGTCGGGTCGGAGCCGGCCCGGGTTCAGCCCCCGGAGCCGGTCCTGGACCTCCGAGCGGGCCTCCGGCGCCCCGCACTCCAGGCACAGGACGCGGGACAGGGTGCCGTGGAGCTCGACCACCCGCCGGCTCCCGGCGGCCTGATGGAGCCCGTCCACGTTCTGGGTGATGACTCCGCGGACGAGGCCGGCCCGCTCGAGTCTCGCCAGCGCGAGGTGGCCCGGGTTGGGGCGGGCGCTGGACATGCGCGGCCAGCCCACTGCGCTCCTGGCCCAGTAGCGGCTCCGGGCCTCGCGGCTCCGCACGAACTCCTGGTAGCGGATCGGCATGGGGACGCGCTCTTCCTTGCCGGCGCCGCGGTAGTCGGGGATCCCGGACTCGGTGCTGATCCCGGCGCCGGTGAGGACCACCAGGCTCCGGTCGCGGAGCAGGTCGGCCAGGAGGGGGAGGGTCGTCGGTCGGTCCATCGTCTCGGGGTCCGTGCGGCGCATCGCCATCCCCCCGAAGGTAGGGGACCCGGACCCCGATTTCACGCCATCGCTCAGACTCCGACGAGCTCCAGGTCTGCGGCCCGCTCGGCGGCCCGGGTGCCCGCGCGGCCGCCGCGGCGCTCGCTGACCCGCCGCTCGACCTCGCGGAGGAGGTCCAGGTGGCGGCTGTCGAAGGCCCCATCGCCCCCATCGAAGCGCTTGAGGATCCCGTAGGCCGAGGGGGCGCCCGGTCCCCGAAGAACGGCCCGTATCGCCTCCCGAACCGCCCTCGCCTCCGCCGGAGTGAGGGGCGGCACGCGGCGCTCGCGCTCGAGCCGACGCGTCACCTGGCGCTCGCGCAGCATCACGTCCCAGCTGGGCTCCCGCCCGTTCCACCGCGAACCGTATTCCGTCATGGCGACCTCCGACCGGACCGCCGGGCGTTGGGTCCCCGCGCCCGGGCATTCCCGCTTGTTTCGATGGGTTGCACACTGCGGTGGCGCCGCCGGTGCGGCTGTAGGGAGAGTCCGGATCTTCCCGTGGGGCAACACACGCCTCGTCGCGCCGGGGAGCTCCCCACGGGGGCGGCGGGGCCCCGGCCGGGCTGGCCGTGACCGGGTTCCACACGGCGGGTTATCTCCTGGTCACCGCGGTGGTCGCCCTGGTGGTGTACCGCCGGGTGGGACTCCGCCTCCTGCGTACGGCGTGGCTCGACCTGGACCGGCTGTGGGCCGGCGCGCTGGTCCTCACCGGCCTCGTCACGCCGTGGCTGTGAGCGCCGCCTTGCCCGCCCCGTTCGCGTGTCCGGGCTCGATGCCGAGCTCCTTCTCCATCTCGGCTACCCGCCGCAGCGTGCCCAGCACGCTGTCGGGCGTGAGCGAGATCGTGTCGATCCCGGCCTGTACCAGGAAGGCCGCGAAGTCGGGGTGGTCGCTGGGAGCCTGGCCGCAGATCCCTACCTTGGAGCCCGCCGCCTTGGCCCGGGTGATCAGGTCCCGGATGGTGCGCTTGACGGCCTCGTTGCGCTCGTCGAACAGGTAGGCCAGACGGGCCGCATCACGGTCCACGCCCAGCGTGAGCTGGGTGAGGTCGTTGGAGCCGATCGAGAAGCCGTCGAAGCGCTCGGCGAACTCCTCGGCCAGGATCACGTTGGACGGGATCTCGGCCATCACGTAGACCTCGAGGCCGTCCTTGCCGCGCTCGAGCCCGTTCTCGGCCAGCACCTCCAGCACCCGGTCCGCCTCCTCGAGCGTGCGGCAGAACGGGATCATCACGACCACGTTGGTGAGCCCCATCTCCTCCCGTGCCTTGTGGATGGCGCGGCACTCGAGCGCGAATCCCTCTCGGTACTCGTCGCTGTAGTAGCGCGACGCACCGCGCCAGCCGAGCATAGGGTTGGCCTCGGTGGGCTCGAACTGCGCGCCCCCGATCAGGTCCGCGTACTCGTTGGTCTTGAAGTCGCTCATGCGGACGATCACGGGGTCGGGATAGTGGACGGCCGCGATCGTCGCGATCCCCCAGGCCAGCCGGTCCACGAAGTACTCGGTGCGGTCCTTGTAGCCCGCCGTGAGCTCGTTGATCTGGGCCCGCGCGCCGGGATCGTGCACGTCCTCGAAGTGGACCAGCGCCAGCGGGTGGATCTTGATGGCGTTGTTGATCACGTACTCCATGCGGGCCAGCCCCACGCCGCGCGTGGGCAGCCTCCACCAGTGCATGGCGTCCGCCGGGCTCCCCATGTTGAGCATGATCCGGGTCCGGGTCTCCGGGATGTCCGTGAGGTCGAGCTCCTCGGTCTCGTACTCCAGGATGCCGTCGTATACGAAGCCCGCGTCCCCCTCGGCGCAGGAGAGCGTCACTTCCTGTTTGTCCTCGAGCGTCCGGGTGGCGTCGCCCGTTCCGATCACCGCCGCGATGCCCAGCTCCCGGCTCACGATGGCGGCGTGCGAGGTTCGGCCCCCCTGGTCGGTGACGATGCCCGCGGCCCGCCGCATGGCCGGCACCCAGTCCGGGTTGGTCATGCGGGTGACCAGGATGCCGCCGTCCGGGAAGCGGTCGATCTCCTCGACGCGCTCGATGCGGTAGACCCGACCGGTGGCCACGGCGCTGCCGATGGCCAGCCCGGTGACGAGCGGCTCCGCCTCCTCCTTGAGGCGGTAGTTCAGAAACGCGCCGCTGCCATTGCGTGAGTGGATGGTCTCGGGCCGGGCCTGGACGAAGAACAGCTGGTCCGTGTCGCCGTCCTTGGCCCACTCGATGTCCATCGGGTGGCCGTAGTGGTCCTCGATCTCGACCGCCCACCGCGCCAGCTGCAGGATCTCATCGTCCGAGAGCACGTACGAGAAGCGCTCGTCCAGGGAGGTCTCGACCACGCGCGTCCTCTCGTCCGAGCGCGCGCTGGACAGCCCATCGTGGTCCCGGTAGACGATCTTGAGCTCCTTGGTGCCCCGCTCCTTGCTCAGGATCGGGATCCGGTCCGAATCGTCGAGGAGCGGCTTGAACACCACGTACTGGTCGGGCGTCACCGTGCCGGCCACGACCGCCTCACCGAGCCCGTAGGCCGCGTTGATCAGCACGGCGCGGGGGAAGCCGGTCTCGGTGTCGATCGTGAAGGCGACCCCGGCCCCGCCCTTGTCGGCCCGCACCATCTTCTGGACCCCGACCGACAGGGCCACCTCGAGGTGGTCGAAGCCGTGGTGGTCCCGGTAGCTGATCGCCCGGTCCGTGAACAGCGACGTGAAGCAGGAGCGGGTCGCCTCGAGCAGGTCGTCCTCGCCCGAGATGTTGAGGAAGGTGTCGTGTTCGCCGGCGAAGCTGGCATCGGGCAGGTCCTCGGCCGTGGCGCTGGAGCGCACGGCCACGTCGACCTCCTCCACGCCGAAGCGCTCGCCGAGCTCCCGGTACGCCGCACGGACGGCCTCGGCCAGGTCGTCGGGAATGCGGGCCGACAGCATCAACGAACGGATCGACTCGCCCGTGTGCGACAGGGAGTGCTTGCCGTCCTTCCAGGACGCCAGGTGCTCCCCGATGCGCTCGCCCAGGTCGTTGGCCTCCAGGAAGTGCCGGTAGGCGTCGGCCGTCACGGCGAAGCCGTCCGGCACCCGGATCCCCTTTCCCGACAGCGTCCGGATCATCTCTCCGAGGGAGGCGTTCTTCCCTCCCACGGTGCCGACGTCGTCCGCTCCGACATCGGCGAACCAGCGCACGAGTTCAGTCATCGATTCCTCCAGCAGGCGATCTGTCTCTATCCGGATCCGGGGACACGCAACCTGGGACACGCTCCTTGCAGGTTCCCGGCCACCGCTGCGTCCGGGGAGGGAGGCCATGCCGGGCGCCCACGGGAGGTGCCGGGGAGGCCCCGCCGCGGCGCGGTCCCCGGTCCCGCGCCGGGCCGGGGGCGGCAGAGATCTCGCGCGTCACGCGGGCGTGCCGCGCGCCCGACCGTGGCGCCTGCGCTACACCCGCCTGCGGAGCCGGCGCCGAAGGCCGGGAGGGGCGGCCGACCGGTCCGAACTACCGCTTCACCCGGGCGAAGCCGAAGTCCCAGGTGAAGTCGGTGTCCACGAAGGCGGTGGCGGGCGGGCCCTCGAGCCCGACGCGCGAGAGCCACCCGGCCCCCTCCTCTCGCATCGCGGGCGAGGTGGCGGTCCGTCGGTGGGGAGTCTCGATGCCCTGGAACAGGGGCACCGCACCCGAGCCGGGCCCGACGAGACCCGAGTGCACGGAGCGGGAGACGGCCGCGGCGGCCGGGGGAACGGCCGCGGAGCCCCGAAGCCGGCCCTCGCCCGTGGTCACCGCGAGGGTCACCCGCCCCCCGGCCGCGAGATCGCCGGACTCGATCCGGACCGTGCCGTCGGTGACGTGGAAGCCGGTCCTCCGGAACAGCGCCGCCACCGGGCTCCCGACCGGGGCGACGACCTCCGGGATCGCGGCCCAGAAATCGACGCCGCTCTGGCCCAGGGAGTCGGAGGGCGCCCGCACCGGAACGATGAGGGCCGCGAGCCCGGTGGGTCCCGTGCTCTCGCCGCCCACCGCGCCGCCGGGACAGGTGGTGCCGAACACGCTCACCGTGCTCTCGCCGGGTGAGGTCTCGGCCGGCTCCAGTTCGGGGCCGACCAGGGCCCGGGCCCGCTCCAGCGGCACGCTCCAGGCGAAGGTGACGCCCCGGCAGGCCGCCGAGTCGGGGATGGTCCACCGGGTCGCGGCGGCCGGCGCCGCGGCCACGGAGCCCGGCCCGGTCCCTCCGGCCGAAGCGGTCGACGCTCCGCCCGCCGCCATCCCCCCCGCGTCCACTCGCCGCAGGAAGCTTCGGATCGTCTCGACGTCGTGGGCCGAGTCGTCCTGCATGGTGAGGTGGCCGGCGTTCGGAGTGATCGACAGGATCGCATCGGGCGTCCGGGCGGCGAAGGAGCGCACCGTCGGCGGCCGGGCCTCGTCGTACTGCCCCGCGATGTAGAGCACGGGCAGGTGCAGGGAGGGCAGGCTGTCGGTGATGTCGTAGTCCTTCAGGCCGCCGTCCATGGTGAACTCGCTGTGCCCGTTGAGGGCGTAGTACTGCACGGTGTCCATCCCGGCAAAGGCGCTGTCGATGTCGGCCGACCACGGCTGCTTCCTGGCCAGATAGCGCTGGTAGTAGGCCTGGGTGGCGGCCTGGTAGGCCGGGGACTGGAAGTCTCCCGTGCTGTCCCCCCGGCGGATGGCCTCCTGCAGCGAGTCGGGGAGCGTGGCGACCAGCTCGTTCGCGTCCGCGCCCCACCTCGGGATGTCCAGGGCGGGGCTCGACAGGATGAGGCTGCGCACGCCCTCCGGGTGGGCCAGCACGTACTCCGTCCCGAGGATCGTCCCCCACGACTGCCCGTACAGGTGCACCTCCCGCAGGCCGAGCCGATGCCGGAGGCTGTCCAGGCGCTCCACGTACTTCGGGATCGTGAACAGGCCCGGGTCGGTGACGCGGTCCGAGCGGCCGGCGCCGAGCTGGTCGAAGAAGATGACGGGCCGGTCCGCGCCCACCCCCGCCAGCGGCTTCAGGTAGTAATGGGGAACGCCGGGGCCGCCGTGCAGGGTGAGCAGGGGCGTGCCCTTGCCGGTCCCGACGATCCGGTACCAGATCCGCCCCCCGGGCACGTGCACGTAGCCCTGGCGAGGCGTGAGGTCCTCCCTGGCCCAGCCGCCGCTCCCCGCGGAACCGCTCCCGCCACCGCAGGCGCCGATCCCGACAAGGAGTGCCGTCGCCAACGCCATCCTCGAGAGAGTCCTCATCGCGTCTCCTCCTCGTGATCGCCTCGCGGTTCGCCGTCGCCAGGCTGCCGCCGCCCGGCCAACTCGCCGATCCTCGAGGCAATCTGAGCCCGGGCTCCCGGCCCGTACAGGCCCCCGCTCCGCGGCGCGGCGCTCCGCTTGTGGGCGCCCGGCGGCTCCGCGCATCTTGGCCTGCCTCCGGTGTGGACGGGGGCCTTCCCGAAGCAGCGGAGTGGTGCGATGCTGGCGCGAATCTCGAGAGTGGCGGGCCGGATCCGAACGGCCTCCCCGGCCCTCGCCCTCGGCCTCGTGGTCGGGGCCGTCCCCTTCTCCCAGACGCGAGCCGCGAGCGTCGACGACCTCCGACCGGCCGGCGTCGACCCGGCCCGGATCGTCGGTGCGGACCGATCGACGTCCACCGACACGGTCCCGGCCGCGGCCTACGTGGGCATGCGCTGGCGACTGATCGGTCCCTTCCGGGCGGGCCGCGTCCTGGCGGCCGCCGGGATCCCCGGCAACCCGCGCACCTTCTTGTTCGGGGCCGTGGACGGCGGCGTATGGAAGACCACCAACGCCGGCCTCACCTGGGAGTCCATCTCGGACGGCCAGGTCTCCCCCTCGATCGGCGCGATCGCGATCGCGCCCTCGGACACGGACGTGCTGTGGGTGGGCACGGGAGAGGCCGACATGCGCTCCGACATGACATACGGCGACGGCGTGTACCGCTCCACCGACGGCGGGGCGCGCTGGTCGCACGTCGGGCTCGAGGCCACGCGGCACATCGGGAAGATCCTCGTCGACCCGCGGGACCCGTCCGTGGCGCTCGTCGCGGCCATGGGCCACGCGTACGGCCCCAACCCCGAGCGCGGCGTGTACCGCACCACGAACGGCGGGAAGACGTGGACGAAGGTCCTGTACCGAGGTCCGGAGGCGGGGGCGATCGACCTGGCCGCCGATCCCTCGAACCCCGACCTCGTGTACGCGGCCCTGTGGTCCATGCACCGCCCGACCTGGAGCCAGTATCCGCCCGTGCAGGGAGCGGGCAGTGGCCTGTTCCGGTCCACCGATGGCGGGAAGAGCTGGTCCGCGGTCACGGGCGGGGGCTTCCCGTCCGGGGGGGGCGTCGGGCGCATCGGCGTGGCCGTGGCACCGGGCGGGAAGCGGGTGTACGCGATCGTGGACGCTCCGCAGCAGGGTGGGCTGTACCGCTCGGACGACGGAGGCGCCACCTGGAAGCGCACCAGCGACGACCCCCGCGTCACCGCGCGCGGATGGTACTTCGGGCGGGTGTTCCTGGACCCGAAGGACCCGGAGGTCGTCTACCTCCCCAAGGTGGGGCTGTACCGATCCACGGACGCCGGGAAGACCTTCACGTCCATCAAGGGATCGCCGGGCGGGGACGACTACCACTACCTGTGGATCGACCCCACGCGACCCGCGCCGCATGATCGCGGGCGTGGACCAGGGAGCCACCCTGAGCCTGGACGGCGGCCGGACCTGGAGCAGCTGGTACAACCAGCCCACGGCGCAGTTCTACCACGTGAGCGTGGATGACCACTTCCCCTATCGGATCTACGGCGCCCAGCAGGACGCCGGGAACGTGGTGATCGACAGCCGGGACGACTACGGCCGCATCACCTTCCGGAACTGGATCTCGGCCGGTGGGGGCGAGGCCGGCTACATCGCGCCCGATCCGCTGCACCCGGGGGTCGCCTACGCCGGGGACACCTACGGGACCGTGCACCGCTTCGACCGGTCCACGGGCCAGAGCCAGGACGTCTCTCCCGCCCCGGCGGCGAGCTTCTACACGCCCTTCTCGGAGCGCCGCTTCCGCTTCACCTGGACGTCGCCGATCGTGTTCGACCCGCTCGATCCCCACACCCTCTACCTGGGCGCCCAGATGGTGCTCCGGACGCCGGGATGGCGGGCTCCACTGGGAGGCGGCGAGTCCGGACCTCACCGGCGCGGCGGCGGCTGGCGGCGCCCCGGCCGACACGGGACGGGGACCCCTGTCCGTGGCCAACGCCTCGGCGCGCGGGCACGGGGTCGTGTACGCGATCGCCCCCTCGCCGGTGCGCGAGGGCCTGGTGTGGGCCGGGACGGACGACGGCCGCATCCAGCTCACCACCGACGGCGGCGCCCGCTGGCGGGACGTCACGCCGCCCGCCCTCACCCCCTGGAGCAAGGTGAGCGTCCTCGAGGCGTCGCCCTTCGACTCGGCCACCGCCTACGCGGCGATCGACCGCCACCGGCTGGACGACCTGTCGCCCTACATCTACCGCACCCGCGACATGGGGGCGCGCACTGGACCCGGATCGACTCCGGGATCCCCGAGGGGGCCTTCGTGCGGGCCGTGCGGGCCGACCCGGTACGGCGGGGCCTCCTGTACGCCGCCACCGAGCGGGGCGTGTACGTGTCCTTCGACGACGGGGCGCGGTGGCAGTCGCTCCAGCTCGACCTGCCGACCGTGGCGGTGCGCGACCTGGCCGTAGCGCACGGCGACCTGGTGGCCGCCACGCACGGACGCTCCATTCTGGATCCTGGACGACCTCACCCTCGCTGCGGCAGCTGGGCCCGGAGACGGTGGGAGCCGCGCCCCACCTGTACCGCCCGCGCCCGCGCGTGGCGGCTGCGCCGCAGCGAGAACAACGACACGCCGCTCCCCGGCCGAGTTTCCCCAGGGGGAGAATCCGCCGGCCGGCGCCATCATCGACTACTGGCTCCCGGCCGGGGCCTCCGGGCCGGTCCGCATCCAGATCCTGGACGCGGCGGGCGACACGGTGCGAGCCTACTCGAGCGACGAGGCGCCCTTCACGCCCCCCGCGCCCACCTACTTCACCTCGAACTGGCTGCCGCGCTCGGAGATCCCCGGGGCCGGCGCCGGTCACCACCGGTTCGTGTGGGACCTGCGCTGGGCGCCGCCGCCTCTCGCGACGCGCGACTACAGCATTGCGGCCATCGCCGGCAAGGGAACGGTGATGGAGCCGCAGGGCCCGGTGGCCGTCCCGGGCACATATCGGGTCCGGCTCACCGCCGACAGCCGCACCGTCGAGGTCCCGCTCGAGGTCGCCCTCGATCCGCGCGTCCACGTCTCCGAGGCCGCGCTCCGCGATCAGCTCTCCCTGGCGCTCGCGGTCCGGGACGCCCTCACCGAGCGGACCGGGATCGCCCGCGACGCCGGGCGTCTGGCCGGCCGTCTCGGCGCCACTCGCGGCCCGCGGGGATCTGCCCGCCGGACTGGCCGACGCCGCCCGTCGCCTGCGCCGGCAGGTGATGGCGGCCGCGGCGACTTTGCCCGACGGCCTCGCATCGCTGGAGACTGTGGTGCAGAGCGCCGACCGCGAGCCGCCGGCCCAGACCCGCGAGGCGTTCTCGCGCCAGGAGGCCGCCCTGCGAAGCGCCCGGGAGCGCTGGGAAGCCGTGTTGCGGACGGAGGTCCCGGCCCTCGACGCACGCCTGAAGAAGGCCGGGCTGCAGCCCCTCGCCGCCCCGCCGTCCGATACCACGCGAACGATCACGGAGTCCCCACGATGACGCCCCTCGCCTGCCTGCTCGCCGCGCTCCTCGCCCTCCCGGCCCCGGCGCTCCCGAGCACCCGGATCGCGTCCTCCCACCCGCGCTCACTCGCGGAGGCCTCCGTCGCCGCCGCCGGCCACGCGGCCCAGGCCCGTCCCGACTCGGTGCCACCCGCCGCCTACGGGGGCATGCGCTGGCGGCTGGTGGGTCCCTTCCGGGCCGGGTGGGCGACGGTGGCCGCGGGCGTGCCGGGGAAGCCGAACACCTTCTACTTCGGCTCGGCGGGCGGCGGCGTGTGGAAGACCACGGACGCCGGCCGGACGTGGCAGGGGCTCATGCAGCACCAGGAGGCCTCGTCGATCGGAGCGCTGGCGGTCGCGCCCTCGGACCCCGACGTGATCTACGTAGGCACGGGCCAGCCCACCATCCGCTACGACGCCATGGCCGGGAACGGCGTGTACCGGTCGGACGACGGCGGGAAGACGTGGAAGCACCTGGGGCTGGACGCCACCCGGCACATCGGCCGCATCCTGGTCGACCCGCAGGACCCGAACCGGGTGCTGGTCGGCGCCCTGGGGCACGCGTTCGGACCCAACCCCGAGCGCGGGATCTACCTGACCACGGACGGCGGCCGGACGTGGAAGCAGGTGCTGAAGGTCGACGACAACACGGGCGTGGTGGACCTGGCCCGCGATCCGGAGCACCCCGCGGTCGTGTACGCCGCCGCGTGGCAGATGCGGCTCCACCCCTACCTGGACTACTTCATCCCCCAGGCGGGTCCCGGATCGGGCATCTACAAGAGCGAGGACGGGGGCGAGACCTGGACGAGGCTGGCGGGACCGGGCTCCCGAAGGGGCCGCTGGGCCGCATTGGGCTGGCGGTCCCGCGCGGAAGCGGCGGGGGGCGCGTGTACGCCACCGTGATCGCCCCCGGCGGGGCGGAACGGCTTCTACCGCTCCGACGACGGCGGCCGGAGCTGGAAGCTCCTGAACGACGATCCCGAGCTGGCCAACGACTACTTCAGCCGCATCACGACGGCGCCGGACGACCCGGACGTGGTCTACGTCATGGGGCGCTCGATCCACCGGTCGGACGACGGCGGCGCCCACTTCACGATCTTCAAGGGCTCGCCGGGCGGGGACGACTACCACTTCATGTGGATCGACCCCGCGGCGCCCGACCACATGATCTCGGGGGCCGACCAGGGCGCCGCGGTCACCGTGAACGGCGGCGCGAGCTGGTCGAGCTGGTACAACCAGCCCACCGGCCAGTTCTACCACCTGGCCGCCGACCAGCGCTTCCCCTACCGGATCTACAGCGGACAGCAGGACAACGGCACCGTGGAGATCGCCAGCCGGGGGCCCTACGGCGTCATCGAGCTCCGGGACTGGCACCCGGTGGGCGGCGACGAGCGCGACTACATGGTGCCCAAGCCGGGCGATCCGGACCTCGTGTTCGGGAGCGGGCTCGGCGGGCACGTGTCGCGCTTCGACGAGGTCACGCGGCAGGTGGCCGAGGTCTCGCCGTGGCCGGTGTCCAGCTACGGGGCGCGGCCGACCAGCGTGAAGTACCGCTACACCTGGATCAGCCCGCTCGAGTTCTCGCCCGTGGACCACGCCATGTACTTCGGCGCGCAGGTGCTCTTCCGCTCCACCGACGACGGGGACCACTGGACGGTGGTGAGCCCCGACCTGAGCGGGAAAGTCACGGGAGGTGACGGGCCCTCCGCGAAGGCCTGCCGGGAGCCGGACCTGGCCACGGCCCGCGCCTGCGGCTTCGGGGTCATCTACACGATCGCTCCCTCGCCCACCTCGGCACGCACCATCTGGGTGGGCACGGACGACGGCCTCATCCGGGTCACCCGGGACGGCGGGGCGCACTGGACGAACGTCACCCCCAAGCAGATCCCCGCCTGGGGCCGCGTGAGCGCCGTCGCGCTGTCGCCCTCCGACAGCGATGTGGCCTACGCGGCGGTGGACCTGCACCGGATCGACCGGTTCGAGCCCCTCCTCCTCGAGACCACCGACGGGGGCCGGAGCTGGAGCCGCATCGACGCCGGGATCCCGCGGGACGAGTACACCACGGTGGTGCGGGCCGACCCCGAGAAGCGGGGGCTCCTGTACGCCGGCACCGACCGGGGCCTGTACGTCTCGTTCGACGATGGCGCCCGTTGGCAGTCGCTGTCGCTCGACTTCCCGACCACCTGGGTGCGGGACCTCCTGGTGCACGACGGGGACCTGATCGCCGCCACGCAGGGGCGGGGCATCTGGATCCTGGACGACCTGGCGCCCCTGCGGCAGGCGGGCGACGAGCTGGCCTCCGAGCCCGCCCGGCTGTTCCAGCCCCCCGCCGCCCTGCGCGTGCGCGCCGACGAGAACCGGGACACGCCGTGGCCGCCCTCCACGCCGCTGGGCCAGAACCCGCCATCGGGCGCCATCCTCGACTACTGGCTGGGCGGCGCGGCGTCCGGGCCCGTGACGCTCACCGTCCGGGACGACGCCGGGCGCGTGGTGCGGCGCTTCTCGAGCGCGGACACGACCGAGGCGCTCCCGGCGACCCGCTACTTCGAGACGGACTGGCTGGGGCCGGACGGTCGGCGCGTGGCCGCCGGCACCCCGTACGGCGGCCGTCCCCTTTCGGCGCGCGCCGGCATGCACCGCTTCGTGTGGGACCTCCGCTACCCGCGGCCGAAGGCGCTCGGCTACGGCTACTCGATCGCCGCGGTGTGGAGGGAGGGCGAGCCGCTGGACCCGGAGGGGCCGCTGGTCCTGCCCGGACGCTACACGGCCACGCTGCACGCGAACGGGAAGGACTACGCGCAGCCCCTGACCGTGAAGCTCGATCCCAGGGCGCACGTCGACGCGGAGGCGTTGCGCGCGCAGCTCGCGCTCGCCCTGGCCGTGGACTCGACCCTCGACCGGGCCGTGTCGACCCACCGGGAGGTGGAGGCCGCCCTGAAGGCGGGCGGGACATTGCTCGCCGGCGACCGGGCCGATTCGCTGCGCGCCCTGGCGGACGGCGGCGAGCCCAGCCTGCGGTCGGTGGCCGGCGTCCTCACGGAGCTGGCCGGGCGCGTGCAGGGCGCCGACGCGGCGCCCGCCTCGGGGCTGCGGGACGTGCTGGAGGCCTACCGGAAGGAGCTGGACGGCCTAGCGGCGCGCTGGGAGCGGCTGAAGCCGGCCACGTCCCGGTAACCGCGGGTCCCGCCGTGCCAGGGGCGACCGCGCCCCGGTCGGGCCGGGGTGGGGCCGCTACCGGAGCGCATCGCTCCGCCGGGCCCTTCGGATCCACGCGTAGACCGGAAGCCCGGCCGCGATGAGCCCGAAGCCGAACAGGGTGAGTCCCGGCCGCCGGAAGAGCGCGTTCATGATCATGGCCACCGATGCGAACAGGAAGAGCGCGGGCACGACCGGGTAGCCCGGCGTCCGATACGGACGGTCCGCGTCCGGGCGCCTCCGTCGGAGCCGGAACACGGCCCACACCATCAAGATGTGGAACGGCCACACCCCGAGGATGAAGGCCTGGGCGAGCTGCTCGAACGAGCGCACGGACACGTACACGATTCCGAGCAGCGCCGCTACGAGCGTGGCCACGTGCGGGGTCTGGAAGCGCTCGTGCACCCGGCCGACCGGCCCGGGCAGGAGGCCGTCACGGGCCATGGCCAGGAAGATCCTCGGGTTGAACATCAGGGCGGCCTGCACGGCGCCCATCGTCGAGACCACCACCAGGGTGGCCACCACGTCGGCTCCAGCCCTCCCCACGACTCGCACGGCCGCATCGGCGGCGATCACGGGTGAGCGCGCCATGGCGTCCATCGGGAGCACATACAGGTACGCAGCGTTTACGACCAGGTAGATCACGACGACCAGCGCCACCCCTCCGAGCAAGGCCCGGGGCAGCGTCCGCGACGGGTCGCGCGCCTCGCCGCCCAGGGCCGCCACGCTAGACCATCCCGAGTACGTCCACATCACCGTGACCAGGGCGAGACCGAAGCCTGGCCAGCTCGTGGGCGCCAGCGAGACGGGTCGGCTCAGCGCGCCCCCGCCCCCCAGCGCGAAGGCCGCCACGGCCACGCAGGCCAGCGCCACCACCTTGGCGGCGGTGACCGCGTTCTCGAGGAGCGCGCTCCACAGAAGCGAGCGGTAGTTGACCGCGGCGAGAACGGCAATGAGGGAGCCCGCCAGCCACCGGTCGGCCGCGGGTGGTAGCCCCACCAGGCCACGCAGGTAGGCAGCGAAGATGAGCGCGATGGCTCCGATCGAGGCCGGAACGAGGAGCAGGAGGCGCGTCCATCCGTACAGGAAGGCGGCCAGGGAGCCATAGGCCTCCCGGAGGAAGACGTACACTCCGCCGGCCTCGGGATACAGGCACGCCAGCTCGGCGACGGTCATGCTGCCGAACAGGGCCAGGACCCCGCCCGAGACCCACAGGAGGGCCAGCGCCCCCACCGAACCGACGGACCCGGCGACGGAGCCGGGCACCCGGAAGATGCCGCTCCCGATCATGAGTCCCACGGCGACTGCCGCCAGCGAGGTGGCGCCGAGGATGCGAGGGAGGGGTCCTTGGTTCGGCCCGACCGGGCGGGTGGCCGCGGGGCGGCCGATCACGGCGTCGTCTTCCAGGGGAATCTCATCGACATCGAGGGGAGCATCACCTGGGAGCTCGCCCCGGCACGGTCGGACGATCCTGCGAGAGTCGGCCAGGCGAGGCGTCGAGTCACCAAGATATCGACCGCGGCCGTGAACCTGCCACCCGGCGGCGCGCCCGGCCCGGGCCGGCCACTCGATCCGGCCCGCGGCCCACTCCCGGAGGGGACCCGCCGGTGTTCGTTTCCGGACACCGGGTCCCGGAATCGGACACTCCAGCCGCCGGGCGCCGGATCGTGCGACACCGCCAACTCACTGTAACACAATATCGTACGATGCTATGAGCGCATGGTACGACCGTTGCCCTGCAGAGCCCCGACGGAACGGCTCCGCCCGTCGGCGGCGCTCCGAAACCGCGACCCCGACCGCACAGGGGAGAGCACGCCCGATGACGTCTCGACCGCCGTCCGCCGCCGCGCCCCGAAGCGAGCGCTCATGAAGTCACTCCGCGACCTCCTCGAGGGCGCCGCCCGCGCCCTTCCCGGTGGGAAGAAGGACCCGGAAGCGGACGCCGGACCGCGTCCCCTGGGGCCGCGCCTGGCGGACGACGCGGATTCGGGACGGTCCGGACGGCGCGACCCGCGCGACCGCCCCTCCGCGGTGGCGGGCTCGCGCATGGACGTGGCCCGCGAGCCCACGAACAAGCGGAGACGGTACATCCTGATCGGCGCCGCGGCTGTCGCGGTCGTGATCGTGATCAGCATCGTCCTCTCCCGCCTCGGCCCGGCCGCGCCCTCCGTGGACCGCGACTCCATCCTCACCGGTACGGTCCAGCAAGGGGACATGACGATCTCGGTGCGCGGTCCCGGCACCCTCGTCCCCGAGCACATCCACTACATCTCGGCCCTCACCGCCGGCCGCGTCGACCGGGTCCACGTGCAGGCCGGCGAAACCGTCGACTCCTCCACGGTCGTACTGGAACTCAGCAACCCCGACGTGGACCTGGCCGCCCTCCAGGCCCAGCAGCAGTGGACCAGCGCCCAGGGCGGCCTGGTCGAGCTCCAGCGGACGCTGGGATCGCAGAAGGCGGCTCAGGCTTCCGCCGTGGCCAGCGCCCGGGCCACGTGGCTCAACGCGCAGCGCGAGGCCCAGGTGGACTCCGCGCTGGCGGCCCGGCAGCTCATCGCCCGCAACGACGCGGAGCGCGTGGCCGAGCAGGCGGACGCCGCCAGGGCCGCGCTCGACGCGGCGAAGGAGCAGCTCGACCTCCTCGCACGGACCATGGAGAATCAGCTCTCGGTGCAGAGGGAACTGGTGGCCCGGCTCAAGTCCATCTACGAGTACCAGGAGCGGCGCGTGGCCTCCATGAAGGTGACGGCGGGCGGCTCGGGCATCCTCCAGGACCTCACGCTCCAGCCCGGCCAGTGGGTCCAGTCCGGCACGGCCCTGGCCCGGGTCGCGCAGCCGGGCTCCCTCAAGGCCCAGATCGACATCCCGCAGAGCCAGATCCGGGACGTCCAGCTCGGCCAGCGGGTGCTCGTCGACCTCAGGACCGACACGGTGCCGGGCACCGTGAGCCGGATCGACCCCAACGTGCAGCAGGGCGCGGTGCAGATCGACGTCCACCTGGGCGGCGACCTGCCACGCGCCGCGCGCCCCGACCTCAGCGTCGACGGCACCGTGATCATCGACCACCTGACCGACGTGCTGCACGTGGATCGTCCCACCTACGGGGAGGCCCGGAGCACCGTGGGCCTGTTCAAGCTGGTCGACGGCGGGCACGCCGCGGTGCGGGTGCCGGTCAAGCTCGGCCGCGCCTCGGTCGACCAGGTCGAGGTCCTCGCCGGCCTCCAGGCCGGCGACGAGGTCATCCTCTCGGACATGTCCCGCTACGGGGACGTGGACCGCGTGAAGCTCAAGTGAACCGGCGCGGAGCCGGTCCGACCCACCCTCCAGGGGAGACGCCATGAACCAGAGCGAGTCCTTTTCCGAGACGGGCGCCGGCGCCGCCACCGCCACGTCGCCCCTCATCCGGATGGAGGGGGTCAAGAAGGTGTTCCTCACCGAGGAGGTCGAGACGCACGCCCTCTCCGACGTGCACCTGGCGATCCAGGAGGGCGAGTTCCTCTCGATCGCCGGGCCGTCCGGCTGCGGGAAGACGACGCTCCTCTCGATCCTGGGGCTCCTGGACTCCCCCACCGAGGGCGAGTACGACCTGGACGGCACGCCGGTGGCGCGGCTGTCGGCCTCGCAGCGCGCCACGATCCGGAACCGTCATATCGGCTTCATCTTCCAGGCCTTCAACCTGATCGGCGACCTCAACGTGTTCGAGAACGTCGAGCTCCCGCTCACCTATCGGGACATGCCCTCGGCGGAGCGCAAGGAGCGCGTCATGAAGGCCCTCGAGCGCGTGGGCATGTCGCATCGCACGCGGCACTATCCGGCCCAGCTCTCCGGCGGCCAGCAGCAGCGCGTGGCCGTGGCGCGCGCCGTGGTCGGCGACCCGCTCATCCTCCTGGCCGACGAGCCGACCGGGAACCTGGACTCCACCAACGGCGAGGCGGTGATGGAGCTCCTCAGCGAGCTCCACGCCGACGGCGCCACCATCTGCATGGTCACCCACGACCCCCGCTACGCCGAATACGCCGGGCGCCAGATCCACCTGTTCGACGGCCAGATCGTCGAGGACCGCGTGCGCTCACCCGAGGTCATAGAGGAGCTTCGCGAGAGCGGCTACGAGGTGGAGCTGTGATCGTTCCGTAGATCCCAGCACGGCGACCACACCCGGCCGGGCGCGCGCCCGGCCACCGAGACCCACCGCGCACCCGCCGGCGCCGAGAAGCGCCGCGCGACGGAGGCACGCCGATGTTCGACACGCTCCGCCAGGACCTCCGCTTCGCCCTCCGCCAGAATGTGGCGGAGTCCGGGGTTCGCATTGCCCGCCATTCTCGTGCTGGCGCTCGGCATCGGGGCCAGCGTGGCCGTGTTCAGCGTCGTGGACCACATCCTGTTCCGACCCCTTCCCATCCGGGACTCGGGTCGCGTGGTCACGCTGTGCGAGACCGGCCCGCGATCCGGAGACTACTGCGCGGTGGCCACCCCGAACCTGGTCGAATGGGCCCGCAGCAGCCCGAGCATCGAGGTCATGGGCGCGGCCCGCACCGAGTCGATGGCGCTGCGGACGGCCGCGGGGGCCCGGGGCGTGACCGTCGGGATCGCCATGCCGGGCTTCCTCCGCGCCCTGGCCATCGCGCCCGAGCGCGGCCGCATGCTGGCCGCAGCCGACGGCCCGCCCGACGGGGACGGCAGGGTGGCCGTCGTGAGCCACGAGTTCTGGAGCCGCGAGCTGGGCGGGGACCCGGACGTGCTGGGCCGGACGCTGGTCCTGGATGGCGACAGCTACAGGGTGATCGGCGTGCTCCCGCGGGGCACTTCGGTTCCCCGACTGGAGCACGCGCAGCTGTGGATCCCGCTCCCGTGGGACCCTGCGACCGCCCAGTACCGGAACTGGCGCGGCTTCGCGTCCGCCGCCCGACTGGCGCCCGGCGTGAGCGTCGAACAGGCCCGGGCCGAGCTGCGCCGGGCCGAGTCCGCGCTGGCCGCGGCCTATCCGGATGCCGTCCGCGGCTGGAGCGTGGACGTGCACCCGATGCGCGCGTACCTGGTTCGCTCGGCGCGCCCCCTGCTCCTGGCCCTCCTGTGCGCGGTCGCGCTCGTGCTGCTCCTCGCGTGCTCCACCGTGTCGGGGCTGGTCCTGGCGCGGGCGGTGGGCCGGCGGCGCGACATGGCCGTCCGGTTCGCGCTCGGAGCCGGCCGCGGCCGGGTGGCCTCCGGGCTCGTCGTCGAGGGCCTGGCGCTGGCCGTGCTGGGGGGCGGCGCCGGAGCGCTCCTGGCCGTGTGGGGCGTTCACGTGCTGCGGGCCCTCGCTCCGGCCGGGATCCCGCGTCTGGACCGGGTGGCCGTGGACGGACGCGTCCTGCTCGTCGCCGGCCTGGTCACCGTGGTCACCGGCCTCGCGGTGGGACTGCTGCCCGCGATGCGGCTCCGCGAGCAGAATCTCGCGCACCTGTTCCGCGGTGCGCGGGGCACCTCGGTCGACCGTAAGACGCGCCGGTCCAGGCGCGTCCTCGTGGCCGGCCAGCTGGCCCTGGCGCTCGTGCTGGTCACCGGCTCCGGCCTCCTGCTCCGCAGCTTCACCAACCTGCTGGACTGGCGGCCGGGGTTCGACACGGAGCACCTGCTGACCTTCTGGACCTTCGCCTCGACGGGGAAGTACCCGGAGCCTCCCCAGGTGCTGAGCCTCTACCGGCGCATCGACGCTCGGCTGGAGGGGCTGCCGGGCGTCCGCTCGGTGGGGACGGTGTCCGCCGGGCCGCTGTTCGGCGGCGGCGATGGACTCACCCCGCTCCTCGTCCAGGGGCGCGGCTGGACCCGGGACCAGGCTCCCGGCGTGGCCTGGTACGACGCCGGCCCGAACTACTTCAGCACCCTGGGTCAGCCGCTGCTGCGAGGCCGCACGTTCCGCGAGTCGGACGACACCGGCTCGCCGACCGTGGCGGTCATCGACCGGGCCATGGCATCCCGTTTCTGGCCGGATGGAGACCCGGTAGGAGCGACGCTCGCCCTGCCGGAGCTGGACGGCGCCCCGACCGTTCGCGTGGTCGGCGTCGTGGCCGACGTCCAGCCGTTCCTGCCGGACCGGGCGATCGAGCCCGAGATCTACCTCTCCAACCGGCAGCGGACGCGCTGGGCCACCTACTTCGTCATCCGGACCGACGGCGATCCCGCCGCGCTCGCTCCCGCGGTGAGGCGGGCACTGGCCGGCATCGACCCCGACCTCGAGGCGTCCCACCTGGGCACCATGCGCGCCCACATCGACGCCCAGCTCGTGCAGCCGAGATTCGAGATGCTGGTCGTGTCGATGTTCGCGGTGGTCGCGATGCTCCTGGCCGTGCTCGGCCTGTACGGCCTCATCGCGTACACGACCCGGGCCCGCGCCGGCGAGATCGGGATGCGCCTGGCCCTGGGCGCGTCGCCGCGTCGCGTCGTCCTGTGGGTGCTCGGCGACGCCGCCGGAATGATCGCGGTCGGGGGCCTGGCCGGAATCGCCGGCGGGCTCCTGTTCGCGCGCGCGCTACGGGGGACGCTCCACGGCGTTCCGACCGAGGATCCGGTCACCTTTGCGACGGCGGTCGTGGTGCTCGGCACGTGCGCGCTGCTAGCCGCGCTGCGCCCGGCGGTGCAGGCGGGCAGAGTGGATCCCATGAAGGCCCTGCGGGAGGAGTGATGCTCGACACGCTCCGCCAGGATCTCCGCTTCGCGCTCCGGCAGCTCCGACGGAGCCCGGGGTTCGCCCTGGCCGCCATCCTCACCCTCGCGCTGGGCATCGGCGCCAACACCGCCCTGTTCAGCGTGGCCCACGAGGTGCTGCTTCGGCCGCTGCCCTACGCCGGCGCGGGTCGCCTGCTGGAGCTCCGCGAGCGCAATGGGCCCCAGGACACCCACGGCATGGTGGTGACCTTCGGCAACTTCGCCGCCTGGCAGGAGCGTTCTCGCTCGTTCGAGTCGTTCGCCGCGTGGGGCTACGGGGCGTTCACGCTGACCGGCACCGGGGAGCCCCGGCGGCTCCAGGCCCTGGCCGTGAACGCGGACTACTTCAAGACCCTCTACATCCAGCCGAGCGCGGGCCGCTACTTCGCTCCGCGCGACGCCGATCCCGGAGAGCCGCACGTCGTGGTCCTGTCGCATTCGCTGTGGGAGTCGCAATTCGGGGGCGATCCCTCGGTCGTGGGCCGCACGATCACGCTCAGCGGGGCTCCGTACACGGTGGCCGGGGTCGCCGCGCCGGCCTACGCCCTCTCCGACAGGCCGAATCTCGTCTACGTGCCACTCGTGTTCGGTCCGTCCGAGCGAGCGGAGCATGGAGACCACGAGCTCGCCGTCGTGGGAAAGATGCGCACCGGGGTGACGGCCGCGGCGGCCGTCCGCGAGCTCACACGGATCGAGACGCGCCTGGCTCGCCAGTACCCGGACGGCGGTTTCGACGGACACATCGTCGCTCGGCCCATGCGCGACATGGTGGTGGGTACGGTGCGCGACCAGATCCTCATCCTGTTCGGCGCCGTGGGGCTCGTGCTCCTCATCGCCTGCGCCAACCTCACCAACCTCCTGCTGGCCCGCGGCGTGGCGCGCCGGTCGGAGCTGGCGATCCGCGGCGCTCTGGGGGCCGATCGGGGCCGGCTCGTGTCCCAGATGCTCGCGGAGAGCCTCGTCCTGGGGCTCGCGGGATCCGCCGTCGGCCTGGCGGTCGCGTGGGCAGGCGTGCGCTACTTCGTGACCCGCGCCCCCGCCGGCGTGCCACGGCTCCAGGGCACGTCGGTCGACGGCACGGTCGTGGCCTTCGCCGTCGGACTCGCCCTCCTCTCGAGCGTGCTGTTCGGTCTCCTGCCGGCTCTCCGCGCGGCCCGCGTCGAGCCGCAGGGCACGCTCCGGGAGAGCTCGCGCTCGGGCGCCGGTCACGTTTCCGCGCGGCTCCGATCGGCCCTAGTGGTCGCCCAGGTGTCGGTGGCCCTCGTGCTGCTGGTGGCCGCCGGACTGCTCGTGCGGAGCGCCGTCCTTCTGGGCCGTGTCTCTCCGGGCTTCGATCCGAGCGACGTGCTGGTCGCGGCCACCGAGCTCCCGGCCTCCCGGTATCCCTCCGCGAGGGAGGTCCGGAGCGCCTTCGAGCGCATCCACGACGCGGCGGGCGCGGTCCCCGGCGTAGCCTCGGCGGCACTCGTCTCGCGCATCCCGATCGGGGCGTCCGGCTACGACTGCGGAGCCCGGCGGGAAGGAAGCCGTGTGGGTGTGGACGCCAACCTCCGCGTGGCCACGGGGGACTACTTCTCGACCCTCGGGATCCCGCTCCTGCGGGGACGGACCTTCGGCCCGGGTGACGTAGCGGATGCACCGGGCGTCGTCGTGATCAACTCCGACCTGGCCCACCGCCTGTTCGGTGACGCCGACCCCCTGGGCCGGCGCCTCACCCACTGCGACGGGGACCGGGCCTACACGGTGATCGGGGTCACGGCGGACACCCACGCCAACGGGCTCGACCGGGAGGTCGCCGACGAGGTCTACTATCCGGAGGGCCAGCGATCTCAGAGGTCGCAGTACCTGGTGGTCCGCGGCTCCGTGCCGGCCATGGGGCTCGCGCCCCAGGTGCGCCGGGCCGTCGCCTCGGTGGATCCCCTGCTCGCCCTGACGGCGCCGCGCACGATGGACGAGATCATCCGCCGCTCGACGGCGACCCGGCGCTTCAACACGACCCTCCTGACCCTCCTGGGCGTCCTCGGCCTGGTCCTCGCCGCCATCGGCATCTACGGCGTGATCGCCTTCCTGGCGGCGCAGCGGACGCACGAGATCGGGATCCGGATCGCCCTGGGAGCCGACCGCCGGCGCGTGGTCCGCCTCGTGGTCGGCCAGGGACTCGCGGTCGGCGCGCTCGGGGTCGCGATCGGAATCGCGGTCGCCCTGCCGACGACCCGCGCGCTCGCGTCCCTGCTGTACGGGGTGCGGCCGGGCGACCCGGCCATCCTGGGAGCCGCCGGGATGACTCTTCTCGCCGTGGCGGGACTGGCCGCGTGGCTACCCGCCCGCCGGGCCGCGCGCACCGATCCGATGGACGCACTGCGCCATGAGTGAGGCGCGGCGGCTCCGGTTCGACGCCCCGACGCTCACGGTCGTCCGGGTTCACCGCGTCCCCTGCCTGGTCCGGGAGACCTGACCGTGCTCGACACGCTCCGCCAGGACCTCCGCTTCGCGATCCGGCAGCTCCGACGGAGCCCCGGATTCGCGGTCGTGGCTATCCTGACGCTGGCACTCGGGATCGGCGCCAACACGGCCATCTTCAGCGTGGTGGACTCGGTCCTCCTTCGGCCGCTGCGCTACCCGGAGGCGGATCGGCTGGTCGACCTCACGAGACTCTCCTCTCGGGGCGGCGCGTCCTTCCGCAGCGGACTGTCGTATCCGGACGTGCAGGACGCCCGGAAGCTCACGTCCGACTTCAGCGGCGTCGCGGCGTACAGCTCCCGGCGATTCAACCTCGCCCTGGCCGACGAGGCCCGTGAGGTCCGGGCCGCGGTCGTCTCGCCCGATCTCTTCCGGGTCCTGGACAGTTCGCCCGCGGTGGGTCGCTCGTTCACGGACTCCGAGCGAAATGCGCATGTCGCGGTGCTGAGCCATAGGAATGTGGGTCACGGACTTCGGCTCCGATCCGACGATCGTCGGCCGCTCCGTGAGCCTGGATGGCCGCAGCTTCACCGTCGTGGGCGTCATGCCGCGCGGCTTCGGCTTCCCGAGCGACGAGACGCAGCTCTGGGTCCCGATCGGGGAGGCGTTCCGGTCGAATCCGCAGCTCGAGTTCGGACGGTACGTCTACGCGTTCCAGAACGTGGCGCGGCTCGCGCCGGGGGCCACGCTCGAGCGCGCTCGCGCGGACGTCGAGGCCCTGAACCGGCACATCCAGGAAGGGGAGAAGCCGGGAAGCGGCGGCGAGCGGCGCGTGGAGATGCGCGCCCAGGGTCCGCCCCCGGCCGGCGCGCCGACGGCCGCCGCGATCGGGTCCCTCCGAATGGAGATCGGGCCGCTCAAGGCGGCGGTCGTGGGGGACGCGCGATCGTCGCTGTACGTCCTGTTCGGCGCGGTAGCGCTCGTGCTCCTCATCGCCTGCGCCAACGCCGCCGGCCTGCTCATCGCGCGCGCCACGGAGCGCCGCCGGGAGATGGCGGTGCGTCGAGCCCTGGGCGCGGACCGCGGTCGGCTGGTCCGGCAGCTCCTGACCGAGAGCGTGCTCCTGGCGCTGGTGGCCGGGATGCTGGGCGTGCTGCTGAGCCGCTGGGGACTGGCAGCCGGCCTGGCCGTGTGGACGAACGTGCCGCGAGCGAGCGAGGTCGGGATCGACCCGGGCGTCCTCGCCTTCGCGGTTGGGCTATCCGTCATCACCGGCCTCGCCTTCGGCCTGCTCCCGGCCTTTCGGACCACGACCTTCGACATGGAGCAGGCCCTCAGGGCCGAAGGCACCGCGACCACCGGATCCAGGCGACGAAAGCGGACCCACAGCGCCCTCGTCGCGGCGGAACTGGCCCTGGCCCTCGTTCTCGTGGTCGGCTCCGGGCTCCTGGTTCGGAGCTTCATCCGCCTCATGTCGGTGGACCCGGGCTACGACACGCGGGACGTCCTGGCGGCGCGCGTCAGGCTCACACCGTCGCGCTATCCGACCGTGCGGCAACAGGACGACTTCTTCGGGACGCTGACCACGACACTGGCCCGCGATCCGGCCGTCGCGGCGGTGAGTCTGTCGCGCACGCTTCCCCTCACACGGAGCGTCAACGTCTTCGCCTTCGACCCGCGCACGATCCGACCGGACGCCGGGCGGGAGTTCATGCTCGTCCGGTTCGGCGTGGTTGGACCGCGCTACTTCGCCGCCACCGGAATCGCCCTCCACGGAAGGGATTTCACGCCGGCGGACCGATCGGACTCCCGCAAGGTCGTGATCGTGAATCGCGCGCTGGCCGACGAGCTGTGGCCCGGCCAGGACGCGGTGGGGAAGACCCTTCCGGTGAGAATGCCCGGCATCGGGAATGCCCACCCCGTGGTCATCGGAGTCATCGGCAACGTCCACTACTCGTCCCTCGAGTCGACCGTGATGCCGGAGGTTTACCTGCCGGTCCTTCAGGCGGGCGAGATCCCGCAGATGTGGGTCGTCCTCAAGGCCCGCAAGACCCCGCTGGCTCTGGCGGGGGCCGTGCGGTCGGCGGTCCGGCGCATCGACCCGGGCCAGCCCATCGGCGAGATCGTGAGTCTCGACCAGGAGCTCTCGCGCTCCACGGCCTCGCGACGCCAGGGCATGACGCTCCTAACCCTGTTCGCGGGGCTGGCTCTCCTCCTGGCGCTGGTGGGCATCTACGGCATCACGGCCTACGCCGTCGCGCAGCGCACCCGGGAGATCGGCCTTCGAATGGCCATCGGCGCCCGACCCCGCCAGGTGGTGGGTCTCCTGATCCGGGAGAACCTGGCGCTGGTGGTCATCGGCGTCGGCCTCGGCCTGGCGGGCGCCGTGGCCGTGACGCGGGTCCTCGGCTCCATGTTGTTCGGCGTCTCGACCCTCGATCCGGCCACCTTCGCGCTGGCCGCCCTCCTCCTCGCCGGCGTGGCCCTGGCGGCCACCTGGCTTCCCGCACGTCGGGCGGCGCGCATCGACCCGATGGAGGCGCTCCGGCATGAGTGACGCTCTCCGCCGGGACCTTCGCCACACCCTGCGACGACTGACGCGCAGCCCCGGCTTCACGTTATCGGTGATCTTCACGCTCGCACTCGGGGTCGGTGCGTCGGTGGCGATGTTCACGGTCGTGAACGCCGTCCTCCTCCGGCCGCTCCCGTACCCACATCCGGACCGGCTCGTCGAGCTCCTGCCGGGAGAGAACGCCAACATCGCGCTGGCGACGGAAGTGTCCGAGAGCGCCCCGGACATCGAGGCGTGGACGGGCCTGTCGGGCTGGACCCTGACCCTGACCGGCGCGGGCGAGCCCGCGGCCATCCCCACCCAGATGGTCGACGCCGGCTTCTTCCCAGTGTTCGGGGTGCAGCCGCTCCTGGGCCGTGCGTTCCGGCCCGCCGACCGGAATCGGGACCGCTCGGACGTCGTGATCCTGAGCTGGTCGCTGTGGCAGAGCCGGTTCGGGGGCGACCCGTCCATTGTCGGGCGTCGGCTGGCGCTCGACGGCAACGGCCACGCTTTCCGGACGGTCGTCGGCGTGATGCCGCGTGGCTTTCACGGCCCGGCCGCCCTGGATGGCTCCGATTTCCAGGCGTGGGCGCCGCTCGACGCGCCTCCCGGACGGACGGTGGCCACGGACAGCACGTGGTACGTCAACACGATCGTCGGCCGCATGCGGCCCGGCGCCACCGTGGATGGCGTGGCGACCGAGGTCCGCGCCACGATGGAGAGGCTGCACGACCGGTTCCCGGAGGTCATCGACCGGGACGCGGTCCGCGCCGCGAGCGCGACCGGCGTGCTCGCGTCCATGGTCGGCGACGTGAGCCGGCCGCTGTGGACCCTGCTCGGCGCGGTCGGGCTCGTGCTCCTCCTGCTGTGCGCGAACCTGGCCAACCTCCTGCTGGCCCGGGGCGAGCATCGCCAACGGGAGCTGGCCGTGCGGACCGCCCTCGGGGCCGGCCGGAGCCGCCTGGTCCGCGACCAGCTCGTGGAGAGCCTCGTACTATCCCTCGCGGGTTGCGCGGCCGGGATCGGTCTGGCCCGGCTGATCCTCGCCGCGCTGAGGGTGTCTCGAATCTCGGGACTGCCCCGGGCCGGCTCCCTTCCCCTCGACCCCGGGGTTCTCGCGTTCGCGGTCGGCGTCTCATTGGCATGCGCGGTCGGCTTCGGCCTGCTCCCGGCGCTCCGGGCCAGCTCGGGCGCCATCCGGGCCGGAATCGGTGAGGGGCGGCGCTCGGAGGGGAGCCGATCCGGCCGCCGACTCGGACGTGTCCTCGTCGCCGCCGAGGTCGCGCTCGCCCTCGTGGTGGTGACGGGCGCCGGCCTGCTCCTCGGAAGCCTGCGCGCCCTCAGGTCGGTCGACCCGGGCCTCGACGTGCATCACGTGCTGGACCTCCGCCTCGAGCCCCCCAGCCATGCCTACGAAGGAGGCGGCGGTGGCCGGGCGCGCGCCCTCTACTCGGAGCTCCAGGCCCGCCTCGGCGCCCTCCCCGGCGTGGAGAGCGTGGGAGCGATCCAGCTCCTGCCCCTCACCGACGGGAACTGGGCCTTCCCGTACCTGGCGGAGGGCCACCCGCCACCGCAGGGCGCGCCGCTGCCCAGCGCCAACTTCCGCGTGGTCACGCCGGGCTACTTCCGGACGCTCGGCATCCCGCTTGTCGCGGGCCGCCTCCTGGGTCCAGACGACCGCGAGGACGGGGCCCCGGTCGGTCTCGTCAATGCGACGATGGCCCGACAGCTGTGGCCCGGCGAGAGCGCGGTCGGCAAGGAGATCAAGCTGTTCGGCTCGGAGCCCTTCCGGGTGGTCGGGGTCGTCGGCGATGTCCACCAGCGGTCTCTGCGCGAGGCGCCCCGGCCGGAGATGTACCGACCCCTGGCCCAGTACCCGCTCGCCGGCATGGACGTCTTCCTGAAGACCGAGGGGGATCCGACGGCCCTCATCGGGCCCATGACGCGCTCCCTGCACGACGTGGCCCCCGACGTCCCGGTGGCGCGGACGCGGCTGATGGGGGACGTGCTGACCGACTCACTGGCCCGTGAGCGCTTCTTCGCGGGCGTGCTCGCGTTCTTCGCGCTCCTGGCCCTGGCCCTGGGTGCTGTGGGCGTCTACGGCGTGATGGCCTACCAGGTGGGAGGGCGCCACGGGGAGTTCGGGGTCCGCATGGCTCTGGGCGCCACGCCGGGCCGGATCCTCAGGCGAGCGCTCGGCGATGGGCTCCTTCCCGTCGGGGCCGGGATCGCCATAGGCCTCGCCGGCACGCTGGTCTCGTCGCGGCTGCTCTCCAGCCTCCTGTACGGCCTGAGGCCCACGGACCCGGCGACCGTGGCCGCCGCCGCGGTCGTCCTGGCCTCCGTGGCCGCCGCCGCCACCTGGATTCCGGCCCGGCGCGCCGCCCGGGTCGATCCGGTCCGGGCGCTGAGGTCGGAGTGACAGCCGTCGGACGGTCGGCCCGCGCTCGCCGCAACCTCGCGATCTTCCGTGCGCCGGCCCGGCCGGCCGCGGGGACCGAGCCCATGTGCCCGTCGCCGGAGGAGTGAGCATGCTGGACGCCCTGAAGCAGGACCTGCGCTACGCGCTTCGCCAGCTCCGCCGGAGCCCCGGCTTCGCCGCCGTGGCTCTCGTCACCCTGGCGCTCGGGATCGGGGCCACGACGGCCATCTTCAGCGTGGTGCGCGGCGTGCTCCTTCGCCCCCTCCCCTACGGGCATCCCGACCGCGTGGTGATGGTCTGGAACCGCTGGACCGGCTACGAGCGCACGTGGATCTCGCCGGCCGAGCTGTTCGACTACCGCAAGGCGAAGGGTCTGACCTCCGTGGCCGCCTTCAGCCCCGATGCCGCCAACCTGGAGGGTGAGCAGGGGGCCGAGCGGGTGGCGGCCGCGGACGTGACGCCCGGGGTCTTCGACGTCCTGGGCGTCTCGGCCGAGAGGGGTCGGACCTTCCGAGAGGAGGAAGGTCGGCCGGGCGGACCGAGCGATGTCGTGATCCTCGCGGACGAGCTGTGGCGCCGCCGGTACGGGGCGGATCCCTCGGTCCTGGGCCGGAGGATCGTGGTGGACGGGGCGCCCCGCACGGTGGTCGGCATCCTCCCGCCCGGCGTCCGGCTGCCCTTGCAGTTCGGCTCGCAGCGACCCGCGGAGATGTTCGTGCCCCTCGTGCTCGACCCGGCCAATCTCACCCGCGGCAGCCACTACCTGTACGGTGTCGGGAGGCTGGCCCCGGGCGCCACGACCGCTTCGGTGACGGCCGAGCTCCGCACGATCGTCGGGCGCATCCACGCGGAGACCGGTGCCTACCCGCCCCAGATGCACTTCGAGCCCTTCGCGCTCCCGGTGCTGGACCAGGTGGTCGGGTCCGTGAGGGCGGCGCTGTGGGTGCTCCTCGGCGCGGTGGGCTTCGTCCTCCTCATCGCGTGCGTGAACATCGCCAATCTCCTGCTCGCCCGCCTCGAGGCCCGCCGCCGTGAGTTCGCGGTGCGCTCGGCCCTCGGAGCCGGACGCGCGGCGCTGGCCCGACAGCTGTTCGTGGAAGGAGGCCTCCTGGCCGTCGGAGGCGGGGCGCTCGGAATCGGCGTGGCGCTCTCGGCCCTCCGGCTGCTCGCCGGGCTCGGAGGGGGCAGCGTGCCACGCCTGGGCGACGTGCGCCTCGACCTTCCCGTGCTCGCCGTGACCGCGCTCGTCACGGCCGGCTGCGCCCTGTTCTTCGCCTTCGCGCCGCTCCTCCACCTGGGTCGGGACGGGCTGGCCGGCCGGCTTCGGGAAGGCGGCCGAGGCGCCATGGGGAGGGGCCCCCGACTGCGCTTCCGGCGCGTGCTGGTCGGCCTGCAGGCCATGCTCGCCCTGGTCCTGCTCGTGGGAGCCGGGCTCCTGGTGCGGAGCTTCTGGGGCCTCACGGCCGTGGACCCCGGGGTGCGCTCGGCGGGCGTCCTGAGCTACAGCATCTCTCTCCCCTCGGCCGAGTTCCCGGACGACGCCGACGTGAACGGGTTCTACGCCCGTCTCCTGGAGCGCCTGCGGCGCATTCCCGGCGTGCAGGACGCCGGCGCCGTGCGGGCCCTGCCGCTCAGCGGGTCCATCGGTGACTGGAACTTCGACATCGAGGGGCGGCAGCCCCCCAGGGGTCGTTCCTTCACGGCCGACTGGCAGGTGGCCACGCCGGGCTACTTCCGGGCGGCCGGGATCCCGGTCGTTTCCGGCCGGACTTTCCGCGCCACGGACGATCCGCGGGCCCCCGGCGCCATCATGATCGACCGGGCGTTCGCGGAACGCTTCTGGCCGGGCGAGAGCCCGCTCGGGCACCGGATCCGCATCCACGCCGGAGACGACGCCCCATGGATGACCGTGATCGGGGTGGTCGGTAGCGTTAGCTACAACACGCTCACCGGGTCCGCCCACCCGACCTGGTACATCCCCGAGGCACAGTCCGGCACGGTGCTTCGCGGCCCCATGCGCAGCCTGAGCGTACTCGTGCGGACCTCCGGCGACCCCGGCGCCCTCGTGGGGCCGGTGCGCGGCGTGATGCACGATCTGGATCCGCGCGTCCCGCTCGCGCGCATCGCCTCCCTGGACCACGTGGTCTCCAGTGCACGGGCCGAGCCACGCTTCCTCATGACCGTGCTCGTCTCGTTCGCGGTCCTCGCCACGCTACTGGCGGCCATCGGCCTGTACGGCGTCATGGCCTACTACGTCCGCCAGCGGGACCGCGAGGTCGCGGTCCGGATGGCCATGGGGGCGCACGCCGGGCAGGTGGTCGGGCTCGTCCTCCGGCAGGGACTCCTCCCGGTGGGCGCCGGACTCGCCGGTGGGCTGGCCGTCTCGGTGGCCGCGAGTCGGGCGCTCGGCAGCCTCCTGTACGGGGTCGGGGCCCTCGATCCCCTGACGTACGTCGTCGTGGCGTCTCGGCTTTGCGCTCGTGGCCATGCTCGCCTGTGCCCTCCCCGCCCGGCGGGCCGCCCGGCTCGAGCCGGCCACCGTGCTCCGGGAGGAATGACTATGCTGGACGGCGCTCGCCAGGACCTGCGCTTCGCGCTTCGGCAGATCCGCCACGGCCCCGGCTTCGCGGCCCTGGTGGTGGCCACGCTGGCGCTGGGGATCGGAGCGACCACGGCCATCTTCAGCGTGGTTGACGCCTCGCTGCTGCGGCCCCTGCCCTATCCCGGCCAGGACCGTGTGCTGACCGTGTCGAGCGCCTGGAAGGGCACGCCGCGCGCGGACGTCTCGCCGGCCGAGTACCTGGACTACCGGGCCGCGGTGGGAAGTGCGTTCAGCGCGCTGGGGGCGTACGCCACCGACGCCGCCAACCTGGTGGGCTCGGGGAGCCCGGTCCGGCTACGGGTGGCGTACGCGACGGCCGACCTGTTTCCGGCCCTGGGCGTGCGTCCCGAGCTGGGCCGGACGTACGGCGCGGACGAACAGAAGGAGCACCGCGACGTGGCGCTGATCAGTCACGGCCTCTGGGCGCAGCGCTTCGGGTCCGACCCGAGCGTGGGCGAGGCCACGGAAGCCGTGCTTCCACTGCCGCTGGATCCGGCGGACGTCACGAACCGCGGCAGCCACTTCCTGCGGCTCACCGGGCGGCTGACGCTGTCGCCGGCCGACTATCCGACCGAGCCGGGGGTCATCGGCACGTTCGAGGCCCTGCGCCGCCGCGTGGCGGCGATTCCCGGCGTCGAGGCGGTGGGGGCCGTGTCCAACCTCCCCCTGGGCTCGAGCCTCGGGGACCTGAACTTCCGCATCGAGGGGCGGCCCGTGCCGAAGGGGGCCGTGTCGCCGAAGGCGGACTGGCAGGTCGTCACCCCGGGCTACTTCGCGGCCATGGGCATGACCGTGGTGCGCGGCCGGGCGCTCGACGGGCGGGACGTCGCCGACGCGCCCGGCGCCGTGGTCATCGACCGGACCATGGCCGAGCGCTACTGGCCCGGCCAGGACCCCCTCGGCGCCCGCTTCGTGCTCGGCGGCGGAGCGGGGCCCGGCACGGTCACCATGGTCGGCGTGGCGGACGACGTGCGCCACGAGAGCCTGGCCGCGCCGCGCACGAGCCAGATGTACCTGTCACAGGCCCAGTTCCGCTTCTGGAACGGGGGCAGCGTGGTGCGGTCGCTGACCCTGGCCGTGCGGACGAAGGGCCATCCCGCCGGCTTCGCGGGCCCCGTGCGCCAGGCGGTCCACGCGGTGGACGCGCGCCTGCCGCTGGCTCGCGTGGTGACGATGGATCGCGTGGTGAGCGCCTCCCTGGGGCGGCAGCGCGTGCTCCTCGCCCTGGCGGGCGTGTTTGCGGCGGTGGCGCTCCTGCTCGGCGCGCTCGGACTGTACGGCGTGATCGCCCAGGGCGTCTCCAGCCGCACCCGGGAGATCGGCCTGCGGCTCGCCCTCGGGGCCGGCCGCCGCGACGTCGCCGTCCCGATCGCGCGCTCCAGCGTGCGGCTGGTCGGCGCCGGGATCGGGATCGGCCTGGCCGGCGCCGTCCTCCTGTCGCGGCTGGTCCGGGGGCTCCTGTTCGGCGTGGCTCCGGTCGATCCGCTCAGCCTCGCCGCCGCCGCTCTCGTGCTGGCGGCCGCCGCCGCCCTCGCCACCTGGATCCCGGCCCGCCGGGCGGTCCGGCTCGACCCCATGGAGGCGCTCCGCCATGAATGACCTCCGCTACGCCCTCCGCCAGATCCGCCGGCACCCCGGCTACGCCGCCATCGTGGTGGCCACGCTGGCGCTCGGGATCGGGGCCAACACGGCAATGTTCTCGGTCGTGGACGCGGTCCTCCTCCGGCCCCTCCCCTACGCGACGCCGGCCGGCTGGTGCGCCTGTGGAGCGCCTACCCGGCCCAGAACGATCACCCGTGGGATCGGCATCGGAGCCCGACCTCGAGGATTGGCGCGCCCAGAGTCGCACGGTGGAGTCGATCGGAGCCTGGCCCGCCATCCACATCGCCGGGCTGGTCACGACGCGCGACGGGACGCCCTCCGAGCTCGAGACCGAGTACGTGACGCCGGGCTTCTTCGAGACGCTCGGTGTGCCCGCGGCCCGCGGACGCGCGCTCCGGCCCGCGGACCACGAGCGCAGCGGAGACGAATCACGTGATCGTGCTTGGCTTCGGGGCCTGGCAACGGCCTGTACGGGGGCGACGCGGGTGCCTCGTCGGTCGAACGGTGACCCTGAGCGGCCAGGCGTGGCGGGTGGCCGGAGTCATGCCCCGCGGCTTCTCGTACCCGAGCTCCGGAATCGACGCCTGGGTCCCCCTCTCCGTGATCCCGGAGTCCGGCATCCCGCGGCTGAGGCAGGTGCGCTTCCTGAGCGTGGTCGGCCGCCTGGCCCCGGACGCCACGCCGGCCTCGGCGCGGCAGGAAATGGACGCGATCGCCGGCCGCCTGGCCCGGGCCTATCCGGACGCGGACCGGGACCTCACGGCGGTCTCGGTGCAACCGCTCCGCGACCAGATCGTCGGGGGCGTGCGGCCGGCCATGCTGGCCATCTTCGGCGCCGTGGCGCTCGTCCTCCTCATCGGCTGCGTGAACGTGGCGGGACTGGCCCTGGCACGCTCGGAGGACCGCGGGCGCGAGCTCGGCGTTCGTGCCGCCCTCGGGGCCTCACGGGCCGCGGTGGTGCGCCAGCTCCTCACCGAGAGCGCCGTGCTGTCCGTGGCGGGAGGCGGAGTCGGACTCGCGCTCGGGGCATGGGGCACGCGCGCCATCGTCGCCCTCGCCCCCGCCGGCATCCCCCGCCTTGGCCAGGTGACGCTGGACTGGCGGGTGCTGGCCTTCGCGGCCGCCGTCTCGGCGGCGACCGCGCTCCTGTCGGGACTCCTCCCCGCGCTCCGCGCCTCCCGGGCCGACCCCGCGGCCGCCCTGGCCGAAGGCGGCCGCGGAGGGTCGACGGGTCCGCGGTCCAGCCGGCTACGGGGCGCCCTCCTGTTCGGGGAGGTCGCGCTCGTGGCCTTGCTCGCGGTGGGAGCCGGCCTCCTGGTGCGGAGCTACGCCGCCGTCCGCTCCGTGGACCCGGGCTTTCGGGCCCGTGGGCTCCTCACGCTCGGGGTCCACGCGGACGGCGACGACTACAGGGAGTTCCTCCAGCAGGCGCTGCGGGACGTGCGCGACGTGCCCGGCGTGCGGTCCGCGGCCATGGTCCGGCCCCTTCCCCTGGGTCCGAACACGTTCGGAGGCGAGACCCTGACGTTCTCGATCCCCGGGCGTCCGCCCGCACCGGAAGGCCAGGAGCCGCAGGCGAATCTCCGCATGGTGAGCCCCGGCTACTTCCGCACCATGGGGATCCCGCTCCTCGACGGGCGGGACTTCGACCAGAGCGGATGCGCCCGACGTGCCGCCGGTGGTCATCCTCTCCCGGAGCGCAGCCCGGAAATACTGGGGGGACGAGCTTCCCGTCGGTCAGCAGATCCGCGTCGGAAAGGTCTCGGCCGAGATCGTCGGAGTGGTGGACGACGTCAGGCAGACGAGCCTCGAGGAGGACCCCGGGCCGGCCCTGTACGTCCCGTTCGACCAGCGCAGCCGTCGGGGCATGACCCTGGTCGTTCGCACCGACGACGACGCCTCGGTGCTCGGCCCCATCCGGAAGGCGATCTGGGCGTTGCGCCCCGACCAGCCGATCGAGGACGTGGCCTCCATGGAGAGCCTCCTCGCCTCCGCGACGGCCGGGCGGCGCTTCTCGATGGCGCTTCTGGGGATCTTCGCGGCCCTGGCGCTACTGCTCGCGGCCGTCGGGATCTACGGCGTGGTGGCCTACACGGTGAGCCGGCGGGTGCGGGAGATCGGGATCCGCGTGGCGCTGGGCGCCGGCCCCGCCGCCGTGATCCGGCTGGTGGTCGGCCGCAGCCTGGCCCTGGTCGCGGGCGGAGCGGCCGCGGGCTTGTCGCGGCGGCCGCCGCCGGCGGGATCCTGCAGTCCCTCCTGTTCGGCGTCGGCCGGCTGGACCCGTGGGTGTTCGCCGGCTCGTCCCTCGTCCTCGTGCTGGTCGCCGCAGCCGCCAGCGCGCTGCCCGCCCGGCGCGCCGCTCGCGTCGACCCCCTCGTCGCCATTCGGGAGGACTAGAGCATGCTGGAAGCCATCCACCGGGACCTTCGCCTCGCCATCCGCCGCCTGCGACGCGGTCCCGGCTTCGCCCTCTCGGCCATCGGCATCCTCGGCCTCGGGATCGGAGCCGCGAGCGCCATCTTCACGGTGGTGGACGGCGTGCTCCTTCGCCCCCTGCCCTATCCCCGGCCGGACCGCATCGCCTGGGTGCAGGAGACCGCCAGGGACGGGCACGGCATGGCCCTGGCCGACCCGAACTTCCTGGACCTGCGGGCTCAGAGCCGGAGCTTCCAGGCGCTAGCGGAGAGGACCGGCCCCTTCCCCGTCTCCGTGACCGGCGGCACCGAGCCCGTCCGAGCCACCGCCGACATGATCTCGGGCGACTTCTTCCGCGTGATGGGCGTGGACCCCGTCCGCGGGCGCACCTTCCTCCCCGGGGAGGAGCGCGAGGGGGGCCCGCCGGCCGTGGTCGTGAGCTGGAGCTTCTGGCAGCACACCCTGGCGGGCGGCCCGATCGACGGGAGGACGCTCTCCTCCGGCGGCCGGCTGTACTCGGTGGTCGGCGTCATGCCCCGCGGCTTCGACTACCCGGCCGGGACCGAGCTGTGGACCCCCGCCGGGCTGGAAGCGCACGGGACCAGCCGCACCGCCCACAACTGGCGCGTCGTGGGGAGGCTCGCGGACGGCGTGACCTGGGGCCAGGCCCGGGCCGAGCTGGACGCGATCGCACACCGGATCGTGCGGGCCAACCGGGGGGAGGTCGACCTGGTGGGCCTGTCGGCGGTGCCGCTTCGGCAGGCGCTGGTCGGCGCCGTACGCACGCCCCTCCTCGTCCTCCTCGGCGCCGCGGCGTTCCTCCTCCTCATCGCTGTCTCCAACGTCGGCAACCTCCTCCTGACCCGGATGACCGCCCGCCGGCGGGAGATCGCCGTGCGGAGGGCGCTGGGGGCGGGCCTGGGACGGATCCTGGGACAGCTCCTGGCCGAGTCGACGGTGCTGGGGCTGGCATCGGGCGCTGTCGGCGTGCTCCTGGCGCTGGCGGGCACGCGGGCCCTCCTCGCGCTGAGCCCCGACTACCTGCCGCGGTTGGGCGGGATCTCCGTCGACGGGAGGGTCCTGGCGTTCGCGCTGGCCGTGTCGCTGGCCACCGGCCTGGGGCTGGCGCTGGTCGAGGCGCTGGGCTGCCGGTCCGACGTGCGGGGCGCGCTGGCCGCCGGGCAGCGGACCGTGACGGGCGCCGGGGCCGGTCGGCTGGTGCGGGACGGGCTCCTGGTCGGACAGACGGCGCTCACGCTGGTGCTCCTGGCGGGCGCCGCCCTCATGGCGCGGAGCCTCCTCCACCTCCTGTCGGTGCCGACCGGTTTCCGGACCGACCACGTCCTCGTCATGAACGTCGCCGCCGTCCATCCGGAGGACCCCGCCAGCGTCCGTGACTTCGAGGACCGGCTCCTCGCCCGGCTGAGGACCCTCCCCGGCGTCCAGGCGGCGGGCGGGATCAGCGGGCTCCCGCTCCAGGATGGCTGCGCCGACGGCACCTACCTGGAGATGGCCCGCCCCGACGAGGCCACGACGCCCCGGGGGCTCCAGAAGCTGGCCCGGCTCCCAGGGCGCTCGGGGACCGCGCTCTTCTGCGTGGCCAGCCGCGGCTACTTCGAAGCCATGGGGATCCCGCTCGGCCGGGGCCGCGTCTTCTCGGGGCAGGACGCTCCGGACGCCGACGTGACGAGCGCGGTGGTGAGCGCCTCGTTCGCCGCCCGGCGGTGGCCGAACGCGGACCCGATCGGGAAGCTCATCCAGTTCGGCAACATGGACGGCGACCTGCGCCCCTTCCGGGTGGTGGGCGTGGTGGGCGACGTCCGGGAGCAGTCCATGGACCGGCAGCCGCAGCCGATCCTGTACGCGCTCAACCGACAGAGGCCGGCGAGGGCGGGGCTGTTCCACGTCGCGCTCCACACGCGGACGGATCCCCGCGCGCTGATCCCGGCCGCCCGGGAGGCGCTGCGAGAGGTGGACCCGCAGGTGCCCCCCACCTTCCGCACGATGGCCCAGGTGGTGGGCAGCGGCACGGCGGACCGGCGGTTCGCCTTCCTCCTCCTGGGGGTGTTCGGGGTGACCGCGCTCGTGCTGGCGGTGAGCGGAATGTACGCGGTCGTCTCCTTCCTGGTCGCGCAGCGGGGCCGGGAGCTCGGCGTCCGCATCGCCTTCGGCGCGCGGCCGGGCGACGTGATGCGCCTGGTGGTGGGCCGCGGGGCCGTGCTGGCCGGGATCGGGATCGGGGTCGGGATCGTGACCTCACTCGCCCTGACGCGGCTCCTGTCCAACCTGCTGTACGGCGTCACCTCGACCGATCCGGCCGCCTACGTGGCGGGGGCGCTGATCCTGGCCGCGTCCGTCCTCGCGGCCAGCTGGCTGCCGGCCAGACGCGCCGGCCGGATCGATCCGGCCGCTACGCTGCGGGCCGAGTGACGAACGGAGGGGATGAAGCGATGATCGAACGCATTCGGCAGGATCTCCTCCACGCCCTCCGCCGGCTCCGCAGGAGCCCCGGCTTCGCCTCCGTCGCCATCCTCACGCTGGCACTGGGAATCGGAGCCAGCACGGCCATCTTCAGCGTGGTGGACGGCGTGCTCCTGCGGCCGTCGCCCTTCCCGTCGGCCGATCGGCTGGTGGTCGTATGGGAGACGGACCGGAACAGCGGCACCACCCGCGAGCCGGGCTCGTGGCCGGACCTCGAGGACTACCAGGCCCGGAGCCGCAGCTTCCGGAAGCTCGCCGGGTTCGTCGCCCTCCAGCAGACGATGACCGCGCCGGACCGGGACCCCGACCGCGTGGCGGTCGTGCTGGGCACCCACCAGCTCCTGCCGCTCCTGGGCGTCCGGCCCGTGGTGGGCCACCTGTACGGGGCCGAGGAGGACGTACCCGGAGGCGCGCGCGTGGCGCTGCTGGGGGAGCGGTTCTGGAAGACCCGCTTCGGGGGCGACCCGAACGTGATCGGCCACACCTTCCGGCTGGACGGTCGGCCCTACACGGTGATCGGAGTGGTGCCCTCGGGCACCGACCTGGGCATTGACCAGATCAACGCCCGGGCCGCCTACCACGCCCCGTTCGAGGGACGCGGACACGTGGACGTGTGGGTCCCGCTCCAGGCGAGCGCCAAGATGCTGCCCCGCTCCACCCACCCGGTCTTCTTCCTGGGCCGCCTGGCGCCCGGCGCCACGCTGGACGGTGCCCGTCACGAGCTGTCGGGGATCGCCTCACGCCTGGAGGCGCAGTACCGGGAGAACGCGGGCCGCGGTGTCCACCTGGAGCGCTTCGACGACGTGGTGTTCGGCCCGGCCCGGCCGGCGCTCCGCCTCCTCCTCGCCGTGGTGGCGCTCGTCCTCCTGGTGGCCTGCGCGAACGTCGCCAACCTGCTCCTGGCCCGCGGCACGGGGCGGGCCCGCGAGGTGGCCGTGCGGAGCGCGCTGGGAGCGGGGGCGCGGCGCCTGGCCGGGCAGTTCCTGGCCGAGAGCCTGGTGCTGACCGCGGCGGCCGCCGCCCTGGGCGTGGCGCTGGCGATGGGCGGGCTACGCCTCCTCCTCGCCCTGGCGCCGGCCGGGATACCGCGGCTGGACCAGGTGGCGGTCGACGGCCGCGTGCTCCTGGTCACCACGCTGATCGCCGGCCTCGTCGCCGTGGCCTTCTCCCTCCTCCCCACGCTCCAGGCACGCCGGGTGGACCTGACGAGCGCGCTGCGCTCCGAGTCCAGTCGCGGAAGCTCGGCCTCGGGGACACGTCGGTGGCTGCGCTCCGTCCTCGTCACGGGAGAGGTGGCCCTGGCGGTCGTGGTGCTGGTGAGCGCGTCGGTCCTGGTCGAGAGCTTCCAGCACCTCCGCCACGTGGACCCCGGCTTCGACGTCCACGGGACGCTCAAGGCCCGCTACGCGCTCCCCGCGAGCCGGTATCCGCAGGACTACCCGAACTACCCGAACTGGACGGAGGTCCCGGGATTCAACCGCGAGCTGCTGCGACGGGTCGAGGCGCTCCCGGGCGTGACGTCGGCCGCCGTTTCGGGCTCCGACCCCCTGGACGCCGGCTACACCAACTCCTTCGTGATCGTCGGACGCGAAGAGGAAGCCGCCCAGTCAGCCCGAGATCCGCGTGCGGCCAGGTGAGCCCGACTATCTGGCCACGGCGCGTATTCCGCTCCTGAACGGCCGGGGGATCCTTCGTCCCGACGACGCCGACGCCGAGCCCGTGGCCCTCGTCAACCAGGCGCCGCCGTGCGGCGCTTCTTCCCACGCGGGACCCGATCGGCGCAGCAGATCCGATTCTACGGCGTGAACCGCCGGATCGTGGGGTCGTGGGTGACGTCAAGTTCGAGGGCCTGGGCAGTCCACCCCGCCGGCGGTCTACGTCGCCGCTGGACCAGACACCGAGAGCGGGCCGGCCTGCTGGTGCGCACCATCGGTCGACCCGGCCTCGCTCGAGGCTCCGATCCGCGCGATCGTTCACGACCTGGACCCGAACCTGGCCGTGTACGGAATGGAGCCCATGTCCACGGCGCTCGCCGGCCTGCTCGCCGAGCAGCGGTTCGTGACCGTCCTCCTCGGCCTGTTCGCTTCCCTGGCCGTGCTCCTGGCCCTCGTGGGGGTCGAGAGCGTGCTCGCCTACGCGGTGGCACGGCGGCGTCCGGAGCTCGGCATCCGGCTCGCGCTTGGCGCCGGAGGCGCGGCGCGTCCGCGCCATGGTCATCGGCGACGGCCTCGCAGGCTCGCGGGCCTCGCCTCGCCGTGGGACTGGCCGCGGCGGTGCTCGCGGCCCGCTCTCTCGGCAGCCTCCTGTTCGAGGTGAAGCCGGTGAGCGCGCCCGTGTACGCCGGCGTGGCCGCGCTCGTCCTCGCGGCGACCGTCCTCGCCTCCTGGCTCCCCGCCCTGCGCGCCACCCGCGTCGATCCGATGACCGTGCTCCGGGAGGAATGACCGTGCTGGACGCTCTGAGGCAGGACCTGCGCTACGCCCTCCGTCAGCTGCGCCGCAGCCCCGGCTTCGCCGTTGTGGCGGTGCTCACGCTGGCGCTGGGGATCGGAGCCAACGCCGCCGTGTTCAGCGTGGTGGACGGGCTCTTTCTGCGGCCGCCGCCGCGGGTGAGCCACCCGGACCGCCTGGTGTGGATTTACACGAGCGACTTCAGCGGGCCTCCGTACAGCGCCTCCTCGTACCCCGATTTCGAGGCGTTCCGGGACCAGAAGGACGTCCTGTCCGGAGCGGCGGCCTTCTCTCCCAAACCCGTCAACCTGGTCGAGGGCGGCCGGACGACGCGCCTGATGTCCGAGCTGGTGAGCGCCGACTACTTCGACGTCCTCGGTGTGCGGCCGGAGCTCGGTCGCGGCTTCCGGGCGGAGGAGGGCGAAGCGCCCACGCCGGTGGCCGTGATCGGCCGCGGGCTGTGGCAGCGTCGGTTCGGCGGCGACCCGGGAATCGTCGGGAAGCCGATCCACCTGAACGGTGGCACCTTCACGGTGGTGGGCGTGGCGCCGCCCGACTTCCGGGGCTCGATCCGCGGTCTCGGGGTGGACGTGTGGCTCCCGTTCCAGGCCGCGCCCCTGCTGACGGGGTCCCAGCCTTACGTGGGGCACCGAAGCAACCGCGGGCTGTTCGTGATCGGCCGCCTGGCCCCCGGCGTGACCCCGGCCCGGGCCCAGGCCGGCTTCCGAGTGGTGGCCGCCCGCCTGCACCAGGCCTACCCGGACAGCTGGACCGACGCGCACGACCAGGGCCGTCGCATCACCGTGGTCCCCGAGCGGCTCTCGCGCGTCCCGATGATGATCCGCGGCACGGCCGTCGGCCTGGCCGGGCTCCTCATGGGGGTCGTGGGCCTGGTCCTGCTCCTGTGCTGCGCCAACGTGGCCAACCTCCTGCTGGCACGGGGCGCGGGACGCACCCGGGAGTTCGCGGTGCGCCGCTCGCTGGGCGCCGGGCGCGGACGGCTGATCCGGCAGCTCCTCACCGAGAGCGCCATCCTCGGCCTCCTGGGAGGTGGAGCGGGCCTCCTCCTGGCGGGGTGGGCCGTGCGCCTGTTCCCGGCCCTGCTCCCCCCGCTGCCGGTGCCGCTCCAGTTCGACGTCTCACCCGACTGGAGGGTGCTCGCCTTCACGGCCGGGGCGAGCCTCGTCACAGCCCTCCTGTTCGGTCTGGCGCCCGCGCTGCGCGCCTCCCGGGCGGATGTCGCCTCCTCGCTCAAGGAGTCACGGCCGACCGGGACGGGCCGCAGGGTCACCCTCCAGAACGGCCTCGTGGTCGCCCAGGTCGCCGTGTCGATGGTGCTCCTCGTGGGCGCCGGGCTCTTCCTGCGCAGCCTGGCGGCCGCGCGCGACGTGGACGTCGGCCTCGACCCGAAGGGCGTGCTGGTCGCCGGCGTCGACCTGGGCACCCAGGGCTACTCGAAGGCCCAGGAGGTCCAGTTCTACCGGGGCCTGGAGGACCGGCTCCGCCGGCTGCCCGGCGTCACCGGCGTGACCCTGGGCTCGGCCGTCCCGCTGGATGGCACGTCGAGCCGCACGGGGACCGGGGTCGCGGGCTACGAGCCCCGCAAGGGCGAGGACATGGAGTTCCACTTCGCCGTGGTGGGTCCGGGCTACTTCCGCGTCCTCCACGTCCCGCTGCTGCGCGGGCGCGGCTTCACGGCGGACGACCGGGAAGGGGCGACGGCCGCGGCCGTCGTCAACGAGGCGTTCGCCAGGCGCTTCTGGCCCGACCAGGACCCGCTCGGCAAGCAGCTCACCTACAGCTCGAACCTGGAGCACCTGACCGTCGTCGGGGTCGTGCCGACCGGCAAGTACACGAGCCTCGGGGAGGACCCGACGCCGTTCGTCTACCTCCCCTTCCTGCAGACGCCCCGGGACGTGAAGGTGCACGTCCGGACCCGGGGTGACCCGGACCGCCTCGTCCCGGAGGTGCGCCGGACGATTCACGACGTGGACGCGGATCTCCCGATCACCACGCTGACGCCGATGCCTAAGCTCATGGAGGCCTCGCTCCTCCCGCAGCGGGTCGGCGCCGCCGTCCTGTCGCTGTTCGCCGCCCTGGCGCTGCTCCTGGCCGCCATCGGCCTGTACGGCGTCCTCGCCTACGTGGTGAGCCGGCGGACCCGGGAGATCGGCATCCGCATGGCGCTGGGCGCGGACCGGGGCTCCGTGCTCGGACTCGTCGTGCGCCGCGGCCTCGGCGTCACGGCGGTCGGCCTGGCCCTCGGGCTCGGACTTGCCGCGCTTCTGGGCCGGGTGGCCTCCCGCTTCCTGTTCGGAGTGTCGCCGCTGGACCCGGTGGCGTTCGGAGCCGTGACGGCCGTGCTCACCCTCTCGGCCCTGCTGGCCTCCTGGCTCCCCGCCCGCCGGGCCGCCTCCGTGGACCCCGCGGCCGCGCTGAGGGAGGAGTGACCGTGCGAGGCCTGGCGCTCGACGCGCGTGGGGCGCTCTATCGGCTCGTTCGAGACCCCGTGTACGCGGCCCTCTGGGCCGGTATCCTGGCGCTCACGCTGGGCGTGGCCGCGGCCGTCTTCGGACTCGTGGATGCCGTCCTCCTCCGGCCTCTGCCCTTCCCCCACGCGGACCGGCTGGTGCGGATCAACACGGCGTTCCCGACCTCCGGCCTCGAAAACCTGTCGCTCTCGGCCGACGAGTTCGTCGACCTGCAGACGCGCTCCCACGCGTTCGCCTCGATGGGAGGGTTCATTCCCGACAGCTACACGCTCCTGGGAGAGAACGAAGCCGCGCGTCTGACCGGCGCGTGGGTGACACCGGGCTTCTTCGCGACGCTCGGCGTCACTCCCGACCTCGGCCGTGTCCCGTCCCCGCGAGACCGCGCCCCGGGGGCGGAACCCCTCGTCGTCCTCTCGAATCGGGTGTGGCGCGTCCGATTCGGAGCCGATCCCGCCATCATAGGACGAACCCTGACCCTCGACGGCCGGGCGCGCCGGGTGGTCGGCGTCATGCCCGAGGGCTTCGACTATCCCCCGGAGGCCGAAATCTGGACCTCGCTACGCTTCACACAGGGGATGCTGACACCGGGGGAACGCGGAGACCGCTATCTGAGGGTCGTAGGCCGGATGCGTCCAGGCCTGCGGCCGGCCGCGCTCCAGCGTGACCTCCGCTCCCTCGTACCGGCGTTTCGCCGCGAACATGCCACGTTCTACACGGACACGGCTTTCGCACTCACGGCCGTGGGTCTGCGGCAAGACCTCCTCGGAGACGTGCGACCCGCGCTCCTCGCCCTCCTGGCCGGCGTGGCGCTGCTGCTGCTGGTGGCCGTCGCGAATCTCGCCAACGTGTCGCTGGTGCGCGCCACCACGCGTAGCCGGGAGATGGCGGTCCGTGCATCGCTGGGCGCTAGCCGGGGCCGTCTGCTCCGGCAGCTCATGCTGGAGAACCTGACTCTGGCCTTCCTCGGGGGCGCGGCGGGTGCCTCGCTCGGCTGGTGGGGCGTCAGCGCGCTGGCCCGCCTGGCGCCGGCGGACCTTCCCCGCCTCGCAGCGACTCGACCCGACCTGCGGGTCCTGGCGTTCGGATTCGGGCTGGCGCTGATCACCGGCGTGTCGGCGGGGGCCGTGCCTGCCATCCTGGGAGGCGCCCGTCGTCTCGGGAGCAGCCTGGCCCTGGGTGGTCCCCGAACCGGGGAGCCCCGAGGTCGAAGGCGAGCCCGCGACACCCTCGTGGCGGGACAGGTCGCTGTGACCCTGGTCCTGCTGATCGCAGCCGGGCCTGGTCGTCCGCAGCCTGGAGCATTCTGCGGGACGTCGATCCGGGGCTGGATCCGAGTCGGACCCTGACAGCGAGAGTGGGACTCCCGTCCGCGGCCTACACGGAGCCCGCAGCAGGTACGGGGCTTCTACGACCACCTGCTCGGGGATCTCCGCGCATTGCCAGGCGTCCGTTCAGCAGGCGCCACGGCCATTCTCCCCCTGGACGGCGGCGCGTGGGAGGTGTCATTCACCGTCGAAGGCCACCGAGCGCGCCGAGGGCGCTCCAGAGCCGTCGCTCCAATACCGACCGGTCACGCCGGGCTTCTTCGGGACGCTTCGGGTGCCGCTCCTGCAAGGTCGGCTCCTCCAGGAGAGCGATGATGCCGATGCCCCGCGAGTGGCAGTCGTGAACGAGGCTTTCGCCAGGCGGTACCTGCGGGATGGCCGAGTGCTGGGCGCGCGTATTCGGCTACCCCGCCTCGGCCAGGAAGGAGAGGACACGTGCGGACCGTGGTCGGCGTCGTCGGCGACGTTCGCCAGTCACTGGCCGCGGAAGCCCCTCCCGTCCTGTACGTGCCGCACGCGCAGCAACCGGAACGAACCATGACCCTCGTGCTCCGGAGCGAAGGACCTCCTGGCGATCTGACAGCCGCCGTTCGGGCCCGCCTGGCGGCGTTGGACCCGACGCTTCCGCTCTACGAGGTGCGCACGATGCGTGAGGTGCTGGGCGCGGGGCTGGCCCGTCACCGGTTCGTAGTCTTCCTGCTGAGCCTGTTCTCGACCGCGGGACTCATCCTCGCGTGCCTGGGCGTGTGGGCGACGGTCTCATACGCCGTCGCCCGGCGGACCCGCGAGGTCGGGATCCGCATTGCACTGGGAGCCACGCCGCGCGGCGTGCTGGCCGCCGTGGCGGCCCGGGGCTCGGCTCCGGTGCTCGTCGGCGCCGGGGCGGGTGTCCTCGCCTCGATTCCGGCGACGCGCTTCGTCGGCGGCCTGATGTTCGGCGTAAGCACGCACGACGCGGGCACCACGGTCCTCGCCGTCGGCATCGTGGTGACCGTCGGAGCCGTGGCCTCCTGGCTCCCCGCTCGCCGCGCCGCTTCCGTCGACCCCGCCGCCGCCCTCAGAGAGGAATGACCGTGCTGGACGCACTGAAGCAGGACCTGCGCTACGCCCTCCGTCAGCTGCGGAGCCATCCCGGCTTCACCGCCGTCGTGCTCCTCACCCTGGGACTGGGCATCGGCGCCAACACGGCCATGTTCAGCGTGGTGGACGCCGTGCTGCTCCGGCCGCTGCCCTACCCCGAGGCGAGCCGACTCGTCCTCCTCCAGGGCCACAAGGAGGGGATCGGGAACGAGGCCGCCTCGGTGCCCGACTTCCTGGACTGGAAGGCGCAGAGTCGCTCCTTCTCCGGCATGACGGCCTTCGCCGGCGCCAGCCTCAACCTGGCCGGCAGCGAGGGACGGCCGCCGGAGCGGCTCATCGCGGCCCGCGTCACCTCCGACTTCTTCCGCACCCTGGGCGTGGGTCCGTCTCCCGGCCGCGGGTTCACGCCGGAGGAGGATCGGGCCGGAGCCGGCAAGGTCGTGGTCCTGGGGCGCTCGCTGTGGAAGGACCGCTTCGGCGGCGACCCGGACGTGATCGGGCGCGCGGTCACCCTGGACGGGGAGCCTTACACTGTGGTCGGGATCACGGCGCCCGGCTTCCAGTTCCCCTCCTGGGCGCAGGCGTGGATCCCGGTGGCGCCCCGGCCCGGCTCCCCCGGCCAGGGTCGGCGCAGCGACTTCCTGGGCGTGGTGGGACGCCTGGCGCCGGGCATCACCCTCGAGGCGGGCCGGGCCGACATGACCGCCATTGGCCGCCGTCTCGAGCGGCAGTACCCCGCCACCAACACCGGCTGGAGCGTGGCCGTCACCCCGCTCCGGGAGCGCATCGTGGGCGACGTGCGCCCGGCCCTGCTCGTGCTCCTCGGGGCCGTGGGCCTGGTCCTGCTCATCGCGTGCGCCAATGTCGCCAACCTCCTCCTGGCCCGCGGCGCCGCCCGCGCGCCGCGAGCTGGCGCTGCGCGCCGCCCTCGGGGCGCCGCGCCGCCGCCTCGATCGGCCAGCTCCTGGCCGAGAGCCTCGTGCTCTCGGTGCTGGGCGCCGGACTCGGCATCCTGCTGACCTTCTGGGCCACGCGGGCGCTGGTGGGGCTCGACCCCGGCGCGCTGCCGCGGCTGAGCGAGGTCCGCCTGGACGGCGCGGTGCTCCTGTTCGCCCTCGGCGCGGCGCTCGTCACGACCGCGCTGTTCGGCCTCGTTCCGGCGCTGCGGCTCACCCGGACCGACCTGCGCGGGGAGCCTGGTCGACGGGGCCCGCACGGCGGGACCCGATCGGACGTGGCGTCCTCGACCGGGGCCTCGTGGCCGCACAGGTGGCCATCGCCCTCGTCCTCCTGGTCGGGCGCCGGGCTCCTGATCCGAAGCTTCGCCCATCTCCAGGGCGTCGATCCCGGCTTCCGCGCGCGCGGGCGTCCTGACGGCCCGGGTGTCGCTGCCGGACGGCCGCTACCCGGACGATCCGCGAGTCCGCGAGTTCTGGACCAGCCTGCTGGCTCGGGTCGGGAGGCTCCCGGGCGTCACCGACGCCGGCGCCACCACCGACCTGCCGCTACAGAGCGGGTCAGCTACCTCTCCTTCCGGATCCAGGGAAGGCCCGCGCCCGGCCCGGACGTCGTCCAGGACGCGGTCGTGTGCTCCGAGGGAGGCGACTACTTCCGATCGCTCGGGATCCCGCTGGTGCGGGGACGGCTCCCGGACGCGCGGGACGGCCCGGGAGACCGGCCCGTGGCCGTGATCGACCGCGCCATGGCTGCGGCGGTACTGGGGCGAGCACGACCCGATTGGCGACCGCATCTCCTTCGACGGGAACCGCTGGTACACGATCGTCGGCGTGGTCGGGAGCGTTCGGACGGAGAGCCTCGATCGCCCGGGCTATCCCGCACGCCTACCTCAGCGTACCTGCAGAGTCCCCGTCACGGCATGGCGCTCGCCCTGCGCACGGACGGAGACCCGACGGCCCTGGCCGGCGCAGTGCGCGCCGCCGTGGGCGCCCTGGACCCGACGCTCCCGATCTACTCGCTGCGGAGCATGCGGGAGATCGTCGAGACGTCCATCCTCCGCCCGCGCTTCGACGTCATGACCCTGGCCACGTTCGCCGGTCTGGCGCTGCTCCTCGCCCTGATCGGTATCTACGGGGTGCTGTCCTACGCCGTGACCCGCCGGCTACGCGAGCTGGGCATCCGCATGGTGCTGGGAGCGGACCGCGCCACCACGCTGCGCTTCGTGCTCCGGCTCGGGATGATCCCGGTCCTGGCGGGAATCGCGATCGGCCTGGTCGGGGCCCTGCTGTCCGTGCGGGTGCTCTCCGGGCTCCTGTACGGCGTGGCCCCCCTGGATCCGGTCACCTTCCTGCTGGTGCCGGCGGCGCTCGCCGCCGTAGCCGCGTTGGCCTGCTGGATCCCCGCGCGGCGGGCCACGCGGGTCGACCCGATCCACGCTCTCAGGGACGGATGATGGCCCGGCCGCGGACCTCGCACCGACCCCCAGCCCACGCCCGGAGACTGAGATGATCCAGGACCTCCGCTTCGCGCTCCGCCAGATGGCCCGTAGGCCCGGCTTCGTCGTCGTCGCCGTGCTCACCCTCGCGCTCGGGATCGGGGCCAACACGGCCGTGTTTTCCGCCGTGTACGCCGTGCTGCTGGCCCGGCCGCCCTATCCGGACAGCGACCAGCTCCAGGTCGTGATGCCGACGCTGACGCAGCCGAGCGGGACCGTCGACTCGATGCGCTACTGGTCCTATCCGGAGTACGAGGCGTTCCGGGATGCGGCCCGCGACATCACGGTCGCCGCCTACACGCCGGACGCGCTGACCTACAACCTGTCGGCCGCCGGCCACCCCGAGCGGGCCCGGGTCGAGCTCGTGTCGGCCAGTTACTTCGGAGTGCTGGGGGTGCCGGCCGCGCACGGTCGCACGTTCGCCCCGGACGAGGACGCCGCGCCGGGCGCCGGGGCGGTGGCCGTCATCGGCGATGGCCTGTGGCACACGGCCTTCGGCGGCGACCCGGGCGCGCTGGGCCGGCCCGTGACCCTGAACGGCGTGCGGCTCACGATCGTCGGCATCATGCCGGCCGGGTTCTCGGGCCTCTCCGGCGAGGCCGACGTGTGGGTGCCCATCACCATGGCGCCGACGCTGGTGTTCAGGAACCGCCTCCAGCAGCGGCTATCCTTCTGGCATTCGGTGGTCGCGCGGGTCCCGCGGGCGGAGGCGCCCCTGGCGACCGCGGAGCTCGCATCGGCCGCGCGGGCGGTGTCGGAGCGGATTCCGTTCACCGACGCCTTCGGCCCCGTGCAGGTCGGCCTCGCCGCCAGATCCCTCGCAGTCATCGGCATCGACCGATCGCTCGGACGCATGCTCCTCATCCTGCTGGCCGCGGTCGGCTGCGTGCTCCTGATCGCGTGCAGCAACCTGGCCAACCTCTTCCTGGCGCGGGGCGTTCGAAGGTCCCGCGAACTGGGTCTGCGCGTCGCGCTCGGTGCCAGCCGCGCGCGCCTGCTCCGCCTGCTCCTGACGGAGTCCGCGGTGCTGGGCGTCCTGGGCGGTGGGGCCGCCCTCCTCGTGGCCTGGGGCGGGCTGTCCCTGGTGCGCGGTCTGAGACCTGCGGCGCTCGCCGCCCCGGGGACCCTGGAGGGGCTCGGCCTGTCCGAACCGGTCCTCGCCTTCAACTTCCTGGTCGCCGTCGTGGCCGCCCTCGCCTTCGGGGCCGCGCCGGCGATCGCGGCGACCCGGCACGACGCCCCCACCATGCTCGGGTCCGCGGGTCTCGGACGCCGGGCGGGCGGACCGCGCGCCGTGCTCGTGGTCGCCGAGGTCGCCGTGGCGACGGTGCTGCTCATCGGGGCGGGCCTGCTCCTCCGGAGCCTGGGTCAGCTCCGCGCGACGCCGCCGGGCTTCCGGCCCGACCACGTGTTCACGGCGTGGGTGAACGTGCCCCGCCAGGGGTACTCGGGGGCCGAGGCCGCGTCCCTGTTCACCGAGGCGGTCGACCGGCTGCAGGCGCGCCCGGGCGTGGAGACGGCCGCCGTCGCCAACTGCCTCCCGGCCCACGCGGACGCGGTCGCGGGCGGCGGATGCGACCACGTGCGCATGGGCATCCGGGGCGAGACGACGTCCGACCGCCAGGGGCACGAGGTCTGGCTGAACATGGTGTCGGCCGGCTACTTCGCCGCGATGGGGATCCCCATCGTCGAGGGTCGCTCCATCGAGGAGGGCGACCGCGAAGGGACGCCCCGGGTGGCCATCGTGACCCGGGCCGCCGCCGACCGATACTGGCCCGGGCGCGACCCCGTCGGACAGCGCATCCGGCTCAGCGTGTGGGATGCCTCGGAGGGGTGGGCCGAAGTGGTGGGCGTCGCCGGTGACGTGGTGGGAGGAAGCCTCCGGGAACCGGCCCGGCCGGGCGTCTACCTGGCGTACCCCCAGTTCTCCTACCGCTCCAACTACCTGGTCGCGCGGTCGGCCGGTGATCCGCACGCGCTCGCGGCGAGCGCCCGCTCGGTAGTCCGGGACCTCGACCCCGGCCTCCCGCTGTGGGACGTCCGCACCATGGACGAGCGACTGAGCCGGGTGACGGCCCGGGACCGCTTCAGCACCGTCCTCCTGGGGACGTTCGGGATCCTCGCCCTGTTGCTGGCGGCGGTCGGGCTCTACGGCATCCTGGCCTATTCCGTGGCCGGACGGACACGGGAGATGGGGCTCCGCATGGCGATCGGTGCCCGCCGCGGAGACCTCGTCCGCCTCGTGCTGGCCGAGGGTCTTCGCTTCACGCTCCTGGGGCTCGGCGCCGGCCTCCTGATGGCCGCGGCCCTCAGCCGCTTCCTGCGCGGCCAGCTGTACGAGATCTCGCCGCTGGATCCCGCGCCGTTCGTGGCCGCGGCGCTCGTACTGGCGGCGACCGCGACCCTGGCCTGCTGGGTGCCGATCCGCCGTGCGACCCGAATCGACCCCATGGAGGCGCTCCGTCATGAGTGAGGAGGGAGCGACGGCCGCTCGGAGATCGATCGGGAACGCCCCGACGCGGTCGGACCGCACGCTGCCGAGGCGGTGACACGCATGGACGCCCTCCTCCAGGACCTCCGCTTCGCGCTGCGGCAGCTCCGCCGCAGCCCTGGCTACACGGTCATCGCCGTCCTCACCCTGGCCCTGGGAATCGGCGCGACGACGGCCCTGTTCACCGTCGTCGACGCCGTGCTCCTGCGGCCGCTGCCCTACCCCCAATCCGGGGAGCTGGTGGTCCTGGGACAGGCGCCGTGGAGCCCGGCCGAGATTCCGATGGGCCTGGAGCGCCGTTCGACGATCTTCGAGGGGGTGGCCGCATACTCCCCCGAGCCGTTCGCCATCACCGACGGGGACCGCGCCTACCAGCTGGCGGGATCGCGCGTCACGCCCGATCTCCTCGGGCTCCTGGGCGCGGGGATGGCGATCGGCCGTGACTTCACGGCCGCCGACGCCCGGCCGGGCGCACCTGCCGCGGCCATCCTCAGCTACCGGGTGTGGCAGACGCGGTACGCGGGGCGCCGCGACATCCTGGGGCGAACGGTGCGGCTCAACGACAGGCCGCATCGGGTCGTCGGGGTCACCGCCCGCGGATTCCGTCAGCTCGGGCCTCGCGTCGACGATCCGGGGATCTGGACGCCGCTCGCCCTGCGGCCACGGGACGACGAAGGTCGGATGATGTGGGTCATCCCTCTCGCGCGATTGAAGCCCGGTGTCTCGGTCCAGCAGGCGCAGGCCGCTCTCGACCATGAGTTCTCGATGTTCAGGAGCCGGCACCCCGAGAGCGCCTCGAACGAACGCTGGAGACTTCGGCTCGCCACTCTCAAGTCGGAGATGGTGAGGGGCATCCGCACGGCGCTGATCCTGCTACAGCTCGCGACGGCCCTTCTCCTGCTCATCGCCTGCGTCAACGTCGCCAACCTCCTGCTCGCGCGGGCCAACGCGCGGCGCCGGGAGATGGCCATCCGTGCGGCGCTGGGTGCCGGCCGGCGCCGCCTGATCCAGCGCCTGATGACGGAGAGCCTGGTCCTGTGTCTGCTGGGTGGCCTGGCGGGCCTGCTCGTCGTGCATCCGGCTCTCGGACTGCTGCTGCACGCGGCGCCGGCGGGCGTGGCCCGCCTGGGCGAGGTCCACGTGGACCTCACCGTGCTGCTCTTCGCCCTGGGCACGTCGATCGCCACCGGCTGCCTGTTCGGGATCGTCCCGGCCGTCCTCACCGCTCGGCGATCGCTGCACGAGGATCTCGCGGAAGGCGGGCGCAGCCCCTCGCTCTCCGGCCGCCACCACAGGGTGAGCGAAGGCCTCGCGATCACGGAGATCGCCCTCGGCCTGGTCCTCCTGGTAGGGGCCGGGCTCCTGGTGCGCAGCTTTCTCCTGCTGACGGGGCGGGACCCCGGCTTCCGCACGAGGGACGTGCTGACGGTGGCGGTCCGGATCCCTCCCACGCGCTTCGAGGGCGTGACGGAGCTCGATGCCTTCTATCGCCGGACCCTGGAGCGGCTGCGCGCCGTGCCGGGCGTGGAGCACGCGGCGCTCGCCAACAACCTGCCCATCGACCGCGGGCACGCGATCCGCGACTACGTGGTCGAGGGTGTCGAACAGACCGCTGCGCGACAGGCGCAGTACGGGGTCGTCAGTCCCGACTACTTCCGGACGGTGGGGATCCCGATGCTCCGGGGCCGCTCGTTCCGGGAGGGTGACGACCGCGATGCCACCAGGGTGGCGATCATCGACGAGGCCATGGCGCGGGAGGCCTTCCCGGGCCGCGATCCGATCGGTCGACGGATCCGCTTCGAGGAGGGCGACGACGCCTGGCTCACCGTGGTGGGCGTGGCGGCCGACATCCGCGGCGGCGGCCTGGCCAGGGATCCGGGACCGGGCTTCTACATACCGTTCAGGCAGCGACCGTCGACCGTCCCGGAGATCACGATGGGCCACCAGGCCGTCTTTCTCGTGCGCTCCGGGCTCGGAGCGGGCGTGCTCGCTGGACCGCTGCGCCGGGCGATCCGCTCGGTGGACCCGCGGCAACCCGTCCCGGAGATCTCGACGCTGGCCGCCGACATCGCCCGGGGCGTGGCCCCCCAGCGATTCCGGGCGGTGCTGCTCGGGAGCGTGGCGGGCGTCGCGCTGATCCTGGTGCTGGTCGGGATGTACGGGGTGATCGAGTATGCGGTGTCGGAACGCACGCGGGAGTTCGGAATTCGCATGGCACTCGGGGCCGGCCGGGGGGCCATCCTGCGCAGCGTGTTGCTCCGGGGTCTGCGCCTGACGGCGGGGGGGGCTATCCTTGGGATGATCGGCGTGGTCGTTCTGAACCGTTATCTGAGGAGCATGCTGTTCGGCGTGGCGCCGACGGATCCGCGGACCGTGGGGGTCGCGCTCGGCGTGACGCTCGTGGCCACCCTGTCGGCCTGCCTGGTCCCGGCGCTGCGGGCCACACGGGTCGACCCGCTCGTGGCGCTGCGGGCCGAGGGTCGGCCGCCCGGGGATCGTGATCGGTAGATGCCGGCGTCATCGCGGACCGTCCACATGAAACGGAGCGCTCTTCCTTGATCCAGCTACGCAACCTCGAGAAGTCCTACGGCTACAAGGGCGGGGAGACCTTCGTGCTCCGCCGCATCGACCTGGACGTCCGGGCCGGCGACTTCGTGACCATCATGGGGCCCTCCGGGGCCGGGAAGTCGACCCTGCTGGGCATCCTCGGCATGCTGGACGGCGCGTACCGGGGGGAGTACCGCTTCCTCGACTCGCCCGTGCACGAGCTCTCCAACAAGGAGCGGAGCCGCCTCCACAGGGAGCACATCGGATTCGTATTCCAGCAGTACCACCTGCTGGACGACCTCACGGTCGCCGAGAACCTGGAGATCCCCCTCTCCTACCGGGACGTCCCGCGCGCCGAGCGCGAGGCGCGGGTGGCCGACATGCTGGACCAGTTCCACATCGTCGGGAAGAAGGACCTGTTCCCGTCCCAGCTCTCGGGCGGGCAGCAGCAGATCGTGGCCGTGGCCCGGGCCGTGATCGCCGAGCCGAGCCTCATCCTGGCCGACGAGCCCACCGGGAGCCTGCACTCGAGCCAGGGCGAGAAGATCATGGACCTGCTCTCGGGCCTCAACCGCGAGGGAACGACCATCATCCAGGTGACCCACGATCCCGCGGTGGCGGCCTGCAGCGACCGCGTCATCCAGCTGGAAGACGGATGGATCGTGGACCCGCCGGCGTGAGCGAGCCGCCGCCCCGCATCCTGGTCGCCGACGACCAGAAGCGACGTGCTGGAGGCGCTGCGTCTCCTGCTCAAGGGGCACGGCTACGAGATCGAGACGGCCACGTCGCCCGCGGCCGTCCTGCGCACCGTCGAGGCCCGCGAGCTGGACCTCGCCCTCCTCGACCTCAACTACACGCGCGACACCACCTCGGGGAAGGAGGGCCTCGACCTCCTGTCGGCGGTCCGCGGCCTGGATCCGACGCTCTCCGTGGTGGTGATGACGGCCTGGGGCAGCGTGGAGGGGGCGGTGGAGGCCATGCGCCGCGGCGCCCGCGACTACGTCGAGAAGCCCTGGGACAACGAGCGCCTGCTGGCCACCCTCCAGAACCAGGTCGAGCTCACCCGGGCCCTGCGCCGCGTCGAGCGGCTGGAGGTGGAGCGCGAGGCGCGAGAGGGCGACCTGCCGGAGCTGGTCGCCGAGTCGCGCACCATGCAGCCGGTCCTGCAGCTCATCGAGCGCGCCGGCCCCTCGGACGCCAACGTGCTCATCACCGGGGAGCCCGGGACGGGGAAGGAGGTGGTAGCCCGCTGGCTCCACGCTCGCTCGCCGCGCTCGGGTCGGCCGCTGGTGACCCTCAACGCCGGCGCCGTTCCGGAGGGCCTGTTCGAGAGCGAGCTGTTCGGACACGTCCGCGGCGCCTTCACGGACGCCAAGGCCGACCGGATCGGCTACCTCGAGATGGCCGATCGCGCCACTCTGTTCCTGGACGAGATTGGTACCATGCCGGCCGCCCAGCAGGCCAAGCTCCTCCGGGCGCTGGAGACGGGGGAGTTTCGGCGCCTGGGTTCCTCGCGGACCCGCACGGCCGACGTGCGCGTGATCGCCGCCACCAACGCGGACCTGGCGGCGGCCGTGGCGGCGGGGAACTTCCGAGAAGACCTCTTCTATCGGCTCAACACGGTGGAGATCCACGTGCCCCCGCTGCGGCGTCGGCCCGAGGACATCCCCGCCCTGGCCGCGCACTTCCTGCGCCGCGAGGCCCGGCGCCGGGACGAGCCCGTGCCCGAGCTGGCAGCCAATGCCATGGAGGCGCTGCGCGCCCACCCGTGGAAGGGCAACGTCCGGGAGCTCGAACACGTGATCGAGCGCGCGCTCCTCATGTCGGAGGGCCGGCGTATCGAGGTCGCCCACCTCGGCCTCCGGGCCCCGGGCGAGGGCGCGCCCGGGCTCGAGGGCCTCACGCTCGAGGAGGCCGAGCGCATCCTCATTCAGAAGGCGCTCCGCCGCCACGAGGGCAACGTGAGCCGGGCGGCCGGGGAGCTGGGACTCAGCCGCAGCGCCCTGTACCGGCGGCTGGACCGCTACGGCCTCGAGCCCTGAGAGACGGGCGGTGAGCTACCAGCGCCGCTTGCCCGCCCTCGCCCTCGTCGCGGGCCTGCCCGCCGTTCTGCTGGCTCTCCTGTTCCTGTGGCGGGCGCCGTGGCCGACGTGGGCGCGGGTCGTCCCGTCCATTCTCCTCGTCGGCACCTGGATCGCCCTCGTCGCCGTCCTCCACCACGAGCTCGTCCGGCCCCTCCAGACCCTGGCCAACGTGCTGGCCGCCTTCCGCGGGGGGACTACTCGATGCGCGTTCGGGCCGAGGGCACCGACCGGGCGCTCGGCCTCGTCTCGCACGAGGTGAACGCGCTCGGCGAGACGCTGCGAACCGAACGCATCGGGACGCTGGAGGCCACGGCCCTCCTGCGGGGCGTGCTCGAGGAGATCGACGTGGCCGTGTTCGCCTTCGACGCGGACGACCGTCTGTGGCTGGTCAACCGGGCCGGGGCCCAGCTCCTGGACCGGCCGGCCCGGGCGCTCACGGGCCGTCCCGCCAGCACCGTCGGACTGGCGCCCTTCCTGTCCGGCGACACGCCGCGGGTGGTCGAGATGACCTTCCCGGGCGGCTCGGGCCGCTGGGAGATCCGGCGCACCGGCCTCCGCCACGAGGGCCGGCCCCAGACGTTGCTGGTCCTGTCGGACCTGAGCCGGGTCCTCCGCGAGGAGGAGCGCAAGGCGTGGCGCCGACTGGTTCGGGTGCTGGGGCACGAGATCAACAACTCGCTCGCCCCCATCCGCTCCATCGCCGAGAGCCTGCGGGACGGCCTCGGAGACGGCGGGGCGGCGCTCGAGCCCGCGGACGTGGAGCAGGGACTCGGGATCATCTCGGGCCGGGCCGCCGCCCTGGGCCGGTTCATGTCCTCCTACGCCCGGCTGGCGCGCCTGCCGCCACCGGAGCTGAATCCGGTGGACATTGAGACATGGGTCGGCCGCGTGGCGAAGCTCGAGACCCGGCTCCCGGTGCGAGTGGAGCCGGGCCCCGACGTCGTCATTCGGGCCGACTCGGATCAGCTGGACCAGATGCTCATCAACCTGCTGGACAACGCGGTCGACGCCGTCTCGGAGACGGGGGGCGGCGTGCGCGTCCGGTGGCGAGTCACCGCCCTCTACGTCGAGGTGCTCGTCGAGGACGAGGGACCGGGGATCTCGGACACCGCCAACCTGTTCGTGCCCTTCTTCACCACGAAGCCGGACGGATCGGGCATCGGGTTGGCCCTCAGCCGCCAGATCGCCGAGGCGCACGGCGGCAGCCTCACGCTGCGGAACCGCGACGGAGGCCAGGGCTGCGTGGCGAGGATCGTATTGCCCAGGCCGGGGCCCCCGAATGAGATGTGACGGATCGGTCGCGGGCCCGACGGCTGGTCGCCGTGGCCGCGCGCGGGGGCGCGCGCGGCCGGAGTCGCCGTCCCGGCCGCCGACGTCAGTCGGCCCGCAGCGCCCGGACCGGGTCCAGCTTCGCGGCGCTGCCGGCCGGCACAAGGCAGGCCGCCACCGCCACGGCCAGAGGAGGGCCGCCACCCCCGCGTACACCGCCGGGTCCAGCGGTGACTCCTCGAACAGGAGGCCTGCCGAGGCGCGGAGCCGCCGCGGCCGCCAGCAGCGCGCCCATGGCGACGCCGGACGCGACCAGGAGGACGCCCCGCCGTAGCACCCACCGGAGGATGTCCAGGCGGCCGGCCCCCAGCGCCATCCGGATCCCGACTTCGTGGCGCCGACTCGCGACCGTATAGGCCACCAGGCTGTACAGCCCCATGGCCGCGATGAGCAGGGCCAGGATCCGAAGGCACCCATGAGCGTCGCACCCAGTCGCCACGGGCGGTAGTGGGGGTCGATGACGCTCTCCAGGCTCTCGATGCGAAGGTAGAGCACCTCCGGGTCCAGTCCCGCCAGCCTCCGGCGCAAACGCCCGATCAAGGCCTCGGGATCGCCCCGCGGCCGTATCACGAGCGCCGATCCGCCGAATCCCCGCTCCTGGCCGAGGGGGATGTAGTACTGCATGGAAGGCCGCTCGTGCAGGGCGTTCCGGTGGGCGTCCTCGACGATCCCGACCACGCGTGCGCAGGGAGGCCGCTCGGCCCGTCCGATCAGCAGGCATCGCCCGATGCGCCTCGCCCCCGGGCCACAGGGTGCGCGCCATGGTGCGGCTCACCACCGCCACCGACTCGCTGCCCTCGTGGTCCGACGGTCCGAACGACGCGGCCCTCGAGGAGGGAGAGGCCCATAGTGGCGAAGTACCCGGGCGACACGGCCTGGATGTAGGGCCCTCCCCCGGGGAGCTTCGGGATGGAGTCGAGGCCGGGCACCCGGAGCCGCAACGTGAACCACATCTGGAACGGGAGACCGACGGTGATCGCCGCCCGCTCGACCTCGCGGCAGGCGTCGGGCGCGGACCAGTGCGGCGGCGAAGAACGCGCTCCGCCGGGCGCGACGCCGGTCCCGCTCCTCGGCGTCGGAGCGGAGGCTCGGCCCGGGGACCGACCAGTCGGGCCGGACCATCAGCACCCGTTCGGGCTCGAACCCCAGGTCGATCGCCGCGCGCGTGATGGAGACTCCGGATGAACAGGCCGGCACCCACCAGGAGGAGCACCGAGAGGGCCGCCTGGGCTACCGCGAGAGCCGATCGTAGCCGAGACGTCCCCGCCCCTTCTCCTCGCATGCCGGCCCGCAGGGATCCGATCACATCGTGCCGGCCCGCGTGGAGGGCCGGCAGGAGGCCCGCCGCGAGCCCCGTCGCCAGGGTCAGGGCCGCCGCCACGGCCAGGACCCTTCCGTCGCACGAGACCGTCGCCCCACGCGACCGTGGGAAGGAGCGCGGAGCGCACCACGTGGCCTACCACCGGGATGACGGCCAGGGCGGCGACGCCGCCCAGCAGCGCGAGCGCCAGGCTCTCTCCGAGCAGGAGCCGCACGAGGCGCCAACGCGAGATCCCGAGCGCCACGCGGAGGCTGACCTCGCGCCGGCGGCGGAGCGCGCGGGCCAGGAGCAGGTTGGCCACGTTGGCGCACGCCACCAGGAGGACGATGAGCGACACGGCGAACAGCCAGCGCGACACGGCCACTTCCCGGGCCTCGTGGCCCGAATCGTCGTAGGACAGCGGGTCGGCGTGGAGGTCGGCGCGCTCGATGAACTTCTCCGTTCCGGGGTAGGCGGCCCGAAGGCTCCGGGTGGCCTCGGCGGCGCCGCGCTCCCTGGTGACGCCGGGCGCCAGTCGTGCCACGATCTTGAGCCACTGCGCCTGCCAGGAGGTCCTCCAGTCCGGCGACGGATGGACGAGCGACATGGGGAGCCAGGCGTCAACGCGCTGCAGCGCCACGCCGGTGAACCCGGCCGGCGCCACGCCCACGACGGTGTACGGCTCGCCACCGATGCGCACGGTCCGGCCCACGACCGAGGAGTCCCCCGCGAAGCGGCTCCGCCAGACTTCGTGCCCGAGCACCGCCACGTGCCGGGCGTCCCCCGGCCTGTCCTCCGCCCGGCCGAAAAACCTCCCCACGGCCGCTTGGACGCCGAGCAGCGGAAAGAAGCCGGCCGTGGCGTGACCGACGCGCACGGGGTGGGCGTCCTCGGCCCTGCCCGACGACGTCGTCCCACTCGGAGTAGGCCGCGACCCTGTCCAGGCCGCGTGCGTGGTCCCGCAGGGCCGCGTAGGCGACGTACCCGAACGTGTTGTCGGACACCTCGCCCTGGCCCGGCACCGTCGCATGGATGGAGAAACGGACGACCCGGCCGGAGTCGACCACGTGCGCCGGGCCGCCGAGCAGGAGGTGGTCCAGGATCCCGAACATGGCCGCGTTGGCGCCGACGCCGAGCGCGATGATGAGGATCGACCACGGCCGCGAGGCCGGGCTCGCCCTTCACCGACCGCCACGCGTGCCGCACGTCCTGGCGCACCCCGTCCAGCCGGTCCCGCCACCTCACCCTTCGTTCCCGCCGCCGGGCGGCCCGCACCAGTTCGTCCCGGGCGGATTCCAGCTCGCCGAAGCGGCGCCGCGCCTCCGCCCTGGCCTCCTCCGGCGAGAGTCCTCGGCTCTCCAGCGCCTCGGCCCTCATCTCCAGGTGCGCCCGGATCTCGTTGTCGGTCTCGCGCTCGACGTCGTCGCGGCGCCCGAGACGCAGCCGGAACAGCCGGCGGACGCCGGGCCGGAGCATCAGGCGGGAGAGGGAGAGAGGATGGTCTTCACGAGCTCCCCGAAGCGGACGAGCTGTCGCGACTCCTCCTCGAGGTGGCGCTCGCCAGCCTTCGTGATGCGGTAGTAGCGAGCCTTGCGGTTGTGGTCGCTCACGCCCCACTCCGCCTCGACGAGGTCCCGTCCCTCCATGCGGTACAGGGCCTGGTAGACGGCCGACTCGTCGAAGCTGAGCTCCCCGCCCGAGCGACGAGTCAGCCAATCCGTGATCTCGAGGCCGTGCATGGGCGCCCCGCTGAGCGCCTTCAACACCAGCACGTCCAGGGTCCCCTTGAGGACGGGTATCGGTTCGGTCATGGCTCCTCACTTGAGAGACTCATCGAAGAGTCTCTAATGAAGGAGCTCCGCGTCAAGCCTCGAGTGACGAGCGCGCCGCCCCGGGCGGACGCCCTTTTCCCGGGCCCGGGCCCGCGCCAGATTCGGCGACGCGACTCCTTTGTTTCCGCGTCACCCGGAGATGGCCATGCGACGCCTCACCCGTCCGATCCCGCTTGCGGTCTGCGCCCTGCTCCTGCCGGCCGCCGCGGCCGCCCAATCGGCCCTCCCGGTCGACCGCGGCCTGCCGCGCCAGCACGCGCCCGAGCCCACGACGGTCGCCATCACGCCGGCGGACCTCATGACCCGCCTCTACATCTTCTCCGACGACTCGATGCTGGGCCGCCGCACGGGCGAACTGGGCAACGTCAAGGGCACGAACTACATCGCCCACGAGATCGAGCGCATGGGCCTGGTGCCCGCCGGGGACGACGGGACCTACTTCCAGACGATCCCGCTCAAGACGCGCGCCCTGAGCGACAGCTCGAGCTTCACGGTGGACGGCGGCCCGCTGAAGCTCCTCGACGACTTCGTCCCGATCACGCCCCGTTCCTTCGACGCCGCATCCCTGCCGATCGTGTACGGCGGCGTGGTGGGAGACGCCTCGCATCCCATCACCGCCGACCAGGCCAGGGGCAAGCTCGTGGTGTTCGGGGTCGCGCCGGGCGTGTCGCTGCGCCGCCTGTTCCGCGCCGCCCCGGCGATCGAGGGAGCCGCGGCGATCGCGGTCGCCGCCCTGGACAGCGTGCCGGCCCGGTTCCGCGCCTTCTTCACGCGGCCGCGCATGTTCGTGGACGACCAGCCGCAGGGCTCGGAGCAGATGCCCGTGTTCCTGGTGAGCGAGGCGGCCGCCGGCAAGATGTTCTCCTCGCCCCTGGCGGGCCTGTCCCCCGGCACCGCGGGCGGATCGGCCGCGGTCCACGTGCGCTACTCGCTCGAGCCCGTCCCCTACCCGGCCCGCAACGTGGTCGGCATCGTGCCCGGCAGCGACCCGAAGCTGAAGGGAGAGTACGTGGCCATCGGGGCGCACAACGATCACCTGGGCGTGGGCCGGCCCGTGGACCACGACTCGATCATGATCTTCAACCACGTCGTGCGTCCCGAGGGGGCCGATGACGGCGGCAAGCGGACCACGCCGGCCCAGCAGGAGGAGGTCGACTCCCTGCTGGCCGTCTACCGGAAGAGCCACCCGGACCGGATGGACTCCACGTACAACGGAGCCGACGACGACGGCTCGGGCTCGGTGTCCGCCCTCGAGATCGCCCAGAAGATCGAGGCCATGGACCCGCACCCGAAGCGCTCGATCCTCTTCGTGTGGCACGTCGGCGAGGAGGAGGGGCCTGTACGGCTCGCGGTACTTCACCGACCATCCGACCGTCCCCCGGGACTCGATCGTGGCGCAGCTCAACATGGACATGGTCGGCCGCGGCGACGCCACGGACGAGACGGGCCGCACGAAGGACGGCCAGCCGCTGCACGGGAGCCCGAGCTACGTGCAGCTGGTGGGCTCGCGCCGGCTGTCCACCGAGCTCGGAGACCTGATCGAGAAGGTGAACACCGAGGACGGGCACGACCTGACGTTCGACTACGCGATGGACGCCAACGGGCACCCGTCCAACATCTACTGCCGCAGCGACCACTACTCCTACGCGCGTTACGGCATCCCGATCACCTTCTTCACCACGGGGCTCCACTCGGACTACCACCAGGTGACCGACGAAGCCGAGCACATCGACTACCCGCACATGGCGAAGGTGGTCAACCTGGTGGCGGATGTGGCCGTGCACGTGGCGGACCTGGACCACCGGCCGGTGGTGGACCACCCGGTGCCCGACCGGAACGCGCCCTGCCAGCAGTAGTTGCGCGAGGGCATTTCCCCACAAGCGGCCTCGACCGGAGCCCCACGCGGGGCTCCGGATCCTCCCGACGGCCGGAGTGAGCCGTCCCGTCCACAATTATACGGGGGCATCCAGCCCCCGGTGGACACGGGAGGAGCGTCATGTCGGACTACGACGACGTGCACGGTGCGCATCCGGGGATGGCGACGGCGAAGGGCGACGCACCCGCGCCGGCCTGGCGGGCGGGCACCGGGGGTGGGACGGCGGTCCTCGAGCCGGCGGTCGAGATCTCGGCTCGCCCCACCGTTCAGACGGAACGCCCCGGTCGGGCACGGGAGACGACCCGCACCGCGGGACTCGAGGACGAGCGCCGCGAGGGGGTGGTCCACCAGCAGCGCCTCGTCCTCGGGCTCGCGCTGCTGGCCTCGGTGGGGATCCATGCGGCCATCTTCAGCTGGTCGCCCAACTTCCATAGCGACAGCATGGCCACCTCCTCGAGGGCGCTACAGACGATCCGGCTGCCGCCCGACGTCAAGATCCCGCCTCCACCCCAGTCCATCGCACGGCCGGCCACGCCCAAGGTGGCGGCCACCGACGTCAGCCCAGAGCTGACGATCGCGCCGACGACCCTGGAGGCGAACCCGGCCTCCGCCCTGCCGCCTCCTCCGCCCGCCGTGGGAGGAAACCCGGCCGACCGGCCCACGTTCATCCCGTTCGACGTGCCGCCCAGGCTCCTGAACAAAGGGGAGATCGAGCGGCTGTTGGTGAAGCTCTACCCGGCCTCGCTCCGCGACGTGGGCATCGGGGGAGCCGTGGTCGTGTGGGCGTACGTGGACGTGCAGGGCAAGGTGCTCAAGACTTTCATCAAGGACTCGAGCGGCTATCCGAACATGGACGCGGCGGCGGCCCAGGTGGTCCAGCAGATGCAGTTCAAGCCGGCCATCAACCGGGACCAGCCCATCGCCGTGTGGATCTCCCAGAAGGTGACGATGAGCGTCACCCGCTAGTCGGAAGCCGGTCGGCGTCCCCCTCGATCCTGGCCGCGCGGCGCGGCCTCCGGGCCGCGCCGCTCCACGAAACCCCGCAGCCCCGCCTCGTACTCGGGCGAGCGCATTCCCTCCAGCACCACCTCCACTTCCCGGCGGAGCGCCTCCTCCAGCGCCTCGCGGACGGGTTCTCGGAGGAGACGCCGGGCGGCCGCCACCCCGCCGGGCGCGGCGCTCGCCATGATGTCGGCCACCTCGAGCGCCCTCGCCCGCAGGTCCATCTCGGACACCACCGCCGAGGCGAAGCCGGCCGCCCGCGCCTCTTCGGGCTCCACCTCGCGCCCGGTGAGGAGCCAGTCGAGGGCCCGGCCGGAGCCCACGAGCCGCGGCAGGAGGTACGAGGCCCCGTTGGTCGCCGACAGCCCGCGGCGCGCCTCCGGGAAGCTGATCGTGGCGCCGCGGGCCATGATCCTGACGTCGCAGGCGGCGGCGATCTCCGCCCCCAGCCCCACGGCCGGACCGTTGAGGGCGGCCACCACCGGGACGGGGCCGTCCACGATGCGGCGGGTGACATCCTGCAGCCGCTCGAGGCGCCGCCGGGCTTCGGCCTCGCTCTCCCCCGCGGCCCTGGCCGCCTCGAGCTCGTAGAGGTCGACGCCGGCCGAGAACGCCCTCCCCGCTCCGGTGAGCACCAGGACCGCCGCGCCATCGCGGCCCGCGGCGTCGCCGAGCAGACCGAGGAGCTCGCGCAGCATGGCTCCCGACAGGGCGTTGAGCGACCCGGGCCGGTCCAGCGTGATCACGCCGACCCGACCTCGCAGCTCCCACGTGACGCTTCCGGAGTCCTTCACCGCCACCTCCCCTCCCGTCGGTCCCACGCACCCGTGAGCGGGTCCGCGTCCGTCGCGGCCAGCCTCGTCTTGGCGATCTTCTGCGATGGCGTGAGGGGGAAGCGATCCACGTAGCTCCAGTAGCGGGGCACTTTGAAGGACGCCAGCCGCCCCTCCGCGAACGCCGCCAGGACCTCGGGTGGCGTGGCGGTCGGGTCGACGCCCTCGACCAGCTGGACGTAGGCCCGGACCTCCTCGCCCCGCAGGTCGTCGGGCACGGCCACGCATGCGGCCTCGCGCACCCGGGGGTGGGTCCGCAGCGCCGCCTCGACCTCGGCGGCCGCAATGTTCTCGCCCGCCCTGCGGATGACGTCCTTGAGGCGGCCGAGGTGCCGGTAGCCGTGGGCCTCGTGGCGCACCCGGTCCCCGGTCGGGGCCCAGCCATCCGTCGTGAGCCACCCGGTGTCGGGTCCCTCTCCGGACCAGTAGCCCAGCATCGTGTCGGGTCCGCGCACCTGCATCTCTCCCTCCTCCCCGTCGGCCACGGGACGGCCCGCCCCGTCCACCACCCGGACCTCGCGCCCCGGCACCGGCTCGCCCATGGTGCCCGATCCGACCGAGCCCGCGTCCTCCAGCGGAGCCATGAGCACGACGCCGAGCTCCGTGGTGCCGTACGTCTCCCGCCACGGGCAGCCCCAGCGCGCCTCGAAGGCAGCGTGGCGGTCCGCGGGGATGCCGGAGCACAGGACCAGGCGCACCCGATGTCCGCGGTCGAGCTCCGGGTCGGGCGCACTCCGAAACAGGTAGGAGGGCATCGTGCCGATGCAGTAGAAGAAGGTCGCCCCGGCGTCGCGGACCTGTCGCCAGAAGGTCGAGACCGAGAAGCGCGGCAGCACGGCCAGCGGCATCCCGGCCACCAGGCACAGGACCAGGTTCCAGGTGGGGTCCATGTAGTGGAAAGGCTGGGCGGTGAGGGCCACGTCCTGCGGTCCGAACCGCCCGTATGCCTGCATGGTGGCGGCCAGCCGGAGCCAGTAGCCGTGCGTGAGCACGCAGCCCTTCGGGAAGCCGGTGGTGCCGGACGTGTACTGCACGCTCACCGCCGTGTCCAGATCCGGCCCGTCGACGGGCGGAGGCGCCTGCCCCGACTCCACGCCGCGCGCCCGGAGCTCGCCGGGACCACCGACCCACCCCACATTCGGGGCAGCGCGCGCCGAGCGCCTCCAGCTTGGCGGCCGCCTCGGGTCCGGCCAGCGCGGCCCGCGTGCCCGAGTCGGAAAGCACGTGGGCGAGGTCCTCGTCGCCGTAGCCGGGATTCACCGGCACGACGGGCGTCCTGGCCCGCGCCGCCGCCAGCCACGCCACCGGGAAGTCGATCCCGTTGGGAAGCATGAGGGCGATGCGGTCGCCGGGCCGGAGGCCGAGGGCTCCGATCCCGGCCGCCAGCAGGGCACTCTCCTCGGCGACCGCGCCGAAGGTCACGCTCCGTCCCTCGAAGCGGAGGAAGTCTCCATCCGCCCGCTCGGCCGCGCGGCGCTCGAGCAGGCGGGGGATCGACCCGTGCGCGTGGGGGTCGGCGAGCGGACGCGGCGCGGAGGACATGCCGACATTAGACGCGGGGGCGGGCGCTCCGGCAACCGCGCCCCGGCCCGATCTGGATCTCACGCGGCCGCTTGATTAGGCTGGAGGGAATCGCCGGTCCGACCTTCCCCGGTCGGGCCCGGACCCCGCCGTCGTCACCCCAGCTTCGGGAGCGAGCCCATGCCCGAGACGCCACGAGGACTCCAGCTCCGGGAGGGCGACGTCCTCCTGATGGTCGGGACCACCAAGGGCGCCTTCCTGTTCCGGTCGGACGCCGATCGGAAGCGCTGGGAGATGGACGGCCCGCACTTCCCGGGCGAGGAAGTCTACGCCCTCGCCTTCGACCAGCGCGGCGGGCGGCGTGACCTGTGGGCCGCGCCCGGGAGCGCCTTCTTCGGGACGACCCTCCGGAAGTCCGTCGACGGGGGCGCCACCTGGTCCGGGAAGGACGAGCGACCCGTGCGCTTCCCGGAGACCTCCGGCCTCTCGCTCAAGCGAATCTGGCAGATCCGGCCCGGCCGAGACGGGGAGCCGGACCGGCTCTTCCTGGGGGTCGAGCCCACCTGCCTGTTCGAGAGCACCGACGGCGGCGAGAGCTGGACCGCCGTGGCCGGACACCTGGACCACGAGCACCGGGCCCACTGGACGCCGGGCAACGGGGGCCTGTGCCTGCACACGATCCTCCCGGATCCGTCCTCGTCCGAGCGGATGCTGATCGCGCAATCCACGGGGGGCGTGTACCGGACGGACGACGGGGGCGCCACGTGGCGGGCCCGCAACGCGGGCGTGCGGGCCGAGTTCCTGCCGGACAAGTATCCGGAGTTCGGACAGTGCGTGCACAAGGTCGCGCACCACCCGGCCCGGCCCGAGCGGCTCTTCCTGCAGAACCACTGGGGGCTGTACCGGAGCGACGACTGGGGCGACTCGTGGAAGGACGTGGCGGACGGCGTCCCCTCGGACTTCGGCTTCTGCATGGCCGTCCATCCGCACGACCCCGACGCCGCCTATATCGTGCCCCTCGAATCGGACGGATTCCGCTGCACGCCGGGGGCGCAGCTCCGGGTGTACCGCACGCGTGATGCCGGGACCTCGTGGGAGCCGATGACCCGGGGGCTCCCCCAGGAGAACGCCTACGAGACGGTGCTGCGCGACGCCCTCGACGTGGACTCACTGGACGCGGCGGGCGTGTACTTCGGCACCCGGAGCGGCCGCGTATACGCCTCGCGGGACGAGGGCGAGTCGTGGGAGGCCCTGCAGGAGGAGCTCCCCCCGGTCGTGTGCGTCAAAGCGTCGGTCGTGGGCGCGGCGTGAGCGTGGTCGTGGTCCTCCCGGCGCCTCTCCGGGAGCTGGCGGGAGGTGAAGCGTCGGTCACGCTGGCGGGACGTCCCGAGACGGTCGGCGAGGCGCTCGCGGCCCTGCGGACGGAGCACGCGGCGGTCTACGACCGCATTGTCACCGAGCAGGGCGAGGTCCGGCAGCACGTCAACCTGTTCGTGGGGACGAACAGCGTGCGGCGGACGGGCGGGCTGGACACCCCCCTGGAGCCCGACGCCGAGATCCTGGTGCTGCCCTCCGTCAGCGGCGGCTAGGTCCGGGCCGGTGCGCCCCCGGCTCCATCCCGCCGGGCCGCACGCCGGCGGAGCCGGGACGCATCATGCCGGGCCCCATGCCCGGACTCATGCCCGGACGTCCACCCGGTCCCATCATGCCCGGCATCATGTGATGCATGCGCTCCAGCATGTGCGCGTGGCGCGCGTCGAGCCAGCGCTGGAACTCGGCCCGGCGGTCCGGCGGGAGGGCCTCCATGAGGCGGGCGTGCGCGCGCATCGTGGCCCCCCGCAGGGAATCGGGGCCGACCGCGGCGGCCCGCGCGATCTCGGGCTGCAGGCTGTCCAGCAGCGCAGCCACCCGCTCCCGCGTGGCCCCGTCGAGTCCGAGCGCGTCGGCCATGCTCGCGACGGTGAGAGGCGGAGCCGGGGCCGCTCCCGCCGACCGGGCCATCCAGGCGCGATCGGCCACGACCCCGGCCACGACGCCGAGCCCGAACAGGACCGCGGCGATGAGGCCCGCCTGCCAGCGAGGCCCCGGGCTCCACGGGCTCATCGGGAGGCTCCCTGGAGGACGATCTGGGCCAGCGTCGGATCCGCCTCGCTCCCCAGCCCCTGCCACACCGCCACGGCCGTCCCCTCCCCCGCCATCGCGGTCAGGCTGAAGGTCCCGGCCTCGGCCGGAGGCGACGAGGGCGACGGGAGCACCTGCACCACGAGCATGGCGGCCGCGGCCGCGAGCGCCGCCGCTCCGACGGCGGCCCGCCAGCGCGCCGCGAGCAATGTCCACCAGGTCGTCGCCACGCGCGGCGCCGGCCGATGTGCGCCCTGTCTAGCCAGCTCGGCCAGACGCGGCTCGGCGGCGCTCATGAGCTCCCGGAGACGGTGATCCCACACGCCGGGATCGCCACCGCGGGCCGGTCCGACCGGATCCGGCAGCCACTCGGGCGGCAATGGTTCGGGCGTATCGTGCCTCATCGTCCCTCGTCTCCCCCCATGAGGGGCTCCAACTCGCTCCTCAGCGTTCGCCGTGCGTGGTGCACGTGCGATCGCACGGTTCCCTCGGAGATCCCCATCAACCGGGCCGTCTCCGCCGAGGTGTAGCCCTCGATATCGAACAGGCGGAAGGCCGTGCGTCTCTTGTCCGGCATGCGCGCCAGGACCCCGTCGACCAGGGAGCGAATCTCCGTCCGCTCCACCGAGACACCGGGGTTCGCCGACGCGGAGGCCAGGTCGTCCCCTGCGTCCTCGGTTCGCCACCGTCTCCGGTGGTCGAGGCGGTTTCGGGCCACGTTCCGGGCGATCTGGTACAGCCATGGAGCGAACGGCCGGTCCGCATCGAAGCCGGCGATCGCCTCGAGCGCCCGCAGGAAGGTCTCCTGCGAGGCGTCCTCGACATCGGCGGGCTCGGAGAGGAAGGAGCCCACCACGGCGTGGATCGGACGCAGGTACCGCCGCGCCAGCTCGGCGAACGCCTCGCGCTCGCCCGCCTGGACGCGGCGGGCCAGGAGCTCGTCGGGTGTGCCGAGCCCCTCGCCCTCCGGCGTGCTGTCGGAGCCGTGTCCGCCTCCCGCCATCGCCCTTCGTCGTTCATGTCGAGCTCAGGATACTGTGGGCGGGCGGATCCGGCCGCGAGGCACCGATCCACCCTCCCTCGCGCCGCACGATGCGGCCTCGATCGACCGTCGGGCTACCGGCCCTGCGGAGCGCCGCCCGCGCTCGTCGAGTCAGCGCCCTGCGGCTTTACGTTCAGGTACGGGCAGTTGGCCGGGCCCATGCCGTTCGCTCCGGGACCCATGCCCTGGTGCATGCCCTGGCCCATGCCGCCGCGCATGCCCTGGTGCATGCCCTGACCCATGCCCTGGTGCATCCCCTGGCCCATGCCGCCGCGCATACCCTGGCCCATGCCGCCGCGCATCCCCTGGCCCATGCCGCCGCGCATGCCATAGCCCGAACCGTTCCCCTGCCACACCAGCCCCATGAGCGCCTGGCGCTGCTCGGGGGTGAGGGTGGGCGCCACCTTCGTGAGGGCTTCGTGCAGCTCCGTCCGGACCGACCGGGCCTGCTGCAGCATCTGCTCGTGCTGCGTCAGCACGCTCGCGAGCTGGTTCAGGTCGGGCATCAGCCTGGTGGCCTCATCCTGTGAGAGCCCGAGCTGCGAAGCCAGGGCCTTGCCGTCCTTCGGCAGCGTCGGCTCCTGCGCGGAGAGGGCCGTCTGCATCGTCAGCCCCACGAACATTGCGGCGGCCGCCATTGTCGTCCATCGCTTCCACGGGGACATTGTATTCTCCTCGACCAAGTTCCGGGTTCAGCGGGCTCGCTGGCGATGCTCGTTCGCGGCCGCCGTTCACCCTACCCTACAGGTGGACCGAGGAAACGTTGAATCGAGGAGGCTCGATCGGCGCTCGGCATGGCCGTACGCATCGCCCCGGCGGTCTCAGCCCAGCCTGCGCAGCGCCGAGCTGGCGGCGTGGAAGCCGCACATGCCGTGCACCCCGCCGCCCGGGGGCGTGGAGGCGGAGCACAGGTAGAGCCCGTCGACCGGCGTGGCGTACGGATCCAGCCGTGCGGCCGGCCGGAACAGGAGCTGGCCGAGGTCCGCCGCGCCGCCGTTGATGTCCCCCCCGATCATGTTGGGGTTGTAGGCCTCGAGCCCGGCCGCCGTGCGCGCGGCGCGCTCCAGCACCACGTCCCGGAAGCCGGGAGCGAAGCGCTCGATCTGCGCCTCGACCCGGTCCGTGAAGTCGCGGTCCGAGCCATGGGGCACGTGGATGTAGCCCCAGGCGACGTGCCGCCCCTCGGGCGCCCGGGAGGGGTCGAACAGGGTGGGCTGCGCCACCAGGACGAAGGGGCGCTCGGGGTCGCGGCCCTCCCAGGCGCCGCGGGCCGAGGCGGCGATCTCCCCGAGGGTGCCGCCCAGGTGCACGGTCCCGGCTCGGCGGCAGGCCTCGGCCCGCCACGGGATCGGCTGCGACAGGGCCCAGTCGACCTTGAAGACGCCCGGCCCGTAGCGGTAGCGGCCGAGGCCGCGCCGGTAGCCGGCGGGCAGTCGCTCGCCCGCCACGCGCAGGACCTGGCGGGGCGTGAGGTCCAGGAGGACCGTGTCCACATCCCCGAGCTCCCCGAGCGAGGTGACCTCCTTCCCGGTCACGATCTCGCCCCCGTGCTCCCCTATGACGCCGGCCAGCGCCGTGGCGATTCGGCCCGATCCGCCGCGCGCGAACGGCCACCCTACGGCATGCCCGGCCAGGCCGAGCACGAGCCCGAACGCGGCCGTCGGGGCCGACTCGAGCGGCTCGAAGGTGTGCGCGGCCAGCCCCGCGAACAGGGCCCGAGCCCGGGGTCCGGAGAACCGGCTCCGGGCCAGCCCGACGGCGGACCGGAGCGCCGAGAGGCCGAACCGGGCCATGAGGAGCGGGTGATCCGGTACCCGGAGCAGGGGCGACAGGGCGTCCTCCAGCAGCGCGTCCCACCGCTCGAGCAACGGTTCGACCAGCGACGTGTAAGCGCGGCGGTCGGAGGCGTCGAGCGTGTCCGCCGTCTCGCGGGGGGAGCGCCTCAGCTCGGCCGCCGTGCCGTCGTCGAACGGGTGGGCCATTGGCACGTCGGGATGGACCCACTCCAGGCCGTGCTCGGCCAGGGGAAGGCCGCGGAAGAAGGGGGACGCGACCCCCAGGGGATGCACGGCCGCGCACACGTCGTGGAGGTAGCCGGGCCGGGTGAGCGCGGCGCTCCGCAGGCCGCCCCCGATCTCGGCGTCGGCCTCGAACACGATCGGCGGGTGTCCGGCCCGGGCGAGGGCGGCCGCCGCGGCCAGGCCGTTCGGGCCGGAGCCGACGACTGCGACGCGGGGCTGGTACACGTGGCCTCCCTCTCCCTGGCGCCCGCGCCCCGTTACCGGCGGCGCCGGATGCGATCGGGTCCGCGACGTGCCGCGGCGACGAGTTCGTAAAGTCGGCACGGCGCGGCGATCCGGCCAGCGGCACGCCCCCGGGAGCCCCGGCCGTCGGCGCACGGTTCCTCGCGGACGGCTTGCCGCCGCACGCGCCCCGGGCGTGATCCGGAGGGGTCGGATGTGAGACGGCTCCCCGCCGGGCGACCGGCGGGGAGCCGTGGTGGGAGGGGAGGGACCGGGCGCTCAGCGCACGGCCATTCCGTTGGCGGTGGCCGGAAGGCCCGAGGCCCCCGGAAGCGGGGTGAGGCTGCCGTCGGGACCGAACCGGAAGACGCTCACCTCGTGCAGGCCGGAGCTCAGCACGTACAGGTAGCGCCCGCCCAGGCTGAACGCCGCATCGAGCGGGACGCTCCCCGGACCGGTCACCCCGGTGCGCCCGTCGGCGTCCAGCAGGTGCAGGCTTCCGTCGTGCCCGATCCGCACGCCCGTCACGCTGCCGCTTCCGCCGTTGGTGGAGTAGGCGTATCGGCCGTTCCGCGACACCGCGATCCAGCAGGCGGCCGTCTCGGTCGTGGACACGGCGGCGCTGATGGCCGTGAGCCCGCCGCCCGGACCCACGCGGTAGCTGGAGACACTGCCCGTCGTGGCCTCCGACACGATCAGCAGGCCGCGGTGATCGAAGCCGAAGCCGAAGGGGGTCTGTCCCTCCGACGCCTGGGAGTTGGGACCCGAGAGGAGGCCGCCGCGATTCACGGCGAAGGTCGTGATCGTGTTCGTCGCCTTCTCGGTTACCACCAGGACGCGGCCACGGGGATCGAAGCCCACCTGGGCCGGGCCGGTCGAGGCGGCGCTGAGCGGCCGGGACGAGCCGGGGATGGGCCGCAGCGAGCCATCGTGCCACAGCCGGAAGCCGGTGACGCTGTTCGGGGACCCGGCGTTCAGAACGTAGACCAGGGAGCCGTGCATGGCTATGCTCACGGGCATGTCGCCGCCGGAGGCCTGCACGTCCGTGCGCTCCAGCTCACCGTTCCGCACCCGGAATACGGTGACGTCGTCGCTGCCGGGGTTGGCGACCAGGAGCCAGCGACCGTCGCTCGAGAGCACGACGGCGGACTGGTTCCCCAGGCCGCCGCCGGTCCCGAGGCCGCCCGTGGGCACGGGCTTCTCCGCCGTGAGGGAGCCGTCGGTGGAGCGGCTGAACACCAGAACCTCGTTGGGACCGTCCGCGTTGGACATGAGATACACCATGCCCGAGCCGGGGTGACGCTCCGCATGAGACAGGCTGGCGCCCGGGTGGAGACTCGCCTCCGGGGCCGTGGGCGAGGGCTGATCGGAACAGCCCGCGAGCAGGGCGCCGGCGCCGAGCGCCAGCGCCAGGGCCGTGAGCTTTCTCGAGACGTGCATGGGGTACCTCCGCCGGGCTCGTGGAATCCTCGGTCGCGCCGTTCGACGCGGTAGTGCGCCGGTCCGGGTGCAAGCCACGATCCCTCCCGGTTGTGGCCCGAAGGGCGATCCGATCTCCTTGTAACGCAAGGCATAAGCGGCCGCGGCCGCAGCGGGGGCTTCCCCATGGCCACCGTTTCGTGCAACGTTTCAGATGTTTCATGCCGGGCAGCGCGACGTTTCAGGCGCGAGCCCGTGGCGGCACGCAGCCGGCCCGCGGTGGGCCGCGATGCGCGCCACGACTGGGCTTCGGTCCCTCCGGCCCGCGCGGGCCGGAGGGGACCGGACCGTGCATCGACCGACGGGAGCCATGCGTACGATATCCCTGCGCCGGGCGTGGATCGCGCTGATCGGTGGAGCCCTCCTGCTGGGCCTGGTCCCGGGCGGCATCGCCCTGGACCGGCGGCTGGCGGCCGAGCTCGAGCACCAGGCGCGCGCGGACCTGGCCATGACGCCGATGATCCTCGAGGACCGGAACGCCGGCCGCTCGGACGCCCTGATGATGCGGGCCAAGGAGCTGGCCCAGGCGGGCGGGCTGGCCGAGGCCGTGGCCGCCGGCCGCCGCTCCGCGGCGCTCGGCATCGCCCGGGCCTCGGTGGAAGGTCCGGACGAGGAGCCGGTGGTGGTGGGACCCGACGGCGAGCCGTGGACCGATCCCGCCCCCGATCCCGGGGTCGTGACGCGCACCCGCGGCGGCGCCATGCCGGTGGTGTTCGGACACTCGGCTTTGGCCCCCTACCGGCTGTCGCTCGCTCCGCTCCGGGTGGACGGACGCTGGGTGGGAGCGGCCGGCGTCCTGTCGCCCATGGGTCCGCGGGTGGCCGGGGAGCTGGCCGCCCTCACCCGCTCGGAGGTCGTGCTCCTCGGTCCCGAGGGCAGCGTGTTCTCCTCGACCGCCGGGGCGCCTGCGCCGGCCGTGCTCGCCGACTCGGCCGCGGCGTGGTCGCGCGCGGCGCACACGGTCCACGAGCTGTCGGACGCGTCGGGGCGGCGCTACTGGGCCGCGGTCGCGCCGCTGGGCGCGGCCGGCGAGGCCGCCTTCCTGCGCAGCGTGTCGGACGAGCTCGCCCTGCTCCCCGAGCTCCGGCGCAGCGCTCTGCTGGCCGTCGCCATCGCCCTCGTCCTCGCCCTCGCGGTGGGGGGCGTCCTGGCCGCGAGGATGACGCGGCCGGTCCAGGCCCTGTCGGACGCCTCGCGGAGGCTCACCGCCGGGGACTTCGAGGCCCCCGTCCCCGGCTCGCGTATTCGCGAGCTCGAGCAGGTGGGCCGGGCCTTCCGGGAGATGCGCTCGCGCCTCCAGGAGAAGATCGGCCAGCTCACGGCAGCCAACGAGCAGCTCGAGGAGCGACAGGCGCGTCTGCAGGCCCTGCAGTCGGAGCTCATCCAGCGCGACCGGCTGTCGGCGACCGGCCGCATCATCACCGAGCTGGCCCACGAGATCCGCAACCCGGTGGCGAGCGTCCGGAACTGCCTCGAGCTAATCCACCGCCGCCTGGGCGATGACTCCGACCTCCGGGAGTTCTCCTCCATGGCGATCGACGAGCTGCTGCGGATGCACCGGCTCTCGGAGCAGATGCTGGACGCCTACCGGCCGCTGGACCCCGATGCCGAGGTCTGCCGGCCGGCGGACGTGGCGGCCAAGGTGGCCGAGCTGGCCGGGATGGCGCGAAACGGTGGGGGCCCCCCAGTGACCGTGCGGGGCTCCCCGGACCTCGAGGTGGCCGTGGCGCCCGACACGCTCAAGCAGGTCCTCCTCAACCTCGTCGAGAATGCCGCCGAGGCGATCGAGGGCGGCTCCTCCGCCGATCGGGGCCGCATCGAGATCGTCGTCTCGGGAAGGGAGGCGGCGGACGAGGACGGATGGGTCCGGATCGAGGTGCTCGACAGCGGACCGGGCTTCGACGAGGAGGCGCGCTCCAGGCTCTTCGACGCGTTCTTCACGACCAAGGACGAGGTGCAGGGCGTCGGGCTCGGCCTGTTCGTGGCGCAGGGGCTGGTGCGCAGGCACGGAGGGGACATCCTGGCCGCCAACCGTGCGAAGGGCGGCGCCCGCTTCGTGATCCGGCTGCCCGCGGTCGGCGCGCCCCGCGGCGCGGCTGGGACCGGGGAGGATGCGTCGTGACGGACGAGACCGCCCGCATCCTGGTAGTCGACGACGACCAGAGCTTCCGGCGCTCGACGGCGGAGCTCCTCCGGGACGATGGGTACGAGGTCGATGTGGCCGGCGGCGCGCGGGAGGCGGGCCAGCGACTGGAGGAGGCCTCCTACGACCTGGTCCTCATGGACCTCCGCATGCCGGGTGTCGACGGCACCGGGGCCGTCGAGGTGCTGCGGCGACGGGGGCTCGGGGCGCCCGTGCTCATGGTGAGCGGCTACGGCACCGTGGAGTCGGCCGTCGAGTCGCTGCACGCGGGAGCGGACGACTTCCTGCTCAAGCCGGTGGACCCGGAGGTGCTCAGCCGCAAGGTGGCCGAGCTCCTGCGGCGGCGCCCCTCGGAGACCGTCGTGCGCGGCGCCCGGTTCGCGGGCATGGTGGGCCGATCCCCCGCCATGCTCGATGTCTTCCGCTCCATCGAGCGGGTGGCGCGCACGGACACGACCGTGCTCGTCACGGGAGAGACCGGGACCGGCAAGGAGCTGGTGGCCCGCGCCATCCACGAGCATTCGGACCGGGCCGGCGGTCCGTTCCTGCCGGTCAACTGCGCCGCGCTGGCCGAAGGCCTCCTCGAGTCCGAGCTGTTCGGGCACCTGCGAGGCGCGTTCACGGGAGCCCACGCCGACAAGGACGGGCTGTTCCGGGCCGCCCACGGCGGCACCCTGCTGCTCGACGAGGTGGGCGACATGGGCCTCAGGCTGCAGCAGCGCCTCCTTCGCGTCCTGCAGGAGCGGGAGGTGATGCCGGTCGGGGGCAGCCGGAGGGTGCCCGTCGACGTCCGCCTGGTGGCGGCCACGCACCGCGACCTGGCCGTAGAGGTGGACGAGGGGCGCTTCCGGAAGGACCTCTACTACCGGCTGAACGTGTTCCGGATCGCCCTGCCCGCGCTGCGGGAGCGGGCGGGGGACGTGCCCCTGCTCGTCGCCGAGGCGCTGCGCCGGCTGGGCGAGCGCTCGGCCCGTCCGGCTCCGGCCGAACCCTCTCCCCTGGCCATGCGGCTGCTGCAGTCCCATGCATGGCCGGGCAACGTCCGGGAGCTGTTCTCGGTCATGGAGGGCGCCTCCATTCGCGCGGGAGGCGACCGCATCGAGGCCCACCACCTCCCCGACGAGATCCGGAGACCCAGCGAGTCGGGCGCCGCGCCCTCACCACGGGGCGGGGATCGGAGTTCGACAGGCGGGGCGGAGCCGTACCGGGCCCCGGCCTCGGAGCGCGGGAGGAGGCCGCGATCCGGGCGGCGCTGGAGGCGGCGGGCGGAGTCCGAGCCGAAGCCGCGCGCCTCCTCGGCATGAGTCGCACGACGCTCTGGCGTCGCATGAAGGCGTACGACTTCGATCAGATGGAGACGGGCCGATGACGTCGACCCCGCCGCGCCGCAGGGCCGCGGCTCCGCCGCGCGCTCTCGCCCTCGCCTGCCTGTGCGCCGCCGTCCCGGGAGCGCTCGCGGCGCAGTCGCTGCCGCTGGGCGACGGCCACGTGTCCGGTGGTCCCGCGCGGGGCGACGTGTACGCGTGCCGCACCAGCTTCCGTGGCGGCGGCGCCAGGCACGCGGGCCCCTGGATGGACGGCGACCGCTGGGACCCCTCGGAGAAGCCCCACGTCTCGGGCCACGTCATGTGGCCCGGTGCCTTCCTGACCCTCACGCCAGCCGGGGACGAGGTGGAGGTGACGGGCGACGGGCTCCCGGTCCGCGAGCCCACGGGCGCGTTCCCGATCTCGCCCGGCGACAGCGTCTACCGGTACGACACCAACCCCAACCACGTGGGAGCGCAGCGCCTGGACTTCCCCATTCCCGCGGCGCCCGTCCTCGCCGACCGGCCGGGCTGCCTGCCGATGGGCATGGTCGGCTTCACCACGACCGGCGTGGCGCTGTTCAACGCGCTCGACGACGCCGGCCGCGACGCGGCGGCCCACGAGATCCAGGACGACTGCGACGGTCATCCCCAGGCCAACGCCCAGTACCACTACCACAGCGCCTCGCCCTGCATCCCCGGCGTGGAGAGCGACTCGCTGGTGGGCTGGGCCCTGGACGGGTTCCCGATCCTGGGACTCAGGGATGCGGCCGGAAGCGACCTGACCGACGCCGACCTGGACGCGTGCCACGGTCGGAAGGAGGTGGTCACGGTCGACGGGCGCGCCTACGTCTACGCCTACCACATGACCCGGGAGTACCCGTACACGCTGGGCTGTTTCGCCGGACGGGTCCTGCCGGAGACCCGCGACGCGATCCGCCGGGGCCTGGAGCCCTCCCGCAGGCGACGGCCGCCGCGGGGAGCGCGCCGCCCCCCGGGCGGCGGCCGCTAGCTTCCGCCCCGACGTCCGGCCCGGACGGACGCCCGCCTCCGATCTACCGCTCGCCCTTCGCCTCGAGGATCTCCTCGAACAGGGACAGGGCCCGCGGGTCGTGCGACTGGCCCAGCCAGAACATCGCCCGACGGCGAACCGCCGGGTCCGGGTGCGTGCGCGCGATCCGGATGAGGTCCGGCACCCCGGCGCCGTCGTGGAGCTGCGACAGGGCGAACACGGCCGCCTTCTGGACGTCCCGGTCGCTCGAGTCCGCCAGAGTCGCCAGGTCCTTCGTGGCGGCCTCGCCCGCCGCCTGGCCCAGCCAGAACACGGCTTGCTTGCGCACCGCGTGCGGCGCAGAGTCGTCCTTTGCGAGCGACAGGAGCTGCGGCCAGATCACCACGCTGTCGGCGAGGGTCGCCGGGAACGACGGCGCCCTTGACCCGAAGCGACACCAGGTAGTGCGCCGCCACGGGCGCCGACACCGTGCCCAGGTCCCGGGCGTCCGAGGCGGCGCGCCAGTGGCCGCCGACGTACGTGTCGACGTCGACGACCTTCCCGTCACGGCGCGTGAGCACGACGCGCACCGGCCCGTGCTCGCAGTCGCTCTCCCAGTCCCGGTTGGACCGGTAGGCGGTGATGTTGCGGCCGTTGCCGCACACGCCGGGGCGCGCCGCGAAGCTCATGCGCACCCGCCCGTCCCGCACCGCCTGGACACGCGCGTCCAGCGACTGGGCCCGGACCGGGGCGGCCAGCAGGCCCAGCATCCCGAGCACGGCGACGAGCGCCGGCGTGCCACGCGTCTCGCCCTTCATCGCGCACCTCACTGTCCGATGATGTCCATGAGGAACTTGGCCGCCCGCGGGTCGTGCGACTGGCCGAGCCAGAAGATCGCCTTCTTGCGGAGCTCGTCGGTCAGGGTCGTTCTTGGCGATGGCCATGAGCTTGTCGACCGCCACCGCCTCCTGCCGCTGCGACAGGACGAAGATGAGCCGGTCCTTGAGCTCCGGGCTCTGGAGACCGTCGTACAGGTCGGCGATCTGCGCCACGTCGATCGCGTGCGTCTGCCCGGCCCAGAACAGGGCGTTCTTCCTCGCTTCCATCGACTCCTTCGGGTCCCGGGCGATCCCCAGCAGCCACAGGCCGTCGGCGCTGTCCGCCGACTGGGCCACGGAGAACACGATCCTCTTCTTGATCGACTCGCTGGTGGCCCGCCGGTAGTACTGGCGAAGAAAGGTCCTGTTGGCCTCGCTGTGCTGCTGTCCGAGCCAGAAGACGATGTTCTCCTTGAGCTTCTCCGAGCCCCCGCGATCCCTGCAGGTAGTCCCGCAGCGCCTTCGACGAAGCGTCGCTGTGCTGCTGGGAGAGGGCGAACACGGCCCGCTTCCGGATGGCCTCGTCCTGGGAGTGCTGGAGAATCGAGTCGAGCGCCGCGGTGGCGCGGGTCGTGTGCACCTGCGAGAGCCAGAACACGGCGCTCTCGCGCACCTGGGCGTCCGGATCCGAGCCCGCCGCCTGGAGGAGCACGTCCTCGATCTCCGGCGTGCGCTTCTGGGCCAGCACGAACAGGGCCTTCCGCCGCAGGCACACCGAGCCCTCGTCCCGTCGCTCCAGCACCTTCTTGAGGAGGGGCACGGCCTGGTCGGAGTTCATCTGGAGGAGCGCGTTCAGCGCCATGAGGCGCTCGTCGTCCGAGTCGTCGCACGATCCGCTTCCGAGCGCCTGCAGGCCCGTCCCGATCGCCTCGAGGCCCGCAGACCCCGCCGCGATCGATTGGGCGACCGCCCCGACCTCCGCCTCGGCCGCCGCGGCCTGCGCCGCCACGCCGGCGCCCTGGGAGGCAACGGTCGCGGCCTGCCGGGCCAGGACCTCGGCGGCCTCGACGTCGCCCCCGCGGGCCAGCTGCCCGCGGATCTGGGTCTCGAGGTCACGCGCGTCCTGCGCGCCCGCCGCCTTCGGGAAGCGCTGGCGGCGCTCGGCGAGCACGTCGAGCGCGCGCCGGGAGTCGTCGTTGGAGCCCGTACGCGACAGCGCGAACGCCTCCCAGTAGTAGGAGTCCGCCACGTACCCCGACTTGGGGAACCGCTCGCGGACCTCGCGGAAGTGCCGGGCGGCCTGCTCGTAGTCACCCGCGTTGAGCTCCCGGCGTGCCAGGCGGTACAGCGAGTCCGCCGCGTCGCCCGGGAGCCAGCGCTCAAGCAGCGCCCGGTGCGGTCGCGCCGCGAGCGCCGCCGCCGAAGCCACCGTGCGGCCCGCGGCCGCCGCCGGCCCGTTGGCGTGCGTCCGCCCCGCCATGTCCTGGGCCCGGGCCGCGACGGCGCCGGCCCCGAGAGCCGCCGCGCACACCACCGCCGTCCACCACGTCGTCGATTTCATCAGAGAGCTCCTTGCGCAAGCCCGGCCGGGCTCGCCGCTGTGACCACGGTATGCAGCTCGAGGAGAACCCCCCGCTGCTCCATGCCTTCGTCGATGAATCGGAGGTCCTGCCGCCTGGACGGCTGCTCCGTGTACCGGGAGATCTGCGCCAGGACGAGCTCGACGTCGCCGAGCACTTCCCGGAGTGCGGGATCATCGGCCGCCGGCGATGCCTGGAAGAGCCTCGTCTCGGACAGGAGGCTCCGGGCCGGGGCGCGGAGGTCCTGGTCCACGCGGCCCGCCTCGGCTTCGCGACGGAACAGCGTCAGGAACGCCTCCACCCGTCCCAGGTGCTCGGCCGCCGCCAGCCGGTAGGCCGTGAGCTGCCCGGCCCCCGCCGGGCCGGTGGCCGCCACGCCGGTCGGGGAGCTCCCGGCCGGCGTCGTCGCCACCTGCGGGGCCGGGGAGCCGGAGGGAGCGGACAGGCGGCCGACGGCGATCCCTGCCACGAGCACGGCGGCGATCCCGATGCCCCAGCGCATCCAGCGCCCCCGGCGCCTGCGGGCGGCGGCGTCCCGCAGCTCTCGTCCCGCGCGAGCCGCCTGGATGCGCTCCCACATCGCCTCCCGGGGCGTCTCGGGCGGCTCCCGGTAGTCGGACGCCGCCGCCCGGATCCGCTCGTCCAGCTGATCCTCGCCGCTCACGCCACCTCTCCCGCGTAGACCGCCAGAGCTCCTCCCGCAGCCGGGACTTGGCCCGGGAAAGCTGCGCCTTGGACGTCCCCACCTCGATCCCGAGGGCGGACCCGATCTCCCGGTGCGTGTAGCCCTCCACTTCGTGCATCACGAACACCATCCTGTACTTGTCCGGCAGCGCGTCGATGGCCGCCTTCAGCCTCTGCCGCAGTCCTACGTCGCCCCTCGGCTCCCGGCGGCCCAGCGGCCCGGCCTTGTGCATGTCGACCTCCCGCTTCCAGCGCCGCTTCCGCCTGCGCAGCGCGTTGAGGATCACGGAGGTGGCCACCGTGTGGAGCCAGGTGCCCAGGGCCGCGTCGCCCCGGAACTCCTCCAGGCGCTCGAACGCCCGGAGGAACGTCTCCTGGGTGCAATCCTGCGCCAGGTCGTCCTCGCCGGTCATTCGGTAGGCCAGCCGGTAGACCCGGTCGACGTGCGCGTCGTACAGCTCGCGCTCCGCCGCGGCATCGCCCACCAGCACCCGTTCGATCAGTTCCGGCTCTCGCACACCATCCCGAGGAAAGAAGGCGTCCGTGGGTCGCTTCCAGGTCCTGTGACACGCCTGGAGGCGAAAGGGTTACGAAGCGAGAATCGTCCGGGGCGACGGATGGGTTCCTGCCGCGGACGCGCGGCGCGCCGGATCGGGCGGCGCCGCGGATACGTGGCGCTGGGCTCAGGAGCCCGCCAGCGCCTCCACGTAGCGCTCGACCGAGCGCCGGACGGCTTCGTTCCCGTCCGATGCGATCCGGCGTCCCCACCACGCGCCCCACACCTCCTCGAAGACGAGGTCGTCCACGGACTCTCCGATGCGCCGGACGGCCGCCGCCGACAGCGGGATGTAGTTGGGGAAGCTGTACATGAAGCTCACGTGGCGCCGGTCCATGGTCACCTGCAGGACGTCGCCGGTGAGGAGCGCGCCCCGGCCGGCGGCGCCCGCCGGCCAGTGGAGGACCGCGCCCCCCTCGAAGTGTCCGCCGCAGCGCACCAGCGTCATGCCGTCGTGGAGGTCCAGGCGATCGCCCTCCCACCACCGGATGGTCGGATCGGGGCGCATGACCCACTCTCGGTCGGCGGCGTGCAGGTGGATCGGCACGCCGCCGAAGGCCTCGCTCCACTCGACCATGGCGCTGTAGTAATGGGGATGGGAGATCGCGATGGCGGCGATCCCGCCCAGCTCCCGGACCTCCTGCACGACCGCCTCGTCGACCAGGCTGATGCAGTCCCACAGCACGTTCCCGCCCGGGGAGCGGACCAGGAGGGCCCGCTGGCCGATCCCGAAAGCCGGCTCGATCCCGAGGCCGGTCAGACCGGGGGCGACCGCCTCCACGCGGCAACGGTGCCCGCTCCGCAGCTCGGCGAGCGTGGTCCAGGTCTGCCCTTCCCAGCCCACGAACTGTCGCTCGTCGAGGCAGATCGGACAGGCATTGGGAGGGCTCTCCCCGGGCGCGAACTGGGTGCCGCAGGTCTCGCAGATGTAGGCGGGCATGGAACCACCGCGGTCGTGGAGACGGCGGCCGGAGGACCGGCTCCCTGTACGCGAGGCGCACGCGTCCGGCCGCGCGTCCCCACGGACGCTCGCGACCCGGGACCGACGGCGCAACCGGCCTCCCGGGGACCCGCCCCGCCCTCGCCGCCGCCGGAGCCCTCCCGTAGCTTGTCCGCCGACTCCAGAGGGAGGGCGTGACGTGCGCATCGGCGACATGAACTGGATGCAGGTAGAGGCCTACCTGGAGCGGGACGACCGCGCCGTGCTCCCGCTCGGCAGCACCGAGCAGCACGGCCACCTGCGGCTCACCGTCGACTGCATCCTGCCCGAGCGGGTGGCGGCCGAGGCCGCCGAGCCGCTCGGAGTCCCCGTCTTCCCGGTCCTCGCCTACGGCGTCAGCCCCTACTTCAGCGCCTATCCCGGCTCCGTCTCTCTCCGGGTCTCCACCCACCTATCCGTGGTGCGCGACGTCCTGGATGGCATCGCGGGCAGCGGCTTCCGGCGCATCCTGGTGGTGAACGGGCACGGCGGGAACGGGGCGGTGCACCAGCTCGTGCCGGAGTGGACGGCGGACCATCCCGACTGCCGGCTGGTCGTGCACGACTGGTGGAAGGCTCCCAAGACCTGGGCCCGGGTCCAGGAGATCGACCCCGTGGCCTCACACGCGTCCTGGATGGAGAACTTCCCCTGGACGCGGCTTCCCGGGGTCCAGATGCCCGCCGAGCAGAAGCCCATGACCGACCTGGCGCGGGTGCGCTCCCTGGCTCCGGCCGCCGTGCGGGACTACCTGGGCGACGGCAACTTCGGCGGCTTCTACCAGCGCCCGGACGAGGACGTACTGTCCGTGTGGCGGGTGGCGGTCGAGGAGACGCGCGCGATCCTCGACGGCACCTGGGGCGCCCCGTAGCCGGGCCGGCTCCGATGCGCTGTCTCATCTGGGGCGCCGGCGCCATTGGGGGCACCCTGGGAGCGTTCCTGGCGCGGGCCGGGCACGACGTCACCCTCGTCGACGCGGCCGAGGAGCACGTGGCGGCCATCCGGCGCGGCGGGCTCCGCATCACCGGTCCGATCGACGCGTTCGACGTGCGTCCGCCCGCTTTCACGCCCGCCGGCGTGGAGGGCGCCTGGGACACGGTCGTGCTCGCCACCAAGGCGCACCATACGGCGGGAGCCCTCCCCATGCTCCTCCCGCACCTGGCCCCCTCCGGCTGCGTGGTCTCGGCGCAGAACGGGCTCAACGAGCTCGAGATCGCCGCGGCCGTGGGCGCGGACCGGACGGTCGGGGCGTTCGTCAACTTCGGCGCGGACTACCTGGAGCCGGGCCTCATCCACTTCGGCGGGCGCGGCGCGGTGGTCCTGGGAGAGACCGACGGCCGGATCACGCCGCGGTTGCGGGCGCTGCGGGACGTCTGGGCGGACTTCGATGACGGCGCGATCGTGACGGACAACCTGTGGGGCTACCTGTGGGGCAAGGAGGCCTACGGCGCCATGCTGTTCGCCACCGCGCTGACCAACGACTCCATCGCCGACGCGCTGGCGCGTCCCGAGCGACGCGGCCTGTACGTGGCGCTGGCCCGCGAGGTGCTGGCCGTGGCCGCGGCCCGCGGCGTGACGCCCGAGCCGTTCGACGGCTTCGATCCGGCCGCCTACCTGCCCTCGGCCGACCCCGGCGCCGCCGGGGCGTCGCTCGACGCCCTGGTGGCCTTCAACAGCCGCTCGGCCAAGACGCACAGCGGCATCTGGCGCGACCTGGCGGTCCGCGAGCGTCCGACCGAGGTCGACGCGCAGCTCGCGGTCGTCGTTCGGCTTGGCGCAGAGGCAGGCGCGGCCACCCCGCTCACGGCCCGGCTGGTGGAGCTGATCCACGAGGTCGAGAGCGGAGCCCGCCCGCAGTCGCACGGCACGCTGGACCAGCTGGCGGCCGCCGCGGGCGGCGGGGAGGCCGTGAACCTCGCCCCGGGGAAGTCGCCGACATGACCCACGACTTCACCGGCCGCACGGCGGTCATCACCGGCGCCGCGCACGGCTTCGGGCGGGCGATCGCGCGGGCGCTGGCCCGGTACGGGGCGAGCGTGTGGGCCTGCGACATCCTGGGAGCGGAGCTGGCGGAGACGGCCCGGCTGTGCGCCGAGGCCGGCGGGCGCTGCGAGGGCCGCGTCGTGGACGTCTCCGACCCGGAGGCCGTGGAAGCGTTCGTCAGCGAGGTGCTCGGCGCGGACGGAGGGGTCGACATCCTGGTCAACGACGCCGGCGGCGTGCTCGGCCAGGTGGGCCGGCCGCTCGAGGAGGTCACACCCGCCGAGTGGAAGGCGATCTTCGCAGGTCAACACGGATGGCGACGTTCTGGTTTTCCCGGGCCGTCGCGCCGGCCATGAAGGCCGCCCGCCGGGGGCGCATCATCAACATCTCGAGCGGCGCCGGCCTGGGCGTCAGCCTCACCGGCATCCAGGCCTACGCGGCCGCCAAGGCGGCCCAGATCGGCCTCACCCGCCAGCTCGCCCACGAGCTGGGCCCCTGGGACATCACCGTGAACGCCATCGCGCCCGGCTTCGTTCGCTCCAACCCGACCACCGAGCGCCAGTGGGAGTCCTACGGCGAGGAGGGGCAGCGCGCCCTCGTCGAGCGCATCGCGCTCCGGCGCCTGGGCACGCCCCGAGGACATCGCCCACGGCGTCCTGTTCTTCGCCTCGGACGAGGCCGGGTGGATCACCGGACAGGTGCTGTCGATCGACGGAGGGAAGTGATGGCGCTGGAGGACGTCCTCACCCACCTGAGCTCCCGCCACGACGAGATCCTGGAGGCGCTCATCGAGTTCGCGGCGATCCCGAGCGTGGGCGCCGATCCCGCCCGCGCCGCGCGGATGCGGGAGGCGGCCCGCTGGGTGGCCGGCCGGCTGGCGGCGGCGGGGCCCCTGTCGGCGCGGCTCGTGGAGATGGAGGGCCAGCCGGTGGTGTACGGCGAGTGGCTCGGCGCGCCCGGTAAGCCCACCCTGCTCGTGTACGGGCACTACGACGTGCAGCCGGAGGATCCCGTCGAGCGCTGGGAGACCCCCCCCTTCACGCCCACCCTGCGGGACGGCCGCCTGTACGCGCGGGGCGTGTCCGACGACAAGGGCCCGATGCTCATCCCCATCGAGGTGGCGCGCTCCTTCTTCGAGACGGACGGCGCGCTCCCCGTGAACGTGAAGTTCATGTTCGAGGGCGAGGAGGAGGTCGGCAGCCCCAGCCTGGATGCGTTCATCCGCGAGCACCGGAGCCTCCTGGCGGCCGACGCCGTGCTCTCGGCCGACGGCGCCATGTGGCGCCCCGACGAGCCGTCGCTCGTCCTGGGGAGCCGGGGCGTGGCCGCGCTCGAGTTCACCCTCACCGGGGCGGCCAAGGACCTCCACTCCGGGCGGCACGGAGGGGGCGTGGCCAACCCGCTCCACGCCATGGCCGAGCTGGTCGCCAGCCTGCACGGGCCGGACGGCCGGGTGGCCGTCGCGGGCTTCTACGACCGCGTGCGCGACCTTCCGGCGGCCGAGCGCGACGCGATCCGTGCCATGCCCTTCGACGAGGCGGCCTACCTGGCCGAGCTGGGTGCTCCGGCGGCCGTCGGCGAGGCCGGCTACTCCACGCTCGAGCGCCAGTGGATCCGTCCCACGCTCGAGGTGAACGGCATGTGGGGCGGCTACCAGGGGCCGGGCGGGAAGACGGTGATCCCGGCCGCGGCGCACGCCAAGCTCACCTGCCGGCTGGTGCACGACCAGGACCCCGGCGAGATCGTGGAGCTGGTGGCCCGCCACCTGGAGTCCCGCGTGCCGGCCGGGGTGCGCCTCACGGTCACGCCCGGCGCGGGCCGCGCCGGCGCCGCCCGCATCGAGCCGGACCACTTCGTGGTGCGGGCGGCACGGCGGGCGCTCTCCGAGGTCTACGGCGCCGAGCCCCTCCTCGTGCGGGTGGGGAGCACCGTGCCGATCTCGGAGCTGTTCGAGCGGCACATGGGGCTCCGCACCCTGTTCTTCTCCTTCTCCACCGCGGACGAGGACTTCCACGCCCCCAACGAGTTCTTCCGGGTGCGCAGGCTGCACGAGGGGCTGGAGGCCTGGGCCCGGCTGTGGGAGCGGCTCGCGGAGACCGGCGCCGGGGAGCCCGCTCCCACGTCCTAGCGCGTCAGCGCGGGTCCGACGGTGCCGTCTCGCGCAGGAAGCGGCGCACGATCCCCCGGAACATCTCCGGGCGCTCCAGGAAGGAGAAGTGGCCCGCCCCCGGGATCACCTCGATCTCGGCGCGGGGGAGGAGCGACCGGAGCGTGTCGGCCTCGCGCCGGGCTCCCGTCTCCGCGGCGCCGAACGCCACGAGTGTCCGCACGCGCAGCTCCGGCAGCCGGCCCGTTAGATCGTACGTCGATAGATCGGGCACCAGCAGCCCGAACTCCCGCGATCGCTCCCGGTAGTCCCGCTCGATGTGGAACCGCAGGGAGTCCGCCAGGGCCGGGCGGGCCAGCTCGCTCCGAAAGGAGAGCTGGAGCATGCGCTCGATGGCCGCGGGATCTCCGGCCCGGTACGCCGACGATGCGCGGAGCGCTCCCATTCCCGCCGTGTCCCCGGGCTCGAGGGCGGCGGCCGCCAACCGCTGCTGCTCCTGCCACAGCGCGGAGGACGGCGGCATGGGACTCACCAGCACCAGCGAGCGCAGGCTCGAAGGGTGCGCGAGAGCGTACTCCATGGCCAGGAGCCCCCCCCAGGAGTGGGCCAGGAGGTCGATCTTGCCGAGCCCGAGCCCCTTACGGAGCGCCTCGATGTCCTCGACGAAGTTCTCGAGCGTCACGGAGGCGCTGTCCACCGTCCCGTCGGAGCGTCCGCTGAGGCGCTGGTCGTAGAACACGAGCTGGTGGTCGGCCGCTAGCGGGCGCAGGGGCGCGACCAGGTAGCCGTGATCGAGGACGGGCCCGCCGTGCACCACGACGATCGGGTCGCCCGAACCCTCCCGGTGCACCCACAGGTGCGTGCCGTTCACGGCGAGGAGGGTGTCCGTGCGGGCGCCGGCCCCGGATGCCGTGTCGGGCGCCGAATCGGGGCCTCGCCCACCCGAGCCACAGGCCGGGAGGAGGACGAGGGCGACGAGCGCGAACCAGGTTCGTCTCATGGGATCATCCCGGGCTGGCAGGGAAGTCGAGTGGCCGCCCGCGGGACCCTCCGGGCGCCACGGGCCGAGCCACGACGCCGGAGTCGGATTTCCGGGCCGACCTCAGAACGGAAGGTCGTCGTCGAGAGCCCCGGGGTCGGACGGCGCCGGAAACGGCTCCTCGACCGGGGGCGGGCCGGAGGGGACGGCACTCGCCTCGCGCTCGACCTTCCACGCCTTGACGTCCGTGTACCACCGCCCGTTGTACTCGCGGCTCTGGATGTCCACGTGGACCGTGAGCCGTTCGCCCTCCTTCACGCCCAGCTCCTCGATCTTCTCGCCCCACTGGACGATGCAGACCTCCTTCGGGTAGTCGCCCTCCGTCTCCAGGATGAATTCCTGCTTGCGCCACGGGCCGTTCCGCCCCTCGCCCGACTGCTCCTCCAGCACCTGCTTGACCTGCCCAGTGAGCTTCACGTCCATGAGGTCCTTCGTCTCCTTCGAGTCTCGGTGTCGGGGCGGCCATGGCCGTGGCACCTCAACCTGGGCGCCCGCGTCGGCCTCATTCGGCGTCGGCGTCGGCCTCCGCCTCCGCCTCCGCCAGGAAGGCCTTCACCCGCGCCAGCCACGATCGGGGCCGCTCCAGGTGCACGGCGTGCCCGGCGTCGGGCACCGAAGCGCGAACCGGGGCCGACATGCGCTCGGCCATGCGGTCGGCGACGGCCTCGAAATTCACGTCCAGCCGGCCCGTGAGGAGGAGGGCCGGCACCTCGACCTCGGGCAGGCGCTCCCACAGGGACGGCTGGGCGCCGGTGCCGAGCCCCCTCAGGGCCCCCGCCAGGCCCCGGGGATGGGCGGCCAGCCGCCGACGCCGCTGTCGCTTGCGCACGTCCGCGGGGAGCCGCCGCTGCGTCTCGAACAGGGGCTGCTCCATCCACTCGTCCACGAAGCGGGTCATCGCCTCCGGCTCCGCCTCCTCGAGCCGGGCGGCCAGCGCCTCGTCGGCCGCCCGCCGCGCCCGCCTCTCGGGCCCGGTGGCCAGCCCCGGCGAGCCGCTCTCCAACACCAGCGCCGCCACGCGCCGGGGCCGAAGCACGGCGCCTCCCAGGGCCAGCCGCGCCCCCATGGAATAGCCGGCCCACACCGCCCGCTCAAGCCCCAGCGCGTCCAGGACCTCCTCGAGGTCGTCGAGCTGCCTCTCCATGGCGTAGCGCGACGGCTCCGCGGGGACGTCGCTCCGGCCGTGACCGAGCAGGTCGACCGCCACGACCCGGCGTCCCGTCGCCGCAATCCCCTCCAGCAGCTCCTCCCCCCACGCCCCCACCGAGCCGGTGAAGCCGTGCAGGAGGAGGACCGGGAGCGCCGTCCCGTCCGTCAGGCGCTCGACGACGCGGACGCTGAGCCCGTCGCGAAGGGCGATCCTGCGTTCGCGTGAGTTCATGCGTGGCACGCTCGACCTCCTGATCTTCCTGCTCCACCGCGTACGGAAGATACCCTCACCTTGACCTGGCGTCGTGACGCCATTTAGGCTTGGTGCGTCCCCCCCATTCGCCATCACCTCCGTTCCGGGAGCGGAAGGCATGGCGAGCCACCTGAGAGCCCGCGCCCGGGTGCGGGCGCGCTGTACCGTCGTGGCGACCCTGGCGTTCGTGGCCGCCCCTCGGCCCGCGAGCGCGCAGCCGGCGTCCCACGCCCTCACCCTCGAGGACGCGGCCGCCGTCGACAGCATCACGACCCTCGAGGCCGCGCGAGGCGACGGCATCTGGGACCTGCTCCAGCGGGCGGGCGTCCAGCCGACGCCGGCCGCCATCGAGGCGTTCAAGCGCCGCAACCACAGCCGCCTCATCCACGGCGACGAGCTCCTCGCGGGGCGCTCCTACACCATCTCCGCCAGCGGCTCGCGCATGGGCACCTTCCCCATCTTCGGACCCGAGTACGAGAAGGTCCAGCGTGAATCGGACCGCCTCTCGGGCCGGATCTACTACATCGTGAGCGGCCACGGCGGTCCGGACCCCGGCACCGTCGGCCGGTACGCGGGCCGGCGGCTCCCCGAGGATGAGATCGCCTACGACGTCTCGCTGCGATTGGCCCGGCGGCTCCTGGAGGAGGGGGCCACGGTCTACCTGGTCGTCCAGGACCCGGACGACGGAATCCGCGACGGGAGCCGGTTCCCCCTGGACCACGACGAACGCTACCTGGGAGGCGGACGGATTTCCCTGAGCCAGCTCGCGCGGCTGCGCGACCGCGTCCGCATCGTCAATCGCCTGTACGCCGACAACGGCGGCGCGGCCACCCCCCAGCGCGTGCTGTCCGTCCACGTGGACGCGCGGGGCTCCAGGAGGAAGCCGCAGATCGACGTCCACTTCCTGGTGGCCAGCCGGCGGGGGGGGCGCATGGCCCGTAGCCTCCGGGCCGCGTTCCGCCACCAGTACGCCCGGGTGCAACCGGGGCGGGGCTACGACGGCACCATCGACGTCCGGAACCTGTACGTGCTGCGGCACACCCGACCGGTAGCCGTCCTCGTCGAGCTGGGCAACATCCGCAACTCGCTGGACCAGCAACGGCTGACCCGGGCGAGGAATCGCCAGGCCGTGGCCGACTGGCTCGTGGACGGCCTAGTCAGGGAGGCGAGGTAGGCCGGTGAGCACGGGTCTACCGTCGCAGCGCGGTCAGGTGTGGGGCGTTTCGTGGGACATCCGCCCATCGCAACCGACTCGGGAGGCGACGTGCCCGGTACGAAGATGACGCTCACCGGCTGGAAGGCGGCGCTCGCTCTGGCTCTGCTCGTCGGGGTGGGCGTCTTCCGAATCGAGACGGCGCGCACCAGGCTCGACACCCAGGGGCGCGCCGCGCTGGAGACGTGGGTCCAGGACGAGATGATCCGACCCATCCTCGCGGACACGACCCGCTCGCTGGCAGACCGGGGCGCCGCGGCCGTGGGTGCATCGTCCATCCGTATCCGGTCGCTCGCGGTCCGCGGTCCCTTGAGCAACGCCGTGGTTCGCGTGGAGCTGGGCCCGAACCCGGCGCTGCCTCCAGGCACCCGACGGCTCCGGTACTATCGAGTACGGTACACGCAGATCCTGGGCTGGAGGGAACGGGGGACCGCCACCAAAATGGATTGGTACCTGGCCGCCTTCTGAGCCCGGGCGGGACGGGGAGGACTCGTGCTGCAGGGTGGAGAGCCGGGCGCCGGACAGAGTCTCGTGAGTGGGCCCGGGTAGATTCGAACTACCGACCTCACGCTTATCAGGCGTGCGCTCTAACCAGGCTGAGCTACGGGCCCTCGTGGTGGCGGCCGGAGCCGCCGGGGGGCAGGCAACCTAAGACCGGGCCCGGTGAAGTCAAGCTCGACGCGCCCCGGCAGCGGCTCTTCCAGAGGAACCTCTCGCGGCCCACGGGTGTTGCACGCAACCCAGAATCGTGCTTGGCGCGAGCGCGGCTTTTTCCGTGTGTCTCCGCGCGCGCCCGGGCCGGTGGACCTCGAGGACGGCCGGAGGCTCATGAGACGACTACTCGCGTTCGGAACCCTGTGCGCAGCCGCGACCCTGGGGCTGACGTCGTGCAGCAGCCTGAAGGTCACCACGACCAACACCGGCCCCCCCGCCATCTCCTTCGCCATCGCCGTGCCCCAGCAGAACGGACAGGCCTCCACGGGGAGTCACCTGGTCCGGATGTCGACCGCGTCCACCGGGCTCCGACCGATCATCTCGTCCAAGCAGGGCGACACGACGCTGACGGTCAACGCGGTCGAGGCGGTGTTCAAGGAGATGGAGCTGCAGCGGTCCTCGGCGACCGGCGACTGCACGGTCACGCCGACGGGTGAGACGTCGGACTCGGACCAGTGCGACGAGTTCTCCCTGGGCCCGCTGATCAGCGACTTCCCGATCCAGACCCCCGGCAGCCCCACTCAGGTGGCGCTCGGCTTCGCCGAGAAGCAGACCTATTCGTCCTTCTGGTTCCGGCTGCACCGCCTGGACCCGAACGACGCCAACGACCAGTCGCTGCTCAACCAGCGGCCGGAGCTCAACGGCGCCAGCGTCGTCGTCAGCGGCACGTTCAACGGAACGGCCTTCAAGGTCGGACTCTCCGTGGAGCAGACGGAGAAGCTGACCTTCCAGAACCCGACCGTCCTCGGCGACGGCTCGCAGCTCGGGCTCGGGGTCACGTTCGACGTCCTGAGCTGGTTCAAGGACCCCGCCACGGGCCAGCTCATCGATCCCGCGACGGTGGCGAGCAGCGACTCTCTGCAAGCGCTGGTGGCCGGCAACATCGCGTCTTCGCTCAGCCTGCAGGTCACCCAGCTCTAGGAGAGGCGCGCCGGCCGGGGGTCGGCCACCCGGGACCCCGACGCACGAACGGCCCGCCTGCTAGCGGGCCGTTCGCACTACCGACGAAAGAGGGTCCCGGGAGCGTCGGGCGCTACCAGTCCTCCGGGGCCGCGCGATCCGAGTCGTCCTCATCGGACCCCTCGTCCTCTTCCTCGTCCTCGTCCCAGTCGTCGTCCTCGTCGTCATCCCAATCATCGTCCCAATCCTCGTCCAACTCTTCGTCATCGAAGTCGTCGTCGAAGTCCTCGTCCTCGTCTTCGTCCTCCCACTCGGAACGGGGGGCGAGCACGTCCTCTTCGACGAGGAGAGACTCGGCCAGCATCGAGCGCGACATGGGACTCCTCCTGGATGGTTCGGGGCAGGGAGCGAACAAGCGCCAAGGTACAGGGGGCGTCGTGCCTGTCAAGTCGCGGCCTGACGGCGGTCCCGCTTCCGCCCGTGGGCCGTCAGAGCGCGCTTCCGCAGGCGGATCGCCGCCGGCGTGACCTCGACCAGCTCGTCTTCGCGGATGAACTCGAGTCCGAACTCCAGGGTGACCTCCCTGGGAGGCTCGAGCAGGATGTTCTCGTCGGACCCGGCGGCCCGCATGTTCGTGAGCTTCTTGCCACGGATCGTGTTGACCTCGAGGTCGTTCTCCCGGGCGTGCTCTCCGACGATCATGCCGTCGTACACGGCGTCGCCGGGGCCCACGAACAGCCGCCCGCGGTCCTGCAGGTTGAACAGTGCGTAGCCGGTCGCGGTCCCCTCGGTCATGGACACCAGGGCTCCCGTCCTCCGGGCCTCGATGCTCCCGGCCCAGGGCCCGTACCGCGCGAACTGGCGATGAAGGATCCCCTCCCCGCGGGTGTCGGTCAGGAACTCGGAGCGGTAGCCGGTCAGCCCCCGCGACGGGACCAGGAAGCGCAGGCGCACGGTGCCGCCGAGCTCCCGGGACATGTGCACCATCTCGCCGCGTCGTTCGCCGAGCTTCTGGATCACGACCCCCATGGCCACGGCCGGCACGTCGATCACGACCTCTTCGTACGGCTCCTCCAGGCCTTCCGGCCCCTGCTGGGTGATCACCTCGGGGCGGGAGACCGTGAACTCGTAGCCCTGGCGCCGCATGCTCTCCATCACGACGGCCAGGTGGAGCTCGCCGCGGCCCGCCACCCGGAAGCGGTCCGGATCGCCCGTGGGCTCCAGGCGGAGCGCCACGTTGCTGAGGGTCTCGCGCTCCAGGCGCTCCCGGATCTGGCGGGAGGTGACGTAGCGGCCGGACCGCCCCGAGAAGGGCGAGTCGTTCGGCCGCAGCTCGACCGCGATGGTGGGCGGTTCGACCGCGATCCCCTCCAGACGTCCTGGTCGCACAGGGTCGCACAGGGTAGTCCCGATCTCCGCCCCCTCCACACCGGCCACCGCCGCGATCTCCCCGGCCACCACCGATTCGGCCTCGCGGCGCTCCAGTCCCTCGAACACGTACAGCTTGGGCACGCGGTCGGTGGCCGTGGGCTCCTCCTCGTCCAGCGGCCACACGGCCACCCGGTCCCCGACCGCGATGTGTCCGCCCTCGATGCGGCCGATGGCCAGCCGGCCCAGGTAGGGCGAGTAGTCGAGCGTCGAAACCAGCATCCGGAACGGCTGCTCGGGGTCGCCCGGAGGGGGCGGCACGGTCCGCACGATGGTCCGGAACAGCGGCTCGAGGCCCCGGTCCCGGACATCGGGCTCCTCTCCCGCCCACCCCTCGCGCGCGGAGGCGTACAGGAAGGGCGCGTCCAGCTGCGCGGCGCCCGCCTCGAGCTCCATGAGCAGCTCGAGCACCTCGTCGTGCACCCGCAGCGGCTCGGCGTCGGCGCGATCGACCTTGTTGATCACCACCACGGGCTGCAGCCCCAGCTCCAGCGCCTTGCGCGTCACGAACCGCGTCTGGGGCATGGGCCCCTCGAACGCGTCCACCAGCAGGAGCACGCCGTCCACCATGCGGAGGATGCGCTCGACCTCGCCCCCGAAGTCGGCGTGGCCCGGCGTGTCCACCAGGTTGAGCTTGAACTCGCGACCGTCGGGGTCGCGCCACCGGACGGCCGCGTTCTTGGAGAAGATGGTGATCCCGCGCTCGCGCTCCTGGGGATCCGAATCCATGACGCGCTCGCGCACCTCCTGGCCCACCCGGAAGGTCCCGGTGGACTGGAGCATCCGGTCCACGAGCGTGGTCTTCCCGTGGTCGACGTGCGCGATGATCGCGATGTTGCGGATCAAGGTCACGACCGTACGAAACTCCCTATGGCATCGGAAGATGAAAGGCCCGGAGCGCCCTCCGTCGAGCGCTGTGGGTCGTCCTCCTACCCGGACCCGAAGGCGATGTTCTCGGGGGCCGAAGCGAGGTCGTCGAGGGGCCCTCCGGGCAGGCCGCGGCCCGTTGCTGCGGGTCGCGCCGATTCGTACCTTGCGGGACCGGCGCGGGGGTTGCATTCCCGCCCCGCGATCAGCGTGAACCCGGCCCCTGGAGCGACCTTGAAACGTCCCATCCTCCCCCATCCAGGCCTGGTGGTCGCGGTCCTAGCCGCCGGCCTCGGGACAGCGGGGTGCGGCAAGTCCCCCGCGATGGGCAAGGTCGACACCCTGGTCGTGCTCACCGCCAACGACTCGCTGTGGAAGCAGCTCGAGGATACCACGCGAGCGGCCCTCGAGCCGACCGTGTTCACGGTGCGCGCGGAGCAGAAGTTCTATGTCGAGCAGGCCGACACGGCCGACTCCCAGGTGGCCCAGCTCAAGCTGTTCCGGCAGGTGGTCGTGTTCGGCACGCCCGACAACGGCCTGGTGCGCAAGATCGCGTCCGCGACCGGGAAGCCGCCCACGGCACCTTCGGTGATACAGGCCCGGGACGTGTGGGCCACCGATCAGCTGGCCACGGCCGTCATCCTGGACCCGACGGACGAGGCGGGAAGCTGGAAGGCGCAGCTGCCCGAGCTCGACTCGCTGGTCGACGCCGAGTACCGCTCCTACGTGCACCTGAGCATGTACGTGAGCGGGGAAGACACGGCGAACGAGGCGAGGCTCCTGCAGGCGTTGGGCTTCCGCATCCGGTTTCCGAGCGTCTTCCGGGTGGACACGCTGACGGACAGCGTGGTCGTGCTGGTCAACGACAACCCTGACCCCTCTGAGCTCATCCGGTCCGTGCTCGTCGCCTGGCGTCCCTCCGTGGACACGCTGACGGCGGCGGCGGCCTACGACTGGCGTCGCGCGGTCGACACCGTTTATTACGGGGTGCCCCAGGCGATCGACACCACCGGGGGCATGGCCGCGCGCATCGAACAGCACGGACGCCCGGCGCTGGAGGCCACCGGTGCGTGGCACGACGTCGGCACCGGCTACCCCGCCGGAGGCCCCTTCATCGCTCGCCTCGTCCAGTGCCCCGACCGGACCTACTTCCTGGACGGCTGGGTGTATGCCCCGGGCAAGAGCAAGTACCAGTACGTGATCCAGGTCCGCGACATCCTGGATTCCTTCTCCTGCGGCGCCGGCGGCTGAGAGCCGCCGGCGTCCGGGACCCTGCCGCCGGGAAGCCGCGGACGCCACAGGCAGTGACATGTCCTTCGTCCACCTTCACACGCACAGCGAGTACTCGCTCCTGGACGGGGCGAACCGCATCGACGACCTGGTCGATCGCGCCGACCGGCTCGGCATGCCGGCCATCGCGCTCACCGATCACGGCGTCCTGTACGGCGCCTGGCAGTTCCAGGAGAAGGCGCGCGCCCGCGGGCTGAAGCCGATTCTGGGCTGCGAGCTCTACGTGGCCTACGGCGACCGGCGTTCCAAGGAACCGCCGCTCGACGCCCCCGCCCCCTACGCGCACCTGGTGGCCCTGGCCCGGAACCGCACGGGCTGGGAGAACCTGGTCAAGCTGAGCTCCATCGGTTTCACCGAGGGTTTCTACCGCAAGCCGCGCATCGACCACGAGGCCCTCGAAGAGCACGCCGACGGGCTCATCGTGCTGTCCGCCTGCCTGTCGGGAGAGGTGGCGAAGTACCTGTCCATGGATCGCTGGGAGGAGGCCCGCGAGACCGCCGCCTGGTACGCTCGCCTCCTGGGCGAGGACAACTACTGGCTCGAGGTCCAGAACCACGGCATCCCCGCCCAGGAGAAGGTGAACCGGGGTGTGTTCGAGCTGGCCGAGGAGCTCGGGCTCGGCGTGGTGGTGACCAACGACGCCCACTACCTGCGGCGCGAGGACGCCGACGCCCACGACACCCTGCTGTGCATCGGGACGGGCAAGGACAAGGAGGACACCGACCGGCTGCGCTTCGACACGGAGGAGACCTACTTCAAGTCTCCCGAGGAGATGGCCGGGCTGTTCCCGGACCGGCCCGACCTGCTCGAGAACACCCTGGCCATCGCGGAGCGTTGCGAGGTCTCCTTCGACGAGAGCTACCACCTCCCGGCCTTCCCCCTGCCGGAGGCTTTCGACGAGGACGACCGTTACCTGAGGCACCTGGCCCAGGAGGGCGCCCGCGAGCGCTATGGGGAGCCGCTGAGGGCGGAGGTGCGCGAGCGGCTCGACTACGAGCTCGACGTGATCGCCCGCACGGGTTACGCCGGCTACTTCCTCATCGTGTGGGACTTCATCCGCGCGGCCCGGGAGCGCGACATCCCCGTGGGGCCGGGGCGCGGCTCGGCGGCCGGCTCGATCGTGGCCTACGCCCTGCGGATCACGGACGTCGACCCCCTCCACTTCGATCTCCTGTTCGAGCGCTTCCTCAACCCCGAGCGCGTGTCGATGCCCGACATCGACATCGATTTCTGCTACGAGCGCCGGGGCGAGGTCATCGAGTACGTGCGCGAGAAGTACGGACAGGGCTCGGTGGGCCAGATCATCACGTTCGGGACCATGAAGGCCCGGGCGGTGGTCCGGGACGTCGGACGGGTCCTCGGCTTCCTTCCGTCCGAGACCGACCGGCTGGCCAAGCTCATCCCCTCGGGCCCGGGCTACGCGCTCACGGTCGAGGAGGCGGTCGAGCGGGTCCAGGAGCTCCACGACCTCTACGAAGACGACCCGCGCCACCGGCAGCTCCTCGACTATGCCATGAGCATCGAGGGGCTCTCCCGCCACAGTTCCGTGCACGCGGCCGGGGTGGTGATCGCGCCCGGGCCGCTCACCGACTACGTGCCGGTGTGCACCGACACGCGAAGCGACGACGGCTCGGTGATCACCCAGTTCGACATGACCGCCCTCGAGAAGGCGGGCATGCTCAAGATGGATTTCCTGGGGCTCCGGACCCTCACCGTGATCTCCGACGCGGTGCGCATGATCGCGGAGCGCCACGACGTGGTGGTGGACTGGGACGAGGTCGGCCTCGCCGACCCGGAGGTCTTCCGGCTCCTGTCCTCGGGACGGACGGCGGGCGTATTCCAGTTCGAGTCCTCCCTCGCCACCGAGAAGCTCCGCGCCATGCACGCGGACCGCTTCGACGACCTCACGGCGGTCAACGCCCTGATCCGTCCCGGCCCGCTCGACTCGGGCATGACGGACGTCTACATCCGCCGCAAGCGCGGGATGGAGAGCGTCACCTATCCGCACCCCGACCTGGCCGAGGTCCTCGAGCCGACCTACGGGATCATCGTCTACCAGGAGCAGGTGATGCGCGTCGCCCAGGAGCTGGCGGGCTACTCGCTGGCCGAGGCCGACGTGCTCCGCAAGGCGGTCGGAAAGAAGGACGCCGAGCTCATCGCCCGCGAGCTCGAGCGCTTCAAGGAGCGCTGCGTGGCGGCGGGCGTCGCCGCCCGCAAGGCCGGCGAGATCGCCGGGCTCATCGAGACGTTCGGCCGTTACGGCTTCAACAAGGCTCACTCGGTGGCCTACGCCATCCTCTCCTACCGGACGGGATGGCTCAAGGCGCACTACCCGGCCGAGTTCATGGCCGCCCTCCTCTCCTCGGAGATCGGCAACACGGACAAGGTGGTCGCCTACATCAACGAAGCCTCCGAGCTCGGCATCGAGGTCCTGCCACCCAGCGTGGAGGAGTCCGGGTACCGGTTCACCGTCGTCGACGACGACCGCATCCGTTTCGGGCTCGGCGCCATCAAGGGCGTGGGCCACTCGGCCATCCAGTCCATCCTCGGGGCGCGCGCCGAGGAGCCCTTCGGGTCGCTGTTCGACTTCTGCCAGCGCATCGACCTGCGCCTCAACAACAAGAGAGTGCTGGAAGCGCTGATCCAGGCCGGTGCGCTGGACAGCTTCGGGGAGCGGGCCGCCATGGTGGCGGGACTCGAGAAGGTGCTGGGCGAGGCCCAGCTCCGGCAGCGGGAGCGGGAGACCGGACAGACCTCCCTGTTCGGCGGCGCCGGCGGGGCGCCCGCGCGGCCCGAGCCCGAGCTCCCGCGGGTCGCGCCCTGGGGCGAGGCCGAGCGACTCAAGCGGGAGAAGGAGGTGCTGGGCTTCTATACTTCCGGCCACCCCCTGGAGCGCTTCCGGGAGATCGTGGAGATGTTCTCGGCCGACGTGAACACGACGAACCTGGCCGAGCACCGCGACCGGCAGGTGGACCTGGCCTGCGTGGTGACCGAGGCCGACGCGCGCACCTCCCGCCGCGACGGACGCGAGTGGGGCAAGCTCACGGTCGAGGATTTCCACGGTACGGCCAGCGCCCTGGTGTTCGGGGACGCCTGGCTGGAGCACCGGGACATCCTGACCCAGGATGCGCCCGTGCTGCTGTCGGGCCGCGTATCCGGTCGCTCGCGTGACGAGGAGGATCCCCCCATCTTTGTCGATTCGGTACGGAGCCTGGCCAATGTGAGGGCCAGCGGGCGGGTGGGCGTGCGCATCGAGCTGCGCCAGGACGATCGGCTCCCGGCGGGCACGTTCGAGCGCGTGCGGCAGGTGGTCGAGGAAACGCCGGGTGCCGGCCCACTCTACGTGGAGTGGCACCCGGAGGGGGACGGGGACGGCGCCCCGCTGCTGGCGTCGCGCTCGTTGCGCGTGGCACCGAGCCCCGACCTCCTGGCGGAGCTCCGCAGCCTGCTCGGACGGGACCGGGTCCGGTTCTCGCGCGAATGAGACGCGCGGATCGGTATGGGCCCGGAGAGAAGACGGAAACGGGGACACGGCGATGGCGCTCGAGCGTAGCGAGAAGTTCGAGAAGATGCGCGAACGGCTCACGGAGCTGAGAGAGCTCTCGAGCCGCGAGGGGATCGACATGTCCGAACAGATCGAGAGGCTCGAGGAGCAGCTGGACGCCGAGCAGGCCGACGCCTTCGCGGAGCTGTCCCGCTACGACCGGGTGAAGCTGGCACGCCACCAGGAGCGACCGTTCACGCTCGACTACATCGAGCGCCTGTGCGACGACTGGATCGAGCTCCACGGCGATCGCCACTATCGGGACGATCCGTCCATCGTGGGGGGCTGGGCCACCTTCGGCGGCCGGTCCGTCATGGTGATCGGCCACCAGAAGGGCCGGGACATGAAGGAGAACCTGGCCCGCAACTTCGGCTCGCCGCACCCGGAGGGCTACCGCAAAGCCCAACGGCTCATGAAGCTGGCGGAGAAGTTCGGCCGCCCCGTCCTCACCTTCGTCGACACCCAGGGGGCCTACCCGGGAATCGGCGCCGAGGAGCGCGGGCAGGCCGAGGCCATCGCCCGCAACCTCCTCGTCATGGCCGGCCTGCGCACGCCCATCATCACCTGCGTGATCGGGGAGGGCGGAAGCGGCGGCGCGCTGGGCATCGCGGTGGCGGACCGGGTGCTGATGCTGGAGAACGCCATCTACTCGGTGATCTCGCCCGAGGGATGCGCCGCCATCCTGTGGCGGAGCCGCGACCAGGCGGAGCAGGCGGCCGAAGCGCTGAAGCTCACCGCCCAGGACCTCCTCGAGCTCGAGGTCATCGACGAGATCATCCCCGAGCCGCCGGGCGGCGCGCACACCGGTCCGGCGGAGACGGCCACGGCAGTCGGCGAGGTGCTGGCCCGTAACCTGGACGAGCTCACGGCGCTGGACCCCGAGGAGCTCGTCCGGCTCCGCCGCGAGAAGTACTACGGGATGGGCGCCTGGGAGGAGGCTTGAGCCCCGGCGTCCCGGAGCCGGTCGCGCCACGCCCGGCGGGGCCCCGCCCCGTCGCGGCGGAGCGGGACGTACAGGTGGTGCAGGTCCAGTTCAAGGGTCTGCGGCGAGAGTACTACGCCGCTCGCGAGGCGGTCCCCCTCGTCGAAGGGGAGCACGTCATCGTCGAGGCGGATCGCGGCCGCGACCTGGGGTGGGTGCACCGGGCCGCCCACGCGGACGAGCTGACCTGCGACGGCGGATGCGAGCATGCCGGGGATCGGCCCGTCATCCCGCCGCCCCGGCGCGTCCTGCGCCGGGCGGCGCCCGTGGACGTGGAGCGGCTGCTCGAGCTCCGCTCCCACGAGGCCGATGTGCGGACGCGCACTCGCGAACTGGTCGAGAAGCACGGCCTCAAGATGAAGGCGAGCGAGGCCGAGTGGCAGTGGGACCGCAACAAGCTCACCGTGTACTTCACGGCCGACAAGCGGGTGGACTTCCGGGCCCTGGTGCGCGACATGGCGGGCGAGTTCCGCACCCGGATCGAGCTGCGCCAGATCGGCGTGCGCGACGAGGCCCGGCGCCTCGGCGGGATAGGGCGCTGCCGGCGGGAGCTGTGCTGCCGCGCCTGGCTGCCGGAGATCCAGCCGGTCACGCTCCAGCTGGCCAAGGACCAGGGGCTCTCCCTCAATCCGGCCCAGATCTCGGGCGCGTGCGGGCGGCTCATGTCGTGCCTCCACTACGAGCACGAGGCCTACCTGCAGGCCCGTAAGCGCTTCCCCAGGGAGGGCCAGACGCTGGGCACCTCGCGGGGCCAGGAGACGGTCGTGGGCTGGAACCTGTTCAAGGAGACGGTGACCCTGAAGGACGATCACGGAGAGCGACGCACCCTGCCGCTCGAGGAGCTCAAGCGCGAGGCCCGTGGCCGTCCCGGGAATCCCGGGCGGGCGGAGGGGACCGACCGCCGCTGATGGGCCATTTCTACATCACCACCGCCATAGACTACGCCAACGGCGAGCCGCACGCCGGCCACGCGTTCGAGAAGATCGGCGCGGACGCCATCGCGCGGTACCGTCGCCTGCGCGGGGACCGCGTGCATTTCGTCATCGGCATGGACGAGCACGGGCAGAGCATCCCCCAGGAGGCCGCCCGGCGGGGCATCGAGCCGGCCGAGCTCGTGGACGAGCTCGCCGCCCGCTTCCGGGCCGTGTGGGACAGCCTCGGCGTTTCCTACGACGACTTCATCCGAACCACCGAGTCGCGGCACGCCCGCGCGGTCACGGCGCTGGTCGAGCGGGTGCGGGAGGCCGGCGACCTCTACATGGGGACGTACGAGGGCTGGTACTGCGTGCGCTGCGAGGCCTTCCGCGCCGAGGACGAGCTCGCGGACGGCCGCTGTCCGCTGCACCCGGACCGCGAGATCGCGTGGACGGAGGAGGAGAACTGGTTCTTCCGGCTGTCCCGCTTTCGCGATCCCCTGCTCGCGCACATCGAGGCCCACCCGGACTTCATCCGTCCCGAGAGCCGCCGCAACGAGATCGTGCGGCTCCTGGAGGGCGGGCTCGAGGACGTGTCGGCCTCCCGCTCCCGGATCCCGTGGGGCATCCCCTTCCCGGGGGCCGAGGACCACACCGTGTACGTGTGGCTGGACGCGCTCACCAACTACCTGTCGGCCGTCGGCTTCCCCGACGACGCGTACCGCGAGTGGTGGCCGGCCGACCTGCACGTGATCGGCAAGGACATCACCCGCTTCCACTGCGTCATCTGGCCCGCCATGCTCCTGTCGGCCGGCATCGAGCTGCCTCGCTCGGTGTGGGGCCACGGCTTCGTCAGCGTCGAGGGCGGCAAGATCTCCAAGTCGGCCGGGGCCCGCCTGGAGCTCGAGGCCCTGGTCGAGCGTCACGGGCCCGACGCGTTCCGCTATTTCATGCTGCGCGAGACGCCCTGGGACGGCGACCGCGACTTCGGGTCACCGGCCCAGCTGCTGGCGAGCTTCGACGAGCGCTACAACGCCGAGCTCGCCAACGACCTCGGCAACCTCCTGAACCGGGTCGTGGCCATGGTACGCAAGTACCGGGAGGGCCGCGTCCCGGCCGGGGACGACACGGAGCTGGACGACGCGCGGCGCGCCGCCCTGTCCGACTACCACGCCTCCATGGAAGCGCTCCTCCTGCACCGGGGCGCGCAGGCCGCGCTCGACCTGGTCCGCGAGGCGAACGGCTTCGTCGATCGGTCCAGGCCGTGGGACCTGGCGCGGGCCGAGCGGGACGAGGGTGCCGGGCCCGGAGCCCTGGACGCCTCCCTGGGCTCGCTGTTGCGAGCGCTGGCCGCCACCGCCGTCATGCTGACCCCCTTCCTCCCGGGGAAGTCGCGCACGCTCTGGGAGCGGCTGGGTGGAGAGGGACCCGTCCCGTCCTTCGACGCGCTGGAGGATCGAGCCGCCGGCCTGACCCGGGTGGCGGGCGGAGCCGTCCTGTTTCCGCGGGACGACGCTTGACGGCCTCGATCCTGCAACATAACCTGCTCGCACTGCGCACCTTTTTCACACGTCCTGCAACCGGTGCAGGTCGCGGCCAGGCACGGGGAGCCCAAAGTCCCCGGTGATGAAACCGTCAACACAGGGGCTCCCATAGGCTTGCGATCGTCCGTATACGGCGGTGGTGCACGGATTGCTGGAGAACATCATCCTTCTCGAGCTTCATCCGGGCACGGCTCTAACCGCGACGTGAGCATGAAGCCAGGCTGGACCGTCCAGATCCTGCCCCACAGCGCCGACGGCGTTTCGCGCAACTTCCGCATCCGGAAGCGGACCGTCCGGCTGTTGCTGGCGGCGGCGCTCCTCGTCGTGCTCGCGGCCGGCACGGGCCTGTTCTTCCTGGTACGCACGTCCTGGCGGGCCGCCGAGGCCTCCCGTCTGCGCTCGGAGAACCGCACGCTGCTGGTCAGCCTGCGGGACATCGAGGGGCGCGTGGGCTCGCTGACCCGGGCCATGGACGACTTCTCGAGCCGGGAGGAGCGCTACCGTCTCGCGGCGGGCCTCCCCCTCCTCGACCCCGACGTCCAGGCGGTGGGCGTCGGAGGTCCGCCCGTCTCGGACCCGGTGCACCAGGCGCTGGCCAGGCTGGACCCGCGGGCGGGGGGGAGACGGAGGACGTGGCCTCGACGCTGGACGTGCTCCTGCGCCGCGCCCGGCTGCTCACGACCAGCCTCTCGGAGGCGACGGATTCCCTGCGCGTCCACCGCGCGGTCATGCTGGCCCGTCCCTCCATCCGGCCCGTCCCGGCGGACGAGTCCTGGATCAGCTCCGGCTTCAGCCGCAGCCGCTACCATCCCATCCTGCTCTACAACCGTCCGCACGAGGGCCTGGACCTGTCGGCGCCGCTGGGCGCCCCCATCCGGGCCGCCGCACCCGGGCGAGTGGTGTTCGCCGGCAAGGACGAGGGCTACGGCAACATGGTCGAGATCGACCACGGGTATGGTTACCAAACTCGCTACGCGCACGCTTCCCGGATCCTCGTCCACAAGGGCGAGCACGTCGAGCGCGGCGAGGTCATCGCGCGGGTCGGAGAGACCGGGCTGGCCACCGGACCGAACCTCCACTACGAGGTCCTCATCAACGGCCACCACGTGAACCCGCGTCCCTACCTGCTCGGCGACCACCTGTTCGAATAGCCGTCCGGGAGCCCCACCCTCCTCCCCGCTCCCTCCCACCCCGGCCGCGTCGCCGTTGATTCGGCGCCTCCGGCGGTCTAGCTTCCTCGTCTCGGGTCTGCTCGCCTACCGTGGTGGCTCTCCGCCCTGTGTCGGAGGGTCGCGGCGCGCTGCGGGGAGGGACCCGACCGTTCGAAAGCGGTACTCCCAAGACCGGAGAGAGTCAATGCGCGCTCGAGCCCTACCGCTGTTCCTGACGGCAGCCGCCATGACCGCGGCTTGTGGACGCAGCGTGACCGTCCAGGTCCTCCCCAGGTCCGCCCAGGACTCGGTGGCCACACCGGCCAAGGACATCTCGGTCGAGTTCCTGCCATACGACCGGGACTCGATCTTCGACGCCCTGACCAGGAGCGCGTCGGAGCCGCAGCCCCAGGTGCCCGAGGACCTCAAGGCGGAGAAGCAGCAGGTCGCCGACCTCAACCAGACGTGGCACGCGGCCGAGACGGTCTGGTCGGACAAGCGCGACAGCCTCCAGAAGCTGTCCGCGGAGCTTCAGAAGCTCGACCGCCGGGACCCCAAGTACCTGCCGCTCTACAAGCGGTTCAACTCGCTGGACGCCGAGGTCTCGACGCTCGACAAGCGCAAGAAGCGGCTGTTCGCGAGCTTCGACAGCCTCCAGAAGCTCACCATCGAGCGCTCGGACTCGATGCGGGCCGTGGAGAACAGCTGGGAGGATCAGGCTTTCGCACCCTACGCGGCCATAGCGGACAGCCTCCTGAAGCAGCGTGGCAAGAAGGTCGCGGCGGACACCACCGACGCCCAGGGCTACGCCACGGGCAACATCAAGGGGGACCCCTGGTACGTCTACGCCCGCTACACGCTGCCCTTCGAGGAGCTGTACTGGAACATCCGGATCGACACGATGAAGTCGGACACGCTCAAGCTGACGCGTGAGAACGCCCAGGTGCGTTTGAAGATGTGATGCCGAAGGACTTACAGGAGGAGGGTCTCACCCTCGCGGTCGACAACGACAACATCGGGTGGTTGACCTTCGATCGACCCGGATCGAAGGTCAACCTCCTCACGACCGCGATCATGGAGCGCCTGGACGCGCTCATCACCGAGCTGCAGTCACGCATCGCCACCGGTAAGCTGGTCGCCGTGGTGATGTGGAGCGACAAGCCGGGCTCGTTCATCGCCGGTGCCGACGTGAACGAGATCGCGGCCCTCACCGACGTGGACGACGCCGCGGCCAAGAGCCGTAAGGGTCAGAAGGTGTTCGCCCGTGTGTCGCGGCTCACCGTTCCCACGATCGCCGCGATCGACGGCACCTGCCTCGGGGGTGGCACGGAGCTCGCCCTGGCGTGCGACTACCGGCTGGCCTCCGACCGTCCTTCCACCCGCATCGGTTTGCCGGAGACCCAGCTCGGGATCCTGCCCGGCTTCGGGGGCACGGTGCGGCTTCCCAGGCAGTGTGGCATCCAGAACGCCCTGAACGTGATCCTGACGGGGGCCCCGGTGAAGCACGACAGGGCGCGGCGCATGGCGCTCGTGGACAGGGTGCTGCCCGCGGACGGGTTCCGGGACGGCGTGCGGGCGTTCATCCGGCAGATCATCACCGGGCGCGTGAAGCCGTCCGTGTACGAGAAGTCCTTCACGGAGAAGCTCCTCGAGGACACCGGCCTGGGCCGCAAGCTCCTGTTCTCCATGGCCCGCGGCCGCACGGCGAAACGCACCGGGGGACGGTATCCGGCGCCCATGGTGGCGCTCGACGTCGTCGAGCGCACGCACGGACTCCAGATCGACCAGGCCCTGGAGATCGAGGCACGCGCCCTCGGCGAGCTGGCCGTCACCCCGGTGTGCAAGAACCTCATCCGCATCTTCCAGCTGTCGACGGGAGCCCGCGACGCGCTCCCGGCCGCGGTCCGGGATAAGCGGCGCCCGGTCGAGCGCGTGGGCGTGATCGGGGCGGGCGTCATGGGCGGGGCCATCGCGGAGCTGGCGGCCTCGAAGGATGTCGACGTCGTGCTCAAGGACATCGAGCAGGGACCGCTCGATGCGGGGCTCCATCACGCCCACTCGCTGCTGGAGAAGGCCGCGAGCAAGGGCGTGTTCGGCGCCGAGGAGGCCGGCCTCAAGTTCGCCCGCATCCAGGGAGTCCTCGACTACGCGGAGTTCGGCCAGGTGGATCTGGCCATCGAGGCGGTCGTGGAGCGCATGGCCGTGAAGAAGCAGGTCCTCCGCGAGGCGGAGGCGGCGCTCCCCGAGCGCGCCGTGTTCGCCACCAACACGTCGTCACTGTCGGTATCCGAGCTGGCTTCGGGGGCCGCCCGTCCGGCGCGCGTGGTCGGCCTCCACTTCTTCAACCCCGTCCACCGCATGCCGCTCGTGGAGGTGATCCGCACGCCCGAGACCTCGGACGAGGCCCTGGCCACCGCGTTCGGCTTCGCGCTGGACATGGACAAGAAGCCCGTCATCGTGCGGGACTCCCCCGGATTCCTGGTGAACCGCCTCCTGGGCCCCTACCTCAACGAGGCCGGCTACCTGCTCGAGGAGGGCGTGCCGGTCCGCAGGCTCGACGATGCGGTCGCCGACTTCGGGATGCCGATGGGACCCTGCCGGCTCCTCGACGAAGTCGGCTTCGACGTGGCGCGCCACGTTGCCTCGGAGCTCGGGCGCGAGCTGGGCGAGCGCCTGACGCCGTCCGGGGTGATCGAGCGGCTCCTGGAGGACGGCCGGCTGGGCAGGAAGAACGGGCTCGGCTTCTACATCTACCAGGACGGGCGCGAGAAGGGGGTCGACTCCGACCTCCGGCGCCTCCTCCCCAGTCCCGCCGGCACCCCCCCGGACGACGAGGAGATCCGCCATCGCTGCCTGTACATCATGGTCAACGAGGCGGCCTTCGCGCTCGAACAGGAGGTCGTGGAGGGCGCCGCGGCGGTGGACCTGGCCATGGTGATGGGCACGGGCTTCCCCCCGTTCCGCGGCGGGCTCCTGCGCTGGGCGGACCGCGAGGGCCTGGCCTCGATCGTCGAGTGTCTCCGGGAGCTGGCCGGCCGGGTCGGACCTCGTTTCGAGCCCGCCCCGCGTCTGGTCCGGATGGCGGAGGCCGGCGACACCTTCACGGCCCCTGTCGCCGTCTAGGCGCCGCGTTCGGTCCCGGTTCCGGCACCCGGACGAGGTGCCGACCGTCGAGATCGAATACCATCGTCCGCCCGACCGGGTCGAGCGCTTCCGCCAGGAGCTCCTCCACGACGGGCGCGACATCAAGATCACGCTCCTCGAGCGCCCACCCGATGCCGACACCCTGCGCGTCGGCCCCGTCGTCCTGCCCGGCGGCTCCTCGCTGGTGTGGTTCACCTATCCGGACCGTCCCTACGAGATCGCGGCGCTGTACGGCCCGGGCGGCGAGCTCCTGGGCCACTACACCAACCTGGTGCGCCCCCCCACGTTCGAGAACGGTCGGTGGCGCATCGTGGACCAGTTCCTGGACCTGTGGACGCCCGTCGACGGCGACACGCAGCTGCTGGACGAGGAGGAGCTGGAGCGGGCGTGCGCCGAAGGGACGATCGAACGCGACGAGGCCGAGCGCACACGGGAGACGGCCCGGAGACTGCTGGACCGGGCCCGGAGCGGCGCGTGGCCACCGCGGGAAGTGGAGGACTGGCCACTCGAGTCGATCGCCACGCTGCGGCTACGCCGCGACGAGCCCGGTACCTACTACGCCAACCTGGTGTCCTCCCGGATCATTGCGTACGGCATCTACTTTCTGGGGGCCGTGGCGGTGACCTCGCTCGGCTTCGCGGCGCTCTCCGACGCCCTCACGGGACCGGGACCGGCCCGCACCGCGTGGCTCGCGACCCTGGCCGCCGAGGCGGTCGGTCTCCTCCCCGTGGCGCTGACCGGGAAGCTCCCGGCCGCGCGGCGCGTGCGGATGAGGGAGGTCCTCACCGAGCACACGCTCTTCCTGGCCGCGGCGGTGAGCGCCGTCGCCATCCTCGTCCTGCACGACAGCTCGCTGTGGCGGTCGCTGCTGGCCTCCGTGTACGCCGCCCTCGGCCTGTTCCTGGGCGTGTTCGCCTTCTGCCGGGCGGCGTTCGACCGGGCGTGGCCCGCCCTCGCCCTCGCCGGCCTGGTGGTGTGTGGCGTGGCGCTGGCGGTGCTCCTGTGAATCCGGCCGCCCCGTCCCGGGGGAAGCGTCGCCTTCGCTTCCTGGCCGGCCTGGCCGTGTACGCGATCGCGGTGTGGTTCCTGTGGGACACCGTGTTCGTGTGGCCCGTGCAGATGTTCGTGGTCCTCCTCCACGAGCTCAGCCACGGCCTCGTGGCGATCGCCACGGGGGGTACGATCCGCGAGATCGGCCTGAGCCCCGACCAGGGCGGCTTCTGCCGGTGCCCGGGAGGGAACGCTTTCCTCACGCTGTCGGCCGGCTACCTGGGAAGCCTCGCGTGGGGGGCGCTGTTCATCGAGGTCGGCCGGTCGGGGGGACGCACGTCGCGGGTGCTGCTCGGGCTGCTGGGCGCGGGGATCCTGGCCCTCGGACTGCTCACGGTGCGCTCCGGCTTCGCCATCTTCCTGTGCCTGGCGGCCGGGGCGGCCCTCGTCCTCGCGGCGTTCCGGCTGGAAGCCCAGGGACGCAAGCTGCTGCTCACCGCGCTCGGGCTCACCAGCTGCCTGTACGCGGTGCTGGACATCAAGAGCGACATCCTGGACCGCCCCGGCCTGCCCTCCGACGCCACGGCCCTGGCCCGCATGACCGGCATCCCCGCGCTGGTATGGGGCCTGGCGTGGATCACGGTCTCCCTGATCGTATGCGCGTGGCTCCTGCGACGCGCGTGGAGCCGGACGTGAGACGCGGCGGCCGGCGTGGCCGGGCCGCCCGGCCGCACGGTCGCGGGCTAGCGGCCGCCCCGTCCGGCCCCCGCGGAATCCGGCGGTGGCGCGAAGTCGCCGACCGGACCGGGGAAGACGGCCGGGCTCTCGAACCCGTCCTTCGAGACGGCCGTCACTCCGAACGTGTAGTTGTCGATCACCACGTCCTCGAGCGTGCGCTGGATGGCGTCGCCCACCCACACGCTCTTCTGCCAGCGGGGCGCGTCCGTCGGGCGCCAGTAGATCCTGTAGCCGGCCAGCTCCGGGGCGCGGGTGGGGTCGACAGCGTCCCACTTCAGCGTCGTGCTCGGCCGCACGGCCCCCCCGATCTGGACCCCCTCCGGCGGGGCCGGAGCCCAGGCCATGGAGGCCAGTGAGACCAGGTTGAGCGCGGCCATCTTCCTCAGGTACGGGAAGTTCACGCCAGCGAGCACGTCCCCGTAGTGGATCCCGTCCTCGACCCGCACGTCCTGGTGCTGGCGATGGTAGTTCTCGTTGCGCTCGGTGATGCGCACGGCCGGGTAGCCCGCGTCGTTGAAGGCGCTGTGGTCGCCCCCGCGACCGAACCGGTCCAGCCGGTAGATGAGCGTGACGTGGAGGTTGCGCACGTAGTCCGACATCCGCGCCACGTAGCGGGCCACCTCGCGCGAGGGGGAGTCCACCTCGCCCCCCGTGTAGCGCCGGATACGGGCGGTGCGCGCGGACTCCGTGGCCCGCGTCCCCTCGGAGAACACGCGAGCCGTGGTGTTGTCGATGATCCCGTCGATCCCCTCGATGTTGCCGATGATGTCGTTGTTGAGGTCCGCCTCGATCCGCCAGCCGTGCTCGCGGGCGTAGGCGGCGAGCCCCTTCCCGCCGAACAGCCCCTGCTCCTCCCCCGCCAGGGCCGCGTACACGACGGTGGCGGCGAACTGGTGCCGGCTCAGGACCCGCGCCGCCTCGAGCACGGCGGCTACCCCCGAGCCATCGTCGTCGGCGCCCGGAGCGAACGACGTGTCGTTCAGGACGTCGGAGACGCGCGAGTCGTAGTGGCCGGTGATGAGGACGTAGCGCCCCGGGTCCGTCGTGCCGCGCTGCACGGCCACCACGTTGACCACCGCGGTGGTGTCCGGGACGCGGCGCCCGGGCGGCACCAGGTTCCTCTGGTAGAAGACCTGGAGGCAGCCGCCGCACCGCTCCGAGAGCGTGTCCATGCGGCCCTTGATCCACCGGCGGGCCGCCCCGATGCCCCGAGTGTCCGAGAGCGTGTCGGACAGCGTGTTGCGGGTGCCGAAGCTCACCAGCCTGGTGAGCACGGCCCGCAGGGAGTCCGCCGACACGGCGTTCGCGATGCTCCGCAGGACGGGTTGCCGCGACGGCGGGGCCGGGGCTGCCGCGCCGGTGTCGAACGCGGCGGCGCGGGCGGACGGGACGCCGGGGGTCGCGGCCGCGGCCGGCCCCGGTCGGACGGCCAGCGCCAGGCCGGCCGCCAGGACGAGGGAGGCGAGGCGCGAAGCGGTGGCGGCCGGGGAGAGATGCTCGATGGCGTGCATGGAAGATCTTTCTCCTGTCGTACGGAGCGTCACGGCCCGCTCGTGGGCCGCCTGACGATAAACACGGGGGCCGGCACCCGAAAGGCGCCGGCCCCCCTGCGGCGCGGCCTTCGGCCGCGCGCTCACCGGACGGGTCGCGATCAGATGTCCGGGTTGTTGTCACGCTCCGCGTTGGGGAGCGGGAAGCAGGTCTCGGTCCCGAAATTCGGACCGGTGGGGAACAGATCGAGACCGTAGCGCGCATCGTAGCGCCGCAGGTCCCCCATGCGCTGCCCCTCGAGGAACAGAGTGCGCCGGCGCTCGTCCCGGACCTTGGCCTGGATGGAGTCCTCGTTGGTGCTCGAGAACTGCTGGCTGATGCCCTGGGCCTGCCGGATCTGGTTGATGAGGTTCACGGCCGTCTGCCCGCCCTCGATCTCGGCCACGATGTAGGCCGCCTCGTACCCGCTCGCCAGCCGAATGGGTGAATCGGCCTTCAGGTACTTGGCCGACTGGTACAGGGGCGTCGAGCCGTCGATGGCATACTGGTCGTTGGGGTCCTGGAACACGTCGACCCGGGGGTCGGGCGTGCTCGTGTTGTCGATCACCAGGCCCCGGAAGGGCGGTCCCACGCTGAACCGCTGCGACAGCGTGAGCATGTTCCAGATGTCGTTGTTCTCCTTCTCCGAATTCGTCGAGTAGACATCTCCAATGAGGGCGAAGTCGAGGGGAACGTTCGACGCGTCGGCCTTCGCCTTGGCGTCGTCGCCCATCTGCAGCTCCGCGCGCGCTCGACCCACGGTGGCCGCGTACACCACGTCCGAGGACGCGTTGGACGCCTGGATGGCGACCGTGAAGTGGTCGGCGGCGAGCTGGTAGGTCTCGGCGGAGGAGTACTCCGGGCCGGTGCCGTCGAACGCGGTCGTGCAGAACAGCTCGCCGAGGATCAGCCGCGAATAGCCCGCGAACAGGGACATGCGGGCCTCGGCGTCGGAATTGCCCGGATCCGGTATCCGGTCGCCGTACTTCCCCGCGCCGATATCGACCTCGGCGCTCTTGGATGTCGCCGCCGACCGCTGCATGGGCGTCCACAGCCCGTCGATGCCCTCGGGCGCCTCGTCCGTGGAGCCGATGAGCGCGTTGTCGGGCTGGACGCGGCGCTCGTCCACGGCCGTCAGGCCCGTGCCGTCCACGAGCTCGTCGGTGAACAGGCCGCCGTACACGATGGCCATGTCGTAGGCGAACCAGAAGTCCGCCTCGGCGCCCGTCATCCGGGCATCGAGAGAGTTCGGATCCGTCAGCTCGGAGCCCGGAACCGTCTTCGGGTTCGGCGGAACGTCCAGGAGCTGGTTGCATGCCGTCAGGAGGAGCATCGTACCGGCGAGGATCGCTCCGACGATCCTGCCGGAGGGACGATATCGGCCGAGCTTTCGGCCACGTCGAGGCGATCGCATGGTGCGCTCCCTCTGCTGCTGGATTCGCTCTGTCACCGCGGCTGCATTGTTCGTCGGGTTCATGGCGTGCCTCCTCACCGTTCAGAAGGTGAGCGTGAGGCCGCCGTAGAACGTCAGCGGCGCGGGGAAGGTGTTGCCCTCGACCACACGGAGGTTGTCACGGGCCCCGTTCTGGTTGGCCTCGGGGTCGACTCCGGGGAAGTTCGTGATCGTGGCCAGATTGCGGGCTCCGCCGTACAGGCGTGCGGTCGCCGCTCCCAGCTTGCGGGTCAGTCGCTCGGGCACCTCGTAGCTCAGCGTGAGCTCTCGCCACTTGATGAAGTTGGCGTCGTAGATGAACACGCCGGCGTGGTCGCCCAGGAGCTCGTTCTGCTCCATCATGGCCTGCTGGACCGGGGAGGACCGCGTCTGGCGGTACGCCCACATGTCCCCGAAGCTCGAGTTGATGCCGCCCAGGTTGTTGGGGTTCCTGCCGGCCACCTCCGTGCTGTAGACCTGGTGCCCGGCCTCCCGGTCGAACAGGGTGGAGAGCGTCAGGTGTCCCAGCAGCCGAACCGTCGTCTGGAAGCTCTCCATGTTCGTGGGCGTAGGTTGACCCACGACCACGCGGCCGCTGCCATCCCCCAGGTCCCCCGGCGCGTACTGGATCGAGCTCGGGATGATGTTCCCGTTGGCATCGCGCGCCGCGCTGGTGATCACACGGCTGATGTAGGCCCCCGGGGCGTAGCCCTCGGCGATCACCTGTGAGAAGCCCAGGAAGATGGGCGTGCTGAGCCCCAGCTTCGTGACCCTGGAGTTCGTCGTGGACCACTGCAGGCGAGCCGTCCAGTCCAGATTGTCGCGCTGCAGGAGCTGGGCGTCGAGACTGGCCTCGAAGCCGTGGTTCTTGATCTGGCCCAGATTCACGTACTGCACGTTCGGGAAGCCCGTGGAGGGCGCGACGGACCGCGGCACGATGGCGTCGTTGGATGTGCGATCGTAGTAGGTGAAGTCCAGCCCCACCCGGCTGTCCCACAGGCCCGCGTTGAATCCGGCCTCGAACTCCTTGTCCCGCTCGGGACCCAGGTCCGGGTTGCCGGGATCCTGGGGGCTAAGGCCGGCGGTGCTTCCGTGCAGCGCGCTCGTCACGTATGTGCGGTCGGCGGCGTACTGCGGCGGAGCCTGCGTCGCCTCGCCCCACGCGGCCCGCAGCCGGAGCTCGTTGATGAAGTCCACCTTCCACGACGGAAGGTCACTCACCACGAAGGACGCGTTCGCGCTCGGCGACCAGATCGCCCCCTGCTGGGAGCCCAGCGAGCTGTTGTCGTCCACCCGCATGGCGCCGGTCACGAACAGGTAGTCGTTGTACGAGAAGCGCTGCTGCAGGTAGGCCCCGATCTCGACCTTCTCGGTGAAGTCCGAGAAGCCCAGGCCGGTCACGGCCGCGTCGCAAGCGGTCGCCTTGTCGTTCGGGAACACGTACCCCTGGCAGGAAACCGTCGAGATCCTGTGCTGGAAGTACTGGGCCCCGCCCGCCGTCTGGGCCGTGAGGTCGTCACGGAGCTTGTAGGACAGGCGGGTCGAGAGGTCCGCCGTGTACGTGCGCGTCTGCGGCGTGGTCAGGAAGTTCTGCCCGCCGGCGGCGAAGCTGAACGGGATGTCCGGGTCGTAGGGGATCGCGTCCTGGAAGGTCTCGTTCGTGATGTCGGCGCCCACCTTGGCGGTGTTCACCATCCACGACACCGGCGTCAGGGTCGTGATCGACGAGATCGTGAACCGCTCCACGTTGTCGAGGCTCAGGATCGGCTTGATCTTGTCGAAGCCCGCCCGGACGTTGCCGTTCTTGTCACAGAAGCTGGGGTCGGTACCGGCCAGGACGGTGGCCAGACAGTCTCCGCCGGTGCCCAGGGACGAGAAGGGCCGTCCCGCGAAGCCGTTGGCCGCGTATCCGCTCGTGTTGTTCCCGCTCTTGGGGAGGTTGGTCTTCGAGCTGGTGTACCCGGCGCTGATGTCCTCCGTGAGTATGTCGCTGGGCCGCCCCTGGAAGTTGGCGCGGAAGTCCAGCTTGTGGGAGTAGTTGCTGGGCATCACCCCCTGATCGTCATCGAACCGCGCCGAGGTGTAGTAGCTGAAGTTGTCGGAGCTGCCCCGCAGGTTGCCGAAGAACCCGCTCTGGAGTCCGGTCCGGAAGGGCCGCGTGCTGGCGTCCATGAACGGGTTGTCGGTGACGAACACCTGGCCGGTCGTCGCGTTGGTCGCCACCGGCCACTGGCTCAGCTTCGAATCGTTGGCCCCGGTCACGTAGGGCGTCACATCCGCGTAGTTGGTCGGATAGCTGGTGACGTCGCGCTGGAAGCCCTGCTCGGTGCCGATCGTGGCGCGCATGCCGGTCTTCTGGCCGCTGCCGCTCTTCGTGGTAATGATGATCACGCCAGGCGAGGCCTCGCTCCCGTACAGCGCGGTGGCCGACGGCCCCTTCACCACCTCGATGCTCTTGATGTCCTGAGGGTTGATGTCGTTGAAGCGGGAGAACGTCTGTCCCCGGTTGATGCCGAGGAGCCCGGTCTCGTTGTCGACGCGAACGCCGTCGATGATGAGGAGCGGGTTGTTGTTGCCCGTGAGCGTGTTGATGCCTCGAACGCGGATCCGGGAGCCCGCTCCGACGGCCCCGGACGTCTCGGTGACGGTCACGTTGGTGGCCCGCGCGTGCAGGAGCTGGGAGAAGTTCGTGACGGCGCCCTCCTGGACCTGCTGCGCCGCATTGATCGTGGCGATGTCCGTTCCGACCTCTCTCCGGCTCGTCTGGCCGGCCGTGACCGAGGCGACGACCTCGTCGAGCTGGACGGCCGACACCTGGAGGATGAAGTCCAGGGTCTGCGCCTGGCCCGCCTGGATCGTGACGGACTTGACCATCCTCCGGTAGCCCAGCGCCCGGGCGGCGATGCGGTAGGTCCCCGGTGCCAGGCGCAGCGTGTAGTGACCGTTCGCGTCGACGATGGCACCGCTCTCCGCGCCCACGACGCGCACGCTGGCGCTGACCACGGCCGCACCCGTCTGATTGGAGACCGTGCCCTGCAGGGTTCCCTCTTGTGCCCTCGCCGGAGCCGCGCACAACAACGCGGCCAGGGCGATGGCGGCGGACGCCGTGAAAGCGGACCAGGGACTGCGGCGGACTCTCATCGCGCCTCCCTCCGTGTGAGTGACCCGCCGATCCTCGATCGGCGGGTGTGACGATGCCGATCGCCAGGATCGGCACCCGCGGATGGCAGATGGACTTCGGAGTGGACTCGGGATCCGGCGCAGGGGTCGGGCGTTGCGCCGACATGGGCGGCCACGCGGCCGGGCTCGATGCGGGGTCCCGGGAAGCGGCGCGGCGGGAGGGGGCGTCGGGCGGGTGTGTCGCTTTTTGCCGAGTTGTCTACGGTGGGGCCCCTCACTCCCATGCGACCCGTTGGGCTCCCTGTCGAAGGCGGCGATGCTCGACGCTCGGGGCGTCGGCCGATCTGTCGATGGTATACGATATGCCATCAACGTCCCCGGCGCACATCCGGTCCCGAGGCGGCGATCGCGAAGCGACGATGCGAAGGCGCCGCCGGCCCCCGGCGATCGGGGGGCGCGGCGGCGCGATGGGGGGAGAGGGCCCCGGAGGGGTGCGGCGGGCGCCCTACATCAGCCGCCCGTGGCACTCTCCGGCGACAGGGGTACGCGCACGATCTCGAACGTCCGGACCGGCTCCGCCTGCCCCATGCCCGACAGGTGCGCCTGGATCACGTAAGCGTCGCCGTCGCGCAGGGCCACGGTGGTGGGCGAAGCGGAGGCGTCCAGCGGAGCGCGGGCCGTGATCGTGGCCGACTGCCATCCGTCGCCGCTGGTCAGCTCGACCAGCTCCTCCTTGCGGGGACCGCCCCCGGGGAAGGTGGCGGCCACGGCGACCAGGTGTCCGCCCGGGCCGAGGACCATTCCGTCGGCCGCCAGCGGCTCGCTCAGGTCGACGCGCTCCAGGCTGTCCGGCGCGGCGATCGGGATCCTGTACAGGGCGCGCTGCTGGTCCATGGCCACGAGCAGGAAGCCTCTCGGGTCGTAGTCGATGCCGTTCATACCGAAGCCGCGGCCGCCGAGCAGGGTGTCCCGGACGAAGATCGAGGCCTTCCCGTCGGGGGTCACCCGGTAGATCACCGGGGACAGGCTATCGGTGATGTAGGCGTTCCCGTCCGCGTCCACGGCGATGTCGTTGGCGAAGTGCCGGCCGTTCGGGAACAGGCCCCCCAGGTCGACCCGGTGGAGCCGCCGACCGGAGGCCAGGTCGTAGACCCCGAGCCCGGCGCGGCCCGCCACGGTCGTGTCGAGCGCGGCCCGCACGTCCGACAGCGCCACCAGGAGACGGTCCCCGGCCACCTGCAGGCCGACCGACGAGACGTTCCCCGAATCGTCTACGAGTGTAGTCACAGCGCCCCGGTCGTCTACGGCCGTCACGGTCCCGTGGCTGAGCGAGCTCAGCAGGAAATGCCCGTGGACGGAGTCGTACTCGACGCCCTCCGGGTAGAGGCCCGGGACGGTAGCCCGGACCGTGTCGGGCCGGGAGCCGGTCCCGGAGCCGGCGGACGCCGCGGTCCCGGAGCCACCGGCTCCGGCGCCCCCGCCTCCGCAGGCCGAGGCCAGGACGAGAAGGAGCGGGAGGACGGCGCAACGGGCGCGCGGCTCCACGGATGATGGCATTCGGCGCACTTCGGACATGGGATGCTCCTGTGACGATGGGCTTCGCTGAGAGCGCCAGGCGGCGCTCAGCGCCACTTCATGTACTCGAACACCGTCCGGCAGGGGCGGCAGTAGTACTGGCTCACCGAGAGCGCCGAGCCGAACACCGCGAACTGCTCGGTGTCCTCGCCGCCGCAGAACGGGCAGGTGACGTGCTCGGGCAGCGCGTCGGTGTGTAGCGTCTCGTCCGCGGCTCGCGCGCTCCCGCCCTTGCGACCGGCCGATTCGTCCATGAATCCGTGCCCGATCAGTCCAGCAGAAGGGGACGGTTCTTGTCCCCGCGCACGCGTCGGAGCGTATCCTCGTCGGGCCCCTCGGCCTCGGCGCTCCTCCGCCAGCCGGGCTTCCAGTCGTCGTCCCAGGTCAGGTCGGCGTCGGTCGTCCAGCCGTCTCCCGACTCCTCGGCCAGCTCGAGGCCCGCCCCGGCGACCACCGGACCGACGCGGGACAGCCAGCGGGCCCGCAGGAGATCCGGTCCCGCGTCGATGATCTCCGCTCCCTCGAGGGCGGCGTCCACCGGGTCGTCGGACGGCCCGAACCAGCGCAGGCAAGCGGCCCACGCCGGGGCGAACGCCCGCTCCAGGCTCTCCCGCCCCTGGGGTGTGGTGGCCAGGCGCGCGGTCCAGCCGCGGGCGTGCTCGAAGTGGAAGCGTTCCTCGTCCAGGAGCTTCTGGACCTTGTAGTGGACCGGCTCGAAGCTGCTCTCGGCCATGGCCTCGAACTGGACGGAGAGCGCCGTGTCCAGCAGGAGGTTGAGGGCCAGGAGCTCCGGCCATCCCTGGGCCGGTCGGTCCAGGAGCTCGCTGCTCCGGTACTCGTCGGCGTCCCGCTCGTGCTCGAGGTGGTGGGGGTCGAAGCCGAAGTCGCGCAGCATGGCGTATACAATGCGGCCGTGGCCCCACTCGTCCTGGGCCATGGCCGAGCACGCGATGCCGGCCTCGAGGGCGGGCGCGCCCAGGATCCAGTCCGCGTAGCGCATGCCGAGCAGGCGCTTGTTGTCGGCCAGGACGAGCAGGAGCTCGCCCATGGGCTCCCGGACGGCGTCGGGAAGGTCCTCGGGCGCCTTGAAGGTCCTCACCGCGGTGTCCCCGTCGCTCATCGCCTCTCCAGCGTCGTCATCGGGCCAGCGCGCCGCCGTACCCGGCGGGCGTGTCGAAGTCGGCCTGGGAGCCCTCCCCCACCGGCGGCGGGCCGCCCAGCGTGAACGGGGCCTCGTCGCGGTTCACCCGGCAGAAGGCGTCGCGCGGGGCCACGGCCATCTCGAACCACTTGGCCTCGTCGTACGTCTGCCAGGCGTACACCCGCGCCAGCTCCGCGCTGGGCGCCTGCACCGTGCCCACGTGCTCGAACCGGTCCGCCCGGTCCTTGCGGGCGAACACCTCGTAGACGCGGTCGACGCCCTCGATCGGATTGTCCCGCCTCATGCGTCCTCTCTCGTCAGATCGACACGCCCGCTCGGCGCAGCAGCTCCCGGCCCCGCTGCGTGATCCGCGCCGTCGTCCAGGGCGGGTCCCACACGGTTCGGACCTCGACCCGCTCCACGCCGGGCTCCCGAAGCAGTCGATCCCGTACGTCCCACTGGATGAAGTCCATGCAGGGGCATGCCGTGGCCGTGAAGCTGAGGTCCACGGTCACCGCGCCCGACGCCTCGTCGGCCCGCACGTCGTACACGAGCCCGAGGTCGACGAGCGAGATGGGAAACTCCGGATCCGCCACCTCGTACAGCGCCCGCCGGGCGCGGGCGGCCAGGTCGGCGGGCGGCTCCGGGAAGTCGGGCGCGGGCGGCAGTTCCTCCCGCCGGCCCTGCGTGGCGCGCAGCACCGCCCCGAAGTCCATCCCCTCCTCGTAGCGGGCCCGGCCGATGGCCGACCGCCCCGCACCGGGCGCGCTCGCCCCCGTCCCGCGCGCCGGCCGCGGCTGGATCCGGACGAGCTCCCGTGGCTTCACGCCGCCAGCAGGTCCTCGACGTCGTAGCGGCTCTTCCGCACCGACTCGACGTACTGCTGGTTCATGGGCCCGCGTCCCCGCCAGCGGTCCCAGACCTGGTCCCAGGTGATGGTCTCCTCGAACAGCCAGCGCTTGGCGTCCGGGTCGTACTGGCAGGGGAACTCGAACTCGAGCTCGACCTCTTCGGTGTCCGGGTTGACGTGGGCCGGCACGTCGAGCCCCAGTTCGTCGCACAGCGGCACCACGGCCTTGAGCCACGTCTGCCGGAGCTGGTCGTTCGTCATGCCCTTGAGCTTGAAGTCGAGCTGCGCGTTGTGCCGCTTCTTGTCGTCCGGCATCCCGAACCACTCGACCCCCATCGGGAACATCCAGTCGAGCGCGTGCTGCACGGCGTCGCGGGCCTCGCCGCCCGACTCGGCCAGCCGGCGCATCCACACCTCGCCGTGGCGCAGGTGGAAGTTCTCCTCCATGTCCACCTTCACGAGCGCCCGCTTCAGGGGCCCGTAGCTGGTGTTCCGGTAGACGTCGCCGAGGAGCGTGATGCCGGCCCGGTCGTACAGTCCGTTGGCGGTCACCAGCTCGGCCCAGTTCTCCAGCGGCTGGTCGAAGCCATACGGGTGCTTGAACTTCTCGGGTGGCCGCTCGTACAGGAGCCAGTGGCGGTCGATGCCCAGGTCCTCCAGGAGTCGGTAGGCGATGTTGGCGTGCCCGAGCTCGTCCTGGATGATGGCGGTGGCCGAGACCATGGTGTTGGTCGAGGGCGCGTCCCGCGCGGCCATGAAGTAGGCGGGAGCGCTGATGAGCTCGGTGTCCCCCTGGACGGTGAGCTGCGTGATGAGGGCCTTCTTGTAGCCCTCCGTCATGTCGGCCTCGGACTCGACGATGAAGCCGTCCTTGACCTTGCGCTGCAGCTCTTCGTCGGTGAATCGCGCCATGCCGTCTCCTCCTGGGTGTACACCGTGCCTCGGGTCAATCTAGCACGGGCGGAACGGGCCGCCCAACGGATCCCGGCGTCCTGACCGGTGCTCCTACCCGGCGAGGACGCGGCCGTTGCGGGGAGCCGCGACGCGCGGCCCCCTGCGGCCTTCCCTTCGCCCTACTCTTCCTCCATGAACGGGTAGCGCCAGTCGGTGGCCGGCGCGAACGTCTCCTTGATCGAGCGCGGGCTCACCCACCGGAGGAGGTTGAGACGCGAGCCCGCCTTGTCGTTCGTCCCGCTCGCCCGGGCGCCCCCGAACGGCTGCTGGCCCACCACCGCGCCGGTGGGCTTGTCGTTCACGTAGAAGTTGCCGGCCGCGTTGCGCAGCCGAGCCATGGCATCCCGCACCGCGCCCCGGTCGCGCGCGAACACGGCGCCCGTGAGCCCGTAGGGCGACGTGTCGTCCACCAGGTCGAGGGTCTCCGTCCACCGGTCGGCATCGTACACGTGCAGCGTGACGACGGGCCCGAAGATCTCCTCGCACATGAGCCGCGAGCGCGGGTCCTTCGAGAGGATCAGGGTGGGCTGGATGAACCAGCCCTCGACATCGGAAGCTCCGCCGCCGGCCAGGATCTCCAGGTCGTCCGACGCGCGGGCGTGCTCGATGTAGGACGTGATCTTGTCGTAGGCCTCCTCGTCGATCACCGCGCCCATGAAGTTCCGGAAGTCCGTGGGGTCGCCGACCTCGATGTCGTCCATGATGGCCAGGACCCGCTCCCGGACGTCGTCCCACAGGGTGTCCGGGACGTACACCCGGGACACGGCGCTGCACTTCTGGCCCTGGTACTCGAAGCCGCCCCGCGCGATGGCCACGGCGAGCGCGGCAGGATCGGCGCTCTCGTGCGCCACGATGAAGTCCTTGCCGCCGGTCTCGCCGACGACTCGGGGATAGGTACGGTAGTTCTCCAGGTTGTCGGACACGTTCTTCCACAGAGTCTGGAATACGCCCGTCGAGCCCGTGAAGTGGATGCCGGCCAGGGCCGGACTCTCGAACAGGGGCCCGGTCACGACGCGGGACGGGCCGGGCACGAAGTTGATGACGCCCGGCGGCAGTCCCGCCTCCTGGAGCACCCGCATCACGTAGTAGGAGCTCAGCAGAGACACGGTCGCCGGCTTCCAGATCACCACGTTGCCCATCAGGGCCGGGGCGGTGGGGAGGTTCCCGGCGATCGAGGTGAAGTTGAACGGGTTGATGGCCAGCACGAAGCCCTCGAGCGGGCGGTAATCCGTCTGGTTCCACATGCCCGGCGAGGAGGAGGGCTGGTTCTCGTAGATCTCGGCCGCGAACCGGGCGTTGAAGCGCCAGAAGTCCACCAGCTCGCAGGCGCTGTCGATCTCGGCCTGGTGGGCCGTCTTGCTCTGTCCGAGCATGGTGGCCGCGTTGACGGTGGCCCGCCACGGACCCGCCAGGAGATCGGCGGCCCTCAGGAAGACGGCCGCTCGCTCCTGCCAGTCCCACGCCGACCACCCGCTCCACGCCGCACGGGCCGCCTCGATCGCCGCACGGGCCTCGTCCGCGCCGGCCCGGTGGAAACGGCCCAGGACGTGCTGGTGGTCGTGGGGCATCACCACCTGGCCGGTGTCCCCCGTCCGGATCTCCTCCCCTCCGATGACGATGGGGATGTCGGCCTCGGACTCGGCCATCTCGGCCAGGCGCGCCTTGAGCTCCTCGCGCTCCGGGGAGCCCGGCGCGTAGCTCCGCACCGGCTCGTTGACCGGGACCGGGACCCGGAGAAGACCCGTCACGCCCGAGGCGGCGGCCGTGGCCCGCGCCGACTCGCCCGCCGGCCGCTGGGGTCCGCTCCTGTCCGCTCCGACGCCGCTGGCCACCGTACCCGATTCCATAGCGCTCGCTCCTTTGTCTTCGTGACAGACTCTTCCGCGTGGGCTGCGGGGACCGCTTCGACAGGACCCCACCCGGCGGAACCGTTCCTGCATCCTCGTGAGGGGTACCGCCGGCGCGGCGGCCGCATGGTACGCTGTTTCAAGATCGAGGCCAACATCATGACGACCACGACCGACCTGGACTACACCAAGTACTGGGACGCGGGCTTCCCGTTCAAGACGTACCTGGAGGACGAAGTCGAGAAGCACCCGGAGCTGTGGCGTGGCATCTACCGGACGCACGACACCCCGGAGTGGGCCGCCGCGCGCGTCCAGGAGACGGGCGGGCCCTGGCGCCTGCTCGTGATCGCCGAGGACTGGTGCGGCGATGCGTCGAACACCGTCCCGGTCCTGGCGCGGCTGGCCGAGGCCGCCTCCAACCTGGACCTGCGGATCGTGAAGCGGGACGCGTACCCGGACCTCATGGACGCCTACCTCACCAACGGGAGCCAGTCCATCCCGCTGGCCATCGTGCTCGACGAGGACTTCGAGCCCGTCGGCCGCTGGGGCCCGAGGCCCGCCGAGCTCCAGGACTTCGTCCTTGGCGAGAAGCGGCGCGGCGAGCGCCCGGTGGACGAGATCTACAAGGAAGCCCGCCGCTGGTACGCCCGCGACGGTGGCGAGACCACGCTCCGCGAGCTCATCGACGTGCTGGCGGCGCCGGGCCGAGGGGGCTGAGCGCCGCCCGCGGCCCGGCGTTTGCGGTGGAACTGGGATCGAAGCCTCCACGGAAGCGGACGATCCGGGGCGGACGCGGGAAGCTGCCGACCCGCCCGCGCCGCTCCCGAGTCATACATCTTCTTTCGCAATGAGCGAGCGCCCGCGCCCCCCGCGGGCGCGTTCATCCCGCACTGGAGCGAACCATGCGCCACCGAGTAGCCGTGTCCCTGGGTCTCGCCCTGCTCGTGTCGGGCATCGGCCTGTTCGCCCCGACGCCGGTCGTCGCGCAGAACGTCGAGTCGCAGGTGAAGTCGATGGGCGATCGGGTGAACCAGGATCGCGCCAAGCACCTGGACCTCATCGCCCCGCGCAATTTCCAGAAGGCCTCCGAGAAGCTGTTGGAGGCGCAGCGGATGCTCGCCCAGGGCGGGAGCATCAGCGATATCCGCAAGCGGCTGGCCGAGGTGGCGGACAACCTGACCCGCGCCGAGAAGCTCGAGGACGTCGGCAAGCTGCTCCTCAAGGACGCGCTCGCGGCGCGGAGGGACGCCCTGGCCGCCAACGCGCCCCAGTTCGCACCCGACCTGTGGTCCGACGCCGAGTCGGCCATGGAGGACGCCGGCAAGAAGGTGGAGGACGGGAACCAGAACGACGCCCGCAACAAGGGCGCGGAGGCGGCCCAGCGTTACCAGAAGGCGGAGCAGCGGGCCATCGAGGTGGACGTCCTCGGGCGTGCCCGCGACCTGAGGCAGCAGGCCCTGCGGGCCAACGCCAACGACCGTGCGCCCCGCACCCTGGCCCACGCGGACACGCTCCTCGGCCAGGCCGAGCAGATCCTCAAGAGCGATCCCTCCCGCCAGGCGCAGGCCCGCGAGCTGGCCGAGAACGCGGCGACCCAGTACCAGCACGCGGCGCGGCTGGCGGCCGTGGCGGACACGTTCCGGAACCGTGATGCGGGCATCGAGGCGCTCGTGCTCCGCGCCGAGGACCAGGTCTCCCGGATCGCCGATTCGGTCGGTTACGAGCCCGACTTCACGGATGGCCTGGGCCCGGCCACCCAGCAGATCCTGGCCTCCATCAAGAGCCTGCACGAGGACCGCGCCAACCTGGAGAAGCAGACCGCGTCTCTACGCCAGGACCTCAAGCAGGCCCGCACGCACTCCGACTCCCTCGAGACGCGCCTCGCCCAGCTCGGCGAGAAGCAGCAGCAGGTCACGGCCGAGCTCCAGAAGCGCCAGCAGACGGAGCAGAAGCTGCGGGAGATCCAGGCCATCTTCGACTCGAACGAGGCCGAGGTCCTGTTGAGCGGCGGCGAGCTCATCATCCGTCTGTACGGCCTGCAGTTCCCTTCGGCCTCGGCGGAGATCAAGCCGGACAACTTCTCGCTCCTCACCAAGGTGCAGCGCGTGCTGCGCGAGTTCCCCGACCAGTCGATCACGATCACCGGCCACACGGACTCACGGGGGAACGAGGACTACAACCAGCAGCTCAGCGAGAAGCGCGCGGAGGCCGTGCGCGACTACCTGCTCGCCAACATGGCGCTGAGCGTCGATCGCATCACAGCCAAGGGCTACGGCGAGAGCCAGCCGATCGCCAGCAACGACACGGACCAGGGGCGCGCCAAGAACCGGCGCATTGACATTCGGGTGGATCTGACGGGCTGGGAGGGCTCCTGAGGCGGTAACGGGCGGTCCTTCCACGGCCGGCGGCGACTCGCGCCGGGGCCGGGCGGTCGCGGTCGGCCGGTTCCGGGCTCGCTAGTCCCTGGGCCTGCGCCGGCCGCCGGTCCGCCGCGCCGGATCGTTCGGCTCGACCAGCGCCCCGTATAGCTCGGGGCGCCGGTCGGCCAGCCGGTCGTACTCGTATTGGCCCTCGGCTTCCACGACCAGCGAGCTGGCGGCCCGCTCGAGGTCCAGCTCGAGGTGGAAGCGCCCCGGCGCCGACCCGGCCTCGGCGAGGAGCTCGCCGCCGGGGCCGGCCGCGCAACTGCCGCCCTCGAAGGTGACGCCCCCCTCCTCGCCGACCCGGTTCACGGCCACGTAGAAGGCGCGGTTCTCCTGGGCCCGAACCCGCACCATCTCCCGCTTCAGGTACAGGTTGGGCCAGTTGGTGGGGAGGAGGAGCAGACGAGCGCCGGCCAGCCGCAGGGCGCGCGCCGTCTCCGGGTAGCTGCCGTCGGCGCAGATGTGGACGCCCACCGGGCCGAACGGCAGGTCGTAGACCGGCAGGGGCCCCGGACCCTGCTCGGTGAACCGGTCCATCCCCAGGCACAGCGTGTGGGTCTTCCGGTACTCCCCGACGATCCCCTCGGGGCCGATCGTGAAGGCCGAGTTGTGGAGGCGCCCGGCCTCGCGGACCAGCGCGCCGACGACGGCCCACGTACCCGTCTCCGCGCACGCGTCGGTCACGGCCCGGAGCTCCGCCCCTCCCGCCTCGACCGCTCCCTCGAGAGCGGCCTCCAGGCTGTCGAACACGTAGCCGGTGAGGGACGCCTCGGGCAGCACGACCAGGCGCGCGCCCTCCGACGCCGCCGCCCGGATCTCATCGGCGCACCGGGCGGCGTTGTGCGCCGCGCGGCCCAGGCGCGGGTCGATCTGCGCTCCGCACAGGCGCAGCGTCATGGACGCCCCGTGCGGTGGCGGGGGGACGCGGCACCGGACTCGCGCCGCGCCTCCGGGGACGCCTTCCCGGGAGCGCCTCCGGATGGCCGGCAGGCTTCCGCCGCCCCGGCGGGGGCCCGCCGGGCTGTCACCGGGCCGAGGATCGTGTCGTCGGGATCGGCCGCGACCGAGTCCGGGGCGGCCGCGAACGGGACGCGGAGCGTGGCGGCGCGGCCCTCCATGCGCACGACCACGGTCGTCTCCTTCCCTCCGGCCCCGGCCAGCCGGACGGGCACGCGGAGTCGGTAGGGCTCGCCCGGCTGGGTCTGGCACGCGTCCAGCTCCAGGACGCCCCGGCCGGCGTCCCAGAACCAGTCGACCTCCACGCGCGGGGCGCCCGGCCGGCGAAGCCACTGGTCGAAGAACCACCCGAGGCGCCGACCCGAGGCGTCCTCGACCGCGGACTCGAGCTGCGCCGTGAGAGCCGACTCGCCCTGGTAGCGGGCGAAGTACCGGCGCAGACCGCCGAAGAACGCCGAGTCCCCGACCAGGCCGCGGAGCATGCCGAGCACCCAGGCTCCCTTCTGGTACGCGTTGGCGTCCAGGAGGCGCGTGAGGTCGGCCGGCACCGGACCCAGCACGGGCCGCTCCACCGCGTCGGAGGCCAGGTACCGGGCCTCGAACTCGGCCATCCGGCGGCGATACGCGTCCCGTCCCCGGGAGGCCTCCTGCCAGAGCGCATCGCCGTAGCTGGCGAAGCCCTCGCTCAGCCACAGGTCCCGCCACCGGGCCTCCGTGACGCCGTCGCCGAACCACTGGTGCGCGATCTCGTGGGCCACGGTGGACTCCGACACGCTCCCCTCCGAGACGCCTTCCTGCGGGAAGAAGATCGCGGTCGTGTTCTCCATCCCCCCGTAACGGGTGGCCGACTCGACCAGGTCGAGCTTGCGGTAGGGATAAGGTCCGAACAGGCGGGAGAAGGCCTCGACGATGCGGGCCGCCGCGCCGAACAGCTCCGGGCCACGGGCCGAGTCCCCGGGGAAGGCCACGTAGTGGATCGGCACGGCCGGTCGGCCGGCTCCGACCCGGGCCAGCCCGCCGTCCTCGACGGCCAGCCGGCCGGCTCCCACCACCATCGTGTACACGGGGATCGCGACCTTCTCGACCCATACCTCTCGTCGGCGCCCGTCCGGGAGGGGAAGGTCCAGGACCCGCACGCCGTTGGCCACTGAGGTCCAATCGGCGGGCATCGTGACCCGGAAGGTCACGGCCGCCTTGTCGGCCGGATGATCCACGGAGGCGAACCAGTAGCGGGCGCGGTCCGGCCAGTTGTCCGCGAAGGCCGTCCACTGGCCGTGCACGTCGCGCTTCATGATGAGGCCATCGGCGGGGTGCCCGTGGTAGGCCACCATGGCCGTCAGCGTGTCGCCGGCCACCGGGTGGACGTCGGAGGGCAGGGGGAGGAGCAGGGTGTCGCCCCGCCGATCCACCCGGACGGAGCGGCCCTGGACCGAGGCCGAGTCCACGTGCAGGCCGCGCAGCTCGAGACGAAGGGAGCGAAGGGTGTTCGACGTGACGAGGGCCCGCACCCGCTGGAGAGCGACGATCGAGTCGCTCCCGTCCCGCAGATCCAGCGACAGGTCGTACGCCAGAACGTCGAATCCGGGCGAAGGATCGAAGGCCGTGTCGGGCGCGGACCGGGCGACCCGAGCCACGACGGAGCGGCCGGGGGCGGTCGCCGCCACGGGCGCCGATCCCACCGGCGGGGCGACGGCGCCGTCGACGGCGAGCGGCAGGAGCGAGAGGACCAGGAGGGACAGCTTCACGAGAGCGGTCATCGCCCTCGCCCGGACTCAGTCACCACGCGTGACCCGCACCGCCGCGATCACGCCGACCAGGAACGCGCCGGCCGCCAGGGCCACCCCGATCCAGCGTCCCGTCTCCGCAGCCGGGCCCTCCGCGCCCTCGCGCCACGGCACCGACAGCTCGTGCCGCGCCCGGCGCACCTCGCGCTCGGCCGCCCGACGCACCGGCCGCAGCAGCCGCCCCGCCGTCTCGGCGAGGTCGGCGCTCCCGCGGCTCACGCGTCCGGGCGGGCGTTGGAGCCCACGAAGTCCTCGCCCCCATCGACCCGGAGCACGTTGCCGGTCATCCAGTAGGTCTCCGGCGAGGCCAGCGCGACCATGCACCGGGCCACGTCCTCCGGCGTGGTCAGCCGGCCGTGCGGATTCTGCTGCAGGGCCTGCTGCACCATGACCTCCGAGCCGGGAATCTTCCGGAGGGCGGGCGTGTCCGTGACCCCGGCCCGCACCGCGTTCACCGTGATGCCTCGCGGCGCCAGCTCGAGGGCGAGCTGGCGGCAGTGGGACTCCAGCGCCGCCTTGGCGGCCGACACGGGCCCGTAGGAGGGGCTCACCCGGTCCCCGCCGGAGCTCGTCATCGCGAAGATGCGGCCGTCACGGCCCATCAGCTCCCGGTGCACCACCCCCTGAGTCCAGTACACGAGCGTGTGCGCCATGACGTCCAGGGTCATGTCCATCTGCTTGGGGGTCACGTCGTCCCCCGGCTCGTCGGCCACCAGCGGGCGCAGCGTCCCGAAGGCCAGGGAGTGGAGGAGGATGGTGACCGAGCCCTCCCCCGCCGAAGCGGCGATCTCGTCGAGCGTGGCATCGCGCTTGTCGGCGTCCGCCGCGTTCACGTTGAAGAAGGTCGCCTCGCGTCCTTCGGCCTCGATGGCGTCGCGGATCTCCCCCACGTGCTCGAGGCCCGCGCGCCGGTCCAGGTGCACGCCGAAGATGTCGTACCCGGCCGCGGCGAACGCCCGCGCGGTCGCCTCTCCGAAGCCGCTCGAGGCCCCCAGGATGAGGGCCGCTCCCCTGCCGTCGTCCGTCATGTGAGGCTCCCGTGCCGCTCCGCTGCCAGTCCCGCTCGCTTCCCCGACCCCCGTGGCCGGCTCCCGGCGTCCGGCCGTGCCGGCCCGCCGGGCCCAATCTGTTGGACGCGCGGCCCTCGCGCACCCCCGGTCACCGGTCGGCGGGCTCCGCGCCGTTCGCCCGGCATCGGGACAGCGTCCGCCACGAACGCACGGCGGCCCGGGGACGCTCCGGACCGCCGCCCGTGCGGCACCCTTCCTCCGACCCGAGAGTCGTCGCGGCGAGTGTACATTTTTGGGAAAACTCCAGCACACCCGCCTCCTGGAGTGAGAGAGGCGCCGTCCCCAATTCCCCCGTTCGGGCCGGATTACGAACGTTCGCCCCCTGTTGTCCACAACGATTCACATCGCAATCCACACCAGAGACGGGTTTTCGACACCATCTGTAACGGACTGACAAACAATGGCTTAGAATCACAGGCCGTGCAGCCCCGCCGGCGAGCGGGTCTTGCTCCCTCCCGAGAGGCCCGGTATACTCGTCCCCGCACGTCGGAAGCGGCAGGTCGCGCGACCCGAGGCGTGGCCATATCCGGGCCGTCGTCTTCACTTGGAGATTCTCGACTTTTGAGGGGAAGCGCCGCCCATGTGGGACACCCGCCCTGTCGAAGTAGTCCTGCAGTTGCCAGAAGACCTCGCCGATGATGTCGAAGAGATCCAGAGACGCGACCCCGACTTCCTGAACAAGGTCATCCGATACGGTCTCACGCGTCGGGCCATGTTTCAGGTCCTCAGCCGGTCGCTCGAGGAACGGAATGGCGGCCTGCGGGAGCTCGCCTGAGACCACCCTCGCCCGCCCGGGGCGCTTGACTGGCCCCTTCTGCGACGCTACATAGCTGCGAGACCAGTCCGGAGGACCGGGCTCACCCGGCCAGACGGGACGGTAGGCGTGGATGATCAGTCGGCGGCCGAGCAGCGGGGCAAGCCATCCGGGAGCGGTGTGACCGTCGACGCCGTTCTCGAGGCCAAGTATCTGGACTACTGCTCGGCCCGTCTCGCCGAGGTCTTTCTCTCCCTGAACGCCGAGCGGATCTACGGCCTCGTCGAGGAGGCCGCTGCCGAGGCGGACCTCAACCCCGCCGACCTCGGCTTCCGCAGGATGGTGAAGCTCGTGACGGACAAGCTGACCGCGAGTGTGCCGCTCCCCGACCTCGAGGAGTGGGCGGCCGACTATCGAGACCATCCGGAGCGCTACGACCCCTATCTGCTGGGCTTCTGGGAGGAGTCGGCCGAGAACCCCTCCGGCGGGCCCGACCCGGAACGCCCGTGACCCGGGACGGCGACGAGCGAGGGACCGAGGCGGAGGGCCCGCAGCTCCAGATCTGGGATAGCGACACACGGCGTCATAGCCTCGGTCATCTCGTCCTGGGCGACGAGGAGTGGGAGGTTCATCTCCTCTCGGAGACGGTGGCCACCGACCTGGCCCGCGGTCGCATTGCCTTCCAGCGCGGCGGGAAGCACCTCGTGACGGCCCCGATCATCGTGGAGGATACCGAAGCCGAGGTGGTGCGCCGGGCGGAGGCGATGCCCGAGTCCATGATCCGCCAGTTCCTGGTCTCGGTCCGGGACTGACTCGGTAGCGCCGCGGGCGCCGGCCGCGTCGTTGCGCGGGCCGCCCCCCCTCTATCTTGTGTGCGTCGCCGGCCACCCGGCCTCGTGCCGGGCCACGGCCGCCCCCCCGGTGCCCCCGAGCCCCCGGACCCCATGCCCGGCGAGCGGATCCTGGTCGTCGACGACGAGCCCGACATCCTCAGCCTCCTGGTCTACCAGTTGAGCCGGGAAGGTTACCGGATCAGCACGGCCGTGGATGGCCGCGGCGCCGTGTCCACCGCCCTGGCCGACCGTCCGGATCTGATCGTGCTCGACCTCATGCTCCCCGGCGTGGACGGGTACGAGGTCCTCAGGACACTGCGCGAGGACGAGCGCACGAGCGAGATTCCGGTCCTCCTGCTCACGGCGCGGCAGGAAGAGGAGGACCGGATCCACGGTTTCGAGCGCGGCGCAGACGACTACGTCACCAAGCCCTTCAGCCCCAAGGAGCTGGTCCTGCGCGTGCGAGCCCTGCTTCGGAGGACGCAGGCAGAGCCCGTGGACACGCACCGGCGGCTCAGCCTGGGGGGCGTCACCGTCGACCGGGACGCGCATCGCGCGTTCGTCGGAGAGCGCGAGATGGACCTCACTCCGCTCGAGTTCCGGCTCCTCGAGGTCCTCATGGAGCGGCGCGGGCGGGTACAGTCCCGGCGCCAGCTCCTCCAGGCCGTGTGGGACACCAACGCGGCCATCGAGACGCGGACCGTGGACATGCACGTGGCGCGGCTCCGATCCAAGATGGGGCCCGCGGGCGACCTCATCGAGACGGTCCGGGGCGTGGGCTACCGGTTCCGAGCCGAGGTGTCTGAGGACCGGTGACCTCCCGGTTCCGGATTCCTCGTCGCTCTGCTGGCCGCCGGCCTGGTGACCCTGGGCCTCGCCTACTGGTACGCGGCCACCAAGCTCCCGGAGCTCCTGGAGCAGGACGCCCGGGCGCAGCTGGAGCAGAAGGCGAGTCTGGCCCGGGCCGCAGCCGCCGGACGGACGTTCAGCGATTCGCTGGCGGACGAGCTCGGCCGGGCGGCCGTGGATCGCGTCACCTTGCTCGACGCCCGCGGGCGGGTGGTGGGCGACTCGTACCTGCCCGCGTCGCGGCTGGATTCGATCCCGTCCGAGGCCGACCGGCCCGAGGTGCGGGCGGCGCTGCGGGGCGAGACCGGAACCACCACGGGCCTCAGCTCGGCGCTCGGCTTCACCCTCTTCTCCGTGGCCATCCCGGCGCCGGAAGGGGTCATCCGGATCGCCACGCCCCTGTCCGAGGTCCTGGAGCCGGCGGTGCACATGCGCCGCGCACTCCTGGCCGTGGCCATCGCCTACCTGATCCTGTTGGCCTTCCTGGTCGAACCCTCCCGGCGCTTTCTGGCCGCGCGCGCGCCCGCCGGAAGGGCGCACGTGCACGCCGCCGACGCCACGGGAGAGAAGGCCAGGCAAGAGGAGGAGCTGGTCTGGGTGTTCGACCAGATGGACGACGCGGTCGCGGTCCTCGACCGACGGGGCATTGTCGTCCGGGCCAACCGCGCCCTGGCCGACATGGCCGCGCCCCAGGCGGCGATCGGCCGCCCGGCGCGCAGCCTGTTCCGGGATCCGGCGGTGCTCGACGCGCTGGATCGGGGCGTGGAGGGGCGCGAAGCCGAGACGGAGACCGAATCGGGGGGGCGCACCTACCTGGTGTCGGTGAGGCCGCACGAGACTCGAATCCTCCTCGTCGTGCGGGATCTCACCCGGCTACGGCGACTGGAGGGCGTGCGGCGCGACTTCGTGGCCAACGCCTCCCACGAGCTCAAGACGCCGCTCACCAGCATCCTCGGGTTCGCCGAGACGCTCCAGGACGAGGGGCTGGCCCCCGACCAGCGCACGGAGTTCGTGCGCAAGGTCCGGCACAACGCCATCCGCATGCGGAGGCTGGTGGACGACCTCCTCGACCTGTCGCGCATCGAGTCCGGCTCGTGGCAACCGCGGCTCGAATCGGTCTCCATCGAGACCGCCGCCCGACAGGCCTGGGAGGAGCTGGGCGGAACGGGAGAGCGCGCGGTGGCGCTGGATCTGGACACAGCTCCGGCTCCCGACGCGCGTGCGGACCACTCGGCCCTCGACCAGATCTTCAGGAACCTGCTCGACAACGCCCGCCGCTACGCACCCGCCGGCTCGGCGATCCTCGTCACGTCGCATCCGGCCGAGGATCGGGTGCGCATCGCCGTCTCGGACCGGGGACCCGGCATTCCCGTGGCACAACGGGAGCGCGTGTTCGAGCGCTTCTGGCGCGTGGATCCCGGCCGGAGCCGTGCCGAGGGCGGCACGGGGCTCGGGCTCTCGATCGTCCGTCACCTGGTCGCCGCCCACGAGGGGAGCGTGGGGATCGAGGGCGCGCCGGGCGAGGGCACGACCGTGTGGTTCACGCTTCCCGGAGAGCCTCCGGCGGTGTGACAGGATCGTTACAGGCGTGTGACGGCCCTGCATTGCAGTCGGGCCACCTTCCCTGGCGGTTGGGTGCGGTACACCCGCGAACTGTGGCCAGAACCCCGGAGGATGGACTCGATATGGGCAGACACGCGTTTCACAGAGCAGACTCATCACACAGTCGCTGGGCCGGCCTGACGCTCGTCGTGGCGGCCGCCGTGTTCGCCGCATCGTGCGGTGGCGATGCGGGCTCCGCCATGGCCAAGGGGGGCGGCTCGACGAGCGCGAAGGGGACCGAGACGACGACCACCAGGGGCGCCGCCGCGGACCCGACGGCCAGTCCGGCCGGGCAGGCGCTCACCGGCGCCGGCTCCACCTTCATCTACCCGGTGCTGGCGCAGTGGGCCAGCCAGTACTCCAAGCTCAAGGGCGTTCAGATCAACTACCAGTCGATCGGGTCGGGCGGCGGAATCGCCCAGATCAAGGCCAAGACGGTCGACTTCGGCGCCTCCGATGCGCCCCTCACCAAGAGCGAGCTCGATCAAGCGGGCCTGATGCAGTTCCCGGCCATCGTGGGTGGCGTCGTCCTGGCCGTGCACGTGTCGGGCGTCGAGCCGGGCCAGCTCAAGCTCACACCGGGCGTCCTGGCCGACATCTACCTGGGGAAGATCACCAGGTGGAACGACCCGGCCATCGAGAAGATCAACCCGGGCGTGACGCTACCCGGCAAGGGCATCACCGTGGTCCATTGTTCGGACGGCTCGGGCACGACGTGGATCTTCACGAACTACCTGTCCAAGGTGTCGCCGGAGTGGAAGCAGAAGGTGGGCAACGACAAGGCCGTCCAGTGGCCGACCGGCGTGGGCGGCAAGGGCAACGAGGGCGTGTCCGGCTACGTCCAGCGCATCGACGGTGCGATCGGCTACGTCGAGTACGCCTACGCGAGCCAGAACCGCATGACCTACACGCAGCTCCAGAACAAGGCCGGCAAGTTCGTGTCTCCCGCGATCTCGACCTTCATGGCCGCGGCCGGAAACGCCGACTGGCAGAACGCCCCGGGCTTCTATATGGTCGTCACGGATCAGACGGGCGACGACACGTGGCCGATCACCGGTGCCACGTTCGTCCTCCTGCAGAGGCACCCGGCCAAACCGGACGAGATCAAGGAAGTCCTCAAGTTCTTCGACTGGTCGTACCGCAACGGTCAGGATGCTGCCAAGAAGCTGGACTACGTGCCGATTCCGGACAACGTGGTCACGCTGATCGAGAGCAAGTGGCAGCAGGAGATCTCGGGGAACGTCTGGCCCTAGAGCCGGGCGACGACGGGACGCCCGACACCGACATCGGTGCCCACGGGCCCCGCGGCGCGGGCGGCTCGCCCGAGCCGCGGGGCCTGCCGGATTTCCCGGGGCGCTCCTCGACACTCTGACCGCGTGAGACCGTGAGCCTCCGACCCGGCCGCCCCGGCTCCAAGGGCTGGCCCGACGCCCTGTTCCGCGCCGCCGCCGTGACGTGCGCCGCCCTCATCTGCCTCCTGATGGCCGCTTTCTTCGTCGAGCTGGCCCGGAACGCCTGGCCGTCGATCCGGGCCTTCGGCTTCGGCTTCCTCACGACGTCCACGTGGAACCCCGTCACCAGGACGTTCGGAGCGCTGAGCAGCATCTACGGCACGCTGTTGTCGACGCTCCTCGCCCTGCTCATCGCCGTACCGCTCAGCCTGGCGACGGCCCTCTTCCTGGTGAAGCTGGCTCCGCCGGGCCTGGCCAAGTGGGTGAGACAGGGCGTGGAGCTCCTGGCCGCCATCCCGAGCATCATCTTCGGCATGTGGGGCCTGTTCGTGTTCGCCCCGTACATGGCCGATCACGTGCAGCCCTTCCTCCAGAGCGTCCTGGGCTTCCTGCCCCTGTTCAAAGGCCCCACCATGGGCATCGGGATCCTCACCTCGGGCGTCATCCTGGCCCTGATGGTCATCCCGTTCATCACCGCGGTGATGCGGGACGTGTTCACGATGACGCCCCCCGTCCTGGAGGAGGCCGCCTACGGGATGGGGGCTACGACGTGGGAGGTCGTCCGCAGGGTGACGATACCGTATGGCGTCCGCGGGCTGGCGGGCGGCGTGTTCCTGGGGCTCGGCCGCGCGATCGGCGAGACGATGGCCGTCACCTTCGTGATCGGGAACAACCACCAGCTCTCGGCTTCCCTGTTCGCCGCCGGGAACAGCATAGCTTCCACGCTGGCGAACGAGTTCACCGAGGCTTCCGAGCCGCTGTACCGCAGCTCGCTCATCGAGCTCGGCCTCATCCTCCTGGTCATGACCTTCCTGATCCAGATCGCGGCCCACCTGTGGCTCAACCGCCTGGGCCGCGCCAGTGGACGGACCGCATGATGGACACGACCTACGACACGATGGAGACGACGGGCCGCTCGACCCCTCCCTTCCCGCTACGCTCGCGGGCGAGGAGGCGGGCGTTCGACACGATGGTCCGGATCGCCTCGACCGCCGCGGCCCTGTTCGCCCTGGTGTTCCTGTTCTGGATCCTGGCCGTGGTGGCCAAGCGGGGCGCGGCGGCGCTGGACTGGACCTTCTTCACCAGCCTCCCGTCTCCCCCGGGCGGAGAGGGAGGAGGGCTGGCCAACGCGATTCTGGGCACGGCCGCCATGACCGTCATGGCGGCGCTCATTGGCGTTCCGCTGGGCCTGTTCACCGGTATCTACCAGTCGGAGTTCGGTCGGGGCACCCGCTTCGGCTCCTTCGTCCGCTTCACGATCAACGTGATGCTGGGCATTCCCTCTATCCTCTCCGGCCTGTTCGTGTACACGCTCATGGTCGTGACGATGGGCCACTTCTCGGGCCTGGCCGGGGGCGTGTCCCTCGCCATCCTCATCTTCCCCTATGTGGCGCGCACGACGGAGGACATGCTCGGCCTCGTGCCGGACGCGATGCGGGAATCCTCGCTCGCCCTGGGAGCGCCTCGCTGGAAGACTACGCTGGGCGTGGTGTTCCGCGCGGCGCGTTCGGGGCTGGCCACGGGGATCCTCCTGTCGGTAGCCCGGGTGAGCGGAGAGACCGCGCCCCTCCTGTTCACGGCGCTGAACAGCCCCTACTGGCCGAAGGACTTCGCCGAGCCGACCGCCAACCTCACGGTGACCATTTTCAACTACGCGATGTCCCCGTACTCTGACTGGCAGCGCCTGGCGTGGGGGGCGTCCCTGCTGATCACCCTCCTGGTGCTCGTGGTGACGGTCTTCACGCGCTGGCGGGTGGGCGAGGTCGAGACATGAGCGAACCCCGGAGGATGGCACCCTCCTCGCCAGGGACCCGCGAGGAGGCATCGGCCCGTCCGGGATCCAACGGCAGACGGTCCGCCGCCCAGGAGTCCGAGGAGGCCCGCATGCAGGAGGTCCCGGCCGAGGATCGACGGGAGGACCCGGATCCGGTGGCCGCCGGAGAAGCGCCGAGCGACGCGCGGACCGCGCCCCCGGCACCGCCCGTGCCCGAGGTCCGGGACCGGGCCCCGGACGCGGCGGCCGACACATTGACGCTGGAGACACAGGCCAAGATCCTGGTCCGTGGCCTGGACTTCTGGTACGGGGACCGGCAGGTGCTGTTCGGGAACGACCTGGAGGTCGCCGAGCGCCGGGTCACGGCGATCATCGGACCCTCGGGCTGCGGCAAGTCCACCCACATCCGGGTCTACAACCGGATGTTCGAGCTCTACCGGGACCAGCGTGCCTCCGGGACGGTGCTGCTGGACGGGGAGAACCTCCTGGACCCGGAGATGGACCTCATCGACCTGCGCCGCCGGGTCGGGATGATCTTCCAGCGTCCGACGCCGTTCCCGATGTCGGTATTCGACAACGTGGCCTACGGTCTCCGTCTGCACTACAGGATCTCGCGATCCCAGCTCGAGGAACGGGTCGAGAGCGCCCTGCGCGACGCCGCGCTGTGGGACGAGGTCAAGGACCAGCTCGACGAGCCCGGCACGGCCCTCTCCGGTGGTCAGCAGCAGCGGCTGTGCATCGCGCGGGCGATCGCGGTCGAGCCCGAGGTGCTGCTCATGGACGAGCCCACGTCGGCGGTGGATCCCGTGGCCACGGCCAAGCTCGAGGAGCTCATCGACACGCTGAAGGACCAGTACACGATCGTGATCGTGACCCACAACATGCAGCAGGCCGCCCGGATTTCGGACTTCACGGCCTTCTTCTACAAGGGCTATGTCGTGGAATTCGGCCCTACCGAGCGTATCTTCACGAATCCCAGCGAGAAGCAGACCGAGGACTACATCACCGGTCGGTTCGGCTGATCATCCCCCGGGGAGCTCCATGGTCCAGACCCATTTCGAAGGCAAGCTCGAGGCCCTGAAGCAGAAGTTGCTGGCCATGTCGCACGAGGTGGAGAACCTCGTGGCCGATGCGACCGAGCTGGCCGGGCGACGCAGCGATCACGACCCGAAGGCCATCATCGAGGCGGACCGGGGCATCGATGAGACCGAGGTCACGATCGAGGAGACGGCCATCGAGCTGCTGGCGCTGCACCAGCCGATGGCTTCCGATCTCCGGGTCATCGTGACGATCCTCAAGATCAACAACGACCTCGAGCGGATCGGGGATCACGCGGTCAACATCGCGCAGGCGGTGGGCCGGCTGCGCGACGGCCGCCACTATCCGTCCATACCCCCGGAGCTGACCGAGATGAGCCGGATGGCGCGGGCGATGCTCCGAGATGCCCTCGATGCGTTCCTTCGGGCCGACGCCGCCCGGGCCGAAGAAGTGCTGCGCCGCGACGATCACGTGGACGCCCTGCAGGAGTCGCTGTTCCGCGTGATGCTGACCCACATGCTCGAGGAGGAGATCTCCGCCTGCCTGCAGGTCATCCTCATCGGCCGCAACCTGGAGCGGATCGCGGATCTGGCCACCAACGTGGCCGAGGACGTGATCTACATGGTTCGCGGCCAGACCATCCGGCACGCGCGGGGCCTGCGCGAGACGGCGGGCTCGTAGGCCCCGGCTTCCTAGAAGCTCACCTGCGTTACGAGCCCGAACTGCCCGTCCGCCAGCCCCACGCCCCCGGTGCTCGGTGGCCCGAGCCGGGCCGATCCGAGCCCGAACGCATACTGCAGCCCGATCTTGGTGTGGTAACCCGGTAGCAGGTTGAGGCCCACCACCAGGAAGCTCCCCCCCTCGGGCGTGAAGCCGGCCGGTCCGGTCCCGGAAGCGACCACGAAGCCGCGGGTCATCGAGTCGAACCGCAGCACGCTCTCGATCGCGCCCAGGTAGCTGTAGCCTCCCTCCAGGTACCCTCCATCCACGTCGGCCGCATTGGTCGGACAGGGAGCGCTGACGCATACCGGCTCCCCGGGAGGGTCCAGCTTGCCGCGCACGTACTCGCCGCGCAGGAAGAATCCTCGGTAGCTGGACCTCAGGTCCACGCTCCACAGGGTCCGGTCGCCGGCGAAGGTCCTGAGACCGATCGGGCGGCCCACGTACGCGCCCCCGTTGGTGAGGTCCACGGCGCTGTCGCGCGAGAAGGCGAAGCTGGCTCCCACCTGCACCATGAGGTCCTCGTAGAACTCGACCGGCCCGACGTTGTTGAATTGCACGTGCGCCGCGTACAGGAAGGAACCGTTGTCGTTCTGCAGGGACCGCCCGTTCCCGTTGAACATCCCGGCCCGGTAGGTGAGACGGTCCTCCAGGAAGGACCCCGACGCCTGGGCCCCCACCTGGCGTCCCGGCGCCAGGAGATTGGTGATCTGGGATCGCTCCAGGAAGGTGATGTCGCCCTTGTCCTGGAGCTCCTCGCCGCCGAACGGCGCCTTGAACTGGCCCAGGCTCACCGCCAGCTCGGGCTTGATGGGGAGGGTGAGGCGGGCGTCCAGCAGCCGCACACGGTCCTGCGACCGGTCGAAGGCCGCCTGGACGTCGTAATCGAACACGATGCCGATCTTCCCATCGGCCCGCAGGCGGGCGTCGAACACCCGGAAGCCGTCCTGCTGCCCCACGTCCCCGGGACCGAGCAGAAGTCCCGTCTGCAGCAGGCCGCCGAACTTGATGGTCGGCGACGTCCCGTCACTCGCCTGCTGTGCCGCACCCGTCCGCGGGCCGGCCGTCAGGGCCAGCAGCGCGAACCCCGCGACCACGCCAAGCCGCCGGCCCGCCGATCTCCGTCCCCGCGCCCGAGCGCATCCTCGCATGACGTCCCCTCCTCGTGTCCGCTCTTCGCCCGACGCGTACGACGATCGACGCGTCGGAAACGTCTCAGCCCGCGGCTTCCCCGGGCTCGTCCAGCAGCCAGCGCCACCCGCCCAGACCCAGCACCGCGTTGATCCAGAAGTGCGCTACGATCGCCGGGAACAGGCTCCCGGTGATCACGACGGGCACGGCCAGCAGCATGCCGAGACCGGCCGCCCGCAGCACACCACCCATACGCTGGTACCCGTGGGAGAGGCCGAAGGAGACCGCCACCACGCCGGCCCCCGCCCACGCCGAGCCGGTCCAGGCCGCCAGCACCCCGAGGGCGAAGCCCCGAAACACGTACTCCTCGCACACGGCCGCCACAACCGAGAGGAGCACGAAGGTCCCCGTCTCGGAGGCCGTGCGGGGCATCAGCCCCAGCAGCACGGGGCTCTCCTCACCACCCGCTCGCGCGAACACCCACGTGAGCACGGCCACCAGGCCCAGACCCGCCGCCGCCGCGCCGCCCGCCCACGCGGCCAGGTGCATGGGCGCCCCGACCCGCCAGCCGAGGCCCGCCGGGGCCAGATCCTGCCACGCCGCCACCGCGACCGTGATACCGGCCAGCAGAACCGACGACACGATCGCCGAGAGGTACACGGCGCCGCGCCGCAGCTCGCCGAGTCCACGGGCCAGCGACGCTTCCCGCACCGCGAGGAGGGGAAGGCCGGTCAAGAGGACGAGCGCGTACACGCGCGGGATCGGGCTGGTCACGGTCTGCCTCGATCGATAGCGGCTCACGCGTCGAGGGGCAACCTGTGGACGTTGACAGGGGGGCCGGGCTTACGGACGTTGGTGCCACCATGATCGTTCGCCTCGCCATCAGTCAGCTCCGCCCCGAGAAGGCCCGGCCGGAAGCCACGCTGGACCGCATCGGGAGCGTGTTCGCCCGGGTGCTCGACCTCGAGCCACGGCCGCGCGTCCTCCTGTTCCCGGAGACTGTCCTCACCGGGTACTTCATGGAGGGGGGCGTGCGCGAGCACGCCCTCGCGGCCGGGGAGCTGTTCGAGGCGCTCGACCTCCGGTGGCGCGAGGCCGGCGGGGACGGGCCGACGATCGAGGTGGGAATCGGCTTCTTCGAGCGCCACCGGGAGCGAGTCTACAACGCCGCCCTGTACGCAGATCTCGGCGGCGATGCCGCCCGTATCCTGCACGTGCACCGCAAGGTCTTCCTTCCCACCTACGGAGTGTTCCAGGAGGAGCGCTTCGTGGAGGCCGGCTCCAGCTTCGCGGCCTTCGACACTTCCTGGGGTCGAGCCGGGCTCCTCATCTGCGAGGATGCCTTCCACTCGCTCCCCCCGATGCTCACCGCACTGGACGGGGCGCAGGCCATCTTCATCCTGAGCGCCTCCCCGGCGCGCGGCGCGCGCAAGGGTCCCGGGATGCCCGGGAACCTGGAGACGTGGGACCGGCTTGCCCGCGGGATCGCCCAGGAGCACGGGCTGTTCGTCGCCGTGGCGCAGCTCGTCGGCTTCGAGGGAGGCAAGGGTTTTCCGGGCGGATCCGCCGTGTACGGCCCGCGCGGTCGCCCCATCGTCCGCGCCGACCTGTGGCGGGAGGCGCTCCTGGTCGCCGACCTGGACCTGGACGAGCTCCTCCCGGCCCGGGTCGAGAGCCCCCTGCTCTCCGACCTCGAGTCGGCGCTGCCGCGCATCCTGCAGGCATCGGCCGGCGTGCCGGGTCGCGGCCGGGGCGAGGGAGCCGGACCGGAGGAGGGCCGTGAAGCGGGGGCGCCCGGAGGCGAGGCACGACCGTTCGGCGCGAGCCTCCCCGCGAGCGACCCGGCCACGCAGGCCAGGATCCGGGACGAGGGCGCGCCGCGCCACGACAGCGGACCTCGGGAGACGCCGGAGATCCGGAGCGCCCCCTCCCGGCCCTCTCCCGACGATCTCTCACCGCTCGAGATCGACACCGCCCTGGTCGAGGAGTGGCTGCTCGAGTTTCTCCACCAGGAGGTTCGGATGCGCCGGGGCTTCGAGCACGTCGTGGTGGGCCTCTCGGGAGGGGTGGATTCCTCCCTGACGGCCACCCTGTGCGCCCGGGCGCTGGGTCCCGCGGCCGTGCGTGGCTACCTCCTTCCCTCGGACGTGACCAGCGAGGAGAGCCTCGAGGACGCGACCCTGGTGGCCGAGCAGCTGGGCATCGAGACGCGGACGATCTCGATCGGGCGGGCGGTGGAGGCGTATCTGGGCGAGTACGAGCCCGACGCCGGGGATCTCCGGCGGGGCAACGTCATGGCGCGCCAGCGCATGATCGTCCTGTTCGACCAGGCCTCGCGCCTGGACGCGCTCCCCGTCGGCACGGGCAACAAGTCCGAGCGCCTGCTCGGCTACTTCACCTGGCACGCCGACGATTCGCCCCCCATCAACCCGCTCGGAGACCTGTTCAAGACCCAGGTGTGGGCGCTGGCACGGGCCATGGGCGTCCCCGAGGCCATCGTGGAGAAGCCGGCCACCGCCGAGCTGGTCACCGGGCAGACGGACGAGGAGGACCTGGGCGTCTCCTATCCGGAGGCCGACCTCATCCTCCACCACCTCCTGCGCGGCTGCTCGCCGGAGCGGCTCGCCGCGTGTGGATTCGACGAGCGCAAGATCGGCACGGTCCGCCACCGGCTCGAGAGCACGCACTACAAGCGCCACCTTCCCACGGTCGCCATGTTGTCCGACACGACGATCGGGGAATGGTACCTGCGTCCCGTCGACTACTGAGTCGTCGGCCTCCGGGGCCCGAGAGCCGGGTCCGCCCGGCCACCCGCATCCGACAGGGTCGACTCCCGACCGCATCAAGACGCATCCGAGGAGGACGCGATGAAGGAGAAGGTGAGGAAGGCACTCAACGCACAGGTCGACCGCGAGCTGCAGGCCGAGCACATTTACCTGGCCATGTCGCTCTGGTTCGAGCGCGAGGCCCTGAGCGGCTTCGCCGGCTGGCTGCGAGCCCAGACGGCCGAGGAGCGCACGCACGCCTTCCGCATCCTCCGGCACCTGGAGGACCGGAACCAGCGCGTGGAGCTCGGCGGCCTCGACAAGCCGCCGGCCGACTACGACTCTCCCCTGGCGGCCATGAAGGCGGCCCTGGAGCACGAGAAGAAGGTGACGGGGCACATCGACAAGCTCTACGACCTGGCTCGCTCCGAGGGCGACCACGCCGCCGAGGTCATGCTGCAGTGGTTCGTGAACGAGCAGGTCGAGGAAGAGAAGACCTTCACGCAGCTCGTCGAGCAGCTCCAGCGCGTCGGAGACTCGGCCGCGGGACTCCTCGTCCTGGACCGTCAGCAGGGCGAGCGGGGCGGAGAGGGGAGCTGATCCGGGGAGTCCGCCGCGCGGGCGAGCCACACCGTCAGATCGGCGGCGCCGGGCGGAGGGGCGGCGGGTAGCCGCCCGCTCCCCGCGCCCCCGAGGCCCGACACCACCGACCGGGACGGTTCCGCGTGCTGAAGGCCGTCGTGCAGAGGCTCGTCGACGTTCGGGACGACGAGATCGGGGCGATGCTGTGGGCCACGGCCTACGGCTTCTGCATCCTCTTTTCCTACTATGTCTTGCGAGCGGTCCGCGACGAGATCAGCACCACGAACCGGGGCGATCTCCAGCTCCTTTGGACGGCCGTGTTCCTGGTGATGCTGATCGCCGTGCCCCTGTACTCGTGGGTGGCGTCGCGCTACCAGCGCGGCGTGTTCGTGCCGCTGGCCAACCGCTTCTTCATCGGCTGCCTGGTCGCGTTCTTCGCCTCCCTGTACGTCCTGCCCCTGGGGGCGCGCCCGTGGATCGACCGGGCCTTCTACGTGTGGACCAGCGTGTTCGCGCTGTTCGTGGTCACGGTGTTCTGGGGCTTCATGGCCGACTGCTTCCGGAACGAGCAGGCCCGGCGGCTGTTCGGCTTCATTGCGGTGGGGAGCTCCCTGGGCGGGATCGCCGGCTCGGCGCTCACGGCCGGCCTGGCCGAGATCGTGCCGCGCTTCACCCTGCTCCTGCTGGCCTGCGTCCCGCTCGAGGCCGCCTCGTGGTTCGCGCTCGTCCTGCACCGGCGGTTCGGAGGGGGTTCCGAGGCGCCGGAGCGGCAGAGGGCCGGCGGCGAAGACGGGCGCCGAGCCGCCTCGGAGCCGCTCGGCGGCACGGCCCTCAGCGGCATCGGGGTCATCTTCCGGTCGCGCTACCTGCTGGGGATCGCGGGCTTCATCGTCCTCATGAGCTTCGCCTCCACCGTCCTCTACTTCCTGCAGGCCAACCTGGTGGGCAGGGCGATCGCGGACCGGGGCGTGCGCACGGCGTTCTTCGCCAAGATCGACCTGGCGGTGAACCTCCTCACGATTCTCTTCCAGATCTACCTGACGGGGCGTATCATCAAGGCGGTGGGAATTGGAGTGAGCCTGGCCCTGGTGCCGGTGGCCGTCGCCGTGGGCTTCGTGGCGCTGGGGACCTACCCGCTGCTCGCCGTGCTCGTGGCGCTCCAGGTGGCGTACCGCGCGGGCCGCTACGGAATCACCAAGCCGGCCCGCGAGGTCCTGTTCACCGTCGTTCCCCGCGAGGAGAAGTACAAGTCGAAGGCGTTCCTGGATGCAGCCGTCTACCGCGGCGCGGACCTGGCCAACGGCTGGGCGTTCGCCGGGCTCCAGGCGCTGGGCCTGTCCCTGGGTGCCATCGCGCTGGTGGCCGCCCCGCTGGCCGCCGTGTGGGCCGTCATCGGCGTGCGACTGGGCCGGGAGCAGGAGCGGCGCGCGCAGCGCGGAGCGGCCGTGGCCGCGGTTCCGGGCATCGTCTCGCCATGACCCGAGGAGGTCGCCATGAAGCTGACCCGACGCGAGTTCCTGGAGCTCGGAGCCGGCGCGAGCCTCGCCATGACGCTGGGGTGGAGACCCGGTAGGAGGCCCGCACCCGAACTCATCACGAAGAAGATCCCCTCCAGCGGCGAAGCCGTGCCCGTCGTGGGACTCGGAACGCGCGATTACCGCGCGGACCTGGCCGGGGACCTCACCCCGTTCCGCACTACGCTCCAGGCCTTCGCCCGGGGCGGGGGCCAGGTGGTCGACACCGCGCCCTCGTACGGCAACTCGGAGGATGTCCTCGGCAAGCTCATCGGGGAGCTCGGAATCCGGAAGGAGCTCTTCCTGGCCACCAAGGTGGACCGGCAGGGCAAGGAGGCCGGCGTCCTGCGCATGGAGGACTCGCTGAAGGCGCTCGGCACCGATCACCTGGACCTCATGCAGGTCCACAATCTCCGGGACTGGGAGACCCAGCTCCCCACGCTGCGCGAGTGGAAGAAGGCCGGGAAGATCCGCTACCTGGGCGTCACGACCTCGTTCTCGCGCCAGCACGCCGCGCTGGTGGACGTGATGGAGAAGGAGACCCTGGACTTCATCCAGGTCGATTACGCGCTGGACAACCGCGCTGCCGCCGAGCGCATCCTGCCCCTGGCCCGCGACCGCGGCATGGCGGTCCTCGTCAACCTCCCCTTCGGCCGCGGCCGGCTGTTCCGGGCCGTCGGCGAGCGGCCACTGCCTGACTGGGCGACCGCGCTGGGCTGCACCAGCTGGGCGCAGGTCTTTCTGAAGTACGTGGTGTCCCACCCGGCGATCACCTGCGCGATCCCGGGGACGACCAACCCCGAGCACGTGACCGACAACCTCGGCGCGGCCCTGGGCTCCCTTCCCGATCGGGCGCTCCGCCGGCGCATGGAGGCGTTCGCGGATGGGCTGTAGCAGGGGCCCCGTCCTTCAACGGTCTTCCGGCAGGTGACCATGCGCGTCTGCCTGCTCACGAACCAGGACATTGACTCGTACGATTTCCCGGAGGACGACTGGCCGTGCGACCCGCGCCCCTACCTGCCGGAGGTGAGCTGGGACGTGGCCGTGCTCGAGAAGGCGACGGCCGTCCACCAGGTGGAGCAGCTGTCGCGCAGGGGATACGACCTCTATTTCAACCTGTGCGACGGAGCCTGGGACGAAGACACGCCAGGCATCCAGGTCGTACAGGCCCTCGAGCGGCTCGGCCTCCCGTTCACCGGCGCGGCGTCGGACTTCTACGAGCCCTCGCGTGAGGCCATGAAGCGGGTCTGCCGGGCCTGGGGGATCGACACGCCGGACTACGTCATGGCCCGCGAGACGGCGGACGTGGAACGCGCGGCCGAGACGCTCCGCTTCCCGCTCATCGTCAAGCACCCGAGCAGCTACGCCAGCCTCGGGCTCACCCGCGCCTCCCGGGTGGCGACGCCCTCGGCGCTCCGCGAGCAGGCCCGCCGCATGCTCGACAGCTACGCAGGGGCGCTGATCGAGGAGTTCATCGAGGGCATCGAGTGCACGGTCCTGGTGGCCGAGAACCCGGACGCGCCGCACGACCCGACCACCTACAAGCCCATCGAGTACCGCTTCCCGGACGGGGAGACCTTCAAGCACGCCGACATGAAGTGGGTCGACTACCGCGAGATGCGGGACCTGCCGGTCTCGGACCCCGAACTGGAAGCCGGACTGCGCGCCGATGGGGCGGCCTTCTTCCGCGGGCTCCACGGCTCGGGCTACGGCCGCTGCGACGTGCGGGTGGCCGCGGACGGGCGCCGCTACATGCTCGAGATCAACGCCAACTGCGGACTCTACTACCGGCCCGAGGACGCCGGAAGCGCCGACCTGAGCCTCACGCACGATCCGGCCGGCCACGAAGGCTTCACCCGCCAGATCGTGCGCGCGGCGCTGGCCCGGCACGCCCGCCGGCTGCGGAAGTGGGAGGTCCGCACCCACCCGGACGGCGGTTACGGACTTCACGCCACGCGGCCGCTGCGGCCGGGCGACCGCGTCCTGGCGTTCGAGGAGCGGGCCCACAACCTCGTGTCGCTCTCCCGGGTGGAGGCATCCTGGGACGAGCTCCGCCGCTCCTGGTTCGACCGCTACGCCTGGCCGTTGACCGAGGAGACCTGGGTCATCTGGAGCGAGGACCCGGAGGAGTGGAAGCCGGTGAACCACTCGTGCGACCCGAGCGCGTGGCTGGAGGGGCTGGACGTCGTGGCGCGGCGGTCCCTGGCCCCGGGTGACGAGATCACGCTCGACTACGCCACCTTCTACAACGAGCGCATGCCCGCCTTCGCATGCGCCTGCGGATCGGACGCGTGCCGCGGGATCGTGCGGGGCACGGACCACCTGCAGCCGTTCGTGGAACGCTACGGCGAGCACGTGTCCGACTACGTGCGCTGCAAGCGGAGCACGGCGGTGGAGGCGTGACCTGTCTTCCGGATCCGGGCGCCCCGCGCGCCCGAACTTCCGGGCTTTCCAGGGGCGCCGAGCGGACTTAGATTGCCCTAATCCTTGCCGCGTCGCGGCCGCCTGTGGCGGTCGGCTCATCAGCCAAAGCTCGGACCGGGACCACGCCCCGCCGCCGCCCGTTCCCGGGTCCGCGGTCCCCGTGGATCCGGCCGGTCGTCGGGCGCGCGAGGGGCCATCCACCTGGAGGTCACTCGATGAAGCACCTCATTCCCGGGCTCGCCCTGCTCGCCCTGCCCCTCCTCGGGCCCAAGCCGGTCGCGGCGCAGCAGCAGGACGAGCCGACGTCGTACATCAGCGCCACCTACTACCGCTGCGACCAGAGCCGCGAGCCGCGCGCCACCGAGCTCATGCAGACGGTCGTCGCGCCGATCGTGCAGAAGCACGTGGCCGCCGGCCAGATCTCGGCCTGGGGCATCCTCGCCCACCACATCGGCGGCCCCTGGCGCCGCGGAATCTACTACGTCGGGAGCGACCTGGGTGCCCTGGAAGCGGCGCGGGACTCGATCACCACCGAGCTGACCGCGAGCCATCCCAAGGAAACCAATGAGTTCCTGTCCATCTGCCCCTCGCACGACGACTACATCTGGACGTACGTGGCCGCCTCCCAGCCCGCCACGGACGTCGCGGCAGCCCGGCCCGCTTTCGGCTTCTCGACCTACCAGGTTTGCCACGAGGCCACCGAGGGTCTCTCCGACGAGGTGATGAAGACGCTGTACGCACCCATCTACGACAAGCAGGTGAAGGCGGGCAGGCTCCACTCGTGGGGCTGGTACAGCCACTTCGTGGGGGGCAAGTACCGGCGGCTGCTGGCCATGGACGGGCCCAGCTTCGCCTCGGTCCTCGCAGCGCGTGATTCGATCATCGCGGAGACACAGGCGAAGTATCCTCAGATCAGCGCCGCGGTGGCCACCGTGTGCGACGGGCACACGGACTATATGTGGGACATCGTGCTCGCGCGGCCGTAGTCGCCCATCCACATCCTCCGGCGAGCGGGGGCCCGTCGAGGGCCTCCGCCCCCGGTTCACCGGCCCCCGCGACGCTGTCCGGAGCACGGCTCCTTACGCGTCGGGCGCGGCCCCTCCGTCCAGCTCCGCTCCCGTCGCCACGGCCTGCTCGACCAGTGCGTCGACGTCGGCCCGACAGGTCCTGTGGTTGAACAGGGCCGCGCGGATGACCACGTCCTCGCAGCGGTAGCGGAAGCAGACGATATTCAGCTTCACCGGCGCCATCAGCTCCAGCTCCGGCGTCTCCTCGACGCGCGACGCCACGTCCGGATCCAGGTCCGGTGCGGACATATGGCGCCTGACTCTATGAAGGGACAGGGCGGCCGGGGTCGCCGGAGTTGTGGCCGGGATCGATACCGGTCGCTAGCTTGCCAGTTCCGGCCGCCACCGGCACTTCGGGCGTCGAGGCCACCCCCGGAACGCGCGGCGGTCCGGCGCACGGCTGGACCGTGGTGGTCGCGGCGCCCGCTCCCCGAGGGCGCTCGCCGAGTGCAACATCGTCGGGAGATCTCATGACCCAACCGACCGCCGGATCCATGATGTCGAGACTGGTCGCGGAGCTCCGGCGTCGTCGTGTGTTCCGCGTGGCGATCGTGTACGCGCTCGCCGGCTGGATCGTGATCCAGGTCGCCTCGACCATGCTGCCGGGTCTCAAGCTCCCGAACTGGACGGTCACGCTGGTCATAGCGCTGGTCGTCCTCGGATTCCCGCTCGCCGTCATCATGGGCTGGATGTTCGACATGGGCCCGCGGGGCGTGGAGCGCACGGCGGTCGCCGGGCCGGCGGGCGGAGCGACGCCGGCCGCCGAAGTCGCCGCGGCGGCGGGGCGAGCGACCCCGGGACGTCCACCCGCCGCTCCGGACGACCGGCCCACCGGATCGCGGCCTGACGCGCACGAGCAGGACCGGCGTGGGATCGCCGTGCTTCCCTTCGTCAACATGAGCGGCGATGCGGACAACGAGTACTTCAGCGACGGGATCTCCGAGGAGATCCTGAACCTGCTCAGCAAGCTGCCGCAGCTGAAGGTCGCCTCGCGCACCTCCGCGTTCAATTTCAAGGGCAAGCAGGTGAGCATTCCCACGGTCGCCCGCGAGCTCGGGGTCGGCACGGTGCTGGAGGGCAGCGTCCGCCGGGCCGGCGACCGCGTCCGGATCACCGCCCAGCTCATCGACGCGGCCACGGACTCGCACCTGTGGTCCGAGACTTACGACCGCGAGATGAAGGACGTGTTCGCGATCCAGGACGACATCGCCCAGAGCATCGTCCGGGCGCTGCAGGTGACCCTCACCCCGAAGGAGCGCCGCTCGCTTCAGTTCGTCGCGACCTCGGATCCAGAGGCCTACGACTACTACCTGCGCGGCCGCAAGTACATGTACTCGATGGCGCGCCGCGACTACGAGCACGCCATCCGCATGTTCGAGCAGGCCATCGCCCTGGACTCCAAGTTCGCGCTCGCCTATGCCGGAATGGCGGACGCCTACTCGCACCTGTACCGGTACGTGGAGGCCACCCACGACAACGCGGACAGGGCCGCGCGCGCCAGCGAGCAGGCGGCAGCGCTGGACCCGGATTCGGCGGAGGCGCACGCCTCGCGGGGCCTGGCGCTGTACATCAGCGACCGACACGAGGAGGCCGGACGAGAGTTCGAGGTGGCCCGCGAGCTCGACCCCAACCTGTTCGAGGCCTGGTACTACGACGGGCTCGCCTCCTCCTCGAGGGGGGATTTCGAGGGAGCGGCCCGCATGTACAGGAAGGCCTCCGAGATCAACCCGGACGATTTCCAGTCGCCGATCTTCCTGGCGCAGGCCTACCACTCTCTCGGCCGGCGGCAGGACGAGATGAAGGTGCGCCTGGGGGTGCTGAACGTCATCGAGCGGCACCTCAAGCTCAATCCGCACGACACCCGCGCCCTGTACTTCGGCGCCACCAACCTGGCCCGCGTCGGCGAGAAGGAGAAGGCGAGAGAGCTGGCCGAACGGGCCCTCAAGCAGGACCAGGACGAGCCCGTCGTGCTCTATAACGTGGCCTGCTTCTACGCCATGCTGGGAGATTGCGAGCGCTCGATCGACCTGCTGGAGCGAGCGGTGGAGCTGGGGTGGGGCGACCGGGCCTGGATCGAGACCGACAGCGATCTGGAGCCGCTGCACGGACACCCACGCTTCCAGGCGCTCCTGGCCAGCCTCGACTGAGACTCCGGCGAAGCGCCGGCAGCCTCGAGCCGGCCCCGCGGTGCCGGGCGACGATGGCGAGGCACGACCTGGCCGGATGCCCGAAGAGCCGCCGGATCTCCGGCGGCTCTCGTCATACCCCCTAGGGGAGTCGAACCCCTGTCTCCTGGCTGAGAACCAGGTATCCTGGGCCACTAGACGAAGGGGGCCTGTCGCGTGCGGGCCCTAATTGTAAACGGGCCGTCGAGGCTGTCAAGCCCCGGACCCAGCCCGCGTCGAGAGGATGAACCCGCCGCCGGCCACAGTGTTCCGGCGCGCCGGGCCGGTTATCTTGCCGGGACCGCTCGGCACATACGCTCGATGGAGGCGCCCGAGGTTGCCCGCTCTGACCTGGAAGTACGTCCACCTCGTCCTCAACCCCTTCCCCATCGTGCTCTCCGTGGTCGGCATGGCCGTGGGACTCGCGGGATGGATCCTGGACCGGCCGAGCTGGGAGCGCTACGGGGTCACGAGCCTCTTCCTGGCCGGGCTCGTCGTCCTCCCGACCTACTACAGCGGGATCGCGGCCGGCGACGTGGTGTCGCAGCGCACTTTCGTGACTCCGGGACTCATCGAGACGCACCGGACGTGGGCCACCTGGACCCTCCTCGCGGTCCTCGCCGATGGCGTGTTCGCGGCGTTCTCGCTCCGCCAGCCCGACGACGGCCGCCTGCGCCGCTTCGTGCTCATGGTCGGGGTCCTGACCGCCTGTCTGGCGGGCGTCACCGGCTTCATGGGCGGCCGGATCGCCCATGGCGCGGACGAGCGCGCCCGGCCGGCGGCCGGCCGCGCCGACGCCGGAGCCGCCGCCCCCGCGGGCTCGCCGTCCGCGCCGGCGGCGCCTGGCGCGGCGTCCGACTCGACAGGGGGCCGCTCGCCGTGAGCCTGACGAAGGGCGTCGACGGGCCGGTGGGCGGCATTCCGGATCTCCCCGCGGTGGTGGGTCGCTCGAACCTCGACGCCGTGAAGAGCGTGTCCGCATCCAGGGTCACGATGACCCAGCTCATGGGCCCCCAGGACGCCAACCTGTTCGGGTCCGTGTTCGGCGGGATCGTGCTGGCGGCCGTCGACAAGATCGCCTACGTGTGCTCGACCCGGCATGCGGGCCGTCCGTGCGTGACGGTCAGCGTCGACCAGGTCGACTTCCGGACCCCGATCCGAATCGGGGAGATCGTCACGCTGAGGGCGTCGGTGAACTCGGTGGGTCGGACCTCGCTGGAGGTGGGCGTGCAGGTGGTGGCGGAGTCGGTGGCCGGGGGGGCGGAGCGCCATACGAACTCGTGCTACGTCACCATGGTGGCCATCGACGACGAGGGTGAGCCGGCGCCCGTGCCCCTCCTGCGCCTGGAGACGCCGGAGGAATGGCAACGGCACCACGACGCCGAAGAACGGCGGCGCGCGCGCCTGGAGCTGGCGAAGCGGAGGAGAGAGCGGCGGCGGGGCAGCGACTGAGGCCCGTCCTCCGGCGGGCGCGAGCCCGATCCGGGCTCAGCCTCCCTGCGACACCCCGCCCAGGGCCACGAGCCCGTAGTAGGTCAGGGCCAGGAGGCACATGACCACGACCTCGGCCACCAGCTGCCTGGGGGGCAGCTTGGCCAGGATTCCCACGACCAGCCCCACTACGACCGAGGCCAACAGCAACAGCCACAACGCCGTCATCCGGCTCTCCACAGTTCTATCGTTCCACTCACGACGGCCCGAACCGGGCCGACTCTTCGCCCTTCGCTCTCCCGCTCCGCTGGAGCTGCACGAGCTCCGGCATGCCCGCCTGTCGGGCGATCCTCTGACCGCTGGGCGTCGCGGCCAGGCCCCCGAGCGCGGTCTCACGATAACGCACGTCCATCTTCCTGCCCACCTCGCCCATGACGTCGATGACCTCGTCGGGCATGACCGGAAAGTCAAGTCCGGCGAGCGCCATCTCGGCGCAGGCCACCGCCTGCACCGCCGCGCTGGCGTTGCGGTAGGCGCACGGAATCTCGACCAGTCCGGCGATCGGATCGCAGATGAGGCCCAGCATCCCCTGCAGCGTCAAGGAGATCGCCGTACCCACCTTTTCGGGGTCGCCCCCTTCGAGGTAGGTCACCGCCGCGGCCGACATGGCGGCGGCGCTGCCGGTCTCCGCCTGGCAACCGCCGCCGGCACCGGAGATCGAGGCCCTCTGCGCGATGACCGCGCCGACCCCGCCGGCCACCAGCATCCCGTCCACCAGCCGGTCCATCGACCAGCCCCTCTCCTCGCGCATGGTGAGCAGCACGCCCGGCACGACGCCGGCCGCGCCGGCCGTCGGCGCCGCCACGATGAGGCCCATGCGCGCGTTCACCTCCAGCGTCGCGATGGCGCGCGACAACATCGTCGTGACCGTCTCGCCCATGAGCCGCGGCCCGGCCGCCACCAGTCGCCGGGCCCGACCGCCGGTGAGCCCGCTGGGACTGGGAGCCTCCGAGGCGAGCCCCTCGGCGACGGCGTTCTCCATCACCTCGAGCGCGTCGCGGATCCGCGACCGGATCCTGTCGCGGTCGGCGCCGGTGTCCTTCATCTCGCGGAGCAGGACGGCCTCGGCCAGGTCGACGTCCTGGCGTGCGGCCTCTTCGAACCAGGTCTCTACCGACGTGAACATGGTTCCTCCCGGCTGTCGTCCGTCCCTAGACGAGCCCGCGCACGTAGCGGATCCAGTGGACCCAGTCCTGGCTCCGCATCGCGTCGATGAGCTTTTCGGGAATCTCGGCGTCCGCCTCGATCGTCATGAGCGCCTGCTCCCCCCGCCCGGTACGGTCCACCCGCATGGTCGCCAGGTTGACGCCCCCGTCCGTCAACATGCGCGTGAGGGTCGCGATCGTGCCCGGCACGTCGTCGGCGTTGACCACCAGGGTGGGAAGGGAGCCCGTGAGGTCGACGTCGAATCCGTCGATCTCGAAGATGCGGATCTGGCCGCCCCCGATCGAAGCGCCCAGGATCTCCGCCCTCTCGTCGCCCAGCCTCACGTCGAAGCGCGCCGAATTGGGATGCGCCCCCTCGCCCAGGTCGATGTTCTCGAAAGCGTAGTCCATCCCGTGCGTGTCGGCGTCTTCGAGGCTCGTCCGCAGGCGCTCGTCGTCGGGCAGGTAGCCTAGCAGGCCCCCGATGATGGCCTTCTTGGTCCCGTGTCCCTCGCCAGTCATCGCGAAGGAGCCGTGCAGGCCGATCCGGGCCCGCTCCGGGGTGCCGCCCACGATCGCCTGGACCACGTAACCCAACCGGCAGGCACCGGCGGTGTGCGAGCTGGAGGGTCCCACCATGGTGGGACCCAGGATGTCGAACAGTCCGGTCACGGGGCTCCTCCTCTGGCGACGCGGCGATGCTCGGCGGACCGATCGCGTCCGCCGGCGTCCCGTCCCGCGGCCGACGCCATCGACCCGGCTCGCGCGCGTAGCGTCTCCAGCGTGGAGGTCTCCCGCCGCACTCGGACCCCGAAAGCGGCCGAGAAGCCGGCGGCCAGCGCCTCCCCCAGCCGGCCGGCGCCCACGCCGACGCCCTCGGCGGCCAGGCTGGTCATGCGCACACCGTCGATCCCGCACGGCACGATGAGCCGGAAGTTCTCCATCGGCTCGTCGGTCACGTTGAGCGCGAAGCCGTGCCAGGTGACCCAGCGGCTGACGTGGACCCCGATCGAGGCGATCTTGCGCACGCTCCCGGCCAGGATCGCCCGGGTGATGGCGTCCTCGACGGGAGCCGTGGCACCTCGATCGACCCCGTCGGAGCCCGGCTCCCCGGCGAGGATCGCCCCTTCCTCGCCCACCCAAACCCCGGTGTGGCCCGCCACCCGGAAGGCCGGAAGCGACAGCCGGGCCAGGGCCCGAATGAGCGCCTCCTCCACGGACCGCAGGTACCAGTGCAGGTCCCTCCGGTAGCGGCGGAGGTCCAGGATGGGATAGCCGACGATCTGGCCGGGCCCGTGATAGGTGACGTCGCCCCCGCGCTCGATCTCGACCAGCTCGACCCCGCGGGCCGCCAGCCCCTCGGGGCCGGCGAGGAGGTGGCCGGCCTCGGTTCCGCGGCCCAGGGTGACCACGGGCTCGTGCTCCACCAGGAGAAGCAGGTCCTCCTCGAGACGGCCTTCGATGCGGGCCCGCCCCAGCGCCCGCTGCAGCTCGAGCCCCCGCCGGTACGGGACCCGGCCCGGCACGCGCACCTGGACGATTTCAGCGAGAGAGGCCACGGAGTCTCCCGGCGACGCTAAATGTGGATGGAGCGGTCCATGGCCGCGAGGGCCGCCTCCATCACGGCCTCCGACATGGTCGGATGCCCGTGCGGATGCGCCGCGAACTCCTCGGCCGTGGCCTCGAGCATGCGCCCGATCCCCACCTCCGCCGCCAGCTCGCTCACGTTGTGGCCGATCATGTGGACGCCGAGGACCTCCCCGTACTTCGTGTCGATCACCATCTTCACGAAGCCCTCGTTGTCGCCGGCGGTGAGTGCCCGGCCGTGGGCCGAGAGGGGGAACTTGCCCACCTTGACGTCGAAGCCCTTCTCGGCCGCCTGCTCCTCGCTGAGTCCGATGCTGGCCACCTCGGGGTGGCAGTAGCCGATGCTCGGGATGTTGTCGTGGCGCAGCGGGTGCGGGCTCTGACCGGCGATGTGCTCGGCGACGATGATCCCCTCGTGCGAGCCCTTGTGGGCCAGCATCGGCTGACCCGCCACGTCGCCGATCGCGTAGATGCCCTCCACGCTGGTGCGCAGCATCTCGTCGACCCGGATGAAACCGTCGTCGGTCGTCTCGACCCCGACCGCCTCCAGGCCGATGTCCTCCAGCACGGGCCGGCGGCCGACGGCCATCAGCACGAGGCCGGTCTCGATCGTCTCCTCGCCCTTCTTCGTCTCGATCGTGAGCACCATCGGATCGGCGTCCCGGTCCAGCGACTTCACCTTCGTCCCCGTGCGGACGTCGATGCCCCGCTTCTTGTAGGAGCGGGCCAGCGTCTTGCCGAGCTCCTGGTCGAAGCCGGGCAGCAGCGTGTCCAGCGCCTCGACCAGCGTCACCTCGACCCCAAACGCGTCGAACACGTCCGCGAACTCGACCCCGACGTAGCCGCCGCCCACGACCACCATCTTCGAGGGCAGCTCGGAGAGGGCCAGGGCCTCGCGGCTGCCGATCACCTTCTCCCGGTCGAACTCGAAGCCGGGAAACGTCTTCATGACCGACCCGGTGGCGATCACGATGTGCTTCGCCTCCAGCTCCCGGTCCTCGCCGTCCTCGACTTCGACGTGGACCTTGCCCTTCCCCGCGATGCGGCCGCGTCCGATCACGGACTCGATGTCGTTCTTCTTGAACAGGTACGAGATCCCGCCGACGAGCTTCTCGCTAATGGTCCGGCTGCGCTCGACCGCCGCGCCCATGTCGTATTCGACCTGGATGGGCTTCACGCCGAACGCCGCTCCCTGGCTCTGGAGCTTGTGGGCCAGGGCCGCGCTCTCGAGAAGGGCCTTGGCCGGGATGCAGCCCCAGTTGAGGCACGTCCCCCCGAGCCCGCCCTCGTAGCTCTTCGACTCCACGCACGCCGTTTTGAGTCCGAGCTGCGCGGCCCGGATGGCGCACACGTAGCCGGCCGGCCCGGCCCCGATCACGACGACGTCGAACGAATCAGCCATGTATGCCTCGCCTCATGCCAACATTGCCAGTGGGTTCTCGAGCATGCCCTTGAACGTCTCCAGAAAACGGGCCCCCGTGGCCCCGTCGATGACCCGGTGGTCGCACGACATGGTGACGCGCATGCGGCGGCGCACCACGATCTCCCCGTCCACGACGACCGCCCTCTCGGCCGTGCGGCCGACCGCGAGGATGGCCGCCTCGGGCGGGTTGATGATCGCCGTGAACTCCTCGATCGGGAACATGCCCAGGTTGCTGATGCTGAAGGTCGCTCCCTGGTATTCGTCCGGGTCGAGCTTCCGGCGGCGGGCCCGGTCGATGAGCTCGGTGGCCTCGGAGGCTATGCGGACCAGGCCCTTGCGGTCCGCGTCCCGGAGAACCGGCGTGATGAGCCCGTCGTCGAGCGCCACGGCGATCCCGAGGTCCACGCGGCCGTGGCGGCGGATCTCGCCCTCGCCCCAGCTCGCGTTGATCTCCGGATGGCGGACCAGCGCCTCGGCCGCCGCCTTGAGCAGGAGGTCGTTGACACCGACCTTCGGGGCGTCCGCCTCCCCGCCACCGATCTGCTCGTTGAGCTCGGCCCGCAGCTCCAGGGCCCGGCCCATGTCGATCTCGGTGGTCAGGAAGAAGTGGGGCACCGGCCCGAGCGACTGGGTCAGGCGTCGCGCGATGGCCTTGCGCATCTGGCTGAGCTGGACCGTCTCCTCGGAGAGCCGGGCCGGGGTGCCCGCCGCGCGGCCGCCCCGCATCGCCGCGCCGCTCTCGAGCGCTTCCTCGACGTCGGCCTTCACGATGCGGCCGCCGGGACCCGAGCCCTCGATCCGCGACAGGTCGAGCCCCTCGTCCTCGGCCATGCGCCGGGCCACCGGCGAGGCCCGCAGCCGCCCTCCGTCGCGCCGGCCGCCGCCGGTCGGGACGGCGGCCCCGGCCGCTCCGCTCGCTCCGCCCGCCGCCGCGCCGGCGCGGGCCGGCTCACGGACCGCTTCCTCGGCGCGCTCCTCTTCGGCGACCGCACCCTCGCGGCCCGCTTCCTCTTCCGCCTCTTCCTCGCCTTCCTCCCCGGCGGCCGCCGCTTCGGCCTTCGCATCCTGGAGGAGATCCTCGATGTCCTCGTCCTCCGCGGCGATGACGCCGATCAGGGCTCCGACGGGAACCGTCTCGCCTTCCTGGACCACGATCGTCCGCAGGACGCCGCTGCCGAGCGCCTCGACGTCCATGTTCGCCTTGTCGGTCTCGATCTCGGCGACCACGTCGCCCTGCTCGACCTCATCGCCCTCGGACACCTTCCACTCCACCAGCCGGCCCTCCTCCATCGTGGGGCTGAGCTGGGCCATCACGACCTTGGTCGCCATCGGTCAGTTCCCGTCCAGGTAGCACACGTGCTCGGCCGCCCGGACCACGTGCTTCGAGTCCGGGAAGACCTGCTTCTCCAGGTTGCGGGCGTAGGGCATGGGGACGTCGAGCCCGGACACACGCGCCACGGGCGCGTCCAGCCAGTCGAACGCCTCGCGCTGCACGTCGTCGGCCACCTGGGCGCCGATGCCGCCCTGCGGCCAGCCCTCCTCGACGACGACGACCCGGTTGGTCTTCTTCACCGACTCGACCACCGTCTCGATGTCGAGCGGACGCAGGGACCTGAGGTCGACGACCTCGGCGTCGAGGTCGTGCTTCTCCTTCAGGGCGTCGGCGGCCTGGAGCGCCTGGTGGACCATCTTCGAGTGGGCCACGATCGTGAGGTCGGAGCCCTGGCGCTTCACTTCGGCCTCCCCGATCGGAACCAGGTACTCTCCGTCCGGGACCTCGCCCTTCATGTTGTAGAGCAGCTCGCCCTCGATTACGAGGACAGGGTCGTCGTCCCGGATGGCGCTCTTGAGGAGGCCCTTGGCGTCTCTGGGCGTGGCCGGGGCCACCACCTTGAGACCCGGCACGTGGCTGTACCACGCGTCGGGGACCTGGGAGTGCTGGGCCGCCAGCTGGAGGGCCGCCCCGCCCGGTCCGCGGAACACGATGGGCACGTTGTACTGGCCGCCCGACATCTGGTACATCTTGGCCGCCGAGTCCACGACCGCGTCGAAGGCGAGGAGGGAGAAGTTGAAGGTCATGAACTCCACGACGGGACGCAGCCCCGCCATGGCCGCCCCCACGCCCATCGCCGCGAAGCCGTTCTCCGCGATCGGCGTGTCGCGCACTCGCCACTCGTTGCCGCCGAAGTGGTCGAGAAGCCCCTTGGAGACCTTGTACGCCCCATTGTACTCCCCGACCTCCTCACCCATCAGGAAGACGGACGCGTCGCGCTCCATCTCCTCGCGTAGCGCCTGGTTGAGCGCTTCACGGTAGGTGATCACCGCCATGCGTCCCTCCGGTCGATGCCGCGGAAGTCGCCGGCGTACACGTGCTCGTAGATCGACGCGAAGTCGGGCCGCTCGCTCTGCTCGGCGAACTCGGCGGCCTTCTCCACCCGGTCGATCGCCTCCCGGTCCATGGCGTCGTAGTCCTCCTCCGTGATGACCCCGGCCCCGATGAGCCGCTTGCGGTACGTGAGGATGGGGTCGTCCTGGCGGTGCTGCTCGACCTCCTCCTTGGTCCGGTAGGTGCCGTGCGAGGGGTCGGCCATCGAGTGGCCCATGTAGCGGTAGCAGTGCGCTTCGATGAAGCTGGGCAGGTGCCGCTCCCGCGCCCGGTCGACGGCCTCCTGGACGGCTCGGCGCGTGGCCAGCACGTCCATGCCGTTCACCGAGGCGGAGGCCATGTTCTCGTACGCGCAGGCCCGGTCCGCCAGTTCCTCCACCGCGGCCACGCGGTGAATGTCGGTGCCCATCCCATAGGAGTTGTTCTCGCACACGAATACGACCGGAAGCTCGAACTTGGCCGCCATGTTGAACGCCTCGTGGAACGGCCCGCCGTTGACGACCGAGTCGCCGAACAGGCACAGGCAGACCGCATCCTCCTCCCGGTAGCGGATCGCGTAGCCCACCCCGGCCGCGATCGGGACGTGCGTACCGACGATCGCGTGACCGCCCATGAAGTTGAGGCTTCGGTCGAACATGTGCATCGAACCGCCCATGCCGCCCGAGCAGCCGTCCACGCGGCCGTACAGCTCGGCCATGACCGCCTTCGGGTCCACGCCGCGAACGATGGCCTGGACGTGGTCCCGGTAGGCCGTGATGACGTAGTCGTCGTCGCGCAGGGGGGTGATGCAGCCCGCGGCCACCGCCTCCTGGCCCATGTACAGGTGGCAGAAGCCACCGATCTTGCCGGTCTGATAGGCCTCGGCCGCCTTCTCCTCGAAGCGACGGCCCAGCATCATGAGGCGGAGCATACGCCGCAGCTCGTCCTCGTCCAGCCCGAGGAGATCTACCTCCCCCTCGTCGCTCCTGGTCTCGGACTTCGTCTCGCTCTTCGTCGCCATCGCGCCTCTCGCTTCGCGTGGAGCGCGCCGCCGAACGCCGCCGGCCGCGTGCCCTCGTCCTCAGCCGGCCGCTGTCGCCCTGAGCCGGAGATCCTCCACCTGCTCGCGTGCGTGGTAGCTGGAGCGCACCAGTGGCCCGCTCTCCACGTGCAGGAAGCCCTTCTCCTCCCCGATCCGCTTCCAGGCATCGAATTCGTCGGGCGTGACGTACCGGTCGATCGGAATGTGGTCCTCCGAGGGCCGCAGGTACTGCCCCAGCGTGAGGATCTGGACGCCGGCCTCGAGCGCGTCGTCCATGAACGCGTCGATGTCGTCCTCGCGCTCGCCCAGCCCCAGCATGATGCCCGTCTTGATGAGAACGTCGTCGTCCAGGCTCCGGGCCGTCGACAGCACTCCGAGGGACCGCTCGTACCGGCCGCCGGGCCGGGCCATCCTGTGGAGGCGGCGCACCGTCTCCATGTTGTGGTTGAAGATGGCCGGCTTCGCCTCGATGACGGTCCGGATGGCCTCCGGGTCGCCGCGGAAATCGGGCGTGAGCACCTCGACCGAGCAGCCGGGCAGGCGGTTGTGGATCTCCTGGATGAGCTCGGCGAAGATGCGCGCCCCGCCATTGGGCAGGTCGTCCCGGTCCACGGAGGTGATCACCACGTGGCGGAGGTCCATGGCTTCCACCGCCTCGGCCACCCTCCGGGGCTCATCCTCGTCCAGCTCCTCCGGTCGGCCGTGTCCGATCGCGCAGTACGGGCAGTTGCGCGTGCACACGTCCCCGAGGATGAGGAAGGTGGCGGTTCCCTGCTCCCAGCACTCGCCGATGTTGGGACAGTGGGCCTCCTCGCACACCGAGTGCAGGCCCATGCCGCGCATCATGTCCTTGAGGTGGCGGTAATGGGTGCCGCCCGGAGCCCGGACCCGCATCCAGTCGGGCTTGCGGCGCGGCCATTCATCCGGAGAGGGGGCCGGGCCGGTCCCCTCCGGGACGCTCGGGCCGCCTCGAGCATGGCCACCGGAGCGGCCGGAGCCAGCCGGCGAGCCGTTCGTCGTATCCAGTACCGTGAGTCGTCGCATGTCGTACCGTCTGCAGTGTCGTACCGGCCGCGAATTCGTCGTTTCGCGAGCGCGGATCGGCCGTTCGCCGAGCCCGGAAACATACCCGGAGTCTTCGCCCCCGTCCACCGATTCGTCCCCGCGCGCGCCACCCGTTGGAGCAACTATCGCACCGGCGCGACCCCCGGCCCGCCCGCTGGCGCGTCCCTCGCCGTTGGCGTCGCTCGCGGGAAGCGTGACGGATTGCAGGGACCCGCACGGCGTCTTATTGTCCGGACGGAACTTCAGGGACGCGGGGCGGCCGGATCGTCCGCCCTCCCCGGCTCCCACATTGACGACTACGGACGACGATGACGTACATCATCACCCAGCCCTGCATCGGCCTCAAGGACGCCTCGTGCGTGGACGTCTGCCCCGTCGACTGCATCTACGAGGGGGTGGACCAGTACTACATCCACCCCGAGGAGTGCATCGACTGCGGAGCGTGCGTGCCCGAGTGCCCCGTCGAGGCCATCTACCCCGACGATGAGGTCCCGGAGCAGTGGAAGGACTTCATCGCCAAGAATTACAAGCACTTCGACGTGCCAGCACCGGCCTGACGGCCGCTCGTCCCGGCGTCGGATGGACGCGCCTCTCCGGCGCGCATCGGCCCTTCCGGCGAGGGGATCCATCATGACCCGCAGCCTCCGCATCGACCCCCAGCTCCGGCGCGCACGGATCCTGCCGGAGGAGATCCGACCATGAGGTTCCGGCATCGCGTCGCCGCCCTGGCCCTCGTCTTGTTCTCGACGGCTCCAGCGCCGGGCGCCCGCGGGGCGCTCGCGGCCCAGGACCGCCCTCCCATCCCGCACGCCGGACACCTGTACATCCACGCCGTGGACCATGCCGACCGCCACGTCCTCGAGGTCGTGGTCGGGCCCGTGCGGCTGCCCGCCGGCATGCATCACTACCGCGTGCCCACACAGGTGGTGGACGTGCCCGACGTGGGCTGGATCCGCGGCTTCTCCTGGGAGATCACCGACTCGGCGGGAGCCCACCTGCCCGACCGGCTGCTGCACCACGTGAACCTCATCGACCCCGACCGCCGGCAACTGTTCACACCCATCGCGCGACGCATCATGGCGGCGGGACGGGAGACCGGGGCCGCCTCCCTGCCCCCGGTGATCGGCATCCCCACACACCCGGACATGCGCTTCGTGGTGGCCAGCATGTTCGCGAACTCGTCGAAGGAGAGCTTCGACCGGGCCTACCTGCACGTGCGGCTCGAGTACGTGCCGCGGGACGATCCCCTCATCCGCCCGCTGTCCGCCTATCCGGTGTACATGGACGTCATGGGGCCGCTCGGGGTGAAGGACTTCGCGGTGCCGCCCGGGCGCTCCGAGCACTCCTGGGAGGCCAGCCCGGCGGTCGATGGCCGGATTCTCGGGCTGGGCACGCACATGCACGACTTCGCCACCCGCGTGCGGCTCGAGGACGTGACCACGGGCGACCTCCTGTGGAGCGATCGTCCGTACGCGGGTCCGGACGGACGCGTGTACGGCGTCCCGACCGCCAACTTCTGGCTCGAGGGCGGGCTCCCGATCCGGCACGACCACGTCTACCGGGTCACGATCACGTACGACAACCCGCTCGACCACGCCACGCCGCTCGGGGGGATGGGCCTGGTGGCGGGCCTGTACGTTCCGGCGTCTGGAGCGGAGGCGCCGCCCGTCGACCGCAGCGACCCCACCTACCGGCAGGACCTGTGGAACACGGTCACGGCGCCCATGCGCACCATTGCCGGCATGATGAGCAGCCACGAGACCGAGCAGGCCGGTCCGGCGCCGGCTGACATGTTCTCCGGCCACTACGCCGACGCGGGCGAGACCGGTCCGGTGGCGGGTCCCGAGCCGGGAGCGATGGAGAGCATGCCCGCGGGCGGGCACGACCACTCCGGAAAGGACCGCTGACCTGGGTCGTCCTCGGCGCCGGCACGGCGATCCTCTACGCCGCGCAGGGCGCCTGGACGAAACGGCTCGTCGGGCGGGTCGGCCGGGGGCCGGCCACCTGGGCCATCTTCGCCTTCGCCCTCCCGCTCCTCCTGGCCTACCTGCTCGTCCGGGGCGTGCCGCGGGTCGACTCGGGCTTCTGGCCCGTGCTGGGCGTCAACGTCGTCCTCGACCTGATCGGCTTCACCCTGTACGTGTCGGCCCTCGAGGCGGGGGAGCTGGGGCTCACCTATCCGCTGCTCGCGCTGACCCCGGTGTTCGTGGTCCCGGTCGAGTGGGTGGTCCTGTCGGAGCACCCGGGGGCGGAGGGCGTCGCCGGCATCCTGCTCGTCGCCGCCGGCGTCTACCTGCTGGTGTCGCCGGGCTCGGAGACCGGGATCCTCGCTCCGTTCCGGGCCCTGGCCCGCGAGCCCGGCGCCCGCCGCATGCTTTGCGTGGCCGCCGTGTGGGCCGTGTCCGGCACCTTCGACCGGGTGGCCGTGCTGCGTAGCTCGCCCGCCTTCTACGGGGCGGCGCTCGCCGCCTGCCTCGCCGTTGGCTTCGTCCCCTTCGCCCTCCGGCGGGGCCGCGGCGGAGTCCGGGCCCCGCTCGGCCCCACTCTGCGCCGCGAGCCGGGGGGACTCGCGCTCCAGGGGCTCCTGTTCGCTGGGATGTTCGTGTGCCAGATGGAGGCGCTTCGCCTGGCGCTCGCCGCCTACGTGCTGGCCCTCAAGCGGAGCGGCACACTCCTCACGGTCGTGGCGGGCGCCCTGTTCTTCGGCGAGAAGGGGACGCGGCGGCGCCTGACCGCCACCCTCATCCTGCTGGCGGGGGTGGTGCTGGTGAGCCGGGGCTGAGCCCGGCGAGGCCGAGGGCGCCGAGCACGGCGAGATCGGTGAACAAGAGAGGCGCGAACCTGGGGGCGCCGTACACGAGCCGGTAGAGGAGCGGCTCTCCCGCCTCGTGCAGGGCCGGGAGTCCGTGCAGGACGAACCCCACGACCCCGATCAGGGCCTCGAGGAGCAGGACCAGGTAGCCGGCCCACCGGAAGCGCGGACCGGGCCGGGTCGCGAACAGGGCCGCCAGGTAGCCGACGGCCAGAGCCGCCGCTCCCACGGGCAGCCACTCGGCCGGGTAGAAGAATCCGTTCTGCGCGTGGTCGGTGAGCGACAGGACGAAGTTCCCCGCGAAGCCACCCAGCGCCAGGAAGAGAACCCACCGGGCCCATGTCGGCGAGCGCGGCTCGACCATGCGCGGAAGGAGGACCAGGAAGCCGAGTCCCGTGAACGCCAACGGTGCCACGAATGGCGCCGAGTACACGAGGCTGCGCAGGGTCAGGTCCTCGAAGAAACGGCTCCCCAGGTGGAGCACCAGGCCGGCCGCCCCCACCAGGACCCCTCCCCAGCCCACGGCCAACCCCAGGGTCCGCCCGGCTCCCTCCTCGAAACCTGCGCCGCCGCGCCGCAGCCACGCGGCCACCAGGTTGACGCCGAGCGCGGCGGCGGCCAGCACCGAGAACACGACGGGCGTCCACTCGGCCCGACGCACGAAGCTGTTCGTCTCGTGCGCGAGCCACGTGTCGAGCGCCAGGAACGCCAGGTTGGACGCGGCGAACAGCTCGACGAGGAACGGCATGCCGGGTCTGCGGTGCGGGGCCCTGGTCGGACCGCGCTCGCCCGGGGACGTGCCGACGACCGCCGCGCCCGTGCCAACCGGCGCCCCAGCAGGTCTCACCGTCCGCTCGCGGCGGCGTGCTCTTCCCGCAGGTGGCGGGCGTCGGCCCGGAGGTCCGTCATCTTGTTCAGGAGCTCGTAGTTCCCGTGCCACTGGACGAAGTCCGCCCCGCCCATGAAGGCGCCGTGCTTGGCCGTGCGCCCGTAGTAGTGCCACAGGTCGAAGTACGTGAACTCGATCGGCTCATCGAACGGCTTCGGGGTGAGGAGGCCCTCGGAGCGCAGCGAGTCCATGAGCGCCGTGGCCTCCGCGATGCGCGAGTTGGTCGAGGCCACGATCTTCTCGGCGCGCGCGTAGAACGCCTTCGTGTGGGCGTCCGTATGGCAGTTGTCGCACAGCCTCTGCATCTCGGCCTGGCCCTGCTCGTAGGTCGGCCGCTTCTTGGAGACCGGCGCGAACAGCCACCAGGATAGGCGCTCGGTCACGTCATGGGTCACGTTCAGGTTGTCGAGGCCGCTCATGTGGCAGGTGGCGCAGGTCGGGACCGGCATGTCAGCCGTGGTGAGCCGGGCGGGGTCGGCCGACAGGTTCATCTGGTCCTGCTGCGCCTCGAACAGGACGCCGTGCTTGGACTCCTCGTAGATCTCGATCTGAGAGTGGTCCGGGCCCATGTGGCACTGGCCGCAGGTGCGCGGCCGACGAGCCAGGGCCACCGAGGTGGCGTGGCGCGCGTGGCAGTCCGTGCAGGTGCCGACGGAGCCGTCCGGGTTGGGACGGCCGATCGAGTGGCACGACTCGCAGCCCGACTGGATGGCCGTGTCCCCCTCCAGGGCCGCGAGCGCGTTGGGCGGCCGCTTGACCGCACCCGGATGGAAGCGCTCGGCGAAGTCGACCTCCTCCTTCGTGAAGGACGCCGCCCCGTGGATGGCGGCGAAGGCGGGCGCCGCGTGCCGGCTCCGGAGGAACTGCCGGTACTCGTCCGCGTGACAGCCGGCGCAGTTCTTGGCCGTCAGCTTCGTGGCGATCGTGAACCCGCGATGGGCCAGGGAGTCCTGGCCCGGGGCCGGGGCGTGGCAGTCCAGGCAGGTCACGCCGCGCTGCGCATGGCGGCTCTTCCGGTACTCGGCCACGATGGCGCCCGTCTCCTCCTCGTGGCAGGAGGCGCACTTGCCCGTGGCCCGGACCAGGGAGGGGGTCGGCTGCGCCTTCTCCAACGACGGGCGTTTCATGTGGAAGAGGACCGCCACGACCACGAGCGCGACCGCCACGACCACGGTGAGGAATACCGCCTTGAAGGACTCCATGACCGCCTCCGGAGCGAGCGAGTGGTGGCCTGGCGGGGAACGCGGAAGGGGTCGCGACCCCTCTCGGCCCGGACGACCGACATCCAGCGCGGGCCGCATGGCACGGTGAGATTCAAGTTAGGGGTTGGCCGCGGAAGAGAGAAAGGGAGTTCGCGGCCGGGCGGCCCGCCGGCTAACGTCCCGCGTGATCAAGTTCCACTACCACACTGCGCCCAAGGACGTCCCCCACGCGGACATCGCGAAGGAAGACCCGCTGTGCCACGCCTACAGCGATACGTCGCTGGAGGAGCTGGTGGCCTGGGGGCGGGAGCACGGGCTCAGGTCCGACTGGATCGACCGCAAGCACACGCTCCCCCACTTCGACCTGCACGGCTGGTCTCTGGAGCTGGGAGGACCGGGTGTCGGGCGACGGGAGCTGGTGCGGGATATCCGGAAGTGGCGGAGGCGAGAGGAGACCGGTCGCGGGTCGGGCGACGGAGGTGACACGGGCCGTCGATAGCACGCCTCCCGCCGGCGACCGGCCCCGCCGTCAGCGCCGACGGTCCGGCGAAGACGGCGCCGGAAAGTGCATGCTCCGCTCGACCCTCTGGATGCGGGGGTCGTCCCGCAGATAGGGATAGGCCGGCCAACAGCGCATCAGCGCCGGCTGGGCCCAATCGTGCTCGATGGTCTGCTGCCATGCGGTGGCTGCCCGATCGAGCTCGCCCACCGCCGCTAGCGTCTCGGGGAATTTCCGTTCCCAGCCCGCGGACCTCTCGTCGAGCCGGCGTATGAGTGTTCGCGCCTTCCCGACGTCTCCCGCCCTGGCCTCGACGTACGCCAGGCTGGCCACGTACTGGAAGGCGCTGTCGGTGCGGACGATGCCGTCTTCGAGCACTGCGATCGCCTCGCGATACCGGCCGGCGTGAGCGTAGGCGTAGGCCATGGAGATTCGCCCCACCTCGCCCTCCGGTTGGCCCCACCGTCGAAGACTCTCGAACTGAGCGATGGCCTCATCGTAGCGACCGGCGCAGGCGTACGTACGCCCCTCCTGCCACCTCAGTAGCGTGGAGATGGGGTCCCTCCTCTTGGCTTCCTCGAAGTGTTCGATCGACTCCGCGAAGCGGCCCACCACCAGGAGGTAGTACGCGTAGGTCCAGTGGTTGTCCGAGGTCGGCTCCAGCTCGATCGCCCGCCGCAGGGCCCGTTCCGCCTGCACCCAGTCGTGCTCGTAGGCGAAGAGGTCGAACCCCAGGGACGCGAATCCCTGCGCCTCGGACTCGTCCAGGCTCACGGCCCGGAGCGCCTCCGCTTTCGAGAGCTCGAAGTAGTCTCCACTCGAGTCGGCCCACGAGAGGCCGCTGGCCAGCCAGTGATAGGCCCGCGCCAGCCAGGCGTGCGCCGCCGCCCAGTCCGGCTCGATCATCGCGGCCTCCTTGAAGTCGCGAATCGCCTCCCGGAGGTACCGGGTTTGCTCGGTCGAGTCGGACAGGTCCTGGTCTTTCTGGCGCCGGAACTCGTACATCCCCCTCAGGTAGGCGCGCTCCGCACGGGGCTCGGAGCCCGCGGCCGCTTGCGCTCCACGGTGCGCCGGACCGGTGCGCTCGGCCCCCACCGCTTCCACGATGCCCGCCGCGACCCGGGACGGGAGCGCCAGGATCTCCCCGCGGGCCGAGCCGCCGTAGCGGCCCGCCCAGACCGGAGCAGCGGAATCCCCCCGGAGCAGCCGCATCTCCACGCCGAGGCTGTCGCCGCGGTTCCAGACCGAGCCCTCGACAACCGCGTCGACGCCCAGCTCCCGGGCGATCTGGCGCGGCGGGCGGTGGCTGTCCCGGTAAGGCTCCACGGCATCGGACGGACTCACGGTGACGGCTCCGCTTCGCGTCAGATCCTCGATCATCGCCTGGTGAAGACCCTCCACGAGGTAGTGCTGCTCCGCAGCGTGCGTGGAATCCGCGAGCGGAAGCACGGCAAGCCTGCGAATCTCGGGCAGGTCCGGCCCGGCGAGCCTCCCGTGGAGGAGCCAGCCGGCCGCGACCAGGGCCGCGGCGGACGCCCCGGCCACGGCCGCCCATCGCCACCGGCGCGCAGACCCCGCCGTCGCGCCCGCTCCGACCCGCCCCTCCTCCCCGAGCAGCGCCCGGAACGGACCACGGCGCGCGGCCGGGTCGGGGCTCAGCAGCCCCAGGACCAGCTCGTCGAGGCCCGCCGGAAGATCGTCCCTGAGGGAGGACGGGGGCGCTGGCCGACCGTGCCGGATCTCCTCGAGGATGACGGCCGCGTTCCCGCCACCGAACGGCCGCCGCCCCGTGAGCATCTCGTACAGGACCACGCCCAACGACCACAGGTCGGTCTCGGCCCCCACGTTCCCGCCGCGCGACTGCTCCGGCGACATATAGGCCACGGTGCCGAGCCGCTTGCCCGCCTCGGTAAGCGTCGCGTCGCCCAGCTTGGCCAGCCCGAAGTCGAGCAGCTTCACCGTGCCGCACGCTGCGAGGAGGACATTGCCGGGCTTGATGTCCCGGTGGACGACCCCACGGGCGTGGACGGCCTGCAGGGCGGAGGCGATCTGCCGCGCCCATCCCAGGGCCTCCTCGACCGCGGGACGCCTCCTCTCGAGGACGCGGTCCAGGGTCTCGCCTCCGTAATAGCCCATGGCGATGAACACCCTGCCCTCCGCGTCCTCGCCGATCTCGTGCAGCGCGCACACATTGGGGTGGTCGAGAGCGGCGGCCACCTGGGCCTCGGCCAGGAAGCGTTGGCGAGCCCGGTCGTCCCTTCCCAGGTGGTGGGGGAGAAACTTGAGTGCGACCTCCCGGCCGAGCCGAGTGTCCACCGCCCGGTACACGACCCCCATCCCGCCGGCTCCGAGCAGCTGTTCGATCCGGTAGTGGCCCACCACGCGCGGGCTCCCGGCCTCCTGGCCGCCCGCTCCGTCCATCCCCACCGATGCGGGCCGCGCGGCCGACGGGATCAGCGATGTCGCCAGTGCCTCGAAGAAGGCCGACGCCTCCTCGGCTGCGTCCAACAGCGACGCGAGCTCCACGCGCACGCCGGGATCGTCCGAGCAGGAGGCCACGAACGCCGCGCGCTCGCCGGCCGGGAGGCCGCGCGCCCGTTCAAACAGCTCCTCCAGGGTCCCCAGGGGCACGTCCGGCACTGTTCTAGGCCTCAGAGCCTCGCAGATGGTTCCTGATGTCCCGGTAGAGCCAGGCCTGGGCGACCGCCCAACTCCGCTTGACCGTCGCCGCGGAGACGCCCAGGGCGGCGGCCGTCTCCCGGATCGTCATTCCGCCGAAGAAACGGCACTCCACGATCCGTCCGTGGCGAGGGTTTTCCTCCTCGAGTCTGGCGAGTGCCGCCTCCAGGGCGAGCACGGCCTCCGAACGGTCGCCGGAAGCGCTCCGTCCAGGCTCGATCATGATCTCCTCCAGCGACACCGGCCGCCGATCGCCACCGCGCTTGGCCGCGGTCTGTCGGCGTGCGTAGTCGACCAGCACCTGCCGCATGGCCCGCGAGGCGATCGCCAGAAAGTGGGCCCGGCTCTCCCAGTCGGCGTCCCCCGCCCCGGCGAGCTTGATGTACGTCTCGTGGACGAGCGCCGTTGTGTTCGAGCGTCTCCTGACCCCGCCACCGCAGGCGCTGGGCGCGGGCGCGGTCACGAAGTTCGTCGTACACCACCTCGAACAGCCGGTCGAAGGCCGCCGCGCTACCGGACATAGAGGCGTCGAGCAGCCTGGCCACGGAAGCCTCGCCGCCACGGTTCAGGCGGAGCCGGCCGTCAGGACGATGAGCCAATTCGACGTCGCCTTACGTAACGGGAAGTGAGAGGCGAGACGCGCCGCCCGGTGGCGCTCCTGCACGCTGGCTCCGGGCCGGCCCAATCGGCCTCCCGTTAGGGCGTTTGACAATTTACGAAATTCGGTCGGGCCTGTACAGACTTCCGCGATTCCGTCCGGACGGCTTTCACCGGCCCCCGGGACAGACGATGACGCCGCCGCGACCGCGCACTCCGAACCCTGGCCCGCGAGCCGCCGGCGGCGATCCCGTCGGATGCCTTCGGTATCCGACCCACCCAGAGGAGGGGAGAACATCATGAAGATCCGGCACTGGCCCATTGGGTTCCTGGTCCTGACAGGCGCCGCCGCGGGCGTGCTCGCCGCGTGCAACGAGCAGGCCCCGAGCCTCGCTGCCCCCGCGGTGGCGGGCGTGAAGGTCGACGCCTCTCCCACGGCGGCGAACCCGCAGCTGGCCCGGCAGCTCAGCGAGCTGAAGAAGTCCACCGCGAAGTACCACGACCTGGACGCCGCGATGGAGGACTACCCGGGCCTGGTCGTCATCGAGGGATTAACTTCGCCCGACGGCTGCGTGTCGGACGCGACCGCCGGTGGCATGGGCTACCACTATGCGGGTGCCGTGGGACTCGACGACGAGGTCGACTACCGGACACCGGAGCTTCTGGTCTACGCCCCGGTCGAGGGCGGTCCGCGCGAGGATTCGCAGGGTAACCCGCGGGCCCGGCTCGCCGCGTTCGACTACTTCATCCCCTACAGCGACACGTGGCCCGAGGGCGGGACCGCGCCCACCTCGGAAGACATGGGACTGGCGATCGACCCCCCGATCGCATTCGCGCCCTCACGCTTCGGCGGCTGGATGTTCCACATCTGGCTGTGGGAGCACAACCCGGACGGCATGTTCTCGAACTGGAACTCCGCCGTTCCACTCTGCGAGAACTCACCGTACTGAGCCCGTGACGCACGGATCGGCCGGGAGCGCGCGAGGGGCGGCAGGCACCTGCCGCCCCGCCGTGTCTTCGCACACTACGGCGTCCGCGATCGATCGCGTGCCGGCCCCATTCGCGGAGGCGCCGCGAGCGAGCCCGGTCGCCCACGTCAGGAGGCCAGGACCATGAGGTCAGACCTCGCCCAGAATCCCGGCTGGCCGGGCCATGCAACCGGTCTGGTCGGCGCCGCGGCGTTCGCGCTTCTCTTCCTGGCCGCCTGCTCCGATGCGGGACCGACCGCACCCCCCAGCACGCCGACCGGACCCCCGGCGACCGCCCGGCGCGGCCGCACCCTGGCCGCGGAGGTCCGGTCCCTCGCGGCCCGGCACGGCATCGGTCCCATGCCGCGCTCGCCCCGGGTGCGGCCCGAGCTCGCCGCCCTGGGTCGTGCGCTCGCGTTCGACCCCATCCTGAGCGGGAACCGCGACATCTCCTGCATGACCTGCCACCTGCCGGAGCTGGCCACCGGGGACGGGCGGAGCCTGGCCATCGGGACGGGGGCCACGGGCCTGGGCCCCGCACGGGTGCACCCGAACCAGACCTTCATCCCGCGCAACGCTCCGCCGCTCTTCAACCTCGCGAGACTCGATCACATGTTCCTGGACGGCCGGGTGGAGGTCGACCGGGCGGGCAAGTTCCACACGCCGGCCGGAAGCCAGCTCACCCGAGACATCACGCGAGCGCTGGAGTTCGGCGCCGTGTCCGCTCAGCCGATGTTCCCGGTGGTGAATCGCCTCGAGATGCGGGGGCAGCCCGGCGAGAACGAGCTCGGGGACGTGCCCGACGGGAACTTCCGGGACGTGTGGAAGGCCCTCATGGTGCGGCTCGGGAAGATTCCGGAATATCGCCGCATGTTCGAAGCCGCCTATCCGGGCCGACGATTCGAGGACATGACGTTCGCCCACGCCGCCAACGCCATCGCCGGCTTCCTCGTCGACGCGTTCACCTTCGATGACGCGCCCTGGGACCGGTTTCTCGAGGGAGACCACGACGCGCTGACGGCTGAGCAGCTCCGGGGGGCGCTAGACTTCATGGAGGCTCCCTGCTCGACCTGCCACAACGGGCCGGTCTTCTCCGACGACCAGTTTCACGACGTGGCGCTCGCCCAGTTCGGTCCGGGCGCAGGGAACGGGCCTTCGGGGCAGGACGACTTCGGGCGCCTGAACGTAACGGGGGATCCGGACGACCTCTACCGCTTCCGGACCTCGCCGCTGCGCAACGTGGAGCTGACCGGCCCGTACGGGCACGCCGGGCAGTTCACGCACCTGGACGACTTCATCGACCATTACAGCCGGAACGCCGAGAAGCTGCGCGCTTACGCGGACGCGGACATCCCCGAGACGCTGCTGAGAGGCACCCTGGTGGACAACCAGGACGCCGTCCTTGCAGCCCGCTCGCCCTTCATCGTGGCCGCGGACTTCGACGCCACCTTCGTGAGCGAGGTGACCGCGTTCATGCGCGCCCTGACCGACGACCGCGCCCGCGATCTCCGGGGCGTGATCCCGGCCGCCGTGCCGAGCGGGCTGCCTGTCCGCAGGTAGGCCCGGGAGGCTGTCGCGGGGCCCTCTACTTGTACAAGTAGAGCATGCGAGCGGGGGTTGTGGAGCCACCGGGATGAGCGAAGCGCCGGCCCGCCTCCCTCGACCGGCGAAATCCCTCAGTACCGGTGCAGCTCGAGGATCCCCTCGGCCAGGTCGTCCACCTGCGGCAGGATCACGTTCTCGAGGCGCGGCGCGTAGGCCACGAACGTGTCGGTGCCGGTGACGCGGCGCACGGGGCCGTCCAGCCACTCGAACACCTCGTCGGCGATGCGGGCGGCGATCTCGGCGCCCCAGCCCCACGAGCGCGGATCCTCGTAGGCCACCAGGACCTTGTTCGTCCGCTTCACCGAGTCGGCGATCGCGTCCATGTCGAGCGGGTTCAGCGTCCGCAGGTCGAGGAGGTCCACGCTCACCGGCGTCCCGTCCTTCTCCAGCTTCTTGAGGGCCTTGCGGGTGCGCTCCACCAGGGCCCCGTAGGTCACCACCGTGAGGTCGGTCCCCTCCTCGACCCGGGCGGCGCGGCCGAAGGGGATCATGAAGTCGGGGCCCGGATAGGCGCTCTTGTTGTAGGTCTGCCGGTAGAGGTGCTTGTGCTCCAGGAAGAGCACGGGGTCCTCGCAGCGGATGGCGGTCCGCAGCAGCCCGTTGGCGTCCAGCGCGTTCGAGGGGCAAACCACGTGGAGCCCGGGGATGTGGGTGAACAGCGAGCCGCTGCTCTGCGAGTGGTACATCGCCCCGCCGCCCAGGTAGCCGCCGTAGGTCGTGCGGATGACGGCGGGCGCCGAGAAGTGTCCGTTCGAGCGCCACCGCATGGTGGCCAGCTCGCTGCGGAGCTGGTTGTAGCCGGGCCAGATGTAGTCGACGAACTGGATCTCGGCCACGGGCCTCATGCCGCGCGTGGCCAGCCCCACCGCCCGGCCGATGATGTTGGCCTCGGCCAGCGGCGAGTTGAACACGCGGTCCCCGCCGAAGCGGCGCTGCAGACCGGCCGTGACCTTGAACACGCCGCCCTTCCCCTTGACCTGGTCGAGCACCTCCTCGCGGCTTGCATCCGCCACGTCCTCGCCGAAGACGACGATGCGCGGATCTCGCTCCATCTCGTCCCGGAGGCACATGTTGAGGAGGTCGACCATGGTGGTCTCGTTCCCCTCCAGCGCCGGCTCGGTGGCGAAGTCGTCGGAGGTCGGGTCCACGTCCTCCGAAAACAGTTGCAGGTACAGCGTGTCGGGGGCGGGCTGCTCGTGCTCCATGGCCTGGTCGGCCGCCTCGGAGACCTCCCGGTCCACCTCCTCCCGCAGCGACTGGAGGTGCTCCTCGGTGGCGTGGCCTTCGCGCACCAGCCACTCCCCGAACGTCTTGATCGGGTCGCGGCGGGCCTCCTCCTCGCGCTCCGCCTCCGTCTTGTACATGTCCTCGCTGTCGGACATTGAGTGGCTGTAGGGACGGACCACGTGCGCGTGGACCAGGGCGGGGCCCTTCCGCTCCCGGCAGCGCGCCGCGGCCTCGAGCATGACCTCGTAGCTCTCGAGCGGATTGGTGCCGTCACACTCGCGCACCATGAGGTCGGGGAAGCCGGACACCAGCTTCGAGATGCTGGCGCCGGGCGTCTGCACCTCGACGGGAACCGAGATGGCGTAGCCGTTGTCCTCGACCAGGAAGATGACCGGGAGCTTTAGGTTGCAGGCCGTGTTGAGTGCCTCCCAGAACTCGCCCTCGGAGGTCGAGCCCTCGCCGCCGCACACGACCACGAGCTCGTCTCCGGCGCGCGGGAGCGTCTCCTCGTCGATCCGGATGGCGTCGGCCCGCACGACCGCCTCCGCGCAGCCCACGGCGGTCAGGTACTGGCTGCCGACGGGGCTGGAGGAGGTCGGGATGTTGTACTTCCGGTGGCCGAAGTGGGACGGCATCTCGCGCCCGCCGCTGGCCGGGTCGTCCGCCGCCCCCACCGCCTGCAGGAACATCTCGAAGGGCGTGACGCCCAGCTGGAGGCATAGGGCCCGGTCCCGGTAGTAGGGGAACAGCCAGTCCTGGCCGGACCTCATCGCCTTCCCGGCGGCCACATTGATGGCCTCGTGGCCCGCGCCCGAGATCTGGAAGAAGATCTTCTGCTGGCGCTTCATGGCCATCTCCCGGTCGTCCACCCACCGGGAGGTGACCATGGTCCGGTAGAACCCGAGGAGGTCCTCCGGCTCGAGGCCGTGCGTGTCCTTGGTCTCTATCGTCGTGCCGATCGCTTCAAGGGGAGTGGCCATCCGCTTCCTTCCTGGTCGCTCGGTCGCGGCCCGCCCGCGGCCCCGCGCCGGCCGGGCGCGGGACGCCTGAGAGTAGCCCCGAGACCGCCGGAAGGTCCGGCCGCGCACGGGCCGTCCCCACCCGCTCGGGGAACGATGAAGATAAGGCCACGGTCGGGGTGGAGACTACCTTTGGTGGAGAGCGACGGGGCCACGCGACCGGTTGTCCGTCGCCGGGGCCCGGACTAGCTTCCCCGGCGCCCGGAGAGACCGCCGGGCCCGACCCGCGATCCAACGTCCCCGCCCGGGTGTATCCGTGGAGCGCGAGGTCTTCGAGGGGCCGTAGCTCAGTCGGGAGAGCGCCTGCTTTGCAAGCAGGAGGTCACCGGTTCGATCCCGGTCGGCTCCACTTCTTCTTCCTTCCGCGTGAGCTGACCCCGGCGATCGACCGGACGCGGTTGAAGCATGGCCGCCCCTCCGAATCCGGTGGGTCCGCGTCGGGGATGCCTTCCGGCGGCCGGGCCTCGACACGACGAGGCGCCGGACCGCCGGCTGCCCCTGTGCGCTACCGGACCCGAGCTATCTATCTCCTGCAGCAGCTGGCAGCCGTCCGCGGAGATACGCCGCAGGCAAAGGTGTGGCAGCCGCGGGACGCGGTCCTCGAAGTCGGCGTGGGTGAGAAAGCCGGCCGGAACGAAAAAAGGGCGGCAAGAACGCCGCCCTCTCCCGTGAACAGATCGCTCGGCCTTAGTTGCGCGCGGCGATCTTGTGGAAGGTCGAGTTGGACACTTCGTAGCTACGAACCACCGGCGTTCCCTCGACGACGTTCGCCAGACCCTTCAGCACATTGGCGTAGCCCTCGCGGCTATATGTCTCAGCGCTCTCCTTTTTGTCCCACAGGCTGATCGCGACGGCTTCCGTGCCGTCCGGCCCGAGGAAGGTGAGCTCGTCGGCAAACCCTGTCTGCTTCCGAAGCATGGGGACGATGTCGTTCTCGAGCGTCCGAGTGAACTCCTTGGAAGTATTCGGCTTGAGATGCATGGTGACGTTCCGGGCAAACATGGTGGACTCCTGGGTTGAGGTGGCCGATGATCAACTATGTTTATTTAACTTGATTACAACCTACGGTGATATACTTCACTTGTCAAGTACACAGCAAGTCGAGGCACACCTTGCGGCAAATAAGCCTCCTACTTAACCATTACAAGTAACTCATGGCCGGGGGGCCGAGGGAGGTACCGCGTGGATGTGTCGTCCGTGATCCGACAACGCCTCGAGGAGCTGGACCTGGAGCAGAAGGATCTCGCTCGAGCCGCCCAGGTGACGGAGTCCTACATTTCTCAACTGCTGACGCGCAAGAAGGCGCCGCCCGCTTCGCACCGGACCGACATCTATGGGAAGATGGAGAAGTTCCTGAAGCTCCCGGACGGGGAGCTGGCGACGCTGGCGGATTCTCAGCGGAGGCAGGAGCTGAGGAGACAGCTGGGCGACGAGCCTGCCCCCCTGTTCCGCGAGTTCCGCGAGACGATCCTCCAAAAGTGCGATCCGGAGAAAGAACAGCAGGTGCGCGCGATCTTCGAGAGGCAGCCCTTCGGTGAGCTCGAGCGTCTGGTCGCCCAGAAGCTGCTGGACGTGGTCAGGGGAGTCGCCAGGGATGAGCTGGAAGACGAGCAGTGGCTCCGCAGGGTGGCTCGGCTCGGCGGACTGAGCTACGAAGAGATGCGTGTCAGCGTTCTCGAATTTCTCGACACGGACATCTTTCACGTGTCCATTGAGAGCGGCCTCGCCTTTCTGGACCCGCTGATCGAATCCTGGGACATCGACCTCGAGACGTTCGCGCTCGAGGTGGTTCTGAACCCCCGTGTCATCTCCGAGCCGGTGAAGAGATTCGGGTTCGTCGAGCAGGAACCGGGGCAACCTCCGGCCGAGGAGCCAGGGTTCCGGGCATTTCTCGAGGATCCTTCCCTCAGCGGCACCGCGACCGAGGAGGAGGTCGCCTTTCTGGCGAGGCTGACGTTCAGGGACAGGCGGCCGACTCCCCTCTACTACTACCGGGAGTTACAGAACCTCAGAGACCCTCTCCACTTCGACTAGCCGCACTGCTTCCGCGAGGGCAGAGACCGCGCCATCCTCGACACCGGAATCCACGACTCGCCGTTCGTTCAGGTTTTGCGGCGGCGACGCCCGTCACCGAGTTCCGAGTGGGGAGCGTCTCCAGGTCGTTCACCTCGGCCGCGCTCGGGCTCCCGCGACCGAGGCCTCTCTCGCGCCCCGCGTCCGTCCGTGGCACGACCATCGCAACGGGACGGAGGCGAGAAGCTGGTCCAGGACCCCTCAGCCGCCGAGCCGAGAAGGAGGAGCCCCGATGCCCGCCCCGAAGATTCTGATCCTGACCGGAGACGCCGCCGAGTCGCTCGAGGTCATGTACCCCTACCAGCGTCTGCTGGAGGAGGGCTACGAGGTCGACATCGCGGCGCCTTCGAAGAAGAAGCTCCACTTCGTGGTGCACGACTTCGAGCCCGGGTTCGACACGTACACCGAGAAGGCCGGCTACTCGTGGGACGCCGATCTCGCGTTCGCGGACGTGGACCCGGCCGACTACGCGGCCCTGGTCATCCCCGGAGGGCGCGCCCCCGAGTACATCCGGAACGACCCGGACTTCATCCGCATCGTGCGCCACTTCTTCGACGAGGACAGGCCCGTGGCCCAGATCTGCCACGCCGGCCTCGGCCTGGCGGCAGCGGGGGTCCTCGAGGGCAGGCGCACGGCCGCCTACCCGGCCATCGCCCCGGACGTCGAGCGGGCCGGCGCCACGTTCGTGGACTCCTCCGCGGTGGTGGACGGCGCCATGGTCTCGGCCCGGGCCTGGCCCGACCACCCGGCCTGGATGCGGGAGTTCATGCGGATCCTGCGCGAGAAGGCGCCAGTACGATGAGCATCGGCATCATCGGAGCGGGGCAGATCGGCGGCACGCTCACCCGGAGGCTCACGGAGTTGGGGCACGAGGTCTCCGTGGCCAACTCCAGGGATCCGGCGACGCTGGCCGACCTGGCCCGGGAGACCGGCGCCCGCGCCGTGTGGGCCCGCGAGGCGGCGCGCTCCGGGAAGATCGTCATCGTCACGATCCCGGAGGCCGCCATCCCCGACCTGCCCGACGACCTGTTCGAGGGCGTCCCGGATGACGTGGTCGTCGTCGACACGGGCAACTATTACCCGCGCCAGCGCGACGGGCGCATCGCCGGCATCGAGCAGGGGATGACCGAGAGCCGCTGGGTGTCCGAGCAGCTCGGCCGGCCCGTGGTGAAGGCGTTCAACAACATCCACGCCGCCCACCTGATGGAGCTCGGTCGTCCGAAGAGCGACCCCGATCGGATCGCGCTCCCGGTCGCCGGCGACGATCCCGACGCGAAGGCGGTGGTCGTGGAGCTGGTGGACGAACTGGGCTTCGACCCGGTCGATGCCGGGAGCCTGGACGAGTCCTGGGGACAGCAGCCCGGGACACCCGTCTACGGAACCAACCTCGACGCGGACGGTGTGCGCCGAGCCCTGTCCGAGGCCAGCCCGGAGCGGACGGCGGCGTTCACGGCCAGCGAAGACAGCCCGGGTGGCTTCACGGACCCCAGGTGAGGCGCGCTCTGGCCCGTTCGTAGCGCTCCAGGCGCGCGCGGGCCTCGCTGGACTCCGGGGCGGACCGGAGCGCGGCGCGGGCCCGGACGATGTTGTCCGCCAGGTCCGCGCGCTTGACGTCCCGGGCCAGTGGGTTCGAGGCGGCGCGCTCCACGAGCGTCTCGTAGCTCTCCCCCTCCCGCTTCGTGAGAGCGTCGACGGCCCGCACGACCGGGTCGGAGAAGCCCTGCGCTCGCAGTCCCTCGAGGGTCCAGTCGCTCTTCTCGACCACGTCGTGCAGGATGAACGGGTCGGTGTCTCGCTTCCGCTGACCGGCGTGGGCGCGGAGAGCGAGCGCCAGGGCCCGCTCCAGCGGGCTCACCCCGTCGGGCAGGCCCGGGACTTCGCCGCGGCGCCGAAGTCCCTCATCTCCGGCCACGCGCCGACCCCTCCCTCGGATGCCGGCGGACGACCGGTGTCCCGGGCTCGATCTCCCAGGGCCGGTCCTCCTCGAGCCGCCGCTCGCGGGCCTCCTTCATGAGGATCTCGTGGAAGTTGTGGGCGTCCTCGCCGGGCGTGGGACGTCGCTGCGTCCAGCTCCCGTCCGCCGCCAGGTCCCAGGCCAGCCGATCGTCAACCAGCGCCAGGTCCAGGATGTGCCTCAGCCGCTCCTTGATCGCCGGATCGTCGACCTCCAGCGCCGCCTCCACGCGACCCTCCAGGTTGCGGCGCCGCCAGTCCGCGCTCCCGATGAACAACCTCGGCGCGCCGTCGTTGTGGAAGTAGAAGATCCGGTCGTGCTCCAGGAACCGCCCCACGATCGACACCACGCGGATGTTCTCGCTCCAGCGGGACAGGCCCGGGCGGATCCGGCAGATGCCGCGCACCACGAGGTCCACGGGCACGCCGGCCTCCGACGCACGGTACAGGTGCTCGATCATGCCCACGTCGTCGAGGCCGTTCATCTTCGCGATGATGCAACCGGTGCCGCGCTCGCGCTGGTGCTCGATCTCGGCGTCGATCAGCTCCTCCCACTGCCGCCTCATGTCCCGGGGCGCCACGATGAGCCGCCGGTACTCCTGCTCGGGCGCGTAGCCCGTGAGGTAGTGGAACAGGTTCACGACGTCGAAGGCGACCTCGGGTCGGCTGGTGAGGATCCCGATGTCCGTGTACTGGCGGGCCGTGCCGGAGTGGTAGTTCCCCGTCCCGATGTGGGTGTAGGCCCGGATGCCATCCGGATCGGCCCGCACGACGAGCGTCACCTTGGCGTGGGTCTTCAGGCCCACGAGCCCGTACGTGACGTGCACGCCGGCATGCTCGAGCATCTGTCCCCACTCGATGTTCTCCTCCTCGTCGAACCGGGCGGTGACCTCGACGAGGACCGCCACCTGCTTCCCGTTCTCGGCCGCCCGGATGAGCGCGTCGACGATCGGCGAATGCTGGGAGGTCCGGTAGATGGTCTGCTTGATGGCCAGCACGCGCGGGTCCACGGCGGCCTCCTCGACGAAGCGCAGGACCGTGGCGGCGAAGGAATCGTACGGATGGTGCACCATCAGGTCGCCGGAGCGGATCACCGCGAAGATGTCGGGCACGTCCTCGGACTCGCCCTCCCGTAGCACGCGGGCCGGAATGACCGGCTCCCAGGGCTCGAACCGGTGGGCCGCGCCGTTGGCGTCCGCCAGGGCGTGCAGATCGGAGAAGTCGAGTTGGCCGTCCACCCGGTAGACGTCCCGCTTCGTCAGGTCCAGCTCGCGAAGCAGGAGCTCCAACACGGTGTCGGGCATGGAGCGCTCGATCTCGAGCCTGACGACCTGGGCGAACCGTCGTTCGCGCAGCTCCTCGGAGATCATCCTGAGGAGGTCCTCCGCCTCCTCCTCGTCCCGGCGCATGTCCGCGTTTCGGGTGACGCGGAACAGGTGCGCGCTCTCGACCTCCATGCCGCGGAACAGCTCGTCCACGTGCGTGCGCACGAGCTGCTCGATCGGCAGGACGTGACCGGGCTCGTCGAGCTCGATCCAGCGCGCCTGGTTCCGGGGGATCTTGAGGCGCGCGAAGTGGACCGTGTCGCGCTGCGGGTGCCGGAGGACAACGGCCAGCGAGAGGCTCATGTTGGAGATGAACGGGAAGGGGTGCCCCGGGTCGACGGCCAGCGGCGTGAGGACCGGATAGATCGTGCTCCGGAACCGGTCGTGGAGTCGGCGCTTCTCGTCCTCGCCCAGGCTGTCGTAGTCCCGGACCACGAGGCCGACCTCCTCGGCCAGGCGACCGCGCAGGTCCCTCTCCCACGTCTCGCTGATCCTGGAGTACACGATGTGCGCCGCCTCCTGTACCAGCTCTAGCTGCTCGGCGGGCGTGCGGCCGTCCGGCGAGGGCTGCACGACCCCGGCCTCGCGCTGCCGCATGAGGCCGCCTACCCGCTTCATGAAGAACTCGTCCAGGTTCGTGGCCGTGATGGCCAGGAAGCGCACCCGCTCCTGGAGCGGATGGCGGGTGTCGAGGGCCTGATGCAGGACGCGCCAGTTGAAGTCGATCCAGCTCAGCTCGCTGTTCAGGAAGAGCGACGGGTCGCCCGGCCCGGCGTCGGCCGGGACCTCTCGGGGACGCACCGCCCACGGGATCTCGAAGTCCGGGAGAGCGCTCACCGCCGGAGCCTGGGTCCCCGCCGCACCGGGCGGTCGGGCGCGAGGAGCACGGGCTCGAGACCGAAGACGTCGGCGAACATCCTTCCCTTCTTCTCCAGCGCCCATTTCTCGAGCAGGAAGTCCCCCTCTCCTTCGGGCCTCAGCTCCAGGCGCCCATCCATGACCCGGGGCTGCATGTCGCCCACGCGCTGCAGGTGCTCGCGGTCCAGGGCGTCGGCCACCCTGAGGAGCGCGGCCAGCCGGATCACGCGGTCCTTCTCGGAATCGTCCAGGTCCCCGAACAGGTAGTGGGCATCCTTGGGTCCGGCGCGCCGGTGGTAGCGGGCCACCAGCGCCACCAGCGGAAGCTCCCGGGGAGCGATGCCCGGTAGCTCCGAGTGCACGATGAGGTAGGCCGAGTGCTTGTGGTGCTTCCGGTAGGAGACGTACTGGCCCACGTCGTGGAGGAGCGCCGAGGCGAGCAGGAGGCGCCGGTCGTCCGGACCCAGCTCGTGGACCTCCGCCAGGCGGTCGAACAGCGCCAGCGCCAGGCGCGCCACGTGGCGGCCGTGCTCCTCATCGAACAGGTAGCGGCGGCCCAGACTGAGCGCCCCACTCCGCACCAGTCGCTCCCGGCGGTCCTGGTGCGCGACACCCGTGGTGAGCTCGTCGACCAGGTCCAGGAGCGCGCCCTCCTTCACGCCGAGGTTCGGGACGACCATCTCGCGCGCGCCGGCCAGGGTGGCGAGGCGTTCGTAGACGACCGCGGCCGGGAGAATCACGTCCGCCCGGTCCTCCCGCAGGCCGAGCTCCTCGATGCGCTCGGCGTACGACATCCGCGCCAGCTGGTCCATCACCCGCCGCATGTCGGACACAGGGAGCCGGCTCACGCCCCGCTCGTCCGGGCGGGCGCCCGCCAGCTCGGCCAGCTCCTCGATGTTCCCGCCCGTCGCGATGAGGCCCGCGGGGTTCCAGTGGCGGGCCGCGGCCGGGATACGCAGCGTCGAGGCGTACTCGGCCAGGAGCTCGCGGAAGCGCGCCGGCGACTCCGGGTGCTCGGCCAGCTCCTCCAGGAGCCGCACGGTGCCCATGCGGTGGGATTCGAACCACAGGAGGCCCGCGTCGTCGACGAGCGAGACCTCCACGCTGCCCCCACCGACGTCGACCAGCATCCACTTGGTCCGCCCGAGGTCGAGCCGGCTGCGGACCGCCGTCCACACCAGGCGGGCCTCCTCGTTGCCGGTGATCGCGACCAGCGGGATCTCCGTCTCGCGCCGCACCCGCTCGATGAACGCGTCGCCGTTTCGGCTCTCGCGGACGGCGCTGGTGGCCACGGCCCGGACCTGTCCAACCTCGTCCCGCTCCATGCGCTCCCGGAAGCCGCGGAAGGCCGCGAGCGCTTCGTCCATGGCCGACTCCGCCAGGTGGCCCGAGAGGAACACGCTGTGACCCAGACGCACGGGCACGCGCACGGCGTCGATGGCCACGAAGTCCCCGGGGGAGGCGAACTCCGCCGCGACGTAGCGGATGGCGTTCGAACCCACGTCGATGGCGGCGACGCGCAGCGGGAAGTCCACTCCGGCGTCGGTAGCCTGCGCGGCCGCGGTGTGTGACCTCGTCATCAGTCCCCGGCGGTCTCGGAGGTTCGCTCGCGGGGGCCCAGTGCACGCTGCGGCCCCCGCCGGTCTCGGGTCCAGTGATGGATCGACCCGGAATCATAGATCCTTCAATTTCCCGGCCATCCCGCTCGAGCCCGTGACGGGACCGTAACGAACCGGTACAGGAGGGCGCCCCTCGCGGCGTGGGCCGTGGCACGGGCGGTGCTGCACGTGGGACGTCGTCGGCGGGCCGCGAGAGGACATCCCCGGGGCCCGGCATCGCCGCCCCTCACGCCCGGAGATCGCCCTGCCGGCCACCGACCGATCCGAGCCTCTCGCGCCGCCGCCCGCGGACCAGGCGGTCCACGTGTTCATCGGCAAGGGCGGGGTCGGCAAGACCACCTGCGCCGCCGCCACGGCCCTGCACGTCGCCGGCCGAGGCCAGCGTACCCTGGCGATCTCGACCGATCCCACACCCTCCCTCTCGCATATCTTCGGCCTGCCGAGGCAGGAGCGGAGCGCCGACCCGGCGGGAGCCCGCGAAATCCGGCCCGGGCTCGACATCCTGGAGCTCGGCCTGGACGAGGTGCGGCGCATGTGGGACGAGCGCTTCGGACGCGACGTGTACGCGGTGTTCTCCGCCTTCGTGGACGTGGACTATCCGACCTTCGTGGCCTTCATGACCTCGGTGCTCCCGGGCCTGAACGAGGAGTTCATGGTGGACCACATCCGCCGCCTGGCGGAGGAAGGGGCCTACGGCCGCATCGTGTGGGACACGGCGCCTCTCGGGCAGACGCTCGCGCTCCTGGAGACGCCGGCGCTCCTGGGCGAGCACCTACGGATGGCGCCGCGCATCTACTCGCGGATCCGCACATCGGGTGAGGGGCGTGAGTCGATCCTGGAGGTTCTGCGGCGCTGGCAGGAGCTAGCGGAGGCGTGCATGGCCTTCCTGCGGGAACGCGTCGGCTTCACGATGGTCACGATTCCCGAGGCCCTGGCCGTGGACCAGCTCGAGGGCGCGTTCGCCGAAATGCGGACGCACGGTCTGGACGTGCACCGACTGGTCGTGAACAACGTCGTGAAGACGCGGGACTCCGAGTTCCTGCGCCGAAAGGCGGAGGGCCAGGCGGTGCAGCTCCGCCGACTGCGCGATGCCTATCCGGACCTCCGGATGCAGGAGGTCCCGCTGTTCCCCTACGAGGTCAGGGGCGTCGACCGGCTCGAGGAGGTGGCGCGCATCCTCTACGCATAGGGAGGGCGGCCCGGAGAAGCCGGCCTGGGCCCGGCCGCTGGCCGGAACCCGGCCCCGTGACGCGGGCGCCCGGCCGCCGTGGACCGGCGGCCGGGCGTGCCCTCAGACCGGCTCGGCCATGGAGAGGACCTGCTCGCGGGTCAGGTCCATGTCGTGAACGTCGCTCGCGTGCTCCTGCACGGCCGCGACGAGCGCCTCGTCCGTCTCCTCTCGAATGACCTTGCCGCAGTCGCAGGACACCTGCTTGCTCGCCATCGTTTGGCTCCCTTCGCGGGGGGTGTTCCGTTGTCACCGGTCGCCGACGGGTTGATAATACGCAACCGGGGTTGCCGGACGTTTGGCAGGAGCTTGGAATGAGCTTGGAGCCCGTCACCCTGCGCGTGTACCTCTCCGGCCGCATGACGGTCGACGCGGGCGGGACTCGTTTCGAAGCGGACGCGTTTCCCGGGCCGCAGGGCCGGGCCACTTTCGCGTTCCTGGTCGGCCACCGGAGCACGCCGGTCACGCGAGACGCCCTAGCGGAGGCGCTGTGGCCTTCCGGCCCTCCGCCGTCGTGGGACGCCTCCCTGAGCTCGATCGTCAGCAAGCTGCGCACGCTGCTCGCCGGCGCCGGACTCTGCGCTGGCGCTTCGATCGAGGCCGGGGGCGGCTGCTACGAGCTCCTCCTTCCCACGGGCGCATGGATCGACCACGAGGTGGCGAGCGACGCCATCCACGAGGCGGAGACGTCCCTCAAACGCGGCGACCCCGCGGCCGCCTACGGACCCTCCGCCGTGGCCCACCACATCGCCAGACGACCCTTTCTCCCGGGAGAGGAGGGTCGGTGGTTCGAGCGACGCCGGGAGAAGCTCGCCGCCATCCTGGTCCGGGCCCTGGAGTGCCGGGCCCGGGTCTACCTGTGGAACGAGGAGTATCCGCTCGCCGTCGAAGCCGCGCGCGACGCGGTGACCTTCCGTCCGTTCCGGGAATCGGGCTACCGCCTCCTGATGCGCGCGCACGCCGCGGCCGGGAACGCCGCCGAGGCGCTGCGCGTGTACGAGGCCTGCCGGACCCTGATGTCCCGGGAGCTGGGCGTCACCCCCTCTCCCCAGACGAAGGCGGTACACTCAGAGCTTCTGCGCTCTCTGTAGGCCAGCCGGCGGCCGCCGACGCCAGCCCGTCCCGGCCTCAGAGGCCGGGACCGCGCCCGCCTCCCCCGACGCGTCTACGCCCGGGCCACCCCCGCCGCGATCCGGGTGATCAGCGTCTCGGTCTCCTGGGGCAGCAGCGGCGGGAAGAAATGGTAGCCCTGTCCGTAGTCGCATCCCGCCGATTCGACCACGGCCCGTTGCTGCTCGGTCTCGACCCCCTCCGCCACGGTTCGGATCCCCAGCTCGCGGCCGAGCGCCACCACGGCCCGGATGATGGCCGCGTTTCGGTGCCCATCGCGGAGCGGCTCCACGAAGGACCGGTCGATCTTGAGCTGGCGGACGGGGAAGCGGTGCAGGTAGTCCAGTGACGAGTACCCGGTCCCGAAGTCGTCGATGGAGAGCTTCACGCCGACGCTCCGCAGGCGGTCGAGGGACCGGGAGACGGCCTCCGCGTTCTCGACCAGCACCGTCTCCGTGATCTCCAGGTGCAGGCACCCGGGCGGCAGCTCGAACTCGCGGCACACCTCCGCCACCAGCTCCACGAAGTCGCTCCGCGACAGCTGTCGGGCCGATACGTTTACGGCCATCGACAGGCCGTCCAGCTCCCCGTGCCGACGCCGCCACCCGGCCAGCGTGCGGCACGCCTCTCGCAGCACGAACGTCCCCAGCGGCACGATCACGGCCGTCTCTTCGGCAACCTCTATGAAGTCGGCGGGAGACAGCAATCCGCGCCGCGGGTGCCGCCACCGCACCAGGGCCTCCAGGCCCGCCACGCCACCGTCCTCCAGGGAGACCAGTGGCTGGTAGTGGAGGAGGAACTCGGCCCGCTCCATGGCGCCCTGGAGCTCCGTCTCCAGCTCCAGGCGGGTCCTCGCCTGCGCGTGCATCGAAGGCGTGAACACGGCGATTCGACCCTTGCCCTGCCCCTTGGCGCGGTACATGGCCGTGTCGGCCTGACCGACGAGGGCCTCCGCGTCCGTGTCGTGCTCGGTGCCCAGTGTCACCCCCACGCTCACGTCCAGCTGGACCCGATAGCCCTCCACCTCCATGGGGCGCTCGAGCGCGTGGAAGATGCGCCGGACCACGATCGTGGCCTCCTGCTCGTCCTCGACCTCGTCCAGGAGGACGACGAACTCGTCGCCGCCCCAGCGCGTCACCGTGTCGACGTCGCGGAGGCTGCGCTCCAGGCGACGGGCCGTGCGCCGGAGGACCTCGTTTCCGACCGCGTGTCCCAGGCTGTCGTTGATGAGCTTGAAGCTGTCCAGGTCGAGGAAGAGGATCCCGAACCGGTCCCGGGGATGGCGCCGGGCCTGGACGACCCGGTGTGTGAGACGATCCAGGAACAACCGCCGGTTCGGAAGGCCGGTGAGGTGATCCCTGAACGCGGCGGCACGCAGGACTCGCGCGTTCCGCTTCGCATACAGCGCCAGGGCGGCGACGAGGGCGTCCGAGAAGCTGGTGGCGAGAGCGAGGAGATCGGCCGACGACGGGTCCAGGCCGACGACGGTTCCGCCCCCGAGCACGAACTCCCCGATGAGGACCAGGACGACGCTGGTGAGCACCGCCGGAATCGCCCCCCATACGCCGTTCCGATAGGAGAGAATGGCGACGGGGACGAGATGCACGCTCCACAGCCAGCCGGTGTCCACGCCGAGGAGCGCGGACAGGGCCGGGTGCGCTGCCGGAAGCAGGTAGACGGCCGTGAGCGACAGGAAGAGGAGCAAACCACCACCCGGTCGAGAGTCCTCCGGGGGTGCGGCCCGCGTACGGCGACCGCCCGTGGCGGTCGTCCGCGGGCACGCGGGGACGGACCGTCACCAAGGATACACCGATAACTCGAGAAATCAAGGGTTCGAACGGCGAGCCATTTTTCGGAACACGGTCGAACGGAGAGAGCGGTGTGAATCCTGAAGACGGCCACGATCATGGAAGGACGCGTGATCACGCGTTCGATCGTCGGACCCCGTTCCAAGAGGAAATGCCTTCCGAGGACCGCACGTAACCTGTGAAAGACCGTGGCTGTGGCGGAGGACGTCTGCCGTGCCGGCCCCCCGCCGGGAGAGCCGCCGCCCGACGCCGCCGCCAGGCTACTCGGCGGCCCGGAGGGCCGTGGGTTTCCCCATCCGGGCGATGAGCGACTCGACCTCCTGGGGCGGCAGGGGACGGTAGAACAGGTAGCCCTGGGCGAGATCGCAGCCCAGCTTCTGGACGACCTGCATCTGGCTCGCGTACTCGACGCCCTCCGCCACCGTCCGGATCCCGAGCTCCTGGGCCAGCGCCACGACGGCGCGGATGATGGCCGAGTTACGGGGATCGGCCCCGAGGGCGGCCACGAAGGAGCGGTCGATCTTGAGGCTCTGCACGGGGAACTGGTGCAGGTAGTGCAGCGACGAGTAGCCGGTCCCGAAGTCGTCGATGGAGAGCTGGATGCCCACCTTCCGGAGCTGCTCGAGGGAGCGGGACGCCATCTGGGCGTTCTCGACCAGGGTCGTCTCGGTGATCTCCAGGTTGACCCGCGCCGGAGGCAGGGCGAACTCCCGGCACGTCTCCGCCACGAGGTCCACGAAGTCCCCGCGCGACAGCTGCCGCGGCGACACGTTGACGCCCATGGTCAGGTGCGCGGCCGCCGGAAAGCGCCCGCGCCACGCCGCCAGGGTCTGGCAGGCCTCCCGGAGCACGAACGTTCCGAGCTGCTCGATGAGGCCCGTGTCCTCGGCCACCTCGATGAAGTGTCCGGGCGCCAGCAGACCCCGCTTGGGATGCCGCCATTGAACCAGGGCCTCCAGGCCCTCCACCGCGCCATTGGCCAGCGACACCAGCGGCTGGTAGTGCAGCACGAACTCGCCACGCTCGAGCGCGTGTCCGAGATCGGTCTCCAGCGCCAGCCGGGTCCGGGCCCGCTCGTGCATGGAGCGGTCGAAGATTTCGATACGTCCCTTGCCCTGCCCCTTGGCCCGGTACATGGCCGTATCGGCCTGTCCGACGAGGCCCTCGGGATCCGAGTCGTGCTCCGAGCCCACCACGATGCCGATGCTCGCCGCGAGCTGCACGCGATGGCCGTCGACCTCCACCGGAGTCTCGAGCGCCTCGGCGATGCGGTGGGCCACGACCTCGGCCCCGGCCCCGTCGACGACCTCGTCCAGGAGGATCACGAACTCGTCGCCCCCCCAGCGCGTCACGGTGTCCCCCGCCCGGATGCACCGCTCCAGGCGCCGCGCCATGCGCTGCAGCACCTCGTTGCCGGCCGCGTGTCCGAGGCTGTCGTTGATGAGCTTGAAGTCGTCCAGGTCCAGGAACAGCACACCGAACCGGGACCCCACGCGGCGCTGGGCCTGGGCGATCCTGTGAGAGAGACGGTCCAGGAACAGCCGGCGGTTCGGGAGCTCGGTGAGGTGGTCCGTGAACGCCGTGTCCCGGAGCCGGTGGGCCGTGCGCCGGGCGTACAGGGTGAGGGCGGCGACCAGCACGTCCGAGAAGCTGGTGGCCAGCGCGAGCGTGTCGGCCGTGCCGGGGCCGACTCCCGAGAGCACCGTGGACGCCAGCACGTACTCCCCGAGGATGACCAGCATGACGCTGATCAGGACCGCCGGAAGCGCGCCCCAGAAACCATACCGGTAGGCGAGGATGGCGACCGGCACCAGGTGGACGCCCCACAGCCAGCTGGTGTCGACGCCCACCAGCGACGTGAGAGCCGGGTGGGCCACCGGCAGCAGGTACAGGGCTATGAGAGTGAGGAACAAGAGCATGCTGCCGATATCCGGCCCGGGTTCTCGGGAACCGCGAGGAGGCCGCCTCGCGCCGGGAGGCTCCACTCGCCCGTGCGCTCGCCGCGGCGAGCGTCCACGAAGCTGCCACCGCAGGGACCCGGGAATCAAGAGGGGCCCTCGAGCTTCCGTGAGTCGGATGGGCCGCCAGCCCCGATGCGCCGACACTGGCGCCGCGCACTCGGCAGCGGTAGCATATCTAGATACCCGGCAATCTCAGTCGCCGCGAGTTCGGCTCCCTGCCCGCCGGAACGACCCTCTCACCCTTCCCGGCGTGCGACAACCTGCAGAGGTGACCCATGCGAACACGGCTCGCCCTCATCCTTCTCGCGGCCGCGACCGCGACCCAGCTCGGCTGCGCGCCCACCGACCAGCAGACAGGCGGCTCCCAGTCCGCCCCGGCCGCCACGGCCGCGGATTCCGCGGCCCTCGAAGCGGCCATCGCGGGGTTCGACTCTGCGATGAACGCCGGTGATGTGGACGGCCTCGTGGCCATGTTCACGCCCGACGCGGTCAGCAGCCCGCCGGACGCGCCTCCCGCCGTGGGGTCGGACGCGATACGAAAGCTGTGGACCGACTTCCTGGCCCAGGGCCAGGTGAAGACCCACAACGTGGCCAAACAGATGTGGATCTCCGGCAGCCTCGCGGCCGGGTGGGGAGTCTACACGTCAGACATCCAGCCCGCCCAGGGCTCGCCCGTGCACGAGGCGGGTGAGTTCGGCGCCATCTGGCAGAAGCAGGCGGACGGCTCCTGGAAGGGCGTCATGAACATCTGGAACCGGGACGCGCCAGCGCCGTCGATGTAGCCCTCCTCGGAACCTGGACCCGATGCCCGGGGGCCGGTCCGCCGCCCCCGGGCTTTCGCTCCGCTCCGCACGCCCTCGCCCGATCCTCGCCGACTCCGGCGCGACCCTTGCGGCCTGCCTTCCGCGACCACCACACGCCCAACACGGACGAGAACGGAGGAAGGCAGATGCCGACGAGATCTTCGCGCGCGCAGTGGAGCGGTGACCTGAAGGCCGGCCGCGGCACCATGACGGTAGGGAGCGGCGCCTGGGAGGGCCCCTACTCCTTCCGGTCGCGCTTCGAGGAGGGCGAGGGCACCAACCCCGAGGAGCTGCTGGCCGCCGCGCATGCGGGGTGCTTCTCGATGGCGCTCTCCAACATCCTCGCCCAGGCGGGGCATCCGCCCGAGTCCGTCCGCACGCGGGCGGACGTGCACCTCGAGCCGGGCGAGGGTGGACCCTCCATCCCCCGCATCGACCTCCACCTGGAGGCCGACGTCCCCGGCATCGACGAGGACGAGTTCTTCGAGCACGCCGAGGCGGCGAAGAAGGGATGCCCGGTGTCCAAGCTGTTCCGAGCCGACATCAGCCTGGACGCGAAGCTGGTGTAGGCCGAGCGGCGGTGCGGGCGGGGCCGGGCCCCCGCCGCCCGTGGCGCCGGGCGCGTCCCGGCTAGCCGTCCGCCCGCGACCTCCAGGCCTTGAGCACCTCCGCCTCGCGCTCGGGCGTGAGGCCGGAGCGCAGGTGGGCCTGCCGCTCGGCGGGCTGCGCCTGGAACCAGGCCAGCGTGTCGCGGACGGTCCGCCGCAGGGGGACGAAGGTGAGGCCGGCTCCGATCGCGCGCCGGATGTCGACGCGCGCGAAGCCGGCCGTCTCCTTCGTGTCGGGCACCCACACGGGCATGTCCGACCACGGCTTGACATCGTGCGCGGCCAGGAAGGCGGCATCGGCCCAGGTGAACGTGCAGTCGGCACCCTCCGCCTCGCGGATACCCTCGAGCAACTCTCCCATGCCGCGCGAGTGGCCGGTGGCGTTGAACGTGCCGCCCGTATCGTTCTCGACCAGGCGGATCATGAAGCCAGTGAGGTCGCGGGCGTCGATGATCTGGGTCGGGTCGGCGGGCGTGCCCGGAGCCAGGACATCGCCGCCACGGTGGACCCGCACCGGCCAGTAGGTGAACCGGTCGGTCGGATCCCGCGGCCCGACGATGAGCCCCGGCCGCACGATCGTGGCCCGGTCGCCGAACACCCTCCGCGTCTCGCGCTCGCACAGCGCCTTCTGCAGGCCGTAGGGGAGCTTCGTGGCGTCCCGGCTCACCCCGGCGCTCTCGTAGGTGAAGGTGGGGGCGTCCTCGTCCATCCCGGGCGTGCTCATGTCCGAGTAGGCGCTGATCGAGGACACGTACAGGTACCGCCGCACCGCGTTCTCCAGGAGGGCGGCGCTCAGCCGCACCCACTCGATGTTGGAGGCGGAGTTGTCGATGCACACGTCCCAGCTCTTCCCCTTCAGCGACTCCAGGTCGCCGTTCCGGTCGCCGTGCAGCTGCTCGATGTCCGGGAACAGGCCGGGGTTCGTCTTGCCGCGGTTGAACAGCGTGAGATGGTGTCCGCGGGCACGCGCGAAGTCGACCTCGTGCGGACCAATGAACCCGGTGCCGCCCAGGATGAGAATGCGGAGCGGGCGGGGAGCTCGCCCGGGTCCGTCGCCGGCGCCGCCTCCCCACGCCCCCAGACCCACGGCCCCGGCCAGGACGGCGGATCGCTTCACGAACTCCCTGCGGCTCGTCGGGCGGCTCATCGGATCTCCCGTGCGGTGAGGGGGTCGGTCACGTGGTGGAGGTCTCTCACGCGGAGTGCACGGTGCGCCCCCGCGTGGACGAACGCAACGGAGATCGGGCGGGAGCGGTTCCCCGGCGCCCTTCCCGACTGGCGGACACGGCCGACGGAAGGCATGATGGCCGGGTTCCCGCCCGCGAGCTCGCGGCGCCGAAACCCCCGCTCCGCGCTCCACGTACGGAAGGCGCGAATCGACCCCGGAACCGAGGTGCCGAAATGCCAGTAGACTGGACCGGACTCGCGGGCGTCGATCATGGGCACGCTCATCGTCCTCATCCCCGTCGCCGGCCTCACCGCCCGCTTCGCCTTCAAGCCGATCGTCGAGGCGATCGCCCACCTCCGCCAGACCCCGCAGTCGAACGATCGCCTGGCGGCGATCGAGTCGCGGCTTGCCCTCCTCGAGACCCAGCTGGACAACGCCGAGACCGAGCTCGCCCGCCTGTCGGACGAGTCCGAGTTCCGGCGGGAGCTGGCCAGGGGCGGAGAGAGCTGAGCGGATCCGTCAGCACGCTGGGCTCCCCCCGTCAGCGCGCCAGGTTCACATTGACGTACTCCGGCTCCCCCGTCACTTCGCGGGTCACGTAGGGGGCCAGCCAGGCCGGCAGGTCGGGCACGACCTCCGCGTCGGGCAGCTCCACCTCCGCCAGCACCAGCTCCGGGTCCCGGAACCGGTCGATCTCCCACACGAGGTCGCCCTCGGGGATCCGGTAGCGGAGCTTGGAGACGCGGCGGCCCTCGGTCAGGGGCCACAGCGCCTCGAACAGGTCGCGGTCCGCGGCCTCCTCCACCTCGAGCCTCTCCACCCCGCGGCCCAGCTTCACCGTCCGGGAGTAGCGCTCCCCATCGACGTCGCGGATCCGCCGCACCCGCTCCTGCAGCCGCTCGCCCGGAAGCCAGCCCTGGTCGATGACGATCGGCGTCACGACCCGCGCGGCTTCGGGAAGGCCGGAGAGCAGGTACTTCCGCTCGATCTCCACGTCGCGGCGGTCGGTCACGCGGCACCACCGTGCCGCGGGCCGGGGTCCGGCTCGGGCGCCACCTCGATCCGCTCCAGCAGGGCGGCCGGGAGCTCGGTCACCGTCCAATCCCGCGCCCCGTGGCCGCGCGTGACGTGCACCACCTTCATGGCTCCGCGGGCCACCGTGACCGGCTCCGCCGCGCCCAGCCGGTCGAAGCGGACCTCATAGCCGATCGCCTTCGCCGTCTTCTCGCGCACGACGAGGTGCACGGCCAGCTCGTCGTCGTAGCGGACGGGGCTCAGATAGTCGCAGCTCGCCGACACGCGGGGCATGCCCTCCACGCGGTCCGCCTCCAGCCGGTAGGCGGACGAGCCCAGCGAGCGGTAGAAGGCGTGCTCGGCCTCCTCCATGTAGCGGAAGAAGGAGGCGAAGTGGGCCACGCCCGCCGCGTCCGTGTCAGCGAACTCGACGCGCCTCGTGTACGTGAACTGGCTGGCCATGCCCCCTCCTCTCACCACGACGCCCCGAGCACGAGCCGCGGGCCGGCCGCCGTGATCCGGGTCCGGTTCCCATCCTCGCCACTCCGCTCATCCTGACCGAATCCCCTCCCGGACGCGAGCCCCCGCGCCAAGGTCTTCCCCCATCCGGGGGAGAGCTCCCTGGACGCCGGGCACCCTCCGAAGCGAACTTGGGGCGTCGCGCGCGGTCCGCGCCCCCACGACCCTGGAGCGAGCCCCGATGGCCCCGAAGAACGACCCCCGCACGATCTTCGGCTGGGCCATGTACGACTGGGCCAACTCCGCTTACGCCACCACGGTGATGGCGGCGCTGCTTCCCGCCTACTTCACCAAATCGGTGGTCCCGGCCGAGGGCTTCTCGATCCTCGGGCACGTGGTGACCGGCGAGGCCCTGTGGGGCTACCTGGTCGGCGGCGTCACTTTCCTGATCTTCATCGCGACCCCGGTGCTGGGCGCCATTGCCGACTTCTCGGCCGCCAAGAAGCGCTTCCTCAGGGCCTTCGCCTTCGGCGGAGCACTGTTCGCCATCGGTCTGTTCTTCGTGCGGCCCGGTCACGTGGCCCTCGCCATGGGACTGTTCCTGTGCACGCAGATCGGGTTCGTGGCCGCCAACGTGTTCTACGACGGCTTCCTCCCCGACATCACGACTCCCGACACGATCGACCGCGTGTCCGCCAGGGGCTACGCGACCGGCTACGTGGGCGGCGGCCTCCAGTTCGCCCTGGCCATGCTGCTGGTCGTGCTCCACGACCGGCTCGGGATCGGGCAGGAGCTGGCGGTGCGGATCGCGCTGGCCTCGTCCGGGGTCTGGTGGCTGGGCTTTTCGATCTTCGCCCTCAGCCGGTTCCGGGAGACGGGGCGCGCCCAGGAGCTCCCGGCGAAGCTGGCGGGGCTTCCGCGCCCAGTGGCTTACACGAAGCTCGGCTTCGCACGCGTGCTCGGGACGCTCGCCAGGCTGGTCGGCTTCCGTCAGCTCCTCCTCTTCCTGATCGCCTACCTGGTTTACAATGACGGGATCCAGACCACGATCAACATGGCGTCGGCCTACGCGGTCGGGACCCTGCAGCTGAGCCTGACCTCCGTGATGGTCACGCTCCTCATCGTCCAGTTCGTGGCCTTCGGCGGCGCCTGGTTCTTCGGGTGGATCAGCGGCCGCACGGGCACGCGCGCGGCCGTGATCCTGTGCCTGGTCGCCTACACTCTGGTGGCCGTGGCCGCCTTCCGGCTGCCGGTCGGCCGGGCCTACCCGTTCTTCGCGCTCGGCGCCACGGTCGGCTTCGTTCAGGGCGGGGCCCAGGCCCTGAGCCGCAGCCTGTACGGGTCCATGATCCCCGAGGAGGCCTCGGCCGAGTTCTACGGCTTCTACTCGGTCCTCTCCAAATTCTCGGCCATCTGGGGCCCGCTCCTGTTCGCCCTCGTCCTCGACACGACGGGCTCGGGCCGCTGGGCCATTCTCTCCCTGGTCGTGTTCTTCGTGGTGGGCGGCGTGCTCCTGGCCCTCGTGGACATCGACGAGGCCAGGGCCTCCCGCGATCCGGTGGGCGTTCGCGGGCGAGGAGGCGAGGGTCACCGGCTGAGGGCCGCCTCACTCGCCCCGGCGGTCCCCGCGCCGGTTGGCCGCCGCGCGTCCCCGCCGGCGCCCCCGACCCGCCGGTGGCCGCCCGCCCCCGCCGTCACTCCCCGGCCAGCGTCCCGTGCGGGTCCAGGAGGCGGTAGAGCCCGGGGAGCAGGAAGAGCACGATGGGCCCGGAGAGGACGAAGCCCCCGATGACCGCGATGGCCAGGGGCTGCATGAGCTGGGATCCCTCGCCATAGGCGATGGCCAGCGGGGCCAGGGCGAAGGCGGTGGCTAGAATCGTCATGGCCACGGGCCGTAGCCGTCTCCGTGAGGCGCGCGCCCACGCGAGATGCACCGGGACCTCGCGCCGGAGCTCCTCGCGGGCCTCGTGGATCACGAAGATCGCGTTCTCGCCCACGATGCCGACCATCATGATCGCGCCGACGTAGCTCGAAATGTTGAGGGTGACGCCGGTCAGGTGGAGGGCCAGGAGGACCCCGGCCAGCACCGAAGCGGCGCAGGCGGACGTCACGATCGGGGCGCGCCAGTCGCCGAACTCGAACAGCACCACGATCGACACCAGGACCAGGCCCGCCAGGAGGATGTAGAGGAGATTCCGGAAGGACTGCTCCTGCTGCTGGAACAGGCCGCCGTAGCGGATCGAGAAGCTCGGCGGGAGGGTGACCTGGCGCCGGATGCGGCTCCGGATCTCGGCCATGGTGCTCCCCAGGTCCCGGCCCGACACGCGCGCGGTCACGCCCACGTAGGTGGCCAGGTTCTCCCGGTCGATCTCGGTCTCCGGCTTGCCGGTCGACACGGTGGCCACGGTGGACAGGGGAATGAGGCCGCCCGACGCGGTGCGGATCCTCAAGTCCTGGAGAGGCGCGCCATCCTTCCGGAGTACCCTGAGGTCGTACACGCGGTCGCCGATCCGGATCTGGTCGACCACGGAGCCGGTCACGGCAGGGGCCACCTCCGAGTGGATCTGCTGCGTGGTGAGGCCGTAGCGGGCGGCCGCCACCGGGTCCACCCGGATCCGGAGGGCCGGGCCGGCGATCACCACCCCATCGAACACGTCCTCCACGCCCCGTACGCCCGAGATGACGCTGGCGATCTTGCGCGCCTTCTGCTGCAGCACCTGCTGATCGTCACCGAAGATCTTGATGTCGATGGGCTGCGGCGTACCTCCGGTCAGGTCCCCGATGTTGTCCTCGAGGAGCTGTCCGAAGTCGGTGTGGATCGCGGGCTCCACGCGGGCGATGCGGCGCCGCAGCTCGCTCATCACCTCGTCGATCGGCCGCCGTTGTCTGCGCGGCTTGAGGTTGATGACGTAATCGCCGCGGTTGGGCTCGGTGATGAAGAAGCCCAGCTGCGTACCCGTGCGGCGCGAATAGCTGGAGACGTCCGGGATGGAGAGGATCACCTTCTCCGCGTCGTCCAGCATCCGGTTCGTCTCGGTCAGGGACGTGCCCGGCGGCGTCCAGTAGTCCAGGATGATCGAGCCCTCGTCCATCGTGGGCAGGAAGTCGGTGCCGATCCCCCGGTACAGCTGATACGCGACGGCCATCAGCGCGAGGAGCAACGCCACGCTCACCGCGCCGTGATCCACGAAGAAGCGCGCCACGTGATCGTAGCCGCGCCCCGCCGCGGCGGCCGTCCCACGCAGCGCCTCGCGCAGCGGATCCGGGATGCCCTTCCGAAGCCAGTCCGTCGCGGCCCCCGTCTGCGCGGCCGGTGGCATGGCGACCCCGGAACCCGAAGCGGCTCGCCAGTACGGGCACCACGAACGCGGCGATGAAGAAGGAGACGGCCAGGGCCAGCGCCATGGTGAGGGCCAGCGGCTTGAAGAAGGCGCCCACCACGCCCGTGAGCAGAGCGAACGGCAGGAGGATGACCGTCGTCGACAGGCTGGAGCCGACCAGCGCGGGGAGGATCTGCCGGGTGCCCTTCTCCGCGGGGTCCCCTTCCGAGCCCGGCCGGTGGTGGCGCTCGATGTTCTCGATGACCACGATCGCGTCATCGGCGATCAGGCCCAGCGCGGCCGCGATCCCGGAGAGGGTCATGAGGTTGACCGTCTGCCCGGTGGCGCCCAGCGCCAGCCCCACCACGGCCACGGTGGCCGGCAGGGCGGCCACCGCGATGGCCGTGAGCCGGAAGCTCCGCAGGAAGACGAGGAGCACGAGGGCGGCGAGCAGGACCCCGATCAAGATCGCGTCCCGCGTCCCCCCCACCGAGTTCGACACGAAGCGCGCCTGATCGTAGAACGTCGTCCAACGGACGCCCGCGGGAATCAGGTCGGGACGCTGCTCGAGCAGTTGCCCGATCCCCTGCGCGATGGCCACCGTGTTGGCGCTGGGCTGGCGGACGATGTTCACGAGGACGGCCGGGTTGTCCACCGGCCGTGGTTCGGATGTAGGAGACCTCGTTGGCCACGTCCACGTGCCCGAGGTCCGCCAGGGTCGCGGGAGGCCCTCCGGGCACGGGCACCGAGATGTGCGACAGCGCATCGAGACCGTGCACCCTGCCATCCACGAGCGTCAGGTACAGCTCGTGATTCTGCTCGATGAGGCCCGCCGACAGGACGTCGTCGTCCGCCTGGATCGCCGCGACCACGTCCGAAGGGGCCAGATTCCTGGACTGCAGGGCCGCCGGATCCAGCCACACCTGGAATTCGCGCTGTCGGCCCCCCTGGATCTGGACCTGGGAGACGCCCGGAATCCGGATGAGGGCCGGCTTGAGCGTGTATTCGGCCAGCTGGCGAAGGTAGGCCTGCGAGCGCGTGTCGGAGGTGAGGGCGTACCCCATGATCGGGAAGATCGCCGTGTTCATCCACTCGACGTCGATCCGGGTGCCGGGCGGCAGGTCGGGGCGAATGCGCTGGGTCTCGGCCTGGGTGCGCTGCAGGGCCGTCTGCATGTCCGTGCCCCACGCGAACTGCGCCGAGATCTCGCTGGAGCCGCGCGAGGTGGTCGACCGCACCAGGCGCACGCCCGGGACCCGGTGAATGGCCTCTTCCAGGGGGCGCGTCACGGTCGGCATCATGCGCGCCGCGGGCTCCTCGCCCGCGTCCGCGATGACCTTGACGATCGGGAAGGTGACGGACGGGAAGATCGAGGACGGAAGTCGCGTGGCCTCGTAGACCCCGGCCGCGCCGAGCACCACGACCAGGCCCAGGATGGCCGCGGCCCGTCGCCGTGCGCTGGACAGCAGGTTCACGGCTGGATCCGCACCCGGGTGCTGTCGGGCAGGCCCACCTGCCCGGAGACGATCACCCGGCTGCCGACCGCCAGATGCGGCGACTCGATCTGGACCGTGTCGCCGCGCTGGAGCCCCGTGCGCACCTGCACCCAGATGGCCCGGCCGCCGGACACCGTCGCCACCTTCGTCGTCCCGTACACGTCGTCGCGCAGGACCGCGGCCGCGGGGACGACGGTCGCCTGCCTGCGGACGGCGACGACGATGGACGCCTGGCCGAACAGGCCCGTCGCGACCGGCGCTCGTCCGCCGGCGAAATCGATCCGCACCGGCACGCTCAACGTGCCGCTCGAGGCCGCCGGGAGAATGTCGTGGACTCTCCCCGGGAGGGGTTCGGCCGCGGCGGTCAGTTGGATGCGCGCCGCCTGGCCCGGTCGGACCTTCGGCACGTCCGACTGCGCGAGCTGGACCACGAACACGATCGACGACCGGTCGGCGATCGTGACGAGGGTCTCTCCCTGGTCGACCAGGTCCCCGGCGCTGGCGGCGTGGGAGAGCACCACCCCCGTGGCGGGAGCACGCAGCGCACGGCGCACGAGGCCGCCTCGGGCGAGCTCCAGGGCCCGCTCCGCGTCGGCACTGTCCGGGGCCGTCCTCGCGTCGGCCAGCATGGCCCGGGCGCCTTCGAGCGCCGCCTCGCTGTTCCGGGACACCACCGCCCCCACCGTGTCACCGGCCCGCACGGGATCGCCGTCCATCACCGATAGCGTCGTGAGGCGACCCGTGAACGGGGCGCGGACGCGCGTCTCGCGGAGGGCCCGGGTCTCGCCCGGCGCCCCGACGCTCTCCTCCATGTCCCGAACGGCGACCGTATCGACCTGGACCGGCGTCGCCGACGAGTCGGCGGCCGTGCCCATCGCGGAGGGCGTCCCGGCCGACGCCGAGTCCGCGGCGGCGCTCGCCCCGCTTCCGCCCCCACACGCGGCCGGCCCCGCCGCCACGAGCCCGAGGACGACGGCCGTCATGAACGGGCGTGGCCGTCCCGAGACGCCGGGTCCGGAAGCCCCGCCCGGCCAGCGCCGCCCGCTCACGGGGCCCCCCAGCGCAGCACGCGGGCCCGGGCCACGCGGTAGTCCAGCACGGCATTCTCGTGAGCCTGACCCGCCGCCAGCCACGTGCGGTAAGCGTCGAGGACATCCAGGGCGCTCCCCGATCCGCCCCGGTACACGCTCTCGGACTGCAGGTAGGCGTCCCGGGCCGACTCGAGGGCCTGCTCGCGAATCTGGATCTCGTGGTAGCGGGCGCGCAGGAGGGCGGACGAGCGGTCGTACTCGAGGCGAGCGGCACGGCGCGTGGCCTCGACGACCTGACGCGACTGCGCCAGCGCGTCCCGGGCCTCGTCGACCCGCCCGCTGTACACGCCGTGGCTCCACAGCGGCAGGGACAGGGAGAGCATGGCCTCCACTCCCCAGCCGCGCCCGTCGTTCATGAGGGCGGGCGCCGGATCCACCAGGGCCGCCTGGCCGCCACCCGCCACGCTCAGGTCCAGGTGGGGGAGCCGAAGGGAGTGCGCCCCCGACAGATCGGCTTCGGCAGCGCTCACCGATGCAAGGGCGCTCCGCACGTCGGGCGTCAGGGTCCACGGCGTCAGAGTCGTGTCCGGGACGGGCGTCGAAGGCCGCGGCAACGGCGCCAGCGCCAGGGGGGCGTCCGGGTCGCGTCCGAGCACGTCGTTCAGCTCCATGCGCATCTCCGTCAGGGCGTGTTCGGCCGCATCCAGGTCGGCGCGCCCCTGGAGGAGCTGCGCCCGCGTCTTCACGACGTCGGCGCCCACGCCCTGGCCCGAGGCATGGCGCGACTGGACCTCCGCCAGGTAGCGCTCCAGGCGCTCCACGCCGCTGCGTTGGAGGACGACCTCCCGCTTGTCCCGCAGGTACTGTGCGTAGTCCGCCCGGACCGCGAACTCGACGTCCTTGACCGCGACGCGCACGTCGGCGCGCGCCGCCCGCGTCCGGGCCCGCTCGGCCCCGACGGCGGCCCGCAGCGCGCCCCCTTCGTACAGCGGCGCGTAGGCCACCACCTGCAGCCTGGCGTCGCTGCTCTCGTAGGTGCGGGGCGTGCCGGGGTGCAAGTCCCCACCCAGCGACAGCCGGGGCCACAGGGATCCACGGGCCTGGCGCAGCCGGTCCAGCGACTGCTGCAGGGCCAGGCGCGCGATCGGAAGCCGGGCGTTGGCGGCGCGCGCTTCGGCCAGCGCCTGGTCGAGGGTCAGGGTGTCGGCCGGCCCCGATTCCCCGATCGAGTCGGGGGTCGTCCTCGCCCGGGTCCCCCCCTGCGCCGCGCCGGGGACCGGGACGAGGATCAGCCACCCCGCGAGCGCGAACAGCGCGGCGATCCTCATCGGTCCCCCTTCGAGCGTGACAGCGCCGATGCGCCGATTGTCACCCGTCCCGCCTGCGGCCGACCACGGCACGAGTATTACAGTTGTAGACGTGCGCGGCAAGGCCGTAACGCGACGTTCGGACGGATCCGGTCCCCGGAGCGGCTACAGCACACCGACAGGGCCGGAGCTCGAGGCATCGCCGTCCCCGTCCGCGGACCCGAACTCCCGCAGAACCTTCCATGGACGGCCGACCAGCGCCACCCCGATGAGGATGGGCGGCAGCGTCTGCACCGCCTGCAGCAGGAGACCGGCGGCCAGCGCGTCCGCCGCCGCCACGCCGAACGCGCCGAGGACCAGGACCGTTCCCGCCTGCAGGACTCCGACGTTGCCCGGCGTGAGGTGGAAGAGCCCTCCCAGGTTCACGGCGACGATCACCGCCAGGGAGGCGGCCAGGGGGACGTGGATTCCCACGGCGAGCATGCCCGCGTCGTAGGAACCCCACTGCAGCAGCCAGTTCAGCATGGCCAGAGCCAGTGCCTCGCTCATGGGCCGCCCGCCACCCACGGACGCCACCTCGCCGACCCGCTCCCTCCAGCGTTCCGGGAACTTCCTGAGGAGCGCCGGAAGCAGGAGCCGGCGCCGGAGCCCGGGCGCGAGCAGGAGCGCCACCACGACCATGGCCACCACCGACAGCGCGATAGCCGGAAGGCGGAGGTGCTGGAAGTCCGGCGGCATCGTGAGGAGGGCGGCCGGAAGCAGCAGGAGGACCAGGGAGATCGTCTCGGCGATCCTGGACCAGGCCGCGGCGGCCACCGCGCGGCCGACCGGAACGCCGAGCCGCGGGACCACCGCGCCCACCCGCACGGCCTCCGCGCCCACCGAAACGGTCAGAGCCATGGCCGCCGCGCCCAGCATGTGGGCCCGCTCGGACTCGCGGAGCCCGGCCGCGCGGCCTCCGGTCATGAGGAGGTGCCAGCCCCCTCCCTTCGCGAGCAGGGAGAGCACCGCCAGAACCGTGGAGACGGCGATCCAGCCGGGCCTGGCTCCGGCCAGCGTGCCCCATACCTGGCTCCATGGAAAGTGCTGCATGGCGCGGGCGGCCAGGGCGAGCCCCCCGAGCACGAGAGCCCACACGATCCACCGCTTCCAATGGGCCTTCAAGCCGGGATCAGCTCCGCCAGGCGACCGAAGGTGTAGCCGCGCGCCCGGGCCTCCCGGATGATGCCGGGGAGGGCGTCCGCGGTCTGACCCCGGTCGCCCCCCGGATGCTCCCCGTCGCCATCGTGCAGCAGCAGGATCGCGCCCGGCGCGAGGCAGCCCAGGACCCGGCGCCGGATGACCTCCGCGCCGGGGCGCCAATAGTCCCGCACGTCCACGCTCCACCCGAAGGTCCGGTAACCCAGGCGCCGCGCCTCCCTGGCCACGAACGGGTTCTTGAAGCCGTGCGGGGGCCGGAAGGTGGTGGGCGCCCGGCCGGTCAGGCGGCGCAGGATGTGGTGGGTCCGGAGCAGCTCGCTACGGATACGGCGCGGGCCCGCCCGGTGCAGCTTGGCGTGGCCGTACGTGTGGTTTCCGATCTCGTGTCCGGCCTCGCACGCCGTCCGGACGAGACCCGGAAGCCGGAGAGCACGGGCCCCGATCACGAAGAAGGCGGCCGGAACGGCCAGCTCGTCCAGGGTGGCCAGGATCCGGGGGGTCGTGTCCGGGTCGGGTCCATCGTCGAAGGTCAGGAACAGCTCGCGCCGCCGGGGATCCCCTCGCCCGACGACGGGTCCGAACAACCGTGCGTTGGGGGCGTACGCGGCCCACGCCAGGGCTCCCACGCCGCCCACGGCGGCCCCGAGCGCCGCCGCGGTGCCGGGCCGCACCGGCATCAACTCCGCTGGATGGAGGGGGGCGGAGAACCCGCCGACCGCGTCGGGGAGTCCCATCCGGCCGGCGTCGACACGCGCGGCCGCGGCTGCCCGGATCCCGAGGTCATAAGCCGCGTGCCGCCGGACTCGGTCGACGCCCGCATCCGCACGGCCGTGTCGGAAGCGCGTCTCGCGTCGTCGTCGGCATCGTGGATGGAGCTGAACGAGGGGGCCGCGAGGAGGAGGATGAGCAGAACCGCACCGGCCAGCCCCAGGCGCGGGGCATGGCCCACGGGCCGGGCTTCGGCGGGATCCGGCTCCAGGATGCGGAGGATCCGCTCGACCAGGCCGAGCCGGCCTTCGCCCATGGCCGCCACGCCCGGGCGCGCCGGGCGAACGCCCTCGGCCAGGTGCCGGGCCACACCCTCCAGGCCGCGGGCCACCGCCAGCGGGGCGCCCGTGCGCCGCACGGCCCAGCCGTCCGCCTGGATTTCGGCCAGCTCCGCCAGCCGGCGGCGCGCCACGCGGTTCAGCGGCTGGAAGAAGCACACGGCCTCGACCACCCCCGCCCCCAGGGCCCACAGCGGGTCGCCTCGGACCAGGTGCGCCACCTCGTGCGCGAGGACGCCCCGCAGTGGCGCGTCGTCGAGCTTCGCGGCGAGGTCGTGCGGCACGACGACCTCCCGGCGGCCGAGCGCCAGTGGCGTCCGGAGGCCCCTGAGCGTCGTGAGGCGAAGCCGGGTCCGGACCCGGGCCGCCAGGTCGCCGGCCACGATCCGCAGGGCGTCGAGCACCTCGCCCCCGGCCGGCCGGCGACCGGCCAGCGCTCTCAGCAGCCGGCGCTGCCGGCGGGTGAGCTCTGCGAGGCGGATCACCGCCCCCGTGAGCCAGACCAGCGTGAGCGCGAGGAGCCAGTGGTGAAGGACGGCCCCCGCATCCGATGCCAGGGCCGTGCTCGCCACGTGGCCGGCGCCGGGATGGAAGCGGGTGGGATTCCACGAGTCCACGAACGGATCGCAGTCCAGCAGGGAGTGGGCGGTCGCCGTGATCAGGGCCCCGAAGGTCGCGAGCTTCCACAGCGTCTCCTCCCACTCCGGCCGCATGGGACGGAGGCGCAGGAGCACCCACGTGCCCCCCAGGAGGAGGGTGCTGTGGAGAAGGTAGGTGAGCAGCCAGCTGACGACGCCCGCGGATAGGATCCCCGATGCGCGAGCCAGCAGGTGCATCATCCTTCGCTTCGGCCTTCGGCGAGCATCCGGGCCTCCTTCTCCTCGATCAGTCGCCGGACACGGTCCAGCTCCGAGGGACGCAGGTCACCCACGTCGAGCAGGTGGCTCACGAGGGTCGGCACGTCCCCATCGAACAGGTTCTCGGCCAGCGCGTCCACGCGCGAGCGCAGAACCTCCTCCTCCGACACCAGAGGATGGTAGACATACTCCCGTCCCTCTTCCCGGTGCCCTACGACTTCCCGGTCCTCCAGACGGGAGAGCAAGGTGGCGACGGTGGTCCGCGCCATGGGGCGCCGCTCATCGAGGCGCTCGCGCACGTCGTTGACCGTGGCCTCTCCCTCCTCCCACAGCACGCCGAGGATGGCGAGCTGTAGATCGGTGAGCTCCGGGGTCTGCGGTCCAAACCTCGATTCGGTCATGGCTCTCTACCCTCCGCTGGAGGAAGATGGACGCGACGGACGCATCCCGCTCCGACGCCCGGCCGCGCGATCACTGGAACGCCGCCTGGAAGTACGACACCGCGTACCGAACGTTGAGCATCAGCAGCCCGTCCTGCTCGTAGCGACGGGGCGAGGTGTACGCATACACGTCCCGCGCGAACCGGACCCTGCCGGCCTCGCGCGCCAGTAGCATCGCGGTTCGCGCATCATCCCCCCAAAACGGCACCGGGGGGAGCCCCCCGATCGCCTCCAGGGCCCAGCGGGCGGCGCCGAAGTTGCCCCCCGCCAGCACCGCCGCCGGCTTGCGTGTCAGGCAGCGGGCGATCCACGGCACCATCGGGACCACGAGCGAGGCGTACGGCCGGCTGATCGCCGCCGCCCAGCGACTCTCGAACGTATAGTACACCGGTCCCGAGACGGCGCACGCTCCGGACCCGATGGCCCGACCGATGCTGGCTAGCCAGGTGGGGGGCACCGTGCAGTCCGCATCCAGGAACGCAATGATCGACCCCGTCGACGCCTGGAATCCGCACTGGCGGGCGAAGTTGGGGCCCTGCTCCATGGCCGTCAGGACCCGGCCCGTCGGGCCCAGCCAGCTCGCGGCCACGAGCGCCGTGTCGTCCTGCGAGTTGTTGTCGACCACGATGATCTCGAGGTGGTCGCCCTCGGCGAGTCGCTGGTCCTGGACGGATCGGATGGCGGATCCGATCGTCTCGGACTCGTTGTACGCCGGTATGACTACCGTGAATCGGTTCGTGTCCACTGCCCACCGGAGAACGGGATGCTCATGCTAGGGCCCTCGGAGCCACGCTCGTAACGCTCGTAAGGACCGCTTGAAGATCGGCGGCTGCCTCCCGCCCACCACGCTCGTTCGTGTCGACCTCCTCGGGTTCGATGACCCTAAACGTCTACAACCGTAGTCATGGCAGGTTCCCCCCACCGAGCGCAGTCCTCGACGGGCCGAGCCGCCGCGGTCAGCGCTCGAGCACCAGGAGCGTGAAGCTGCCGGGGACGATCGGGGGGCGCCGGCGGCGCTGGCCGGCGGCCGGCCGGCGGCGCGGGCCCGAACCGGGCGGTCACGGTGTACAGGCGGTGCGTCTTCGGATCCAGCTCCATGGTGCGGGCGCCCTCCCGCGTCTTCACGGTCCCGACGACGTGGAACTTCGTCGGGCCATCCTCCCGGATGACCGTGATCGCCCCGTCGCCGGTGGAGGCGAAGGCGAGGCCGGTGCCCGCGTCGTAGCGACAAGCGTCCACGCCGCGGCCGATGGGAACGGTAGCGACCACCTGCCCCGCCACGGCGTCGGACATGGCCATGACCTGGTTGTGGCACCCGCTGAACAGGACGTGGTGCACGGGATCGATCGCGAGGCCGGAGGGGGATTCGCAGGGCGCGAGCGGCCACTTGCGCAGGACCTTCATGGCCACCGGGTCGATCTCCGCGATCTGCGAGGTGCTCTCGAGGTTCACGTACACGTGCCCCTGGCCGTCCGCGCACGCCGAATTCCGGCTTGGCGCCCAGGTCGATGGTCGCGAGCCGCGCTTCCCGACACGGGATCCACGACGCTGGCCGTGTGCGCATCGCCGTTGAACGTGAAGACGTGCCGGGTGGCAGGATCGAACAGGATCGCGTCGTCATCGACGTTCACGGATGTGTGGCCGACCACCTTCAGGCTCTGTCAGGTCGAAGATGACGACCGTGCTGTCGGCACCGGACGTGGCGAACCCTCGGCCCGCGGCGTAATCGAACGCGACCCCGTGAGCGCGGTCGAGCCCGGAGACCTCTCCGACACCCGGCCGCTCGACCGGATCGACGACCATGACGCGGTCGCTGCGACCGATGAACAGGCGGTCGCTCGCCGTATCGAGCGACAGGTAGTCCCAGCCACCCTCTCCGCCGAGCGTGAAGTTCCGGGCGACGTGATAGCCGGCGCCCTCCTCATCTGGCTTCGTCCGCCTCCCCGGCTTCGATCTTCTCGCCGGCCTCTGCCTTCTCACCCGCCTCGGACCCCTGCGTCTCCTGCGCGGCCTCCCGCGCCTCCGCGCCGGCACTCTCGTGCTGGAGCGACACCACCTGGCCGTCGTCGGCGTCCACCAGTACCTCGTCGCACGCCCGACTCCCCGGGCACGTTCAGATCGAACGAGTAGACCCAGTGCCCCTCCTCCCGCTCGAACTCCCCGCTCCGGATGGTGCCGTTCGGCACCTTCGACCGGGCCACGGCCGCCGCGGAGTCCTTCGTGATTCCGGGCGACACCGCCCGATGGAGAGCGGCGGCCGACGGGATCTGGCTCTCGATCTCGCGTAGCAGCACGCGGGCACGGGCCACGGCGGCGGCCTCCCCTCCGCTCTTCGGAGGGGCGATATCCATCCCCACGGCGCCGATAAGGTGGCCGGACGCGTCGTGAAGCGCCTGCGTGATGTCGTAGATCGGGTCCTGCCGCCGTGGGCTTCTCGACGTTCGGCTTCCCGGTCCGGATCGGGCCGTACTCGTCGGCGTCGCACTTCTCGCCCACGTCGGAGGCCCGCTCCGTGGCGGCCAGCGTCGCGCAGCTCGAGCCGGACTGGATGGCGAGCTCCACGTTGCCGAGGTCGGCGTGCGCGGCGACCATGTGATCCACCAGTCGCTGGGCATAGGTCTCGCGCGAGCTCGGGACGTCCTGGGCAGCGGCCGGCCGTGGGGATGGCCACGCGATCAGGGACATCGCGATCACGGTCGCGCCGACCAGCTCGTGCAGCGCTCGATTCGTCGTTGTAGAGATCACGGTCCTTCCGCTCCCGTCCTGTGTGAGAACTTCGGCTCGAATACGGTTCGCGGGCGGCTCGGGCTCCCGGCGATGAACCCGGGGTCACGGCATGTGACTACGATTGTAGACGTAATCCGGCGTGCCGTGCAAGAGCGCACCGCTGCGCGGGCTTCTCCCTACACCCGGCTCCCGGCCCCTCCCGACAGCCCCGCGGTCCTTGTCTCGCCATGTTGAGGTACATCCCTGAAATGCCACCACGCGTGCGCGCCCGATCGACGGTGGGCGCAGGAGAACCGCCATGATGACGACGGATGGAAACGGCGCCGCCGCGCCGCGTCTCCCCCGCCTGGGAGAGCCGGCGCCGGCCTTCGAAGCGGTGACCACCCAGGGCACCCTACGGCTCGAGGACTTCGCCGGAAGCTGGCTCGTCCTCTTCTCCCACCCGGCCGACTTCACCCCCGTGTGCACGACCGAGTTCGCGGCCTTCGCCAAGGCGCTTCCCCGCTTCCGCGAGCTCGAGTGCGAGCTGCTCGGTCTTTCCATCGACAGCGTCTACTCCCACATCGCGTGGATGCGGAACGTCGAGGAGAAGCTGGGCGTCAAGGTCGAGTTCCCGGTGATCGCCGACCTGGACCGGCAGGTGGCCATCGCCTACGGCATGATCATGCCGGGCGAGAGCCGGACGGAGACGGTGCGCTGCGTGTTCGTGATCGACGACCGGCAGACGCTGCGGGCCATGATCTACTACCCGCTCACCACCGGCCGGAACGTGGAGGAGATCCTGCGCCTGGTGAAAGCCCTCCAGGTCGCCGACCGAAGCGCGGTCGCCACGCCCGCCAACTGGGTGGAGGGCGAGCCGGTGATCGTGCCCCCGCCCCTCACGCAGGAGGCGGCGGCCCAGCGGGTGGCCACACCCGGGCTGGAGTGCGTGGACTGGTACCTGTGCACGCGGACCCTGTAGCCGCGGTCGGGGAGCGCCGGGGTCCGCGGGGGGCATCGTGGCCTGCGTGAACCCGGACGGCTCCCCGAGCCCCTCCGGCCTGATCCTGCTCCGGGCCCTCGACCGACCCGGCTCGGAGCGGGATCTCGCCGGGCGGACGGGACGCCCCCTGTTCCAGGTCCGCTCGGGCCTCCGGGAGCTGGAGTCGGCCGGTCTCGTACGCGCCGCCCGGGACGGCTTCGAGCTCACCGAGGGGGGACGGGAGCGCCTGGCGGTGGCCTGAGGTCCTCATCCATCCCATTTCCCGAAAAGTCGATGCGCACCCTCCGCACTTCCGATCGGCCCCTCACTGACACGGCTGGCCGATAGCCGGCGGTTCCCTCGCGGCGCCGGGTGCCCTACTTTTCGTATTATGCATACGCACGACCCGGTCGGGTCGGTCACTGCCACGAGGGCCCGACGCCGGTTCTTCGTTCTCAAGCCCGCCGACCTGCCCCGACGGACTCCGCCCACACGCGCCCTCGTCATCAGCCTGCTGGCCCTCCTGGCCGCGGGCGTCGCCGGCTGGGCGAGCCTGGGTCGGTCGACCCAGTCCTCGGGCCTGGTGTGGGTCCTGGCGCTCGTGCCCCCCTTCCTCCTCTCCTACTACCGGGGCTGGTCGGGCGCGGTGCTCGCCCTCCTGGGCGGCATGGTCGTGCTGACCGTCGTGGAGCTGGGCGGCGGCGGACTCCTCCAGGGGCAGGTCGACTGGTGGATGTACGGCTCGGTCGCGGTGAGCCTGATCGTGGTGAGCCTCGGCGCCGGCGTGTCGACGGAGTTCCTGCACCGGGCCGGGGGCGATCCACACCTGGCGGACCGGCAGTGGCAGACTGGCCGCGAGCTGGAGCGGGCGCTGGCCCAAGGGGACTTCGTGCTGCACTACGAGCCCATCGTGGACCTGTCCACCGGACGGCTGAGGGGGGTGGAGGCCCTGGTGCGCTGGAAGCACCACACCGGCGGGCTCCTCCCGCCCGACCTGTTCCTGCCGACCGCCGAGGCCACCGGCCTCATCGTTCCGCTCGGCCACTGGATCCTGGCCGAGGCCTGCCGGGCCTACGGGCCGTGGCGCGCCGCCCTCCCCGAGCTGGAGGACCTGTTCGTCGGGATCAACCTGACCACCGTGCAGTGCCGGGACGACGAGTCCCTGCCGCTCGTCGTCCGCCGCGTCCTCGGCGAGCACGACGTGCCCCGCGAGGCCGTGCAGTTCGAGGTCCAGGAGGCGGGCCTCCAGCAGGTTGGAGACCGGGTCCAGGAGATCAAGGAGATCGGGGTCTCCGTGGTCATCGACGACTTCGGCACCGAGAACTCCTCGCTCAGCTACCTGAGCTGGCTGGACGTCGATGGGCTCAAGATCGACCGCTCCTTCGTGGCGGATCTGCCGGATGACCGGAAGAACGCCATGATCGTGCACTCGACCATCGAGCTGGCCTCGGAGCTCGGGATGTGGGTGACCGCCGAGGGGATCGAGACGGCCGCCCAGCGCGACTGGCTGCTGTCCGCCGGCTGCCGCTACGGCCAGGGCTTCCAGTTCGGCCAGGCGCTGCCGCTGGAGGAGGCGATCCGGGACGCCCGCGCCGGTATGGAACGGGCCGCCTCGGACCGGGCGGCGACACGCGGGGGCTCGCCTTAGGGCTGAGGGTCCGATCCGCGGGCCGAGGAAACAGCGGGCCCGCCGCGATCGACTTTCGCCCTCGCCGTCGTCTTGTCAGCCCCTGTCGCTCGATCCAGTTTGGACAGCCGGCACGTATAATAGATGGCAGGGTGGGGAGGCATCGGGATCCTGATCCTCCAGCCGCGGGCACGCCAGCGACATGCCGGAATCGAAGTCCCTCCTCAGCCGGCTGATCTCCGAGCTCAAGCGGCGCAACGTCTTCCACGTAGGGATCGTATACCTGATCGCGGCGTGGTTCGTGGTGCAGGTGACCCAGGTCGTGGTGAATTCGGTCGTGTCCACGCCCCTCCGCCTCCCCCACTGGACGCTCGCGCTCGTGATCGTGGTGGCGATCGCCGGATTTCCTCTGTCTCTGGTGGTCGCCTGGGCCTTCGAGATCACCCCCGAGGGCGTGCGCCGCACCGAGGAGACGGGGGACGAGGAGGGGAACCGGGCCGTCGGACGGGCCTCCCGCATCGCGCTCGTGGGCATCACGGCCGTGCTCGTGGCCGGGATGGCGTGGGGGGCGTGGGACTACTGGCTGCGCGTGCCGCCGGACGCGCCGGCGGCCGAAGCGGCGGCGCCCCTGGACCCGAACCACGTGGCGGTGCTTTACCTCAAGGACTTCAGCCGCGATCACGACCTCGGATACCTGGCCGACGGCCTCACCGAGGCGCTGATTCAGACGCTGAGCGGCGTCGAAGGCCTCACGGTCGTCCCCACCAACGGGGTCAAGGAATTTCGAGGGCGCGAATCCCCGCCGATCGACAGCATCGGGAGGCTGCTGAACGCCGGCAGCGTGGTCGAAGGCAGCGTACAGGGATCCGGTGACCGTGTGCGGGTCAACGTGCAGCTGGTGAACGCTTCGACGGGAGATCAGGTCGCGAGCCAGCAGATCGAGGCGTCGCTGGGAGACCCCTTCACCCTCCAGGACTCCGTCTCCTCGCAAGTCGCCCGATTCCTTCGGGTCGGCCTGGGCAAGGTGAACGAGCTGCTGGAAGCCAGGGGATCGGCCCACGATGCGCGTGCCTGGAAGGTCTACCAGGTGGCGATCGGTCTCCGGGACGACGCCGCTTCCCTGAGCGCGGCGCGAGACACGTCCGGCGCTTTGGATCTCTACGAACGGGCGGACTCCCTCCTGGACGTGGCCGCGACACTCGATCCAGGGTGGTCCAAGCCGACGCTGGAGAGTGGCTGGACCCATCTCGCCATGGCCCGGGTCCAGGCCGCCGTGCCGAGTCAATCCGACACGGTGCTGTTGCGGGAAGGTCTGCGGGATGCGGACCGCATCCTGACGGGACGTCCGGGCAACGCACCGGCGCTGGAGCTGCGCGGCAACCTGGAGTGGTTCTTCAGTCAGGCCGCTTCGGGTCCCCGGAAGCGGGGGCTGCTGGAGGAGGCGGAGCGGGACCTCCGTGCCGCCACGACGACCGATCCGAGGCTCGCGCGCGCCTGGGCCGTGCTCGCCTACATTCTGCGGGGCCGGGGAAAGTTCGAGGAGGCCCGGGTCGACGCACGCCGAATGAGGGAGGCGGACCCATATCTCTCGAACGATGCTCAGTATCTCTACATCTCGGCCATCCTGGCCCTCGAGTTCCACCATGTCGCGAGAGCCGATTCCCTGTTCGCGCGCGGAGAGGCCCTGTATCCGCGAGAAGCCGCCTTCGTCTCGAATCGCCTCGTGTCGCCTCGCATCACAGCCGACCCGCCCCGGCTCGGTCGATACGGCGTGGGCTCGACTGCGCAGGACGAGAGCCCGCCTTCCTGCGGGCCAGCCATACCAGGAGGGCCCTCTCCTGGTGGCCGCGACTCTGGTCCAGGGCCGGACTGCCGATAGCGCACGGGCCGTGGAGAGGAGGGCGCGGGACATGGATCCCACCAGTCCACGGGCCGCTACGACGGCGCCTACGTCGCGCTGCAGCTCGATGACCGGCAACGCGCCATTCGGAACCTTCTGGGACGATATCTGCGCCAGGTGCCGCAACAGCGGCCTTATGTCAACCGCGACTGGTGGTGGGCGCCGCTGCATCGCGATCCGCGCTTCCAGGAGATGGTCGACACCACGCGGTCCGCCGTGCGCTGAAGCACAGCCGAGCCCCCACCTACGTCCGCCGCCCAACCGGGAAGCACGTCCGATCCGGGATCCACCGTCATGGTGTCCTTCCCCCCGGCCGCCAGACCTTGACGCCATAGGGGTAGCAGGATGCCGCCGCGTCCTTGCGCCACGACCCCGCCGTCGAGCTTGCCGTCGTCGCTCCGATACGTGCGCTCGGGGAGAGGCGACTTGCCCTTCGTAGGTGACCTCCCACGCGTAGCCCCCGTCTCTCCTGCTCGACCGCCAGCCCACAAAGCCGACGCCGACGGTGGCACGGATCGGATCGGGATCCAGGTGGATCGAGTCATCCGTGGCCGTGATCTCTACGATCGGCCGCGTGGGCTTGGACCCGGGTGCCCTCTGGCAGGTGGAATCGGTACCCAGGTACGATGCCTGCCCACCCTCCTCCCCCTGATCGCCGCCCCCGGGCCGAGCCCTGTCGCCGCACGCTGCCACGAGCAGGAACGCGCCGGCGGCCATGGCCGTGAACACTTTCCGCGAATGTCTCATGGAGTCTCCCCAGGCAAGAAGAACGAGTCGACGCTCGGCGAAGCACGCAACGAGATCACGCCGACCGGATTCGAACTGTGGCCCGATGTTTCAAGTCTAAGGCAGTTTTCCGAAAATTTGAAGGGCCGCGTCCCGACCGACTTCTCCTGCCCGTCCCTCCACTTGCGGCTCCCGCCCCCGCCGTCCGAGGTTGAACCCGTCGCGCCACTCCACGCCAGGAGACCCCCATGCCCGAGCCCACCGCCGATCCGGCCGCAGTCATCCGTGAGGCCGTTCGCCGACGCGTCCGCAGGATCCGGGAGCAGGACATGGACGCGATGGTGGACGACTACTACGCGGACGACGCCGTCTTCATGCCCCCGAGACAGGCCGTAGTCCGGGGCCGGGAAGCGCTGCTGGAGTACTGGCGCGCCCGGCCGGAGGAGGGCCTCATCGAGCTCGAGCTCGAGCCGGACCACATCGAGAGCTCCGGCGACCTGGCCTACGAGTTCGGTCACTACACGAGCATCCTCCGCCCCCGGCACGGCGCCCTCCTCCAGGACTACGGGAAGTACCTCACCGTGTACCGGCGCCAGGCCGATGGCAGCTGGAAGGCCGTGGCGGACACCTTCAACACGGACCGCGACTAGGAACGCCGGGAGGCGCCGCCGTACGACGCCGTCCGAGCGGCACCGCTCTTCCTTGCGAAATGCAAGCGGGGTGGACTCATGCCACGCATGTCGCCCGCCCGCGGCCGCGGACGCCGGCGCCGCGTGAGACCTTGAAATCCGCCTGCCACGCGCACGTGACAGCCCGCAGCGCGACCGCACGTTCGCCCGGTACGCACCTTGATATAATGGGATGAAGCGACCCACGACCCGGAGGCACCTTGCGCCTCCGCGGGCACCGCCCTTGGACCGGAAGCGCACCCAGCCGCGGGGTCACGCCGTCGATGAAAGATCGCAGTCAACTGAGGATGGACGCCCGTCACGAGGCCGCCGAAGGCCGCCTCGGCGTGGCCCTGGAGATGTACGACCGGGCGGTCCGCGAGACCGAGGACTCGGGGGAGACCGCGGACCCACTCCTTCACGTGCGCATCGCCGACATCCACCACCGCCTGGGGCACGAGCGCTCGGCCCTCGAAAGCTACCGTCTGGCGGCCGACCGCTACCGCGAGGAGGGGCTCACCCTCAACGCCGTCGCGGTGTGGAAGCGGGTGCTCCGCAGCTATCCATCCCACATCCACGGCCACCGCGCCCTGGCCGAGCTGAACCTCGACCAGGACCTGGTGGCCGAGGCCCGGCTCCACGTTCTCGACTTCGTGGAGGCGGCCGACCGCGCCGGGCGCTGCGACGAGGCGACCGATGCGCTCGTCGACTTCCTCTCCCTGGCGTACGACCGGGAGGTCGCACGGGTGCTGCACGCCTATCAGGCTCTCCTCCGGCGACGGGCCGAAGTGGACGTGAAGGCGGCCGACGTCGAGCTGGCCGATGCCGAGCTGGTCGAGACGCTGTCGGGACGGGCCACGGCACCCGACGCAGGCCGGCGGACGCGTGCCCGCCGGGGCGTCCGACGGCTGCTTCCGGTCCTCCCGAACGTGGCCCCCGCCACGGGCTGAGCTGGGGGCACCATCCTTGCCCGCCCTGGAGCGGGCACACATTCTCTCGACAGATTGCGGCGATGGAGTCCGCCGGAACCGCCGCGCCACACCGCGGCTGATGACTCCTCCCCACCGGACAAAGGTCCGGTCGGGAGGGTTTTCTATTCGTACGCGGAGGGCACGGTACGATGCTGGTCTACGTGTACATCGCGATCGGAGGCGCGCTCGGCGCGCTCGCCCGGTACGCGGTCGGAGGCTGGGTCCATGGATGGGCGGGCTCGGGGTTCCCCTGGGGAACGCTGGCCGTGAACATCGTGGGCGCCTTCCTCCTGGGATTCACGGCGCGCTTCCTCCAGGGCATCGCCGCCGACGCGTCCCTGCGGGCGCTGGTGATGATCGGATTCTTGGGCGCGTTCACGACGTTCAGCACGTTCAGCTACGAGACGGCCACGCTCCTGAGGGACGGAGAGCTGGGGCTGGGGGCCCTGTACGTAGCCGGGAGCGTGCTGGTGGCGCTGGCCGGGGCGTTCCTGGGGCTGGGACTGGCCGGGGCCATGCTCCGCCACGGTAGCTAGGCGGCCCGGCGTGGACCGGGATGTGGACGCCGAACCGATGTCGATCGGAGGGAGCATGGAGCGAGGCTTCGCGGGGGAACGCACCCTGATGCGCATCTTCATCGGGGAGTCGGACCGCTTCGACGGGCACCCCCTGTACGAGCAGCTCGTGAAGCTCTTCCGGGAAAGAGGCTTCGCCGGCACCACCGTGCTGCGGGGGATCGGGGGCTTCGGGGCCCACGCGCGGCTCCACACGGACAAGATCCTGCGGCTGTCCCTGGACCTGCCGATCGTGGTCGAGGTCGTGGACACGGAGGATCGGATCCAGTCGGTGCTTCCCGAGCTCGACCGCATGATCGAGGGCGGCCTCATCACCCTGGAGCGGGCCCGGGTGATCATGTACCGGCCGCACGAGTCGGGGGCTCGAGGGGACTCCTAGGTCCCGACGACCTCGCCGGGGCGGCCGGCGCGATGTCGCGCCGTTGAGGCCGCTCCGCACTCTCCGGGCACGTGGGGCGCCTTCCCGGTCGGGGCGTCACGACTCCACTCGCGCTCGCCCGGAGGCCCACCGTGCCCGTCACCCCGAACCGCCGACCGGACGCCGGCCGCCAGGGCGGCTTCGCCCTCCTGGTCACGTTGCTCGTCCTCATCGGGCTGTCGGCCCTTGCCGGAGGAGGGCTCGTCCTGGCCAGGACGGAAGCGGCCGCCGCCCGGACCCAGGCGGCCGGCGTGCACGCCTACCTGGCCGCGCAGGCCGCCACGGCCAGCTTCCTGGCCCGGAGCCGGGGTCCCCTCCCCGACACCTTCGGGGTGACCTATGCCATCGCCCCCCGCGTCACGGCCACGCTCCGGGGGACGCGGCTGCTCCACCGCGGCCCCTTTCGCCGGCTCTACCGGCTGACGGCGACCGGGGCCTACGCCGCCGGGAAGGACGGGGCGGCGCGCACGCTCGGTCTCCTGGCCGTCCTGGACGGCGCGCCCCTCCGCGTCCCGGCCGCTCTGACGTCCCTCGGCCGGCTGGAGGTCGAGGGGCCGGACGTGCGGCTCGACGGGCGCGGCGAGCTCGCTTCCGACAGCGCGTGCGCGGGCGCCGGTCCCCCGGCCGTGGCGGGCGCGGCGTCTTCGCCCGGCGGTTACCTGCAGCCCTCCGGCGGCCCGCTGGCCGCATCGGGCACGCCCGACACCCTGTCGGTCGCCGACGACGGAGCCCTCGCCTCGTTGCGGGAGGAGTGGGGCGAGCTCGCGACCGGCGAAGCGGCGTACGACGCGCGACTGCCGGCCGACCCGTGGCCCGTCTCCACCCGACTGGCCGACGGGAGCTGGACCGGCATCCTCGTCGCGCTCCCCGAGTTCCGGGCGGACGCGAGCCGATCCGGAAGTGGCGCCCTCGTGGTGGCCGGGGACCTGGTGCTGGGGGACGGCTTTCGCTGGGAGGGGCTGATCCTGGTGGGAGGAAGCCTGCGGACCGAGGGCACGGCGACGATCCGGGGCGGCGTGGTCACGGGTGCGGCGGGATCCTCGGGCGGGGGCGCTCCGGTCGCGCATCTCGGGCCCGGATCGGTGACCGTGCGTTACGACGCTTGCGCGGTGGCACGGTCGGGGCGGTTCGACGCGGAGCTGGTGCCCGTTCCGGGGAGCTGGTCCGAGGCGTTCGTGCCCGGCGGCGCCTGAGGCCGTGCCGCGCGCTCGCGCGCCGCACGGCCTCGGGCGATCGGCCGGGACCGGGCAAGCGAGGCGCTCAGCCCTTGAGGGTCAGGATGAGGGGCGCGGTCTGGAGGCTGGAGCGAACCGCCGTGTCGGCCGGCGCCGCGAGCAGGTAGAGGATCGGTTCGCTGCCCGACAGGTCCTGGAGGATGGCCTTCATGTCCGCCCCGAGCATCTCCGAGTCGGGAACGGTGACCTTGCCGACCACGAAGGTACCCTTGGGCGTCACGCCCCCGGGCAGCATCGACTTCTCGGGAAGGAACTTGTCCGGCTGCGATATGGTCGCCGAGGGGAACACGTCCACCGGCTCGGAGGTGAACTCGTTCTGGACCTTTCCGTCCTGGGCGAGGGCCGCGTAGAAGACCAGCTTGAGCTTCGTGGCCTTCTTGACCGTGGCCGGCGTCGCCTCGTAGTTGACCACGACCCCCTTGCGCACGTCGTCCCAGGTGATCTGAGCCGGCGTGCTGTCCATCTTGGTGGCGAAGTCCTTGGTGATGAGGACCCGGAGGACGTCGACCTTCACCTCGGGCTGTGTGTCCGAGGTCGAGTCCTGGGCGGTCAGCGGTCGTCCCGCCAGCATGGCCAGGACCACCGCCACCACGCCCGTCAGCAGCCTCCCGGACACGGCACGTGCGCGCCGGTCGCTCCCGCGCGGCGTCCGGTCCGGGAGGCCGGCCTCATCTCCGCTCCACGAATGCCTGCTCATGCTCTCCTCCGGTTGGTTGGCTCTCGGTCCGTCGACGGTCCGTGCCCCGCGCGCGTGACCGCGGGCCCGTCTCCTCTGTTCTGTATCCGGCAGCGACGCGATGGGTCCGCCGTCGCCTCACAAGCCCACGGAGCGCAACAGGTACGCCACCCCGAAGCCCAGGTAGTTGCCGACCGCGTACCCCAGGAGACCGACCACGATGCCCGGCAGCACGAGCGCGGGCCACTCGCGCGAGATGGCCACGGCCAGGGCGCTGGTCGGTCCGCCCACGGCCGCCTGCGAGGCCACGGCGAGGCTGCCGAGATCGATGCGCGCCACCCGGCCCAGCCCGAACACGATGAGGCCGTGGATGCCCACCGTCAGCATGGTGAACACGAACACGGCCACGCCGACCGCCAGGATCTGGTCGATCCTCGAGTAGATCCCGATGACGGCGAAGAACAGGTGCAGGGCGTAGTTCCCCAGCTGCATCGTCCCCTCCATGCGGGAGAAGGGCCCGACGTGGGCCAGGACGAGCGCGAAGGTGGTCAGCCACAGCACCTCGGGCACCTGCGGCACCAGCCCCCCGACGATGTGCGCGGCGGCCAGGAGCACCAGCCCTACCGCCACGAGGCGGGCCATGTCCAGGGCCGAGATCGAGGCCGGCGAGAAGAAGGGATGGGCGCCCTCCGCGACGGTCTTCGGCGCCGCCGGACCCTCGTCGGCCGGACCCGCCCCGGCCGGTCCCTCCGCCGCCGCGGCCGTTCGTGCGGCCTCCCCGGCGCCAATGCCGTCCTCCAGGGCCGGGATCGGGAAGGGATACAGCCGCGCCAGCCACACGGGCAGGAGGAGGCAGGCGGCCATCCAGATCCCGGTCGTCAGGTTGTCGGCCGCGGTGGCGCCCGCGAACAGCACGGACGGAATCTTCAGGGCCCGGCCCACCGCGACGAAGTTGAGGGAGCCGCCCGTGTACGTCCCGGTGAACGCGCCGGCCAGCCGCCACGTCTCGTCGCCGAAGCGGCCGGCCAGGAGCGCCGTGGACACGGCCACGCCCACGATGGTCCCGAACACGGCCAGGCCGAAGGCGCCCAGCATGCGCGGCCCCGCCTTGCGCAGGTCTCCGATGTGCACGGCCAGGAGGAGCCACGCGATGGCGAGGGAGGTGATCGGGCCCGACACGATCGTGTACACCGGGGAGTGCAGGGGCACGAGACCCAGGTTGGAGAGCACCGCCCCGAACACGATCACCATCAGGGACGCTCCGACCTTCGACAGGGCAGGCACCCTGTGGTCGAGCCAGAAGGCCAGCGCCGTGACCAGCGCGATCACCGCGCCGAGCGCCAGAGGGGATCGGATCAAGCGCCCGGCTCCGCGGCCAGAATGCAGGACGGATCGTCGTGCGAGGGGCTGTTGACGTGCCGGCTCACCGGAAACGCCTCGAGCCCTTCTTCGTGGGAGTCCAGCAGGCGCAAGGCCTCGGGCGCGTCCAGGTCGGGGTCCAGCCACGCGGACCAGCTCTCTCCGGGCAGGATCACCGGCATGCGGTCGTGCAGTCGCTCGAGAAGCCCACCGGGCGTCGTGGTCAGGATGGTGGCCGAGTCGACGCGTCGCCCGTCCCGCTCCCACCGCTCCCACAGCCCCGCGAACGCGAACAGCCCGTCATCCTCGCGGTGGATGAACCACGGCTGCTTTGCGTCGGCCGTCTTCGTCCACTCGTAGAACCCGTCGGCCGGGACCAGACAGCGCCGATGCCGGAACGCCTCCCGGAAGGAAGGCTTGGCGGGGGCGGACTCGGCCCGGGCGTTGATGAGGGTCGGGAAGTCGTCGGGGTCCTTCACCCAGCCGGGCAGGAGGCCCCAGCGCACGGCGACCAGCTCCCGGCGCGCGTCCTCCCCCGCGTCCGGTCGCACCACGGCGATGTCCTGCGTCGGAGCGATGTTGAAGCGCGGCACGAGCCCGAGCTCCGGCCCCAGCGCATCGAAGGCCTCGGAGACATCGGACTCGGAATGCCGCAGCGTATACCGGCCACACATGGCCCCCAGCATAGCCGCGCGCCGGCCCGGGGTCGAGCCGGCGCGCGGGGGGCCGTCACAGGCCCGTGCTGTCGGGACGGGCCGGAGTCCGCGACGCGACCGTGAACGTCTCGGCCAGCGCGGCCAGGTCCACGGGCGTGATCCCGGGACCGGGCTTTCGGTCCTTGACGCGCTCCAGGCTGATCTCCGCCTTCTGGTAGGTGGGCGCGGCCTCGAGGGCCGCCCGGTAGGCGTCGGCCGCCTGGTCCGGGTGCCCGGTCCGCTCCAGCGCCACCCCGAGGTTGTTCTGGAAGGTCGGCTCCTGCGGGCGCAGCGTGACGGCCCGGGCGAGTGGCGCCAGCGCGTCCTCGTAGCGGCCCAGCCGCACGAGCGCGAGGCCCAGGTCGTTCAGCGTCCAGGCCCGGCCCGGGTCCCTGACCGCCGACTCCCGGTACAGTCCCTCGGCGTCCTCGAGCCGGCCCTGGGCCGTGCGCACGTTGCCCGCCACCCGCAGGGCGGCCGGGTCCTCCGGCGCGACCTGGAGGGCGTGCTCGATGGTCGTGGCGGCGTCATCCGGCCGGCTGTCCTCCAGCAGCACGCGGCTCAGGTTGACGAGGCTCTTCAGGTGGTCCGGATCGCGGTCCAGGGCGGCCCGGAAGCCCTCCTCGGCGAGCTGCGGACGTCCGGCCTTCCAGGCGGAGAGCCCCAGCATGTAGTGACCCCACGCGTTGTCGGGCTTTCGGTCGGCGTAGGCTCGGAACAGGGCCACCGCCTCGTCGTAGCGCCCGTCCCCGTACGCGGCCGCCGCGCGGGCGTAGCTGACCGGTCCCGTCACCCCGGACGTGGGCGACGCCTCCACGGGCGCCGATCCGCCGGCCGGGACGCCGGGCGTGCCGGGAGCCGCGGCCTCGACCGGGGTGGTCGTGACGCTGGACGCGGGCCGCGCGACCACGGAGGCCGACTCCGGGCCTCCAGCCGTCGTCTCGCCGAGCGCGTGGCGGGACGGCGGTCCGTCCCCCCCACACGCCTGCATGCCCGCCAGGATGAGCGCCGCAGCCAGCACGGCTCCCGCGTGCCGGATCCAGGACCCGGTCCCGTGCCAGGTGCGCCCCTTCCTCACCTCCCTCGCGCGGGCCCCCGTGTCCCGCTCGCCGCTCCGCCTGCTCGTGTCCGTCATGGTGCCCTCCTCGTTCCGCGCCCGAAGGCGCCGTGTGCGTTTCACGCGACCGGGGAGGTGGAAGGGCAAGCGTGCCGCCACCCGGCGGAACGCCGAGCCGAGGAGGATACAGGGCGCTGCGAGATAGCGAGTTGAGGGATCGTCGGAACCAGGGGAGGAGGCCCTCAATGTGTCCGAATGGACACGTTCGGAGCAGGCCGTATGTGTCCAGATGGACACAAGACGGGGCCGGCGGGGGCCGGACCCGGGCTCAGCCGCGCTCGATCCCCAGCCGGCGCATGATCTTCAGGAGGCTGGCATGGTCGGCCAGGCCGAGGGCGCGTGCCGTCTCCGTCACGTGGCCGTCGTGCCGACGCAGGGCCCCGAGGACGATGCGGCGCTCGGCCTCCTCCTTGAGCGCCTGGTAGCTGAGCCCCTCCGGGTGAGCGGGCAGGAGGTCGCCGCCGGATTCCTCCCCGGCGCCGGCCCGGATGTCGGCGGGCACGTCATCGGCCCGGACCACGGGTCCGTCGCCCGCGATCACCATGCGCTCGACCACGTTGCGGAGCTCGCGCACGTTGTTGCGCCGCCACTCGTACGCGCACAGCCGGTCGGCGGCCTCCGGCCCGAGCTTTCGGGGCGCGACCCCGAAGCGCTCGCAGGTGACGGCCAGGAAGTGATCGGCCAGGAGCGGGACGTCGGAGAGCCGCTCCCGGAGCGGCGGGACCCGCAGCACGTGCGCGTTGAGCCGATAGTACAGGTCCTCCCGGAAGCGGCCGTCCGCCACGTCGGCCTCCAGGTCCCGGTGGGTGGCGGCCACGACCCGGCATTCGACCTCGACCGTGCGCGTGCCCCCCACGCGCGTGAGCTCGCGCTGCTCGAGTACCCGGAGGAGCTTGGCCTGCGTGGCGGAGGCCAGCTCCCCCACCTCGTCCAGGAACAGCGTGCCCCGACCGGCGGCCTCGAACGCCCCCACCCGGAGCCGGTCCGCTCCCGTGAAGGCGCCCTTCTCGTGCCCGAACAGCTCGCTCTCGACCAGGTTCTCCGGGAGCGCGGCGCCGTTCACCGCCACGAACGGGGTCCCCTCGCCCCGGCCCAGGTCGTGGAGCCGGCGCGCCACCAGCTCCTTGCCCGTGCCACTCTCGCCCAGGACGAGCACGGGGCTCGGGATCGGCGCCAGGCGGGCGATGCGCTCCTTGAGCTCCAGCATGGCGCCGCTGGTGCCGAGCAGCCCCGCATCGTCGTCGAGCCGATCGCGAAGGCGTTCGACCTCCGCGGCGAGCCGCCCGCGCTCCAGCGCGCTGCGGATCTCCTGCACCACGCGGCGTACCGGCTCGGCCTTGTCGATGAACCCGAACGCGCCGAGGCGGATGGCCCGCGCGCAGCGATCGTAGTCGCCGGTGCCGGTGTACACGATCACCGGCACGTCGCTGCCCTCGCGGGCCAGGGCCGTGAGGACGTCGAAGCCGTCGACGCCCGGCATCTCCAGGTCCAGGACCACGCAGTCCACCGCCTCCGAGGCCAGCACCTGGAGCGCCTCGCGTCCCCCGGTGGCGACCAGGGTGCGGAACTCGCCCAGCCTCCGGAGGTCGTAGGCGTACTGCTCCGCCACGGCCGGGACGTCGTCGACGACCAGGACCCGGGTCACGCTCCCTCCTCCGGCCGCTCCTCCGGGCCCGTCGCGGCGAGCAGCTCGACCACGAAGCGCGTGCCGCGTCCCGGCTGGCTCTCCACCTCGATCGTCCCCTCCATGTCCGTGACCAGGCGCCGGACGATGGCCAGGCCGAGGCCGGCCCCCTCCGGTCGCGTCGTGTAGAACTGCTCGAACATGCGCTCCCGGTCCTCCGTGGTCATCCCCGGCCCGTCGTCCTCGACCTCGAGGCGCACCCGGCCGGGAGACGTGCCGGCCCGGGCCCGGATCCACACCCTGCCGACCCCTTCGCCGAAGCTCTCCCCCGCGTTGCGGACCAGGTTCTCGAGGATACGCCGGAGGGCCACCGGATCGGCCAGCGCCGGCGGGAGCCCCGCCTCGACCTCGGATCGAACCTCCGCCCCGGACCCTCCCGCGTCGGTCGCCGTCCGCTCCACCAGGGCACCCACGTCGGTGGGACGAGGTTCGGGCCGCGAGGAGAGACGCGCGTAGCGGGTGGCGAGCGTCTCGAGGTAGCCGAGGCCGTCCTCCAGGGAATCTCGTCTCTCCTCGAACACCGAGGCCAGGCGATCCGGCTGCCGCTCCGCCACCTCGGCCAGGTGCCGTACCACGTGGCGCAGCGGCGTCAGCCCGTTGCGGACATCGTGGTTGACCTGACGGGAGATTTCGCCGAGCGTGGCCCGGCGCTCCGCGTCGCGCAGCCGGACCGCTCCCGCGCGCAGACGGCGGGTGAGCTCCTGGAGCCCCCGCGCCAGCGTCCCGATCTCGTCCGGGCGTTCCGTTGGAAAGCTCGCCTCCAGGCGATCGAGGTCGAGCCGTGCGGTCGCTCGCGCCAGCTCGCCCAGGGGGCGGCTGAGCCGTGCGGCCAGCCACAGGCCGAAGAGGACCGAGGCCGCCGCCACCGCGACCAGTGCCAGGGCGAACCACACGTCGATCCCGCGCCGGAGCGCCCGAAGGGGCTCCAGGGACCGGCTCACGGTCAGGGTCGCCTGGAGACCCGGCCCCGCGCCGAGGGGGGCGGAGCCGCCGGCCGCCCCGGGGCGCGCCGTGGGGTCGGAGACGGCCGGGGCGCCCGCGTCGTACTCGGCCGTCCCGGCCGCCGCCACGTAGGGAATGCGGATCGTCTCCACGACGCGCGCCCCGCCGGGATCGGCCGACGCCCTTCCCCCAGCCGGCACCATCAGCAGGGACGAGCCGGGGACGGAGAGCCGGAGCCCCACCTCGCGGCCGGGGACGAGCCGGACCAGGAACGCCGAGTCCACGGCGACGCCTCCCACCAGGACCAGCGACCGGCTCCCGACGCGCACCGGGGCGGTCCGGGCCAGGACGAGGAAGGGGCCGGAAGGAGCGGAGGCTCGCAGCAGGGCGGTGCCGTCCGGGGAGCCTTCGACGAGTGCGGCTACCCCCGGCTCCCGCCGACCGAACTCGTTCCGGAAGTGGCCGGAGCTTAGCACGGTGCCGTCGGAGTCCTGGAGCTGGAGCATCGAGAGGCCGGCCAGACGCATCGCCCGCCCGGCATAGTCGAGGAGATACGCACGGTCCCCGGCGGCGCGCCCGCCCAGGGCCAGCCGCAGGCGGTTGTCGCGGCGAGCGGCGTCGGCCATGGCCAGAAGCCGATCCTCGACCTCCCGGCCGTCGCGACCGAGCTCGACCCGGAGGCCCTCGGCCAGCGCCCCGGTCTCGCTGCGGTAGCGACTCGCCAGGTCGGCGCGCACGCGGCCCCGCACGCCGAGCCCGAACAGGAGCAGGGGCGCCAGGGCCAGGACCGCGAGAGCCAGCGCGAGGCGAGTCCGGAAGCTCAAGGCCGCCCTCCCCCGCCCGGCCGCTGGCCGGCGTGGTCCAGGCGGGGCGTCCCGTCGAAGTCGACGGTCAGGCCAGCCACCTCGTCCCGGACGAGCACGGCCGGCCGCGTGTCGACCAGCGGCACGAGCTCTCCCTCCCGCGCGAGCCACGGGAGGGCGGCGGCCAGGGCGCGCCGCGCGGCGCACGGGTCCAGCACCCGCCGCGGCAGCGTCACGATGTAGGCCGATTCCTCCGCGGCGCGCACGGAGACCTCGAGCACCCGGGCCACGAGGGGGAGCGTGCGCCAGTCGAGACCCTGCGGGGCCCCGAGCAGGGTGGACGCGGCCCGCCCCTCCGGACCCGTCCCCGGCGGCGAGGACGCCAGCGCCACGAGCCGGTCAGCCAGGTCGCGGGCCGGCCCGTCCGCCATGGAGTAGGCGAGTCGGGACGGCCGCCCGCCGCGTCGGCCGTCCCGGACGGGTGGGGCCGACGCGCACGATGGGAGCGTCCGCCAGGCCAGGGGCGCGGCGGGCACGGCTTCCTCCCGGACCGCGTCCCGGGCCAGGGAGGCGCGCAGCGCGTCGAGCGCGTCGCTCGCCGCCCGGGCTCCGGCCGCGGCGATGTCCGCGCGCGCCGTGTCCGGCCTCCCTCCGTCGCCCGCGGGCGCGCGAGGCACGGCGAGGGCGTAGGTGCGGGACCAGGGCTCCGGGAGGACGGCGTAGCCCGGCAGCGTCTCCGCGTACCGCCGGGTGCGGGGATCGGACGTCACGACCACGTCGACGCCCGCGTCCAGCAGGTCGCGCTCATTGCCCGCCGGGCCGCCCGCCCCGGAGAGCAGGATGACGGTGGATCCGGGGCCGAGCGCGGGTCCCAGGACGAGCGACCCGGAGTCCGCCCCGGACGGCGACATCGGCCGGAGGGGTCCGCTGCCCAGCGGCCACCTCCCCGCGCCGGCGCGCAGCACGGCCAGGCGGGGGTCGGCGAACGCCGCCGCCGAAGGAGCATCTCCGTAGTAGACCTCGAGGGTGGCCGCATCCACCGCCACGAGGCTGTCGGGAAGGGCCGGGGGCATGTCCAGGAGCGTGCGGCCATCCAGGGCGAGGCCGCCCTCCGCCCCCGGCGCGGTCCGGGATTCCGACAGGCGCCGCCAGCTCCACACCACGTCTCCGGCCGTGACCTGGGTGCCGTCCCAGAAGCGGGCCGTTCCCCGGAGGTGGAAGGTCCAGCGGTGGCCGCCGTCGGTGGAGCGCCACGAGTCCGCAAGTCCGGGCCGGATGCTCCCAGCGCAGTCGGCGCGCAGCAGGGTCCCGTACATCTGGCGGAAGGCGATGCGCTCGGCGGCGGAGCGAGGCGACGGAACGTCGGCCGCGGCGATGGGGCCGGGGGCCGCCACCCGGAGCTCCGCTGGCACGCCGCTCCGCCCGGTCGCCGGGGGGCACTCCGCGGCCGAACCGGCGCCGGCGGCTGCGGGACGGCCGGCCGGTGCACCGGGTCCGACCCGGGCGCCGCCCCCGGCCGCGCCGCTCGAGGCGCACGCGGCCGCGAGGCAGGCGGCGCCCATGGCCGCACCTCGCCTCCACGCGGCGCCACGCTCCCGCGGCGCGGACGGACCGCGGCCACGGGGGCGGCGGCCGTCCTCCCGCCGCCCGCCGATTCCGGGCCGAAAGGACTCGTGCACTCGCATGATGTTCCCTACCCGGCAGCACGGACGACTTGCCCTCGTCCCGGCGCGGGGCTAGCCCTCGCCCCATGGCGCTGGACCGTTATTTGGAGATCGTCCCCGACCCGGCCCGGTTCCGGGCCGCCCTCGAGCTACCCGAGCCGACCACCGTGCGCGTGCGCACCGGCCGGGTGGCGACGTCGGAGCTGGTCGAGCGACTGGAAGCGCAGGGATTCGGGCTGGAGCCGGTCCGCGGCCTGCCCGATGTCTTCCACGTTCGGGTCGAGCCCCGCCCCATCAGTAAGACGCTCGAGCACTGGATGGGCCACTTCTACATCCAGCAGGCCAGCACGGCCGTGGCCGCCCCCGCCCTGGGCGTGCGGCCCGGGGAGCGCGCTCTCGACCTGTGCGCCGCGCCGGGCGGCAAGACGACCCACCTGGCGGACCTGATGGAGGAGCGTGGCTGCCTGGTGGCCTCCGACCGGGACGAGAAGCGCATCCGGGCCCTGCTGGGCAACGTGTACCGGCTCGGCCACTCGGGCGTCCTGTGCGTGGCCGCGGACGGCCGCGCCTTTCCCGACGGCGCCCGGTTCGATCGGGTCCTGGTCGATGCTCCCTGCTCGGCCGAGGGCAACGTCCGCCGCCAGCGGGGAGACGTGGAAGCACCCTCCGAGTCCTTCCACGAGTACGCCACGGCGCTGCAGGAGTCGCTGCTCCGGCGGGCCATCCAGCTCACCCGCCCGGGGGGCCGCATCCTCTACTCCACGTGCACGTTCGCCCCCGAGGAGAACGAGGCCGTGATCGATGCCGTCCTGGGCGATCTGCCCGTGGAGCTCGAGCCGATCGGGCTCGACGTGCCCCACGCCCCCGGGCTCACCGCCTTCGAGGGGCGCCGCTTCCATCCGGAGCTGGAGCTCGCCTGGCGCCTGTATCCCCACCACCTGGACTCGGGAGGCCTGTTCATGGCGCGTCTCCGGAAGTCGGGACCGGGGGCCCGCGCGTCCGACGACCACGCCCCGGGCTGGACGCCCGTCCCGGCCGACTTTCCGGGCGAGGAGCCGGCTCCGGCCGAGGCGGCGCGCCGGGTCGAGGACGGGAAGGCTCGCCTCGCGACGAGCTTCGGCGTGGCCGCCGAGCGGCTGGAGGCGACCGGATGGATGGTGCGGGGCAACAGCCTGTGGGGGCACACGCTCGACGCGTGGCCGCTCGAGGCCTGGGAGGCTTCGCCCGACTGGCGTTTCGTGTCGCTCGGGGTGCGGGTCATGCGCACGGACCGCCGGTACGGGTTCCGGCCCACGAACGACGGCCTCCGGTGGCTGGGGCCCGATCTGAGGCGCCGGGTCGTGCGGCTCGGCCTCGAGGACGGTCTCCGCCTCCTGGAGGGCGCGCCGCTCGCGGCCGACGTCGAGGGCGGCAACGGCAACGTGGCGGTGGCCCTGGACGGCGAGGTCGTGGGCCGCGGCGTGTGCCGCCACGGCATTGTCCGGCCGGAGATCCCGGCCGCCCGCGCCCGGCGCCTGGAGGCGATCCTCATGGCTACCCTGGGATACAGCCGGTAGCTTTCCCCATGGCCACGGTCGAGCCTGCCCGTCGGACGGACCAGCCCCTGGTCGAGTGCGTGCCCAACCTCAGCGAGGGGCGCGATCCGGACGTGATCGCCGCCGTGGCGGGCGCGGTGCGCTCCGTGGAGGGTGTGGCGCTGCTGGACGTGGACTCCGACCCGTGGCACCACCGCACCGTCTATACGTTCGTGGGACCACCCCCGGCGGTGGCAGAGGCCGCCTTCGCGCTGGTCCGCGAGGCGGCCGCGCGGATCGACCTCGCGGGCCACCGCGGCGAACACCCTCGGATCGGCGCGGCCGACGTGGTGCCCTTCGTCCCCCTGGATCGACTCGACCTCGGAGGCCTCCGGGCCGCCGGCATGGACGAGTGCGTGCGCCTGGCCGATCGGGTGGGCGAACGGGTGGCGGACGAGCTCGGGATCCCGGTGTTCCTGTACGGTCGGGCGGCCCGGCGCCCCGAGCGGGTCGTCCCGGCCCCCTTCCGTCGCGGCGGCTTCGAGGCGCTCCGCGATGGCATCGCACGGGATCCCGGCCGCGCGCCGGACCTGGGGGAGCGGCGGATCCACCCCACGGCGGGCGCGACGGCGGTCGGAGCCCGGCCCCTGCTGATCGCCTACAACGTGCTGCTCGACACCGACGATGTGGCCGTCGCCCGGGGCATCGCGCGGGAGATCCGGACTTCGAGCGGCGGGCTGCCGGCGGTCCAGGCTCTCGGCTTCCGGGTCGCGGAGCGGGCCCAGGTATCGACCAACCTGTTGGACCCGGCGGTCACGTCACCCGCCCGGGTGTTCGCCGCGGTGCGGGCTGCCGCCGCGTCCCGCGGCGTGGGCGTGCGGTCGAGCGAGGTCGTCGGCCTCGCTCCCGAGAGCGCCCTGCCGCTCGATGCTCGGGAGAGCCTGCTGCTCGACGAGCCCCGGGAGGCGCTCCTCCTGGAGCCGAAGATCCGGAGGGCGTTCGGCGCGCCCTAGGCGCGAGGGGCGCGCCCCGAAGTCGCGGGCACATCCAGCGGTGGCAGCGCCGACTCGATCGCGGCCCGCCGCGGCTCGAGCCACGGGGGGAGGATGAGGCTCTCGCCCAGCGCGTCACGGGTCTCGTCGCGCTCGAAGCCCGGCCCCATCGTGGCCAGCTCGAACAGCACCCCGCCCGGCTCCCTGAAGTACACGGACCGGAACCAGAAGCGGTCGATGGGAGGCGTCACCTGCAGGCCGGCGTCCACCAGCCGCTCCCGCAGCGCCGCCTGTTCCCGGTCGTCCTCGACCTGCCAGGCCACGTGGTGGACGCCCCCCGTTCCCCAACGGCCGGGCCGGGCGTCCGGCTCCTCTCGAATCTCGAGCCAGCGGCCCGAGCCCCCGCCCTCGACCCCGAAGCGCCTCCACCCGTCTTCCTCGCCCACCTCCTCGAAGCCGAGCACCTCCTCCAGCACGCGGCGCGTCGGAGCCAGCTCCCGCACGACCATGCGCACGGCGTGCATCCCGCGAAGCTGCCTCTCGGCCGGGACCGTGGCGCCCTCCCACGGGACCCAGGGACGCTCGTCCTCCGTCTCCACCAGGGCGATCCGGTGGCCGTGCGGATCCCGGAGCGGCAGCGTCGACTCTCCGAAGCGGGGAGCCGGCGTGTCCGCCTCGAAGCCGCGCGACTCGAGCCGCTCGCGCCACCATCCGGCGCTCCCGGGGGCGACACCGAACTGGACCTCGCGCGCCTGCCCGGACCCCTCGCGCACCGGCGCCATGTCGGGCCACGGGAAGAAGGTGAGATCCGTGCCCGGCGTGCCCGCCTCGTCGGCGTAGAACAGGTGGTAGGTGCCGGGTGCGTCCTGATTCACGGACCGCTTGACCAGGCGCAGTCCCATGACGCCGACGTAGAAGTCCAGGTTCTCCTGGGGCGCGGCGGCGATCGAGGTGACGTGATGAAGTCCATGCACGGTCGGTCGGGTGGCAGCCATGGCATCGCTCCGCTTGCGGCTTGGTCGGGACCTCGCGTCGGCCCGCTGGCGCCCCGGCCGAGGCGGACGCGGCGGGGCACCCGACTCTACACCGCAGGGGTCCGCCGGGGTCGGTCCTGCGGGCACTCCTGGTGGACCGACGGTGCCCTCCGGGCAGCGGGCGCCCCTTCTGTCCCACGGGAGCGCGGGTCGACCTCCCCACGCGTCTTTCCACCTATTCCCGACAGTATGATGCGGTCTGGACCGGTAGCGTGAGGATGCGGAGGTGCCATTCGGGAACCGGGACGGGGCCCGCACGGCATCGTCTCCGGACCCGAGCCGAGGAGGTGCCGATGAGACGCTCGACGAGATCGGTCGGATTCGCCGTGACCCTGCTCCTGGTCAGCGCGTGCGCCACCGCCTCTCCGCCCGTGCCCGTGACGGGCGAGACGCCGGCCATCCAGACGCTGTCCGGTCGGTGGGCCGGCCGCTACGAGAGCCAGGCCACCGGCCGCTATGGATCCATCGCCTTCGAGCTGAGCGCGGGGAGCGACACGGCCCGGGGCGACGTGCAGATGATCCCCTCCGGCCGCAGCGAGCCGTTACACGCCCTGGACCGGGACCGGAGCGGCGTGCGTGTGGACGACTCCCGGTCCCCGCACTTCCTCACCATACGGTTCGTGGGCGTGAGCGACGGGCGCGTGCGCGGCTGCCTGGACCCCTACCGGGACCCCGACACGGGCGCCGTGCTCCTCACGAGCTTCCGGGGCGTGGTGAGCGGCGACTCGATCGTGGGGACGTTCGAGTCGAGCACGGAGAGCGCCGGCGTCCTGGCCACCGGCCACTGGTGGGTGTCCCGCCGGCGGTGACCCCGCCGCCGCTGGCCTCCACGAGTCCGTCGCGCGCGGCGCCGCCGCCCGCCCGTCCCCCACCTGGGCTAGCGGTAGCGCCAGCCCATCGGAGCGCCCTTCGGGGCCTGCGACACGATCCACCGCTCCATCTCGCGCAGGATCCCGGCGGTCGTCGTGTGCTGCCAGCCGTGGCTCTTCTCCGGCCTTCCGAAGTGGAAGGTGCCCGGAACGTGCGGGTTCGAGGTCGAGTCCATGAACGCCTGCAGCCGGTAGACGGCCAGGTTGAGGTAGAAGTTGTCGGCGTCCCCCACGTCCACGTGGATCTTCCCCTTCAGCTTCGGTCCGATCTCGGACCAGTGCGAGGCCAGGTAGGCCCTGAGGTCGTAGCCGTGCTCCTTCATGTATTCCGCCACCGAGTGGTCGATGTGCCCGGTGCGCTTGTCCCACAGCGGCTTCGGGTACCCGTCCTGCCCCACCGGCCCGAACACCGCCTCCCACGCGTTGAGCTGCTGGCCCGAGCGGCCGTGGCTGCCGAGCACCGCCTCGAGCTGGCTGAACTCCCGCACGGAGATCACGGGCTGGCCATCGGCGAGCCGCATGATGTAGCGCTCGGGGTGGGTCCACGTGGTGATCGGAGCGAACGGGAGTCCGCCCGGCTCGCCGTGCTGGAACACGAAGGCGCTCGAGTCCTGGTAGATGTTCACCATGTCGTAGGAGCGGAAGTCCACCGGGTCGGGATACAGCGTCCACGTCCCATCGAAGAAGTCGGTGTGGTAGATCTGAAGGGCGATGGACTCCCAGCCGCCCGTCGACCCGCCGGTCAGCGTGCGCGCCCACGGCTGGCGGATCATGCGGAAGTGGCTCTCCAGGTAGGGGATGAGCTCCTTCAGGATCGCGTCCCCGTACGGCCCGTCGTTGGCGGAGTTCACCGCGTACGAGTCGTCGAAGTAGGGCGTCGGGTGCTGGAAGGTGACCGCGATCATGCGCGGGAAGCCGGGCGAGGTCCACTCGCGGTAGAACCGGTGGCCGGTCTCCCGGTTGAGGCTCCCGAACATGTCCCGCACGAACCCGGGCAGCGGCTGGCTGTCGGGACTGAACCCGAACGGCGCGCCCAGTCCGAAGTGACCCTGCTCGAACACGACCGGGTAGCGGACGTTCGGATGGTCGTCGTAGCCCTGCGGAAGCAGCACCGTGGCCCCGATGTACATGGGGTGGCCCCAGAACTTGGTGAGCAGGTCGCTCTGGATCTTCACCCGCTTCACCCACTTCGTGTCCGGCGGGACCCGGATGGGCGGGATCTGGTGACGGAGCTTCAGCGACACGTTCCACCCGCTGGACGGATCCAGGTGCACCTTCTGCACGTCGCTGACCAGGTTCCCGGGCGACGTGTTGAATTGCTGCCCCTCCCATTGGTCCATGTGGGCCCAGATCGTGTGTCCGTCGGAGCGCTGGAACCGCGTGTAGACGTTGAGGAGCGCCTGCACGAAGTAGTCGCCGGGCGGCAGGTCGGCGAGGGCTTGCAGCGGATAGCCCGGGGTGGACCCGTCGATCGTGGCCGCCTGCCCCGGGGCGAGCGAGTCCACGTCCACGGCGAACATTGGGATGGTCTGGACGAAGGAGCCGGCCTGCAGCCGGGGCGGAGGCGAGGAGTCCCGGCTGACCACCACGAACATGCGGCCCGTGACCGGCGTCGACCGCAGCGAGTCGGGGAAGGTGACCCGAAAGCTCGTCGAGGCCGGCGGCGGATCGGCGGCCCGGGCGGAGGGCCCGCAGGCGGTGGCCAGGGCGGCGGCACCCATTGCCGACGCCAGGGCGAGCAGCGAGCTCCATCGGACTCCGGCCTTCGCGCGCATGGCTCCACTCCCTCTTCGAGACGGATGGTTCGGCGATCCACCATACACGCCCCACGACCCGGCAGCGAGGGGGGCCGCCGCGAGGGTGACCCCGCGTCGGCACCGCTCTTGAAGCGGGCTCGACCGTTGACGTACCATGGCGCTCGGGACTCCGGGCGAGCCGGGGGCAAACGCCGAGGGAAACGGGGAGGCCGATGGCGAACGCGCTGGTCGGGATCATCATGGGCTCCACGTCCGATTGGGAGACGATGGAGCACGCGGTGCGCGTCCTGGGGGAGCTGGAGGTGCCGTTCGAGACGAGGGTCGTGTCGGCCCACCGTACGCCGGATCTCCTGTTCGAATACGCCGCCACGGCGGAGGAGCGCGGCCTCGAGATCATCATCGCCGGGGCGGGAGGCGCGGCGCACCTGCCCGGCATGACCGCCTCCAAGACGGTGCTGCCGGTGCTGGGCGTGCCGGTCAAGTCGCGCGCCCTGAACGGCGTGGACTCCCTGCTCTCCATCGTCCAGATGCCGCGCGGGGTTCCGGTCGGCACGCTCGCGATCGGGCGATCGGGCGCGGTCAACGCCGCCCTGCTGGCGGCTTCGATCCTGGGGGGCTCGCACCCGGACATCCGCGAACGTCTCAGGGCCTACCGGGCCGAGCAGACGCGGTCCGTGCTGGAGGACTCGAAGCTGCCGGAGGGTTCGTGAAGGTCGGCATCATCGGGGGCGGCCAGCTCGGACGCATGCTCGCCCTGGCCGGCTACCCGCTGGGCCTGGAGTTCCGGGTGCTGGAGCCCAAGCCCGCCGCCAGCGCGGGCGACGTGAGCGAGCACGTGCGCGGCGACTACGACGACCCCGCCGCCCTGGACGCGTTCGCGGATGGCCTGGACGTGGTCACGTACGAGTTCGAGAACGTCCCCCGGGCCTCTGCCGACCGGTTGGCGGGGCGGGTCCCGGTGTATCCGCCGCCGGAGGCCCTGGACGTGGCGCAGGACCGGCTGGTCGAGAAGACGTTCTTCCGGGACCACGGCATCCCCACGGCGCCGTTCGAGGCGGTCGGGAGCCGCGAGGAGTTCGACGCGGCGCTAGAGAAGCTTGGCACGCCCGCCGTGCTGAAGACGCGCCGCTTCGGCTACGACGGCAAGGGACAGGTCATCCTCCGTACGGCGGCGGACGCCGACCCCGCCTGGCACGAGCTCGGCGGCCGGCCGCTGATCCTGGAGGGCTTCGTCGACTTCCGGCGCGAGCTCTCCATCCTGTCGGTTCGCGGCCGGGACGGAGGCGTCCGGACCTACCCCCTCGTCCACAACACGCACGACGAGGGCATCCTGGTGCGCTCCCGGGCGCCGGCCCCGGGTGTCGACGCGGATCTGCAAGCGCTGGCCGAGGATTACGCGCAGCGCGTACTCACCGAGCTCGACTACGTCGGCGTGCTGGCGATCGAGCTGTTCGAGCACGAGGGGCGGTTGCTGGCCAACGAGATGGCGCCCCGCGTCCACAACTCCGGCCACTGGAGCATTGAGGGAGCCGAGACCAGCCAGTTCGAGAACCACGTGCGCGCGGTCGCCGGCCTTCCGCTCGGCGCGACCCGGCCGGTGGGCGTCAGTATCATGCAGAACCTGATCGGCACGGTCCCCTCGCTCGAGGCGATGCTCGCGGTGAAGGGGGCGCACGTTCACCTGTACGCCAAGTCGCCGCGACCGGGCCGCAAGCTCGGGCACGTGACCGTCCGTGCCGCGGACGGCACGGCGGCCCTGGAGCGTGCCGAGGAGCTGGCCGACCTTCTCGCCTGAAGGCCCGGCCGTGACCGCGCCCCGTCTCCCGCCCGCCGCCAGGTTCGACGACCGGCTCCGGCGCCGGCGCGTCGCGGGGAACCAGGCGGGCTCTCCCGTGTTCCTCTTGGGCGCGATGCGCGCCGCGTGGCCCGCGGCGCCGGGCACGGTCACTCCCGTCCCCACGGAGACCATGGACGCCGATCGAGACGCCCGCCCCCGGGCGGTCCGCCAGCCTGCCGAGCCCGGGCCGGGGCGGTCGTACGTTCCACTGTGCGGCGCGCACGAGCTCGAACCTGGGCAGGGAAGGAGGTTCGAGGTCGGGGAGCGGTGCGTGGCACTGTTCAACGTCGAAGGTACCTTCTTTGCGACCGAGGAGCTGTGCCCGCATTCGGGCGGCCCGCTGTCCGAGGGAGCGCTGGACGGGCGGAGGGTGATCTGCTCGTGGCACTACGCCACGTTCGACCTGGAGAGCGGAGCGTCGCTGGACTCGATCTCCCGCTACGACATCGACACGTTTCCGGTCAGCGTCCACGACGGCCGGGTCTGGATCGAGGTAGAGACATCGGCCGCGCCCCCGGAGGCGGCCGCTCGGGACGATTCACAGGAGTGAACGTATGAGCGGACAGGCAGCAGGTACGGTCCGGGAGCCGGAACGGGAGATGTGGGAGCGCGCCGCGCGACTGCCTCCCCGGGATCCGACGGTGCGGATGTTCGAGAAGGACTGGATGGAGCGGCTCTCCCGGGTGCCGCCCTGGCTGCCGCACGTCCTCTACATCCCGCTAGTGCTGTTCATGCTGGGGAGGAGCGTGTGGCTCGGAACGAGCCTGGTGGCCACGGCCGGGCTGGCCGTGCTCGGGCTCATGGCGTGGACGGGTGCCGAGTTCCTCCTGCACCGGTACGTCTTCCACGAAATCGCCACCGCGGAGACCGAGCGCAGCGTCAAGCTCAAGGTGCACGGGCTCTCACCCGACGAGCCCATCCTCCCCACGCTCGAGGGCTGGCGGGAGAAGTTCTACTTCGTGGCCCACGGCGTGCACCACGAGTTCCCCAGCGATCCGCGGCGCCTGGTGATGCCGCCCTCGGTGAGCATTCCGCTCGCCGTCCTTTTCTACACGCTGTTCAGCTTCACCCTCGGGCGGCTCCTGACGCCGGCCTTCTTCGCCGGCTTCGTCACGGGCTACCTCATCTACGACACCTCCCACTACGCCATCCACTTCATCCGGCCCGGCGGACGGACCGAGGAGACCATGTACCGTCTGGGAAAGGGCCACATGCGCCACCACTTCTCCGATAACCACAAGGACTTCGGGGTGAGCTCGCCCCTGTGGGACCTCATCGTGGGCTCCTACGACTGGGAAGAGCGCTCCCAGTTCGGCTCACGGCTCCTGCGCGGCTGGATCGAGCGCAGGCGCGGCGGTGACTGAGCGGTCGCGGCCGGTGACCCGCCGGCGCTCGGGCCGCCCGTGGCGGAGCGTCCGCCCGTGACCCGCCGGCGAGGATTGGGGCTGCTGGTCCGGGTGGCGGCCGTCGTGCTGGTCGTGTACGCGTTACGCCGGGTGGACTTCCATCGTGTGGTCGACGCGCTGCGACGGGCGGTGCCCTCCGACGCGCGCTCCGCCCGCTCCGGCGCGGGCGAGCCGTCTGCCGCGATCGGACCCTGCGTGGACCTGAACTCCGCGAACCGTGCGGACCTCCAGCGGATCGTGCACATCGGGGGGGACCGATCGCGGCAGATCATGGAACAGCGCCTCGTGAGCCCCTTCGTCTCGCTGGAAGACCTCGACCGGGTCACGGGCATCGGACCGGGAGCGATCGAGGACATCCGGCGGCAAGGCCTGGCCTGCGCACGCTGATGGGCCCGAGCCGCGATCCGCTGCTCAGGACCCGGATGGCGCTCCCAGCTCGAGGGCCGTGACCGGGTAGGGCTCGGCGAAGTAGTAGCCCTGGCCGTAGGAGCAGCCCAGGTCGCGCAGGAGGTCGAACTGCGCCCGGGTCTCCACGCCCTCGGCCGTGACCTGCAGGCCCAGCGTCCCGGCCAGCTGGAGGATGGACTCGACCAGCGCCCGGTCGCCCTCGTCCTCCTCCATGCCGTGCACGAAGGCCCCGTCGATCTTGAGCGCGTCGATCTCCAGTCGGCTGAGCTGGCTCAGGGAGATGAACCCCGTGCCGAAGTCGTCGACCGCGATCCGCACCCCGAGGCGCTTGAGCTCCCTGAGCTGGCTCACTGCGGACGTGAGAGCCTGTTCCGTGACCTCGACCTGGAGGTCCCCGGGCTGCATGTGGCTGGCCCGCAGGAGGTCGCGGAGCTTCTCTCGCAGGCCCGCCTGACGGCACTGCGAGGTGTCCAGGTTGACGCTCAGGAAGAAGCCCGACTGGAGGCCGAAGCGCTGCTTCCAGGGAACGTAGCGCCCCAGGGCCTCCTCCAGCACCCAGTTTCCGAGTGGCACCATGAGGCCGGCGCTCTCGGCCAGGGTGAGGAACTGGTCGGGACTCATGAGGCCTCGAGTGGGATGCTCCCAGCGAACCAGCGCCTCGATCCCGTGGACCTTCCCGTCCTCGAACGAGACGATGGGCTGGTAGAGCAGCCGCAGCTCGCCCGTCTCGATCGCGCGGCGCAGCTCCCGGCGCCAGCTCTTTGAGGCGTCGATGCCGCGTGGATCTCCGCCCGACCGATGGAGGAGCTCGGAGATGATGCCGGCGCCAGCGCTCACCACCAGGAGGCCGACGGTGACCACCCCGAACACCCACCAGTCGATGCTCCCATCGAGGACCTCCCGGCCGATGACCTCCGTCCCCGTGAGCGCCAGCATCCCTGCCACCAGGGCGAAGACCGCACCGGCCCACCCACGATAGAAGGCGAGGAGGAAGGGAGGGGATGAGTGCCAGCACCCAGATGAAGCCCAGGTAGGGGCCCTCCCGCGCCGGGCGCAGGAACGCCACGACCACCGCCGCAAGAAGGGCGAAGACGCTGATCGCCAGGGCGCGGGGGGGCGGCTCACCCCGACGTGGACGCGCCGGGGACGTCGCGCCAGTCGCCGCGCCGCCCGCCACCCTCCCTTCCACGCCCGGATCTTCGCCCGGGCCCTTCCACGACCACCTCATCCCGTCTTCCTGGTCCCACGTGCCCGTCGATTACCGAAAAAAAGATGCCGAAACCTCGCGGCTCGCACCACCCTGAAGGAAAGATCATCCGAGTCCGCGACAAGGCTCTGCCACCCTGCGGCGCGCGGTGGCGTGAAGTCCACACATGCGACACATTCTTCGTCCATGCCGACGCGATCGACCCGGTCCGTCCTCGCCGTTCTGGCCACCGCCCTCGCGGTTCCGGCCTTGTTGCCCGGGGCCGCCCGGGCGCAGCAAGGAACGTGGGTGGCGCAGCTCGACTTCCAGGGCCTGTCGGTCTCCGGCAGCCAGGACTGGTTCGAGCTCCGGCAGGGCGTCTCCCGGCTGTGGAGCCGGGGCGATCGGGCGGGCGGCGCCCTGGTCGAAACCGACCGTTTCGGCCGCTGGGACCAGAGCCTCGAGCTGCAGGGGACGCTGCACCCCCGGGATCGGCTGTACGTGTCGCTGCAGGGGCGTTGGACGCCCGACGCCCGGATCCTCGAGCGCTACATGCTCCACGCCACCGTGTCGCGGCCCAGCGGACACTTCGTGCCCGCCCTCGGCTACGAGATCAAGGACTACCCGCAGGGACCGGTGCACCAGCTGAGCCCCCGGTTGGACTGGTACGGCGGACGCTGGTTCCTGAGGGGCGAAGCGCGCTTCACCCGGAACACGTTCGGGACGATCAACCTGGCCGCCATCGCCCGTGCCCAGGCCGGCCTGGCGCCCGACTGGCAGGCGTGGGTGGGCGTCGCCGTCGGCAACGAGGACTTCCTGGTGGGCCCCCCCGGCAATCAGAGCGTGCGGACGCTGCGGACACGCTCGGCCTACGCGGGAGCGCAGTGGACCGGACTGCCGGGCTGGACGGTCCGGATCGATGTGGTGGGGGTGCACTCCGAGCCCCGCCTCAGCCGTGCCGGCGCCTCCTTGTCCCTGAGCCGGAGCTTCTAGCGTGGGTCTCCGGCCGCTCCTCCTCCTGGTCGCGATCGAGGTCGGCCTTCTGCTCGCGCTGTTCGGCCTCCTCATGGTCTGGTCCCCGGTGAGCGCCCTCCTCGGGGCCCGCCGACAGCGGCGGGAGCGCTCGGCCTACGCGGCCCTCCGGGCCTGGCGGACCGGGGACTCGACGAAACCGGTACGTCGGCCGCTGGACCGCTGCTCCCTGTACTCTCTGCGGCGCGTCCTGGAGACCCGCGCCGCAGGTCGGGCCGAGGACGCCGGACTCCCCCTGGCGGAGGTCGTCCGGGAGGGCCCGGCCCACCGCAAGGCGCTGCGGTGGGCCCGCTCGTCGCTGTGGTGGCGCCGCCTGGCGGCCGCCCAGCTCCTGGCCCTCATCGCCGACGAGGAAGACCTCCCGAGCCTGGTCCGGCTCCTGGACGACCCCCACCCCGCCCCTGCCAGCGCGGCGCTCCTCGCGGCCCGGCGCTTCCCACACCTCAGCCTCGTCGACCCGCTCCTCGATCTGGCGCTGGGCCGGACGGCCGGCGCGCTCACCCACAAGGAGCACGTGCAGATCGTGCTCATCGGAATGGGAGAGTCTTTGGTCGGGCCGCTGCGGGATCGGTTTCGGCGGGTGAAGGAGGAAGACGGACGCGTCACGCTCCTGCAGCTCGCCGGGCGGCTGGGGAGCCCGGCGCTCCGGGACGAGATCGAGACGCACCTCGCGCAGGGAGGGCTGGAGGTGCGCATCAACGCGGCGCGCGCGCTGGCGGGACTGCCGAAGCGAGGCTCGGTCCCGCCGCTCCGTGCGGCCCTCGAGGACCCGGCCTGGCAGGTGCGCGCCCAGGCCGCCTCGGCCCTGGGAACCTTCGAAGCGCGGACGGCCGCCGAGGACTTGCTGCGGGCCCTGTCCGACCCCAGCTGGTGGGTACGCCTCCGCGCGGGGCTCGCCCTGCGGCAGCTGGGGTGGAAGGGGAAACGGCTGCTGGAGTCCGTGACACCCGCGCAGGACCGGTACGCACACGATATGGCGCGCTACGTCCTCCGACTGGAGGACGCAGCCGTGTGGGAGTACGTCAGCTGAAACGGCTCGGTCGACCGGTCGGGCTTCGATGATCGGATTCCTCCGCCGGTTCGTCGGGTTCTGGGACCCGATCCTTCTGTGGTACTTCGGCTCCCTGAACCTGTTCTACGGGGTCCTGTTCACGCTCTCCGTGTTCGAGGTGTGGAAGCACTGGGCGCTGGCATCCCGGCTGCGGCTCACGGGCCGTCTCCCCGAGGGGGCCTTCCCACCCGTCTCCGTGCTCGTTCCTGCCTTCAACGAGGAGGCCGTCATCGTCTCCAGCGTGGACGCGCTGCTTCACCTCGACTATCCCGACTACGAGGTGATCGTCGTCAACGACGCCTCCACGGACGGGACCCTGCCCCTGCTCACCGAGACGTTCGACCTGTATCCCGTCCCGCCGGCCTTCACCCACCGTCTCTCCACGCCTGCCGTCCGCGGCTACTATCGCTCCCGCCGGGAGCCCCGACTCCTGGTGGTGGACAAGGAGAAGGGCGCCGTGGCGACTCGCTCCGCGCCGCTCAACGTGGCCGTGAACGCGTCCCGCTATCCATACTGCGCCATCATCGACGCGGATACGATCATGGAGCCGAGCGCCCTGCGCCGCCTGGCCCGCATCATGTTCGTAAGCCGGAAGCCGGTGGCCGGCACCGGCGGCACCATCCGCGTCGCCAACGGGGTGCACTTCCGCGGTGGGGTGCCGGTGGCGCCACGCGTCCCGCGGAGTTGGCTGGCCTCCTTCCAGGTTCCGGAGTACTTCCGGGCCTTTCTGTTCGGTCGGCTCGGCTGGAATCGACTCGGGGGGAACATGCTGATCTCCGGCGCCTTCGGCCTGTGGCAGAAGCGGCTCATGCTGGCCGTCGGAGGCTACCGTGAGGACTCGATCGCCGAGGACCTCGAGCTCACGATCAGCATCCACCGGCTCCTCAGCGAACGGGGAGAGCGCTACGACGTGCCCTTCGTTCCCGATCCGGTCGTGTGGACCGAGGTCCCCGAGACGATCGAGACGCTGGGCAACCAGAGAGAACGCTGGCACCACGGGCTCCTGGGAACCCTGTTCAGGCACTGGAAGGTGTTCCTGAACCCGAGGTACGGGGCCGTGGGGCTCATCGCCTTCCCATATTACGTACTGGGCGAGATGCTGGCCCCGATCGTCGAAGTGATCGGCTACGGCGTGATCGCGGCCGGCCTGTGGCTGGGGATCCTGGATGTTCGCTATGCCCTGCTCTTCTTCGGCCTCGCCTTCGGCTACCGAATGCTCCTGTCGGTCGGCGGCGTGTGGCTGGAGTTCCTGACCTTCAGGGTGTACCCGCGAGCACGGGACTACGCCCGAATCATCGTGTTCGCCCTCCTCGAGCCCTTCGGCTACCGCCAGCTCACGGTGTGGTGGAGGCTCCGTGGCTTCTGGAGCTTCCTCCGCGATGTCGGTGGCTGGGGTCAGCAGGTGCGCAGGGGCTTCGCCACGGCCACGGACGCGGCGGAAAGCGAGGCCCCGCGCTGAGCGTTACGCCGGGGGATGCCGGGTGGCCCTCTCCTCAGTCCACCTCCGGGCGGATGTGGAGATCGACCCCGAGCCACAGGAGACGAGAATAGGGGTAGATCGCCACGGGCATCCCGACCGCCAGGAGCACGCCGCCGACCGTGATCGCGGTCCAGGGGACGGCGGGCCACGCCAGCACGATGGTGAGCGCCGCCAGCCCCGCGACCAGGAGCTCCACCGCCACCAGGCTGACGAGCATGGCTCCGAGGAAGTGACCCTCCTCGCCCCGGTCCGTGTCCAGCCCGCACCCCGGGCACTCGTCGGCGAGCTCGAACCACGACTCCAGGATGCCCCGCCCGCCGCAGCGGGGACAGCGTAGCCGCAGCGCGCGCACCAGGGAGGTGCCCGGCGGCGTCCCACCAACCGGGGGAGAGGCGCTCCCATCGCCGCCGGACGTCCGATTCATGCGTCGCTCCTCGGGGGCCCGGGTTGGATTCCCGCCGGACTGTGGGTACGTTACGGGTTGTGGTCCTCCCACGTGGGAGGACGGAAGTTCTGCTTTTCGAGTTACCGCACAAGGGGAGGCTCGTGCCTGGCTACGGCGTTCTCGCACATCCCTGGTGGGTTCCGGTCCTGTGGATCGTGGTCCTGGGTCACATCACCAACATCTGCAACACGCTGTATCTGCACCGCAGCATGACCCATGGCGGCGTGCGCTTCAGCCCGCTCGCCGAGCACGTCATGCGTTTCTGGCTGTGGCTGACCACGGCCATCGTGACCCGGGAGTGGGTGGCGGTGCACCGCAAGCACCACGCGTTCGCGGACCGCGAGGGCGACCCGCACTCCCCCGAGGTGGAAGGTCTGTGGCCGATCCTGCTGGCCAACGTGTTCTTCTACCGGAAGGCGGCGCAGGACCAGGAGCTACTGGACAAGTACGGCGACGGGTGCCCGGAGGACTGGATGGAGCGCCATGTGTACTCGCGCCACCGGTCCCTCGGCCTCCTGATCATGCTCCTCGTGGACGCCTTCCTGTTCGGTCCGCTCGTCGGGCTCATCGTGTGGTCGGCCATGAGCATTCTGGATGCCGATCTTCGGGGGCGTGATCAACGGCATCGGCCACGCCAAGGGCTACCGGAACTTCAGGACCAAGGACCACAGCTACAACATCTATCCGTGGGGGATCTGGATCCTGGGCGAGGAGCTCCACAACAACCACCACGCCGACCCGCGCTCGGCCAAGTTCAAGGCGCACTGGTGGGAGTTCGACATCGGCTGGATGTACATCCAGATCCTGCGTCTCTTCGGGCTCGCCAAGGTGGTGTATGCCCGGCAGGAGAGCGTGGAGACGTTCGGCCGCAAACACTGGAGTTGACGCCGGAGGGCGACGCAGCGTCGGACGCCGACCTCCCGGTGCGGCCCTTGCAAGCCGCCCGGTCGGGAGGTGACCATGCGAAACGCATCCGTCGGAACCGCTCCACAGGGACGCCGGCGCCCCCTCTCGGGAGGCGCGGCGCACATGCCCACCCGCGCCGCCCCACCCGACCTCGATCGGACCCGGAGGATCCTCGAAAAGCTGTTCGGCTCTCCGGCAGGGCGTGACTTCTCGGTCCGCTTCTGGACCGGCGACACGGAGGGCCCCACCGGCGCCCCGTTCACCCTGGTCCTGGGCTGGCCGGGCGCGCTCCGCAGTATGCTCCTCCCTCCCACCGAGCGCTCGCTCGGGGAAGCCTACGTTTTCGGCGACTGCGACGTCGAGGGCGACCTGGAGCTCGTGGTCGCCACGGTCGAGCCCGTCCTTCGAGAGCCTGTGGTCTCCGTCCGGGCTGGCGAGGCTGGCGGCGGAGCTCCGCGGGCTTCCCTCGACCCGGGCGGAGCGCCGCGCGGCCGCCACGCCGTCCCCCACCGAGCGACGCCGCGAAAGCCCGTCGAGGCGCGGTAAGCTCCACTCGCGCGATCGGGACGCCAGCTCGGTGCGCTACCACTACGATCTCGGGAACGAGTTCTACGCGCTGTGGCTCGATCCGTACATGCAGTACTCCTGCGGCTACTTCCCCGGCGGCGACGAGTCGCTCGAGCGGGCACAGGAGGCCAAGCTGGAGCTCCTGTGCCGGAAGCTCCGACTGGAGCCGGGGCAGCGCCTCCTCGACATTGGGTGCGGGTGGGGCGGATTCGTGCGCTTCGCCGCCGAGCGCTTCGGGGTTCGGGCCACCGGCATCACCCTGAGCGAGCCCCAGGCCCGCTTCGCGCAGGAGCGGCTGGCCGAGGAGGGCCTGTCCGACCGGTGCGAGATCCGGGTCATGGACTACCGAGACCTCCCGGACGACGAGCGCTTCGACGCCATCGTCAGCGTGGGGATGGTCGAGCACGTGGGGCGCCGGAACCTACCCGAGTTCTTCTCGGCGACCTTCCGGCAGCTGCAGCCGAGGGGCCTTTTCCTGGACCAGGGCATCATCACTCTGGACAGCACCCGGCCGTGGCTCCGGCGCCTGCGCGAGCGGCTCTTCCACCGCTGGACGAGCTTCATCGAGGGCCACGTGTTCCCCGACGGCGAGCTGGTCACGGCGGGCGAGCGCCTGGCGCCGGCCGAGGCGGTGGGGTTCGAAACGCGGGACGTGATGAGCCTGCGGGAGCACTACGCCACGACCCTCCGTCACTGGGTACGACGGCTCGAGGCCGTGCGCGACGAGGCCATCGCCATGGTGGGTCGGCCCACGTACCGGGTGTGGCGACTGTACATGGCGGGCTCGGCGCACGGGTTCGCCTCCGGCCGCATCGGGCTCGTCCACGAGCTCTACCGGAAGCCCGGCTGAGAGCCTGAGGGAGGCACGGATGCCGTCCGGGGGCCGGGGCCCGCACTCCGGATCGACGGAAAGCGCGGGAGCGCCGGCCATGGGGCCGCGGATCCTCACGCTGAACGCCGGATCCTCGAGCCTCCGTTTCTCCCTCCACAGGATGGGTGCGCGCGAGGAGCGACTCCTGGCCGGACGGGCTTCCGGCCTGGGAGGCCCGCACGCCGAGCTCCGCATCGAGGACGGGGCGGGTCGGACGATCAACGTGGTGCCGCTCGCCGGCGCGGAGGCAGCCCCTCCCGACGCCGCCCACCACCGCCGGGCCCTGGCCGCCATCCTCGACTGGCTGGCAGGCCCCGCCTCGGACTCCTGCGGGCCGCTCGGGGCGCGCCCCGACGCGGTCGGGCACCGCATCGTCCACGGCGGCGAGCGCTTCGTGGAGCCGCTCCGGATCACCGGAGAGGTGCTGGACGCGCTCGAGGCGCTGGTTCCGCTAGCGCCGGACCACCTGCCCGCCGAGCTGTCGGTCATGCGGGCGGCGGCCGATGCCTTCCGTGGCCTCCCGCAGGTCGCCTGCTTCGACACGGCGTTCCACCGGGACATGCCGGAGGTCGCCCACCGCCTCCCGTTGCCGGCGTTGCCCGACGGCCGCCGCCTGGTGCGCTACGGCTTCCACGGTCTCTCCTACGAGTACCTGCGGGGCCGGATGGAGGAGATGTCGGGGCCCGCGGGGCTCCCGCGTCGCCTCGTCCTGGCCCACCTGGGGAGCGGAGCCAGCCTGGCCGCCCTGCTCGAGGGTCGACCGGTGGATACCACCATGGGCTTCACTCCGGCCGGCGGGCTCATGATGGCCACGCGGCCCGGGGACCTGGATCCCGGCGTGCTCCTCTACCTCCTGCGGGAGCGAGGACTGTCTGTCGGCGAGCTCGACGAGCTGGTCAATCGGCGCTCCGGACTCCTGGGCGTTTCGGGGTCCTCCCCGGACATGCGGCGCCTCCTGGAGAGGGAGGGCGAAGACGAGGACGCGGCGGCAGCGGTGGAGCTGTTCTGCTACCTGGCGGTGAAGCAGCTGGGCGCCATGGCGTCCGCCCTCGGAGGCCTCGATGCGCTCGTGTTCAGCGGGGGAATCGGCGAGAACGCGCCGGCCATCCGGGCCCGGATCGCCGCCGGAGCGGCCTACCTGGGCGTCCGGCTGGACGCGGAGCGCAACCACCGCGGCGCGCCGGTGATCTCGTCGCCCGACGCGGCGTCGGACGTTCGGGTCATCCCCACGGACGAGGAGCTTGTGATCGCACGGGATACGGCGGCGCTCCTCGTCGGATCGTAGCCGAGTCTGGCCTAGAGTCCGAACGGATACGTCTCAGGCACTCCCTCGAGCTCGGGTCCGGCCAGGGGCGTCACGGCGTGCGTCCGGTCGAACCACACATACTCGTCGAACTGGTGCGGGAGCGAAGCCTGGAAGTAGTGGCTGGCCAGCTCCGTCTCCGGCCGGTAGATGACGCCGATGGCGCGCTCCAGCCGCGGACGGCTCCAGCTCCGTGCGCACTTCCGGACGCGCCGGGTCGCGCAGATGCAGGAGGGCCGCCTCCAGGCCGCTCTCGTGGAAGAGCCGCTCGTAGCTCTCGGGGTGCGAGGGCCGCACGTCCTTGATCTCCATGGCCCCGCCCCACTCCGAGGCCGCCGCCACCGTGCCGGCGTCGGTCCCGAACCCGACCAGGAACGCGGCGTTCCCGAAGTCCTGCCGGCACAGCTGGCCGACGTTGTGCTCGCCGCGCGCACCCATCTCGGTGGCCGCGGCGTTCCCGACATGGGAGTTGTGCGCCCACACGACCGCACGGGCATCGGCGCCGCGGAAGGCGAGGAGGGTCGAGAGGGTGTCGAACATGTGGCGGTCGCGCAGGTTCCACGACTCCACCGACCCGTAGTACATGATCCGGTAGTAGCGCTCCGCGTTGGCCACCAGGCGCGCGTTCTGCACCGCGTCCAGGAAGGTCTCGCCGTCCCGGCCGGCATACTCCATCCGGCGCGCCAGCAGGTCCCGCAGGATCTGCACGACCTCCGTCTCGCAGGTGCGGTACGTCCCGTTGAGGGCGGCCCGGCCGTACACGGCCGGATCTCGCTCCCACGGCGTCAGGCAGCCGTAGCGGGCCCGCGCCACCCGCGCGGTGTCCGGGTCCACCCGGTCCAGGTACGCGAGCACGGCCTCGATGGAGCGGAACAGGCTGTACAGGTCCAGCCCATGGAAGCTCACGCGGTCCTCCGGCTCGCGCTCCGCGTTGAAGCTCCGCAACCACTCCACGAAGTCGCGCACCTCCCGGTTCCTCCACATCCAGGTCGGGAACCGCGTGAAGGCGGTCCACTCGGGCGGCGGCGTCTCCCGCAGGCGGGCGTAGTGGTCGATCTTCGCCGCGTCGGGCCAGTCGGCCTCCACGGCCACGATCCGGAAGCCCCGCCGCTCGATGAGCTCTCGGGTGATGCGGGCGCGCATGCGGTAGAACTCCGACGTGCCGTGAGTGGCCTCCCCCAGGAGCACTATCCGGGCGTCACCGATCCGCTCCACGAGGGAGCCGAGCTCCGCCTCCCCGATGTCATCGAACGGCTCGCTCGACTCCCGGAGCAGCCGCACCACGGGCCGGTCGGGCCCGAGGCCCGCCGCCGGCGCCGCCAGCACCGGCTCGAGAGCCGCCGAGCCTTCCGAGGCCGCGAGCTCGGCCGGCAGCCAGCCCGCCTCCCCGACCAGCGGCACGAAGCGCACGGCCTCCAGACGTTCGGCCTCGAAGCGGTCCCCCGGACGCCGCACCACCCGCACGAGCCGCTGGGAGCGGAGCGTCTCTCCCACCGGCACCACCAGGCTGGCGCCCTCGGCGAGCTGATCCAGGAGCGGCTGCGGAATCTCCGGCCCGCCGGCCGCCACCACGATCCCGCCGAACGGGGCGTGCTCGACCCAGCCGAGCGACCCGTCCCCGTGACGCACCTCGATGTTGTCATAGCCGAGCGCCTCGAAGCGCTGGCGGGCCACCCCGGCCAGCGGTCCGTGACGCTCGATCGTATACACGCGTCCCGCGATGCGGCCCAGCACGGCCGCCGCATAGCCCGACCCCGTGCCCACGTCGAGGACGGCCTCCCCGCCACGGAGGCGGAGCGCCTCCAGCATGCGTGCCACGATGTACGGCTGGGAGATGGTCTGTCCCTCCTCGATGGGGAGGGGCGCATCCTCGTAGGCGAACTCGCGGAGATCGGAAGCGACGAACGCCTCGCGAGGCACCGTCCCCATGGCGTCCAGAACGCGCGCGTCCGTGATGCCCCGTCCCCGGAGGTCTCGCTCGACCATGCGGGCCCGGAGGGCCTCGAAGTTGGTCACGACGCTTCCTCCGTCCTGGAAGAGCTCAGCGTCAGCTGGCTCGTCTGCCACGGCCAGTGGCCGTTCACCTCGACCTCGAGCGCGAAGCTCAGTCCCGTGCGCACGAGCACGATCAGGGCGAGGACGCCCAGGTTCTGGAAGGTCGGTTCGATGGCGACCGTGCCCACGATGTCGGCGGCCACCAGGAACTCGAGCCCGAGGAGGATGGCCCTCCCGAGGTCCACGCGGTACTGCTGGTAGGCGTCGCGGGCCTGTCCCGCGCGGAAGGCGAGCCGGAGAAAGGTCACGGTGGCCGCCAGCGCGCCCACGGCGATGATCAGCGTGCCGGCGGTCTCCATCCCGCGGGCGATCCAGTGGAGGAGGCTGCTGAAGAAAGCCGAGTAGCTCATGGACGCACCTCGCTGTGGTCCGGGTACCTTCAAGCTGGTGCGGCGGCCCCCCTTTTGTCTGTCGGGCGGACGGTCCGCTCGTACGTGGGGAGTTTTCCCATCGGGCGCGGTCCGAATCGGCCGGCCGAAACACGAGGACGCCTCGAGCGTACCCCGGGCGACCATCCATGCGCTGACGCGAGGAGGAGGGATGCACCCGCCGGACGAGTTCTGGAGTCGCCCCGAGCAGGTGGAGAAGTTCGCTGGACGCAATCCCGACCACAGGCTGGTCGAGATCGTCGGGGACTTCACCGAGCCGGGAGCCACGCGCGTCCTGGACCTCGGCTGCGCCGCGGGGCGCAACGCCGTCTACCTGGCGGAGCGGGGCTTCGATGTCCAGGCCCTCGACGCCTCGGAGCCGATGGTCGAGAGGACCCGCGAGCGGCTGATGGAGGTGCTGGACCCGGCCGAGGCCAAGCGTCGGGCACGGGTCGGCACCATGGACGACCTGGGCGCTTTCGCGGATGACTCCTTCGGATTGGTGGTGGCCCTGGGCATCCTGCACCAGGCGAGCTCGGAGGAGGAATGGCGGCGAACCCTGTCCGAGGTGGTGCGCGTTCTGGCTCCGGATGGCCTGCTCCTGGTCGCCAGCTTCGCGCCGGGCACCGACCTGCGCGGGGAAGGCGTCCGGCCGGTGCCCGGGGAGGCGCACGTGCGCGAGGTGGTCGGGGTCGGGCGCCTCTACCTGCTCGAGGCGGACGAGCTCGACCGGGTGATGGCGGAGCGCGGGCTCGAGCCCGTCGCGCCCACCGAGACGGTGACGGTCGGCATGGACCCGGGCCGCCGGGTGGTGGTCAACGCGCTGTACCGGAAGCCCGCGGCGTGACGTGCGTGGGCCGGCCCCTCACGGGACCCGCGGAGACCGGTCGCGACGCACCACCGGGATCACCTCCTCCTCGAGCAGGTCGAACAGGGCGCGGTCGCCTTCGCGCCAGCTCCCTTCCCGCCCCGGCGCCGCCGTGGCCACGACCACCAGGGCGAGGCGCGGCACCAGGATCACGTACTGACCGCCGTACCCCCAGGCGAACCAGGCCTCCTCGCCCGCCAGGCGCCGTCCCCACCATCCGTATCCGTAGTCGTAGCCGTTGAACGACGAGACGACGAGCGGTCGCAGGGACCCGCGGACCCAGTCCGCCGGGACCACCTGCCGACCCCTCCAACGCCCTTCCGCCAGGTAGAGCTGGCCGAAGCGCAGGAGCTCCCGGGCGGTGAATGCCATGTTGTTGCCGCCCAGATAGTAACCACGCGGATCCCGGTCCCAGGGCCGCGCCGGGATGCCCAGGGGGCCGAGCAGCTTGCGCGCGGCGTAGGTTCGCGTGTCCACCCCGGTGGCCCGGGTGAGGATCACCGACAGGAGGTGGTAGTTGCCGGTGCTGTAGATCCAGCAGGTCCCCGGCTCGCACTCCAGGGGGCGGCGCAGGGCGGCGAGGATCCAGTCGTCGCTGGTCACCCAGGCGCCGTAGGCGCCGAAGCTGGTGGTGGCCAGCCCGGCCCGCATCGACAGGAGGTCCTCCACCGTGATCGCGCGCTTGCGCGGGTCGGATACCCGGGGAGCATAGTCGGGCAGGAGCTCTCCGACCGTCCGGTTGGTCCCCTCCAGCTCGCCCTCGGCGATCGCGATGCCGACCAGCGCCGACACCACGCTCTTCGAGATGGACTTCACGTTGACGACGCGGCCGGCGGAGCCGCCGTGGAAGTAGCGCTCCCCGAGGAGGGTGTCGCCCCGGGCCACGAGCAGGCTCGTGAGCGCCGGGATCCGTGCGGCGTTTCGGAACGCCGCTTCGAGGTCGGAGCGGGGGCGCGGTTCGGCCTGCCATGCCCGAGCACCCGTCGCCGATCCGAGGAGCCCTCCCGCCGCCATCCCCAGGAGGGCGCACACGGTTGCCGGGAACCCCGTCGCGCGCCCGCCGCCACTCCCTACGCGATAGGGGGTGGGGGGACGACAGGGATTGCGGGGTGTTTCCCCACACGGGTGTAGTGGCATCTCCTTACAGACACTCCGAAAGGCCAGGGCCATTCTATGGAACACGAGTGTCCCCGCCGGCTGCACGCCTCGCGAGCGCTTGGACTCGCGACGCCCTGGCCGGCCCGACTCGGAGGGTGCCATGGCCAGGGTCCTCGCTTACTGCGCCGGCTGCGATTCAGAGGTCGAGGTCGACCTCGAAGCGCTGCAGCCCGGGCCGCTCACCGCGGACGCGCTGCACTGTCCCCACGACGACCTTTGCCGACCCCGGGATTGCGTGCTGGCGCGGGTGCCCGAGGACCGGTGGCTCGACTACCTGGAGTTCCTCCCGGGAGAGAGGAAGTCTGGCGAGGCGAGCACGCTGGAAGAGTCCGGACGCATTGTCGAGATGGGCCGGCGGGTGTCGCTGGCCCGGGAGATCCGCCGGTGGATCCTGTGGTGGCGGTAGGAACGATGACGCCATCCACCCGCGGCCTCCGGCGTTACGGCGGTGACGGGGCTCTCTCAGGAGCCCCGCGAGCCCTCCAGGGCCTGTGCGCGCTCGAGCAGGGAACGCATTCTCGGAGGTCGGGACCTCGAACAGCGGGCAGAGCGCGCCCGTGCACTCCTCTCCGTAATCCAGACAGACCACGGACGTCTCGGAGGCATGCTCCGGACGAACCCCCTCGGGGAACTCGGAGATCGGGATCACGCGAACCGGACGATCACAAGCCGAGCAGTACGCTCTGTACATCCTCATGGGGGGACCCTCGCCTGGAGCTCCCGGCCTCCGGCGGACCCGATCGGCCCGCCGCCTACCTCCGGTCGCATGGCCGCCGGTGGGCGACGACCTCGGACCGGTAGGTCAAGCTACGCCGGCCCGACGGGAACGAACCAGCCGGGAAATCCCCCGCACGCGGTAGGGCTGTCTACGCACGGCCGTGTGGGGAATTTCCCCATACGGGGCGCGGTCGGGTCGGCCTTTGACCGCTGCGCGTACCCCAGGACCTCAGCCAGGAATCAGGCATGACCACGCCCACCGAGACCCGCGGCGACGCCGCTCCGGCAAAGGCTACGGTCGGCCCTCGCGCCGATGCGCAGGCCCATCGGGAAGCCGATGGCAGGACCGTGCACCGCCTGGACCAGCACATTGTCGAGATCGTGTCCGATTCCGGCGAGGGCGCCCAGACGTGCGGGAAGATCTTCGGCACCGTCTCGGCCCGCATGGGGAACGGCGTGTGGACGGTCGAGATCATTCCCGCCGAGATCGAGCCGCCGGCCCGAAGCCCGGCGGGCGCCTCCGGCAACCGGATCCGGCTCGGCTCCCGGGAGATGACCAACTGGGGCGACTACACCAACCTGGTGATCGCCTTCAACGAACAGGTGCTCCTGGCGCGTCACCGGGCCGGCGCCCTGGCCCCCGACGCCACGATCCTCCTCGAGGACATGTGGAAGGAGCACGACGACCCGGACATCCGCGACCAGTGGTCCGCGGCCATGGAAGAGCTCGGCTCGGCCGACTACCGGATCATCCCCGTCCCCATGGAGAAGGAGTGCCTCGAGGTGGTGGACGACGCCCGGCGCGGCAAGAACATGTTCGCGCTCGGCGTGTTGTCCACCATCTACGGCCGGGACCGGGAGCTCCTGGAGGGCGCCATTGCGCGCCGGTTCGCCAAGAAGGACGACGACATCACTCGCCGCAACGTCGAGCTCCTCGACCGGGGGATGCGGTGGGCCGAAGGGCACCTGGACTTCCAGGTCGAGGTGCCTCCGACGCCCGACGACGCAGCCAAGGTGGTCATGAACGGGAACCAGGCCATCGCCCTCGGCGCCATCGCGGCCGGGCTCGAGCTGGCGTCGATGTACCCGATCACGCCGGCCTCCTCCGTGTCGCACTACCTGGCCGAGATCTTCCAGGACTACGGCGGGATCCTCCACCAGGCCGAGGACGAGATCGCGGCGGCCGGCGTGGCCATCGGCGCCTCGTTCTCGGGCAAGACCGCCTTCACGATCACCTCGGGCCCCGGCATGGCCCTCAAGACCGAGTTCCTGGGCCTGGCGATCATGACGGAGACCCCGCTGGTGGTCGTGGACGTCCAGCGGGGCGGCCCCAGCACCGGGCTCCCGACGCGGGTGGAGCAGTCGGACCTGCTGGCCGCCGTGTTCGGGCAGCCGGGTGACGCCCCCCACGTGGTGCTGGCGCCGGCCACCATCGAGGAGTGCTTCCATTCGATGGTGCTCGCCCGCCGCATCGCCGAGACCTTCCGGACCGTCGTCATCGTCCTCTCCGACGCCAACCTGGCCACCGGCGTCCAGCCCTTCCCCCGGCCCGAGCCGAGGGCCGAGTGGCAGGGATCGCCCCCCGACCAGAGCGCCGTTCCCGACGGAGCGCGGCCGTACGAGTGGGATCCGCGCACCGGCCTGTCCAGGCGCTTCATCCCCGGTCAGCAGGGCGGGCAGTTCACGGCCACGGGACTGGCGCACGACGAGGAGAGCCACGTCGCCTACGACCCGCAGATCAACCAGAGGTCCTCGCGCGCGAGGAGCCGCAAGCTGGCCGTGCTGCAGAGCACGCTGACGCCGCCCCCGATGTACGGCGAGGCTTCGGGCGACCTGCTCGTGGTGGGGTGGGGCTCGACCAAGGGGGCCATCGAGGAAGCGGTGGACCGTGCCCGGGCCGAGGGACTGTCCGTGTCCTCGACCCACCTCACGTTCCTGTCCCCCCTGCCGCCCGGCCTGACCGAGATGTTCGGCCGCTTCGGCCGCGTCATGACCGTGGAGATCAACTACAGCGACGAGCCCGACGATCCGTTCATCACGCCGGAGAACCGGCGCCGCGGCCAGCTCGCCTGGCTGCTGCGGGCACAGACCCTGGTGGACGTGGACTGCTGGACCCGGGTGATGGCGGAGCCGCTCCGCCCGGGCAGCATCCACGAGGTGATCCGAGATCGGCTCGCCGTGACGGGAGGTGTGGCATGAGCACCGCGACCTGCTCCCTCCTCCGGATGTCGGTGGAGGAGGATCGCTCGTTCGAGCTGGACGACTACGCCGGTCCGGTGGCGCGCTGGTGCCCCGGCTGCGGCGACCACTCGGTTCTGGCCGCCAGCCAGAGGCTGCTTCGCGAGGAGCAGCTGGCGCCCGAGAAGACCGTGTTCGTGTCCGGCATCGGGTGCTCGGGGCGCTTCCCGCACCACCTCGGCACCTACGGCTTCCACGGCATCCACGGCCGGGCGCTGCCGCTGGCCACCGGGGTCAAGCTGCACCGCCCCGACCTGAACGTGTTCGCGGTCATGGGCGACGGGGACTGCGCCTCGATCGGGGCCGGTCACTGGGTGCACGCCGTGCGCTACAACACGGACATGGTCGCCCTCATGCTGGACAACCACATCTACGGATTGACCAAGAAGCAGACGTCGCCGACCACCCCGCAGGGCTACAGGACGAACACGCAGCCGCACGGCAGCTTCCTGCCGTCGCTCAATCCGCTGACGGCCACGCTCGGCATCACCAACGCCTCGTTCGTGGCCCAGACCGCCGAGTGGATCCCCCAGCACCTGCAGGCCACCCTGCGCGCCGCGTATCGGCACCGCGGGTTCGCCTTCGTGCGCGTCCTGCAGCGCTGTCCGCACTACACGCTGTCCATGTTCATCGACGCCGTGCGCGATCCGAACAAGATCGAGCTCCTGGTGCACGAGGATGGGGTGCAGGTGGACGGGTTGGAGAAGATCTACGAGCACGTGCGGCCGCACGACCCCTCCGACCTGGACTTCGCCCGCCGGCTGGCCGAGGAGGACTCGGACCCGGAGCACCCCATCCGCCTGGGCGTGTTCTTCCGCGACCCGTCGCGGGCCGTCTACGACGTGATCCGGAGGGTGCCGTCGCGCTCGGCCGGGGAGAAGGTGGAACTGCTGAACCGGGAGCTGGATCGCCATGCCATCTGAACAGCGGGTGGACCTGGTCCTTTCGGCGCTCCAGGGGTCCCTGGAGGGCTTCCGCTCGGCCGTGGCACGCGCGGTCGACGAGGTGCGAGCCGAGCTCGAGAGGCGCCGCCAGCCGGCGGGCGCCGCTCCGGATGCCCAGGCGCTCGGAGCCCTGGCCTCGCGCATCATGGACCCCGAACGATTCGCGGGCCTGTTCGCGGAGGACAGCCTCCTCGACCCCGAGGCTTACGCGCTGCTGGAGCGAGCGCACGAGGCCCTGGCCAGCCTGGACGCCGCGGACGACCGGATGTTCGTGGAGTCGGTCCTCGCCGGAGGAAGCCTCCGGGAGGCCGTGGACGCCGGCCTGGGTCGTCTGGGCATCGCCTTCGGCGCGGCCCGCGCGGCGGAGCTGGCCCGCGAGGGACGCTACCGGACGGACGCGCACGCCGAGCATCTGAGCCACTTTCCTCCGTCCTCGTGGAATCGCGCCGAGCGGGGTCTGGCCCCGCCCCTGGTCGTCCCGACGCCGGGCGTGGCCCTCCGGGCGGGGGCGCTGGCCGAGTTCCTGGACGGAGCGCAGAAGCTGGTCCTGGTGATCGAGGGCACGGCACCTCCCGCGTCGCTCGTACGGCTCATCACCCCGGGCGTCCTCGTCCTCCAGACGGAGGATCCCGAGGCGCTCCATCGGCTGTCGGACTTCGAGGGACCGGCCGTGGCCGCCCTGTTCCCGGAAGGGTCGGGCTCCGCACGCTTCACGCACGACCCGTCGGTGGGGAGCTGCCTCGCCGAGCGCATGGCCGTAGAGGAGTTACCGGAAGTCTCGGACCTCCGGCCGGTCGGCGCCATCAGCGCGGCCCAGCAGGCGGAGGAGCTGGCCCAGCTCGCGTCCCTGGCCCGCCCCGGTGCGCCGGCGGCGGCCGTGCCTTCGACGAACGGGCATTCGGCGAGCGGCGGCGGGGATGCCGCCCGGCCCGCCGACCGGCTGGCCGCATGGCTGCTCCGCCAGGCGAACCTGCGCGACCTGGGGTGAGCGGACGATGCCCCTGACCTCGCTCCTCGTCCCGATCGGCATCCTGGCCGGCATCGGCGTCCTCCTCGGTGGCACCATCGCCGTCGTCAACCGGAAGTTCTGGGTGTGGGAGGACCCGCGCATCGACGAGGCCGAAGGCATGCTCCCCGGAAACAACTGCGGAGCGTGCGGGCTGCCGGGATGCCGGGCGTTCGCCGAGGGCCTCGTGGCCGGACGGATCGCCCCCGCCCAGTGCACGGTCATGGGGCCGGAGGACCGGGGCGCGGTGGCCTCCCTCCTGGGCGTGGAGGCCGGCCAGGCCGAGAAGCGCGTGGCCCGGCTGCTGTGCGCGGGCGGCTCGGATGTCGCGCCCCGCAAGGCGATCTACGAGGGCGCCGTCTCCTGCGCGGCCGCCGTGGCGGTGACCGGCGGCGGTAAGGCGTGTCCGTGGGGCTGCGTCGGGCTGGCGGACTGCGCGATCTCCTGCGACTTCGACGCCATCCGCATGAACGACGTGGACCTGCCCGTCGTGGACCCGGAGCTGTGCACGGCGTGCGGGGACTGCGTCGAGGCCTGCCCGCTGGACCTGTTCACGCTCATGCCGATGAGCCAGCGGCTCATCGTGCAGTGCCGGAACCTGCTGGAGGGCAAGCCGGCCACCGAGCTGTGCGCCGTGGCCTGCGACGCGTGCGGCCGGTGCGCCATGGACGCCGCGGCGGGACTCATCGAGATGCGCGACGGCCTTCCGGTGATCGACTACTCCAGGAACGAGTTGGCGGGTCCGGAAGCGACGGCACGCTGTCCCACCGGCGCCATCCAGTGGGTGATCGGCCGGCAGTTCGAGGCGCCTGGAGCGACGGAAGACATGGGCGGCCGGGACGACGTGGTCCCGATCCGTACACGTGAGATCGGTCGCCGCTCGCGGGCGACCGCGGGCACGACCTGAAAGATCTTCGAAGAACTGGAGCGGGTGTGATGATCTGGCCGATGAAGAATGCGACAGGCGCGGGCCGGGGGACGTCCGGGAAGGCGTCCGCCACGAAGTCCGAGACGCCTGCCACGAACCCCGGGGCGGACGAGGTTCGCTACCCGGGCCGGCTGGTGGCCATGGACGGCAGCGAGGCCGTGGCGGCCGTCGAGACCGAGGGCAGCGAAGCGGCCGGGGCCTACCCGATCACGCCCGCCACCCAGATGGGCGAGCACTGGGCCGCCGCCGTGGCGCGCGGCAAGACGAACGCGTTCGGGCGCCGGCTGATATTCTTCGAGCCCGAGGGCGAGCACGCGGCCGCCGGCGTCACCGCCGGGCTGTCCATGTCCGGCCTGCGCTCGGCCAACTTCTCGGCCAGCCAGGGCATCGCCTACATGCACGAGTCGCTGTACGCGGCCGCCGGGAAGCGACTCACCTACGTGCTCAACATGGCCTGCCGCGCCATGACCAAGCAGGCGCTGAACATCCACGCCGGTCACGACGACTACCACGCCATCGACGACACGGGCTTCTTCCAGCTGTTCGCGAAGAACGTCCAGGAGGCGGCCGACCTCAACCTCATCGCCCACCGCATCGCCGAGCTGGCGCTGAATCCGGGCGTGCTGGCGCAGGACGGCTTCCTCACCAGCCACGTGATCGAGTCGCTGCGCCTGCCCGAGCCCGAGCTGGTGCGCGAGTTCCTGGGCGATCCGGCCGACCGCATCCCGTCGCCGACGCCGGCCCAGCGCCTGGTGTTCGGCGAGGAGCGGCGCCGCATCCCGATCCTGTTCGACTTCGACTATCCGACCATGCTGGGCACGGTCCAGAACCAGGACTCCTACGCCCAGGGCGTGGCGGCCCAGCGGCCCTTCTACTTCGACCACGTGGCCGGGCTCGCCGACCGGGCCATGGAGGAGTTCGCCCGGCTCACCGGACGGCGCTACGCCCGCGCGTCGGGCTACCGGCTGGACGACGCCGACTGGGTGCTGGTGGGACAGGGCAGCGTCGTCGGAAACGCCGAGGCGGTCGCCGACCACCTTCGGGAGGAACGCGGCCTCAAGGTCGGCGTGCTGGATATGACCATGTTCCGCCCCTTCCCCTCGGACCTGGTGGCACGTCTCCTGGCCGGGAAGAAGGGCGTCACGGTGCTCGAGCGACTCGACCAGCCCCTGGCCGCCGACGGCCCCATCCTCCGGGAGCTGCGCACAGCCCTCTCCCAGGCGGCCGAGAACGGACGAGCCTTCGCCGCCGCACGCCAGGCGTCACGCGGCACTCCGGGCGGCGAGCGGCAGCCCTTCCCGAACCTCCCCGTCGTCGGCGCGGACGAAGTGCCCGACTTCTACGGGGCCGGCTTCGGCTTCGGGAGCCGGGACGTCCAGCCCGGGGACCTGGTGGCGGCGGTCGAGAACATGCTGCCCGGCGCGCGGGGCATCCGCCAGTTCTACCTGGGCGTCGACTTCCTGCGCCGCGGCACCCGCCACCCCAAGCTGCAGGTCTGGCAGGAGAAGCTCCTGGAGGGCTACCCCAAGCTGGGCGACCTCGCCCTGACCTCGGCCGGCGACCTGGACCTGATGCCCGGAGGCTCCGTCTCGGTCCGCATCCACTCCGTGGGCGGGTGGGGCGCCATCACCATGGGGAAGAACCTCGCCCTGACCGCGTTCGAGCTGGCGGGGCTCAACGTCAAGGCCAATCCCAAGTACGGCTCCGAGAAGAAGGGCCAGCCGACCACCTTCTACGCGACCCTTTCGCCGGAGCCGGTGCGGATCAACGCCGAGCTCCGCCACGTGGACGTGGTCCTCTCACCCGACCCCAACGTGTTCGCCAACTCCGACCCGCTCGCCGGGCTGCGCCAGGGCGGGGCCTTCGTGCTCCAGAGCGACCGGGACCCGGAGACGGTGTGGGAGGAGCTACCGCCGGAGGCCCGTCGCCGGATCCTGCAGCGCCGCATCCGAATGTACGTGCTGGACGGGTTCTCGATCGCCAGCACGGAGGCCTCCGACCCCAGCCTGCGCTACCGCATGCAGGGCGCCGCCTTCATGGGGGCCTTCTTCGCGGTGTCCTCCGTGGCCGAGCGACAGGAGCTGGACGAGGACACGCTGTTCGAGGGCATCCGCGAGCGTCTCCAGGCCAAGTTCGGCAAGCTCGGGGACCAGGTCGTGGACGACAACTTCCGGGTGATCCGGCGCGGCTACGGGGAGCTGCGAGCCGTCGAGACCGATGTCGGAGCGGAGGCGGGGGCCGAGGTCGCCGTGGGACGCGAGCTGCCGCTGGCCCCGATGCCGGCCGTCATGGCTTCGCCGGACGCGGAGGAGGGACCGGGCAACCCGGGACGCTTCTACGAACAGGTGTGCGCCCTGTACGCCGAGGGCGAGGACGGGATCGCCGATCCGTTCGCGGCGCTCAGCGTCATGCCCGCGGCGTCGAGCGCGCTGCGTGACATGACCGCGATCCGCTTCGAGGTGCCCGAGTTCGTGCCGGCCAACTGCACCGGCTGCAACAAGTGCTGGACCCAGTGCCCCGACGCGGCCATCCCCGGGCTGGTGAACACCCCGGGTGAGATCCTCGACGCCGCCATCCGGGTGGCGACGCGGGAGGACCGGCCGCTGGACCGGATCCACCAGGTGTCCCGTCACCTGGCCGCCGAGGTGCACTCCACCCTGGAGGCCGTGCCGCTCGAGAGCTTCGGCGAGACCCTCCGGACATCCTACGACAACCTGGTCGGGAAGCTGGGCTGGGACCCGGAGCGCCGGGCCGAGCTGGACCGCGACTTCGCGGCCGTGTACGAGGTGGCCGCCGACTTCCCGGTGGCCGTCACCGCCCCCTTCTGGCAGCTCCCGGAGTCCAGGGAGGCAGGGAGCGGCGGCCTCCTGTCGATCACGATCAACCCTTACGCCTGCAAGGGCTGCAACATCTGCGTCGATGTCTGCCCGGACGAGGCGCTGGTCACGGTCCGTCAGGACGACGAGACGGTCGAGCGGCTGCGCCACAACTGGCGGCTGTGGGAGGAGCTCCCGGACACCGACGACCGCTACATCAACGTGATCGACGTGGACGAGGGGATCGGCGTCCTGCCATCCCTCCTCCTCAAGAAGGACGTGTACCGCTCGATGGTGGGCGGCGACGGAGCCTGCATGGGCTGCGGCGAGAAGACCGCCGTGCACCTGGTGGTCTCCGCGATCACGGCCGCCATGCAGCACCGGGTGAAGGACTTCATCGGGGACCTGGACGAGCTCATCGAGGGGCTGGACGAGAAGGCCCGCCAGCTCCTGTCGGCCGACGCGGACGTCGAGCTCGCCGCGCTTACCGATGGGGACACGGTGGACCTCGAGCTGGAGCCCGAGGCGAAGGAGGCCCTGCGCCGGATCGTGGGGTCGCTCGAGTCACTTCGCGACCTCAGGTGGCGCTACAAGGAAGGCCCCGGCGGCCGGGGCAGGGCGTCGCTCGGCATCTCCAACAGCACCGGTTGCTCCTCGGTGTGGGGCAGCACCTATCCCTTCAACCCCTACCCGGTCCCCTGGGTGAACCACCTGTTCCAGGACGCTCCCTCGATCGGCATCGGGCTGTTCGAGGGCACCATGCGCCGGATGGCCGACGACTTCGTGGCCGTGCGCCGGGCGCGCCTCCAGCTCGACGGGACGTACGACCCCACCCGGCACGAGCCCGCCTTCCAGGCGTTCACGTGGGAGGACTTCAGCGACCGGGAGTTCGACCTGTGTCCGCCCATGCTGGTGGTGGGCGGGGACGGCGCCATGCTCGACATCGGGTTCCAGAACCTGTCGCGGCTGATGGCGTCGGGGAAGCCGATCCGCGTCCTCGTCCTGGACACGCAGGTATACTCGAACACCGGCGGTCAGGCGTGCACGAGCGGGTTCCTGGGCCAGGTGTCCGACATGGCCGAGTTCGGCTCCGCCCAGCACGGCAAGCGCGAGGAGCGCAAGGAGCTCGGGCTCATCGCCCTGGCTCACCGCGGCTCCTTCGTGCTCCAGAGCTCCCAGGCGTCGCCGGCCCACCTGCTGGGCGGCGTCCTGCGCGGCATCCGCAAGCGGCGGCCGGCCATCTTCAACATCCACGCGCCCTGCCCGGTCGAGCACGGCCTCCCGGACGACTGGGCTCCCACGGCCGCCAAGATGGCGCACGAAAGCCGGGCCTTCCCGCACTTCATCTTCGACCCGGACGCTGGCGCCTCCATCGCCGACTGCCTCGACCTGGACGACAACCCTGACCGCGACCGGACGTGGCCGACCTACGAGCTCACCTACCGCGACCCGGAGACGGACGAGGAGCACACTCTCGAGCTCCCGATGACGATCGCGGACTGGGCCGCGACCGAGGGACGGTTTCGGAAGCACTTCAGGGAGCTGCCGGCCGAGGGCTCGGACGGGGCTCCACCCGCGGACGAGCTCGTGCCGTTCCACGAGTTCGTGGACATGAGCGGCGAGGAGCGAGCCGGGAAGACGGCCTGGATCCACGCGCTGGACGACGAGGGGAGGCTCACCCGCCTGTCCGTGTCACCCGAGATCGCCGAGCTGGCCGAGGACCGGCTGGCCTTCTGGTCCCAGCTCCGCGAGCTGGCCGGGCTGAAGGTGCCGGAATCCGTCCGGCGCACGCTGCGCTCGGAGCTCGAGGCGGAGTTCGAGCGGAGGACGCACGAGCTGGAGGCCGAGTACGAGGCGAAGCTGGACGACGTCCGCACGCGCTACCCGCGGATCGTGGCCCGGCGCCTGGCGGAGGGGCTGGTGCGCTCGGGCGACGGGGCCCGCACGCTGGCCGAAATCCTCGCGGAGGCCGAGTCCACACCGAACCTGGAGCCGATCCGGCTCGAGGAGGCCGGGCTCGGCTCGAACGGCGTGGGCGGGGTCGGAGAGCAGGCCGCCGAACCGGGCGCTTCGCCGGTGGGCGTGGCCACCGCCACGGTAGCCGCTCCGTCGGCCGCCCCGGACCCGTCGGCCTCGGCGGCGCCTGCCGCGGAGCCCGAAGCCCCCGCGAAGGCGAAGCCGGCGCACGGCGGACTGCGGATGGAGCCTTTCATCGAGACGGCTCGCTGCACCAGCTGCGACGAGTGCACCAAGCTCAACCCGCACATGTTCGCCTACGACGAGAACAAGCAGGCCTACATCAAGGACGCGTCGGCGGGGACGTTCAAGGAGCTGGTGCAGGCGGCCGAGCGCTGCACGGCCGGCATCATCCACCCCGGCGACCCGCTGAACCCCGACGAGCCCGACCTGGACAAGTGGGTCGCGCGCGCCGCGCGGTTCCAGTGAGGAGCGCCTGATGGGCAGCTTCCGTCACGGGGTCCACCCCCCGGAGCTCAAGGAGCTCACGTCGAGCCTCCCGATCCGGCGCATGCCCTTCCCTGAGCTCCTGGCGATCCCGCTCCGCCAGCACGCGGGCGCACCGGCCCGGGCGCTCGTGAAGCGCGGGGACCGGGTCGAGCGCGGCGACAAGGTGGGCCAGGCGGTGGGCTTCATCTCCTCCTCCGTCCACGCCTCGGCGGCGGGGACGGTGAGGGACGTGCGGCTGTGGCCACACCCGGACGGGAGCATGGCCGAGACCGTGGTCATCGACGTCGACCCGATCTCTCCCCAGGGCCTCCGGCCGAGGATCGTTCCCGAATGGGCAGGGCTGACGCCCGAGCAGGTGGTGGCCGCGATCCAGGACGCGGGCGTGGTCGGGCTCGGAGGCGCCGCCTTCCCGGCCCACGTCAAGCTCGCCCCTCCTCCCGACACCCACGTGGACGTCATCGTGGCGAACGGAGCGGAGTGCGAGCCGTACCTGACCTCGGACCACCGCACGATGGTCGAGTACCCGGAGCGGGTGCACTTCGGCCTCAGGATCATGATGCACGCCCTCGGAGTCGACCGGGCCATCATAGGAGTCGAGGCCAACAAGCCGGACGCCATCGAGGCGCTCCGCTCGACGGTCCCGGAGGACCTCGACATCCACATCGAGGGCCTCCGCGTGAAGTATCCGCAGGGGGCCGAGAAGATGATGCTCGAGAGCCTCCTGGGGCGGCGGGTGCCGTCCGGAAAGCTCCCGATGCACGTCGGAGCCGTGGTGCAGAACGTGGGCTCGATCGCCGCCATCGCGGAGGTGTTCGAGACGGGATACCCGCTGATCGAGCGCATCGTGACCGTGACCGGTCCCGGCATCCGGCGCCCCGCCAACCTCATCGTACCGGTGGGGACCCGCATCGCCGACGTACTGGAGTTCTGCGGCGGCATGACGCCGGACGCGGAGCGCATCGTGTTCGGTGGGCCGATGATGGGCAACGCGCAGCCGGAGCCCGGCGCCCCCGTCCTCAAGGGCACCACCGGCATCGTGGTGCTCACCGGCGAGGCGATCGCGCGCGAGCGCGAGCTGGCGTGCATTCGCTGCGGGCGCTGCCTGGAGGCGTGCCCCGTCTTCCTGGATCCCGCCGACCTGGGCCGTCTGGCCCGGGCGGGTCGCTACGACGAGATGCTCGAGATGCACCTCTCGGACTGCATGCTGTGCGGCTCCTGCTCCTACGTGTGTCCCTCCCACATCCCGCTCAGCCAGAATGTTCGGCCTCGCCAAGTCGATGACGCGGAAGGTCGAGCGTCGACGCAAGGAAGAGGAGCCGTCCGCGGCTGGCGCGGCCGCTTGACGGGTCGGGAACGGGAGCGGGCGGAACCATGAGCGCGGATCGGACGGGCGGCGATCGGGAGCGGCTGCGGGGCGAGCCGGAGCGGCCACGGGAGACGGCCGGCGGCGGCCCGGCGGACGGCGCCGGCGCGGGCGGTCCCGCGACGGAAGGGACGGACGCGGAGACGCCCCGCCTTCACCTGGCTCCATCGCCCCACATCCACTCGCCGGACTCGACCCCGCGGATCATGTGGACCGTGGTCGCCACCCTGGTGCCGATCATCGGCGTCTCGACCTGGTTCTTCGGCCTCAGCGCCCTCCTGGTGTTGGCGTCCGCGACCCTGGGCGCGCTCCTGGTGGAGCGGACCCTGGGCGAGCGCGGCTCCCTGGGCGACGGATCGGCCGTCATCACGGGCCTGCTCCTGGGACTCACCCTGCCGGCTGGCATTCCCCTGTGGATGGCCTTCCTGGGCGCCGCGTTCGCGATCGGGTTCGGCAAGCTGATCTTCGGCGGGCTGGGGCAGAACATCTTCAACCCCGCCCTCCTGGGTCGCGCCTTCCTGCAGGCGGCCTTCCCCACCGCGCTCACCACGTGGCCGGCGCTGGCGGAGCGCTGGACGAACGTGTACGCCTCGAACCTGGCGCTTCCGCTCCTCTCGCCCGGCAAGGTGGACGTCGTGACCATGGCCACGCCGCTCGGGCTCATGAAGTTCGAGCACCAGGGCACCGACCTCCTCAAGCTGGCCATCGGTAACACGGGCGGCTCGCTGGGCGAGACGGCCGGGATCCTCATCCTGGTGTGCGGAGCGTACCTGGCCTGGAAGAACTACCTCAACTGGCGGATACCGGTCGCCATCTTCGCGGCCGTCGCCGCGTTCTCGGCCTTGCTGCACGCCCTGAGCCCGTCCCTGCCCGGCGCACCCTTCATGCTGCTCTCCGGCGGGCTGATGCTCGGCGCCGTGTACATGGCCACGGACATGGTCACCTCGCCGGTGACCAACATGGGCTCCTGGATCTTCGGGATCGGCATCGGCCTCATCACCGTGGTCATCCGGCTGTGGGGAGGTTTGGCCGAGGGGGTCATGTACTCGATCCTGTTCATGAACGCCCTCGTCCCCTTCATCGACCAGGTCACGCGTCCGGCGGTGTTCGGGACGCGGGCGGCCCGGAAGGAAGCCGCATGAGCACGGGCCAGGGGGACCGGCCCGCGGACAGCGCGGCGACGAGTCCGGACGGGTCGGCGGCGTCCGGAGGCGGCGCCCGAGGATCGCAGCCGTCCTCCCTTCTCCTCGTCGGCGCGCTGGGCCTGCTGTCGGTGGTGGCCGGGATCGCGATCGTGCTCGTGCACGGCTGGGCCCAGCCCCGGATCGAGGCACACCGGGCCGCCGAGCTGCGCCAGGCCATCGAAGAGGTGCTCGGGGAGCCGCAGCGCTACGAGACCCGCTGGGTCGTGAGCGGGAAGCTCCTCGACAGCCTCCCCGCCGGCGTCGACTCGTCGGCGGCGCGGCCCGTGTACGCGGGGTACGCCGCCGACGGCCACATGGTGGGCTACGCGGTCCCCGGACAGAAGCCGGGCTACCAGGACGTGGTCAAGCTGATCTTCGGCTACGACCCGGCCGACCGGAAGGTGCTCGGCATGAAGGTGCTCGAGAGCAAGGAGACGCCGGGCCTCGGGGCGAAGATCACGTCCGACTCGGCGTTCATACACGGCTTCGACAGCGTGCTGGCGCCCCTGATCGACGGGGTCAAGCACCCGGCCCAGGATCCGCACCAGGTGGACATGATCACGGGCGCCACGATCTCGTCCACGACGGTGATCACGATCATCAACCAGAGCCTGGAGGCCGTGGGATCGGCGCTGGGCGGGGCGCCCGGTCGCGCGGCGCACGGAGGAGACGGGTCATGACCGACAGGACGGGTCGCGAGGTGTTCCTCCGGGGCGTGTGGGAGGAGAACCCGGTGCTGGTCCAGATCCTGGGCCTGTGCCCCACCCTCGCCGTGACGAACTCGGTGGACAACGCCATCGCCATGGCCCTGGCCACGGCCTTCGTCATCGTAGGCTCGAGCGCCCTGGTCTCGTTGGTCAAGGACTACATCCCGAGCCAGGTCCGCATGAGCGGATACATCCTCATCATCGCGACCTTCGTGACCGTCGTGGACCTGATCATGGCGAGCCGTGGCGCCCTCGATGTCCAAGGCACTCGGCGCCTTCGTCCCCCTCATCGTGGTCAACTGCATGATCCTGGGCAGGGCCGAGGCGTTCGCGTCCAAGAACCGGCTCCTGCCCTCGATCCTCGACGCCGCCGGGACGGCCGCGGGCTTCTCGGTCGCCCTCCTCCTCATGGGGAGCGTTCGGGAGCTCCTCGGGAGCGGGACCTTCCTCGGCATCCAGGTCATGCCGCACAACTGGGAGCCGTGGGTGATCATGATCCTGCCGCCCGGGGGCTTCCTCACCCTGGGCGCCATCCTCATGGGCATGAGCTGGTGGTGGCAGCGCGGCGAGAAGAAGGACGAGGCCGTCAAGCCTCGCCGGTGGCCGCACGGCGTCCGGGCTCCGGAGGAGCGGCGCCCCGAGATGGTGGCGTAGAGAGAGGTTGGAGAGAGCGATGGGAGACCTGACCCGTATCTTCGTGTCGGCGGCCCTGATCAACAACTTCGTGCTCGCCTACTTCGTGGGACTGTGCCCCTTCTTCGGCGTGTCCAAGAAGGTGCCGACCGCCCTGCGCATGGGGGGAGCGGTGACCTTCGTGATGGTGCTCACCGCCAGCGCCGTCTCGTTCCTGAACGCCTGGGTCCTCCCGGTGGCGCCCTATCTCCGCCTCATCTCCTATATCGTGGTGATCGCCTCCCTGGTCCAGATCGTGGAGATGGTGGTCAAGAAGACGAGCCCGGCCCTGTTCCGGGCACTGGGCATCTACCTGCCCCTGATCACGACCAACTGCGCGATCCTCTACCTGGCGCTGTTCCAGTACGCCCGGGGCTACGGCTTCTTCGAGGGCCTCGCCTTCGCGCTCGGGGCGGGGGCTGGCTTCACGCTGGCGCTGGTGCTCATGGCGTCGATCCGCCAGCGCTCGGAGACCGCCAGCGTCCCAGCCATCGCCAGGGAGATGGGCCTCGCCATGATCATCGCGGCCAGCCTGTCCATGGCCTTCATGGGCTTCGCCGGCCTGCTCAGCGCGGGAGCCTGACATGGAGCTCGTGATCGGGGTCGTGGGCATGGCCATCCTGGTCGGCGTGTACGTCGGGTTCGGACTGGCGGACCGGGGTGAGGAGGGCTGCGGAGACTGCGCTTTGCGGGGTGACGAGGGCGAGGGGTGTGCGCTGTACGGGGGCCGGGACGAGGCCAGCCCGGCGTGTCCCGACTACCGGATCGAGACGGGCTCCAACCACGGCAAGGTAACATGAACGTCATCGACAGAGGGTCGGAGGATCGCTGGACGCCGGACGGCGTGACTGAGCCCGCGCCGGCGGAGCGCACCGTCTCGCGGCGGCGCTTCGTCTCCATCGGCGCGGGCGTGTTCGTGGTGGCGGCCGTCCCGGCCGTGGGTTTCCGCCTGTCCCGTCGGCTCTACAGCCGCACCATACCCGTCATGGGGACGCTGGCCGAAGTGGGCGTCGTGGACGACGACGCGGAGCGCGCCGAGGCCGCCATCGGGGCGGCGCTGGCGGAGCTCCGCTGGGTGGATCGCACCATGAGCCGCTTCAGCCGGGCCTCGGACGTGGGCCGGGTGAACGCGGCGGCGGTGGGGATGCGCACACCGGTTCACGCGGAGACGGCCCGCGTGGTGGCCGAGGGGCTGAAGTGGGCGGAGGCCAGCGGCGATCGCTTCGATCCCGGCCTGGCCCGGGCCCTGGTCCTGTGGGACGTGGACCACCGGCACAGTCCGCCCTCCCGCGAGGCCGTAGCGGCCTTCGCCGGCCAGGCCCTGTACCGGGAGCTCGCGGTCGAGCGGGAGCATGGCGGCGAGGATGACCGGCCCGGCTACATTGTCCGGCGGCACCCGGAGGTGGGCGTCGACCTGGGCGGGATCGCCAAGGGACACGCGGTCGACAGGGCCGTCCGGGCCCTCCGCCGCCACGGGGTCCGCGACGGGATGGTCAACGCCGGGGGCGACCTGTACGCACTGGGCACGTCTCCGGAAGGGGGGCCGTGGCGCGTGGGCATCCGGTCTCCGGCGGACCCTACGCGGCTCCTGGGCCAGCTCGACGTCACCGACCGCGCCATCGCGACGTCGGGCGACTACGAGCAGTACTTCGACTACCGGGGCCGCCGCTACGGGCACATCCTCGACCCGCAGACCGCGTCCCCGTGGCGGACGACGGTGCACAGCGTCACCGTGCTGGCCGACGACTGCATGGCCGCGGACGCGGGCGCGACCGCGGTGTTCGGCGCCTCGGAGCGGGAGTCCGCGGCCATCCTCGGGAGAGCGGCTCCGGGCGCGTCCAGGATCTGAGCCCGGCCGGCCTTCAAGCGCCGCTGGACCCGCATCGTCCCCCGGCCCGTGGAGCGCTCAACGTTCGTGCTCCTGGCCAGCGTCATCCTCCTCGTCACCTTCGCCTTCTGGCGCCCCATCCAGGGCGTGGTATGGGACGTCCACGGAGCGCTCGGACGGGACCTCCTGTGGGCCCTGTTCGCCGCCGGCTGGTCGATCGTCTTCCTGGGAACGTGGATGATCGACCACTTCGACCTGTTCGGGCTCCGGCAGGCCTGGACGTATTTCCGCGGCGGCGAGTATCGCCACCCCCACTTCCAGACCCGCGGCTTCTACCGCTACGTGCGCCACCCGCTCATGCTCGGGTTCATCGTGGCCTTCTGGGCCACGCCGACGATGACCATGGGTCACCTGCTGTTCGCCGCCGTCAGCACCGCCTACATCCTGGTCGCGCTGCAGTTCGAGGAGCACGATCTCCTCACCTACCACGGTGAAGCCTACGAGGCGTACCGGCGCACGACGCCGAGCCTCGTTCCGGGCCTGAAGGGACGCTCGGAACCGGGCGTCGGCGCCATGGGGGAGTCCGCCGCCGAGCGGCGGCCGCGCCCCCAGCTAGTCTCCGGGACCGCGCTTCGTCGAGGTCGGGCAGCACGGAGCGCGGTCCTCCCCATCCTCGGTCTCCGACCCGCCTTCCGGGGACCGAGGCCCAGGCCGCCAGCCGGCTCCACGAGAGCGGCCACGGCGTCCCGCCTCACCGTGTGGTAGACCCACGTCCCCTCCTGCCGACTGGCGATGAGGCCAGCGTCGCGGAGGATCTTGAGGTGATGCGGAGATGGTCGGCTGGGAGAGATCGAGCCGGCCGGCGAACTCGCACACGCAGATCTCGCCCCCGCGCTCGTGGATGAGTTCCACGATCTGGACGCGCGACGGATGCGAGAGCGCCTTGAGCGTGGCCGCGAGCCTCGCCGCGTCGGCCTCCTCCCCATGGGTCTCCCTCAGAGTACCCGTGCCCACTCCATGCCTCCCGATCGATCGGACCGTGCTCGACTTCACCCAATCTTGACAACCATCAATATAGAGATGTATCTATACAGCGCAACCGGATGGCCTCGAAGCGCCGCCCGGGGGCGAGTCCCCGGGTAGCCAGGCATGGGCGAAAGCAGGGGGAGGACCTGGTGGGCGACGACGTGAAGGAGATCGTGCGGGAGAAGTACGCCGCGGCCGCGGCCCGCGTGGAGAACCGGTCCGGGCGGCTCGGAGCTGCGGCTGTGGCTGCGGGCCCGAGGGAGGCGGCGACGCCATTACACGCGACCTGTACGGTACCGGCGGACTCCGAGGGGCTCCCCGAGGACGCCCTGGCGGCCTCCCTCGGGTGCGGCAATCCGACCGCGCTCGCGGACCTGCACCCGGGCGAGATCGTGCTCGACCTGGGCTCCGGCGGCGGCATCGACGTCCTGCTCTCCGCCCGGCGCGTGGCGCCCGGCGGCAAAGCCTACGGGCTCGACATGACGGACGAGATGCTGGAGCTGGCGCGACGGAACCAGCGCGGCATGGAGTCGACGAACGCCGAGTTCCTCAAGGGCGAGATCGAGGCCGTTCCGCTCCCCGACGCCTCGGTGGACGTGGTCATCTCCGAACTGCGTGGTCAACCTGTCCGGCGACAAGGCGCGCACCCTCCGCGAGGCCTTCCGGGTCCTGCGACCCGGTGGTCGGCTCGCGATCTCCGACGTCGTGGTCCGCGGCGTCGTGCCCGAGGAGGTCCGCCGCAGCATGGAGCTGTGGGCCGGCTGCGTGGCCGGAGCCCTCGAGGAGTCCGAGTTCCGGAGCCTCCTGACCGAGGCGGGGTTCATGGACGTGTCGATCGAGCCGACGCGCGTGTATACGCTCGAGGAGGCACGGAGCTTCCTGGAGGATGCGGGACTCGACCCGGTCCGGGTCGCGCCGCAGATCGAGGGCCGCTTCATGGCCGCCTTCGTCCGCGCCCGGAAGCCGGCCCGCCGGTGAAGTACGCGATCCTGTCCGACGTGCACGGCAACCTCCCCGCCCTGGAGGCGGTGCTCGAGGACATCGGGCGCCGCTCCGACGTCGACGCGACCTACCACCTGGGCGACCTGGTCGGGTACGCTCCGTGGCCGAACGAGGTGGTCGACCTCCTGCTCGAGCGGAGCATCGGGGGCGTCGCCGGCAACTACGACTCCACGACGGCCACGCGCTACGCCCATTGCGGGTGCCGGTCCGAGAGTCCGGAACAGGAAGCGCTCTCCCACGAGAGCTATGCATGGACCCTGGACCACGTGACCGAGGCGACCCGGAGGCGGCTCGCCGGCCTGCCCTTCAGGATCGACCTGCGCCCGGCCGGCGGCCACGCCGCGGGCCCGAAAGCCGTGCTCGTCCACGGCGCACCCACCCTCAACACCCTCTACTGGACGGAGGAGCGCTCGGACGACTTCTGCCGCAAGATGGCCGCGCGCGCCGGGCTCTCGGAGGGAGACGCCATCCTGTTCGGCCACACCCACCTTCCCTGGCGCCGGGAGGTGGACGGCATGTTGTTCGTCAACACGGGCTCGGTGGGCCGGCCCAAGGACGGCGACCCCCGCGCCGGCTACGTGCTCCTCGACGCACCCGGCGACGGTTCCCCCGCGACATGGCGAGTGGAGCACGTCCGCATCCCGTACGACGTGGAGCGGGCCGCGCGGGGGATCGAGTCCAGCGGGCTGCCCGATGCGTTCGCCTCACAGCTGCGGGAGGGTCGCAGATGAGCGAGGGGGGAACCGCCCGTCGCCTGTCGCTCCTGGACCGCTACCTGACGGCCTGGATCTTCGCCGCCATGGCGGCCGGGATCGCCATCGGATCGCTGTGGCCGGGTCTCGTGCAGGGCCTGGCGCGCGCCACCCAGGTCGGCACCACGTCGCTGCCGATCGCGATCGGCCTCATTGTCATGATGTACCCACCGCTCGCCAGGGTCCGCTACGAGGAGCTGGGCGACGTGTTCAGGGACCGGAAGGTCCTCCTCCTCTCCCTGGTGCAGAACTGGGTCGTGGGCCCGATCCTCATGACGGCGCTGGCCCTCCTGTTCCTTCGGCACCACCCGGAGCTCATGGTCGGGCTCATCCTGATCGGCCTGGCGCGCTGCATCGCCATGGTCATCGTGTGGAACGACCTCGCCGAGGGGGACCCCGAGTACGCGGCCGGCCTGGTGGCGTTCAACTCCATCTTCCAGGTCCTGTTCTATTCGGTCTACGCCTACCTGTTCGTCACCCTCGTTCCTCGGTGGCTTGGACTGAGCGGGGCGGTCGTCGACATCACCATGGGCCAGATCGCGCGGAGCGTGCTCGTCTACCTCGGGATCCCGTTCGCGGCGGGCATGGCGACGCGGTTCCTCTTGCTGCGCACCAGGGGCAGGGCCTGGTACGAGGGCACGTTCGTGCCCCGCATCTCCCCTTTGACCCTCGTGGCGCTCCTGTTCACGATCGTGGTCATGTTCTCGATCCAGGGCCGCCAGATCCTGGGCCAGCCTGTCGCCGTCCTGCTCGTCGCCGTACCGCTGCTCATCTACTTCGTGGTGATGTTCTCCCTCACCTTCTTCACCAGCCGCGCGGCGGGCGCCGACTACCCCCGCACCACGACCCTGGCGTTCACCGCGGCCTCCAACAACTTCGAGCTGGCCATCGCCGTGGCCGTCGGGACGTTCGGCATCGGACACGGGGCCGCCTTCGCCGCCGTGATCGGCCCCCTCGTGGAGGTGCCGGTGCTCATCGGGCTCGTCAATGTGGCCCTGCGCTGGCGAAAGAGGTTCTTCCCGGGAGAGGCGAGGAAGCTCGGCGGCGTCTCGAACTGTGCCGTCCCGTCCGGCATCGCCGCGCGGGTGGACCCGCCGGGGTGAGCCGCGTCCTCTCATCTTGCGCGCTGTCACCGGGCTGACTTACCGTGGCGCTCGGAGAGGATGGCCGACGCGCTGGTTCCGGGTGGCGCCGTGGGCACATGGAGCGGATCCTCGGATCCGCTCTCGCCTCCACCCCTTCGGGCTCTCGCCTGCCCGACCCGCGCGGTTTCCGACCGCCGGAATTCGGTACCGATGCGATCAGCGTGAACCGACCACTCGCCGACCACATTCAGGGCGCGCTCGCCGAACTCGCCGCCGCCCCCTCCCGGGTGAGCGGCACAGCGGCTTCGCGCATGGTCCGCCGAGTTCGGCGCGACACCGGCTGCTCCCGCGAAGATTACCGGGAGCTGTGGGCGTCGCCCGAGCGCTGGCTCGGACCCTTCGCCTCCCTTCCCGCGCCGCTCCGCGCGGCGCTCGCCGACGCCGCCGACCTCGAGCTGCGCGAGCGGAGCTTCACGGTCTCCGACCGCCTCCACCGGGCCGTGTACGGTCCCGCGTTCCGTTTGGGCAGCGCGCTGGCCCGGATTGGACGGCGGCACCGGCTCACGGAAGGCTGGCGGCGACGCGCGTGGCGGAGCGTGCACCTGTTCGGACGCTCCATCACCGCCGCCTCCCGCGCGGCGGGTCGCGCGTGGGTGGCGATGAGCCGCCGGGGCCCCCTCGGCCGCACGTCCGTCTTCCAGGCGCTGTGGCGGTGGGCCGGCGTCGATCCCGGACGCGTGGCCGTCGAGTACCTGGAGGACCTTCCCTACGACCCGACCGTGAGCCCCGTCCACCGCGCCACGCGCCGCGGCGTCGAGAGCTGCGCGCTCGTGGGCGTCGACCTCCTTCCCTCCGGCGGAGAGCTCGTCTATCTGGAGGCCAACTTCAACCCGGGCATGGGCCTGGACCGGATGTGGGCCTACGACGGCGACGACCCCGTGGGGAAGCGACTCTGCCGATACGCTCACGAGCGTGGCTTCCGCCGCATCGTCTACTTCCCTTCCAGCATGTGGCATTTCGAGCGGGAGATGGAGGAGGCCTGGCGCCGGCAGGCCGGGGCCCTGGGCCTGGAGCTCGAGATCCGCGACGATCCGGCCCTGCGCTCCCCGTGGCGGCGGCCGTGGGAGCCGCGTATGGACTTCGACGCCGCGGGCACGCTGTACGTCAACTCGCGCCAGCTGGCGAGCCCGCTCTGCTACGTCATACGCGAGAAGGGGCTGCTCGACCTGGAGATCGAGAGGCACAACGCGCTGGCGCCCGAGCCCGACCGGATCCCGATGGCACGACGGGTCCACGACGAGGAGGATCTGGTACCGCCCGAGCCGGGCTCCCGGTTCCCCAACCTCATCGTCAAGGACCCCCTCCGCGACATGGGGACGGGCCTCGCCCTCTACAAGGTGGACCGGATCCCGGACGGACTCGAGTCGACGCCGCACCTGATGTTCGAGTACATGCTCCCAGAACTGCAGGGCGTGTCGGAGAAGGGCGAGCCCGGCGATTTTGGAATCGCGTACCGGGCCTACCTGCTCATCACGCCCGACGGGCCCGTATACCTGGGGGCCAAGGTCAACGTGGGGGACGTGCCGGTCCCCGCGGAGCTCCCGCCGGGCCGGATCGAAGACATTCGACCCTACGTGATCAACGGCACGGTGGCGGCGACGGCGCGGGCGGTCACGGCCCGGGAGGAAGAGGCGCTCGAGGCGGCCACGCTGCGGGTCGGGCGGGTGATCCACGCCTTCCTCCGCCGCAAGCACGACCTCGAGCCGGCGGTGAACGCCCCCGCCTCCCCGAGTTCGCAGGCCTCGGTGCCGGGAAGCGTCTGATGTCGATCGCGCAGACTCGCGAAGGCCTCCCGGACAGCCCCGTGGGGAACGAGAAGACCCCGGGAACGGCCGTGGCCGCGCTCGCCGAGCTGGCCATGGAGTTCCCTCCGCGGGTCAGCGGTCGCGATGCCCGGCGTCTGCTCGGCGAGCTGCGACGGCGGACCGGCTGGTCCCGCGATGACTACCGCGCCCTGTGGGCCGACCCGGAGGCGGGCCTCGGCCCGTTCGAGGACCTGCCGGAGCGCCTTCGCGAGGCCCTCGCCGACGCCGTCGCGCGGGAGATGGAGGAGCGGAGCGTCACGACGAGTGAGCGCCTGCGGCGCCGCGTCTATGGACCCCTCTTCCGCCTGGGTAGCGAGCTCAGCCACCGGGGCCGCCATTCTGGCTGCCCGCGGCCCGCGCTGGCGCCGGGTAGGCCGTAACGTCTATCTGTGCGGCCGCGGCCTGTGCTGGGCGAGCGAGCGGGCCGGCCGTGCCTGGCTCGACGTCACCCGCTTCACGGGTCCGTGGGAGACCTCGGGCTTCCATGCCCTGTGGAAGTGGGCCGGTATCGACCCCATGCGCCCCGCCATCGAGTACGTGCGCGAGATTCCCTGCGACCCCCGCTTCAGCCCCGTCTACCGGCGACCCGACCGCCGCGTCGTCAGCGTGATGATGGTCGGCCTCGACCTCCTCCCCTCCGACGGCCGGATCTACTACATCGAGGCCAACGTCAATCCGGGCTGGATGATGCAGAGACTGGCCTTCCACCCCGGGGAGGACCCTCTCCTCGCGACGCTGCTCGACTATTGCCGGCGCGAGGCCTGCGACCGGCTCGTCGTCTTTCCCTCCAGTATTGCGTCGGTGAGCCGGGAGCTGGAGACCAAGTGGCGCGAGCACGCACGGGCGGCCGGCGTCCAGCTCGAGATCCGGGACGATCCCCGCGTGCGCTCGCGGTATCGCCGGAACTGCGACCCGCTCATGGAGCCCGACGCCGAGGGCGTCCTCTATCTCAACGTCCGCACACTCCCCCATCCGGCGAACGTCCTGCTGGAGGAGAAGGGGCTGTTCGAGGCCGCGATCGAGCGTCACAACGCTCGGCTGCCCGCCGAGGAGCGCATCCCGGTGCCCCGGCGCATCCTCTCGGCCTCCGACGTCCCCCCGCTCGATGCCGATGGTCGCTTCCCCAACGTCGTCCTCAAGCACGCCCTCCTGAACGAGGCCCGGGACATCCGGCTCTTCCGGACGGAAGGCCTCAACGAGGAGATGCTGCGCCCCCCCTACGTGGCCTTCCAATTCGTGCCCCCGGAAACGGAGGAACGGCTGGAGGGGGGCGTGCGAAGACAGTATCCGATCAAGTTCCGGACGTTTCTCCTGATCACGCCGGACGGGCCTCTGGTCACGGACTCCCTCAAGGCGGTCGCAGGGGCTCCGGTTCCCGATCGTCTCGAACCCGGTCCCGTTCGCGACATCCGGCCGTACGTGCTGAACTCCCACGCTGGCTCCGATCACTTCGGCACCACACCGGAAGAGCACGAGCGAGCGGCCGCGGCCGCGCTCCGCATCGGATGGCTCGTCCACGATTTCCTGCGACGCAAACACGGTCCGGACTGGCGTCGAGGCGGTGACCGCCGAAACGGAGGATCACGGTGACGCAGGTGACGACGTGATCACGTCGGTTCTCCAACAGAGTTCGGCCGAGACACGCCCGTCCGGGCACGCGTCACTCCTGGCGGAGCTGGCGTCGGCGTACCCGCTGCGGATGAGCGGCCGCCGGGTCCGGGACATGGTGCGGGAGCTGCGCCAGCGAGTCGGCTGGACCCGCGAGGACTACCGCGAGCTGTGGGCCGACCCGGAGGCGGGCCTCGGCCCGTTCGAGGACCTGCCGGAGCGCCTTCGCGAGGCCCTCGCCGACGCCGTCGCGCGGGAGATGGAGGAGCGGAGCGTCCTCCCCGGCAGCCGGCTGTACGATCGCGTGCACGGGCCCGCCTTCCGCCTGGGAAGCGAGGTCGCCCACCGCGGCCGACGCCTCTCGTCCCGCGGTCGCCGCTGGCGGCGAGCGGGCAGGAACCTCTACCTCTGCGGTCGCGGCCTGTGCTGGGCCAGCGAGCGAGCCGGCCGGGCCTGGCTGGACGCCACCCGGTTCGTCGGTCGGTGGGAGACATTGGGACTTCACGCCCTGTGGAGGTGGGCCGGCGTCGATCCCATGCGGCCGGCGATCGAATACGTGCGCGGGCTCCCGTGCGACCCTCGCGTCAGCCCCGTGTACCGGGATCCGGAGCGGCGGGTGTCGAGCTGGATGATGGTGGGCGTGGACCTCCTGCCCTCGAACGGTGCCACCTACTTCATCGAGGCCAACGTCAATCCGGGCTTCTTCCTGGGACGTCGCTACCAGAACCGTCCCAACGGGGACCCGCTCCTGACGGCGGCGATCGCCGGTGCCCGGCGGGACGGCTGCGATCGCATCGTCTTCTTTCCGTCCAGCGTCGCCACGCTGCCGCGGCGCATCGAGGACTGGTGGAGGCACCAGGCGACCGCCGCGGGCGTGGAGCTGGAGATCCGCGACGACCCTCGCGTGCGATCCCGATACGACCATCGGTCCACCGAGCCGCTCATGGCGTCCGACGCACGGCGGACGCTGTATGTGAACATCCGGACCCTTCCCCACCCCGTGAACGTCCTCCTGGAGGAGAAGGGCCTGTTCGAGGAGGAGATCGAGCGCCACAATGCCCACGTGCCGGCCGACGAACGGATTCCCGTCCCGCGTCGCATACGATCCTCCCGGGAGCTACGTGAGCTGGAGCCCGACGGACGCTTCCCCAACCTCGTGGTGAAACACGCCCTGCTGAACGAGGCGCGCGACGTCCGCATGTACAGGACTTCCACGCTCGAGCCGTGGATGAACCGGCCCCCCTATGTCGCGTTCGAGTTCATCCGGCCGGAGCTCGAGAGGCTGTGCGAGAACGAGGTTCCCGGCGAGCACGCGACCCGGATTCGCGCCAACCTGTTCATCACGCCCGACGGTCCGGTGATCGGCAACTTTTCGAAGGCGATCGGGGCCGCCCCCGTCCCCGAGCGGCTCGCGGAAGGCGAGGTGGCGCACCCGGAACCATACGTGGTCAACGGACATACCGGAGCCCGGCATGTCCGCCCGACCGAGACCGAGTGCGAGAGGATGAAGCCGGCCGCGCTCAGGATCGGCTGGCTGGTGCACGACTTCCTGCGCCGCGTGCACGGAGAGGACTGGCCGTGACGCGCGGACCGGTCTCTCGCGGGGACCGCGGGGGGCACGTCCAGCCCGCTGCCCCGCGATCCGACGACGGAAGCTCGCCCGCCGCGGTGGGAGCCGCACTTCAGCGCCTGGCGGAGACGCACCCTCTCCGCGTGACCGGGATCGAGGCCCGCCGCATGATCCGCACGCTCCGCAGGCAGACCGGCTGCTCCCGGCGGCGCTTCAGGGCCCTGTGGCAGCAGCCGGACACGCACTTCGGGTCCTTCGAGAAGCTCCCGGCCCAGCTCCGCCGGGCGCTGAGCGACGCCGTCTGCGTCGAGATGCGGGAGCGCACCTTCACGCTCTCCGTTCGACTCGAGTCCCTGGTCCACGGGCCGGTGTTCCGCTGGGGCAGCGAGCTGGCCCGCGTCGCGAAGGGCGTTCGCCAGCGGGGTGGATGGCGCTGGCACGCGGGTCGCACGCTGTACGGCGTCTCCCGGCTGTTGACCGGTGGCTCCGAGGCCGTGGGCCGGGCCTGGCTGGCCGTCAGGCGCTACTCGCCGGGCGCCCGCACCTCGGGCTTTCACGCCCTGTTCCGCTGGGCCGGCGTCGATCCCCTCATCCTCGGGGCCGGCTACGTGGACGAGGTCTCACACGATCCGCGCACCAGCCCCGTGTTCCGGATCCTGCGGCCCGCCGTCGAGAGCTGCGCTCTGGTTGGCGTGGATTTCCTCTCGTCCAGCGGGGAGCTCGCCTACCTCGAGGCCAACTTCTGCCCCGGCCTGTTCAGCAACCGGGTGCAGCTCTACCCGGCCGGAGACCCGCTCTGCGAGGGACTGTGTCGGTACGCGGCCGAGCATGACTACCGCCGCATCGCGCACTACCCGACGAGCATCTGGTACTTCGAGGAGCCGATCCGGGCCGCGTGGGAGGCCCAGGCCCGCGCCCGCGGCGTGGCGTACGAGGTTCGGGACGACCCCCGCCACCGCTCTCCCTTCCGGCGCTCGTGGACGCCGCTCATGGAGCTCGACGCCGAGGGGACTCTGTACGTCAACTCTCGTTCCCTTCCGAGTCCCCTGCAGTGGGTGATCGGCCAGAAGGGCCTCCTCGAGCCCGAGATCGCACGTTACAACGCGGCCGTCCCCGCCGAGGAGCGCGTTCGGATGGCCCGGATGATCCGCACCGACGAGGACCTGCCACGCCGGCCGCCCGATTCGCCCTTTCCGAACCTCATCGTGAAGCACTCCCTGCGGGACATGGCGACCGGGCACACGCTGTTCAGGACGGAGCGGATCCCCGAGGGCATCGAGTCGCCGCCCTACGTCATGTACGAGTACCTCCCCCCGGACACTGTGAGCCGCGTCGAGGACGGCGAACGGCGCGAGTACGCCTTCAACTACCGGGCCTACCTGCTCCTCACCGTCGACGGCCCCATCGTCCTCGGCGCCAAGAAGGCCGTCGGGACGTTTCCGATTCCGGCCTCCCTTCCCGAGGGCCCGGTCGCGGACATCCGGCCGTACGTGATCAACACGCTGCTCGCGGCCGAGGAAGCCGTGCCGACGGGCGCGGAGATGGCCGACGTTTCGGCCGCCACGATGCGCGTGGGCCGCATGCTGCACGCGTTCCTGCGCCGCAAGCACCGGCTCACGTTCGACTCGCCTCCCGGGCCCACCTGAGCCCCGGGTCGGCGCCGCCGGGCTCCGGTCGGCCCGGATCGACCCCTCCTCCCGGGTGGCACGCCCGGAGAACGGCCCCCATCTTCGGGTCCGATCGGCGAGCGTCGCCCGGCCACGTGCGGCCGGCGGCCACGCCGCGGCGACTCCCTCGCGCGACGGGTGCGTAAGCTCACATGGGCCTCCTCCAGGTTCTCGTCCTCGGCGTGATCGAAGGTCTGACCGAGTTCATTCCGGTCTCCTCCACGGCCCAGCTCCTGGTCGGACAGACGGCGCTCCACATCCCGCCCGGCGAGGCGATGACGGCCTTCCTGATCATCGTCCAGATCGGGCCCCTGGTCGCCCTGTTCGTCTACTTCTTCGAGGACCTGTGGTCCATCCTGCGGGCGACGCTCGGCACCCTGGGACGGGTGTCGGACTTCGGCTCGCTGCCCGACGACGCCCGCATGGGCTGGTACATCCTCATCGCCAGCATCCCGGCGCTCGCCGTGGGCTTCGTCCTCCGGCACGAAGTGGAAGCCCTGTTTCAGGCTCCCCTCGTGGAGGCCGCCATCCGCATGCTCACCGCGGCGTTCCTCATGACGCTGGCCGAGATCCTGGGCAAGCGCTCGCGGGACCTCACGGTCATGAATCGGCGGGATGCGCTGGTGGTCGGCCTGTTCCAGGTCCTGGCCGTGTTCCCGGGCGCCTCCCGCTCCGGCTCGACGATCTCGGGCGCCATGCTCCGGGACTTCGATCGTCCGGCCGCGGCGCGCTTCGCCTTCCTTCTAACGGCCCCCGTCATGCTGGCGGCCGCGGGCTACGAGACGTTCAAGCTGTTCGGGATGCCCGGGCTGGGGCACCTGCTGCCCACCTTCGCCATCGGCTTCGTCGTGGCGGCGATCGTCGGCTGGCTGTCGATCAAGTGGCTGCTCGCCTACCTGAGCAAGCACTCGCTGTACGTGTTCGCCGCCTACTGCGTGCTGGCCTCGATCGGCTGCCTGGGAGTGCACTTCCTCCGCTAGACCGAACCTCCGCCGGGCCGACCCTGCGCGAAGCCGACTCTCGGCGGGACGCCATGCGCCCGGCTTCCCGCCGCTGCCAGGGGACCCGCTACTGGCAGGTCAGGCCGAAGTCCGCGGGGACCGTGTCGCCGAAGACGACGGTGGCACTCACCGGGTTGGCGCCGTCCACGGCGCAATTCGTGGCCACGTCCTTGAGCTGTAGCTCGTACTGACCATGTGTGAGCTCTTCGAGGAGCACCTCGGTGTTGGCCTGAATCGTGAGCACACGGTTGCTCGGGCCGAATAGATCCAGCTCGGAGCCGTCCGCGTCGATGTTCGCGCCGGTCGTCACGGTGAGCCGGATCGAACCTCTGGCGGGCGGAGCCGTGCTGCTCCCGCTGCATCCGATCAGGAGGACGGTCACGATGGCCGCCCACGCGGTCCCCTAGGGACGCCCGGTCCGACAGATCATGGTTCCAGGTAGAGCATATCGGCGCTCCTCGCTCGATTGGAGACGGCGCGCGCGTGATCGGCGGCGGTCGGAGGGAGTCTACCCACAGGGAAACCCTCGTCGGCGGTCGCACGGAAATCAACCGGGCCGGGACGCGTTGGGGTCCGGCGTTCGGACCGGCTACCGAGTCGAAGTCCGGGGGGCGCCGCAAGCCGTGCAACGGAAACCTCCGTTGAAGCGCCAGAGCGGACGGATCCCTTCGACGAGCGGCCCTTGACTATACCGACCGGTCGAGCGCCTGCTGAGCTTCTCCGACCATCTCGAGACCATGGGTCCCGAGTTCTGGAAGCACGGCTGCCTGCTCGGCACCTTCGCCGCGGAGCTGGCCGAGACCAGCCCTAGGATCCACGATCGCGTTGCGGAGCTGTTCGACGACCTCGTGAGCCGGCTCGCGCCGCTCTTCCTCGCGGTGGTGGCCGACGAGGAGACGGCCCTGGCCCTGGCCGAGCAGACCCTCATCGTGCTCGAAGGTTCGGTCGTCCTGGCCCGCGCCCACGACGATCCAGATCGCATCGCGACCGCCGTGCGGCGCTTCCGGCGCACGCTCGAGGAATACGTCCGCCAGCCATCGCCCTAGCGCGGCGCGTGCTCGGCGCGGCAACGCCGCCCAGGCGCCGCAATGGAGACACCCCGGAGGAGACCATGGCACCGACGAAGGACCGCATCGACGCGCAGGAGACGGTCGAACGACAGGACGCGCTCCGGGCGAGGTACCGGGATCAGTCCGGAGAGGCCTGGATCACCGACCGCGGCCGCACCGCCTCGGCGGACCCGTGTGATCCCGTGCACATGCGGGGCGTCCCCGGGAGCCAGGACTACGGCCTCGAGTGGCCGCTCGGCCTCCACGCCGCGGTGGGAGTCCTCCACGACGCCCCCAACCCGGGCGACCTCCTGTGCCTGGCGCTGCCCCGTCAGCTCGCCGGTCGGAACCCCGGCGCGTTCTCCTCGAAGCTCCAGATGAAGGGCGGCGCCACGCCGCAGGCGCGAGCGTACGCATACAGCTGCCCGCGGTGGTGGAGGAACTCGTCGTTCTGGATGTGGAAGCCCACCCAGCCGGGGAAGGTCTTGTCCCAGGGCGTCGGAACCATGGCCTGGAGCTCGGCGTCACCGATCCGGTCGACGGCACTCTGGGCCCGGTCCCAGCACTCCCTGGCGAAGCGGAGCACGTCCGACGTCGTCGTGAGGCCGGCCGCCACGCCCGCCTCGGCCCCCTCGTCCGCGGTGATCTCCCCGTCGGCGATCCCCTCGGCCATGTCTCGCACGACCGTGCCGGACACGTGCGCCACCAGCTCCGCCGGGGTCCGCATGTCTGGAATGGGGTGGGCGTGCAGGCAATCGTCGGGGATCACCTCCAGGAGACGCAGGTACACGCCGTACTTCTGGCGCATCTGGTCCCACATCTGATCCAGGGCTTCCTTGTTCACGTGAGGACTCTCTCGACTCGAGTGGAGGATGGCTTCCGGCTCCAAGCTACGAGCCCTTCCGGGGGCTGGATAGCACCGGGTGGCCCGCGACCCCGGGCGACTTCGTCGGGGGCTCACGCTCAGCCCTTGGCGTCCGACGCGGCCACCGCCTCGCGCACGCTCGACAGCGCCACGGGCGGATCGTGGAGCGCCGTCACCGTGTCCACCGCCCAGTCGTGGCGTCGCACGCCGTCGAGCAGAGCCGTCCAAGCTCCGAGCCAGAATTCGGGCTCGAACCGCCGGGGGATGAGCAGGTCGCCGGCGTACAGGAGCCGGCGTCCCGGGAGGTACGCGACCAGGAGGCGTCCTCCCTCGCCGCTCGGGTCTACGACGGCCGCCAGGATCAGCCGGTTCGCCCCGCTCCCGACCACCGCGGTGTCATGGACCACGCGCAGGTCCGGCGACCGGGGGGCTCGCTGCAGGGAGTCGGGTTCCAGACGGTACGGTGCCGACGCCAGGCGGCGCACCAGCGCCGCGCCCCTGGGAGGAGCGTAGATCGGGACCCCGCGAGCCACGTACTCCCGCACCCCGGCGTCGTGCGGCCACGCATTGGTGGTCGAGACGAGCGCCTTCACCGGCAGGCCGGGCCAACGGCGAGCTATCGCCTCGAGCACGCGCCGGCTGTAGGCGCCGGAGTGGGGCGCCTCCAGGACGACCACGCCATCCTCCTGGCGGACCAGTTCCACGTTGTAGGCTCCCGGCACCAGCACCACGCCCGGAGCCAGCTCGACGGGCCCGGAGCCCCGGCCGTTTCCGAGGCGCACCGGCCCGGGCGGCCCGGAGCCAGGCGTCGTCGGGAACGAGTCGGGCGACGCCTGGACCTCATGCACGCTGAGCAGCGAGATCCGCCGGTAGGGGGTGCCGTTCCGCATTACCGTGATCGTACGCGGGTATCGGAAGCCGGTCGGCTCCAGCGCCCACGAGCCGAACAGGGTGCGGGAGCGCACGTCGCCCCACGGGGCCCACACGTTCAGGTCGCGCGGATACGTGCGCACGGTGCTCCAGCCCCGGGGAAGGCCCGAGACCGGGTCCAGGTAGATGCGAACGGACGGCGTCCCGAAGCGCACGACACGCACCGCTCCACCGGGCAGGGCCGTGTCGCGCGCCATCGCCAGATCGGGAGCGTCCAGCGCCTGTAGGAGAAGGCGCTCGGGTGCGTACGCCACGCTCTCGGCCGCCTCGAAGGCGCTCGTCGCCGTGTCGATGACCTGCGTCACCGGGATCGGGTCGGCCCGCATCACCATGCGAAATTCCGCGTGGCGGAGGGCCCGCGCGGACCGCACATCGCGGAGCTCGTCGAACGAGGCGTGCAGGAGGCGCGGGGGCTCCGAGTCCGGCGAGACGCCGACCATGGCGGTGACCTCGACGCCCGCGCAATCGCAGGTACCGAAGGCCGCGTAGGATGCCTTCGCCACCCATCGCGTCCACCGCCCGGCGCACGAGCCGGCGGGCCGCGGAGTCGGGTACCGCGTTTCGCTGGCCCGGTCCGCCGCTATGCGCCGCGGTCCGACCGCCCTCGCAGGCCGTGAGCGCCAGCCCTGCGAGCACGGCTACCGCTCCCGCCGTCGCCCCAAGTCGGCATCCGGCCTGCCGGGGTCGGCCGGCGATCCGCCGTCGAAGAGGGCATCGTCCCATCCTGGTATCGTCTCGCATCCTCGTCCCGGTCCGCTGAAGACTCCGTCCTTCCCGCCCACGCGGGTGCCGTCTCCTGCACAACGGATCGATCGCGTCGGAGTTTCGTCGGTTGACGCTACCGACCGCCGGGTAATGGACCACGACCGTAGTTGAAGGTCCGAATCGTCTACGGTCGTGGCACCACGTCTTTCCCCCGACGCTCCGAGTCCCCACACTGCACCGTTCCGATCTCGTGAATCACCGGCCCGAGCGGCCGGTACGCCAGGAGGCGTCTTCCGTGCGCAAGCGTTCCGTTCGACCCGTCCCCGCCGGCTCGACTCCCGCGACCTCGCGGGAGACTCGCGCCGCGTGCCGTACGTTCCGCACCCTTCCGGCCGCCCTGGCCCTGGCCACCGTGCTCGCGCTGACGACCCTGTCGGCGCTCGCGGCCACCGCCCGGCCGGCCGCCGCGCAGGCGGCCGCGCGATCCGCGGACCCGGATACGGCCCTCTACGCCGACATGCAGTGGCGGGAGATCGGGCCGACGCGGGCCGGGCGGACACGCGCCCTGGACGGGGTGCCGGGCCATCCGGACATCTTCTACGTCGGCTACGACAACGGCGGGGTGTGGCGCTCCACGGACTACGGCTCCAACTGGGTGCCGCTGTTCGATCATGAGCCGGTGAGCGCGATCGGGGCCATCGCGGTGGCGCCCTCGAACCCGAGAATCATCTACGTGGGCACGGGGGCCGGGCATCATCCGCCCCGACCTGTCCACGGGAGACGGGGTCTACAAGTCGACCGACGCCGGGAAGACCTGGACGCACCTGGGGCTCCGCGACAGCCAGATGATCGCGGACATCGTGGTCGACCCCACCAACCCCGACCGGCTGTTCGTGGCCGTGCTCGGACACCCGTACGGTCCCAACGAGCAGCGCGGGATCTTCCGCTCCACCGACGGCGGGAAGACCTTCCAGAAGGTGCTGTACCGGGACGAGTACACGAGCGGCAACGACGTGATGCTCGACCCATCGAACCCGCAGATCGTGTACGCCGCCCTGTGGCAGCAGCAGGAGAGCTTCCGGGAGAGCTATGCGTTCGCAGGAGCCGGCGAGCGCGTCTTCAAGTCCACCGACGGTGGCACGACCTGGCACGCGCTCACCAACGGCCTCCCGAAGGTGATCGAGGCCAACCTGGCGGTGGCGCCCGGCGACCCGAAGGTCCTGTACGCCGTGGTGGCCGGCGAGCCCCGGGCGGGCACGCCCGCGGCCCAGGCGGCGCGCGGCGGGACCGAGAGCACGACCGGGATCGTGGGACTCTACAAGTCCACCGACGCGGGCGAGCACTGGACCGCCGTGGACGTGCCCGAGGGGCCGGTGGGCCCGGCCACGTCTCACGTGGACACGCGTCCGCTCCGACGCATCGGAGGCGGAGACCTCCCGACCCTGGCCGTCGACCCCACCGACCCGAACGTGGTGTACAGCGCCAGCGTGGTCATGTGGCGCACCGAGGACAGCGGCGTCCACTGGTCGGCCGTGCGGGGCGCATACGGCGGGGACGACTACCAGAAGATCTGGATCGACCCGCACGACCGGAACACGATCCTCGCGGTCTCGGACCAGGGCGCGGTGGTCTCCACCAACCGTGGCGAGTCCTGGAGCAACTGGTACAACCAGCCCACGGCGGCCATGTACCACGTGACCGCGGACGACGCCTTCCCCTACCGGTTGTGCGGCGGCCAGCAGGACTCGGGCTCGGCGTGTGTCAAGAGCCGCGGGAACGACGGCGAGATCACCTTCCACGACTGGCACCCGGTCAACATCCAGGAGTACGGGATCGCCGCCCCCGACCCCCGCGACCCCGACATGGTGTACGGGAGCTCCCGCACCACCGTCTCGCTATACGACCGGCGGACCGGGCAGACCACGGATGTCGGCCCGGACATGGGTCCGCGCGGCGGACCCTACAACCGCGACGTGCGCACCATGCCGCTGCAGTGGTCGCCGGTCGACCCGGATCTCCTGTTCTACACCTCCAACGTGGTGTGGAAGACGACCGACCGCGGACACTCGTGGACGAGGATCAGCCCCGATCTGGCCCGGAAGACGTGGAAGGTACCCGCCACCGCAGGCAAATACGCAGCGAGCGTAAAGCCGGGGCCGCAGGGGACGATCACCGCGCTGTCGCCCTCTTCGCTGGACGTGAACGTGCTATGGGCCGGTACCGACGACGGGGCCATCCAGGTCACCATGGACGGCGGGCGCGCACTGGAAGAACGTCACCCCGCCGGCCATCCGGACCCGTGGACCCGCATCTTCAACATCGAGGCGGGCCACTTCGACACGCTGACCGCCTACGCGGCCGCCAACACGATGCGGATCGATGACATGAACCCGCACTTCTGGCGCACGCACGACGGCGGCAAGACCTGGACGGAGATCGACGGCGGCCTGGCGCCGGGCGCCGTGGCCAACTCGATCCGGGAGGACCCCCGGGAGAAGGGACTCCTCTACGCCGCCACGGAGACCCAGGTGTGGGTGTCCTTTGACGACGGGGACCGCTGGCACTCGCTCCGCCAGAACATGCCCGCCGTCTCCGTGCGCGACATCCAGGTCAAGGACGACTCGACCTGCCTGTGCTCGGACCTGGTGGCCGGCACACACGGGCGCGGTTTCTGGGTCCTGGACGACGTCACGCCGCTGCGGCAGATGGCGGAGGCGCGGACCGCGGTCGACGCCTACCTGTTCCGTCCCGAGACGGCGGTCCGCGTCCGGTTCGGGATGAACGATCCGACGGAGTGGCCGCCGGAGCTGCCCGCCGGACAGAACCCGCCCCCGGGCGGCCTCATTGACTACTGGCTGCCGAAGGACGCCACGGGACCGGTGAAGCTGGAGGTCCTGGACGCCGCCGGAGACGTCATCCGCTCCTACTCGAGCGACGACCCGGTGATCTCCCCCGACCCGGCGCTGCATACCGAGGCCTACGACGAGATCTGCCAGAAGGACCCGACGGCGCCGAACTGCAACGTGCCGTTGTACTGGCCGGCGCCCCAGAGGGTGCTGTCCACGAGGAAGGGCATGCACCGCTTCTCCTGGGACCTCCACCTCCAGCCGATCGGCCCGGAGCCGCGCGAGGCATCGGGCCAGGGCGCCGTCCCCCACCACACCTATCCGACGGTCAACACGCCCTGGGCGCCGCCCGGGCAGTACACGGTGCGCCTCACAGTGGACGGGCACACGTACACCCAGCCGCTGACCCTGCGGCTCGATCCCAGGGTGAAGACGTCGCCGGCCGAGCTCGAGCAGGTCGCGAGGCTCTCACGGGAGATGTACGACGACGCGGTCGCCGCGCACGCCGCCTACCAGGACGCCAGGAAGCTCCTGGCGAGCGTGAAGGGGCGAAGCGGGTCGGGAGCAGCGTCCCTGGCCAAGGAGCTCGAGGCGCTGGCCCCCGCGCCTCAGCAGGACGGGCGCCGCTTCTTCTTCCGGCGCGGACCCGCGGGCCCGCCCACGCTGGACGGGACCAGCACCGCGCTGCTCCGCGCCGCCATGGCCATGCAGCGCGCGGAGACGCCCGCCACGGCGGCGGAGGTGGCCGCCTGCGATTCGGCCCGGACGCAGTTCGGCCAGGTCATGGCGCGCTGGAAGGCGCTGGAGAGCCGGGCCGGAGGAAACTGAGGCGAAGGGGCCGGCGCGAGCCGCCCGAAGGTGGAGGTCCCCGCGGGCACGTCCCCGCGGGGACGTCGGTTGACGCGAACCACTCTGACCCAGCTTCCGTTCGCGATGCTCTCGCCCTCGCTTCCGCTGGCGCCGCCCGCGCTCACCCGCCCGCCACGATGTGCCACACCGCGCGGAGCGACTCGGGCAGCCCGTAGATGTCCATCGCGGTGATGAGCAGCGCGCTGGTCCAGCCCGTGGCCAGGAGGAACCAGCCGCTGCGCCACCGTCCCATCCGCTTCTTCGAGCTCGTGAACTGGAGCAGCGGGAACATTGCGAAGGGCAGCTGCAGCGAGAGCACGACCTGGCTCAGGATCAGGAGGTCGTTGACGCTTCCCGATCCCCGGGTGCCGATGATGACAACGGCCGGAATGATGGCCAGCAAGCGCGTGCTGAGCCGCCGAACCCATGGCGAGATGCGCCAGCGCATGAAGCCCTCCATGACCACCTGACCGGCCAGGGTGCCCGTGATCGTGCTGCTCTGACCGCTGGCCAGTAGCGCGACCGCGAACAGGATGCTGGCCGCCGCCGTTCCGAGGAGTGGCGCCAGCGTGAGGAAGGCCACCTGGATCCAGTCCGCGTCGGGCCCGAAGTGCACGACGGATCCACCGGCGACGGCCACGGATTGCCGCCCGAAGAAGACCTGGGCCGCCAGCACGAGGATCGCCGCGTTCACCAGAAAAGCCAGGGAAAGGGCCACGGTCGAGTCGATCGTGTTGTACCGGATGGCCGTCTTCACGCCCTCGGGCTCCGCCGGGATCTTGCGGCTCTGCACCAGGGCCGAATGGAGGTACAGGTTGTGGGGCATCACCGTGGCGCCGATGATCCCGATCGCGATGAAGGCCATGCCGGCCTGCCGAAGACCGGGCGTCAGGATCGCCTCGCCCATCTCCCGGAAGCTGGGCGTCGTCTGCGGCAGGACGAAGATCTCGATGAAGTAGCACACCGCGATCGTCGCGATCAGGACCACGACCACCGCCTCGACAGTCCTCACCCCGAAGCGCTGCAGGGCGAGGAGCAGCAGCACGTCGGCCGCCGTGATGCAAACGGCCCAGAAGAGCGGGATGTGAAAGAGGAGATTCAGCGCCACAGCGCTGCCGAGGACCTCCGCGAGATCCGTGGCCGCGATCGCCAGCTCGCACAAGATCCAGTTGGGCCAGCGCGTCCACGCCGGATACCAGTCGCGGCACGCCCTGGCCAGGTCCTTTCCCGTGGCGACGCCCAGGCGCGCCGACAGCACCTGCAGCACGATGGCCATGAGGCTCGCGAGCAGCACCACCCAGAGGAGGGCGTACCTATACTCGGCCCCGGCGGCCAGGTCCGTTCCCCAGTTGCCGGGGTCCATGTACCCGACGCTCACCAGCATCGCCGGGCCCACGTAGGCCCGCCAGTTCCTCCAGAAGCCGGCGGACCGTTCGGGTACCGGGACCGTGTGGTGCATCCCCTCCAGGGAGACGCGCTCCTTGCTCACGGCGTCCGTGTCCGTGGCACCGGGACATCTCTCCGGGCTGGCCCTGGCTCGGCAGCCAGGGCAGCAGACACAGTCGCGACGGTACGCACGGTCAGGTCATGCCCCCGCTCTTTGAGTGGTCCAACTAGACAACGAATATGGATCGCACTCGACTCTCGCGGCTCGTCGAAGGATTGTCAAGCTCGCGGGCGACGGATACGATTCGGGAGCACGAATCGGCCGGAGAGGGGGAGATGCCGACCAGCACCGTCGAGGACTACCTGAAGCAGCTCTATCTGGCGCACGGCGAGAGCGACGGCGCGCCCATGCCCACCGGCCAGCTCGCCACGGCCATGGGGGTCGTTCCGGGCACGGCCACCTCGATGATGAAAGCCCTGGCCGATTCGGGTCTCGTGGAGTACGAGCCCCGCAAAGGTGCCAGGCTCACCGAGCAAGGGGAGCAGCTGGCCGTGCACGTGTTGCGACGCCATTGGCTGGTGGAGCTGTTCCTGGTCGAGATGCTCGGACTGGATTGGTCCGTGGTGCACGAAGAGGCCGACACGTTGGAGCACTCGATCTCCGACCAGGTTCTCGAGCGCATCGACGCGGTCCTGGGCCACCCGGAAGTCGACCCCCACGGGGACCCGATCCCCAGCCACAAGGGTCACGTCCACGAACCTCCCGGAACCGGGCTCGACGAGTGCGCGCTGGGCGAGCCGGTCCACGTCGCTCGCGTCATCGACCAGACGCCCGAATTCTTGCGATTCGCCGACCGGCATGGCCTCACCCCCGGCGCCACCCTGACGGTGCTGGAACGGGAGTCCGCGGCCGGAGCGTTGCGGGTGCGCGGATCCGAGGGGGACGTGGTCGCCCTGGGCCTACCTGCGGCCCGGAAGATCCTGGTCGTTCCGGCGCACCGATAGGCCGACAGCGGCCGCGGCTTCACGACTCATCCCCAACTCGCTGGAGGCCCCCATGGATCGAGCTGTGTGGCTCCGACGCTCGTTGTGGATCGCGCTTCTGGGCAGCTTGCTGCAGGTGGCCATGGTCGTAACGGGCCACTACGTGCCGGCCGTGGCGGCGCGCTTCGGCCTCCTCGGCACCCTCATCTCCCTGGTGGCGGGCGTGGTGTTCGCCCGCAGCCTGACGAGGGGGCCGGGCCGCGGGATCGGCTTCCTGGGCGGGCTCGTGGCGGGTGGGGGGTGCGCTCTCGTAGGCATTGCCCTATCCGTCGGCCTGGGGGACGTCCCGTCGATGATCGTCCTGTTCGGCACCCTGGCGTCGGCCGTGGCAGGCGGTCTCGGCGGCGCGGCGGCGGTGCGGCGAGCCTGAGAGCGCGTCCTCCGGGCACCCCCGGGCCTTCCTCATTCGAGGGGTCGGGATGAGATTGAGTCGTAGCCCCGGACCCGCGAGCGGATGTGCTCCCTCCGGCGGCGGCGCGTGGCGGCCCGTAGCATGAATATGCGATTGCGGCCCTGGCCCGGTCTCTCCCAGTGTCCACCGCTGCCGCTCTGAGAGTCCCCGACTCGCCGCACCACCTGCGGATTCCCCGGCGGGTGAGGTAGCCGGACGTCCCCGCCGTTGACCAATCCCGGCACAGGCAGGAGTGGTAACACCATGTCAGCTGCATCCACCCCGGAAGATCTCCGCCAGCGGGTCCGCGGCCCGGTCATCACCGCCGAGGACGACGGCTACGACCAGGCACGCGCCGTGTACAACGCCATGCACGACCGGCACCCGCGCGTCATCGTCCAGGCCCTGGACGAGGCCGACGTCATGGCGACCGTGAACTTCGCCCGCGAGGCCGACCTGGAGCTGGCGGTGCGCGGAGGCAGCCACAGCGCCCCCGGCTACGGGACCTGCGACGGCGGCGTGGTCCTGGACCTCCGGGCCATACGGAACGTCCGGGTCGACCCGCAGGCCCGGACGGCCCGCGTGGGCGGCGGCGCCAAGCTCGGGGAGCTCGACCACGCCACCCACGCCTACGGCCTGGCCGTCCCGGCGGGCTTCGTGTCCACGACGGGCGTGGGCGGACTCACCCTGGGCGGCGGCATCGGCTACCTGAACCGGAGCTTCGGCCTCACCTGCGACTCCCTCGTGTCGGCGGACGTCATCACGGCGGATGGGCGCCGTGTGACGGCCAGCCGGGACGAGAACCCGGAGCTGTTCTGGGCGCTGCGGGGAGGCGGCGGCAATTTCGGGGTGGTGACCTCCTTCGAGTTCCGGCTCCATCCCGTGAAGGACATTGTGGGCGGGCCGATCGTGTTCGAGCTCGACGCCGCCGCGGACGTCCTGCGCACCTGGCGCGACTACCTGCGCGAGGCCCCCCGGGAGCTGGGCGCGTTCTTCGGCTTCCACCGGGCGCCGCCCCTCCCCTTCATCCCGGAGGAGCGCCACGGCGACAACGTGTGCCTGCTGGTCACCTGCTGGAGCGGCGACCCGGATCAGGCGGAGGCGGTGCTCGAGCCCCTGCAGACCGCGGGTCCGGTGATCGGGCAGCACGTCGGCCCCATGCCGTACCCGGCCCTCCAGGGCGCCTTCGACGCGCTGTTGCCTCCCGGAATGTACTCCTACTGGAAGTCGGACTTCGCGCTCGACGTGGCCGACGACGCCATCCCCGCGCACCTCGAGCACGGCGCCCTGGTGCCCAACGTCCACTCGGCCGCGCACATTTATCCGCTCGGCGGGGCCGTGCGGGACGTGGGGCCCGAGGAGACGGCGTTCGGGTCAGGGACGCCGAGTTCGCGGTCAACATTGTCGGCTTCTGGCAGGACCCCGCCGACACCGACGCCTACCGGAGCTGGGTCCGGGACTACTACGACGCCATCCACCCGTATTCCGGCCTGGAGGGCGGCTACACCAACTTCATGGACGTCGAGGACCAGGCACGGGTCCGGGAGAACTACGGCGCGACCTACGACCGCCTGGCCCGGGTCAAGGCCGAATGGGACCCCGACAACCTGTTCCACCTGAACCAGAACATCGCTCCGGCAAGGTGAGGAGAACCGACCACCAGTCGGCCCCTCAGCCCGCCAGCCGTCGTGCGATGGACCTTTGCGGGGGATCCAGGTCAGGGCCGGCAGGATTCAGCGGTTGACCCGGACACAGCCCCGGGCCCAGCTTCACCCCATGACCGGATCCCGCAGATTCGGAAACCCGCTCCGCTCCATCGATCGGCGGGCCACGACGACGCCGCGGCCGGCGCCCGTCCCGAGACCCACGTTCCTGTGAGATCGTCCACCCGTTTCGCCCGTTCACGCGACGGGACCCTCATTGCCTACGCCCTCTCCGGGTCCGGGCCTCCCCTGGTGAAGACGGCGAACTGGCTGACCCACCTCGAGTTCGATGGACAGAGCCCCGGTATGGAGGCACTGGCTCGACGGACTGTCGCGCCATCACCCCTGTTGCGCTACGACGAGCGAGGCTGCGGACTCTCCGACCGCGAGGTCGAGGACCTCTCGTTCGGGACGTGGGTGGAGGATCTCGAGGCCGTCGTGGAGGCTGCCGACCTGGAGCGATTCACGCTGTTCGGCATGTCGCAGGGTGGACCGGTCGCCCTCGCGTACGCCGCGCGCCACCCGGAGGGGTCACGCGCCTGGTGCTGTACGGCAGCTACATGGTCGGCTGGAAGCACCGCGGCACGGCCGACTTCCGGCGTCGCGAAGAAGCGCTCATGAGGCTCATGGCGGACGGGTGGGGTCGGGCGAACCCTGCCTTCCGCCAGGTGTTCACCTCGATGTCATTCCGGGCGGCTCGTTGGAGCAGGTCCAATGGTTTGGACGCTTCCAGCGGCGGACCACGTCGCCCCACATCGCGGTTCGGCTGGAGGAGTCGTGCGGCGACATCGACGTGCACCCCCGTCAGCAGATCCGCTGCCCGTTCTCGTTCTCGTAGCCGCCGCGACGAAGTGATTCCGTTCGAGGCCGGGCGCGACCTGGCTGCCGCCCTCGGGGACGCCCGATTCGTGGCGCTGGACAGCGCGAACCACGTGCTGCTCGAGGACGAGCCGGCCTGGCAGCGATTCCTGGAAGAGGTGCAGTCCTTCCTGGGAGTGGACGGGATGGACGCGACCCTCGATGCTCCGCCCTTCGAGAACCTGGACGCCCCGGGAGTCGGAAGTCCTGGACCTGGTCGCAGCGGGGTGGACGAATCCCCAGATCGCGCAGGGCCTCGGCATTAAGACGAAGACGGTGAAGAACCACGTAACCCGGATCTTCTCCAAGCTGGGCGTCGACACCCGTACCAGGGCCGTCATCCTTGCCAGGGAAGCCGGTCTGGGGCGCTCCGCCGGTCCGCCAGGACGGGCGCACGAGGCCTGATCCGGGACCCCGGTCCCACGGTCGGCGTCCCCGGGTCCCGTAACGTGGGACCCGCGACTCATGCCGACGCCGTCCCCGATCGAGACCTTACCGGCGACTTCGAGGCTTCAACTGCCGGAGGGCTCCCATGCGCAAAACGTTCGCCTTCATCTACGGCGTGCTGGCCTACGTCCTCTTCCTGGGCGTGTTCCTGTACGCCATCGGCTTCGTCTGGAACGTGGTCGTGCCCAAGACCCTGGACGCCGGGCTCTCGCCGCTTCCGGGGCCGCCGGGGCGGACCTGGCCCTGCTCGGCCTGTTCGCGCTACAGCACAGTGGCATGGCGCGCCGCGGCTTCAAGCGCCGCTGGACGAAGCTCGTCCCGTGGCACGTGGAACGGAGCACCTACGTGCTGGTGGCGACGCTGCTCCTCGCCGCGGTCATGTGGGGGCTGGAAGCCGCTTCCGGCGACCGTATGGCGCGTCGTCGATCCACGATTCTCGGCGTTCCTGTTCGCCATCCCCGCGGTCGGCTGGCTGACGGTCCTCCTGTCGACTTTCCTCATTGACCACTTTCACCTGTTCGGGTTGCGGCAGGTGTGGTCCCATTTCTTCGGGGCCGGGAACGCGAGTCGCCGCGGTTTCAGACGCCGCTCCTGTATCGCTACGTTCGCCACCCCCTCTACCTGGGGTTCATTCTCGCCTTCTGGGCCACCCCCGAAATCAGCGCCGGACACCTGCTTTTCGCCGTGTTGACGACCGGGTGGATGCTGCTGGCGATCCAGCTCGAGGAGCGGGACCTGGTCCGCGAGCACGGCGACGCCTACCGGCGGTATCGGAACCGCGTGGGTCTGTTCTCCTGGTTCCAAAGAGGCCGGAAGCACGAACCGCAGTTCCCCCTGGACGAGGGTCGCGCCAGCGGCTGAGCGCGATCCACGCAAAACTCTCTGGTCGAGCGCTCGAGACCCGTCCACGCGTCGGCCCCGAACGCAGGAATCGGGACCCTACTGTCTCACTCCAGCCCGAGGAGATCATCATGTCCGTCACACGACAGTCGCTCGCGGCGCTCGGCTCGCTGGCCGGGCTCGTCCTTCTGGCGGGATGCAACCGCACGCCCACGGCCCTGCTTGCGGCCCTGAGCGCCTCGCCCGCGATCGGCCGGAGCGCCTCGACGCTCCGGGCCGACCCGGCCGCACCACCCAGCGGCGAACGGCGGTTCGGAAGAGTGGCCACCGAGCCCGCGTACGATGACGCGAGCGGGCAAGTCATCTACATCCTGACCCCCGAGAACACTCCGCTACCGACGCACGCCAGCGGGTGGGCCGCCGTTCCGCTCTACATCGTGGAGTACCCGGCGAATGCGACCGTCGGAACGCTGGACTGCATGGGAGTGCCCGGGAATTGCCCCGATCACGATGGTACCTTCGCGGGAGCGGCCGACGCGCTGGAGCCGGTCGTCTACGGCGACGGAGTTCTCGGCCACGATCACCTGCTCGCGGCACCGGGGAATCCCGGAGCGTCGGGCGTGATTCACGAGGTGCACGAGGTCCTGTTCACGCCCGCGGGTGTGAACCACGGCGCGGAGAACGACCACCTGACCACCGAAGCTGAAGTGCGGGCTGCCGTGGCTCGAGGAGATGCGGCCGACTTCGACCTCGGACTGACCGTGCACACGGCCGTCGTGTCCCGGAGCGTCTACCGGCACGGGACTCCGGTCGGCTAGCGCGCCGGAGAGGGGCTCCGGGCCGGGGGCCGCCTCGACCCGGAGCTCGTGATGGCCGGCTAAAACTCCTCGCCCCTCCCTCCCGGGTCGACCGGAGAGCCATGCAGGCATCCGCGGGGAAGGCCCCGGATCGCGGCTTGACCGGTTCCGAGCCGGCGTCGTAGACTCACGAAGCAGAACGGCGATGGAGTTCGCCGAGCGTGCCGGCCGCCGGGCCGGCTGATGACTCCTGTTCGAGATTCCGCCGGGCAGGAGTCTTCTTGTGTCGAGCGACCAGGCGAGGAGCCGCAACCGCGTGTCCGCCGTCCGCACGTCCGCCGACGCCGACGAGCTCCGCTCGGCCCTGGAGGAGCTGTCCGAGCTGGCCGGCGAGCGGGGCTTCGTCGATCTGGCCGAGGAAGCCCGCCGGGCGGCCGAGCCCCTGGAGGCCGGTGAGCTCCGCGTCGTGGTGCTCGGCCAGTTCAAGCGCGGCAAGTCCTCGGTGGTGAACGCGCTCCTGGGTCGGGACGTCCTGCCCACGGGCGTCGTGCCCCTCACGACGGTCCCCACCTTCCTCCGCACCGGCCGCCCGGCGAAGGCTACGATCCGATTCGAGGACGGCAGAGACGAGGAGGTCGCGCCGGAGTCCCTGGACGTTTACGTGACCGAGCGTGGCAACCCCGGGAACGAGAAGGGCGTCGAGCGCGTCGAGGTCACCTGCCCGGCACGTCACCTGATCGACGGGCTCGTGCTCGTGGACACGCCCGGCGTCGGGTCGGCGGAGCGCGACGCCACCGAGCGCGCGTTCGGGTTCCTTCCCCGCGTGGACGCGGGGCTCGTCGTCCTCTCGGCCGACCCCCCGATCGGCGAGCTGGAGCTCGAGCTGGTCCGGAGGACGGCCGAGCTCACGCCCCACCTGTTCTTCGCCTTCAACAAGGTGGACCTTCATCCCGAGGGCGCATGGCGCGAGGCGCTCGACTACTGCCGCCGCCGGCTGGCCAACGCCCTCGGCCGGAGCCCGGGGGACCTCCCCGTTCTTTCCCCTGTCCGCGCGCCGGGCGCTCGAGGACGAAGCCGGGGCACGGACCGGCGTCCCGTCCGGGGAGGGCATTGAAGCCCTGGGCCGCATGCTGCGCCATCTGGGCCGGGAGCGCGGGGAGGCCATCGCCCGCGACGTCGCCTCCCGCCGACTGTCCCGGCTCACGTCCGAAGGGCTCGGGCTCCTGGACCTGGAGGAGGCGGCCCTCCGCACGCCCCTGTCCGAGCTCGAGGAGCGCACGGCGGCCGTCCGGGAGCACGCCCGCGAGCTCGACCATCTGCTCGACGAGGTGCCCGCGCTCTGTCGATCGGCCGCCGACCGGGCGACGGAGGCGGCCGGGCGCTCGCTGTACGAGCGGGCGCGTGCCTCTTTCCCGGATCTCGCCGACGAGATCCGGCGCCGGGCGCAGGAGGGCGGGGGAGCCAACCGCGCCCTGGCGGACGACGTGCGCCGCATGGCGGGCGACTTCGTGGCCCGGCGGTTCGACGCCTGGCAGGGGGAGGAGGGGCGACGCGTCTCGGAGACCTTCCGCGCCGATCTGGGGCGGGTGGCGGAACGTCTGGACGAGGAGCTCGCGGGAGTCCGGGGTGGGTGTCCGAACAGTTCGGCATCGACCTGCCGGACCTGGTGCCCGCCCGCGAGCTCGCGGAGTCGCGGGACTTCTACTACCGGGTCGAGGGCGTCAGCCAGTACCGGATGCTCGACCAGCCGCGCTTCTGGCTCCCGAGGCCTCTCTTCCGACGGTGGCTGGCACGGCGGGCCGAGGAGCTGGCCGCGGAGGACGTCGAGCGGAACGCGGGCCGGCTTCGGGGAGACCTCCAGTACCGCTACCACGACACGGCACGCGCCTTCGCGTCGGACCTGCGGGACCACGCCCGGGCCGCCCGCGCCTCGCTCGAGGGAGCGCTGGCCCGGGCCCTGGAGAGCCGACGGACGGGTCAGCGGGAGGCCGAGGCCGAGATCGAGCGCCTCGACGCGGCCCGGGTTCGGCTGCGGAGGCTGCGGGCCGCGGCGTCCCGCTGACCTTGCGCACATCGAGGCGAGGACCCAAGTAGGAGGGGTGGCTTCCCGCGCGATCCACGCGGGCTCGCAGCGACGCTCCCCGTCCGAACCTTCCACGCGGGCGATCGCCAGCGGCGTTCCCCCCGTCCCGGTGCTGCCCATGGTCCGAGGCCAGGCTGCCGAAGCCGCTTCCGCCTCCGCTGAGGCCCTTCCCGCGCCCGCACGACGCCTGGCCGAGCTGGCCGAGGCGTTCCCTTTCCGGGTGACCGGTGCCGAAGTCCGCCGGATGATCCGCTGGCTGCGCCGGCGCGCCGGCTGGGCCCCGGAGGAGTACAGCCGCCTGTGGAGCGACCCGGAGGCGTCGTTCGGGCCCTTCGGAGCGCTGCCGGTCCGCCTGCGCGAGGCCCTCGCCAATGGCGTGATCTGGGAGATGCGAGAGAAGAGCTTCACGACCGGCGAGCGGATCCACCGCCGCGTGTACGGCCCCATCTTCCGGCTGGGGAGCGAGATCTCCCTTCGGGGCCGCCGGCTCAGCGGCCGTGCACGACGCTGGCGCCGGCTCGGCCGGTCCATCTACCTGCTTGGTCGACTGCTGTGCGCGGCGAGCGAGCAGGCGGGGCGTGGCTGGCTCGGCGTCACGCGCTACGCGGGCCCCTGGCCCCGGTCGGGCTTCCACGCGCTGTGGAAGTGGGCGGGAGTCGACCCCATGCACGCGGCGTCGACTACGTGCGGGACGTCCCCTGCGACCCCCGCCTGAGCCCCGTCTACCGGGATCCGGTTCGCAAAGTGTGCAGCTGGATGATGATCGGGTTCGACATCCTCCCGTCCGACGGTCAGTTCTACTACATCGAATCCAACATCATCGCCGGCTTCTTCTCGCACGGACGCGAGCGCCATCATCCGGAGGGCGACCCGCTTATCGAGGTGATGATCGAGGGCGCACGGCGGGAGGGGTGCGAGCGGATCGTCTTCTATCCCTCCAGCGTGGGCGGTCCGTCGAGCCGCCTCGAGGCGTGGTGGCGCGCGCAGGTCTCGGCGGCCGGCCTGCAGCTCGAGCTCCGCGACGACCCGCGCGCCCGATCCCAGTGTCGGCGCGAGACGGAGCAGATCATGGCGCCCGACACGAAGCGCACCCTGTTCGTCAACGTCCGCACGCTGCCGCACCCGGTGAACGTTCTCCTCGACGAGAAGGGCCTGTTCGAGGCCGAGATCGAGCGCCACAACGCCCGTGCCGCGGAGGAGGAGCGCATCCCGGTTCCGCGCCGCATCCATTCCTCGGACGAGGTTCCCGACGCGGACCCGGGCGGCCGCTTCCCCAACATCGTGGTCAAGCACGCGTTGCTGAACGAGGCCCGCGATGTCCGCATGTACAGGACGTCCCGGCTGGACCCCGGCCTCCTGGAGCCGCCCTACGTGGCCTACGAGTTCGTGACGCCCGAACTCGAGACCGTGGACGAGGACGAGGACCGAATGAAGGGAGAGTACGCGGTCAAGTACCGCATCAATACCTTCATCACCCCGGACGGCCCCCTGTGCACCTATGCCTCCAAGGGCATTGGAGGGGCCCCGGTCCCGGAGGCGCTCGCGGAGGGTCCGGTCGCCGACCCGAGGCCCTACGTGGTGAACAACCACATGGGAGGTCGGCACGGGCGGGCGACGGACGCTGAAGCCGAGGGTGCCATGGCCGCGGCGGTCCGGATCGGCTGGCTCGCCCACGACTTCCTCCGGCGCCTGCACGGGCCGGAGTGGCCCCGGGTGGAGGGTCCGGTCGAGCCATGAGGCGGGTGGAGCGCCGGCCGTGAGCCGGCGGCCGACGGTCAGGAACGATCCTGCCGCGCCAGCGCCACGATGCCGTCGGCGTCGAGGCGGCACAGCGTGAACTTGTCACGCAGCTCGGCGCCCAGGCTCGCGTACAGCTCGATCGCTCGCTCGTTCGTCACCCGGACGGCCCAATCGACCCGGACGGCCCCCTCCGCCCGCGCCACCCGGCACAATTCGGCCACGAGCATCGACCCGACCCCCTGCCTCCGCGAGGTATCGCGCACGAACAGGTCCTCGAGCCACAGGGCGGGCCGCGTGAGGTAGGTCGAGAACGCCCTCAGGAAGATGGCGACGCCGACCGCCGAGCCATCCTGCTCGGCGAGGAGTGCCGCCACCGCGGGGGACGGCCCGGACAGCGCGCTCCGCAAGCGGCCGTGGTCCAGATCCAGCATCGCGGAGCTTCCGTCGTTCTCCGCCTTCTCGCGGATCAGCGAGAGGACCGTGTCGGTGTCCGCCGGATCGGCCAGGCGGATGGTGGTTTCGGCGGGCGCTGGCGCGTCCACGCGGCCCTCCTCGGCTGTGGATGGACGACCGGCGATCGACAATGGCGGGGAGAGAGGAGCCGCGCCCCTCAGCCTCCCACGCCGGCCGGCTGCCGGGCCCGCTCGTTCACGTAGGCCTCGATGGCCCGGAGCTGACCCTCGCCGTCCAGTCCGGCCTCGTGGATGACCTCGGGGCCGGGGCCGCTCCCCAGGAAGTGGCCGGCCCGGAAGGGGTGGAGGGTGTGCCGGCGGCCCAGGTCGGAGGTGACCCACCGGTACATTGTCGGCATCGTGAAGCCCGTGATCCCCATGGCCTCCGCGGCCCGCGCCTCGGAGAAGATGGTGTCCCGCTCCGCGGCCGTGAGGCGATCGAAGAGCTCGACGCTGGAGACGTGGTAGACGTCCACGTCGATCCCTTCGTCCTCGAGGAGCGGCAGGGTCTCCCGTACGAAGGCATAGGTGACGCCGGATCCCTGCAGGATCACGGTTCCGTCTCTCTCACCCCTGGCGGCCCGGAGCCGGTAGACGCCGGCGGCCGCGGCGGAGGCGGGGGCGAGGCCGAGCGCCTCGCGATCCAGGATCGGCTCGGCGGGCCGGGTGACGAAGGGCGCCAGCACCGCGGGCCGGGCGGAGAGCCCCGCCGCCACCAGCGTCCAGATCTCGCCGGGCTCCCACGGCGTCAGCGTGATCATGGTGCCCGGCGGGAAGTTCTCCTGCAGGAGCTGCAGCGCCTGCGGGTCGGCGTGGGTCGGGCCATCCTCCCCCGTCTTCAATCCCGCGTGGCCACACACCAGGAAGAAGGGCCGGTACGGGCCTCCATCGACCGACGCCCGCGCCTGCTGGCCTATGGCGTGGAGCCTCGAAGCGATGTGACCCAGGGGAGCGATGAAGGCGCCGTAGGAGGCGCCCGCCCCCAGGTGCGCGCCGAAGCTCGCGATCCCGGAGAGCACGCCGCTGAGGGCGTCCTCGGCGATGCCGCCCACCGACAGGAGGCGCGAGTCGGGATTCGTACGGCGGTTGAAATAGCCGTCCGGGAAGCCCTCGGCTCCCAGCGACACCGCGGTGGAGTCCAGGAGGTCGGCCGCCCCGATGAGGAGCGCTCCCCGGCTGACCCGATTCAGGTGGCCGAGGACCCGACCGAGCTGCTTGCGCAGCGGGAGGGCCGTTCCCGGCTCGAGGGCGACGTCCTCCGGCTGAAGCGCACCCGCGCCCTCCGCCCCGGCAGCCGCGGCCAGGAAGATCGCCTCGACGTCGGGACCGTCCTCGCGCGGGGCTCGTTCCCGGGCATCCAGGCGTCGGCGGGCCTCCCGGAGGGCCCCGGCCAGAAAATTCGTCAGCTCCGGATTCTCGGACAGGGTGCGGCGCACGTACTGGAGCGCGGTCCAGTAGCACCGCTCCACCTGGGCGGCGTCGCCCCCCAGATGACAGACGCTCTCTCCGGGCTCGCAGCGGGGCACGCCCGCGGGAACGTCCATCGGACTGGACAGAGTCGTCGGGGCCGCCACCGAGTCCGACCCCAGCAACGGGGACAGCACCTCGTAGAAGGACCCCGAGCACAGCTTGTGACCGGCGCCGTGGGATTTCCTACCCTCGATCCCGTAGCGCCATCCCTTCGTGGTCCGGTACACGATGGCCGTGGGCTGGCCGTTCTCCAGCTCGAGGGCCAGCCGCTGGGCCGTGCGGATCTGGGCCAGGTCGGTGCCGTCGGGCACCTCCACGACGTTCCAGTCATGCAGGTAGAAGAGCTCGGCGGGAGTCCACTGAACGTAGTCGCCGGGGATGCCGTCTTCGCGGCACACACGGTCGGAGTCGATGGAGGACTGGTTCCAGTCCAGGTGGACGATGACGTTGTCCAGCGACGCGGTGCCCGCGAAGGCCAGCGCCTCGGACACCCGCCCCGGGGTCAGCCCGCCCTCCCCCTCCACGATGTGCACGCGGGGAGCGTTCCGTCCGTAGCGGTCCGCCGCCGCCAGTGCGAGCCCGAGCGAGCTCGCCATGCCGACGCCCGATGCGCCCGTGGCCAGTCGGCACGAACGGGGTCGCGGGCGTCGGGTGGCCGTCGAGCGGTTTGGCACCGAGCTCCACGAACAGCGGGGTCCGGTTGGAGGGATTCCTGCGAAAGCCGAGCAGATCCTCCAGACGGAGGCGAAGTCCGACTTCGTCCGGCAGGAGCTCGGGAGCCGAGAGGCGGGCCACCTCGTCCCGAAGGGCCCACATCGCGTACAGGCCCAGCGCCTTGTGGCCCGCCGCGTAGCTGATGAGGTCGGCGTCCGCTCGCCGGGGGTGCGTGAGGTCGTACTCCATCGCCCCGAACAGGACCGACGCCACGAACCGGCCCGACGAGATCGATCCCCCGGGATGGCCGCTCGTGGGAGCATAGTTGTACAGAATCGCGCACAGGGTCCGGTAGACCAGGTCGAATCGGGCGCGCGCGTCCTGCTCCCAGGGAGCCAGCCCCTCCGTCCCGACCTCACCGACGTCGAGCCACTCCCCCCGCCGGGTTCCGAACTGGACGCTCATGCGTTCCCCCATGTCATACGCGTTCGGGACCCGCCCCGGGTCCGAAACCGCCAGTCCCGTCTCAGAGCCACAGGTGCCCCTCCTCACGGATGAACGCCCCGAAACCATCTGACGTCCCGCCCCGCCCGGTCGATCAGCCCCACGGCCCGTTCCAGGTCCTCGCGGCCCGTGGCGACGGACACCCGGAGGAAGTGCTGTCCCTCGCTCTCCAGGATCCCGAACGAGCGCCGGTCCATGGTCGCCACGCCGTGACGGAACAGGAGGAAGAGCTGGAAGAGCGTCGCCGGGCTCGTGCGCTCCCGGATCCCCGGCTCGAGCGCCCCGTACGCCTCGAGAGCCCCCAGCCGCTCGAGCAGCCCTTCCACGTTCGGGAAGACGTAGAAAGCCCCCTGGGGCTTCAGGCACCGAACCCCTTCCACCTCGTTCAGGAGCGCCACGGTAACGTCCCGTCGCTCCTGGAACGCCGTGACCATCCGCTCGACCGCCGGCCCGCTCTCCGGGCTCTCGAGGGCCTCGCGGGCGCCGATCTGATTGTAGGGGGAGATCGACGCGAAGTAGTTGATGTTGAGGTTCCGGTGAATCCTGGCTTCCTCCACGGTCGGGTACACGGCCCAGCCCACCCGGCCGCCCGTCCACGAGTAGGTCTTGCTCACCCCCGACACGATGATCGTGCACGCCTCCATGCCCGGCAGAGAGGCGATGGAGCGGTGCGCTCGCCCGTCGAACACGATGCACTCGTACGATTCGTCGGAGTACACGCGCAGGCCATGGTCCGCCAGCGGCCGCAGGACCTCGGCCACCGAAGCCAGCTGCTCCGGCGTGGCGACGCCGCCCGTGGGATTGGAGGGGAAGTTGAGGAACACCAGCTTCGTCCTCGCGCTCACCACCTGTGCCAGGTCATCACCCGAGAACGCGAACCCGGCGTCCTCCCGGAGACGGATCGGCCTGGGCACCGCGCCCACGTAGTCGATGAACGACTCGAACAGTGGGTAGCCGGGGGTGGGGTACACGACCTCATCGCCGGGCTGGCAGTAGGTCTGCTGGGCGAAGCCGATGGGCGCCCGCGCACCCGGGTAAATCACCACCCGGTCCGGGTCGATCTCGGAGAGCCCTCTGCGCGCGGCCACGTCCCGGGCCACCGCCCGGCGCAGCTCGAGGAGCCCCTGGGCGTCGCAGTAAGTGGTGTAGCCGTCCTCGATGGCCTGCCGGACCGCCCGCCCGATGTGCGCGGGAAGGGGAAAGTCGGGCTGCCCCAGGTTGCAGCGGATGACGTCCTGGCCGCGCTCCTCGGCCTCCCGGATGAGCGCCGTGAGCGCGAAAGCCTGCTCGGTGCCCAGCAGTCCGACCCGGTCGGCGTAGAGACTCGTCGGAGCCCGCGCGGTGATGGTGGCCATACCCTCCCCCTGTCGCCGGGGCCCGCGACCGATGCGCCGCGGGCCCTGATCATCCGGATACGCCGCTTAAAAATGGCCGGAAGGCTCGGGCGAAATCTGTGGGGAGTTCATGGAACGGGATGTAGGGATTTTCCTTGCCGCGGAGCAGCTTACCCGGGGTCCGGAGACGCGTCCCCGGCGGCGACGCGGAGGAGAGGGCGGGCCTTCCCCTCAGAGCCCCACATCGGCCCTCAGGACCGGAAGGCGCCGGATCCGCCGGCCGGTGAGCCGGTAGAGGGCGTTCGCCACCGCGGGGGCGACGGGGCACACCACCGGTTCGCCGAGACCGTTGGGGGCGTCCCGGCCCGAGTCCACGAAGTGGGTCTCGACCCGGTCCGGCGCCTCGTCCAGCATCACCACTCGGAAGTCCCCGTAGGTCGCCTGCCGGGGAACCCCGTCCCGCCACGTCATCTCGGTCTTCATGTTCGACAGGGACCAGATCACGCCGCTCTCCACCTGCTGGCGCGCTCCGAGCGGGTTCACGAGCAGGCCGCAGTCGAGTGCGCACACGACCCGGTGCACCCGGAACGGGAGCGACCCCTCGGGCGCCTCGGGCCGGAGGGACACCTCCACCACGTAGGCGATGTGCGTCTCCGTGTGGAAGAAGTTGGCGGCCATCCCGAGGGCGTGGCCGGCGGGAACCGGAGCATCCCAGCCGGACGCATCGCGCACGCGCTCGATGACGGCGCGGAGCCGGCCCCGGTCGATGACCTCGTCCTCGATCTCGTAGGTCGGCGGGACGGGCCCGGGGCCCGCCCCCAGCATCGCGAGGCGTAGCTCGATCGGATCGCGCCCCGCGGCCCCGGCGACCTCGTCCACGAAGCACTCCCGGGCGAACACGGCGGGAGGCGAGAACACCGCCCGCCACGGCCCGATCTTCACGGGCACCGGAACGTGGCGGTAGGTGGCCTCGAAGTCCGGGACGTGATAGGGGGTGTCGTACACGCTCCAGGCCGAGCCGCGGACGCGGTCCGGATCCGAGGTGTCGATCTTCGACGGATCGGCGCCGCGAGTGTTGTGCATGGAGCTCGCCTCGCGGTGCTCCCACACGGTGACCCGGCCCGCCGCGTCGAGCCCCGCCCGGAGCCGGTGGGCGGAGGCGGCCTGGAAGTGGCCATAGCGCATGTCGTCCTCTCGGCTCCACACGACCTGCACGGGCGTGTCCGGGAGCGCGGCGGCCAGCTGGAGGGCCTCGGTGTCGAAGTCCCAGTTGAGGCGCCGGCCGAAGCCGCCCCCGATGAGCGTCACGTGCACGGCGACCCTTTCCTTCGGGATCCCGAGCAGCTTCGCCGCCGCCGCCTGCACCGTGTTGGGCGTCTGGCTGGGCGACCATACCTCGCACGTCCCGTCCGCCTTCAGGTGCGCCGTGGCGTTCATGGGCTCGAGGGGGGCGTGCGCCTCGAACGGATACTCGTACTCCGCCTCCACGGTGCGCGCCGCCCCGGCGAAGCCGTCCCGTCCACGGCCGTCCCGCCGTATGGTCACCCCCGGCGACCCGACGGCGCGCCGGAGCGCCTCCCGGTGCGCGTCGGTGTCGAAGTCGCCGCCCGGCCCCCTCGACCAGGTCACCCGGAGCGCGTCGCGCCCCCGCAGGGCCGCCCACGTGCTCTCGCCCACGACCGCCACGCCCGCGTCGATCCGCACCACGTCGCGCACCCCCGGCACCCGCCGGGCCCCGGCCTCGTCGACGGACGCCACCGTGCCGCCCAGGGCGGGGCTGCGAGCGACGGCCGCGTACAACATCCCCGGCACCCGCACGTCGAGTCCGTAACGGGTCCGGCCCGCCACGATGTCCGGGGCGTCGATCCGGCCGCGGGGGGTGCCGATCAGGGTATAGGCCGATCTCGGCTTGAGGGGCACCTCCTCGGGTACGGGCCGCCCGGCCGCTTCCCCGGCGAGCTCCCCGTAGGACAGGCGCCGCCCGGACGGCGGGTGGATCACGGCGCCCGCCTCGGTCCGGCACGAGCCGGGCGGCACGTCCCAGCGAGCGGCCGCCGCGGCCACGAGCAGCACCCGGGCCAGGGCGCCGGCGTGCCGCAGCGCATCCCAGCTCCCCATCAGGCTGTAGCTGCCGCCCGTGCCCAGGTTGGTGAAATCCGGCCCCGGCGAGGCCTGCTCGATGCGCACCCGGTCGAAGTCGGCGTCCATCTCCTCGGCCACCACCATGGGGAGGGACGTCCGCACGCCCTGTCCCATCTCCGACTTCCCCACCCGAATGAGGACCGACCCGTCCCCGTCCACCCGGAGCCAGGCGCTGGGTTCGAAGGAGGTGCCCCCGGCGTCCGAGCCTCCGCCGGACGCGCAGGCGAGGTCGACGCCGATGAGCAGGGCGCCCGATCCGGCGGCCATCAGCTTCAGGAAGGTGCGGCGGTCGGTCATGCTGCCTCCGCGCTCGGTGGGTCGTCCTCCGGGCTCGATGGTGCTCCCTCCGGGTGAGGGCGGCCCATGCTCCTCAAACGGCGCCGCCGGGACCGCCGTTCCTGTCAGCCCCCGGCGTCGTCCCCGGCGACGGGCAGGGTGATCCGGGAGGGGTAGGTCGCCGAGCGGTAGACGCGCTGGACGGCCTTCCGGAAGTCGGCGTCGGTGGCCTCGAAGATGTTGGGCACCCAGGTCTGCGGGTTGCGGTCGATGACCGGGAACCAGGTGCTCTGCACCTGCACCATGATGCGGTGCCCCTTCAGGAAGGTGTGGTCGGTGTCGAGGAGGTCGATCCGGTAGGGCGTCACCTTCCCGGGCACCACCCGCTCGGGGTGCTCGAAGCCGTTCCTGAACCGGGCCCGGAGGACGTTCTTGGCCACCATGAGCTCGTAGCCGCCCATGGCCGGCCGGTCGGCCACCTTCCCCGGGTAGACGTCGATGAGCTTCACCACCCAGTCGGCGCCGCCGCCCGAGGTGGAGGCGAACAGGTGGGCCACGACGTTGCCGGCCACGGTGACGTCGTGGTCCAGGGGCGCCGTCTCCCAGACGAGGACGTCGGGACGGCCGTCCACGAAGCGCTGGTCCTGGACGAGCCACGTATACCAGCCCGAGCCGGTGGGGTCGTAGGTGGGCTCGATGGGCCGCCGCCGGTAGGGGACCGGGTGCGCCGGGTCGGAAACGTACGCGTCGAAGGGCGGGGCGCCGGCCGCAGCGGCGGACTCCGCGGGAGTCGTGCCGGCCGCGGAGCCGTTCGTACCGCCCGGCGGCGCCTCGAAGGAGGCCGAGCCGCCGGCGCGCAGGTAGAGGTCGCGGTCGGTCACCCCCTGGCGCGGCGGCCAGTGGGCCCACGTGCGCCACCGGTTCGAGCCCGTCTCGAACGTGAAGGCCTCGCCCGCGGGCGGCTTCCCGCTGTCCTTGAGCCAGTACGCGAACCAGGGCGCCTCGATGTCGTGGCGGAAGTGCTCGCCGGTGGCGCTCCCGAACCGGATCGCCCCGAGGCTGTCCCCCGCCTCGCCCGCCCAGCCCCCGTGCCGCCACGGGCCCACCACCAGATAGTTCTCGGAATGCCCGTCGTGGGCCTCGAGCGCCTTGTAGATGGTGAGCGGGCCGTAAAAGTCCTCCTGGTCCCACCAGCCCGCCACGCTGAGGACCGGGACCGTGACCTTCGTCATGTAGGGAGCGACGGCGTTCCGCTGCCAGAAGGCGTCGTAGTCGGGGTGGTGGACGAAGTCCTCCCAGGTGGGGATCCTGCCGTGCAGTACGCGCTCGTCCACGTGCGAGAGGGCGCCCAGCTGCAGGTACCACCCGTACGTGTCGTGGACGGGGAACTGGAACTGGGTCGTCACCTTACCCGTCTCCATCATGGCCGCGTACTCGAAGCCGTAGCTCAGCCGGAAGGCGCCGCCGTGGTGGAAGTCGTCCCCGATGAACATGTCGGCCGGGGAGGCCTGCGGGGAGGTCGCCCTGAGCGCCGGATGCGGGTGCAACAGGGCCATGACCGTGAGCCAGCCCGGGTAGGACACCCCGAGCATCCCCACCCGCCCGTTGTTGCCCGGGACCTGGTGGACGAGCCAGTCGATCGTGTCCCACGTGTCGGTCCCCTCGTCGATGCAGGACGAGTCGGCCGGGGCCGGGCAGGGCGGCCGCTGCATGACGAAGTGCCCCTCCGAGCCGAACCTCCCCCGGATGTCCTGGAAGGCGAAGATGTAGCCGTCCTCGGCCAGGTCCCTGAACGCGACCCGGAAGGCCCGGTCCGAGCCGTCCACGCCGTAGGGCGTGCGCTCCAGGAGGATCGGGAGCGGCGCGCTCCGGGCCCTCGGCGCGTACAGCACGGTGTGCAGCTTCACGCCGTCCCGCATCGGGATCATGACCTCGCTGCGCCGGTAGCCGAGCGCGGCCGAGGCCGCCGTGTCGGCGGCGGCCTGGGCCCGGAGCGCCGGGGCCGCCAGGGCCAGGGCCGACAGGGCAAGGACGAGGAGTGCCGTCGGCCGGCGGAGGGCGAACGTGAGCATGTCGGCAGCTCCCAAAGCGGGGACTCGGTCTGCGACCACCGGCGGAATCGCCTCCGAGAGGGGGCGCGCCCGCCAGCGAAGGCGCCGCGAACGCTCCGGGCGTGGCGCGCCGGGCTTCTCTCCCTACAACCTCTGCAGCAGCGCCTTGAACCGGGGGTCGGCCCGGAGGGAGTCCAGATCGCTGTCATTCTCCAGCCACTCGCGGTGGCCGAAGCCGTTCTCGATCGCCCGCTCAAGGCACTCGATCGCCCGGTCCGACATGCCCCCGAGAGCATAGACACAGGCCACGTTGTAGAGCACGCCCGGATCCGATGTCTCGAGCTTGGATGCTCGCTGAGCCCATTCGAGCGCGCGCTCCCTCTCGTCCAGCTGAATCAACGCGTTCGCGCCCAGGCACAGGGCGCGCGCATCGTCCGGATTGAGCTCCAGGTGGTGCTCGACGACCTCGACGCCCTTCCGCATCGCTTCCAGCGCCTCGTCGTGTCGACCCAGGCCGTGAAGCGGATTCACCATCAGCAGGAGTGCCTGATAGTCCTCCGGCCGAACCCGGGCAGCTTCCTGGTAGTGTCGCACCGCGTCCTCCAGGCGCCCCTCCTGGAAACAGGCGCGGGCATACAGGTAGTGCGCCTCGTACAGCTTGGGGTTCAGCTCGAGGGCCCGCTCGAACTCGGCCCGCGACTGGTCGTACTCCCGACGCAGGGAGAGCGCGAATCCCCGCGACGCGTGGGCCTCGGCCAGCTCCGGCCCGAGCTCCAGCGCCTTCGCGCTGGCCGAGTCGGCCCCCTCCAGGTTGGCGTTGCTCCCGTCCCAGTACATGTACATGAACGAGCAGCAGTCGGCGATTCCGGCGTAGGCCTTCGCGAAGCCCGGGTCCGCCTCGACGGCCCGCTCGAACATGCGGCGCGCGTACTGGATCCCGGCGCGGCGGAACTGGTGGAAGTACTGGCGCGCGCGCAGGTAGTACTCGTAGGCCTCCACGTTCTCGGTCGGCGGCTTGTTCTCGATCTGGCGCTTCTCCTTGTCGCTGAGCACGACCCGGAGCGCCCTGACGATGTTCTCGGAGATCTCGTCCTGAATGGCGAACACGTCGTCCAGCTGCCGGTCGTAGCGCTCCGACCACAGGTGGTAGCCATCGGCGACGTTCACCAGCTGCGCGGTCACGCGGAGCCGGTTGCCCGCCTTGCGCACGCTCCCCTCGAGGACCGTCGTCACGCCCAGCTGCTCGCCCACCTTCCGGATGTCCTGGTTCTTGCCCTTGAAGGCGAAGGCGGAGGTGCGGGCCGCCACGTGCAGGGCCTGCACCTTCGTGAGCGCGTTGATGATCTCCTCGGCGATCCCGTCCGTGAAGTACTCGTTGTCGGGGTCGGAGCTCATGTTCACGAACGGCAGGACGGCGATGGACTTGCCGCGGCGGGAAGCGGCCGGGTTCGCCGCGGGCGTGAGCACCTCCGGCGCGCCGAGCGCCGCCGCGAACTGCGCCGGAGTCGGATAGCGCTCGCCCGGCTCCTTGGCCAGCGCCCTCTGGACCACCTGCTCGAGCGTGTTCGAGACGTCGTCCCGGCGGTCGCGGAGCGAGGGAACCGGAGCCGTGAACAGCTGGGCCATTATGGCCTGCTGGCTGCCGGTGAACGGCACGCCGCCGGTGAGCATCTCGTACAGCATCGTGGCGAGCGAGTAGATGTCGCTGCGCCCGTCAATGTCGCCTTCGCCGCCCGCCTGCTCCGGGCTCATGTACTGCGGCGTCCCCACCGCGGTGCCGGTCCGCGTCAGCGTGTCCGCCGCCGCGCTCACGGCCTTGGCGATGCCGAAGTCGGTGACCATCGCCTCCCCATCGTGCAGCATCACGTTCTCGGGCTTGATATCCCGGTGCACGACCTGCTGCCGATGGGCGTAGTCGAGCGCAGACGCCACCGAGCGCGTCACCTTGAGGGCTTCCTCCAGGGGCAGACGGCCCTCGCGCTGCAGCCGCTGGCGGAGCGACTCCCCCTCGACGAAGGGCATCACGTAGTAGAGGAGGTCCCCGGCCTGTCCCGAATCGTACAGGGGCACGATGTGCGGGTGCTGCAGCCGGGCCGCGATCTGGATTTCGCGCAGAAAGCGCTCGGGCCCGAGGCTCAGCCCCAGTTCCGGGTGGAGGACCTTGACGGCCACCGGACGCCCGTGACGGACGTCCCGGGCCAGGTACACGGTCGCCATACCGCCGCGCCCGACCTCGCGCTCGATCTCGTAGCGGCCGGAGAGCGAGCTTCGAAGACGGTCGGCGAGTTGATCGATGGGGGCGGTCACGCTAGCGGCTAACCTCGCCTGCGAGAGAAGTTCACGTTCCTGATGCCTCCCGGGCGGGTGCCCGTCTAGCAACCTAGTTTGTGGAAGATTTCCCGGGCAAGATGGAGGGCGGCTTCTTGCCTCCCTGTCGGACGCGCCCCGAGGCCACCCGGCTCGGGCCTGGAGCGACCCGCGGCACGGCGCCCCCCTCGTCACGCACGTCCCGACTTCGCACATTCGTGGCCCCGTTTCCACGAACCCGCACGAGGAAGGTCCATGGACGTCTTCGAAGCGATCGCCGCCCGCCGTTCCATCAAGCAGTTCACCGACCGCGCCATCGAGCGCGAGGAGATCGACCGCCTCCTGGACGCGGTGGTCGCAGGCGCCGAACCACCGCATGACCGAGCCGTGGCGCTTCTACGTGCTCGGCCCCGGGGCGCGGCGCGCCTGGGGCGAGGCGCTGGGCGCCCGCAAGGCGAAGCGGGTCGAGGATCCGGAGGCCGCCCGCGCCGTGGTCGAGAAGGTCGCCTCCACGCACGAGGCGCTGCCCGCCATGATCGCGGTGGCCACGACGCTCGACGACAACCCGGAGATCCGCGAGGAGGACTACGCCGCGGCGATGATGGGCGTCCAGAACCTCATGCTGGCCGCGCTCGACATGGGCCTCGGCACCCATCTCAAGACGGGCGCTGTCATGGACGATCCGCGCGCCCGGGCGGCGGTCGGCGTGCCCGAGGGCGAGCGCATCGTGGCGGTCGTCCACCTGGGGGCGCCGGCGGCCGTGCCCGACGCCAAGCCGCGCCGCCCGGCCGCCGAGGTCACGACGTGGGTGGAGTAGGGGTCCGGAGGGTCGACGACGATCCGGCTCGAAGGTCCTCCCCAGCGGCGCCGAGCCCGGGCACCTCAGCCGAGCGACCTCCTGAAGGCGGCCGGGAGGTTCATGCGCCGGGCCAGCGCCTGGAAGCGCGGGTTGGCGTGGAGCGCGGTGAACAGGAACGAGCCGGCCATCCCGTAGACGGCCGCGCTCCGGTCGCGGCATGCACGCTCCAGACAATCAATGGCCGCCTCCTCCTCGCCCAGACCCGTGTGCACGTAGGCCAGGTGATAGGGGCTGACGTAGCCCTCCCGTGCCCGCTCCTCCAGGCCCCGGAGGACCTCCCGCGCCCGGTCGGCTCGCCCGGTCATCCCATAGGCCTGCCCCAGCTGCGCGAGCCACTGGCTGGCTTCGGGCGTCATCTCCACGGCTCGTTCCAGCTCGGCCAGACCCTCGTCGCATCGACCATTCAGAATGTGCGCCCAGCCCAGCGTGGCCCAGCCCCTCGCATAGCCGGGGTCGAACTCCACCGCGCGGATGGCCTCCTCCAGCGCCTCCTCGTGGCGTCCGGCCCGCAGGAAAGCCGTGGCGAGGTCGGCCCGGTGATCGAGCGGATCGAGTGCCTGGGCCCGCCGCTGCATGGCGAGGGCCTCGTCGTGGCGTCCGATGGCGGAGCACATTCGCCCGTAGAGATCGTAGGTCGCGGCGTGGCTCGGGCTCAGCTCGAGCGCGCGTCGGAATTCACGCTCCGCCCCCTCCCAGTCGAAAGCGGACGCGACGGCCACCTGTCCCAGAATGCAGTGCGCCTCGGCGAGATCCGGGTCGAGCGCGTGGGCCGCGAGAGCGGCCGCGCTGGTCCTTCGATACGCCTCGTCTCCAGCCATCGCGCCGATCTCTCCGAGCTCCTCGTAGGCCATGGCCACCCCGACGTGGGCCAGGGCGAAGTCCGGGTCTCGGGCCAGGGCGCGCTCGAAGTAGCGGATCCCCTTCCGCAGCCCGTCGTTCGTATACCGGAGGGTCCAGTGTCTTCCCTGGAGGTACAGCTGGTAGGCGCCCATGTCTCGTGTGGGCTCCCTGCGGATGCGCGTCCGCTCGTCACCGGAGAGCCTGGCGTTCAGGGCCGCAGCGATCTGCAGGGCGACGTCCGTCTGGATGGCGAACACGTCGGACAACCTGCGATCGTACGTCTCCGCCCACAGGCAGCGGCCCGTGTCCGAGTCCACCAGCTGCGTGACGATGCGCACGCGATCCCCCGACCGTCGCACGCTCCCGCCCAGGAGCGTGGCGACGCCCAGAGCCGCCCCGATGTCGCGGGGGCTCTCCCGGCGGTCCTTGAACCGCATGACCGATGCGCGGGCGATCACCGACAGGGCGCCGACCTTCGAGAGGTGTGCGATCACGTCCTCGGTGATGCCGTCGGCGAAGGCCTCGCTCTCCGGGTCGCCGCCGAGGTTCACGAAGGGAAGCACCGCGATCGGTCGCGGGCCCGGCACCCCGTTCGATGCGTCGGCCGCGCCGCCCCTCGACGCGCCAGACGGCAGCTCCGGCTCCGCCGCAGCCGGCCGCCGAGCATCGCCCGGCGTCCGCCCCCTATCGCCGGGCGGCGTCGCGGCCCCGCCGGTCGGGACCGCATCTGATCGAGTTCCGTCGACGAAGGCCAGCAGCTCCGCATCCGGCTCGAGACCGAGCTCCTCTCTGAGCCGCGCCTCGTGCAGGCGAGCATGGTGCAGCGCCTCGGCCCGTTCTCCGTTTCGGTCCAGGGCACGCACGAGTCGCAGGGCCGCGCGCGAGCTGTACGGGTCCTGCTCCGTCAGCAGACGCCACCAGCGCACGGCTTCCCCCGTCGCGTCCTCCGCCTCGGCCGCTCCGGCCAGCTCCTCGAGGGCGTGAGCCCTGTACCGCGCGAGCAGCTCACGCTCCCTGTCCACCCAGCGCTCCATCTCGTCGGCGCCCGTGAGGAAGAAGCCATCCAGGAAGGGCGCCGGGTACAGCTCCTCGACGCGCGGCCAGTCCTTCTCGTCCACGGCCGTAAGGAACTCCCAGACGTCGCTGGAGAGGCGGGCGGGCTCGATGCGAAGGCCGTCCCCCGCGGCCACGAGGGCGTCCCCGCCCAGCGCGCGGTTCACGCGGTAGACCGAGTCGGAGAGGAGGTGCCTGGCGCGATCGGGCGCGGAATCGGGCCACACCAGGCCGATCAGCTTGTCCCGGGTCAAGCCTCGATCGCGAGCGACGGCGAGGAGGGCCAGCAGGGCCAGACGACGTCGCTGCGCCGCCCGGCCGGTCACCGGGCCGTCGGGTCCCTCGATGGACGCCCTGCCGAACAGCTTCAGTCGGTACACGGACCGTCTGGCGAGAGTGGGACGATTCCCGGACGACGGCCGGGCGATGGCGCGCCTTCAAGTTGCGCCGCGTTCGGGACCGGCGGCAAGAGCGCCGGTCGCTCTCGAGTCCGCTGCACAGGGAGGACCTCATGCACCGCTCAGAAGCGCTCGGGTCGGGAGGTGCGCGCCAGGCGTGCCGCGTGGCGGCCGCCGGCCTCACGATCCTGCTCCTCGCCGCCTGCAACCGGCCCATCGCCGGACCGGCCGCCGTGGCCGCCACCGCCGCCGTGGCCACGGACCGGGGGAGCAGCGGCGGCTCGGCCGTCGCCGACCAGGATCTGGCCGCCCTTCGCCAGGCCACCGTGCGATTCCACGATTTCGATGCGGCGAAGGCCGCCGGCTACACCGACGAGGTCACGAACTGCCTGGACGACCTGCCGGCCGGGGCCATGGGCTACCACTATGGGAACGATGCCTACATCCAAGACCCGGTGCCCGATGTCCGGAAGCCCGAGCTGCTGATGTACGAGCCGGACAAGCATGGTCGTATGCAACTGGTCGGCGTCGAGTACATCATTCCCTACACGCTAGTGCCCGCAAGCACCGATCCCGCCCCGACGCTGTTCGGTGGCGTGTCCTTCCACCACAACGACGCGTTCGGCATCTGGGCCCTGCACGCCTGGGTGTGGAAGGAGAACCCCGGCGGCGTGTTCGCGGACTGGAATCCGAAGGTGACCTGCGCGTACGCGGGTGGCGATGTCACGCACCTCGGCGCCACACCCTGACCCCGAGCCCGCACCATAACTGGAGGCGTCCATGCCCAAGTACATCATCGAGCGGGACCTGCCCGGCGCCGGACAGCTCGGCTCGGCGGAGCTCGCGGCCATCGCGCAGAAGTCTTGCGGCGTGCTGCGCGACCTCGGGCCCAGCATCCAGTGGGTCCACAGCTACGTCACCGACGACCGGATCTACTGCATCTACGTCGCGCCGAACGAGGAGATGGTGCTGAAGCACGCCCGCGAGGGCGGCTTTCCGGCCGACGTCGTCTCGCGGGTGCACCGCGTGATCGAGCCGATCACCGCGGAGGAGGTGACCGTCGCCTCGTGAGACGGCGATCCGGACCGTGTCGGGGTCGGGGGGAGCGGGCGGGAGGTGGGCATCGCCTCCCGCCCCACCTCGCTAGCCCTCCGACCGTCTCCGCAGCTCCAGGTCCACCGCCCGCCCCAGCCGCGCCACGATCTCCGGCAACGCATCCACGTCGTCGGCCTTCGTGTTGAAGTTCACGATGCAGGCCCGGAGCAGGTAGCGTCCCCCCACCACGGCGTTGGAAACGAACGCCTCGCCCGAGGTCTGGATCCGGTCGAGGAGCGCCTGGTTGAGCTCGTTCAGATACGTCTCGGCCGCCTCGGAGCCCACCTCGGGCCGGAGGTCCGGTGGGACGTAGCGGAAGGTCGAGATGCTGAGCGCCTGCGTGAACGGCTCGAGCTCCGGGTGCTCGCTCGACCCTGGCGTGCATGCGCCGGCTGAGCTCGATGTCCTCGCCGATGCACCGGGCGTAGCCTTCGCGGCCGACCTGGCGCAGGGCGAGCCACACCTTGAGGGCGCGGAAGCCGCGCGAGTTCTGAGGCCCGAAGTCGACGTAGTTGGTCGCCTCCTGCCCGAAGTGGTAGTAGGGCGGGTGGTAGGAGAAGGCGCGGCGCAGGGTCTCGCGGTCGCGGACCAGCGTGCACCCCGCCTCGAGCGGCGCGTACAGCCACTTGTGGGGATCGACCGCCAGGGAGTCGGCCAGGTGCAGGGCCCCCAGGTCGGGCGGCGCCTCCGGCGCGGCGGCCGCGAGCCCGCCGTACGCCCCGTCGACGTGGAACCACACGCCCTCCTCCCGGCACACGTCGGCGATCTCGAACAGGGGGTCCACGACGCCCGTGCTCACCGACCCGGCCGTGCCCACGACCATCATCGGCCGCTCACCCGTCGCGCGATCCCGCTCCAGCGCGTCGCGCAGGGCGGCCACGTCCATGCGCAGCCCGTCGTCGGTGGGGATCCAGCGGATGGCGTCGGTGCCGAGACCGGCCAGGTCCGTCGCCTTGTGGATCCACGTGTGCGTCTCGCCCGAGGCGTACACGCGGAGCGGCCTGGCGCCCGCCGCGCCGACCCCGGCCTCGCGCACGTCCCAGTCGGCCATGGCGGCCCTCGCCGCCCACAGGCCGACCGTGTTCGCCATGTTGCCGCCGCTCACCAGCAGCCCGCCGCCGTCCGCCGGGTAGCCCAGCAGCTCGGCGATCCAGCGGACCGTCTGGGCCTCGATCTCCGTGGCCATGGGGGACAGGATCCACGCCCCGGCGTTGGCGTTGACCGCCGCCGCCAGGAAGTCGCCGAGCATCCCGATCGGCGTGGGCGAGGAGGTGATGTAGCCGTAGAAGCTCGGGTGCCCGTTGAACAGCGAGTGGTCGAACAGGAGGTCGGCCGCGTCGCCGAGCAGCTCCCCCGGGTCGGCCCCGTGCTCGGGCAGGCCGGCGCCCGCGTCCAGCGCGGCCCGCACGGCCTCGGGCGACTCGCCGGGCGTGAGCGGCCGCTCCCCCATCGCGTCCAGGAAGACCGCGATCCGGTCCACGAGGTCGTGGCCCAGGGCGCGGAACGCATCGGCGTCCATGGTGAGCGCGGCCGGGCCGCGGCGGCCTTGCGGTGCGGTCACCGGCGGCTCTCCTTCGAGTCGTGGGCACCGCCCAGCGCCACGGGGACGCGGAGCTCGGTCCGCTCCCAGCGCACCACCAGGTCTGCGGCGTCGGGCCCCGTCTTCTCCAGCGTCAGCGTGAGCCGCTCGACCATCGAGTCCGTCCGCGACGACTCGACCCGGCCAGAGCCGAGGTCCTTCGCCCGGACCGCGTCGTCGATGGGGATCCCCCAGCGGCGGGCCGTCCCGTTCACGACCACCTTCCACGCGTCGGAGTCCGGGACGGCGTACAGCGAGTACAGGCCGGCCTGGACCGCCACGCCCGCGATGGTGCCGGCGGCCGGCATCCGGATGGAGGTGGCCTCGTTGGCCCCGAGCCGCCACGGCGACCCGTACGGAACCAGTCCGCCCATGATGGTGCGCCCGCGGCGGCTCGGGCTCCCGTAGCACACCTGGACGGTCCCGCCTCGCAGAGCGACCGACGTGGAGTCGAGCGGGCTCGCCCGGTTGGCGAGGTCGGCCCGCGACCCACGCACCCAGCATCCGGACGCGGCCTGAACGTCCGCCTGGACGGCCGTCTGCAGAGCCACCGGCCCCGCGGCGCGAGACGCCGCCTGGCCGACCGCCGGCGCCGCGGACGCCAGCGCGAGCGCCACGGCGGCGGTCACGGCCCCGGCGATCCTTCCCTCCCGTCGGCGTGGTCGTGTCGAGCTGTTCACGTGGGCCTCCTCTGCGGGGGTGGACCTGGAGAAACGTCTCGAGCGGAATCCCTGGGGCGCGAACCCTCGCGCGAAGGTAACTCGACGGGTCCGGTCCGCGCTCGCCGTCTCCGCATCGAGGCTCTATCTTCCGCGCCCGGATGCTTCGCGCTCGGACACTCCCCTTCACGGAATGGGCCATGAGACTACGCTACCTTCCGATCGCGGCCCTCGGGTCGCTCCTCTGTCTCCCAGCGGCGCCCCTGGCCGCCCAGCAGCTCCCCGGCTACTCCCCCGCGGCCTCTGCCCGCGAGCGCGCCCTCGAGGCGGACGCCATCTCCCGCCCTGACACGGCAGATGCCCGGAAGCACTCGCTCGCCCTGGGGAGCACGGTGCACGTGGCGGGCACCCCGGCCCAGGCCCGCACCCGCGACTACGTGATCGGGCAGATGAAGTCGTGGGGGCTCCCGACGCGGGTACGCACCTACAGCGTCTTCCTCCCGCACGCGACGAGCGTCCACGTGTGGCGCGTGCGCCCGGACCCGGAGGAGCTTTCGCTGCGGGAGCCGGCGGTGACCGGGGACAGCTTCAGCGGCGGCGACCAGTATCCGACGGTGAACGGGAGCAGCGCGGCCGGCGACGTGACCGCCCCGGTCGTGTACGTGAACTACGGGCTCATCGAAGACTACGCGAAGCTCGACTCGCTCGGCGTGTCCGTGAAGGGCAAGATCGCCGTGGCGCGCTACGGCCGCTCCTTCCGCGGCATCAAGGCCCGCGAGGCGGAGAAGCACGGCGCCGCCGCGCTCCTCATCTACAGCGACCCCGAGGACGACGGCTACGATCCGCGGCGACGTCTACCCCGAGGGACCGATGCGGCCCTCCGTTCGGCGTCCAGCGCGGGAGCGTGGAGAACGTGGACGGCGACCCGACCACGCCCGGCTATCCCAGCACACCCGGCGCGAAGCGCGTGGACCCCGACCCGGTCATCCCGCACATCCCCGTCGTGCCCCTCTCCTACGGCAACGCCGCGAAGCTGCTGGAGGGCCTGCGCGGCACCGACATCCCGCAGGCGTGGCAGGGCGGCCTCCCGTTCCGCTACCACGTCGGCCCGGGCCCGGTCGTAGCCCGCGTCCAGGTGACGACGGACGATGGCCACGAAGCCGTACAAGGACATCTGGGACACGTTCGGGATCGTGCGCGGCAGCGAGTTCCCGGACGAGGTGGTCGTGATCGGCGGTCACCGCGACGCGTGGGGCCCCGGCACCGACGACAACGTGAGCGGCTCGGTGAGCGTCATGGAGATCGCCCGCTCCATCGCCGAGCAGGTGAAGGCCGGGAAGCGGCCCAAGCGCACCATCCTGTTCGCCACCTGGGACGCGGAGGAGTGGGGCCTGGTGGGCTCGGTCGAGTACGTCGAGGACGACTCGCTCCGCCTGCAGAAGGGAGGCGTCGCCTACCTGAACGAGGACATGATCGCGTCCGGCCCGCGCTTCGGAGGCGGCGGCTCGCCCTCGCTGCGGGCCGTGCTGCGGTCGGCCGCCGAGGAGGTGCCGGCGCCGGACACGGCCGGCAGCCTGTGGGACGCGTGGCGGGCGCAGGCGAAGGTCGCCGCGGGCGAGAACCCACGCATGGGCGCCCCCGGCGGCGGCTCCGATTACGCGGGGTTCTACAACCACCTGGGCATCCCCATCCTCGAGTGGGGCTTCGGCGGGGCCCAGGGCATCTACCACTCGGCCTACGACGACCCGGCCTGGATGCAGCGCTTCGGCGACCCGGGCTACCGCCACCACGTGGCCGCGTCGCAGCTCGGCGCCGCCGTGGTCCTGCGGCTCGCCAACGCGGACGTGCTCCCCTACGACTACGCCGAGTACGCGCACCACGATGCGCGGCTACCTGCCCGCCCTGGACAGCGCCTTCCAGGAGCGCGGCTGGAAGCTCGACACGGGGGTCCTCTCGGCCGCCATCGACCGCATGGAAGCGCAGGCGAAGACGTTCGCGTCGGCGCGCGACGCGGCGCTGGCCGGACAGGCCCCCCCGAAGAAGGTGCTGGAGCGCACCAACGCGGCCCTGATGCGGGTCGAGCGCGCCCTGACCCGGCCCGAGGGCCTCGTCGGGCGCTCCTGGTTCCGGAACCTCATCTACGTCGCCGACGAGGACAACGGGTACGCGACCATGATCTTCCCGTCCGTGAAGGAAGCCGTGCGGGCGAAGGACGAGGCGCGGACCGGACGGGAGCTGACCGACCTGGCGGATCACTTCGACCGGGCGACCGCGGCGCTGAAGGACGCGGAGACGGCACTCCGGGGCAGCTGAGGGAGCGTCGAACGAGTCCCGCGCCTGGAGCCGGACACCGCTTCGACCAGGGAGACCGCTGACCACGACACCCCTCTCGTCCGCCGCCTGGCTCTGGAGCCTGCCGGCGGCCCGGCAGGTGACGACCCCCGGCGGCCTGGCGCTCAGTGACGGACTGTGGGCGCTCGCGATCCTCGGGGCGATCTGGATCCTGAGCCGCACACAGGGCTTCGACTGGCTGGACTACGGCTGGCGTGGCGCGCACCGCGGCCTGCTGCTGACCTGCGGCGCGGCCAGCGGGCTGGTGCTGATGTCCCTGCTCATGGCCGCGCTGGTTCTGGCGCACGGCGCCGCCGTGGACGTCGGCGTCCGCGACCTCGGGACCGCGATCGCCTCCGGGTCCGCCTGGGCCGCCGCCTTCGCCGTGCTGGCGCTGGCCGAGGAAGGGACCTTCCGCGGCTTCCCCTTCCTGCGTGCCGCCGAACGCTTCGGACCGCGGGCCGCATTTGTCCTCACGTCCCTGTTCTTCGGCGGGGCGCATCTCGGCAACCAGGGCGAGAACGCCATCGGCCTCGCGCAGGTCGTGGCGTTCGGCCTGGTGTGCTGCCTGGCGGTGTGGCGCACCGGGTCCCTGTGGTGGGTGCTGGGCTTCCACGCGGCGTGGGACTGGTGCGAGTCGTTCCTGTTCGGCACGGCCGACAGCGGCCGGCTGGCGGCCGGCCACCTCCTGACCACCCGGGCGATCGGGCCGGCGTGGCTGAGTGGTGGATCCGTCGGTCCGGAAGGGAGCGTGCTGGTGTTCCCGGTGCTGGGGCTCGCGGCTCTCCTGGTCGTCTTCGCTCTGCCACGGGGCGCCGAGCGCGCGCCGTGGCGCGCCGCCCGGCCGCGCGAGCCGGACGCGGGGGCCTAGACCAGGGATCCGGCGGACCTCCGGGTCGCCGTGCTTTCTGCCTGGACCCGCCACCGAGGCAGCAGCAGCGGGCGGCAGACAGCTCGTGTCGCTACAGGTCGCGCCGGCGGTACACCAGGAAGGCGGCGGTCAGCAGCACCACGATCTCGGCGATCCCGACCCACACGAGCAGGGTCGTGTCGCTGAAGTCCGGCGGCGGACGTCCGTGCTTGGCCGCCGCCGCCACGGCCTTCTGGAGCGCCGCCGGGTCCCAGCGCGCCGGCTCGGGGAGGGACGTGAACAGCCGCATGGGCAGGAACGCGATCGCGCCCGCGACCGCTCCGCCCACGCGAGACAGGACGAGCGCCAGCATGCGTTCGCCCAGCGCCACGTAGAAGAAGAACAGGGCCATGGCGGGGCCCGCGCTCCGCGCCGCGAACGCCGCCAGCATGGCGACCGAGCCCAGTCCGGTCACCATGAGCAGGTCCGCCCCCATCATGCGCAGGTCCGAGCCCCGGACCAGCGCCGGGATCCCTCCCGCGATGTGGAAGCTGCCCCAGGCGGCCACCGACCCGGTGACGAGCAGGTGCAGCCCCACGCAGCCCAGGCAGACGAGGGCGAACAGCACGAGCTTGCCGCCGAACCACTGCGCCTTGGAGAGTCCGTCGATCACGTTCTGGCGTGCCGTGCGCCAGGAGAACTCGCTGTCGACGAGCAGGATGAGGAGGATGGCGGCGAAGAACGCGGAGGGCACGCCGGGGTCGTCGAGCAGGCCGGGCCAGGCGGTGGGCAGGATGAATCCCCCCCGCTCCGGGTGCAGGAGCGCCTGGTAGTAGGAGCTTCCCGCGATCATGCACAGGATGAAGGCGAAGAGTCCCAGCGTCACGATCGTGGCCGGCCGCTTGGTCGCCTTGAGCACCTCGTTGCGGAACAGCACCGCGGCGGTCCTCATGCCGCACCTTCCAGTGCCGGGGCCTCCTCGTCGCCGGTGAGCTGCATGAACGCCTCCTCGAGGGATCGCTGGCGGGCGGTCAGGTGGGAGAGATACACTCCCCGTCCCGACAGATATCGATTCAGAGCGGCGAGGTCGTCATCGCGCAGCTCGGCGAGGATGGTGTCCCCGTCCACCTGGACCGATACGGCTTCGGGATACGCCTCGAGCGCCGAGGCGATCACGGCCGGATCGGCCCCGCGCAGCTCCGCCACGGTCGTCCCCGTCGTGATCTCGCGGACGCTGGCCTGCCGGATGATGCGGCCGCGGCGGATGATGGCGACGTGGCTGCAGGTGCGCTCCACCTCCCACAGCAGGTGGCTGGACAGGAAGATGGTCTTTCCGGCGGCCGCGAGATCGGCGAGGATCTCGCGGATCTCCTTCATGCCTTCAGGATCCAGCCCGTTGGCCGGCTCGTCCAGGACGATCAGCTCGGGGTCGCCGAGCATGGTCGCGGCCAGCGCCAGCCGCTGCTTCATGCCCAGGGAGTAGGTCTGGTAGCGGTCGCGCTTCCGGTCGGCGAGTCGCACGAGCTCCAGCACCTCGTCGATCGAGCGCCGCGGAACCCGCTTTACGTTGGCCACCACCCGCAGGTTGTCGAACCCGGACAGGTAGGGATAGAAGTTGGGGTTCTCGAGCGTGGCACCGGTACGCTGCCGGCCGTGGTGGAGCCCCCGGCGCCCGCTCATGCCGAACAGCCGGATCTCTCCGGCCGTCGGCGTGATGATGCCCAGCAGCATGCCGATCGTGGTGGTCTTGCCGCTGCCGTTGGGCCCGAGGAACCCGAACAGCTGTCCCCGCTCGACCGCGAAGCTGATGCCATCGACGGCCAGCTTCGCTCCGTATCGCTTGGTCAGGCCCGTCGTCTCGATGACGTTCACGCGGATGGCCTCCGGGGCGTGGGGAAGGGCGTCGACGTCGCACGCTACACGGACGCGGCGCGGCCGGTGAAGGTTTCACCGAGGTCCCGACGCCGGAACCGACACCCCGGCCCGGCGTTAGTACCATGGTAGCTTCGCGGCCGTCGCGCCCGCGAAGGACGCGGCGGCGAGACCGTAGCGAGGAGGAGGACGATGGACAGGCGAGCGTTCGTGGTCGGGCTGGCGGGGGTCGCGGCCGTGCCCCTGGTCCTGGGCGACTGGCTCCGGGGCCGCCCGGACTCCGACCTCGGGACCCGCGGCGTGATCCGCGGCGACACGGCCGGCGGCGGCCGGGGGCCCACGCTCCGGAAGAGCGCCAAGGAGTGGAAGAAGCTCCTCTCTCCCAATGCCTATAAGGTGCTGTTCGAGGAATACACGGAGCGTCCCTTCTCGAGTCCCCTCGACCACGAGACCCGCAGCCGGCACCTACGTGTGCGCGGCCTGCTTCCTCCCCCTGTTTCCCTCGACGACCAAATACGACAGCGGCACGGGCTGGCCGAGCTTCTGGCGCCCGCTCGAAGGCCGGCTGGGGACCAAGCCCGACTACCAGCTCGCCATCCCCCGCACCGAGTACCACTGCATCCGCTGCGGCGGACACCAGGGACACAGGTTCCACGACGGCCCGCCGCCGACCGGCCTGCGCTACTGCAACAACGGCCTGGCGCTGCGGTTCGTCCCGGAGGGCGAGGCGCTCCCGGCGCTGAGGACCTGACCGCGGTCGGGCCAACCGGGAGATGCCCTGACCGCCCTTCCCTCTGGAGGAGCACCACCGGCCTCCTGATCAGAAGGCTGTAGCTCCCTCGGACCCATCGCTCGGGTCCCGCCGCGCCATCGCGAAGATCCTACCGTTGCCGACGGCCGCGGCCGGGCGCATGGCGCGAGAGGAGTGATGCGGTGCAGCTTTGCGCTTCGCGCTCCCGGGCGGAAGCCGGGGCGCCCGCGTGGAATCGACCACCCGCCCGACGCGAGCGGCGCCCCGCCGGCGCCGCATGCGGCACGGCGCCACCCGCTCGTAGCGGGTGGGTGCGCATGCCGGACGGTGGCGATTCGAGCCGCACACCATCCCCGGGGGAGGTGGGGAGCGATGTCCGACGCCCGCCGGCGCAATCCGTGGCTGTGGATCCCCTCCCTCTACCTGGCCGAGGGCCTCCCCTACGTCCTGGTGATGACCGTCTCGGTCATCATGTACAAGGACTTCGGCGTCTCCAACACCGACATCGCCTTCTACACCAGCTGGCTCTACCTGCCCTGGGTGGTGAAGCCGTTCTGGTCGCCGGTGGTGGACCTGCTCGGCACCCGGCGGCGCTGGATCTGGCTCATGCAGCTCCTGGTCGGAGGCGGGCTGGCGGGATCGCGTTCTCGGCGCCGGTACCGAACGCCTTCCAGTGGACGCTGGCGTTCTTCTGGCTGATGGCCTTCCAGTCCGCGACCCACGACATCGCCGCCGATGGCTTCTACATGCTGGCCGCGTCCGAACGCGAGCAGGCCCTGTTCGTGGGCGTGCGCACCATGTTCTACCGCGTCGCCATGATCGCCGGACAGGGACTGCTCGTGGTGCTGGCCGGCACGCTGGAGACGCGGTTCGGCGACGTGCACCGGGCGTGGTCGCTGACCATGGGGGCGGTGGCGGTCGACCTTCGTGCTGTTCGGTCTCTGGCACCTGTGGGTCCTCCCGCACCCCGACGCGGACCGGCCCGGGAACGTGCGGCGCGTGCCGGAGTTCGTCCGGGAGTTCGTCGCCACGTTCGGGTCCTTCTTCCGCAAGCCGAAGATCGCCGCCCTGCTCGCCTTCCTGCTGCTCTACCGGCTCGGCGAGGCCCAGCTCGTCAAGCTGGCCACGCCGTTCATGCTGGACCCGGTCGCCAGAGGCGGGCTCGGCCTGACGACCGCGCAGGTCGGCTGGCTGTACGGTACCGTCGGCATCGTGGCGCTCACGGTCGGAGGCCTGCTCGGCGGCTGGGTCGCCTCGCGCCACGGGCTCAAGGCGTGGCTGTGGCCGATGATGATCGCCATGCAGCTACCCGACGCCGTCTACATCTTCCTGGCCCACGCCCAGCCGGCCAGCCTGTGGATCGTCCAGGCGTGCGTGGTGGTCGAGCAGTTCGGCTACGGCTTCGGCTTCACCGCGTACGTGCTCTACATGATCTACATCTCCCGCGGCGCCCACCGGACGGCGCACTACGCGATCTGCACGGGCTTCATGGCGCTCGGCATGATGGTGCCGGGCATGTGGAGCGGCTGGCTGCAGGACCACGTCGGCTATCCGACGTTCTTCACCCTGGTCCTGATCGCCACCATCCCCAGCTTCATGGTCGCGGCGCGCATCCCGCTGGAGCGGGACTTCGGCCGGAAGGCGGCCTAGCCGGGAGGTGGCTTCTCAGGCCGCCGCAGGCTCCGGGTGGAGCGCCCGGTACGCCGCATCGCCCTCCCGGGCGGCGGCCTCCAGCCCCAGTTCGTGGGCGCCCAGAAGCGCCGCGTGGACGCTCCCCGCCGTCACCTCGAAGGGCTCGTTGGCCATGAGGAAGACGCCTGCCGCGATGTCGGCCGCCGAGCGGATGGCGTCGGGGTCGCGGTCCGGGTCGAGGCCGACCTGTCCCAGGTGCACGGGGAGGCCGACGGCGGCCAGGAAGCCTGCCACGTCCTCCGCCTCCTCCATCTCCCCCTCGAGGACGAGCTGCGTCAGGAGCCCGAAGGCCACCATCTCGCCGTGCAGACACGAGGCGTGGACGGCCGGGAGCGCCGGGAAGGCGCCCGTGGCGATCGCGTGCGCCGCGGCGCAGCCACCGCTCTCGAAGCCGATCCCGCTGAGCAGCGTGTTCGCCTCGACCACCCGCTCGAGGGCTTCGTCCACACGGCGCGACGCCACGGCCTCGATCGCGCCCCGGCCGAACTCCCGGATCGTGTTCGCGCAGGCCTCGCCGAGCGTCATGGAGGCCACGGTGGGACGCGCAAAGACGGCCGAGCGGGCCGACGGATTCCGGAAGCAGGTGCGCGCCTCGTACCAGGTGGCCAGGCCGTCGCCCATGCCGGCGACCAGGTAGCGCAGCGGAGCCCGGGCCACGACCGCCGTGTCCACCACGACCAGCGCCGGGCTGTCGGGGAAGAACTCGACCGCTTCGAACGCACCCTCGGGCGTGTAGACGACGGACAGCGCGGAGCAGGGCGAGTCGTTCGACGCGATCGTGGGGCAGCTCACCATCGGAACGTGCAGCCGGTAGGCCACGCACTTGCCCGTGTCCAGGCACTTTCCGCCCCCGACCGCGACCAGGGCATCGACCGGCGAACCGGCCTCACCGAGGACCGCCACGATCCGCTCGATCTCCTCGACCGAACTCTCGCCCTCGAACGTCACGGCGATCGGGTCGAGCCCCGCCTCGCTCAGCCCGGCCACGATCGACGATCCCTCCCGGACGTGTCCTCCGGGGCTGGCCAGCACGGCCGGTCTGCTTGCCCCGAGGGGAGCCAGGTAGCGGCCGAGGTGCGCGAAGACCCCCGGTCCCTGCACGTAGCGGGCGGGCGCGATGAGGACGCGCGGCACGGACGGCGTGTCGCCGTCCTCGACGGAGAAGATGGGGCCCGGGAAGTAGGGCTCGGCGTGGGGCACGGCCACCTCCGCGATCGAGGGGGGAACGTCCGGATTCCCGGGTGGCAGCGGGCCGGCGTCCTCGGCGGACGGAGAGGCCACGCTCACCCGGGTCATGCCGAAGCCGCCGGAGATCACGGCGGAGGGACGCTACTACGGTGCAGGGGAAGAGAGCGTACCGTCAATGGGTTGGGAGAGAGCGCGCCCGGGAAGATTCGTCGCGAAGCGCCCGCTCGGAGTGCACCCGCAGGCGGCTACAGCACTCCCAGGAGCAGCTTGGCCGCGACGCCGAACAGCACGACCGCGAACACCTGCTTGACCCGGGCCGACTTCGCCCTCCTGACCATGAAGCGGCTTCCGGAGAAGGCCCCCACCAGCACGGCGGCGGCCAGCATCGGGGTCAGGATCCCGTCGAGGCTGCCCCTGCGCGACGTGCCCGGCGAAGCCCGAGAAGGACGAGAAGGTCACGGCGAGCGCCGAGGTCGCGACGGCCCTCTTCGTCTCGTACCCCATCCACATAAGGAGCGGAGACATGATGAATCCGCCTCCGATGCCGAGGAGGCCGGCCACGAACCCCGCGAAGACGCCCACCGAGGTTCCGATGACCAGCCTCCTCTTCAGGGACATCAGCTCCCCGGGCTCGGGACGCCGGGACATGACCAGCATCCTGAATGCCGCCGCCATCACGGCGACGGCGAACAGGCCGAGGAGCACGCTCACGGGCACGGCCCGGGACGCGAACGCACCCACCGGCGCGAGCACGAACGCCCCCGTCGATCATGCCGAGTCCGCCCTTCCAATCCACGAGCCTCGCCCGGAAGTAGGCGACGAGCGCGATCAGCGTGGTGAGCCCGTTGAGCAGAAGAGCCAGCGGGATAGCGGTCTCCTTGACCGGGAAGCCGGCCCAGGTGAGGACCGGCACGTAGATCAGCGCCCCGCCCATCCCAAGCATGGAGAACAGGAACGAGATACCGACGAAGCCGACGGCGATGACTGCGTACAGCATCGTTGGGCTCCTTCGCTCTCCGGGACCGCCACGCGCCGGGGAACGCTCGAGGCGGCCGAATCCCGTCCGCGTCGCTACCCGCTCGCGAGCAGTTCCTGCTGACAGGGAATGCACACCTTCGCCTCCCCGACCACGCGCCCGTATCGCTCCACCACCATGTCCCCGCAACGGGAGCACAGGAAGGAGGCGAAGTCCTCCCCGCCGCCGGGCGGGACCTCGTAGTCGAACGCTTCGCTCACCCTGAACAGGGCCTCCTCGGGCCCCGACAGCACCTGCTTCGACGAGCGGGTCCACGACCTCGTCCGGTACCTCCGTGGGCGGGATGCCCTTCATCCTGTACTCGGTGAAGAAGGGCGTCTGCTTCATCCGCATCTGCGCCTCGCCCCTGGGCACCACGCGAACCGCCCGGCCCGTGGCCCTGTCCACCAGGGTGAGACCGAACTTGCCGTAGCCGAGCTGCTTGATGTTCCCCTTGCCGAACGTGCAGCCGGTGACCATCTGCACGCCGTCGCCGAAGCAGTGGGCGCAGTGGTCGTCGCCGAGCTCCACCAGCGCCAGCAGGGTCTTGGCCCCCGAGCGTCCCACGCCCAGCCGGTTCATCGCGATGGCCCCGGCCCGGAGCCCCATGGGCATGGCCGGGCACTTGTGCCCGTGAAGCTCCAGCCCGCTCTCCAGAAACGCCCTCGGACTCCACCATGGTGACCTCTCCCGTCGTCTCGTGCCGAGCCTCGCGCCCGCGACCCGTATTCCGGCGGACCGAGGCGCTGTATGAATACCGGTCATCGCCGCACGACGCGTCAAAGTGGGCACGACCGACGGGCGGCGCATTGACCGGAATCAACGGGAGAGAGCCGGCGCCGAGACGGGCGCCGAACGGGACTATTCGGGGTCGGGCCGTGCCGCCGCGCTCAGTCCCTTCGGGTCCAGGACCCGATACCGTCCGGAGCCGGCGCGCTCCAGGACGCCGTCGTCGACCAGGAGCGTGAGGACCCTGGAGAGCGTCTCCGGAGCGAGCCCGAGCGCCCTGGCGAACTCGTGGTTGGACACCGGCAAGCCGATCGTCGAAGGATCGGCCGTCTCCTCCGAGGAGACCATGGCGAGCAGGGCATGTGCGACGCGCACCCGGGCGCTGGGGATGGAGAGGATCCGGACGAGATCGAACGCCGTCCGGAGTCGCGCTCCCAGCAGCGCGATGAGACGGATGGCGAGCTCCGGCTCGGCCCGGAGCGCCTGGAGGAGGCTCGAGCGGACCATGACGTCGGCCTCCACGTCCTCCATGGCCCGCGCGTACGCCGGGTAGGGCTGGCCGTCCAGGAAGGGCAGAAAGCCGAACAGGTCACCCGGCCCGAACAGATACAGGGTGACTTCCTGGCCCCTGGGCAGGATCCGGTAGGCCTTGACGAGCCCCGACCTCAGCGACACGAGCATCCCCGCGCTGTCGCCTTCCCTCCACAGGAGATGGCCCTTCCTGAAGTGGC
>CAWANJ010000002.1:0-412738 GCA_963783385.1 uncultured Gemmatimonadales bacterium | reverse complement strand
CGAGAGCGGCTCGGTCGTCGTCGACCTGCGCGACCCCGCATCTGTGATGGCGGCCGCGACAGCGGCGACCTGTACCGCTTCGACGCGCGCACGCGGCAGGCCGAGAACGTAAACCCATATCCACAGATGCAGGATGGGCGTGCGATCCGTGACCTAAGTATCGCTTTAACTGGAATCCGCCCCTCATTGTCGCCTCGCACGACCCGGCCGTCCTCTACTACGGCGCCCAGATGGTGCTGCGGAGCTCGGACCGCGGGCACACCTGCACGGCGATCAGCCCCCGACCTGACCCGGCATCGAAATCCACTCCGTCATCATGGGCTACCCGGGCGGCCCCGTGCAGCACGACATCACAACGGGGGTCGAGACCTACGCCACCCTGTTCTCGCTGGCCGATCCGCGCGACTCGCTGGTCCTGTGGGCCGGCCCCGACGACGGGCTCGTCCACGTCACGAGGACGGAGGCGTTAGCAGGAAGCGCACGTCACGACGCCCGGGTCTCCCGCGCCTGTCCACGGTCAACGGATCGAGCCCTCCGCCCACGCCGCCGGCCAGGACCACCTCACCGTCTACCGCTACCGGCTGGACGACTTCCGGCCCTACGCCTACCGGACGGAGGACTACGGGGCGCACTGGACGCGAATCGCCGACGGCACGCGCGGCATCCCGGCCGACGACCCGGTGCGGGTGGTGCGCGAGGACCCGGAGCGGGCCGGGCTCCTGTACGCCGGGACCGAGTTCGGGATGTACGTCTCCTTCGACGACGGCGAGCACTGGCAGACGCTGCAGCTGGACCTCCCCATTGTCCCGGTCACGGACCTGGCCGTGCACGGCACCGACCTGGTGGTGGCCACGCAGGGCCGGAGCTTCTGGATCCTGGACGACGTGACGCCGCTGCGGCAGATCGACGCGGAGCTGGCCCGCCGGGCGGCGGCGCCCGATGGCCGGGTGTTCTTCCAGCCCCGGGACGCGTGGCGCACGCGGGCTCAGGGTTACGGCCGCCCGGCGGCGCCCGAGCCGCCGCCCGAGGGCGCGATCCTCGACTGGTTCTTCCCCCGCGCGCCCCGCGGGCCGGTCACGCTCACGATCGCCGACTCCTCCGGCCACACCGTGCGGTCGTTCCGGAGCGACTCGTCGTCGCTGCCTTCCGGCGCGGGCGCGCACCGCTTCACCTGGGACCTCCTCTACCCCGGGCCGCGGCTCGTCCCGGATGCCGTGGTCTACTACGGCTACGCGGGCGGCCCGCCTGCCGTATCCGGGAGCTACCGGGCCACGCTGTCGGCGGACGGCTGGAGCCGGACCCGCACCTTCCGGGTGAAGGAAGACCCGCGGATCCACGCGACGCGCTCGGAGCTCGCCGCCCAATTCGATCTCCTCGAGGCGATCCGTGACCGGATCCAGGCCATCCACGACGCGCTCCGCACGCTGCGCGACGTGCGCTCGCAGGCCCACGCGGCGGTGAAGCGGGCCGCGGACGCGGGCTCGCTGCCGGCGGCCGACAGCGCGTCGATCTCCGCGGCCGCCTCGGCGCTGACGGACAGCCTCGGCGCGGTCGAGGACGCCCTCATCCAGACCCGGAGCGAGTCGGGACAGGACCCGATCAACTTCGAGTCGAAGCTGTGGACCTACTACGCCCACCTGGCCGGAACGGTGATCAGCGCCGACGCGCCGCCGACCGCCGGGGAGCGCCGACGCTTCCGGGACCTGGAAGCCGGGTGGACGGCGGTGCGGGCCCGGCTGGACCGCGCCCTGCACGGGGCACTGCCGGCGCTGGACCGTCTCCTGTCCGACCACGACGTCCCTGCGGTCGTCGTCCCGGATCGAACCTCATCATCTCCGGAGAGCCCATGACCTCCTCCCTCGTCCGACGCACCGTCGCGGCGCTCCCGCTGGCCGCGGCCCTAGCCTTCCTGACGGCCCTGCCGCCGGCCCGGGCCTCCGCCCAGGAGACGGCCCGCGTGGCGCCCCACCCGGCCGGGCAGCCGGTCTACGACACGGCGCTGTACGCCGGCCTCGACTACCGCATGGTAGGGCCCTACCGCGGCGGCCGGGTGACCGCCGTGGCCGGGGTCCCCCACGGGGACCACCGCACCTTCTACATGGGCGCCACGGGCGGAGGCGTGTGGAAGACCACCAACACGGGTCTGTCCTGGTCGAACGTCTCGGACGGCGGGTTCGGGATGGGCTCCATCGGCGCCATCGCCGTGGCCTCCTCGGACGCCAACGTCGTGTACGTGGGCACCGGCTCGTGGGCGTGGCGCGGCAACGTGTCGACCGGCGACGGGCTGTACCGGTCGACCGACGCCGGGAAGACGTGGACCCGCGTGGGCCTGGAGGACGCCGGGTCGATCGGGGCCGTGCGGGTGGACCCGAACGACCCGGACCGCGTGTACGTGGCCGCCCTCGGCCATCCCTTCGGCCCCAACCCGACCCGCGGCGTGTTCCGCTCCGAGGACGGCGGGACGACCTGGAAGAAGGTCCTGTTCATCTCCGACTCGACCGGGGTGGCCGACCTGTCGATGGATCCCGACAACCCCCGGGTCCTGTACGCCGCCGCGTGGACATCCGAGCGCAAGCCATGGACGATCGTGGACGGCTCCCGCGAGGGCGGCATCTGGAAGTCCACCGACGGCGGAGACCACTGGACGAAGCTCTCGGGCGGCCTGCCGGACGGCCTCCTCGGGAAGATCGGGGTGGCCGTGTCGCCGGCCGACCCGGACCGCGTGTACGCGGTGATCACGGCGAAGGAGCCAGACGGCGGCATCTGGCGCTCGGACGACGCCGGGAAGAGCTGGAGGCACGTGAGCTCCGACCACGAGCTCACCCAGCGCGGCTGGTACTACTCGCGCATCATCGCCGACCCGCAGGACCCGAACACCGTCTACATCCCCAACGTGGGCTTCTGGCGCTCGGACGACGCGGGGAAGACGTGGCAGCGGGTGCGCACCCGGCACGGCGACAACCACTCGCTGTGGATCGACCCTTCCGAGCCGAAGGTGATGATCGAGGGGAACGACGGCGGCGCGCACGTGACCACGGATGGCGGGAAAACGTGGTCGACGCTCCTCAACCAGCCCACGGCGCAGTTCTACCGGGTGACCGTCGACAACGGCTTTCCCTACCGCCTGTACGGCGCGCAGCAGGACCTGGGCACGATCAGCGTGCCGGCCTGGTCGAGCGGCGGCATCTCGCCGCAGACGCAGTGGCTGGACCTGGCGGGCGGCGAGAGCGGCTACCTCGCGCTCGACCCCGACCACCCGGACCTGGTCTACTCGGGAAGTTACCTGGGCGTGATCGACCGGGTGGACCGCACCACGGGCAAGGTGCGTGACGTGATCGCCTACCCCGAGCTCACCGACGGGGTGGCGCCCAAGGACCTCAAGTACCGGTTCCAGTGGAACGCGCCCATCCTCATGTCGAGGTTCGACTCCAGCGTCGTCTACCACGCCGCCCAGGTGCTGCTGAAGAGCACGGACGAGGGCCGCACGTGGACGGCCATCAGCCCCGACCTCACGCGCCACGACACCACCACGCAGGCGATCCCGGGCGGGCCCGTGCAGCACGACCACACGGGCGTCGAGATCTACGGGACGATCTTCGCGCTGGCCGAGGGGACCGAGTCGCCGGACGTGCTGTGGGCGGGCTCGGACGACGGGCTCGTGCACCTGACGCGCGACGGGGGCAAGACCTGGAAGGACGTCACGCCCCCGGGGCTTCCGGCCTACTCCACCGTCAACGTGATCGCCCCCTCGCCCCACCAGGCGGGCCAGGCGTACGTCACTGCCTACCGCTACCGGATGGACGACTGGCATCCCTACGTCTACGAGACGAAGGACTGGGGGGCCCACTGGACCCGGATCGCCGACGGCACCCGGGGCATCCCGGCGGGAGACCCGGTGCGGGTGGTGCGGGAGGACCCGGTGCGGGCGGGGCTGCTGTACGCGGGCACCGAGTTCGGGATGTACGTCTCCTTCGACGACGGGGCCCACTGGCAGACGCTGCAGCAGAACCTGCCGCCGGTGCCGGTCACCGACCTCACGGTGCACGGCTCGGACCTGGTGCTGGCCACCCAGGGGCGGAGCTTCTGGATCCTGGACGACGTGACCCCGCTCCGGCAGCTCACCGGCGCGGTGGCGAAGGCCGATCACTACCTGTTCGAGCCCCGCCCCGCCTACCGCGCCAGCTTCCGCGGCTTCCGCGGCTCCGAGGCGCCCGAGTCGCCGCCGGGGCCGGCCGTGTTCGACCTGTACCTGGCGAGTGCGCCGGCCGGTGAGGTGAGCATGGAGGTCGTGGACCCGCAGGGCCGGGTGGCGGCGCGCTGGTCGACCGCCCGGAAGGGCCGCTCGGGCCGAGGCGCCGGGTCGTCCGAAGGCGGCGAAGAGAGCGACTTCGCGACCGCGGGCCAGAGCGGCGCCGCGGCGGAGAGCGGGGACTTCGCGTCCTGGGCCACGCACTCCCTGGACCTCCACGCCGGCGAGAACCGGCTGGAGTGGGACCTCCACTACCCGGGCCCCCACCTGGTGAAGGGCGCGGTCATGGACCTGGGCTACACGGGTGGGCCGTGGGCCGTCCCGGGCACCTACACGGTCCGGGTGAAGGGCGACGGCTGGAGCCTCGACCGGAGCTTCGACGTGCGCAAGGACCCGCGCTACACGGACGTGACCCCGGAGGACCTGCAGGCCGAGTTCGACCTGGCCACCCAGGTCCGCGACTCGGTCACCGCCATCCACGACGCGGTGCGGGCCCTGCGCTCGGCGCGCGAGCAGGTGGGGCAGGCCTCGGATCGCGTGGCGCACGGCGACTTCCCCGACTCGGTGAACAGCCGGGTGAAGATGGCGGCCGACTCCCTGCGGTCGACGCTGTCGTCGCTGGCCGGCGAGCTCCACAACGACACCATCCGCACGGGCGAGGACGGGATCAACTACCCGCCCCGCATCGACAACCACTTCGACTTCCTGTACGGACACATCCACGACGCGTACGGGCGGCCCAGCGAGGGCTCGAGGACGCGCTTCGCGGACCTGAACGCCGAGCTTGAGCCGATCCGGGCCGAGGTCGAGCGGGCCCTCACCGACGGCGTGTCGGGCTTCAACGAGCTCCTGCGCCGCTACGGCGTGCCGCCGGTGGTGGTGCCGGCGGAGGCATCGGGGCCGGCCGGCACGGACCCGGCCGGCGGCTGAGGCCCGGGACCGGGGCGCGAGGGCGACAGGAGGAGGTGCGGCCGTGGGCTACCGCAAGTTCCGGGACCGTGACGGCGGCGGCTGGGAGATCCGGGACCTCTCGGACAGCGCGTGGACGTTCCGGCCGCTGCGCGGGAACGACGGGAAGGAGGTCCGGGTCACGCCGCCGCCCCGGATCGACGATCCCTTCGAGCTCAGCGCGGAGGAGCTCCAGCGGCTGCTGGACGGGAGCCGGTCCTCACGACCGACACGGCCTCCGCGCTCGCTGTTTCTGGACGACCTGGAGTGATGCGTCGCCCGCCCCATGATCCCTGGCGGTGATCGAACCGGCGGCTCGGCTCGAGGTCGAAGGGCGCACCGGCCGGACGGCTCGAAATCGAGTGGGGGCCGGGACCGGCCGGTCATTCAACTGGTCGGTGGGGCCTTGACAGGATTCCGTTGACGGTCGAGCTGAGGGCCGGACCCCGCTCCTCAGGTGCCCCTCGCCCACCCTGACGCCCCCTCTCCCGGCCGCCGGCCCGCCCCTCCCCTTCGCGCCTCCTCCAGCCCGCCGTTGATCCCGCAGCCGCCGCCTCCGGAGGCCGGAAATCGGCCGATTATATTGGAGAGGTACGAGTTACGGGGCCTTTCGGGCCTCGTGGCGGGGCCCGGAGGGCCGGGGCGTGGGTGCGGGATGGGAGGCGGACGATGGGAGCGACGGTGCTGGCGCTGCGGGAGGTGGCGGAGGTCGAGTATGGGGAGCGGGGCCGAGCGGCCGGAGACGTCTCCGCGGGGACGTCACCCGACCCCGACCTCCTCGACGAGCTCGGCGACGAGATCGCCACCCTGGCGGCCCACATCCACGCGGCCACCCACCGGCTGCTCACCCTGATCGCCCGCTTCGACCGGCTCGGGGGCTGGGAGGCGGCCGGCCACCGGGGCTGCGCCGAGTGGCTGGCGTGGCGCACCGGCATGGACCCGCGCACGGCGCGCGAGCACGTGCGGGTGGCGAGGGCGCTGGAGGAGCTCCCCCAGACGAGCGCGTCCATGAGCCGGGGCCGGCTCTCCTTCTCCAAGGTGCGCGCCCTGACCCGCGTGGCCGACCCGGAGAGCGAGGCCGACCTGCTGGAGCTGGCCGAGGGGGTGACCGCCGCCCGGCTCGAGCGCGTGGTGCGCGCCTGGAAGAGGGGGAGCCGCCAGGACGAGGCGGCCCGGGCCGAGGAGGTCCGCCGCCTGCGGCGGCTCTCGGTGTTCCCCGACGACGAGGGCATGTACGTCATCCGGGGCCGGCTTGAGCCGGAGGTCGGCGCCCTCCTCATGCGGGCGATCGAGGCGGCCAGCGACGCGCTCTACAGGGAGGAGCGGAAGGCGGACGGCGAGGAGCGGTCCCGGGCCCCGGAGGCGGACGCGGCCACCGGCGGTTCCGCGGAACCGCCCGCGCACGTCCCCGCGGGGACGTGCCGCGCCGAGCCGGACACCGGCCGGGAGGCGGCCCGCCGGCGGGCCGACGCTCTCGGGCTCCTGGCCGAGCGGGCGCTGGCGGCGGGGTTCGGGACTCGCGGCGAGGACGAAGCCGCGGACGGGAGCGGAGCCTCCGCCTCCGAGCGTCCGATCAGCGGCACCCGGGCCGAGCGCTACCAGGTGCTGCTGCACGTGGACGCGGACACCCTGTCCGAGGACCGGGAGTCCGGCCGCTCCGAGCTCGAGGACGGCACCCGCGTCTCCGCGGAGACGTCCCGCCGGCTCGCCTGTGACGCCGCGTTGATACGGGTGACCCACGTCCCACCGCATGAGCCGGCGAGCGGCTCGAGTCGCGGGCCGGCGCCTGGCGCCCCGGCCCCCGCCGGCTCCGTCCTCTCCGTGGGCCGCCGCACCCGCACCATCCCGCCGGCGCTGCGCCGGGCGCTCGAGGTCCGCGACCGCGGCTGCCGCTTCCCGGGCTGCGGCCTCCGCTTCACCGACGCCCACCACGTCACCCACTGGGCGGACGGCGGCGAGACCAGCCTGGACAACTGCGTCCTCCTGTGCCGCTATCACCACCGGCTCGTCCACGAGGGCGGCTGGCGGCTCGAGTGGTGGGGGAAGGGCCGGGCCGTGTTCCGGGACCCGCGCGGCGGCGTGCACCTGGACGCGGAGCGGGAAGAGGGGCTGTCGTGCCGGGCGCGGGACGGCGAGCGAAGACGCACCGGAGCGGCTCGCAGCGCACGGGCAAGGCGCCAGGACCGCCGCGCTCCGGCCCGGCCCCCACCCCGGCGGCCCGGCTAAGCGCCCTCGTCCGCGCCAACCGCCTCCACGGCGCCGATCCGGGACCCCTCACAGCCTGCGCTCGCTGGAAGTGGGAGCGCGACGTCCCCGACGACGTGTGGTTCCGGGCCACGGAAGCGGGGCTGTAGAGGCGTGCGACCCTGACGGCTGTCAGAGCCCCCTGCCCGGGCCGGGAGCGGAGCCTGGGGAGCGGGTCCATGTCGGGAGACCGCCCCCATGGGGACGGTTCGCGACACCCCGCGTCTCCGCGGAGACGCCGGCGCCCGGAGTCAGGGCCCCAGCGGCCCCTCCCGCTCTCCCCGCAGCGACAGCGGGGGACCCAGGATCGCCTCGTACAGGACCGCTCGCTGCAGCGCCGTTCGCTCGGGCCACGCCGGCAGGGTCGCGGCGCGCCCGGACCCGGCGGCGAGACCTGCCCCGGCGGCGACGGCCCGCCCGCGACGGCGCCGGCCGACCGGGACTTCGCGAGCGGGCCCCAGCCGACCTCCAGGCTCCCGGCCCCGACCCCTCCGCCAGCGCCGCTCCCCTTCCTCCGGCCGTCCGCCGGTCGCCACCCCGAGCGGGGCCCCGCCGCCCAGCCCCGGCCTCCAGCGGATCTCGCTCTCCTGCCGCTCTCCGGAGCGGGCGCGCGCCTCGCGCTCGGCGGCCTCGGCGAGCTGCCGCACGAGCTCCTGCCGGAGCGACCCGCGACTGCCGGAGCCGGAGCGCCCGCCCGGACCGGGGCCGCCGCCCTCCTCCGTCCCTTCCTCGCCGGTCATGCCCCGGCCCACCGCCCCGAACACCCGGTTCATGGACACGAAGAACACGATGATGATCAGCCAGACGACGAGCCCGCTCATCGGCTCAACCGGCCGGCCGCTCGGCGTCCTCGCCGCCCGCGAGCGCGTCGCGCATGCGCGTGTCGCTCCGCACGTTCAGGTACTTCATGTAGTCCATGACGCCCAGGTTGCCGTTCCGCAGCGCCTCGGCCATGGCGCGCGGTACCTCGGCCTCCGACTTCACGACGTCGGCCCGCATCTCCTCGACCCGGGCCCGGTTCTCCTGCTCCAGGGCCACGGCCATGGCGCGCCGTTCCTCGGCCTTGGCCTGGGCGATCTGCTTGTCGGCCTCCGCCTGGTGGGTCTGGAGCTCGGCGCCGATGTTCTTCCCCACGTCCACGTCGGCGATGTCGATGGAGAGGATCTCGTAGGCGGTCCCCGAGTCGAGCCCCTTCTGCAGGACGGTCTTGGAGATCCGGTCGGGGTTCTCGAGCACCTGCTTGTGGCTCTCGCTCGAACCGATCGTGCTCACGATCCCCTCCCCCACCCGCGCCAGGATGGTCTCCTCCCCGGCCCCACCCACCAGGCGGTTCACGTTGGCGCGCACGGTGACCCGCGCGATCGCGATGAGCTGGATCCCGTCCTTGGCCATGGCCGCCACCTTGGGCGTCTGGATGACCTTGGGGTTTACGGACACCTTCACGGCCTCGAGCACGTCGCGCCCTGCCAGGTCGATGGCGGCCGCCTGCTGGAAGGGGAGGTCGATGTTGGCCTTGTCGGCGCTCACCAGCGCGGTGACCACCCGCTCCACGTTCCCGCCCGACATGAAGTGCGTCTCGAGCTCCTTGGTGGTCAGGCCGAGGCCGGCCTTGGTGGCCGTGATGAGCGGCGGAACGATCGCCCGCGGACTCACCTTGCGCAGCCGCATGCCCACCAGCTCCCCGATCCCCACCGGCGCTCCGGCCGAGATGGCGGCGATCCACAGGCGGATGGGGACCGCCCAGAACACGAAGCTCAGGACGATGAAGGCGAGCACCAGGATCAGGATGGGCATCGCGGCTGGATCCATGGAATCCGTTCCTCCTCTATCGGTAGGATGCTGTTCGACTTCGGTTCAGGCGGTCGGCCCGGCGGAGGGCGCGGTCTCCCCGGCGGCGCGGACCACGTGCCGGTAGCCCTCCGAGCGCACCACGACGACCGGCGTGCCGCGCTCGATGAAGGGGCCCTCGCTGACCACGTCCAGCTTCTCGCCCCGGAAGGCGGCGGTCCCCGCCGGACGGAGGTCCGTGAGGGCCTCGCCCACCACGCCGACCAGGTCCTCCCGGCGCGTCGAGGCCAGGATGCCGGCGGCCCGGCCGCCCTCGTCGGCAGCCCCCAGCATCCCGAGCGCGCGGCTGTGCGGGATGTGCCGGACGACCGCGTAGGCCAGGGCCAGGACGAGGAGCGCCGCGGTGGCCACGAGTCCGCTGGCCCGCAGCATGTCGGAGCCGGTCGGGAAGTGGCCGAGCAGGCTGAGGAACGTCCCGGCCAGGAGGGCCGCGAGCCCCAGCACCCCCGGCACCCCGAGGCCGGGCACGACGAAGACCTCGAGCCCGATCAGCACCACGCCGGAGCCCACCAGCAGCAGGTCGGTTGTCCCGGCCAGCTCCACCAGGTAGCGGGAGCCGAAGAACAGGATCAGCGACACGACGCCCAGACCCGCCGCCGCTCCCAGCGTCGGGTGCTTGATCTCGACCAGCAGCCCCAGGAAGCCGAGCGCCAGGAGGACGGGCGCGAGGAGCGGCGCCGCCAGGAAGGTCACCGTCCGGTCGAACCACCCCGGCGAGGCGGTGCGCACGGGCGCCCCGGGGACGCCGACCGCGGCCAGCACCGACGGCATTCCGTCCGCCGGGCCCGACGCCACCCCGGCCCGGACGGCCTCGGTGGCCGTCAGGGTGCCCGGACCGACGCCCGTGACGGACGGATCGTATCCGTGCGCCTCGGCCAGCGAGCGCAGCTCGGCGCCCACGGCGTCGGCCGCCCGGTCCCCGGCGGATCCTTTCGGGCCCAGGTCTCCCACCACCGCGGCCGGCCCCACGTACAGGCGGCGCGCCGACAGCGCCACGAGGGCCGCCGGCCCCAGGGCCCGTCCCTCCACGTAGGCCCACACGGGGACGTCGGCGTCGCGGATGGCGGTGGCCACGTCCCACGCGGCGTCCAGGCGCCCGCCCGGCGAGTCCATCTCCAGCAGCACGCCGGCCGCCTTCGAGGAGGCCGCCTCGCGCAGCACGCGGTTCACGAAGGGGACGAGCCCGAGCGTGATGGGTCCGCGGACCGGAAGCACGACGACCGTGTCGCCGGCGGGCGGCGCGGCGACGGAGGCCGGCGGCGGCGCGGCGACCGCGAGCGCCGGCCAGCATAGGGCCAGCACCGCGGAGAGGACGGAGCGCACGAGGAAATCGCGCCCGTCGCGGGACCCGAACGGATCCACCGATCGTGAGAGCATGGCCTCACGCTAACCCCGGCCAGCCCGGAAGCCAAGCGTGACGCCGTCATCCTGTCGCCGGCGCGGGCGTCGCCCTACTTTCGGGCCAGCCGACTCCGGGCATGGTCCGCCGCGCTGGCACCGCGTCTGCACACCCACGGTTTCATCGACCACCCCGGGCCACGGCCACGCGACGAGGACCCGACGGGAACGAAGCATCGAACGCGAACAGGGAGCCCAGGATGGCGGACAAGCTGATCCACTACGAGGCCACGGACGGAGTCGGCGTCATCACGCTGGACGACCCGCCGGCCAACACGTACACGCACGAGATGATGCTGCAGCTGGACGAGGCCATCCTCGCGGCCCGCTTCGACGAGGACGTCCACGTGCTGGTGCTGCGCGGGGCCGGCGACAAGTTCTTCTCGGCCGGCGCCGACATCCGGATGCTCCAGCAGGCCGACCCCCACTTCAAGTACTTCTTCTGCCTGCACGCCAACGAGACGCTGAACCGGCTCGAGCAGAGCCCGATGCTGGTCATCGCGGCCCTCAACGGCCACACCGTCGGCGGCGGTCTGGAGATCGCCCTGGCCTGCGACCTGAGGATCGCCAGGAAGGACGGGGGCAAGATCGGCCTCCCCGAGGTCACCCTGGGCGTGCTGCCGGGCACGGGCGGCACGCAGAGGCTCGGGCGCCTGCTGGGCAAGTCGAAGGCGATCGAGCTCATGGCCGAGGGCCGCACGTTCGGGTTCGATGAGGCGCAGGAGATGGGCCTGGTGAACAAGGTGTTCGAGGCCGAGGGCTTCATGGACCAGGTGCTGGAGTACGCGCGCGGCTTCACCCCGCCCCACCGCGCCTCCAAGGCCGTGGGCCGCATCAAGCGCGCCGTGTGCAGCGGCTGCGAGGTGCCCTTCTCGGCGGGACTGGCCATCGAGCGCGAGCTCCAGCAGCAGCTCTTCCAGTCCTCGGACGCCAAGGAAGGCCTCTCGGCCTACGTCGAGAAGCGCAAGCCGGAGTTCACGGGCATCTGACCGGGGCGCCACGCCGGAGCGTCACAGGGATGGACGGTGAGCGTCACAGGGATGGAAGGAAGGCGATGGAGCTGAGGACCAAGCTGCTCATCGGGGGCGAGTGGGTCGAGGGCGCGGATCGCTTCACCGACGTCAACCCGGCCACGGAGGAGACCCTGGCCGAGGTGCACGAGGCCGGCCCCGACCAGGTGGACGCCGCGGTGCGCTCCGCCCGGGAGGCCCTGCCGGCGTGGCGCGACCTGGACCCGCACGCGCGCTCCCTCCTCCTGTGGCGGCTGGGCGACCTCCTGGAGGAGCGCGCCGCGGAGCTGGCGGAGGTCGAGACGCTCGACAACGGCAAGCCGTCCTTCGAGTCCGCGAAGGTGGACCTGCCCTCCGTGGTGCAGAACTTCCGCTACTACGGCGGGTGGGCCGACAAGCTGGGGGGCGAGACGATCCCGGTGTCGGGCCCCTTCCTCAACTACACGCTGCGCCAGCCGGTGGGGGTGGTGGGAGCCATCATCCCGTGGAACTTCCCGCTGTCGATGGCCGCCTGGAAGGTGGCCCCGGCCCTGGCGTGCGGAAACGCGGTCCTCCTCAAGCCCGCCGAGGAGACGCCGCTCACCGCCCTCCTCCTGGGGGAGCTGGCCCTGGAGGCCGGCATCCCCGCCGGCGTCCTCAACGTGATCCCCGGCCGCGGGCCCGTGACCGGCCAGGCGCTGGTCGAGCACCCGGGCGTCGACAAGATCTCGTTCACGGGCTCGGTGGAGACCGGGAAGCTCATCATGCGCGAGGCGGCCGCCACCGTGAAGAACGTCACCCTCGAGCTGGGCGGGAAGTCGCCCAACGTCGTGTTCGCGGACGCGGACCTGGACGCGGCGGCGCGGGGCGCGACCACCGGGATCTTCTACGGCAAAGGCGAGGTGTGCGCGGCCGGCTCCCGGCTGTACGTGGAGCGCTCGGTCAAGGACGCCTTCATGGAGAAGCTCCTCGAGCGCACGGCGAAGATGGTGCCCGGGGATCCCACGCACCCCAAGACCCGCCTGGGCGCCCTCGTCTCGAAGGAGCAGCGCGACAGGGTGCTCTCCTACATCGAGGCCGGCCGCGAGGAGGGCGCGACGCTGCGGGCCGGGGGCGAGGCCGCCTCGGTGGACGGACGGGGCTACTTCGTCGAGGCGACCGTGTTCGACGACGTGGACATTGGCATGAAGATCGCCAGCGAGGAGATCTTCGGCCCGGTGGTCGCCGTGCTCGAGTTCGAAGGCGTCGAGGACGCGATCCGGCAGGCCAACCAGACCATCTACGGGCTGGCCGCCGGTGTGTGGACGCGGGACGTGGGCAAGGCGCACCGCTTCGCGCGCGAGGTCCAGGCCGGGACCGTGTGGGTGAATACCTACAACCGCTACGACTCGGCCTCGCCGTTCGGGGGCGTGAAGCAGTCGGGCTTCGGACGCGACCTGGGCCGGTACGCCCTGGAGCAGTACACGGAGACCAAGAGCGTGTGGGTGGCGCTCGACTGAGCGGCGCCGCCCCGTGCCCCGGATAGATGCAGTGAGCCGCGAGGAGGCGAGGTGAGTGGAGCGACGGACCGCGATCGCCCTGATCCTGGGCGCCGTGCGGAGCCCGGTGGGCCGCCACGGGGGCGCCCTGTCCCGCATGCGGCCGGACGACCTGCTGGCACGGGTCATCGAGGGTCTCCTGGAGCGGACCGGCGTCCCGGCCGACCGGGTCGAGGACGTGATCATGGGGGACGCCAACGGGGCCGGCGAGGACAACCGGAACGTGGCCCGCATGGCGGCCCTGCTCGCCGGCCTCCCGATCGAGGTCGCCGGCCAGACCATCAACCGCCTGTGCGGCTCGGGGCTGCAGGCCGTCGTGTCGGCCGGGCCACGCCATCCGCTGCGGGGAGGGCGACCTGTTCATCGCCGGCGGGGTGGAGAGCATGTCGCGAGCCCCGTGGGTCATGCTGAAGCCGGAGGACGGCTTCCCGAGGCGCGCCCCGGAGGTGGCCGACACGACCGTCGGCTGGCGGTTCACCAACCCGGCCATGCCCGAGCGCTGGACCATCGGCCTCGGCGAGACGGCCGAGGTCGTGGCCGAGGAGTACGGCGTCAGCCGAGAGGACCAGGACGCCTTCGCGCTGGAGAGCCAGCGGCGCGCTGGCCGCGCCCTCGAAGAGGGCCGCTTCCGGGACGAGATCGTGCCGATCGACGCGCCCACGGGCCGCAAGGGCGCCACCGCGCGCGTGGTGGTCGACGAGCACCCGCGGCCGGAGGTGACGGCCGAGAAGCTGGCCAGGCTCCGGCCCGCCTTCCGCCAGGGGGGGACCGTCACCGCCGGCAACGCCTCGGGGATCAACGACGGCGCCGCGGCCGTGCTGGTGGGGAGCCGGGAGGCGGCCCGGGAGCTGGGGCTGGAGCCGCTGGCCCGACTCGGGGCCTCAGCCGTCGCCGGCGTCGACCCCGACCGCATGGGCATCGGGCCGATCCCCGCCGTCCGCAAAGCCCTGGAGCGGGCCGGGCTCGACGTCTCCGACCTCGACCTGGTGGAGCTGAACGAGGCGTTCGCCGCCCAGGCCCTGCCCTGCATCCGGGAGCTGGGCCTGGACCCGGAGATCGTCAACGTCAACGGGGGCGCCATCGCCCTCGGCCACCCGCTCGGCGCGACGGGAGCCAAGCTGCTCACCACGCTCGTGCACGAGATGCGGCGCCGCGGCTCCCATACCGGCCTCGTGAGCATGTGCATCGGCGTGGGTCAGGGGATCGCCTCGATCGTGCACCGGGAGGAGGCCTGATGAGCGGCGGGGCGGGCGGCGCGCCGGACGCTGCGGGCTCCGGGCCGGACGCCACTTTGGCCGCCATGGACGGGTCCGAGCACATCCTCGTCCGGGTCGACGGCCCCATTGGCCGGGTGACGCTGAACCGCCCCGACAAGCTGAACGCCTTCGTCGGGGACATGCGGGACCGGATCGGCGAGGTGCTCGAGCGCCTGGGCGGCGACGACGCGGTGCGCGTCGTGATCATCACCGGGGCCGGGCGCGCGTTCTGCGCCGGGGCCGACGTCGGCTACATGACGGACATGGTCGAGGGGGAGCGCTTCGAGGAGGCGCGCGCCCTGGTCGAGGCGGGCCGCCGGGTGACCATGGCCATCACGCGCATGCCCAAGCCCGTCATCGCGGCCCTCAACGGTCCCGCGGCGGGCGGGGGCGCCAACCTCGCCCTGGCCTGCGACCTCCGCATCGCCTCCGAGCGCGCCTCGATCGGGCAGACGTTCAACCGGATCGGGCTCCACCCCGACTGGGGCGGGACGTGGTTCCTGCCCCGGCTGGTGGGCCCGGCGCGCGCCGCCGAGCTCTTCTTCCTGGCCGACATGGTGGACGCGGCCGAGGCGGAGCGCATCGGGCTTGTGAACCGGGTGGTGCCGCACGAGCGGCTGGAAGAGGAGGTGGAAGAACTGGCCGAGCGGCTGGCCGCCAAGCCCGCCCTTCCGATCCGGCTCGCCAAGGAGGCCCTGCGCCAGACGTGGGGCGCCGACCTCGACACGATGCTGGACTACGAGGTCCGGGCGCAGGAGGCGTGCTTCCGCTCGGAGGACGCTCTCGAGGGAGTGCGCGCCTTCGTCGAGAAGCGGCCGCCCCGGTTCGGGGGCCGGCCCTCCGGGCCGGACGGGGAGGACGGGGAGGATGGCTCCCATGCGTGACGAGGCCATCCTCCGGAACGCCACGCTCGACGACCTGGAGGAGGTCCTCGCGCTGTGGTCGCACTACCTGCGCCTGCACCGGGACAACCCGGCCTACCGCCTGGCGAAGCGGGGGCTCGAGAAGCGTCGCGAGGTCTTCCGCCGGCACATCGAAGGGCCCGAATCCGCCGTGTTCGTCCTGGAGCGGCCCGATGGGGGCCTGGACGGCATGGTGACCTGCTTCGCCGAAGAGAACCTGCCGTACTTCATGCCGCCCCGCTACGCGCGCATCCAGACCCCGTTCGTGCGGCCCGACGCACGGCGGCGCGGCAACCTCAAGCGTCTCCTGACGGCCGCCCTGCGCTGGGCCCGCGAGGAGGAGTTCATGGAGATCCGCCTGTACACGTCGGCCGGAAACGTGATCGGCAACGCCATCGCCGACGAGCTGGGGTTCGATGCGGTCGAGGTGGTGCGCCGCAAGCCGGTGGACTGGCGGAGCCCGCCCGAAGAGCAGATCGAGGACTGAGAGCGGACACATGGAGCACGAAGACGACGTCAGGATCGAGCCGCCCGGACCCGTCGCGGTCCTCGGCGCGGGCACCATGGGGCACGGCATCGCCCACGTGGCGGCGCTGGCGGGCTACGAGACACGCCTCTACGACATCGACCGGGGCGTGCTGGACGCGGCCCGCGCCAGGGTGGAGCGGAACCTCGACAAGGGCATCGAGCTCGGAAAGCTGGAGCCCGGCGTCCGCGAGGGGACCCTGGCCCGCCTCTCGGTCACGACGGATCTCGCGGCGGCGGCCGCCGGAGCCGCGATCGTGGTCGAGGCGGTCCCGGAGCGCCTCGAGCTAAAGCGGCAGGTCCTGACGGAGGCCGCCGAGGCGGCCGGACCCGCCGCCCTCCTGGCCTCCAACACGTCCTCCCTGTCGATCACGGCCCTGGCCGAGTCCGTCCCGGGCGCCGAGCGCGTGGTCGGTATGCACTTCTTCAACCCGGTCCACATCATGGCCCTGGTCGAGGTCGTGCAGGGCGACCGCAGCGCCCCGCAGGCGATCGAGCGGGCGCGCGACTTCGCCGAGCGGCTGGGCAAGACCCCGATCGTGGTGCACGACTCGCCCGGGTTCGCCTCCTCCCGACTCGGGATCGCGCTCGGCCTCGAGGCCATCCGCATGGTCGAGGAGGGCGTGGCCAGCCCGGAGGACATCGACACGGCCATGGTGCTGGGCTACCGGCATCCCATGGGCCCGCTGCGGCTCACCGACCTGGTGGGCCTCGACGTGCGGCTCGAGATCGCCCGCTACCTGCACAGCGAGCTCGGGGAGCGGTTCCGGCCGCCCGAGCTCCTGGAGAGCATGGTGGAGGAGGGCAAGCTGGGCCGGAAGTCCGGCCGGGGCTTCTACGAGTGGTGAGAGGAGATAGAATCATGAGCGACGTGCTGAAGGTCGAGAAGCTGGACGGAGGCGTGGCCCTCCTCACCGTGAACCGCCCCGACAAGCTGAACGCGCTCAACGGCGAGGTGCGCTGTGCCCTGCTGGGAGCGCTCGACGCGCTGCGGGACGACGACGCCGTTCGCGTGGTCGTCCTCACCGGCGCGGGAGAGAAGGCCTTCATCGCGGGCGCCGACATCAAGGAGTTCGAGGGCAAGACGCCGGCGCAGCAGCACCGTGCCATGGTGCGCGGCAACATCTACTCGGCGATGGAGAACTTCCCCAAGCCCGTCATCGCCATGATCAACGGCTACTGCCTGGGCGGCGGCTGCGAGCTGTCCATGGCCTGCGACATCCGCATGGCCTCGGACCGGGCCCGACTGGGCCAGCCGGAGATCAACCTGGGCATCATTCCGGGCGGCGGCGGCACCCAGAGGCTGCCGCGCCTGGTGGGCGAGGGCCGGGCCCTCAAGCTCATTCTCTCGGGCGAGATGGTCGGCGCCGAGGAGGCCGGCCGCATCGGCCTGGTCGACGAGGTGGTCCCGGCCGACCAGCTCCGGGAGCGCACCCTGGAGCTGGCCCGGAAGATCGCCTCCAAGGGGCCGATCGCCCTGCAGGCCGCCAAGGAGAGCGTGCTGGCCGCCCGCCGCATGCCGCTGGAGGAGGGCCTCAAATTCGAGCGAGGCTGGTTCGCGCTCCTGTTCTCGACCAAGGACATGGAGGAGGGCGTCGATGCGTTCCTGGGCAAGAGGGAGGCCCACTTCACCGGCGAGTAGCCGAATCGGCGGCCGGCGGCGCGCCCCGGCCGGACCGCGGACCGCCGCCGTCGCCCTCGGGCTGGCGGCGGGCGCCAGCGGCTCGATCCTCGGGCTCCTGGCCCTCGCCTCCTGGTGGCCGCCCCGACTGGCGTGGGCGGTGCGCGCCGCCACGCCCCCCGACGGGGGCTGGTTCGGGGGGTGGAGCCCCGATCTCCGCACGGCGGCGGCGCTGCAGGGGAGCGCCCTGTCGGCCGCGCTGTGGGTGGCCGGCGGCCTGGCGCTCCTGGCGCTGGCCGCAGGCGTCCTCCACCTGGGCCTCTCTCTCCTGTCCGACGCGGCGGAGCGCCAGTCGGAGTGGGCGCTGCGCGCCGCGCTCGGGGCCAGCGAGCGGCGCCTCCGGCGCGAGCGGGCCGTGCAGGGCCTCACAATGGCGGCCACGGCGGCCGCGATTGCGCTCCCGCTCGGCTGGGCCGGACGGGTGGCGCTCCGCCGCCTGGCGCCTCCCCTGCTCGCCTTCGGGACCGGCGCGCACGCTTGGGGCGCCCCCGCCGGGCTCCCGGCCGCGCTGTTGCTGGTGGCGGTCCTCGCCGCCGTGGTGGTCGTCGCTCTCCCCGGAGCGGCCCGCCGCGAGATCCTCAGGCACCCGGCCCGGCGCATCGGCGACCTGGCGGGCCCTCGGACCGGCGGAGGCACGGGCCTCTCGGCGGGCGCGGGCGGCACGGCAGGCTGGCTGCTCGCCGCGGCCCAGGTCGGCGCCGCCGTGGTCGTGACGGTGGCGGCGCTGCTTCTCGTGCGCGGCGCTCCGGCGGTGGCGGCCGACGCCCGGGCCTACCCCGATGCCACGGACACGCTTCTCCTCCGGGTCCGACTGCCCGCGGGGCCCGTCTCGGCGAGGGTGTGGACGGACGTCCGCCGCCGGCTCCTGGCGCTTCCCGGCGTGAGCCAGGCCTCCGTGTCCTCCCCTGGCGCCCTCCTCGGCCTCGGCCCCGTGGACCGGGCGGCGGCCGACTGCCCCTGGTGCTCGGCCGGCGGCCTGGCCGCCGGCCTGATGTTCGGGCTCGTGCGCTACGAGGCCGTGGGACCCGGCTTCTTCGACCTGCTGCAGGGGAGAAGGGCGCTCGACGGGACGGCGCGGAGCGGCCGGGGGGACCAGGCACCGCCGGGCCCGGCCCCGGACAGTCCGGCCGCGGGGACCGCGCTGGTGGACCGTGCCTTCCGGAGCCGCCTGTTCCAGGGACGCGACCCCGAGGGCCGGAGGTTGTGGCTGCCCGACCAGACGCCGAAGCTGGAACCCGGCGTCCCCGTGGCGGGGACGGTGGAGGTCCCGCACCCCGTCGGCCTCGGCACCGGGGGCGCCGCCGTGCCCACCCTGTACGTCTCGGCCCTCGACCATCCCCCGTCCGAGGCCGACGTCGCGTTCCGCGTGGAGCCGGGGCACGATCCGCGGGCATCGGGGGAGGCCGCCCTTCGCGCCGTGGCCGACGCGGCGCCGGGGAGCCGCGCGACGGTGCTCGGCACGCTGTCCGGTCTCCTGGACGGCCGCGTCCGGGTGGTGGGCTGGCTGGCCGGCCTCACGACCGCCCTCGCCCTCGTGTGCCTGCTGCTGGCGGTCCACGCCGTGGCCGCCACGCTGGCCGCCCGGGTGCGGGCACGCCGGGCCGAGCTCGGACTCCGCCGCGCCCTGGGGGCCCGGCGGCTCCACATCGCCCGGCTCGTCGCGGCGGACGCCGGGAAGCTGGTGGCGATGGGCGCGGCGGCCGGGGCCGTGGTCGTGGCGGGCCTCGAGCGGGCCCTGCCTCTCCTGGTCCGGGGCGTGACGCCGCTCCCGGCGGTCTCGATGCTGGGGCTGGCGGTGGGGCTCGCCACGCTCGCCCTGGGGAGGGCGAGCGCGGCTGCCTGGCGGGCCACGCGGCCCCGGCCCGCGTCCGTTCTCTAGCAGGCCGCACGCCCCGCGCTTCCGCCCCACCCCGCAAACGACAGCGGGGGCGCCTCGTGGCGCCCCCGTTTCGTTCCTCCGCTCGATGGCGGAGCAGCCCCTGCCCGGCCCGACAGGCCGGGCTCCGTGTCGACGCCCGGTCAGGCCTCGGGCAGCACGCTCACGAACTTCCGCCCACCACGCCGGGTGGCGAAGGTCACCACCCCGTCCTCGAGCGCGAACAGCGTGTCGTCCTTGCCCCGGCCCACGTTGCGGCCCGGGTGGATGGGCGTGCCTCGCTGCCGGACGAGGATGTTGCCGGCCCGCACGCGCTCGCCGCCGTACTTCTTGACGCCCAGGTACTTGGGCTTGCTGTCACGACCGTTACGGGTCGAGCCGAGTCCCTTCTTGTGCGCCATCGGATTATCCCTCGTCCCGTTCCTTGATCGCCTTCTCCACGTCCGACTTGAGAACCCGGCCGTCCTTGCCGGTGCCCTCGATCGAGGAGACGTCGATGCCGTTCTCGGCCGCCAGCTCGGCCGCGGCGGGGGTGATCTCCGCCTCGGCGATGGCCTCCGCGACGGCCTCCTTCTTCGGAGCCGGCTTCTCGGCCGTCGGCGCCTCGACCTTCTTCTCGGCCTTCGGAGTCTCCGCCTTCTTCTCGGCCTCGGGGGCCTCGGTCTTCGCGGCCTTCTTCGGCCTGGTCGCGGCTTCGCCCCCGCCCAGGGTGATGTCCACGACCACCACCTCGGTGTAGGCCTGCCGGTGGCCCTGCTTGCGGCGGTAGTTCTTGCGCCGCTTCATCTTGAAGACGACGATCTTTTCGCCCTTGCCGTGGCGCAGCACCTCGGTGGCCACCGCGGACCCCTCCAGAGAGGGTCGGCCGATGATGACCTCGCCGTCCTGGTCGGCCAGGAGGACGTCGTCGAACACCACCCTGTCGCCCGGCTCGGCGTCCAGACTCGGCAGCCGCAGGGTCGCGCCGGGCTCGGCGCGCCACTGCTTGCCCTTGGCCTCGAATATCGCGTACATGCTCGGCTCGCCTTCGTTCCTCTAGGTTCGTTCGGAGCCGACAAAGATAGGGCGGCTAGCGGGTACTCGTCAACGTTGGGCTCGCGGCTCCGGCGCTCAGGCCACCGCGTACCGGGAAGTCACGTCCTGGTCGGCCGGAGAGGCCAGCAGGCGGAACTCATCCACCCGCATGAGCGGGTCGTCCCGGATGTCGAGGGCGATCCCCGCCTCCTCGCGGAGCTGGTGCAGGAAGGCGGGCTCCTCCTCCAGCAGATAGAGCGCCACCTCGGGATGCACCCGGACGGTGAGGTCGCGCGACTCACCCGAGGTACCGGCCCGCCGCACCGCGCGCTCGATCCTCCGCACCACGGTTTCGGGTGACAGGACCCGGCCCGTACCTTCGCACACCGGGCACGGCTGGGTCATCGCCTGGTACAGGCTGGGCCGCACGCGCTGGCGGCTCATCTGCAGGAGGCCCAGCTCCGAGATCCCGAACACCTTGGAGCGCGCCCGGTCGCGGCCCACGTGCGTCTTCATCTCGTGGAGCACCCGGTCGCGGTACTCCTGCTCGTCCATGTCGATGAAGTCGCACACGATGATGCCGCCGATGTCGCGCAGCCGGAGCTGGCGGGCGATCTCGCGCGCCGCATCCATGTTCGTGCGCAGGATGGTCTCGGCCGGGTCCTTCTTGCCCGTGTAGCGCCCGGTGTTCACGTCGATGGCCACCAGCGCCTCGGTCGGATCGATGACGATGTGGCCACCCGACGGGAGCTCCACCTTCCGCTGGAAGGCCCGGCGGAGCTCGTCCTCGACGCCGAACGCGTCGAAGATCGGCTCCGAGTCCCGGTACACCTTGACGCGGTCCAGCAGCTCCGGGCTCACCTGCCCCAGGTAGGAACGCACCTCCTGCGCCACCTCGGGCGCGTCCACCGTGAGCAGGTCCACCTTCTCGGTGAACAGATCCCGGATGATCCCCGAGGTCAGCGTGGCTTCCTGGTACACGAGAGCGGGCGCCTTCATGCTGCGAGCGCGCCGCTGGACCTTGTCCCAGGACTTCCGCAGCGACTTGAGCTCCTGCTCGAATGCCTCCCGGGTGAGCTCCTCGCCCACGGTCCGGATGATGATCCCGCCGTTCCCCTCCCCGAGGATCTCCCGACCCAGCTTCTTGAGTCGGGCCCTCTCGTCGCGGTCCTCGATCTTGCGGCTCACGCCGACGTGGGAGCTGTGCGGGATGTAGACGAGGAAGCGTCCGGGCAGGGACACCTGGCTGGTGACGCGCGAACCCTTGGTCCCGATCGGCTCCTTGGTGACCTGGACGAGGATCTCCTGGCCGCGGGACACCACGTCCTGGATGGCCGGGTAGCGCCGTCCGCGGCCGTTCCCGGACTCCTCCTCCTCGTCGTCCTCGTCCCGCTCGCGCAGGTCCGAGGCGTGGAGGAAGGCGCTCTTCTCCGATCCGATGTCCACGAAGGCGGCCTGGATTCCGGGGAGGACGGCCTCCACCTTCCCCAGGTACAGGTCCCCGACCATCCGCTCCTGCTCGGGCCGCTCGTGCATGAACTCGACGAGCTTGCCGTCCTCGAGGATGGCTACGCGGGTCTCTTGGCCCGCCACGTTGATGACGATTTCACGTCGCATGATGATCCCCGCCCCGGCTCCGCCTCAGTCCTCGAGGCCGCGGAGCAGCTCGCGGGCGATCACGATCTTCTGGATCTCGCTCGTCCCCTCGCCGATCTCGGTGATCTTCGCGTCCCTCATCATGCGCTCGACCGCGTATTCGCGCGTGTAGCCGTAGCCGCCGTGCAGCTGGACGGCCTTGATGGTCACGTCCATGGCCGTCTCGGAGGCGAACAGCTTGGCCATGGAGGCCTCCTTCTTGTGCCGCCGGCCCGCCTGGCGCAGCCGCGCCGACTCGTACGTCATGAGCCGGGCCGCGTGGATGCGGGTGGCCATCTCGGCCAGCATGAAGCGCACGCCCTGGAACTGGTTGATCCTGGAGCCGAATTGCTCGCGCTCGTTCGTGTAGCGCACCGCCAGGTCGAAAGCCCCCTGCGCGATACCGACCGCGTGCGCCGCCACCCCCACCCGTCCACCGTCCAGGGTGTCCAGGAAGATGCGGAATCCGCGGTCCACCTCGCCCAGCACGTTCTCCTCCGGCACCTCGACGTCCTCGAGGATGAGCTCGCGCGTGTCGGAGGCGTTCCAGCCGAGCTTGCGCAGCTTCTGGCCCACCTCGAGGCCCGGCATGGGCTCGAGCTGGTCGCTGTGGCCGAAGCCCACCCGCATGGCCTCCTCCAGGTCGCACGTCTCCTTGGTGAGGATGAAGGCGGTGATGCCGTGCGTGCCGCTCTCCGCCGGGGAGGTGCGCGCCGCCAGCACGAGGACTTCCCCCACCCCGCCGTGCGTGATGAAGGTCTTGCGACCGTTGAGCACGTAGTGGCCGCCCGTCTTCACGGCCGTGGTCGTGGTGCCGCCCGCGTCGGAGCCCGCGCCGGGCTCGGTGAGGCCGAAGCCCCCGAGGACCACGCCGCTGGCCAGCGGCGTGAGGTACTTCTCCTTCTGCTCGTCGGTGCCGTGCCGGGAGATCGGGGTGCAGCACAGGGAGGTGTGGGCCCCGACCATGATCGAGTGGCTGGCGTCGATCCGGGCCAGCTCCTCCACGGCCACCACCGAGGAGAGGAGGTCCATGCCCGCGCCGCCGTAGACCTCGGGCATCGAGATCCCGAACAGCCCGAGCTCGGCCATCTTGGCCCCGTTCTCCCACGGGAAGCGTTCCTCCTCGTCGAAGCGGGCGGCCACGGGAGCGATCTCGGACTCCGCGAACTCCCTGACCATGTCGCGGAGCATGTAGTGGTGGTCCTCGAGGTAGCCGTCGTACTCGTTCATCTATGGGCGATCCCGTCGCGTGTTCGTAACTCACCGGGTCTGAGACGCGCCGCCCGGAGGCCGGCGGCGCGCGGTCCACGTTCAGCCTTACAATGTAGGGAGCTCTAACGGGCGGTGAAATAGTGGACGGGCGCGGAGGGCGGCGCTCGAGACTCGGACGAGCGGTCTCGGGGGCCTGCGGGGTCGGTCGTCGCGTGCATCAGTCGGGTTGACACCGGTCGCAGCCGGCGCAGGTCGGAGCCGGATCTCCGAACCAGCGCGCCACGACGGCGCGGCGACATTCCCGGGTGGCGACATAGCGGCGCATGGCGTCCAGCCGGTCGCGGGCGCGGCGTCGACCCCAGCGCGCGGCCGCCGGATCGATCCTCCGCCGCAGAAAGGCGGGACCGCGTCGCCATCCCTCGGACCCGGCGGCGGGTCGCACGCACCCGAACTCGGCGAGCAGGCGGAGGGCGGCCGCGACCGCCTCGGCGGCGGGAGGCGAGCGAAGGCGAGCGCGGATCGCGTCCGGGTCGGCCGGCTCGCCCGGCCGCATGGCGTCCCACACCCGGTAGAGGAGGCGCGGGCGCGGCCAGGCTCGCTCGATGAAGCCGCGCTGGAGCGCCTCGTCCCCGACGTGCGACACCAGGATGCATTCGGCCGTCCGCCCGTCGCGGCCCGCCCGCCCCGCCTCCTGGACGTAGGCTTCCAGCGAGCCGGGGATGCCCAGGTGCACCACGCGCCGCACCTCGGGATGGTCCACGCCCATACCGAAGGCGCTGGTCGCGCACACCACCTGCACCGCGCCCGCCAGGAACTCCCCCTGCACCCGCTCCCTGACGTCGTCGGGGAGGCCGGCGTGGTACGCGGACGCGCCCACCCCGAGGCGGCGGAGCGCCTCCGCGACCCGGACGGCGCGGCTGCGGGTGGGAGCGTACACCACGACCGCCCCCGCGGCGGCGCGTACGGCCTCCAGCACGCGCACGGCGGCCTCCTGGAGCGTGCGTACGCGCACCGCCGACCAGCGCAGGTTGGGCCGGTCCACGGAGGACGCGAACACGGCCGGGTCGCGCAGCTCCAGCACATCGGCGATGTCCCGGCGGGTGGCGGGGGTCGCCGTGGCGGTGAACGCGGCGATCGGCGGCCGGGTCCGCGCCACCGCGCTCCACGCCCGCGCGATGCGCCGGTACGAGGGGCGAAAGTCGTGTCCCCATTCCGAGATGCAGTGTGCCTCGTCCACCGCCATGCGGGCGACGCGCACCCCTTCGAGCCAGCGCGCGAAGCCGGGCGCCTCGAGCCGCTCCGGGGAGACGTACAGGAGCCGCAGGCGACCTGCGGCCAGGGCGGCGCGCGTGCGCTCGCGCTCGCGGCTCGGCGTGGCCGACGTGAGGGCGGCCGCAGGGATCCCCCGACGCTCGGCGCCGGAGACCTGGTCCTCCATGAGGCTGATGAGGGGGAGAGGACGAGCGTCAGCCCCGGGTGCAGGAGGGCCGGCACCTGGAAGCAGACCGATTTTCCACCGCCGGTGGGAAGCACGGCGAGGACGTCCCGGCCGGCGAGCACGGCCCGCACCACCGGCTCCTGAGCGGGCCGGAAGCCCGGGTGGCCCCAGTGGCGGCGGAGGACCCGGACGGCGTCGGCAAGGGTGGGGGTGCGGCCCATGGGGTCACGAAGCCCCCGGCCATCACCCGGGTCTCAAGCCGCCCGTGTCACCTGGCGGAGTCGGCCGGGAAGGTCACGTCCGGCCAGAACGCCCTCCGGTACACGTCCAGTCGCTGGAGGAGACGCGGCCGGTACGGGATCACGCCCTGCCGGATCCGGCCGGTGGCCGGGTTCCCGAGCACGTGCAGGAGCCACGGGTCCACCTCGAGCATGCGCTGGAAGGCCTGCTCGGCCTCGTCCGCCCGGTTCAGGAAGAGCAGCGCCCGCCCGCGGGCCAGCCACGCGAGGGCCGTGGCGGGCTCCACGTCGAGCGCCCGCTTCGACAGATCGAGAGCCGCCTGGTAGTCGGCCCGGTCCACCGCGACGGCCGCCCGCGAGGCGAGCGCGTCGGCGCGCCCGGCGTCGGCCACCTCGCGCAGCGCATCCGAGGGACGCTGCACGTCTTCCACCTGCAGCCGCAGCTCCCCGCGGCCCAGCGGAGGGGACGATCCCGGAGGCGCCGTGATCCACAGGACGGCCGAGCGGCTGCGGGGCGCGTCCTCCTCGGAGCGGCCCGCGGCGTCCAGCACGGCCAGGAAGCGGTCCAGAAGGTCGCCCCCGGAGCGGCCGTAGGCGGCGGCCAGCCGCGGCAGGAGCGTGCTGTCGGAGAGCCCCGTGCCCATCAGCAGCCAGCAGCTGGCGCCCGATCCGCCCGATGGACGAGCCGCTCCACGGCACCAGGCCGGGAGAGGTGCGCGCGGCCATCTGGCAGGCGGGCGTGAGCGCGCCCACCTGGGCGGCGCCGCCCGCCGCCGAGTCCGGGTCCGCCGCTCCGGCTCCCACCACGCCCTGCGGCGTGGCGCCGCCCCGCAGCGACCCCAGCACCGAGTGTCCCAGGGCGGCGTCCAGCCGACCGAGCACCGCCACGGCGCCCACGCGGCGGTCCAGGTAGGGCACGCCGGACCCGGCCGAGAACCGGTCCGAGGCGGCCACGATCCCCAGCTCCCCGCTGCTGGCGTCGTAGGCCAGGAGCGCCCAGCCGAACACCGTGCTGCCCACGGCAGCGGGCGTCGCTGCCGGAGCTCGGGCGCTGTCCGGCGACGCCCCGGCCACCTGCGCCGCGCCGCGCGCGGGGCCCGTGGCCATCGCCAGGATGGACAGGGCAAGGGCCGCCAGCGTGCCCGCGATCCGCCGCGTCATCCGCCGCCCTCCGCCGCATCCTCCCGCGCCGCCCGGCGACCGAAGCGGAGGAGGAGGCCGCCGATCAGCAGCCCCAGGCCGAGGCCGCTCAGGAAGTCCTCGTGCAGGAAGAGGGCGCCTGCCACCCACGCCACCAGGCCGAGCCCTCCCAGCAGGAGCTGGAGTCCGAGCCACCAGCGGTGCGAGCCGACGCCGTTTCCCACGTCGCCGGCTCACGCCTCGCCCGGCAGCCGGTCGACCGGCGCCAGATCCGAAGACTCGGCCCACGACAGGCAACCGCCCGTCACCAGCCCCCAGACGAGGTTCAGGAACACAACGATGAGGAAGGCGAGCGAGCCGAGATGGACCCCGAACACGCCCAGGCCCCGCGACGGCAGCACCCGGAGCAGCGTCCACAGGGCCGGCACGAGGCCGAACGCCACGCTCCGGGTCATGGGCCCGCGTCCGGGCACGAGCGGGTAGGCGACGCCGAGCAAGAGGCCCCAGATGGCCCCGTTCCACGCGCCCACCAGCCATCGGGTGGCCTCGATGTGGTTGCCGAGCGCCACCCCGAGGAGGTCGGGAATCCGCACCACGCCCAGGATCCACAGCGCGGCGATGGCCGCCAGCCCTCCCAGCGCCCCTCCCAGGACGCCGACGCCGAGGCGGGTGCTGAGGTCGAGCGGGCCCTCCGCATCGGGACCGTAGGCGTGGCCGGCCACGGCGATCCCCAGCGCCGCCAGGGCCACGACCAGGAGGAGCAGGCCTCCGGTCACGGCCGTGCGGCCTCCGAGGTCCTTGATGATCCACAGGCCGCCCAGCCACGTGACCATGGCCACCGCCCACGCCACCAGGCTCCGGACCGTCCTCTCCGGACGCCCGGCGCCCGGTCCCCCGCTAGTCGCCCTGTCGCTCACCCTCGACCTCCAGCCTGTTCCGCCTCTCCATCCGCAGGGCGCCGCGGAGCGCGAACCCCGCGAGCGCCACCGGCGGCGCCAGCATGAGGGCCCCGAGCCAGGGCTCCCCCGTGCCGAATCCCGTGCCCACCGCGTGGGCCTCCGCGGCGCCGAACACGACCGCCGCCTCGAAGCCCACGAAGCGGCCGCCGGCGCCGAAGATCGCCCTCGACGGCTTGCCGTGCCAGAATCGCCGCCACAGGAGCCCGGCCCCGATTCCCTGCGCCGTCGTCATGACCATGGCCACCTCGGTCACCCAGGGCACGCCCCGCCACAGCCCCGCCGCCAGCCACAGGGCCATCTCGATCACGGACAGGAGGACGAGCAGCGGCAGGGTCACGGCACCCTCAGCGCGACAGGAACCGGTCGACGCCCGCCCGGCAGTCATCCGTGAGCCGCGCCAGCGCGTTCACGTCGGCCCCGGCCCGGATGGCATCTTCGAAGCCCACGCCGTCCAGGCCGTACAGGAGCCGCTTGGTGAGGCGCACGGCCGAACCGCTGCGCGACGCCAGCTCCGCCACGTACGCGCGCGCCTCCTCCTCGAAGCCCTGCGCCGGCAGGAGCCGGGCCACCAGTCCGAGCTCGTGGGCGCGCGCCGCCCCGAACCGGTCCCCGAGCGCGGCCAGCTCGAAGGCGCGCTTCTCGCCCAGAGAGCGCCTGAGCAGCGCCATGACCATGGCGGGCACGAAGCCGAGCCGCACCTCCGGGTAGCCGAACTCGGCGTCCTCGGCGGCGACGATCAGGTCGCAGGCGGTGGCCAGCCCGCAGCCTCCCGCCAGCGCCCGGCCGCGCACGGCGGCCACCACGGGCCGCGACAGCCGCCGGAGGAGGACGAACAGCTCGCCGAGCGCGTCGGCGTCCTCCAGGCTGGCCAGGGCGCCCTCGTCCATGGTGGCCCGCACCTCGCGGAGGTCGGCGCCGGCGCAGAAGTCCGGCCCCGCCCCGCGCAGCCCGATGGCCCGCACCCCCTCCTCGGCGTCCAGCGCCCGGAGCGCGGTCTTCAGCTCGGCCACGAGGTGGGCGTTGAGCGCGTTGCGGCGGTCCGGGTCGTCGAGGACGATCCACGCCGTCCCGGCCTCCGGCTCCCGCTCCACCCGGATGTGCTCGTAGTCGCTCACGCCGACCTCCCGTCTATCGCGCGGGCCGCCCGGGCCTCCTCCAGCACCTGGTCGGGCACCTCGACCTCGAGCCGCAGCATGGCCGTCGAGAACGTCTTCCCCTGCGCGTCGAGCATGAGGGACACGGTGCCGCCTCCGCCCAGCGACTCGTGCAGCAGGAAGTTCAGGGCGCCGAGGTTGGGGAGCTCGAAGCGCTCCACCTCGCCCCGGCACACGCCCCTGAAGTGTTCCTTCACACGATCGGCCGTGACTTCCTTCACGAGAATGGGATACACGGAGTCCGTCATGGCGATGAGGCCCACGTTGGCCGTGTCGCCCTTGTCGCCCGAGCGGGCGAACGCGACCTCGCGCAGCTGGACCTTCACGCTCCCTCCCCGGCGATCACGCTCCCGCCTCCACGATCTCGACGCGCACGTCCCGCTCCACCACGTCCCGGTCGACGAGCGCGGGCCAGTAGGCCATCACCTCCTGCACCCGCGGGCGCCCGCCCGCGAAGCCGGTGACCGACGGGCGGCCCGGCCAGGATGAGGGGCGCGATCTCGCGCGTGAAGCGCTCGACCGGGTCGCGGTCGGGCCCGCGCACCGACACCCGCAGCTCCACCTCCGGCAGGTCCGGCGCGGGCGGTCCGGCCAGGCGCGGCCCGTGGCATGCCCCCGCGCCCACGAACTCGGTCCGGATCTCGTCGAAGGACAGGCCGAGGCCGGCCAGCCGTCCGCGGAGGACCTCGTCCGCCCGCCGCGCCTTGTCGAGGGCGTCGGGCCACGCGTAGGTGAGGGTCCCGGTGGCCTTCCAGCCGGCGTGGTAGGCGATGGACACCTTGAGCCGGTCGGTGCGCGGCCGGCCCTCGACCCCCGACACCCGCACCCGGTCCCCGCCCTCGTCCGAGAGGTGGATGGTGGTGAAGTCGGCGATCGCGTCCGGGGTGATGTACTCGGTGGGGTCCCCCATCTCGTACACGAGCTGCTCGGTGACCGTGGCCCACGTGACCCGCCCGCCGAGGTCCGGGTGCTTGGTCACGACGAAGCTCCCGCCCTCGTCCATCTCGACGATCGGGTAGCCCGGCTCCACGAGGTCCACCGAGCGCCAGTCGTACAGGGTGTTCCCGCCCGCCGCCTGGGCGCCGCACTCGTTGATGTGGCCGGCCACGATCCCGGCCGCGATCCGGTCCCAGTCTTCGGCCCCCCAGCCGAGCTCGTGCATCATGGGGGCGTAGGTGAGCGCCGTGTCGGTGGAGCGGCCCGTGACGATCACGTCGGCCCCGCCCTCCAGGGCCTCCACGATGGGCGCGGCGCCCAGGTAGGCATTGGCCGACTGCACCCGGTCCCGCACGGCCGCCAGCGGCTCGCCCGTCTCCATGTTGCGGAGCTCGTGGCCGGCGGCCAGGAGATCGTCCAGCCGGCCCGAGAGGTCGTCCCCGGCCACCGTGGCGATCCGCAGCGGCCGGGAGAGGCTCGTGCCCGCGAGGGCCTCGACCAGCGCCTCGCGGCAGCCCTCCGGGTTCACGCCGCCCGCGTTGCTGGCCACGCGGACGCCCCGCTCGATCAGCTCGGGGGCCAGCTCGGCCATCAGCGGCACGAAGTCGCGGGCGTAGCCGGCGGACGGATCCCTCTCCTTCTGCTTCTGGAGGATCGACATGGTGATCTCGGCCAGGTAGTCGAGCATCAGGTAGTCGATCGGCCCCCGGCGCACCTGGAGCTTGGGCGCCTCCTGCCAATCGCCCCAGAAACCCTGTCCGGAAGCGACCCGGATCGAGCGGCTCACGCGCGCCCCCTGGAGCGCGTCCGCCGCCTACGCATTGTCGGGGAGCGTGAAGGCCCCGATGTGGGGCGCCGGGTTGTTGAGCGCGGTGCGCAGCGCGAACTCGAGCACGTCGCGGGTCTCCTCCGGGTAGATGATGGCGTCCACGAAGCCGCGGGCCGCCGCGTAGCGGGCGTCGAGCTGGCGCTCGTACTCCTGGCGCGTGTGCTCGATGGCCTCTTGCGTGTCGTCGTCGAGCGCCTCGCCGCTGGCGGCCGCCGCGTCCAGCCTGGGCCCGTAAATGGCGCGCACGGCCGACTCGCCCTCCATGACGCCCATGCGCCCCGAGGGCCAGGTGAAGATGAAGTCGGGGTCGAAGCCCTGCCCCGCCATGGCGTAGTAACCGGCCCCCGAGGCGTGGTTCAGGGTGAGGACGATCTTGGGCACGCGGGCGCAGGCCATGGACTCCACCATGCGCGCGCCGGCCCGGATGATCCCCGAGTGCTCGGCCTCCGTCCCGACCATGAAGCCGCTCACGTCCTGCACGAACAGCAGCGGAATCCGGTGCCGGTCGCAGGTGTCCATGAAGTAGGCCACCTTCTCGGCGCTGTCCGCGTACACGATGCCGCCGAAGCGCGGCGCCCCGCCGTCCTTCGCCTTGAACATCCCTCGCCGGTTGGCGATGACGCCGACCCGGTGGCCCATCAGGCTCCCCACCCCCGTCAGCATCTCGCGGGCGAAGTCGGCCTGGAACTCCTCCAGCGAGCTCTCGTCGAGGATCGTGTCGAGCACGTCCTCCATGCGGTAGGGCTGCCGGTGGTTCTCGGGGAAGAGGTCGTAGGCGTCCGACGGGTCGCGGGCCGGGGGGGCCGCGGCGGCCGACGGCTCCAACCGCTCGGCCGGCGGCAGCTCGGACACGAGCTCACGGAGCCGGGCGATGCAGGCGCGGTCGTCCTCGACCCGGTAGTGCGCCACGCCGCTGATGGCGTTGTGCGTGAGGGCTCCGCCCAGCTCCTCGGCCTCCACCTCCTGCCCCGTGGCCCCCTTCACCAGATTGGGCCCGCCCAGCCCCATGAAGCTCGAGCCCTCCACCATGACGATCACGTCGGAGAGGGCCGGCAGGTAGGCGCCGCCCGCGATGCAGGGCCCCATGACGGCCGAGAGCTGCGGCACCTCCAGGTAGTGCCGCATGATCGAGTTGTAGTAGAAGATGCGGCTGGCGCCGTACTGCCCCGGGAACACGCCCCCCTGGTAGGGAAGGTTCACGCCGGCCGAGTCCACCAGGTAGACGATGGGGACCCGGCAGCGCATGGCGATCTCCTGGGCCCGGAGGATCTTGGTGATCGTCTCCGGCCACCACGAGCCCGCCTTCACGGTGGCGTCGTTGGCCACCACGACCACCTCGCGGCCCTCGACCTCGGCGACACCGGTCACCACGCCGGCGCCCGGAGCCTCCCCGTCGTAGCGGTCGTAGGCCACCAGGAGGCCGATCTCGAGGAAGCAGCCGCCCGGATCCACCAGGAGCTCGACCCGCTCGCGCGCCGTGAGCTTGTCCTTCGAGTGCTGGCGCTCGATGCGCTTGTCGCCGCCGCCCCGCTCCAGGCGCTCTTCGAGGGCACGGACCTCCGCGGCCAGAGCCCGGAGGGGGCCTCCGCCCTCGGGGCTCATGCGTCCCCGACGCCCGCGCGGTTCTCCTCGTACCAGGAGCGGATGTAGTCGATCGCGTCCGTCGTCGGGCTCCCCGGCCCGAATAGCCGCCCGATGCCCTGCTCCCCGAGCGCCTCGATGTCCTCCTTCGGGATGATGCCGCCCCCCGTGATGAGGACGTCGTCCAGCCCCCGCTCCTCCAGCTCCTTCTTCACGCGGGGGAACAGCGTCATGTGCGCCCCGGACAGGATCGACAGGGCCACCACGTCGACGTCCTCCTGGAGCGCCGTCGAGGCGATCTGCTCGGGCGTCTGGTGCAGGCCCGTGTAGATGACCTCCATGCCGGCGTCCTGCAGGGAGGCGGCGATCACCTTGGCGCCGCGGTCGTGTCCGTCCAGGCCGGGCTTGGCCACCAGGACCCGGATCTTTCGTTCGGCCATGAGCGTCCCGATGCTATCGTCCAGGCGCGGCCCGCGGCCGCGCCGTGTCGTCTCCGCTTCCAGCCCAGCAAGGTAGGGCTTCGAGGGGCGCTCCGTCGAGGGAGCGGGCAGGTCTCTCCACCCGGGCCCTCGCGCCGTGGTGACCTCGTGGCCCCCGGGTCGATCCGACCCCGAACCGTGCGGCTGGCGTCGCGTCCCCCGGGGCGCAAGACCCGTTCATTTCGCGAATCGGTCGCGCCGATGGCCGATACCACCGCCGTGTCCGTCATTCATAAGCCTATGTCACCATGCGTGTTGTGGAGTCAGGAATCGAAAAAACGCCTCCGAGAGCCTTGACTATTTCGCCCGAGTCTGCTATCCGTATCGTATCGGTATGAGTCTCGAGCCGATCGTCGGCCGGCTCCAAGTAGAGGCGCGATTCGAAACGACGCGCCCGTCGTGAGACGGGCGTGGACTCGACGCTGTCGAGCGAGGCGAGGACCACGCGCTACGCCTACGACGATCACGGCCGGACCGTCCAGGTCACCGACGCCGACGGTCACACCGCCACCACGGCCTACGACACGCTGAACCGGGTGACCCTCACGGTCGGCCCCCTGGGGGACACCACGCGCCTGTCGTACGACTCGCTCTACGTCACGGGAGTGACCGACGCCCTCGGACAGACCTATTCGTTCGACCGGAACGCCCTGGGCTGGATCACCGGGCGCACCGATCCCGCCGGCCACGCCGACGCGTACGCCTACGATGCGAACGGACGGATCACGAGCTGGACGAACCGGGTCGGTCAGACCGTGGGCTTCGGCTACGACGCCCTGGGCCAACTGGCGTGGCGCGCCGAGGGGGGCGACACCACCACGTTCACGACGGATCCCGACGGCCTGTTCGTCGCCGCCTCCAACGCCGCGAGCACGGACACGGTGACCTACGACGCCGCGGGCCGCGTGGTGGACCAGATCACCCGCCGGGGCTCTACCCGCTACGTCCTGCACAGCCGGTACGACGGGGAGGGCCGCCGGGCCGAGATCGCCGCGACGACCCCGTGGACCGATTCGGTGGGCTACCGGTACGACGACCAGGGCCGGCTGGACTCCCTCATCGACGCCGGGGGGCAGGCGACGACCTTCGCCTACGACGCGGACCGCCAGACCACGAAAGTGATCTACCCGACCGGCGACACGCTGTGGCGCGGCGTGGCCTCCTCCCACCGGACGGGGTCCCTCTCGTGGAGCAGCTCCGTCCTCGAGGCGAAGTTCGGGCAGGCGTTCAGCGAGGACTCGCTCGGCCGGCGGACCGCGGTCTACCGGGGGGCGAGCGAGGACACGAGCCGGGCCTATACGTACGACAGTGAGAGCCGGCTCACCAGCTACGTGGACCGCGTGGCCAACGCGGGGGTGACCTGCACGCCGGGCTCGATCGATCCCAACGACTGCAGCTTCAACTCGGGCTACACGGTCGCCGACTCGGCGCTCTACGCCTACGACGCGGTGGGGAATCGCACCGACCACGGCGCCGTGATCGACACGGCCGACCGGCCGAGCTCCTTCGCCGGCTACAGCCTCACCTGGGACGCCGCCGGCCGGCTCACCTCCAAGTCCGGGAACGGGGTCGACGAGAGCTTCTACTGGAGCCCCACGGGCCGCCTCGACAGTATCGCCGACGGCGACACCGTGTGGCGCTACGAGTACGACGGCTTCGGCCGCCGCGTCGAGCGCGGCAAGACCGGCTACGTCCTCCACTTCCTGTGGGACGGAAGCTCCCTGTTCGCCGTCTACGCCGGGGCCACCGCGCTCAAGGCCACCTACGCCTACTTCCCCGGCGGCGCCCCGCCCCACAGCCTGCGCGCCGACGCGGAGACCTACTACCTGGCCACCGACGACCTCGGCTCCGTCCTCGGGCTGTTCGGCGCCTCGGGCGTGGCCAACGACTACCGCTACGACCCCTGGGGGAACGCCCAGCACGGCTCGACCACCGTGTCCAACTGGCTGCGCTGGGCCGGCTCGATGCTCGACTGGCACGAGGGCCTCTACGCCATGGGCGCCCGCTCCTACGACCCCGAGCTCGGACGCTTCATCAGCGAGGATCCGCTCGGGCTCGCGGCCGGCATCAACCCCTACGCCTACGTGGGGAACAGCCCGGTGAACGGGACCGATCCGTCGGGGATGGATCCGGTAAATTGCATCCTGATCCAAATGGACGACGGGCTCCACTTGGTGTGCGACCACGGCGGAATCGCGTGGGTGTGGGTCGAGTCCAGCGGCACGAGTGGAGCGTGGCCGTTTGATACGCCCCGCACGTCTGGTTTTACTAAGAACTTCGGACATCGGGGAAGGCAGCAGCCAATAGGATTTGGCCCCGACCCCGCAGCGACAGTGGGTGGAAGCGGAGGCCGCGCAGGCGTGAGCAAGCCGGCAGATGCCCTAGACGATCCTTGCGGTCGGGCCCTCTACGAGGTCCTCGATCTCGCACCTTTCCAAGCCTTTCCTGGGCCGGGCACCGTGCTAAATCTGTTCTTTGATGTTCAAGCTGCTCGAGCCACGTGGCGGGACATAGACGCCGCGGACGTTTCGCCCTCTCGGAAGAAGAGAGCGAAGGTAGGTGCATTCGTCGGCTTGGTCTTCAGTGGCATATCCTATATTTATGAACCGCGTGTGATGCTCCTAAGTGCGCTCGGCGAGGCCGCTACCACGGCCTATGTCTCTAATGAACTCACTGGAACTCCCAATCCGACTGCGGCCTGTCTTCAGTGAAGCCGACATTCATGCCCGCCTTCGGCTGTTCGGAAACTCAAACCTGGTAAGATCATGCTTTCGGACATTATCATGTGGCTATTGGCCATCTCTCCGGCAGCATTCGTATTGGCCGCAAGGCTTTCCAGTGCTGAAGGCCGAGTTGGCGAGGTGGAGGTTACCGTTCGACTCCGGGGGATATGGAATGCGCTGCTCGTGCTGTGCGAGTCCGCGTCGCTGATCCTCTTAGCCTTGGTAGGAGTGAATCTGCTGCGTCAGGCTCTCAATGGTCGAGGCGGATGGACGCATGCACTATCAGAGTACGGCCTGTTGCTCGCCCTCGTGGCTTCGACTTGGTTCATGATTCACGGCATCCGCAGGTGGGAACTGCTGTCATACCGTATTGGTCAGTATGGTATTGTGGGAGGTGGCCTCTTCCTTCCCTGGGAGCGGTACCGAAGTGTATGCGTTCAGGAGCGCTACATGATTCTGCGGTGGGTCGTGCTTCGCTTCGAGCCTGCGGGAGGGCGTATGCTGCTTGAAAGAGCTGGCTTCTTGTCCATCAACAGCATTGCCAGCAAGCTGGACAGGAAAGCTCTTGAAGCTATAGCTCGCCACATTCCTGTCAGGTGGGAATCCGATTCGCACGGGGAGGCCCTGTAGGGATTTCCACCCGCTCCGGACATAGTGAGCTGGATTGCGCCACGTTCGGGCCGATTGTCGCACGGCGACGCGAGGCCACCCTCACGCCGTCTGGAGGTCATCGCTGACGCGGTGGCTTAGGTCTTCGGAGGTGGCGTGGGTCTCGGGTTGGCGACCGCACCTCTGCGGCATTCGACTGGAGTTCTCGATCTGAACGCTAGCGTCGGTCGGGACGCGAGGGAAGTCCAGCTGAGCTACGCCACCGACGACCTCGGCTCGGTCGAGGGCCTGTTCGACGGCTCGGGCGTCCAGAACCAGGACCGCTACGATCCGTGGGGCGAGCCGCAGGTGGCCACGGGCTCGGTGACCAACCCGCTGCGCTACGCCGGCCTCGCGTGGAACAAGCATACCGGCCTCTCCTACGTGCGGGCCCGGTACTACGATCCCGGGCTGGGGCGCTTCATCAGCGAGGACCCGCTCGGGCTCTCGGCGGGGATCAATCCGTACGCCTACGTGGGGGACAGTCCGGTCAATGGGACCGATCCGAGTGGGCTCGAGCCCACCTGCACCGCGGGCGCATGGGACTGCCCGGTCCATCGAGTGCAAGGACTCCACGTCCCGGTCGAGTCTCGGTGGGGCGGAGCCGCCTATGCCTTTGCCCTTGCAGAGAGCATCTCCCTTGGCAGCATGTGGAATTCCCTGGCGGTGACGGCAGGCATGCTCAGCCAAGGTGATTTCGGTGGCTTCGCTGTGAAGGCGGCAGCCTTCATCAAGAAACACCTTCCGCATCGGACCACCTGCGCCACAGGCGTAACGGAGTCCATCTCTCTCAATGGCACATACAGTGTCGGCGCGGGCACTATCTACGCTCAGGGCTTTGGTGGAAACCTAGAAGGCGGGCTGGCTATTGGCTCGGACAACACACATTCTCATACATATGCTCTGTATTGGCATGGTGGCCCATCCTTCGGCTATGGAGCGGAGGGTGGAGCCGAAGTGTCGGTGCAGACAGGTGGCGTTGACGACTTGGTGGCATTGAGCTTCAAGGCCGGTGGCGGCGGCAGCATCGAACTGGAAGGAAGCTACGGCGACTTTGGGGCCAATGCCGTCTTCCTCAACCACAAGTTCTCCGGCACTGGTTTCAACGCAGGAGGTGGAGCGGGTCTCTTCGTGAACATGACGTCGTTCGGCGGACACACCGGGTGTTTCGCCTTCTAGCTGCGAAGCACGGGAGAGACGGATGGAGAGCTTGGACTGGCCCACTATAGGCATAATCGCCGCTGTGATCGCCGCCAACGTGGCCAATTGGCTGGCGAGTTACCATGCGAGGGACGGCGACGGGCGAGAATCGCTTCGAAGGAAGGGCTTTTGGGCACCGTTGTCGCAGTATCAGCCAACTGGCCTGCTCTATAAGACTCTTGCATTTGCGTTCCTAGGCGTGGCTCTACTCATATTGTATGCGCACTTCCTCGCGGGAGCGACGAGCAGCCTCCCACCACGGCTGTGGCCTATTATCGGAGTGGCAGGCATACTTGGCTTGGCTGGAAGTGTTCTTGCACATTTCGGTCTTCGCTATATTCCTGACGCTGAAACGAGGCACAGGTTTCGGACACGGACTCTCTTCGCACCGCTATCGGCTTTCGCCCCCGAGGGCAGGAAGTTCCAGGTCGTCTCTCGACTGCTAATCGGCCTCGCAATGGGTGTCATGATTGTCGGCGTCTTTGTGGGAATTGGATAGGCCGAGCGAGCATTCCCTATGGACAACGGCAGGGAGCCGTCTGGGGGCGCACCCATGTATGTCACACGATAGAAGGGCGTTGCGTGCGGTCAGCAGGCTCGTCAGCGCCGTGCGTGCAGCCAAGGGGATTCAGCTGGGGGACGAGGCGTGCCAATCGCGAAGCCCTGGGGGTATGTCGCGGAGTTGATTCCCTATGATAGCCTGTTGTCTGGGGAGTTGCGACGTTGCGAGTGGTCAGTCTGCGAAAGTAGGGAGTCCGTCGGGTCTTTGACCCGAATGTGCGATAGGACCGAAAGGAGGCGACTCCGTTGGTTTGGGCCCGGATTGCGCTCTCGGCAAAGACGGTCTTTATGGCCGGGCGGGATGCGTGTGTCGGCCGGCACAAGTGGACTCCGCTGTCAATGCACTAGACTTGGACTTCTTCAAGATGATCGGTGGTTCCTTCGTGCACATGAAGGCAGAAGAGCGCTGTTCGTGGGCTGTCGCATCGGGCCCCTTGGCTCTAACGCGTCTCTGTGTCGACGCCTTCTTGCGATGGAGCCGGCCGCTGGGTCTCACAGTGAGATGGCGCGGTGATTGACCGCCTCGCGATCTTGCCAGGCCAGCCTGCGCGCCAAGAAGTACATGAACGTGGCCCTGCTGATCATCGACGAGGTCGGCTTCCAGCCGCTCACCCGGCTCGAGGCCAGTCTCCTCTTTCGCCTCGTGAGCTACCGCTACCAGAAAGGCTCGATCCTCATCACCACCAACAAGGCCGTCAAGGACTGGCCCGAGGTCCTGGCCGGCGACGAGGTCATGGCCACCGCCCTCCTCGACCGGCTGCTCCACCACTGCCACGTCCTCAACATCAAGGGCAGGAGCTACCGGCTCCGGGACCTCGAGCGGCTCATGAAATGAGGGCCCGTCCCGGCACACCCGAACCCGGAGGTGAACCATCAGGAGCAGGAGCAGGGTCGTAAAAGTAGGCGTCCGCTAACATCGTGAGACTTGGCGTCCATTGACAGACGTCGCGTCGGGCTCGTCGTATGGCGGTCGCAACTTCATGGGCTCCGTCGGCACGCGGGGGTCCGATTGGTTCCTCGGGGCTCTGCAGGGTGCCGCTGCTGCCGGAGGCGTCGGTGGGGACGCTGCGCTATCTACAGCCGGTGCGTTCCGCGCGGCTAGCACCAATTGCGGTCATGCCATTGGAGACGCTCTGTTGTCGGCTGCTTTGGATGGGCTGGTGATCGCGAGTGCAGGAACGGGCATTGCACTCCGTGGTGCCGCCTTGGGAGGTGAAGTAGGTACGGCATTCGTCGGCGATGTGACCACCAATCTGGCGCGGGGCTGGTCCGTGGCCGATGCGGTAGCTCCTCCGGCTGCCTTGATCAAAGCGGCTGGCCTGCAGACTACCATTTCCTCAGCAGTCAGTACTGGTGTCAGGTTAGTGACGGCTGACCCCGCAATCGCCGAAGTGGCGTCAGCGAAGACTGGGCTTACGGTGACGAGCGGCCACGGAACGGGAGGCACGCTCCTTCGCCTTCTACCGGTCGTTGGAACCGTCGCAAGGATCTGGGACGCATTTCAAGCGTGCACGGGCGGCTAGTGGCGAAAGCCGAAGCTCATCCTTCTCGTGCACTTTGGGACGGGACGGTCGAGGATAATGGCTAGGTCCTGGACAGAGGACCTCCGCTGGGGCCTGAAGTGGGGCATAGTATGGGCGGTTGTCCTAGGAACGATCGCGAGTCTGGTCGTAGCCGTGGGCAAGGCCATCGGAGCTGATCCGTTGGCGGAACTGACGACCGAGGTGCAGCAACTCGGAGGCCTACGACGCATCTCTTGGGGATGGGTGCTCGGGTTCTACCTGCTCGGTGGCGTGACTGCCGGCATGTGCGTGGGACTGTTACGGCCCATCGCGACTGCGTCGTGGCTTGGGTCGGCTCTAGTCGGCTCCGTGGCTACTGTCCTCGTATTCGCGCTAACTTCTATAAGCTGGTTTGGTTCCTGGTGGTTGCGCCCACACGCAGCGGTCATTCTCGGTGCCTGGGCAATGGTCGGTGCCTTCTATGGCCTGGCGTTCAGGTACGGGTGGAAGCGTCACCGCGGGCTCGTACGGGAGGACCGAGAAGCAAACGGCAACTCGTCTGAGCGCTCCGGGCAGGAGTGAGCGGCGTTGTCTTCCAATGCCGCCTGAAGCGCCGCTTCCGTTACCCAGGTACCTGTCACGCAATGGACCAGAGACAGAGCCTCAAGCCGGAGAGTTCAGAAGGTCAGCGGCTCCGGGAAGCTGGCGTACACCGCCTGCAGCGTGGCGCGAATCTCACCCAGGGTGGCGAAGGCGCGCACGGTGTCCAGCATGGGGGGCACGAGGGTCCCGTCGGCTCAGGCCAGCTCGCCGAGGCGGCCCAGTAGGCTTCACCTCGGCGCCGTCGCGGCGCGGAGGCAGGCCAGGCGCTCCTCCCGCTTGCGGGCCGCCTCCCCGCCCGCGTTTAGGACCGCGATCGGAGTCTCCCCCTCGACGAACTCGCGCCGCACCGACCACGGCGCCGTGATCGACACGGCCGACCGGCCGAGCTCCTTCGCCGGCTACAGCCTCACCTGGGACGCCGCCGGCCGGCTCACCTCCAAGTCCGGAAGCGGGGTCGACGAGAGCTTCTACTGGAGCCCCACGGGCCGGCTCGACAGTATCGCCGACGGCGACACCGTGTGGCGCTACGAGTACGACGGCTTCGGCCGCCGCGTCGAGCGCGGCAAGACCGGCTACGTCCTCCACTTCCTGTGGGACGGAAGCTCCCTGTTCGCCGTCTACGCCGGGGCCACCGCGCTCAAGGCCACCTACGCCTACTTCCCCGGCGGCGCCCTGCCCCACAGCCTGCGCGCCGACGCGGAGACCTACTACCTGGCCACCGACGACCTCGGCTCCGTCCTCGGGCTGTTCGGCGCCTCGGGCGTGGCCAACGACTACCGCTACGACCCCTGGGGGAACGCCCAGCACGGCTCGACCACCGTGTCCAACTGGCTGCGCTGGGCCGGCTCGATGCTCGACTGGCACGAGGGCCTCTACGCCATGGGCGCCCGCTCCTACGACCCCGAGCTCGGACGCTTCCTCAGCGAGGACCCGCTCGGGCTCTCGGCGGGGATCAATCCGTATGCCTATGTGGGGAACAGTCCGACGAACGGGACGGATCCCTCTGGCCTCGACTGCTACTTCACCTGGACCCCCTATCCGTGGTGCGATGAGGCGACGGAGCTCAAGGTCCTCGTCCAGGGCGGTGGCGGCGGTGCGGGGGCCGTCGGTGGCTATGGCGGCTCGTCAGCGACCGGCCTCGGGGGCGACAGTGACGGTGCGGGCCCCAATTCCGCTTTCGCTGCGTTCGGGACTCCGGGCGGAGGAGCCAGTGCGGCTGCTCGGGCTGACACGGGACGCACCGAGCACTGGTGGCCCTCAAAGCCGCCGGGCGCATGCAGAATCTATGACTCCACCGGCAGAGCGGATCTCGGCTGGATCTGCAAACACATAGAGGATACGCCCAGGTTGAATTCGATTCGGGGTTGCCTCCTCCAGTTCTACTCGAATGGGAAGTACGTTCCGGTGTTAACTGATGTAGCTTCTGCCAACCCCGTGCTCCGTGGAGCGGCGCAGTCGGTCAGTTGGTTCGACGCGCGGTACGGCATCGGAGAGCATGTTTACTGCTGGGTGGAGGGATGAGTGCATGCCTAAGAGTCACAAAATGAGGCGGTACTATCGGGTTCTGGCTGCCGTGGCGCTCGGCGCAGCCGGGTTTTGGCTGCCCGACTTGCTCATTTCGGTCATCTTCCGAACGACTGAGCCTTTGTGGCTGGTCACCTTGCTCCTCCCCGCTTCCTCCGGCTTAGCTTACCTTGCTGGAGACTGGTTCTGGAATCACAAATTCCGACAGAGCGTCTGGATGCTGGTCGGGATCTATCTCGCCGGACCGGTCGCCATGCTCGCTACATTGAGCCTGAAAGGCGGGACCGGGGGAATCCCGCTCCACATTCTTCTCCTGTATACCGTTGTGCCCGCATACTCATTTGTCATGGCCACGTACGATCTCAGCCTTGGGGCGCTGATAATTGTGACGCTCGGGCTCATTGCTGTGCGCCTCACAATCGAGCACCGACGGTCGTTGCACTCGGCACCCGAAGCACCCATCCATACCCTGGATGACCGCGGACGCGCGGCTTCCCTTCGGGGCGCGGACACGCCCCGGACGTAGCAGCGCCAGTGGGCGCAGCATGCACCGAGATTCTTGTCGCCGTGCCTGTGTTTGGAACGATGTTCTTGGCGCATCTGGGCTCAAGGCAGTGGAGTACGGGAGATACCGTAGGCCTCGTGTCTCTATCCGTCCTCTTCGGTATCGTTGGTGGTTCGAGTTCCTGGTCTCGAACCGAGCGAGAGAAGTCGGCTCGGCGGCGCTTCAAGTCGTGACCTTATGTACGGAAGAGAAGTTCACGAGCCTCCGCAGCGACGAGGAGACCTACTACCTGGCCACCGACGACCTCGGCTCCGTCCTCGGGCTGTTCGGCGCCTCGGGCGTGGTCAACGACTACCGCTACGACCCCTGGGGGAGCGCCCAGCACGGCTCGACCACCGTGTCCAACGGGCTGCGCTGGGCCGGCCAGATGCTCGACTGGCACGAGGGCCTCTACGCCATGGGCGCCCGCTCCTACGACCCCGAGCTCGGACGCTTCCTCAGCGAGGATCCGCTCGGGCTCGCGGCCGGCATCAACCCCTACGCCTACGTGGGGAACAGCCCGGTCAACTTCGTCGATCCAATGGGCACCGATCTCGAGTGCGGCACGTGGGACGACCCATGCTGGTCATCGGGTCTCTTTGTCGCAGTGGAGGGGAGCGGCGGCGGCTGGTCCTTCGGCAACTTATTGACCGTGCTCACCGCGGCCCTCGCGAACGGGACGTCGCGGCCTTCCGGGAGCGCGCTGCACAGCAGCAGTCTCGCTGGGGCACAGCTGCCCGCCGCCACCGGCGTCGGAGATCGCGGTTTGTCAAGGTCGGATCCATCCTTCGGCGACTGCTACCGCAGGGGAAGACAGCTCTTCGAGGAGGGCATAAACGACATAGGCGAAGCGGCGGCTCTTTCCTTCGATGCGACGGTAGGTAGCTATATCAGTGGAAGCCTACTTGGAGTGGTTGCCCTTCCAAGAGCGCTGCGTATGCCCGGCCTTGACATGCCGCTCTCAGCGGCATGGGAGGCCGGTCATTTCATGAACTCGACTCGGATTGTGCGCGCCACTTTGATGAAGGCCAGTGATGTCGGACTAGCAATCGATCTTGGTATGCTAGCTGGCCACCTTGGCTTTACGGCGGCATTCTGTTCTCTAAACCATTGATTCTACCAGTGAATTCCGAGGACCAGAGGATTTCTCGGCTCGAGCGAACCTGGAGGAAGCTCAACCGCCCCATGACTCCCCTGCTGCGCGCATCAGTGAGCGCGGTCGGCTTTCTGGCCTTCGGCCTTGACGGGGCGATATCGCACTCGTTTGGCGTCTGGCATTCTGATCTCGACAGCGCTGGGAATGCTCTGGGCTGGTCGGCTCATTCTCCTTCTTCGGCGGCGCTTATAGGGCTCCGGTACCCCTGAACAGCACAGTACTGTCAATGGCGCGGAAGCTCCCTGTTCGCCGTCTACGCCGGGGCCACCGCGCTCAAGGCCACCTACGCCTACTTCCCCGGCGGCGCCCTGCCCCACAGCCTGCGCGCCGACGAGGAGACCTACTACCTGGCCACCGACGACCTCGGTGTGCCGGGACGGGTTCTTTTTCTCCTTAGCGGACGCACAGATTTACGACCCTGCGGAGTGGCGGGGGTACCGAGACCTTCGAACCTCGAGCTCGAAGGAGGGTGCCCCCGATGGCCAGGAGACTTCGCAGGGAGGAGACCGTGACGATCGGGGTGCTGGCCGAGAAGAGGCAGAACCACTGCGAGATCGCGCGTACCCTGGGGGTGACCGAGGGCACGGTGCGCTACCACCTGAGGCGGCAGGCCGAGGGAGCCGAGGACGGTCGCTCGAAGCGGCCCTACAGGGCCGAGCGGCTGGCCGGGGTGATCGAGCACTGGTTCGCCGACCGGGAGGAGCAGACAGCGGCCGGTGAACGTCCAGGAGCTCTGGGAGCACCTGGCGGCGGAGTACGGCTACCGGGGCTCCTACCGCTCGGTGCTGCGGTACGTGCCAGGGCGCGGTATCCCGGCCGAAGCTCAGGACCTACCGGCGGGTGGAGACGCCTCCGGGGGCGCAGACGCAGACGGACTGGGCGGAGTATCGCGCGGGTGGACGTGGGCGAGGGGCCCGAGCCCCTGCACCTGTTCTGGATGACGCTCTCGCACAGCCGCCGTCCGGCGGCGGTGTGGAGCCGGCGGGAGGACCAGGTCTCCTGGCTCTCCTGCCACAACGAGGCCTACCGGCGCCTGGAGGGCGTGGCGGCGGTGAACCGCATCGACAACGTGAAGACGGCGCTGAGCCGCGGCGCGGGGGCCTGGGGGACGATCCATCCCACCTACCGGGCCTACGCGCAGACGGTCGGCTTCCACATCGACGCGTGCGGGCCGCGGGAGCCGCAGGCCAAGGGGAAGGCGGAGGCCAAGGTGAGGCTGGGGCGGAGGCGGCTGGATCCGGCGGGCCGCCGCTTCGGCGGCCTCGACGAGCTGCAGGCCTGGACGGACGAGAGGATCGACCGGTGGGCGCGCACGGCGGTGTGCCCGGCCACCGGAGCCACGGTCCACGAGAGCTGGCGCCGGGAGCTCGAGCGGCTCCGGCCGCTCCCGATCCTGCCCGAGCCCTTCGACGTGGCGGTCACCCGGTGGGTGGACCGGGACTGCCTGGTGGCCTTCGAGGGCCGTCAGTACGCGGTTCCCTTCGCCCTGGCCGGCCAGGCGGTCGAGGTGCGCGGCTGCGCCGGGGTCGTCCAGATCTGGGCCGAGGGCCGGGTGGTCAAGGCCTACCCGCGGCACACGCCCGAGCGGCTCCTCATGGACCCGGACTGCTTCGAGGGCGAGGCCACAGGCCGCGTCCTCCCGCCGCCGCCGCTGGGCCGCATGGGCCGGAAGCTCCAGGAGATCTACCTCCTGCCCGTCGAGGCCCGGCCCGTGGATCTGTATGCCGCGCTGGCGGAGGTGGCCCGGTGAGCGCCCCGCAGACGTCGGCCCGCAAGGGGCGGCTGGACGTCGACCGGACGCAGGAGGCTCTCGTCCAGCTCGGTTTCACGCATGCGGCCGAGCGGCTGGGCGAGCTCCTCTCCGAAGCAGTCAAGTCGAACGTGCCGCCCCACCGCTTCCTGGACCGGCTCCTGGAGGCCGAGATCCGCCAGCGCGAGGAACGGCGCATCAAGACCTCGCTCCGCCTCTCGGGGCTCCCGACCGGCTACACGCTGGCCGACTTCGACTGGGCCTTCCAGCCCTCCCTCGAGCGCAGCCGCATCGAGACGCTGGCCACCGGCGCCTGGATCCGCGAGCGAGAGACGCTCCTCATCCAGGGCCCGCCTGGCGTCGGCAAGACTCACCTCGGGGTCGCCCTGGGCGTCAAGGCGGTCGAGAGCGGCTTCTCGGTCGCCTTCTTCCGGCTCGAGGACCTCCTCCACAGCCTGAAGAAGGACGCCGACGTGCCGCCCCGACGGCTGCGCGCCAAGAAGTACATGAACGTCGCGCTCTTGATCATCGACGAGGTCGGCTTCCAGCCCATGACCCGGCTCGAGGCCAGCCTCCTCTTCCGCCTCGTCAGTTACCGCTACCAGAAGGGCTCGATCCTCATCACCACCAACAAGGCCGTCAAGGACTGGCCCGAGGTGCTGGCCGGCGACGAGGTCATGGCCACCGCCCTCCTCGACCGCCTGCTTCACCACTGCCACGTCCTCAACATCAAGGGAAGGAGCTACCGGCTCCGTGACCTCGAGCGGCTCCTGAAATGAGCACCCGTCCCGGCACACCCGAACCCGGAGGTGAACGATCACCAGCAGGAGCAGGGTCGTAAATCTGTGCGTCCGCTAACATCGTGAGACTTGGCGTCCATTGACACTCGGCTCCGTCCTCGGGCTGTTCGGCGCCTCGGGCGTGGCCAACGACTACCGCTACGACCCCTGGGGGAGCGCCCAGCACGGCTCGACCACCGTGTCCAACTGGCTGCGCTGGGCCGGCCAGATGCTCGACTGGCACGAGGGCCTCTACGCCATGGGCGCCCGCTCCTACGACCCCGAGCTCGGACGCTTCCTCAGCGAGGACCCGCTCGGGCTCGCGGCCGGGATCAACCCCTACGCCTACGTGGGGGACAGTCCGGTCAACGGGACGGATCCCTCTGGCCTGGACTGTTACTTTACCTGGACCCCCTATCCGTGGTGCGATGAGGCGACGGAGCTCAAGGTCCTCGTCCAGGGCGGTGGCGGCGGCGCGGGTCCCGTGGGTGGCTATGGCGGCTCGTCAGCGACCGGCCTCGGGGGAGCCGGTGACGGTGCGGGCCCCAATTCCGGCTTTGCCGCCTTTGGACTTCCGGGCGGCGGAGGGTTCGCGGCGACCGCTGCTGCTGACACGTTTGACTGCAGCTTCAGTCCTGGTTTCCTGCGACAAGGAAACGAGGAGTGGAACAACTCGAACGCTGCATCGACTGAACGCGGAGGCTGGTATGGCCCCCCATGGGACAGACCACTGCGAAATACAATCCAAGATCCGTCAATGACGAGCGGCTACCTCTTGCCTCATCCTGGAAGCTCCGGCAACTGGCACGCGCATATTGTACCGCGGTGGCTCGGGGGAAACCCTGGACCTAGCGGGGCGGATATCGTATGGGTGCGTAGATATCAAACTACAATGGCCATATTCGGGCCCAACGACACCATTTATGTGGTCACCCCTGGTGACATGTCCACCACAGCTTGTGGATGGCCGCACTGACTCGAACCACGCGGTCGTGTCCACGGCTTGCACAGAGTAATTGGGCCGTCCAAGGTGCACGATGAAATTGCTAGCTACTCACCTAATGGTTCTGATGCTAAGCTGCCTCATTATTGTGGGCGGCCAATGTGACATGGCACATTCGAACCGGGACATGACACAGAGTAAGTGCCAGCCGCCCGACACAACATCAACTCCGGATGCCGAATTTGCCAATCTCGTGGGTGTTTTTGTTATCGAGTTGCATGTGACGCAAGGAGCCCGTCGAGATACGATCGTGCAGGGCCGGCTTACACTTGAGGTCAGTGCGCGAGCAAGGAGATTTGGCTGGGCGGCCGCCGGCTGGATGGAGGCACCACTAACGCGGCTCGGGAACGTTCCAATTGGATCACCAGAACCCTCGTCGAAGGACCCAGAGCATCCTGGCGTGCTGGTCTTCAAGGATCGCGGACGGTTCTTTATCGTGGTTGGAGGGGCCCGTCTCAATGCTATGGCCGTCGATCAGGGAGTGGATCTGGACGTGCAAAACGGTGACCGAACTGGGTTCACTGGTACATGGTCTGCGGGCACCAATGTTAGACCTGTTCCAGCCGGGTACTTCTGTGCTTGGCGCCTGCCGGAATCCTGACGAGACTAGCGTTCACGCCCGAGGCGCCGAAGCCGGTCGGCCACTGAAATTTCGCCTTCTTTGCTGCGCATGGCCGCGGTCCGAGACACGTCCTCCATAATTCAGCAGGAGCGGATGTGGCTCCATTCGTCCACGGGACCGGGACGACCATTTGTGTAAAGAGACACCCGGCTGTACGCAGTCTGGAGACATCCACTCTCTCGCCCTTGGGCTGGCGAGCGCGGGTTGCCTGACGGCTCCTTACCGGGCCGGAGGTCGCGAAAACTCGGCCAGCGGCTGAGGAGCTCACCGGGTACGTGGACCGCGTGGCCAACGCGGGCGTCACCTGCACACCCGGCTCGATCGAAGTGAACAACTGCACCTTCAATTCGGGTTACCCCGTCGCCGACTCGGCGCTCTACGCCTACGATGCCGTGGGAAACCGCACCGACCACGGCGCCGTCATCGACACGGCCGATCGGCCGAGCTCCTTCGCCGGCTACAGCCTCACGTGGGACGCCGCCGGCCGGCTCACCTCCAAGTCCGGAAACGGGGTCGACGAGAGCTTCTACTGGAGCCCCAGCGGCCGGCTCGACAGCCTCGCCGACGGCGATACCGTGTGGCGCTACGAGTACGACGGCTTCGGCCGCCGCGTCGAGCGCGGCAAGACCGGCTACGTGCTGCACTACCTCTGGGACGGCGGCTCCCGGCCCCACAGCGTCCGCAGCGACGCCCAGACCCACTACCTGGCCACCGACGACCTCGGCTCCGTCCTCGGGCTGTTCGGCGCCTCGGGCGTGGCCAACGACTACCGCTACGACCCCTGGGGGAACGCCCAGCACGGCTCGACCACGGTGTCCAACTGGCTGCGCTACGCCGGCCAGATGCTCGACTGGCACGAGGGTCTCTACGCCATGGGGGCCCGCTCCTACGACCCCGAGCTCGGACGCTTCCTCAGCGAGGACCCGCTCGGGCTCGCGGCCGGGATCAACCCGTACGCCTACGTGGGGAACAGTCCGGTCAACGGGACGGATCCCTCTGACCTCGACTGCCACTTCACCTGGACCCCCTATCCGTGGTGCGATGAGGCGACGGAGCTCAAGGTCCTCGTCCAGGGCGGTGGCGGCGGTGCGGGGGCCGTCGGTGGCTATGGCGGCTCGTCAGCGACCGGCCTCGGGGGAGTCGGTGACGGTGCGGGCCCCAATTCCGGCTTTGCCGCGTTTGGACCTCCGGGGGGTGGAGCAGCCGCGGCTGCTCGGGCCGACACGTTCAATTGTCAATTCAACGCGAGCTTCCTCGAGCAGGCAGGTAAGCTCTACAGGCGGTCGTGGCTAAACAGGCAGGAATTCGGCGGCTGGTACGGGGCTCCGTGGAGCGATCCATTGCACGTAACCGTTTCTGGGATACCAGGAGGAGACACTGTGCACGTGCCCTTCTACGCAGGCGCCTCTGGAGACTTTCATACGCATTGGGGCGGCGGCGCTCCAAGCCTTCGAGATACATTCACGACAAAGGCTCGGCACACGACCCACATAATCATCTCCGGTTCGCTCTATGTTTACACCCCTACCGATTCCAGTTGGACGACTTGTTCCTGGCCACAATGAGGCGCTCAGAAAATCATGAAGCTCAAGGACGAACGCGAGGGCGGCAGAAACCTGTTCGTAAGGCGCAGCCTGGTCTGTATCGTCAGCGTCGGTGATGGCAGCGTCGGCGATCGCCTGTATCCCGTCAAGGCAAGAGAATTCACGAAAGGAGGCAGCGGCGGATATCCGAGCTTGTGGTCCACCGGATACGCTCGCGGCCTCGGTCGTCGAGATTGGGTGGCTACCCGGAACATATGAACTGACGATGCACATCGCGGCGGGTGAGCAGAAAGGCTCCGATGTGTCTGGCCATTTGACCCTCGAGCGTTGGTCACGCGAAGGCCCTGAAATACTCAAGGGTCTCTCCTGGCTCGTCGAAGGACAAACTGATCTCGCCCTGGACAGAGGTGAGGCCGATTCGCTACAGCCGGCAACGGCCCGCATTGTTCAATCGGTGGAGGTGTCCAAGCAGCTGGTAGGTTCGCGGGGAAGGGACGGCACCGTCTTCTTGGAACAAGGAGAGATCGAACGGAGCGGAAGCGTCCGGCCGCGGCGAGCTCCCGATTGGGTCGTATGGGCAGCCGATTCCACGGGCCTCAAGGGCACATGGGCTGTCGGCTTCTGGAGACCACCGACACCCAACGGCTACTTCTGCGCACGGCGAGCCTCGGAGTAGCGGCGGAATGGGCTGAGGCCTTGGGGCTGGGGCCGCTGACCGATCAGAAGCTCACCGGCTCCTGGAAGCGGCCGTACACCGCCTCCAGCGTGGCCCGGATCTCGCCCAGGGTGGCGTAGGCGCGGACGGCGTCCAGCATGGGGGGCATGAGGTTCTCGTCGGCGCGGGCCGCCTCGCCCAGCCGGTCCAGGAGGCGCTCCACCTCGGCCCCGTCGCGGCGCTCGCGCACGGCGGCCAGTCGCTCCTGCTGCTTGGCCGCCGCCTCCTCGCCGATCTTGAGGATCTCGATCGGCGACTCCTCATCCTCCACGAACTCGTTCACCCCGACCACGACCCGGTCGCCGGACTCGGCCTCGGCCTGGAAGCGGCGCGAGGAGGCGGCGATCTGGGACTGGAAGTAACCGTTCTCGATCCCGGAGACGACGCCGCCCAGGGAGTCGATCTCCCGGAAGATCTCCTCGGCCTCCTCCTCGAGCTCGTCGGTGAGCCGCTCCAGATAGTAGGAGCCGGCCAGGGGGTCGATCGAGTGGGCGACCCCGGTCTCGTAGGCGAGGATCTGCTGGGTGCGGAGCGCCACGCGCACCGCCTGCTCGGTGGGGAGGGCGAGCGTCTCGTCGAGGGCGTTGGTGTGCAGGGACTGCGTGCCGCCCAGGACCGCGGCCATGGCCTGGTAGGCCACCCGGGCCACGTTGTTCACGGGCTGCTGGGCGGTGAGCGTCACGCCGGCCGTCTGCGCGTGCGTCCTGAGCCGCCAGCTCTCGGGCTCACGCGCCCCGTAGACCTCGCGCAGGTGACGGGCCCAGATGCGGCGCGCCGCCCGGAACTTGGCGATCTCCTCGAAGAAGTCGTTGTGGACGTCCCAGAAGAAGGACAGCCGCGGGGCGAAGGCGTCCACGTCCAGCCCGCGCTCGATCCCCCGCTCCACGTAGGTGAAGCCGTTCTTCAGGGTGTAGGCCAGCTCCTGGGCGGCCGTGGCGCCGGCCTCCCGGATGTGGTAGCCGGAGATCGAGATCGTGTTGAACTTCGGCGCGTGCTCGGCGGACCACTCGAACGTGTCGACGATGAGCTTGAGGGCCGGCTCGGGCGGGTAGATCCAGGCGTGCTGCGCCATGTACTCCTTGAGGATGTCGTTCTGGATCGTGCCCTGGACCTCCTCGAACGGCACCCCCTGCTTCTCGGCCGCCACCAGCAGGAAGCAGTACAGCATGATGGCCGGCCCGTTGATGGTCATCGACACCGACACGTCGCTCAGCGGGATGCCGTCGAACAGCGTCTCCATGTCGGCCAGGCTCGTGATCGCCACGCCGCACTTCCCCACCTCGCCCTCCGACAGGCGGTCGTCGGAGTCGTAGCCCATGAGGGTCGGGAAGTCGAAGGCGACGGAGAGCCCGGTCTGGCCGCGCTCGAGCAGGAACTTGTAGCGCTCGTTCGTCTCCTCGGCGGTGGCGAAGCCGGAGAACTGCCGCATGGTCCACAGCCGGGTGCGGTACATGCTGTGGTAGGGGCCCCGCGTGAACGGGAACTCGCCCGGGAAGCCCAGGTCCCGCGCGTAGTCGAACCCGTCCCGGTCCAGCGGCGTGTACAGGGGCGCCACCCTCCGGCCCGACACGGTCGTGAAGCCGGCCGCGTCGCCCCGCTTGGGGACGGCCTCGTAGGCCTCGCGCCAGCGCGCGAGCTCCGCGCGCAGCGCCTCGACCTCGCTCTCCCGGGCCTCGAGCTCGCGCTCGAGCGCCTCCCGGGACCGGGTATCGTCCATCACGCTTCCCATGGGGTGGCTCCCAGCCTGGTGTGCACCCGGCCGCCCGGTACCGGGAAGAGACCCGGCGGCGGCCCACTAGCTATACGGTTCCCGGTGCCCGGCGTTCCCGGCCCGCCAGGACTCAGTCGGCCTCCCGGGAGCGCTCCTCGACGGCGTCGGAGGCCCCGTCTTCGACCGCGTCGGCGGCCGCGTACGGGCTCAGCCGGCCGGCACCCAGCGCCTTCTCGACCTCGGGTCCGCGCTCCCTCCACATCGCATCCGCCCGGCGCTCGTAGCGCCGGCGGAGCACGGAGCGGGCGTGCTCGACCAGATGCTCGCGGCGGCGGCGCTCCAGCGCCCCACCCTCCTGCAGGAACCCGAAATGCTCATCCAGCGCGCCGGCCAGCGCCTCGATCCCCTCGCCCTTCGAGGCGGCCGTCTGCAGCACCGGAGCCTCGCGGCCGCCGGAGCGGGCCGGCTCGTCACCGTCGGCGGCCCCGTCCGACTCGCCGCCGCCGGCCGCACCCGCCCCGTGGTGGCCCGTCCCGCCGCCCGGCGTCCGGCCGGCCCGGATGCGCTGCATGATGGCGATCTCGGCCGCCAGCCGGTCGGCCCCGGGGCGGTCCGCCTTGTTGATCACGAACAGGTCCGCCACCTCCATGAGGCCGGCCTTCATGGCCTGGATGCCGTCGCCCGACTCGGGCACCAGCACGACCACGGCCGTGTCGCACGCCTGGGCGACCTCGAGCTCCGACTGGCCCACGCCCACCGTCTCGAGCAGGATGCGGTCGAACCCAAACCCGTCCATGAGGTCGGCGGCCTCGCGGCTGGCGGTCGCCATCCCCCCCAGGGAGCCCCGGCTCGCCATGGAGCGGATGAAGATCCCCTCCTCGGTGGCCAGGTCGGTCATCCGCACCCGGTCCCCGAGCAGGGCGCCGCCCGTGAACGGGCTGGTCGGGTCCACCGCCACGATGCCGATCGTGAGCCCGCGCGCGCGGAACAGGCGCGCCAGGGCCGCGGTCAGGGTCGACTTGCCCGCCCCGGGAGGACCCGTGATCCCGATGCGGCGGGCGCGGCCCACCCCCTCGTGCAGCGCGTCCAGCAGGCGCTCGAAGCCGGGAATCTCGTTCTCCACCAGGGTGATGGCCCGGGCGAGTCCGCGCGGATCCCCGGCCCGGAAGCGGCGAACCACGGCGGCGAACCGTTCGGGCAGCTCCTCGCCGCCCGCGTCGGCCTCGCGCCGCGTACGCGGCGCCTCCGTCCCGTCCTCCGTCCTCGTACTCATCGCGGCTCCAAGTTGGCGCCCCGCTCCGGACACGGCAAACGCCCGGCCCCCACCGTCCCGGCCCGAGACGGCCCTTTCAGAGCAGCACGACCGTGGCCAGCCCCAGGAGCAGGAAGAAGCCGCACAGATCGGTGAAGGTGGTGACGAAGATCGAGGAGGCCACGGCCGGATCCACGCCGACGCTCTCCAGGAAGATGGGGATGAAGGCGCCGGCGAACCCGGCCACCACCAGGTTCCCCCACATGGCCAGGAGCACGACGAGCCCGAACAGGGGCCTCCCCGCCAGGAGGACGCCCGCCAGCGCCCCGATCAGCCCCAGCACCAGCCCGTTGATGAGCCCGACCAGGAGCTCCTTCCCCACCACGCTCCACAGCTCCCGGGTCGTCTCGTCCGAGAGCGCGATGCGCCGCACGGTGACCGCGAGCGCCTGCGTCCCGGCGTTGCCCCCCATGCCCGCGATGATCGGCATGGCCACCGCCAGGAGCACGAGCTGGCGGATCGTGCCCTGGAACAGATAGACGACGGCGGCGGCCATGACCGCCGTGACGAAGTTGATCGAGCAGCCACGGCAGCCGGCTCCGCACCGCATCGCGCATGGAGCCCCGCAGCTCCTCCTCCTCGGACACCGAGGCGAAGCGCAGGATGTCCTCGGTGGTCTCGGCCTCGATGACGTCGATCACGTCGTCGAAGGTCACGCGGCCCACCAGACGACCCAGCGGGTCCAGCACGCCGATGGACACCAGGTTGTAGCGCGACAGGATCCGGCCCACCTCCTCCTGGTCCATGTGGACCGGAACCACGGCGGGGGGCTCCTCCACCAGCTCCGTGATGGGCCGGTCCGGATCGCTCAGCACGAGGCCCTGCAGGGGGACCACGCCCTGGAGGCGGCCGGCCGGGTCCACCACGAAGATCGTGAAGAACTCGTCCACCTGCGACGCCTGGCGCCGGATGGACGCCAGGGCGGCTCCGGCCGTGAGGGCCGAGGAGACGGCCACCATCTCCCGCGTCATGATCCCGCCGGCCGTCTCCGGCGGGTAGTGGAGGAGCTCCTCGATCTCGACCGGGTCGTCCACGGAGGCCAGCACCCGGGCCTGGTCCTCCGGCTCGAGCTCGCCGATCAGGTCCGCTGCGTCGTCGTCGGCCAGCTCCGAGACGAGCTCGGCGATGCGCTCGGGCTCCAGCCGGGCCAGGAGCGCGCCGGGCTGCTCCACGTCCTCCATCTCGGCCAGCGCGTCCGAGGCCGGCCCGGCCGGGAGGAGGGACAGCAGCCGCACCCGGTCCCCCTCCTCCAGGTGCTCGAGGAGGTCCGCCAGGTCGCTGGGGTGCAGCGAGACCCCGTATTCGCGGAGGCTCTCGTCATCCCCGGAGGCGAGCAGATGGGATGCTGTCGACAGCATCTCCTCCGGGTTCCGCGGATCGGTCACGGGCGGCGCTTCCCGGCCTCGCGGATGAGCCGCTCGACGTCGAGGCCTCGCATGCGGGGCTGGTCGGGCTCGGGCGCCACCACGCCGGCGGAGATGATGAACTTCATGGCGTCCTCGACGGTCATGTCCACGATCTTGAGCCGCTCGGCTGGCACCAGGAGCAGGTAGCCGGTCGTGGGGTTGGGCGTGGTCGGCAGGAACGCGCTCACCAGGTCCGCTCCGGGATGCAGGTTACCCACCGAGCTCGGCGCTGGAGCCGTCACCAACACGATCGCGTACGACCCCGGGGAGGGGTACTCGATCAGCGCCACGCTCTGGAAGATGTTCTCGTCCCGGTCCAGCAGCGACTGCACGATCTGGGACGAGGCGTTGTACAGCCGGCGGGTGAGCGGCAGCCGGGACAGGATGCGGTTCCACCACCTGAGCAGCCGCCGGCCCGCGGCCCAGCGCAGCATCCAGCCCACGAACAGGAGGATGACGAGGAGCGCCAGGAAGCCCACCCCGGGGAAGCGGACCGGCACGGGCAGCCACTGACCCAGGATCGCGTCCAGGTGCTCGAACAGCCACACGAGCACCAACACGGTCACCCCGATCGGGGCCACCACGATGAGCCCCGTGATCAGGTAGCGTCGCAGTCGGCTCAGCATCGGGCGCCTCCCGTCTCAGGCCTGCGGGGCGTCGGCCTCCAGGGCACGGGCCAGGAGGCTCTCCTGAAGCCGGTACATGGGACACGCCCAGCGCGTCTGGTCCTCGGGATGGTCGTGCCCGAGGACGTGCAGTACGCCATGGATGGCCAGACGGACGACTTCCTCCGGGGCCTCCGGGCCACCGGGCGCGGCGGACGCCGCCACGGCCACATCGGGGCACACGTACACGTCGCCGACCAGCTCGCGGACGCCGTCGGCGCCGGGCTCGCCCAGGTCGAAGGCGATCACGTCGGTCGGACCCTCCCGCTTCAGCCACCGCCGGTTGAGCTCCGCCATGGCGTCCGCGTCGAGGCACGCCACGGAGACCTCACCGCGGAGCGGCTCGGCGGCCGAGTCGAGGGCCAGGCGGACCCCCCTCTCCAGGGCGGGCCGCGCCCCCTCGAGGGACGGCCAGTCCTCGAGGCCGGCGATCTCGATCCGGATCGCCCCCGTCACGTCCCTACGCGCGGGGAACGCTCCGCCGGACGGCCGTCCTCGGACTCGACCTCCCCGGTCGTCCCCTCCCGGGCCGCGGGCGGGGCCGTGTCGGAGCCGGGATAGTCGATCCTGCGATGGTACATGCCGATCAGCACCCGGGCGAACTCCTCCTTGACCTGGACCAGCTCCCCCAGCGTGATCGGGCTCTCGTCGAATTGGCCCTCTTCGAGACGGCCCCGCGTCAGTCGCTCGATCAGGGTCCGGATGCCGGACGGCGTCGGATCGGAGAGCGTGCGGGTGGCCGATTCGACGGCGTCGGCCAGCATCACGACCGTGGTCTCCTTGCTGCGCGGCCTCGGGCCCTCGTACCGGTAGGCCTCGGGGTCCGGGTCCTTGCCCTGCTGACGCGCCTTCTCGAAGAAGAAGCTGATCCGCTGCGACCCGTGGTGCTGCGCGATGAAGTCGCGGATCGCCCCCGGCAGCCGGGCGTCCTCGGCCAGGCGCAGCCCCTCGCGCACGTGCTCGCGCAGCACCTCCACGCTCTTCTCCGGCGCAAGGCGGTCGTGCGGGTTGCGGCCCGGGGGCTGGTTCTCGATGAAGAATTGCGGCCGGGCCATCTTGCCGATGTCGTGATAGTACACCCCCACGCGCGCCAGCAGCGCGTTGGCGCCGATGGCCGAGCAGGCCGCCTCGGCCAGGTTGGCCGCTCCGACCGAGTGGGCGTAGGTGCCGGGCGCCTCGCGCGACAGCCTGCGCAGGAGCGGCCGGTCCAGGTCGGAGAGCTCGAGCAGGGTCTGGTCCGTGATGATGCCCGTGAAGCTCTCCAGCGCCGGCACGGCCAGCCCCATGGCCACCACCGTCGACAGGGCGGCGTTGAGCCCTCCCCACCCCGCCGTGACCAGCAGGGAGTGGAGCGGCAGGGAGCGCGTCAACGCGAGGCTCGACGCGCCGACCACGTACGCGGCCGTCACCACCGCCAGGAGAATCCAGCTGTCCGATCGCCGCCGGACCCCGCGCACGCCCATCGCCGCCGCGGCCCCGGCCACGAAGGTGAGGAAGGGCGTCGTCGACCCGGCCAGCGGAGGCTGGCCGGCGGCCAGCGCCGCCACCACCGCCGCCACGACGACGCCGAGGAGCCCGTCGTACAGGGCGCCCACCACGAGCGCGGCGAAGGCCACCGGCACCGCGACCGCCGGCATGGCGGCGGTCGCCGCATACCCGCCGGCCACGACCACGGTGAAGGCCAGACCGACCACGAGGACGAAGCCGCGCACGTCCCGGTAGATGCGCGGCCGCAGCGACAGGAGGACGACGGCCAGCAGGCCCAGGATCAGCACGCCGTACAGCACCGAGCCCGCCGTGCGCAGCGGCGTGTAGCCGCCGGTCACATGGCCCTGGCGCCGCAGCTCCGCCTCGTAGGCGCGGAGCTTCCGCACCTGGGCCCGGCTCACGCGCTCGTGGGCCGCCACGATGCGCTCGCCCTGCAGCACCGACCCCTCGACCGCCCGCACCGCGTCCCGGGCCTGCTGGCGGGCGGCCCGGGTGGCGGCGTTGTCCAGCCGCAGCGTGGGCTGCACGTAGCGGACGAGGAGCGTCTGGAAGAGCTGCTGCCCCGTGGGGCCGAGATCCTCCGACTCGCGGGCCGCGGCACGCTCGTAGAAGCCGCCGGTTGTCATGAGGGAGTCCCGTGCCACCAGCCGGTCCCCCTTCTGGCTGCGCACGACCACCTGTCCGGCCGTCACGCCGCCGAGCTCGCCGCGGCTCACCACCCCCCGCGGCAACAGGGTCCGGTACGCCGACACGAGCGCGTCCCGCAGCCGGGACCGCCGTCCCGAGGAGGCCAGGTACTGGAGCTGCGCGGCCGTGGGCGTCACCCCGGCCTGGGCCAGCACGCCCCGGACGGAGGAGGTGTCGGCGCCGGGCGTCCGGGCGGCGCTGTCCATCTGCGTGAACAGTCGGATCGCGTCGGTGGCCGCCGAGTCCGCGGCCGCGGGGTCGAGGGCCAGGATGGGGGCCACGCCGCTGGCGGCCTCCTCGCGCTCGGCCGCCAGCTCGGATGGATCCTTCATGACCTGGAAGGGCACCCGCGCGATGACGTCCTCGGGGGCGACCATGCCCTCCTCGAGGTGGGCGTAGCTGGGAAGCGACGTGCGCGGGAACAGGAACGGCAGCAGCAGCGCCGCGCCCAGCACGAAGCCGGCACGGACGCCGTGGTGCACCAGCAGGGAGCGCCAGTCACTCCCGGGCGAGCCGCTGAGCGATCGCAGCGCGCGACGCCAGCGGATGGCCGCCGAGCCGAGGCTCACCGCCTCATCCTTCCCGGCGGCCCGTCTCGCCGCCCTTCTCCGCGTAGGCCCGGATGATCTCCTTCACGAGCCGGTGGCGGACGACGTCCCGGTCCGTGAGGTAGATGAACTCGATGCCCTCGATCCCGGTGAGGATCTCCTCGATCTCCAGGAGGCCCGAGTCCTCGGGACGGGCCAGGTCGATCTGCGTCTTGTCGCCCGTGATGACGGTCCGCGAGTTCGGCCCCAGGCGGGTGAGGAACATCTTCATCTGGGAGGTCGTGGCGTTCTGGGCCTCGTCCAGGATGATGAAGGCGTCCGAGAGGGTCCGGCCGCGCATGTAGGCGAGCGGCGCGATCTCGATGGTGTGCTCCTCGATGGCCCGCCGCACGCGGTCCGGCGGCATCATGTCCTCCAGCGCGTCGTACAGCGGCCTCAGGTACGGATCCACCTTCTCGCGGATGTCCCCGGGCAGGAAGCCCAGGGCCTCGCCGGCCTCCACCGCCGGGCGGGTGAGGATGATGCGGCGCACCCGCTTGCGGTACAGCGTGGCCACCCCCATGGCCACGGCCAGGTAGGTCTTCCCGGTGCCGGCCGGACCGATGCCGACCGCGATGTCGTTGTCGCGGATGGCCTGGAGGTACTCGCCCTGCCCCTCCGACTTGGGCCGGATCACCTTCTGGACGCCGGGCAGGACGAGCGCGTCCTCGCGCGGCGCACCCGCCGCCGTTTTCGGAGCCGGAAGCTCCCATCGCGGCCATGCGCCGGATGTCCTCGGTGCCGAAGGAGCGGCGCAGACGCGCCATCTCCAGCATGCGCTCGGCCACGGAACGGCACGCCTCCACGCCCTCCGCCGGGCCGGAGAGGATGAGCTCGTCGTTGCGGAGGACGACCTGGCAGTCGAACAGGTCCGCGAGGGCCGAGAGGTTGACGTCGTTGATCCCGGCCAGGAGAAGCTGATCGGCTCCCTCGGCGGACAGACGCGTGCGCACCACGGGAGCCCCGGACGAGGAGTCGCTCACGACGACGCTCCTCGCGGAGCGCCCGGCCCCTCCGCGAAGCGTAGCCCGAACTCCTCGAGCTCCCCGGGGGCCAGCGGAGAGGGCGCACCCTCCATGAGCCCGCGTGCCGCCGTCGTCTTGGGAAAAGCGATGACCTCGCGGATCGAGTCGGCTCCCAGCATGAGCATCACGGTGCGATCCACTCCCAGGGCGTACCCGCCGTGCGGCGGCACGCCGTACCGGAACGCCTCGAGGAGGAAGCCGAAGCGCTCCTCGATCTCCTCGGCCCCCAGTCCCAGCGTCGCCAGGATCGCTCTCTGGAGCTCCGGATCATGGCAACGAATGCTGCCGCTGCACAACTCCACCCCGTTGTACACCACGTCGTAGGCGCTGGCCTTCACGCTGAAGGGTTCCTCGCGGATGCGGGCCGGATCGTCGGTCGCGGGGAGGGTGAAGGGGTGATGCGCCGCCGCGGGCCGGCCCGTCTCGGGGTCGCGCTCGAACAGGGGAAAGTCCGTGACCCACAGCCATCGATGCGCGTTCCGGTCCACCGCGTCCAGTGCCTCCCCTGCTGCGCGCCGCACCGCGTCCAGGGGGCGGGACGTTTCGGCGTCGCCGCCGACCACGAGGAGGACGAGGTCGCCGGTCTCCACGTCGTGCTCCGAAGCCAGGCGTCCTCCGCGCTCCTCGTCGATGAAGCGGGCCATGGGCCCCGACCAACCCTCCTCGCCCGACTTGAGCCACAGGAGCCCGCCGGCCCCGTACTCGGTGGCGCGCGCCGCCAGCCGGTCGATCTCGCTGCGGGAGAGCCGCACCCCGTCCCTGGCGACCAGGCCGCGAACCCGTCCCCCGGCCTCGACGGCGCCGTCCACGACCCGGAAGCCGGTGCCCGTCGAGCGTCTCCGTGAAGTCCTCGAGCCGCCACGGGATCCGCAGGTCCGGCTTGTCGGTCCCGTACGACTCCATCGCCTCGTCGTGGGTCATGCGCGGGAAGGGAAGCTCGAGCTCCAGCCCCACCCCCTCGCGCCACATGCCCGCCAGCATGCGCTCGCCGACGCCGAGCACGTCGTCCACCCCGACGAAGGACATCTCGACGTCGATCTGGCTGAACTCCGGCTGGCGGTCGGCCCTGAGGTCCTCGTCCCTCAGGCAGCGCGCCACCTGGTAGTAACGGTCGAAGCCCGACACCATGAGGAGCTGCTTGTAGAGCTGCGGGGATTGCGGCAGGGCGTAGAACTCCCCGTGGTGCAGGCGGCTGGGGACCACATAGTCGCGCGCCCCCTCGGGCGTCCGCCGCGTGAGGAGCGGCGTCTCCACCTCCAGGAAGCCCTCGGCGTCCAGCGCCGCGCGGGCGCCGGCCACCGCCCGGTGGCGAACCTCGAAGTGCCGCACCATCTCGGGGCGGCGCAGGTCCAGGTACCGGTGCCGGAGCCGGAGCTCCTCGGAGGGCAGGCTCTCCTCGGGAGGCACCGCCACCAGGATCGGGAGCGAGTCGGCCTCCGACAGGCGCTCCAGGCAGCGGACGTGCACCTCGATCTCCCCGGTGGCCATGTCGGGGTTGAGGGCCCCCTCGGGGCGCGGCTCCACCTCTCCCTGGACGCGGACCACGTCCTCGGGCCCGAGGGCGTGCGCCAGCTCGAGCGCGTCGGCCTCCGTCCAGTCCTCGCCGAACGCCAGCTGCACGAGGCCGCTCCGGTCCCGCAGGTCCACGAACAGCAGGCCGCCCAGGTCGCGCCGCCGGTGCACCCAGCCCGCCAGCCGCACCGTCCGGCCGACCCAGGAGCGGTCCGCCGTCGCGCAGCGCGCGTCCCGGTAGGATGTCGCTTCCCTGCCCTCGCTCGGTCGCTCCACCTGCCCTCCAGCCTCCCCCGTCACTTCTTCTCCTTTCTCGAGCTCCTCCTGGCGAGCACGGACGAGGCCAGGAAGGCGGCCGTGTAGCCCGCCGCGTCCGCGGCCCAGTCCGCCACCGAAGGATCCCTCCCCGGAACGAGGTGCTGATGCAGTTCGTCCAGGGCGCCGAAGGTGAGTCCCACGGCCCACGCCGCCAGGATCGACAGCGGTCTCCGTCCGCCCCCCGCCCTCACGGCGCGGTGCACCGACCATCCCAGTACCGCGTACAGCCCGAAGTGGACCACCTTGTCGAAGGGGAACGGGCCCGTCTCGATGATTCCGGACGGAAACGGAACCGTCGTGGCCACGAGGATGACGATCACCCAGGCGGCGACCAGGCGCCACGGACGCACGTTGCGAATCACGGATTCACGAAGGGTGGCCTCCCGGGGAGCTCCGGAAGCGGGGGCGGGGAACGAGGAACGGAGCCGGCCGGTTCCGCGTACTACGGCTCCGGAGTATACCGGCGGCCATCGGCCGCAGCAAGCGGGCGCAGCTTCCCTTCATTGACGAGCCATGAGCCAGAAAACCCTCCCGGAAACGACCGGACCCGCGGCCCTGCTCGGCCTCGCGCCTCAGGAGCTCCGCCGCGCCGTGGCCAGCTGGCTCGAGGCGAGGGGAGAGCCCGCCTACCGCGCCGACCAGGTGGAGCACTGGGTGTACGGGCAGGCGGCGCGCTCGTTCGACGAGGCGACGACGCTGCCCACGGAGCTGCGCACCGAGCTGGGCACGGCGTTCGAGCTCACGCCGCTCGAGGCGGCGTGGACGGCGCGCTCGTCCGACGGCACGGTCAAGCACCTGTGGCGGCTGGAGGACGGCGAGCAGGTGGAGTCCGTCCTCATCCCCGCCGGGGACCGACTCACGCTGTGCCTGTCCTCGCAGGCCGGCTGCGCGCTCGGTTGCCGGTTCTGCGCCACCGGGTCCTTCGGCTTCCGGCGCCACCTCACGGCGGCCGAGATCGTGGCCCAGTACCGCGACTCGCTCCGCTTCGCGCGCGAGGAGATGGGCCGGCCCATCACCAACCTGGTGTTCATGGGCATGGGCGAGCCCCTGGCCAATCCCGACCCCGTGTTCGCGGCGCTCGAGGTCCTGCACGAGGGCTTCGGCGTGGGCGCTCGACGCATCACCGTGTCGACGGTGGGCCTCGTGCCCGGGATCCTCGAGCTGGCCCGTCGGCCGGAGCCCTTCGGCCTGGCGGTCTCGCTGCACGCGCCGCTCTCCGAGCTCCGGGCCGCGCTCATGCCGATCGAGCGACGCTACCCCCTGCCCGAGCTCCTGGAGGCGGTGCGCGAGTACCTGGACCGGAAGGGCCGTCGCGTGACCTTCGAATACACCCTCATCGAGGGGATCAACGACAGCACAGAACTCGCTGATTCCCTTGCGGATATCACGTCGGATCTCATGTGCTTCATTAATCTGATCCCGTGGAACCCGATCCCCGACCGGCCCTGGCGATCCAGCCCCCCGGAGCGGGTGGAGGCCTTCGCCCGGACCCTGCACCGGCGCGGGGTGAGCGCCGCGGTGCGAGAGCCCCGCGGCCGGGACATCGCGGCCGCCTGCGGCCAGCTCCGACTGGAGCGCGGCGACCCGGCATCCTGAGGACCCCCTGGCGGGGGCCGTCGACGCGCGGCGGCCCCCGACGCGCGAGCCGGCCTCACCGATGGACGGCGTGCAGGATGCGGTCGAGCAGACTCGCCCGTCGCCCCGATGGCTTCTCGCTCCGGGCGCGCACCTCTAGCAGGTGGTGCCAGTCGTCCCCCAGGATGATGGTGGCGTCCAGGTAGAGGCTGGTGTCCGGGCGGGAGATGGCGCTGTCCAGGCCGATCGAATCCGCCACCCGGCGGGCCGCGCCGCGGTTGGTCGACCGCGCCAGGACCCGCGTGCGAGCGTGTCCGAAGCTGGGCGCGTTGCCGAAGTAGACCACGTCGAAGCCCATGGCTCGCAGGCGGCTCGCGGCGCGCTCGGCCGCGCCCGGCTCCCCCGAGCCGTTGAGGACCTCGACCCGGGCCCGGGAAGCGAAGCCCTCCGGAACGGTGACCGGCGTGCCCTCCACCTCCGAGCCGGGCTGCCGGAGCCGGGTTCCGCGCCACTGGAGCCAGAAGGAGCCGAGCAGGAAGCCCACGCCGAGGAGCACGACCACCGTGACGACCGTCCCCAGGCGCCCCTTCACGCGGCCTCTTCCACCAGCCGGTTCCACAGGGCCACCGTCTCGGGACGGATCGGGCCGCGCACCTCGAGCCGGTGGGCCAGCCTGAGGCCGACGACGGACAGGAGCGCCTCGAGGCGCTCCGCGGGCAGGATGGCCCGGAGCCGCTCGCGCACCTCCGGCAGGTAGGAGCGTCCCGGCTCCAGGAAGTCGGCCAGGTAGAGGTACTCGCCGAGCCGCCCGAACTCCGGGTGCCCGACCGTGTGGTAGGCCACGGCCCCCAGGAGATCCCCGTCCTCCACGCCCTCCGCCCGCAGGCGCGCCGCGCAGGCGGGGCCGTGCAGGAGGGCGGCGGGCCAGTCGAGCGCCGCTTCCTGGCGGAGCTCGCCGGGCGACGCGTCACGCAGGGCGTCATGCAGCCGCGCGGCCGCCGCCCAGCGCACGCGCTCCCGGTCCGGCAGGCCCAGCCGCTCGGACCACTCGGACATGAGGGCCGCCACCCCCTCGATGTGGGCCCGCCGCTTCTCTCCGCAGCGGGCCCACTCCGGCAGGCGCCCTTCGCGTCCCGCGGCCGCGACCAGCGGGTGAGGAGCGGCGGCGCGGGCGGCGGTCACGAGGCGGGCGTCCCGGTCAGGGTGGCCCGGTGGATCTTCGACTTGAACAGGGTGCGTCGCATGGTCTCTATCTGCTCTCCGATCGGATCGTCGTGTCACTCGGGTGCCCCTGGACGCCCGAGGGCGTCCAGGCTGCTCTCCCCGCCGAGCGGCGCGTTGTCGATGAGCCGGGTCGACCCGACGCGCGCGGCGACCGCGCACACGTCCTCCGCGGACGCCTGCTCCACTCCTTCGAGCTCCCGCGGGTCGACCACCTCGGCGTACTCGACCGCGGCCCCGGCCGCGTCCATGGTGGCCTGGGCCAGCGACGCCAGGAGCGTGGGGTCCCGCTCCCCCGCCGCGAAGCGCTCCCGCACCCGCCGCAGGCCTGCCGACAGCGACTCCGCCACCCGCCGTTCGGACGGCGACAGGTAGCTGTTGCGCGAGCTCATGGCCAGGCCGGACGCCTCCCGCACGATGGACGCCGTCTCGATGCGGGTGGGCACGTCCAGCTCCTCGGTCATGCGGCGGACGAGCACCGACTGCTGGAAGTCCTTGAGCCCGAACACGGCCACGTCCGGCTCGAGGACGTGGAGCAGCTTGAGCACGACGGTGAGCACGCCCCGGAAGTGGCCCGGTCGGCTGAGGCCGCACAGCCGGTCGGCCAGCGGCCCCGGGTCGACCGTGATGGCGGGAGGGCCCGCCGGGTACATGGCGTCGGCCGCGGGCGCGAACACGAGCTCCGCCCCGCGGCGCGCGGCCAGCCGCGCGTCCCGCTCCAGGTCGCGCGGATACGCCTCGTAGTCCTCGCCCGGGCCGAACTGCGTCGGGTTGACGAACACCGAGATCGCCACCGCGCCCGCCAGCTCGCCGGCCCGGTCCAGCAGGCTCAGGTGCCCCTCGTGCAGGAAGCCCATGGTGGGGACGAGGGCCAGGCTGCCGCGCTCGGCTCGCAGGGCCCGGGCGACCTCCCTGGCTTCCTCGGGGTCGCGGACCACGCGTGGGCGGGCGGGCGAACCGGCCTCCGGCCGTCCCGGGGCCGGGTCCGGCCCCGAAACGGCGACCGACCGCGTCGCGTCACCCGTCATAGCTCTCCGAAGCATCCGGATACGTCCCCTCGCGTACCGCCTCCACGTAGGCGTCAACCGCCTCGTGGACCGCGGATCCGAGCGCGCCGAACCGGCGGAGGAACTTCGGCTCGAACCCCTCGTTGAGCCCCAGCATGTCCGGAAGCACCAGCACCTGGCCGTCGCAGCCCGGACCCGCGCCGATGCCAATCGTCGGGATCTGGAGGGCCTCGCTCACCGTCCGGGCCAGCTCGGTCGGCATGAGCTCGAGGACGATGGCGAAGCAGCCAGCCTCCTCGAGCGCCGCCGCCTCCTGGCGCAGCCGCGTGGCCTCCTCCGGCTCCCGTCCACGTACCCCGTACCCACCGAAGCTGTGCACGGACTGGGGCGTGAGGCCGAGGTGGCCCATGACCGGGATACCGGCCCGCACGAGCGCCCGTACCCGGGAGACCGCGGCCTCGTGCCCCCCCTCCAGCTTGACGGCCTCGGCCCCGGTCTCCTTCATGACCCGGCCGGCGCTGCGCAGGGCCTCCTCGTCGCTCACCTGGTAGGTGAGGAAGGGCAGGTCCACCACCATGAGCGCGCGGGTGATGCCCCGCCGCACGGCCGAGGCGTGGTGGATCATCGCCTCCAGGGTGACGGGGAGCGTGGAGTCGTAGCCGAGGATCACCTGGCCCAGCGAATCTCCGACGAGGACGACGTCGACATCGGACGCGTCCAGCAGGCGGGCGAACAGGTGGTCGTAGCAGGTGAGCACGGCGATGCGCTCGCCGCGCTCCTTCATGGCGACCAGCTCCCGCGTGGTCACGCGGCGCTTCCGCTCGTGGCTGCGTCGGCTCATCACCTTCGACCTCCCCCGCCTTCCGTTCGGCCCGAACGGTCGCGGGCGACCGCCTCCACCCGGACCCCCGGCGTGCGCGCACGACCGGGCGGCCTGAATATATTCCCGGCCTGTCGGCGTACCAACCGAGAGAGGAGGCGCGTTCCGTGCCACTGCAGTACGACCCCGTGCTCGTCCGCCGCCTGGCCCGCGAGCTGGGAGAGCGGACGCTGGGCCGGAGAGCGCGCGAGCTGCGCCTCCACCGCGGGATGCGCGCGGCCGAGCTCCGCCTCGAGGAGGGGCCGTCCCTCCTCTTCCTCCTGCATCCCGAGGCGGGGTTCATCCTGGAGGCCGAGCCGGGCTCGCTGGAGGCCCTGGCGCTCGCCGAGAGGGGCCCGGCGGGAGCGGACCCCCGGGCGGCCCTCTCGGAGGTGACCGCAGTGGAGCTGCACGGGAGCCGGGTGACCGGAGCGTGGTCTCCGCCCGACGAGCGTCTCCTGGTCCTCGAGCTCGAGGGCGGCGGACGCCGCGGCCGCCTGGTGGCCGAGCTCCTCACCAACCAGTGGAACCTGCTGGTGGCCGAGGAGACCGGGGCCGACGGCACGAAGGAGGCGGGCCGCTGGCGGATCAGGGCGGCGCTGTGGCCGCGCGAGGCCGGTGGCCGGGACCTGCGCGGCGGCCGTCCCTACCGGCCGCCGTCCTTCCCCGGCGGTCCCCGCCGGTGGCGGGATGCCGCGCCCGACGAGGACGCGTGGCGGACGCTCCTCGCCGACGTAGAGCCGGGACGGCGCGCCGGGGTGCTGCTGCGCGAGGCGGCCTGGACGAGCGGGCTGACCGCCCCGTGGATCCTCGGGGAAGCGGCCACCGTCGACCTGCAGGCAGCCCGGGGGCGCTACCTGTCGCTCCTGGGCCTGGCGGCCGTTCCCGGCGCTCCGGCCCCGCCCGAGGGGCCCGCCGCCTGGCTCCTCCCGGGCGATGGCGCCTCCCAGCCCTACCCCGTCCGGCTGGGACGCCCCGACGCGGAGAGGGCCGACTCCCTGCTCGCGGCCTTCGCCCGGGCCGCGGCCGCCGGTCGATGGGCGCCCCCGACCGCCGGCGGACCCGGGCCCGCGGCGGAGGAGAGCGGGCCGGGGGGCCGGGAGGAGGCGGCGCCCGCGACCGACCCCGAGGTGCTGCGGCTCGAGGCCGCCCTCCTGGCCGCCACCGAGCGCGCCGAGCGCCGCGCCGCCGCCCTGGAGCGGGAGATCGAGGAGGGGGCCGACGCCGAGCGGCTCCGGGAGGACGCGAACCTGATCCTGGCGCGGCTTCCGCAGATCCGTCGCGGGGCGGGCCGGATAGCGCTCGAGGGTTTCGAGGGAGAGCCCCGGGAGATCGAGCTCGACCCGAAGCTGTCGGCCGCCGAGAACGCGGAACGGCTCTACGCGCTCGCCGCGCGCCGCGAGCGCGCCGCCCGGCGACTTCCCGACGTCCTGGGGCAAACCCGCGCCCGGGTCGAGGCGCTACGCGCCGGCCTCGGAACCCTGGCCGCGTCCGGTCCCTCGGAGGCCCTGTGGGAGCTGGCCGGCGGCCGCCCCGAGGAGCCGGGACGCAAGCGAGACGGCGACGGCTCCCGCCTGCCCTACCGCCGCTACGTCTCCTCGGGCGGGCTCGAGATCCGGGTGGGCCGCGGCGCGAGGCAGAACGACGAGCTCACCTTCCACCACTCCCACACCGAGGACATCTGGCTCCACGCCCGGCAGGTGCCCGGCGCCCACGTCATCCTGCGCTGGGGCCGGAAGGACGCGAATCCGCCCCGGCGGGACCTTCTGGAGGCGGCGGTGGCGGCCGCCGTGCACAGCGAGGCGCGGCACAGCGGCACGGTCGGGGTCGACTGGACGCGGCGGAAGTACGTTCGCAGCCCCCGCAAGGCGCCGCCGGGCGTCGTCGTGCCCGAACGAGTGCAGACCGTGTTCGTCGAGCCCAGCGAGGCACTGCTGGACCGGCTGAAGCCGTCCGGCTAGGCCCTCGCGTCAGGACGCCCCGTGCGCCGCCTCCGCAAGCGCGGCGGCCAGCTCGGCGAACGCCTCCTCGTCGCGGCCGAGCGCGTCGATGAGCGCGCTTCCCACCACCACCCCGTCCGCGAGGCGGCCCACCAGCGCGGCCTGCTCGGGCCGGGAGATCCCGAACCCGACGGCCACCGGCAGGTCCACGAGCGCCGCGCAGCCGGCCGACCTCCTCGGCCAGCGTGTCGGTGAGGCTGGCTCGCGCGCCCGTGACGCCGGTGCGCGACACGTAGTACAGGAAGCCCGAGGCCGTCCCGGCGATGCCCCGGATGCGCGCCTCGCTGGTGGTCGGCGCCACCAGCCGGATGAGGTCGGGACCCGCCGCGGCCAGGCGCGCCTCCAGCTCCGGATCGGACCCCACCGGCAGGTCGGTCACCAGGACCCCCGCCACGCCGGCCGCCGCGGCCCGCTCGCGGAACGCGTCGACGCCGGCGTGGAGGATCGGGTTCAGGTAGCTGAACAGGACCAGGGGCGGGAGGTCGGCGGCCACCTGCTCCACCAGCTCCAGCGCCGCGGCCAGCGTGGCGCCCCGCTCCAGGGCCCGCCAGCTGGCCCGCTGGATGGTGGGTCCATCGGCGAGCGGGTCGCTGAACGGCACCCCGAGCTCGATGACGTCCGCCCCGGCCTCGGCCAGGCGCCGCAGCAGGCGCGGCGTGTCCTCGGGCGAGGGGTACCCGAACGTGAGGTAGGGGATGAAGGCCGCGCCCCCCGCCGTCCGCCGGGCGCGAAAGGCCCCGGCCAGGCGGCCGGCCCCCAGGGCGCCCGCGCCGGTGGCCGCCGGGCCCGTGGCCCCGCTCGACACCGGCGTCGGTCCGGAGTCCGCGCTCACGCGTAGCCACCTTCCGCGAGGAGGCGCCCTACCTCGACGACGTCCTTGTCGCCGCGCCCCGACAGGCACACCAGCACGTCGCGCCCCCGCCAACGCTCCGCCTCGGACCGGAGCCCGGCGAGGGCGTGCGCGCTCTCGAGGGCCGGGATGATGCCTTCCAGGCGGGTGAGGTCCCGGAAGGCCGCCAGCGCCTCCGCGTCCGTGGCCGTCTCGTAGCGCACCCGTCCCGTGTCCCGCAGCCACGCGTGCTCCGGCCCGACCCCGGGATAGTCCAGCCCCGCCGACACCGAGTGCGCCGGCACGACCTGCCCTCCCTCGTCCTGCAGCAGGTAGCTGAGCGAGCCGTGCAGGACGCCCGGCGATCCGGCCGCCAGCGACGCCGCGTGGCGGCCGGTCTCCAGCCCCTCGCCGGCCGCCTCGACGCCGACCAGCTCGACCTCCTCGTCGCCGAGGAAGGCCGTGAACAGGCCGATGGCGTTGGAGCCGCCCCCCACGCAGGCGAAGGCGGCGGCCGGACGGACATCCCGGTCGGCGAGCTGCCGGCGCGCCTCGTCCCCGATGACGCGCTGGAAGTCGCGCACCATGCGCGGATACGGGTCGGGGCCCACCACCGATCCGATGATGTAGTGCGTGTCACGGACGTTCTCGACCCAGTCCCGGATGGCCTCGTTGGTGGCGTCCTTGAGGGTCCCGCGGCCCGAGTCCACCGGCCGGATCTCGGCCCCGAGGAGCCGCATGCGCTCCACGTTGAGCGCTTGCCGGCGCATGTCCTCCCGGCCCATGTACACCACGCACTCCAGGCCGAACAGGGCGCACGCCGTCGCCGTGGCCACGCCGTGCTGCCCGGCTCCCGTCTCGGCGATGATGCGCCGTTTGGCCATGCGGAGCGCCACGAGCGCCTGGCCCAGCGTGTTGTTGATCTTGTGGGCGCCCGTGTGATTCAGGTCCTCGCGCTTGAGCCACACGCGCACGCCGCCCAGCGCCCCGCCCAGCCGGTCGGCCCGGTAGACCGGGCTCGGCCGGCCGACGTAGTCGGCCAGCAGCTCCGCGAGCCTCCCGAGGAACTCCGGATCCGCCGCGGCCTCCGCGTAGGCGGCCTCCAGCTCCTCGAGCGCGGGAACGAGTGTCTCGGGCACGTACCGGCCGCCGAAGCGGCCGAAGCGCCCCGCCCCGGTCCCGGAGGCGGGGGCGCCTCCTGTCGTCGTCACGTCGGCTCTCTCCTGGTGCGGGATTTCGGCCTCAACCTAGCGCGTTCCGCGAACGCTCGACGAACGACCGGACCCGGGCCGGGTCCTTGACGCCCGGCCGGATCTCCACGCCGCTCGACACGTCCACCGCGTCGGGCCGTACGTGCCGGATGGCTTCGGCGACGTTGTCGGGAGTGAGTCCGCCGGCGAGGACGAGGACCGGCGGTCCGGAGGCGCCGGGACCCGACAGGACGCCCTCCTCGCGCAGGACCCCGATCCACGTCCACGGGAACCCCGTCCCCGTGCCGCCGGCCGCGCGCAGCGACCAGCCCTCCACGTGGAGCGCGTCGACGCAGCCGCCGTACCGGGCGACCAGGTCGCGGAGCCGCTCGAGCGAGCGTGGACGGAGAGCCTTCCACACCACCAGGCCCGCCTCCCGGAGGGCGGCGCAGGCTTCGGGCGTCTCGGACCCGTGGAGCTGGACGATCCCCGCGCCCGCCGCCGCGGCGGCCTCGCACGCTTCCGCCACCGCGGCGTCCACCAGGACCGCCACGGGCTCCGGCCCGCCGCCGCGGCCGGCGGCCTCCCGACCCGCCTCGCGGAGCTCCCGGGCTCGGAACGGCTCCACGTGACGCGGCCCCCCGGCCAGCACGAAGCCCACGTAGTCCGCTCCGGCCGCCGCCGCGGCACGGACGTCCTCCACCCGCGTGAGGCCGCAGATCTTGACCCGGGGAGTCCCCGTGGGCCCGTCCACGCGCCCGCCGCGGACGCGGCTCAGCCGCCGCTCGGCTCGGCCGCGAGGCCGGACCCGCTCCGCCGACCCCGCCCCGAGCGCGGCTGACCCGTGAGCTCGGAGACGCGCGACGCTCCGGAGCGCATGAGCCAGGTGCCGACGAGGACGGCGTCCGCTCCGGCGGCGCCGAGCTCGGCCACGTCTTCGACTCCCGTGACCCCGCTCTCAGCCACCGCGATCCGTTCCGGGGGTACGCGGGACAGGAGCGCCCGGGCTCCGTCGAGGTCGACCTCCAGGGTGGCCAGGTCACGGGCGTTGACCCCGATGATCCGGGCATCGGCCCTGAGGGCACGCTCCAGCTCCTCGTCGTCGTGGACCTCGACCAGGGGGGTCATGCCGTGCGCCTGGACGGTCGACAGGAGGTCGCGCAGTCGGGCGTCGTCGAGGATGCGGACGATGAGCAGGACCGCGTCCGCGCCGGCCGCCCTGGCCTCGAGGACCTGGATGGGATCGAGGAGAAAGTCCTTGCGCAGCACGGGCAGCGAGCAGGCGGCCCGCACCTTCTCGATGTCGGAAAGGGACCCCCCGAAGTGGGGACCGTCGGTCAGGACCGAGACGGCCGCCGCCCCGCCTTCCTCGTAGCTCCGCGCCACCACCTCGGGATCGGCGTCCGGGGCGAGCTCCTCGGCGGAGGGGGAGCGCCGCTTGAACTCGGCGATCACGGCGACCGCATTGGCGTCGGCTCCCATCCTCAGGCTGGCCTCCAGGTCCCGGGGCGCCGAGGCCGACTCCGCCCGGCCCTCGAGGTGGTCCTCCCAGCGACGCAGTGCCGAGGCCTCTTCCGCCTTCGTGGCGACGATCTCATCCAGAAGCAACGCGATCTCCTCCCGTGTGGTGTCCAGGCTGCCGGCGCGCGGCCGCGGTCCATGGACCGCCGCGGCGAAGCCGCGAGCGCGCCCTCTCGGTCTGCCGTCCTCGGCGCATTGGGACGCGCAAGGCCCGCGCCGTCACGCGCGTGCTTGCGTTTCGGGGCCTGTTCGGGTACCTTGCTTTCGGTTTCCCTTCGGTACCCGGTGAGCAGCGCCGCGGTCCGGGGGCGTCGAGACGCGACCGGCACACCACGGGGACGGAGCCGATGGCCCTCACCAGGCGACAGAAGGAGATCCTCGACTTTGTCGAGACCTTCCTCGACAGCAACGGCTATTCTCCCAGCTTCGAGGAGATCGCCGACCACTTCGGCTACCGGTCCCTGGCCACGGTGCACGAGCACCTCTGCAACCTCCAGGACAAGGGCTACATCCGGAAGAGCTACAACGAGAGCCGCTCCATCGAGCTCGCCCGTCGCGCGAACGGATCGGGAACGACCGACCTCCCCCTGCTCGGGCTGGTGGCCGCCGGTGAGCCGATCGAGGCCATCGAGGACACCGAGACGCTGACCGTCCCCGAGGACATGGTGGCGGGCTCCCGCCGCGAGCATTTCGTGCTGCGCGTACGCGGAGACTCCATGATCGACGAGCAGATCCGCAGCGGGGATTACGTGATCGTCCAGTCCCGCGAGACGGCGCACGAGGGCGAGATGGTGATCGCGCTGGTGGACGGGGAGAACACCACCATGAAGAAGTTCTACCACGAGACGGACGGCCGGGTGCGCCTGCAGCCGGCCAATCCGGCCCTCGACGCGCTCCTGTTCGACGCGGACCGGATCCGGATCCGTGGCATTGTCGTCGGGGTGATCCGGAAGTACTGACCCTGGCCGGCGGGGTGGTCCGGTGCGGCGTGCGCCGCCGATCAGCCGGCCCGCTCGGCGGTGAGCGAGCGCAGGCGCTCGAGGACCCCGAAGGCCCGTCCCTCTTCCAGCGAGGCCCTCGCCCGGTCCACGCCCTCCTCCAGGCTGTCCGCGCGCCCCGCCGCCCAGAAGGCGGCCGCGGCGTTGAGCACGACCGCCGCCCTGGCCACCCCCCGGATCGAGCCGTCCAGTATGCCGACCGCGAGCGCGGCGTTGCGCTCGGGCGAGCCGCCCCCCAGGTCGTCGCGCGACAGGGCCTCCCAGCCGAGCGCCCGTGGGTCCAGCTCGAACGGCTCCAGGTGCCCGCGGTCCAGCCGCATCCCCCGCGTGACCCCGATCGGGCTGAGCTCGTCCATGCCCGGGTCGCCGTGGACGACGAGCGCCCGCTCGTGGTCCAGCTCCAGCAGGGCTCCGGCGATGAGCTCGAGCCGGTCGGGGTCCGAAACGCCCACCACCTGCCGACGCACGCGGGCCGGACTGGTCAGGGGGCCCAGGAGGTTCATGATCGTCGTCACCCCGAGCTTCCTGCGGACCGGCGCCACGTGACGCATGGCGGGATGGAAGCGCGGCGCGAACATGAAGCAGAAGCCGGTGGCCTCGAACACCTCGACCAGCGCTTCCACCGGAAGGTCGATGGCCACGCCCAGAATCTCCAGCACGTCCGCGCTCCCGCACCGCGAGGTGAAGGAGCGGTTCCCGTGCTTGGCCACCGGCACGCCGCCGCCCGCCGCCACCAGGGCGGCCACGGTGGAGATGTTGAAGGTCGTGAACCGCCCTCCGCCGGTCCCACACGTGTCCACCAGGCCATCCGCCGGGAGCGCCACCTCCACCATCGCGCTGCGCAGGGCGCGCACGCCCCCCGCCACCTCGGCCGGGGTCTCGCCCCGCTCCCGCATGGCCAGAAGGAGCGCCGCCGTGTCCTCCGGGTCGGCCTCGCCCCGCACGATGCGGCCGAAGGCCCGCTCGGCCTCGGCGGCCGACAGGGCCCCTCCCGCCGCCAGTTCCCGCATGCTGCCCGTCACGCCTCCACGCACCTCCGCCCGAGCGACCGGCTCGTCCACCCTCGACTCCGCTGGAAACCCGTTCCGCCGCCGCCGGTTCCAGCTTGACACCCCGCGACGGCGCCGGGTAGCTTGGCGCCGTGCAGGAACGGACCCGCACCTGGTTCCGCGCCACCGTGCACTTCGACGGCGCTGCCTTCCACGGCTGGCAGGTCCAGCCGAGGCGACGCACCGTGCAGGGCGATATCGAGGACGCCCTGTCCCGGTTGTTCGACGCGCCCGCAGGCACGCTGGCGGCCGGCCGCACCGACCGCGGGGTGCACGCCACGGGACAGGAGATCTCCTTCGCCGCGCCCCGGCGCTGGAAGGCGGCGGACCTGCGGCGGGCCCTCAACGCGGTCGTGCCGGACGAGATCTGGATCGAGAAACTTACCGAGACGTCGCGAGAATTTCATCCCCGTTACGACGCGAGCGCCCGCCGTTACGAGTACTTCCTGGCCATCGGGCCGGGATCGGCCTCCCCCCTGCGCGCCGGGCGTGTGTGGCGCGTGGATCCGGCCCCGCAGCCGGATCGTCTCGCCGCCGCGGCGGCGACTCTGCTCGGGCGCCATTCCTTCGAGGCGTTCGCCAAGTCCGGCCAGGAGGAGCGAGGCACGACCTGCATCGTCGAGGCCGCCGGCTGGTCGAGGACGACCCTCGGCGACCTCCGGTTCCTCATCGTGGCGAACCGCTTCCTCCATCACATGGTACGATACCTCGTGCACACGCAGGTGGAGATCGCGACCGGGCGGCGCGGTCCGGACGAGCTGGAGGGTCTCCTGACCGGAACGACGGGACGCGCGCCCCCCGGCGCCGGCGCCCCCGCAGGGTCTCTACCTGACGGGGGTGCGGTACGGGACGGCCTGGAACCGGGGCCCGGGCGTTCCCGGCCTCACGGCCGTCGACGAGCCCGGAGAGCCCGAGTGAGGGAGACGCGTTGAAGGCACGGAACCGGATCCTGGCCCTGGCCGGCGCGGCGGCCCTGCTGTTCGCGGGCGGCCTCGGCCTCGGCACGCTGCTGCGGAGCGCGGGCGGGGCGGGGTCGCCGGACGCGCCGGCCGACCGGATGACGACCGCCACCGCCGATCCGGCCGCGGCCCGGGACGCCAGCACGGGTGGCGCGGAGGCGGGCGCCGGCGACGCCCCCGCGTTCGGGAGCTCGTTCGCCCGGCGCGCCCGCGCCGCGGAGCCCTCCGACACGGTGGCCTCGTCCGACCCGCGCCACACCCCGACCGTGACCGCGGTGCGGCGCGTCATGCCCTCCGTCGTCAGCGTCAACGTCGTCTCCACCGAGACGACCCGGAGCCAGGGACCCTTCGGCTTCGTCCCGTTCGGGGCGCAGCGCCAGGTGCGCGGCCTCGGCTCCGGCTTCGCCATCGACGACCAGGGCTACATCCTCACCAACGCGCACGTGGTCGAGAACGCCAGCCGCATCGTGGTGGTCGACGCCTCGGGTCACCGATACACGGCCCACCTCGTGGGCGCGGACGGCCTCACCGACGTGGCCCTCCTCAAGGTCCCGGCGGGCCGCGTGCCCCCCGCCCCGCTCGGGAGCTCCTCGGACCTCATGGTCGGCGAGCCCGCCATCGCGATCGGGAACCCGTTCGGCTTCTACCTCTCCAACACGGAGGCCACGGTGACCACCGGCGTGGTGTCCGGGGTCAACCGGGACTACCGGGGAAACGGGGATCGGGAGGTCCTTTACGCGGACATGATCCAGACCGACGCGGCCATCAATCCGGGCAACAGCGGCGGGCCCCTGGTCAACGCGGATGGACGGGTGGTGGGCGTGAACTCCTTCATCCTCTCCAAGTCGGGCGGATCGGAAGGCCTCGGCTTCGCGATCCCGATCGACCGGGCCCTACGGATCGCGGACGAGCTCCGGAAGTTCGGGCGCATTCGCCGGCCGTACGTCGGCCTGGACGTGGCCACCGTGACCTCCGACAGCCTCGTGGCCCGCACGGTGGTCCGGCGCGTGGCGCCCGGCTCCCCGGCCGCCAGCGCCGGGATCCGGAAGGGCGACGTGATCCTCACCCTGGACGGCGACCGGGTCCGGGGACCGCTCGACTGGGAGGTGGCGCTCCTGGACGTGGGCGTGGGATCGACGGCCAGGCTCCGTTACCTCCGCGACGGCAAGCAGAGCGAGGTCGAGCTCGGTGTGAAGGAGCTCCCCTCGGAGGAGGCGCAGCGGGTCGAGGTCCTGCGCGGCCTGCAGCTGGTCACGGTCACGCCCCAGATCGCCGTGGAACGGCACCTCAGCGTGGACCAGGGCGCCCTCATCGTCGACGTGAGCTCGGACGTGGCCGGCTCCACGCTCATGCAGGAGGGTGACGTGATCGTGGCGATCGACCGCCGCGAGGTGAAGACGGCCGACGACGCCGCCCAGCTGTTCAAGGCGGCCACGCAGCGTGGCTTCGTGCGCGTGTGGCTGTACAGGAACGGGGAGTCCCTGGTGACCTCCTTCGGCCTCCGTTGAGGGGACAGACCGTGAGCGATCGACCCGAGGCCTACCCGCACCCGCTGCTCGATCGATACGCCTCGCCCGAGATGGCCGCTGTGTTCTCGCCGCGTCGCCAGGCCCTCCTGTGGCGCGACCTGTGGATCGCCCTGGCCGAGGCCGAGCGCGAGCTCGGGGTGTCCGTCCCCGAGCGGGCGATCGCCGCCATGCGCGCGGCGCGCGACCGGGTGGACCTGGAGCGCGTCGCCGAGATCGAGGCCGAGCTCCGCCACGACGTCATGGCCCACGTCCACCACTTCGGGGAGGTGGCTCCCGAGGCCCGCGGCCACATCCACCTCGGCGCCACGAGCTGCTTCGTGGCCGACAACGCGAGCCTCCTGCAGCACCGGGAGGCGCTGCGGCTGGTGCGCCGCCGCTTGCTCGCCGCGGTGGGTGCCCTGGCCCGCTTCGCCCGTGAGCACGCCGCCGAGCCCACGCTCGGCTACACGCACCTGCAGCCCGCCCAGCCCACCACGGTTGGAAAGCGGGCCTGCCTGTGGATCCAGGACCTCGTCTCGGACGTCGAGGCCGTCGACCGGGCCCTGGCGGATCTCAGGCTGCGGGGCGCGCGCGGCACGACGGGCACCGAGGCCAGCTTCCTCCGCCTCCTGGGCGACGGGGAGAAGGTGGACCGCCTCAACCAGATGCTGGCCGAGCGTTTCGGCTTCCCGGGCGTATACGACGTGGTGGGGCAGACCTACCCCCGCAAGGTCGACCACAGGTGCCTGGCCGCCCTGTCGGGGATCGGGTCGAGCACGGCCCGCTTCGGACACGACGTCCGCTTGCTGCAGGCGTTCGGGGAGGTCGAGGAGCCCTTCGGGGACCGCCAGATCGGCTCGTCGGCCATGCCCTACAAGCGGAATCCCATGCGCTCCGAGCGCATCTGCGCCCTGGCGCGTCACCTGTGCGTCCTGGAGCTGGACGCCTCGTGGACCGCTTCGGTCCAGTGGATGGAGCGTACCCTGGATGACTCCGCCAACCGGCGCATCGCCCTCCCGGAGGCCTACCTGTGCGCGGACGCCGTCCTGCAGCTCGAGGCCAACGTGGGCGCGGGCCTCGTCGTCCACCCGGCGGTGATCGGCGAGCGGCTGGCGCGGGCGCTGCCCTTCCTGGTCGTCGAGGAGGTGCTTCTCGCCGGCGTCGAGGCGGGCGGCGACCGCCAGGAGCTGCACGAGAGGGTCCGGCGCCACGCCATGGAGGCGCGGCGCCGCCTGGACGAGGGAGCGTCCGACAACGACTTCCTGGACCGCGTGGCCGCGGACCCGTCCTTCGGCCTGGACCGGGACCGCCTCGAGGCGCTGGCGCGGCCGGAGGGCCTGGTCGGCCGCGCGCCCGAGCAGGTGGAGCGCTTCCTGCGGGTACGGGTCGACCCGCTGCTCGAGGGCGCGGACGCCGGAACCGGCGAGACCGTGACCCTGCGGGTGTAGAAGGCCGTTGCGGCACCGGCCCAGCCGCGCGCGGGGGTCCCGCGCGCCCAGACAAGGTAAGGAGCGAGATGGCGGTCGTCCGGCAGACGGAGCTCCCCCTGCCCCTCCTCAGCAGGGGCAAGGTCCGGGAGATGTACGAGGTGGACGCGGCCACGCTGCTCATGGTGGCCAGCGACCGGATCAGCGCCTTCGACTGCGTCCTTCCGCAGCCGATCCCCCACAAGGGCGCCGTGCTGACCCAGATCTCCCGCCACTGGTTCCACGAGACCGCGGACATCGTCCACGGCCACTGCCTGTCCGCCGACCCCGACCGGATCGTGCGCCTGCGTCCCGAGCTCGAGGCGTGCCGATCCGGGTGGGCCGGTCGCGGCATGCTGGTCGAGCGCTCCGAGCCGTTCCCGGTGGAGTGCGTGGTGCGGGGCTACCTGGCCGGCTCGGGCTGGAAGGAGTACCGCGAGCACGGCACCCTGGCGGGCGAGCCGCTGCCCGAGGGGCTGCGGGAAGCCGACGAGCTCCCGGAGCCGCGCTTCACGCCGGCCACCAAGGCCGAATCGGGACACGACGAGAACATCACCTTCGCGCGCATGCGGGAGCTCCTGGGGCTCAACACGGCCGAGATCCTCCGCGAGTTCAGCCTCGCCGTGTACCGCTTCGCCGGGGCGGCGGCGCGCGAGCGGGGCATCCTGATCGCGGACACCAAGTTCGAGTTCGGAACCAGCCTGCGGAGCGGCGAGATCCTGCTGATCGACGAGGTGCTCACGCCGGACTCCTCGCGCTTGTGGCCGGCCGAGACCTGGGAGCCGGGTCGCACGCAGCCGTCGCTGGACAAGCAGCCGGTGCGGGACTATCTGGAGGGCCTCGTCGAGGAGGGCCGCTGGGACCGGAACCCGCCGGCCCCGGACCTGCCGGACGAGGTGGTCCGGGCCACGACCGAGCGGTACCTGGACGCATACCGCCGGCTGACGGGTCGGGAGCTCCCCGGCTCCGACGTACAGCCAGTAGAAGAAGGAGGGACGTCATAGACACCTTCGACGTGGAGATCCGGGTGGCGCCCCGCCAGGGGATCCTGGACCCCGAGGGCGAGACGATCGGACGGGCGCTCCGGGAGCTGGGCTACGGAGGCGTCACGGCCGTGCGGGCCGGCCGCCTCATCCGGCTGACGCTGGAGGCCGAGGACGCGGACGCGGCCCGGGACGAGGCCGCAGCGCATGTGCGAGGAGCTCCTGGCCAACCCCGTGATCGAGGACTTCGCGGTCGCCGTGCGGCCCGCCGCCGGCAGCGCCGTGGCGGGCGGAGGCGGCGCATGAGGTTCGCGATCGTCCGCTTCCCCGGCTCCAACTGCGACGCCGACTGTCACCGCGCCGTCGAGGAGGGCCTCGGAGAGGACGCTTTCTACCTGTGGCACCGCGACCGGGACCTGGGCGGCGCCGATGCCATCCTGCTGCCGGGGGGCTTCGCCTACGGCGACTACCTGAGGGCCGGCGCCATCGCGCGCTTCAGTCCGATCATGAAGGCGGTCGAGAGCTTCGCCCGCGCGGGCGGCCCGGTGCTCGGGATCTGCAACGGCTTCCAGATCCTGTGCGAGGCCGGCCTCCTTCCGGGAGCGCTGGCCCGCAACGCCGGGCTCCGCTTCCTGTCGCACGACGTCCACCTGTCGGTCGAGCGCACCGACACGGCCTTCACCGGCGCCTACCGCCGCGGACAGGTCCTCCGCATGCCGCTGTCGCACGGCGAGGGGCGATTCGTGGCCGATGCCGCGACCCTGGATCGGCTCGAGGAGGAGGGCCGGGTGGTGTTCCGCTACGTGGACGCGGCGGGGAACGCCACGCCGGACGCCAACCCCAACGGCTCGCTGCGGGCCATCGCCGGAGTGTGCAACGAGGCGCGGAACGTCGTGGGGCTGATGCCCCACCCCGACCGCGCCTACGCCGCCATCCTGGGCTCGGACGACGGCCTCGGCGTGTTCCGCTCGGCCCTGGCCACCACGGCCGCGGCCGTCTCGTGAGCCCCGGCACCGCCACCGCCGGCCCGGCCATGGGCCCGGAGCTCGCCGCCGAGCACGGCCTCAGCCGCGCCGAGTGGGACCGGATCCTGGAGATACTGGGGCGCGAGCCCACCCTCGCGGAGCTCGGCGTGTTCTCGGCCATGTGGTCGGAGCACTGCAGCTACAAGAGCTCCAGGCCGCTCCTCCGCACCCTCCCCACCGAGGGCGAGGCGGTCGTGCAGGGGCCGGGCGAGAACGCCGGGGTCGTGGACGTGGGCGGCGGCTGGGGCCTGGCCTTCAAAATCGAGTCGCACAACCATCCCTCGGCCGTGGAGCCCTACCAGGGCGCCGCCACGGGCTCGGGCGGGATCCTGCGCGACGTGTTCACCATGGGCGCCCGGCCGGTCGCCCTGTTCGACAGCCTGCGCTTCGGGGCGCTCGACTCGCCGCGCTCGCGCTACCTGCTGGACGGGGTGGTCCGCGGCGTGGGCGACTACGGGAACTGCGTGGGCATCCCCACCGTGGGCGGCGAGACGATCTTCGACCCGGTGTACGAGCGCAACCCGCTGGTCAACGTCATGTGCCTGGGGCTCGTGCGCCTCGAGCGCCTCACGCGGGCCGGAACCGGAGCGCCGGGCAACGTGGTGATGACGGTGGGCTCGCGCACCGGCCGCGACGGCATCCACGGCGCCGCCTTCGCCTCCGAGGAGCTCGGGGAGGAGACCGCCGACAGCCGCCCGCAGGTGCAGGTGGGCGACCCGTTCACCGAGAAGCTCCTCCTGGAGGCCACGCTCGAGCTCATCGAGCGGGACCTGGTGGTGGGCATCCAGGACATGGGGGCGGCCGGGCTGACCTCGAGCGCCACCGAGATGGCCGAGCGCGCCGGCGCCGGCATCGAGATCGACACGGCCCGGGTGCCCGTCCGGGAGACCGGGATGACACCCTACGAGATCCTCCTGTCCGAGTCGCAGGAGCGCATGCTCGTGGTCACCGAGCCGGGCGGCGAGGACGCGGTGCGGGAGGTGCTGGAGCGGTGGGAGCTGGGCAGCGCCGTGATCGGGAAGGTCACCGACGACGGCCTCTTCCGCGTGCGCCACGACGGGGAGGTGGTGGCGGAGATCCCGCTCGGACCGCTCGTGGGCGAGCCCCCGATCGTCACCTACGAGGCGCGCGAGGACGAGGCGGTGGGCCGGCTGCGCGGCCGCGATCTTTCGGAGGCGGAGGAGCTCGGGTCCGACGAGGAGGCGCGCGACGCCCTCCTGGCCCTCCTGGACGCTCCCTCGGTGGCCTCCAAGCGCTGGATCTGGGAGCAGTACGACACCACGGTGGGCACCAACACCGTCGTCCGGCCCGGCTCGGACGCCGCGGTCCTGCGGCTGGCGGGCACGCCACGGGGGATCGCGGCCAGCGTGGACGGGAACGGCCGCTACGTCTACCTGTCGCCGCGGCGCGGGGCCGCCATCGCCGTCGCCGAGGCGGCCCGCAACGTGGCCTGCTCGGGAGCCCGGCCGCTGGCCGTCACCAACTGCCTCAACTTCGGCAGCCCGCGCAAGCCGGCCGTCTACCACCAGCTCCGCGAGGCGGTGGCCGGCATCGGCGAGGCCTGCCGGGCGCTGGGAACGCCGGTGACGGGCGGCAACGTGTCGCTCTACAACGAGACGCCGGCCGGACCCATCCACCCGACGCCGGTGATCGGGATGGTAGGCGTCCTCGACGACGTGACCGCCCATGTGCCGTCCGCCTTCCGGACACCGGGGGACGAGGTGGTGCTGGTGGGCACCTCGCGGGAGGAGCTGGGCGGGTCCGAGTACCTGCGCACGGTCCACGGCCTGGTGGCGGGGGAGCCTCCGGTCCTGGACCTCGAAGAAGCCGCCACGCTGGTGGCCTTCCTGGTCGAGGCGGCCGGAGCGCGGCTCCTGCGCTCCGCGCACGACGTCTCGGACGGGGGCCTGGCCGTGGCCCTGACCGAATGCGCCATCCTGGCCGAGGGAGGCCCGGTGGGCGTGGAGATCGAGCTGACCGGCGACGGCGTCTCGGCCGCCGCGCTCCTGTTCGGCGAGAGCCAGTCGCGCGCGGCGCTCTCGTGTGCGCCCGGCGACCTGGAGCCGCTGCTCGAGCTGGCCGGACGCCACGGCGTCGCCGCCACCCGGGCCGGACGGGTGGGGCCCCGCGGGGGTCCGATCCGCATCACGGCCGCCGGCCGCACCGCCGTGGTGGACGCCCCCGAGGCGGCCTCCGTGTACGACCGCGCCCTTCCCCGCCGCATGGAGCACGAAGCGGGGCTGACCACGTGAGACGACCCCTGCCGGGCCCGAGGCCATGGTGAACCGATCCCTTCCCGTCATCGAAGGCGACGACAAGCCGCACGACGAGTGTGGCGTATTCGCGGTGAGCGGCTCGCCCAATGCCGCGGCCCTCACCTTCATGGGCCTGTACGCCCTCCAGCACCGGGGCCAGGAGTCCGCCGGCATCGTGTCCGTGGACGCCGACGGTCGGGCCCGCTCCCACCGCGGCATGGGGCTGGTGAGCGACGTGTTCGACGACGCCGCCATGCGGCGCCTCACGGGCTCGATGGCGCTCGGCCACGTGCGCTACTCCACCGCGGGGAGCTCGGACCTGCGCAACGCGCAGCCGGTCCTGGTGGACTACCGGCACGGGCCCCTCGCCCTGGCCCACAACGGTAACCTCACCAACCAGCACGAGCTCCGGGACCGGCTCACCTCCGAGGGCGCCATCTTCCAGACGGACAGCGACTCCGAGGTGGTGATCCACCTGATCGCGCGCTCGCGCCGCGACTCCGAGAGCGCCCAGGTGGACGACGCGCTCTCCCAGATTCAGGGCGCGTTTTCGCTGGCCCTGAGCGTCGGGGACACGCTGTACGCGGCGCGCGACTCGCGCGGCTTCCGCCCCCTGGTGCTGGGCCGGCTGGGCGAGGCGGCCATCGTGGCCTCCGAGACCTGCGCCCTGGACATCATCGGCGCCGAGTACGTCCGTGACCTGGAGCCGGGCGAGGTGCTCAAGATCCGCCACGGACGGGTGGAGAGCATGCGTCCCCTGCCTCCGGCCGAGCCGGCGCCGTGCCTGTTCGAGCTCGTGTACTTCGCCCGGCCCGACTCGCGCATCTGGGGCTGCAGCGTGGACCGGGCCCGCCGCGCCTTCGGCCGGCAGCTGGCCCGGGAGCACCCGGTCGAGGCCGACTGCGTGTTCGCCGTGCCCGACTCCTCCAACTCCGCGGCGCTGGGCTACGCCGAGGAGTCCGGGACGCCGTTCGAGCTCGCGCTCATCCGCAACCACTACGTCGGCCGCACCTTCATCCACCCCACCCAGTCGGGCCGCGACTTCAAGGTGCGGGTCAAGTACAACCCCGTCCGCGAGCTCATCGAGGATCGGCGCATCGTCGTCGTGGACGACTCCCTGGTCCGCGGGACCACGAGCCGCGGCCTCGTCGCGCTCCTGCGCGAGGCGGGGGCGCGGGAGATCCACTTCCGGATCGCCTCCCCGCCCATCCGCTACCCGTGCTACTACGGCATCGACATGCCCACGCGCGAGGAGCTGATCGGAGCGCAGAAGACGGTCGAGGAGATCGGCGAGCACCTGGGCGTCGACTCCCTCGGCTACCTGTCCCTGGAGGGCATGCGCGCCGCGGTCGGGGGGCACGGACCCTTCTGCGAGGCGTGCTGGACGGGCGACTACAAGGCGCCCCTCCTGGACCGGGAGGCGGGCTACGAGATGGAGAGCTGTGCGTGCTGAAGGCGGCCCGCGCCCCGGGATGCTCCTCGGGGCTCTCCTGCTGGCGTGGCCCCTCCTGGCGCCCGTCGGCGTCCCCATCCCCTCGCCCGGCGCCGCTCCCCCCTCTCCCTGTGCGCTGATCCTCTCCACCAGCGACACGCACGGACATCTCCTCCCCTCGACGCCCGCGTGGGCGCACGGTCGCGCCCTGGGAGGGGCGGCCCTGCTGGAGGCGTACTTTCGCCGGGAAGAGGCCGGCTCCCCGTGCGCGGCCTTCCGGTTCAGCGCGGGCGACCTCATGCAGGGGACGCCGATCTCCAATTTCCTCGGCGGGCGGTCCACGATCGCCGCCTTCGACAGCATGGGCTACGACGCGGCGGCCTTCGGCAACCACGAGTTCGACTGGGGGATCGACACCCTGGTCGCGCGAGTCCACCAGGCCGCGTTTCCGTTCCTGGGCGCTAACATCTACGTGAAGGGGACGGACCGGCACCCGGCGTGGGATCGTCCCTGGACGGTCGTGCGGCGCGGCGGCGTCCGGGTCGGGGTCGTGGGCGTCACCACCCGCTCCACGCCGGTGACGACCAGGCCCTCCAACGTGGCCGGCCTCGAGTTCCGAAGCCTGTCCGCCGCCATCGATCGCTACGTCCCCGTGCTGCGGTCGCGGGGCGTCGACTTCGTGGTCGTGCTGCTGCACGCCGGGGGCTTCTGCGGGGACCACGGCCGCTCCTGCCACGGGGAGGCCCTCGACGCGCTGCGGGCCACTCGCTCCCGGTGGGACTACGCGATCGCGGGGCACACCCACACCCTCATCCGGACCCGGGTCCGCGCACGGCCCGTGGTCCAGTCCTACGCCAACGGGGTCGCCTTCGCGCGGGAGCGTCTGTCCCGTCGCGGCTCGGACACGGTCGAGGCCGGCCTTCCGGTCGTCACCACGGCCTGGCCCGGCGCGGTGCGTCCGGATGCGGCCGTGGCCCGCCTGGTCGACCGCTTCCGATCCCGGGTGGCCGGGCGCGTGGACCGGCGGGTCGCGGTCCTGGCCGAGCCGCTCGCCCGGGGGGCGCGCGGCGCCGAATACGCGCTGGGCGATCTCATCGCCGACGCCCAGCGCAGCGCCACGGGCGCGGCGGCCGCGATCATGAACGACGGGGGGATCCGCAGGAGCCTCCCGGCCGGTCCGGTCACCTACGGCGACCTGTTCGAGCTCCAGCCCTTCGGCAACGCGCTCGTGCGCCTGCGGCTGAGCGGCCGGGTGCTCCGCCGCGCGCTCGAGCACGCGCTCGAGGAGGACGGCCCCCACGCCCACGTCAGCGGGCTCACGGTCTGCTACGAGCCCTCCGCCCCGGCCGGGCGCCGGATCCAGTCCATCCGCGTGGACGGGCGCGGGCCCGTGCGGCCCGACTCGCTGTACACGGTGACCGTCAACGACTTCATGGCCGCCGGCGGCTCGGGCTTCGCGATGCTCCGGGAGGCGCGGTCCGCCTCGCCGACCGAAATCGCCGACCTGGACGCGCTCGTCGGCTACCTCGCGCACCGGCCCCAGCCCGTGCGGGCGCCGACTCCGGACCGGTGGCGAGCCGTGCCGGCCCGCACCTCCGCTTCCGCCGCCTGCCCGACCGCGCCGGCGAGCGCTCGATGAGCCGGGAGCGCGGGACCCCCGACCCGAACGAGGAATCCGTGCGGGAAGTGCGAGAGGTGGTCCGCGCCCTCCCGAAGACCGATCTCCACGTGCACCTGGACGGCTCGCTCCGCCCCGCCACGCTCATGGAGCTGGCCCGGGAGCAGGGCGTCGAGCTCCCCTCGGACGACCCGGGCGCGCTCGTGGACTACCTGCACGTGCGGGACGCGCGCAGCCTGGAGGATTACCTGGCGCGCTTCGAGCTCACCCTGGCGGTGATGCAGCACTCCGACGCCCTGGAGCGCATCGCCTTCGAGCTGTGCGAGGACGCGGCCGCCGAGAACGTCCGCTACATGGAGATCCGCTACTCCCCCATCCTCATGACGCGCGAGGGGCTGCCGCTGCCCGAGACCGTGGAGGCGCCGCTCCGGGGCATGGAGCGGGCCCGCGAGGCGCTCGGCATCGAGTCGCGGCTCATCGTGTGCGGGATCCGCAACATGGACCCGGACGTGTCGCGCGACCTGGCCGACCTCACCGTGGCCTACAAGGAGCGGGGCGTGGTGGGCTTCGACCTGGCCGGCGCCGAATACAACTACCCGGCCAAGAAGCACCGGGACGCCTTCTACACGGTGCTCAACGCCAACTGCAACGCCACCATCCACGCCGGGGAGGCGTACGGCCCCGAGTCCATCCACCAGGCCCTGCACTACTGCGGCGCGCACCGCATCGGGCACGGCACGCGGCTCCACGAGGACCCCGACCTCATGCAGTACGTGGCCGACCACCGGGTGCCGCTCGAGATCTGCCTGACCAGCAACGTCCAGACCCGCGCGGTCGAGAGCTTCGCCGCCCACCCCCTGCGGCGCTACTTCGACGCGGGGGTCGTGGTGAGCCTGAACACCGACAACCGGCTCATGAGCGGCACGACGGTGACCGGGGAGTACGTGCGGGCCCACGAGCACCTGGGCTTCACCCTGCCCGAGATCGGCGTGATGGTGCTGGACGGCTTCCGCAGCGCCTTCCTGCACCGGGCCGACAAGATGCGGCTCCTGGAGGAGGTGGGCCCCCGGGTGGCCGAGCGGGTCGGGGTGGACGAGGGCGCCCTCCGTCCCTGGCTGCCCTGACGGGGCGACGCGCCGCGGGCCGCTAGGCCCTCGCGGGCCAGGTGCTCGCCGGCCATCTCCACCCATTCCGCCGTCCCGATGAACAGGGGCGTGCGCTGGTGGAGCTCCTCGGGCCGGATCTCCAGGATGCGCTTCTCGCCGTTCGTGGCCTTCCCTCCCGCCTGCTCGCACACGAACGCCAGCGGACCCGCCTCGTACAGGAGCCTCAGCTTTCCGGAGGGATGGCGGTTGTCGGCCGGATACATGAACAGGCCGCCGTACAGCAGGGTGCGGTGGAAGTCGGCCACCAGCGAGCCGACGTAGCGGAGCTTGAAGCCGTCCCCGTCGTCCCCGCCCGCATCGCCGCGCAGCCGCCGAACCAGGCTCCTCTGCGCCTCGCTCCAGCGTCCGAAGTAACCCTCGTTGATGGCGTACACCTTCTGCGGCGGGTCGGGGAAGTGGATGTTCGGGTGGGAGAGGAGGAACTCCCCGATCGAGGGATCCAGGGTGAAGCCGTGCACGCCCCGCCCGGTTGTGTACACCAGGATGGTCGAGGAGCCGTACAGGAAGTAGCCCGAGGCCACCAGGTCGGTCCCCGGCTGGAGGCAGTCCTCCAGCGTACCGTTCCTCGTCACGGCCGGATCGGTGACCCGCCGGTACACCGAGAAGATCGTCCCGATCGAGATGTTCGCCTCAATGTTCGAGCTGCCGTCGAGCGGATCGAACAGGAGCACGTACTCGCCCACCGGGAAGCGATCCGGGATCGGGACGATCTCCTCGGCCTCCTCGGAGCCCATGACGCACAGGTGACCGCCGTGGTCCATGGCGGCCACGATGACCTCGTGGGCATACTCGTCCAGCTTCTGCACCTGCTCGCCGTGCACGTTCTCCCGGTCGGTCTCCCCCAGGATGTCGACCAGCCCGGCCTGGTTCACGGCCCGGTTGATGAGCTTGGCGGCCAGCGTCAGGTCCTGGAGCACGTTCGAGAACGCTCCGGTGGCCTCCGGATGCCGCCTCTCCTCCTCGAGGATGAAGCGGTTGAGGGTGATGACGGACCTCTCCATCAGCGACGCTCCTGCGTGTGTGTCACGATGACGGTGTCGATGTCGGGGTCGGCGACCGGTCGCCCGGGCGTCGGCGGATTCCAGCTCCCGCCCGGCATCCGCCACGCCCCGTCCGCCCGGACCTCGAGGCACAGCGTCCCCTGTCGGTCCGACCGCCACACGCGCGAGATTCCAGCCTGCCCGAGCCGCTCGAGGGCCTCGGCGTGGGGATGGCCATACCGGTTGCCGGCCCCGCTGGAGATGAACGCGATGCGGGGCGCCACGGCCGCCAGCCACGGCGCGCTCGAGGAGCCCCGGCTCCCGTGGTGTCCCACCTTGAGGAGGATAGCCCGCAGCGAGTCCGGCGGCCAGCGATCCAGCAGCCAGCGCTCCTCCACGGCGGAGGCGTCCCCCGGGTTCACGTAGGTGAAGCCCCCGATCCGCACGCGGACCGCCACGCTCCCCTCGTTGGCCTCCACCGCGGCGTCGGGTGAGACGGTCTCCTCTCGGGTCCGCTCGGCCTCGAGGTCGGGACCCAGGACCAGGAGCTCGACCTCGTCGATCCGGAGCCGCTCGCCCGGCCTGGCCGGCAGCCAGCGAGCTCCCTCCTCCGACACCTCCTCCAGAAAGTCGGCGTACGCGGGCGTGGGCAGTGGGTTCCCGGCATCCAGCACGCCCGCCACCTGGAATCCGTCCAGGAGGGCCGGAGCGCCGCCCAGGTGGTCCAGGTGAGGGTGCGAGAGCACGAACAGCGCGATGGACCTCGCCCCGCGCCGGCGCAGGAACGGCGTGATCACCCGACGTCCGGCGTCGAAGGAGCCCGAGCGCGGCCCGGCGTCGAACACGAGCCAGTGTCCGCGGCGCGTCCTCAGCACCGCCGCGTCTCCCTGACCCACGTCCAGCGAGCACAGGAGAGCATCGGGACCGGCCCTCAGGGCATACAGGCCCGGGCCGGCCACCAGCACGGCCAGGCCTCCGCACAGGACCGGGATCCAGGCACGCCGGGGGAGCCCCCGGGCCGCCTGGACGGCCGCCGCGACGAGGAGGACGGCCGCCACCCAGGCAAGCGGCCCGGGCGGCGCCACTTCGGCGTGGCCGAAGGGGAGCGCAGCGAAGCGGTCCACCACGCCCTCCAGGAGCCGGAGCGCCCCTCCCGCCGCGGCCGCCGCCAGGCCCCCGCCCAGGAAGACGGGCAGGACCAGGGCTCCCGCCAGCCCGGCCAGCGCCAGCGTCACCAGGGGGACGCCCACCAGGTTCGTGACGACGGCGATCGGCGCCGCCCGTCCGAAGTGGACCGCCGCCAGGGGCGCGGTGAGGCCGAAGGCACCCGCTCCGGCCGCCAGCGGCAGCGCCAGCCGCCGGCCCCGGCGCGCCGCCGTCGCCGCCCGCCCGCCCGCCGCCAGCCCCGCCTCCAGGGCCCGTCGCGCCAGAGCCGCCCCGAGCCCCAGCCCCACGAAACCGGCGAAGGAGAGCTGGAAACCCACGTCGAGCGGGGCGAGCGGAGCGAGAACGATGGTGACCGCCGCCGCCAGTCCCAGCAGCTCTCCCAGCCGTACCGGGCTCCCGCGCGTCCGGGCCAGGGCCCAGCCCCCGACCAGGATCGCCGCCCGGAGCGCCGCCGGAGGGAACCCCAGGAGAGCCACGTACCCCAGGGCGAGCACGGCCGCGAGGGCGTGCCGCCTGCGGCGAAGCCCCGCGAGCCCCAGGAGTCCGGCCGCCCCGGCGGCCAGGATACCGACGTGCAGGCCCGAAATGGCCAGGAGGTGCGCGAGGCCCGCCTCGGCGAAGCGGCGGGCCAGCCGCGGGTCCAGGCCGCTCCGGTCGGCCAGCACCAGCGCGAGGCCGAGCGGAGCCACATCGGCCGGGAGCCTGCGGCGCAGGCGCCGCGCCGCCGCGGCCCGAAGCCGAACGCGCCAGGCCGGAACGGTGCGCGGTCCGGCGCGCGCCGAGCGGGCCAGCAGCACCCCGGCCCGGCCGGGAGGCCGGGGCCACCGGTCGCCGCGTCCCGCGCTCCACCAGCGGCCGCGCACGTCGAGGATCGTGCCGGCCGAGAGCCCGGAGCTCCCGCTCGACGCCCCGACGGCCTTCGCCGGCAGGCTCACCCGGAGGTGCCCGAGCCGGCAGCCACCGCCACGGAACGAGATCCGCGCCTCCGTGAGCTCGGCGCGCACGACGGGAGGCCCGCGCCGGCCCGGTGCGCCGGCGCCGGCGGTCGGGCTCGGGCGCCCGGCCAGCCGGCCCCGGGCTTCCACCGTGTCGCCCGACGCGAGGCCCGCCGCACACCCCTTCCGAGCCGCGGCGGCGCCTCGGCCGCCGAGAGCCAGGCCGACCAGGAAGCACGCCCCGAGGAGCCCGAGGGTCTCCCGGGCCGCGCCGGATCCCCGGGCCGTCCAGCCGGGAACGAGGGCCAGCGTCAGGAACGCCGCCCCCGCGAGCAGGGGGATGGCCGGGAGGGGATGGGGCGCCGGGTGCCAGGCCGCACAGGTCGCCGGCCAGCAGCGCCAGGGCGCCCAGGAGGAGGGGCCCGGGCCGCGCCCGGCGGATAGGACGCCCGTCCCGCCGGCGCGGAGATTTCACGGCGGCCGCGAGCCCGGGCGCGCCGGTCTAGGAGGCCGCCGCGAGCAGCGGGCGGGCCCGGCTAGTCCTCTCGCTCGAACAGGCGGCGGGCCTTCTCCATCTGGCGCCGGTTCCGCATGTCGCCGCGGAGGCCCGCCAGGAGGACGGCCACCATTCCGAACAGCACCGCCCCGAATACCACCAGTGGCAGCGACACGGACCGCAGCGTGAACAGCCCCAGCTCCACGGTGACGCGCTGCGCGCCGTTGGCGATGGCGAAGGCGGTGGCCAGCGCCGCCGCCACGATCAGGTTCAGGATGCGCACCCAGTTCTTCACCGCGACCCTCCCCTCACGCGACGCGCTCTCCGGTGAACGTGGCCCCCGAGGTTCCGACGAGCCGTACCTCCAGGTACGATCCGATCTCATCCGTCGAGCCCGGGAACGCCACGACCCTGTTGCACTCGGTGCGGCCCAGCACGTCGCCCTCGGAGCGCGCCGCGCCCTCGACCAGCACCTGGACCGTGCGTCCCAGCTCGCGCTCGCTGACCTCGCGCTGGAGACCGCGGTGCAGGTCGATGAGCCGCTCCAGCCGATCCTGCGCCACGTCGCCCGGGACGAAGTCCTCCTCCGGGAAGCGCGTCGCCGGCGTCCCCTCGCGCGGCGAGTAGCGGTACAGGAACGCATCCTCGAAGCGGACCTGCCGCATCAGCGCCAGGGTAGCCTCGAAGTCCTCCTCCCCCTCGCCCGGGAAGCCCACGATCACGTCCGTGCTCAGGGCGATCCCCGGCACCATCCTCCGGGAGAGCTCGGCCTTCGCCAGGAACTCGGCGGACGTGTAGCGACGCACCATCCGCTTGAGGACCCGGTCGGAGCCGGACTGCACGGGCAGGTGCAGCTGCCGGCACACGGTCGGCTCCCGGTCGATCACCTCGAGCAGCTCCTTGGTCACGTCGTTGGGGTGGGGTGAGGTGAACCGCACCCGCCTCAGGCCCGGCACCCGGGCCACGGCGCGAAGGAGCCGCGGGAAGTCCCACGACCCGTGCCGATACGAGTTCACCGTCTGGCCCAGGAGGGTCACCTCCGTGTAGCCCTCCCGCACGGCCTGCCGCGCCTCCTCGAGGATCCGGGCCGGCTCGCGGTTCTTCTCGTCGCCCCGGACGTAGGGCACGATGCAGAAAGTGCACCGGTGGTCGCAGCCCCGCTGCACCGTGATCCACGCGGTCACGCCCTTCCCCCGGGCGATCCGGCTTCCCTCGTAGTGTTCCGTGGGATCGAGGTCGAGGAGCGCCTGTCCGCGCTCCAGCGCGCCGTCGAGGATCCCATCCAGGCGTCGGCCCAGGTCGCGGTAGCCGTCGGGTCCGGCCACGAGGTCGACTCCGTCGACCTCTTCCAGGAGCCGGTGGCCGATGCGCTGGGCCATGCAGCCCGTCACCCCCAGCACCAGATCGGGACGCGCGCGCCGATAGCGCTGCAGCTGTCCGATCCGACCTCGCACCCGCCGCTCGGCGTGCTCCCGGATCGCGCAGGTGTTCACCAGGATCACGTCGGCCCGCTCCGGATCCTCCACCCGCACGTATCCTCGCTCGGCGAGCCCTCCGGCCATGAGCTCCGTGTCGTTGATGTTCATCTGGCAGCCGTACGTCTCGATGTACACGCGCGGCCCCGCCGGGCGCGGGGCACCCGCGCCGGGTTCGGGGGAACGACGCGGACGTCGAAGCGGGAGTAGCCGTGTCATGCTTCCCACGCCCGCATACGTAGCCCGGGGGAGATCAACGGGCCCTCAATCAAGGCAGGAAGCCCGGCGTGGGGATCTGGCGCAGCATGAAGGTGAGCGTGAAGCGCCGGAAGGTCTCCGCGGTCCCCGTGGCGGGCGCGTTCCCCCGCTTGCCGACCTCGAGGCTGAAGTCCAGCCGCCCGCGGTCCCCGGCGAACTGCGTCCCGATGCCGGCCGACACCGCCTTCTCGTCCAGGGGCTGGTGACCGATCTGCCAGAAGGGTAGCTGCGTGAAGTGCGCGCCCGCCCGCAGGGCGAGCGGGAAGACGCCGATCTTCCAACCGGTGAATTCCAGCCCCGCCCCGCCCCAGTGGATGTCGCGCGCCCGCGTCCCGCTCACCTCCCGATCGGCGGCGGACCATCCCGACCAGCCCCCTCCCGCCGTCAGCAGGAGGTTCGTGAATGGACGGGCGCTCGCCCCGACCGCGAACCAGCGGGGCATGTCGAAAGTGCGCGTGGTGCCCACGCTGTCCCGCTCGGCGGTCAGCGACGGAGTCCACGAGTACACGCCGCTCACCCGCACCCGGGCGCCGAGTTGGACGCCCGCGCCGGCGCGGAAGCGCGAGCCGTGGTAGTTCCACTGGGCCCGGTCCCTGACGGTGCCCGGGGGGCTCACCGTGCTGTCAGTGCTGGCCTGGAACTGGCGCGTGAACGTCTGACGGAGGCTGCCGACCAGGCGATCGTACGCGAACCCGACGGACAGCGGCCCGAACTGGCGCGCCGCGGCGATGTCGATGGAGCTGATGCCGCCGTTGTGCTCCCGACGGTCGACGTACGGAAAGTCGCCGCTCGCCGCGTGGAGGGTGTCGGCGAAGCTCAGGGACCAGTCCTGGTCCAGCTCCGATCCCACGCCGATCCCGAAGGCGAACCCGCTGATCGGAACCGCGATCCCGAGCACGGGGAAGTTGCTGCGGCCATCGTGAGTCGGGCTCAGCCCGTTTCCCCTGAGCGTCACGCTCTGGGGGGAGGTCGTGGCGCTGAGGACGGGCACCTTGAAGTCGATGAGGTCGGCCGGGTTGCGCACCGACAGCGTCCCCCCCAGCAGGCCGACGCCGATGCCCCCGAGCGCCGCCGCGCGCGCATCCAGCGGCGGGGTCGGGTAGCCCAGGCCCAGCGCCGTGGTCGGCACGGCCTGCGCGGACGCCGAGCGGACGCCACCCGCCCCCGCTACCAGCGCCAGGGCGAGGACCGCCAGGCGGGACGCCCGCCGCCCCGTGCGCGATGGACCTCCGGTCCGGGCGTTTGCGGCGCGAAGCATTCGGATTCCTGTCCGGCTCATGGCACGGTGAACGGCACGGGTGGGGTGACGAGCAGCCGGAGCCGCGGCCGGGCCCCGGCGGACGCGGCCACCCCGCCGAACGACCAGTAGCCCAGCGTCTGGCCATCGGGCAGTAGCTCGAGTCCGAGCCGGATCGTCTCCGGCGTGGAGTCGGCGGGCGTCCCGGCCCAGTTCCGGAGGAGCGTGGTCACGTCGAGTCGCACCGGCGTGCCGGTCGCCAGGGAGTCCGGGTCCATGCTGAAGGTGGGCGCGCTCGCCCAGCCGGCCACCGGCGTCTTGGGGCCCAGCTGGAAGAAATCGGCCGCCAGCGCCGTGAGCCTGGCCCTGACCGCCCGCTCCAGCCGGAAGGGCGCGGCCGGTGCCCCCAGGGGCTGGAACACGAGCTCGGCCCGGCTGATCTGCGCGCCGCGCAGCCGGTAACCCTCCACGCTGTCGGGGGGCAGGAACTCGAAGTAGCCCCGGCCGGCCGGAACGCCTCCCACGCGCAGCTCCGACGGGGACGGGGCGGGGGGCGACGGGCTGTAGATGAACGTCTGCCCGGAAGCCGGGAAGTACTGGTAGAGCTTCCGGACCGAGTCCCCGTGAACGGCGTCGAAGTTGCTGGCCAGCACGGCCCGGACGAACCGGACCCGGGTGCCCGCGTCCTGGGGCACGACGACGATCCCATGGCCACCGCCCGAGGCTCGCCACGCCTTGAGCAGCGAGTCGGGCGGGAGCTCGCTGTCGCCCGTGATCGTGTCGTTGACCACCGAGTCGGAGCCCAGCGGCTTGAGCGTCAGGGTGGCCAGGAGGGGCCCGAGATCGCCGCCCGCGCTGTCCCATGGCTGGCCATCCGCGGCCCGGTCCCAGGTGGCCTGCGAGGCGTCGTAGGACCGGTTCAGGACGTAGGCCTTGAAAGTCGTCCCGCCCGCCGGAATGACGATGTCGGTCGTGTCGTACGTCAGCCGGAGCTGCGCGTCGCGGAAGGTGTCGACCACGAAGGCCAGCGAGTCGATGGTGAGGGTGTCCGGGATGGCGGCGATCCGCAGCAACGGCCGCGATTCGAGCGAGTCGGTGTCCGCCCCGATCCAGAACGCGACGTTCCCCGGCGTGGCGAAGCCCGTGTAAGTCGTGTCCCGCCACACCATCATGGAATCGGCCGGGATCGTGATTTCGACGGTCGGCGTGCCCGAGCCCGGAGCCGAGCCTTCGTTGGGAGAGGTGATCGAGCGCTCGGTGCACGCCGCGGCCAGGAGGAGGAGCGTGACGGCCGCGGCCCCGCGAACCCGGCGTCGTCGGCGTGCGCGGCGCGCCCCGGGGCCGCGCGAGAACGCCGGGCTCACGCCTCCTCCCCGGTGTCCCGGACGACCGACCGCCGCCCGAGGTCTCCGGCGCCGAAGCGGGCCGGCAGGAGCTCCTCCAGCGTCCACTCAGCCACGTCGCTCCCGTCGCTCCCGTCCGCCACACTCACCACCCGCGTCTCGACCCCGAACTCCGAGAGAGCCTGTCGGCACACGCCGCAGGGCGACACCGGGCGCGTGCCGCTCGCGCACAGCGCCAGCCGCCGGAAGCGCCGTGCTCCGGCGCGCACCGCCGTCCCGAGCGCCACCCTCTCCGCGCACACCGTGACCGAGGAGGCGGCGTTCTCCACGTTGCAGCCCGAGAAGCGCCGTCCGTCCTCGGCCTCGAGCACCGCCCCCACCCTGAATCCCGAATAGGGAGCGTAGGCCGAGCGCATGGCCTCCCGCGCCAGATCCAGGAGATCGGCACGCTCCGCCCGGCTCAAGGCTGCCGATCCAGGTAGATCCGGGAGAGGCGTCCGCCCAGCCCCGTGAGCACCTCGTAGTCGATCGCGTCGTACGCGTCTGCCAGCTCGGCCAGCGTGATCCTCTCCTCTCCGTCCGTCCCCAGGAGCGTCGCCCGGTCGCCCGGCGCGACCGACGAATCGGGCGCGACCTGGACTACGGTCACATCCATACACACGGCGCCCCGGATCGGTGCCTTCCGCCCACCCAGGAGGACGAACCCCCGATTGGACAGTCGGGTCCGCAGCCCGTCCCCGTACCCGATACCCAGCGTCGCGAGCCGCGCGGGACCCTCGGCACGCCAGGTGGCGCCGTAGCTCACGGCGTGGCCGGCGGGAAGCGTCCGCACGTCCAGGACCCGTGCACGGACCGACGCCACGGGCTCCGGGTCGCCCGGGCCGCCGCCGTACAGGTAGATGCCCGGGCGCGCCAGATCGTGGTCCGAGGTGCCCTGCGAGAACAGGGCCGCGCTGTTGGCGGCGTGGGTGAGGCCCGGGTCCACACCCGCGGCGCGCAGGGCGTCCAGCGCCGACCGGAACCGTCGCTCCTGCTCCCGCGTGGCGTCCGGGTCGGAGTCGGCCGAGTGGAAGTGGGTGAAGGTACTCGCCAGCCTCAGGGGGTACGTTCGTAGCGCTTCCGCCAGCTCGCCCGTCCACCGGTCCGCGTCCTCGGCCAGCAGGCCCAGACGGCCCATGCCCGTGTCGATCTCCAGGTGCACCGACAGCGGACCGCCCTCGCGCGCGGCCGACCCGAAGCGTCGCAGCGCGTCGAGCGAGGACACGGCCGGCTCGAGCGAACTCGCGGCCAGCGCCCCGGCATCCAGGGGAGGGCACGGCGAGAACACGATGACGCGCCCCTCGACCCCGACCCGGCGCAGCTCGGCCCCCTCCTCGAGGGTGGCCACCCCGTAGGCCCAGGGCGGCGCCTCCCCGAGCGCTCGGGCCACGGCGACGGCGCCCAGCCCGTAGCCGTCCGCCTTGAGCATGACGAGGAGCCGGGATGCACCTCCGGCACGCTCCGCGAGCGTGGCGAAGTTGCGTCGGAGCGCGCCCAGGTCCACCTCGACCCAGGCGCGCCGCGTCTCGTCCTCCGGTGCCGTGTTCAAGGTCGGCCCATCATACCGGGCGTCTCGGGGCCGATCAACCGGAGTTCGCCCTATCGGCGGCCGCCGTGGCCCTCCATCTTCGCGCGGCGGTCGGCAGGCGAAACCGGTTCCCGGGCGACGGAGGAGACGCATGCAGGATCGGACCGATCACGGGCGGGCGGCATGGACGGCCGGCATGCTCCTCCTGGCGCTCGTGGCGGCGGGCTCGGCCCGACCGGCCGCCGCCAGGCCGGCGGGGACGGAGGCCCGGGCCGCGCGCGCGGCTCGCCGACCGGCGGAGACGGACCTGTACGGTCCGGCGGCCGCGGACACCTTCGCGCTCCGCCAGGTGCTGGGCTTCCCCTTCCCTTCCGAGATCGCGGCATCGCCGACCGGAAGCCGGATCGCCTGGGTCCTGTGGGAGCGCGGCGTGCGGAACATCTACGCGGCCGAGGGTCCCGACTTCGCGCCCCACCGCGTCACCGACTACACCGAAAGACGACGGCCAGGAGCTCACCGGGCTCGCGTTCACCCACGACGGCGCGACGATCCTGTACGTGCGCGGGGGCGACCATGGCGGCAACTGGTCCGAGGCGGTCCCGCCCAACCCGGACGCCTCGTCGGCCCGTCCCGAGGTGGCCATGTGGGCGGTGCCGTTCGCGGGCGGCACGCCGCGAAAGGTCGCCGCCGGCGACGAGCCCACCCCCTCGCCCACCTCGGACACGGTCGCCTTCCTGAAGGACGGGGCCGTGTGGTCCGTGGCGCTCGCCGACTCGGCGGCCCCGGCGGCGCTGTTCTTCGACCGTGGACGCGACCGCGACCTCCGCTGGTCCCCGGACGGGCGCCGGCTGGCGTTTCAGAGCGGCCGGGGTGACCACGCGTTCATCGGGGTGTACCGCATGGGCTCCGACTCGGTCCGCTTCCTCGATCCGTCGACGGGCCTGGACGGTAGCCCGCGCTGGTCGCCCGACGGGCGGGAGGTGGCGTTCGTGCGAAGGCACGGGAGGGGCGGCCCGCCGGATCCCATTCTCGAGGAAACGCCGACCCCCTGGTCGATCCGGGTGGCCGACGCCGCTACGGGGAGGGCCCGCCAGGTGTGGGCCTCGCCGGACACGCCCCGAGGCTCCTACCCGCAGACCGCCGGCCAGGCCAACCTGCACTGGATGGCCGGGGGCCGCCTGACCTTCCTGGCGGACCTGGACGGATGGCCCCACCTGTACTCGGTCCCGGCGGACGGCGGCGCGGCGCCGACCCTGCTCACCCCCGGCTCCTTCATGGTCGAGTACGTGGCCGCCAGCCCGGACGGGCGCTTCCTGGTCTACAACGCCAACGCCGGGGGGGCGCCCGGGGACGTCGATCGGCGCCACCTGTTCCGCGTGTCGCCCGCCGGAGGGGCGCCACGAGCCCTGACCTCGGGCGCGGACCTCTCCTACTACCCGGTCGTGACGGGCGACGGGTCCGGCGTGGCCTTGGTGTCGGCGGGCCCCAGGCGTCCCCCGCTCGCGGCGGTCGTGCCGGCTCCGGAGGCACGACGAAGCTCCTGGGGCGGGACCGGATCCCGTCCGACTTTCCGACGGCCGACCTGGTGGTTCCGAAGAACGTCGCCTTCCGGGCCGAGGACGGGTCCTGGTGCACGGGCAGCTGTTCGACCGGGGAGGGAGCGGCCGCAAGCCCGCCGTGATCTTCGTACACGGGGGCCCGCCGCGGCAGATGCTGCTCGGGTGGCACTACTTCCTGTACTACTCGAACAGCTACGCGGTGAACCAGTACCTGGCCGACCACGGCTACGTCGTCCTGCTCGGTGAACTATCAGGCTCGGCATCGGCTACGGCCGCGCATTCCACCATCCGTCCGACGCGGGCTGGCGGGGAGCTTCCGAGTATCGGGACGTGCTGGCCGGGGCCGGCTACCTGCGCTCGCTGCCCGACGTGGACTCGGCCCGCATCGGCATCTGGGGCGGCTCCTACGGCGGCTACCTGACCGCGCTCGCCCTGGCCCGCAACTCGGACGTGTTCGCGACGGGCGTCGACATGCACGGGGTGCACGACTGGACCTACACGCTCCGCAGCTGGCTGGACCTCCCGGACCGGGAGCTCCGCTACGAGAAGGGCGACCTGGGGCGTGCCCTCCACGTGGCGTGGCGCTCCTCGCCGGTGGCGTGGATGGACCGGTGGACGAGCCCCGTCCTCCTCGTCCAGGGAGACGACGACCGCAACGTCCACTTCCACCAGACCGTGGACCTGGTCCAGCGCCTGCGGGCCCGCGGCGTCCGGTTCGAGGAGCTGGTGATCCCCGACGAGATCCACGACTTCCTGCGTTACGCGAGCTGGCTCGAAGCGGACAGCGCCACGGCGAGATGGTTCGACGGGGTGCTGCGTATCGGGGGCGGCTCCCGGTGAGCGAGCCCCTGCACGCGCCCTACGGCCGGCCGGGCGACGGGACGCTGGGAACGGCCCTCGCGCTCGTGCGCCTGCTGCGCGAGCGCTGCCCGTGGGACGCCAGGCAGACGCGAGAGAGCCTGCGGCCCTACCTGCTCGAGGAGGCGCACGAGACGGCCGAGGCGGTGGCGGCCGGGGACGACGCGGCCCTGGCCGAGGAGCTGGGCGACCTCCTGCTCAACGTGGCCTTCCAGATCGTCCTCGCCGAGGAGCGCGGCGCGTTCGACGCGACGAACGTGGTGGCGGGGCTCGAGGACAAGATGCGGCGCCGCCATCCGCACGTGTACGGTGACGAGGAGGAGCCGCCGGACTGGGAGGCGCTCAAGGCGGTGGAACGGGCCAGGGAGGCGGGCGGGGCGCAGCCCCGGCCGGGTGCGGAGGCCGGGGCCGGGGAAACCGCGGGGCCGGCGGACATGCCCGCCGACCCCTTCGCCGGCGTTCCCGGGACCCTGGAGCCGCTGGCGCGTGGGTATCGGCTGCAGCAGCGGGCCGCCGCCCTCGGCTTCGACTGGGACGACGTGGCCGGTCCGCTCGCCAAGGTGCGCGAAGAGCTCGACGAGCTCGAGGAGGAGCTGGGACGCACCGGAGACGCTCGGGGCCGAGATGCGGACTCCGGCGGCCGGCTGCCGGGCCCCTCCCACCCGCGCCTCGAGGAGGAGGTCGGAGACCTCCTGTTCGCCGCCGTCAACCTGGCCCGCCGCGCGGGCGTGCACCCCTCCAACGCGCTCGGCGCCGCCAACCGGAAGTTCCGGACCCGCTTCCGCGCCCTGCTCGCCCTGGCGTCGGAACGCAGGCTCGACCCCGCATCGGCGACCCTGGCCGAGCTGGACGTCCTGTGGGACGAGGTGAAGGCGGGCGAGGGCGACTGACCCTCCGGGAGCATTCCCCACGCCACGATCCGCGATTTCCCTACAGATCGCGTTGTGAGCGGCCCGCAGATTGCGGTATTGGCCGCAACGCGCGGACGAGCGGCGGGGGCGCACCATCCCGGCCGGTCGCTGTGAGGAGCCGGTGCAGCACGAGATCCAGAAGGAGGTACGGCGATGCCAGATACCCTGACCATCACGGACAACCGGACCGGGAAGCAGTACGAGGTCCCGATCTCCTACGGTACCTATCCGGAGTACGGAGCCTCCATCCCGACGGCCGACCTCCGCCAGATCAAGGCGTCCGAGGACGACTTCGGTCTGCTGGGCTACGACCCCGGTTTCAAGAATACCGCTTCGTGCCACAGCTCGATCACGCACATCGACGGCGACAAGGGCATCCTCCGCTACCGGGGCTACCCGATCGAGGAGCTGGCGGAGCACGGCAGCTACCTGGAGGTGGCCTACCTGGTCGTGCACGGGCGCCTGCCCACCCGCGACGAGCTCGAGGCGTGGACCCACGAGATCACGTTCCACACCTACGTGCACGAGTCCATCAAGAAGTTCACCGACGGCTTCCACTACGACGCGCACCCGATGGGCATGCTCGTCTCCACGGTGGCGGCATTGTCCACCTTCTATCCCGAGGCCCGGGACATCGCCGACCCGGAGATCAGGCGGACGCAGATCGTGCGGCTGATCGCCAAGATGCCCACCCTGGCCGCCTTCGCCTATCGGCACTCGAAGGGGCTCCCGTTCGTGTACCCGGACAACGACCTGAGCTACACGGGCAACTTCCTGAACATGATGTTCAGCATCGGGGAGCCCAAGCAGGCGCCCAACCCTATCCTTCAGAAGGCGCTCGAGGTGCTGTTCATCCTGCACGCGGACCACGAACAGAACTGCTCGGCCAACGCCATGCGCTCGGTGGGCTCGTCCCACGCCGACCCGTACGTGTCGGTGGCCGCAGCGGCGGCGGCGCTGTACGGACCGCTTCACGGGGGGGCCAACGAGCAGGTCCTGCGGATGCTGCGGGAGATCGGGACGAAGGACCGGGTGCCGGAGTTCGTCGACCGCGCCAAGTCCGGCGACTTCCGGCTCATGGGCTTCGGCCACCGGGTGTACAAGAACTACGATCCCCGCGCCCGGATTCTGAAGTCCATGGCGCGCGATGTGTTCGAGGTGACGGGCAGCTCGCCGCTGCTGGACCTGGCCCTGGAGCTGGAGCGGGTCGCCCTCGAAGACGAGTACTTCGTGAGCCGCAAGCTGTACCCGAACGTGGACTTCTACTCGGGAATCATCTACCAGGCCATGGGCTTCCCCGTGGACATGTTCCCGGTCCTGTTCGCGATCCCGCGCGTCTCGGGCTGGCTGGCCCAGTGGCAGGAGATGCTCACGGACCCGGACCAGAAGATCGCCCGGCCCCGCCAGGTCTACACCGGGGCGGACGAGCGGCCCTACGTGCCCATCGAGGAGCGGGAGAAGGAGAGCCTGGAAGCGGAAACCGCAATGGTGTAGCTCCGCGCTCCGAATCGCCGGCGGTTCGCCTCCGCGGCAGCCGCCGGCGCCCCACCGAGAAGGCCGGCCCGAGATCGCTCCCGCGGCCGGCCTTTTCCGTGGTCGGGTTCTCCTACGGCGTCAGGCGGTTGATCATCCTCGGGAAGGGGATGACCTCGCGGATGTGGGAGACGCCGCACATCCAGGCCACCGTACGCTCGACGCCCAGGCCGAAGCCCGAATGCGGGAAGGTGCCATAGCGGCGGAGATCCAGGTACCAGCCATAGGCGTCCTCGGGGAGGCCCTCCTCTCGGATCCTGGCCAGAAGCCGGTCGTAGTCGTCCTCCCGCTGGCTCCCCCCGATGATCTCCCCGAACCCCTCGGGCGCGTACAGGTCGTCGCACTTCACCGTGCGCGGGTCCTCCGGGTTCTCCTTCATGTAGAAGGCCTTGGCCTCCTTCGGGAAGTCATACACGAACACGGGCTTGGGACGGTCCTCGGTGAGGAGGGTCTGGTCCTCGCCTCCCAGGTCTTCTCCCCAGGTGATCGCGCTCCCCTTCCCCTGGAGATACTCGACCGTCTCCGTATAGCTCATGCGGTCGAAGGGCGGAGCCACCGCCTCGAGCCTGGAGATGTCGCGCTCCAGGACGTCGAGCTCGGCGCGGCCGCGCTCCAGGACCCGTCCCACGATGAAGGCGACGAAGTCCTGCTGGACGGCCATGTTGGCCTCGCTGTCCGTCCACGCCATCTCGGGCTCGACCATCCAGAACTCGGTCAGGTGCCGGCGCGTCTTGGATTTCTCGGCTCGGAACGTGGGCCCGAAGCAGTAAACGTTGCCGAGCGCCGCCGCGGCGGCCTCCACGTAGAGCTGTCCGGTCTGGGCCAGGTAGGCGGTGCCGAGGTCGAAGTATTCGGTCTCGAACAGCTCCCCCGCCTCCTCCCCGATCGAGCCCGTGAGGATGGGCGTGTCGATCAGCGTAAAGTGTCGATCGTAGAAAAAGTCGCGGATCGCCTTCTCGACCTCGTCCCGGATCCGGAGGATGGCGACCTGGCGGGGATGGCGGAGCCACAGGTGCCGGTGGTCGTGCAGGAACTCGGGCCCGTGCTCCTTGGGCTGGATGGGATAGTCCGCCGAGGGGCCGAGGACGCGGAGCTCCCGCACCGAGAGCTCGTATCCGCCGGGCGCCCGAGCGTCCTCGCGCACCTGGCCGACCACGCGCACGCTGGCCTCGTAGTGGGCGGCCTGCGCCGCCTCCCAGCTCTCCTCGTCGACGTCGCCCCGGGAAACCACGGCCTGCACGTCCGGCGTCCCGTCCGGGAGCGAGGTGCCGTCACGCACGATGAGGAAGGCGATCTTCCCGCTCGAGCGGAAGTTCCGCACCCAGGCCAGGAGCTCGACCTCCTGGCCTGCGTGCTCGGAGAGTCTGTCGATGGTCGATCTCGTGAGCGACATGGCGCGAAGCTAGACCGGGGGCGCGGCAGGGTCAACGCGAGCACGGGCGAACGCGGGTCGCAGCCTCACGACCCCAGCGGCCGCGCGAAGATCTCCTTCCACACGCCGTACGACGGCTTCGGGTTGAGGTCCGAGTCCAGGATCCCCATGTGGGCGAACGGAGCGAGGCCGGCGGCGCGGTCCGGGGGTAGGCCCAGGGAAGGGATGTCGAGGTCGGCGAACACGAGCATGACCCACAGGCGCGCGTCGACCCCGTCGAGCAGCGTCTCGTAGCGCCGGAAGAAGTCGACCTGCTCCTGCGGAGTGGACTGGAAGACAGCGCTGTTCTCGGAGCTCCACCCTCCCTCGACCATGATGAGGGGCAGGCTGGTGGCGTCCCGGAAGCGCTGCAGGTAGTCGTCCGGGATGTCGGCCGGTGTCGGGAACACGAACACCGGGTAAGACGACAGCCCCAGCGCGTCGATGTCGAAGTCGCCGATGAGCTGGAACGAGTCGATGCCCGGCCCGCCGAAGTACCCCCACGCGTCCTCGACCTGGAAGGACACGAACACCTTCGTGCCCGGGCTCAGGGAGCGGACTTCGGGCGCCAGGCTGTCGATCATCCCGACCAGCGTGCGGTAGAGCGTCGAGTCCCCGTGGACGGCCAGCGTGTTGATCTCCGAGGCCAGACCCATCCACTCGGGCTGGATCCGCGAGGCGATGGCCCGGACCCAGGCCTCGTGCGTGGCCCGGATGTCGGGCTCCAGGATGCTGCGGCCGGCGGCCACCAGCTCCGGCGTCTCCTTCGTGCGGTCGAGCCCGTCCAGCGGGTCGACCAGGAAGACGATCTTCTCGCCCAGCGCGCGCAGGTAGTCCGCCACGCCCCCCCGGTCCTCGACGAGCGAGTCCATCGGGGCTCCGGCCAGCAGCTGGGCCCAGGGCACGGGCTGCTGCAGGATGGCCACGTCGGAGACCTCCGCCGCGGCCTGCGTGGCGGCGAAGAACGACGCCTCGCTGGGCCGGGGCGGGACGGCGGACCAGCCCATCTCGTAGGTGCGGGGCGCGGCCGAGGGCGTGGGACCCACGGCGGAGCCTCCCCCGCCGCAGGCGGTCAGACCGAGGAGGAGCAGGGCGGCGGACGACGCCGGGTGACGCATGGCCCCAAGCTAGGTGGCCCCGCCGGTGCCGCCAAGCGCGGCACGTCGCGGGCCGGGTCGCTTGTACCGGCGGGCACGGAGCGCTATCATCGTGTCATCTGAACACCTCTTCATACGTATGCCCGAGTCGGGAGCTCGGGCGGAGAAGCGGAGGACACCGATGGAGCCCGGCAAGAGCCGCGAACCGGCGGCATCCGACACCGACGACCTCTGCGACGTGCACCTCGTGCACGAGGACGCGGTGCACGAGGCGCTGAGCGAGCGGGAGGATGCGGAGCACCTCACCTACCTGGCCGACACCTTCCAGATCCTGGCCAACCCGACGCGCCTCCAGATCGTGGACGCCCTCGCCAGACGCGAGCTGTGCGTGTGCGACCTGGCGGCCGTGGTCGGCGTGAGCCAGTCGGCGGTCAGCCACCACCTGCGGCAGCTCCGGCAGATGAAGATCGTGCGCTACCGGAAGGACGGCCGCATGGCCTACTACCGCCTGGACGACGAGCACATCGCCTCCCTGTTCGCGATCGGTCTCCAGCATGTCCGCGAGTAGGTCCGCCGCGAGCGAGGCGCGGGACGCCGACGGCCACCCGGCCGACGGCGCCGGCCGCCGGGTCCTCCAGCTCCGGGTCGGGGGGATGGACTGCCCCGACTGCGCCCGCCGCATCCGCGACCGGCTCGTCCGCCTCGAGGGGGTCGCGGACGCGGAGGGACACCCGGTCTCCCGGCGCCTGGTCGTGGAGTTCGACCCCGCGAGGCTGACCGCGGACCGGATCCGGACAGAAGTCGGCCGGCTGGGCTACGTGGCCGAGTCTGTCCAAGACGGTGAGCCGGGAGCAGCGCCCCGGTCCGTGGCCGGGACCTGGACGAGCCGGGAAGCGGTCCTGGCCTACGTATCCGCCGGGCTGTTCGGAGTCGGTCTCCTCCTGGGCTGGCTCGCCCCGGGACCGGTGCTGGCGAGCTTCCCGCGCCACGACCTCCATGCCGGTGACCTGGCCTTCCTGGCGGCGGCACTGGTCGGAGGCTGGAACTTCTTCCCCAAGGGGCTGAGGGCGGCGAGGACTCTCTCCCTGGACATGAACTTCCTCATGACCGTGGCCATCCTCGGGGCCGTCGGGCTGGGCGAGTTCCTGGAGGCGGGCGCCATCGCCTTCCTGTTCTCGTTCGCGGAGTTGCTGGAGGACTACTCGGTGGACCGCGCGCGCCGGTCCATCGAGGCGCTCATGGAGCTGGCTCCCGACCGGGCCATGGTCGAGCGTGGTGGAGCCGAGCAGGCCGTGCGCGCCGATGACGTCGAGGTCGGCGAGGTCGTGGTCGTGCGGCCGGGCGACAAGATTCCGGTGGACGGTCGGGTGATCGAGGGGAGCTCGGCCGTGAACGAGGCGCCCATCACCGGCGAGTCGATGCCGGTGGACCGGGAGGTCGGGGACGAGGTGTTCGCGGGCACGATCATCACCGGAGGCTTCCTCAGGGTCCGGACCGAAAAGCGGGCCTCGGCCACCACCCTGGCCCGCATCGTCCACCTGGTGCAGGAGGCCGAGGAGAAGAAGGCGCCGACCGAGCGGTTCGTGGAGCGCTTCTCCCGATGGTACACGCCGGGCGTCGTGGTGCTGGCCGTGGTGGTGGCGGCCGTGCCGCCGCTGGCCTTCGGGGCCGAGGTCACGACCTGGATCCTGCGCGGGCTCACCCTGCTGGTGATCGCCTGCCCCTGCGCGCTGGTCATCTCCACGCCCGTCGCCGTGGTGAGCGGAATCACGGCCGCAGCCCGCCGGGGCGTCCTCATCAAGGGCGGGACCCACCTGGAGGCCCTCGGCCAGGTGCGGGCCATGGCGCTGGACAAGACAGGGACCCTGACCCATGGACACCCGGAGCTCACGGACGTCGTGGCGCTGGGCGACCTCGGCGAGGACGAGGTCCTGGCGGTGGCGGCGGCCCTCGAGGCGCGCTCGGAGCACCCCGTGGCCGGCGCCATCCTGCGCGGCGCCCGCGACCGGGGGGTGCAGCCCGACGGCCGGGCCGTCACGTCGTTCGAGGGAAAGAGGGGCCTGGGCGTGAGCGCGCACCTGGACGGCGAGCCCTACCTCATCGGCCGGGCCGACCTGTTCGAAGGCGCGTCCGTGGACGGGACCCGCCTCGAGCGGCTCCAGGAGGCAGGCAAGACGGTGGTCCTGCTGGGGAAGCCCGGCCGCCCGCTCGGCCTCCTGGCCGTGGCGGACCGCCCGCGCGCCGAGGCGGCCGCCGCCATCCGGAGCCTGCGCGAAGCCGGGATCGAGCACGTCGTCATGCTCACCGGTGACAACCGGCCCACCGCGGAGGCCATCGCCGCGGAAGTCGGGATCGATGAGGTCCACGCGGACCTGCTTCCCGAGCAGAAGGTCGACATGGTGCGCCGGCTGGAAGAACGCTACGGCCCGGTGGCCATGGTGGGGGACGGGGTGAACGACGGACCGGCGCTGGCCGCCGCCCGCGTCGGCGTGGCCATGGGCGTGGCCGGGAGCGACGTCGCCCTGGAGACGGCCGACGTCGCGCTCATGGGGGATGACCTCTCCCGCCTGGCCTACGCGATCCGCCTCTCCCACCGGGCGCGCGGCGTGATCCGCGAGAACATCTCCGCGTCGATCGTGCTCAAGGGCCTCCTGGCCGCCGGCGTTCCTCTCGGACTGGTGGGCCTCGCCCTGGCGGTCATCGTGGGGGACATGGGCGCCGCCCTCGCCGTGACCGGCAACTCGCTGCGCCTGACGCGGCTGCGTCTCTAGACGCTCCCCCTCCCCCATCCGCGCCGCGGCACCTCGCCGGGCGGTCGCCCGCGTCGGCCCGGGCCCGTTACTTGCGCTGCAAGTGAACCATAGCGGTTCGCTCGTCTCCCGCGCGGAGGATCGACCATGCTCTGGACCATCGCCGTCATCCTGTTCATCCTGTGGTTACTCGGCTTCTTCGCCTTCCACGTGGGCGGCGGACTCATCCACATACTTCTCGTCATCGCCGTCATCGTTATCATCTGGAATCTGCTTTCGGGGCGGCGCGCCGTATAGACGCGACCGGCGGAAACGGGGCCGTCTCCGGGCCGGCCCCGTCGCCGGTCTACGGGCGGCCCCTCCGCCCGATCACACATCCCGCATCGCTTTCCAAATCGTCGGCGCGCACCTCGTAGTCACAGTCCATCTATATCTAATTGTCGAGTCCTGCACGGGTCGATAGCCCAGACGGGCGTACAGGGCGTTCGGCGTGGGGTTGGTGAGGTCGGTGAACAGCACCACGGCCTCGACGCCCCGCGTCAGAAGCCGCTCGGTGAGCGCGGCCACGCAGGCCGTGGCGTAGCCCCTCCCCCGCTCGGCGGGGGGCGTGTACACGTAGCCGATGCGGGCGGTGTGCGGAGACTCGCCCCCGATGGCGGCCATGGACCGCGGACGGCCGGCATGCTCCCAGAGGACGGCGGCGCCCTCCTCCAGCAGACGGTCGGCGGTGGCCGCGGCGTCGGGGAGCATGATGTCGGCCTCGCCAGCGGACTCTTCAAGCCACGCGACCAGTCCGTCGCGGTCGGCCGGAGCCTCGGTCACGAGGAGGGGCCACGGCGGCGTTCGCAGCGCGCATCCCTCGTACGCCGCCGGCCGCGCGACGGTCAACCGCGGCGTCGCCGATCGGCCACGCCGCTCGTCGCACCGAGTCGCAAGCCGCCCCGCGGTTCGACCGATCCGCCGCAGCGAGCCCGCGAAGCATTGGGAGGCCCCGTCCTGTATGTTGGGGGAGGAGTGGTCATGGACGAGCGCAAGACGACATCGCGTGCCGCCATCGATGGCGCCGCCGCCCGGGCGTGGCGCTTCGGCGCACTCGGGCGCGTCCGCTTCGTGGCTGCGGCGCTGGTCGCGGCGCTCCTGTGGTCGGGCTCCCGAGACGGGAGTCGCCTCCGGGCCGCGGTGCCCGGCTCCTCCCCTCGGCAGGGACCGGCCGCCCGGCCCGGGCCGTCGACCTGCCCCCTCTTCCTCCTGCGCCGCGACGGGGCCGGGCTGCGGCTCGAGGTGGACGGGCTGGCCGCCGGCTCGATCGAGGCTTTCCCTCTCGGGGACCCGAGCGGTATCGTCGCCATCCTGCTTCCTCCGGTGGACGGCGTGCAGCGTCGCGCCTTCCGCGCCCACCCCGGCCCCGGAGCTGCCGCCACGGTCCACTGCGGCGATGGCTGGGTGTCGATCACCTACCGCGATGGGCTCGGGGGCGCGACCCGTACACCTCGCGTGTCGCTCGCGGATCTCCGGCGCAGCCAGGTCCGGATCACCGTGCTGGGAGACGGAGTCCTCCGTGGCTACCTGCTCCGGGAGGGCCGGACGCTGGCTCGGGATCCGCTCGTCCCGTCGGCGCTCCCCGGGAGGGCGGCCGCCGCGTTGGGTCCGGACCGCATCGTGGTCGCCAGCGACGCACGCACGCGAGGTCCGGGCGTCGTCACGGGCACGATGCCGATCCATGGCGTGGGCCCCTACCTCACCGGCACACTGTCGGTGCCCGGCGGCGGAACGGGCGAGGCGATCCTGGACCTGGGTGCCAACCGCACCACGTTGTCGATCCTGATCCTGGCCATGGCGAGCGGGGCCCGCATGACGCCGGCCGCGCTGCGCCTCCCGCACTTCCGCCGGGACCGCGGCACCCGGGCCCTGGGCGGCGAACTGGCCCGGGTGAACGCCATCCGGGTGGCCGGGCTCAGGGTCGGCGGCGTCGACTTCCGCGACGCCGCCGTGGACGTGCTCGACGATCTCCCGACCCTCGAGCGTCACAGCTTCGCCGGCGTCGTCGGCACGGACCTGCTCGGACGTGCCGACGTCGTGCGGATCCACATGCCCACGGCCACCCGTGACGGATCGCTCGAGCTCCTCTCCGAGGAGGAGGCCCGGCATTCGCGATCCCGGGCTCGCGCCGAGGTTCCCTTCGTGGAGGTGGCCGGCCTCATCGTCATCCCGGGTGTCGTCGGAGGCCACACGGTTCCGCTCGTGCTCGACACGGGCTCGCCCACGACCCTGGTCACTCCCGACCTGGCCAGCGACCTGGGGATGTTCCCCGTGACGGGCCAGCCCACCATGCTCTCGGGCCTGGACGGCGCCGCGATCCCGGCCTGGCCCGACACCCTCCAGGCCCTGGACCTGGGTGGTACCCGCTTCGAAGCGATTCCCGCGGCCGTGGCCGTGCTGCCCGTGCTCGAGCGCATCGGCCTGCCGGCGCGCTCCATCCTGCTCGGCCAGTCGTTCCTCGGGCAGGTGGATACGGTGGAGGTGGACTGGCGCGCCGGCGTGGTCCGCTTCTACCGCTAGCCCTCCCCTCGGCCCCGTCCGCGGGCCTCGAAGCCTCCGCCCCGGGCGTGGCCCCGTTGCTTCCCGCCGGCGTCGCGTCGCCCTAGCTTCCCGGGACGCGGCCCGCGTGGCCGCACGCGATCACCGCCTCGGAGGAGCCGCTCGTGCGACATTGCCGCCCGCTCGCCGCCCTGATCCTGGTCCCCCTGGTCCTGTCGTGCTCGCGGAAACCGGCCCCCGCTCCGATCGACGTGGTCGAGGCGACGATTCCCACGGTCGAGGCCGCGCTCCGCTCGGGACGGACGACCTGCCGGATGGTGGTCGAGGCGTACCTGGGCCGCATCCGGGCCTACGACGACTCCACGGGGCTCCACGCGATCACGGTGATCAACCCGCGAGCCCTCCAGCGGGCCGATTCCCTGGACGCCCGGCTGGCGCGAGGGGACTCCCTCGGAGCGCTGTTCTGCGTGCCGATGCTGGTCAAGGACAACTACGACACCCACGACCTCCCGACGACGGGCGGCTCGATCGCCCTCCTGCACAACATCCCGCCCACCGATGCCACCGTCGTTCGCCGCATCCGCCAGGCCGGCGCGGTGGTCGTGGCCAAGACGAACATGGCCGAGTGGGCGTTCAGCGCGAAGCAGACCGTGAGCTCGTCCTTCGACACCACCGCCAACGCCTACGCGCTGGACCGGGTGCCGGCCGGCTCGAGCGGAGGCACGGCCTCGGGCGTTGCGGCCAGCTTCGGGCTGGTGGGCCTGGGAACGGACACCGGAAATTCGATCCGCGGGCCCTCCTCGCACCTGGACCTGTTCGGCATCCGCTCCACGATCGGACTGGTGAGCCGGGCCGGCGTCATCCCCCTGGCCTTCGACCGGGACGTGGCGGGGCCGATGGCGAGAACGGTCGCCGACGCGGCCCGCGTCCTGAGCGTGATCGCGGGCCCCGACCCGGACGATCCGTACACGACGGCCTCGCGGGGCCACGTGGCGACGGACTACACGAAGTTCCTCGAGCGGGACGGACTGCGGGGCGCCCGCATTGGGGTGCTGCGCGCCCTGGCCGACCCCGCGAAGAGCGACACGTCGGTCCTGCGGCTGTTCGACCAGGCCGTAGCGGACCTGCGCGCCGGCGGCGCAGTGATCGTCGACTCGATCGTGATCCCCCACCTCGAGGAGCACCTGAAGGACGACGACTTCTGCCCCCGGTTCCGGTACGACATGCACGAGTACCTGGCCTCCCTCGGGCCCGAGGCTCCCATACACGACGTGATGGAGGTGCTGAAGACGGGTCAGTATTCGTCCTACGTGGAGCAGGACCTCGAGTACTTCGCCAAGTACCCCGCCGACGTGCCGCCCTCGAAGTGGGAGCCGCCCTGCCCCGACTACGCGGACAACCCGGGCCGACAGAGCTTCCTGCGGGACGTGGTGGCGGCCATGGACAGCGCCCGGGTCGAGGCGATCGTGTATCCGACCTGGACCTATCCCCCCGCCCACCTGGACCGCGCCGCCGCCGAGTACCGCGGCGACAACAGCCAGCTCATCGCCCCGCCCACGGGGATGCCGGCGGGGACCGTGCCGATGGGGTTCTCCTACGGCAAGTACCCGGCCGGTCTCCAGATCCTGGCCCGGCCGTGGGATGAAGGGACGATCTTGAGGCTGGCCTACGCGTACGAGCAGGCTACCGACCACCGGCGGCCGCCGCCGGGCTTCCCGGCGCTGCCGCCGGGTCGCTAGGCCGGCGGGCCGCGGCGGAGGAGCGGACTCAGCGTTCGGACTCCTCCAGCACGAGGAGGGCGTAGCGCCCGTGGCAGAGGAAGGCGAAGAAGCCGGCGAGAGCGAACCACAATACGAAGCGCCCGCCGGTCCCCCACGGGTCGAGCAGCCCCCACTCGATCACGCTCCCGCTCATCCACCACAGGACCAGGCGGCCCGCCGGACCGCCGCGCGAGATCTCCAGCAGCTTGCGCGGCATGATGGCCGTCATCAGGCACCACGCGACCGCGGCGACGACCGCCAGGAGGAGGCGGTCCGGACCGGGTCCGAACGGGGCGCCGAACAGCAGCAGGACCGTTCCGAGCGTCCCGAGCACGAAGGTGAACAGGCTCCAGTTCACCCCGCCAGGGAGCGAGGGTAGCCGGTCGAACGCTTCCGCGATCCGGACCAGCGCCATGGCGGACAGGGGTAGTCGTCGCATGGGGACTCCTCGTCGAGGACGTGGAGCGACGGGAGGGAGACATTAGAGCCCCTCCGTCACCCCCTCCCACAGGTCGAACCAGTACGCCAGGTACTTCCACTCGCCCCACCCGTCGTACACGGCTCGGGCCTGCGCGTCGGACGGGCGCTCGCCGGCGAAGTACTTGTCGGCCACGAACTCGCGGAACACGCTGTCCACGGCCAGCTCGTCGTAACGCCCCACCAGCATGAGGAGCGTGGCCGCCGCGTACGGCCCCACGCCCTTGATGGCCAGGAGCTCCTCCCGAAGCTCGGCGGTCGGGAGGGCGGATCGACCCAGGGCCTCGAGATCCAGGTCGCCCGAGGCGACGCGCCCGGCCAGCTCGTGCACGTACGCCGCACGGTAGCCCAGCGACGTGCGGGCGTCGAACTCGGCCGCCGAAACGGCAGCCAGCGTCTCCGCGCTCGGGAAGGCACGAAGGGACCGATCCCCCGGCCACGGATCGCCGAAGGCGTCCACGAGGCCCCGCACCATGCGCTTCGTGCCGCCCCACTGGACGTTGGTGGTGCACAGGGTCTTGACGGTGTCCTCGAACAAAGTCGGAGAGCGGAGGAGCCGTCCCAGGCCCCCGCACACGCGATTCCAGGGGCGGCCGCGCCCGCGGCACAGGGCGTAGAAGGGCCGCAGCTCCTCGTCCAGGCGGAACATGTGCCGCACGTCGGCCTCCAGGGCGCGCCGGTCCGCGGCCAGGAGCCGGCCGCGGTGCTCGACCCGGACGGCCACCCCGCTCCGCGACCCCTCGCCGGCGCCGAGCTCCAGGCGGACGACCCGCCCCGTCGCCAGGCGGTGGACCCGGTGCATGCTGCCGGTGGTCTCGTCCCACGCGTTGGGGGCGAGCACGACCCAACCGTGGGAGTGTGCCGTTCCCTCGAAGTCGAAGGGGGCGTCGGGGGCGAGGACGAAGCGGGCGGTGGCCATGGACACTCAAGCTAGGCGAGGAAGCCGCCGGCAACGAGGGCTGCGGGACGGCGGCGGAACCGCCCGGCCCGGCGACACGTTGGCCGCACGGCGGCCTGTCTTCCACGCGGCGCCTTGCGCGGACCGCTCGGCATCGAGAGTTTTTTGACTCTCTAACTTCGACCGCCGTCGAACGCCCCGACCGGCACGCCCGGCATCGATCCCCGGACCTCCGTCCGGGGGAGGCAGAATCTCGCAGCGAGGTGAAGCCATGCTCCGTCGCTTCCCGAATTCCGTGCTCGTCACCGTCGCACTCGCGGCGGCTACCGTGCTGCCCGGATCCACGGCCGCTCAGTCGACGGCCACGGCCGCGGCTTCGAGGACCTCCGACAGGGGGTCGGTGGGCTCCGCGGCGGCCGCCGTGGACATCCCCTTTCAGAGGTTCGTGCTGGCCAACGGCCTCACCCTCCTGGTCCACGAAGACCACAAGGCGCCGATCGTGGCCGTGAACATTCTGGTATCACGTGGGCTCCAAGAACGAGCCCGATGGCCGCAGCGGCTTCGCCCACCTGTTCGAGCACCTGATGTTCAACGGCTCGGAGAACTTCGACGACGAGTACTTCAAGCCGTTCGAGCGGGCGGGCGCCACCGACATGAACGGCACCACGAACGAGGACCGCACCAACTACTTCGAGAACGTGCCGAACACGGCGCTGGACATGGCCCTGTGGATGGAGTCGGACCGCATGGGCCACCTGGTCGGCGCCATCGACACAGCCAAGGTCGACGAGCAGCGCGGCGTGGTGCAGAACGAGAAGAGGCAGGGCGAGAACCAACCCTACGGCAAGGTCTTCACCTTCATCGCCCACAACACGTACCCCGTCGGGCATCCCTACCACCACACGGTGATCGGCTCGATGAAGGACCTGGACGCGGCCAGCGTGGCCGATGTCAGGGAGTGGTTCGGGCAGTACTACGGGCCGTCCAACGCCGTGCTGTCGATCGCCGGGGACGTGGACGCGGCGAAGGTGGAGGCGGAGGTCGAGAAGTACTTCGGCGACATCCCGCCCGGGCCTCCGGTCGATCACCAGGGGACGTGGGTCGCCAGGATGTATGGCACGCACACCATGGAAATGGACGACCGCGTGCCCCTGGCCCGCGTATACGAGGTGTGGAACATCCCGGAGTGGGGGTCCACGGACGCCACCTACCTCGACCTGGTGAGCGACGTGCTGTCCACCGGCAAGGCGAGCCGCCTGTACAAGCGGCTGGTCTACGACGACCAGATCGCCACCAGCGTGAACGCGTTCGCGAGCCTGAACGAGATCGGCGGGCAGTTCATGGTCATCGCGACCGCCAAGCCCGGTCAGGACCCTGCCACGCTTCGTGCCGAGATCCACGAAGAGATGGCGCGCTTCCTGGCCGAGGGCCCCACGGCCGACGAGCTCGCGCGGGTGAAGACAGGCTACCGGGCCAACTTCCTCCGCGGCATCGAGCGCATCGGCGGCTTCGGGGGCAAGTCGGACATCCTGGCCCGCGGTCAGGCCTACAGGGGCGACCCCGACACCTACAAGAAGCAGCTCTCCGACGTGGCCGGGGCGACCGCGGCGGACCTGCAGAAGACGGCGCGCGACTGGCTGTCGGACGGCGTGTTCATCCTGACCGTGCGTCCCTTCCCCTCCTACGCGGCCGCGGCGAGCCAGGTGGACCGTTCTAAAGGCGTTCCCGTGCCCGGGGCGCCTCCCGCGCCGAGCTTCCCGGCCATCGAGCGGACCACCCTCTCCAACGGCCTGCGGGTGCTCCTGGCGCGGCGTGACGCCGTCCCGGTAGTGAACTTCCGACTCATCTTCGACGCGGGCTACGCGTCCGACGCGCTGGACATACCGGGCACCGCCCGTCTCGCCATGGGCATGCTGGACGAGGGCACCACGAACATGAACGCCCTCCAGATCAGCGAGCGCGAGCAGGAGCTCGGAGCCCGTATCGGGACCAGCTCGGACCTGGACGCCTCCTTCGTGACCCTGTCGGCCCTGCAGGAGAACCTCGATCCGTCCCTGGAGCTGCTGGGCGACATCCTCCTCCGCCCCAGCTTCCCCTCCGAGGAGCTGGAGCGGCAGCGGAAGCAGCTCCTCGCGTCCATCACTCAGGAGAAGAACCAGCCGATCACCATGGCCCTCCGGCTCCTGCCGGGACTCCTGTACGGCGAGCACCACGCCTACGGCAACCCGCTCACCGGGTCCGGCACCGAGGCGTCGATCGCCAGGATCGACCGGGCCGGCCTTCAGACGTTCCACGACACGTGGCTGGTTCCCAACAACGCCACCCTGGTGGTGGTCGGCCCCATTTCGATGGAGGAGCTCGAGCCCAGGCTGGAAAAGCTGTTCTCGGGCTGGAAGAAGGGGAGCGTTCCTCGAAAGGAGATCGGTCACGTGGACGCCCCCGCACGGCCGACCATCTACCTGGTGGACAAGCCGGGCTCGCCCCAGTCGCTCATCTTCGCCGGCGAGGTGGCGCCGCCCAAGGCCAACCCGGACGAGGTCCAGATCCAGATGATGAACACGGTCCTGGGCGGGAGCTTCACCTCGCGCGTCAACATGAACCTCCGCGAGGACAAGCACTGGTCCTACGGGGCCCAGACCCTGCTCCTGGACGCGCACGGACAGCGCCCGTTCATCCTCTACGCCCCCGTCCAGACCGACAAGACGGCCGAGTCGATCCGGGAGGCGCTGGGCGAGTTCCAGGGCATCGTGGGTCAGAAGCCGGTGACGGCCGACGAGCTCACCAAGGTCAAGGACCAGGCCACCCGGACCCTGCCCGGGCGGTGGGAGACGAGCCAGGCCGTGGCGAGCGACATCTCGGAGCTCGTCGAGTTCGGCCTGCCGATGGACTACTGGAGCACCTACCCGGATCGGGTGCGCTCGGTGACGCTCGAGCAGGCCAACGCGGCCGCCCGGGAGGTCGTGCGGCCCGGCCGCATGATCTGGGTGGTGGTGGGTGACCGGTCGAAGATCGAGGCGCCGATCCGGGCCCTCGGCGTGGCCGACGTGAAGACCCTGTCCATGGACGGAGGGAAATCCGAGCCGTAGGCGCCGGGGCGGGGGAGGCGGCGCGGCGGCCCGCCTCCCTCCCACCGCTCCATGCTCGCCATCACACGACCCCGCGGATCGACGTCCGCACGGGCGCGCACCGCCCTGTCGAGGCCCCGCGCCCCGGTCTATCTTGGGGACGCGCCGATCGGTCGGCGCTCGGAACCGATCGCACGGTAACGTCCTTCGCGGCGCCATCCCTCAACCGGCGGGACTGGAACCTCTCGATGGAATTCGGAGCCCTGCTGGGAGAGATCAGGCGGAGACGCATCTTCCGCGTGGTCGCGGTCTACGTGGTGGTGGCGTGGATCGTCATCCAGGCGGCCTCGGTCATCTTTCCCGCGCTGGCCATCCCCCGGTGGGGCATCTCCCTCGTCGTCGCCCTCGCGCTGCTGGGCTTTCCCGTCGCCCTGGTCATCGCGTGGAGCGCCGACCGTTCCCACGCCTCCCACGGATCGAAACCGGCCGACGGGCAGGGCGATACCCGAACGGCCGTTGGCGAGGGCGATGCCACGGGCTCCGCGGCCGCCGCCCCGCCGACCCAGGCGACCGCTCGTGCCCCGGACGAGCGCTCCATCGCGGTCCTTCCCTTCGTCAACATGAGCGACGATCGGGACAACGAGTACTTCAGCGACGGGATGACGGAGGAGATCCTCAACGCCCTCGTCAAGGTCCGGGACATCAAGGTGGCGTCCCGGACGTCCTCGTTCGCGTTCAAGGACCACCGTGCGGACGTGCGCGAGATCGCCGAGAAGCTCGGAGTCGCGACGGTCCTGGAGGGCAGCGTCCGGAAGTCCGGAAACCGACTTCGGATCACGGCCCAGTTGATCAGCGCCGCCAGGGGCTATCACCTGTGGTCGGAGAGCTACGACCGGAAGCTCGAGGATGTGTTCGCCATCCAGGACGACATCGCGCGCTCGATCGTGGAGGCTCTCAAGGTGCAGCTCGGGGGCGACATCCGCGCGGCTCCGCTCGTGCACCAGACCACCGGCAACGTGGAGGCGTACCAGCTCTACCTGAAGGGGCGTTACGTCTACAACCGGTTCACGGAGGAGGAGCTGCGCCGCAGCCTGGTCTTCTACGAGAAGGCCCTCGACGTCGACCCGGGATACGCCCGCGCCTACGCCGGCATCGCCGACTCCTGGATGAACCTCGCGGACGACTGGGTGCCTCCGGCCGAAGCGTATCCCGAGGCGAAGCGGGCGGCGCAGCGCGCCATCGAGCTGGACGACACCCTTTCCGAAGCGCACACGGCCCTGGGCAAGGTGCTGGGCTGGTACGACTGGGCGTTCGACGAAGCCGAACTCGCCCTGCGGCGCGCCGTGGCCGTGAACCCCAACTACGCCGACGCGCACTGGGGGCTGGCCACCATCCTGCCCCCCAATGGCCAGCTCCCCGAGGCTGTCGAGGAGATGCGCTCCGCCCTGGCCCTCGATCCCATGTCGGCCACCTTCGGGCGGTTCACGGCCCGGTTCCTCCTCTACCTCCGCCGCTACGACGAGGCCATCGAGCAGGCACGCCGGACCCTGGATGTCAACCCCGGGTTCACCCACGCGCTGGTGCACATGGGTCAGGCGTATCTGGCCAGCGGAGAGCCGGAGCGCGCCCTGGAGACGCTGCGCGAGGCGGACCGTACCGATGCCTTCCTCTCGGTACGGGCCCACGTGACCCAGGCGCTGGCGGCCCTCGGCCGGAAGGACGAGGCCACCACGATCCTCACGGCCCTCGAAGCCGACGAGGCGGCCGGCTACGTCCGCGCCGAGTTCGTGGCGGCCGGCTGGGCGGCGCTCGGAGACCTCGATCGGGCCTTCGCGGCCCTGGATCGCGCCCTGGCGGCGCGATCGTCCGGCCTCATCTACCTGCACGTGGATCCGAGCTACGATCCGCTCCGCGCCGATGCCCGTTACGCGAGGCTCGTACAGGTCATCGGACTGAAAAGCTGAGGTCCGCTCCCGGGGCGCACCATCGACCGCCCGTCGGCCTCGAAACCATTCGGACGGAGGGCGGTCGGCCGCCCTCGTCGCTCAGGGCAACCGCCGCACGACCTTCCCGCTCGCGTCCAGGAACTCGAGGCGCACGGCGTCCGTCGAGTCCACGACCATGCGGATGCGGGGACGGCCCTCGGTGTCGTTGAGCTGCAGGAGGGCGGAGCGACCGTAGCTCCCGAGGACGACCCGGTTGGCCGCGCGATACTCCTTCCCGTGTTCCGCCAGCCAGCGCTTCGCCTCCTGCTGCTGATCGGCCGTGCCCTCCTTCGACAGCCGCTGCATCTCCACCATCTTCGCCAGGGTGAAGGGCGCCCGCCGGTCCATGACCCGGATCCCGGTGGCCACCCGGTCTCCCCTCTGGATGTGGTCCAGAATCAGGACCTGGTCGTCCTCGTACTGGTCGAACGACATGTGCACCTCGTGCTCCCGGGCCGAGTCTCCGCGGGAGTCGCCGTACACGAGTCCCCCCGTCTCGTCCCCGTTCGCGTTGAAGAACAGGAGGCCGGCCGCGCCGTGGCGCGGCTGGACCTCGCGACCGTTCAGGATCGGGCCCGGCATGCGCGCCTCGTCCGAGAGGACCAGGGCCAGGCGACCATCGGGCTCCACGACGTCCACCCGCTGCGCGCGGATGTGCCCGAAGCTCGTCGTCGTCGGCCGCAGGAAGGTCGCCCACAGGAGGACGAGGATGGCGGCCGTGGACAGGACCGCGTAGGCCGTCAGGAGCCGGACCTGTCGGCGCACGGGGTCGGGAGCCGGACGGGCGGCGCTATCGTCCACGCGAATCACCTCTCCTTCGACCAGGGAAGCGTGCGGTTGGCGAACTCACCCTCGCCGCGCATCCAGTAGAAGATGTAGGAGCCCAGGCAGAACTTGCCGAAAACGAGGGCGCTGAAGGCCGCGACCACGAACGCCTCCAGCACCCAGGCCAGCACGGTCGCGCCCGCGAGGAGGGCGAGTCCGATCGCGATCATGAGGCTGCCGGCCATGCCCTGGGCGAAGCGGCGCGGGGGCGGGGCTGGCTCCAGCCGCAGCCGACCGCCACGCCCGGCGAGCAGGAGGTTGTAGGCCGCATCGAACGGGTTGGCCTCGGGGGCGACAGCGTTCCACCACAGGAGCGCCCCGAGCGGGAGGAACAGGTACCACGCCTGCAGGACGACCGCGGCGGCCAGCACCACCCCGACGATCCGCGGCTGGAACACCAGAGCCCGGTAGTGGAGACCGCACGATGGCGCCGCGGCCTCACGGAAGCCCTGTTGCCGTACGAAGTTCACCTCGGACGAGCTCGCCATGGTCTCCTCCTGCTCGAGGTCGCGTCGTCCGGCTCGAGGGCCCCGCGCGTCCCGCGCGGGGCCCTGCTCGCTCGGCCGGCCCGGCGGCTAGCGTCCTCCGCCGCCCGCCCCGCCCTTCTGCGGGTGGGCCCGATCGGGCCCCGGCGGCACGGGCTTGCGCTCGAACGGGTGCTCCTGCAGCCGCTTCATCGCCTCGGCCACGCCGCGCTCGAGCTGCGGGTCGTGACCCGCGATGAGCTGCGCCGGCGTCTGCTCCACCTCGATATCGGGCGCGACGCCCTCGTTCTCGACCGCCCAGTGGCCCTGCGGGTCGTAGAAGCCGGTGCTCGGCGCCGAGATGAAGCCGCCGTCCACGAAGCGTGGCTCTCCGCCCCACCCCACCAGGCCGCCCCAGGTCTTCGTCCCGATCAGGGGACCGATGCCCATCTGCTTGAACATGTACGGGAACATGTCCCCGCCGGAGCCGCTCATCTCGTTGATGAGGAGCACCTTCGGCCCCCAGATGGCCGCCGCCGGCGCGGTCACGGCGTCGTAGCGGTTCCCGAGCCGCTGGCTGAAGTAGCCGTGCAGCTTGCGGCTCATGATGTCGACCATGTAGTCGGCGATGCTGCCGCCGTGGTTGAAGCGCTCGTCGATGACCGCGCCCTTCTTCTCCTGCTGGGAGAAGTAGTAGCGGTTGAAGCTCGTGTAGCCGCCCCGCCCGGTGTTGGGAACGTAGACGTACGCGAGCTTGCCGTTCGAGAGGCTGTCCACCTTCCGGCGGTTCGACTCGATCCAGTCGCGCGTGCGCAGCGCCGCCTCGCTGGCCACCGGCACGACGGTGACCAGGCGCGAGCCCTCCTCGGTCGGACGGTCGTTCACCCGGAGCTGCACCTGCCGGCCCACGGTGCCCACGAAGGGCGCGTACGGGCTCTCGGGCGCCTGCAGCGTCGTGGCCGTTCACCGCCAGGATGTAGTCGCCCTGCTTGCACGTCCACGCCGGGCGCGGAGAGCGGGGCCCGGAGGTCGGGGTTCCAGTTCTCGCCCGTGTAGATCTTCTGGATGCGGTAGCGCCCGTGGTCGACCGCGAGGTCCGCCCCGAGGAGCCCGGCCGGCTCGGCGTCCGCCTTCGGCAGGTCGCCGCCGCCCACGAAGCTGTGCGCGATCGACAGCTCGCCCTGCATCTCGTCCAGGAGCTGGCTGAGGTCGGCGCGGTGACGCACGTAGGGGAGGAGCACGGCGTACTTGGTCTTGATGGCCGGCCAGTCCGCGCCGTTCATGTTGGCCACGTACAGGTAGTCGCGCTCGATGCGCCACGCCTCGTCGAAGATCTGCTTCCACTCGGCCGTCGGGTCCAGGTCCATCTTGAGCCCCGACGTGGCCAGGGCGCCCTTGCCCGCCGCCGGTGGCGCGCCGTCGGCCTCGACCACGGACCAGTGGTGGCTGGGACGCCCCTCGCCGTTCGCCCCCTCGTACAGGAGCTTCTTCCCGTCCCGGGAGAGGGCGTATTCCGGCGCGGCCGCCTCCACGAAGTCGACCGCCTTCTTCTCCTTCAGGTCGTAGCGGTGCAGGATGTCGGCGTGGTTCGGGACGCGCTCCAGGTAGAAGAACTGTCCCGCCTTGCCGGCCCGGAGCACGCCGTATTCCCGGCTGGGGACGTCCAGGGCCACGATGCGCTGCGACAGGCCGTCGAAGTCGATGGTGACGTGCGGGGCCGCCGTGTCCGCGGCCGCCTTTCCACCCTTCTCGCCGTTCCCGTTCGAGGTGCCGGACCCGGGCTCGTCCCCCGTCTCCGGGAGGAGGGGCGAGGGCACGCCCGAGGGGAGCACGGCCAGGTAGATGCCGCGGTGCACGGGCCGGTCGTAGGAGCTCATGTCCAGCCAGCCCGTGTTGAGGGCGAAGTCCGTCGAGGCCAGGAAGAGCAGGTACTTCCCGCTCGCGTCCCATGCCGGGTCGATGGCCTCGGACATCCCGTCGGTGACCTGGTGAGCCTGCCCGTCGGCCAACGAGTACACGAAGATGGCGTGGAACTGCGAGCCCGGCAGCCGCTTCTGGTAGGCGATCCAGCGCGAGTCGGGCGACCAGATCGGCGCCATGTCGCGGTTGGGCCAGGTGTAGTTGCCCTGGTCGACCTGCGTGGTCTTGCCGGTCTCGAGGTCCAGGTAGCGCAGGTTCATCTCCGCGTCGCTGAACAGGATCCTGGTGCCGTCGGGCGACCAGGCCGGGTCGTAGAAGTAGCTGGGATGCGGGATCGGGTAGGCCTTGACGACGCCCGTCCCGTCCTGGCTGCCCACCATGAGGCGGTACTCGCCGGAGGCGTCGCTGAACCAGGCGATCCGCTTCCCGTCCGGCGACCACACCGGCGAGCGGTCCGCCGCGCCGGAGGAGCGGGTCAGGTCCCTCCAGGTGCCCTCCTTCGTGGGCACCGTGAACACGTCCCCGCGCCCCTCGAACAGGGCGCGCACGCCCGTGGGCGAGAGCTGCGGGTTCGTGAGGTCCCCCGACACGTCCACGGCGTGCGGCATGGCCCACGGGAAGTCGCCGGTCACGTGAACGTCCAGCTTCCGGTCCTGCCCCGTGGAGGGGTCGTACAGGTGGATGTCGCCGGCCTGGGCGTAGACGACGGCGCCGCCGCCCGTGTTGACGCTCTCCACCTCGAAGTCGGAGTAGCGGGTGATCTGCTTCAGGGCGCCTGTCCCGGTGTCGTAGGACCACACGTTGTTGGTCCAGTCGCGGTCCGAGATGAAGTAGATGGTCTTGCCCTGCCACACGGGCTGCTGGTCCCGGCTGTTCGTCCAAGGGACCTTCTTCAGGGCGTAGCTGGCCAGGTCCAGGATGCGGATCGGCTGGTTCTGACCGCCCCGGTAGTTCTGCATCTCGCTCTCCCAGGGACGCACCATCTGGTAGGCGGCGTACTTGCCGTCGGGAGAGATGGAGCCGGCCTGGGCCCTTGGGATGACCATGGGCTCCGGAAGCCCGCCCGTCGTGGCCACGGTCCACAGCTTGGGCTCGGCGTCGGGGACGCCGGTGCGGGTCGAGACGAACACCACGCGCTGGCCGTCCGGTGTCCACCCGCGCACCTGGTCGGCGCCGGGGTGCCAGGTCAGCCGCCGCGGCTCGCCTCCGTCGACCGGGACCACGTACACGTCCGGGTTGCCCCCGTAGGATCCCGTGAAGGCCAGCCATTTGCCGTCGGGCGAGAAGTGGGGGTCCGCGTCGACGGTCGGCGAGGAGGTGACGCGCCGCGCGTCGCCGCCGGACCGGGGCACGATCCAGATGTCCCCGGCGTACGCGAACGCGACGGAGGTGGCGCTCACGTCCGGCTGGTGCAGGAGTCGTGTGGGAGAGGACGCGTCCTGAGCGGTCAGGGGGCCGGCGGACAGCGCGAGCGCGAGGACGAGGCACAGGGCGGACGGCCGAAGCCGGGGCATGCGATCACTCCTGCCAGGAGAAGAGTCACGAGGCCACTCGTGGACCGCGACCGACCTCCGATCGGGCCCGCGGCCGACACTACACGCGAGATCCGAACGGCACAAGCGTCCGTTCGACTCCTTCACGTCCCATAGCTCCGCCTGGCCTCGACGCACCGCATTCCAGCTGGTAGTCGACGAGGGAACCGGAAGCGGAGCGCGCCCCTTGCAGGAGTGTAGGAAGGATAACCAACGGGAGACACGCAGGCGTCCGGGTGCGAGGACCGCCCGGTGGTTCCGGGCACCCGTGACGTGGCTGAAAGGAGACGCCAGGGATGAAGCGAATGCCGTGGAGCGGAGCCACGATTCTCGCGGCCGCGATCGCTGCCTCGGCCGTGTGGGGCTCGCGCGCGGCCGGGGAGAGCGCGGCGCCCCCGTCCCTTCCGGCGCCGGTCGACACGGCCGCCGTCACCGCCACCGGGCCGGACACGGTCGTGTTCTCCGGCGGCTGCTTCTGGGGCGTCCAGGCCGTCTACCAGCGCGTGAAGGGGGTCGAGGTGGCGACGGCGGGCTACGCGGGTGGCACGGCCGCCACGGCCACCTATGCCCAGACCAGCACGGGGCGCACGAAGCAGGCGGAGTCGGTGCGGGTCATCTACGACCCGTCACGGGTCTCCTTCGGGACCCTCCTGCGGCTGTTCTTCTCGGTCGTGCACGATCCCACCGAGAAGAACCGGCAGGGCCCCGACGTGGGGCCCCAGTACCGCTCGGCCATCTGGACGACCGGCGACCGGCAGGCGACCGAGGCCCGAGCCTACATCGCGCAGCTCACCCGGGCCCACGCCTTCCTCCGCCCCATCGTGACCGAGGTCCAGCCGCTTCCCGGCTTCTATCCGGCCGAGACGTACCACCAGGATTACCTGCTGCACCACCCCGACCAGCCCTACATCGCGTTCAACGACCTTCCCAAGGTCGGGGCGCTGCGCCGCGACTTCCCCGATCTCTGGCGGGACCGGCCGGCGCCGTGGAAGACGGACCCGGAGCCCTCCTCCCGCTGAGGCCGGCCGCCGCCCTCCCCGGCCTCAGCCCTCCGCGGTCGTCGGATCGATGATGGTGCTGACCCTGGACACGCGGTTGGCGGGAAATCCTCCCTGCCGCGCGTGCTCGCGAATCGTCTCCTCGTCCGGTGAGAGGTAGACGCAGTAGATCTTGTCTCCGGTCACGTAGCTCTGGACCCACTGGATCTCCGGACCCATGGATCGCAGGACGTTGCACGAGGTCTGGGAGATGCCCTGGAGCTCCTCCGGGGACAGCTTCCCGGCGCCCGGAATCTCACGCTCGATGATGAACCGCGGCATGATGGCCTCCCGTACATGTGTTGGGCGGCCGCAGTCCCTGCCGGAGTACCCGGAGGGGCGGCCGAAAGAGGACCGGATCCTACCGGTTCACCTGGATTTTTGTCAACGTGAGCCCGCGATGCGGCCCCGGTCGTCGATGGCCCGACACCTCGCTACTTCCGGTGCAACGCCTGGTAGTCGTGCAGGACCCAGGCGGGCGGATCGGGCTCCAGTCGCAGCCGACTCGGAAGGCCGAGCCCCTGTCTCCATCGATGGAGCCACGAGATGCCGTACCGCCCCACGTAGCCGTCGGTCGTCGCGTAGGCCGGGTCCGAGAGCGCGGCCGCCATGGAGATGAACCGGTAGCCGCGCGCCTCGAGGTGATCGAGGAACCGTTCGAGATAGAGGGCGTTGAGGTCGTCGGCGTGCAGCAGCAGAACCTGAGGAATGTCGCGGTGGAACGTCTCCCGCGAGAGCCGCTCCCCGAACGCCATGGCCGTGTCGAAGTGGGCGATGTACGTCCGCCCGATGCGTGCCTGGCGCGCCGTGTCGCCGGCGGCGGCCCTGTACAGGTCGTCGAACGCGTAGTCCACGTCCTCGACCGTGAATGGCGCCAGCGCGTAGCCGCGCTCGGCCAGGAAGGCCGCGAACGCGTCCCGGGCCTCCCGCGTCGGGCCCGTCTGGTTGAAGGGCGGCCGGAAGTAGCGCGGCTCCTTCCCCACCTCCCGCATCAGCAGCCGCGGGATGACGTCACCCCGCAGCACGTCGTCCTCGTAGCGGTTCAGCGGCGTCTTCTGGAAGGAGAGATGGGACCAGGTATGGTTCCCGAGCTCCACGCCCGCGTCGCGCCAGGCCCGCAGGAGGTCCAGTCGCCGATCCGCCTAGCGGCCGGCCAGCGCGCGGCGTCCGATCACGAACGCCACGGCGGGGGCGCCATGGCCCGGAGGACGGCGAGCAGCGGCGCGTGCGACTCGGCCACGCTGTCCAGCGGCACCTCCGCGTCCGCCCACGGCAGATCGTCGAATGTGAGGGCCACGCTCCGTATCCCTCGAGCCGTGTCGGCCAGGGCCGACGCGCGTGGCGACGCTCCGCTCCGGAGCGTTTCGGCGGAAGCGATGCCGGGCACGGCGAACCGATACACGAGCAGGATCACCACCGTGAGACCGGCCACCACCGCGGCGCCCCGGAAACGGCCGTCGAAGTAGAGCAGCACGGCCACGAGGGCGAGCGTCGAGGTGAGGAGGGCTCCGACCACCCACGGATGACCGGCCGCCGCCGTGAACGCGCCTCCGCCGTGAGCCTCGAGCCACAGGTACTGGGCCAGGATCCGCAGCAGCGCCAGGAACTGGACCACGATCCCGATCCGGGCCCAGCGTCGGTCGTGGCTTCTCGAGGTGGCCGGCAACGAGCCTGCTCCCACTCAGTCCTCCGCCGCGCTCGGCGCGCGGACGCCCATCATGCCGCCGTGCATCCCTCGACCGCGGCCGGCTCCGGCGCTCCCCCGACCGCTCACGGCACCCCGGCCCGGCCGCAGTGCGCGGGGTTCAGCGGCAGCTCGAGGACATCCCCGGTGTCGCGGAAGCCGGCGCGGCCATACAGCGGCCGGCTGCGCTCGGTGGGCCACAGCACGACCGAGCCCACCCGCTGCTCGCGGCACCAGGCGAGGGCGGCGGACAGGAGCCTCGCGCCGAGCCCGGCGCCGCGGTGCTCGGGCTCCACGTACATGTTGGTCAAGTAGGCGTGCGCCTCGACCTCGCCCACGGGATTCGGGATCTTCTCGAGCCGCCGGACCCACACGTGGCCCACCAGGCGGGCGGGGGACGCCTCCGCCCCCGGGCCGGCGCCGGGTCCGACCTCCGCGACCCAGGCCCTCCAGCCCGTCGACGAGTCGCCGAGCCTCTCGGCCATCCACGCCTCGCACCGTCCCCGGAACGCGTCCGGGTCCTCGGATGCCGGGTCGATCGCGGCACGGAAGGCGAAACGGAGTCGGGCCAGCTCTCCGGCATCGACCGGCGCGGCCGGCCGGATCTTCACCCCGGCTGCGGACCTCATGTCCCCTCCTCGCTATCGGTCCCCACCTCTCTCAGGGTCGGGGGTCGCGTCGGCCCCGTCAATGGCTCGAGACTGGCCGTCGGGACCGGACGTCTCCAGTTTGAGCTGCGCGGGATGGGCACCCTCGCACGGGTGGCCCGGTGCCCCTGCTTCAAGGACCTCATCCAATGTCGGATTCACGCGGCGCGCGTCCGCCTCGTCCCGGGCTCGCGTTCATCGCGCTGCTCCTGGGTCTCACCCTGCCCGTGCCCGCCCGCGCGCAGGGGGTCGTCGGAAAGCTCGTCGAGGCCGGCGGCGGCGCGCCCATCTCGGGCGCGATGGTCCGCCTCATCGACACCGGCGAAGTCGAGCGCGCCTGGACTCTCTCCGGGCCCGATGGCGGATTCCAGCTGGACTCGGTGACACCGGGACGCTACCGGATCGAGGTCGAGCGGATCGGCTTCGAGACGTGGCGCTCCCGGCCGGTGGGTGTGCCGTCGACGGGCATTCTGCGCCGCGTGTTCCGGGTGCCCGTCCGGCCGGTGGAGCTGGGCGCCATCCGCGTGGAGGGGAGCTCCCGGGGCGAGTGCCGGATCCGATCCGAGGAGGGGCCGGCGCTGGCGGCGCTGTGGTCCGAGGTGCGCAAGGCGCTGGAGCGCACGCGGCGGACGGAGGAACAGGAGGGCGACCGCTTCCAGCTCCGGCGCTACGATCGGTTCCTGGACCGGGACCTGCGCGTGGTGAAGGAAGCTGCGACATTGGGCTCGAAGGTGGGCCGCGCCACCTACCGCAGCGTGCCGCTCGACACCCTGGTGCAACGCGGGTTCGCGTCGTCCGTGCCGGGGGGCGGTCTCGACGTCCACGCCCCCGATGCCCCAGCGCTCCTCTCGGACGCGTTCGGCGCGACCCACTGCTTCCGGCTCGTCCCGGGCCCCGACTCGGCCCCGGGACAGGTCGGGCTGGCCTTCTCCCCGACCCTGAATCGCCGGGTTCCCGAGGTCGAGGGCACGCTGTGGGTGGACACCGCCACCGCGCACCTCCGCTCCCTGACCTTCCGCTACGTGCACCTCGGCGAGCCCTACCCCGACTCTCTCGCCCACGGCCGGCTGGACTACCGGGCGCTGCCGGGCGGCGAATGGGTGGTGGATCGCTGGTGGATCCGGCTCCCCTCGGTCGTCGAGCGACGCGAGCTGGCGGGCCGCTCCCCGAGCCCGGATCTCCTCTACAAGACGAAGGTGGAGTTCGAGGTCGGCACCTGGCAGGAGTTCGGTGGCGAGCTCGTCCGGGCGCAGACGTCCGAACACGTCGCCGTGGCGCCGCACCAGGGCCAGATCGGGGGCACGGTTGTGGACAGCGCCGGCGGGCAGCCGGTGTCACACGCGAGGGTGCGCATCGAGGGCACGGAGCTGGCCACGCGGACGAACGCGCGGGGCCGGTTCCTGTTCCCGGGCGTCACGCCGGGGCGGTACCGCGTGGTCGCGGACAGCGTCGGCGCCGACACGGCGGGCGCGACGGCCACGGTGGAGGTGGCGGCCGACGGCGTCCAGGTGATCGAGCTGGTCGGCGAGCCCGCGCGCGGCGCAGCCCCGACCGGCCAGGCGACCGAGGCCCTGGTGGGCCGCCTCCGGGCCGCGGCCGGGGTGAGTATCCGGGACTCGGCGGGCGCGTCGGCCAGCTCCTCCTCGGGCGGCGGGACGCTGATAGGCACGGTGCGCGCCGCCGCCTCCGGGAAGCCTCTCGAGGGCGCCGTCCTCCAGGTCGTGGGCACGGACAGGAGCGCCACCACCAGCGCCTCGGGCCACTTCCGGCTCGATGGGCTCCCCGGGGGTGCCGCGCGGGTCACGGCCCGCTACCTGGGCTATGCCTCCGACACGGCCCGGCTGTCGCTGCAGCGGAGCGCCCTGACCGTGGCCGACTTCCGGCTGACCACGCAGGCCATCCCGCTCCGCGAGCTCTCGGTCCAGGTGGAGCGCTCCATACGCAACGCCCAGGTGAAGGGCTTCTACGAGCGCATGGAGCGGGCGGCGGGGGGTCACTTCGCGGACCGAGCGACGATCGAGCGCTACGGGCTGCGGGGAGCGCTGGAGCGCATGCCCCAGGTGCACATCACCCTTTGTCGCCAGGGGCACACGGGCCTCGTGGTGGTCGGGTGCTACACCGTGAGCCTGGGGCGGGCCGCGGGCCAGCAGGGCCTGCCACTCGGCGGACCTAGCTGCTCGCCCACCTTCTACGTCGACGGCCACCGCGTGTCCAAGGACGCCTTCGTCGACATCATGGTCAGCGTGCCGCCCGAGGCCACGGAGGGCGTGGAGGTGCACGAGACCTCCACCGTGCCGCCGCAGTACGGCGGCTCGGGCATCGGCGGCTGCGGCGTCCTCATGCTGTGGACCCACTCCCTGGCGGGGGGCGGGTCGCCGCGGAGCGCCTCCGCGCGCTCCGGAGGCTGACCGGCCTTCAGCAACGCCGCAGCTTGAACAACCTCCGGCCCAGCTCGAGCAGGATGACCAGGGCGAGCTTCCTCATGCTGCCTCCTCTACGGGATGGGCGCACGCGGGGGGCGGCGACTCCGCCCCCCGGCATTGGCGGCGCCGAAGCCCCCTCGACGGCCGCGCGGACGGCCGCTCACGCGGCCCCGGATCTCACCGGTACCGGTGCTCCGAAGCATAGTGATGGGCCGTCACCGCGGCGATCACGTGGCAGATCCAACCCAGTGTCCCGCCCGAGCCGATCCACAGACCCGGCGTGACGATGAGCCAGAAGATCCCCCGGAGGAACGTGCCGTTGTAGATCTGCCCCACGCCGGGGATGAGGGCGCTCAGGACGGCGGCCGTGCCAGGATTGCGCTGGTCGCTCATGGCGGACTCCCACCAGGTCGGGGGTCGTGGTCCGCGGGGCCTCTCCCCGGGGACCGTCCCTCCACCCTACGAGTCCGGGGCCATCCGGGTTGCATTGAGACCGGGGAGCGACGAGCGCGAGCCACGTCCCCCCGGGCCGGGGCCCTCGATCCGTCCGCCCGGCTCCCGCCCGATCAGTCGCCGCCCCGTCCGCGCGGATGGCACGAGTAGCACGCCTGGCTGTCGTACACGTAGTTCCGGACGTCGCCATGCCGGGAGTCGGTATCGGACCTCCCGTGGCAGCCGCCCGACGTGCAGCTGAAGCTCGCGAAGTCGGCCGGCGCGGACAGGTGACAGTCCGTGCAGGCGGTCCACCGTCCCTGGTGCGACCCCGAGTAGATGGGGAAGAACTGCGCGTCGTGGTCGAAGTCCGCGTTCTGGAACGAGTTCTGGTCGTGACAGTCCAGGCACGTGGTCGGGAAGCCGCTCCCACCGTGGGCCTGCGTGAAGTCCGCCTGGTGGCACGCGATGCAGTCGTTGGGACCGCTCGGGTTGAACTTGAGGGCGTTGCCCGGCTGGATGTGACAGCCCGAGCACTGGAGGCTCTGGTGGGCTCCCACCAGTGGGAAGCCGGTCGATGAATGGTCGAAGTCTGCGCCCTGCCAAGAGTTCTGGTCGTGACAGTCCAGGCAGGTGGTCGGGAAGCCGCTGCCGCCGTGGGCCTGCGTGAAGTCGGCCTGGTGGCACGCGACGCAGTCGTTGGGACCGCTCGGGTTGAACTTGAGGGCGTTGCCCGGCTGGATGTGGCAGCCCGAGCAGGCGGCGTTCTGGTGGGCTCCCACCAGCGGGAATCCCACCGACGCGTGGTCGAAGCTGGCCCCGTGGAACGAATCCACGGAGTGGCAGTCCAGGCAGGTGGTCGGGAAGCCGCCGCCCCCGTGGGCCCGCTGGTAGTCCGCCTGGTGGCACGCGATGCAATCGTTGGGACCGCTCGGCGTGAACCTGAGCGCGTTGCCCGGCTGGACGTGACAGCTCGAGCAGCGGAGCTGGACGTGCGCCCCGACCAGCGCGAACCCGGTGAGAGCGTGGTCGAATTTCGGCGCGTCCGCCCACGCGCGCGTGTCGTGGCACTGGAGGCACTCCGTCGAGAAGCCGCGGGCCTCGTGGTCGATGGACTTGACCGTCTCGAAGTCACGTCGGTGACAGGCGACGCACTGGCGGTCCAGGTTCCGGTAGCTTCCCGCCCGGGAGTCGAAGTGACAGCTCTGGCAGCTGATCTGCAGGTGCGCTCCGGTGAGCGGGAAGCCCGAGCGGGCGTGGATCCGGACCGCGGGCACCTGCGCGAACGAGGTCATGCCGTGGCAGGTCGCGCACGGCTCGGCGAACTGGCCGCGGTGGAAGTCGGCGTGGCAGGACGCGCAGTCGTCCTCGGCGATCTTCGGCGCATTGAACCGGAGATCCAGATGGCAGGCGCCGCAGGACGCCGTGGCGTGCCGACCGTCCAGGGCGAAGCCGGACCACCTCCGGTGATCGAAGTCCGCCGGGACGTGCGCGGGCTTCCACCCGCTGGCCGCGTGGCAGTCCGCGCAGTCGAGCCCCTCGGGCAGCGGTCCGTGGGGGTTCTTGTGCCCGTCCTGGGCGCGTAGCGGTCCCGCGGACAGGACCAGGAACAGGGCACCGGCCAGGAACGTCGAATGTCCACGCATCGGGGCGCTCCATCGCGTTCAGGGACGCCCAACATAGGACGTCACACGTGGGCAGTGACCCGCGCGCGGGAAGCGGGTGGGCTTCGGGCCTCCGGCCGGCTCGAACCGCGTGGCCGGGGACCTCCTCCACGGCCTCGGGCGTCCGCGAAGCCTCTCGCGGTCCGGGCCACGGTACGGCGGCGCCTCCCGCGCGGGAGGGAGACGCGTCAGCTCAGACGGTACCGAACTTGGTGTCGACGGCGATCCCGCACGCCTTCAGGAAGGGCGTGGGGAGCGTGCCGCCAATGAACACGAGCACCTGGTCGTTGGGGACGGTGTGGCTCCGTCCCTCTCCGTCCTCCAGCACGACGTGGTCCAGCGCGATCTCGGCCACGTTCGTGCCGAACAGCACCTCCAGCTTCCCACCGGCGATCGCCGCCTCGACGCGGTCGTGGTTGGCCGGCTTGATGCGCGTGAACCGCTCGCCGCGGTAGGAGAGCCTCACCGTGTTCCCGGACTCGGACGACAGGGCCAGGGCGGCCTCGACCGCCGAGTCGCCTCCCCCGACGACGAGCACGCGGTCACCCTGGTACGCCTCCGGCTCGCGCAGCGAGTACGCCACATTGGGCAGGTCTTCGCCCGGGACCCCGAGCGTGCGCGGTACGCCCCGCCGTCCGATGGCGAGGACCACCCGGCGCGTGCTGTATCTTTGCCTGTCCGTAACAACATGAAATCCATTGCCGTTGGCACGATTGACCTCGAGGACTGTCTCACCTCGGTTGACCTCGAGCCCGCTCTCGTCGAGCACGCTACGCCACAGGCCGATGAGGCCATCCTTCTGGATCTCCCCCGCCTTCACCTTCCCATGACCCGGAATGCTGAACGAGGAGGTCATCACGAGCTTTTTGCGCGGGTAGTGACGCACCGTGCCGCCCAGGTCCGACTCGCGCTCGATGGTCGTGAAGCGGAGGCCGCGCTCCAGGCACTCGAGCGAAGCGGAGAGGCCGGCCGGGCCGCAGCCCACCACGACCACGTCCAGGGGGTCGGGGGCCCCTCCGTTCCCGCCCCGCACCCGACCCGGGTCGCCGGTGCCGGCCGATCGGTGGCCGCCGTTCTGGCGGAGGTCCCGGGCGATGCCTTCCACGCACTGGCGTCCCTGGGCGAACGCGTTGCGGATGAGTCCCATGCCGCCCAGCTCGCCCACCACGTACAGGCCCGGCACGTTCGTCTCGAAGTTGCCCTGAATGCGGGGGAGATCGACGCCCCGCTTCTCGGTTCCGAACACCAGTTGAATGGCGTCCACGGGGCAGGAGCGTTCGCACAGGCCGTGGCCCACGCAGCGTCCCGGGGCCACGGCCCTGGCCTGCCCATCGATGAGACCGAGCACGTCCACCTCCGGGCAGGCGCGGACGCAGGCGCCCGATCCGATGCACACGTCGGGATCCACCACGGGGTGGAGCGTCACCGGCTCGTGCAGCCCGTAGCGCAGGGCCTGGAGTTCCGCCTCGCGCGTGGCCGCCTCCCGGCGCCGGAGCCGAATCACGAACGGCACCATGAAGACGAGGGCCAGCGACAGGCCCGCGGCCAGGATGATGGCGCCGTCGCTCATGGGCCGAAGAACTTGGAAAGGCTCGTATACAGGCGCGTCTCGCCCAGGCCGCCGCCGATCCGGAACTGTCCCAGGATCGAGTAGTGGAAGCCGCCCGACAGGGGGACGTCGAGGCCCAGGTCCGCCGCGTGGCTCATGATCCAGAAGCCCTGGGGAGCCTCCGAGCGGTACAGGTCGTAGCCCAGCCGGGCGCTCACGCGTCCGAGAGCCTTCGTGAAGTGTGCCGAGGCGGTCAGCACGCGCGTCGTCCCGTTCGTGAACCAGCTCGCCGACGCATCGAAGCCCAGGTCGAGCGGCGTGATCCGGCTCAGACCGAAGTAGCCGGAGAAGGTGTGGCCGGTCCCGACCCCCTCGTCGTGGTCGATCCCGGCGTCGGCCCCGATCCACGCGCCCGGCAGCCGCAGCGTAAAGCCTCCCCTGGCCTCGTCCCGGCGGTAGGAGATGAGCACGCTGTCCGACATCCAGTACAGGTAGGGCCTGTACCGGGACACGCCGCCGCGCAGGGACAGCTCCTTCGTCACCGGACCCGAGGCCCACAGCCGCGCCCGCGTCAGGGTCCAGCCCGTGCCAGCCGCGCCCCGGTCCACCTGGGCGTCCTGGGTCAGGTACCAGCGGCCCACCCGGAGCCGCTGGGACATGCTCGCGAAGGTGTGGTCGGCCAGGCCGCTGCTCGCCGTGGGACGCATGGCCGTGAAGGAGAGCGTGCCGTTGTAACCCACGCCGGCGCCCGGCGCCGATCGATAGTCCAGGAAGGCGCTGGCCTTGGGTAGCTCTCCCTGGGGCGCCTGGTTGCTGCGCTTGGGCTCGAACCCGGCCATGACCCCGCCCCCGAAGGTGCTCCCGTAGTGAAGCGACAGGCCGTCCCAGTAGCCGCCGAAGGGATCGTACGGGCTGTAGAAGCGCCCGAGACGGAGGTCGAGGGGGACATCGCCGAACCGCTTGTCGAGCGAGGCCTCGTAGATCTCGGGCGCCGTGCGGGGATCCACGATGGAGGGGCTGCTGATGCGCTGCGACACGCGGGCGCTGGCGTCCAGGCTGAGCCCGCCCGGGAGGTCCCGGACGGCGGTCTGGAGCCACAGCGAGGGGGTGGCGAACGTGCGGGTCGTGCTCACCGGGTCGCCGCCGCCGAACTTGGTCACCGAGCGGCGCAGGTCGAGGTCGAGGGACACACGACCGGTGGCGGTCGGTCCGGACGGCCCGCTCGTCGGCTCCCCGCTTCCCCGAGCCATCGCACCGGCCGCCCGACCGGCGGCCGCCGCCCCGCCGACGGCTCCGCCCCCACCGGCACGCTCCGTCTCCCCGGCCCCGGCCACGACGGGCGCGGCGGCCCCGAGACGCAGGTAGAGGGTCTGGCCCCGCGTGACCGGGAAGGTAGCGCCCTCGAAGGTCACCACCGAGCGTTCGGCCGTCGCCGCGATGACGGTGAACCGACCGACGATGGCGCCGGCGCTGTCGCGCGACACCGCGATCGTGTCGCCGGCCGCGAGCCCGGCGTCCTTGCCCGCACGCAGGTAGAGGGTGGTCCCGGCGATCTGGTCCACGAGCGCCGCCACGACTCCGCGGCGGGCCGCGGTATCGGCCGCGGCCGGCGGAACCGTATCGGATCGAATCGGCGCAGCGGCGGCCGGGGCCGGCCCGACCATTGCCGTCGAGGCCAGGGCCACCGCCGCTCCGATCGCCATCCGGGCCCGGCGTCGTCCGGCGTGGGTCACCTCGGTCCCGCCCGCCCGCGTCCCACGTCGCTCAATCACCGCCGCGCCCCGACGCGTGGCAGGCGTAACAGGCCTGGCTGTCGTACACGTAGTTCCGCACCTCCTGGTGCCTGGCGTCGGTCTCGCCCTGCGCATGACATCCTCCCGACGTGCAGGTGAAGGAACTGTAGTCACTGGGCGCGGCCTGGTGACAGTCCGTACAGGCGTTCCACCGTCCCTTGTGGGCTCCCGAGAAGATCGGGAAGAACTTCCCGTCGTGGTCGAAGTCGGCCCCGTGGAAGGAGTCGACCGTGTGGCAGTCCAAGCAGGTCGTCGGGAAGCCGTTGTTGTCGTGGGCCCTCTCGAAGTCGGCCTGGTGACAGGCGATGCAGTCGTTGGGGCCACTCGCGTTGAACTTGAGCGCGTTGCCGGGCTGGATGTGGCAGCTCGCACACCTCAGCCTGACGTGCGCGCCGACCAGCGGGAAGCCCGTCATGGAGTGGTCGAACGCGGGAGCGTCGGCCCACGCGCGGGTGTCGTGGCACTGCAGACAGGTCGTGGGGAAGCCCTGCGCGACGTGGTCGATCGACTTGACGGTCTCAAACTCCTTCCGATGGCAGGCGATGCACTGCCGGTCCAGGTTCTGGTAGTTCCCGCCGCGGGCGTCGTAGTGGCAGCTCTGGCAGCTGATCTGCAGGTGCGCCCCGGTGAGCGGGAAGCCCGACTGCGCGTGGATCCGGATCGCCGGGACGTCCGCGAACGACGTCGTGTTGTGGCATTCCCCGCATCCCTGCGCGAACTGGCCGTGGTGGAAGTCGGCGTGGCAGGAGGCGCAGTCGTTCTGCGCGATCCTCGGAGCGTCGAACTTCAGATCCAGGTGGCAGCCCGTGCACGAGACGCTCGCATGCCGGCCGTCGAGCGCGAAGCCCGACAACGTGCCGTGGTCGAAGTCGGCCGGAATGTGCGCGGGCTTCCAGCTGGCGGCCGTGTGGCAGTCCGAGCAATCGAGGCCGCTGGGAAGTGGCCCGTGCGGGTTGGGAAGGCTCTGCTGCGCCCCGAGGGGCCCCGCCCCGAGAGCGAGGGCCAGGACACCGGCCAGCGCGATCGAACGGTGGCGCATCATGCGGCTCCACGGTTGGCGTGGCAGTCCCGGCATTCGATGCCGAGCGGCCGGTAGCGGACGACCATCGACCCGTCCGGGAAGCGTTCCTTCTTGTGACACGAGGCGCACGGGACGTCGGCGTGGGCACCCGTGAGCGGGAAGCGCGTGCGGCCGTGGTCGAAGCGGGGTGCGTCCTGAAACGACGCGTCCGTGTGGCAGCTCTCGCACGCCGCGTCCCCGAACTGTCCGTGATGCGGGTCGTCGGTGCGCTCGTGACAGGTCCGGCAGGTCACGTGGTCGAAGCGGAAAGTGAGGTACGTCTGCCCGAGCTTCGGGTTGTCGTGGCACCCCTCGCACGGGACGGCCCTGTGCGCCCCCTCCAGCTTGTAGGTCGTCTCCCGGTCGTGCCGGAAGAGGTCGAAGGTGGAAGGCTTCCAGTCGTCCTGCGTGTGGCAGGACCCGCACGCCCCGCTGTCGGCGAGCGTGTCGAACACCCCGTGGTGGTAGTCCAGGTGACAGGACCTGCAGTTGTTCGCCACGGGCGGCGGATACGGCCGGCTCGACGTGCCGGGCTTGAAGGCCATGCGAATCGAGCTGTCCGGCGCCGTACCGGTCACGTGGCAGCTGGCGCACGAGATGGAGGCGTGCCGGCCCACCAGCTTGAAGTCGGTCTTCGCATGGTCGAAGCGCCGTTCGAACGTGCTCCGGTCGAGCTTCTTCCAGCCGGACGTCGTGTGGCACGACGTGCACTCGGGCCCCATGCCGCCGCCGTGGGGATCCTCGTGGCACGACGTGCACTTCCCGAAGGAGAGGCTGGTGTAGCGCACCCAGTGTCCGGACGAGTTCCTCTCCGTGCGGTGGCACTTCTCGCAGTCCACCGTGCGGTGCGCACCGGTCAGCCGGTAGCGCGCCCGGTCGTGGTCGAAGCCGGGCGCCTTCTTCCACGTCTCGGTCGTGTGGCAACTCGAACAGGCCCGGCCCTGGAACTGTCCGTGGTGCGGATCATCGCTGGTGTGACAGTCCACGCACGCGGTCCCCAGGCCCAGGTAGGTGCTGGCCAGGGTGCCGTGGCGGCCCTTGAAGGCGCGCACGTCGGAGGCCGTGATGAAGGCGGGCTTGTGGCACGAGTGGCAGGCGGCCCCTGCGTGCTTTCCATCCAGCCGGTAGCCGGTCCTGGAGTGATCGAAGGCCGTCGTGTCGAAGCGGACCAGCGCCGCGTCCGGCCCCAGGTGGTCCTTGTGGCAGGAGGCGCACGGCTGCCCGACCAGGGTGGCGTGGTAGCCCTTCTTCGCTTCGATGCGTGCCTCGAGCGGCGTGTGGCAGGCGAGGCACTTCGCATCCGAGACCCCGCGCTTGCCGAGCTCGTGGCACGACGTGCAGCGCCGGATCCCCTCGAGGTCCGAGTGGGCGGCCGCCAGCTTGCCCGGGGAGATGAGCTGGGCCGCCGCCCCGTGTGTCCCGCCGAGCAGGAGGAGGAGCGCCAGCGGCACTCCCGCCAGCGCCCGGCGCACCCCGGCCCGGCCGCTCAGAAGATCCACTTGTAGCCGAACAGGAAGGCCACCGCGACGTGCACGGCCACCACGACCAGCATCACGTAGGCGAGCGGCAGGTGGAAGGCGTGCCAGTAGCGGAATGCGCGTTGAAAGGGGGTGAGGAGGAGGATCTGCTGCCGGAGCCGCGCCCTCTCCTGTGCCAGCGCGAGGGCGTGGCTGCGGACCGACTCGGGCAGGTCTCGACCCTCCAGCGAGCGCCGCATCCTCCGCCGCTGGCCCCGCGAGCGGAGGTCGAAGCGCACCGCCTCGATCGCGGCCCTCAGGAAGCCCGTCCGCTCCGGCATGGCCAGCGGCTCGGGCGCGATGAGGGCGGCGACCTCCTCTCCCACATCCCCCCGGATCTCCTCCAGCAGCTCGCGCTGGCGCTCCTCGAGGGCCTGCAGCGACAGGAACTGCCCGTTCAGCGTCTTGGGGATGCGCACGTACACGTAGCGGCCGAACACGCCGCTGGCCACCACGATCACCATGCTCCAGAAGGCGATGGCCACGATGCCGTTGACCTTGAAGCCGGTGTGCAGGACCACCAGGAAGGGTCCCAGGGTGCACAGGAAGATGTGGAAGTCCAACCACCCGCTCAGGTTGCCAGCCCGGTTGAACCGCTTCACGCGCTTTCGGACCGAGTAGGTCCCCACGCCCACGACCAGCATCAGGGTTCCGATGACGCCCAGGCCGTGGCCCACGAGGCCGGTCGAGGAGAACAGGTGGTCGAGGGGGGAGTAGGCGCGCTGCATGGGAGAAAGACGGTAGTAGGGCAGTCCCCAGACGAGGGGGACGGCCGCGACCGCGATCCACACGAGCACCAGCAGGTGCCGACCCAGCTTCTTCATCACACGGCGGTGCTCCAGCAAGGGCCACGCCCGAACGGAACGCCTGTCATCACAAGGGTTTGTCCGCGTTCCGGCTTGCCAAATCCGATACTAGTACACCTGTAGACGTAAAGGTTTCACAGAGGGTCGTCGGCTCCGGGTCGCGGCGGGGCGGTCCGGCAGCTCGCCGCGGGACAGGGCGGGAGCCGACCGGAGCGGGGCGGAGGAGACCGGAGAGCGCCGGAGGCGTCCGCAGAGGGTCGCCGGACGGTCGGGGGGATCGGGGAAGGCCGCGGAGTGCGTGCTCGGGGAGCGACGCCCGACGCCGTGACGCGGTGGAAGAGCTCCGCGTGATCAGCGTCCCTCGAACCACTCCCGACCGGCCCGCACGGCGCGACCACGCAGCGCCAGCGCGCCCACGAGACCGCCGAGGGCCGCGACGCCCCGCACTTCCAGGGCGGCCCGGGGCCCCAGGAAGGCGGTCCGCGCCATGCCGCTTCCCGCCCCGCTCACGATGAACCAGGCCACGACCCACAGGAGCACGACGCCCAGCGCCATGGCGCACGCCACGACGCGAGCGGTCGTCAGCACCGTGTCCATTGATCGGGACGTCATGGGCCTCCTCCGAGCCCTCAGCGACCGCCTCCGGACGTCGCCTGCGGCCGTCCGTGACCTCCGAACGCCTCCGGGTGCGCCTCCTCCCAGGGCGTGGCGGCCTGGTAGGCGGCGGCCGCCTCGAGCGCGGCCGCCTCTCCGTACATGCGGCCGCAAAACGTGATGCTGGCCGGATCGCCGTTCTTCCGGAATCCGTCCGGCACCGCCACGCAGGGATGCCCGGTGAGGTTGGTGACCAGCAGGTTCCCTCCCGCGAAGGCGGGCGACACGTACACGTCCACGCCCTTCAGGAGGTCGCGCATCCTCTCCTGGAGAATCCGGCGCACGCGGTTGGCTTCGATGTACTCGACGGCCGGAATGAAGCGCGCCGACCGGAAGATGTTCGGCCACGCGTTCGAGGTCTGCCGCACGAGGAGCGAGTCCCGGTTCGAGCGGGTCAGGGTGTCGAAGGCCGCGGCGGCCTCGGCGTCCAGAATGATACGCATCGCGTTGACCGGGAGGTCGGGAAGCTCCAGCGGGACCAGTCTGGCGCCCCGGGCCCGAAGCACGTCCAGCACGGCGCGATCGAGCTCCCCACCCTGCCGTTCCCCGTCGAAGGCGGATTTCAGGTAGCCGATCCTCAGGTCGGAGAGCTTCGTCCCGTCCCGGTAGGGGAAGGGGCCGCCCACGGCGGAGGGGTCGGCCGGGTCGGTCCCACGGATCACGTTGAATACGATGGCGCAGTCGGAGGCGTCGCGGCACAGCGGCCCGGCCTTGTCCATCGTCCAGGACAGTGCCATGACGCCGTGCTTGCTCACCCGGCCGAAGCTGGGCCGCAGGCCCGTGATCCCGGTGCGCGTCGAGGGGGACACGATGGAGCCCAGCGTCTCGGTGCCCAGGGCGAAGGGCACCAGCCCGGCGGAGACCGCCGCGGCCGGCCCGGCCGAGGAGCCGCTGGAGCCTTCCTCGGTGTTCCACGGATTCCGCGTCATGCCGCCGAACCACACGTCGCCCATGGCCAGGGCCCCGGAGGTGAGCTTGGCGACCAGCACGGCGCCCGCGTCCTCCAGCTTCCGCACCGGTGTCGCCGTCTCGTCGATCACCTGGTGCTCGTAGGGCCTCGCGCCCCAGGTGGTCGGGTAGCCGGGCACGGCGTACAGGTCCTTGACTCCGAACGGGATGCCCTGGACCAGGCTCTTCACCTTCCCGGCCGCGAAGTCGCTGTCGGCCCGGCGCGCCTGGGCGAGAGCGAGGCTGTCGGTGAGCGTCACGACGGCATGCAGCTCCGGGTCGTAGCGCCGAAGGCGGGCCAGGTACATGCGCGTGAGCTCGACCGAGGTCACCTGACCGGAGCGCAGCAGGGCGGCCAGCTTCGGAATGGGCCAGAAGGCCACGTCCTCCAGCTTCGCCGGGCGCTTCACCCCCGTCGGAACGGGGGCGAGTTCGGGGGCCCGATCGGCGATCGGCTCGGCCGGAGGCAGCGGGCGGAAGAAGAGCGCCGGCCGGTCCGCGTTCGAGAGCGGCACCGAGCGGAGGGCCGCGTAGGCGTTCCGCCGGTCTCCCCGACCGGAGAAGTCATTCCCGAAGCGCCCGCGCCGGGCCAGCAGCGTGTCGAGCTCGGACCCCGTGTAGGAGAGCCCCATGATCTTGAGGGCCGCCTCCAGGTCGGCCGGGGTGATCTCGGGCCACGTCGGCGTCGTGTCCGCTTCGGCTCCGCCCTGCTGGGCCCGCAGGCTCCGGGGTGCGGCCGACGTCAGCGCCGCGAACAGGATCCCCGCCAGCACGGCGAGGATGGGACTCCGTCCGGACCCGATCGAGCACGCGCGCATCATGAGTGGCCTCTTCCTCGGGGAGATCCGTCCATCCTCCACCCGCGGGCCCCGCGCGAGCCGCCGCGCTTCCCTCCCCGTGGAGCGGATCGGCCGCGGGACCGCGGCCAAGCTACGGTGACGCCTTCCCGGGGGGAACCGCCGGGCCGACCCCGCGCCGCCGCACGATGAGCAGGTACAGGATCCAGGCGATGCCGGCGTTGAACAGGGCCGAGTAGAGCACGTCCGAGAGGAAGTGCTTCCCCTGGACGATGCGCTCGAACCCGACCAGCAGACCGAACAGCACGACGCCCCAGGTCGCCCGGCGGCGCCGGCGCCGATCCGGGACCAGGTAGACGAAGGCCATGAGAAAGAAGGGCACGGAGACGTGACCGGAAACGAACGAGCAATTGGTCGAACATTGATGAGCGGGAAGGAGCGGCGTCGTGAACAGTCGGTCCCCGCCGAAAGCCGTCACGTGCAGCGGACGCGCCCGGCCCCAGTGGTCCTTGAGCAGCACGTTGGTGAGGAGCCCCGGCCCGAGAGCGTACGCGGCGGCCAGGTAGCTCACGACCCGTCGCCGCCGCCCGGAGGTGCCCCGGCGACCCCAGACCCAGGCGAGCGCCGCCACCAGCCCGACCCCCAGGACCCAGGACAGACCCGGAATCAGGTACACGGCCAGGAAGTGGGCCCAGGGCTCGGCCCCCAGGTAGAAGCCCCGCGAAGCCGAGTAGAACAACCCCGATACGAGGAGGTCGAGCCTCGGGTAGACGAGGTAGGTCGCCGTGACCGCCGCGAACGCGCATCCGTAGACGAGGGCTCCGTTTCCGGGCTCGCGCGTGGGCGGCGCGCCGGCGGCCTCGCCGGGGCCGTGGAGTCGCCGCCTTCGGGTCAGGCCAGGCCCTCGCGCCGCAACCAGGCCACGGTACGCTCCAACCCTCCCCAGATCCCCACCCGCGGCCTCCAGCCCAGGGCCCGGCGGGCGCGATCGGCGGGAAACACGATCTCCTCGAGCGAGGCGAGCCCGACATACAGGATGGTCGGATACCCCGGGTCGGGCGGGCCATCCGAAGCCGGTCCGGCCCGGAGGAGGGCCGCGGCCTCTCCCGGGGGAATCGACCGCGGCTCGATCCCGGCCGCGTCGCCGTAGGCGCGCGCGAACTCGGTCCACGGCACCGGGGCGTCGCAGGCGTTGAACGCCTCGCCGACCGCCGCGTCCTCCACCGCCGCCAGGAGCAGCAGGTCCACCAGGTCATCCACGTAGATGCCACCGAAAGGCCCCGAGCCATCCCCCACCAGGACCGGGATCCCCTCCCGGATGCAGGCCCACATTGACACGGTCCAGATTGCCGACCGGGGCCCGAACACGCAGGCCGGCCGCACGATCGAGAACTGGAGGCCGGCCTCGCGGGCCGCCGTGTGGACGGCCACCTCGGAACGAGCCTTGGTGCGCGGGTAGGCGGCCTCCGCTTCGAGGGCGAGCGGAGCCGACTCGTCCACGATCCGCCGGTCGGGCTGCCCGTAGACCGACACCGAGCTCACCAGGACGAAGCGACGGACCCCGGCGGCGCCCGCCGCCCTGACCAGCTCGCCGGTGGCCGTCACGTTGAGGGCGCCGGCCTGTTCGACGTCCTGCGAGAAGGAAGCGGCCGCGTGGAACACGATGTCCCGGCCATCCAGCAGCCCCGGGAAACGATCCGTGTCCAGGAGATCGGCGGCCACGAGCTCGACGCCGTCGTCCTCGAGCTCCCGGGCCCTGTCGACGCTCCGGCCCACGCCCATCACCCGCGCGCCCTCCCCGGTCGCCAGCCGCTCGCACAGCCGGCCGCCGATGAAGCCGGTGCGCTCCCGTGACGAGCACGGGGCGGTCCCGCAGGGTCGTGCCGGAAAGGAAGGGAGCCATGGACATGGATCGAGCGTAGGAGAGAGCCCGCTGCCTGTCAAAGACCGGCCCGGTCACGGCCCCCGGCTCAACCCACGCCGTACAGCCCCTCGCGATCGCCGTGGCGCTCGGCCAGCTCCCGGGCCAGGCCCCGGTTCTCCGGCCGGCCGAGGCCCGGATCGTCCGCCACCATCTCCCGCGCCCGGCGTCGGGCCTCGGCCGCCAGGTCGGCGTCCCGCTCGAGATCGGCGTGACGCAGCGCCGGCATGCCGTGCTGCTCGGGACCGAACAGGTCCCCCTGCCCCCGCAGCCGGAGGTCCGCCCGGGCGAGCTCGAACCCGTTCGTGGTGGAGGCGAACACGGCCAGACGCTCGGGCGGCTCGCCGCTCCCGGAGTGGAAGGCCACGCAGTAGCTCTGCTCGGCGCCCCGCCCCACCCGGCCCCGGAGCTGGTGGAGCTGGGCCAGCCCGAAGCGCTCGGCGTCCTCGATGTACATGAGCGTCGCGTTGGGCACGTCGATGCCCACCTCGATCACCGTCGTGGCGACCAGGATCTCGGCCTCCCCGGCCAGGAAGCGGCGCATGACCGCCTCCTTCTCCTCCGAGGAGAGGCGTCCGTGCAGCAGCTCGACGCGCAGCTCGGGGAAGCGGTCGGCCAGCCGGTCCCGCATCCGCGTGGCCGAACGGGCATCCACCGCCTCGGACTCCTCGATCAGCGGATAGACCACGTACGCCTGCCGGCCCTCGGCGATCTTCTCCCGGAGGAACGTGAACGCGGCCTCGCGCGCCCCGGGACCGCGCACCCCCGTCACCACGGGGCGCCGCCCGGGAGGCATCTCGTCGATGACGGACAGGTCCAGGTCGCCGTACAGCGTCAGCGCCAGCGAGCGCGGGATCGGGGTGGCCGACATCACCAGCATGTCCGCGGCACCCGAGGCGTCGCGCAGCAGGCGGCGCTGCTCGACCCCGAAGCGGTGCTGCTCGTCCACGACGGCGAGGCCGAGGTCGTGCCAGGCCACGTCCTCCTGGATGAGCGCGTGCGTCCCGACCACGAGGCGAGCCTTCCCCGCCGCCAGGCTCTCGAGCCGGTCCCTGCGCTGCCCCGGGGTGAGCCGGCCCGTGACCAACACGGGCTCGACGCCCAGGCCAGCGGTGAGCTCCGACAGGGTGCGGAGGTGCTGCTCGGCCAGCAACTCGGTCGGGGCCATGAGCGCGGCCTGGTGGCCCGACTCCACGGAGCGCAGCAGCGCCGCGGCCGCCACCACGGTCTTGCCGCATCCCACGTCCCCCTGTAGCAGCCGGTACATGCGCTCGGGCCGCTCCATGTCGGACCGGATCTCGGCCCAGGCCCGCTCCTGAGCCCCCGTGAGGCGGAAGGGGAGTCCCTCGAGGAAGGGTCCGGTGAGGTCGGCCGCGGCGTCGTGGGCGATCCCGCGGCTCTCGCGCTTGAGCCGGTGCCGGGCCCGGGCGTGCAGGAGCTGGAGGAACAGGAGCTCGTCGAACGCCACCCGCCGCCGGGCGGGCTCCACCTCGCGCATTGACCGCGGCACGTGCAGGGCCCGCAGGGCCGCGCCCAGACCCGGCAGGTCCAGCGCCTCCCGCCACGCCGCCGGCACCGGATCCCGCTCGTCGGCTTCGCGGAGAAGGTCGGCCAGGTTCTCCCGGACGATCCCTCGGATCTGCCGGTGGCTGAGCCCCTCCGTGGCGGGGTACACGGGGAACACGCGGCCGCCCCGTTCCCCGGCCGCGTCGTCCCCTTCCCCGTCACCGTCCTCCTCTCCCGACGCCAGCACGGTGAACTCACGCGGCTGGAGCTGGCGGCCATGGAAGAAGCGCACCGGGCCCGAGGCCAGGAGAAGGTCTCCCTTCCGCAGGCTCCGGTCGAGCCACGGCTGGCCGGGCCACGCGGCCTCGATGAGCCCCGTGTCGTCCCGGAGCACCGCCCGGAAGATCCGCAGCCGCTTCCGGGTGGCCAGCACGCCCTGCGACACGATCCGGCCGATCACGGTCGCCTCGTCCCCCGGCTCCAGGGACGCGATCGGCGTTACCGTGGTGGCGTCCTCGTAGCGATGGGGCAGGTGGAAGAGGAGATCCCGGCCGGTGCGCACCTCGAGGCGCGCGAAGCGCTCGGCCCGCCGGGGACCCACGCCCTTGAGGTACTGGACGGAGCTGGAGAGGAGGGAGCGGCCGCTCAAGGCGCGGGCCTCACGCGGGACCCAGGATCCCCTCCACGAAACGCGAGGGGTCGAAGGGCTCCAGGTCGTCCGGCGTCTCGCCCGTTCCCACCAGGCGCACCGGAAGGCCCGTCTCCCGGGCCACGGCCACCACCGCCCCGCCGCGGGCCGTCGAGTCGAGCTTGGCGAGGACGAGGCCGCTGAGCGGGACCTCGTTTCCGAACTCCCGCGCCTGGACCAGGACGTTCTGTCCCGAGGTCGCGTCCACGACCAGGAGCCTCTCGTGGGGGGCGCCCTCCACCAGGCGTCCCACGACCCGGTCCACCTTGGCGAGCTCGTCCAGCAGGCCCCTGTGCGTGTGGAGGCGTCCGGCCGTGTCCAGGACGACCAGGTCCTCGCCTCGCTCCACCGCGGACTCGACCGCGTCGTAGGCCACGGCCGCGGGATCCCCGCCCTGCTGACCGCCCACGAAGCGAGCGCCCGTGCGGCGGGCCCAGGTTTCGAGCTGCTCGCGGGCTGCCGCACGGAAGGTGTCTCCGGCCGCCAGGACCACGCTCTTTCCCGCCGCCCGGGCCCGGTGCGCGAGCTTGGCCGCCGTGGTCGTCTTGCCGCTGCCGTTCACCCCCAGCAGGAGGACGACGCAGGGACCCTGCTCCGGCCAGCGCAGATCCTGGCCGGGCCGCGCGTCCCCTTCTCCGCGGGCCTCCAGCAGGATCTCCCGCACCCGGTCGGCCAGCCGCTCCCGGAGCTCGGGCTCGGTGTTCACGTCGCCGCGCTGCGCGGCGCGCTCGAGGTCGTCCACCAGGTCGAGCGCCGCATCGAGCCCGAAGTCGGACTCCAGGAGGACGCGCTCGAGCTCCGCGATCGACTCCCCGTCGATGCCGCGGATCAGCGTCCCCACGTCGGTGAGGGCGATGTCCTTGATGCGCTGCCAGAGGGAGGCCTTCCTCCCCACGTCCAGCCTGGTGTCGCTCACGGTGTCCCGGTGTCGAAGTCACGGCGGGAGCCGCGCGGCCGGGGCGCGGCGTCGTCTGGGGAGAATATACCGACCGGGGCCGGAGCGGATCCGGCGCCGGCCCGTGCGCGTCCCGCTACTCGGAGGGATCCCGGCCGAGGTCCGTGTCGCCCGGTGCCGCAGCCAGGTGCGCGGCCGGCGGGAAGCCCAGGCCGTCGAGCCGCTCCAGTCGCCGATCGCGGCGGCGCTCGAAGCTGGCGAGCTGGCTCCGGGGTATGGGCTTGCCGGGCGGGAGCTTCACCCTCCTCGGATCGCGCTGGACGCCGTTCACCAGGAACTCGTAGTGGAGGTGTGGGGCCGTGGCCAGGCCCGTCATCCCCACGTAGCCGATGACCTGGTTCTGTTGGACCCGGGCTCCGCGGTGGATGCCCCTGGCCAGCCCCCTCAGGTGCGCGTAGCGGGTTCGGTACAGCGAGTTGTGGCGAATCTCGATCATGCGGCCGTAGCCGTCCCACCGGCCCGCCCGGGTCACGACGCCGGCGCCGGTGGCGTGCACGGGCGTGCCCCGGGCGGCGCCGTAGTCGATGCCCCGGTGCGCCCGCCATCGGTGGAGGATGGGGTGGTAGCGGCGACGGCTGAAGCCAGAGGTGACCGGGCTGAATTTCAGGGGGGCGCGCAGGAAGGCCTTTCGGGTGGCGTTGCCGTTCTCGTCGTAGTACTCCTCCGGGCCATCCGCCGTGACGAAGCGCACGGCCGGGAGCCGCCGTCCCTGGTTCAAGAACTCCGCCGCCAGCACGTCGGCCCGGCGCACGCTTCCGTCCGGGCGCACCTCGCGCCGGACCATCACCCGAAAGGCGTCACCGGGGCGGATGTCGCGGAAGAAGTCCACCTGCCACGCGTAGATCTGCGCCAGCTTGAGGAAGATCTCGACGTTCTCGTTGGGAGCCAGGCGCGCGGTGTCGCCGAACAGCTCCGAGGTCCACAGGTTGGACTCGATGACGCCCCCCACGTACAGGGTGTCGATCGAGACCGACACGGAGTCGATCCTGGTTCTCCACCCCTCGCGCCGGCGGTCCAGGACCAGGGTCCGGTCCTGGTCGAGGGCCAGCGCGACACGGTCCGTGGTCTCGGGGACCCGCGCCGTGGTTCGTACCACGAGCCCGCGCGGCAGCCGTCGCGGGTTCACGTGGGAACGGATCGCGGTCAGGACCTGGCCGTAGCCGTCTCCGCCCAGGCCGGCCGAGGCGAGCACCTGCCCCAGGCTGCGGCCCGCGCGGATGGTGTCCGCGTCCCGCACCACCGGCGGAGCCGCCGCCGGCGTAGGCACGGGAGTGAGGGCGGGGTGAGAGTCGGGCGGGTCGGGGGGACGGGGGGCCTGCGACCCGCTGCTCCGGGCGATCAGGCTCACGAGCAGAACCGACGCGAGCACGACCCCCGCGGCGATACCGACGACGCGAACGCGCGGTCCCCCGGAACCGGGATCCCCGTGCGCGGCGGGGTCGGGCGGTGGCCCGAGCTCGTGCGGCGTCGATGGCATGCGCTCTCCGGGTGTCTGGTTCGTGGACTCAGTCCATCTGCCGCCGGATGAAGGTCGGGATCTCGAGGTCCTCGAGGTCCTCGCGACGCGTGGGACGTGGGCGCTCCTCCTCTTCCCGCCGCTCCGGCGCCTTGTCCCGCTCGGGAGCGGGCTCGCCGACCTCCCGCTCCTCCTTCACCAGCTTCGGGCCGACGAAGGCCGCGACCGGCTCGCGCTGCCGGGTGGGGCCGCGCCTGACCGGGGCCCTCTCCACGCGCTCTTCCTCTTCCTCCTCGACGACCGTGCCGAAGCCGGTGGCGATGACCGTCACGCGAACCTGGCCCTCGAGGCCGCCATCCTGCACGGCGCCGAAGATCATCTCGGCCTCCTCGCCCGCCGCCTCCTGGACGATGGAGTTGATGGTCGTGACCTCGTCGATGGTGAGGTCCGGACCGCCGGAGATGTTCACGAGGACGCCCGTGGCCCCGTTGATCGATACGCTGTCGAGCAGCGGAGAGCAAATGGCCTGCTGGGCCGACTCGACCGCCCGGTTCTCCCCCGTGGCCTTACCCGTTCCCATGAGCGCGTCGCCCCGGTTCGACATCACGGTGCGCACGTCGGCGAAGTCCACGTTGACCTCGCCGGTGACGCTGATGAGGTCGGAGATGCCCTGCGTGGCGTGGAGCAGGACCTCGTCCGCCTTCTTGAGCGCGTCCCGGAAGGTCGTCCCCTTCCCCACCACGGACAGGAGCCGCTCGTTGGGCACCACGATCATCGTGTCCACGGTGCGCCGGAGCTCCCGCAGCCCGATCTCGGCGTGGCGCATCCGCTTGCGCCCCTCGAAGTGGAACGGACGCGTCACGATCGCGATGGCCAGGGCACCCATTTCGCGGGCGATCCGTCCCACGGTCGGCGCGGCTCCCGTGCCGGTGCCTCCCCCCATACCCGCGGTGACGAACACGAGGTCCGCTCCGTCCAGCGCCCTGTGCACCTCGTCCTCGGACTCGGCAATCGCCTGGCGACCGATTTCCGGTCGGGCTCCGGCCCCGAGTCCGCGCGTCAGCTTCTTCCCGATCTGGATGGTGAGGTGGGACTCGCAGCGCTTCAGCGACTGGACGTCCGTGTTGATCGCGATGAACTCCACGCCCTCGAGCTGCTCGGCGATCATGCGGTTGATGGCGTTGCCGCCCGCGCCGCCGACGCCGACCACCTTCATCTTGGCGTTCCGGGCCATACTGTCATCGAACTCGAAGACCATCCTGTCCTCCTCTAGAAGAAGTCCCTCAGCCACTCCGTGACCCGGGCCAGTGTCCGGCCCGCTACGCCGCCTCCTCGTCGTCCCTCCCGCATCTTCCCGTACAGCGCCAGGCCCACGGCCGTGGCGAACTTCGGCCGCCGCACGGCATCGGCAAGTCCTGTCAGGTCCGCGCCGGGCTCGCCGAGCCGCACCGGCAGATTGAACACGCCCTGCGCCAGCTCCACCGCGCCGGGCAGCGACACCGTACCTCCCGTGAGGACGATCCCCGTGGCCAGGCCTTCCCGAAGGCCCGCCTCCTCGAGATCGTCGTAGACCAGGCCGAAGATCTCGTCGAGGCGCTGCTCGATGATGTGGGCCAGCAGCTCCCTCGAGACCTTACGGGTGACGCCCGGTGCCGGGCCCGGCACCTCGAGCCGCTCCTCGCGGTCGACGAGGGCGGCGCGCGCGGCGCCGAACTCGCGCTTGAGCCGCTCCGCTTCCTCGACCGGGACGCCGAGCCCCTTGATGATGTCGTTGGTCACCGACTGTCCTCCCCAGCGCAGGGACGTCAGCCTGCGGATCTTGCCGCTCTGGAAGACGGCCACCTCCGTGCGCGCCCCGCCGACCTCCACCAGGGCCACGCCCGCCTCCCGCTCGCTGTCGCGCAGGACCGCGAGGCTGCTGGCCAGGGGCTCCAGCACGAGCTCCTCCACGCCGTAGCCGGCGCGGTCCACCGCCCGCCGCAGGTCGCGGCACGCGGCCGAGTCGGCGGTCACGATGCATAGCTCCGCCTCCAGCCGGGTGCCCGTCATCCCGATCGGCGCGTGGATGCCCCCCCGGCCATCGACGGCGTACTCCTGGGGTATCGCGTGCACCAGCTCCCGGTCGGGCGGCACGACCACGGCGCGCCCCACTTCGTGGACGCGGGCCATGTCCTGGTCGGTGATCTCGTGGCCGGACACGGCCACCACGCCCGAGCTCGACCCCACCTCCACGTGGGCGCCGGTGAGGCCGACGTAGACGCTCTCCACCTCGAGGCCCGCCATGATCTCGGCCTCGCGGACGGACTCCCGGATGGAGCGCGTGGTGGCCTCGAGGTCGGTGACGGCCTCGCTGCGCAGACCCTCGGTGCGGGCGATCCCCACCCCCAGGACCCTGTCGGGTCCCTCGCCGTCGGGACCCGACTCGAGGATCACGGCACAGGTCTTGGTCGAGCCCACGTCCAGCCCCACCACCACGCGCGGCCCGCCGATCACGACTCCCCCTTGCCCGCCACGACCACCTGCCCGTCGAATCGGGCGTCGACGCGCGCGGCCGAGGACCCGCCGCCGCGGGCGGCCAGCGCCGCCTCCACGCGCCGCAGTCCCCCCTCCGGATCCGATTCCGGCAGGTACACCCGGCGCGCGTCGGCCCCCCCGGTCATGAACACCTCGACGCCCCCCGGCACGCGCAGGAACTGGGACGCGCTCCGCACGAATCCGGGCTCGGCCGACCGGAGCCGGTCCAGGACATCGAGCAGCCGCCGGCTCCCCGGATCGGACAGGTGACCGCCCTCCACCCTGGCGCTGGATCCCAGGATGGGCAGGTCCAGGTCGGCCGTCGCCGGATTCAGGGGCAGGAGGTGCCCCGCCGAATCGACCGGGACGAGATCCGGCGTCGGGACCAGGGCCACGGGCTCGACCTCGGTCACACGGATCTCGATCCGGTGTGCTCCCGTCCGGCGCACGCGCGCGTCCGCGATCATCGGGTCCGACCGCACCCGCGCCTCCCAGCGCCCCGGGTCGTCCCACACGGACGCGTCCGGCTCGACCGAGGCCAGGGACGCGACGCGGTCGGGCGGCACGTAGTGGGTGCCGACCACGCGCACTTTCTCGACGCGGAACCCGGGCAGCCGGGCCAGCACCGCCGGGGCCCACAGCGGAGCCCCGGCCCCCACCGCGGCCGCCATGGTGGCCACGTAGATCCGGCGGCGCGTGCGGCGCGTCACGGGACGTCCCGGCCGCTCACGGCCCCGGCGCAGGCGTGCGCGAGCTCGGTGATGGTGCCGGCTCCCATGAACAGGAACAGCGTCCTCGGGCTCTGGCCCGCCGCCGCCGCGCGAACGAGATCCAGCACTTCCTCGGCGGAGGTCTCCTCCACCGGCGCCGCGTCAGCCACCGGAACGACGGCGGCCGCGCGGACGATCAGGCCCGCATCGACTCCTTCAATGGGCGCCTCGCGCGCACCGTAGACAGGCAGGACGAAAGCCAGATCCGCGCCCCCCGACAGCGCCGAGGCGAACTCGGCGGCGAAGCGGCGCGTGCGCGTATACAGGTGCGGCTGGAACACCGCCACCAGGCGCGCGTCGGGCGCCAGGTGTCGGGCGGCGGCCAGGGAGGCGGACACCTCGGTGGGATGATGCGCATAGTCGTCCACCACCAAAACGCGATCGGTGGCCGCCAGTCGCTGGAGACGCCGCGCCACCCCCGTGAATCCGGCCAGCGCCTCCGCGAGGTCCGCGGCGTCGGACCCCAGCCTTAGCGCCGCAGCCAGGGCCGCCCCCGCGTTCTGGAGGTTGTGGGCTCCCGGCGCCCCGAGCAGGAACGGAACCTCGCCCTCCGGAGCGTGCAGGAGAGCGCGGCGCGGCGCGACCCCTCCGTCCGCGGGCGATCCCTCGACCGGCTCGACGCGGTAGTCGGACCCGGCCGCGAACCCGTACGACGCGGTCCCCCGGAGCGCGGCGCCCAGCGCCCGGGCCCCCGGCTCGTCCGCGCACCACAGCACGCCCAGGCGGGAGGACGCCCGGCCGGCGAAGGTTCGGTAGGCCGCCTCGAGCGCCTCCACGCTGCCGTAGCTCTCCAGGTGTTCCTCCTCCACCGCGCTCACCACCGCGAGGTCGGGGTCCAGCTCCAGGAACGATCGATCGAACTCGTCGGCCTCGACGATGGCCACGCTGCCGCCGCCACTCCGGGCATTGCTGCCCCAGGTCGGAAGCCGGCCCCCCACGGCCGCCGCCGGATCGAGACCCGCGGCCTCGGCCGCCAGAGCGGTCATGGCCGTGATGGTGGTCTTTCCGTGCGTGCCGCTCACGGCCGCCAGGGTGCGGTCGTTGACGAGCGCGGCCAGGGCACGGGCCCGGCGCCACACCGGCACGCCCAGCCGGCGCGCGGCCAGGACCTCCGGATGATCCTCCGGCACCGCACTGCTTCGTACCAGGAGCGCCGGACCCTCCGCGTGCGTGGCGTCGTGTCTGTCGTCCAGTCGACCGCCCGCCCCGGTGATCTCCTCCACGGGCCCGCCGCTCCGGTCACAGCCGCTCACCCGGTAGCCGGCACCGGCCAGGAGCACGGCGAGGGCGCGCATGCCGGCGCCCGCCGCGCCCATCGAATGGACCTCGGACCCGGGAGCCGGAAGATCGGCGCTTCGCGGCAGGCGATGGGGAGCCCAGCCCCGATCGGACCCGGATCCGGCCGCTCCTCTCCGCCAGCCATCGAACGCCTGCACGGCGGCCTCAGCTCTCATCCCCTCTCCTCCGGGCCGGGGACTCCGGCGGGCCGGGGGCAGCCTGCGCGTTCGCCCCGCCGACCCGCGCCAGACGCAGCAACGCCCGGACGATCCGGTCGGCCGCGTCCGGAGCGCCCCGCGCTCGCGCTGCCGCTGCCATCCGGGCGCGCCGGGGCTCGTTGGCCACGATCTCCGCCGCCAGGTCCCACAGCTCGCCGGGCCGGAGCTCCGCTTCCTCGCGGACCACGGCCGCCCCCGCGTCCTCCAGCACGCGGGCGTTCTCGCTCTGGTGCGCATCCGCGGCGTCCGGGAACGGGACGAGCACGGAGGGGACTCCGGCCGCCGCCAGCTCGGAGACGAACATCGCCCCGGCCCTCCCGATGGCCAGGGAGACGGCCGAGAGCTGGGCGCCGAGGTCCTCGATGTAGGGCACGACGTGTACGTGCCCGGAGCTCGGCAGGGCCTCCGCCGCCCGCCTCACCGCCTCGGCGTGATCCCGGCCCGCGATCCACACCAGGCTCGCACCCTCCGGCCACGCCGGCCCCTCCCCCAGATCCGCCAGGAGTCGCTGGTTGATCCCCCGGGCTCCCTGGCTGCCGCCCGCCACCAGCACCACCCTGCCCTTCGGCCATGGGAAGCTCCTCCCCGGAGCGGCCCGCTCCGGCCTCGCGATCGGGTTCCCGAAGGTGAAGACCTCGGTGGCCGGACCCGGCTCCAGGTGCCTCCGCGCCTCCGGGAATCCCAGGTGGAGCTGGTCGACCCGCGGGGCGAACAGTCTCGTCACCCTCCCGGGCCGGGCATTCTGCTCCTGCAGCACCGTCGGTCGGCCGGTCAGCATCGCCCACGCGAGGGCCGGTCCGGCCGCATAGCCACCCGTTCCCACCACCACGTCCGGCCGGAAGCTCCTGAACGCCGCCAGCGTGCCCCACGCCACCGCGGGAGCCGTCGCCACCAGCTTCCAGTTCCGCCATGGGCGCCTCCTGAGCAGCGGCTGCATCGGGAGCAGCCGATAAGGGACGCCTCTCTCCGGAAGCACGCTGGCCTCCAGCCCGCGCCGCGCTCCCAGGTACAGCACGTTCGTCGTCGGATCGACGCGCCTCAGCGCATCGGCCAGGTTCAGGGCCGGATACAGGTGTCCCCCCGTCCCGCCCCCTGCGATCAGGACGCGCGTGCCCACCCGTCAACATCTCCGCTGCGCCGCGATGTTCAGGAGGACGCCCGTTCCGAACAGGGCCATGACGAGGTGCGTGCCGCCGGCGCTCACGAACGGCAGGTTGATCCCGGTCGTGGGCAGCACGCCGAGGGTCACACCGATGTGCCCGAAGGCGGTCACCGCGATGAGGGCGGTGATGCCGATGGCGAGCAGGCGTCCGAACAGGTCGGGAGCCGAGGCGGCGATCCGCAGCGCGACCAGCGTCCAGGCCAGGAACAGCCCGATGACCAGGACGGAGCCCACCAGTCCCCATTCCTCCGCGATGATCGGGAAGATGAAGTCGTTCTGGGGCTCGGGCAGGTAGTACAGCTTCTGACGGCTGGCGCCGTAGCCTACCCCGAACACACCACCCGAGCCGATCGCGATCAGCGACTGCCGCAGCTGGTAGCCGACTCCCTGCGCACCCGGGGTCGGATGGAGGAAGGCCGAGATGCGGCTGGAGCGGTACCCCGCGTGGGTCACCACGACCCAGGCCAGCGGCAGTCCGAAACCCGCCATGAGAGCGAAGTGTCCCAGCCGGGCTCCGGCGGCGAACAGCACCACGGTCGTCACAACGGCCGCTAGGAGGGCGGCCGAGAAGTGCGGCTCCAGCAGGAGAAGTCCGCAGATGCCCCCGGCCACCACCAGGAAGGGGCCGAGCCCGTAGCGCAGGCTGTGGAGCCGGTCCTGCTTCTTGACGGCCACGGCCGCGACCCATACGACCAGCGCGTACTTGGCCAGCTCGGACGGCTGCACGGTCATGCCCAACCGGAGCCAGCGCCGGGCCCCGTTCACGCGCGGAGCGATGGCTTCCGTGCCCGGCAGGATCACGACGACCAGGAGGACGATGGAGACGATCAGCAGGGGCCAGGCGAGGCGACGCCAGATCCGGTAGTCGAGGAACCGGGCAGCCGCCAGGGCCACGAGACCCACGCCCGCGTGCGTAGCTTGCTGCACCAGGTAGTAGGTGCTCGGCAGGCCTTCCGAGGTGGCCACGAAGGAGCTGGCGCTGTACAGCCACAGGAGGCCGAGACCGAGGAGGAGGACCGTGAGCGCGAACAGGGCCCGGCCCGCCCACGGGGCGGCCCGCGTTTCCTGCTGCACGTCCAGGGCGCGCGCGAACACGCTCATGCTCCGGCCTCCGGCGAGGCGACGCCCGCACGGCACCGCCGCACGGCCTCCACGAACGCGTCACCGCGAGCCTCGTAGTTCCGGAACATGTCGAAGCTCGCGCACGCCGGGGAGAACAGCACCACATCACCCGGACAGGCCAGCTCGTCGGCCGCCCGCACCACGGCCTCTATGCCGGCCTCGATGCGCACCTCGGGCACGGCCTCTCCGAGCTCCGCCACGATCTGGGGAGCCGACTCGCCGAAGGCGACCAGGGCGCGTACGCGTTCCCGGAGCAGCGGGATGAGGGTCGCGTACGATTCCCCCTTGCCCCGTCCCCCCATGATGAGCACCAGGGGACGATCGAACGCGCGCAGGGCGACCGAGGTGGCGGACACGTTGGTCGCTTTCGAGTCGTTGACCCACAGGATTCCGTCGCCGTTCCCGGCGACCGGCTGCAGACGGTGCGGCAGCGCCGCGAACGACGCGAGTCCCAGGCCGATGTCCTGTCCGGCGCACCCGGCCAGGGCGGCCGCCAGCCCGGCAGCGAGCGCGTTCGACACGTTGTGCGCGCCGACCAGCCGCAGCTCGCCCACGCCGCACCAGCGCTCGGACCGGTCTGGGATCTCCAGCCTCAGCCCCCCGGCCCCGTCCACGAAGGCGCCCAGCTCTTGCGCGTGCGAGGTCGAAAAGAGGAAGTGCTCGCCCGCGGCCCCCCGCGCGAGCCCGAGGACCTCCTCCTCATCGGCGTTCAACACCCAGCGGCTCTCGGCCGAGGCGTTGTCGAACAGCCTCGCCTTGTCAGCGTAGTAGCCGTCCACGTTGCGGTACCGGTCCAGGTGGTCCGGCGCCAGGTTGAGAAGCACTCCGATGTCCGGGCTGAAGCGGTCGATGTCCGCCAGCTGGAAGGAGCTCACCTCCACGACGACCCACTCGGGCTGCTCGTCCTGGCGGGCGACGTCGGACAGCGGCCGGCCGATGTTGCCGGCCGTGACGGCGTCCAGGCCACCCCTGCGCAGCACGTGGCCACACAGCGCCGTCGTGGTCGTCTTCCCGTTCGTGCCCGTGATCGCGACGACGCGCGAGCCGAGGAAGCGCCACGCCACCTCGATCTCCGCCAGGGTTCGCACTCCGGCGTCCCGGACTGCCCGGCGGATCTCGGTGGCCGGCGCGATGCCGGGGCTCGTGACCACCAGGTCGGCGGCCAGCACCCGGTCGAGCTCGTGGCGCCCGGCTTCGGCGTCGATGCCCTCGGCCCGCAGCGCCTCGGCCGCCTCCCGCTGCGTGGGGCCGTCCACCCGATCGGAGGCGTAGACCCGCCCGCCGCGGGCGTGCACCAGGCGCGCCGCCGCCACGCCCGAGCGTCCCAGGCCGAGCACCGCGACCCGCGCCTCCGGCTCGAACGGCGAACCGCCTCGCTCCAACCCTCCGCCCGCGCCCTCCCGCCCGGATCCCATCAGCGCACCTTCAGGGTGGCCAGTCCGACCAGCGCGCACAGGATCGCCAGGATGTAGAAGCGCACCACGACCCGCGTCTCCGGCCATCCGAGCTTCTCGAAGTGGTGGTGGAGCGGGGCCATGCGGAACAGCCGGCGGCCGGTGCCCGTGCGCCACCGCGTGAGCTTGAACCAGCCCGTCTGCACCATGACGGAGACGGCCTCGGCCACGAACACGCCGCCCACGAGCAGGAGGAGGAACTCGGACTTGAGCAGCACCGCCACGGCGCCGATGGCGCCCCCGAGGGCGAGCGACCCGGTGTCGCCCATGAACACCTCAGCCGGAGGCGCGTTGAACCACAGGAACCCGATGGCCGCCCCGGTGAGCGCGGCGCAGAACACGGTGAGCTCGCCGGCCCCCGGCAGGTAGAGGATCTGGAGATACGTCGAGGTGTCGACGCGGCCCATGACATAGGCGAAGGCCCCGAACGCCAGGGCCGCGATCGCGGCCAGGCCCGCCGCCAGTCCGTCCAGGCCGTCCGTGAGGTTCACCGCGTTGGAGCTCCCGGTTACGACCAGGGCCACGAACAGGGGGAAGGCCGGCGCCCAGAAGGCGATGTGCAGGTTCTTGAAGAACGGCAGCGACGTGCTGGTCGGCGTGTTGGCCGACAGCGGATGCAGCAGCAGGAAGGCGCCCAGCGCCAGCCCGAGGAGCATCTGCCACGCGAGCTTCTGGCGGGCGATGAGCCCCCTGGGCTCGTGCCGGACCACCTTGAGGTAGTCGTCCAGGAACCCGATCGCCCCCATCCACGCCGTGACCACGAAGGCGATCTGCACGTAGCTCTCGTCGAGCCGCGCCCACAGGAAGGTGGGCACCAGGGTCGCGGCCAGGATCACCAGTCCACCCATCGTGGGCGTACCCGCCTTCTCGAGGTGGGTCTTGGGTCCTTCCAGGCGCACGACCTGGCCCCACCCCCGACGCCGGAGCCACGCGATCACGGGCGGGCCGACCAGGAACGTCGTCAGAAGGGCCGTCACCATGGCGCCGGCGGCTCGGAAGGAGATGTACTGGAACAGGTTGAACAGGATGTTCCGGTCCGAGAGCGGGAAGAGGAGGTGATAGAGCATCAGCGCCGTTCCCCGCCGAACGCCCGCAGGGGACCCTCGGCGCGGTCCTCGGGCCCGGCTCCGGCCGGGCGGCCTCCGGCGACCGCGGCCAGCGGTTCGCCGTCGAACACGGCCGCCAGTCGATCCACGACCTGCTCCATGTGGACCCCACGCGAGCCCTTGACCAGCACGACCTCGTCCCCACGCAGCAGGTCGCTCAAAATGCGGCCCGCCTCGTCCGCGTCGGCGGCGGCGACGACCGGGCCCGCGGGCTCGGTGGCTCCGCCGGCGAGATCCGGCCCGGTGAGACCCGCGGAGGCCAGGCGCTCGAACGCCCCCACGAACTCCCCCGTCGCCACGATCGGGCCGAACCCGCTCTCGAGCAGGCGGCCCGCCACCTCGCGATGGGCCTCGTCGGAGGCGGACCCGAGCTCCAGCATCGTCCCGACCGCGGCCGCCAGCCGACGGTCCGGGAAGGCGCTCACGCAGTAGTCGATCGCGGCCTCGAACGACTCCGGGTTGGCGTTGTAGCAGTCCGCCACCACAGTGAGCCCGTTCATGCGCCGGAGCGCGCCGCGCCACCCGAGCGGCCGGAAGGTGGCCAGCCCCCGGGCGACCTCCCGGGGCGGGAGGCCGATGCCCTCTGCCACCGCGGCGGCGATGAGGGCATCGCGCAGATGGTGCTCGCCGCCGGCCGCCACCGCGTACTCGACTCCGCCCCGCTCGAACTCGGCCCGGTCCGCGTCCCAGGAGGCGCGCTCGGGCCGATAGTCGGCCTCCTCCTCGAGCCCCGCCACGACCGTGTCCGGACGGATCTCGCGGGCCGCCCGGGCCAGGACCGACGGGCGCTCCCCGACGACCACCACGCCGGAGGGGTCCGCGCCGCGAACCAGGTCCAGCTTCTCGCGCAGGACGTTCTCCACGCTTCCGAAGCGCTCCAGATGCGCCCGGCTCACCGTCGTCACCACCGCGTCGTGCGGGGCCGCGATCTCGGCGAGGCGGGCGATCTCTCCGGGGGCGTTGGCGCCCAGCTCGAGCACCCAGACGTCGGCCTCCGGCGGGGCCGCCAGGATGGTGAGCGGCAGGCCCACGAGGCTGTTGAGGTTGCCGCGGGTGGCGTGCACGCTCCGGCCGACGGACAGGGCTGCCGCCAGCATCTCCTTGACGGTGGTCTTGCCGGAGCTGCCGGTGATGCCGATCACGCGTGCCCGGGCCCGGCCGCGCCACGCCGCGCCCAGGTCTCCGAGCGCGCGCACCGGATCCTCGACCGCGAACCACTCGAGGTCCAGCGCCGGTAGCTCGTGTCCGGCCGGGACGATGGCGCCCACCGCGCCGCGGGCGGCGGCGGCGGCGAGGTGCTCGACGCCGTGGGTGCGCTCGCCGGGCAGGGCCGCGAACAGCGACCCGGGCCCGGCCTGGCGGCTGTCGGCGCACACGGAGGCGTACCTGCGGCCACTCTCCCCCGACCGGGCCAGGCCGAGCGCCTGGCGCACGAACGCCGAGTCCAGCCGGGCCCCGCTCACCCGCGGCTCCCCGGGCCGGCGGGATCCCCCGCCGCCGCGCCGCGGGCCGCCGCCAGCTCGGCCACGATGTGCGCCTCGTCGAAGGGCTCCTTTCGGTCGCCGTAGATCTGATAATCCTCGTGACCCTTGCCGGCCAGGAGGACCACGTCACCGGGGCGGGCCTGTTCGAGGGCGTCCGCGATGGCCTCTCTGCGGTCCAGGACCACCCGGTGGGGCGCCCCGCCCATCCCTTCCTCGATCTGGCGGACGATCTCCGCCGGATCCTCCGACCGCGGGTTGTCCGTCGTCAGGAAGGTGAGATCAGCGCGCCGCGCCGCGACCCGCCCCATGAGCGGCCGCTTGCCCCGGTCCCGGTCGCCGCCGCACCCGAACAGGAGGAGGAGCCGTCCCGCCTCCGGACGGACCGCCGCCAGCGCGCGCTCGAACGCGTCGGGCGTATGGGCGTAGTCGCGCAGCACGAGGGCGGGCGAGCGCAGGAGGACCTCCATGCGCCCGGGCACCTGGGCCGCGCCGGTGAGGGCGGTGGCGGCCTCGTCCACCGTCACCCCCAGGGCGATCGCGGCCGCGGCCGCTCCGAGCGCGTTGTGCACGTTGAACGCCCCGGGGAGCGGCAGCCGTACGGAGGCCGTCTGTCCCTCGAAGGCGAGGCTCCAGCGGCTCTCGCCGGACTCGACCACCACGTCCACCGCCCGCACGTCCGCCTCCGGGCCGAGACCGAACGACAGGCGGCGGACCTGGCCCGCCTGCAGGCCGGACCATGCCGGCTCGTCCGCGTTCACCACGCACGTGCCGTCGGGCCGGACCCGGCCGGCCAGCCGCAGCTTGGCGCGCCGGTAGCTCTCCATGTCGGCGTGGTAGTCCAGGTGCTCGCGCGTGAGGTTGGTGAACACGGCCGCGGCCAGCGGCAGCCCGTCCGTCCGGTGCTGGTCGAGGGCGTGCGAGGAGACCTCCAGCGCCACGAACCGCGCGCCGGCGTCGCGAAGGGCGGCGAGCCGCTCCATGAGCTCCACCGGGCCCGGCGTGGTCAGCGTGCCCGGCTCCCGCTCGCCCCGCGTGCCGATGACGCCCAGGGTCCCGATCGAGGCCGCGGGACCTCGCGCTGCGAGCAGCTGCCGGAGCAGCCACACCGTCGTGGTCTTCCCGTTGGTGCCGGTGACCCCCACGGCGTCGAGCGTGACGCCCGGATCGCCGTGGAAGAGCGAGGCGAGGTGCGACGCGGCGGCACGCGCGTCGGGAACCACCAGCTGGGGCAGACGACAGGCGGGATCGGGACGCTCGAGCAGGGCGGCGGCGGCCCCCGCCGCGTACGCCGCGTCCAGGAAGTCCCGGCCATCGAAGCGCGTTCCCGGGATGGCGCAGAACAGGTCTCCGGACTCGACACGGCGCGAGTCGTCGGCGATGCCGGAGAAGGTCGCCGGGGGCGCCGCGCCCTCCCAGCGGCCCGTGAGGCCGCACCGTGCCAGGCGCCGCTCGATCGCTTCCGTGTCGATCACGGGCTCCCCGACGTCCTCCTCCTCGATTCTCATCGCCCCGGCGATCGGGCCGGCGGCGACCCCACGTCCCTCCAGCCAGCTCACCGGCGTCTCCGTCCGGGAGCTCCCCGAGTCCCCGGGTCGCGTCACGCCGGCGCGCGCCGGGTCAGTGCAGGCGGATAGTCGCACCGGCCGACACCCTGGCGCCCGGACCGGGCGACTGCGTTTCGACCGTTCCCGTGGCCTGCAGGGCCACCCGGAGACCGAGCTCGTGCAGGCGGGCCACCGCCGACCGCACCGGCAAACCGCGCAGGTCCGGGAGGACCCGCCGGCCGTCTTCGCCCTCCCGTTCGGCCGGCCAGGGATCGGGCGAGGCGTTCACCGCGAACACGAACGGGCCGCCGCCCGAAGCCTCGTCGGTCGCCCGCACCCGCGCGGAGGCCGGGTCGCCTCCCCACATGGGGCGTCCCGAGGTGGGCGCTACGTGCGCCAGGCGGCCAGCCGGCAGGGTGACGCCGCGCGTCGCCAGCGCGGCCTGCAGCATCGCGCGACTCACCGGCGCGGCCGTGGAGCCGCCGAAATAGGAGCCCTGCGGGTCGTCGAGCTTGGTGAGCACGACCAGTTTGGGGTCGTCGACGGGAGTGTACCCCACGAACGAGGCGGAGTAGCGGCCGCGCTCGTAGCCCTCGCCGAGAGCCACGCGAGCGGTTCCGGTCTTTCCGGCCACGGGTAGGGTGGCCATTCGAGCCCGGCTCCCGGTTCCGCTCTCGACCACCGTCGCCAGCACGCGGGTCACCTCACGGGCCACCTTCGGATCGATGACGCGGCGGATGGGCTGGGGCCGCCTCCGGTACAGCACCCCACCCTCCGGCGACCGGACCTCCCGCACCAGGTAGGGGCGCATGAGGACGCCGCCGTTGGCCAGGGCCCCGTAGGCCATGACGAGCTGGAGGGAAGTGACCGAGACCTCGTAGCCCATGGCCAGGGACGCCTGGCTGAAGCCGGACCAGTCGTCAGGCTTCCGCAGGAGGCCCGAGGATTCCGCCGGGTACTCCACGCCCGTCGGCACGCCGAAGCCGAAGTCCCGGAGGAAGTGGTACTGCATGCCGGGCGACAGCCGCGCGGAGAGCTTGGCCGCCCCAATGTTGCTGGAGAAGCGGATGACATCGGCCACGCTCAGGCTGTCCTCTCCGTGTACGTCCCGGATCGTCCGGCCGTCCGCGTGCCACACGCCGTCCTCGGTGTCGATCTTCTCGCCGAGCCGCACGCGGCCCTCGGAGAGCAGACTGGCCAGGAGGAACGGCTTGAGGGTCGAGCCCGGCTCGTACGGATCCGTGAAGGCCGGAACGCTCAGGGGGTCGCCCATACGCCGGCTGGCGACGGCCAGGAGCTCCCCGGTGGCGGGGTCCTCCATGATGACGTCGCCTCCGGAGGCGCCGGTCTCCTTGAGGGCCCGGTCGAGGGCATCCTCGGCGATGCGCTGCAGCTCCGCGTCGATCGTGAGCTCGACATCATCGCCCGGCTGCGGCTGCCTGACTTCGCCGTCGGGAATGCGGTAGGTCTGTCCCCGTGCGTCCCGCCGGGTCAGCGCGGCGCCCGGCGCGCCCTGCAGGAGCGAGTCGAGGACCAGCTCGAGGCCCGAGCGGCCCCGCCCCCCGGCGTTCACGGAGCCGAGGAGGGTGCGGGCCAGGGAGCCCTCGGGATAGACGCGGGTCTCCAGCGGCTCGAAGTGGAGCCCCTGGTGGACCGCCGCCTGCAGCCGCTGGCGCTCGGCCGTCGTCACCTTCCTCGGGATCGCGACCCAGCCACCGTCGGCGGAAGCCAGGTGATGCTCGTCGGCGCGCGACAGTCCGAGCACCCGCGCGATCGCCGCGGCGGCGTGACGCGGGTCGCCGGCCTCAGCGGGCGCCAGGTAGGCCCGGAAGTCCTGCGACCCGATGGACAGGGGCCGTCCGTCGCGGTCGAGCAGGGAGCCCCGCTGCGCGGGGATCTGTACCTTCTCGGCGTTCTGGGCCTCCGCCAGCTTCTCCCAGCGCGCCCCCTGCACCACCTGCAGGTCGGCCGCCCGAGCCACGTACACGAGCCCGAACAGCACCCACACGACCGCGAGAGCGCGGGTACGGCGGCGATGAACGGCGGGCTCGGGAGCGCCGGGGCGGGGTGAGCGTCGGGCGTTCCGGGCGCCGGGGCCCAGTGGCAGCTTCTTCACGGTCGCCTCCGGCCGGCGGTCGAGGAACTCCGAACCACGTCGTCGGGCGCGAGCGAGTCCGCGCGCAGGAAGGTGATGTCCGCGTCGCTGGCGGGATGCAGGCCCAGTCGCGCAGCCGCCACGACGATCCTCTCCCGGGAGGAGAGGGAGTCGAAGCGGCGCATGGCGTCACCGAGACGGGCCCTGGCTTCGACGGTCTGGCGGTCCAGGGCCGAGAGTCGGTCGGACACCTTCCGCGCCCTCGAGCCCCGTTCGACCGACAGCAACATGCCGCCGGCCAGCACCACCAGGCCGGCCGCCAGACCCACGCGAAAGCCCAGGCGCCGGGGCGCCGGACGCCTGCGGCGACTCACGCCTTCTCCCAGGCGCGCAGTCGCGCGCTGCGGGACCGCGAGTTCCGTCGCACCTCATCCTCCGACGGCCGTAACGGCCGTCGGGTGATCTCGTGCCCGAGGGCCTTTCCGCGACACCTGCACACCGGGAGCTCGGGTGGGCAGATGCACTCACGGCTCCACTCCTTGAAGGCATGCTTCACGAGTCGATCCTCCAGTGAGTGGTACGCGATGACGACGTAACGGCCGCCCGAGGCCAGCATGTCCCTGAGACGCGGCAGGGCTCTCTCCAGCGCCTCGAGCTCCTCGTTGACCGCGATGCGGACGGCCTGGAAGACCTGGGCTAGCGTGCCGGGACCGATGCCCGTTCCCAGGGCGCTGCGGCTCGCGTCGACCAGGTCGTCGCTGGTGCGGAACGGACGCTCCTTCCTCCGGCGCGCCACGTCTCGCGCCAGCCGCCTCCAGCGTCGCACTTCGCCGTAGGTCCGGAAGATCTCGCCCAGCTCCTGTTCGGTCGCTTCGTTGAGAAGGTCGGCTGCGGGCCTCCTTCCGCCCGTTGTCCCGCCCATCCGCATGTCTAACGGTGTGGCCGGACGGAAGGAGAACCCGCGCGCCGTCGTGTCGATCTGATGGGAGGAGACGCCCAGGTCGAGCAGCACCCCCGCCAGATCGTGTACCTCGTCCGCCTCGTCCCCGAGCGCCTCGGGCAGGTCGCGGAAATCGGCCCGTATCACGCGGGCCCGCTCAGCGAAGCGGGCCAGCCGTTCCCGCGCCGCCGCGACCGCCTCGGGATCGCGGTCGACCCCCCACAGCATCACCGAAGGAGCCCTCTCCAGGAGAGCCGCCGCGTGGCCGCCGCCCCCCACGGTGCCGTCCAGGTACGTGCCGCCCCGCTCGGGCTCCAGCGACGCCAGGACCTCGTCCATCATCACCGGCTCGTGCTCGAAGCCGGCCGGCGCCGGTCCGGCGTCCCGCACGCCGCGCCCCGTCATCGGGGCTCAGGCGAAGATCGAGGCGGCCAGCTCGTCGAACTCCTCCGGTCCGACGGCCGTCCGCTGCTCGAACCACTCCGGGTTCCAGAGCTCGATCTTGTCCAGCGCTCCGACGATCAGGACCTCGTCCTCAAGGTGCGCCTCCTCGCGGAGACGCTCGGGGATCAGGATCCGGCCCTGCCCGTCCGGGACGATCCGCTGCGCGTTCCCGGTCAGGCGGAGGAGCAGGTGCCTGACGTCGGGCCGGCGCTCCCGCATCTCCCGCAGTCGGTCCGCGACCACGCGCCAGGCGTCGTCGGGATACAGCGTGAGGGCATTATCGTGGGCCCGGATGAGGACGAACGACTCCGAGTCCGACCCGTGACGGAACGGCGCCGGGAGGCTGACGCGCCCCTTCGCGTCCAGCGAATGACGGTAGCTGCCGAGAAACCCGCCCAACGCTCACCCTGCCGACGGCAATGTGAATGATTCCCCACTTCACCCCACTTTCTCCCACACCGCCCCATTCTAGTGGCAGGCATCGGCTCGCGTCAACCCCCGACCCGGATGCAAAACGACCCGGCCGGGAAGGGATTCCCGGCCGGGTCGTCGGCGGTATCTGTCGACCCGGCTACCCGTGGGAGCCGGGCGCGCGGCCCTGGTGGGGCCGCGCCCTCAGGACGAGGCGCTCATCCGCCGCCCTTGCAGGCCTTCTTGATGATCTGGTTCTGCCGGAACACGTAGGTATCCACGCCGTCCAGGATCTGCTTATGGTTGGCCTGCTGGTAGTCGCCGGATCCCTTGATCAAGGCCGGCACCCTCTGGAACCGGGCCAGGGCCTTCCTGGCCGGCTCGCAAGCGTCCTTCGTGTTGGAATCGTCGATCCCGGACGCCGCCTTGAACAGTGACCAGCCCGTCCAGAAGTTCAGCTGGTTCGTCAGATTCGGGTCATTGGCGAACTTCAGCGCCGCTTCGAACATGCTCGCCGCGTCGTCGAACCGGTTCTTCTTGAAGTAGTCCTGGAATCCCGTCCCGAACAGCGCGTTGGCGATGTTGTTCGGGTTCTGATTGTTCTGGTCGACGGCCTTGTGGAAGTCCGCGATGGCACCGTCGCCGTCGCCGCTGCGCAGCTTGTACAGCCCCCGCTTGAAGTAGGCGTTGGCGTAGCTGGGATCGACGGCCAGCGCCGAGTCCATCGCGGCCACCGCATCCTTAAGGCGATTCTGGTGTGCCAGTACGTCCGCCCGCAGCGACCACAGCCCGGCGTTCTTGCCCGGGAACTGGTGGATCGCCGTCATCGACTCCTGGTCGGCCTCCTGCAGGTGGTCCAGCTGCAGGTCCGCCGCCACGATGTTGCGGAAGATGCTGGCCGTGGCGCTGTCCGGCTGCAGGCTCACGTAGTGGTGGTACGCGTCGATGGCCGTCTGGATGGCGGCCGTGTCGGAGATCGACGAGCTGGCCGACACCTCCGAGCTGTCGGCGGTCGTTCCCTTCTTGAGGGACACGTCGCCCAGGTACTTCCACAGCGGCGCGCTGGTCGAATCCCGTTGCAGTCCCGCCTTCAGCACCTGCACCGCCTGATCGTACGCCCCCGCGCTGGCCAGGTTGTAGGCCACGCTCAGCCGGATCTGCTGGTTGTCGGGATTGAACTGCAGGTACTGCTGGTAGAGCGTCAGCGCCTGCTGCTGGTTCCCGAGCTCCGCCTCCGTGTAGGCCAGCGACTGGAGGGCGTCCTCGTTGGACGGCTCCGCCTTGACCACCGGCTGCAGGTACTTCTCGGCCTCCTGCCACTTCTCCTGCTTCATGGCCACCCGGCCCCGCAGGTAGCCGGCCCGGCTGCTCTGCGGGTTGATCTCGAGCGCCGCGTCGCAGTTTCGGGCGGCGTCGGCGTACTGGTTACCCGAAAGGTAGTCGTTGCAGTTGGCCAGAGCGCGCAGGAACTTGACCTGCTTGTCGAGGGCCGTGATGATCTGCTGCGCCGCCTGGTCGGAGTTCGTGCCCTGGATGGTGAACTCCGGGACCTTCATCTGCTCGCCCCGCTGGGCGTCCACGAACTCGACGGCGAGCTTGATGCTCTTGGAGCCGCTCGAGCCTACCGCCGTGCCGTAGATGATCAGGTTGGCATCGAGACGCGTGGCCAGCTGGCGCCAGGACACCAGGTCCATCTGCTCCGGATCGAGCTTGAAGCGGTCCAGCATCTTGTTGACGTCATCTTCCTTGACCGGGGCGAGCAGGTCGAAGTTCTCGAGCTGCTTGCGCACCTTCTTGGCGACGTCCTTGCCGAAGCCCTGGTCCACCCCGCCCGACGTCTGCAGGGGCGCGACGATGACGCGCGCCCGCCCCGACCCTCCGCCGTCCTGGGCCACGAGTCCGGCGCGGGCCCCGACGAGGCCGACGAAAGCGGCCAGCAGGGCGACCAACGTGCGATTGTCCTTCAGTTCCATCGTGCTCACTCTCTCGACGATCGAGTCCACACGGTCGCGCCGACGGCTACCGGCGCGGGACGGCATCCAGACGTCCATACCCAGCGGATCCAGTTTCGTTCTCCCGGGTGGCTCGAACCCGTGCGTACGATCCGGTCCGCGGCAGGCAAAGGGTATACAGTATGCGAGCGCGTCCCTCCGCTCAACCCGGGACGCCCACCCTTCCATCCAGGAGACGACCCCGGAGTCCCCTATGTCACCGCTCCCCGCCCGGGGCGCATGGGCGCTGGAGGATTCGAACCTCCGACCTCTGCCTTGTAAGGGCAGCGCTCTGAACCGGCTGAGCTAAGCGCCCGGGGGCATCATGCGGGGCGGGGTCGAGCCGTGACGCGTGTCCCTCCGGTTCGGGGAGCCGACGGGTTCGGCTCCTTTCCGGCTAGGAGTCGTCGCCTCCAGCGCGCCGGTAGCCGACCAGGAGGCCGGCGGGGATGAGGACGGCGTAACCGAGCGCGAGCAGGATGGGGGCGGCGGTGATCGAGCCATGGTCCAGGAGGACGTAGCCGACGACGATGACCACGGCCGCACCTCCCAGGAGGAGGGCGTTCACGAGCCCCATGCCGGCGGGCCCGCGACCGCCGGCTCGCATACTCCCGCCGCTCTCGACCTTGCTCTCGTCCTTGGTCATGATCGCTCCAACTTGGCCGACGAGCCCCTCCCCGTCAACGCGGTCCCGACCCCGCGCGCGGAGGCTCCGCATCGAGCCGGGCCCGGCGCTCCGCCTCGTCCCACGCGGCTTCCTCCCTGCGGAGCCGCTCCATGCGCCGGCGATCGTAGCGGCGTCGGCGCCAGCCCACCAGGAGCAGGAGCAGCGCGATGGCGATCCAGAACAGCGAGGCCCGGGACAACAAGAACAGCCAGCCGTACCGGTCGCGGACTCCCGCCTCCCAGCGCCGCACGAACTGCTCCTCGGTCACGCCGTAGACCGAGCGCAGGGCCTCGTCCATCGAGTCGCCCGCTCCGAGCCGCGCGAACAACGCGTGGAGGGCGGGCGCCCGACCCATCTCCACGAGGCGATGCACGGCCGTGTAGGAGAGGAGGTACGCCAGCCGCGCCTCGTCCTCCCGGCCCCGCAGGTGCACGTCCAGGTCCGAGAGCGCGTCGGTCCCCTGGCGCAGGATCGCCATCCGCAGGCGCCACGCCTCCCCCCAGTCCCAGTCGCCCGCCGCGAGCTGGGCGTAACCTTCCTGGAGCCAGCGCGGCGCGCGTCCCCGGGTCACCCGGTCCAGGGCCAGGTGCGCCAGCTCGTGGCGGGTCGTGCTGCGCAGCGATGAGAGCCGCCCCGCACCCGGCCCGGCCGCCCGTACGGCCAGGATGTTCCGGCCCGGGAGGGCCAGCCCCGCCACCCAGTCGGGCTCCACGCCCGGAGCGCCCGGCACCCTGCCCAGGTCCCGCACCACCCACAGCGTTGGAGGCTCGGGCAGGACCGCCAGCGGCGGTCCGATCCCCGGCATCGGGGCGAGGACGGCGGAGTCGCGTGCCAGGGCGGCGGCCACCTTTTCCAGGCCCGGCGACGCGTGGACGGCCGGTACAGCGTCCTGGGGCGACGCGGCCGCGACCGCCAGCGCCAGCCGGCCGGCCGAGACCCCGAGAACGAGCGTGACCACGCGGATCCAACGAAGGGACGGCCCCATGCTGTGGACGGACTTCGTCATCCTGCTGATCCCGTGGATCGGCGGCTGACGGGTGCGGCGGCGCCGTTTCAGCTGGTCTCGCGGGCCCATCGACAGGCCGACAGGAGAGGCTCCGGCAGGGTCGAGGTGAAGGAGAGCGCCTCCCCGCTGATCGGATGCCGGAAGGCGAGCCGGGCCGCGTGTAGGAACATGCGGCCCGTCCGGTCGGCCAGCTCTTCGGCCCACCGTCCGCCCGCGCCCACGAAGCCGCGCTCCCAGCCGGGCGCGTACAGGGGATCTCCGACGATGGGGTGGCCCACCGCCTTGAAGTGCACCCGGATCTGGTGGGTCCTTCCGGTCTCGAGCTTGATGGCCACGAGGTCGGCCGAAGTCCAGCGCTCGAGCCTGCGCACGTGCGTGAGGGCAGGTCGTCCGCCCTCCACGACCGCCCGCCGCTTCCGGTCCCGCGGGTCGCGACCCAGGGGCAGGTCGATGGTGCGCTCCTCCGAGTCGAGATGCCCCCACGAGGCCGCCAGGTAGCCGCGTTTCACCCTGCGCCGCGCCAGGTCGCGGGCCAGCACCCGGTGTGACTCGTCGGTCCGCGCCACGACGAGGAGGCCGCTCGTGTCCTTGTCGAGCCGGTGGACTATGCCGGGCCGGTACGGCAGCCCCACCGAGGAGAGGGATCCCACCCGGGCCAGCAGCGCGTTCACCAGCGTCCCGCGGGGATGCCCCGGAGCCGGGTGGACCACCATGCCCGCGGGCTTGTCGACCACGACGAGGTGCTCGTCCTGGTGGACGATGCGGACCGGGAGATCCTCGGGCTCGAGGGTGACCGGCTCGGGAGCGGGGATCTCCGCCTCGACCACCTCGCCGGCCCGCGGTCGATGGCTCTTGGCGACCGGCGCCCCGTTGACGCGCACGGCCTCCGCGACGATCAGGGAGGCGGCCTGCGTCCGGCTCAGCCCGAGTCGATCGGCGAGCCAGCGGTCCAGCCGCTGGTCGGACGAGGCCTCGACGACGAGCCGCTCGCGGCGGGGAGCCGGCGGCTCGGCCCGGTCAGGCCTGCCCGTTTCCTCCGTCCCCGGACTCACGTCGCTCCTCCAGGTAGAAGGAGAGGAGGAGGAGGACCGCCCCCGTGCTCACGGCCATATCGGCCACGTTGAACACGGGCCAGCGGTGGGACCCGAGCCCGACATCCAGGAAGTCGACCACGCCGCGCGAGAAGCGCACGCGGTCGATGATGTTGCCGACGGCCCCGGACGACACGAGCGCCACCGCGCACAGTCTCAGTCGATCCCGCACGGGCGTCACGACGTACAGGTACGCGAGCACCAGGAGGGCGCCGAGGGAGAGCCCGAGGAACACGAACCTCGAGTGGGAGCCGACGTCGATCCCGAACGCCGCCCCGGGATTCTGCGTGTACGTGAGGCGAAAGTAATCCCCCAGCACGGGGATCGACTGGTACAGGGTCATGTGGGAGCGGATCCAGGCCTTGGTGACCAGGTCCGCCGCGACCACCAGCGTCATGGTGGTCGCGAGGAGCCACGCCTTGTTGAGCCGAGTCTCGCCCATGGGGACCGTCAGGGACGACGCCCCCTCAGCGGGCGGCACCGCTCTCTTCCTCCTCTTTGCAGCGAACGCACAGCCGCGTGTGCGGCAGCGCATCCAGCCGCTCGAAGGAGATCGGTTCGCCGCACTCCTGGCACACGCCGAACTGCTCGGGCGTCTGGTAGAGCCGCCTGAGCGCCTGGTCGATGTGGTACAGGAATCGCCCCTCCTTGCTCGCGAACAGGAACGCCTTCTCCCGCTCCATCGCGTCGGTGCCCTGGTCGGCCATGTGGAAGCTGTAGGCCGACAGGTCCCCGTCCGAGCCCTGCGGAGTATCGGAGAACGACTTGTCGTAGAAGCCCAGCTGCTTCAGCACCCGGGCCCTCTCTTCGAGCAGTCGTTCCTCGAAGTGCTTGATTTCCTTCTTCTTCATAGCTCCTGCACGCTCTAGGCGTGTCCCGCTTCCAATGCCAGGTCCCGGTCGCTGGCTCGCTCGAGTCCGATCAGGACCCGGTGGCCGTCCACGTCCAGCTCTCTTCGATGCTCCAGTGCGTCCGTCGCCGCGTCGCCCACCCGGAGCTCGACGGCCAGCGTCTCGCCGGCGATCTCCCCCTCGTGGGCCGACGCCGCCTCCTGGACCGCCGCATCGCCCGCCAGGGCGAGAGCGATCCGGTCCTCCACGGCGAGTCCCGCGTCCCGTCGCAGCCGCTGAACACGGCTCACCAGCTCTCGGGCCAGTCCCTCGCGACGAAGCTCGTCGTCCAGGAACGGATCGAGGGCCGTCAAATACCCCGCCGCGTTCCCGACGGTCAGATCGTCCCCGGTCTGTTCCAGGATCCGGACCTCGGAGGGCGCGATCTCGACCCGCTCCCCGTCGACCTCGACGGAGACGGCCTTTCCGGCCCGCAGCCGCCGCGCGTCGGGTGCCTCCAGCGCCTCGATCGCCCCGGCGACCGCCGGCGTGCTGGAGCCGAAGCGCGGCCCGAGCGCCGCGTAGTCCGGTTTGACGATTAGCCTTATAATATCATCCTGATCGTCAATGAAGTCAACGTGTTTGACGTTGAGCTCCTCCTCGAGGTGCCGCAGGAGCTCGGCGGGGATCCGCCTCCCGTCGGGAACCACGACCCGGACCGAACGAAGCGGCTGACGCACGCGGATGCCCGCCTTCTCGCGCGCCGCACGGCCCAGGGCGGCCAGCTCCCGCACGTCGTGCATCCCCCGCTCCAGCTCCAGGTCCCTCCGGCCGAGCGAGCGCGGGAATTCCGCCAGGTGGACGGAATCTCCGTGTAGACCCCGGTGCAGCCAATCCGACAGGAAGGGGGAGATCGGCGCCAGCAGCCGGGCGCTGGTGGCCAGGGCCTCGTGCAGGGTGGCGTAGGCGTCTCGGGCGCTGGCGTCCGACTCCCGGGTGCGCCGGGTGGCCCAGAAGCGGGGACGCGTGCGCCGCACGTACCAGTTGGAGAGCTCGTCCACCACGAACTCGGACAGCCGCCGCGCCGCGGGCGTGGGGTCGTACGCCTCCAGGTCGCGCCCCACGCCCTCCACGAGACCGTCCAGCCGGGACAGGAGCCAGCGGTCGATGGCAGCCCGCTCGGCGGCCGGACGCGCCTCCCCGGCCGCGTGGCTCCAGCCCTCCAGGTTCGCGTACAGGGCGAAAAAGCGATACGTGTTCCGCAGGGTGTCGAAGAACTTCCGCCCCACCTCGTCGATCCCGTCTGGATCCCACCGCTTGGGGAGCCATGGATTGCTCGACGAGAGCAGGTACCAGCGGATCGCGTCGGCCCCGTGGCGCGAGATGGCCTCCCACGGGTCCACCGCGTTTCCCCGGGACTTGGACATCTTCTGCCCCTCGGCGTCGAGCACGAGGTCGTTGACCACCACCGCCCGGTAGGCCGGCCCGTCGAACAGGATGGTGGACAGGGCCAGCATCGAGTAGAACCAGCCCCGCGTCTGGTCCACGCCCTCGGCGATGAAATCGGCCGGGAAGTGCCGCCGGAAGGCCTCGTCGTTCTCGAACGGCCAGTGCCACTGCGCGTAGGGCATGGAGCCCGAGTCGAACCAGGCATCCAGCACCTGCGGGACGCGCCGCATGGTGCCCGGGCAGCCCGGCTCGCGGCACCCCCAGCACGGCTCGTCGATCTGGGGGCGATGCGGATCGAAGTCCTCGGGGAGGCCTCCGGCACGCTCCGCGAGCTGCTCGAACGAGCCGATCACCTCGCGGTGCTCCGGCTCCGCGTCGCACTCCCACACCGGGAGCGGCGTGCCCCAGTACCGGTCGCGAGACAGGGCCCAGTCCACGTTGCCCTTGAGCCACTCGCCCATACGTCCGGTACCGATCTCGGGAGGGTGCCAGTCCACCGACGCGTTGTTCTCCAGCAGCCGCTCGGTCAGCGCCGTGGTGCGGATGTACCACGAATCGCGCGCCATGTAGAGCAGCTTGCTGTCGCAGCGCCAGCAGTGGGGGTAGCTGTGGCGGTAGCGCTCGGACCTGTAGAGGGCTCCCACCTCCCGGAGGTGATCCAGGATGCGGGCTTCGGTGTCGGACTCGTTGACCCCGAGCCCCGCCAGGCCGGCGGGCACGGAGGCCAGGAAACGTCCGTCCGGCCCGACCGTGTGCTGCCGGGGGAGCCCCGCCCGCGTGCCGAGGTCGAAGTCGTCCTCGCCGTACATGACGGCCGTGTGTACGACCCCGGTTCCCTCGTCCACCGTGACGAAGTCGGCCGGCAGCACGGTCCAGGCGGCCTCGCTGTCCCCGGCGTCGACCGCGCCCCGGAACGGCGGCTCGTACCGCCGTCCGACCAGCGCCGAGCCGGGGAAGGCGTCCAGCACGCGGACCTCGTTCCGCAGGACCGGCTCCATGCGATCGCGCGCCAGGATGAGGACGTCGCCCTCCTCGGCGAGCGCGCCGTCCGAGCGCCCGGTCACCCGGACCCGGACGTACTCCACGTCGGGATGGATGGCCAGGGCCACGTTGCCCGGCAGCGTCCACGGCGTGGTCGTCCACCCCAGCACCGAGGCGCCGTCCGCATCGTCCACCAGGGGGAAAGCCACGAACACCGCCGTGTCCTCGACCTCCTCGTAGCCCTGGGCCACCTCGTGGCTGGACAGTCCGGTGCCGCAGCGCGGGCAGTAGGGCAGCACCTTGTAGCCCTTGTACAGGAGCCCCTTGCGGTCGATCTCGGACAGGGCCCACCACGCCGACTCAATGTACTCCGGGGAGCAGGTGATGTAGGGATCGTCGTAGTCCAGCCAGTAGCCGATCCGCCGGGAGAGGCGCTCCCACTCGTCCTTGTAGGTGAACAGGTTCTCCCGGCACACCCGGTTGAACTCGGCGATGCCGAACTCCTCGATCTCGGGCTTCCCGGAAATGCCGAGCTGGCGCTCCGCCTCGATCTCGACGGGGAGCCCGTGCGTGTCCCACCCGGCCTTCCGGAGCACGTGGTGGCCGGTCATGGTCCGGTGGCGACCCGCGAGGTCCTTGATGGTGCGCGCCAGGATGTGGTGGACACCCGGACGTCCGTTGGCCGTGGGAGGACCCTCGAAGAACACGTACTCGGGACTGCCCCGGCGGGCCTCGAGGCTACGGTGGAAGAGGTCCTCCTCCTCCCACCGGGCGAGGACGCCCTCCTCCAGCTCGGTCACGCTCCCGGGAAGCTCCGGATAGCCCACGATCAGACCCTGCGCAGGACCGCGCGCAGGAGGCGCGTGAGGTCGGGCTCGGCCGCGCCGGCCGTGGCGATGATCGTCTCCACGTCCGCCGGCTCGAGGGCGTCGGGCAGGCACGCGTCGGTGATGATGGACACGCCGAGGACCCGCATGCCGACCTGCCGGGCGACGATGACCTCCGGGACGGTCGACATGCCGACCACGTCCGCGCCCAGGAGGCGCAGCATGCGGTATTCCGCGGCGGTCTCGAGGTTAGGGCCCGTGACGGCCACGTACACGCCCTCGCGCAGGACGAGGCCCATGCGCAGGGCTTCCTCGCGCGCCAGGGCACGCAGCTCCTCGTCGTAGACCCGGGACATGTCGGGAAAGCGCGGGCCCTGCTCGTCGAGGTTGGGCCCGACCAGGGGGTTCCCCCACATGAGGTTGATGTGGTCGGCCAGGAGCATCAGCTCCCCGGGATTCCACAGCGGGTTCATGCCCCCGCACGCGTTGGATACGACCAGCGTGCGGGCGCCCAGCTCGGCCATCACCCGCACCGGCAGGCCGATCTGCTGCGGCGTGTAGCCCTCGTACATGTGGAAGCGGCCGTCCATGGCCACGACGGGGTGCCCCTCGAGAACGCCGTGCAGGAGCCGCCCGGCGTGGGACTCCACGGTCGACTCCGGGAAGCCCGGGATCTCCGAGTAGGGGATGGAGCCCGCGTCTTCGATAGCCGCGCCGAGCCCCCCGAGTCCCGTCCCCAGGATGACCGCGACCTCGGGCGCCGCCCCCAGGAGCGGACGCACCGTCTCGGTTGCGACGCGGACGTCGCGGTAGTCGGGGACCTCCCTGGTCACGACCCCTCGCCGGCCGGCGGGCCGCCCGATCCCTCCAGCCGGATGGCGGGCGGATCCCGATGCTCGGGCACGGACCGCGCGGACGGCTCGCGGTCCGGGTCGGCCCGCAGGCGGGCCTGCTCGGCCTCGAGCTCCTCGAGGAAGCGCTCCAGCGTGTCCCGGAAGGAGCGCAGGAAGCGCTCGCGGCGGATCCTCAGGTCCTCCAGCCGGCGCTCGGCGGACCGCTCCTCCTCGCGCGCCTCCTGGACGATCTGCTCCGCCCGCGCCTCCGCCTCCTGTATGCGGAGGTCCGCTTCGCGCTCGGCCTGGGAGCGCGCCTCCTCGCGCAGCTCCTGGGCCGCCAGCAGCGCGTCGTTGAGGGCCTTCTCCCGCTCCTCGAATCGACCGAGCTTCTCCTCGAGAACGCCGATCCGCTCGCGCAGGCTCCGCTCCTCGGCCAGCAGGGCTCCCAGCCGCTCGGCGGCCAGCTCCAGGAAGGCGTCCACCTGCTCGGGATCGTAGCCCCGCATGGCGCGGCGAAAGTCTTCCTTCTTCTTGCGTACGTCCAGCGGGGACAGCTCGATCATGGCCTCTCTCCGACCAGGGCCGTACCCAGCCGGAGCCGGGTGCTGCCCTCCTCCACCGCGATCTCGAAATCGTTGCTCATTCCCATGGACAGGACCGTCGGCTCGAACCCGTCCACGTCCCGCCCGCAGCGCTCGAACAGCTCCCGGGCTCGCCGGAAGGTGGCCCGCACCACGGAGGCGTCCCCGGTGAGCGGTGCCATGGTCATCAATCCCCGCACGTGGAGTGCCGGGAGCTCGCAGACTCGTTGGACGGCCTCGATCATCCGCGCGGCCTCGGACGGATCACTGGCTTCGAAGCCGCCCTTGGAGGCCTCGCCGGACGTGTTGACCTGGACGAGCACCGGGAACCCGTCGCGTCCCGCGGCCACCAGCTCGCGCTGGAGCTTCTCCGCGAGTCGCTCCGAGTCCAGCGACTCGAGCTCGTCGAACATCGCCACGGCGCGCTCGACCTTGTTACGCTGCAGGTGACCGATCATGTGCCAGCACAGTCCCAGGCGGCCCAGGCGCTCCTGCTTGGCCTCCGCCTCGCCGACGCGGTTCTCGCCCACGCAGCGCAGGCCCGCCGCCGCCACGGCACTCAGAGCCTCTGCGGGATGCCCCTTGGTCACCGCCACGATCTCGACACCGTCGGCCGGGCGTCCGGCCCGGTCCGCGGCGGCTGCGATCCGCTCCCGCAGCTGTTCGAGACGGTCGGAGATGGACGCAGCCCGGGCGGTCATGACCCCCGAAACGCGAGAGCCGCCCGGTCCACCCGGGCGGCTCTCGCTGACCGTCGGCCGAGCACCCGGCGTGCCGCTACCGCTTCACCTCGAAGGTGATGGGCTGGGCGATCCACACGCCGATCGGCTTGTCGCGGTTGATGGCCGCCTTGAACTTCATGTTCACCGCCACCTTGGCCGCGGCCTGGTCCAGCGCGTCGTAGCCGCTGGACTCCTGGACCACGGTCTTGCCGACCTGGCCCTTGTCGTCCACCCACAGCCACAGCACGACCCGGCCGCCGATCCCGACATCCTTGAGGGACGGCGGATACAGCCGCTGGAGAAGCCGCTGGATCTCACCCGGGTTCTCGAGCTTGGGGTCCACGTCACGCGGGATGAATGACGGCCGGTCCGACGGGCTCCCCGCCTTGGGCGGCGGCGGGAGCTGCTCCACCGGGTTCTGCTCGAACGTCGTGGGGGCGATGGTGACGTCCTCCTTGACGTTGGCGGCCGCCACCTTGGGCGTCGCCGGCCGCGCGATCTGCTTGGGCGGGGGCGGGATCTTCACCTCGGGCGGGAGCTGGACCGCCTTCAGCGACTTGTTCTCCGTGCCCATGTTCTCTGCATGGAGCTGGGGGAAGAACTCCACCAGACCGAAGTGGAAGGCCACCGCGGCGATCAGGCCGATGTAGACCCACGTGGCGTAGCTGCGCTTGAAGTCGTCGTTGGCGGTGCGCATCGTGGTGCTCACGCCCCTCCGGTCGTTCCGCGTGTCGGCCGCCATGGTTACCTCCTCGGCCTGTTGACTCGCTGGGCCAGTCGGGTACCGAACACCACCCGGACAGCGCCCGCAGCCTGAAGCTGCTTCGTGATCGTGTTCACCATGCTGTAGGGCACGTCGCGGTCGGCCCGGACCTCGACCACCAGCTGCCGGTTCTCCGCGTAGATCGGCCGCACGAGGTCGCCGATCTGGTCGAACGGCACGTCCTGGTCGTTGATCCAGACTTTGCCCGTCCTGGTCAGCCAGATGTGCAGGATGTTCTTGCGCTTCGTGTCGACCTTCTTGGTCGCCTGGGCCTTGGGCCAGTCGATCTCCCGCTTCTTCTCCTTCCGAAACACCGTCGTCACCATGAAGAAGATGAGCAGGAGGAACGCGATGTCAGCCAGCGAGGAGGTCGGAATCTCGCTGCTGGCCCTCGACTTCCGGCTGAAGCCGCCTTGCCCGCCCCTGAGCCCCATAACCTAGTCCTCACCCAGCATCTGGAGGGAGATCCTGTCCGCTCCGGCGTCTTTCACCCCGTCCAGCACGTGTATCATATCCCGGTAGGGCGCCTTGGGGTCCGTCTTGATGGCCGCGATGATGTTCGGGTTGGCAGCCAGCTCCTGGCGCATGATGCCCGACACCTGCTCCGCCGTGACGGTCTGCGTCTCTTCGCTCTGGCCGCGCTTCACCACCACCCGCCCGTCCGCCTGCACCAGGAAGAAGATGATGTTCTTGGCGGCGACGGCCTGCTCCTTGGACTTCTCCGGCAGGACGATCGGCAGGCCCCGCTCCTCGTTGAAGACCGTCGTGGTCAGGAAGAAGATGAGGAGCAGGAACGCGATGTCGGCCAGTGAGGCCGTCGGGATCTCGTCCGAGACCCGCTCTCTACGTTGAAGAAGGGGCATGGTCCTCTCCGGTCGGCGTCGTCTGCGAGTGGATCAGCCGCGGGGGCTGGCGGTGCCCCGGCCCTGACCCGTCTCGATCTTCCAAATGAGGTCGAGCACCGTCTGGGAGCCCTCCTCCATGTCGGCGATCAGCTTGTCGATCCGCGTCACGAAGAAGTTGTACGCCACGTTCACGGGGATTGCGATCGTCAACCCGGCCGCGGTCGTGATCAGTGCGACCTTGATACCCCCGGCCACCAGCGTCGGCTCCACCTGCCCGGCCTGCTCGATGGCCGCGAAGGCCAGGATCATCCCGATCACGGTCCCGAGGAACCCGAGCATCGGGGCCACGTTCGCGATCGTAGCCAGCACGACGAGACCGCGCTCCAGGAAGTCCACCTCGGTGTTGCCGGTGGTGCTGATGGCCGCTTCGACGTCGGCCTCCGTATGCTCCTCGCGGACCCGGCGCAGGCCGGCCAGGAGGATCGCCGCCACGGGTCCGGGCGTCTCGGCCGCCTTCTCGATCGCGGCGTCCAGGCGACCCGCCACGCCCAGCTCCTCGATCTCGGTCAGCAGCTTCCGGGACTCCCGGTGCGCCACCCACAGGGTCCACGCCTTGGCGATGATGACGCCGAGGGCCACGAGTGAGCAGAGGATGAGGGGATACATCATGAAGCCCCCGTCCTTGAACAGCGTGAGCAGCTTGAAGGTTGGTCCACCTGGCTGCAATGCCGCCTCCCGTCCTGGGTGAGCGCACGACACTTCCGGCTCGGGCCCCGTCCGAGCCGCCTCATTCTACGGGCCGTCTAAGGCCTCGTCAACGAACATCCCGAGAATATCAATTCTCGCCGGCCGGCACGGGCAGCGGCTCCCCGGACGCATCCCCTTCGGCCGCGGAGCTGTCCCCGGCACGGGGGTCCGGGCTCGACGGAAGGCTTCCCGGTTCGCCCGATGCCAGTCGACTCCGCAGCGCCTCGGGACTGAGGTCGCGGGTCAACTGTCCGCGGTGGGCCAGGGAGATCTGGCTGGTCTCCTCCGAGATCACCACCACATACGCGTCGGTCTCTTCCGACAGCCCCAGGGCGGCGCGGTGGCGCGTGCCCAGGGAACGGTCCTCCACGGGGAACTGGGTGAGCGGCAGGATGCAGCCGGCGGCCATGATCTGGTCGCCGCGCACGATGACCGCTCCGTCGTGCAGGGGCGAGTAGGGGGTGAAGATCGTGGTCAGGAGCTCCGCCGAGACTTCGGCCCCGACCCGGGTGCCGGTGTCGGCGTACTCCCCCAGCCCCACTTCCTGCTCGATGGCGATGAGCCCCCCGATCCTGGCACGCGCCAGCCGTCCCGCCGCCTCGGCGATCGCACCGGCCACCTCGCTCTCCTCCATGCGGGCGAAGAGGCGCCACACACGGTTCCGTCCGAGCTGGGCGAGCGCGTTCCGAAGCTCCGGCTGGAACACCACGATCAGGGCGAACGCCCCGTAGGTGAACGCCTGCGAGAGAAGGTAGCTGATGAGGCTGAGGTCGAGGAGGCGGGCCACGGCGTGCACCGCGACGAGCAGCACGAGGCCGAACAGGATCTGGAGTGCCCTCGTCCCGGTCCACAGCAGGAGGATGCGGTAGAAGACGTAGCCGACCAGGAGGACCTCGATGACGTCCTTCGGGCCGATCTGCAGGTAGCGGACGTAGTCGAGGAGAGTCTGCATGGCGGCTCAGCCCTGTCCGGTTCCCACGGGCGCGGAGGCGGCTGACGGTCGTCCGGCCCCCTCCCGCCGCACGGCGTCCGCGAGGTCCAGGGCCCTGCGCGCCGGCGCCACGTCGTGGACGCGGAACAGCCGCGCCCCCCGGTCCAGAGCCGCCACGCAGGCGGCGAGCGTGCCCTCGAGCCGCTGCTCCACGGGCACGCCCAGGAGCTGGCCGATGAACGACTTCCGGGACGGTCCCACGAGCACCGGCAACCCGAGCCCGGCCAGCTCGGGAAGGCGGGCGAGGAGCTCCGCGTTGCCCCGCGGCGACTTGCCGAAGCCGATGCCGGGGTCGACGACGAGCTGGTCCCGGCCGCAGCCTCGCGCGGTCGCCGTCGCGACGGCGGCGGCCAGATCGGCCTTCACCTCTCCCATGAGGTCGTGGTACGCGACATCCTCCTGCATCGTCCGCGGCTCGCCACGCATGTGCATGAGGATGAGCCCCGCGCCCGAAGCGGCGGCAAGATCGGCGAGACGGGGATCGAATCGGAGGGCGGAGATGTCGTTGAGCACCGCCGCGCCCGCCTCGAGCGCCAGGGCAGCCACCTCGCGCTTCGTCGTGTCGATCGACAGGGGCACCGGCAACTCCGACGCCCTCTCCACCACGGGACCGATCCGGTGCCACTCCTCGCGGGCGGTGACGGGGGCCGCGCCCGGCCGCGACGACTCCCCGCCCACATCGATGAGGTCGGCTCCCTCTTCCACCAGGCGCCACGCATGGTCGAGCGCGGCGCCCGGCTCCAGATGCCGCCCCCCATCCGAGAAGGAGTCGGGCGTGACGTTGAGCACGCCCAGGATGAGCGGTCGATCCAGCGGCAGGATTCCGGTGCGGATCCGCCAGCCCGAGGGCGACACCGGGCTCCTTCCGGCCGTCAAGCCGGGACGGGCGACGGCTCGCCCCCCCCGGTCCCCTCTACCGTTCGGCCCTTGTCGCTGGCCCGGCGCTGACGGGCCGCGGCCTCCTGCCCGGCCGTGCCGGCGGCCTCCGCCGAGTCGGTCGCCGGGAGCGGCGGCAGCGGCTGTCCGGCCTCGAGTGCCCCGATCTCGCCGGCGTCGAGCGTCTCCCGCTCCAGGAGCGCCTGTGCGATGCGCTCCAGCAGGTCCCGGTACTCCTCGAGGACCTTCCGGGCGGACCGGTACGCCGCGTCCAGGATCCGCTTGATCTCGGAGTCGACCAGCTGCGCGGTCTTCTCGCTCACGGACCGGCGCTGGCTGAGGTCCCGGCCCAGGAAGATCTCGTGGTCCGGGTCTCCGACCGACATGGGCCCGATCGCGTCGGACATCCCGAACTGGGTCACCATCCGTCGGGCCATCTCGGTGGCGCGCTCGATGTCGTTTCCGGCCCCGGTGGTGATCTTCTCCGCCCCGAAGATCATCTCCTCGGCCACGCGGCCGCCGAACAGCATCTTGAGCCGACCCTCGAGCCAGGACCTCGTGTAGTTGTGCCGGTCCTCCTCGGGGATCGACGCCGTGATCCCGAGGGCTCGCCCGCGCGGCACGATGGTGACCTTGTGGAGGGGATCCAGCCCGGGAGCCCGCAGCGCGATCACCGCGTGCCCCGCCTCGTGGTAGGCCGTGACCCGGCGCTCCTCGTCCGAGATCACCATGCTCTTGCGCTCGGCGCCGAGCATGACCTTGTCCTTGGCCGCCTCGAGGTCGTCCATGAACACCCGGTTCTTGCCCTTGCGGGCGGCCAGGAGTGCGGCCTCGTTGACGATGTTCTCGAGCTCCGCGCCCGAGAGCCCCGGGGTCCCCTTGGCCAGGGTGGCCAGGTCCACGTCGTCGGCGAGCGGGATCTTGCGCGTGTGCACCCGCAGGATCCCCTCGCGGCCCTTCACGTCGGGGCTGTCGACGACGATCTGACGATCGAAGCGGCCCGGGCGCAGGAGCGCCGGGTCGAGCACGTCGGGCCGGTTCGTGGCCGCCAGGAGGATGACGCCCGTGTTGGCCTCGAAGCCATCCATCTCGACGAGGAGCTGGTTGAGGGTCTGCTCGCGCTCGTCGTGGCCGCCCCCGAGCCCGGCACCCCGGTGCCGGCCCACGGCGTCGATCTCGTCGATGAAGATGATACACGGAGCGTGGGCCTTGCCCTGCTCGAACAGGTCACGGACCCTCGAGGCGCCCACCCCCACGAACATCTCGACGAAATCCGAGCCCGACATCGAGAAGAAGGGACGGCCGGCCTCCCCGGCCACGGCCCGTGCCAGGAGCGTCTTGCCCGTGCCCGGCGGCCCCACCAGGAGGGCTCCCTTGGGCAGACGCCCGCCCAACCGGCTGAACCGGTCGGGGTCCTTGAGGAACTCGATGATCTCCTCGAGCTCCTCCTTGGCCTCGTCGCACCCGGCCACGTCGGCGAAGGTGACCTTGGGCGTGTCCCCGGTCAGCAGCTTGGCCTTGGACTTCCCGAAGCTGAACGCGCGCGAGCTCCCGCCCTGCATCTGGCGGAACAGGAAGAACCACAGGCCGATGATCAGGACCCACGGGAGCACGGAGACGAGGATGTTCATCCAGTTGCTCCCCGCCTCCTGCCGGCTGATGTCCACCCCGGCCTTCTGGAGCTGGGCCACGAACTCCATGCTGGACTCGAACGGAAGCAGGGTGTGAAACTGCTTGACCTGCGCGCCATCGCGCTGGATGGCGTTCTTCAGCGCACCCTGGACCTCGTGGCCGTTGCGGATCGTGACGGACTGGACGTTGTCGGCCTTGAGCTGGGACTGGAACTCCGTGTAGGTCAGGTCCTGGCGCGATGTCTTGTTCCCCTGCATGAGCTGGTAGATGAACAGGGGCACGAGGAGGATGAGCACCCAGAAGGAAGCCGCGCGGAAGAAACGGCTGGCCTTCCCGCTGTTGCGGTTTCCGCCCCCTCGCTCCGGTCCCGGACTCGATGCAGGCATGCGAAGGCCTCAGAGGCTCGCGATGAACGGGAGGTGGCGAAAGTCCTCGGCGTGGTCCAGGCCGTAGCCGACCAGGAACTCGTCGGGCGCCTCGAAGCCGACCCAGCGTGGCTCGAGAGCCAGGCCCTCGGCCTTGCGCTTGTGCAGGAGCGCGCACACCTCCAGCGAGGCGGGCTCGCGCGCCCGAAGCGAGGGAACAAGCTCGTTGATCGTATGTCCGCTGTCCACGATATCCTCGACCAGCACCACGTGACGACCTTCGATCGATGTGTTCGCCTCGTACAGGGTGTCGACCCTGCCCGACGACGTGTTCCCATCCCCGTAACTCGACACCACCAGAAAATCGACGTGTACGGGAAGACCGATGCAACGCACAAGATCGGCCATGAAGATGAAGGACCCCTTGAGCAAGCCCAGCATCAGCAGGCTCGTGCCCTCCGGATACGCCGACGTGATCTCGGCCCCCAGGGTCCGCACCCGGCCCGAGAGCCGTCCGGCCTCGTAGACCACACGCCAGGGACGGCGTCCCCCGGCCCGGGAGAGCTCCGCGCCCATCACGGACGCCGCGTCAGGCATCCTCGATCCTAAGCATCAACCGCTCCTCCGCGGCATCGGGCCGCAGCCCGGGGTCCACCGCCAGCCCGCCGACGGCCACCACTCGGCCGTCCGCCGACACCACCACCGGCACCTGCCGGCGGGCGCTCCTCGGGACCCTGCGCTCGCCGAACAGCTTCTTGAGCTTGCGGGTCCCCGCATCCATCCGAATGCGGTCTCCCGCACGCCAGCCCCGGACGACGAGCGGGAAGGCGATGCGCTCCAGCGCGAGCTCGACCGGTGCGCGGAGGGCGGTCGGCTCGGGGCCGGGCTCCCAGGCCACGACGACGGGCCGTCCCCCCAGGGAAACCCGTCCGCGGCCGGGCTCGGGACCGTCGATCGTCAGCGTGGTGTCCGGCCCGGCCCGGCCCGGTCGGCCGATCCACACGACCCGGAACTCCCGCGCGGCGACCAAGCCGCCGCCCAGGTCCACGCGGCCCCCGCTCCGGCCTCCGCTGATAAACTCCATCGCCGCCCGGGTTCCGCCCTTCGTGAGGCGAACGCCGGCCTTCCGCGCCACCCGGCGGACGACGCGGGCGAGCCCTTCCCGGTCGAGGCCGCGAAGCCGGTCCAGGTCGAGCGCCTCGGCCCCCGCCTGCCAGCGGTCGGGCGCTGCGCGCTCCAGCCGACATCTCTCCAGCACGGATCGCGCCCGGGCCTCGAGCGCCCGATCCGCCCGGCGCGCCGCGCGCCCCAGCTCCAGGAGCCGCTCGCGCACCGGCCCCTCCCAGCTCGCCTCCAGGGCCGGGAGCACGCGAGTCCGGAGCCGGGCCCGGTCCCAGCGGGGATCGAGGTTGGAGGGATCGACCACGTAGGCAATCCGTCGCTCGCGCAGGTACGCCTCCAGCGAGCGGCGTCGGAACGGCAGGAGCGGCCGGACGATGACTCCCCGTCGCGCCGGGATGCCTCCCAGTCCGCGGATCCCCGTACCCCGCAGGATCCTGAACAGGATGGTCTCGGCCTGGTCGTCGGCCTGGTGGCCGGTCGCGATGCGCGAAGCGTCCTCCTCCCGCGCGATCCGGCGGAGGAAGGCGTAGCGGGCGCGCCTGAGGTCCTCCTGGCGGGGTGGCAGGGGCTCGGCCGGCCGACCCGAGCGGCACCCGACTCCCGCGGCGACGACCCAATCCCGGACACGCTCGGCTTCCGCGGCGCTCGCGGCCCGGAGGCCGTGATCGAAGTGGGCGGCCACCAGCCGCAGGTCCAGGGAGTCCACCACGCCGAGCAGCAGGTGGAGGAGGGCCATCGAGTCCGGCCCCCCGGAGACGGCCACCAGGACCCGCGAACCACGCGGGAGGAGGCCGGGTCGGCGCTCCAGGTGGCGCGCGAAACGCCCCGGGAGGTCTCCGGGCGGACTACCGGGCCGTGTCGTCGTCCCGGGCGTCCCGGCCGCCACGCCTCCCGAGCGGGAGGTGCCGCCTCCAGGTCCCGGCGCTCCTGTGGAAGTCGAGCCGCTCCGGCACCGGAATCCGGCGGGTCCCGGGGCGCGCCTCCGCCGAGGCCCCGGACTCGGCGCCGCCCGCTTCGACCTCCCGGCCCCGCTCCGCGCGGTCGATCCGACCGGTGACCCGGATCCCGTCCGACAGCTTGCGCTCCGAATCCCGGCCGAGGTCGTGCCCGGTCACGTAGGCCTGGAGCGCCACGCGCCAGTCGCCGCCCTTCCCCGGCACGACGCCCGGGCGGCCCATGGTGCGCCGCCAGCCACCGGACCCGAACGGCGCGGCGCCTCCGCGCCCGTACGTCTCCTTCCAACGACGCGACGCGCGCTCCTCGCCGGCGGCCTCCTCGAGCCGGTTCGGGGCTGTAACCGACTCCCCGTCGGTCCTCTCCGCTGCGTCTGGCTCGTTCACGCCTCAGACCTCCATGACCTCGGCTTCCTTCTTCTTCAGCAGCTCGTCGATCACGGCGACGTGCTCGTCGGTGATGCCCTGCAGATCCTCCAGACGTCGATGGATCTCGTCCTCGCCCGCCTCGCCGTCCTTCTGCATGCGCTGCAGCTCGTTCTTGGTCTCCTGCCGAACGTGCCGAACGGAGATGCGGCCCTCCTCGGCCATCCGGTGCAGGAGCTTGACCATCTCCTTGCGGCGCTCCTCGCTGAGCGGCGGCACCGGGACGCGGATCACGGCACCGTCGACGGAGGGATTGAAGCCGAGATCAGCCTTCTGGATGCCCTGAGCGATCTCCGCCGAGATGTTGCGGTCGTAGGGCTGGATGAGGAGGAGACCCGGCTCGGGGGCGCTCACGTTGGCCACCTGGTTGAGGGCCATGGTGGAGCCGTAGGCGTCCACCCGCACCGTGTCCAGCAGCGTCGGCGTGGCCTTGCCGGTCCGCACCGTGTTGAACTCCCGTCGCACGGCGTCGACCGCCCGGTCCATGGCTTCCCGCGACTCCTCGAGCCTCTTCTTCGGCATGCAGCCCTCCTGGTGTTGCGGCGCCCCGCGCGCCTCCCTGCCTCAGGCGACCATGGTGCCGACCCGGCTCCCGCGCAGCGCCGACAGGATGGAGCCCGGACGGCGGATGTTGAGGACGATGACCGGGAGGTCGTTCTCCTTGCACAGCGAGATCGCCGCGGCATCCATGACCTTGAGCTCCCGGGTCATGACCTCCAGGTACGAGATCTCCGGGATGAACTCCGCATCCGGGTCCTTCTCCGGGTCGGCCGTGTACACCCCGTCGACCCTGGTGGCCTTCAGGATTACGTCGGCCTCCATCTCGATGGCGCGCAGGACCGCGGCCGTATCCGTCGAAAAGTAGGGGTTCCCGGTGCCCCCGGCGAAGATCACCACCCGTCCCTTCTCCAGGTGCCGCAGCGCCCTGCGCCGGATGTACGGCTCCGCCAGCTCTTCCATGCGGATGGCGGTCATCACCCGCGTCTCGATCCCGTGACGCTCCAGCATGTCCTGCAGAGCGAGCGCGTTGATCACCGTGGCCAGCATGCCCATGTAATCGGCCGAGACGCGATCCATGCCCTGCTCGCTGGCCACCGTGCCCCGCACGATGTTGCCCCCGCCGACCACCAGGCCCAGCCTCACGCCGGCCTCGTGGACGGCTATGATCTCGAGGGTGAGCTCCTCGATGATCGGCGGCTCGATGCCGAAGCCGCGCTCACCCGCCAGGGACTCCCCGGAGAGCTTCACCACGGCACGGGGATACTTGAGATCCGGCGGCGCGCTCGCGCCTTCGTCCCCTCGCGCGGCCACCGCGCTAGCCGCCCACCTCGAACCGGACGAACCGGAGCACCTCGAGCGAGCCCGGAGCGCTCTCCAGGAGCTCGCCGATCGTCGTGTCGGAGTCCTTGACGAACGCCTGGTAGAGGAGTGCGTTCTGCTCGTAAAACTTCCGCATACGACCCTCGACGATCTTCTCCACGATCTGGGGAGGCTTGCCCTCCTGTCGGGCCTGCTCGCCGAGCACCGCCCGCTCGCGCTCCCTGGACTCCTCCGGGATGTCCTCGGGGGAGATTCCGGCCGGGTCGGTGGCCGCGATGTGCATCGCCACATCGCGCGCCATCTCGGTCGCGGCCGTGCGTTCGTGGCCACCCGCCAGCTCCACGAGCACACCGATCTTGTTGCCGAAGTGAATGTAGCGGCCGATCACGGACCCGGCACCCGGCACCCAGCGGACGAAGCGGCCGACATCGAGGTTCTCCCCGATCTTGGCGAGCAGGCCCTGTAGCTCGGTGCGCAGCGCCTCGGCTTCGGGCAGATCCAGGAGCTCCCCTCCTTCCCGGACCTCGCCTTCGTCCCCCCCGGCGTCCGCCGCGATCAGGGCGGCCCGGCCAGCGAACTCGAGGAACTCGTCGTTCCTGGCCACGAAGTCCGTCTCGCACGTCACCTCGACCATGGCGACCGGGCCGTCGTCGTCACCCTCGATCGCGACGGCTCCTTCACTCGTCTCCCGGGCGGCCCGCTTGGCCGCCTTGGCGGCCCCGCGCTGGCGCAGGAGGTCGATGGCCTTCTCCTCGTCGCCGGCAGCCTCCTCGAGGGCGCGCTTGCAGTCCATCATGCCCGCCCCGGTCCTGTCCCTGAGCGACTTCACCGCCGCCGCGCTGATCTCCGCCATGCTCGGCCTCCCGCTATGTGTCGCACGTCGTTCGTGGATTACCCGAGACCGACCGCCGGTCGGTCGGCGATCCCGCAACCATCCTGCAACGGACGGGCCGGGCCCGACACCCGCGCCCATCCATCCAAAAAAAAAGGCCACCGAAGTGGCCTCTTCCCGGCGGGCGTCAGGAGGATTCGCCCTCCTCGTCCTCCTCCTCGCCACCACCCGCTCCGGCCGACACGGGCACCTCGTCTTCGGGCTCCGCCCCGGCGCTCTTCGGCTGATCTCCCTTCGCCGACGGCTCCGCCGCGGCCTCGGCTCCCTCGGCCTCCGCAGCCTCGGCCTCCCCGACCGCGTCCTGGTCCGTGGCGCCGCCCTTGGTCTGGCGGCGCTGGGCGATCACCTCCGGGCGCGGCTTGCGGCGCCGCGGTCGCTTGCGGCGCCGCGACGACTCGGCCTCGGAGGTCTCGCCGACGTCGGAGGAGTAGGTGAACACTTCCTCGGCCTGATCGCCCCCCGCCTCCGGGGCCTCCCGCCGGGCGGCGTCCACCGAATCGGCGATGGCCCGCGTGATCAGGGCCACGGACCGGATGGCGTCGTCGTTGCCCGGGATGGGCACCGTGAGCATGTCCGGATCGGCGTTCGTGTCCGCGATCGCCACCACCGGGATCTCGAGCCGGTGGGCCTCCTTGACCGCGATCTCCTCCTTCTTCGCGTCGACCACGAAGACGACGCCGGGGAGCCGGCCCATATCCTTGATGCCCGACAGGTAGCGATCGAGCTTCTGGCGCTCCCGGTCCAGGAGAAGCTGCTCCTTCTTCGTGTAGAACTCGAAGGAGCCTTCCTCCGCCCCGCGCTCCAGCTCCTTCAGCCGGCGGATGTTCTTCTTGATAGTCTGGAAGTTCGTGAGCATTCCCCCGAGCCAGCGCTCGGTCACGTAGAAGGCTCCGCAGCGCTCGGCCTCCTCCCGAACCAGCGACGCCAGCTGCGGCTTGGTACACACGAACAGGACCGAGCCGCCGTCCGTGACGACGCCGCGCACGAGCTCGCGGGCCTCGGATAGCTTGTCCTGCGTCTTCTTGAGATCGAGCAGGTAGATTCCGCCCCGCTCGGCGAAGATGTACTTGCGCATCTTCGGGTTCCAGCGGCTGGTCTGGTGCCCGAAGTGCACCCCCGCCTGCAGGAGATCGTTCAGTGCCACGTCGGCCATCGATTCTCGTCCAGTGCTTGGATCAGCGCTTGGAGAACTGGAAGCGCTTGCGCGCCTTGGGGCGACCGGGCTTCTTGCGCTCCACCACCCGGGCGTCCCGCGTCAAAAAGCCCCGGGCCCGAAGCGCGGGTCGGTGCTCCTCGTCCACCTCGACCAGGGCTCGGGCCACGCCGAGCTGCACGGCGTCCGCCTGGCCCGTGAGCCCTCCGCCCCGCACCCGGACGAGAATGTCGTAGATCCCCTCCGAGTCCGTAGCCTTGAGGGGGGCCTCGATGGTCTGGCGATGCCGCAGAATGCAGAAGTAGCCGGAAACCTCCCGGCCGTTGATGGCCCACTGGCCGGAACCGGGTCGCAGAGTGATCCGGGCCACGGCTTCCTTGCGGCGACCCACCGTCTGCACGGGCCGGGTCTTCGAGGGACCGCTACTCGTCTCCGCCAACTTTCCTCCGTGCGTGTTCCCTGTTCGTCCTCACCGACGGACGCATCGCGCGCGCCTCAAAACTCGAAGGGCTCGGGCAGCTGCGCCTCGTGCGGGTGATCGGGGCCTGCGTAGACCCGCAACTTCTTGGCCATCTGGCGGCCGAGAGTGTTCTTGGGCAGCATGCCCTTCACCGCCCGCTCGATGACCCATTCCGGCTTCCGTCTCAGCATGCGCTTGAACGGAACGAGCTTCTCGCCGCCCATGAAGCCGCTGTGTCGAAAATAGCGCTTCGTGTCGGCCTTCTTGCCCGTAAGCCTCACGTCCCGGGCGTTGACGACGATCACGTAGTCGCCCACGTCCAGGTGCGGGGAATAGATGGGCTTGTGCTTGCCCCGCAGCACCCTGGCCACCCGGGTCGCGAGCCGGCCCAGGATCTGGTCCCGGGCGTCGACCACGTACCAGGTACGCTCGATCTCGCCCTTCTTGACGCTGTACGTCTTCATCTCATCGCGGTCGTTGCCACGGAGCCCCGGCCATGGTTCGCCGGGCGCGGCCCGGCGCTCATCGGCCGAGGACAAAAACGAACCGCCCCGCGGTTCAGGGCGGTCGACTCACTCCACTCGGAGCCCGGTAAGCTAGGAACGGGAATGGAGTGTGTCAAGCTGGCGGGCGGGGCGCGGACGCCAGTCGAGCCAGGGCCCTTGCCTTGATCTGGCGGGCCCTCTCCCGGCTCACGCCCAGGGCGGCGCCGATCTCGGCCAGCCCGGTCGGCGTGCCGTCATCCAGGCCGAAATACATCCGCAGCACTCGCTCCTCCCGCTCGGGAAGCGTGGCCAGGCGTGCGTCCATGCGGTCGCGCCTGCGCCGACGCTCGAGCCCCGCGTCGGGAGATGGCACCGTCTCGTCGGCCACCAGATCCCGCAGCCGCTCCCCGGCCCTGTCTCCCGCAGGATCGTCGAGCGACACGATCCGGAGCCGCCGGGTCGGCCGGTCTTCCCTGCCGCTCCGCCGGGTCCGGGGCCGGCCGGACTCGGGCAGCACGGGAGCCTCCGCTCGGGACAGGGCCCGGAGGATGGCCTGCCGGATCCACCATACGGCGTAGCTGATGAAACGCACCCCGCGGTCCGGCTCGAAGCGCTCCGCCGCCCGCAGGAGGCCGAGGTTGCCTTCGTTCACCAGGTCCTCCAGCGGCAGCCCCCGGTTCCGGTAGCGCTTGGCCACCGAGACGACGAACCGGAGGTTGGCGTGGACGAGCGCCTCGAGCGCCTGGCGGTCGCCGACCTGCCTCCACCGATGTGCCAGCTCCGCTTCCCTGGCGCGGGGCAACGGGTCCGAGCGGGCGATGTCGCGGAGGTAGAGCTCCAGGCTCCCGTCCCGGGAGCTGAGAGAATTTGCGGTCATGCGGGGCCCTCGAGCTGCCGCCCGGCGGGACGGCGTCAGTGGATCGGCGTCAGGAAGCGTCCCCAGCGGATCTCCGTGAGCCACGGGAACACCGCGGGGTTGCGCTCCCGGTAGGAATAGTAGACGACCAGCGGTTTGCCCCGGATGGCGTCACGGGGCACGAAGCCCCAGTAGCGTGAGTCCTCGGAGTTGTCGCGGTTGTCACCCATCACGAAGTAACGCCCGGGCGGCACCACGATGGGACCCCAGTTGTCCCGGGTCGGACGGTAGCCGCGGGCGGCCCGGGCGGGCTTCACGAGGTAGTGGCGCTGCCACCGGAAGCTGGGATTGCTCGGGTCCCGGTAGGGCCGGATGTGCTTCACGTAGGGCTCGCTCACCCGGCTGCCGTCCAGGAAGAGCTTGCCGCCCCGCATGGACAGGGTGTCGCCCGGCACGCCGACGATGCGCTTCACGTACCGGGTGGAGGGCGACTGCCCGGCCGCCGGGGGCGGCTGGAACACGACCACGTCGCCCCGGCGGGGCCGCTCGAAGGCCGGCAGCCGGAGGTCGGTGCCGGGGACCTCGGCACCGTAGGCGGCCTTGTTCACGAGGAGGAAGTCGCCGACCAGGAGGGTGTTCTCCATCGATCCGGTGGGGATCTGGAAAGCCTCCACCACGAACGCCCGGACGAACATGAAGATGAGGACGGCGGTGGCGATGGTCTTGGTCCAGTCCCAGGCCCACCGCAGCAGCGAGGGAGACGGATCCCGCGCGGGTCCGATCGCTTGGTCACGAGACATGCCGGCGGTACCCTCCTCGTCGAGACCCGTTCCCGATACGGCCATCGGATGTTCGGCCCCACCCGTCACGGTCCCCTCATCGCCCGCCGCGCCCCCCGGCTCCACGGCCGCCCCCGGGTCCTACCAGGACACGTCGATCTGGGCCCGCTGCAGCCGGCCACTGTAGTCCACGTACGCCACCTTCGTCTCGCTGTAGAACTCGTACACTTCCCATCCACCTTCCCGGTGCCCGTTCCCGGTGCCCTTGACGCCACCGAACGGGAGGTGGGCCTCCGCCCCGATGGTGGGAGCGTTGATGTAGGTGATCCCGTTGTCGAGCCGTTCGATGGCCCGGAAGGCGGCGAGCACGTCGCGCGTGTACAGGGAGGACGAGAGCCCGTACTCCACGTCGTTGTTGATCGCGATCGCGTCGTCCAGCTCGTCGAAGACCACCACGGAGAGGACGGGGCCGAAGATCTCCTCCTGCTCGACCCTCATGCCCGGCTCGACGCCCGTGAGGACCGTCGGCTCGAAGAAGTGCCCCTCGCCGAGCTCGCCGTCCGTGGCCCGGACGCCGCCGCACCTCACCTGCACACCTTCGCCGCGCGCGATCTCCACGTACGACTCGACCTTCTCGAGCGCTTCCGCGTTGATCAGCGGTCCCACGTCGGTCCCCTCTTCGAACCCGTCGCCGAGCGTGAGACCGGCGACCTCCTCGAGGAGGCGCTCGATGAACTCGTCGTGCACGTCCCTGTGGAGGAGGAGTCGGCTCGTGGCCGTGCAGCGCTGACCGGTGGTCCCGAAGGCGCCCCACAGCACACCGTCCAGGGCCAGGTCGAGGTCGGCGTCGGGGAGGACGATCTGGGCGTTCTTGCCGCCCATCTCGAGCGACACCCGCTTGTGCATGCGGCCCGCGGCCGAGGCGATGATCGATCCCGTTGCGGTCGAGCCGGTGAAGGAGATGCCGTCGACGTCGGGATGCTCGACGATCGCCTTCCCGACCCTCGAGCCCGGTCCATTCACGAGCTGTACGCACTCGGGCGGCACGCCGGCCTCGAGCAGCACCTTTACGAACAGGTGCGCCGAGTGCGGCACGTCTTCGGCCGGCTTGAACACGACGGCGTTCCCGCACAGGAGAGCCGGGAGGATCTTCCAGCTCGGGATCGCGGTCGGAAAGTTGAAGGGTGTGATGATCCCGAACACACCGATCGGACGGCGGAAGCTCATGGCCCACTTGTCGCGCAGCTCGGACGGAACGGTTCGGCCGAACAGCCGCCGACCCTCGCTGGCGGCGTAGAACGCGGTGTCGATGGCCTCCTGAACATCGCCCCGTGTCTCCTCGAGAACCTTGCCCATCTCGCGGGTCTGGGCGCGGGCCAGCTCCTCCTTGAGCTCCACCATGAGCTCGCCCGCGCGCTGCAGCACGAGCCCCCGCTCGGGAGCGGGCACGCGCCGCCAGCGCTCGAATCCGGTCCGCGCGGAGGCGACCGCTCGCTCCACGTCCTCGGCCGCGGACCGAGGGAACAGGCCGATGAGGTCCGAGGTGCGCGCCGGATTGCGGTTCTCGAACGTCTCGCCGCTCGCGGCCGGGACCCATTCGCCGTCGATGTGGTTCAGGAACGTATCGGGCATTGTGTCTCTCTTTCATGGATTCTCGTGTCTCGTCCCGGGCCTCGCCCGGGAGCTTCATCACTGCGGCGGACCGCGCTCGAGCTGCAGCCTCCCGTTCACCACCCTGACCGCCGCTACGTCCCGGGGCACGGCGAGGGCCACCGTGCGAGCCCGGCCCTTTCCGTTCGACAACCCCGTCTGCTGGAGCAGCCACGGGACCATCAGGTCCGGAATCGGCAGTCCACCGGCAGACACGTGGTGGACGCCCAACACGAGCACGCCCGGACGCTCGACGGAGGGCTGCAGCTCGGCGCTCGCCCGGGCCGAATCGCCCAGGAGGCTGCGGAGAGCGTCCGGGGTCTTGCCGTGCATGAGCCGCTCGACCTGGAGTCCCGCGCTGGCCTCCAGGGTGGAGTCCCCGAGCGTGATCCTGGGGTCCGAGAGCCCGGGTGGCAACGAGTCCAGGTACCGGTAGCTCACCAGGCTCTGGAGCTCGGCCTGGTCGAAGCTGACCCGAGAAGGTCCCCGTCCGCGGAGGAAGTCGTCCAGCTTCTTCCCGGTCCGCCGCGCCAGGTCGGCGGAAGGCGCCTCGGCCACGGCCGCCCGATCGTGGTCGTGCCACCAGGCCAGGAGGGGGCCGCGCCAGATCCAGGCGGCCCCCACCAGCAGGACGACCACCGTCAGGCAGCCGATGCGGGCCAGGCAGCTACGAACGAATCGCATCGACCTCTTCCGCGACGCGGGTCGGCGCCGTCACTCGTCGACCTCGAAGCGCGCCGATGCCTCGACCGAATAGCGGGTTCCGCCGGGCCCCAGACGACTGCGCACGAGGTCGACCGCCTCGACCTCGAACCCGCCCCGTACCTCCACGCGCGCCGCCACCCGTTCCAGCTCCCGGAACTCCCCCGCCTGCGCTCGATCGCGCGCGCGGCCGAGCGTCAGATGCGGGTGGAAGGCGCGCGATTCGCGATCGATACCCAGCTGCGCGAACGCGTGTTCGACGTCGTGCTTGAGCGCCCGGAGAGGCAGCGTGGCCTCGACACCCAGCCAGATCACCTGCGGCCGACGCAGGGACGGGAAAGCGCCGACTCCCTCCAGCCGGAGCTCGAAGGGCGGACATCCCGCGGCGGCCTCGAGGAGCGCATCCGTCACGGCCGGCAACCGCTGCTCCCGAACCTCGCCCAGGAACTTGAGTGTGAGGTGGAGCTGGTCCGTGTCCACCCAGCGCGCCGGCAGGCCGGCCTCCCGGAGGGACGCGGTGCCATCGTGGATGAGCTGGCGGACCGCCGCGGGCGGGTTGATCGCGATGAACAGACGCATCGAACCGCCTTTCAAGCCTCGGGGGTGGCCGGCTCCGCCCCGGCCAGGTCCAGGTCCACGGCCGCGTGCCGAAAGCCCGCGGCTCGGGCTCGCTCGACGATTTCCGATCGGACTTCGGGATCCAGCAGCGCCTCGAGGGCGGCCGCCGGGACCCGCAACACCGCGATCTCACGCTCCCGCCCCCCGGCCTCGACCACCAGCTGGTGGGCTCCCAGCCCGAGGCGCTCGCCCAGGTGGCGCTCCAGGTCGGACGCGGCCGGACTCCGCTCTTCGGTCGTCCCGTCCGAGCATCTCACGAGCCGATCGACACCAGCGCACGGTTCAGGGATCCCCGGCGGTATCCCTCCAGGTCGAGCAGGACCCGCCCGAAGCCGAGCGACCGCAGATCGCGGACGGCCCGACGACAGCGCCGCACGTCGCTCCACCGAGCCAGCTCGCCCGGGGCGATCTCGATGCGCGCCGCGCCGCCGTGATGCCGCACGCGGAGGTCCCCCCGCTCGCCCATGTCCCGGAGGATGCGCTCGGCCCGTTCCACCTGCCACAGCCGCTCCTCCGTGACTTCGATCCCGTAGGCCAGGCGACTGGCCAGACAAGGCGAGGCCGGCGCATCCCACGTGGGCAGCCCGTTCCGCCTCGACAGGGCCCGTACGTCCGCCTTTCCCAGGCCCGCCTCCCGGAGCGGCGAGCGCACCCCGTGCTCGACCGCCGCGCGCGCGCCAGGACGATAGTCGTCGGCATCGTCGGCGTTGGCCCCGTCCACCACGGCCGCGTAGCCCCAGATCGGGGCGAGCCGCGCGAGGCGGCCATACAGCTCGGTCTTGCAGTGGTAACATCGCTGGCCATCGTTGGCCACGTAGCGCGGATCCTCCATCTCCCGCGTCCACAGCCGTCGCCACGGAATGCCGAAGCGTCGGGCCACGCTGGCGGCCGTGTCGCGCTGATCCGTGGCCACGGAGGGACTGATGCCCGTGACCGCCAGCGCTCGGGCCGGCCCCAGGACGCGTGCCGCCTCGTGGGCCAGGAACACCGAGTCGACGCCGCCGCTGCAGGCGACCAGGACGCTTCCCAGCGAGCGCAGGACCCGGGCCAGCGCCTCGCGCTTCGCCACCTGTCGTCCCTGGTCGTGCTCGACCCGCCCGCTGCCGCCGATCGTCGCCTCCGTGCCGACAAGGTGGACTCATCGCTAGACAGTACGCCGGGGAGCCGCCCGCGTTTCAAACTCCGGCGCACCCCCAGCTTCTGCTGCCGGGCCGTGAGTGGCAAGAGCGAAACGGCTGGCCCGTCTCGTCCGGCTCCCCTATCGTCCACCGTCACCCGAGACCGACGCCCCGAGCCGCGGAGATCGACGTTTCATGGAGCCACGCGAATCCTTCGAGATCACCGTCCGCGGGGATCGCCACGCCTTCGCCGCCGCCCACTTCCTGACCTACGGCGGGGGGCAGTGCGAGGCGCTCCACGGCCACAACTACCGGGTCGCCGTCACCGTCCGCGGCGAGCTCGACGAGCACGGCCTCGTGCTCGACTTCCTGGTGCTGCGCGACGCCATCGAGGCCCTGCTCGCGCCCCTCGACCACCGCACGCTCCTGGCGGGACGCAGCGCGCACCTGCGACTCGCCGAGGAGGGCGACACGGTGTCGGTGACGACGCCGGAGCGGCGCATGAGCTTCCCCCTGGAGGACGTCGTGGTCCTCCCGATCGCCAACACGAGCGCCGAGCTGCTCGCCTCCCACCTGGCGGAGGCGCTGCTGGAGCGCCTCGGCGAGACTGCGGGCGGCGCCCCGAGCGAGATCGTGGTGGAGGTCGAGGAGTCCCCGGGGCTCACGGGCCGCTGCCGGGTGCGCCCGCGGGCCTGACCGCCACCGCCGCGGACGGTCGCAGAGGCGCCGGAGGTCCACTATGCTGTCGGCGTGATCCTCCTCGTGGACAACTACGACTCCTTCGTGCACAACCTGGCCCGCTACCTGAGGGAGCTGGGCGAGGAGGTCGTGGTGCGCCGGAACGACGCGGTCGACGTCGCCGAGGCAAGGTCGCTGGCGCCCAGCCACCTGGTGGTCTCGCCCGGGCCGTGCACGCCGGCCGAGGCGGGCGCGTCGTGCGAGCTCGTCGAAGCCCTGGCCCCGGAGGTCGCGGTCCTCGGCGTATGCCTCGGGCACCAGTGCATCGGGGCCACCTACGGGGGAACGGTCGTACGGGCCCGGCGGCCCATGCACGGGAAGCTCTCGGCGATACGCCACGGCGGCCGCGGCCTGTTCACGGGCCTGTCCGACCCGTTCTCCGCCACCCGCTACCACTCCCTGGTGGTCGAGCGCGCCACCCTCCCGCCGGAGCTGGAGGTCACGGCGTGGACGGAGGAGGGCGAGATCATGGCGCTCCGCCACCGGGACCTGCCCGTGTGGGGCGTCCAGTTCCACCCCGAGGCCGTGCTCACCGACTCGGGACACCGGATCCTGGCCAACTTCCTGGCCCTGGGCCGCGGCCGGAAGCCCGAGCCCGACTGGTCGCGGGAGCCGGCGACGGAGATCCGGCGGGAAGCCGGGCGCGGGGCGGCCGCGTGATCGGCGGGACCCTCGGCGCGATCGCCACCCTGGTGGCCATCGCCAACCCGCTCGGCGCCCTTCCCGTCTACCTGGCGCTGCGCTCGCCGAAGGACGCGAAGGCGCACCGGTCCGACGCGTGGCGCTCGGCGATGGCGGTCGGGATCACGCTGGCCCTGTGCGCGCTGCTCGGCACCCGCATCCTGGACGCGTTCGGGGTGAGTGTGGCGGGTCTGCGGGCGGCGGGCGGGCTCATCGTCACCGCCATGGCCTTCTCCATGGTGCAGGGCGAGCGGCCCGGAGCGCAGTTCTCCTCGGGCGACCAGCAGGTGGCCGCCTCCCAGGAGCAGGCCGAGTTCGGCATCTACGTGCCCCTGTCGATCCCGCTCATCGCCGGCCCCGGGGCGATCACCACCACGATCACGCTGGCCGCGGGCCCCGAGGCGGGGCTCGGACCCACCCTGGTCGCCGTTCTCGCGGTCAGCGTCCTCGTGTTCATCACGCTGTTCTTCGCCCGGGCGTGGCACCGGATCCTGGGCGACTTCGGGCTCCGCCTGGCCACGCGGATCCTGGGCCTCCTGGTGATGGCGGTCGGCGTCCAGATGGTGGTCTCCGGGGTGAAGCAGCTGTGGGTCGGCTGAGCCGGCGGCCGCCCGATCGCGACGCCGTGCCGGGCCGCGCGACGGCCCCGCAGGACGAGCACCCGCGCCCGTAGGAGGAGGCCTTGTCCCTGCGCGCATGTGACAGCCTGCCCGAGCGTTTCAACGCCGCCGAGTGGTTCGTGGCCCGGCACGTGCGCGAGGGGCGCGGCGAGCGCACGGCCGTGGTCTGGGACGGCGGCGCGCTGGATTACGCCGCGCTGGACGAGGCCGTGCGCCGGAGGGCGGCGGCGCTCCTGGAGGCCGGCCTCCATCCGGGGGACCACGTGGCGCTCCTCCTCCCCGACGGACCCGAGCTCCTGGCCCTGTTCTGGGCCTCCCTGGCCGCGGGGGGCGTCGCCGTGCCGCTCAACACCCTCCTCCACGAGGACGAGGTGCGCGCCATCCTGGACGACTGCGACCCGCGCGTCGCGGTGGTCGATCCGGAGCTGGCCGACCCCGCGCTCCTGGCGCGCCCGGGGACAGACGTGTGGCTTCCCGGCCAGGCGCGGGAGAGAGCCGCAGCGGTCCGGCCGGTCGAGGCCTACTCGGCCACCCACCGGGACGGCTTCGCCTTCTTCCTGTACTCGAGCGGCACGACGGGCGAGCCCAAGGGCGTGGTCCACCTGCACCACGACATGTGGGTGTGCTGCGCGACCTACGGGGAGCGCGTGCTGGGGATTCGGCCGGAAGACCGCTGCCTGAGCCTGGCCAAGCTGTTCTTCGCCTACGGGCTCGGGAACGCCGGCTACTTCCCGGCGCACGTGGGCGCGGCGTCGGTGCTGTTCTCGGGGCGGCCGACGCCTTCCGCCATGTTCGACCAGATCGCCCGCCACCGGCCCACGCTGTTCTTCGCCGTCCCCACGGCCTACGCCCAGATGCTGGACGCCATGGAGCGGGGCGCGGACCCGGACTTCTCCAGCGTCCGGCTGTGCGTGAGCGCGGGCGAGGCGCTTCCCGCGCCCCTGTTCGAGCGCTGGCTCGAGCGCACGGGGACGGAGATCCTGGACGGCATCGGCTCGACCGAGATCTGCCACATCTTCCTCTCCAACCGGCCGGGCGAGTGCGCGCCGGGGACGACCGGGAGCCCCGTTCCCGGCTACGATCTGCGGCTGGTCGACGAGACGGGGGAGCCCGTGCCACCCGGCCGACCCGGCGACCTCCTCGTCCGAGGCGACTCGACCGCGGCCCTGTACTGGAACCGGCACGAGGCCACCAAGGAGACGATGGCGGGCGACTGGATCCGCACCGGGGACAAATACCTGATCGACGAGGGCGGCCACTGGCGTCACGCCGGCCGCAGCGACGACATGCTCAAGGTCGGCGGCATTCTGGGTCTCCCCGGTCGAGGTGGAAGCGACGCTCCTCGCGCACGAGGCCGTGCTCGAGTGCGCGGTGGTGGGCGAGGAGGACGTAGACGGACTCGTGAAGCCGACCGCCTTCGTGGTGCTCAAGGAGGGAGCCGCCGCGCTCGCGCCGGCGGAGCTCCAGGCGTTCGTGAAGGAGCGCCTCGCGCCCTACAAGTACCCGCGCCGGGTGGTGTTCCGGGACGCGCTCCCCAAGACGGCCACCGGCAAGATCCGCCGCTTCCTGCTGCGCCGGGAGCTGGGCGAGGAGCCCTACGCCGCGCCGTGAGCGCGGCGTGGCACGCCGGCCCCGGCTTCATCGAGGTCGATGGCGTCCGGCTGGAGGTCCGCCGCCTGGGCCCGCCCCCGGGCCGGGCCCCGACCGTCGTATTCCTGCACGAGGGGCTGGGGTCGGCGGCGATGTGGAGGGACTACCCCGACCGTGTGTGCGAGGCGGTCGGCGCCGGTGGGCTCGTCTACAGCCGGCGGGGCTACGGCGCCTCCGACCCCGCCGAGCTCCCGCGGCCGGTCGACTTCATGCACCGGGAGGCGTGGGACGCCCTGCCCCGCCTCCTGGACGAGGTCGGGGTCGAGGCTCCACTCCTGTACGGCCACTCCGACGGGGCCTCGATCGCCCTCCTGTTCGCGGCCCGCTTCCCAGATCTCCCGCGCGCCCTCGTACTCGAGGCGCCCCACGCCTTCGTGGAGGACGTCACGGTCGAGAGCATCGCCCACCTGGAGCGCGACTATGGGGAGCCGGAGCTCCGCGACAGGCTGGCCCGGTGGCACGACCGGCCCGACGACACGGTGCTGGGGTGGACGCGGGCATGGCTCGACCCCGCGTTCCGGAGCTGGGACATCCGGGGGGAGCTGGCCGCGGTCCGCGCACCCGTCCTGCTTCTCCAGGGCGAAGAGGACGAGTACGGGACGTGGGCGCAGGTCGAGGCGGTCGTGGAGGGGGTGTACGGTCCGGCGCGCGCCGTCCGCCTGTCGGGCTGCGGTCACGCTCCGCACAGGGACCGTCCGGAGGAGGCCCTGGACCGGGCGACGCGCTTCCTGCGCGACGTGCTGGCCGCGGGCTGAGCGGGCCGGCGCGGGTCCGACACCGGCCGGCGTCCGGGGCGCGGTGGAGCCGCTCCCGGCCCGGTGCTCAGTCGCGCCCCAGCAGCACGACCATGCCCATGCGCCGGAACTCCTCGGCCTTCCTCGGGAACAGGCGGCCGATCAGCCTGGGGATCCAGGCTCCCTTCATCTCCCGGCCGAGGCGGTGTGCTTCTTCGAGGTTGAAGCGGACCTCCGCCTCCCTCCAGCCGTGGGGCGCGAAGAAGGCCGTGCCCTCGGGCGGAGCGAACCGGAACGGCACCTTGCCCGGGTCCATGCCCTTCCCGTACCGCTTCCGCATCATGTCGACGAGCCTGGGCGAGGCCAGGTCGATCAGCCACCACCGGAACGTCGGCACGGCCCGGAGGTCATCGGCCAGGCCCGCCACGTCGGCGGGCTCCAGGTAGATGAGGAGGCCCTCGGACACGACGAGGGTCGGCCGACCATCCTCGGCCAGCCGCCCGAACAGGGCGCGCCGCGCCTCGCGGTCGGAGAGGTCGATCCGCACCGTCTCCAGGCGGCATGCGGGCCGCTCTCCCTCCATCACGGCGCCCTTATGGTCCAGGATGCCGGGGAGGTCGACGTCGACCCAGGCGAAGTCGGCCGGGAGGTCCATGCGCCACGGCCGCGCGTCGAGGCCGGCGGCCAGGTTCACGACCCGTGTCACGCCGTCGCGCTCGATGGCCTGACGGATGATCTCGTCCATCACGGCCGTCCGGACGATCATCGCCCAGGCGCTCTGCCGCGCCCACGGGACGGACTCCAGGAGCGCCCGGCCGCGCTCCCCGGCCAGCCGGCCCGCGTACGGGTCGCGGAACAGCGCGTCCGGGCGCTCGCTCTCCATCGCCCTGTAGGTGGCCACCCACAGGGCGGTGTCCGAGACGTGCTCGACCCGGGTCACGGCGGCGGACTGGCCCGGGTCGGCGCGGGACGGAGGCTCGCCGCGGCTATCGCCCGCCGCCTCCCGTGCGCGGCGGCGTGCCCTGCCCGGGCCTGGTGCGGTCCTGATAGGGCGGCCGCTCCGAACTGGGCGGCGGGTTCTTCCCGAGCGAGTCCTCCACCACCTGCACGGCGCGTTCGAGCTGCGGGTCGTGCCCCTTCGCCAGCGCCGTCGGATCATCCACGACCCGGACGTCCGGCTCCACGCCATGACCCTCCGGGAACCACTTTCCCTCGGGGCTATACAGGCGGAAGGTGGGCACGGTGACCGCGCCGCCGTCGATGAGGCCCGGCACGCCGCTGATCCCGATCAGCCCGCCCCAGGTGCGCATCCCGATTAGCGGTCCCAGCTTCGCCTCCTTGAAGAAGTACGGGAAGGCGTCCCCGCCCGAGCCGCTCCAGCCGTTGATCAGCATGGCCTCCGGTCCGAAGTGGCCGATCGGCGGCCAGCGCCAGTCCGACCCGTTCCGCACCGCCCAGAACCCGAGGACCGGGCGGTTCAGGAGCTCGATGAAGCGGTCGGGGATCTGCCCGCCCGAGTTGAAGCGCTCGTCCACGATGAGCCCCGGCTTCGGGTACTCGGCCGTGAACTGCCGGACGAGCTCGTTCTGGCCCTCGATCCCCGTGTCGGGCACGTACACGTACCCGATCTTCCCGTTCGAGAGCGAATCCACCACGTGGCGGTTGTGCTCGATCCACGCCAGGTGCCGCAGGCGAGTGTCGCCGGCCAGCGTCTTGACCACCACCTGGCGCGCGCCCTCCAGCGTGGGCCGGTCGTTGACCGTGAGCACGACCGTCTGGTCGGCCAGCCCGTCGAAGGCCGCCCACGGGTCCTCGGCCGTGTCGAGCGGGGCTCCGTTCACGGCCAGGACGTAGTCGCCTTCCTTCACGTCCACGCCCGGCTGATCCAGCGGCGAGCGCGCCTCGTCGTCCCACGGCGCCCCGTGGAGGATGCGGGCGATCCGGTAGTGGCCGTGGTCCACGGCCCAGTCCACGCCCAGCACCCCGGTGCCGCGCCGGGGCGCCTGCTCCAGGTCGCCGCCGCCCCGGTAGGTGTGCGAGGAGCTCAGCTCCGCGATGAGCTCGCCGATCACGTAGTTCACGTCCGACCGGGTGACCGCGTCGTCCAGCATCTTCCCGTAACGCTGCCGCATGGCGTTCCAGTCCACGCCGTGCATGCCGGGGTCGTAGAAGTAGTCCCGGTCGAACCGCCACACGTCGTTGAAGATCTCCCGCCACTCCTCGGGCGGGTCCACGGTCATGGTCATCTGATCCGTGGCCAGCGGGTGCTCCATCTTCTGGCCCGGCTTCAGGTCGAGGATCGCGAACTTCTTGTGGCTGGCGACGAGGAGCTTCTTGCCGTCCGCCGACAGCAGGTAGGCGTTCGCGTCCTCCAGGACCGTCTCCTCCTTGCGCTGCTTCAGGTCCCAGTAGACGATCGGGCTCTTCTCATCCGCCGATCCCGTGCGGGGCAGTCGCCGGTAGACGACCTTGCCGGAGGCCGCCGACAGGTCCGCGTAGTTGCCGTGCGCGGGCGGGAGCTGCACCACGCGGCTCTCGAAGCCGTCCAGGTCGATGGCCACGGGCGCGGGCGTCTTGGGAGCGGCCTTGCCCGCCCCGGCCTTGCTCTCCTGTTTCGCCCCGCCGTTCGCCGTCTCCCCGTTGCCGTTCTTCCCGTTCTCGCCGTTGGCCGTGTCGGCGCCTTCCGTGTCGTTGCGGGGTGCCAGCGGCGAGGCGACGTCCTTGCGAAGCGGCACGGCCGCGATCGTGGTCGCGTTCGGGTACACCCAGGTGTTCTGGGCGTCGGAGTATACGGGCCGGAAGGTGCGGTTCGTGAGCAGGTAGACGTATTTGCCATCCGGGTCGAACACCGGGTCGCGGGCATCGTAGAACCCCGAGGTCACCTGGTGCCGCTGGCCGTCCCTGGTGTCGTACAGCACGATCGCGTCGTGGTGGTTGTCCTGCTCCATGGCGTACGCGATCCAGCGGCTGTCGGCCGACCAGCTCACCGTGAAGCCCTGCAGGGCGCCCTGCCCCATCCACATCGTGGCGTGATCGATGGTCGAGACCTTGCCCGAGTCACGGTCCAGGAGATGGAGCGCCCCGGTCTGGTCGATGAAGACGAGCTTGTTCGAGTCGGGCGACCAGAAGGGCGTATAGCGGAAGCCCGTCTTGAACGAGGTGAGCGTCCTGGGCTCCCCGCTGCCGTCGGCGCGCCGCACGGCGAGCTGGTACTCGCCGCTGGCGTCCGTCCAGTAGGCCAGCCACTTCCCGTCCGGCGACCAGGTGGGCTCGCGCTCGGCCGCGCCCGAGGTGCGGGTCAGGTCCATGACGGCGCCGTGCTCGGCCGGCACGCTGAACAGGTCCCCGCGGGCCTGGAACACGGCCCGCTTGCCGGAGGGCGAGATCCAGGCGTTCTGTATGAGGTCGTCGACCTTGGCCAGGTGGGGCTTCATGGCGCGCTTGTCGGTCACGACCTTGACCTGCACCTGGACCGCCTTCTCGGTGGAGAGGTCCATCCGGTACAGGATCCCGCCCGCCTCGAACACCAGGTCGTCGGGCCCGAGGGCCGGGAAGTGGATGTCGAAGTCGGTGAAGTGGGTCACCTGCCTCGTCTTCCCGCTGTCCAGGTCGTAGGCCCAGATGTTCTCGCGCTCGGCCTCGCCCCGGTCGGAGAGGAAGTAGAGGGTGTGGCCATGCCACATGGGCATGTCGTCGTTGGCCGGGGCGTCGGTGATCTGGCGGGACTGGAAGGTCTTCAGGTTGAACAGCCAGATGTCGGGCGCCCAGCCGCCGCGGTAGCGCTTCCAGGTTCGGAAGGCACGGCTCTTGGGCGTATAGGCGATCCAGGCCCCGTCGGGCGAGATGGCGCCGAACTCCCCGTAGGGCACCGGGAGCTTGTCCGGCAGGCCACCCGAGGGCAGGACGGCGAAGAACTGGTCGAAGCGCTGCCGTCCGCTCTGCATCGAGGAGGCGATGAGGAGCGAGTCGCCGTCCGGGTACCAGTCCACCAGTCGGTCCGCCATCGGGTGGTGCGTGACCCGCACCGGCTCGCCCCCCGTGGAGGGGATCACGTACACGTCCTCGTTCCCGTCGTAATCGCCCGTGAACGCGATCCGCTTCCCGTCCGGCGAAAACCGAGGGAACGACTCCTCGCCAGGCGGCGTCGTGAGCCGGTGCGCCGTGCCTCCTTCCTTGGGCACCACCCAGATGTCGCCCGCGTACACGAAGGCGATGGTGGTGGCGGAGATGTCGGGCTGCCGCAGCATGCGCGCGTCGACCTGAGCGCGGGCGGACAGGGGAAGGAGCAGGAGCGCGGTCGGCAGAAGCAAGGCGCGCGAGCGGACGCAGCGTCGCAGCATGAAAGACCTCACGTGCTGGGTTGACCCCGGCTTCGGCACCGGCGGACTCGCCTCCCTACGGAGGGTGCAAGCGAACGGTTTCGTGCCGGGACGCGTGCAGCGTGCGGCCATAGCCCCTCCTCGTCAAGGTCCGCGGACGCGCGGAGCCGGCCGGGCAAGCGGCGTCGTACGATGGACATTGGCCGCGGGCCGGACGTTGCCCGCGACGGAAGCCGCGCCGGGGCCCGCGACCTCGCGACCCGGGCGCGGGGAGCCTACGTTCCGATCGGAATGGGTCACATGCCACTCTTCGGCCTCGGCTACGTGCTCCTGGCCCTCGGGCTCTCCCTGGACGTCCTCCTGCACAAGGACCGTCCGGTCTCCGCCGTCCTGTGGCTCGGCATCCTGTGGATCGTGCCCTACGCGGGCGCCCTGGCCTATCTGGCCTTCGGGATGGACAGGGTTCGCCGTGGGGCGCGGGAGAGGCAGATGGCCCGGACGCTCCTGTCCCGGACCGCGCACCTGGGACCGGGGCTCGCGCGCCACGTGCTCGAGGTACCGAGCGAGTCCCGGTTGGCCGCTCCCGACCGCCTCGGGTGGCACATCCTCCGCGGCACGGATCCCGCCGTGCCCGGCCACCGCGTCCTCGTCGGGAACCGTGTCCAGCTGCTCGTGGATGGGGACGAATTCTACCCGGCGCTGAGGAAGGCCATCGAGGAGGCGCGCCACACGATCCACGTGCAGACGTTCATCTTCGCGGTCGACCGAATGGGCCGCGAGTTCCGGGACCTGCTGGCGCGGCGCGCCGCCGAGGGCGTCACCGTACGTCTGCTCTACGACCGCTTCGGCTCCGCGGCCGCCCACGTCACCCGCTTCTTCGAGCCGGCACGGCGCGATGGCGTACGGGCCCATTCGATCTCGCAGGCCAATCCCCTCAAGGGCCGCTTCCAGATCAACCTGCGCAACCACCGGAAGGTGGCGGTCGTGGACGGCCACGTGGCTTTCGTGGGCGGCATCAACATCTCCGATCGGAACCTGTCGGACTTCACCGACGGAACCCCGATCCGCGACTATCACGTACGCATCGAGGGACCGGCCGTGGCCGACATCCAGCTCGGCTTCCTGGAGGACTGGTACTTCGCGTCGCGGGAGCCCCCGGAAGAGCTCCTCGGTCCAGATTCCGTTCCCGAGTACCAGCGTGTGGGCGAGGCGTTGATCCAGGTGGTCCCCGGCGGGCCGGAGCCCGCCGGGCGGGGTCTCGCCGACGCGTACTTCGCCGCCATCGTCGCCGCCGAGGAGTCCATCGACCTCACCACACCCTACTTCGTGCCGGACCAGCCCATCATTCGGGCCCTGCGCTACGCCGCCCAACGCGGGGTGAGCGTCCGGCTCGTCGTGCCGGGGAAGAACAACCACTGGTACACCGGTTTCGCGGCCCGGGCCCTGTACTCGCGGCTTCTCAACACCGGCGTGCGCATCTTCGAGCGGAGCCCCCCGTTCATGCACGCCAAGTCGCTGGTCGTGGACGGCGTGTACGCCATGATGGGATCCGCCAACCTGGACTACCGAAGCCTCCACCTGAACTTCGAGACCAACGTGGAGATCGTGGATCCGGGCTTCGTATCGGCCCTGTCCCGCCAGGTGGAGACCGAGATCGCGGCGAGCCGCGAGGTCACGCGCGAGGCCCACGCGGCCCGGCCCTTGCCGCGCAAGCTGCTGGAGAACTTCTGCCGGCTGTTCGAGCCGGTGCTCTGACCGCCCCGGAGGACGCCGTGGCCGCCCCGCCCAGAACGCCGTCCACCGCATCCCGGCCCCTCGGAACCCGGAACCCGGCTCGCAGCGGGGTCCGGCGCCGGAGAGCCCGGCTCGCGGCCTGGACCCTGGCCGCGGCCGTCGCGTTCGGCCTGGCGTGCGGCTCCAGCTCGCCTCCCGCGGAGATGGGCACGAGCGGCCTGGTGGCCACGCCCGTGGTGTCGGGGCTCTCGTCCCCCGTGTGGCTCACGGCGCCGCCGGGGGATCCCCGGCTGTTCGTGGTGGAGCAGCGGGGCACGATCCGGATCGTGAAGGGCGACGCCCTCCTGCCCGAGCCGTTCCTGGACCTGCGCTCCGCCGTGGCGAGCGGAGGCGAGCGTGGCCTCCTCAGCCTCGCCTTCCATCCCGGACTACGCGGCCAACGGCCGCTTCTACGTCGACTACACCGACCCGCAAGGCGACACGCGCGTGGTGGCGTACCGGGCGAGCGCCTCCGACCCCGACCGCGCCGACCCGGCCAGCGGGGACACGATCCTCGCCGTGGACCAGCCCTATTCGAACCACAACGGCGGCCTGGTGACCTTCGGTCCGGACGGCATGCTGTACGTGGGGCTCGGGGACGGCGGCTCGGGCGGGGACCCACGGGGCAACGGCCAGAACCGCGGCACCCTGCTCGGGGCGATCCTGCGGCTGGACGTGGACGCCGCCACCCCGTACCGGGTGCCGCCCGACAACCCGTTCTTGGACTACGCCGGCCTCCGGGGCGAGATCTGGGCGTGGGGCCTCAGGAACCCGTGGCGCTTCGCGTTCGACCCGACCTCCGGCCTCCTGTACATCGCCGACGTGGGCCAGAGCGACTGGGAGGAGATCGACGCCGAACCGGCCCGCTCGGGGGGGCTCAACTACGGCTGGAACGTCATGGAGGGCCGTCACTGCTACGGCTCCTCCACCTGCGACGAGCAGGGCCTCGTGCAGCCGATCCTCGAGTACGGGCACGACGAGGGCTGCTCGATCACCGGCGGGTTCGTGTATCGCGGGGGCGCAATGCCGGATCTGCAGGGGGCCTACTTCTACTCGGACTACTGCTCCGGCTGGCTCCGCAGCCTGCGCTACGACGGGACCGCCATCGGCGAGGAGCGGAGCTGGGACGTGGGTTCCCTCGGCCAGGTCCTCTCATTCGGTGAGGACGCGGCCGGCGAGCTCTACGTCCTCTCGGCGAACGGGACCGTGTACCGGCTGGACCCGGGCAGCTGACGCCCCGTCGCGGAGCTCCGTCGAGCGACCGGCGCTCCGCGGGTCCTCAGACCTCCTGCATACGATCCAGGCTTCGGTAGCGGGTCGCTTCCAGCACGTGTGCGGCCGAGATCCTCCCCTCCCCGTCCAGGTCCGCCACGGTGCGTGCCACCCGCACGACGCGGCGGCAGGCCCGCGCGCTCAGGCGCAGCCTGTCCACGCAGTCGCCGAGGACCTCCTTCCCGCGGGCGTCCAGGCGGCAGACGTCGTCGAGCTCGCCATCGGACAGCTCCGCGTTCGGGCGTGCCCGGCCGCCGGAACGACGCGCCGCCCGGTCCCTCGCGACGGCGACGCGCGCCCGCACCCGTGCGGAGGACTCGGCCGCCCCGTCTCCGGACAGGTCGCGCCACGGCACCCGTGGCACGTCCACCTGGAGGTCGATGCGGTCCAGGAGCGGACCGCTCACCCGCCGAGCGTAGCGGCGGGCCGCCGCGGGGTCGCAGGTGCAGGCGCCGTCGGAGCTCCCCATCCGGCCGCACGGACAGGGGTTCATGGCGGCCACGAGCTGTACCCTGGCCGGAAAGGAGACGGCCGCCCGGGCCCGCACGAGCCTCACACGGCCCTCCTCGAGCGGCTGCCGGAGCCCCTCCAGCGCGGCCCGGCTGAACTCGGGAAGCTCGTCCAGGAAGAGCACGCCCCGGTGGGCGAGGGAGAGCTCGCCGGGGCGCGGCGACGACCCGCCGCCCAGGAGGCCCGCCGGGCTCACGGTGTGGTGGGGGGCACGGAAGGGGCGATCCTGGATCAGACCGGCGCCGCGTGGCAGGCGCCCCGCCACGCTGTGGATCGCCGTGACCTCGACGGCTTCCTCCAGCGAGAGCCGCGGCAGCAGGGACGGCAGACAGCGAGCCAGCAGCGTCTTGCCCGCGCCGGGCTCGCCGCGCAGGAGGAGGGAGTGCCCTCCGGCGGCGGCCACCTCCAGGACCCGGCGGGCGTGGCGCTGGCCGCGCACCTCGGCCAGGTCGGGACCCGACCTAACCCCGTCGCCCCCGGCGGCCCCGGAGACCGGCTCCGCATCGCGGGCCCGGGGCAGGTCGGCGGCGCCGCGCAGGAAGGCGACAACCTGCCCGAGGTCCGCCGCGCCGTGGACCCGGAAAGGCCGTCCCTCCACCGCTCCCCATTCAGCGTCGACGGGGCGGACCTCGGCCAGGTTGTCGAGGGGCAGGACGATCCCGTCCAGGTCCCCGGATCGGCGGGCGTGCAGCGCCATGGGCAGGGCCCCGCGCACCGGCCGCAGGCTTCCGTCCAGGCCCAGCTCCCCGGCCACCAGCCAGCCGGCGCAGCCCTCGGCCGGAAGCTCGCCCCACGCCGCCAGGATCCCGACGAGGATCGGGAGATCGAAGGCCGCCCCGTGCTTGCGGAGCGCGGCCGGCGCCAGGTTGACGGTGATCCGGAGCCCCGGCACGTGCAGGCCCACCTGCCCCGCGGCCGCCCGGATGCGCTCGCGACCTTCCCGCACCGCGCTCTCCGGGAGCCCGACGACCTGGATCATGGGGGTGCCGCGCGTGATCGCCACCTCGACCCGGACCCGGACGACCTCCAGGCCCACGAGGGCGGCGGAAGGAATCGTGGCGAGCATGTCCGACGATGGGCCGGAGCGCTGAACGCGCTCTCAACGACCGGGTGCGGTCCCCACCGCGGAGAACGCGTGCCGGGGCGTGGCTCTATGGTTCGGGGCGCAGCCGGCCCGATCCGCGGGCTGCGGCGCCGTCACGCATCCAGCGCCTCCACGACCTCGTCCGCGTGAGCGGCCGGCTTCACCTTCTCGAACACCTTCTCGACCGTTCCATCCGGACCGATCACGAAGGTCGTGCGCAGGATGCCCTGGTACTCGCGTCCGTACGTCTTCTTCGTTCCCCACACGCCGTACGCGCTCGCCACCTCGTGCTCCGGATCGGCCAGGAGGGGGAAGTTGAGACCATACTTGGACCGGAACTTCACATGAGAGCCCACGTCATCGGGGCTCACGCCGAGCACGACCGCGTCGAGATCCTCCAGCTCGGGCATCGCGTCCCGGAACCCGCACGCTTCCTTCGTGCAACCGCTCGTGTCGTCCTTCGGGTAGAAGTAGAGCACGACGCGCCGTCCCCTGAAGTCCTGGAGGCGCACCGTGTCACCGCGGTCGGACTCGAGCTCGAACTCCGGCGCCCGCTCGCCCTCTCGTACCATCGTTCCTCCCGGTAGATTGTCGTGGGGATCCAGGCCCGGATCGGCCTCTCCCCTGAGAGTGGACCACCCCGGGTACAGGCAGGCTGCGTGCCGCGGGTCGCGGACCCCGGACCGGTTGCCCCGCGAAACCGCCGCCGCCTACGGTGTCGCCCGCGCACGTCACACCGACCTCCCGAGCCCCGGAGCCGGCTCATGACCGACACCACGCTTCCCGAACGCGGATCCTCCGCCGGACCGCTGAGGCTCGCGGACCTCTCCTGGAGGGAGGCGAACGAGCACTTCCGGCGCGATCCCCGTCTCCTCGTGCCGGTGGGGACCCTCCTGCAGCACGGCCCCCACCTGCCGCTTGGCACGGACACCGTGATCGTGACCCGCCTGGCCGCGCGACTGTCTCAGGAGTACGGGGTCGTGCTGGCCCCCACCCTGCCCTATGGGGTGGGCTCCGAGACGGAGCAGGCCTATGCCGGATCCGGCTGTGTGCGAGGGAAGACCCTGCACCGGATGCTCAACGAGCTGGTGGAGAACTGGGAGGATCAGGGGGTAGAGGAGATCTACCTGCTGACGGCTCACGGGTTCGGAGCCCACCTGCAGGCCATCGGGACCGTGGTGAGCGCTCGTGCCCGTATCCGGGCGGTGGACCTTCACGCGGTCGACCTGCAGGCCTTCCTCGAGACCCCGCACGTGGAGGAGCACGCCGGAGAGCTGGAGACGTCGCTCCTCCTCTACCTCGCTCCGGAGCTGGTCCACGCGGCGCTCGTGCGGGACGCACCGGTGGAGGAGGAAGAGCTCAGAAGCCTTCTGGTCGGAGAGGAGCCCGTCCCGCTGCCGGGGTCGCCGGGCGTGGTGGGACGGCCCTCGCGCGGGTCGGCCGAGAAGGGTCGGAGGGTGTTCGAGTATCTCGTGGCGTTCCTGGGGGAGCGCGTTCTGGAGAACGGAGGAGGGGAGCATGCGGACTGAGCGAAGGTCACGCGGCCGGGGAACCACGATCCTGCACGCCGCGCGTGGTTGGACGGCCCGGGTTGGATGGACGTGCGTCGGACTGCTGGCCGCCGTCGCCGTCTTCGCCCTCCCCGTCCCGGGCCGCGCCCAGGCCGCCAGGACGCTGGACGAAGGATCGTTCGACATCACCATCGCGGGCCGCCACGCCGGCCGCGAGACCTTCGTCATCCGGAAGGAGGGTGCGGCGATCAAGGCCGTCGGGGTCGTCAGCCTGGACTCCGCCCGGCCGCCCTTCGTCCCGGAGCAGGTCTGGCTCCAGACCGACACGACGTTTCGACCCGAGCTCTTCCAGCTCAAGCCGCGCGCCGGCGACCTTCACAACGTGGTCGCCCACCGGGACGGTCCGCGTATCCGTCTCCAGATCACGTCGGACGAGGGGAATCGCTCCCGCCAGTTCGTCGCCTCCCCCGGCCTCGCTCTGCTGGAGCCGGGGATCGCTCACGAGTATTATACGCTGTTCCGTGAGCACGCCGCCCTCGGTGGCGGCTCCTCCTGGTCCACGTCGGTGATCGTTCCCTCGCTCGGTGAGCAGGCGACGATACAGGTCCGTTCCGCGGGATCCGACAGCATCCGCGCGGCCGGACAGGAACGGGCGGCGACCCGATACGAGGTCACGCTGGACGGCGAGCGGATCCAGGTCTGGCTCGACGACCAGGGACGGGTCCTCCAGGTTCGGCGTCCCGATCGCCAGTGGACCGCCACGCGATCCAGCATGACGAGGTGAGCCATGGCCGCGAGCGACGACGTGGGTGTCGGAGGTGTCGAGTCGGGATCGATGGGGCCCGGGGCGCCGGGCGGAGAAGGCGGAGCGACTACGGAGCCCCGCCTCCCGAACCTGGCCGTCCGGACCTATCAGCTGTTCGTGTCGCCCGGGAAGCTGTTCGAAGCGCTCCGTAGCCAGCCGAAGTGGCTGGGCGCGCTCCTCCTGGTCGTCGGCCTCACGCTGCTCACGTCCGTGCTCATTCCCTCGGACGTCATCACCGAGTCGATCCGACAGCAGATGCTGCGGAGCCGGCCCGACGCGCCGGCGGAGGCCATCCAGAAGGGGCTGGCCGTGGCCCGGATCTTCCGGTTCGTGGGTCCCATCATCTTCATGCCGCTGGTCATCGTGGTCGTCTCCGCGGTGTTCTTCCTGATCTACGAGATGGGGATGGGCGGCGAGGCCGGCTTCCGCAGCGTCCTCTCGGCCACGAGCCACACCTTCCTCATACCGACGATCGGCGGCCTCGTCACCCTGCCCGTCATCATCAAGGCCAAGGACCTGCAGGCCACCCTCACCCTCGACCTGCTCGCTCCCGGCCTCGACCAGGCGGGCTACGCGTACCGCTTCCTGCATGGGATCGGCTTCTTCGGCGTGTGGGCGGCGGTGGTGCTCGGCGTCGCCCTGAGCCGGATCTACCCCAAGCGGTCGGCCGGCAGCTGCATCGGACTGGTGCTCGGGCTCTACCTCGCGCTCAAGGCCGTCCAGGCCATCTTCGCTCGTTGACGTCGGGCGGCTCGGCCGCCGGAGCCCGGCGGCCGGGCCGGTTAAGCGGGGCCGGGCTCCGGGGTGTTCCCTTGACGGCACGGACCGAGACGTGGGCCGCAGGGTCCTCCCGGTCCGCGAAACCTTTCCCCGGCCAGAGCCGTACGAACCAGCGATCTCACGAACTTCGATCCGGTCTTTCAAGGCAAGGACTACCCGATAGATGAGCCGAAAAGGGAAGATCGCCATCGGCGCCGGCGTCCTGCTCGTGATCGCCGTGCTCGTGATCCGGGCGATGGGCGCCAGGCGCGGCGCCGGACCGGAGGTGCGGGCCGAAGTCGTGGGGCGCCACGACCTGGTGTCGCACGTCAACGCCAGCGGCCACATTGAGGCCAAGCAGTCCGTCGACATCAGCGCGGACATCTCGGGCCGCATCGTCCAGCTCCCCGTCCAGGAAGGCCAGCGCGTGAAGGAGGGCGACCTCCTTCTGGTCATCGATCCGACCCAGTACCAGGCCGCCGTGCGGCAGGCCGAAGCGCAGCTCGCGCAGGCGAAGGCGGGAGCGGCGCAGGCCAAGGCCAGTGCCGATCAGGCCGGGCGGGACTGGGACCGGGTTCGCGAGCTGAAGAAGCGTACGCCCGACCTGGTCACCGACCAGGAGGTCGAGCAGACGCGCACCAAGTCCGAGGTGCAGACGGCGCTGTGGGAGTCCGCGCAGCACTCCGTATCGCAGGCGGACGCCTCGCTCGAAGAGGCCAGGGATCGGCTCAACAAGACCGTGATCAAGGCCCCGATCGACGGCATCGTGAGCCGCCTCAACGTCCAGAAGGGAGAGACGGCCATCGTGGGAACCATGAACAACCCGGGCAGCCTGCTGCTGACCGTGGCCGACCTGTCGGTGATGGAGGCGGTGGTCCAGGTGGACGAGACCGACATCCCGATGATTCACGTCGGTGACTCGGCCTCGGTCGAAATCGACGCCTGGCCGGATTCGGCGTTCGCGGGGCGGGTGGTGAAGGTCGCCAGCAGCGCCATGCAGGACCGGAGCAGTCGGAGTGCCACGGCGTCCCAGAGCACGTCCGATCAGGCCGTGGACTTCGAGGTCCGCATCCAGATCGACAGGCCGCCCACGGGCATTCGCCCCGACCTTTCGGCGACGGCCGACATCGTGACCGCGACACGCCGGAACGCCCTGGCCGTGCCGATCATCGCACTGACCCTCCGGGACAGCACCGCGACGGGCCCGGCGCCCGACAGCACGTCGGGCGGGGAGCCGGACGAAGCCGAGGGGGTATTCCAGCTCCGCGGCGATGGGGTCCACTTCGTCCCCGTGCGCGTAGGCATCGCCGGCGACGCCTACTTCGAGGTCCTGAGCGGGATCGCCGAGGGGGACACGGTCGTGTCGGGGCCTTACAAGACGATCCGGGAGCTCCGGGACGGAGGCACGGTCCGGGTCGAGAAGGTCGACCGGGGCGCCGGGACCGCGAGCATGGACAGCGCCGCCGGTCGCCGCGATGCGGCGACCGGGGGCGACACCGCAGAGGGTTCGTGAGCCCGCGCACACGCGCGGCCGAACAGGAGCCGGAGATGGACGTGACCAGAGACCTCATCATCGTGACGCGGGGACTGACCAAGGACTACCAGATGGGCTCGGAGACCGTCCACGCGCTTCGCGGCGTGGACCTCGAGATCCGACGCAACGAATACATCGCCGTCATGGGTCCGTCGGGCTCGGGCAAGTCGACCTTGATGAACCTGATCGGGTGCCTCGACACGCCCAGCGGCGGGGAGTACGTGCTCAACGGCCAGGCCGTCCAGGACCTGGACGACGACGAGCTGGCGCGCATCCGGAACCGCGAGATCGGATTCGTCTTCCAGACCTTCAACCTGCTTCCTCGAGCCACCTCGCTGCACAACGTGGAGCTGCCGCTGATCTATGCCGGCGTGGGCTCCTCGGAGCGGCGCGAACGCGCCGAGGAAGCTCTCCGGACGGTAGACCTCGGAGACCGGATGGACCACAAGCCCAACGAGCTCTCGGGAGGCCAGCGGCAGCGCGTGGCCATCGCCCGTGCTCTGGTCAATCGCCCCTCCATCCTCCTGGCGGACGAGCCGACCGGAAACCTGGACTCGGCCACCTCGGCCGAGATCATGGCGGTGTTCGAGCACCTCCACAAGAACAGCGGACAGACCATCATCATGGTCACGCACGAGTACGACATCGCCGCTAACGCGGAGCGGGTCGTCACGCTGCGCGACGGTCAGATCGAGTCGCTCGACGCCGACATCACGATCCCGCATGCCGTGGCGCAGTAGCGCCCCGGATCGCAGGCGACGCACGTGCCACTCCTCGAGGGCCTCCGCCTCGCGCTGAGCCAGATCTGGGCGCACAAGCTCAAGTCGTTCTTCTCCCTCATCGGCGTCATCATCGGCATCACCTTCCTGATCGCGGTGATCACGATCGTGGAGGGCATGAACCGGTACGTGCGGGAAGACTTCGCCGGAGCGATCTTCGGAATCAACACCTTCACGATCGTGCGGCGCCCCACCATCCGGACGGGCCGGACAACGGAGGAGCAGCGCCGTCGCTACGCCCGGAATCCGCGGCTCACCGTGCACGACGTGGACGTGGTGCGCCGCTCGGCGCCGCCGGGCGTCACGGTGACGTGGGACTCGGACCGCGGCTTCGACCAGGTCCGCTACGGGGAGCGGGAGCGGAAGAACATCCGGGTGATCGGTGCCTCGGAAGGCTACGCGACGGTACAGGGCTGGGACGTGGCCCAGGGACGGGGGCTGTCGCCCCTGGACGAGAGCCGTGGGCTCAAGGTCGCCGTCATCGGGCCGGACATCGCCCAGAAGCTGTTCCCGACCGAATCGCCGCTCGGGAAGGAGATCCGGGTAGGGCCCTACCGCTTCCAGGTCGTGGGCGTGTTCGAGAAGCGGGGCGGCCTGCTCGGAGGCATCTGGGACGCGGCCATCCTCCTGCCTTTCTCCGCCTACGACCAGACGCTGTCGCGCGATCCGGGCAAGCTCGATGAGATCTCGGTCAAGGCCCCGACCGAGAAGGCGATGAACGACGCCATGGCGGCCGTCGAGGGAGGGCTCCGTGCCGACCGCAGGCTGCGCCCGGCACGGGACAACAACTTCGACATCCAGACGTCGAGCGGTCTGCTGAGCGCCTGGGACAAGATCAACAACGTCCTCCTCACCGTGCTGCCGGGCCTGGTGTCCATCGCCCTCGTCGTCGGCGGCATCGTGATCATGAACATCATGCTCGTGTCCGTTTCGCAGCGGACGCGCGAGATCGGGCTACGCAAGGCCGTGGGCGCCCGTCAGAGCGACGTGCTCGTCCAGTTCCTGGCCGAGTCGTCGGTCCTCAGCCTCATGGGCGCCGGCCTCGGGGTCGGGATCGGCGTAGGCCTCGCCCGGATCGTGCACGCCCTCACGCCGCTGCCCGCGTCCACGCCCCTGTGGTCGCTGGCCCTGGCCGTGGCGCTCGGTGTTGTGGTGGGACTGGTCTCGGGCGTCTACCCGGCCAGCCGGGCCGCGCGGCTGGACCCCATCGTCGCTTTGCACGCCGAGTGAGGAGGGTGGAGGGATGAGCTGGCTCGTCGCCCTGGGCGAGGGCATCGTCATCGCGCTGGACTCCCTGCGCGCCAACAAGGTGCGCAGCGGCCTCACGATCCTCGGCGTGACCATCGGGGTGATGGTCGTCATGGTGATGGCCGCGGCCATCACCGGGATCAACGACAGCTTCACCGAGCTCATCTCCTCGCGGGGTCCCACCACCTTCTACGTGGCCCACGCCCCCCAGGGCGGCGGCATAACGACCGGCACCGAGGAGGAGGAGTCCGCGTTCATGAAGAACCCGCCGCTGGAGCCGCGCTGGGCCGATCAGCTCGCGCAGCTCCCGGCCATCAAGAGCGCCGACGCGATCGCCGACCTGAGCCAGAGCGGCTACAAGGCGCGGCACCGCGACCGCGACATCGGCATCGCGCTGGTGGCCGTGGCGGCCGACTTCCTGGAGACGGACAACGGCCAGCTCGAGGACGGGCGCTTCTTCACCTCGACCGAGGCCAAGCGTGGCCGGCCGGTGGCCGTGGTCGACTCTCAGGTGGCCGAGGACCTGTACGAGGGGCGCGACCCGCTCCAGCGACAGTTCACCATCGCCTCGCCGTCGGGCCAGGGCACCGCGACCCCCTTCCAGGTGGTCGGCACCTATCGCAGGGCCGACAACCTGTTCGCAGGATTCGTGTCCCACTACATGCTCATACCGTTCGAATCCGCCTGGGAGTACGTGCCCTTCTGGCACCGGCTCATCACTTTCGTCGTGACCCCGAAGGACGGCGTGCCCATCGACGTGGCCATGGACCAGGTCGAGGGGAAGATGCGGCAGATCCGGCGGCTGCACCCCGGCCAGAAGGACAATTTCGCCATCATCACCCAGGACGAGATCCTCAAGCTGTGGGGTCAGCTCACCACGGCCCTGTTCACGGTCATGTTCGCGCTGTCCAGCGTGGGGCTCATGGTGGGCGGCGTGGGCGTCATCGGGATCATGATGATCTCGGTCACCGAGCGTACGCGGGAGATCGGGGTCCGGAAGGCGCTGGGCGCCCGGCGCAGCGACATCCTGTGGCAGTTCCTCGTCGAGGCGTCCACCGTGACGCTGGTCGGAGGCGCCACCGGCATGGCGATCGGCGGCGCCATCGTGTGGGCGATCGACCGCTGGACGCCGATCCCGGCCACCGTGCCGCTGTGGTCCGTGGTGGCGGCACTCGGGGTGTCCGCGTTGACGGGGATCGGCTTCGGTCTCTACCCTGCTTCCCGCGGCGCACGCCTCGACCCCGTCGAGGCGCTGCGCTACGAGTGAAGGCCGGCGGCCCCGTGGGCCGCGCCGGGGGCCGGGCAGCGGGAGGTGGGCGATGAGCGACGAGGAGAAGACGGGGGCCGAGGAGCTCGCCGCCCGCGCACGGGCGATCGGTCCCGTCGACCTCCTGGCGATCGCGGCGCACCGGGACGACGTGGAGCTCACCTGCGGGGGCACCCTCCTCCGCGCCGCCGACCAGGGTCACCGGACGGCCATCGTCGACCTCACCCTGGGTGAGATGGGGACCCGGGGCTCGGCGGAGCTGCGCGGCGAGGAGGCCGAGCGGGCGGCGGGCGTGCTGGGCGTCGTGGCCCGGCTCAACGCGGGCCTGCCCGATGCCGGCCTGTTCAACACCGATGAGAGCCGCCGCCGCCTGGTGGGACTCGTGCGCGGCCTGCGGCCCCGGACCGTCATCCTTCCCTTTCCTCGCGGACGCCACCCGGATCACCGGATCGCCTCCGAGCTCTCCCGTGATGCCTGCTATCTCGCGGGCCTCTCACGGTACGGAGACGGCGAGCCGCACCGTCCGCTCAAGGTCCTGTACGCGCTCAGCTACCGGGAGGACCCGCTCAAGCCGACGTTCGTGGTGGACATCGGCCGGCAGTTCGAGCGCAAGATGGAGGCGATCCACTGCTACGCGTCGCAGTTCGACGGGAAGGACGCGGCCGGCGAGATCTTTCCCACGGGACAGGACCTGTACGACCTGATCGAGACGCAGAATCGGCACTACGGGTCGCTGATCCGCCGGCCCTACGGCGAGCCCTTCTGGACCGAGGAGACGGTGGAGGTGGACGACGTGACGACGCTGGGCGTGCGTTCGATGTGACCCCGCGTCCCCGCCGCCTCAGGTGGTGGCCGGTGGACCCCCACGTCCTTCCCCGCACACGACCTCCACCAGGAGGCGCTTCCAGCTGGGCACGCTCTCGTCCCCCACGCGCACCACCCGCGCGTGAGCTCGGCCTCCGCTCCGCATCCAGGGGGCCAGCCAGCCGCCGATCTCGTCCGGGAGGTGCCCGAGCGGATCCCCTTCCCGAAGGTGGACCCACACCTGTTCCGGATGGCCGCCGGGTGGATCGGGAATGAGCAGGAGATGGTCCTCGCCGTCCAGGTTCATCAGGTGTCGGCTGCGGCCGGCGAAGGCGAGTCCGTGGACGGTGGCTCGGAACAGCGAGGCGGCGGGCGGAGGAAGAGTCTCGGAGCAGAAAGCGTCGGGGTCCATGATCCTCCCTGGCACGGTCGGAGGCGCACGCTGGTGGATGGCTGCGATGAGCCGCAGTCTGAAGCTAGCGCGTCCTCGGGGACGTCGGAAGATCCTTCCGCTGCAGGAACTCCACCCGCGGCTCCGGATATGAAGGACCGGACGGGCGCCGGGGCGCCGGCGCTCCCGGACGTCCCCACGTGACCCTGAACCCTGGTGCGGAATTCGCCATGCGCGACCACCCTGCCGACGGCGAGCGAATCTACCTGGACCACGCCGCCACCTCGCCCCTGCGCGGCGAGGTGTGGGCCGCCATGCAGGCAGCGCTCGGCGAGGCCGACTTCAACGCCGCGAGCTCCCACGGGTTCGGGAGCCGGGCACGCAGCCGTCTCGAGGAGGCGCGCGGACGGCTCGCCGGTCTCCTCGGAGCGCCGGTCTCGGAGCTTCGGTTCACCGCCGGCGGGACTCAGGCCGACAACCTGGCCGTGCTCGGCTTCGCGCGCGCGCATGCCGGGCGCCGGCCGACACTCCTCGTGTCGGCCATCGAGCACAAGGCCGTCCTGGAAGCCGCCCGTCAGGCCGAGCGCGAGGGGGCGCACCTCGTCCACCTCCCGGTGGACGGCCACGGGGTCGTCAGGCTCGCCGCGCTGGAAGCCGCCCTCGACGAGGCCCGTGGGGGCCCGTGCCTCGTGTCCCTCATGTGGGCCAACAACGAGGTCGGGTCGATCCAGCCCGTGGCCGAGGCGGCGCGCATGGCCCACGCGCGCGGCGCTTTCCTCCACACGGACGCCGTTCAGGCGTTCGGAAAGGTGCCGGTGTCCCGCGAGGCCTCGGGGGCCGACCTCCTCACGGTGACCGCACACAAGCTCGGAGGTCCGGTCGGCATCGGGCTCCTGGTCGTGCGCGAGGGGCTCCGGCTCGAGCCCCTGACCTTCGGCGGCTCCCAGGAGCGCGGGCTGTGGCCCGGGACGCAGAATCCGCTGGCGGCCGTGGGCTTCGCCGAGGCGGCGCGTCTGGCCGTCGAGGCCCTCCCGGGCTCGGCCGCCCGCTGGCGGGAGCTCAGGGATGAGCTGGCCGGTCGTCTGGAGGCCAGGGTCCCCGGCGTGCGCATGCACGGCGCGGGCGCTCCGGAACGGCTGCCGAACATCCTGAGCGTGGGCCTCCCGGGGGCGGACGCGGCCGAGCTGCTCGTCACCCTCGACCTGGAGGGCGTGGCGCTGTCCGCCGGCTCGGCCTGCAGCAGCGGGGCCCACCACTCCTCGCACGTCCTGGACGCGATGGGCGCGGGAACCGGGTCGGACGAACCGTACGGCGTGCTCCGCTTCAGCTTCGGACCGGGGACCACGGCGGAAGAGGTGGAGCGGGCCGGGCGCAGCGCGGCCCGTCTGGCCGCCGAGATGCTGGAGCCGGCCGGGACCCGCCACGCCGCCCCGGCTCCGTGAGCTCGTCCGGGCGCGTCCTCGCCGCCATGTCGGGCGGCGTGGACTCCAGCGTGACGGCGGCCCTCCTCCACCGGGCCGGACACCAGGTGGTGGGCGCCACCATCAAGACCTTCTGCTACGGCGAGGTCGACGGCCCCTCCAACACGTGCTGCGGGCTCGAGGGCATCGGTGATGCGAAGGCGGTGGCGGGGCGACTCGGCATTCCGCACGTCGTGTTCGACGCCGAGGCGAGCTTTGCCGAGGACGTGATCGACGATTTCGTCGGCGAGTACGCCGCGGGCCGCACGCCGATCCCCTGCGTGCGCTGCAACAGCTTCACGAAGTTCCGGGACCTCCTCGGGCGGGCCGAAGCCCTGGGCTGCGAGCACATGGCCACCGGCCACTACGCCCGCATCCGGCGATCGCCGGGCGAGCCGACGCTCCTCTGCCGCGCCGAAGACGACCGGAAGGACCAGACCTACTTCCTGTGGGGCATCGACCGCGCGGCCCTGGACCGCCTGCTCCTGCCGATCGGAGAGCTCCGCAAGTCTCGGGTCCGGGCCATCGCGCGCGAGCTCGGGCTCTCGACGGCGGAAAAGCCCGAGTCGTTCGAGATCTGCTTTGTGCCCGACAACGACTACCGGGGCGTGCTGCGACGGTATCTGGGTCCCGGCCACCCGGCCCTGTCGCGGGGGGACGTCGTGCTCCGCGACGGGAGGGTGGTGGGCTCCCACGAGGGCTACGCCGGCTTCACGGTCGGACAGCGCCGGGGGCTTCCGGGGGGCTTCCCGGAGCCCATGTACGTGGCCGAGATCCGGCCCGAGGCCCGCCAGGTGGTGATCGGCCCCCGAGAGGCGCTCCAGACCTCGGTCCTGCGGGCCGAACGCGCCAACTGGCTGGCCGAGCCGCCGCTCCCCGGCGAGGAGATCGGGGTGCGCATCCGACACGGGGCGCCCGTCGTCGAGGCGGTCCTCACCGCCATGGACGGCGACCGATTCGAGCTCGAGCTCCTGGCGCCGCGCCGAGCCGTGACCCCCGGTCAGAGCGCCGTGCTGTACCGGGAGGACGTGGTCGTGGGCGGAGGCGTTATCGTCCGCTGAAGCCCCGCCTCAGTACGGGAGTCCTTCCTCTTCGGCCATCTCGCGGGCCAGCTCCAGCCCGCGATCGCTCATGTCCTCGGGCACCCGGATCTGGACGCGCACGAGCTGATCGCCCCGTTCTCCCTCCCCTCCGATTCCCTGACCTCGGATCCGGAACACGGTGCCGCTCTGGGTCCCGGGGGGAATGCGGAGAACGACCTTCTTGTTGTCCACCGTCCGGACGCGGACCCGGGACCCGAGCAGGGCCTGGGCCAGGTTGATCGGTACCTCGCACACAAGGTCGCGCCCCTCGCGGCTGAAGAAGGTGTCTTCCCCCACGTGGACACGGATGATGAGGTCGCCCTGGGGGCCGCCGCCCGGCCCACGCTCCCCCTGACTCGGCACCCGGATGCGGGCCTCGTCGTCCACGCCGGCCGGGATGCGGACGTTCAGCTTGCGCGCGCTGCGGACCTCCCCCTGACCTCCGCATACGCTGCACGCCTGCGTGGGGATCTCTCCGCGACCCATGCACTGCGGGCAGGGGCGGTTGACCGCGAAGCCACCCTGCTCGTAGGCGATCGTCCCCCGACCCCCACACCGCGTGCACTTCTCCAGGCTGGCGCCCGGAGCCACGCCCGTGCCATCGCAAGCCGCACACTCCTCCCGCACCGGGACCGTGACCCGGATCTTCCCCCCTCGGGCTGCCACGCGAAGCGGGATGTCGACGTCCAGCTCGACGTTCCGGCCTCGACGAGTCTGCCGCTCGTGGCCGCCGGACGCCCTCCTGCCGAAGTCGAAGATGGAGCTGAAGAAGTCGCCGATACCACCGAACCCGGACTCGCCCAGGTCCTCGAACCGCACGCCGCCGGCCGGGCCGGGCCTCGCACCCGGGCGCCGCCCCGCGAACGGACCGGCGCCCCCGTAGCGCCGGAGCTCGTCGTACCGCTTGCGCTGCTCCGCGTCCGACAGGACCCGGTACGCTTCGCTGATCTCCTTGAAGCGCTCCGCGGCTGCCGGGTCATCGGGGTTCGCATCCGGGTGGTGCTTCTTGGCCAGCTTTCGGTACGCCTTCTTGATGTCGTCCGCCGTCGCGCTCTCCGGGACCCCCAGGACGTCGTAGTAGTCCTTGGTGCGCGTGGCCATCAAGCGGCTCCGTCGCCGGCTCCGTCCCTCATGGCGTCTCCGGCCCCGGGCTGGTATTTCATGACCTCCACGCGGGCGGGTCGCAGCACCCGGTCGCCGAGCCGGTATCCGCTCACCAGCACTCGCGAGACGACCTCGTCGCGATCCGGGTCGGCGACCGGGACGGTGAGGAGGGCATCGTGCACGCGCGGATCGAACGGCTCGCCCTCGGCCTCAATGCGCTCCAGGCCGGCGTCGGCGAGCTCCTTCCTGAGCTTCCGCTCGACGAGCTCGACGCCTTCGTGCAGCGCCTCGACGGTGGTCGCCTCCGCCGGCGTGGCCAGCACCCGCTCCAGGTCGTCCAGGCCATCGAGCAGGCGGACCATGAGCTCGCCCTGCGCCCGCTCGGAGGCCTCGGTGAGCTCCCGGCGCGTGCGCTTACGATAGTTGTCGTATTCGGCGGCCAGCCTCAGGTGGCGCTCCCGCAGCGCCTCGAGCTCGGCGAGTTCCTCCCGGATCTCGTCCGACAGACGCTGACTGGCGTCCGCACCCGCGTCCTGGACCGCGGCCGTCTCCGAGGTGGCCGCGAAGCCGTCGGTGGCGTCGGGCCCCTCTGGCGCCGGGGCACGCCGCTCCCCGTCCGCATCCCGCGGCTCGACGTCCTCGCGCTCCGGTTCCTCTCTGTTTCGTCTATTCACTTCGGACCCGGCTCCTGTTGAGTCTTCCGCTCACTCCGAGTGGATCACGGTCCTGCGGAGGAGATCGAGGGCCGCCGCGACGCTCCGGTCCCGCACCTCCGCCCTGCCCCCCGGCAAATGATACCGCCGCACGGCCTCCCGTTCGCCGACGGCGGCCATCCACACCGTGCCCACCGGCTTCTCCGGCGTGCCGCCGGACGGTCCGGCGACGCCCGTGATGGACACGCCCCAGCTCGTCTCCGCACGCCCCCGCATTCCCCGCGCCATGGCGAGGGCCACGGCCTCGGACACGGCGCCCTCGCGCTCCAGCATGGGCCCGGGCACGCCGAGAAGCCGCTGCTTGGCCGCGTTCGCGTAGACGATCACACCTCCCCAGAACACGTCGGACGAGCCCGGCACCGCGGTCACCGCCGCGCCCAGCCCTCCACCCGTGCAGCTCTCGGCCACGGCGAGCGTCATGCCCCGGGAGCGAAGCTCGTCCACGACCGTCTCCGACAACCCGCGATCACCCACCTCGTACAGGTCCGGCCCGAAGCGTAGCCGCAGGCCCCGGACCGCCGCCTCGAGGGCCAGCGTCGCCGCGTCCCCCTCCTGGCCGGGAGAGGGACGGACGAGCAGATCGACGGTGCCGCGATGCGGGTAGCTGGCCAGGCGAAGGCCGCGCAACTCCGCCACCTCCTCGACGCGCGCCGCCACCACGGACTCGGGCACTCCCGCGATCGCCGCGCGAACGACCGGCCCCACGGAGCCGGGCAGGCGATCGTCCAGGATGTTCCCCGCCTCGCCTGCCAGCATCGCGGAGATCTCCGAAGGCACGCCGGGAAGCACGAGCACCCATCCCCCTTCCCGGGTCTCGGCCAGGAAGCCCAGGGCCGTGCCGGTGGGATTGTCCACAGCGCGGGCGCCCTCCGGAATGCGTGACTGCCGCTCCATCCCCGGGAGGCGACGGACGATCGGGTGTCGGGCGGCCGCTCGTTCCGTCCACCCGTCATCCACGACCAGCGGGACGCCGAGCGCCGCCGCGACCCCCTCTCGGGTCACGTCATCCCGCGTGGGTCCCAGCCCTCCCGTCACGATCACGCCGCCCAGCTTCACGCCCTCACGCACGGCGCGGGCGATCGAGTCGAGGTCATCCCCTACCGACTCGATGCGCACGATCGACCCGCCGCGCGCGCTGACCGCCGCCGCCACCCGGACGCCGTTCCGATCCCGCACGGAGCCGTCCACGATCTCGTCGCCGACCACCAGCACGAGGACGCGGCCGGACCGGCCCCGTCCCGCAGCCGGTACGGTCACGACGCGCGACGCCTCTCGAGCACCCGTGCGAAAGCGGTAAGGTACTCCGCGAGCGAGCCCACGGTGAGGAGTAAGGCACCCGACAGAGTCACGGCCGTAGCCCAGCCGAGGAGGGCCATTCCAGCACCGCCGGGACCCGCCCCGGCCGTGCGGGCGATGACCCAGAGCATGGCGCCCCCGAGGAAGAGGTTCTGCACGAACGCCTTGTACTTGCCGGACCGCATGGCGGCGACCACCCGCCCACGGCGCGCGGCCACGGAGCGCAGCACCGTGATGAGGAGCTCACGTCCCAGGAGCACCAGCACCGCCCACAGGGGGACCGTGTCGTACACGGGGATGCCGGCGAGATCGGCCGACCGCCGCGTGAGGAGGTACAGCGGCACCAGCGCGGCCGCGAGGAGCAGCTTGTCGGCCACCGGGTCGACCAGCCGACCGTAGTCGGTGATCTCGTGACGGCGCCGCGCCAGGTATCCGTCCCACAGGTCGGAAACGGCCGCGACCAGGAACACGCCGAAACCCAGAGCGCGCGCCGTGGCGCCGGGCTCCAGGAGCAGAAACGCCAGGAGCGGCGCGAGCAGCACCCGCAGCGTCGTGATGGCGTTGGGCAGGTTCCAGATCAAGACTCACCCGCGTCCAGGGTGTCGAGGCCTCCGGGACGGCGCCCGCGAAGCGTCGAGCCGATCCCTTCTTCCCCGCAACCACGAGACCGGACGGGCCCGCACGCGCTCAGGCGCCCCCGGCCGACTCCGCGGCCGCCGCCAGGTCCTCTTCCATCGTCTCGAGGATGCCCGATGCCTTGCGGCGCAACAGGGGGCGCTCCTCCCAGGCGAGAAAATCCCTCAGCAGCAGGACGTTGTCTACATCCGGGTGCGACTTCAGGTATCCCAGCGCGGCCAGGCGGCGGAGCGGGTGCGGACTGAACAGGTCCTTCCGGTGACGGACCATCTGGTCACGCGCCAGCCAGGCGCCCAGCGCGGTCACGGCCCCTGCGCCCAGAAGCGCGAGCCCCGCGACCTTGAGGATTCGCCACGCGCGGTCCTCCGAGTCATCCAACGAGATCCAGGTCGGCATCCGGTGCTCCCGCGTTACATGTCCCTGCGGCCGGTGAACGCTTCCGCGATGGTGACGCCGTCGGCGTACTCGAGGTCTCCGCCGACCGGCAGCCCCCGGGCCAGGCGCGTGATCCGCACGCCATCCATGTCCCGGAGGAGGCGGTGGAGGTAGGTCGCCGTCGCCTCGCCCTCCACGCTCGGGTTCGTGGCCAGGATCACCTCCCGCACTCCCCCGCGCAGGCGCGTCAGGAGGGAAGCGATGTTGAGGTCGTCCGGCCCGATGCCGTCCAGAGGCGAGAGCCGTCCGCCCAGCACGTGGTACACGCCATCGAAGTGACCCGACTTCTCGATGGCCGTGATGTCAGAGGCCTCCTCGACCACGCACAACACCGCGTCGTCGCGTCGGGCGTCGGAGCAGAACTCGCATGGATCGGAGTCGCTCAGGTTGCCGCACGTCGAACACGCGTGCACCTCGTCCACCACCCGATCGATGGCACGGGACAGCTGCCGTGCCTCCCCCGGTGGCGTCTTCAGGAGGTGGTAGGTCAGCCGCTGTGCCGTCTTGCGACCGACGCCCGGAAGCCGGCCCAGCTCCGTGATCAGGTCCTCGATCGCGGACACGGTCGCCTCCGTGGCGGGAGAGGGCTCGGAGCCGTCAACCGCCCAGGAGCTGGGAGAGGCCCGGCATCGGAAGTCCGCCCGTGGCCTCCCGCATCTCCTCCTCGAGCTTGTCCTTCGCCCGGCGCTGCGCCTCGGACACGGCGGCCAGCACCAGGTCCTCCAGCATCTCGACGTCACCCGGATCGACGACCGAGGGGTCGAGCTTGACGCGCTTGACTTCCCCGGTTCCGTCAACGGTCACCTCCACCATCCCGCCTCCGCTCCGCGAGGTCACGGTTTCGCTGGCCAGACGCTTCTGCAGGTCGTTCATGCGCGACTGCATCTGCTGGCCCATCTGGAAGAGCTGCTGGAGGTTCTTCATGGAATCCACGGCGGTGTCACTCCTTGATCGACAGGTCGAGTTCTTCTACCGCTTCCCGAAGACTTGGGTCCATGCCAGCCATGTCCTCCAGCCGCTGTTTTCGCGCCGCTTCTGCCGTCATCCGGCGAGGGGGACCGGCCTCACGCACCCGGAGCTCGACGCCGGCCTCGGGGCGGCCCAGCGCTTTGGCCAGCGCGGTCCGCACGGGCCGGGAACGTTCGTCGGCCAGGTAGGCTTCCAGGTCGTCGGCCAGGCCCGCGGGAGCCTCCACCAGAAAGGCCCCCCGCTCCGTCTCCCGGAGGCGCGTGCCCCGCAGTGCCAGGCCGATGCCGGACAGGTTGGTGGCTCCGGCCAGGGCCGTCCGCCACGCCTCCTGCAGCCCGACCGTTCCCCCGGCGGCGCCGCTCTCCGGGCGCTCGTCCGGGGGCGGTTCGGGCGACTCCTCCGCGCGCCCGGCCGGAACGGGAGAGGAGCCCGATCCTGCGCTCGACTCGTCCGCACCCGCATCCGCACTCCCCTCCGCACCCGCGTCCGGAGCCGACGACCGCGGACGTCCCGTTCCGCCCGGGGCGGTGGGGCGGGACGAGCCCTCCGGATGTCGGGGGCGGCGTCCGGAGGGCGGGATCTCTCCACCCGCGGCCCGCAGCAAGTCCTCGAGCTCCACCGCGGAGTCCATCGACACGAGCCGGAGCAGCAGCACCTCGAGCTGGATCCGCTGCTGGGCGCTGCGCCGGAAGCGGCCCGACGTCTCGAAATCCGACACCGCCATCAGGAGCCGCAGGAGGTCCACTTCCTCGAAACGCTCGGCCATGGCCACGAAGCGAGGCCTGGAGTCCGGCGAGACCTCCACGTCCGCCCCCGGGTCCATGCGCAGGGCCAGGAGAATGCGCAGACCGTCCGCCAGCCCACGCACGAACTCGACGGGATCGTAGCCAGCGTCCAGCAGCTCCTGCACGAAGGGGAGCACGCCTGAACGATCACCCTCCGCGGCCAGCTCGAAGAAGGCCAGGTAGCGGTCCTCGTCCACCAGGCCCAGCATGCGGCGGACGTCCGCGGCTCCGATCCGATCGTCCGAGAAGGACAGCACCTGGTCCAGCAGGGAGAGCGCGTCCCTCACGCCTCCTTCGGCCCGGCGAGCGATGGGGAGCAGGGATCCCTCCTCGGCCTCCACGCCCTCGCGCTCCAGCACGGTCTCCAGCCGTCCGAGGATGTCCTGGACGGAAACGCGCCGGAAGTCGAAGCGCTGGCAGCGGGACAGCACGGGCGCCGCGGTCTGCTGGATGCGCTGGGGCTCGGTGGTCGCGAACGCGAAGATGACCCGGGACGGGGGCTCCTCCAGGATCTTGAGGAGGGCGTTCCAGGCCTCCCGGGTGAGCATGTGCGCCTCGTCCACGATGTACACCTTGTAGCGCCCTTCCTCGGAGGGAGCGTACATGGCCCTCTCCCGCAGCTCGCGCGCGTCGTCCACGCCCCGGTGGCTGGCGGCGTCGATCTCCACGACATCGAGCGAGGTCCGACCGGACCAGATCCGTTCGCACGATTGGCAGGTCCCGCACGGCTCGCCACCCTCCCGGTTCGGGCAGTTGAGGGCCATGGCGAGGATGCGGGCGGCCGTGGTCTTGCCGACGCCGCGGGGGCCGCAGAACAGGTAGGCGTGCCCCACGCGACCGCCCTCGACCGCGGCGCGCAACGTGCGCGCGACGGCGTCCTGGCCGACCAGCTCCTCGAAGCGCCGGGGACGGTGTGTGCGGGCGAGTGCGGCGCGGGACACGCTTCTAACCGATGCTGGGGGCGAGAGCGAGGACCGGCGGGATGCGAGAACGCCCCAGACTCACCGTGGCGACCTTCGCACGCTTACCGCTGCTACCTTCACGGTCCTGACGGGGTTCACGCGTTCGGAGTCCCACGGGCCTGGGGCGCCCTTCATGGTACGGATCGGACGCGGGCGCTGCAAGCGTCCCGATGCGACGGTCCGGCCGGGCGGCCCCGCCGGGAGGGCCGTCGGTACGGGCCCTCCCGCGGATCCCGCAAGCCGCGCCGCGGCTCACGCGTCCTCTCCCCTGAAGGCATCGCGCACGTGCTCGAGGCGAACGCGGCTGCCGGGGCCGAGAAGGACGCCGACGGCGTCGAATCGGAACTCCCTTCCGATCCCCGGATGACGGTGAATCCAGGCTTCGGCCGCGCGACGGACCCGGGCGCGCTTCCGGCGGTCGACCGCCTCCAGCGGAGCCTGCGGTCCCTCGCCGCGGGTCTTCACCTCCACGAACGCCACGACCGGGCCTTCGCGGGCGACCACGTCGATCTCGCACCGCCCGGAGCGCCAGTTCCGGGCGAGGATCTCGAGACCCGCGGCCCGCAGGTGCTCGACCGCCAGGGCCTCGCCCCGGACGGCCCGCTCGCGAGCCCGGCGGGCCGGATCGACCACGGGAGCGATCAGCCCCCGGCGACCGCCGACTCGGCCGGCCGGACGATGCCCCGCCCGAGGGCGCGTGCGATGGCCGTGACCTCGACGACCAGGTCGTCGTACTGGTCCGGGGTCAACGACTGGGCCCCATCGGAGAGGGCGGAGGCCGGGTCTGGATGCACCTCCACCATGATGCCGTCCGCGCCGGCCGCCACCGCGGCCCGGGCCATGGGCGGGACCTTGTCCCGGTGTCCCGTACCGTGCGCCGGGTCCGCGATGATCGGCAGGTGCGAGAGCTCCTTGACGCTGGGGATCGCGGTCAGGTCGAGGAGGTTGCGGGCGTGGTGGTCGAAGCTGCGGACGCCGCGCTCGCACAGGATCACCCGGGACTCCCCCTCGAGCAGGATGTACTCCGCGGCAAGGAGCAGCTCCTTGATGGTGGCCGACATGCCCCGCTTGAGAAGGACGGGCTTGCCGGCCCGGCCCGCCTCCCGGAGGAGCGCGTAGTTCTGCATGTTGCGCGCGCCGATCTGGATGATGTCTCCATACTCGGCCACCAGCTCCACGCCCTCGGCGTCCAGGGCCTCGGTCACCACGGCCAGGCCGGTCTCCTGCCGCGCCAGGGCCAGGAGCTTCAGGCCCTCTCGTCCGAGCCCCTGGAAGGAGTAGGGCGAGGTACGCGGCTTGAAGGCGCCACCCCGCAGGATCGTGGCCCCGGCCGCACGCACGCGACGCGCCGTCCGGAGGATCTGCTCCTCGGACTCCACCGAGCACGGGCCGGCGATGAGGACGATGTCCCGGCCCCCGATGCGCACGCCGTTCGCCAGCTCGAAGGTGGTGTCGTCGGGCTTCCACTCCCGGCTCACCTGCTTGTAGGGCTGCGAGACGTGGATGACCCGCAGCACCCCCGGGAGCGTCAGGAGCCGGCCATCGTCCACCCGGCCGTCGTTTCCGACCAGCCCCACGGCCGTGCGCTGGCGCCCGGGGATGGGCTCCGCGTCGTAGCCCATCTCGCGTATCGTGTCGGCGACCCGGTCGATCTCCTCCCGGCTCGCGCCGTGCTTCATTACGACCAGCATGCTCGTATGACTCCTGGAGACTCTTTCGTAACCGAGCTCAAGGCTCCCTCAACTCCCGCCCGCGCTCCGCCCCGACTCCACGGGGAGCACCACCGACATCCCGTCTGCAGCCACCCGCGTCGGACCCGTCCAGCCGGCCTCGGCCACCAGGGCCGGCACGTCGAGTCGCTCTCGAACGTGCGGGTAGATGTGCGAAAGAAGCAACACGCCGGGCTCGGCCTCGGCGGCGATCGTCGCCACCCGCGTCGGCGAGAGGTGGTTGTCACCGACCTGATCGTCGGTCAGCGAGCACTCGCTCACCAGCAGGTCCACTCCCGCGAAGAAGCGCCCGAGTTCCGGCACCGGCCCGGTGTCGCCGGTGTAGCCCACAGCAGCTTCCGGACCGTCCAGCCGCACGGCGTGGCTCTCTTCGGTGTGTGCGGTCTCGTGGACGGAGAGGGCCACGCCGCAGGAGAGCTCCGAGCGGGAGCCGGGCGTCACCTCCCGAAAGGCCAGCGGGAAGCCCGGATCCAGCAGGTAGTCGCCGAGGGCGGCCGCCAGCCGCTCGAACAGGAGCCGCGTCCCCGGAGGGCCCCATACCGTGAGGTCGTCCCGGCGCGGGGGCATGATGCCGTGCTTGAGGGCAAAGAACAGGCCCGGCACCGCACCGACGTGATCGGCGTGGAAGTGGGTGATCACGAGGTCCGAGAGCTCGCTCCACGGCAGCCCCAGTCGTGCGAGGGACTGGACGGCCCCGGCCCCGCAGTCGAGGAGTATGCGGCCTCCCCCGAACTCAAGGTAGTAGGAGGAGCAGCCCCGGTCGGCCTCGGGCACGACCGTCCCGCATCCGACGACGACCAGGCGGCTCACGCGACCTGCCCCGCCGGGAGGTTCCCGAACTCCACGCCCACCACCGAGGAGACGCCCGGCTCCTGCATCGTCACGCCGTAGATCCAATCCGCCGCTTCGATCGTGCGCGGATTGTGGGTGATCACGATGAACTGCGTGTCATCCTTGAACCGGGCCAGCATCTGCACGAAGCGTCCAATGTTGGTCTCGTCCAGGGGCGCGTCCACCTCGTCCATGATGCAGAACGGGCTGGGCTTGGCCAGGTAGATCGCGAACAGCAGGGACAGCGCCGTGAGGGCTCGCTCCCCGCCGGAGAGGAGGTGGATCCGCTGCGTCCGCTTGCCGCGTGGACTGGCCGAGATCTCTATGGGCGAGTCGAGGGGATCCTCCGCGTCCTCGAGCCACAGGTCGCACTGGCCGCCCTCGAACAGGCTCGTGAAAGTCCGCTGGAAGTTCTCGCGCACCTGGTCGAAGGTGGACTGGAAGGCGCGGGCGGCTTCGGTGTTGATGCGCCGGATGGACGCGTGCAGGTCGTCGCGCGCCTCGACCAGGTCGTCGCGCTGCGCGGTGAGGAAGTCGAGGCGCTCCTTCTCCTCCTCGTATTCCTCGGCCGCCAGAAGGTTGACGGGCCCGAGGCGCGCGAGCTTCCGTCGCACCTCCTCGAGCTCCCGCGACCAGGCGTCGGGCCCGCCATCCTCGAGGGGCTCGATCCGCTCGAGCAGCGCCTCCAGCGTCTCCTCCCACTCCGCCTCGATCCGCTCCCGGATCGAGCCCCGCTTGCCCCGCATCTCGGCCAGCTCGAGCTCCAGGCGGTGGCGGTGCTCCACGTGCTCTCGCTCGCTCCGCCGCACCTCGCGCAGGCCCTGCTCCAGCGTCTCCAGGGCCTGGCGGCGGGACGCGAGCTCCCGCTCCGCCTCGCCGAGGCGCTCCTCCATCTCGGCCCGACGCTCCAGCAGGTCGACCAGCGCCTCTCCCGCCTCCTCCTGGTGGCGGATCGAGGCGTCCTGCGCCTCGCCCTCGGCGGCGCCCTCTTCCTCCAGGCGACGGCGCCGCTCGTCCAGCTCGCGCGTCGCCGTCCGCGCCCGATCCAGCCGCTCCTTGGCTCCGGAGAGCTCCGATTCGCGCCGGGCCAGCTCCAGCTGCAGCTCGTGCAGGCGTCCCCGCGACTCCTCCGCGGCGCCCCGCGCCTGCCGGGAGCGCTCCCGGACGCCCGCCAGGCCCTCGGACGCCCGCTCGAGCTCGGCCCGAAGCTCCTCCAGTCGCTCGTCGCCCCGCCGTCGCAGGGTCCGCGCCTCCTCCAGGCTGCCCTCGAGCTCCGCGATCCGCGCCGACGCTTCTTCGCGCTCGCGGGACGCGCGCTCGAGCCGTGCCGCCGACGCCTCGGCCCTCTCGGTCGCCTCCCGGGACGACCGCGCCGCGTCGGTGGCCTCCTCCCCCAGCTCGGAGGCCCGACCGGCGGCCGCCTCCAGCCGGGCTTCCATCTCGGCTACGTCTCCCCGGAGCGATTCGACCCGCTTCTCCTTCCTGGCGGCCGCCTCGCGTGCCTCCTCCAGCTCTGCCCGTCGGCGCACCGTGCCGCGGGCCGCGGCGAGCTGTCCAAGCCGCACGGCGCCCCACCGGTCCTCCCCGCTCCCATCCGGCGCCACCCAGCTCCCGCCCCGCGAGGAGAGCTCTCCATCTGCGTCGAGCCGAACGCCGTCCAGGAGCGCCTCGACCCAGGCGGCACCGGCTCCGTGAGACCGGACCACGTCGACCAGGGGTCGACCCCGGCCGCCCTCCGTTCCGCCGGCGGAACGTCGTGGTCCGGGATCCAGCGGCAGGAGGAGAACACCCTCCTCGGAGCCCTCGTCCAGCAACCGCCGCACCGCGCGCACTCCGTCCCACCCGTCGACGAGAAGGCCGTGAAGGTACGCGCCGAGCACCGCCTCCACGGCCGGCGCGAACTCGGCGCTCGCGGAGATGGAGTCCGCCAGAAGGCCACGAAACCCGGGGATCTCGTCCGACCGCTCCAGGAGCGCGGCCACGGGAGCGGGGACATCTCCGCCGGAAGCCAGCAGGCTCTCCAGTCCCGCGGCCCGGGCTCGCTCGGACGCGAGCTCGCCCTCGAGGGACGCGAGCTTCTCGCGCAGCCCGCGAAGGTCCTCCCGCCGCGCCGACACCTCCCGCTCGGCCTGTTCGAGCCGGCGGGCGACTCCGGCCGCCCGCTCCGACGTCTCTTCGGCCTCCCGCCGGGCCGACTCCAGCTCCTCGGCTCGCCGGCCCGCGGCTTCGCCCAGGTCGCGAAGCTGGGACTGGCGGCGCTCCAGCTCCGCGGCCCGCTCGGCGATGCGCTCCTCGCGGGCCTCCTCCTCGGCTTCCCCGAGCCGGACCTCCCGCCCCAGGGAAGCGGCCCGTTCCTCCGCCTCCTCCTCCTCGTGACGGGCCGCGTCCCGGTCGGCGGCCAGGGTCTCCGACCGTGACTGGAGCTCCGCCTCGCGCTCGCGCAGGCCGGTGAGTTCCGCCTCCTCGGTCGCGGTCCGCTCCTCCAGCCGCCCGGACTCGGACTCGAGGCGCTCGCGGCGGGAAGCCAGCTCCGCGAGCTCCTGTCCGATCGCCTCGATGCGGCGCTCGGCGGCGGCGGCCCGCTCGGCGGCGACGAGGCGCTGTCGCTCGTGCTCCTCGATGCGGCCCCGGACCTGTTCGAGCTCCCGAGCCCGATCGCCGCGCGCGCGCTCGGCCTCCGCGATGCGCACCCGCAGGGCCTCCGCCTCGGTCTCCCGGGTGCGCAGCTGGCCCTCCTCGCCCGGCTGGCGGCGCCGGAGCTTTTCGAGCTCCGCCTCGCGCGACTCGATCCTGGCGGTGAGGTCCTCGAGGCGGGCGCCCGCTACCGCGACCTCCAGCCGGAGGAGTCGGTCACGGTACTCCGTGTGACGGTCGGCGCGCCCGCGCTGCTGGGCCAGCGACCGCACCTTCGTCCCCACCTCGCCGATGACGTCCTCGAGCCGTTCGAGGTCGCCCTGCGCCTGGTCCAGCCGCCGGAGCGCCGTCCGACGACGGTCCTTGTAACGCCCGATCTCCGCGGCTTCCTCGAACAGGGCACGCCGCTCCTCGGCCCGATCGCTGAGGATCGCGTCGACCATCCGGCTCTCGATGACCGAGTACTCCGTAGCCCCGAGCCCGGTGTCGCGGCACAGGTCCTGGATGTCGCGCAGTCGGACGACCTCGCCGTTGAGCCTGTACTCGCCCTCTCCGCCCCGGTAGACCGTACGTCCGATGACGACTTCCCTGTAGGGGAGGGCCAGGGCGCCATCGTCGTTGAGGATGGTGAGCGACACCTCGGCCCGGGAGATGGGACCGCGCTGGGACGTCCCGCCGAAGATCGCCTCCTCCATGCGGGCGCCCCGTATGGCCGACGGCCGCTGCTCGCCGAGCACCCATCGCAGGGCATCGGAGATGTTGGATTTCCCGCACCCGTTGGGGCCCACGATGGCCGTGATGCCGTCGTGCAGCTTCACCTCGGTCCGGTCGGCGAACGACTTGAAACCCTGGAGCGTGAGCTTCTGGATCTTCATCGTCCCCTCGTTCCCCGCCTCGTCACCAGCTTCGCCTCCTGTCCCGACTTGGCCAGCGCCCGCGCCAGCACGGCGCCCGCGTCCGCCGACTCGAACGCCCCCGCGTACACCTGCCACACCGTATCGTCCGCGGCCACCGCCGGGATCACGTAGGCCGGGACCCCTCGCGTGGTCAGGGTGTCCGCCCGCGCAGCCGCCGCCCGCCGGGTGGCCCGCAGGGCCAGCCTGAAAGCGAGCGAGACGGGCCGCACGTCCCAGGTGCTCGATCGTTCCTTACGTCCGCGGTGCACCAGGCGGTTCATGAGCCGCGTGGCATCGTCCCGGCTCCCCTGCGCGCCGGCGAACAGGCGGTAGTAGACGCGGCCCTGCACCGGCGTCGGAGCCACGAGGTACAGGATGTCGTCGTCCGCCGACCACTGGCGGGCCCGGCTCACGGCGTCGCTCCGCGTCGAGTAGCTCGCAATGAGCACCGAGTACGGGAGGGCCGGGGCCCGATTGGCCACGCGGGAAGCCGACAGCGGGGCCGCCGGGCGCGTGCTCGACGGCCGCGGCGCTCCACGCGTGGCGAGGCGGTTCGCGGCGCCGGGCGCCGCGTCCTTCGTGTCCCTGGCCGCCCGGCTCGAATCGGTCGGGCCCGAGGCGGTCCCGGAGTCGGACGCTCCGCCCGCTCCCACCCTCATGGTCTCGGCCCCCGCCGCCCGGGGGGCGAGCTCCGGTGTGGCCGGCTGCTCGGGCCCAAAGATCTCGAAGGTGATCCACCAACCTCCCACCGCCGCCGCGACCAGCGTGACCGCCGCGACCGCCCGGGCCACGGCCGTCTGACCGCGCTTGCGGTGGCGACGCCACCGGCCCCGTTTGCGTCGACGCGCCTCTTCCTCCGCGTCGCTCGTTATCGGCGGACCGACCTTTCCCGCCGGCGCGACCGGGAGGCCCGTCCCCTCGGGCCCTGCGCCCCGCAGCACGAGGTCGGCGGATTCGGCCAGCCCGGCCGCGGTCGCCACCTCGGCATCCAGGAGCAGCACCAGGGTGGCGCCAGCCTTCCGCAGCACGGCTCCGAGCCGCTGCGCGCGCCGCACGGCCCCCTCACGGTTCGGCGCCCGTCCGGCCTCCGGCACGCCGGAAGGGAGGTAGATGGGCTCGCCGTGGCCCGTCCGTACCGCGACCTCGGACAGGGTCGCTTCGCCCCGGAACACCGCCTCGAGACCTGCGCCGGACGCGGCTCGGACGCGGTCCAGGACGACGCCCGCGCCACCGATGCCGGCGAGCAGCACGTGCGCACGGGAAGCCGCCAGCGTCCTCGCAACGCCGACCGCCCGTTCGGCGGCGGCGCGAGCGTCGTCGCTCGACTCCATCGCGACGACGACCACCGCGCTTCCGTCGGGGAGGCCCCCGAGTCGATCCGCGATCCGGTCGTCCGGCGGCGAGGTCACCGGTTCGTCAGCGCAAGTTCTCCGGCGACAGCGACCCGGGGCGAATCTCGGTCACCCACACCTTGAGCGAGCGCTCCCGGCGCAGCTGCCGTGCCGCCGCCTCGGCCGCATCTCGAGACGGATACGGACCGACCATGCCCCTGTACCATACCTGACCCGCGTCGTCGAGATACCGCTGGATGGCGGTAGGATAACCGGCCGCGGACAGCTCGGAGAGCAGCGTCCGGACGCCGGACATCGCCTGCGCGGAGGTGACGATGGCGTAGATCCCGGCCTCGGGATGGAGGGCGGGTGTGGAGGTCGGGCCGCCGTCGGTCGCCGTCCCGGCCGCGGCCGCCAGGGTATCGGCCGGCGCGGCCCGGGGGGCGGCCGCCGGGGTCGGCGGCGGAGTGCCGGTCGCGCCTGTGTCGGCCGCGACCAGCGGGGCGGAGCTGTCGACCGCCGGACCCCGCGGACCCGCCGATGCGGAATCCACGCTCGCCATGCGGACCGGCGGTGGCGCGGGGTTCCAGCGCACGGCCGACCACCAGCCGTCGGCCGGGGCTTCCACCGCGACGGGCGCCCGGCCCGTCTCCGGGGTCCAGGAGTAGAGGCTGTCTCCCCGCACGAACAGGACGTTCCCCGACGGCGTTCCCAGCGGGAGGTCCTCGCGCCACTCGGCCTCGGTCGTCTTCGGCGGGGCGCCGCCGAGCGGAATCCAGGCGACGCGGCGCCCCTCCCGCCCCAGCAGGAACTGACCCAGCACCGCCGAACGCAGCGCGGTGAGCGTCGTGTCCTCGCGAGCCAGCACGCTCGTCGCCCGACTGAAGCGGTTGACGCTGATCACGCGGGGGGGATCGGACAGAGCGGCGTACAAGTCGTGCGACGAGGGAGAGGCCGCCAGCGCCGACAGGGAACCTCCCAGGTCGATGTCTTCGGCGTCGGCCAGGGACGGCACGGCCAGGACCCGGACCCCGTGCCCGCCCGCCGCGGTGAGCACCAGGCGCTTGCCCCACGCCGTCGTGAGGCCCGGCCCCGCGTAGCCCGGGCCGGTCCGGCTCGAGGGGGTGGAGTCACCGCGGTTCACGAGCCACACGGATCCCGCCTGTCCGTCCCCATCCTGCAGCACCGCGAGACTTCCGTCCTCCACCGGGCTGGCCCACCGGGGCTTGCCGGAGAGCGCGAACTCCCAGGCTCCCTCGGGTCCGATCTCGAGGACGCGTCCGTCCGACCGATCCAGGTAGGCGCCGTACGCGCCCCACGCGTCCCAGCGGGCATCCGAGCCGACATGGCCCACACGACCGAGGCTGTCCGTGGTGGGATCGTAACGGTAGACGGCGCCACCCGCCGTCCTGAGGACCAGCACCGGACCCTCCAGGACATGAACCACGCGGGCGGCGGGCAGGTCGGTCGATCCGGTCCACAGGACCCGCGTCGGGTCCCTCACGTCCCGCGACGTGGCCTTGCCTCCCGAGCGGGGCACCACCAGCAGGGACCAGTCGTCGACCTCGGTTCCGACCACCAACGACACGCCGTGCAGGGCGCCGGTGTCACCGACCGTGCGGGAGGTCGGACCGCCCGTCCCGCCCCCGCATCCCGCCAGCGCCAGCGCCAGCGCCGCCAGGGCGAGAGCGACCCTTCCGGCCCGTGCCGGACCCGGCCCGGTCATGCCTCGACCGTCGTGCGTGGCGCGTCGCCCCAAAGCTGCTCCAGTCGGTAGAACTCCCTGACCCGCGGCAGGAAGACGTGCACCACGACATTGACGTAGTCGAGCAAGATCCAACGCCCGCTCGAGCGACCCTCGATCCCGACCGGATCGAAGCCGTGCTCATCCAGGCTCCGCACCAGGTTCTCGGCGATGGAGCGCGTGTGGACGTCCGAGTCGCCGGACACGATGAAGAAGAAGTCGGTGGCGTCGGACAGCCCGCGGAGATCCAGGATGACCGGATCGCGCGCGTGCCTCTCGAGGGCGGCATCGACGAGGAGGGCGACCTCCGGCGGCACGCCCGGATCGCCCAGGCGCAGCTCGTCCCCGGAGGCCACCTGCGTGCTCCTCTCCACCCCCTCGGTCATGCCCCTCCCGGACGTACGGTCACGAACGGCAGCCTCACGAAACTAACTCTCCACCTGGTAGGCGATTCCCCACGCACCAGGCCCGGCGTGGGCCGCCAGCACGGCCGTGATCGGACGGCAGTAGGTCTCCACCGGATCGTAGCGCTCGCGGACCTCGCGTTCCAGCGACTCGGCCAGATCGGGGGCCCCGGCGTGCACCACGCCGATGCGGTAACGCCGCGCGCCCGCCAGCCCATCGTCGAGCGCACGGAAGATCTCCTCGCGCGCCGCCTCATGGCCCCGTACCCGGGCGCGGGGAACCACGTTCCCGGCCGGATCGAGCTGCAGGACCGGGATGATGCCCATGAGCCGGGCGATCCACGCCTGCCCTCGACCCAGCCGGCCCGAGCGTAGCAGCCAGTCGATCTTGTCGACGGTGAACACCAGGTTGGACCGGGACCGGATGCGCTTGAGCTCCTCGGCCACGCGCTGCACCGGGAGCCCCGTCTCGAGCAGCTCCACCGCCCGGATCACCAGGAGTCCGAGACCCAGCGACCCGCTACGGGAGTCGACGAGCACGCCACGACCCTCGCCCACGGCCCTGGCTGCCGTGCGCGCCGCCGCGAAGGTGCCCGAAACAGCCGAGCTCAGGAAGATCCCCAGGTAGCCATCGGCGCCGGATTCCAGGACCCGGCGGAAGGCCCGCTCGAAGTCCGCCGCCGGGGGCTGCGACGTGGTGGGTTGGAGACCGTCCGGGTCGAGGAGGAGTTGGATTACTTGCCCGGAGTCCAGGTCGCGACCGTCCAGGTAGGTCTCGTCGCCCACGATGAGCCGGAGCGGGACGACCTCGACGCCCTTCTCTCTCACCCACGACGAGGGCAGATCCGCGGACGAGTCGGTGACCACGACACCCGGGCGCACGGCCGTGCCGGTCTCGGTGGCGCGCGTATCCTCCACACGCGTCGCGACCAGGGTGCCGAGCGGCGCCAGCGACGACTCGACGGCCCCCGGATCGTCGGCGTGGATGTGGATGCGGGCCAGGTCCCCGGAGCGCACGACGATCAGCGAGGTGCCCAGGGACGAGAGGCGGCGCCGGAGAGCCTCGGACGAAGGGAGCTCGGACGCCTCCAGCGTGATCTGCACGCAGTACCGTCCCTCGCCCTCCACCGCCCGGCTCCCGGTGACGGCCCCCGGGCCCGCCGGAGAGAGATCGGAGGTCGCGGAGGTCGCCGATGCCGCCATGGCCGATCCGGCGATACCGTCCTCTACGCCGGTCACCCCCGCAGCCCAGGGGACGGGACCCCGGTCCACCAGCGTGGATACGCCCTCGAGCATCTCGACGAATCCCTTGGCGCCCGCATCCACGACCCCCGCCTCGCGCAGCGACGGGAGCATGTCCCGAGTGCGGTCCAGGGAGCGCCGTGCGGCGCCCCGCATCTCGCGGAGCCAGTCGTACAGGTCGTCTCCCTCGTCGACGCGGTCCCGCCCCGAGGCCGCCGCTTCCCGGACGACGGTGAGAATCGTCCCCTCTTGGGGTGCCTCGAGCGCTTCGGCGAGCGACCGGGAGGATGCCAGCACGGCCTCGGCGACCTCGCGGGCGCCCGCCCGTGCGCGACGGCCCAGGTGACGGGCGAAGCCCAGCAGGAAATGGGAGAGGATCATGCCGGAGTTGCCGCGCGCGCCCAGGAGGCTGGCACGGGCGGCCGCGTCCGCGACCTCGTGGAGGGGCGCGCGATCCAGCGGTCCCACCGCCTCGGCCACCGAGCGCAGCGTGAGAGCCAGGTTGGTGCCCGTGTCGCCGTCCGGCACGGGAAACACGTTGATGCGGTCCAGCTCGTCGCGGTCTCTCGCGACCTGCTCGGCGGCGGCCAGCAGCGCCCGGCGCAGCCTCGACCCGTCGCAATACGCGATGCGAGCCGGGGGCGCCTGGCCTGTCACCGGCCTGAAAGGAGACCTGCTCGGGCTCACGCGTAGCTCCCGTATCGGAGTCCCGGCGACGACGAGCGCCGCCGGCAGGCTGCAGCGTGGCCTATTCTTCGGCCACCACCCACACCTTGAGCTCCGGCCGCACGTCGGCGTGGAGCTCCACCGCGACGCGGTAGACGCCCAGCTCCTTGATCGGCTCCTCGAGCCGAATGAGCCGTCGGTCCACCGCGATCCCCTCTTCGGCCAGCCGCTCGGCAATGTCGGTGCTCGTGACGGAGCCGAACAGGCGCCCTTCCTCTCCGGCGCGTACCGAGAAGCTCAGAGAGCGATCGGCGAGCTGCTGCGAGAGCTCCTCCGCTTGATCGCGCTCGCGGGTGCGGGCCCGATGGAGGCGCCGCCGCTCCTGCTCGATGCGCTTCACGTTCCCCTCGGTGGCCGGGATCGCCAGCCCGCGCGGGAGGAGATAGTTGCGGGCGTAGCCGGGCTTGACGTCCACGACCTCCCCCGCCTCGCCCAGGTTCTCGATGTCCTGCTGCAGGATGATCTCTGTCATCGTCGCGTCCTTGTCGTTTCAGCTTCCATCCGGGCCCGACGGGGCCCCGAGGCGAGCGCGCAGGTCCAGCCAGGTGTCCCCGAGGCCCACCAGCAGCGCGAGCGTGATCCCGACCGGGTAGAGCAAGATCGCGATCACCGTCCACAGGAGGGCGCTCCACACCGATGTCACGACGGCGGCGCCCAACCACAATAGTATCCCCGCGCCCCGCAACAGGTACAGTCCGCCCATCACGAGCAGGGCGTTTTCCCCGAGGCGCGCCGCCAGGTCTCCCAGGGGCAGAAGGAACAGCGCCATGCCCCCCAACAGCACCCACACGAGGTGGTCGTTGAACCGGAACTCACGCACCGGCCCCACTCCGTCGGGGCGTCCCCGAAGACGCGTGGTCACGTAGGCCCCGACACCCAGGGCCGCCAGGGACGCCAGCGCCAGGGATCCGGGATACAGCCTCACCTCCCAGTTCACGGCCCCGTACAGCGCCGTCTCGAACGCCCCGCTTCCACCTCCCGAACGGCCCTGGAGCCACAGGGAGACCACGGCCGCCTTGTCGGCCAGATCGTGTCCGATACGCCAGTCGAGGTCCGCCAACAACGAGTGGTGCACCAGCGCGGCGAGCACCACCAGGCCGAACGCCGCCGCCGTGGCGGCCAGCCCGCGGGAGACCACGCCTCGCCGGGGCCACAGCACCGTGGCGACCACGAAGCTCCCTCCGAGAAGCAGGGACCAGGCCCGCTCCACGTACCAGAGGGGGTCGGCGGGACTCCGCGTGAGTCCCGCGAAAGCCACGACGACGGCCGCCGCCGCCAGGACGAGCCCGCCGCGACTGTCCCAGCGGAAAGCCAGGATCTGGACCGCGAGCGGCACGAACACCAGGACCAGCGGGTCGACGGGTGAGAAGGCCGCCACGGCCAGGGCCAGCGCCAGGGCCCGGGTCAGGGCCCACCCTCGGGAGGTCACACCGCACGGGGGGGCGCCGCCGTCCCCCGTCCTCCTCCGCCGCGGAGCGTCGAGCTCAGCCCCGGTACCCCTCGATGTACGGCACCAGGGCCAGGAAGCGGGCTCGCTTGATGGCCGTGCACAGCTGATGCTGGTGCCTCGAGCAGGCTCCCGTGGCCCGTCGGGGCAGGATCTTGCCCCGATCGGTAATGTAGCGCCGCAGCAGGTCCGCGTTCTTGTAGTCCACCCGGTCGACGTCCCGGTCACACAGCTTGCAGCTCTTCCTGAACGCGCTCATGGCTCAGTCCTCCTCGTCCTCGTCACGGTCATCGCGGTCGTCGTCATCGTCATCGTCATCGTCCTCTCCCCGGAGGGATGGCAGGACGGCGGACTCGCCTTCGGAGATGACGACCAGATGGCGCAGCACCGCCTCGTCCATCTTGAGGGCGTTCTCGAACGGCTTGATCCGGGCCGGGTCGGCCTGGAACTGCGCCACCACGTAATAACCGGCGGACTGGTCGGCGAGCTCATAGGCGAGCTGCCGACGGCCCCAGTGCTCGACGGCCGTGATCTCGGCGTCGGCCAGCAGGCCGTGGAAGGTCTCGAGCTTCCCGTCGATCTCCTCGGGCTCGAGGGTCGACTGGAAGATGTAGACGGTCTCGTACTCTCGCATCGTGCCTCCTTCGGTCTCGATCGGCCCCGGGTCCGTGCCCGGAGCAGGAGTGGCGGCGCGCCATTGGGGCGCGCCGCTCGGTCGCACCTCCTTTCGGAGGTCCGTCGCCGTTCCTTACACCAGATGCCCCAGCAGGTGCACGAGCTGGTGCCAGGCCGCGCCCATCCCGACGTCCCCGGCCGGCACGATCCCGTGCACCCGCGCGAACCAGGGCGCCAGCACCAGCGACACCACGCTGATCAGCTTGATCACGATGTTCATCGACGGACCCGACGTGTCCTTGAACGGGTCTCCCACCGTGTCGCCCACCACGGCCGCCCTGTGCGAGTCGGATCCCTTGCCGCCGTGCTGGCCCGTCTCGATGAACTTCTTGGCGTTGTCCCAGGCACCTCCAGCGTTGGACATGAACAGGGCCAGGAGCACGCCACTGATGGTGGCGCCGGCCAGGAGTCCGCCCAGCGCCTCCACGCCCAGGAAGTAGCCCGCCAGGACCGGGACGGCGATCGCGGTGAGCCCCGGGATGATCATCTCGCGCAGCGCCGCCCGGCTCGAGATGTCCACGCAGCGGGAGGGATCCGGCTTGCCGGTCCCCTCCATGATGCCCGGGATCTCGCGGAACTGTCGGCGCACCTCCTCCACCATGCCCGCCGCCGCCCGACCGACCGCCGTCATGGTGAGCGCCGAGATGAAGAAGGGCGTGATACCACCCACGAACAGTCCGATGACGACCAGCGGATGGACCAGGTTGATGCCTTCGCGCGTGAGCCCGACGGCGTTCGCATAGGCCGAGAACAGGGCCAGAGCGGTCAGGGCGGCAGAGCCGATCGCGAAGCCCTTCCCGATGGCGGCCGTGGTATTGCCCAGGGCATCCAGCCTGTCCGTGATGGCGCGTACGCTCGGGCCGAGGCCGCTCATCTCGCTGATGCCGCCCGCATTGTCGGCGATGGGGCCGTAGGCGTCGACCGACATGGTGACGCCCACCGTGGCCAGCATCCCGACCGCGGCGATCCCGATGCCGTACAAGCCGGAGAACTTGAAGGCCAGGAAGATAGAGGCGCAGATGAGGAGGAGCGGAATCGCCACCGACTCCATCCCGACCGCCAGGCCGGTGATGATGTTGGTCGCTGCCCCCGTCTCCGACGCGTCCGCGATTCTCCGCATGGGTCCGCCGGCCGTATAGAACTCCGTGCTGATGCCGATGGCCATGCCACACAGGGAGCCGAACAGCATCGCCCAGAACGGCCCGGCGGCGTGGTTCAGGAGGTGCCAGTGTCCGGCGTTCGCGCCGGCGAACACGTCCAGCTGCACGGTCACGAAGTAGGCCCCGATCCAGAAAAGCACGCCCGCCACGAACGTCGTGTTGCGCAGCGCCGAGGCCGGGTTCATGCGCTCCAACACGCGCATGGCCAGCACTCCCACCACGCTGGCCAGGAGGCCGATCATCACGTAGAGGACGGGGAGGGCCACGGCCTCCAGCCGCTGCGAGCTCATGATGATCGGACTCGAGACGCCGATCACGATCGTGGCCACGATCGAGCCCACGTAGGACTCGAAGATGTCCGCTCCCATGCCGGCCACGTCCCCGACGTTGTCCCCGACGTTGTCCGCGATGGTGGCGGGGTTGCGCGGATCATCTTCCGGGATCCCCGCCTCGACCTTCCCGACCAGATCCGCCCCGACGTCCGCCGCCTTGGTGTAGATGCCGCCGCCCACCCGTGCGAACAGGGCGATGGAGGAGGCTCCCATGGCGTAGCCGGAGATGATCTCCCCGAAGGTCCTGAAGGAGAAGCCGACGGCTCCGGGGTGCAGGAAGATGAGGACGACCGCCCCGATACCCACCAGTCCGAGGCTCGCCACGGCCAGCCCCATCACGGAGCCGCCGCTGAACGCGACCCGCAGCGCCCTGGCCTGGCCCGAGGAGCGCGCGGCCTCGGCCGTACGCACGTTGGCGTGCGTCGCGGCCTGCATGCCGAACACCCCCGCCAGGATCGACGAGAACGCGCCGAGCACGTAGGCCGCCGCCGTGGCGCCCCCGATCAGGGCCCACAGGAGGAAGGCCACCACGACGATGAAGGGGATGAGCACCGTGTACTCACGGCGCAGGAAGGTCATGGCGCCGCTGTGGATCTGCTCGGCCAGGTCTCGCATGAGATCGCTGCCGTCCGGCTGGCTCCGCACGTAGGCGTACAGCGCCCAGGCGAACGCCAGGCCGATCAGACCCAGCCACAGCGCATAATTAGAGTATACCTCCACGGCCCTCTCTCTCCTCTCTAGGTGTCCACCGCGATCGAACCGATCTCAGCCGTTGTGGCGACTCATGGCCGCCCCGACGCCCTCGACCAACCAGCAGTCGACGGCTTCGATCGCCCTCGGGAACGTCTCCAGCACCGCCTCCTCTTCGGGCCCGGGCAGCGGCGCGAGCACCCAGTCGGCCAGATCGATCCTGTCGTCGTGGGGCCGGCCCACGCCGATGCGGAGCCTGGCGTACTCCCGCGTCCCCACCGCTTCCTCGATCGACGCGAGGCCGTTGTGCCCACCCGATGACCCGCTCGCCCGCATCCTCAGGGCGCCGGGCGGCAGGGAAACGTCGTCCACCAGGACCAACAGGTCCTGGGAGGGCGACAGGCCGGTCTCGACCATCATGTCACGAGCGACGCGGCCGCTACGGTTGACGTACGTGAGAGGCTGGACGATGCGCACCGTGTGCTCACCGCGCCGTCCCTCCGACGTCCGGGTCGCGTCCCGGGCGCGGAAGGCCGGAAACGACCACGCGGCCCGCAGCCGCTCCGCCAACCACCACCCGACGTTGTGGCGTGTGTCGACGTAGCGGTCGCCGGGGTTGCCGAGGGCGACGATGGCCTTCACGCGGCCTTGCGCCGTGCGAGAGAGAGGGGTCGACGCTACGCCTCCTCCTCGTCCTCCTGCTCGCGCTGGCGCCCCGCGGCCTGGGGCGTCTCCTCCTCGCCCTCCTCCTCGCCTTCGCGGCCGATGAGCTCGGGCTCCAGGCCCTCGAGCAGGACCTCCTCCTCTTCCTCCTCGACCTGGATGACGGTCGGCGGCACCACCACGCAAAGCGTGAGGTCGAGGTCCTCGAGAGGACGCACGCCGCCCGTGTTCAGGTCCGCCACGTGCAGCGAGTCACCAATGTCCAGGTTCGAGACATCGAGCTCGAAGCGCTCGGGGATCTCGCCCGGCAGGCATTCCACCTCGATGTCGTGGCGGCTCTGCTGGAGGATGCCCCCCTCGTCGAGCACGCCCTTGGGAACGCCCACGAGCTCTAGCGGAACCGCCACACGGAGCTTCTCGTCGGCGCGGATCTGGAAGAAGTCCACGTGTAGCACACGCGCCTTCCACGGATGCCGCTGCACCTCGCGGATCAGCACCTTCTGGCTCGCGTCGCCGTCGACCTCCAGGTCCACGAGCGTGTTGTCCACGCTGATCCGGTCCAGGAGCGTCTGCAGCTCACGCTCCCGGATCTTCAGGTTCCTGGACGACTCGCCGTGCCCGTACACGACGGCCGGGACGTACCCGTCGCGGCGCATCCGGCGCGCCGCGCCGCTACCCGTCTGGGTCCGCTCCTCCGCCTTCAGAATTGCTTCGACCGCCATGTCACGCCTCTCTATCCGTCGGCACCGCCCGCAGCTCGACCCCGGCATCCTCATCCTCCGAGGAATCGCCGTTGAACAGGGAACTCACGGACCGGCTGAAGTGGGTGTTCTCGATCGCCCGGGCGAGCAGGCCCGCCACGGACATGATGCGCAGGGACGGGAGCGCCGCCCGCTTGCTGGCGGGGATGGCGATCGTGTCCGTCACCGCGACCTCCTCCACGTCCACGCTCGCGAGCCGCTCGATCGCCGGGCCCGACAGCAGCGCGTGGGTCGCAACGCAATACACCCGCGTCGCTCCACGTTCCTTCAGCGCCGTCACGGCTCCGGCCATGGTGCCGGCCGTGTCGATCATGTCGTCGACGATCAGGCAGGGGCGCCCGTCCACTTCCCCGACCACGTTGGACACCTCGGCCACGTTGGGTCCGGGCCGCCGCTTGTCGATGATCGCGAGGCTCGCCTCGCCGAGACGCTGCGCGTAGCCGCGGGCCATTTTGGCCGCACCGACGTCCGTCGCCACCACGACCGGCTCCTCCAGCTCCATCTCGCGGTAACGGCCGGTGAGGACGGGGGCCGCGTACAGGTGATCCACCGGAATGTCGAAGAACCCCTGCAGCTGGTGCTGGTGAAAGTCGATCGACAGCAGGCGATCGGCCCCTGCCGCCGTGATCAGGTTCGCCATGAGCTTGGCGGCGATCGAGACCCGCGGCTGGTCCTTCCGGTCCTGCCTCGCATAACCGTAGTACGGCACCACCGCCGTCACCCGGGCGGCCGAAGCTCGCTTGGCCGCGTCGATGAGGATGAGGAGCTCGAGGACGTTGTCGCCCGGCGGATTCGTGGGCTGGATGATGAACACATCCCGTCCACGAACGTTCTCGTTGATGCGAACGAAGATCTCGCCGTCCGCGAACCGCTTGATCGTCACATCGCACAGCGGCCGGTCCAGCTCGCGGGCGATGCGCTCCGCCAGGGCCGGGTTCGCGGTCCCGGCGAGCAGCATCATGGGGCTCGCCGTGGCCGATAGCTCCGACATGCTCTCCTCGGTGGCAGCGGGTGCGCGAATGCTTAAGAGCCCATTAGCCTACATCGGGCGACGGCGCGAGTCAACGCGGCGATCGGCTGCGGCGCCGGGGTCACGCCCCGTCCTCGCCGCACGGATCCCCCCGCAGTCGGAAGCCGGGCACGAAGTCGGGCAGGGTCGGCAGGGGCGGCAGCTCCGGGCTGGACGCGGCACGGGCGAAGGTCTCGACCCACCAGTATACGTCCTGATCCCGTACCACGCTCCGGAGCCGCTCCATGCGCCGATGGCGCTCGTCGCTCGGCATGCGGGCCGCCCGTCCGATGGCCTCGGCCACCTCGATCGTGTCGTACGGGTTGACCAGGAGGGCCCCGTCCTGGAGCTGGGCCGCGGCGCCCGTGAACTCGCTGAGGACGAGGACGCCGTCCAGGTCGACGTTCGCCGCGCAATACTCCTTGGCGACGAGGTTCATGCCGTCCTTGAGGGGGGTCACGAGGGCCACCGAGGCCTTGCGGTAGTGGGCCACCAGGGCCGGCCGATCCAGGCTCCGGTAACGGTAGTGCACCGGGACCCACGTGTCGGTCGTGAACCGGCCGTTGATCTCGCCCACCATGCGCTCGATCTGCCGCTTGAGATCGTGGTATTCGGGGATGTGCTCCCGGCTGGGCACGACGATCTGGACCAGCGTGAGCTTGCCCCGCAGGGACGGGTTCCGCTCCAGCACGATCCGGAACGCGTCGATCCGGTTCGGGATCCCCTTCGTATAGTCGAGTCGGTCGACGCCGAGGATCATGTGTCCACCGGGAGCGATCCCGCCGAGGTCCTGCATGAGCGACACGACCTGGTCGCTGCGAGCGGTCCGGTCGAAATCGTCGAAATCGATGCTGATCGGGAACGCTCCGACGCGGACGCTGCGATCTTCGAAGTCGCACCGGACCACCGTCCCCTCCCCTTCCACGCGGACGTTGCGAAGGAACTGGCCCGCGCACGCCAGGAAGTTGTTCCGGTCCCGGATCGTCTGGAACCCGAGGAGGTCGTAGCACAGGAGGGCACCGAGGACCTGCATGCGCCACGGCAGCTTGACGAGGATGTCCGGAGGAGGGAACGGCGTGTGGAGGAAGTAGCCGATCCGGTTCTCTATCCCCATGCCCCGCAGCGACGCGGCCACCAGCATGAGGTGATAGTCGTGCACCCACAGGTAGTCGTCCGGCCCGGCCACGCGGGCCATGGTCGCCGCGAAGGAGTGGTTCACGGTCTCGTACGCGCTCCAGTAGTCGGGGTCGAAGCGGAACAGGGTCTGGAGGTCGTGGAGGAGGGGCCACAGCACCTCGTTGGAGAAGCCGTAGTAGTAGTTGTCCCGCTCCTCCCTCGTGAGAGGCACCGGCTCCAGCCGATAGCCGGCGTCCCGCGTGGCCCGGTCCAGGACCCCCTCGAGCTCGTCGTCCGCCTTGACGGTGCCGGGCCAGCCTACCCACACGCCGCCTCGGCTCCGGAGGACGGGCGCGAGCGCGGTCACGAGACCGCCCGAGCCCGGCTCGACTTCCCAGCCGTCTCCCGTTCGCTGGAGGCTGACCGGCAACCGGTTGGAGGCCACCACGATCCTCCGGCCCGGGAAGGAAGCGCCCGCCGAGATGGCCCGGCCCGCGTCAGACACGGGATGGCTCCGGCGTCGGCCCGATGGTGCGGGGCTCGCCCCGGGGCGCCCGGCCATCCAGGCGCACGGTCCGCGTCGGGAACGCGAACTCGATGCGCTCGTCCTCGAAGCGTCGCATCAGATCCAGGTTCACGGCCTGCTGGATGTCCATGTAGGTGTTGAACGCCGGGTCGGAGACGAAGTACACGGTCTCGAACTCCAGGGCCGAATCGCCGAACGCCTTGAAGTGCGACCGGTCCACCCGCACTTCGTCGTGGCCCCGGAGGATGTCGCGCACCATGTCCGGGATCCTCTCGGCCACGTCAGGGGGCGTATCGTACGTGACGCCGAACTCGAACACGGCCCTGCGCTCCCGCATGCGGCCGTAGTTCCGGATGCGAGACTCGAGCAGGTCCGCGTTGGAGAACACGAGCTGCTCGCCCGACAGGCTGCGGATCCGGGTCGTCTTGATCCCCACCTGCTCGACCGTGCCCATGTGGTCCCCCACGACGAGAAAGTCCCCGATCACGAAGGGCTTGTCCAGCACGATGGACAGGGAGGCGAACAGGTCGCCGAGGATGTTCTGCACCGCCAGCGCCACCGCGATGCCGCCCACGCCGAGGCCCGCGAGTAGCGTCTTGACCTCGAAGCCCAGGTTGTCGAGCGCCAGGATCAGCAAGGTGCTCCACAGGATCAGCTTCCCGATGAAGCCGAAGGCGCTCACCGTGGTGACGGCCTCCGCGTCCACCTCGAGCTGCCGGTTGCGGTATCCCAGGATGAAGAAGGTGATGGCCGCGCCGCCCCACACCCCCGCCTGGGCGAGGAGCGCGAGGACGGCGGCCACCCGGATCCCACCCTCCAGCCGTACCGGGAGCTTTACGGAGTAAGAGGCCGCCCACACGGCCACCACGAACAGGAACGGCGCTCCGGTGCGGTCCAGGAGCAGAGACGCGAGGTCGTCCAGCCGCGTGTCCGTCCTCCGGGAGAACGCCTCCAAGCGGCGCACCACGACCGAGGCCACCAGCCGGAAGATCACAAGCGTGGCCAGCAGCACGCCGGCCGCCGTCAGCCAGCGGGCCGGCGTGTTCCCGTAGAACGGGGTCTCCCAAAAGTTCATTCGCTCTCCGTCAAGATGTCGACGCTTCGATCCAGTCGTCGAGGAACCTCAAGAGCCCGGCGGGCGGCCGGATCCAGGCGTCGGCGGCGGTCTCGCGCAATCGCGGACGCACCAGGATGGCCGCGCCCCGGCCCCGCATGGCCCGGAATGCGTCCTCGTCCGTCTCGTCGTCCCCCAGGTAGGCGGCCCCGACATCTCCGGCAGGCGAGGAGCCGCGAGCCTCGGACAGCACGGTACGCACCGCCTCCCCCTTGTCCCGTCCGGGCACGCGGAGCTCGAGGCCTCCGTCGAACTCCCGTAGCTCCAGCCCGTGCCGGGTGGCCAGCGGCTCCCATGCCGAACGCGCGCCGCTCAACGTCCGCTCCGCCGCGCCCGCATCCAGCCCGCGAACGTGGAGCGCCAGGGCGGCCGGCTTTCGTTCCAGCCGGCCGGGCCCCTTCCCGGCGGCCTCGGCCCGCGCTGCCTCGTCGAGCCCGCGGCGCGCCTCCTCGGGGAGGTCGACCCGAGGGGGTTCCCGGCCGGGCAGGGCCCGCTCCCACCCGTGCGTCCCCCACACCTCGGGAACTGGATCCAGGCCCAGGAGCTCCCTCACCTCCCGGGCCGGTCTCCCGCTGACCACCACCAGCCGCGTGGCGCCCCGCCGGATCGTGTCGAGCCGCCCGCGCACGCCCTCGTACGGGCGCGCCTGCATGGGATCGACTCGGAAGGGGGCCAGCGTCCCATCGTAGTCGAGCAGGAGCACGCGAGCCGCGGCCCCGCGCACATGCGACAGGAAGCCGGCAGGATCGAAGTCGGGGCGGAGGACCTTCACGCCGTGGTCACGAGTCTCCGGCATCCCCCAGGCGCTCCAGCAGGAAGGAGCGCAGCGCCACGGCGTTGTTGCGCTCGGTGTCCCGCGCGGCGAACACGAGCGTGATCGGCCCCTCGCGGGCCGCTTCCAGCAGGGCACGCCACGCCTCCGGCCGGTCCTCGAGCTCGGCGCGGTAGCTCCGGCAGAACTCGTCCCACAGCTGCGGCTGTCGGTGGAACCTGCGGCGCAGTTCGTCGCTCGGTGCCGCCTCGCGCGCCCAATCAACCAGATCCAGCGCCTCGCGGCTCCGGCCGCGCGGCCACAGGCGGTCCACCAGGAAGCGCTGGCCGTCCTCCGCCGCCGGCTCGTCGTAGGCCCTCTTGAGGCCGATCCTGGCCCGCATCCGCCCGCTCCCGCCTAGCCGTCGCCGTCCGCTCTGGATGCACCGTCGATGCAGTCGGGCGTGCGAATTCCGTACCGTCGATCGTCGCACGCACGACTCTCCACCCGGGCCCCCTGCGCTCCTCGCCTCACTCTTGCAACCCATGGCGCTCCGGACCCCCGGCCGGCCTCCGGCGACGGCGCCCGAGGCGCGCCGGGATCGTAGGGATCGAGCGGGGAGTGTGAAGTTGCGACGGATCGATCGGACGCGACAGCAGGTGCCACGGCTCGAGCAGCGACAGGGCTGGTCGGGGGGACGGAAGGGAGGCCTGGTATGGCTCCTCTTCGCCGCCCTCCTCCTGGCCTGGCTGTGGAGCCCCCTCGGGCCGGGGAGCACCCACCGTACGAACATCTCCTACACCCGGTTCCACCGGCAGGTGGTGGCCGGCAACGTCCAGCGCGTCACCGTGAAGGGTCAGCGGATCCAGGGCACCCTGTCCCGTCGGGTCGAGACGAAGGGGCCTGACGGAAAACCGTTGAGCTACAGACAATTCACGACCTACGTGCCCTCGTTCGGGGACCCGACGCTGCTCGGGACCCTCCGCGACAAGGGCGTCACCGTGCAGGCCGAGCCGCAATCCAGCTTCTCGTGGTGGGCCGTGATCCTCCAGGTGGCTCCCTTCCTGCTCCTCCTGTGGCTCGGATGGCTGTTCTTCTCGCGCATGCGGCAGCAGGGGCAGAGCCTCTTCTCCATGGGGAGCGCCGGGGCGAAGGCCTACGACAGGACGGACGAGCGCACGACCTTCGAGGACGTGGCCGGACTCGACGGCGCCAAACGCGAGCTCGAGGAGATCATCGAGTTCCTCAAGGACCCGGAGCGCTTTCAGCGGCTGGGCGGCGAGATCCCGCACGGGGTGCTTCTCGTCGGGCCGCCCGGGACGGGAAAGACGCTGCTCGCCCGGGCGGTGGCCGGGGAAGCCGAGGCCCCCTTCTTCAACATGACGGGCTCGGATTTCATGGAGATGCTCGTGGGCGTGGGGGCCTCCCGGATCCGGGACCTGTTCAAGGAGGCCAAGAAGTCCTCGCCCTCCATCATCTTCATCGACGAGCTCGACTCCATCGGTCGGCGGCGCGGAGCGGGACTCGGCGGCGGACACGACGAGCGCGAGCAGACGCTCAACCAGCTCCTGTCCGAGATGGATGGCTTCGATCCGAGTCACGAGGTCATCGTAATGGCGGCGACCAACCGCCCCGACATCCTCGACCCGGCGCTCCTGCGGCCAGGCCGGTTCGATCGCCGGATCACGGTGGACCTCCCCACCCGCTCGGCTCGCCGCGAGATCCTCGAGCTGCACGCACGCGACAAGCCGCTCGCCGACGACGTCGACCTCGACGAGATGGCGCGCGGCACGCCGGGATTCAGCGGCGCCGATCTCAAGAACCTCCTCAACGAAGCGGCTCTCCTGGCCGCCAGGGAGGACAAGCAGCGCATCGGAGCCGACGACATCGAGTCGGCCCGCGACAAGGTCATGATGGGCCTGGAGCGGGAGAACCTGGCCCTGACGGACGAGGAGAAGGAGCTCCTGGCCTACCACGAGGGCGGACACACGGTGGTCGCCGCCGTCCTGCCGGACGCCGACCCGATCCACAAGGTCACGATCGTCCCGCGTGGACGCGCCATGGGCGTGACCCAGCAGCTGCCCGAGCGGGACAAGTACCTGTACCGGCGGGAGTACATCCTGGACAGGCTGGCGGTCATGATGGGCGGCCGCGCCGCCGAAGACCTCGTCATGAACACGGCGACGTCGGGCGCCGAGCAGGACCTCAAGCAGGCCACGCACCTGGCGCGCAAGATGGTCCTGGACTGGGGGATGAGCGAACGCTTCAAGGACGTGTCGCTGGGCGGAGCGCAGGAGAACGTCTTCCTGGGCGAGCAGATCGCACGGGGGCGGGAATACAGCGACGCCACCGCCCGCGACGTGGACGAGGAGGTCCGGAAGATCCTCAACGAAGCCTACGAGCGGGCCACGAACGCCCTGCGCGAGCACCGCGCCGGGCTCGACGCACTCGCGGCCGAGCTGCAGGAGAAGGAGGAGCTCCGCTCCGACCGCGTGCTGGCGATCCTCGGCCTGGACGGTAGCCCCGCCGATCCGCGAGGGGCCGACCGCGCCGGGGGGCGCGGTTCGGAGGAGGGAGACGGCGGAGAGGACGGACACCATCGCGAGGCCGACCGCCGGAGCGAGGCGGAGACGGCCCCGGCCTAGTCCCTGCCCTGGGACGGGTCTCGCGTGGCGCCCCTCCGCTGCAGGCGCAGCGCGTCGGGCACGTACACGGTTCGGATCGGGAAGGGAATCTCGATCCCCTCCTCCGCGAAGCGCGCATGAAGCCGCTTGATGAAGGCGTGCCGTACCTCGAACTGGCGCCCCCATTCGTCGAGCTTCATGCGGACCACGAAGCCGATGCTGGAGTCGCCGAATCCGGTGTACCGCAGCACCGGGTCGGCCGAGGGTGACATCCCGGCTTCGTCGAGCACCCGTCGGGCCACCTCCAGGGTGACCTCCTCCACGCGGTCCAGGTCGCTACCATACGAGATCCCGACCTCCACCTTGACCCAGAAGGCGCGCACGGGACGCGCGAAGTTAGTGACGATCGTGTTGGCCAGCTTGGAGTTGGGAACAATGATCTCGTGGTCGTCGATCCGGGACCGGATCGTCGTATTCCGCCACTGGATATCCGTGACGTAACCTTCCTCGCCCGAATCCAGCTGGACGAAGTCCCCGCTCCGCACCTGGCGAGCCAGGATGATCTGGAAGCCGGAGAACAGGTTGGAGAGCGTGTCCTGCAGGGCCAGCGCCACCGCCAGGCCGCCGATCCCGAGGCCGGTGACGAGCGCCGTGACCTGCACGCCCAGGTTCTGCAGGATGAGAAACAGCCCGAACGCGAGGACGAGGATCCGCGCGAGGTTCTTGAGCAGGCTGGACGACGGCACGCCGCCCGTGGTGTGCCGGGCCCACACCTCCACCCCTCTCCCCGCGGCCCGGGCGGCCACGATCGTGAGCGAGAGGAAGATCGCGGCCGCCAGCACCTTCCGAACGACCGTCTTGGCGTCCGGACCGAGGGGCACGGCCAGCAGCGCCCCGTACAGCCCTGCCGCGGCCAGCCACACGAAGCCCATGCCACGGACGGACTCGAGGACGACGTCGTCCCAGCGCCACTGGGTCTCTCGGGCCTTCCGGCGCAGCCACGAGAGTGCGATCGTCTCCCACAGGATCCCCAGGAAGACGCCGCCGGCCGCCAGGGCCACCGGAAGGATCCAGGGCCTCACGTCCACGCCGAAGATCATGCCGCCGCTCCGAACGGCCGCGCCGATCGACGATCGGCGACCCCATCGACGGGATCCGGACCAGCGCAGGTGCGCCCCGCCTCTCGCGAGACTCCGAGGACCTTCGCCCTGTTCTCCTGCAGGCACACCGGTGACCCCCTCTCTGTGTGACGAACGGCGCGCGCCCTCCCGACGCCCCGGGGGGCTCGCGTATCACCCGTGTTCTGAAAACACCGTGCCGGGGATGCGAAGAGACCCGGAGTCGGTCGTGCCGGCCCCGGGTCTCGGGAGGAAGTCCGCGATCCGGACCCTCGTCCGGCCGCGGCCGCGGAGCGCGTCCCCTACTTCGAGCCGCCTCCCATGGACGAGGAGTCGGACATCGCCCCTCCGTCCGCCATGGCCGGAATGTCACCGCAGGCGGCGGGCGTTCCGTCCGGGAGATGGGACTGGACGAAGTACGAGGAGTCCGGCATGAACAGCGCGTGGGCCACGGTCGTGGTGCTCGTGCCCGTGGAGTCAGCCATGCCGGTCACGCTGTTCAGGGGCTGAGCCACCGGGCCTTCAGTCGCGCAGCTGCCGTGGTGGATGTGCGTCGGGTACTCCTTGCCCTGCTCGATCCCCTTGAGCGACACCTTGACCTGGACCGAGTCCGACCCTGCCGCCGAGACTTCCGCCGTGCCCGTGATGCCGCTGTCGTTCTTGGGGGACAGGCTGATCGACTGGGCGCCGCCCGTGGCCTGCTCGCTCATCTGGCCGGACTGCTCGCTCATCCCCTGCTGGCTCTGGGACTGCTGGCCTTCCTTGCTCGTGCACGCGATCGCGACGAGCGGTACGAGGACCCATGCCAGGGTGCGTGTGCTCTTCATGCGTAGCCTCCTCTCCGAAAGGAACGCGAAGCTTTGAACGTATGGGTGCTGCCGGAACCGTGCCAGCGCGGGCCATGGCCTTATCTACGAGATTCATAGTTGACACGAGAAGGCCCTGGCGGCGACATTTCTACTATAGTTATCGTAGACAGGCCGGGCGCTGGCGTCGGAGAGGCCCATGCGAGACATCGCGTTCACCGATCGAGAGCTGGACCTGATGAGCGTGCTGTGGCGGCGAGGATCCGGCACGGTCGCGGAGGTTCGCGAAGCCCTGCAGGACGAGCTGGCCTACACCACCGTGCTCACGGTGCTGCAGACGCTCGAGGAGAAGGGGTACGTCCGGCACGAGGAAGAGGGTCGGGCCTACCGGTACTTCCCCCTGGTCGGGGCCGGCCGGGCCGGAGACAGCGCCCTGCGCCGCATCCTCGACACCATGTTCGAGGGGAGCGCTGCCCGCCTGTTCGCGCACCTGGTGGCCGGGCGCGACCTGGACCGGGCCGAGCTCGACCGGATGCGCGAGCTGCTCGACGAGCGCCTCCGAACTCCTCGTCGGCCCGGCGAACGCGGCGCCGACCGCGCGATGCCAGGGCCATCGTCGACCCCCGACCGGGGAAGCGGCGATCCGGAGGCGTCGACGTGACGCTCGCCTGGATGGTCTACGTCACGGCGCTCACCGGCCTCCTGGGACTCGCCGCACGAGCCGCCGAGGCCGCCCTCGACCTGTACGGCCGCCCCCTGCGGTGGGCGTGGGCCCTGGCGGCAGCGGGGGCTCTCGTGCCGCTGGCGACCTGGGTCGCCGCGGCCGTCGGCCTCCACCCCTGGGGGTGGCTCGGCGCCGCGGCCGCGGAGACCGGGGGACGCGTGCTCCTCCCGCCCGGCACGGTGACGGGCCCCGCCCCCGGCACGAGTGCGTCGTGGCTGGCGAGCCTGGGTCGGGCACTCGACGGCCTGCGCCTTCCCGCCACCGGCGAGGCGTGGATCCTCCGGGCGTGGGCCGCCGCGGCCGCGGCCGGCGCGGCGCTGGGAGCGGGCACCTTCGCGTGGCTCGCACGGCGGCGGCGACGCGGTCGGTCTCGCCGGGTCGGCCGTGCCCGGGTCGCGCTCACCCCCGATCTGGGACCGTTGGCCGCCGGCGTGATCCGGGCGTGCGTGTACATGCCGCGCTGGGTCCTGCGGCTGGATCCGGCCGGGCGGCGCGCGGCCTGGCTGCACGAGCGAGAGCACATTGAGGCCGGAGACCCGATGCTCCTCACGGGCGCGACCCTCCTCGCGCTCCTCGTCCCCTGGAACCTGCCGCTGTGGTGGATCCTCGGACGGCTGCGCCAGGCGGTGGAGGTGGACTGCGACCGGCGAGTGCTCGAGCGGCGCGTCGACAGCCGGCGCTACGGGGACCTGCTCCTCGAGGTGGGCCGGCGCGGCGCCCGTCCGCCCCTCCCGGCCGCCGCCCTCGTCACCCCCGAGCGTTCCCTCGAGAGGAGGATACGGTCCATGACCCGATGCGTACCGCACGATCGCCTGCTCCGGGCCCTCGGCCTGCTGGCCGCCGGCGGCCTCGTTCTCGCCGCCGCCTGCGAGACGCCGGCGCCCAACGGTCCTCCGGACGCCTCGGCCAGTCGGGCGCCCACCGCCCCGGCCGACTCCGCGGCGGGCGCCAGCGCGAGCGGCGTCTCGCCCGATCATCCCAGGTTCGTGCCGCGCGACCGGGACCCCACGCTCCTCAACGTGGACTCGGTGATCACGGCGCTGCAGCGCGACTACCCGGCCGAGCTCCGTGACACGGGCATCGGCGGCCGCACCGTCCTGTGGATGCTGGTCGACGCGAACGGAAACGTGACGTCGACGCGCGTGCAGCGCTCCAGCGGACATGCCGCCCTCGACTCGGCGGCCATGCAGGTCGGCCGCGTGATGCGGTTCCGGCCGGCCGACAACCACGGCCAGGCCATCGCGGTGTGGATCGCCCAGCCGATCATCTTCGAATCGAAGGCCCGGCGATCGACGTCCGACGCCTCGAGCGCCTCCGCGCCGGGAGCCGGAGACGAGGCCGAAGGCCGAAGCACGATGAAGAAGGTGGCGGGCGTCCCCGCCAACGCGCTCGTGCTGGTCGACGGCCGCCGCCTCACGAGGGAGAGCGAGCTCCGATCGTTGGACGCCGCCGACATCCAGTGCATCTCCGTGCTCAAGGGCGCCGCGGCCCGCGCGCTGTACGGCGATGACGCGCTCGACGGCGTCATCCTGGTGCACACGAAGGCGGACGCGGGAGGCTGCAGCAAGGGCTGACCGGGGCGCCGGCCGGGTCGAGGCCGCGCGCGGGACCACGGGCGGAGGTGGCGGAGCCCGGCCCGGCGGCCCTGCGCCTCCCGGGCCGGCCCGGTACATTGTGGGCTCCGGCGGCCCGGGCGAGTCCGGGCCGCCCGCCGGGACCCGGCCCACGACAAGGAGCCCCGAGCATGCAGCCCTCGTCCGAGCCGAACGTTCGCAGGTGGCAGGTCCTCGGCGGCCTGTTCCTCGCTCTCGCGTGCCTCGTTGCCCTGGCCGCCTGGGGGGCGAGCCGTTCGGCCGCGGCGCGGGCCTCCATCCCCGGAACGGCGATCTCCAGACCCGGTGCCCGTGCGGGCGACCACTCCGTCGCCGGCGGCGCCCAGGATCCCCCCGCCTGCGACTCCGATAACGGCGGCCTGACGCTCCCGGACGGCTTCTGCGCCCTGGTGGTGGCCACGGACGTCGGCAAGGCCCGTCACCTGGTCGTGGCGCCGAACGGCGACCTGTTCGTGGCCCTGAACGGGAGTCCGGGCGGGGTGATCGCCCTGCGTGACACGGACGGCGATGGTCGGGCGGACGTCCGGAAGCACTTCGGGAGCCAGGGCGGGACGGGCATCGCCCTCCGGGACGGCTGGCTGTACTTCGGCGCCGACGGAGAGGTGATGCGCTGGCCGCTCCAGCAGGGCGCCCTGGAGCCCTCGGGCCCCGCGCAGGCGCTGGTCACCGGCCTTCCGGCCCACTACCACGCCGCCAAGTCCCTGGCCTTCGACGGGCAGGGTCACATGTTCGTGAACATTGGCTCCCCGTCGAACAGCTGCCAGGAGAAGGACCGCGTGAAGGGCTCGCCCGGGATCGATCCCTGTCCCGCCCTGCAGACGCGCGCCGGCATCTGGCGCTTCGACGCGAACCGGCAGGGTCAGACCGAGGCGGACGGGCTCCACTTCGCCACGGGGCTCCGCAACACCGTGGCCCTCGCCATGAATCCCGTCGACGGCCACCTGTACGGCGTGGTCCACGGCCGCGACCAGCTCTACCAGAACTGGCCCCAGTACTACACGGCCGAGCAGAGCGCCGTGCTCCCCGCGGAGAAGTTCGTGCGGCTGGAACGTGGGGACGACTATGGCTGGCCGTACTGCTTCTGGAACGAGCTCGAGGGCCGCTGGATCCTGAACCCCGAGTACGGCGGGGACGGCCACAAGCAGGGCCGCTGCGCCGACCTGAACAAGAAGCCGCTCATCGGCTTCCCGGGCCACTGGGCCCCGGACGGGCTCCTGTTCTACACGGGCGAGCAGTTTCCCGCTCGGTACCGTGGTGGGGCGTTCATCGCCTTCCACGGCTCCTGGAACCGGGCCCCCGAGCCGCAGGCGGGCTACCGGGTCGTGTTCGTCCCCTTCCGAGAGGGCTCCCCCGTGGCCGCCGATACGGCCACCTTCGCCAACGGCTTCGCGGGCGAAAAGATCGGTCCCGGAAGCGCCGCGCACCGGCCGGTCGGGCTGGCCCAGGGCCCCGACGGCGCCCTGTACGTGAGCGACGACCACGGGGGCACGGTGTGGCGCATCCTCTACCGCGGGAACGGATCCCACCGGTGAGCGGGGACTATGCCATACCCAAGCGCCGCGTGGAGGCCGACCTCAAGCTCCTTCACGAGGCGCCCTTCCCGGTGCGCCTCCACCTCGCGGAACGGGCCGCGCGGCACTCGGGGCGAGAGCTCCCCAGTGACCTCCTGAACGGGGAGGGGAGTTTCTTTCCGGTGACGATGCCCTCCGACGACCAGGTCCGACTCGTCCGCCGCCGCTCGGTCGTGTGGGCGGAGGTGGCCCGCGACGACGAGGAGGACGAGGAGGGCGGCTCGCCCCTGGTCTCACCCGACGACCCGGAGTCGGCCACAGCACTCGTCCGCATCCAGTTCGAGGATGGCAGCCGCTCGGAGGGCGAGATCTGCTGGGTCCTCCCCCAGGGTCGGCGGCGCGTCCGCGACTTCCTGGACGCAACGAACACCTTCTTCCCCGTCAGCCAGGGTCCGCGCGTTCGCCTCGTCAACCCCGAGCGCGTCGCTCTGATCGAGCTGACGTGAACCGCGCCCGTCCGCATCCGTCCCGACCTCAGAGAAGCCTGTGACCATGCCAGGAATGGACCGATTCATCCACGCCCTGCTCGAGGCGGGAGGCCAGAGACTCTCGTTCGCATCGGGCCAGCCCGTGACTCTCCTCGTAGGAGGCGAGGCGACGGCACTGGCCCAGGCGCCGCCCACGCCCGAGCAGCTCGAGGCCCTCCTGCTCGAGATCCTCCCGAAGGGAGAGGACGACCCGGCCGCCCCGGGTCGGTACGAGTTCGTGTACCGATCGCCCGCCGGATCCGTGGAAGTGCGGGCCTACAGGACCGGATCGGGCATCCGTATGCTCCTGGTGCCCGCGGAGAACGGGCCTCCTGCGCCGGACGGGACCACCGGAGGGGAGGCGGCGGATTCGGCCGCGACGGGGCACTCCGACCAGGTCGAACCCGTGACCACGCCGGCCTCGAAGCCGGCCTCCACCGAAGCGCCGTCCGCCGGCAGCGCGGACGCCGCCCCGCCCGGGCCGCCGGCCAATGCCCAGCTGATGGAGCGTCTCTTCCACCGGATGGTGCGGAAGGGGTGCTCGGACCTCCACGTGTCGGCCGGGAACCCGCCGCTCTTCCGAAAGGACGGGGAGATGGTGGACCTGGGCGACGAGGAGACGCTGTCGCCGGCGCGCACCCTGGAGGTGCTGCTCGAGATCGCGCCCGTGCGGAACCGCGAGGAGTTCGAGGACCGTCACGACACGGACTTCGCGTACGAGATCCCCGGGCTGGCCCGCTTCCGCTGCAACCTCTTCCTGGACCGGCGGGGCGTCGGTGGCGTGTTCCGCCAGATTCCCACCGAGATCCTCACGGCCGAGCAGCTGGGCCTGCCCGCCGCGGTCCTGGAGTTGTGCGAGCTGGGCAAGGGACTCGTGGTGGTAACCGGCCCGACGGGCTCGGGGAAGTCCACGACGCTGGCTGCCATGATCGACCACATCAACGAGCGGCGTCGTGACCACGTCATCACCATCGAGGACCCGATCGAGTTCGTCCACGAGAACAAGCGCTGCCTCATCAACCAGCGCGAGGTCGGCACGCACACGGCCGGGTTCAAAGCGGCCCTGCGCGCGGCACTTCGAGAGGACCCGGATATCGTGCTGGTCGGGGAGATGCGGGACCTGGAGACCGTCGAGATCGCGCTCGAGACGGCCGAGACGGGCCACCTCGTGTTCGGGACGCTGCACACGAACACGGCGGCGTCGACCGTGGACCGGATCATCGACCAGTTTCCCGCCGACCAGCAGAATCAGATCCGCACCATGCTCGCCGAGAGCCTCAAGGGCGTGATCGCCCAGACGCTGTGCCGACGCAAGACGGGTGGACGGGTGGCGGCCCTGGAGGTCCTGCTCGTGAGCAGCGCCGTCTCCAACCTGATCCGGGAGGGGAAGACCTTCCAGATCCCCTCGATCATGCAGACCAGCAAGGGAGCGGGCATGATCACGCTGAACGACGCCCTGCTCGGCCTGGTCCGCGAAGAGACGGTCGAAGTGGAGGAGGCCTATCGGAAGGCGGTGGCCAAGGGCGAGTTCAGCGCCCTCCTCGAGCGGAACGGTTTCTCCCTCGCGGACGAGGCGGCCGGCTGATCAGTCCTCGAGGGCCGCTCGCAGGGCACCGGCCTCGACCACCGGCGCCGCGCACGCGAACTCCCGGCACACGTAGGCGCGGGCGCCCGCCTCCCCCGGTCCCATCTCCCGCGTGAACGGCGCGAGCCGGGCCACACGGTCTCCCTCCTCTCCGGGAGGCCGCAGGAGGAGGACGGCCCGGGGGCGATAACCTTCCCGGGCCACCTCCAGCAGCTCCCGGGTGCGCCGGGAATCGCGGGCGCCGGCCACCACGACCTCGCGCCCCGGGCCCAGCCGGAAGTCCGCGGCCAGGAGAAGCGCCGCGTGGGCCCCCGGGGCCTTCCGGAGCGCGCCCCCGAAGGCGCGCTCCACCGCCAGGGCCCGAGCCTCGAGCCCGGCCCGGCCCGTGAGGCGGGCCAGGCGGTACCCGTTCCACGCCGCCACCGCGTTGGCCGACGGGAGCGCTCCGTCGTGGGCCTGCTTGCGCCTTACGGGCAGCTCCAATGCGTCGGCGGCCAGGAAGTAGCCGCCTTCTTCCTCGTCCCAGAAGTGCGCCGCCATCTCGTCGTGGAGCCGCAGCGCCTCGGCGAGCCAGCGGGGCTCCAGGGTGGCCTCGTACAGCTCGAGCAGCCCCCACACCAGGAAGGCGCAGTCCTCGGCGGTGGCCGCGATCCCGGCCTCGCCGCGGCGCCATCGGTGGAGGAGACGCCCTTCTGCGTCGCGCAGCGAGGCCAGCAGGAACTCCGCGGCGCCCGTGGCCGCATCGATCCAGCGCTCCTCGTCCAGCACCAGGCCCGCGCGCGCGAACGCCGCCAGCGCGAGCCCGTTCCAGTCGGTGAGTACCTTGTCGTCCCGCGACGGCCTGGGCCGCGCCCCGCGCGCCCCGAGCAGCCGCTCCCGGATCCGCTCCAGGCGCTCGCGGAGCTCCTCCTCCGTCCGGCCCGACTCCGCCACCAGGGCGGTGACGGGGACCGCCCCATGGAGGAGGTTGCACCCCGTGAAGCTCCCGGTGGCCTCCTCGGTGTAGTTGCCCCGGCGCCGTGCGCCGAACGCTCGCCGCGCCAGGGCGGCGTCGGCCTCTCCCAGGGCCGCTTCCAGCTCCTCTACCGTCCAGGTGTAGTAGGCACCTTCCCCCGCCTCGCTGTCGGCGTCCTCCGCGGCGTGGAACCCCCCGGAGGCATCCCGGAGGTCGCGGAGCACGTAGGTGAGCACCTCGTCCGCCACCCGGGCGAAGCGGTCCTCCCCCGTGGCCTGCGCGGCCTCGAGGTAGGCGAGGGAGAGCAGCGCCTGGTCGTACAGCATCTTCTCGAAGTGCGGGACGAACCAGCGCGCATCCGTGGAGTAGCGGTGGAATCCGTATCCCACCTGGTCGAAGATGCCGCCGGCCCGCATTCGCTCCAGAGTCCGGGTCACCATCACCCGGGCGTTGTCCTCACCCGACCGATCGGCATAACGGAGCAGGAAGAGGAGCACGTGCGGGCTCGGGAACTTCGGGGCCGAGCCGAACCCTCCGTGGACGACGTCGAATCGGGATGCGAAGTGCTCGTAGGCCGCCTCCAGCTCCTCCGGCCCCGCCTCCGTACCGGGCTCCCCGCCCGAGATTTTGCGGAGAATGTCGGTAGCCCGATCCGCCTCCGAGCGCACCTCCTCCCGCCTCTCCGCCCACACGTCGGCCAGGCGTCCGAGAAGATCCAGGAGTCCGGGCCGCCCTCCGCGCCCCAGCCTGGGGAAGTAAGTGCCCGCGAAGAAAGGCCGGCCCTCGGGCGTGGCCACGATCGTGAGGGGCCAGCCGCCCTGGCCGGACATCGCCTGGCAGGCGGTCATGTACAAGTCATCGACGTCCGGCCGCTCCTCCCGGTCCACCTTCACGGGGACGAAGGAACGATTCAGGATCGCCGCCACTTCGTCGTCCTCGAACGACTCGTGGGCCATGACGTGGCACCAGTGGCAGGTCGAGTAGCCGATAGACAGGAACAGGGGACGATCCAGCCGGCGCGCGTCCTCGAAGGCCGCGGGTCCCCACTCGCGCCAGTGCACCGGGTTGTCGGCGTGCTGGAGGAGGTAGGGGCTGGAGGCGCCGGCCAGTCGGTTGCCGGCCGGCCGTGACGGATCGTCCATGCGTCCTTCGCCCTTCGCGGAAGTCTGCAGCGGAGAGAACGGGCGTCCCCGGGGGCTCCGGGCTCCACGACCCTCAAGATGCGGGCCGTCCGTCGTCGGGCCAGCGCACGCCCGTTGCCGTGATCGACCCGGGTGGCTATCGTCGGCGCCATGAGCGCTCGCGATGTCCTCCGCCGGGGCTCCGCCCTGCTCCTGGCCGGCCTCTTCCTGGCCGGCGAGCTCGGCTGGTCGGGGATCGACGCGCTCGCCTTCCACACGGACGTCGCCCATCACGCCGGCTCCCGGGGCGTGGCCGCTCCCGGAGCGGCCGGGGCCTCGGGCCTCACCCTCCTCACGGCACCGACGAGCACCGGCGACCACGCGGCCCACTGCGTGCTGGGGCTCACGACCGGGAGCGCGCGCGCCTCCGTTTCGGCGGCCCTGCAGATCCGGCTGGAGCCCGCCGTCACCCTGAGATCCGACGCCACCTCGTGCGCGCCGGGCCTGCGAACCGATCCCGGCACCCTGGCGCTACCCCGCGCGCCACCCGCGCCCACCGCCTGACGCACAACCCTCTCACAGACTGAAACGTCCCGCTTGGGGACGGCCGCCCGCGGGCGCGCCTCCCGGGCGGGCCGCGCGCCGCGCGCCCGAACAGGTCCCGGCGCGTGTCACGACGTCCCGGAGGTGGCCGTGTACGCTCCCCAATGGTGCCACACATCCATCGCGCTCGCAATCGCGACGGCCGGCACGATGTCGGTCGCCGTCCCGGCCGCGGCCCGCGGAGCCCCGGCGGAGCGGGCCATCGGCACCGTGGCAGACACCGTACCCCCCGGCGCCGCGGCGAGCCGTGACCGCGCGTCTCCGCTGCGGGTCACGCGCGCCGAGGCGATCGACAGCGCCCTGGCACACAACCCCGCAGTGCACGCGGCCCGGGAGACGGTGGCCGAGGCGCGGGCCCAGGCCGTCCAGGGCGCCGCCTTCCCGGATCCGAGCCTTCTCGGGGAGCTGTCGGGTCAGAAGAGCGTGTTCCGCCCGGGCACGTACACGGGCCAGGCGGTCGCCCTCGGACTCGACGTGCCCTTCCCCACCAAGATCCTGCTGGAGCGTCGGATCGGGCAGGCGGGGGTGGACGCCACGGGCTTCGGCTACCGCCAGCTTCGCCAGCAGACGGCCGATGCCACGGCCCGCGCCTACGACGCCCTCCTGGTCGCGGAGCTGTGGCACCGGCAGCTGGGCCAGGCGCTGGACCTGGCCCGCAGCTTCCTGGCCAAGACCGAGGCTCGCTCGAAGGCCGGAACCGCGCCCGGCCTCGACGTCATCAGGGCGCGCGTCGAGGTGGCCGCCGCCAGGAACGACCTCCTGGCCAACGGACAGGATCTGGCCGACGCCCGGGCGGAGCTCAACCGGCAGATGGGTCGACCGCTGGGCGCGGAGGTCGAGGCCGCCGACTCCCTCCTCGTGCCGGACACGGTGCCCGACCTGCAGGCGCTGGTGGCCCGCGCGGCCCTGTCCCGCCCGGCGCTGAACGGTCTCGACCGGGAGCGAGTCGGGGCGAGGGCCGCGGCGTCCCTGGCCCGGTCCTTCTGGCTCCCCGATCTGAGCCTGAGCTTCGAGAAGGACCTCTCGAACGACACGCCGAGCAGCTACACCACGGACCTCTCGATCAGCGTCCCCCTGTTCTTCTGGAACCACACCCGCGGGGAGGTGGCCGAGGCGTCCCACCGGGTCCGCGAGCTGGACGACGGCTACCGGGACGCCCGCGCCGCCGTCGAACAGGAGGTCAGGACGGCCTACACGGCCGCCATGACGTCGCGCCGACAGGCCCTGTATCTGCGCGACGAGCTCGTCCCCGAAGCCCGAAAGGCCTTCGAGATCGCGACCACGAGCTACGGCATCGGCGGCTCCTCCTCGCTGGAGGTCATCGACGCTCGCCGAACCCTGCTGGACATGGAGGGGCAGCTCGCGGACGCCCTCGGCGCCGCCAACGACGCCCGCGCGGACCTCGAGCTGGCGGTGGGCGTGGCCCTCGAGCGGGCAGGATCGAGCCGGGGCGCAGCCTCCGACACGACCGGCCGATCTCCTTCCACCGACGGCCCATCCCCCGACGCCGACGCGGCATCCCACGGCACCGACACGCTGCCCCACGGAGACTCCCATGAATGAGCCGTCCCGACCCACCGTGATCGCCCGATCTCCCGTGGACTGGCTCCGGCCCGGCGCCCGGATCCTGCTCGGAGCTCTCGCGGCCGGCGCGCTGGCGCTGGCGTCGGCGTGCGGCGGAGGAGCAAGCAGCGGCACTCCGGCCGACAGCACCCGCTCGCCTCTCACCGCCGCGCAGCGCTCGCAGCTGCACCTGGTCACCGTGGAGCCCGACACCTTCCGCGCCTCGGTGAGCACCACGGGAACCGTCGACTTCGACGGGGACCGGAGCACGCAGGTCATGGCCCCGATCTCGGGGCCCGTGAGCCGGGTGCTCGTGAGCCTCGGGGCTCGCGTGCGTCGCGGACAGCCGCTCGCCGTCGTGGCCTCGCCCGACTTCGCCTCGGCCGTGGCGGACTACCGGAAGGGCGTGGCCGAGGCCACCAACGCCCGGCGCATTGCAGACATGGACCGGAAGCTCTTCGCCATCGACGCGATCGCGCGGCAGGAGATGCAGGACGCGGAGACGCAGGCGGAGGCGGCGGAGGCGGATCGGGAGGCGGCGCTCCAGGCCCTGGTGTCGCTCGGCGTCGACTCAATCTCGTTGGCCGCGGTGCGCCGCGGCGAGCCCATCTCGGCCGCGGGCGCCGTCATCCGGGCCCCGCTTCCCGGGATCGTCGTGGAACGGCTCATCACGCCCGGCCAGCTGCTCGAGGCCGGGGGCACGCCCTGCTTCGCCGTGGCCGACCTGTCCAGGGTCTGGGTGCAGGCCGACGTGTTCGACACCGATCTCCCGAACGTCCAGGTGGGCGACTCGGCCGAGATCCGGCCGACCAACGGCGCCCAGGTCTTCCGGGGCCGGGTGGACAACGTGGGCGCGGAGGTGGACCCCGACACGCGCGCCACGTCCGTGAGGGTCGTGGCGGAGAACTCGGGGGCCGGACTCAAGCGCGGCATGTACGTCCAGGTCACGATCCTGGGGCGCTCGGCCCGAACCGGCCTGCTGGTCCCGTCCTCCGCCGTGCTGCGCGACGAGGACAACCTGCCCTTCGTGTTCGTGGCCGGTGACGACGGCAGCTACCACCGGCAGCTGGTCAAGCTCGGGCAGGAGGTCGGGGACCGCCGCGAGATCGCCTCGGGCCTCGAGCCGGGTCAGCGGGTCGTGGCCGAGGGCGCCCTGTTCCTGCAGTTCGCGGAGGCCCAGTGAGCACGCCCGAGCCGCCGGTGCCCCAGTCCTTCATCCACCGGGTCGTCCTCGCCGCCCTGCGTCAGCGATTCCTGGTAGGCCTGTCCGCGGTGCTCCTCGTCGGCATCGGGATCTGGTCCTTCCGCCGGCTGCCGGTCGACGCGTATCCGGACCTGTCTCCGCCGATGGTCGAGGTGGTGACCCAGTGGCCCGGCCACGCCGCCGAGGAGGTGGAGCGCCTCATCACGGTCCCGCTCGAGGTCGAGATGAACGGGATCCCGCACATGACGGTCATCCGCTCCATCTCCCTATACGGCCTCTCGGACATCCGCATGACGTTCGAGGACGGCACGGACGACTACTTCGCGCGCCAGCAGGTGTTCGAACGCCTGCCCGATGCCGAGCTCCCGGACGGCGTGAGCCCGGGAGTCTCACCGCTGTTCTCGCCCTCGGGGCTCGTGTACCGCTACGTGCTGGACAGCCACGACCGCTCGGCCATGCAGCTCAAGATCCTCAACGACTGGGTCATCTCCAGGAAGTACCGCTCGGTGCCGGGCGTGGCCGACGAGTCGGGCCTCGGCGGGGAGACGATGCAGTACCAGGTGCTGCTCGACCCGACCCGGCTGGCCGGCTCGGGGCTGTCCGTCGCCGACGTCGTCTCCTCGCTGGCCGGCAACAATGCCAACGCGGGCGGGGGCTTCTACTCCGAGGGCGGGCAGTTCTACTACGTGCGAGGGCTGGGGCGCATCCGAACGCCCGAGGACATCGGGAACATCGTGCTCGCGGATCGGCACGGCACGCCCGTCCTGGTGAAAGACGTCGGCAAGGTCACGATCGGCCACGCGCCCCGCCTGGGTCAGTTCGGCTTCAACGGCCGCAACGACGCCGTCGAGGGCGTCATCCTCATGCGCAAGGGGGCCCAGACACAGAACGTGCTCCAGCGGGTCGAGGCCATGACGAAGGAGCTCAACGACCAGGTCCTGCCGAAGGACGTCAAGATCCACCCCTTCTACGACCGCAGCGACCTGGTCCACCTCACCACGCACACGGTCGAGCACAACCTGCTCCGGGGCATGATCCTGGTGGTGTTCGTGCTCATCCTGTTCCTGTACGACGTGAGGGCGGGGCTCATCGTGGCGGCCACCATCCCGCTCTCCCTGTTCTTCGCCTTCATCTGCCTGGACCTCCGTCACATCCCCGCCAACCTGCTCTCCATAGGGGCCATAGACTTCGGCATCCTCGTGGACGGCGCGGTGGTCATGGTGGAGAACATCCATCGACAGCTGGCCCTGCAGCAACCCGAAAAGGGCCGCCTCCGGGACGTCATCGCGGCCGCGGCGGCGGAAGTGGACCGTCCGATCTTCTACGCGGTGGCCGTCATCGTGGCGGGCTTCCTGCCCATCTACGTGTTGCGGGGGCCGTCCGGGAAGCTGTTCCGGCCCATGGCCGACACCACGATCTTCGCGCTGCTCGGATCGCTGGTGCTCGCCCTCACCCTGCTCCCGGTGCTGGCCTCCTGGCTGTTCAAGCGGGGCGTGACCGAGCGCCGGAACCCGATGATGGCCTGGCTGCGAACACACTACGAGCGCTCCCTGGACTGGTGCCTGGCGCGGCCGTGGACGACGGTGGCCGTCTCGAGCGCCGCTTTCGCCGCCTCGCTCCTCGTCCTGCCCGCGATCGGGGCGGAGTTCATGCCGCACCTGGACGAGGGGGCCCTGTGGGTCCGGGCCACCATGCCCTATACGATCTCCTTCGAGGAGTCCTCGAAGATCGTGCCCCGCATCCGGGCCATCCTGCGCTCCTTCCCGGAGGTGACGGACGTCGGCTCCGAGCACGGCCGGCCCGACGACGGCACGGACCCGACCGGCTTCTTCAACGCCGAGTTCTACGTGGGGCTCAGGCCGTACGACAGCTGGCGGGGGAAGATCCACACCAAGCGGCAGTTGATCGCCGCGATCAACAAGAAGCTGTCCGTGTTCCCGGGGATCATCTTCAACTACACGCAGCCCGCGGAAGACGCGGTCGACGAGGCCGAGACGGGGCTGAAGAGCGCGCTGGACGTGAAGATCTTCGGACCGAGCCTCGACACCCTGGAGGCGAAGGGCAAGGAGATCCGCCACGTGCTCACGCGAGTGCGGGGCATCGACCACGTGACGCTCGTCCAGGAGCTCGGCCAGCCCAGCCTGGCGGTCGAGATCGACCGGTCGAAGATCGCCCGCTACGGCCTCGACGTCGCCGACGTAAACGACCTCATCGAGTCGGCCGTGGGCGGCGTGCCGGCCACCTCGGTGGTACAGGGCGAGCGGCTGTTCGACCTGGTCGTGCGCCTGGAGCCGCAGTTCCGCGGCAACGCCCGGCAGATAGGCAACATCCTCATCGCCACCCCGGACGGACAGCAGGTCCCGCTTCGCGAGGTGGCCGACCTCAGCGTGACGCGCGGGGCGTCGTTCATCTACCGGGAGGACAACGCGCGCTTCATCGGGGTGCAGTTCTCGGTGGACGGCCGCGACCTGGCCGGCGCCGTGGCGGACGCCCGCAAGCAAGTAGCGTCCGCCGTGACCCTCCCTGCCGGCTACACGGTGAGCTGGGGCGGCGAGTACAAGGAGTACACGGCCTCGAGGCGGCAGCTGCGCTTCGTCCTGCCCCTGACGCTGTTCCTCATCTTCCTGCTGCTGTTCGCCCTGTACAGCAACTTCAAGTTCCCGGCGATCACGGTGCTGGGCGTGGTGCTGTCAGCGCCGATCGGGGGGCTGCTGGCCCTGTGGGTGACGGGCACGCCGCTGTCGGTGAGCTCCGGGCATCGGCTTCCTGGCCCTGTTCGGCGTCTCCGTGCAGACCGCCGTGGTCTACATCTCCTACGCCAACGAGCTGCGGCGGGGCGGGACGGGGATCGTCGAGGCCACGCGGGAGGCGGCCATCCTGCGGCTGCGGCCCATCATGATGACGGCGCTGGTGGCGGCCCTCGGCCTGCTGCCCGCCGCCCTTTCGACCGGCGTCGGGTCGGACTCGCAGAAGCCGTTCGCGCTGGTGATCGTCGGAGGCCTGCTGTCGCGGCTGTTCATCAGCGTCCTCCTCATGCCGGCGCTCTACCTGCTGGTGGCGCGGCCGGGGGATCGGCTGGAGGTGTAGGTCGGGGTCGGGCGGGATTGGCCCCCCAGGACTCGAACCTGGATTACCGGCTCCAAAGGCCGGGGTCTTGCCGTTAGACGAGGGGCCACCGGATACCCCGGCGGTGATCGGTCGACCGCCGCCGGCTCCAGGAAGAAGGCTGGCGTCGCGGAAGCCGTGCCGCAAGCGCGGCGGCCGCGGGCGACGCCCCGGGCACGCGCCGCGTCCCGTGGCTCCGCGCGGGCGGCTCCCGGCTAGGCGGGTCCCAGAGTGTGCAGGACCGCCACGTCCGGCCGGCCCTCGAACCGCTCCGCGGCCTCGTCCCGCTCCGCCTCCCCGTGAAATACACCGAACAGAGCCGCCCCGCTTCCGGAGAGGAGCGCCGGTCGGGCCCCCGCCTCGTGGAGCTCGGCCTTCCAGCCGGCCAGCACGGGGTGGCGGGCGAACACCGGCGCCTCGAAGTCGTTGACCGCCAGTCCGTCGAGCTCCTCCCAGGAGGCGAGCCGATCGGCCGACGGCAGGAGGAAGGCGCCCCCCGGACCGTCGTCGCCCCCGCCTCCCGTCTCCGGAAGAGCCGGCGCCTCCCCGGTTCGGGCCGTCGCTGCGCGGTCCTCGTCCAGCCACCGGTACGCCTCCGCCGTGGCAACGGCGAACTCCGGAACGAGGATCAGGACCGGGCGCGGAGGCGGCGCCGGCAGCGGCAGGAGGCGGCGACCCCGCTCCCATCCCAGCGCCGCCGGAGCGTCGGCCAGGGCGAAGGGCACGTCGCTTCCGAGCCGCCCGGCCAGCGACATCAGTCGGGCCGCCCCCAGGGCCTCTCCGCTCATCGCCTCGAGCCCCCGCAGCACGGCGGCCGCGTCCGCGCTCCCGCCCCCGAGCCCCGCCCCGGCGGGCAGCCGCTTTCGGAGCAGGATGTCGAGCGCCGGCTCGTGGCCCAGGGCCCGGTAGTAGGCCTCGGCCGCGCGCCAGCACAGGTTGGTCTCGCCCCGCGGCACGGGCTCCCCCCGCCGCATCGGGCCCGCGAGAGGTCCGGGCTCCTCCTCCACCGTGAGCCGGATGCCGGACGGGCCGGGCGCCAGCTCGACCTCGTCGCGCAGCGCCAGGCGCAGGAAGAGGGTCTCGATGGCGTGGAAGCCGCTCGCTCCCGTCTCCAGGACCCGCAGGCGCAGGTTCACCTTGGCGTGCGCGGCCACCCGCACGGGCTCAGGCACCGCCCACCGCCCCGTGCCGCCGCGCGCGCTCGTCGTCCGCCCGGCTCGAGGCCTCCTCGACGGACGCCTCCACGATCTCCTCGCTGTGCTCGACCTCGCTCCAGCGCAACCCCAGCCGCCACAGCTGCCAGAGCCCCAGGAGGGTGATGGGTACGAAGGTGAGGATGTGGTACGTGGTCGCGAAGGCGACGATGCGCGTCGCATCCACCCCGTAGGCACGCAGCCCTACCCGCGCCGCCGCCTCCAGGGGCCCGAAGAAGCCCGGGCTGGACGGGATCGCCACCGCGAACCCGACCAGCGCCTGCACGAGCACCGCGCCGGTGAAGCCGGGGCGCTGGATGCCGAACGCGAGCATCCCGCACCACATGGAGGCCGACAGGCACAGCCACACGGCGACGGACCAGGCCACGGCCCGCGCCAGGATCCATGGATGGCTCACGATCCTGAGTCCGCGCACGAACGTCGCCAGGAGCGAGCGCAGCTTCTCGTAGAACCGGTCGGGCAGCACCCGTCCCGCGGTGGCCTCGAACACACGCACGGCCACGCCCGGGTAGCGCACCATCACCCAGATTCCCACGAACCCCACCCCGAACACGGCCGCCGCCCCCAGGGCGATGCGCCCCAGGAGCGGAACGTCCAGGAGCCCTGAGCGGGCGTGGCCCGGCAGAAGCAGGACCAGCACGAGGAGGGCCGTGAGCGTGAGACCGTCCAGGACGCGCTCGATGACCAGGGAGCCGAACGCCGCTCCCGCCTCCACACGCTCGACCCGGGACAGCGCCAGGGCCCGCGCGAACTCCCCGAGCCGGACCGGGAACACGTTGTTGGCCATGAAGCCGATGCAGACGGCCGCGAACCGGCCGTGGAAGGAGGTGCTCGGATACTCGGGCAGCAGCAGGACCCGCCACCGGAAGGCGCGGAGCGGGAAGGCGGCCGTTGCGGCGACGACCATGAGGGCGAGCCAGCCCGGATGGGCACCCCGCACCAGCGCCAGCACGCTGGCCGCCGACACGTCCCGCAGCGCCCAGGCCAGGAGGAGGACCGAGATGACGAGGCCCAGGAGCACCTTGCCGCGATGCTTCCTCAAGGATCGCCTCTTCCGGCGGCGCCGTCGTTCACGACCGACCGACCCTCAGGCCCCGAACCGGCGCGCGTCGTCCACCAGCCGCCGCATGTCGCGCACCGCCGCCTCCATGCCCGTCAGCACGGCGCGGCTCACGATGGAGTGGCCAATGTTGAGCTCCTCGCACTCCGGGAGGGCGGCCACCGGCGCCACGTTCTCGAACGTGAGGCCATGACCGGCGTGCACCGCCAGCCCCGCCTCCCGGCCGCGGATGGCGGCATCCCGCAGTCGACCGAGCTGCCGCGCCCGCGCCTCCGAGCCGACGGCGTTGGCATACTCGCCGGTGTGGAGCTCCACGGCATCGGCCCCGAGCTCGGCCGAGGCCGCGATGACGTCGGGGTCGGGATCGATGAACAGCGAGGTGCGGATCCCGGCGGACGCCAGGCGATCGAGCGCCTCGCGCAGACGCTCCCGGCCTCCGGGCACGTCGAGGCCGCCCTCGGTGGTGACCTCCTCCCTGCGCTCCGGGACGAGCGTGGCCTGCATCGGCTGCCAGCGCTCCGCCAGGCTCAGGATCTCATCGGAGGCGGCCAGCTCGAGGTTCACCACGGTGCGCACGGTCCCGAGGAGGAGCTCCACGTCCCGTTCCTGGATGTGCCGTCGGTCCTCGCGCAGGTGGACCGTGATGCCGTCCGCTCCTCCGAGCTCGGCCAGCACCGCCGCCCGCACCGGATCGGGCTCGTCGGTGCGGCGCGCCTGCCGGACCGTGGCCACGTGATCCACGTTGATGTACAGCCGCACGAGTCCCCGCTCCTCCACGCTACCCCCTCGCCTGTCTCCCTAAGCCCCGGCGTCGTCTCTCGGGGCCAGCGCCGCCCGAATCGCCGCCGCCCGATCGGGCGCGAGGTCCGGGCCGGCCAGCCGCAGGAGCTCGTGGGCCAGGGCCCGATACAGCTCCCGTCGCTCTCCGTCCAGCACCTCCAGGTGCCGGCGGACCGTACCCGCGTCGCCCCGGGCCACCGGCCCCGTGAGTCCTCGCCGCACTCCGCCGCGCGCCACCGCCTCGAGGGCGGCCCGGGCCAGCGGGAGGAGGGGCTCCACATCCGGGGCGGCGTCGGGTCCGACCGACGCTCCGGATGCCGCCCTCCGCAGCTCATCGGCGGCCACGCCCAGGCACGCTACCAGGAAGTTGGAAGCGAACACGGCCGCCGCATGGTAGCGGGCGTGCTGGTCCGGAGCCAGGCGAAGCGTGCGGCCCCTCAGGGCCTCGGCGAGCTCGGTGGCGCGGCCCACCGCCGCAGCATCACCCTCCAGCCCCCACGTGACGCCGACCAGGGCCGCTCCGTCCGGCCGATCCACCACCGTCAGCGGATGCCACGCGGCCACCGCGAAGCCGACCTCCCGCAGGGGCGAGAGGATCGACGCGGGGTGGACGCCGCTGGTGTGGAGGGCCACCCGGTCGGGCGGCTGCCGCGAGCCCGAGGCGCCGCGGACCACGGCCCCGTCCGCCCGGCCGGGTGCGAACGCTTCCGCCCGGACCCGCACGGCGGCTTCGAGGGCGTCGTCCGGCACGCAGAACACGACGGTCGCCGGGGCGGGACGCCGCGGCTCCCTGCCCTCGAGCTCGACGTGCGTCCCCGGGGCGTGGGCTTCCAGCGCCTCGACCAGGGAGCGTCCCATGCGGCCCCGGCCCACGATGGCCACGGTGCCGCCCACGGGTCCGCGGGCCCCGCTCACGCCCCGGGCGTGGTCACGCCGCATCCTGACGAACGACGCGGACTCCCTCCTGGCCCTCCCAGCGTCCCACGACCGCCTCGGGCACGCGGGCCACCAGCACGATCTCCGTCCCGTTCTGCTCCCGGCTCAGTACCTCGCCCTCTCGGTAGGCCTCGGCCAGCATCCGGCCGTCGGCGACCGGCACCACCAGGCGCACCGTGGTCCGAAGGGCGCGGATCCGCTGGCGCAGCAAGGCGCGCAGTGGCTCCAGCCCCTCCGCTTCCTCGACCGTGGTCATGACGTGGGGTCCCATGAACGCGGCCGAGCGCTCGCGGAGCGCGGCGCGGCGGGTCGATCCGAGCCGGTCGACCTTGTGGAACACGAGCAGGACTCTGGCGGGGTCGGCACCCATGTCGGCCAGCACCTCGTCCACGGCCTGCGCCTGGTGCTCCCAGTTCGGGGCCGATGCGTCGATGACGTGCAGCAGGAGGTCGGCCTCGCCCACCTCCTCGAGGGTCGCCCGGAAGGACGCCACCAGGTGGTGAGGCAGCTTGCGGATGAAGCCCACCGTGTCGGTGACCAGCGCCTCGTAGCCTTCTCCGAGCTGCACGGCCCGGGTGGCGGAGTCCAGCGTGGCGAACAGCCGGTCCTCCACGAACAGGTCGCTCCCCGACAGGGAGCGCAGGATCGATGACTTCCCGGCGTTCGTGTAGCCCACCAGGGCGACCTGGAACGCCGTCCGGCGCGCCTTGCGCTGCGTGTCCCGGGAGCGGGCGATCTCCTCCAGGCGGCCGCCCAGGCGCGCGATGCGCCGGTCGATGAGCCGGCGGTCCGTCTCCAGCTGCTGCTCGCCCGGACCCCGGGCCCCGATGCCGCCGGCGGTCCTCGACAGGTGGGTCCACATCCGCTTGAGCCGCGGACGCATGTACTGGAGCTGCGCCAGCTCGACCTGGAGCTTGGCCTCCGCCGTGCGGGCGCGCAGAGCGAAGATGTCGAGGATGAGCTCCGTGCGGTCCATGACCCGCACCCCGATCCGCTCCTCGATGGCGGAGCCCTGGGCGGGGCTGAGGTCCTCGTCGAACACGATCAGGGTGGCGCCGCGCTCGCGCGCCATGCGGGCGAGCTCTTCCAGCTTTCCAGTCCCGATGTAGGTGGCGGGATGGGGTGCCTCGAGTCGCTGGACGAGGGCTCCCACGACGGCCGCCCCCGCCGTCGTGGCCAGCCGGGCGAGCTCGGCCAGGTGCTCGTCCACGAGCTCCTGGGAGCGGTCCAGGGGTGGCGCGCCCACCAGGAGGACGCGCTCGGTCGGTTGTTCGACGTCGATCATCGAGTCGGGAATCTACCTCCCCCGTGCCTCGGGTGTCGTGCGCGAACGCCGCCGGAAACCTGGGCCCGCGGCCCCGTGTGGGGACGCCACGCCCGGTCCCGTGGCGGCGTTCGGCTTCCCGTATCCCTACCCTCCGCCGCCGGACCGGGTCCTGTCCCCGGCGTCGGACTCCGACGCCTCGCCGCGCTTCCTCAGCTCGGCGATTCGCCGCAGCCGCCGCGCCAGCTCGGCCTCCTCCCCCCGGTTGCCGGGCACGTAGAAGCGCCGGTCGGCCAGGACATCCGGCAGGTACGTCTGCGGGGCCACGCCCTCCTGGAAGTCGTGGTCGTACGCGTAACCCTCGCCGTAGCCGAGGTCCTTCATGAGGCGAGTGGGAGCGTTTCGGATGTGGAGCGGGACCGGCTCGGCGGGCGTGTCGCGGGCGGCTCGCCTGGCCTCGCCGAAGGCGCCGTAGATGCGGTTCGACTTGGGTGCGGCGGCCAGGTAGGAGACCGCCTCGGCCAGGGCGAGATCCCCCTCCGGCGAGCCCAGGAAGTGGTAGGCATCCCGCGCGGCCAGGGTCACCTGCAACGCACGCGGATCCGCCAGCCCGATGTCCTCCGACGCCATGCGCACCATGCGGCGCGCCAGGTAGAGCGGGTCCTCCCCGCCCTCCAGCATGCGGGCCAGCCAGTAGAGGGCCGCGTCGACGTCCGAGCCCCGGACCGCCTTGTGCAGGGCCGAGATGAGGTTGTAGTGCTCCTCGCCGCTCTTGTCGTAGCGGGGAAAGCGGCGCTGCAACGCGCCCTCGACCTCCTCCACGCCAATGGCACCTTCAGCTGCGGCGAGCTCGGCCGCCGTTTCCAGCGCGTTGAGGGCGCGGCGCGCGTCCCCATCGGCCGCTTCCGACAGGCGGCGGAGCGCCTCCTCCTCGATCGACAGGCCGCGGCCGCCCAGGCCGCGCTCCGCATCGTCCAGCGCCCTCCGGCACAACACGGCGATGTCCGAGGGCGAGAGCGCCTCGAGCACGAACACCCGGGCGCGGCTCAGGAGCGGACCCACCACCTCGAAGCTCGGGTTCTCGGTCGTGGCCCCGATGAGGGTGACCGTTCCCGCCTCCACGTGCGGGAGGAAGGCGTCCTGCTGCGCCCGGTTGAAGCGGTGGATCTCGTCCACGAACAGGATCGTGTCGCAGCCCGTGGCGCGCTTGCGGACCCGGGCCTGCTCGATGAGCTCCCGGACGCGGGCGATCCCCTCCGTCACCGCGCTGAACGGCTCGAACGCGGAGTCGGTGGCGCGGGCGATGATCCCGGCCAGCGTGGTCTTCCCGCAGCCCGGAGGGCCCCACAGGATGAGGCTCGGCACCCGGTCGTGCTCGATCAGCTCGCGCAGCGGCCCGCCCGGGCCCACCACCTTCTCCTGCCCCACGAACTCGTCCAGCGATCGGGCCCGCATGCGGGCGGCCAGCGGCGCGCCCGGGTCGACGGACCACGGGCCCCGCGCGGAGGCGCGGTCGCCCGGCACGGGCGCACGGCCCGGCGCGCCGCCCTCGGGTCCGAACAGGCTCGGCTCGTCGCTCATGCCCGCCCCTCCTCGGTCGGAGGACCGGCCAGGAGGCCGCCCATCTCTGCGTATTCCCTGGCCAGGTCGAGGAGGGACTCGCGCTCGTTTAACGCGGGATCCTCGATCACGGTGGCGTGGAGCTCGTCGAGGAGCACGCCCATCCCGGGCCCCGCCGCGACCCCGAGCGCGAGCAGGTCGTTGCCATCCACCGCCAGCTCGGCGCGGGTGAGGGGAGCGTGGGAGAGGAGCTGGGCGTGGACCCGTCGCCACAGGAAAACCAGGTAACGCTGGCCCTCCGTGGCTCCCGCCGAGCGCGCCGTGGCGGCGTGCAGCCTGAGGACGTCCCGCACCGTTTCGCGTCCCACCTCGGCGATCCACTCCCGGACCTGCGCATCGGAATCGGTGGGGGCCGGCACCGGTTCGTAGGCCCGCAGGAGGTGGGCGATGCGATCCGAGTCGGAGTTGGAGAACTTGAGGCGCTCGAGCACGACCCGTGCGCGCGCGCCCCTCTCCTCGGGATCCTGTGCGATCGCCAGGAGGAGACGGGCCACGCGCAGCCGCGCGCGCGCTGCGGGCACCGCGTCGACAGCCCCGAGGTCGAGCTCCCAGCGCGGGTCTTCGACCGCCGCTTCGGCCAGCTCCGGGTACCACATGGCCAGGATGCCGTGCTGGCGGTACAGGTGGAGCGCGGCCGAGGGCGCCGGTCCTCCCATGATCTTGAGGAGCTCCTCGCGGACCCGCTCGGCGGACAGGTCGCGGGTCCCCGGCACGGCCTCGTCCAGGGCGCGCTCCGTCTCCGGTTCGATGTCCAGCCGAAAGCGACCTGCGAACCGGAGGCCGCGCAGCACCCGAAGGTAGTCCTCGGCGAAGCGCGTGGCCGGGTCCTCGACCGCCCGAAGCCGCCGCCGCTCCAGGTCCTCCCTGCCGCCGTACGGGTCCCGGAGCTCACCCGTCGCCGGACGCCACGCCAGCGCGTTGATCGTGAAGTCCCGCCGCGCCAGGTCCTCCTCGAGCGAGTCTGCGAACTCGATGACCGCGTGACGGCCGTCCGTCTCCACGTCCCGGCGGAAGGTGGTGACCTCGTACATCACGCCGTCCGAGGCGATCACCCCCACGGTGCCGTGCTCGATCCCGATCGGTACGGTGCGCCGGAAAAGGGAGCGCACCTCCCGCGGCCGGGCGTCCGTGGCCAGGTCCCAGTCCGCGCGGTGATGCCCGGCGAGCTCGTCGCGGACGGCGCCGCCCACGGCCCACGCCTCGCGGCCACGCTCCTCGAGCCGGCGGGCGACCTCGAGCAGGCCCTGCGGGGCGTCGAGGTCCATGGAGGTCACCCGCAGACCACGCTACCGCCGTTCACGTTCACGATCTCGCCCGTGATCTGGCGTCCCAGGTCGCTGAGCAGGAAGACGATGGGACCGGCGACATCCTCGACGGTGGCCACCCGCCGCAGCGGGATCTCGCCCAGGATCCTGTCCATCGCCTCCGGGTCGGCCCCCTCCAGGATCGGGGCGCTCATGTCCGTGTCCACCCACCCCGGGGCCACCGAGTTGACCGTAATGCCCTCCGGTCCCAGCTCGCGGGCCAGCGACTTGGTGAAGGAGATGATGGCTCCCTTGGTGGCCGCGTACTGGTTGTGATACGGCTCGCCGCGCTGGCCGGCCGTGGAGGAAAGGAGCACCACGCGCCCGCCCCGGCCCATGCGCCGCACGGCCTCGCGCGTGCTCAGGAAGATGGAGTCCAGGTTGACCGCCATCATCCGTCGCCACTCGGCCATCTCGAGGTCCCGGATCGGAGCGTCGTCCACGTTCCAGATGCCGGCGTTGCCGACGAACAAATCCAGTCCGCCCAGCTCCTCCATCGACCCGCTCGAACAGCGACTCGACTTCCTCCTCGCGCGACAGGTCGGCGGCCTGTCGGAAGAAGGTGGCCGGCTCGCCGATCTCGGCGTCCTCCTCGGGGTCTGCCGCCTCCAGGGAGCGCAGCACGAAGGCCGCGCCCTGCCGCTTTCGAAACGCGGCGCCGGCCTCGGTGGCTTCCCGGACGGCCGCCTCCGCCTCGTCGTGGGCGCTCCGGTAGGCGACCCCGACCGAGGCCCCGCAGCCGGCCAGCAGCCGGACCGTGGCCCGCCCGATCCCCCGCGACCCGCCCGTCACCAGGGCCCGCTTTCCCGCAATGCCCGGCAGCAGCGTCGATCCCATCATACCTCCCCCGGCTCGGTGTGATCTCCAGTCCCGGCAGCGCGAGCCCCAGCACCGGGAGCTCCGGCATCGGCTCCGGCTTCTCCAGCGAGCGCCGCTTCGACCCGATCCACGACCGCGTGCTCGAGCGCCAGCTGAAGCTCCTGCGCCAGCGCCGTCTCCTCGGCCGGCAGAACCAGCGCCAGGTCCACCCGGGAAGCCAGGCGTCCACCGCCGCGGGCCAGCACCCCGACCGTGGCGACGCCCATCGCGTTCGCTTCCTCGGCGGCCCGCAGGAGGTTGGGGGAGTCGCCGCTGGTCGAGTGCAGGATGAGCAGGTCCTCCGGCCGGGCCAGCGCCCGTACCGCGCGCGCCAGTGCCTCGGCGTAGCCCAGGTCGTTCGAAGCGGCGGTGAGGACGACGCTTCCGGAAGTGAGCGCCACCGCCGCGAAGGCCCGCCGCTCGCGCCGGAAGCGCACGACGTACTCGGCCGCCACGTGCTCGGCCGTGGCCGCGCTGCCCCCGTTTCCGCACAGGAGGAGCTTTCCGCCCCGCCGCAATGTGACGAGCACCCGGTCGACGTAGCGGTCCACCGACGGCCCGAGCGCGCCGGCGGCCTCGGCCGCGGCGGCCAGGTCGGCCATGCGGGACGCGAAGGAGCCCGGTTCGGTCACCGGCCGCCCGCGCCCAGGAATCGCCACCAGGACGATCGACCCGTCGTTCCGACGCCGGATCCGTCCTCTTCCCCGGTATCCAGCGGCGCCGGAGGCACCGCCGCGAGCTCGCCGCCGTCCAGCACCGCACGCGTGTTTTCGCCCACGAGGAGGTCGGCGGCCTCGGGGTGCCCCGCGTCCCGGAGGAGATCCCACGCCTCCCTCACGGTGTCCGAGCGGTGGGGGCGAGCGTGATGGTCCGAGCCGACGAGGTCCGCCTCGCCCCGCGCCAGCATCCCCCGCGCGACCTCCTGGGGCTCCCGTCCGTAGGCTCCCCACAGGCTGCCCGCGTTCACGCACAGGCGCACGCCCATCTCCCGCCACAGGCTCGGCCAGGCCTCGTCGTCGCCGATCCCCTGGTAGCGCTCCGGGTGCGCCAGAACCGGGTGGAGCCCGGCCTCCAGCAGGGTCGAGAGCTCCCGCTGCGGCTCGGCCGGCAGCACCAGCCCCTGGAACTCCACGAGCACGTGCCGGCCCGGCCCCAGCCACAGGCCCTCGTCGGCCGGGTCGAGCGGGGCGCCATCCAGTCGGATCTCGAAGGCCAGCGAGAGCTCGACCGAGGGAAGCCGGTCCTCGGCCCGGGCCGCCAGCTCCGAAAACCGGTCCACCACTCGGCGGCGATAGTCCGAGTCGGCCAGTCGGGCCGGGAGGTGGGGCGTGGTGGCTACCCGGGTGATGCCGTCTTCGGCGAAGGCCTCCAGCCACACGAGGGCATCCCGGAAGGTCTCGGCGCCGTCGTCGACCCCCGGGACCAGGTGACAGTGCAGATCGGCCAGTCGGGGCGCCTCGCTCACGCCGTCCCCTCCCCGGAGTTCAGCGCCTCGAGCAGCGCGTGCCCGAGCGTGCCGCGAAGCCCCACCCGGTCGGCCAGCGCGTCCGAGTCCCCTCCCTGGGCCGCCACGGCCTCGAACGCGAAGGTCAGTACCGCGTCCGCGGCCAGGAGCCGAACGGCGGCGGCCCGGTCCTGCGGTCCGGCGGCGATCCGCTGCAGCTCGGCCGCGGCGGCATCGGCCAGCACGTCCGCCACGGAGCTGCCCGCGTCCGGCTCGGATCCCTCCCGGACACAGCGGCGGACGGCCGCGGCCAGCTCCGGGTGGATGTCGTCCAGGCGCTCGTGCAGCCACGCCAGGGCGCGCCGCCGCGGCGACTCGGCCCCGCCTCCGGACGAGCCTCCCGACACCTCGTCCTCGCGGTGCACGGCGCTCACCCCTGGCCTTCCCCGGCCACCGCCGAGGCGTCCAGCCGCGCCAGAGCCTCGCGACGCGCCGCCTCGAGTCCCTCGGTCACCCGTGACGGATCGCCCACGCCTCCCTGCGCCAGGTGGGGCTTGCCGCCGCCGCCCGAGCCCGTGGCCCGGCTGGCGACCCGCACCAGGGCCCCCGCCCGCAGCTCGCGGCCGATCCAGTCGTCCGTGACCACCGCCAGGAAGGCCTCCTTGCCCTCCCCCTCGAGACGGACGTGCACCACCGCCGCTCCGGAGCCGAGCGCGTCCCGGAGCCTATCGCCGAACGCGGGCAAGTCCGTTCCGGCCGGCAGTTCGACCCCCTCCCGCACCACCAGCCGGGCGCCGTCGTGCAGCTCTCCGGACGCCGCCAGCTCGGCCGCCACGTCGGCCGTCGTCTCGCGACGGTCCTCTTCCGCGGCGGCCTGCAGTCGCTCCCGCTCCTCCAGCACGGCCTCCAGCCGGTGTTCGAGCTCGGAGGGCGGCACGCCCAGGCGATCGGACAGCCGGGCGAGCCGTTCCTCGTCTTCCACAGCCCGCCGGTAGGCTGCCGGTCCCGTGACCGCCTCGATCCGGCGGATCCCGGCCGCCACGCCCGTCTCGGACACGATCCGGAACAGGCCGATCTGGCCCGTGCTGCGGACGTGGCAGCCACCGCACAGCTCGGCGCTGATTCCGGGGATGCGGATGACGCGCACGTCGTCGCCGTACTTCTCGCCGAACAGGGCCATGGCCCCGGAGGCGACCGCCTCCCGGTAGTCCTCCTGCTGGGGCTCGACCGGCGCGTTGGCCCAGATGGCACGATTCACCCGCCGCTCCACCTCCCGCCGCTCGGCGGCCGTCATCGGCCCGCGGTGGCTGAAGTCGAAGCGGAGACGGTCGGGCGCCACCAGCGAGCCGGCCTGCTGCACGTGCTCGCCCAGCACCGCCCGGAGGGCCGCATGCAGGAGATGGGTGGCCGTGTGGTTGCGCTCCGTGTCGCGCCGGACCTCTTCCTCCACGCGGGCCTCGACGCGCCCCGGGTGCTCCGGCGGCCGGCCACGCATGGGCTTTCCGGCCACGACCACCTGGCCCCGCTGGTTCTTCGTCACCTCGTCGACGGCCAGCTCCCAGTCCTCGCCGCGGATCGAGCCCCGGTCGCTCACCTGTCCGCCGGCCTCGGCGTAGAAGGGGTTTCGCTCGAGGATGAGGGCTTCGCGCCCCTCCACCCGCGCCGAGGCGAGGACGGGCGTCTCCACCTCGAGCTCCCGGTAGCCCACCCACTCCTGGTCGCCTTCGGCCACCAGCAGGCCGAGCTCCGCGCCCCCCTCACCCCCGCCACCGGACTGGGCCGCCCGGTCCTCGCGCGAGCGGGCCCGCTGCTCCTCCAGGGCGCGGTAGAAGCCCTCCTCGTCCACGGACCAGCCGCGGTCCTCTGCCATGAGCTCGGTGAGGTCGAGGGGGAAGCCGAAGGTGTCGTAGAGCTTGAAGGCCTCCTCGCCCGGGATGGTGCCCCGCTCCCCCTCCGGCGCGATCGTCTCGAAGCGCTGAAGCCCCTCCTCGATGGTCGACAGGAAGCGCTCCTCCTCGGTCCGGGTCGTCGAGACCAGGTGCTCCCGCCGGGCCTCCAGCTCCGGGTAGGCGCCCGACATCTCGTCGACCACCACCGACACCAGCCGGTCCAGGGTGGGCTCGCGCCGCCCCAGCAGCCAGGCGTGCCGTCCAGCCCGCCGCAGGATCCGCCGCAGGACGTAGCCGCGCCCCTCGTTGGAAGGGAACACACCGTCGGCGAGCAGGAAGGCCACGGCGCGGGCGTGGTCCGCCAGCACCCGGAAGGAGAGCCCCTCCTCCCAGCGCGCCGGGTCCATGGGGTACTCCAGTTCGACGATCTCCTCGGCCGCGTGGATGATCGGCAGGAAGAGATCCGTGTGGTAGTTGGTCCGCGCTCCCTGCAGGATGGCCGCGATGCGCTCCAGGCCGGCCCCCGTGTCGATCGACGGCGCCGGAAGGGGATGATCCTCTCCCGTCCTCGTCCCGGTTGTACTGCATGAAGACCAGATTCCAGATCTCCATGAAGCGGTCCTCCTCGCCGAGGGCGAGGAAGGCCTCGGGAGTGAGGCCGTCGGACGGCTCGTCACGGAGGTCGTAGTGGAGCTCCGAGCACGGGCCGCAGGGACCCATCTCCCCCATCTGCCAGAAGTTCTCCTTGTCCCCCAGCTTGAGAACCCTCTCCGGAGGGAGGTCGGTGTGCTCGAGCCACAGCTCGCGCGCCTCGTCGTCCGACACGTGCACGGTGGCCCACAGGCGGTCCGGGTCGAGCCCGAGCTCCGCGGTGACGAACTCCCACGCGTAGCCGATCGCCTCGCGCTTGAAGTAGTCGCCGAAGGAGAAGTTGCCGAGCATCTCGAAGAAGGTGTGGTGGCGCGCCGTGCGCCCCACCTCCTCGAGGTCGTTGTGCTTGCCGCTCACCCGCAGGCACTTCTGGGCCGTCACCACCCGCGGTCCCGGCGGCGCCACCTCGCCCTGGAAGGCGCGCTTGAACTGAACCATGCCGGCGTTGGTGAACAGGAGGGTCGGGTCGTCCGCGGGCACCAGCGAGCTGGACGGCAGGTGCAAGTGCGCCTGCCGCCCGAAGTACTCGATGAACCGCTGACGAACGTCGGCCGTATTCATTCCCCTCTCGTGGGCTTGCGTGGTCGCTTCGGCTCCCGGGCCCCGTCCGGCATCCCTCGCACGCCGCCGCCTTCTCCGTACACCGCGGCGCCCGCGCGTGTCCTGCCGGGTGCAGGAAGCGTGCGGGCGCCGCCGTCCGGAAGGTAGCGGCGCGACGGGCGCGCGCGCACGCCCCGGATCCCGGACCGGGGCGCCTGTCGGCGGCGGCCGTCGGCTCCGGCCGGCCGCGATGTTCGGCGTGCGAGGGCCGAGGCGGAGGGCCGTGCCCCCCCGCCTTCGCACGGCGACCCGATGCCGCTATCCTACGTCGCCCGTTCGACGAGGATCCCAGAGACGCGAGGTCGGAGCATGTCCGACAGCCTCCTCCGGGGCTTGCAGCGTTTCCACAGGGAGGCGTTCCCCGGCTACCGGGAGCACTTCCGCGAGCTGGTGGCGGCGGGGCAGCGCCCGGGCACCCTGTTCATCGGCTGCTCGGACTCCCGCGTGCTCCCCGACCTCCTGACCGACTCGGGGCCGGGCGACCTGTTCGTGTCCCGCAACGTGGGCGCGCTCGTGCCGCCTCACGACCCCGAGGTCGGTGAGCACGAGGCGGCCGCCGCCATTGAGTACGCGGTCGCGGTGCTGGGCGTCCGGGACATTGTGGTGTGCGGCCACAGTCACTGCGGCGCGGTGCGCGCCCTGTACGAGCCCCCGGACGTGCCGGCGCCCAACCTGGAGCGCTGGCTCGGGCTGGCCCGGCCCGCGGCGCTGCCCGCCGGGGACGGCGCTCCCGACGAGGATACGCTGCGGGAGACCGAACGGCGCAGCATCGCGCTGCAGCTGGGGCGACTGGCCGAATACCCCATCGTGCGGGAACGTACGGAGGCCGGTGATCTGGCGCTGCACGGGTGGCACTACATCCTCGAGGAAGGCCGCGTGGACGCCCTCGACCTGGAGAGTGGCCGCTTCCATCCGGTAGCGGTCGACTGAGCCCCGATTCCCCCGCCGGCCGGGGAACCGGAGCGTCACGCGGAGGCCGGGAGTCAGCCTGTGCGTGGAGGCACGGGGCGGGCCTTTCAGTTCCGGTCTGTCTCGGGAGTGTGGCCAGCGACCGTCACTCGCGGTGCCAAGATTTCGGCTCGAGTGTCACCCACAGCTGTTTCTATCAGCCGGTACAGGAGCAGATCCCTTCCACAGATGGGAGCTACGACGGAATCGAAGCGTCGCGAGGCGACCACCCTCGCTCTCACGGGGTCCCGGACATCCACGACCTCCACCATCGTGTCAAAAGTGTGTCGAGTCCAAGCCGGCGACGTGAAGTGGGTCGGGCCGGGCGTCCAATCGGGATCGGGAATCAGCGAGAAGGTCCAGAGTCGACCGCGATCGTCGACCGCGATGTGCTCCAGGTAATCCACGGGTGGAAGCTCCCCGAACATGCGGTCCAGCCTCCGAGGAGTTACCACCTGTGCGTCGGGAAACCACGGAGCGTGGCGCAGGAAAGTCTCCTCGAGCTTCCCCCGGTTCGTCCAGTGATAAATCTCGTAATGCCACACGCTGGCGGTGAACAGGTCCCCGTCCCGGCCCCTGGCGGCCGTCCATGCATCCAGATCGGCGAGAGCGGGCGAGGACGCGCCGAAGGCGCGCACGACGGCTCCGGAATCGTCGACTAGGACGAACAGGGAGTCTCGCACAGCCGCGCTTCCCGGGGTCTCCAGGACCAGCCACCGGTCGCGGCCCATGGCGATGAGTCCGTTGGCAGCTTCGGGCGTTCTGAAGGAGCCCAGGAACTCGCCCGCCGACGTGGCTTTGGTCGCACGCAGATTGAACCTGTCCAACACTTCGAACGTATCGCCGGCCACCGTAGCCAGGTCCAGTTGACGTTGGAACTCCCCGGGCCCCTGACCGGGGCGTCCCACGGCCCGAAGCCACTTCCCCTGTGCGTCGTAGACCCCCAGTTCCCCGCCACCGACGAGACCGCTGACCACGAAGTGGCCGTTGTCGAGATGGAGCACCGAACACGACGCCCCAAAAGGAGCCGTGGCGTCGATCGAGACCGAATCGCCCGCGCGCCCCAGGGTCGCGACGATCGTCACATCGAGGCAGTCATGGCACCCCGCCCTGGCTGTCAAGAGTCTTCGCGGCACGTCGGGGTCGAACCGAGTCGTCGGCCGGGATGGGCGCCGGCCACAAGCGGCCAGACCGGTCAGGAGGAGGAAGAAGATCAGACAGGAAGATCGCCGTTTCGTCCGGAAGACCCGTGGAGCCCATCGCGGTCCCGACCGCAGGAGCTTCCGCGGCTCCGACCCGGGCGTCCGTACGTGACGGGGCAGGGGAACGAGGCTGTATCTCAGTGCGATCGCTCCCCCAGCGCAGTTCGTATCTCATGGACCAGAACGCTATCGGGGGGCAGACCTCTCTGGACGGTCTCACCGATCAGAAACGTCGGTGTGCCTGAGACGCCGAGGCGCCTCGCCGCACGCGCGTCCCTGGCAATCACATCCTCATATCGCCCATTGTCGAGGCACGATTTGAATCGGATGGTGTCCCGGACCCCCGCCCTCGCTGCAAGCTGGACCCGGGGGATGAGCCCGAGAGAATCCTGGATGGCGTAGATCTCGCGCACAAAAGCAGGAAATCGATGCTGCTCCCCGGCGCATTCCGAGGAAAGAGCTGCGCGGAAGGCGTGGGGATGGAGATCGGAAATGGGATCGTGGCGGAAGATTACGGCCACCCGTCCGTGGAAGGCGTCCATCACCGAGTCCAGAACGGATTGAGCTCGGGCGCAGAATGGACACTCCAGATCCGCAAACTCCACGATCTTCAAGGCGGCTTGTCGATTGCCGATCAGGTGCCCCCCGTCCTGCGCGGTCTTCTGCGTCCGGGCATCGACTCGGTACCGACCTGGATTCTCGGGAGCTCGCCGACGAGAGGTCAGTTCGTGGCGCGCAACCAGGGCCGTCGTGACCACCGCGCACGCGGCGAGGATGCCCACGGCTACGTTCTGAAATTGATCCGACCGGCCCACCCGACCGTCCCGACAGAAAGTGAATGAGCCGACCCGACCTCCGGTCCGGTCAACTCGTCAGCGACCGGAAATGTGTCAGGTTCATGTGCCACCACACGAGCCATTTGCGGGAGACTTTGGATTCGCTGAGCACTTGGAGCATAGGGGATCAGCGCTGCAATCAGAATTCGAATGGCAACTCTGGTCGCACAGCCCGGCAGATGCGGTAGCGGCCTGGACGTTAGCTGGCGACAACAGGTAGGCCGACCCCGAAATGGTCACAATCGCGGCGGAGATGGCTACGATCAAGCGCTTGGGCATGGTCTCATCCCGAGCGACGATTCCACAAACTCCGTAACCGCTGGAATCGGAATCTCGCTCACATTTACCTTTTTTGTCAAGCAGCGAATCGTAGATTATCCCTGTGTAGCACCCCAGCATTCGATGAGAGCCCCGCTGCGAACGTCGAACCTGCCGCTCCGAAGAATTCCGGTAGCATGGCGGACGCCATCGACCTTTCGGGGGCTCCGTTCAGCGCGGTGGCCGTACGAGTCCTCGTCGCCGCCTATCGCACCAGGTGGTCCACGATCTCGCGGACGTCGTTGGAGGGAAAGCCGCGCCGCTCGAGGTAGGCCGCCAGGCGGCGGCGGACGGTCCGCGGGTCCTCCGAGCGCCGGGCCCTCCAACGCTTCTCGGCCGCGCGCTCGAGCAGGTCTCGCTCCTCGATCCCTTCCTCGGCGAATGCGTGGCGGATGCCCGCCCACGCGTCCTCCTCCGACACGCCCTTCTCACGGAGCTCCATCCGGATCCGGGCGATGCCCCGGGGCTTAAGGCGGATCCGGTCCAGGGTCCAGGAGACCGCGAACGCGGGGTCATCCACGTAGCCCAGCGCCTCGCAGCGCCGGAGGGCGGCGGCCACGACCGCGTCGTCGTAGCCGCGGCGCGCCAGGTGGCGCTCCAGCTCGGAGCGCGTGCGAGGGCGGTGCGAGAGGTAGCGGAACGCCCGCCTCAGAGCCTCCTCGCGCGGGTCCTCGTCAGCCGGCATCCGGCGACCGGGCGGCTCAATCCTCGTCCGACGGCTCGCCCTCCTCGTCCTCGGAGGCGGCGTCCGGCTTCCTGAGGCCGAGCTCGTCCTTGATCTTCGTCTCGATCTCGGCCGCGATGTCCGGGTTCTCCTTGAGGAACTGCTTCGAGTTCTCCCGGCCCTGCCCGAGCCGCACGTCCTCGCCGTAGGAGTACCAGGCGCCGGCCCGGTCGACGACTCCGGCCTCCTCCCCGAGGTCGATGAGGAGGCCCTCGTTGCTGATCCCCTCGTTGAACATGATGTCGAACTCGGCCTGCTTGAACGGCGGAGCACACTTGTTCTTCACGACCTTGACCCGCGTCCGGTTCCCGACCTGCTCGTTCCCCTCCTTGATGGAGGCGATGCGGCGGATGTCGAGGCGCAGCGACGCGTAGAACTTGAGCGCCCGGCCGCCGGAGGTCGTCTCGGGGTTGCCGAACATGACCCCGATCTTCTCGCGGATCTGGTTGGTGAATACGAGGGCGGTGCGGGAACGGCCGATGGCGCCGGTGAGCTTCCGCATCGCCTGGGACATGAGGCGCGCCTGGAGCCCGACGTGCGCGTCCCCCATCTCGCCCTCGATCTCGGCCCGGGGCACGAGGGCGGCCACCGAGTCTACGACCACGACGTCGAGCGCGCCCGACCGGACCAGGACCTCGGCGATCTCCAGCGCCTGTTCCCCGGTGTCCGGCTGGGAGACGAGAAGGTTCTCGGTGTCCACGCCCAGCTTCTCCGCGTACTGGACGTCCAGGGCATGCTCGGCGTCGATGAAGGCCGCCACGCCCCCCTCCTTCTGCGCGTTCGCAATGACGTGCAGCGTGAGCGTCGTCTTCCCGGAGGACTCCGGGCCGTAGATCTCGGTGACGCGGCCCCGCGGGACCCCCCCGATGCCGACGGCGTGGTCGAGGTTGATGGCGCCCGTCGAAATAGCCTCCGTCTTCACGCGCGCCCCTTCGGCCCCGAGCCGCATGATGGCGCCCTTGCCGTGCTGCCGCTCGATCTGGTTGATCGCGACGTCGAGCGCCTTCTTCTTTTCGTCCGTGATCTCTACGGCCATCGGAGCTCCCTGCCTCTTCCTCTCGTTGGTGCGGCGTCCATCGCGGACCTCGAGTATACGCCAGCCCGGGACCCTTCGCAATTTCTTCGGGTGCCCCGCGGACGTCCCCTGCGACCAGGGGATACGGTCGTAACCGGCCTCACGCCGGCCTCATCGCGCGGTCGGGAAGGCCGAACCGGGAAGGCGTCGCGCATCAGGCCGCCGCGGCCCGCAGAGCCTCGAGCGCCCGGTCGATCCCCGCGTCGTCCACGTCGAGGTGGGTCACCGCCCGCAAGCGACCGGGCCCCTCCGGCGACATGAGGATGCCGCGATCCTCGAGACGACGCGAGAGCTCCGCCGGCTCCGGAGCGGGGTCCTCCAGGTGGATCATGAGGATGTTCGTCTCCGGCGCGTCCGGGCGGAGCCCCTCGATCCCCGCGCAGCCCTCGGCCAGCCGCCGGGCCCGGGCGTGGTCCTCGGGGAGCCTGTCCAGGTGGTGGTCGAGCGCCCACAGGCCGGCCGCGGCCAGGATCCCGATCTGGCGCATGCCGCCCCCCAGCCTCTTGCGCACGCGCCAGGCCTCGTCGATGACCTCCCGCGACCCGGCCAGCAGCGATCCCACCGGACAGCCGAGCCCCTTGGAGAGCGAGACCATGACCGTGTCCGCGCACGCCGCGTATGCCTCGAGCGAGGCGCCGCCGGCCGCCGCCGCGTTCCACAGCCGGGCTCCATCCATGTGCACCGGGAGCCCGCGCTCCTCACCGAGACGCTTCACGGCCCGCATCGCCTCGAGCGGGACCACGACGCCGCCGTGGAGGTTGTGGGTGTTCTCGACGCACAGGACGCTGGTCAGCGGATGGTGCGGGTCCCCGGGCCGGATGGCCGCCTCGTAGGCCTTGCGGCGCGGGTGCCCCCGGTCCGTGACCACCGTCCGGAGCTGCATGCCGGCCAGGAAGGCCGCGTCCGCGTACTCGTAGTGGAACAGGTGGGACTCCGCCTCGCACACCGCCTCGGTCCCCGACCGCCCGTGGAGGAGGAGGGCCGCCTGGTTGGCCTGCGTCCCCGACGGGAAGAACAGGGAGGCCTCTTTGCCGAGCAGCTCGGCCACGCGTCGCTCCAGCCGTGCCGCCGTCGGGTCCTTGTCGAGCACGTCGTCGCCGACCTCGGCCTCGGCCATGGCGCGGCGCATCCCGGGGGTGGGACGCGTCACCGTGTCCGAGCGGAGGTCGACCGGCTTCCTCTCGCTCACCCGCCGTTCCGCGGCGACGGGGAGCCGCCGGCGCCCGCCGCCCCCGCCACCGGCGCTCCGCAGCGAGCGCAGAAGTGGGCGCCCTCGCGCAACGGCGCTCCACAGGAAGTGCAGGCGGAGCCGGCGGCCGACTGCCGCCCGGGCGCGGCGGGCCGCCCGGGGCTCGGTCCCTCGAGCTCCTCGACCCTTTCGTGCGCCGCCACGGCCTCACGGGCCAGAAGCGGCTTGCGCCGCTGGTACTCCTCCTCCGAAACCACGCCGGTCTCGTAGTCGAACTCGAGCTCGCGCAGATCCTCGAGCAACGCTTCCTGCCGGGCGTTCGCCGCCGGACGCGCGTCTTCCTCGAGCGATTGCTTGCGGTCTCGGGTCGCCGACGCGACGACGCTCACGATGAGCGCCACCAGGAGGGTGACGAGAAGGAGATAAGCCGTCATGTGGTCTCCCCGTGTGTATGCTGTCCGCGCCGGCGGCCCGTGGCCATTTCCAGGGCCCGGGCCACCGCCGTGTCAGGATCGGTGAACCGTTCGATCGAGAACGAGCCGCCCAGCGTGTCGAGCAGCCCGATGAGCGGAACCCCCAGCTTGAGGCAGAGGGCCGCCTCGTTCCGCGTTCCCCAGCCGCCCGCCACCGCGAGGACGGCCTCCGAGGCGCGCACCACCAGCACGTTGCGCGCCTCGCCGAATCCCGTGGCGATCGGGAGCCCGACTCCGGGCGCCGCAGCCGATGGATCCTCGCCGGGCAGGAAGCCGAGCACCAGTCCCCCCTCGGCCGCCGCGGCCCCGGCGGCCGCCGCCATGACCCCGCCGAGCCCTCCGCACACCACCACGGCCCGCGCGCGGGCGAGGGCGCGGCCCACGCCCCGCGCCGCCGTGAGGGCCTCCGGACCGGCGTCGGCGGAGCCGATCACGCCGATCCGCACTGGCCTCGGCGCGGTGGTGGGCGGGGAAGGGGTCACGGGGCCCTCCCTCTCTCGGCCTGCGCTTCGCACCCACCGCACACCGTGGTGTGCGGCCCGGACCCGGATGCGCCGAGGATCTCGGGCCAACGTGATCTCTTCGCTGCTCCGCTCCGGCGGCGTTCGGGAGAGCCCCGTGACCCCTTCCCTCCCGGCGTGAGGGTGCGGGCGGGCCCGGCGCGTCCGGCCCGATGGAGATGGGAGGGAGGGGGGACGGGGAGGGCTCCCGAGCCGAGCCGAAGCGCAGCGGCCTGGATGCGTCTCGGTCCGGAAACCAGGGCGAACCGGGATGACGACATCACCGAGCCGTTCGGCGGGCGCGCAGCGCAGGCGACCGAGGGAGCCCTCCCCGTCCCCCCTCCCGGCCGTCCACGCCAAAGGGAGCGCCGCCCCCGTCCGCCCACGGTCATGACCCGTCCCGGTCGATGAGCAGCGTGACCGGTCCGTCGTTGACCAGCTCGACGTCCATCATGGCCCCGAACTCGCCGCTGTGGACGGGCAGGCCCGTGCCCCGGCACAGCTCGAGGAATCGGTCGTAGAGCCGCTCGGCCTCGTCCGGCTCCGCGGCACCGATGAAGGACGGCCGGCGACCGCGGGACACGTCCCCGTACAGCGTGAACTGCGACACGACCAGGAGGGCTCCGCCCGCGTCGCGCGCCGAGACGTTCATGCGGCCCTCCGCGTCCGCGAATACGCGCAAGCCCGCCAGCTTGTCCGCCATCCAGGCCAGCTCCGGCTCGCCGTCCCCGGGCGCGAAGGCCGCCAGCACGAGGAGGCCCGCGTCGATGGCCCCGGTCACCCTTCCGTCGACCCGGACCTCCGCGCGCGATACGCGCTGCACGATCACCCTCACGAGACCTCCCGGAACAGGCGCGGCGCATCGGCAATGTGCTTCGCATCGAGGACGGTGCCACGCTCCCGGATCCGGTCCACGACGCGGTTCAGGAGGGCCTCCTCGGGGAGCACCTGGCGCAGGCCGTCGACGGCGGCCACCACGACGAGCATGAAGCGCGTTCGCGACAGCGCCACGTTGAGCAGGCGCGGGAAGTCCCGGTTCCTCCCCTCGTGCAGGAACCAGCTCCGGTCGGGCGGCGCGTCGACCGTGTCGAACACGACCAGGCTCTTCTCGCGACCCTGGAAGCGGTGCACGGTGCTCACCTCGAGGTCCCGGGGCGCCGCCCGGCCGAGCCGCGCCCGGACGAGCTGTCCCAGCCGCCGGGCCTGCAATCGGTACGGGACCACCACGGCCACGTCGTCGATCCCCTCCTTCGCGGCCACCTCCAGGAAGCGGACCACGGCCTCCACGTGCTCCGCGTTGGCGCGAGAGCCTTCCTGGCGCTGGACGGACGGGTCGAGCGAGTCGGTGTCCAGCAGCACCAGCGGCCAGGCCGGCCCCTTCCGCTCGACGACCTCGGCCGCGTCCTCCAGCCGTCCGCCGTAGAACAGGTCGCTGACCAGCTCTCGAACCGGCGGCGCCATGCGGTATTGCTCGGTGAGCATCGCGCACAGCTGATCGTGCGCGGCCGGGAGCACGAGCTCCCCGGGCGGAGCGTCCCCGACGACCCCCGCTTCCCTGAACGCGTCCCTGGACAGCCAGCGCTCGGCCGACTCTCCGCGCGAGACGACCACGGCGGGAAGCTGCTGGAAGTCGCCGATCGCCACGGCGCGGCCCGACGTCTGGGCCGCGGCCAGGCACACGTAGGGGAGGGGCGAGGTGGAGGCCTCATCGAGGACCAGCGAGTCGAAGCGCAGGGCGGCCAGGTCGTCCCACACGGCCAGCCGGGCGAGCGTGGAGAGAACGATGTCGGCCTCCCGCAGCGCCAGGACCGCCTGCTTCTGGAGCTCCCCGGCGATCCGGGACAGTCGTCGCACGGCCTCCTCGTCACGGGCTGAGCGCGCCATGGCCACCAGGCGTCCATGGCGTCGCCGGATGCTCCCGTTCGCCTCGCGGCGCTGGGCGCGGGACAGCATCTCGCGCTCCATCTCCTCCACGGCGTCGGAGACGCGGCGGCCGCGGTCGTGCACCCGGCGCTCGACGGCCGCGTCCAGCGACAGGGACGGATCCCCCGTGCCGCTGTACTCGGCGCCCACCCGAACGATGCGGTTGGCCTCGACGGCACCGCGCCCCAGGACCTCGGCCACCCGGGCGGCCGCCTCGTCCAGGGCGCCGTTCGTGGTCGTCGCCACCAGCACGCTGCCCCGTTCGGCCAGCTCGGCCACCGCGTGCCCCAGCAGAAGCGTCTTTCCGGTGCCGGGAGGGCCCCATACGAAGTGCACGTCGCTCCCCAGCAGCCGTCCCAGCGCGTGCCTCTGGGAGGCGTTCAGCGTGTTCGAGCCGGACAGGCGGGGCGCATCCTCGCCGAGCTCGGGATAGGCGCGACCGAACAGGCGCAGGACGGTGTCCGGATGGAACTTGTCCGGCTCCTCCCGCATCGCCTCCAGGCGCGTGGCGAGGGCCGCGAGCAGCCAGGTGGGATCGAACTCGAGCTCGACGGGCTCGGGGTGGCGGCCCAGCCAGTCGCCGACGGCCACGCGCACCACGGACCGGGCACGCTGGTAGCCGAGGACGAAGCCCTGCGCCTCCGAGGCTTCGGTCCGAACGCGGACGGCGTCGTCCGGACGGATGTCGTAGGTCCCGTCCGGCACCTTCCACTCATAGAAGAAGCTGCCGCCGGCCGAGTCCTGCACGCGCCCCTGGTGCCCGGGCAGGGGACGGTCCAGGCCGCGCCGGGCGAGCTCCTCCTGCACGGCCATGACTTCCTCGCCGAGCGCCTCGAGACACCCGTCGAGGATCGCCGCGAACTCGTGATCCAGTGCCACCTGCGTCATGGGCGCCTCAAGCTAAGGGGACGCCGGGACCGCGGCACCCGTCTCACACCCCCCCGACCGTCATGACCATCCGACCGCCGCCCTCGACCAGCACTGGTCACCCGCCCGGTGCGACAGCCGGTCCTCCAGCGCTTTGCGCGCCGTGATGTCCCGCACGATGACCTGCCGAACCCGACGACCATCGTGCTCGAACGAACTCATCGAGAGCTCAACCGGGAACGGCTCCTCGCCGGAGCGCTCGAAGCAGGAGGACGGTGCTCACGCCCAGGATCGATCCGCCGAGGAGGATCTCGACCAGGAGGGCCAGCCACCCGGCCGTCCACCAGCGCAAGAAGCTCCAGCCCTCGAGGTCCTCGGCGAAGAACCACGACAGGGCCACCAGGAGGAAGGTCAGGATGAGCCGGATCTGCATCGGAACGGCTGGCGCCTCCATGTAGCGGGTTCGCACGGCAGTCCGGGACGTCGGCGGGCTCGCGAGGCGAGTCCGAATTCAGGTGCTCAACCTGACCCCTCCGGCGGTCGGAGGCGCGGGCCGTGGCGGGCGCGACCGGGGGCCGGCATGATGAGGCTCGCCGCGAACACGCGGTCCGCGGCGAGCCCGGGACCCGAGCAGGAGGAGGCACCATGGCGGATCGGCTGGACGAGTTCCGGGCGTACCGGGAGCGCATGAACGACCGGATCCTGTCGTCCGGACACCTCGGGATCCGACGTTTCTTCCGCCTCGACCAGGCGGCCTACGAGGACGCCGCGCTCGATGCCCGCACCCTGGAGATGCTGGGCCTGGTCGCCTCGATGGTCCTCCGGTGTGACGATTGCGTGGCCTACCACGTGAGCCGCTGCCGGGAAGAGGGTGTCGCGGACGAAGAGATGTTGGACGTGTTCAACGTGGCGCTCGTGGTGGGGGGATCCATCGTGATACCGCACCTCCGGCGCGCGGTCGAGCTCCTGGACGAGCTGCCGCGTGAGCGCGGGAAGCCCGGAACTCGGACACGAGGCGAGTGATGACAGCTCTTTTCTGGATCGGCCGCATACTGTTCTCGCTCATCTTCATCATGTCGGGACTCAACCACTTCGGTGAGCTCGAGGCGATGGCGCAATACGCCGGGTCGAAAGGGGTGCCGGCCCCGCGCTTCTTCACGGCCGCCAGCGGAGTCGTGATCCTGGCCGGGGGGATCAGCATCCTCCTGTGGTGGGTGGTGCCGATCGGGACGTGGCTCCTCATCGGCTTTCTGATCCCCGCCGCGCTGTTCGTGCACGACTTCTGGGCCATCGAGGACCCCCGGGCCAAGCAGACGGAGCTCGCGCACTTCATGAAGAACCTGTCGCTGGCGGGCGCGGCGCTGATGTTCTTCGTGCTCCACCAGGCGCCGGGGCTGACGGGTTGAGCCCGGGACCGGGCGACCTGGCCGCCGGCCGACGGGGCGCGGAGTGGGCGATGGTGGCCGCGACCGCCCTCGAGCTGGATCTCGTGTCGGCGCTGGCGGAGGGGCCGGCCACGGCGGAGGCGCTGGCCAGCCGTCTGGATCTCTCCAACCGCGGCGTCCGGATCCTGCTCGGCGCCCTCGAGGAGCTCGACCTGGTCCGCTCCGGTCCGGAGGGCGCCAGCCTCACCGGCATCGGGCGAGCCCGCCTGCTGGACCGGGACACTCCGGACTTCGAGGGCGATGCCCTCCGGTTCTGGCTTCGCAGCATCCGGCGCTGGACCGACGGGCTTCCCCGGGCGGTGCGAACGGGGGCGCCCCAGGTCGGGCCCGACGGGCGGTCCCCGGAGGGTCTGGCGGCGTTCATGGCGGCCATGGCCAACAAGGGCCCCCGGCTGGTGGAGGCCGCGGTCGACGCCTGCCTGGAGCGGGTCCCCGACGCCCGGACCGTGCTGGACCTCGGAGGCGGCCCGGGGACCTTCTCCCGGGCGTTCGCGCGGCGCGGGCTCCGGGCCGTGCTGTTCGACCAGCCCGAGGTCATCGAGCACGTGCGCGGAGCGTACGGCCTGGACGGGGAACCGCGCGTCGAGCTGCGCGCGGGCGACTTCCTCGATCCCTTCCCCGAGGGCGAATTCGACGTCGTCTTCATCGGAAACATCACGCACATCTACGACGAGCCCACGAACGCGCGCCTCGTGGCCGACGCGGCCGGCGTGCTCCGGCCGGGCGGGCTCGTCGCCATCCTGGACTTCGTGCGGGGCCAGTCGCCGTTCGCGGCCCTGTTCGCGGTCACCATGCTCCTCAACAGCCGGCACGGTGGCGACACCTACGACCGGTCCACCTACGAGGCGTGGCTCGCGCACGCGGGACTGACCGCCGCCCGCTTCCGGCGCCTGGACGAAGACCGCCACCTGATCACGGCCGTCCGCTCCAGGACGGGCGCGGAGGCCGACGCCCCGACGGCCGGGAGGCCGCGGTGAGCCCCGAAGGCCCGGAGGACGTCGGGCGCGAGCCTCCGGACATGGCCCCCAATGCGTTCCGCGACGCCGCGCGCCGAACCGCGGAGTGGGTGGCGCGCTATCGGGAGACGATCGAGAAGCTCCCGGTACTCTCGCGCGCCGAGCCGGGGGAGATTGCGGCCCTGCTGCCGGTCGCCCCACCGGAGGAGGGAGAGCCGTTCGACGCCCTGGTCGACGACCTGGACCGGGTGGTGGTGCCGGGGCTCACGAACTGGTGCCACCCGGGCTTCTTCGCCTACTTCCCGAGCTCGTCGGCGCCGCCGACCATCCTGGCGGAGCTCGTGGCGGCCGCGCTCAACCAGAACGCCATCCTGTGGCGGACATCGCCGGTGGCCACCGAGCTCGAGACGCGAATGGCCGACTGGCTGCGGCAGCTCGTGGGGCTTCCCCCGGACTTCCGGGGCGTGATCCAGGACACCGCGTCGCAGAGCAGCTTCACGGCGCTGCTCGCCGCTCGCGAGGCCGCGGGAGTGGACGCCCGGGTGCGCGGACTGACGGGGAGGGACGACCTGCCGCCCCTGCGCCTGTACATCTCCGATCACGGCCACTCCTCCCTCGAGAAGGCGGCCATCGCCGCTGGTCTCGGCCAGCGGGGTGTCCGCCGGATCGCGGCGGACCGGTCGTACCGGATGCAGCCGGACGCGCTGGAGCGGGCGCTGCTCGAGGACGAGCGCGCCGGAATCCGGCCCGTCATGGTGGGCGCCACCATCGGCACCACGTCCACGGCGAGCGTCGACCCGGCCGGCCCCATCGCGGAGCTGTGCGAGGCGCACGGGGTGTGGCTGCACGTCGACGCGGCGTACGCGGGGCCCGCCGCCATGCTGCCGGAACAGCGGCCCCGGTTCTCCGGCTGGGAGCGGGCCGACTCCATCGTCCTGAATCCGCACAAGTGGCTGGCCACGCCGGTGGACTGCAGCCTGCTCCTGTTCCGGGACCCCGATCCCTTCCGGGCGTCCCTGGCGCTCACGCCCGAGTACCTGACGAGCGACGACGAGGCCGAGGTGAACCTCCACGACTACGGCCTGTCGATGGGGCGGCGCTTCCGGGCGCTGAAGCTGTGGTTCCTGATCCGGTGGCACGGCGCCGAGGGCCTCAGGGCCCTCCTGCGACGGCACATCGCCTGGGCCGAGGCGTTCGCGGGCTGGATCCGGGAGGACCCCCGCTTCACGCTGGCGGCTCCGCCCTCCTTCTCGACGGTGTGCTTCCGCGCGCTGGGGCCGGGGCAGCGGCGCCCGGCGCCCGATGCCCCGGGCGCCTTCGACCCGGAGGCCGGCGGGGAGGAGGCGGACGCGCTGACCCGGCGCATCATGGAGAGGGTGAACCGCGAGGGGCGCGTGTTCCTGTCCCATACGGCCCTGGGCGGGCGAACGGTGCTCCGCCTCGCCGTGGGCTCGTATCTGACGCGGGAGGAGCACGTGCGGGGTGCGTACGAGGCCCTGGATCGCGCATGGGAGGCGCTGGTCGGCAGCTGAGCGCCCCGGCATCCATCGCCGACCGGTTCGCGCGCCGCCGTCCCCGACCGATCGGCTCCCCGTGGGGCGTTCGGCCCGGCGCTACCTCGACTTGAGGGTGAGGGCCGCGTCACAGGAGGAGCAGTGGAGCCGGAGCGGCAGCTCGGCCGCCTCCTCCAGGTCGAAGGACGCCCGCGCCCCACACGTCGGACAGGTCGCCTCGAAGGCCTCGAACCGGCTCCGGCGCCTCCAGCGCACGATGAACAGCCCGATCCCGCCGAAGAATAGGCCCGGGACGAGGATCAGGTGTGCGATCGGGATGAAGACCGCCACGGCCGCGAGGAGCCACAGCAGGCCCAGCCCGGCCGCGGCGCGCCGAATCCGGCGACCGCGGGAGTGATGGAGGACCCGCAGGTCGACGGGCGTCCCCTCCCCGCTCGCATACAACAGGGCCGGCACCGTGGACTCCCCCTCTCCGCTCACCATCCTCCCCGTCCTCGCGCTGCGCCCCGTGCCGCCCGTTCCTCGAAGCCGACCACCATCCCCTCCTCCCTGCTGAACGCCGGGAGCCCGAAGGAGCCGGGCTCCCTGCCCCCACCCGTCCGACGGGGCCCCAAACTGCCACGGCCCGCCCCCGAGTCGCCACGGGTGGCGACTCGGGCGACCGGCCGCTCGCCGCGCCCGCGTTGGACGGCCCGGGGCGAGCGGGTTAAACTGCTGCGACGCACGGCGCCCGGCCGATCTCCGAAGCGCCGCTTCGCATCCCCCGACGAGGGACGCCATCCCATGCCCCGACGCCGCCTGGCACTCCTCCTGTTCACGCTTCTCCCCCTGGTCGCCTCCGGCTGCGCCGACAAGGACGGGAACGCACAGACCACGCCCGACGGCTCGGTGGTCCCGTCCGACGTGTCGGTGATCATGCAACGGGCGGACCGGGCCCGGGTGAAGGGCGACACGTCGGCGCCGCTGCGGATGATCGAGGTCTCCGACTTCCAGTGCCCCTACTGCAAGCAGTACTTCGACGAGACGTATCCGAAGATCGACAGCGCCTACGTGAAGACGGGGAAGATCCAGTACCTGTGGATCTCCTTCCCCAACCCCCGGCACGTACACTCATGGCCGGCCATCGAGGCGAGCTTCTGCGCGGGGGCGGTGGGGAAGTTCTGGCCCATGCACGACATGCTGTTCCGGAACCAGGACGAGTGGGCCAAGTCCGACACCCCGGTGGACTTCTTCATGAAGTACGCGGAGGATCTGGGGATCGACTCCACCTCCTACCGGCAATGCCTGGAGGAGGATCGCCCGTCCCCGCTCCAGGTGCGCGACCTGGCCAGCGTGACCCGGGTCGGCGTGAACGGGACGCCCTTCTTCATCATCGGGGACTCGATCTCCATGGAGGGCGCCGCGCCGTTCGCCAAGTTCAAGGGCGTCCTCGACTCCCTGATCGCCAAGCGCGGCGGCACGGCGAGTCCGGGCAAGGCGGGCGCCGGCAAGACACCGGCCGATTCCGGGAAGGGGAAGGCGCCGGGCGATTCGAACAAGAGGGAGGCGCCGGCCGGCTGACGCCTCAGTCGCCCCAGAAGATCGAGCGCATGCGCTCCAGCGCCGCCAATGCGGTGGCGGCCCCTCGCTCGAACACGCGGGCCAGCTCTCGCTCCCCGGGCTCCTCGGTGACCCTGGGAAGCTCGAAGCTGAAGTAGACCGACACGCCGGCCGGGCGGACGCCCGCCGGGGCCTCCGCCCACGCGCCCTCCGTCTCCAGGGCGCCCTCGATGTGCACCTCCACCGAGTCCGCGTCCTCGCCCGTCTCCTGGGCGAGCCGCGCCAGCCGACTGGCCAGGAGCTCGTCCGAGTCCGGATCGGAGTCCCGGCGCTCCAGCCACAGCGCGGGCGGAGCCACATCGAGGTTCATCCAGCCCAGCCTCACATCGGGGTGAAGCAGGAGTCCGGCCGGATCCACGGCGTCCGGCGGTCCGTCGGCTCCGGCGGCGGGCGGCACGGCCAGGTAACCGGCCACGCCCTCGGCACCCAGGTTGGCGCACGCCAGGGCCATCTCGTCCACGGCCAGCTCCACCAGCGCCGACGGAGAGTGCAGGACGTCGACCGCCCCCGATTCGAGGATGTCGAGCTCGGACTGGTCGTAGGCCAGCCCTCGGAAGAACCACGACAGCGGCTCCTGCCTGCCCTCGAACAGGTCGCGGACTCCGAGCCCGGCCTGCCGGAGCGCCTCCAGGAGGGACGCCCCCATCTGATGCCTGGTCAGCTGTGCCAACGAAGCCCCCTGCCCTGTTCGTCCGGTTGCGGCCTCACCCCGTCCGCCGCCATCCTGCCGCGTCGGATCGGAGCCCGGAACCTGAAACGACCCCTTCCGCGGAGGAACCTCTCCATGTCCGGTGCCACGTACAAGTCGATCGAGCTGGTGGGCACCTCGCCGGATAGCTACGCCGACGCCACGCGCCGCGCGGTCCGGAGAGCCTCGGAGACGATGCGCGACCTGCGCTGGTTCGAGGTCGTGGAGCAGCGGGGCCACATTGGTCAGGGCGATGTCACGGAATTCCAGGTGCGATTGCGCGTGTGGTTCTCGCTGGAAGCCTGAGGTCCCGAGCGGGGAAACGCCCTACACGGGCCTGCGCGGCTTCCCCACCGCCCCATGCACTCTTTGCCGGACAGACGATAGCGGCAGCCGACGGTAGCTTCGGGCCGTCCGTGCCCCGATGACCGTCACGTCCCGACGCCGGGGGCGTTGAACGCCCGGCGCCGGGACCGTAGCGTGCTCCACGCCGGTCCGCCGGCTCACGCGACCGAACAGGAAGAAGGTGGAGATGCGAATCGCCGTTCCCATGGAGACGGCCCCGGGCGAGACCCGGGTGGCGTTGACGCCCGATGCAGCGGGCAAGCTCGTCAAGGCCGGCCACGAGGTGGCGGTCCAGGAAGAGGCCGGACTGGCGGCCAGCTTCACCGACGCCGCCTACCGGGAGGCGGGCGCGGAGGTGACCGGCGCGGGCTCCCTGATGGGAGGCGCCCGGGTCGTGGCGCGGGTCGGACCGCCACGTCGGACGGAAGGGGGGCCGGATGAGATCGCCGAGCTCCCGACCGGCTCCATCCTCATCGGCCTGCTGGATCCGCATCGGAACGGCGACCTCCTGCAACGGCTCGCCGAGCGGGGCGTGACGGCGCTGGCCATGGAGCTCATGCCGCGAATCACGCGGGCGCAGAGCATGGACGTGCTCTCCGCCATGAGCACGGTGACCGGCTACAAGGCCGCGCTCCTGGGGGCGGACACCTCGGTCAAGTTCTTCCCGATGATGATGACCGCGGCGGGCACGATCGCCCCGGCGAAGGTGTTCGTGCTGGGCGCGGGCGTGGCGGGCCTGCAGGCCATCGCCACGGCCCGCCGGCTCGGAGCCAAGGTCGAGGCGTTCGACATTCGGCCGGCCGCAAGGGAGCAGGTGGAGAGCCTCGGCGCCTCGTTCGTGGCCGCCGAGGAAGTGAAGGAGGAAGCCGAGACCGAGGGCGGCTACGCCCGCGAGGTCAGCGAAGAGGAGCGTGCCCGCGAGCAGGAGGTCATAGCCGAGCACGTCGCGGCCTCCGACGTCGTGATCACCACCGCGCTCGTCCCCGGTGGACGGGCCCCCCTGCTCCTCACCCGGGCGATGGTCGAGGGCATGGCCCCGGGCTCGGTCGTGGTCGACATGGCGGCGCCGGCGGGGGGCAACTGCGAGCTCACCGCCCCGGGAGAGACCGTGGTGCACGCGGGCGTCAAGATCCACGGCCCCCTCAACCTGGCCGCCTCGCTGCCCTACCACGCGAGCCAGATGTACGCCCGCACGGTCGTCACGCTCCTGGGGCACCTGGCTCCGGAGGGTGAAGCCGTCATCGACCTCGAAGACGAGATCACCAACGCCATCTGCGTCGTCCACGACGGACAGGTGCGCTTCCAGCCATGACCGCGACGTCGTACGCGCCGCGGCCGGCAACCATAGAGGAGGGCGGATGATCGGACCGCTTCTGGTCGGCGTCTACGTGTTCGTGCTGGCCATGTTCGTCGGCTGGCAGGTGATCACCAGGGTGCCGCCCACGCTGCACACGCCCCTGATGTCCGGCTCGAACGCCATCTCCGGCATCTCGATCGTGGGGGCGCTGGTGATCGCGGGCACCGCGTCGGACACCCTCATGACCGTGCTGGGGGTGGCGGCGGTGGCCATGGCCACGATCAACGTGGTGGGCGGCTTCCTGGTCACCGACAAGATGCTGAAGATGTTCCACCGCCGCCCCTCGGGCGACCGGCCGGAGGCTTAGGTCATGAGCTCGACGCTCTTCCAGCTCGCCTACCTCCTGTCGGCCGTCCTGTTCATCGTCGGCCTCCAGAAGCTCTCCTCCCCCGAGACGGCGCGCGGCGGCAACGCCATCGCGGCGCTCGGCATGCTCATCGCCATTGTGGCCACGCTCCTGGGAGAGCACCTGGTCTCGTTCGAGTGGATCGTGATCGGCGCCATCCTCGGGTCCGCCATCGGCCTCATCATGGCCCAGAGCGTGCCCATGACCGCCATGCCGCAGATGGTGGCGGTGTTCAACGGCTTCGGCGGGGGCGCCTCGGCCATGGTGGCCATCGCGGACTTCCTCGAGCTGGCCAAGGGGGGCTCGGGGCTCGAGGTGGCGCACGGCGTCTCCATCATGGCCGGCGTCCTCATCGGCAGCGTCACGCTCTCCGGCAGCTTCGTCGCCTTCGGGAAGCTGCAGGGGCTGGTGACGGACAGGCCGGTGACCTACCCGCTGCAGAAGACCTCCAACTTCATCCTCCTCATCGCCATGCTGGCGGCGGGGACGTGGCTCTCCCTGTCCGCCCCGGCGGGCGGCGTCGACGTGTTCTACTTCCTCATCGCCGCCTCCCTCCTCCTGGGCGTGCTGGTCGTGATCCCGATCGGCGGCGCCGACATGCCCGTGGTGATCGCGCTCCTCAACTCCTACTCGGGGCTGGCGGCCTCCGCGGCCGGCTTCGTGCTCGAGAACATGTCGCTGATCATCAGCGGCGCGCTGGTGGGAGCCTCCGGTCTCATCCTCACCGGGATCATGTGCCGGGGAATGAACCGGTCCCTGACCAACGTCCTGTTCGGGGCGTTCGGCGGAGGCGACGGGCCACAAGCGGCCTCGGGCGGCGGGCCGGGCGGCGAGCGCACGGCCCGGGAGATCAATCCCGAGTCGGCGGCCATGATGCTGGCCTACGCCCGGCAGGTCGTAGTGGTGCCGGGCTACGGGCTGGCCGTCGCGCAGGCGCAGCACAAGCTCCGCGAGCTGGGCGACCTCCTGGGACGCAAGGGCGTCACCGTGAAATACGCCATCCATCCAGTGGCCGGCCGCATGCCCGGTCATATGAACGTGCTGCTGGCGGAGGCCAACGTCCCCTACGACCAGCTGTACGAGATCGAGGACGTGAATCCGGAGATGGCCGACACGGACGTGGCGCTGGTGGTGGGCGCCAACGACGTCGTGAACCCGGCCGCGCGCGACGACCCGACGAGCCCGATCGCGGGGATGCCGATCGTCGAGGTCGACCGGGCCAGCCAGTGCATCGTCCTGAAGCGGAGCCTGAACCCGGGCTTCGCCGGCGTCGACAACCCGCTCTTCTTCCTGCCGAACAACTCCATGCTGTTCGGGGACGCGGCGGACTCGCTGGGGGACCTGGTGCGGGAGGTCAAGGAGCTCTGAGGCGGGCCGTGCGACCGGTCCCCTCGTGGGAGAGGAACAGCCGGTGACCCCGACCCCACCGCTCGCGTCGGGGTAAGGATCGCCAGCGCTTCACCGACGCCTCATCCCACCCGGCCTCGCGGAGGAGATCATGCCCACAGGGAGCCCCGGTAGCGCGCCGCGCCTCGCCGCAGCCTCGATCTCGCTCGCCGGAGCGGCACTCGTGACTCTGGCTGCCGCGGCCCTCGCCCCGCTCGGACCGGCGGTGGCGCAGCAAGCCGGGCCGGAGGCCACCGGCGCCACTGCCGCCTCCGGCGCCGACATCGCGATCTACCCGGGCGGCCCGGCCCTCGTGCGGGAGGCCCTGCGCTTCCGCCTTCCGGAGGGGGAGGGCCGGATCACCTGGGGAGCGCCACCGTCCGCGCTGGACTTCTCCAGCCTCTCGCTCCTGTTCCCGGACGGGTCGACGGCCAGCGTCGTGGAGCAACGCAGCCTTCCCGGCGGCGCGGACATGGGCGACCTGCTCCGCGCGTCGGTGGGGCGCGCGGTCGTCCTGGTCCTGGCGGGTGGCGACACGCTGCGGGCCACCCTGGTCTCGGCGTCGGGCGGGCTCCTCCTGAGGAAGGAGGACGGCACGATCGTCTCCCTGGTCCCCGGCCAGGTCCGCCAGCTCCTCCTCCCGGGCCTGCCCGCGGGCCTGCGGCTCGCCCCGGCCGTCACGTGGACCGTTCGCTCGGCGCGGGGCGGCGAAACCACCGCCACGGCCCGCTACCTGGCCGGGGGCCTCACCTGGAACGCCGAGTACGCGATCACGCTCGCCCCCTCGGGCAGGAGCCTCGAGCTCGAGGCGTGGGCCGACCTGCGGGACGGCGCGGGGCGGAGCTGGCCGGATGCCCGGGTACGGCTCATCGCAGGAGAGCTCAACCGGTCCGGAAGCCCCCAGGCCCTGGCGGACGCCGTACGCGCCAAGGCCATGGAGGCGGCCGCGCCCGCCCCCGGACAGGCCCAGGAGCGCAGCTTCTCCGAGTACCACGTGTTCGAGCTGCCGCGCACCGTGTCGCTGGAGGACGGCCAGACCGTGCGGGCCCTCCTCCTGCGCGCCTCCGACGTGCCCACCCGCAAGCTCTACCTGTACGACGGAGGCGAGGCCTACGGGTACGGGTCGACCCGCCCCATCACCCAGACCCAACCGGGCGGGAGCTCGGGCCGGACCCACGTCGAGGCCGTCCTGGAGCTGGCCTCCGGCGAACACACCCCGATCGACCGGCCGCTGCCGGCGGGCCGCGCCCGCATCTACGAGGAGGACGAGGACGGCTCCACGCTGCTCGCCGGCGAGGCCCCGGTGCCCGACCTCATGGTCGGGGACACGGTCCGCCTCCCGCTGGGCCGCGCCTTCGACCTCACGGCCGAGCGCACCCGCACGGACTTTCGCCGGCCGGACGCCTACAGCCTGGAGGAGAGCTACCAGATCACGCTGCGGAGCGCCAAGAAGGAACCGGTCGAGGTGCGTGTCACCGAGCGCATGTTCCGGTGGCACGAGTGGAGGATCACCGCGGAGTCGGTGGACGGGAAGCCGGCCCGGCACGAGAAGCCGGACGCGGAGCACGCCGAGTGGAGGATCACGGTGCCGGCACGGGGCCGCGCCACGCTCGAGTACACGGTCCACTACAGCTGGAGCGAGCAGGACCTGAGGTAGCCCGGACCCGGCGCGGGAGGCTCGAGGCCGGGCGACCTCCGGAGGGGAGACGGGAGGCGCCCGGAGTCCCCCGACGCCTCAGAACTTGTAGCTCACGCCGGTCACCAGGGTGAGGTCGTTCTTCTTCCTCGGAAGCCCCGTGTCGGGGTCGACGTACGGATTGGCGTTGTAGTCGTCCTGGAAGTTCACGGTGAGACCCAGCCCGCCCACGATCCGGGTGGTGAGCCCCGCCTCCCCGTGCAACAGGTACTGGCCGAAGTCCGAGGCCCTGGGATTCCAGGTCACCGACTGGGTGAAGTCCGTCGTCTCGCTCACCGACCACGTGAGGTCCTGCCCGACCGCGGCGTGCACGGCCGCGTCCGTCGAGTCGTTCACGAAGCGGTCCTGGATCCAGCTCCCTCCCCCCTGGACGCTCACGTTCACCCTGTCGGTGGCCACGACCCGGTAGCCGACGCCGAGGGCCGGAGCCAGCCGACGTGACAGGCCGGCGGGCTTGTCGAAGCCCGCCTGCGCGCGCCCGAACAGGAAGAAGCGCGATGTCGGATAGAAGTCGTACTGGAGCGCTCCCGTGCCCCGGTTGGCGGTCTGGTCGCCGTCCGTGGTGGCCCGCAGGTACTGTCCGCTCAGGGTCCAGGCCTGGCGCCTGGGGCGGTAGGCCACCTTGCCGCCGATGGACAGGTTCGTGGTCCTGGAGTTGCCCGCGGTGAGCGTGAACCCGAGGTCGGCGTTGCCGCCCCAGCCGGTGCTGTCGGTGGGAGCCGCCGCCGGGCCGGCCCCGAACGCGTCCAGCCTCCACTCCGAGGGACCGTCCTGCGCCCGGATCGTCGCGGGGCGCGCCAGCACGAGGCCGGCCGCGAGCGCCGCGGCGCCGAGGACCGCCCCCCGGCTCACCCGCCCTCCCCGGCCGTGCCGGCCCGGAACATGTGCACGTCGCGCTGCGGGAACGGAAGGCTGCACCCCGCCGCTTCGAGCCCCTCCTTGAGCCCCCTCGTCAGGTCGGCGCGCAGTGGCCAGTAGTCCTCCACCCGGCACCAGGGCCGCACCATGAGGTTCACGGAGGAGTCCCCCAGCCCCGCCACCGCCACCACGGGCGCCGGCTCGGAAAGGACCCGAGCCTCCCCGGCGAGGAGCTCCTCGCACGCGGCGATCGCGGTGCCGATGTCGTCCTCGTAGTCGATGCCCACTTCCAGGTCCAGTCGACGGGTGTCGTTGCCGTTGAAGTTGCGGATCACGTTGCCGAACACCTCGGAGTTGGGCACGAGGATCCGGACGTTGTCCGGCGTGTCCAGGCGGGTCGCGAACAGGCCGATGTCCCTCACGGTCCCGGACACGCCGCCGGCCTCCACGAAGTCGCCCGCCGAGAAGGGCCGGAACACCAGCAGCATGACGCCGGCCGAGAAGTTCCCCAGCGTGCCCTGGAAGGCCAATCCGATCGCGAAGCCTGCGGCACCCAGCACCGCCACGAAGGCGGTGGTCTGGATGCCGAACAGGTTCAGCACGGCGAGCATCACGAACGCCAGAAGTCCGTAGTAGACCAGACCACTGACGAACCCGACCAGCACCGGCTCCGTCCTCGTGTGCTCCAGCGCCCGGCGCACCAGTCGCCGCGCCCACTTGGCGGCGCTCCAGCCGACCACCAGCACCGCCACCGCGCCCAGCACGCGCAGCCCCCAGGTCGACACCGTCTGCACGACCGCGGCGGTCAGATCGCCAGCGCCTACCTGCATGGTGGACCTCCATGAATTCGGATCCGCTCGATGAGCACGACAGTTCGCGGGTCCCCCGACGGTCCGCACGTCCCGGATCGGAGGCCCGGCCTACCGCGAGCAAGAGGTGCGCCACCCTCGGACCTTGCGGTCCCCGCGGCGGTGCTGTCTCCTGCATGGTGTCCCCGTCGGTTCGATGACGCCGCCCGCGCGGGCGCTCGAACGGGGTAGCCGCGTCTACGTCCTCGAGGGTGCCGACATGAACTGGAGCGAGCTCCTCCAGGCCGTCCGAGACATCATGGACGCGACCCTCTTCCGGCTCGCCGGAACCGACGTCACGCTGGGGTCGATCCTCTCGGCCCTGCTCGTCCTGGCCGTGGGGTGGATCCTTTCCTTGCTCGTCCGCCGGGCGGTCCAGCGCCTCGTCGGGGGCACGGGGGCCCACCGCCGGCACGGCGCGCAGGTGAGCCAGCGGCTCGCGCATTACACGATCATGCTCGTGGCCACCCTCCTCGCCCTGGACGTGGTGGGCCTGAACGTGTCGGCCCTGTTCGCGGCGGGCGCCCTGTTCGCGGTGGCCATCGGCTTCGCGATGCAGAACATCGCGCAGAACTTCGTCTCCGGCGTCATCCTCCTGGTCGAGCGCTCCATCCAGCCGGGGGACGTGCTCGAGGTCGACGGCCAGGTGATCCGGATCGAGGAGATGATGATCCGCTCGACCGTGGGCCGGACCCGGGACGACGAGGAGCTGATCGTCCCGAACTCCATCCTGGTGGCCTCCACGGTCAAGAACTTCACGATGAGGGACTCGATCTACCGGGTGCGGGCCCCCGTGGGCGTGAGCTACGGATCGGACATGGTCAAGGTCCGGGAGGTGCTGGAAGGCGTCGCGGAGGGCTTCCCCGGCCGCCACTCCGCCCGCAAGCCCCTCGTGCTGCTCACCGGCTTCGGATCGTCATCGGTGGACTGGGAGACGTCGGTGTGGATCGACGATCCGTGGAACGCACGCATCGTCCTCTCCGAGCTCCAGCAGGCCACGTGGAAGGCGCTGAAGGCCGCCGGCATCACGATTGCCTTCCCACAGCTCGACCTGCACCTGGACCGTGAGGTGGTCGAGGCCCTGGGCCGGAGCGAAGAGAGCGCCGGGCCGCCCACCTCCTGACCGGGGTCCCGTCTGGCGCGCCGCGGTGCGCGTCCAGCCCGCTCGCCCCCGTCAGCCCGACGAGTCTTCGCGCACCGACACTTTCCGCCACGCCGACTTCCGGCCGAGCATCAGGAGTCGGACGTCGGGGTCGACGACCGCGCGTTCCGGCCGGAAGGCGGACGGCACGACGACCGTGGTGTCGCCCCCGGCGGGCACCCGCACCGTGACCGAGGCGGCCGCGGAGTCCGCCGCCACCGAATCGCCCTCGCTCGGCTCCGGCCCGGCCGAGTCCGGCCCTGACCCGGCCGGGCTCGTCCGCCCCCTCCGACGCCAGGGAGTCCCGCTTTCCGGCCACGACCGCCAGCTCCACCGGAGGCTCCCCGGTCCCGTCGTTGTGGAGGCTGACCCGCGTCTCCCAGCCTCCCTGCCCGTCCGGCCGCGCTTCCGCCCGGCTCACCCGGTACTCGGGGACCTTCACCTCCCAGAACCAGCGCTGCACGAAGGCGTTGAACGAGTCCACGTCGCGCGCGTGGCTCCGCATCACGAGCAGGAAGTCGGGCAGGAGGGGATAGTCGGGCCCGTCGCGATAGCGTGCCACGTAGTCGCGCAGCCCCTCCAGCATGCGCTCCCGACCCATGTGCTCCATGAGCATCCAGAAGGCCCAGCCGCCCTTGTCGTAGGTGACCGCGCGGTCTCCCGAGCGCGAACCGTCCGTCCACACGAGGGGCCGCTCCTGGTCGGGCCGCCGCGAGTCCGCGTAGTCGGACTCGATGCGGCGCATGAACTCTCGGCGGATCGTGTCTCCCTTCTCGGCCTGGAGCAGCATGGCCGTCGAGAAGTGCGCCAGCCCTTCGGACAGCACGTTGCCGCCCGGACCCTCGCCCGGCGTCACCATGTTGCCCCACCACTGGTGGGCGGACTCGTGCGCAGTGACCATGTACGGCGCCAGCTCCCAGTCTCCCTTCCTGGCCAGGAAGCCGATGCCCTCCGAGAAGGTGATGTCGGTGGGGAAGCCCTGCGCGTAGGTGGCCAGGTCCGGGAACTCGCTCAACTTGAGCTCCTCCCACGGATAGGGCGCGAACCAGCGGGAGTAGTCGCGCCGCGCCGCCTGGAGGGCCGAGGCGATCTCATCGAGATCGTACGTGTGCGCCGGGTGGTAGAACACCTCCGTACCGTCGCCCTCTCGAACGGCCCAGCGGCCCGCGACGACGTTGAAGAAGCGGACCGGGTGGTCCGTCTCCCACACGACCGTGCGCAGACTGTCCGTGACGCTGTCGGCCACCCGGCGCCCCACCGAGTTGTAGGTGAAGGACGGCGGACCCTGGATGCGTATGCGGGCCGAGAAGGGCGTGGAGGCGCCGAAGGCCGGAGGGTTCCGCCCCTCCCAGAACCGATCGGGCCAGTCGCGAGCCTCGTACGCCCGCTCCCTGGAGCTCCCGATGCCGGGCACGTAACCGGGGATCGGCGTCAGCATCGGGCCGAACGAGGTCAGGACCACGCCCGCCGGGAGCACGAAGGTGCCCGTGCCGCCGCCGTCCTTGGTCCATCCGTCCGGGTACCGACCGGAGTAGCGCCAGCCCACCCGCAGGGTATCGCCCGGCGCGAGGCCGGAGTCGGGGTAGAACACGTACAGGCCGGCCCGATCCTCCGGCTGGACGGAGTCCCCGTCCACGGTCCAGGTCGGGTGCTCCCAGAAGAAGCCGCCGGTCAGCGGCACGCGGCGGAGGGTGGTGTCCTGGCGGTTCACCAGGACCAGCGTGCCGGCACTCCGCAGGCGCCCGCGGCCCGGCCACAGGCGCAGGTCGAGGTCCACGTGAGCGACCGGCGGCGTGGCCACGTGCCAGTAGGTGGCCACGTTCTTCTTCCAGTAGTCCGCCGCCTGCTTCTCGGCCTTCGCTCCCTGGAAGCCGTGCTGGACGCCCAGCCACAGGGCCAGCCCCACCGCCACCGGTCCGACGGCCAGGGGCGAGAGGCGCAGGACTCCGAGGGACAGGCGGCCCGGCTCCAGCCGCCGCCACCAGGCCACCGCATCGGGCTCCCGACGCCGCCCCCACGCCGCCGCCAGCGCCAGCAGGAGCACGGCGAGCGCCACGTAGAACAGCCGGTTGAGGAGGAAGGGGGTACGGTTCAGGGGGAAGAGCCCCATGTCGGTCCAGTTCATGGAGCTCCACAGCATCCAGTTGGTGAGCCACGTGCCGTGGCCGGCCACCTGGCGGTACAGCGTGAGGCCGATCACGCCGAGACCCACAGCCCACGTGGCCCCGCGGCTGTCCGTGAGGCCGTGCACGGCAGCCAGGAAGGCGACCCACACCAGGAAGGTGGGCATGAGTCCCACGCCCCACACCCACGCGAACGGACCGATCCGAACGGGGACCGTGTGTTGCACGAGGATCGCGACCGCCCCGCCCAGCACGGCGGCCACCAGCACCACGACCGGCAGGGCCAGCACGGCCAGCGCCTTGCCGACCACCCTGACGCCCTCGCCCACCGGCAGGGCGCGAGACAGCGACAGGAGCCCGCTGGAGCGGTCCCGCTCGAGCACGTCGACGGTGTAGAACACGAGGAGGAGGCAGACGAGGAGGGCCAGCGTGTCGCTCCCGCGAACCGCCACCTCGCCCGGCGTGGCCAGCACACGGGTTCCGAACGGCCCCACGCCGACGAGCGCGTTTCCGAGCACCTGGCTCAGGACGAGGAACGAGAACACGTACAGGGCCGGGGAGGCGAACAGCTCCCGGATCTCGGACCGCGCCACCCGCAGCGTTGCCAGGCCCACCCACGGCTTCCCTCCGTGACCCCCGAGTCGGTCGGCCGCCCACGGGGCGGCGCCGCGCCACGATGCCTCCGGCGAGGGGGCCCGGCCGGGAGACCTGGCGTCGCCGGCCAGGGCGGCCGCGACGGCGGACGGGCCGGCGTCCGGCCCGCGCAGGGACCGTGCGAAGCTCCGCTCCGTCCACCACAGAGCCGCCACCCCGAGACCCGCCCACGCGGCCCGGCTGACCAGGAAGCCGGCGGAGAAGGTGATCGAGCCCGTGTTGTAGAACTCGACTCCGCGGTCGACCCTGAGCCACGTCTGGTTGAGCCAGCGGAACCCGCTCGGATCCACCCACATCAGCAGTCGATCGACCCGCGGATCGAGCCAGGTGGGCGTCCACTCCCACAGGAAGACGATCGCGGCCACGAGCACCAACGGAAACAGGTAGACCAGGACCGGCCGGCGGGTGCGGGTTCCGATCCAGAAGCTCACCCCGGCGACCCCGACCAGCGACGGCAGCCCGAACACCGCGGCCGGGATCAGGTAGTTGAGCGCCGAGAACGGCCCGTGGATGTCGGCGTGGCCGACCGTCGGCACCAGGTGGTTGAAGAGGGCCATGAACCCCAGGTGCGCCACCAGGACCACCAGGATCGTGGCGAGCACGGCCAGGGCCTTCCCGCCGATGTACTCGCCCGCGGTGAGCGGCGTCGCGTGGAGAAGCGGCCCCACCCTCCACTCGTCCTCGTCCTGCACCACGGTGGTCCCGGCCAGGGCGGCCACGAAGAACACGTAGAACGTGAAGATCGTGGCGGAGAGGATCTGGGCGAGCGCGAACTCGGAGGTGATCCACGCCCGGGTTCCGCCCACCTGCGTGTCGCCTGTCTGGATGCGGACCGAGCCGGTCGACATGCCCCACGCGAGCAGGAGAAGAACCAGCAGCCAGATCCAGAACAGGGGCCGCCGCAGGTGCCGCCCCAGGTCGAGCCGGAAGGTGCGTCCGAGTCGGGAGAGGCTCATGCCGGGGTGACCGGAACCCCGACGCCCTCCGGATCCTCCACCGCGAGGCGACCCGAGGCGCGCCGGATCGTCACCAGGTAGGCGTCCTCCAGGGTGGGCTCGGCGGACTCGAAGCCCTCGGGGGGACGGCCGTTCGGAACGTACAGCCGAACGTGGTGGCGACCCTCGGACACGACGGAGCGCACCACCTGGCCGCCTCGCTCCAGGGCGTCGACCCGTTCCGGCTCGACCCGTCCCTCGAACACCAGGCCGGCCACGGCCGCCCGGGCCTCCGCCGGTGTCGTCTCCTCCACCAGGCGCCCCTGGTGGATGATGGCGAAGCGGGGGCACAGCACGGAGACGTCCTCGACGATGTGGGTCGAGAGCAGCACGATCCGGTTCTCGGCCAGCCGCGCCAGGAGACGGTAGAAGCGGTTCCTCTCCTCGGGGTCGAGGCCGGCGGTCGGCTCGTCGACGATGATGAGCCGGGGGTCGCCCGCCAGCGCCTGGGCGATGCCCAGCCTCTGTCGCATTCCGCCCGAGTAGCTCTTCACCTTTCGGCTCCCCTCCTCGAGCAGGTTGACCTCCTCGAGGAGAGCGTCGCACAGGGAGCGCATGCCCTCCGGGGCGACGACCCCCTTGAGGCGAAGCAGGTGCTCGAGCATCTCCCGGCCGGACAGGTGCGGGTAGAACCCGAACTCCTGCGGCAGGTAGCCGAGCCGCTCCCACACGTAGTCCGGATGGTCCAGCACGTCGTGCCCGTCCAGGTCCACCGAGCCGGCCGTGGCCTCGAGCACGCCCGCCACGATCTTCATCAGGGTCGTCTTGCCGGCGCCGTTCGGACCCAGGAGGCCGAACATCCCGTCTCCGATCTCCAGAGAGACGCCCCGCAGCGCCGCCACGGGGCCGGGGTAGACCTTGACGAGGTCCTGGACGGTGAGCACCGCTGCCTCCTGGTCGCCTGGAACGTAGGAGCGTCGCGCCGGGACCGGCGAGACCGCACCGGGGCCGCCGGTCGAGCGGCTACAGTATGGGGCAGCCCGGCCCTTCCGGCGACCGCTGTCCCCGCCGTAGGTTGGGGGGAGCCGGAAGCTCACCTCCGACCGGGAGCGACCTCGTGCGCATCGCGCTGGGCGTCGTGGCGGGCTACGTCGTGTTCGCGTTCTCGACGCTGGTCCTGTTCCTCCTCACCGGCCGCGACCCGCACGCGGCCGCGACCCTCTCCTTCCTGCTCGGCCGGGTCCTGTACGGGATCACGTTCGCGGTCGTGGCGGGGCTGCTGGCGGGTCGGATCGCACGCGATCGGCACCGGATCGCGGCCCTCTCCCTTGCCCTGGTGATCGCGGCCGGCGCCGTGGTGTCCATCATGGAGCGCCCCGATGATGCCTCGACCGTGGCGCAGCTGGCCGTCCTCCTCCTCATGGCGCCCGCCGCCCTCCTGGGGGACTGGCTGGGAGCGGCCTGGACGACGCGCCACGAAACCGGGGCCCGGCCTCGCTCGTAGGGAGGATCGACAGCGAGAAGGACACACCACGGTCCCCGAACGGGAGAAGAGACGATGTTCCGCCCGGCTTTCGCACCGCCGCCACCGACGACGCGACGCGGACCCACGCGTCCGCCCGATCGCCCGCCCTTCGGCCCGCTCCTCAACAGGAGCCGACCGAGGTGAGAATGGCGACGTGGATCGGGTTGGCGACCGGCGTCGCCTGGGCGGTCGGCCTGGCCCTCCACCACGGAACGGTGGGCCTGGCGATCGGGCTCGTAGCGGGCGTCGTCCTCGGCGTCGCCTTTCCCAAGAAGAAGAACGCCGACGGCGCCTGACGAGCGCCGCCCCCCCGCGGCCCGGCGCTCGCCCACGGGCCCATTCGCTCCCTGACCTCCCGCGGGCGGCCGGTTCGCCGCCTCTCCGCCTTGCCCCTCCCCTGCGACGCGCCCAGCTTCGCCCGGGCGGCCATCCGCACCGATCGCCTCCCGACCCGAACCGATCCGGACGCACGCACTCAACGAGGGCATGGATCGCCATGACCAAACCGGGAAAGCTCCGCCACCAGAGGATGATCGGCGACCGGGCTCTACGTCCCGAGTCGCTCATGATGAGCTACGGGTACGACCCGTCCCTGTCCGAGGGGGCCGTGAAGTGCCCGCTGTTCCTGACTTCGACCTTCGTGTTCGAGAGCGCCGAGGACGGCAAGGCGTTCTTCGAACTGGCCTACGGCCTCAGGGAGCGCGCGCCGGCCGAGGAGCCGGGCCTCATCTACTCGCGGATCAACAACCCCGACCTCGAGATCCTCGAGGACCGCCTCACGCTGTGGGACGGGGCCGACTCCGGCCTCGTGTTCTCGAGCGGCATGGCGGCCATCTCCACCGCCCTCCTCACCTTCCTGAGGCCGGGAGACATAGTCGTGCACAGCGAGCCCGTATACGGTGGCACGGACTTCCTCCTGAACCGGATCCTGCCCCAGTTCGGGATTCGGCACGAGGGCTTCCGGGCCGCCGATCGCGAGGCGTCCACGCGCACGATCCGCGAGGCCGCCGCGTCGGGCCGGGTCGGGCTCGTCTACCTGGAGACGCCGGCCAACCCGACCAACGCCCTGGTGGACATCGAGGCCTGCTCCGAGGCGGCGCGGGCGCTCTCGGGCCAGGAGGGGGGACGACCGCTGGTCGCCGTGGACAACACCTTCCTGGGACCCCTGTGGCAGCAGCCGCTCCGGCACGGAGCCGACCTGGTCCTCTACTCCCTGACCAAGTACGTGGGCGGACATTCGGACGTCATCGCCGGGGCCTGCGTGGGTGCGGAGGAGCACGTGTCGCCCGTGCGCGGCATGCGGACCATCCTCGGCACCATGTGCGACCCGCACACCGGCTGGCTCCTCATGCGAAGCCTCGAGACGGTGAAGCTGCGCATGACGAGCCAGATGAAGAACGCCCGCTACGTGGCCGAGTTCCTCCGGGACCACCCGCGCATCCGGAACGTGCACTACCTGGGCTTCCTCCCCGAGCACGGCCCGCAGCGGGAGATCTACGAGCGGCAGTGCGTGGCCCCGGGGAGCACCTTCTCATTCGAGATCGACGGCGGGGAGGAGGAGGCGTTCCGCTTCCTCGACCGGCTCGAGCTGGTCAAGCTCGCGGTGAGCCTCGGGGGCACGGAAAGCCTGGCCGAGCACCCGGGGACCATGACGCACTCGGACATCGAGCCGGTCGAGCGCGAGCGCATGGGCATCACTCCGGGGCTCGTGCGGCTGTCGGTCGGCATCGAGGCGCCGCAGGACCTCATCGCCGATCTCGAGCAGGCGCTCGAGGCGGTGTAGGGCCGAGCCGCGGGACGAGGCCGCGAGCGTCAGCGCGCGAGTCGGGCCCTGACCTCGGGGTCCGCCTGTCGCCACGCCCTCGCGACGTAGCCCCGGTAGACCGCGGCGCTGTCGGGACGGGCCGCCGCGCGGAACGCTTGCGCCATCCACAGGTCTAGCTCGCTTCGAGGCACGTAGCGCCCCATGGCGTCCAGGGGCGCGGCGTAGGCCTCGCGCAGCGTCTCGACCGCGTCGTCCGGGTCGTGCAGCTGGAGCTGAACCCGCGCCAGGTGCACGAGCGTCGACGTCCATCCCGCGTAGCCCCACTTCGCTCGGCGGAAGTCCCGTTCCGCCTCGGCGAGACGCCCTCCGATCTCGGCGATCAGACCGAGAACGTGGTAGGAGAGCACCCGGTCCCGGCCATAGTAGCTCCGCGACGCGGCCTGTCCGATCGAGTCCGCCAGGGCGTGGAGGCGAAGCGTATCGTCCGAACCCGCCAGCGCTTCCGCCTCGAGCGCGTGGCTCCAGCAGAACGCCCTGGCACGCCCTCCCACCAGCCCGCTGACCGGTGTGACGGAACTGTCCGGCGCGGCCGAGCCGGGCTCACCGCGGGTGAGCGTTTCGTCGACCCGCACGGCGGCGGCGTAGTCACCCAGCTCCGCGAGGCTGCTCGCCTCCTCGAACCCGAGGATCCCCAGCCCCCGCGGATCTTCGCGTCGCCCGGCCTCGAGCGTGCGGACCGAGGCCCGAAGCTGGCCGCGCTCGCGCTCGAGCAGCGCCCTCAGGTCGATCGCGTCGTCACGAGTCTGCCGGTCGGTCGCGCGGCTCATGCGCGCGATCGCCGTGTCGGCGGCCGTGTAGCGTCTCGCGGCCAGCAGCACGCGAACCAGGTGGTCCCCATAGACCGGATCGGCCGGCGCGAGCGTCCGTGCCCTGCGCGCCGCTTCCAGGGCCCTGTCGAACGCGCCCTCGGCCGCCAGGGTCGAGGCCAGCGCCGACCATGCCGCCGGCAGATAGGGCCTGGCGGTCACCCACGAGCGCGCCGCCCGCTCGGCCGCCGACAGCCGTCCCTCCTGGATCGCATCCGTCGCGAGCCCCCCGAAGGCGGAGCACGGCGCGCACGCTCGCCCCGAGCCTCGCGCGCCGGTCGAGTCGAGAGCCAGCTCCCGGTGTAGCACCGAGTCGGCCGCCCACCAGTCCCCCAGGTCCTGCAGCACACCGGCGAGAATGACGTAGGCACGGGGATCGTGCGGATACCGCGCCAGGAGCTCCCGGGCGCGTGCCTCGCCTCGCCACGGATCGCCCCCGTGCACCGCGGCGTAGGTGTCCAGCTCGAGCCGATCCCACGTAGTCGCCCTCCCTCTCGCTCGCCCGAACGCTCCCGAGAGACGACCCAGCGTGAGGCCATCCGCCTCCCCCCAGGCGATGCGCATGCGCTCGGCGAGGGCGGAGACGAAGCCCGAATCGAGGGCGATGGCGCGGTCGAGCTCGGCTCGCGCCTCCACCTCCCGCCCCTCGCCCAGCGCCTGCTCCGCCCGCACGAAGTGCTGGTAGGCCTCGAGGCTGCCGGTTTCCACGTCGGCGAGGTGAGGCCCCGGCTCGCGGCCATCCGCGGCCGCGATCACGCGAGCGGACGCACGGTCGGCGAGGGCCGGCAGGGTCCTGCCCGTGACCGTGAAGAGCCCCAGCGACCGTCCGGTTTCGACCTCGTGCAGATCGACGTCCAGAACGTAGGTCGTGTCGCCGCGGGTGAGGCCGCCGGTCAACACCCAACTCGCCCCCAACGCCCGGCCCACACGTGCGGACGGGGACTCCCTGAGCCCGGTCCCGTCGACGCCGGCCACGGATTCCCCGGCCCGGCGAACTCGCTCGGGCGCCACGACCTCGATCGCCGGGCTTCGAGACAGGTCGGAAGCGATCATCTGAGTCAGTCCCTCGCCGACCCACGACGCGGCCGTGTCGCCCAGAAGGTCCCGGATGTCGAGGACGGCCACGAGAGGACGAGCGGGCGCCGCTGGCCCGTGCCCGGGTCGGGCCAGCTCCCAGCCGGTGACGCCCAGCGACAGCAGGCCGACGAGACCGATCGCTCCGAGCCAGCGGCGGGGCGCGCCGCCCGCGCGCCGGCGGCCGCGACGCGACGCGCCTCCATCGCCGGTGGACGGCGCGGGCGCGGCGGCTGCGCTCGCGGGCGCCGGGGCCGACAGCGGGAAAGCCGCCGGTGGCGCTTCGGGGGGTGCCGCCAGGGCGCGGCGGACCTCGGCCGCGACCGCGAGGACACGGGGATCGGGCGCGCGATCGTACTCCCGGAGAAGTCGCGCGGCCAGCCGGTCGTGCGCGTCCAGGGCCGCTCGCTCGGCCGCCGGCGTCGCGGGCGCCCGAAGGGCGGCCAGGAGCCGCAGCGCCGGCTCGGGCGCCAGGGGCTGGGCCGCGAGCCAGCGGCTCGCCAGCGCGGCGGACGCCTCCCACCGACCCGCCTTCCCGAGCCGCTCCAGCTGGGCCTCGCACGCCGCCGCGAACATGCGCTCGAGCCGCGCGGCGTGGCCGCTCGACCAGGTCTCGAAGCTCGGCGCATCCCCGATGAAGACGCAGTCCAGGAAGGAGCCGCCGTACAGCGCGGTCGCCCGCGCCCAGTCCTCGACTCCGCAGCAAGCCTCGAACAGCAGGGCATCCACTTCGAGAGGCGCGGTCGCGGCCAGGGCCACCGTGTCGCCCCGGGTCTCCACGGATCCAGGTCCCAACACCCGGCGGATCTCGGAGAGGGCATCACTGAGCGAGTGCCGGGCCCGCCGCTGGGCCTTCCCACCCCAGAACATCTCGGCCAGCGCGTCGCGCGCCACGGGGCGTGGCGCCAGGGCCAGAACCGTGAGGAGCGCGAGCTTGCGGGGCCGACGCGAGAGGGGCGCGACCCGCTCGCCATCCGGGCCCAGCAGTTCCATCCCCACCCAGCGTCAGGAGCCTGAAATCTTGGTCGCTCAAGCGTTTGACATCGGTTGAGGGGGGTCTGACCCGCCCCTGGCACCGTGAACCGGACGGACGAGCGGAGGCAGCCGGGTCCGGCCCGTTCCGGATACGGCCGCCCTTCGCCGTCTCAAAGAAACGACACGAGGGGGGTTCGCGGCAAGGTGCGCGCGAGCCACGGCCGCGGCAGGCGTCTCCGCCACTGGGTACGCCGCCACGGCCACGACCCGCAACAGCCCCGGAGGGCGTCCACCATGAACCGAATCCTCGCCCGTTCGCTCACCGCCGTCGCCGTGCTCGCCCTGGGCCTCGCATTGCCCGCCCACGGACAGGGGATCTTCAAGAAGTTGAAGCAGAAAGCCTCCGACGCGGCCGAGCAGCAGGTCGGAGACCTCTCCGACCAGGCGATCGACTCGTTGCTCGCCACCGGCGAGGACGTGATCACGTGCCGCGTCACCGACACGAACTGCATCGACCGGGTGCACGCCGCCGGCAAGCAGGTCAAGTACGTGGACAAGTCCGGGAAGCCGGTCGCCGACCAACCCGACCTGCAGGGGAAGCCGGGCGGCTCCGCCGCCGGCTCGGCCGGCGCGGCGTCCGACTCGAGCGCCCCGCCCGGGAGCGGTGTGTGGCTCAACTACGACTTCGTGCCCGGCGACAAGGTGATCTTCTTCGACGACTTCTCCGCCGACCACGTCGGCGATCTCCCGAGCCACGAGGACGTCACCGACGGCAACGCCAGCGTCGTGGAGATCAAGGGGCACAAGTACCTGCACACCACGACCGGCGCCACCTTCTGGATCGACCTGCCGGACACGCTCCCGGACCGGTTCACGATCGAGGCCACCTACTGGGCTCCGACGAGCGGCACGAATTCCATGGTCATCCGCCTCGGACAGGGCACCGACCACCCCATGGACGTGTGGTGCTACCACGCGTCGGGCGGCGTCGAGGGCGAGGGTGCGCACGGGCAGAAGCACTCCGAGCAGGACGTGACCGGCATCGGCGACAACGACTTCGTGCAGTGCCGGTTCAGCTTCGACAAGGGCTACGTGAAGGCGTACCTCGACTCGCGGCGCGTCGGCCAGCTCAACGGCCTCGTGTTCACCCGGACGAACCAGCTCCAGGTCAGGCTCCCGGCGGCCCCGGACGAGCAGCACCCGACGCTCCTCACGGACATCCGGGTGGCCGAGGGAGGCAAGCCGCTGTACGACGCGCTGGCCTCCGCCGGCCGCGTCTCGACGCACGGCATCCTGTTCGCCTCGGGCTCGGACCGGATCGAGGGCGAGTCCACCCCCACCCTGAAGGAGATCGGGGACATGCTGACCGGGCACCCCGACCTGAAGCTCCTCATCGAGGGACATACGGACAACGTGGGCGACGCCGCGTCCAACCAGACCCTGTCGGAGCGCAGGGCCGCCGCCGTCAAGCGATACCTGGTGGACCACTTCCACGTCGACGCGGCGAGGCTCGCCACCAAGGGCTTCGGCGACACGAAGCCGGTCGACACGAACGCCACGCCCGAGGGACGTCAGAACAACCGCCGGGTCGAGCTGGTCAAGCAGTGACGGCCTGACTCGCCCGGGCCCGGCGGGGGAGGATCTTCCCGCCGGGCTCGCGGCGGCCCGCCGCGGGGTCCTCCCGTAGAACGGGCACCAACCTTGCTCCCACCTGCGGGCGCGGCCGGCCAACCGCGCGGGCCGCCGGGTCATCGCCGGAGATCGACTACACTTGTAGACAATAGGGGAGCGGGGAGCGCATGGAGTACGTGAAGCTCGGCGACACCGGCCTCGAGGTCTCGCGCCTGTGCCTCGGGATGATGAGCTACGGCGACCCGGAGTGGCGCTCCTGGGTCCTGGGGGAGGAGGACGCCGGCCCGTTCGTGGAGCGAGCCCTCGAGCTCGGGATCAATTACTTGGACACGGCCGACATGTATTCACGCGGCGTGAGCGAGGAGGTGACCGGGAAGCTCCTCGGTGAGATGGCCCGCCGGGACGAGGTCGTGATCGCGACCAAGGTCTACTTTCCCCACGCCGACCGGCCCAACCGGGGCGGGCTGGGGAGGAAGCACATCCTGGACTCGGTGCGCGACTCCCTCCGCCGCCTCGATGTCGACTACATTGACCTGTACCAGATCCACCGCTGGGACTACGGGACGCCCATCGAGGAGACCATGGAGGCGCTGCACGACTGCGTGCGCGCCGGCTACGTGCGCTTCATCGGCGCCTCGAGCATGTACGCGTATCAGTTCGCGCGCGCCCAGCACGTGGCCGACATGAACGGCTGGACCCGGTTCGTGTCCATGCAGAACCACTGGAACCTCCTGTACCGCGAGGAGGAGCGGGAGATGGCGCCCCTGTGCCGCGAGGACGGGATCGGCATGGTGCCGTGGAGCCCGCTGGCTCGGGGCTACCTGGCCCGTCCGCCGGCCGAGCGCGAGGCCACCGAGCGCGGCGAGACGGACGACTTCTCGCGCCGCATGTACGACTTCCCCGAGCGCGAGGCCATCCAGCGCGCGGTGGGCGAGGTGGCCGAGGAGCGCGGCGCGACGCGCGCCCAGGTGGCGCTCGCCTGGCTGTTGGCGCAGGAGGGCGTGACCGCGCCGATCGTCGGCGCCACGAAGATGCCCCATCTCGAGCAGGCCGTGGAGGCGCTCGACCTCGAGCTGGACGAGGCGGAGATCGAGCGGCTCGAGGCCCCCTACCGCCCGCGGGAGGTCCAGGGGCACCAGTAGCGCGGAGTCGCGGGCGGGACGGCACCCCGGCCGTGGCGTGGACGGGCGGCGCGGACCGGACCTGCTTCCGACGTGCTCGCCGCGGGATCCACGGGCCGGTTGCCGTCGTTCCTGGGGCACACTAGGGTGAGCTTCACCACGCTTCGGGGAGGACCCATGCCCTCGCACACGCGGACCCGCCTTCCGTCGCTCGGCGTCGTCCTTCTGGTCGGCCTCTCGGCGCCCGCCGCCGCCCAGGCCCCGCCGAACGGCTCGTTCGTGGCCACGCTCGGCCGGGACACGGTCGCCTTCGAAAGCTACGCCTGGACGGGAGACACGCTGTCGGGCTCGAGCCTCACGGCCTACCCGACCGCCCGCGTCCGATCGTACCGCGCCGTGTTCGGAGCCGACGGCCGCATCCGGCACCTGCACCTGGAAGTGGGTGCGGCGGGCGCGGCGCCCTCGACCGTCGCCGACTACGCCTACGGGGCGGACAGCGTCAGGGTCGAGGTCCGCCGCGACAGCACGACGCGCCGCCTGGCGGTGGCCACGGGCGGCGACCGGCCTCTGCCCTTCTTCGAGGACCTGTTCGCCTTCTGGGACGTGGCCGCGCGCCGCTTCGCGGCGGGATCGGCCGACACCGCCACCGTCCAGACGCTGGCGGGCCGGAGCCTGCTGCCCATCACCTTCCGCCGCGCCGGCCCCTCCGCCGTGGACTTCAGCGCCGACGAGTGGGGGAGCGGCCGCGCGGATCTCGGGGCCGACGGGACCGTGAAGGCCTTCGACATGACGGGGAGCACGACCAAGTACGCCGTCGAGCGCGTGCCATCCGTGGACCTGGCGGCCCACGAGAGGGCCTGGGCGACCCGGCCACAGCCAGGATCGCTCTCCCCGCGGGACACCGCGAGCGCGGAGATCGGGAGCGCCACGGTCTCGGTGGACTACGGCCGTCCGTCGATGCGCGGCCGCAGGGTCTTCGGGGGCATCGTCCCCTACGGCCAGGTGTGGCGCATCGGCGCGAACGCGGCCACCCAGCTCATCACCGACCACGACCTGGTGATCGGAAACCAGCCTGTTCCGGCCGGCAGCTACTCGCTGTGGGCGATCCCACAGCGGGACGGCTGGACCCTGATCATCAACCGCCAGCACGGTCAGTGGGGCACCGAGTACGACCCGGACCAGGACCTCGTCCGGGTGCCGCTCACCGTGACGCGCTCGGACCGGCCCGTCGAGCGCTTCACCGTCACGGTGGCGGGTGGCGAGGCGGGCGAGGGCTCCATTGCCTTCGCGTGGGAGCGCACGCGCGCCACGGTCGAGGTGATGGTGAAGGAGAAGCCGTGATCACCGACCGCGCCCGGCCAGCTCCTTGATGGAAGCCGCATGAGCCCGCGCAACCCGCTCGCCCGCCACGCCGAGCGCCACCGCAGCGGGCGCATTGGCTGGCTGCGCGCGGCCGTCCTCGGCGCCAACGACGGCATTGTATCCACGGCCAGCCTCCTCGTGGGCGTGGCGGCCGCCGACGCGAGCCGGAGCGGCATCATGGTCGCGGGCGTGGCGGGACTCGTGGCGGGGGCCATGTCGATGGCGGCCGGCGAGTACGTCTCCGTCAGCTCCCAGGCCGATACGGAGAGGGCCGACGTGGCCCGCGAGCGCCGTGAGCTGGAGGCGATGCCCGGACCCGAGCGCGAGGAACTGCGTTCCATTTACGTGAAGCGCGGGCTCGACCCCGAGCTCGCCGGCCGGGTCGCGGACCAGCTCATGGCGACGGACGCGCTGGGCGCGCACACCCGGGACGAGCTCGGCATCTCGACGGTGCACAGGGCCCGTCCCGTCCAGGCGGCCGCCGCCTCGTCCGCCACCTTCGCCGCGGGAGCGGCGCTGCCGCTGGTGACGGCCGCCGTGCTTTCCCCCTCCGGGCTCGTCGTCGGTGTATCGGCCGTGTCGCTGGCCTGCCTGGCCCTGCTCGGGGGGTTGGCGGCCGGGGCCGGCGGTGCCCCCATCGTCCGCGGCGTCCTGCGCGTCACCTTCTGGGGCGCCTTCGCCATGGCGGTCACCGCCGCCATTGGCCGTCTGTTCGGCGCCGTAGTGTAGGCCGCGGCGCCGCTCTCTCGACCTTCGCCGAAGGAGATCCGTTCGCTCGACGTTCGGCCAGGACGACCTGTGGCCCGACCCCACTTCGACATGCTCGCCGAGCTGGGGGTGGCCGGGGACGTGCTGGCGGAGGTGCGCCCGGCCCGGCGCGCCCGCATTGGCAAGGGTGACGCCTGCGTGGACACCGGCTTCGGCGAGGGACGCGTCGAGTGCTGCCCGCGACGCGAGCGGCTGGACGGGATCCTGCAGCGGACGGCGGTCGAGGCGGGCGCCGAGCTGCGGGACCGAACGCGGGTCACGGAGGTCGTGTTCGACGGAGACCGGGCGGTCGGCGTCCATGCCGAGGGGCCGAACGTGGCGCCATCGTCCGCTGGAAGCCCTGCGCGAAAGCCTGTCGCGGGACCCGGTCACGGCCTCGCTCATCGAGGACCGGGAGCCGGTCGGCAAGGTCCGCGGCACGATCAAGGAGCGCTACTACTTCCGCCGGGGCGCCGGTCCGGGCCTGGAGCGCTGGTGGCGGGCCAGGGACGTGGAGGCGCTGCCGCACTACTACTGGGGCCGGGACGAGGTCGCTCCGGTGCTCAGGGCGCTGGCCGGGTCCCTGCTCCGTGGCCGCGTCCAAGCCCTCCGGGAGCTCCTGGAGCAGGTACGCCGGGCGAAGGAGTTCCGGAGGGAGCTCGCCAGGCGGCGGAAACTGCTGGAGCGGGCGACGGCGTGAGCCACGGGCCCGCCGCACGAGACGGACGATCCTTCGGCGGACGCTGGACTCCACCGCTCCAGAACCCGGCTCCAGCCGACTCCAGTGTTACCGGGGCGCCGTAGCGCCATGGCGACAGTTCTCGAAAAAGACTCCTGCGCGACGGGCCGACAGAGGCGATGCTATCCCGACCATCTCCTTGATCTATCATGACTTGCGTCGCACAGACGCCGCTCGGCAGAAACCTTGCAGCTCGAAGGCAACGTTGGACGCCTCGCGGCTCGATACCGGCCGCCCCACGTAGCGGGTCCGCGTCGGTTCGTGTCGAACTCCCGCCGAAGGTCTAATGTGCGCATGGGTCTCTACGAAGCCCGACTTCTATGGTCCACGGTCGTCGGGAATGCGACGAGCCTCCGAAACACTTGAAGCCGCACGTCGCGACCGTCAACCTCACCGAAAACTGCCAGTCACGCTGCCGTATGTGTGACTACTGGCGAACAAGCAACCCGAGTCCGATCACACAGGAGCGCGCCGAGACGCTAGTCGAAGAACTCCGGCAGCTGGGTGTCGGTACCCTCCGCTTCCTCGGAGGCGAACCTCTCCTCCGCAGGGATCTCTTCGCCGTTCTGGAACACGCGGCGCCACTTGGGTTCGAACGAATCATACTGGCCACCAACGGGTTGCTCCTCGATCGGTTCGCGGGCGAAGTCAACCGCTCGTGCATTACCAACCTGACGGTGTCAATCGACGACCTCGCAGATACCAACAATGCGATCCGCGGCGTACCCGGTTACTTCGATCGCGTCCTGCGGAACCTGACCCTGATCCAGGACAAGCGCATCAAGCTAGCCACCCTGCTCACCAACCAGCTGGCGAGCGATATTCACGGTCTCATCCAGATCTGCAAGTCCAGGAACTACCTCCTCGATGTGAACCTCCCATCGTTCGATCTGCCTTACGCCAGCTCCTCCGCGGCGCGAGAGGGCATCCACGCTCTCTGGCCCACCGAGAAGGACGTGGAAAGGGTTCTGCAGGCACTGGTCGAAGCAGGATATCTTCCGCATCGCTCGCTGACGGCTGCAGGGAGTACCTGCTTCATAGGCGCTATCCAATGCGTCATTGTGTGCACGGATTCATCTCGATTCTCATTCGCTCCAACGGCGATCTCACGCTCGGATGCTACCAGAAGGAACCGCTCGGGAATGTCCTCGAACGGCCTGTATCCGGAATCCTCGAAGCGTCCGTCGCCAGCGCCGAGGCCAAATCAATGTTCGGCCTCGAATGCCAGCGCTGCATTTGCGGCTGGGCCGTATCCCACGTTTTCGCCCACCCGCTGCCCAACGTCGGCTACGCCATCCGCCGGGTGGACCCGCGCCCCCCGACGCCGAGACTGCCCGGACGGCTTGTTCCCAATCCTCGCTCCCCAGATCCCACCGTTACGTCCTCCGCTCTGCCGGCGCGCACCCCTGAGGAACGGTCCGCCTAGGACGCGAGTTGCAGGAACTGGCAGCATGGGTCCCGGAGCCCGGGTCGCGCGCCGGCGACGGCGTCTTCCCTTGACGTTCGGGCGCCTCCCGGCAGCCTGTAGCGCTCACTCTGAGCTCTGGATGTCCATACGTGCTGGTTCCACTGCTTCTCGCGCTGACGACGGCGCAGGCTGCACCCCCGCAAGCGGTGCCCTCATGCAGGACCCCGATTCCGTCTACGACAGCCAGGCCCGTCAGCTCACCGTCCGGATCCCGCGGTCGAACTAGTCAGCCTCAAGTTGACGGCGAGCTGACGAGCCGCCTGGAGGCGGCTGCCGTGCTCACCACTTCGACATGCTCGCCGAGCTGGGGGTGGCCGGGGACGTGCTGGCGGAGGTGCGCCTGGCCCGGCGCGCCCGCATCGGCAAGGGTGACGCCTGCGTGGACACCGGCTTCGGCGAGGGACGCGTCGAGTGCTGCCCGCGACGCGAGCGGCTTGACGGGATCCTGCAGCGGACGGCGGTCGAGGCGGGCGCCGAGCTGCGGGACCGAACGCGGGTCACGGAGGTCGTGTTCGACGGAGACCGGGCGGTCGGCGTCCATGCCGAGGGGCCGAACGTGGCGCCATCGTCCGCTGGAAGCCCTGCGCGAAAGCCTGTCGCGGGACCCGGTCACGGCCTCGTTCATCGAGGACCGGGAGCCGGTCGGCAAGGTCCGCGGTACGATCAAGGAGCGCTACTACTTCCGCCGGGGCGCTGGTCCGGGCCTGGAGCGCTGGTGGCGGGCCAGGGACGTGGAGGCGCTGCCGCACTACTACTGGGGCCGGGACGAGGTCGCTCCGGTGCTCAGGGCGCTGGCCGGGTCCCTGCTCCGTGGCCGCGTCGAAGCCCTCCGGGAGCTTCTGGAGCAGGTACGCCGGGCGAAGGAGTTCCGGGGGGAGCTGCGCAGGCTGCGAAACCTCCTCGAACAGCTTGCCGCCTGGGGGCCGAAACAGGTGCTCCGCCGAGGGAAGATCCTGGCTGCGTGCGAGCGCGGCGGCGCGCCGCGTGCGCCCCGCCAGTCCCGCCAGTCTAGTCTCGCCGGGCGAACAGCAGCGCGTGCCAGGGCCGGCCCTCGACCCGTGCCGGGCGGGTCACATCGCGCACCAGCCGCAGGCCCGCCCGGTCGGCCAGCGACCGGTACTCCTCCAGGCTACGGAACCTGAGCTGGGGGTGGTCGGTGCGGGCCTCGGGAACATCGGCGAGCATCTCCTCGACCAGCAGGTAACCGGGCTCCTTCAGGTAAGAGGCCAGGTTGAGGAACGCCCGCTCCTGGACCGCGTCCTCCCGGATCGAAACCAGCACGCCGAGACACAGGACGAGATCGAAGCGATCCGTACTGGTGAAGTCCTCCATCGTGGCCTGGCGGACGTCCGCCCGATCCGTGGGCCCCACGAACTCCTTCCACCGGTCGATCGCCACGGACGAAATGTCGAACGCCGTCACCCGTGCCCCGGCCTCGAGCAGGCGCATCGTGAACATGCCGGGCCCGCAGCCCGCCTCCAGGACCCTCGTCCCCGACAGGGAGACGTCGGGCTCGAGCACGGAGGTGACGAAGTCCCATCGCTGCGCGTGCTCCCGCTGGTTCCACTCCTCGTCGAAGGCGAAGTTGCCGACCGCCGAGTAGGGAGCGTAGGTGGAGTAAAGGTGGTCCCACCACCCCGCGGCGTCGAGTCGGGCGGACAGGGGACGATGGGCGGGGGTGGAGAGGTGGAGGGTTCGGCGGATGCGGTGGCGAATCTCACCCAACAAATGTGTGGTGTCCATTTTTCGTTGGTCCCCGGCTCGGACAGAGTTGACACGTGCCGTACCAGAAAGCGTGCCGACGGGCCACCGTCGGAATTCTCGCGCGGGCTCCATCGCGTCCATAAAGGCAATCTCTGTGCCTCGGCTCAGACCTCTGGAACGGCTGCTAGGGAGTCCCTTCCGACGGATTCCGAGGCCGGAGGACGGGCGCCGCGATGTGGTCCCTTTGCCACAGACCCTGGGGACTTCTGTGGCATTCCGGTGACCGGCGCCGCGGCGTCGGCACCGGCCGACACGGGAACCCGCCACCCTCCCCGTGCGCGTCTCTTCCCTTGACGCCCGGGTCCGGCCCCGCCAGCCTGTAGCGCTCGACTCGAACCCTGGACGTGCATACTCGTGCTGGTCCCGCTGCTTCTCACTCTCGCCGCCGCGCAGGCCGCGCCTCCGGGGCAGGACACCGGCTCCGTGTACGACGGCCGGGCCCATCAGCTTGCCGTCCGAATCCCGCGGGTCGACTCGTCGACGATCATCGTCGACGGCGAGCTGGACGAAGCGGCCTGGCGCCGGGCCGCCGTGCTCACCGGTTTCTCCCAGTACCAGCCCGTCGATGGCCTGCCCGCCACCGACTCGACCGAGATTCTCGTGTGGTACGGTCCGCGGGCCATCTACTTCGGGGTGCGCGCCTTCGAGCCGCACGGCCGCGGCGCCGTGCGGGCCACGCTGGCCGACCGCGACGCGATCGACGCGGACGACAACGTCCAGATCCTCCTCGACACGTACGACGACCACCGGCGGGCCCTCGAGTTCGCGGTCAACCCGCTGGGCATCCAGGAGGACGGGGTGCGGAGCGAGGGCCAGTTCGGCACGGCGGGCGGCAACAACACCAATGGCCGCTTCGACGGCAACGTTGACCTGAACCCCGACTTCGTGTGGCGGTCCCGGGGCCACGTGACCGACTGGGGCTACCAGGTCGAGATCCGGATCCCGTTCAAGAGCCTGCGTTACCAGAGCACGAAGACGCAGACCTGGGGTCTCCAGGTCGTGCGCCGGGTCCAGCACTCGGGCTACGAGGACACCTGGACCCCGGTGGTGCGGGCCAACGCCAGCTTCCTCATCCAGTCGGGGACGCTGGTGGGGCTGCACGACCTGGAGCGCGGCCTGGTCATGGACGTCAATCCCGAGGTCACGACGCGGATCGACGGTGCGCCGGGGAGTTCGGGGTACGGTTACACGACCACGCCGGAGGTGGGCGGCACGCTGCACTGGGGGATCACCAACAACCTGGGGCTGGCCGCCACGGCCCACCCCGATTTCTCCCAGGTCGAGGCGGACGTGGCCCAGGTGACGGTGAACCAGCGCTTCGCCCTGTTCTATCCCGAGAAGCGACCCTTCTTCCTGGATGGCCTCGAGCAGTACGACACCCCTAACACGCTCATCTACACCCGTCAGATCGTGCAGCCGGTGGCGGGCGCCAAGCTGATCGGCAAGGTGGGCTCCACGAACGTGGCCTACCTGGGCGCGGTCGACACGCGCGACCCGCTCACGGGCGAAAACCCGGTGTTCAACCTCCTGCGGGTGCGCCGCGACCTCGGGGCCAGCTCCACGCTCGGCCTCGTGTACACGGACCGGATCGAGGGGAGCGCCTACAACCGCGTCGCGGGCGGCGACGCACGGGTCGTGTGGCTCAAGAAGTGGTTCTCGCAGGCTGCAGCTGGTGCGCTCGTGGACGGGCGACGGCACCGGCTCGAACGACGGGCTGCTGTGGGACCTGGTGCTCGGCGACCGCACGGGGAGGAACTACGGCAACCACTTCGAGTTCGAGGGCGTGAGCCCCGGCTTCCGGGCGCAGAGCGGCTTCGTGAACCGCACGGGCGTCGTCTCCAGCCGACTGTTCAACCGCTTCACCTGGTACGGCGCGCCCGGGGCCCTGATCGAACGGCTCTCGACCTACTTCATGGTCCAGCCGCTGTGGCGCTACGAGGACTTCCTGCACGCCCGCAGCCCGATCGAGGGGACCTACGGCAACAACTGGAACGCGACCCTCCGGGGCGGATGGAGCGTTAACACCAGCCTGAACGACAACCCCGTCCGGTTCGACACGGCCGCCTTCGCCGGCTACGGGGTGGTGCGCGGCGCGGACACCGTCGCCTTCCGGGTGCCCGGCGGCACGCACCACTTCTGGAGGGGCTCGCTCGGCTTCTCGAGTCCGAACCGGGCACTCCAGGTGTCGGGGAGCGGGTCGTACGGCGGGGCCGCGATCTTCGAGGAGGCGAGCGAGGGCCGGGAGCTGAACACGACGCTGTCGCTGGCCTGGAAGCCGACCCAGGCCCTGCGGGTGTCAGCCTCGTGGGTCCACGACCGCATCACCCGGTCGCGGGACGGGAGCGAGTTCGCGCTGGCCAACATCCCGCGGCTCGAGGTCGACTTCCAGCTCAGCCGACCCCTGTTCGTGCGCTACATCGGCCAGTACGTGGCCCAGCGTCAGGCGACGCTGCACGACCCGCGCACCGGCGAGCCGCTGGCGCCCTTCGACACGGCCGCCGCGGACTACGTGTCGGGGGCGGGCTTCACCTCGAACACCTTCCGGAACGACGTCCTGTTCTCCTTCAAGCCGTCACCCGGCACGGTGTTCTTCTTCGGCTACGGCGTGCTGCTCACCCAGCCCGAGGCGTTCAGCCTCTCGAGTCCGGGGCTCCGGCGCGTCAACGACGGCTTCTTCATCAAGGCCAGCTACCTGTGGCGGCTGTAGGCGCCTGGCGCGCCGACCTCGCCTTCGCGGCCGCGGCCGCCAGCGCCTTCTCGCCCCTTCGGGCCTCAGCGGCCAGCTCACGAAACACGGCCCGCTGCGCGGGCGTCGGCTCCGCGTAGGCCAGGTCGAGGTCCGAGGCCAGGTAGGCCAGGTGGCTCCGGAGCCTGGTCTCGTGCAGCAGCGTGCCCTCGCTGGAATGGGTGTCGAGCTGCACGAGATCACCGATGGTCCCGCCGAGCCCGTCGAGGGCCGCCTTCTGTCCCGACGACGGGCTCGAGCCGGCGGCCGTGGCCAGGCTGTCCCGGACGTCGATGGCGCGGTTCAGGGCCCGGTCCAGGGAGTCGAGCGCCGCGTGGATGCGGAGCTGGAGCGCCAGGCGGTCCTCCAGCTCCTCTGCGTGGCCCGGATCCTCGGATCCAGGGAGACGTCGAAGCTCTCCGACAGCTCGCGGCCCCCGTACTCCAGGGTGACCCGGTAGTGGCCCGGCGCCACCACCGGCCCGTTGACGTCGTCGGGAAGCCCGCCCGCCGGCACCGGCGTGTGGAAGCCCTTCACTTCCGTGGCATCCGGGTAACGCAGGTCCCACTGGAACCGGTTCGTGCCCGGCTCGATCGCCGTGAGCTTGCGCTCGGCGGCCGCCTTCCGCTCGGCCGGGGTCCGTTCCGCGGCCGCCGCGGTGTCCGGCGGCGCTCCCCTTCCGCTTCATGTGCAGCTCGAAGCTCCGGATCGTGCGGCCACGGGCGTCCGAGAACGCGAGTTGCACGGGCGTGTGTCCGTCCCAGCTCGCGGGCACGCGGAAGAAGACCGTGGCCCCGAAGGGCGGGTTTTCGCCCGACGTGCCTCCGGACCGCTCGCGGGAGGGCTTGCCGTACGCGTGGCTCAGCCAGACGCGCTCGGGGGCGAACAGCGCCGTGCTGTCGGCGGCCACCGCTCCCCGCTTCGTCCGCTGCTCGAGGAGCGCCAGGTCGTCCAGGATCCAGAAGGACCGCCCGTGCGTGGCGATCACGACCTCGCCCTGCCGCGTGTCGACCGCCACGTCCCGGACCTGGACGGGCGGCAGGTTGAGCGACAGCGGCCGCCAGCCGGCCCCGCCGTCCAGGCTCACGTACACGGTGGTCTCGGTCCCGAGGAACAGGAGGTCGGGGTCGCGCGGGTCCTGGCGGATCGCCCACGCGTACTGGTCGGCCGGCAGTCCCTTCGTGATCGACGTCCAGTGCGCCCCGTAGTCGGTGGTCCTGAACACGTAGGGCGTGAAGTCGTCCCACATGTAGCGCCGCACGACCATGTAGGCGGTGCCCGGCGTCCACGTGCGAGGGCTCGATCGCGCTCGTCCGGAACTCCCTCGGGAGCCCCGGCGGCGTCACCGTCTTCCAATGCGCCCCGCCGTCCGCGCGTGACGTGCACGAGCCCGTCCGAGGAGCCCGCCCAGATCACGCCGTCGTCCTTCGGGGACACGGCCAGGGCGGATACGTACGGGTAGATCTCGGCGCCCGACTGGTCCAGGTCGATGGGCCCGCCGGTGGGGGCTTCGGTGGCCGGGTCGTTTCGCGTCAGGTCGGGGCTGATCACCTTCCAGCTGCGGCCGTGGTCCAGGCTGCGCATGACGTACTGCGAGCCGACGAACAGCTCGTCCGGCTTCGACGGTGAGAACAGGATCGGGTGCGTCCACGCGAACCGGTACTTGAGCTCGCCGGCCGAGGCTCCCTCCTGGTAGTTCGGCCACGGGCTCACGCTCTGGAACTGGGACGTGGAATCGTCGAAGCGCAGGAAGATGCTGAAGTAGCCGCTTCCGTAGGTGACGGCCGGGTTCCCCGGCTCGGGCACGGACGGCGTGCTCTCGCCGTAGGCCGTCTCCTTCCAGGCGGACAGCGGGATCCCGTCGTGGCTCGTGGAGCTGGGTCCCTCGGTGGAGCCCTCGTCCTGCTGCGCGCCGTACACGTGGAAGGGGAACCGGTGGTCCAGGTTCACGCTGTAGAACTGGCCCGTGGGCTGGTTGTGCTCCGTGCTCCAGCTCTTGCCGCCGTCCGTCGAGACCGTCGCCCCGCCGTCGTTCCCCTCGAGCAGGATGCTCGGGTCGTCGGGGTCGATCCACAGCGTGTGGTTGTCCCCGTGCGGCGTGTGGAGCTCGGAGAAGCTCTTGGCGCCGTCGTGCGACACGAACAGCGCGTCCACCTCGGGCATGTAGACGGTGTTCGGGTCCTTCGGGTCGACGAAGATGGCCATGTAGTAGAAGGCGCGTTGCCGGAGCTTCCAGGCGTCGTTGACCCGGCTCCAGGTGGCGCCGCCGTCGTCGGAGCGGAACACCCCGCCCCGCTTCGCCTGGACGGTGGCGTAGACCACGTTCGGCTGGCTGGCCGCGACGGCCACCCCGATCTTCCCGAGCACGCCCCCGGGGAAGCCCGGGTTGCCCGAGAGCTTCGTCCAGTGCTGTCCGCCGTCCGTCGTCTTGTAGAGTGAGCTTCCCGGGCCGCCGCTCGACAGCTTCCATGGCTTCCGGTAGGCCTGCCAGGCCGCCGCGTACAGCACGTCGGGGTGCTGTGGGTCCATCACGAGGTCGATCACGCCCGTGCTGTCGTTCACGAACAGCACCTTCGTCCACGTCTTCCCGCCATCGGTGGACTTGAACACGCCGCGGTGCGGCCCGGGCACGAACACGTGGCCCATCGAGGAGGCGTAGACCACGTCGGAGCTCCTCGGGTCCACCACCAGGCCGCTGATCGTGTGCGTGTCGGCCAGCCCGGCCTCCGTCCACGTCGTGCCGCCGTCGGCCGAGCGGAACACGCCGTCCCCGGTGATCATATCGCCGCGAATGTCGTTCTCGCCCGTGCCGGCGTAGAGGACCTGCGGATTGGAGGGGGCGACCGCGAGAGCGCCGATGCTCTCGCTCGATCCCGGCAGCGCGCCGTCGGAGAGATTGGTCCACTGGAGGCCGTAGTCCGTGCTCTTCCAGATCCCGCCATCCACCGCCCCCATGTAGAACAGGTCGGGATGACCGCGGACGCCCGTCACCGCGACCACGCGTCCGCCCACGTAGGGCCCGATGCTCCGCCACCGCAGCGCGCCGAGCGCCGCGTCCGTGGCCGGCGGTGACTGGGCCGAGAGCCCCACCGGCAGGGCGAGGAGTGCGACGAGAGCGGCGGCGAGGAAGCCGTGGCGGGCACCGTGGGCGAATGCTGCGCGTGACATGCGACTCCTCCTGTAGGTTCAGCCGAGGACCATAGGGCGATTCGGTGGACGCGGACAAGGCGATGGCTCGACGGCCGGCCGGCGGGGGGCGATCTTGGGTCTGGATCCCAGGATCGGCGAGCCCGATCCTCGCAGAGGAGCGGGGCGCGTGACCGCCGCTCGGAGCCCGGAGGGAGGACGAGCGTGGAGACGGAGCAGCGCACATGAGCGCGGACGCCGGACCCCCGGCCCGCCCCGCCCGCACGCTGGAGGAGGAGCGGGAGCGCACCATCCAGGAGCTCACGCGCCACTTCTCGCGCGACCACCTGGAGGTGGAGGAGCTCGAGCGGCGGCTGGACTCGGCCATCGCCGCGCCCGACCGGGGTGCGCTCGACGCCCTGGTCCGGGACCTTCCCGCCCTCCCGGTCGAGGCCGAGCTCCGCCCGCCGGAGCCGGCCGCGACCGCGACCGACGCTCCCCGCCTCGAGCCCGGCGTCACGCCCCGCGAGAACGGCTACGTGCTCGCCCTACTGGGCGGCTCGAGGCGGGAGGGAACCTGGGTGCCTCCGCGCGAGCTCCGCGTGCTGGCGGCGATGGGCGGCGTCGAGCTCGATTTCCGGCAGGCCCGGTTCGGGGCCCCGGTCACCGACGTCGAGGTGCTGGCCGTGATGGGCGGTGTCCACATCGTGGTCCCGCCCGGGATCCGGGTGGAAGCGCACGGGCTCGGCATCATGGGCGGCTTCGACCACCGCCAGGTCGAGCCGGTGACGGACCCCGGCGCGCCGGTCCTCCGGGTGCGCGGGCTCGCGGTCATGGGCGGCGTGCACGTCGAGGAGCGCGAGCCGGGCGAGTCCGCGGGCGAGGCCCGGCGCCGGCTGGGGCGAGCCCGCCGTGACCGGCGCCGGCTCGGGGGCTCGTAGGCGGGCGCCGGCCGAGGTCGTAACCGTGGAGGCGAGACCATGATCCGAGCGCTGGCCCGTCTGCCCGACATCCTCACGGCGATCCGGCTGGTCCTGGTGCCCCTCCTGTGGGTGGCGGCGCTGGCGGGACGCGGCGCCCTGGTGGGCTGGGGCCTCCTGGTGGCCGGGCTCACGGACGCGGCCGACGGATTCGCGGCCCGGCGCCTGGGGTCGGGCGGCACGGCGTTCGGGGCGCGGTTCGACTCCCTGGCGGACAACCTGCTCCTTCCCTCGTGCGCCGCGTGGCTGTGGCTCCTCCGACCCGAACTCCTCCGTGCGCACGCGGTCCTCGTGCTCGCGTGGGTGGCGATGTTCGTGGTGTCGATCGGGGCCGGCTGGATCCGATTCCGGCGCTTCGGCAATCTCCACCTCTACTCGGCGAAAGTGGCCGCGGTGATCCTGTACGCTTTCATCGTGGCCGCCCTGCTCCTCCCCGGCCGGCTGGACTGGCTCGTCCTGCCGGCCGGCGTGCTCGGCATCCTCACCGAGGCCGAGGCGCTCCTCGTCGTCCTGACCCGGCGCGAGGTGGACGAGCACGTCGGGTCGATCCTCCTCCCCCGGCGGAGCGGCCGGTGAGGCTGCGCCGCACCATCTCCACCCTCCCCCTCGTCTTCATCCTCTACTTCTGCACCTCGGGGGGACCGTACACGACCGAGGAGCTCGTGGCGAAGGTGGGGCCGGGTCTCGGGCTCCTGATTCTCCTCCTCGTGCCCATCTTCTGGTCGGTGCCGGAGGCGCTGATCGTCGGCGAGCTGGCCAGCATGCTCCCCGAGGAGGGCGGCTACTACCGGTGGGTGTACCGCGCCTTCGGCCGCTTCTGGGCGTTCCAGAACGGATGGTGGACGTGGATGTACTCCCTGTTCGACATGGCCATCTACCCGGTCATGTTCAACACCTACCTGGCCTACTTCTTCCCGCACCTCACGGCCGGCCGGCAGTGGATCGTGGCTCTGGCGGTGATCTGGGGCGCCACGGCCATCAACCTGCGCGGGGCGCTGCCCGTGGGCCGGGTGTCGGTGGTGGCCGGCGGGCTCATCCTGACCGCGTTCGTCGCGGTCGTCGCGGCCGCGCTGCCCCATGTCGGTCACATCCCCTGGGTGCCCTTCCACGCGCCCGAGCATGCGGGAGCGGGTGCCATCGGCGTGGCTCTCTCCCTGGCGCTGTGGAACTACATTGGCTGGGACAACGCCTCCACCGTGCAGGGCGAGGTCGTGGACGCCACGCGGAGCTACCCGCGGGCCCTGGCGTGGAGCGTTCCCCTGGTGGTCCTCAACTACCTGGTGCCCCTGACCGCAGCCCTGGCGGCGACGGACTGGACCGGCTGGCGGGGACGCCAGTGGCCGGAGATCGTGCGCATGGCGGTAGGCGGCGGGACGGGCGCGGTCCTGGCCGTGGTCGTGGCCGCGGGCGGCATGCTGAGCGCCCTCGCCCTGTACAACTCGCTTCTCCTGGCCTACTCGCGGATCCCGCTGGCCATGGCGGAGGACGGCATGCTCCCCGCGGTCATCGCAAAGACGGATCGGAACGGGACGCCCCGCAACGCGGTCCTGTTCGCCGCCGTGTTCTACTCGGCCTTCGCCCTCGTCCCGCTCGAGGGCCTGGTGGTGGCGGACGTGCTCCTGTACGCCATGGCGCTGTCGCTCGAGTTCGGGGCCCTCATCGCGCTCCGACGGCATGAGCCGGAGCTCCGGGGCGCCTTCCGAATCCCCGTGGGCGACGCGGGCGTCACCGTGATGGCCGCCGTTCCAATGGCGATCCTGGTCGCGGTGGTGGGCATGGAGATCACTCAACCCGACTACGGCCTTCCGGCCGTGCTCGGGGCCCTGGGGACGGCGGTCCTGGGCCTCCTGGCCTATGTTGTGTTCGAGCGCCGACCCGGCCGCGGAACGCCGGGACCCTGACCCTTGCGGTCGCGATGCACCCCGGACCGACTGGACGCATGGGCGTAGCCGGCCACCTCCGGATCGAGCTGGACGAATACGACGCGAGCATCCGCGCCTTCGTGCCTGGCTACGAGGCGATGCTGCGCGCCACGGCCAGTGTCCTGGCCGACCTGCCCGCCGCCGATCCCGACGATCGTCGACCTGGGGATCGGCACGGGGGCCCTGGCGGAGGCATGCCTGGAGGTCCGGCCCGACGCCCGCCTGACCGGGATCGACGCCGACCCGGGCATGCTGCGGGCGGCACGCGGTCCGCTGCGGCGCTCACCGCGCGGTCGGCTCCTCGAAGGCGACCTGCTGGAGACGCCGCTGCCGCCCTGCGATGCGGTCGTGGCCTCCCTGGCGCTGCACCACGTTCCGAGCGCGACGACCAAGCGGGCCCTGTACGCCCGCTGCGCCGCGGCGCTCAGGGCCGGCGGGGTCCTGGTCTCCGCCGACCGTTTCCTGGCCGGAGAGCCGCGCGCCGACGCGGCGGATCGGGAGGCCTGGCTGACCCACCTGGAGCGCTCCTTCACGCGCGCCGAGGCGGAGGGCCACCTGGAGGCCTGGGCGGGAGAGGACACCTACTTTCCGCTCGAGAGCGAGCTGGCCTGGCTTCGGGACGCGGGCCTGATCCCCGAAGTTCGCCGGCACGAGACGGGGTTCGCCGTGATCGCCGCGTGGTGATCGGAGGCAGGAGTCGCGCTCCCGTCGAGCCGGCCCGCGTGAGCCGCCGGCGGGTGAGGACGGGCACCGAGTGGGAGGCCCGCGTGGGCTACTCGCGGGCCGTCCGGGTCGGGCCCCTCATCGAGGTGTCCGGCACCACGGCGCTGGACCGCGCGGGCGAGCTGGTCGGCGAGGGAGACGCGTACCGTCAGGCCGTCCAGGCTCTCACCAACATCGTCGCCGCCCTCGAGCGCCTGGGCGGGAGCGCCGCCGACGTCGTGCGCACTCGCATGTATGTCACGAGGATCGAGGACTGGGAGGCGGTGGGCCGCGCGCACGCGGAGTTCTTCGGCGACGGACGCCCGGCCACGACCATGGTCGAGGTGAGCCGTCTCATCGACCCCCGCATGCTCGTGGAGATCGAAGCCCGAGCCTGGACCGAGGAGGAGACGCCGTGACCACGCTCCACGGGGTGCACCCGCCCGTATCGATGATGTGGCTCCGCCCATGACGGCCGGGCGAGCCGGGACGCCATCGCCCATCCGGAGCCGGGCGACGGCGGCGGCCCTGGCGCTCACCGTCGCCGCGCCGGCGCTGCTCCTCGCCTGGACCCCGGGCCCGGTCCACGCCCAGCAGCTCTCGCCCGAGCAGCGGCAGGTGTGGGACCGGGAGACGACCTACTGGAAGCTGTGGAAGGCCGCCGACGTGGAGGGGTTCATGGCGCTGTGGGATCCGCACCTGGCGGACTGGCCGCACGCGACGGCATCCCCCGTGGACCGCGTGGCCCTGCGCGGCATGGTCGAAAAGCAGTTCGCGTTCATCCGGGCCGGCACCTTCGACTACGAGCTGCACCCGCTGTCCGTGACGGTCCTGGACGACGTGGCGGTCACCTTCTACACCGTCCACACGATCTACCGTGCCGCCGACGGCACGGAGTCGAGCGGCGACAGCCGACTCACGCACACCTGGCTACGGACGGACGGCAGCTGGCGCATCGTCGGGGGCATGAGCGCCCCGCCCCCGGCCGGAGGAGGCTCCGGGGGCGGCTGACTCCGACCGTCCCCCCACCGTGGCGAGCACGGGGCACACCTCCGGCCCCGCCCCGGGAGGCGCGCGGGCGCGGGCACGCCTCCCCGCGGGACGACCCGCCCGCCGGGTCGATTCGAGGTCAGACGACTGTAGACAACTCATTGTATATAAGTCAGATGTAGTCAGACAACTCATGCGTTTTCGAGATGCGCTGCGGCCGGACGAGACCCGAGGGTCGCGAGGCGCCCTTCCCGGACGGCTCGGGCCGAGCGTCGAGGAAGACCTCGACCGACACCCTCACCACCCGTCAGCGCGACAGCGTCCTGGGCGAGACGCCGATTCCCGGCGCCAGCGGCGTGCGCAAGGCGCTGGAGATCCAGGACTCGGCCCGGGCGCGGAACGCGCGCATCGACTCGATCGGCGGAAGCTGAATCGGGGCGTGCGAGGCGAGCCTGGGAGGGGGGCGAGACCGCCGGGTCCGCGGCGGGCGTCCTCCGGAACAGGTACAGCCCCGCCCCGGCCAGGAGCGCCACGCCCCCCGCCACGAGGCTCGCACGGCTCGAGCTCCCGAGGAGGGCGAGGGTGGATGCGGCCCAGCTCGCGCGGACCGAACGCCTCCCGCGCGTACAGGTAGACGCCACCAGGCTCACGGCGGCCCCCGCCTTCGGAGGCGTGGGAACGGGGGGCCGAACCAGGACCGGGACCGAGCTCCCGGATCGGGGCCCGGCTGCCGGTCCGTGGGAAGCGCTCGCGCCGCCGGCCCGTGCCCACGATCTTGGAGGCCGCCGGCACCCCGCCGACCGCAAACCAGGAGCCTCCATGTTCGAGTCCGCCGTGCGTCACGCTCGCGTCGTCCCCGCCTGCTTCGTCGCGCTGACCGCCCTCCTCTCCCCCGCATCGCGCCTGGACGCCCAGGCGGGGGCGGACACGGGCGGCACGCGGCTCCTGCGCGAGCCCACCGTCAGCGCCACGCAGGTGGCGTTCGAGTACGGCGGGGACCTGTGGGTCGTCGGCCGGACCGGGGGCGAGGCGCGACGCCTCACCTCGACCCCGGCGATCGAGACCGACCCCCACTTCTCGCCCGACGGGAAGTGGGTGGCGTTCACCTCGAATCGCACGGGGAGCCCGCAGGTGTGGGTCGTCTCCTCCGAGGGCGGGGAGCCCCGGCGGCTGACCTGGCACCCGTCGCCCTCGTACGCCCGCGGGTGGACGCCGGACGGCCGGGAGGTGCTGTACGCCTCGGACCGCGGCTCGGCGCCCGTGCCCTACGCGCACCTGTGGCTGGTGCCGCGCCGCGGGCGGCCCGCCACGCGAGGTCCCCGAGGCCATGGCCTTCCGCGGCTCCTTCTCTCCCGACGGCACGCGGCTGGTGGTCGACCGCGTGGACCGCTGGGACACGGAGTTCCGGAACTACCGCGGCGGCCAGAACACGCCGCTCACGATCCTGGACCGGAAGACCCTCGACGAGACGAAGCTCCCCAACGACCGCACCACCGACACGTGGCCCGTGTGGCTCGGGGACCGGATCTGGTTCCTCTCCGACCGCGACTACACGACCAACGTGTGGTCGTACGACCCGTCCACGAAGGCGCTCGACCAGGTCACCCACTTCACGGACGCGGACGTGAAGACGCTGGGCGGCGGGGCGAAGGACGCCCTCGCCTTCGAGGAGGACGGCTGGATCTGGCTCCTGGACCCGTCCACCGGGAAGGCCCACCGGCTGGACATCACCGTGCGCGGCGACTTCCCGTGGGCCATGCCTCACTGGGAGGACGTGAGCCGGGAGATCGCCTCCGCCTCTCTCTCGCCGACCGGCAAGCGGGCCCTGTTCGAGGCGCGAGGCGACAGTCTTCACCGTGCCGGCCGAAGAGGGCGACGTCCGCGACCTCACCCGCTCGCCCGGCGCCGCCGATCGCTCGCCCATGTGGTCCCCGGACGGAGAGCGGGTGGCGTGGTTCTCCGACGCCGGGGACGGCTACCGCCTCCTGATCGGCGACCAGAGGGGGCTCGAGAAGCCGCGCGAGATCTCGCTCGGAGACGAGACGAAGTACGTCTGGTCGGCCACCTGGTCGCCCGACGGAACGCACATGGCCTGGGTGGACCAGCGCGCCCGCATCCACGTGCTCGACGTCGCGTCCGGCAAGCTCGTCACCGCCGACACGGACGGCACGATCCATGAACCGGGGCGGCCTCGACCTCACCTGGTCCCCCGACTCGAAGTGGCTCGCCTACGCGAAGGAGTACCCGAACCACTTCCACCGCATCGTGGTGTGGTCGCTGGAGACGGGGAAGGCCACCGCGCTCACCGACGCCATGGCCGACGCGGCCTCGCCCGCCTGGGACAAGGGTGGCCGGTGGCTCTACTTCCTCGCGAGCACGGACCTCGGCCTGGCGAGCGGGTGGGCCAACCTGAGCAACCAGCAGGCGCGGCCCACGTACGGGGCGTACGTGGCGGTGCTCCGCTCGGGGGACCCGACCCCCTTCGCGCCGCGCAGTGACGAGGAGGGCGGGGAAGCCGTGAACGGTCGGCAGAAGTCCGGCGCGGGCCGCGGCCACGAAGGGTGGGGCGAAGACCGGAGCCGGTTCCAGGGGCGGCGAGGCCGGCGCGAAGGCCGACTCCGCCGTCCAGGTGCGGATCGACCCCGACGGGATCGCCCGCCGCATCGTCGCTCTTCCCGTCCCCGTGCGCCGCTACCAGGCGCTGGCGGCCGGCAAAGCCGGCACGGTCTTCCTGGCCGAGCGGGTGGCGGACGCGCCCGGGCTCACGCTCCATCGCTTCGACATGGAGAAGCGCAAGGAGGAGAGCTTCGCCACCGGCGTGCGCCGCATGGCGCTCTCCGAGGACGGGGGTCACATCCTCCTCCAGCAGGGCCAGGGCTGGCACATTGTGGGGACGGCCGCGCCCCCCAAGCCGGGCGAGGGGGCCATCCACGTGGCGCCGCGCATGTACATGAAGCCCGCGGCCGAGTGGCGACAGGTCTTCCAGGAGGCGTGGCGCATCGAGCGCGATTTCTTCTACGCCCCCAACCTGCACGGCGCCGACTGGCCCGCCGTGCACGCTCGTTACGCCCCCCTCGTGCCCTGGGTGAGGAGCCGCGAGGACCTGCGCTACATCCTGGACCAGGTCGGAGGCGAGCTCAGCGTGGGCCACAGCTTCACCGGCGGCGGCGACTACCCGGCCGTGGACACGGTCCGCACGGGTCTCCTCGGCGCCGACCTCGAGGCCGAGCACGGCCGCTGGCGGATCACTCGCATCCTCACGTCACAGAGCTGGAACCCGGACCTCGAGGCTCCGCTCTCCGCACCGGGCGTCCTGGCCTCGCAGGGCGACTACCTCCTGGCCGTGAACGGCCGCGAGCTCACGGCGAGGGACAATCCGTACGAGTGGCTGGACGGCACGGCGGACCGGCAGACGGTCCTGCGGCTCAACAGCCGGCCCTCGGACGAGGGCTCCTGGACGGTGACCGTGGTGCCCCTGCGGAGCGAGGTCGCGCTCCGGCAGCGCACCTGGGTGGAGGACAACCGCCGCACCGTCGACTCGCTGTCGCACGGCCGCCTGGCCTACGTGTGGGTTCCGAACACGGGCGGTCCGGGCTTCGTCTCCTTCAACCGGTACTTCTTCGCCCAGCAGGACAGGGACGGCGCGGTCATCGACGAGCGCTTCAACGGCGGCGGCCTGCTGGACGACTACATGGTCGACATGATGGGCAGGAAGCTCATCGGGGGCATCACGAACGACGCCGCGGGCGGGAAGGACTTCCGACTGCCGGAGGCGGGCGTGCTCGGTCCCAAGGTCCTCCTCATCAACGAGCGAGCGGGCTCGGGCGGGGACTACTTCCCGTGGGCGTTCCGCCAGCACCACATCGGCCCGCTCATCGGCGCCCGCACCTGGGGCGGCCTCGTGGCGGCGTGCGTGCCCTACCCGCTCGTCGACGGCGGCTACATCACCTCGCCCTGCAGCGCCGTCTACTCGGGCGACCACTGGGTGGCCGAGAACCAGGGCGTGCCGCCCGACATCCCCGTCTACTACGACGCGAAGGACTGGGCGGCCGGTCGCGACCCGCAGCTCGAGCGCGCGGTCCGCGAGGTCCTGGAGCTCCTGAAGACCGAAGACGTCACGCCGCCCGCCCACCCGCCCTTCCCCGACAAGGCCCGCCGCGCCGGCCAGGGCGGGGGCGGCTGAAGAGCCGGGGGCATGGCGCGGCGGCGGGAGTAAGTCGACATTGGGACACCCGGTCCTGCCGCGGGACCGGGCTCGCGCGATGTCGATCGACCGTCACACCGAACCGGAGGACGACATGCGACGACCCGGGGGACTGCTCGCCCTGCCCGTGCTGCTTCTCGCCCTGGGAGGCTGCCAGCCTCCGCGGCAGGGCACGGCGGGGGCTGGCGCGATGGCCCTGCCCGACAGCGCGGGGCTGGCCGCCGCCGCCGACTCGATCCGGAGCCTGGACCAGCGATGGGTGCAGATGGTCGCCGACCACGACACGGCCGGAATCGTGGACATGTACGCCGAAGACGGGCGCCTGATGGGTCCCGGTGAGGCGGCCGCCGTCGGCCACGACGCGATCCGACAGGGCTGGGCCGCCATGCTGGGCCTGCCCTCCGTGACGTTCGGACCGAACGTGATCCGGGTCTCCGCATCCGGCGACATGGCCTACGACATCGGTCACGGAACGCTCGAGCTACCGGCAGAGGGCGGCGGGACCCGCAAGGCCGAGGGGAAGTACCTGGTCGTGTGGGTGAAGCGAGACGGCCACTGGAAGGTGATGGTCGACATGTTCAACTTCAACCAGCCCGGCTCCTGACGGGGCGCGAGCACGAAAGGACCACGCGCATGCTCGGACGAGCGAATGGGGAGACGGTGCTCGACGACCGCCAGCGTGCCCTGGAGGAGTTGCAGGCGGCTCCCGGCATTGGTCCCAGCCTCGGCCGGGACCTGGTGGCGCTCGGCATCCGCGGCCTCGACGAGCTCGGCACGGCCGATCCGGAGGAGCTCTACCAGCGCCACTGCCAGCGGTGCGGGTGTCGCGTGGACCGCTGCGTCCTGTACGCCTTCCGCTGCGCCGTCTACTTCGCCTCGCACGAGGAGCACGATCCCGAGCTCCTGAAGTGGTGGAGCTGGAAGGACCGGGACTCGCTGCCCGAGGCGTGAGTCGCGGGCGCCGGCGCGCCTCCACGGGCGCCCCGGGCGGGTCGCGGCCCGTCGCCGCGGCGGCACGAGCGTCCGTGGTCGCGGTCGCGGTGGCCTTCGGCCTGGCGCTGGCCGCGGCGGCCTGCGGGGGCGAGCGTCACCCCGGGACGGTCACCGAGCGGGACAGCGACGGCGTCCGCATCGTCGCGACACCCCGGTCGCTCATCGAGCGTCCGTCCGGCTGGCAGGTCTCCGCTCAGCCGAACCTGGTCATTGGCGCCGCGCAGGGCGACTCCGCCGACCTGCTGTTCGCCGTCACGGGCGTGGCGCAGCTCGACGACGGCCGTATCCTGGTGGTCAACGGCGGCACGCACGAGCTCCGCTTCTACGATGGCACGGGCCGCCTCGTGCGTTCGGTGGGCGGAGAGGGGGACGGGCCGGGCGAGTTCCGCTTCCCCGCCCTCCTCGCGGTCACGTCCGCGGACACGATCGTAGTGTTCGACCCCGAGGCCCGGCGCTTCAGCGTGCTCAACGGCCAGGGTCGGTTCGTCCGAACGATCCCCCTCACCGCGTTCATCGGAAGCCCCGTGGGGCGCGTCTCGGGCGGACGCATCGTCACGGAGAGCAGCACGGCGAGCGCGGGGCCCGACTCGCAGGAAGGCGAGATCGCGAATTCGGTCGTATTCGCGACGGCCGATCCCCGAGCCGGCATCCTGGATACCGTAGCCGTCGCGCCGGGCGCCTCCCTGTATCTTTGGAAGGAGGGCCGCAGATTCGGGTTCACGCCCGTGCCTTTCACGGCGCAACCGGCGGCGGTCGTCGCGGGCGACCTGGTGTACGTGGTCCTCACGCACGTTCCCGAGATTCGGACCTACAGGGTCGACGGGCGGCTCCTGCGGATCGTCCGGGTGCTGGGCGGCCTGCCGGACCTTCCACGCTCTGCGTTCACGAACGCCGTCCGACAGCTGACGGACGGAGATGGGGACGCGCGTGAGGCGGCCCGGCTCCGACGGGTCTACGCCGCGATGTCCCGGCCGCGCCGGCAGCCCCTGTTCGACCGCGTCCTCGTCGATCGCCTGGGCGACGTGTGGGCCCGGCGGCTCCTCCCGGACACGGCGAGCGGCCCCCGGCGCTGGGTAGTGTTCGAGGGCGGCCGACCGCTCGGGTCGATCCAGACGCCGGCCGGCCTGCACGTGGAGGAGATCGGCGAAGCCTACCTGCTCGGAGTCGCCAGGGGACGCGATGGGGTCGAGCGCGTCGAGCGCTTCCGACTGGAGCGCTGATTGGCTCCCTGGCTACGCGCCCGATGGTGCCCCTTGGCTGGACGCGGGGAATTCCCGACCTTCAGGGGAGTCGTCCTCGCGCCGAGGAGGTGTAATCGTGGCGAACCCGATAGGTCTCGCCGGATCCGGGCTCCCGATGGAAGAACCCGCTGGTGGACCCGGCTGGATTCTGGGCCGGACTTTGGCATGGCGTCCTCATGGGACTGGCGTTCCTGGTCAGCCTCGTGTGGCCGGCCGTCGGCATTTACGAGACCCGGAACCGGGGACGCTGGTACGACCTGGGCTTCGTCCTGGGATCGGGGGCTCTGTTCGGACTCTCGGTACGCGTCTAATGAACCCGCGCGGCGGCCTCGATTGCGGCCGGCCGCGCACGGCACTCCACCCGCGCTGGAGGCAGTGACCATGGCAAGCTCCTCGACGCTCCCGAAGTTCACGATCGTGCTCGGCATCATCGTCTTCCTGGTGGGGCTTGTCTCCTTCGTGATGGCCCTCACGCGGGGCGGCGGTATGGACCTCATGTCGCTCGCCGCCATGGTGGTCGGCCTCGCCGGCGTCGTCATCGGACGACGCATCCTCCGCAAGGCCGGGGCGGGCTCGCGGGGTCCGTGACCGGAGCGCTCCCCTCCGCCCACCCGCGATCGATCCCGGCGGCGCTCGCCGCCGGGGTCCTGGTCGCCTCCCTCCTGCTGGCCGGCTGCGCCCGAAAGGTCCGCCTCGAGAGTCCCGACGGCAGCGTTTCGCTGGAATACGCGTGCGGGAGTGACGCCGTTCGGTCCCGGGCGTCGACGCCCGCCCAGAAGGCCCTGGTCCGGGGCTTCGCGCTCCAGGTCATCCACCGGGCCGAAGGGGAGCACGACTTCGCCCGCGCCGGCCACCTGGCGGCGCTGTTCGAGCAGCGCGCCGACAGCGCCCTGGAGCGGGGCGTGGTGACCTATCTGTGCGCTCACGGTCCGATCGAGGAGCCCCACCGCGAGAAGGCCTTCCCCGACTCGGGCACGCGGGCCCCGGACTTCACTCTGCCGCGGCTCGCGCCGGACGGGCGGGTGCTCACCTCGGACAGCGTGCAGCTCCGCGACTACCGGGGCCGCTGGGTCCTGGTCTCGATCTTCGGGACGTGGTGCGAGCCCTGCCAGGAGGAGTACCCCTCCCTCCTCCGCCTCGCGCGGCGCACGCGGGGCACGAAGTTCTCGATCCTCGGGATCCTCTTCCAGGACTCGCCCGATCGGGCCGCGGACTGGCTGCGGGCGCACGGCGGCCGCGCCTACCCGATCGTGATGGCCGAGGGCGGCGTGGACGTGCGCTATCGTGTCACCGGCGTGCCGGAGATGGTCCTGGTCGACCCGGAGGGGAAGGTGGCGGGCTACTGCATGGGCTGTCAGTCCAGCTGGATGGGGCCCGACAGCCTCGCCGCCCACCTCGACACCCTGATGAGCTGAGGAAGCCCCCATGCGTCGAAGCCCGTCCTGGACCGGTCCGTTCGCGCTGCCTCGCGCCCCGGTCGCCGCCCCGTCCGTCCTCGCCCTGGCTCTCCTGCTCTCGGCCGGCCCGGTCGCGGCGCAGTCGAGCCCACGTGCCGGAGCGTCGCGCGGCGGCCCGGGGCGCGGCGCCATGGCCGTGGACTCGGGCCTGGCCCGCACCATCGCCGGGATCCGCGCGGTCGACAACCACGCGCACCCGATGCGGCCCATCCCGCCCGGCGCCCCGCCCGACACCGAGTTCGACGCCCTTCCTTTGGACGGAATCCCGCCCTTCCCCCTCCCGTGGCGCCTGACCCTGGCGTCGCCGGTGTGGTCCCGGGCGGCCGCGGCCCTGTACGGACCCGCGGCCGCCGATACGGATGCCGCCGGGAGGAAGGCGCTGGAGGCGGCCCGGGACAGCGCGCTCCGGGCGCTGGGGAACGGCTTCCCGGACTGGGCCCTGGACCAGGCCGGGATCCAGGTGATGTTCGCCAACCGGGTGGCCATGGGTCCGGGGCTCGATGCGATCCGGTTCCGCTGGGTCCCGTTCGACGACGCGCTCCTCTTCCCGCTCGACACGCGGCGAGAGGCGGCGCGCACGCCGGACACGCGCTCCCTGTACCCCAGGGAGGCGGCCCTCCTGCGGCGCTACCTGGACGATCTGGGCTTCCGCGCCCCGCCCCGCTCCCTGGACGAGTACATCGTCCGCGTCATCGTGCCGACGCTCGAGCGACAGGAGAAGGCCGGGGCGGTGGCGGTCAAGTTCGAGGCGGCCTACCTGCGGAGCCTGGACTTCGCGGCCCCGGACCCGGCGGCGGCCCACCGCGTGTACGCGAAGTACGTGGGCGGAGGGGCGCCCACGCACGCCGAGTACAAGACGCTGGAGGACTACCTGTTCCGGGTCATCGCCCACGAGGCGGGGCGGCTCGGGCTCGCCGTGCACCTGCACGTGCTCGAGACGTTCGGGGGCTACTACGACGCGGCCGGGGCGCGGCCCGAGCGACTGGAGCCGGTGTTCGACGACTCCACCCTCCGGAACACGAACTTCGTCATGCTCCACGGCGGCTGGCCCGCGTGGGGCGAGACGGAGGCCATGATCAGCAAGCCCAACGTGTACGCGGACTTCTCGATGATGGACCAGATGCTGGCCCCGGACGAGCTGGCCGGCGTCCTCGAGCACTGGCTGATGCGCTTCCCCGACAAGGTCCTGTTCGGCACCGACTCCTTCCAGGGCGGCCCCGACCAGGGCTGGGAGGAGGGCGCCTGGGTGGCCTCGCACACCGCCCGCCGCGCCCTGGGGCTGGCGCTCACGCGGCTGATGCGGGAGGGGGAGATCGACCGCGCGCGCGCCGAGCAGCTGGCCCGCATGGTCCTCCGTGACAACGCCATCCGGCTCTATCACCTCGACCTGAAGAAGTAGGGAACGCCATGCCGAGAGCATCCCGCCGTCGCGCCGGCCTCCCCTCCCTCCTCCTCGCGACGGCCCTCGCCTGCATCGCGGCGGGCTGCCGGCCCGCCGGCTCGGCGGGATCGGCCCCGCAGCCGCCCGCCACCCGCCGCGACACGGCCACCTTCACGGTGCACGGCCAGCGATTCTCGGACCCCTACCTGTGGCTGGCCGACGGGAGCGCCCCGGAGGTGAAGACGTGGATCGCGGCCGAGAGCGCCTACGCCGAGCGGGTGGTCGGCGAGACGCCGCTGCGCGACTCGCTGCGGGCCGAGCTCCGGCGGCTGGAGGACGTGCCCCAGATCGGGAGTCCGCGCCGCGCCGGGAAGTGGGAGTACTTCAGCCTTCGCCGGCCGGGCGATCCCGTGGCCGGCATCTTCCGCCGCCCCGCCCCGCCGGCGGACTCGATCGTCCCGGTCGACCCGGACGGGAAGTACGAGGAGGTCGTGGACCCGCTGGCGATCGACTCGACCGGGTGGACGCGGGTCGAGCTCCGGGACGTGTCCCACGACGGGCGCCTGGTGCTCTACGACCTCCGTGACGGGGGCGCGGACGAGACCGCCCTCCGGGTGCGCGACGTGGGCCGGGGGACGGACCTCCCCGACCGCTTCCCGCCCGCCCTGTACGACGAGGCCTCCTTCGCGCCGGACGGCCGCGCCATCACCTACGTGCTGCGCTCCCGGGAGACGGGCTCGCGGCTGTACCGGCACCGCCTCGGCACCGACCCGGCCGGGGACTCCGTGGTCTACGACCCGCACGCCGGGCCGGACCGCTTCGTGGGCGTCCGCACCCTGGAGGACGGCCGCCGCCTGGTCACCGAGGCGGTGGGGTGGCTGCGGGACGAGGCGTGGATCGAGGACGCCGACGGTAGCCACCGCGTGTCGGTGACCGGCGGGCTCCCGATGCACGCGCGGATCCGCGCCGCACGACGGCAAGCTGTGGATCCTCACCGACTGGCTGGCGCCCCGCTACCGGCTGGTGGTGGCCGATCCCTCCCGGCCCGGCCCGGACGGCTGGAGGGAGATCCTGCCCCAGACCGGCGACGTGCTCACCGGCTACGCCTTCATCGGGAAGAAGATCTACGCCACCTACCTGCACGACGTGTCGGCCCGGATCCGGATCTTCGGACTGGATGGGACGCCGGAGGGCGAAGTGCCGCTGCCGCCGCTGTCCAGCGCCAGCATCCGGCCGGCCCCGGGCGGGAAGGCGTTCCTGTCCGTGCGCTCGTTCACGAGCCCCGGCGTCACCTACGTCCTCGACCCGAAGACCGGCGAGCGCACGGTGTACGAGCCCTCGCGCGTGCCCTTCGACTCGGCGGGGATCGAGGTCGAGCAGGTGTGGTACCGCGTCGAAGGACGGCACGCGGGTGCCGATGTTCCTGGTGCACCGGCGGGACCTCCCGGCCGGGAAGCCCGTGCCCACCATGCTCACCGGCTACGGCGGCTTCGACGTGGCCATCACCCCGCACTTCAGCGCCGAGGCGGCCCTGTGGGCCGAGCGGGGCGGGATCTGGGCCCTGGCCAACCTGCGGGGTGGGAGCGAGTTCGGGGAGGCGTGGCACGAGGGGGGCATGCTGAAGAACAAGCAGCACGTGTTCGACGACTTCCTGGCCGCGGCCCGCTGGCTGGAGGACCGGGGCTACACGGAAGCCCTCCACCCTGGCCATCCACGGCGAGAGCAACGGCGGGCTCCTCATGGGCGCGGCGGTCACGCAGGGGCCCGGAGCTGTTCCGGGCCGTGCTGTGCGGCTTCCCCGACCTCGACATGGACCGCTTCGTGACCTTCACGCACCGCAACAACATGCCCGCCATCCACGAGTACGGGGACGCGGCCGACCCGGTCCAGTTCCGCTGGCTGGAGGCGTTCTCGCCCTACGAGCACGTGACCGACGGCACCCGCTACCCGGCCGTGTTCGTGTTCTCGGGCGGCCACGACACCCGGGTCCCGCCGCGGCAGGGCCGCGGCTTCGCGGCGGAGCTCCAGCACGCCACCACCTCGGGCCTCCCGGTGATCTACCGGCTCCGTGCCCGCGAGGGACACGCCGCGGGCCGGGGGCGGCCGTTCGACGTCTCGATCGAGGACCAGGCCATGGAGCAGGCGTTCGCCATGCGGCAGGTCGGACTGGGAGGGAAGTGATGAGGGGCGCGCGCCTGCCGGCTCTCCTCGCGGCGGCCGCCGTTCTCGCCATGCCGGCGCTGCTCCGCCCCTCCCCGGCCGCCGCCCAGCAGCTCGATCCCTCCCACCTGCAGCAGCTCCGCTACCGCTTCATCGGGCCGGGCGGCAACCGGGTGAGCGCGGTGGTGGGCGAGCCCGGGAACCCGAACGTCTACTACGTGGGCGCCGCCTCGGGCGGCGTGTGGAAGTCCACCGATGCCGGCGCCCACTGGCGGCCCATCTTCGACTCGACCGACGTCCAGTCCATCGGCTCGATCGCGGTCGACCCGGGCCGGCCGAGCACCGTGTGGGTGGGGACGGGCGAGCCCTTCATCCGGAGCAACGTCTCCCTGGGCGACGGGATCTACAAGTCGACCGACGGCGGCCGCACCTGGCACCACATGGGGCTCGAGGCCACCGGCCGCATCGGGCGCATCGTGATCGACCCGCGCGACCCGGACCGCGTGTACGCCTGCGCCATGGGGCGGGGCTACGGCGAGCAGCCCGAGCGCGGCGTGTACCGCACCGAGGACGGCGGCCGCACCTGGAAGAAGGTCCTGTTCGTCGACGAGCACACCGGCTGCTCGGGGCTCGCCCTCGACCCCCACGACCCGGACGTCCTGTTCGCCGGCACCTGGCAGTTCGTGATCCACACCTGGGGGCAGGACTCGGGCGGCCCCGGGAGCGGCGTGTTCGTGACCCGGGACGGCGGCGACCACTGGAGCCGGCTGGGCGCGGAGGACGGCCTGCCCCCCTCCCCCGTCGGCAAGATCGACGTGGCCGTGGCCCGCAGCGACCCGAGCCGCGTGTACGCGCTCATCGAGACGGGCGGGGCGGGCTCCCTGTGGCGCTCCGACGACGGCGGCCACCGCTGGCGGATCGTGAGCTGGAACCGGCTCATCGACGAGCGCCCCCACTACTACACGCGCATGCTGATCGCCCCCGACGACGCGGGCACCGTGTGGTTCCCCTCGAACTACATGTACGTCACCCACGACGGCGGCGAGACGATCCAGCGGGTTCCGTGGGGCGGGGACGACCACGACATGTGGGCCGACCCGCAGGACCCCCGCCGCATGATGATCGGCTACGACGGCGGCGTCATGATCAGCGTGGACCGGGGCCGCTCCTGGAACCCCATCGTGCTCCCCATCGGGCAGATGTACCACGTGGCGGTGGACAATCGGGTCCCCTACTTCGTGTACAGCAACATGCAGGACGACGGCTCCGTGCGGGGGCCCAGCAACAGCCTCACCGGGGGCGGGATCTCCTCGGCCATCTGGACCACGACGGCCGGCTGCGAGTCGGGCTTCACGTGGCCCGACACGGTGAGCGGCCGCTGGGTGTGGGGCGGCTGCTACTCGGGCGAGGTGGAGCGCTTCGACCTGAAGACCGGCCACAGGCAGTCCGTGAGCCCGTGGCCCGACAAGTCGCTGGACTCGCCGGCCAGGGTGCTCAAGTACCGGTGGAACTGGACGCAGCCCATCGCTCTCTCGCCCGAGGACCCGAGCCACGTGTACGTGGGCAGCCAGGTCGTGCACGAGACCACGAACGGAGGGCGGAGCTGGAAGGTGATCAGCCCCGACCTCACCCTGGACGACACGAGCCGCATGGGGAGCTCGGGCGGCCTCACCCCCGACAACCTGGGGGTCGAGTACGGCGGCACCCTGTTCGCGATCGCCGAGTCGCCGCTCGAGGCGGGCGTCATCTGGGCCGGGAGCAACGACGGGCTCGTGCACGTGACCCGGGACGGCGGGGCGCACTGGACGAACGTGACCCCCGACATCCCGGACCTGCCGCCGTGGGGCACGATCAGCAACATCGACCCCTCCCTGCACCAGCAAGGGGCAAGGCGTACATCTCCGTCGACTTCCACCAGGTGGACGACCGCCGGCCCTACATCTACGAGACCGACGACTACGGGAAGAGCTGGAAGAAGCTGAGCGCCGGCATCCCGGCCTCGCCCCTGAGCTACGTGCACGTGGTGCGCGAGGACCCGGTGCGGGCCGGGCTCCTGTACGCCGGCACCGAGGACGCCCTGTACGTGTCGCCCGACGACGGCGCGCACTGGACCAGGCTCATGAGCGGGCTCCCGCCCGCGCCGGTCACCTGGCTCACGGTGCAGAGCCACTTCCACGACCTGGTGGTCGCCACCAAGGGGCGCGGCCTCTACATCCTGGACGACATCTCGCCCCTGGAGCAGCTCACGCCGGCCGTGCTCGCCTCGCAGCGCGCACCTGTTCCGGCCGCGCGACGCCTACCGCTTCCGCACCGTGAGCACGCCGCGCGGGGTGCCCAACGACCGCTCGCGGGGCCGGAACCCGCCCTACGGGGCCGACATCGACTACTTCCTCGGCGTCGAAGGCGACGGGGCCGGTGCGGGTCACGATCGCCGATGACTCGGGCCGGGTCGTGCGGCGCCTGACCGGCCCCGGGGAGGCCGGGATCGACCGCGTGTGGTGGGACCTCCGCTAGCCGCCCACGCGCGAGGTGAAGCTCCGCACCACGCCCGCCGCGCACCCGCCACGTCTGGGAGGAGAAGCGCTTCCGCGGAAAGAACACGCGCGAGATCTACCACTGGGGGATCGAGCCTCCCGAAGCTGGGTCCGCTGGTGGACCCGGGAACGTACACGGTAACGGTGACGGCCGGGGGCGACACGCTCGCCGCCCCGCTCACGGTCCTCAAGGACCCGAACACGACCGGCACGCTCGCGGACGTCCGGGCGCAGACGAAGCTGTGGAAGGCCGTGTACGACGACATTGACGCGGTGGTGAGCATGATCAACCGCACCGAGGTCGTCCGGAAGCAGATCGAGGACCTGCCGGTGAGTCTGCAGGGCCGGGCCGACTCGGCGTCGGTCATGGAGGCCGCCCGGGCCGTGGACGACAGCGCGCTCGCCGTCGAGGACCTCCTGTTCCAGCGCTACCTGGCCGCCGGGGACGTCAAGACCTACCCGGCCGAGATGAAGCTCTACCTCAAGCTCGTGTGGCTGGCCGGCGAGGTCGGCGACGGCGCCGGCGACGTGGCCGGGAGTCCCGACCTCGCCCCCACCACGCAGGACGTGGAGGTGTTCCACTTCCTCGAGGGGCGGCTCGAGAAGGCGCGGGCCGATTTCGAGCGCCTCGTGGGCACGACCGTTCCGGCTTTCAACGCGGCCATGGAGTCGAAGGGCATCGGGCTGGTGGTGCCGGGGGCCTGAGGGGCGGCGCCCGACGATATCGACTCGCAATGCGTCGGAGTGGAGTGGGTTTGGACCGGGTCGGTGTTGACACATTGTCAAATTTGTCGAAATTGATGAAGATGGGTTGAGGTCAACCCTTCGGTAAGAAGACTGCCATGAAGCGAGCCATTTGGATTCTGGCTATGGCGTTGATGAAGGTATCTCAGGGCGTTGGTTCGCCCCTAGAATTTCAGTGGGATTCACGACGCGAGTGGTGGGCCGTCCCGGGAGAGTGCGGTTGCCCATCCACATCTACATGCCGCCGAGTGGGAGGGCCGGAGGAAGTTCCGGGGCCCAGACATCTGCTAGACCCCACCCACTAGGCGCCCGCATCCTTCGCGGAATGCTCGGATTCATTTGTAGGGGACCGAGGGCTCTCTGTCTTGCTGGGACTGGCCTCAGTCTACTATCCACCGCATGTGGTCGTTCGACACCACCTGACACACAGCCTGGCAACAGCCGTTTCCACACGGACGTCAGGCCTGCCTTGGTCGAAACAGCACAGCGGCTGGCCGGGTCGATCACGTTGGATTCGGTCGTGCAACTTGGGAGCTCCGAGGATCCGGCCTCTATCATGGCGGACGCACCGTTCCGCGCCTGCTCCGTTGGACGGCTTGGATCGGGCCGCTTCGTCGTTAGCGCCATAGTAGGAGGCGGTCAGCTTGCCGTCTACAGTCGTCACGGGCGCTTCTCTCGAGACATTGGAGGCCCGGGGGCAGGACCGCGTGAATTTGGCTCGCACCTAAGGGTGCTGGTCGGCCGCGGGGACACGCTATATGTGGCCGACAACTCGAACGCACGGATGGTCACCCTGACATTGGCGGGCCGGGTGGCCCATCTGTTCCGCACTCGTCGACCCGTGAGTGACCTGGCCTTGATCGGGCCCGATACCATCCTCGTCCACAGCCGTCCGCTGGGAGCGAGCGAGGGCGACACGCGCCTCTTTGAACTCCTCGATCCGTCCGGGGACACCCTGCGTCGTTTGGGGAGCCATCGTCCCGGCTACGACCGCTGGACCAATGGATTCTCGCACCCGATCAGCAGGGCGGTTTTTGGGCCGCGGGCCTATGGCGCTACGCACTCTATCATTGGTCCGACGACCGTGCAGTCACGCGGGTCCTAATTCGACGCGCTGACTGGTTTCCCACGACACAGGACCTCTCGCCGAAGCGGCTCAGCGATCTCTATACTTTGGGTCCGCCTCCCGCCATGATGAACGCGCTCGCGCTGGACAACCAGGGCCGACTTTGGGTGTATGCGCTGATTCCGGACGCTCACTGGGCGACTGCGGACCCAAAGCCGACTTCCCCACGCTTCTTCCGAGGCCAGTTCGACACGATCGTCGAGGTGCTGGACATCGCTGGCGCCGGACCACCCAGGGTGCTGGCCCGGCGCCGCGTCGACTCGGTGCTGGGGAGCGTTTGCGGCACCAGCCTCGCCTTCAGCGTGGTGCAGACCTCGGCCGGAGACACGCGATTGCAGGTCCTGGCGCCGGAGCTGAACGCGGGCCCGGGCCGAGGCACAGGGCAGGCTGAAGGTGCGGGGTCTTGAGGCTCCCGAGGCACCCCAGTTGGTCGCCGTCGCTCGGAATAGCTTCGGTCGCCGCCGTAGCCAGCATAATCCTCACGGGCGCTCCCGCGCTGCGCGCCGTCCGTGCGCCGCGGAGAGCCGCGATCGGAGGCTGGAAGGCGGCGATCGACACGGGAGCCGTCGTCCAGGGCACGATCACGCGAGCGGACTTCCACTCGCCGGTCGAGGGGGCACGGGTGGAGCTTGTCGATCGAGAGCGGACTGCGTTCACCGGCAAGGATGGGCGCTACCGGTTCGCCGACGTGAAGCCGGGACGGATCACGATCGAGGTCGACTTCCTCGGGTCGGCCCCGGTGCAGCGTGGGACCACCCTGCGCCCCGGAGAGACCCTCACGGCCGACATTGAAGTTCCCGTCAAGCCGATACCTCAAGAGGAGCTCCGGGCCACTGTGCGCGGAACGCCCGGCGCACTGGAAAGGTTCGAGCGACGCGTGGCGGCGGGCCGAGGGCAGCTCGTCACGGAGCGGGACATTGAGCGCTATCACGGTGAGCTGGGCACGCTGCTGGCCACCCGCAACGTCTACGGCCCCGGCACGAAGATGCGTCGGCCGCTGGGCAAGTACTGCGAGCCCCAGTACTTTGTGAATGGTCGGCGAGCCGACTGGCTCAGGAACCGCGCCCAGACCGTGACCGGGCGCCCCGCCGATTATTACCCCAAGTACGACGTGACCGCCGTCGAGATCTACCCGCCCGACCAGCTTCCGCCCGAGCTGACCACCGAGGTGTCGATGCGCTGCGGTGCCATCGTCCTCTGGCTGAAATCCTATACGGGCGCTCCTCCAGGCTAGACGCTCCGTAGCGGGTGCAGACCAGAACATCCTATCCTACTCCTCCCCGCGTTCCTCCCCGATCCGGAACTCGTGCGGGGGCTCGGCGCCCAGGAGGTTTCGGACGAAGTAGTCCCACCGCCGGCGGACCATGTAGGGCTCGGCCCCGAAGCCGTGCCGCCGGTTGGGCAGCGCGATGAGGTCGAAGTCCTTGCCCGCCGCGATGAGCGAGTCCACGACGAGCAGCGTGTTGTAGGGCGGCACGTTGTCGTCCGTGGTCCCGTAGGCCAGGAGCAGCTTCCCTGTCGGTCATGGAGGCCGCCCGGGCCGTGGACGACAGCGCGCTCGCCGTCGAGGACCTCCTGTTCCAGCGCTACCTGGCCGCCGGGGACGTCAAGACGTATCCGGCCGAGATGAAGCTCTACCTCAAGCTCGTGTGGCTGGCCGGCGAGGTGGGCGACGGCGCGGGCGACGTGGCCGGGAGCCCCGACCTCGCACCCACCACGCAGGACATCGAGGTCTTCCACCTCCTCGAAGGGCGGCTGGAGAAGGCGCGGGCCGACTTCGAGCGGCTCGTGGGCACGACCGTGCCGGCCTTCAACGCGGCCATGGCCTCGAAGGGGATCGGGCTGGTGGTGCCGGGGGGCTGAGGGGCGGAGCCCGGCGGTGTCGGTTCGCAATGCGTCGGGGCCGTACGGCTCGGACCGCCTCCGAGTTGACACGTTTCCGATTTCACAGGACTTGATCGAGAGTGTGAGCTCGACACCTTGGTGAGTAGGGTATCGGGAAGCGTGCCATTCAGATTCTGGCCATGGCGTTGATGAGCGTGGCCCTCGTGGTGCCAGTCCGCGCCGCTCGGGCCCAGTACTGTCGTGAGGTTGGCTTCCATTCTCAGTTGGGACTGCGGCGTTGCAGGCGGTGCATGAGGTTCCCCCGTGCCAATACTGCCCGGAAACTGCACTCCGTAGTGACAATTCAGGAGGATCGACGATTGGCACCTTCGCGAGTACCGAGAATCTCGTATCTGTCGCTTCGGATTAGATGTAGTTGCGATTGAGTCCGGTGAGAGCAAGCACCGGCGCAACCGAAGGCTGTTCTGTACACCGGACCCGACCGTCGTTCGTGCCGGCTCACAGCCGGGAAGCTCCGAACGGAAGCTCGGAGCTCTCTCATTGGGAGAGCCGCCTTCCTGAGGTTCGAGCCGACAGATTCGACGACGGGCCGTTCCGTCCTAGAGTCCCCAGCGCACGCCGACAGCCGCCAGGAGCGGCACGGCACCAATTGATCGCTGCGCAGCGCCGGAGCGGCTCCAGTAGAACGGCGCGTCTCTTGTTCCGGCGGCGTTCAGGACCTCAAGGTAGGGAGTGAGCATCACGTCGGCGCCGAAGACGCGGGCGTGCCAGCTTCGAGAGACCGTTCCGTCTAGCCGCGCCCATGATCCCGGCAGTGCGAGTGCGGACGGCTGTCCGCCGGAGCCCGGGGGACTTATTACGGGCCAGGGATATCCGGACCCCGCACCTGCGGAAGATGTCGAGCCCACTATCGGAAGGGGAGTGTATGGTAAGCCGGCGCTCACCCGGAGCCGGAGCGCCACGTGGATGGCCGGGGGAATCTCGGCGGAGAAGCCAGCGAGGAGTCGCTGCTCCAACTGTGCTGCGCCGCCGCCGATCCCGAGTGGCTCAGACGACCGGGTGCTGGCCAGCGAGTAGTCGAGCCACGTGCTCCAGCCGTCCCCTCGCCACGTTCCGCGGATCTCAGCTCCGATTGACCTGGCCCGCAGAGCGGTGACGGCCTCCCCGTAGTTTGCCAAGTACATATCGAGGCCGAGGGTCAACGGGACCGACGGCCGGGCTTTGAAGCCGGCAGCCACATGGCTTGCTCCGTCGAGGAACAGGCTGCTCGCTCCGCAAACCCCTGAGGCCGGATCACAGCCCGTGACGCTTTCACGCTCCACGAGCTGGTGCGAACGCCCGGCGGCTGCGTACACGGATAGCCGGGGTCCCGCACGCCACTCCAGAGTGGCCCTTGGGTCCCAGCCGAGGGCGCCGTAGCTGGCGGCCTCGGCCCGCAGACCGGTTCGCAGAGAGAGGGCCGGGGTCAGGTCGACGTTGACCTCCAGATAGGGTGATACGACGCCGCCCGCCAGGTTGGCCCCAGGAACGGGCGGCGCGCCATCGGCGGAGTCGAGGGCCGTGCGCGACAGCCGCACCCCGTCCCACGCGAGGCCGCCGGTCACGTCCACCGGACCCGCGCGGCCAAAGACCTCCGCCTCGGCTCGTGCATCGAATGAGTGTTCCCGAAGTTTGGCTTCTGCGTTACCCCCTGGCACGGCGATCCGGAATCGTCCGGCTGCCGCGTTCAGTCGCATGCCGCCCCGGCCGATAGGTACCACATAGCGGACGGACCCTGCAGTGTTTCCCCACGCCAGGAGCGAAGCGCTGGCCGATCCGGGGCCGCTGAGCGACTCGCGGTTCCAGTAGCCCGTCGCAGACACCCTGCCCGGGCCAGCCGGAAGGTCCAGGCGGGCCAGCACGTCCGCGTACCCGTAGGGCAATGAGCCTCTCGAGCCGGTTGGAAAAGCGGAACCGGCCGCGCTCAGCGCCCGGGCACCGACGAGGAAGTCGCCCTCTCCTAGAGGACCCGCAGCCTGCAGGGTTGATTGCAGCTGCCCCAGGGAGCCGGACGCTCGGATCGCGTGGCCTCTCGGCTCCCGGGTGTCGAGGCGGAGGAGGCCCATGCCGCCTGCCTCGAAACGAACGGGCGCGCCGGCCCGATCGAGCTGTACCGTGCCCCAGACCCCGGCCGGGAAAGGTGACAGGAGTCCGGCAAGCTCCACGGGAGCCACAACCGGCGCCCCGTCCAGCAGGACTCGTCCGCCATTCCGCGCTGCCGCCGGCATGAAGAGGGTGCTCGCCTTCGTCTGCGGCGCCCCAGCTAAGACGCCGCGTGCCGCTGTGGAGAGGTCAACCGTCGCGGAGGCGCTAGCCGGGCTGAGGCTCAGGAGGTCTGCCGCCTGCGCTGCTTCGAGCGGGTTCCCATTCCCGAATGCGGAGCGTGCCGCCGACACATCGGCGCTTTGCTGCGACCTTCAGGCTCGGCAGAGTTACGGGCTGGAGGTCAAGAGCGAGGTTGAGCTTCACGTGGCCGCCCGCGGGAAGTGTAACCGCGACCTTCGTCGAGGCGTAGTCGAGGGCGCGCGCGCTTAGCCACCACACTCCGGGCTTGAGTCCCAAGATTCGGTAGACGCCGTCCACGTTCGCATGGATCACGCGGGAGCCGCCCGGGCCCTGGGCCTCGACGGTCGCCGAGGCCAGCGGGGGGCCACTTCCGTTGGCGGATAGGCGCCCGGCGATACTGCCTGCGGTTGTATCGGCGTGGGCTGCTGACGGGGCTGAACCGGCCGGTGGCGTCGATAGGCTCCCCTGACCCCCATAGACGGAACGCATCGCAGTCGACGCCTCCAACCACGCACCAAGCGCTGGACGTGCCGGAAGCGGTACGATCAGCACCGCGAGGAGGAGCCGCGTCATGGCACTCCTCCCCCGAGCTCAACGGAGCTGTCGCTTGTTCCCGTGGCTGCTCCCACACGCCGGAGGAGCTCCCCATCCTTGATCACCGCCAGCCTTCCGTCGATTTCCACGCGGGCGGACCGGACGCTTCGCGGGAGGTCGATTGTGATATGTTCGCTTTCACTCCCTTCCGAAACGTCTACAAATCCAGGGCCCGCTCGGAAAGTGGCGCCCGGCGCTTCGACGCGGGCTTCGGTGCCTGCCACGAGCCGCACATGGACGTGGGTTGCGGACGTGGTGCCGGTGAGTCGTACGGTGACCGATCCCTCGTAGGGAAGGATGGAGACCACGGGCGGCGGCGGCGTTGGAGAGCCACGCGCGGCGGCCGACTGTCCTCGCGCCAGGTCGCCTAGCTTCCGGGACAGCCAGGTGTGCACCGGGGAGCCGGGGAAAGCTGCCAGGGCTCCGGCGGAGAGAACGACCAGCGCTGCTGCCCACACACCGGCCCGCCACCGACGACGCGGGCTGACGGGCCGTCGTCGACTCCGCGGCGCTTGGCCCGTCCGGCCCTGCCGCCCGGTCAATGCGCGAGGAGTCAGGGATAAGGAGACGGCGTCTGCTGGCAGGACCGGATCGTCGTGCAGGGCTGGGAGCGCCCCAGACAGCTGGTTAGACGCGGTCCGCAGCCGTGCCAGCCGCTCGCCGCATGCACGGCACGCGTGCACATGGCGGCCCACGGCGGCCCGTTGCGCTGCCTTGAGCTCTTCATCGAGGAAAGCCATGAGCGTTCCGTCACAGACGTGGCCACTCTCGGTCGGCCTGAGTGTCATGCCACGCTCCCTCCGGCTTTTGAGGCCGCGTCGCCGGGTCGATCCTCGTTCCCCTTCTGATAGGCACGTTCGAACCGGCGCAGTGCTCGGGCCAGAAGCGTCCCCACCGAGCTTCGCGCTACTCCTGTGCGCTGGGCGATCTCGGCGTAGCTGAAGCCCCGGTGTCGGAGGAGGAGCATCGTGCGGTCGCGTTCCGGCAGTTTCGAGAGCGCCCGGCTTACCCTTTCAATGGTCTCGTTCCGCTCGAGCACCACATCAGGAGGGTCGATTTGGCGGTGGTACGGCCGTGCCTCGGCGAGTAGCCGCTGCCGCCGCCGCCGCGAGCGAGTCCCGTCTCGGACGAGATTTCGGATTACGCGGAAAAGCCAGCTCTGGACGCTGGCCTCTGGAAGGTCCTGCTCGAGCAGTCGGGCAAAGGCTTCTTGGGCCAGATCCTCAGCCCGGTCGGAGTCTCCGATCAGCGTGTAGGCGTAGCGGACGAGCGGTTCGTAGTACCGGGCAAACGCGGCACGGTAGTTCACACCAGCCAGCCTCCCGCTGCCCCGGGGTCCAGCGCAACGCAGTTTCGCCGAATCTGAACGCCACCAGATCCCGGGGTTTGTCACAAATCTTCAATTCAAACGTTACACATACGGCATGACCGATGGCAAGCTGAGGAGGTACGAGCAGCGACATCGCCGCACAGCACGCGACCGACTGCAACACGGAGGGAGGTCAGGCATGAAGGGTCGAACTCCCATAGCTCTACTGGTTATCGCCGTAATGCTTGGGGCCGTTGCCTGCTCGGATCAGAAGAACCCCACCGGACCGAAGGGGCTTAGGGCGTCCCTTGGAGCCATGGAAAGTCAGGGCGCTTATGTCGCCACGCCCGCCGGATTGTATGACCGTTCGTGCGTGCATCAGATTCCCAATGGCGCGCACGTCGGGCTTCACGGGCGCGTCACACGTTCGGATGGTTCGACGTTCCAACTTCCCGCGTGTACACATCCAGCGCACCCGAACCTACCGCAATGGGCGGGGTCTTCGCATTCAGTGGCCTCTCCGTCCCTCAACGGCTGGCTTGAGTGGGACTCGGCGACGCTCTCGTCCGATACGTTCGGTACGCTGACCGCAGACTGGAAGGTGCCGGCAAAGCCCAGCGGCTCATACTCCGGCCAGGAAGTCTACTACACCTTCCCAGGCCTTGAGAACAGCTCCTACATCATCCAACCGGTTCTCCAATACGGGTATAACGGAGACTACGGCGGCTCCTTCTGGAGCGGGGCCTCTTGGCGCTGCAACTCGGGCTCGGACTGTCTCCACGGCGATACCATCATGGCGACTACCGGGGACTCCATCCATGGTAGCGTCCAGGCCAGCTCTTGCGTGAACGGGACCTGCACATGGACCATCGTTCTCGTGGATGTCATCACAGGATCGCGCTCCGATTGGACCGCGGACGATAACGACAACTACACCTGGGCAAGCGGGGGGGGCGTCGAGGTCTACAGCCTGACGCAATGCAGTCAGTTTCCGCAGAATGGGGTCTTCTACACAGGCGTTGCGACCAAGGATCTCAATGGTACCGGTCTTTCTCCGACCTGGTACAACCATGTAACATCGGGTCTTTCGCCATCCTGTGATTTCAGCGCGACCCATACCGCCACGACGGTGAACCTCTACCACAACGTTCCCTCGTTCAGCGTTGGGATCAATGGTACCGGCTATATCAGCTCCGCAGGCAACTACACGTGGTCGGCCAATCCTAGCGGCGGGTCGGGGAGCTACTCATATGCATGGGACTTCTGCCCGGACGGAGGGACGTGCTCGAGCGTGGGCTCGGATAGCACGTACAGACGCTATGTGTACGCTAACGATACGAGCTTCACACTGGATCTTACTGCGGTTTCTCCGCCCGACACGGCGACCGCCAGCCACCACGTCAAAGTCTGCATCGGCTCGGGTTGCCCGCTCGCGCCCTCCGGAAGCGGCTCAAGCCAGTAGCCGAGCTGTGTGACTCGTCGGAGGACTGCTTACGCATGAACACGGACGGCGGCCGGGAAGTTGAGACACGCTAGATCTCGCGCGACTGGGAAACGAAACGGAGTGCTCGTGGCTTCAGCGGGCGAGGATCCCAACTGGGAGGATATACTATGAAGACAACCGTCGTAGCTGTCGTTACGTCAGTACTCGCAATGAGCGCCTGCGGGGTGACGAATCCAGCAGCCGCTGGCCAGGACATTTCAGGTCGGTATGAGCTGACGACGGCCGACGGTGCTCGTCGTTTGCCATGCTGCACGACAACGGATTCGTCCGGCAGCACCGCGACACTCGTCGCGGGTTCCCTCGTGCTCGACCAGGCCGTGTCACAGGACAGCGTGGCTACGCCGGACGGATGGATGCCGAAGGCATGCGTTCATCACGTCCCGAACGGCGCTCATGTCGACACATCCGGCCTCGTGACGCTGCCCGATGGCAGCACGTATCAACTGTCGAAGTGTCAAACGGGCGCGTTCTCCATGAGCGTCACGAACCAGTTCCAGGATCCCTCAGGCTCGGTCCAGCAGCGAGCCGTCAGCTCGACAGGACAATACGATTGGGATGGCACCACGCTCGTTCTCGTCGACGCTGCCGGCGACGAGTTGATGGCTGGAGGGCCGAGTCAGTGATGGAGCGTTCCATTTGAGCGATGGGAAGCACACCTACGTCTTTTCGCCCAGCAGATAGGCACCGGCTCCCCTCCCGGCTGAGAGGGCCATAACCCGAGCGGGCCAGGACACCGGGTCCTACTCCCCGTCGCCGCCCTCCCCGATCCGGAACTCGTGCGGGGGCTCGGCGCCGAGCAGGTTCCGGACGAAGTAGTCCCACCGGCGGCGGACCATGTAGGGCTCGGCCCCGAAGCCGTGGCGGCGATTGGGGAGCGCGATCAGGTCGAAGTCCTTGTTGGCCGCGATCAGCGAGTCCACGACGAGCAGCGTGTTGTAGGGCGGCACGTTGTCGTCCGTGGTACCGTAGGCCAGGAGGAGCTTCCCCTTCAGATTCCTGGCCACGAGCTCGTTGGCCTGGTTGTCGTAGCTCGTCTTCCCGTCCGGGCCGGTGGTCAGCAGGCCCTGCCACTTCTCGCCCCAGTCGTCCTCGTACTCGCGGTTGTCGTGGTTCCCCGCCTCGGCGATCCCGACGCGGAAGAAGTCGGGGAAGCGGAACATGGCGTCCGCCGTGGCGAAGCCCCCGCCCGAGTGCCCGTAGATCCCGGCCCGCGACAGGTCGATCCACGGGTGGCGCGCCGCCAGCTCCTTCATCCCCGCCACCTGGTCGGGGAGCCCGTTGTCGCCCATGTCGCCGTACCAGGCCGCCTGGAAGGAGTGGGAGCGCATCGGGGTCCCGAGGGCGTCGATCTCGACCACCACGAAGCCGAGCTCGGCCAGCGCCTGCGCGTCGCCGCGCGAGGCCTCGAAGCTGCGGCTCCCCACGCTCCCGGTCTGGGGGCCCGGGTAAATGTGGTTCACGATCGGGTAGGCCTTCGTCGAGTCGAGGTCCGTCGGCGTGAACAGGAGCCCGTACAGCTCCGTCTTCCCGTCCCTCGCCTTCACGGTGATCGACGCCGGCGGCTTCCACCCGGCGGCCAGCAGCCGCGAGATGTCGGCCTGCTCGAGCTCCATCGCCTTCCGGCCCCGCGCGTCGCGGAGCACGGTCGTGGGCGGCGTCTGCGGGGTCGAGGCCCGGTCCACGAACCAGCGCCCGTCGGGCGACATCGTGACCTGGTGGTCGGCGCTGTCGGGGGTGAGGAGGGTGAGGTGGCTCCCGTCCGTGCGCACGCTGTAGAAGCGCTGGAAGTAGGGGTCGCCGGGCTCCCGCCCCGCGCCCGTGAACCAGATCGTGCCGCTGGCCGGGTCCACCCGCCGCACCTGGAGCACGTTCCACGGCCCCGTGGTGATCCGGTGCTCCAGCTTCCCCGTGCTCAGGTCGTACAGGTACAGGTGCCCGTAGTCGTCCCGCTCCGAGTACCAGATGACCTGGTTCTTCGAGGGGAGCACCCGCCAGTCGGTCTGGTTGTAGCCGGTCTCGAGGAAGTCCTTCGCGCTCTCGGACAGGATGTCCCGCACCTTTCCCGTCTCAAGGTCCGCCTCGCGCAGGGTCTCGTGCCGGTGGTCGCGGGAGGTCGACACGAAGAACAGCCGCGAGCCGTCCGGGCTCCACTGCACGTCGGCGAAGTCGCCGGCCGGGTTCCCACGCCCGCACGCCACGTGGTCGCACACGCCGGAGCGGTGCTGGTCGGGGGGCATGTCGAGCCGCACGACCTTCGGGCCGCCCGCGGCGTCCAGGTCGACCACGACGCGCTGGATGGTGGTGATCACGCTGTCGCCCGGCAGCGGGTACTTCCACGCGTCCAGCGTCGGGTGGCCGATCTTCGTGTGGACCAGGTACATCTCGCCGACGCCGCGCTGGTCCTGCTGGAAGGTTGCGATCCGCTTCGAGTCCGGGGACCACAGGATCACGGGCCGGTCGGAGCGGATCCAGCCGGCGTTGTTGGTGGCGTAGCCGAAATCCTTCACCCCGTCGGTGGTGAGCTGCGTCTCCTTCCCGGTGGCCAGGTCGCGCACCCACAGGTTCCAGTCCTTGAGGAAGGCCCCGAGCTTCCCGTCGGGGGAGACGACCACGTCGCGGCCCGGTCCTTCCGACGCCGCGTTCCCGGCCGTGCACTTCGCTCCGCCGACGTCGCACGTGTAGACCTTCCCGCCCGCCTCGAGGGTGATGGCCTTGCCGCCGCGCGCGTACTCGAAGGACCGGAAGGGGAGGTGCCAGGCGTCGTACGTCGTGTCCGCCGCCGCCGACAGCGCCGCGGCCACCTTCTCCTGGTCGAAGGCGGAGCTCTTCTTCTGACGCGCGGGGTCGACGACGACGAACTCGAACCCGCGTGCCGTCCGCACCCGGTACCACAAGCGTCCGTCCGGCAGCCAGGTGGGCCTGACGTCCGCGTGGAGCACGAGGGGCGCCGTGGCCGCGCGCAGGAAGCGCTCGGCATGCGCATACCGGGCGGCCGTGACCGAGTCGGGCGCGTACGGGACGGGCGCCTGGCCGCGGGCGGGACGCGCCGCCAGCGGGAGGGCGGTCAGGGCCAGGAGAGCGAGCGGGAGCGTGCGCTGGCGCATGCGGAGCCTCTGTCTCGAGAGCTGCGGGAGCCGCGGCGGGCGGAGCGGGCGCGAGGCGCCGGGCCGTCCGCGTCTGGGTCGCACCGGGTCGGAGCCCAACATGGCCGGGCGGCACGAGGCCGGCAATGGAGTTCGCTCCGCCGGCGCCCGCCGGGCCACGCCGCCGCCGGGCTTTCGCCCATCGGCACCGGGGGTTGGCAGATCCGGCTCTCCCCTCGACATTGCCAGGAGCGGCGAGCCGGGACATGCCGGCGCGTCCACGCACCGTTCACGTTCGAAGGGAGAAGCCCATGGCGCACAGGCGCCTGCACGTGCCGGCCGCGCTCGCCCTGCTGGTCCTGGCCACGCCGCTCTCCGCCACCCCGCCCCCATCGGTCGCCTCCGATACGATCGACGCCTGGGTCGAAGCGTACATGCACGCCCACCACATCCCGGGCCTCGCCCTCGGGATCTACCGGGCGGGGCGGATCGTGAAGGCGAAGGGTTACGGCCTCGCGGACGTGGAGCTGGACGTCCCGGTGAAGCCCAACACGATCTTCCAGTCCGGCTCGGTCGGGAAGCAGTTCACCTCGGCCATGGTCCTCCTCCTGGCTCGTGACGGGAAGCTGGCGCTGGACGACCCGATCACGAAGTACCTGCCCGAGGGGGCCGAGGCGTGGAAGGGGATCACGATCCGGAACCTCCTCACCCACACGTCCGGGATCCAGGACTACGAGAACGCCGATCCCCCGATCGTGGACCTGCGGCGCGACTACACGGACGCGGAGCTCGCGCGCCTGTTCGCGCGGCTGCCGCTCATCTTCCGGCCGGACACCACGTGGAGCTACAGCAACACGGGCTACGTCCTCCTCGGCATCATCATCGACCGGGTGACCGGCGCCCACTGGAACCGCTTCCTGCACGACCGGGTGTTCGCGCCGCTGGGCATGAAGACGGCCCGCATGATCGGGCTCCCCGACATCATCCCGAACCGGGCCTCCGGCTACGTCCTCGACGACGGCCAGCTTGCCAACCAGGCGTGGGTGTCGCCCACCTGGGAGCACACCGCCGACGGGGCCCTCTACTTCACGGTCCTGGACCTGGCGCGCTGGGACGCGGCGCTGTCGGGGGACGCGTTTCTCACATCGGACGAGAAGCGGGAGATGTGGACCCCCGTGCGCCTCGCCGACGGCACGACCACCAGCTACGGGTTCGGCTGGGAGGTGCACGGGACGCCCGGCCACTGGGTCGTAGAGCACGCCGGCGGCTGGCAGGGGTTCAGCACCCACATCGTCCGCTACGTGGACGACTCGGTGACGGTGGCGGTGCTCACCAACCTCGCCGGCGCGGCCACGCCCCACATCGCCCACCAGGTGGCGTGGCTGTACGACCCCGCCCTGCGGCCGCCGGAGCCGAGCTCCGTCCGGCTGCCTCCGGCCGAGATCGCGGCCTGCGCCGGCCTGTACCGCTTCCCGGAGGGGGACACGCTTCGCCTCACGGCCTCGGACGGCGCCCTGCACCTGAAGACGCCGGGCGGGACTACGCTGGAGTTCCGGCCGTCGGCGCCCGACTCCTTCTTCGTCTCCGGCACCGAGCGACGGCTGTGGTTCGAGCGCGACCCGACCACCAAGGCCATTGCCTGGGTCCGGGTGCTCCGCACCCTCGGCTCCCCGGACCGGGCGCGCCGGGTCCACTGAGGCGGGGACCGCCGGTCCCCGCGGAGGACGCGGCATTCAGGTCGTGCGAACGCGGCGCCCGCCGCGCTACATTGGCGGAGTTACCCGGCCCCCGCCCCGCGCGGCGGGCCCGCCGCCACCCCGAGCTCGCTCCCGGCCCACGGGCCGCGAGCGGACGAACGCTGGATCACGCGAGGCCGGAGGCCGGCATGGGGAGTCCCGTCGTGCACTTCGAGATCGGCTGCGAGGACCGCGAGCGAGCCGAGACCTTCTACGGCCTCCTGTTCGGCTGGAAGAGCCGCCCCTACGGTTCGTCTTCCGTTCGGATGACGACCTGCGCCGGACGCGGCATTGACGGACACATCACGGCCCTGGGACACGAGCCCGGGCGGTACGTGATGCTGTACGTCGAAGTCGACGACCTCGAGGCCGCCTGCGAGCGGGCGGAGTCGCTGGGTGGGCGGGTCGTGGTGCCGGCCACCGCCCTTCCGGAGGGCGAGGGCAGGTTCGCGTGGCTCGCGGATCCGGAGGGAAACTACGTCGGGCTGGTGGAGGAGGTCCCGATCCGCGCCTCCGACGGCACGGCCGCGTCGAGCGACGACTCCGCCTGATCCGCGGGCACGACGGCTCTCCGCTGGCGGAGCGCTCCCACTCTTTCCCATCGTATGAGCCGCCGCGGCCGGCATCGGCCGCCACCCGTGATCCGGAGACATCCGATGGACATGGACAGCGTGGCCTCCCTCACCCCTCGCGCTCCGATCTGGCGCGCTACCCCCCTGCTTTCCGGGCTCCTCCTGATGGCCCTGTCGGCCATCCATCCGGGGCCGGTCCGCGCACAGGCCGCCGGGCCCCAATACCACGTGGTGAAGCGCATCCCGGTCGGAGGACCCGACGGCTTCTGGGACTACCTCACCGTGGACACGGCCCGCGGCCGCCTGTTCATCTCGCACGGAACGCACGTCCAGGTCCTCGACCTGGCCTCCGATTCCATCACGGGGGAAGTCCCCGGCACGCCCGGCGTCCACGGGATCGCCCTCGCCGACGAGCTCGGGCGCGGCTACACGAGCAACGGGCGTGATTCCACGGTGACCGTGGTCGACCTCGAGACCCTGAAGCCGATCGCCACGATCCAGGCCACCGGCCGCAACCCGGACGCGATCCTCTACGATCCATATACGCGGCGGGTGTTCACCTTCAATCATTCGCGCGGCAACGTCACCGCGATCGACGCGGCTGGCGACTCGGTGGTCGGTACGATCCCCGTCGGCGGCACGCTCGAATTCGCGGTCTCTGACCATGCCGGGCACCTGTACGCCAACGTCGAGGACAGCAGCCAGATCGTCGAGATCGACCCGCAGAGCCTGGAGGTCGAGGCGAGCTGGCCGCTGGCGCCCTGCGAGGAGCCGACGGGCCTGGCCATCGACCGGGCCCACGCCCGCCTGTTCGTGGGGTGCGGCAACGCCATGATGGCGGTCGTGGATGCCCGGACCGGGAAGGTCGTCGCCACGCTGCCGGTCGGGGACGGAGTGGACGCCACCCGTTTCGACCCGGGTACGGGACTCGCCTTCGCGTCGGCGGGGGCAGGCACGATCACCGTCGTCCGGGAGGAGGATCCGGAGCACTTCTCGGTGGTGGCCAACGTCCCGACGGAGCGTGGCGCGCGTACCATGGGGTTGGACGAGCGCACGCACCGTCTCTACACGGTCAGCATGGAGTTCGGGCCGGCGCCGGCGCCCACGGCCGATCGTCCGCACCCGCGCCCGCGGCCCGTACCGGGGTCATTCGCCGTCCTCGTGCTCGAGCCCTGATCGACCCGGACGTGGCGCGTCCGGCCGCGGACGCGGAAACCGCCGCCCGCGGGAAGCGCCTCTCCTGGCGCGAGCTACGGCGGGCCCTCGGTCCCGGCCTCATCTGGGCCGGGACCGCCATCGGCGTCTCGCACCTGGTGCAGTCCACCCGCGCCGGGGCCGACGCCGGCTTCGCCCTGGCCGGCGTCATCCTCGCGGCCCTGGTCCTCAAGTACCCGTTCTTCGAGTACGGGCCGCGCTACGCCGCCGCCACGGGTGAGAGCCTGGTGGCAGGCTATCGTCACATTGGCGGGTGGGCGGTGTGGCTCTACCTCGGGCTCACGCTGGCCACGGCGTTCATCGTGGACGCCGCGATCGTGCTCCTCACCGGCTTCCTCCTCCTGTCGGTGGTGGGCGCGCACGCCTCCCCGGTGGTGGCGGGCGGGGTCGTGTACCTGGCGTGCGGGCTCCTCCTGTATGCGGGTCGCTACCGCCTCCTGGACCGCACCATGAAGGTCCTCCTCGTGACCCTGGCGCTCTCGACGCTCCTGGCGGCGGCGGTCGCCTTCCCCCGGGCGGACCTCGCCACCCTGACGTCGTGGCCGAGCGTGGGAGACAACGGGGCGGCGGCCGGCGGGGCCGTGAGCTTCGCCTTCGTGCTCGCGCTGGTGGGGTGGATGCCCTCGGCCATCGACGTGGCCGTGTGGTCCTCCCTGTGGACTCTGGCCAAGGATGCAGCGGACCGGGCGCGCACGTCCGTGGCCGCGGCGCGAGCCGACTTCCTGGTCGGCTACGCGGGGACGGGGATCCTGGCCTTCGCGTTCCTCACCCTGGGTGCGGCCGTCATGCACGGCAGCGGCGAGACGTTCGGCTCCGCCGGGCCCGCGTTCTCCCTCCAGCTCCTGGACCTGTACGGCCGGACCCTGGGCGCGTGGTCGCGCCCGTTCGTGCTGGCCGCGATCCTGACCACGATGCTGTCGACGTCGCTGGCCGTGGTGGACGGCTTTCCGCGGGCCCTCGCGGAGACGGCGCGGGTGCTGCTGGGGCGCCGGGCGTCCGCCGGGGAGATCGGTGAGGCGGGACGCGTCTACTGGGGCGCCATGATCGGGATCGGCTCTCTGGTGCTCGTCGTCCTGGCGGGCCTGGCCCGCTCGCTCACCGGCATGGTCGATTTCGCGACCATTGTCTCCTTCCTGACCGCGCCCGTGCTCGGCTACCTCAACCTGCGGGCCGTGACCTCCCCCGGGTTCCCCGCCGAGCATCGCCCCGGGCGGCGCATGATCGCGCTCTCGTGGGTGGGGCTCGTGGTGCTCGGCGGCTTCGGCCTCGTCTACCTCTGGTGGCGGCTGCTGGGCTGAGAGGCCCGCTCCCACACCTGGTTGGACCGGTCGAGGTCCGGGAAGGCGCCCTCCGGGTCGATCTGGATGCGGACGACCTCGGGCCGGGCCGCGACCCGGACCAGGTGGCGACGCGAGCCATCCAGCCACACGCTCGCCGGGAGCTCCAGGCGCTGGACGCTTCCATCCGCCCGGGTGACCGCCAGTCGGATCGGCATGGGGGCCAGTCCCAGGTCCTCGACCGTGATGACGACCGAGTCGCCGTCGATCCGAACGGGCCCGAGGGCCTGGTCCAGGGACCAGGGCTCGTAGAACCAGCTGCGCCAGAACCACGACAGGTCGCCGCCCGCGACGTCCGAGAAGGTGTTGAAGAAGTCGACCGGCTCGGGGTGCCGGTCGATCCACCGCCGCCCGTACTCCCGGAGGGCCCGCTGGAAGGTCGGCTCGCCGAGGATGGAGCGGAGCGTGGCCAGCACCTGGGCCGTCTTGTCGTAGTACATCACGAAGTAGAGGTCCTGGGGGAAGCGGTCGCCGTGGCGCATGAGGGGCGCCTCGTGCCCCGCGCGCGCCGCCTCCAGGTAGAGCTTCCGCTGCCCGGGCTCCGAGTCGTTGGGCCGGCCTCCCTGGCGCGGCTCCCCGTAGACCGCGCGCATCCCCTGCGCCACGTCGAACTGGGTGAGGCCCTCGTCCATCCACGGATGGCGGGTCTCGTTGGAGCCCACCTGCATCGGGAACCACATGTGCCCGGTCTCGTGCATGAGGTCGCCGGCCAGCGACAGCGTGTCCGCCCACGGCTGCATGAGCGTCATCATCGGGTACTCCATGCCACCCGAGTCGAGCACGCCCTCCATCGAGGTCATCACGGGCCACGGATAGGGCCACAGGTAGTCCGACAGCCTCTCCACGGCGTCCCGGGTGAAGCGGGCGCCGCCCGCCGCCCAGGCGGCGGCCGCGGCGGTCGGCCGGTAGAAGCTCTGGATGACGACCGTGTCGGGCGGCGCGCTGCCTCCGACCAGCGCACGGGTCGCGTCCCAGACGTAGTCCCGGCTCGCTCCCCAGGCGAAGTCCCGCACGTCGGCGGCCGTGAAGTGCCACGTGAGGTCTGCGGAGCCGGGCGCGAAGACGGCGTCGGATCCTCGCTCGTCGGCGGCCACCACGTGCACCACCGCCCCACCGCTCCTGGCCTCGGCCAGCCGCGCCCTGGACCGCGCCGACAGCACGTCGTCCGGGTTCCGGAGCGTGCCGGTGGCGCCCACCACCCAGCCCCTCGGCACCGTGAGGCGCACGTCGTAGTCGGCCGGGTCCATGTAGAACTCGGCCCCGTCCAGGTAGGGGTCGGTCACCCATCCGTCGACGTCGTCGTACACGGCCACCTGGGGATACCAGTAGCCCATGAACCACACGCCCCCATCCCGGCCCTCGCGGCCGTCGGAGGGCGCGGGCGCGGGCGCGTAGGACCACGCGAAGGAGAGGTCGAGGCTGTCGCCCGGCGACAGGGGGTCGGAGAGCGCGATCCACATCACCGTCCCGTCGACCGCGTAGCGGCCGGTCTCCGGGGGTCCGGGAGGCGCCTCGGTGATCGGCACGGCGGGGTTCCGGGGTGGCTCCGCCTCGAGGTCGCGGCCGGCGGCGGCCACCCGCTCCAGGCGCACGCCGCCCGTGACGGGGGCGGCGCCGAGTCGGGGGCTGCCGGGGGCGAAGACGTTCTGGCGCAGGTAGACCGCCACCCGTCGGAGCGTGTCCGGCGAGCGGTTCAGGTAGCGCACGGCCTCCCGCCCCTCCACGCGGCCGGACGCCGTGTCGATCCGCGCCTCGATGCGGTAACGGGCGTGCTGCACCCAGTAGGCTTGGCCGGGTCGGCCGGTCCGCGTCCTCGTGCCGGCCTCGACGGCACGCGTGAACGCCGCCGTCTCGTACAGTGGGCCCGGGAGCGGCCGCCCTCCCCGCAGCGTGGCCGCCGGATCGGCCACCGGCGCCGGGCGGGACTGGGCCAGGGCGGGCGCCGCGTGCAGCCCGAGCAGCGTCCCGGCGAGGAGTGCCGGCAAGCACAGCGTGCGAGGGAGCCGGGGTCGGTCGCTGATCACGGGCGCCTCCGGATCGGGGATCGTCGGAGCGTCAGGGTCGCGGTCCGCGCTCCATCTAAGGCCGCGTCGTGCCCCACCACAACCGGCCCCGTGCGCGGCGGGGACGGGCGGGCTAAGCTCGCATCCCGTCGGGACAGAACGTGAACCCGCCCAGGTCCGCGGAGGTGCTGCCATGGGATCGCTCGCCGTGCTGCTGATCGTGTACCTGGCCACTTTGGCGGCGTCCCCCGCGGCCGCCCCGTCCGTCGACGGCGGCCCGACCCCCGACAGCACCCTGGTCGTCCTGCTCGGGACGGGATTCCCCCGCCCGGATCCCCATCACCAGGGACCGGCCACCGCGGTCGTCGTCGGAGACCGTACCTTCCTGTTCGACGCCGGTCCGGGCGTGGAGCGCCAGATGGCGGCCGCCCACCTCCCGATCGCTGGTCCGACGGCGCTGTTCATCACCCACCTCCACACGGACCACACGCTCGGTTACCCGGACCTCATCTTCACGTCCTGGGTCATGGGCCGCCGCCACGCTCTCCAGGCCTACGGCCCCCCGGGGCTGCAGGCCATGACCGACCACCTGGCGGAGGCCTACGCGGAGGACATCCGGATCCGGACGGAGGGACTGGAGCACGAGGCTCCGGGCGGCTGGAAGGTGGACGTGCACGAGACGCGCGGCGGGGTCGTGTACGACAGTGGCGGTGTCCGGGTCACCGCCTTCCGGGTCGAGCACGGAAGCTGGAAGGTGGCCCTGGGCTACCGGATCGATACGCCGGACCGCTCGGTGGTGATCTCTGGGGACACCCGTCCCAGCCCGGAAGTGGAGCGGGAGGCCACCGGGGTCGACGTCCTGGTCCACGAGGTGTACGCGGCCTCGAGACTCGCCCCGGAGGAGCGACCTGGCGGAAGCGACTGGCCCCGTTACATGAAAGCCTTCCACACCTCCGATCGGGAGCTGGGCCGCCTGGTCGCGAAGGCGCAGCCGAAGCTCCTCATCCTCACCCACGTGATCTATCGGGCGCGCGTGAAGGTCGAGTCGGAGGGGATCATCCGGGCGGCGGGCTTCAGTGGACGGATCGTCATAGGGGAAGACCTGGCCCGATACTGAGGAGCGCGCTCGCCGTTCTCCCGGGCTCGGGGCACGACCGGCTCCCCGTGGCTCCCTTCGTCCGGCCGCCCGTACCTCGCGGCCGCCGCGTCAGCCGCGCGCGCCCACCACCAGCGCGATAGCCACGAAGTGGCACACGCTCCCGCCCAGGACGAACAGGTGCCACACGGTGTGGTTGAAGGGCAGTCTCTTCCAGGCGTAGAACGCCACGCCCAGCGTGTAGACCACACCGCCCGCCACCAGCCACTCCACCACCCCGGTCCCGACCGTCGCCAGCAAGGGCCGCAGCGCGAACACGCCGGTCCAGCCCATGGCCAGGTAGAAGAGGGGCGTCAGAATCGGAAAGCGGCCCATCCAGCGCAGCTTGACCAGGATCCCGACGACCGCCATGCCCCACACCAGGGCGAGCAGCCAGCGCGAGCGTTCGAAGCCGAGGCCGAGCACCGCCACGGGGGTGTACGTCCCCGCGATGAGGAGGAAGATGGCGCAGTGATCGGCCAGCCGAAGGAGCGGCTTCCAGCGCGGGTGACGCGTGGCGTGGTAGGCCGTCGATGCCGCGTACAGGAGGCTGAGGCTGACCGCGTACACCGCCACGGCGGCGATGCCCGCGGGCCGGAGGCCGCCCGCGTGGCTCGCGGCGGCCCACACGAGCACACCGCCGGCCACCACGCTGGCCACGAAGCCCGCGCCGTGCGTCAGCCACGCCGCCACTTCCTCGGCCACGGTGGGAGAGGAGCCTCCCCGGCCGGCCGACCGGTACAGGTGCGGACTGTTCATCTCGCTCCTCTACCCCGGCGAGCCCGGCGAGGTCGGGTCGGCATATCCTTTCCCATGGCCTGGCTGCGGCTGCGCTGGGGGAGCGTGTGGACCGGGATGTTCCTGCACGCCAGCCACAACCTGTGGATCCAGGGGTTCTTCGACGTCATCACCGTGGATTCAGGCCACACGCTCTGATTCACGACCGAGTTCGGAGCGGCCCTTTGACGGGCGACCCCGGGACGGCGAGCTTTCGGAGTCTAGAGTGAACCCTGCAGTCCACCCATGACCCCGTCGCCATCGTCCATGAAGCCAGTCGCGCGGAGCTTTGCCTCGATCCTGGTGCTCGGCACCGCGGCCCTGGGACCGCTGCCACGGGCCGGCTCGCTCCCGCCGTCGGCGTCCGGGGAGGCGCGGGGACGGCCGCCCACGTGCGGCGAAGCGGCGGCGACCAGCGGCCGGGTCTCGGGAGAGGCGACGGGCAGCCTGACGGCGGGACTGGCCGGAGAGGCGTTCTTCGCGCTCGTGGACCAGCCGGGCGGGGCGAAGGCCCTGCGCCTGACGCTCACCGAACCCCAGACCGGACGGTGGGAGATGCGCTTCTCCATCGACGGACTGGGCGCACTCCCGGCGGCCGGCGACTTCACCGTGTCGGCCGGGGGGTCCGGGAGCGGGGCCGCGGCGGGCGCGGCGAAGCGTTCGACGGTCACCGGCGAGCTGTACATGTTCGACGCGGACGCCCTGAACGGACGCGACTTCGTCCCGCGTCAGGGCACCCTCAGCCTGGACGAGGTCGACGGCGGGGCGATCTGCGGACGCTTCGACGTGACCTGGCGAGTGCCGGGCGCCGCGGGCAGTCGGGACGTCCGAACCCGCGGGACGTTCGAGGCGGCGGACAGCGGTCTGGGCGGGCTGGGCGGCCCCGGATAGGACCGGGGCGGGTCCGCGCCCCGGTCCTCCATGGTCCGAACTCGCCGTCGCCGCCGAACCGGCCGGACGCTTTCCGTGTGCGCTGCCAGTTCTTCCACGTCGGCAAGGAAGGTCAGCCATTCTCGGAGTGGAACTTCAAGTCCGACGACAGGGCGACCAAGCGCAAAGCCCGCTTCATGCTGCGTAGGGTCGACTACCTGAACCAGGAGCGCTGGCCGACCGGCTCGTGGACGCGAAGCGAATCCCGGAGGCCGGGGGCGACCGATCGGCGGCCATCGCCGCCCTGGAGCAGGCTGCCTCCCTGCGGCCCGATGACCGCCGCATCCGCTCCGAGCTGGAGCGTCTCAGGAAGGAAGGCACCTGAAGCCTGGAGGAGCCATGAAGAACCACATCACCGCCGTGGCCGTGCTGCAGATCGTACTCGGGGCCTTCGGCCTCCTGGCGGCCCTGTTCCTGTTCGTCACCATCCTGGGGGGCGGCCTCCTGTCGGGAGACCTGCGCGCCATGGCCATCACCTCGGCCGTGGCCACCATTGGCGCCGGCTACCTGGTCGTCGTGTCGCTTCCCGGGATCGTGGGGGGCTTCGGCCTCCTCCGGGGGAAGCCCTGGGCACGGGTCGTCCTCCTGATCGTGGCCGCCTTCGAGATCCTCCACGTCCCGCTCGGCACAGCGCTGGCCGTGTACACGTTCTGGGTGCTGCTCAGCGAGGACGGCAAGCGCGCGCTGGCCACGATCTGAGCGGCGGCATACGGTCGTCGACACATGCCGTAACCCTCTAGATAGCAGAGGGTCCAGGATATGATACGTACGTATGACCTCCTGCGAGGCGCGGCCCGTCACCCGCGACGTGGAGCATGAGCCCGGTCGACCGGTCCTGGACCCTGCGAGTCCTCCGGGACCTCGTGGCCATCGACTCGATCAATCCCGCGTTCGGGGGACCGGGGGAGGCGGAGCTGGCGCGTCGCGTGGCCAGGTGCCTGCAGGCCCTCGACCTCGAGGTGACTCTCCTCCAGAAGCGCCCCGGTCGGCCGAGCGTGCTGGGCACCCTGAGAGGCCGAGGCGGGGGACGCTCCCTCCTGCTGTACGCGCACCTGGACACGGTCGGGGTGGAGGGCATGGAGGACCCGTTCGGCGCCGCGATCCGTGAGGGACGACTCTACGGCCGCGGGGCCTACGACATGAAGAGCGGTCTGGCGGCCTGCCTGGCCGCCGCCCGCTCGCTCGTCGAGGCTTCCTCCGACCTATCCGGAGACCTGCACCTCGGCTTCGTGGCGGACGAAGAGCACGAGAGCTTCGGAATGCACGAGCTCCTGTCCGCCGTCCGCCCGGACGGAGCCGTGGTCACCGAGCCGACGGACCTGCGCCTGTGCGTGGCGCACAAGGGCTTCGCCTGGATCGCGGTCGAGACCCGGGGACGCGCGGCGCACGGCAGCCGCTTCGACGAGGGGGTGGACTCCAACCTCCGCATGGGCCGGATCCTGGGCCGGCTCGAGGGCCTGGAGCGCGAGCTCCGCTCCCGTTCCGGCCATCCCCTGCTGGGCCCTCCCTCCCTGCACGCGGCCAGGCTCCAGGGCGGGACGGGTCCCAGCACCTACGCGGCTCGCTGCCGGCTGGAGATCGAGCGACGGACCCTGCCGGGCGAGACGCCCGAGGCCGTCCTGGCGGAGATCCGCGGACTCGTGGACTCGATCCGGGCCGAGGATCCCGAGTTCGACGCCACCGTCGAACCGCTGCTGTGGCGAGTGGCCTTCGAAGCCGATCCCCGATCGGAACTCGCCGGCACCCTGCGCCGTGAGATGGCGGCCCGGCTGGGAGGTCCGTCCGGGGATGTGGGGGAGAGCTACTGGATGGATGCCGCGCTGCTGGCGGCCGCCGGCATCGACACCGTGATCCTGGGGCCGGCCGGCGCCGGAGCGCACGCGGCGGAGGAGTGGGTCGAGCTGGAGTCCGTCCACCGGCTCGCCGACATCCTGGCCCACACCGCCGAGGCGTACTGCCGCTGAGACAGCCAGCCCGTCTCCCGGGCCCCCGGGACGGGCTCCCGTGTGGAGCCCGTCCGCCGTCCGGATTGGGGACCTGCCGCGAGCCGCCCGCGGCGATCGACAGGCCGGCGAGCCACACCTTCGCGTTCGCCGAGACGCTCGTGCCGGTGGTGGGACAGGAGGGCCGCGAGGTGCGCCATCGCGGGACGTGCCGCAGAATAAGGCGCACGAAATTCGGTGTCTGTCGGGAGTTTGCCGATTCCCGCATAGGACTCCGCCCACGGGGTGCCGTGGAGGAGGGTCCGGCTCAATCCTTCGGCGCGTCCTCCTGGAAGGCCTCCAGCATGCCCAGGAACAGCTCGACCATCTCGGGGCTGAACGCCTCTCCCGCCCCGGCCCGCAGGTGCGCCACGATGCGATCCTCGCTCCACGGACCCCGGAAGGGGCGCTCGGTGCGCAGGGCATCGTACACATTGCACACCTGCACCAGCTGTGTGGCCGGGTGGACCGGCCGGGCGAAGCGACGGTCGGGATAGCCGCCTCCATCCCAGGTCATGTGGTGCTCGTACGCCACCACGGCCGCCACGCCGAGGCCATCACGCGAGCGGAACAGGATTCGGGCGCCATTGACGGGATGGCGCTTCACGATGGTCCACTCCTCGGGGGTGAGCGTGCCCGGCTTCTTGAGGATCTCGTCCGGTACGAGGCTCTTGCCCACGTCGTGCAGGAGCGCGGCCTTGCCGACCGAGCGCACGTCCTTCCGGCCGTAGCCGACCCGTTCCGCCAGCCCGATGGAGAGCACGGACACGTTCATCGAGTGGATGGTGCTGTACTGGTCGATGTCCCTGAGCGGAACGAGGAGCCGCAGGAGATTGCGGCTCTGCTGGACCGCCGCGCCCACGGCCTCCACCACGGCGGCCGCCACCGTCGCCTCGACCGAGCCCTCGTCCCTGGCACCCTCGAACAACCCGCCGATCTCCCGGAGCGTCCCGTCCAGCTCGCCGTTCCACTCCGTCTCGCCAGCCTCAGCCACCCACCCGAACCGCAGGTGCTCCAGGCTCATCCCGGGCTCTCGCGGGTCCGCGATACGCGACCCGGCCTCGCGGCCACCGCCCGGGGCGCCCCGGCGGCCGGCCGCGTCCAGCCGCCGGACGGCCTCGGACAGGAACCGCGCCAGCTCGTCCTCGGTGACGCCCGGCGCCACCTCCAGGCGCTCGATGCCGGTCGCGGCGAGCTGCCGGCCCCAGGACCAGCCCCCGAGCCCACGCAGGCGCCGGTCGCCCACCACCACGTCGTCGCCGAGGAAGGTGAAGCGTGCCGTCTGTCCGGCTCCCTCGTTCAAGACCGCCTGCAGCGTGCGGCGCACGCGGTCCACCGCCTCGGCCCGCGCGGGGTGCCCCTCCGCATAGAGACGCAGTGCGGACAGAGCCTGGCCCACGGCGGTTAGAAACTCGATGGCCGGAGTCTCGTTCACCCGTCGCCCTCCCCTCGCGGTCGGCGTCCGTTGCCGTCGCCGTGGCCACGGGCCGGCGAGGCCGCCACGGCCTCCCGAACGCGCTCGTCGTCGCTGGAGCGAGCCGCCTCCAGGGCCGGACGGGCCTCCGCGGCGTCTGCCCACCGCCGGCTCAGCGCCTCCAGCGCGGCGAGGACGGGCCCGGACGGCTCGGCCAGGCGTCGCCAGAAGAGCCAGCGGCGGGCCCAGACGATGTCCACCAGCGCGCGGAGGGCCGACCGCGACGGTCGCTCGGCCAGGATGCGAACCGCCCGGCTGCGCAGGGCCGGGGCCAGCGACCCGTCCGAGGCGCGGCGGATCACCAGCGGCTCCAGGGACCCGGGGAGCTCCTCGGTGGCGGCCGACAGCGCCAGGCCCACCACACGTTCGTTGTCGTCCAGGAGCCCGGCGGCCAGGGCCGGCTCCCTCCCGGCCGGCTCCTCGAGGGCCAGGCGCAGCGCCTCGGCGCGCACCCGCGGCTCGGACTCCTCCAGGTAGGGCAGCGCCGTGAAGCCCTCGGGGCGGCGGGGAAGCTCGTACAGGAGTGCCAGTAGATTCCGGCGGACGAACCAGTGCTCGTCCTCGAGGCGCTCGGGCACGAGATCGGCCACCGGCTCTCCGATCTGCAGCAGGAGGCCGAACACGTTGTGCCAGTAGGCCCGCGATCCGGCATTGGAGTCCGACAGGGCGTCGAGGAGCGGGCCGGCGACCGCGGCGCCCGCGCGCTCGACGACGCGGCGCAGGAGCTCGAAGTCCGGGTTGGGCTCGTGGAGCAGGCCCTCGACCGTCTCGGGCACGGCCAGCCGATTCCACAGGGCTTCGGCGGCCCGGTTCGGCTCCGGGACGGCCTCGGCCATCTCGATCAGCTCCGGGACCCGACGCTCCTCGAGCAGCGTCACCACGGCTCCGTCGACGTCGCGGGCGGGCTCGTCCATTCTCGAGTCCCATCTGAACGAAGCGCTCGGGCTCGATCCTCAGCTGCGCCGTGGGGCGACGACCCTCCGAGGGGCCCGTTCGGGCCATGCGGCGGAGCGTGCTCCGGTACAGGGTCGGGCGCGGATCCTCCAGCTTCCAATCATCCACGATGCGGTCGACCAGGTCGTGCACCCGCTCGGCGGACTCCGGCGACGCCGCGGCCGCCCCGGACCCGCCGGGTCCGTCGGCTCGGCGCTCCCGGGGACCGGCGTACATGGCCAGCTTGTTGACCACCCGGAGGAGCCAGGCCTCGATCCCCTCGTCGTGCCTCGCCGCCGCAGCCCGCACGAGCCGCAGCGCCGCTTCGACGCTCAGGGACCCGGCGGCGCTGAACAGGAGGTCTTCATCGCGACGGCCCTCGTCGCCGAACTCGAGGAGGTAGGCGAGCGTCTCCGGCTGGAGGCGGAGGATCATGCGCGACATGCGCCGGCGCAGGAGCTCCGCCTGCTGTCCGCGCGCCTCCGAGAGACGCTCGGCGAGGCGCATGATCTGGAACGCCACGATCCGGTCCGCATCCTCCGCGCCGAGGTCTTCTTCGAGCCGACGGGCCACGTCCTCGGGGGCGTCGGCCATCAGGTCGCCCGCCCCGATGCGCGATCCGAGGGGAGCAGCGGTGACGGCGCCGGGCGGGGCCTCCCCCGGCGACGCCACGCCGGCCCGAGCCGCGGACGTCGGATCCGGTCCGGCGGCGCCGCCGGAGGGATCCACATCGAGCCGGTCGCGTCCCTCCTCGTCCAGGCGGAGGGGATCGTAGCGCTGCGGTTCCATGCGGATGTGCGGCCAGGAACGGACCCCTTCCGATCGCAGGCCGAGCGGCTCCCCGCCCCGCGACGGCTCCGTGGACATCGCGCGCAGGAACGAAGCGAGCTCGTCACCCTCGAGACCGGCCAGGAAGGTCAGGCGGGCCAGGTGGTGGTCGTGGAGCCTGGCGGCGAGCGCCCGCAGGTGGGGCGTGCCCGGGTCGCTGGTCGCCTCGCCCACGACCACGCGCTCGCGGCGGCCCTCGACCGAGATGGACCCCTGCTCGCGCAGGAGGACCCTGAGCGCATCGAGGACCTCGTCCGCCGCCGGTGCCAGAGCCGGGTGGCCCTGGGGATACATCGAGAAGCGATTGAGGGCGACGGCCAGATCCACCAGACAGCGCGCGACGGGCGCTGGCAGGCGCGAGGGCGCCCGCTCGGCTCCCTCGCGTGCGTCCTGGTCGGGTTCCCCGTCGGGACTCGGTGGCGTCATGACCTCCCGGGGCGGGGCGTGGATGCGCCGGGCTCTCGTATCTTGACGTTCGGCCTCGGGCGGCGGATTGGCAAGGGAGCCGTGCGGCGGCGTCGCGAACACGTCGAGCGTTGCCCGTTCCCGCTCGGCAGGGCAACTTGATGGTGTACTTCGTCCCTGGAGGAGGGTGCGACATGCGGGGTTGCGCGGCGGTCGTGGCCACCTACGGCCAGCGCTACGAGGCCGAGCTGGCGGGAGGCTACCTCCGTGACGGCGGCATTCCGGCCGCCATCGCCGTGGATGACGCGGGGGGCGCCTACGCCGGCATCACGCTCTCCCCCAATCCCGCCCGCGTCATGGTTCGTCCCGAGGACCTTCGCCGTGCCCGCCGTCTCCTCGTGGAAGTGGGGATGGTGGAGTCGCGCCCGGGCGAAGCGGACGACCCGGGCTGAGCGACCCGGCTCGTGGATCGAGATCGAGCCCTGGAGCTGGCGCGAGCGCGGCTCTTCTCCCTGCGGGCCCTGGCCTGGGACGAGCTGGTGCGCCGCGCCGACGCGCACGTGGTCGAGCAGGAGGAAGCGGGCTCGGGCGAGCTGCATTGTCGGTTCGTCACCACCCGATACGCGCGCATGGAGGTCGAGGGGGAGGACGCGGTGCGAGTCACGGTCAACGTGGAGGATGGAGGATGGCCGGTGCTGGAGGAGGATCTGGAGTTCGTGCGCTTCGACTGAGACCCGCCGGGATCGCGGTGCTCGCGGCGGCGCTGCTCGCGGGCGCCTGCGAAGGTCGATCCGAACCCGCCCTGCGACTCCACCCCATGCTCGCCGCCCAACCGACTCGCACGACGGCTCTCCTCCAGGCGGTCCACGCCGTGAACGACTCCGTCGTGTGGGTGGCGGGTCACGACGCCACCTGGGCGCGGACCGTGGACGGAGGAGCGCACTGGCGCGTGGGCACGGTCGCCGGGGCCGACAGCCTCGAGTTCCGGGACGTGTGGGCCTCGGGCCCGGACACCGCCTTCCTCCTCAGCGCGGGAGCCGGCGACCGTTCCCGGATCTACCGCACGACGGACGGCGGCCGGAGCTGGTCGCTCCAGTTCACCAACCCCGACTCCGCCGGGTTCTACGATTGCTTCGACTTCTGGAACGCCCGACAGGGCCTGGCGTTCAGTGACGCCGTGCGGGACCGCTTCGTGGTGTTGACCACCGGTGACGGGGGTGAGCACTGGACGCCGCTCCCGGCGGAGCGCGTCCCGCGCGCCCGTGGCGGGGAGGGAGGCTTCGCGGCCAGCGGGGAGTGCGTCGCCGTCGGTCCCGGCCAGCGGGCGTGGATCGGAACGGGCGCGTCCTACGTATCGCGCGTCCTCAGGACGAGGGATGGCGGCCGCTCGTGGGCCTGGAGCCCGACGCCGGTGGTCAGCGGGGACCAGGCGGGCGTGATGGCCGTGGCCTTCCGCGACACGCTGAACGGCGTGGTCGTCGGAGGCGACCTGGCTCATCCCGGGACGGGAAGCGCCGCGGACGAGGACTCGTTGCCCCCCGGCGCCGCGAGCTCCGTTCGGGTCGCCCTCACCGAGGATGGCGGCGAGACCTGGGAGGCGGGAGGCAGCCCGGGCATTCCCGGGCCCGTGTACGGCGTGACATGGGTCCCCGGGGCCCCCACTCCCACGCTGGTGGCCGTCGGTCCGGGCGGGGCGGGATACTCGACGGACGGAGGACACCGGTGGACCGTCCTCGACACGCTTCCCTACTGGAGCGCCGACTTCGCCGGCCCGGACGCGGGCTGGCTCGTGGGTCCCGACGGCCGCGTCACGCGTGCGGAGATGTTCGGGAGGACACGATGAGCCGGAAGGCGCGCGAACCCCAGGCCCGCGGGGTATGCGGACGCACGTTGTCGCACCACGAGCTCGTTCCGGCCGGTGCCCTGCGGCTCGAGATCGCGGAGCGCGATAGCCGGTGAGCCTCGCGGCCGTGCTCGCCGCCATCGGCGGCCTCGCGGCCCTCGTCATCGGCGCCGAGCTGCTGGTGCGCGGGGCCTCCCACCTCTCCGAGCGGCTGGGGATCGCCCCCCTGGTGATCGGACTCACGGTGGTGGCCTACGGGACCAGCGCTCCCGAACTGGCCGTGAGCATCAGGGCCAGCCTGGCGGGACGGCCGGGCCTCGCGCTGGGCAACGCGCTCGGCAGCAATATCTTCAACATCCTGCTCATCCTGGGACTGGCCTCGGTGCTCGCCCCCCTCGTCGTCTCACGCCAGCTGGTACGCGTCGACGTTCCGATCATGATCGCCGTGACGGCGCTCACCTACGTTCTGGCCCTCGACGGGCGGCTGGGCCGCCCGGACGGGCTCCTCCTGCTCGGCGGTGGCTGCGCTTACACGGCCGGCCAGATCCTCTCCGGCCGCCGGGGAACCGGAAGCCCGGATCCCGACCAGCCCGGCCCGGCTCCGCCGGCGCACCGATGGCCCGTGGACGTGGCGCGGGTCCTCCTCGGGCTCGGGATGCTCGTGGTCGGCGCGGGGTGGCTCGTCGCCGGCGCCGTGGCCCTGGCTCGCTGGATGGGAGTGGGAGACACGCTCATCGGCCTCACGGTGGTCGCGACCGGGACCTCGCTGCCCGAAGTGGCGACCACCATGGTGGCGGGGCTGCGGGGGGCCCGCGACCTGGCCACCGGCAACGTCATCGGGAGCAGCGTCTTCAACCTGCTCATCGTGCTCGGGGCGGCCGCCGCCCTGTCGCCCGGAGGACTGGTGGTGCCGGCCCACGCGCTGCACTTCGACTTCCCGGTGGCGCTCGCCGTGGCGTTCGCGTGCCTGCCCATCTTCTTCACTGGAGGCCGCATAGCGCGCTGGGAGGGCGCGCTCTTCCTGGCCTACTACGTGGCCTACATCCTCTACCTCTTCCTCTCCGCCGGGAGCCACGACTCACTGCCCGCGTTCCGCAGGGCGATGCTGGTGTACGTGATCCCGCTCACGGCCGTGACGCTCGCCACGGTCACCTTCCGGTCGCTGCGCCGGGGAGACGGGCGAGGCTGAGGGGAGGGGAGAGAGGGAGACGGGTTTGGAAGCCGACTCGCTCGCGGTATATTCATCGGGTTGTCACGTTCGAACGCCATGCGGGGGCCGCCGGGTCCGCTCCGCGCCGCGGAACGGACCGCGACCCTGCCGCTGACCCTCCTCAGGTCGAGAGCGAGCAATGTCTACCAATCCTACGCAGAGCGCCGGGACCTCCGGCCCCGTGAGCGAGAAGGAGGCCCGGCGCGTCGCCGAGAGCGCCCGGGAGTCGCGGTGGGAGGGCGCCACCTTCATGCGCGACGTCTACCTGGGCGACTTCCGCTTCGATCTCATCGACCCGTACCCCGAGCCCGATGCCTTCATCGGGGAGCGCGCCCGCGACTACATGGACCGCATGCGGACCTTCCTGCGCGAGGAGGTCGACTCCGACCGCATCGACCGGGAGGGCAAGATCCCGCAGCGCGTAGTGGACCGGCTGCGGGAGATGGGCGCGTTCGGGCTCAAGATCCCGACGGAGTACGGCGGGCTGGGCTTCAACCAGAGCGAATACGGGGCCATCATGTCGGTGGTCGGCAGCCAGGACGGCAGCCTCGTCGCCCTCCTGTCGGCCCACCAGTCCATCGGCGTGCCGCAGCCTCTCAAGATCTTCGGCACGGAAGAGCAGAAGCGGAAGTACCTGCCCCGCCTGGCCAGGGGAGCCATCTCGGCCTTCGCCCTCACCGAGCCCCAGGTGGGCTCCGACCCAGCCGGCCTCGCGACCAGTGCCGTGCGCACCGAGGACGGTGAAGCCTTCATCCTCAACGGCGAGAAGCTGTGGACGACCAACGGGACGGTGGCCGACCTGTTCGTCGTCATGGCCCGCCACCCCGAGAGCGGCAAGATCTCGGCCTTCATCGTCGAGGCGGACTGGCCGGGCGTCGAGGTGAGCCAGCGCCTCGACTTCATGGGACTCAAGGCGATCGAGAACGGCGTCATCTTCTTCAAGGACGTGCGCGTCCCCAAGGAGAACCTCCTGTGGAAGGAGGGTCGCGGCCTCAAGCTGGCGCTGGTCACCCTCAACACGGGACGCCTCACCATCCCGGCCGCCGCGATCGGCACGATCCAGGCCGCCCTCGAGATCTGCCGGAAGTGGTGCGCGGAGCGCGTCCAGTGGGGACAGCCCATCGGCAAGCACGAGGCCGTGGCGCACATGCTGGCCGACATCGCGGTCGAAGGCTTCGCCATGCAGGCGGTGGCCGAGATCACCGGCATCATGACCGACCGGAAGTCGTTCGACATCCGGCTGGAGGCCGCGGCGAGCAAGCTGTTCAACACGGAGATGGGCTGGAAGCTGCTGGACGACACGGTCCAGATCCGCGGCGGCCGGGGCTACGAGACCGCCGACTCGCTGCGCTCGCGCGGCGAGCCCGGCATCCCGGTCGAGCGCATGCTTCGGGACTTCCGCATCAACCGGATCTTCGAGGGGTCGAGCGAGATCCTCCGCCTGTTCATCGCCCGCGAGGCCGTGGACAAGCACCTCAAGGTGGCCGGAGAGCTGGTCGAGGGCGACCTCGGGCTCGGGGGCAAGCTCGCGCAGCTCCCGAAGGTGGTGGGCTTCTACGCGGCCTGGTATCCGACGCGGTGGCTCGGGTGGGGTCGGTGGCCCGCCTACGGCCAGTTCGGCGAGCTGGCCACGCACCTGCGGTACTGCGACCGCAAGTCCCGCAAGCTGGCCCGCACGCTGTTCCACAAGATGATGCGCTACGGGGCCAAGCTGCAGTACCGCCAGGGGATCCTGTTCCGGGCGGTCGACATCGGGGTCGAGCTGTTCGCGCAGGCGGCTACCGTGGCCCGCGCCCAGATGATGACGCGCACCGGGCACCCGCACGCGCGCGAGGCCCGCGAGCTGGCCGACATGTTTTGCCGGAACTCGCGCCGGCGCGTGGACGCCCTGTTCCGGGCCATAGGCGACAACGACGATGTCCAGAAGTACCGGGTCGCCCAGGGGGTCCTGGAGGGTCGCTACGCCTGGTGGGAGGAGGGCATCGTCGGGCTCGGCGAGGAGGCCGAGGCGCTGGAGCCGCAGTTCGAGGCCGAGTCGGATACCCGCGAGCAGGCCGTGCACGCCGAGAGTTGAGGCGCTACGCCGCGGTGCCAGGCGCCCTCCGGAGCCGGGCGTGACCCACCTCGCCACGGGTCACGCCCGGCTCTGCACTTCCAGCACGATCTTCCCCAGGTTCTGGTTGGCATCCATGGCGCGATGCGCCCTGTCCGCTTCGTCGAGAGGGTAGGTGCGGTCCACCACCGGCCGGAGCATCCCCCGCTCGAACAGCGGCAGGAGGCGGTCCCGGACCTCGGACGTGAGCGTGAGCTTCTCCGCCGTGGAGCGGGCCCTCAGCACCGTCCCCAGCACCCGGAGCCGCCGGCGAAGGATCAAGCCCAGGTCCGCCTCGGCGCTCCTGCCGCGCAGGAGGCCCACCAGGACCACGCGCCCGAGCTCGGCCAGGCTGCGCAGGTCGGCGGCCAGGTAGTCGCCGCCCACCATGTCCAGGATCACGTCGACGCCCCGGCCCTCCGTCCGCTCCCGCACGACCTCCTCGAAGGAAGCCGCCCTGTAGTCGATCGGGACGTCCAGCGGAAGCCCTTCGCGCTCGATCCCGGCGAGCTTGGCGGACGAGGCGGTCCCGAAGATCCGCGTCGCCCCACCGGCCCGGGCCAGCTGCAGGGCGGCGGTGCCCACGCCACCGCCGGCCGCGTGGACGAGTACGCTCTCGCCGATCGCCAGACCGGCCTGGCGGAAGAGCGCGTCGTAGGCCGTGTAGAACACCTCGGGAAGCGCGGCGGCCTCGACGAAGGAGAGACCGGGGGGTATCGGCAGGACCATGCCGGCCGGCACGACGGCGCGCTCGGCATAGCCGCCTCCACCCAGGAGGGCCATGACCCGGTCGCCGGGCGACACGCCGCGCACGCGCCCGCCCACCGCGGCCACGACCCCGGCCATCTCCAGGCCCGGGATGTCCGCGGGCGCCCCGGGCGGCGCCGGATAGTGTCCCTGGCGCTGGAGCAGGTCGGCGCGATTGAGGGCCGCCGCCCGCACGTCCACGAGGACGTCATCGGGCCCCGGCTCGGGGTCGGGCACCTCCTCCAGGCGGAGCACCTCGGGCCCGCCCGGCCGCGTGATCCGTATCGCCTGCACGGCCCCATGCTGGCCGTCACGGGGGAGCGGGGCAAGATTGACGACGATGGTCCCCCGGATCCTGGCCGACCTCGTATTGCTCTCGCACGCCGCCTTCGTCCTGTTCGTGGCGACGGGAGGCTTCCTGGTGCTGCGGTGGCCCCGCGTGGCGTGGGCGCACGTGCCCTGCGCCCTGTACGGCGCCGCCATCGAGCTGGTGGGCTGGGTGTGCCCGCTCACGCCCCTCGAACAGCGTCTACGCCGTGCCGCCGGCCAGGCGGGATACGCGGGCGGCTTCCTGGACCACTACATCCGGGGCGTGCTCTACCCCGCCAGCTGGGAGCACATCCACCTCGGGCTGGGCGTGGCGGTGGTCGTGGGGAACGCGGCGTTGTACGTGATGGCCGTGCGGAGGTGGCGGAGGAGGAGCCGGACCCGGATCGAACCCGGCGGGCGCCCTACTCCGCCACACCCGCCTCCTCCCTGACGCGCAGCAGGGCCGCGCCGGGGTCATCGGTCGCCGTGATCGCGCGGCCCACCACCAGGTAGTCGGCCCCGGCGGCGCGGGCCTCCCCGGGTGTGGCGACTCGCTTCTGGTCGTGGGCGTCGCCGCCGGCCAGCCGGATGCCGGGAGTGGCCACCAGGAAGTCCGCCCCGCACACGGCCTTCACCGCACGGCACTCGGCCACGGAGGCGACCGCTCCGTCGACCCCCGAGCCACTGGCAAGGGCGGCGAGCCGTCCCACCGCTTCCTCGGTCCCCGCGCCGCGGCCCATCACCTCGGCCAGCGACGTGTCGTCCAGCGACGTCAGCACGGTGACGGCGAGGAGGCGCAAACGGCCACCCGCGTCCGGGCCGGCGGTCGCGGCCGCCCCGGCCGCCGCCTCCAGCATGGCCCGACCGCCCGAGGCGTGCACCGTGAGGAGCCGCGCGCCCAGGCGTGCAGCGGACCGGACGGCCCCGGCGGCCGTGTTGGGGATGTCGTGCACCTTCAGGTCGAGGAACACCGGGTGCCCCCGCTCCGCGAGCCGTTCGACCACGGCGGGACCCGCCGCCGTGAACAGCTCGAGCCCGACCTTGACCCACGTGCCCTCCGGCAGGCGGCCGGCCATGGCGAGCGCCGCGTCGGCGGTCGGGAAGTCGAGCGCCACGATCACCTCCGGCGCCGTGACGGCCCCCTCCTCTCCTCCGCTCATCCGCTCGCCCCGTCGTCGGGGGGCGGCGGCGCCGGCAGCTCGAGGGCCCCCACGAGCTCCGCCACGCTCGCGATGGCGTGGCGCTCCAGGTAGCCCTCCAACCCATGGTGGACGCCCTCGGCGCAGGAGGGGTCCACGAACAGGGCCGTACCGATCTGCACCAGGCTGGCCCCGGCCAGGATGTACTGGAGGGCGTCCCGGGCCGACCGGATCCCGCCGATGCCCATGATCGGCAGCGAGCTCGCACGCGAGGCCCGCCACGTCAGGTAGACCCCCATCGGGAGAATCGCCGGACCGCTCACTCCGCCCGAGACGTTCCCGATCACGGGACGGCGGCGGTCGACATCGATGAGCATGCCGGGGAAGGTGTTGATGGCGCTCAGCCCGTCGGCCCCCGCCTCCTCGCACAGCCGCGCGAACACGCCGATGTCCGGGACGTTCGGGGTGAGCTTGACGATGATGGGGCGCTCGGTGCACGTCCGCAGGCGGCCCACCAGCTCGGCGAGGGCGGCCTCGTCCGTGCCGAACATGGTTCCGCCCTTGACGTTGGGACAGGAGACGTTGATCTCGTAGCCCAGGAAGCCTTCCTCGCCGTCCAGGCGGGAGACGACCTCGGCATAGTCCTCGACCGTGCGACCGACCACGTTCACGAACACCCGGGCCCGCTCAAGGTTGTCGCGCAGCCACGGCAGCTTCTCGGAGATGAACCGGTCCAGCCCCACGTTGTGGAGCCCGATCGCGTTGATCATCCCCGCCGGGGTCTCCGCGATCCGGTGCGGCGGATTGCCGGCGCGTGGCTCCACGCTGACCGCCTTGGTGACCAGTCCGCCAATCCGGTCGAGCGGGATGAGATCGTCGTACTCCCGGCCGTACCCGCACGTCCCCGAGGCCAGGAGCACGGGACTCTGGAACTCCACCCCGAACAGGGTCTGTGCCAGGCACCGCGCCGGGGCGTCCGAGCGGGAGCGCGCGCTCCCGCCCCCTGCGCCGACCGCGCTCACGGGGACCACGCGAGTTCCGAGGCCTCGAACACGGGGCCGTCGGTGCACGCCCTGGCCCACCCCCCGTCCGCCCGGGGCACCACGCAGCCCTGGCAGGTCCCGACGCCACAGCCCATGTGCTCCTCGACCGAGACCTGCAGCGCGACACCCCGCTCCGCGGCAGACTCCGCCAGGGCTCGGAGCATGAGAGAGGGCCCGCAGCCGAGGAGGACCGGATCGGCGCTCCAGTCGATCCCCTCGAGGACGAGGCCGCGCCGACCGACGGCGCCGTCCTCCGTCCACACTTCGGCGGGCCCGCCGGCCAGGCTGGCGAGGAGCTCCGGGTCGAACACCCTGTCGCCGGTCCGCTCGCCGTACAGGAGCCTGACCTCGCGGCCCGCGGTCCTGGCTTCGTCCGCCAGGAAGAGGAAGGGAGCCAGCCCCACGCCACCGGCCACGCACACGATCGGACGATCCCTCCCGAGCTCGAAGGGGCGGCCCAGCGGACCGAGGAGGAGGACGTCCTCCCCCGGACGCAGCCTCGCCATGCGGGTCGTCCCCTCTCCGAACGCACGCAGGAGGATGCCCACCCGCCCGTCCGCGGCACGCCATCCGACGCTGAACGGTCTGGGCAGGAAGGGGGGGGTGGTGTTTTCGATCCCGTAGCCGATCATCACGAACTGGCCGGCCCGGCTGGCGGCCGCGATGCCGGGACTGTCGAGCTCCAGCCACCAGGTGTCGGCTGCCACGCGCCGGTTGGAGACGACCGGCGCCCGGTGGCGAATGGGTGGGGCGGTCGTCAACGGCCGCCCGTGTGCGCGGTGCCCGTCGCCGCGAGCCGCTGCGTGTAGTCGCTCGCGTACTCCTTCACCGCCTGGGCCAGCGCCGAGGCGATCTCGTCCTGGCCGCTCGAGCTCCTCAGGAAGCGCTCCCCGACTGGATTCGAGATGAACCCGATCTCGGCCAGCACGGCCGGCATGCTGCCGCTGGCGCCCATGAGCACGTAGAGGCCGGCCTGCTTCACCCCGCGGTCGGGAGTGCTCACGTCGTGGCGCATGGCGTTCTGGATTTCCCCCGCGAAGAAGCTCGACTCGCGCACGTTCAGGTTCTGCCGGTTGGCGACCAGAATGTAGTTGATGTCGTCGAGGTCCGGCCGCTCCTTCGGGTCCTCGTACTGGATGGCGCTGTTCTCGCGGATGGCCACCCGGCGGGACTCCTCGGTGCGGGAGGGCGACAGGAAGTAGGTCTCGAAGCCCCTGGCCCGGTCGCCACGCTCCGAATTGCAGTGGATGGACAGGAACAGGTCCGCGTGGCGCTCCACCGCGATCTTGGGACGGCCGGCGAGCGGGATGAAGACGTCCTTCGAGCGCGTGAGGCTGGCGTCGATGTTCGGGTCCCTGTCGAGCCTGGCCTTGAGCCGCCTGGCCACGGCGAGGGCGACGTTCTTCTCCCTCGTCCCCCGGGGGCCCCTGGCACCGGGGTCCTTCCCGCCGTGGCCCGCATCGATCACGATGCGGAAGGGACCGGGATGGACTGCCCGCGGCGCGGGCGCCTGGCGATCCGAGCCGCCCGCCGCGACGGAGCGGACGGCGGAGTCCGACCCGTCTTCGGCCACCTTCGACGCCCGCAGATCGTCCAGGAGCTCGGCGGGGATCCAGAAGCTGCCCCGCGCGTGGTAGGGCGGGTTGACCAGCTGGCGGACCCGGTCGCCCTCGCGGTAGAACGGGCTTCCGGCCCGGAGCTCGAGCGGCCGTCCGCCGACCGTGGCGGTGAGGCGGTCGCCCCGCACCGACACGCCCGTGAAAACCTCGCCGGGAAGCTCGCTCGCCGCCACCACCGGATAGCCTCGCGGACCGACCGTCGTCGCCGCCGGACCGGACGGGCCGTCCGACGCCCGATGCGGCTGGGCACGGAGTGGCGCCACGGCCAGCGCCGCCGTCACCACCAGCACCGCGGCGCCCGCCACGGTCCTCCGTCCGCGGCGCCTCCTCCGGGCGTCGCCCCGTTCCCTCCGATCCCCGTCTCGATCACCCACCGTGCCGCTCCATGGCTCGCTCCGCTTCCCTGCGCATCGCCTCACGCTTCAGCGTCTCTCGTCGGTCATGCAGTTTCTTCCCCCTGGCCAGGGCCAGGGTGACCTTCGCGTGACCTCGCCGGAAGTACAGCTCCAGCGGCACCAGCGTGAGCCCCTTCTGCTGCGTGGAGATCGCCAGGCGCTCGATCTCGTGTCGGTGCAGCAGCAGCTTCCGCGTGCGCTTGGGATCGGGGGCGTCCAGCGTCGATGACTCGTAGGGGGTGATGTGCAGGTTGTAGAGCCATGCCTCGCCCCCCTCCACCCGCGCGAACGCGTCGGTGAAGCTCGCCTTGCCTTCGCGCAAGGACTTCACCTCGGACCCCACGAGCACGAGTCCCGCCTCGTACGTGTCGAGGACGTCATACTCGTGGCGGGCCTTTCGGTTGCGCAGGACGACACGCCGGCCGTCTTCCGATTCGGTCACGAGACCTCCGGAGGTCGATCGGCGGTTGGACGGGACAAGGACCGTGAAATGTACGCGGCGGGGCGTGCGGTCGCCACGTGGAAGCCGGGCCCGAGCCCGCTCGGGCTCAGGACCGGTGGAAGATCTGCCGCTGCTCCCGCAGAGTGCGGCGAAGCTCGTAGACCTGTGCCACCTCGCCGCCCAGGATGAACAGAATGGACCCGTAGTAGGTCGCCATGACCACGACCACCAGCACGGAGAAGGCGAAGAAGATCGAGGAATAGTCGGCGAAGTTGGAGACATACCAGCCGAAGCCGACCTTGAGCAGCTCGAACGACACGGAGGCGAACAGGGCGGCAATCGCCGCCGTGCGCCACCGTATCCTGTTCAGTGACACGGACTTGAAGATGACGAGGAACATCACGTAGATGAACAGGAAGGCGGTGGCGAACGCCGCCAGCCGGGTTGTGGGGCCGGCCTGGAGCCCGACGCGCTCGAGCAGCTGCTCTCCCAGGCCGCTGAGGACCGTGGTGATGGACACGTTCAGCGTGAGGAGGGCCGTGCTCACCAGGACGAGCTGCACGTCCAGCCACTTGCCGCGGATCACGCCGGGAGGCTCGCCGAGATCGAACACCTCGGCCAGGACCGTGCGAACCGCGCCGAACAGGCGTGTGGAGAACCACACGAACAACACGGCGCTCACCAGTCCGACCGAGCCCGCGCTGGAGAGGATGTCCTGGAGCTGCCCGTCCAGATAGCGCTGCACCGAGGCACTGCCGACCGGGAGGAGCTCCCACAGCCTGCGGAGCACCACGCCCTGGGGCGCCTCGAACTGGGGCGCCAGCACGAGCCCCGCCACCGAGAGGAGGAGGAGCAGGAACGGGAGCGCGGCCAGGAGCAGGCTGAACGTCATCCCCGAGGCCAGGAAAAAGATGTTGTCCTCCCCGGCCTTCTCGTACACGTAGCCGACGAACTCGCGGACGTCGCCGAGCCGGTCCACCGTGGCGGAGGCTCAGTCCGCGAGCGTGACGCCGGTGGAGCTCAGCCCTCGCTCTCGGTGGCTGCGGCTTCCGTGTCCCCGGCGGCGCTGTTCTCCTCGTGGCCGTCTTCGCTCGCCCCGGGGCCCTGCCGCTTCATGCTCTCCCGGTAGGCGCGCTTCGACTCGACCACGCGTCGCTCGAGGTCTCCGCGGGCCCCGTGGGCCCCGCTGCGCCCGGCCCGCACGGCCTCCTCGGCCTGGCGCCGCCGGTGCCGGATCTCCTCGCGGGCCACGTCGACGCGCTCGGAGACGTCCTCGCGAGCCCGCTCGTAGACCTCCACGAGATCGTCGCGCAGGCCTTCGAGCTTGTCTTCGGCGTCGGAGCGGAGCCGCAAGGCTCCCTCCCGGAGCTCCCGCTGGGTCTCCTTGCCGGAGCGCGGAGCGAACAACAGGCCCCCGGCCGCGCCGCACAGCGCTCCGAGCAGGAAGGCTCCGAAGCCCGAGCCCTTCTTCACCACCACGATCGGGACTTCTCTCTCGTCGGACATGGCGTCACCTGCTGTGGTCTCGTCTGGAAGGATGAGGGAGATGCACTCTTCGCTGCGTGCAAGGCATGTGCCCCCGTCTTCTAGCCGACCGCCTCCTCCTTGGGGCCCAACAGCTCCACGAGTCGGTCACCCAGCACCTCCTCGTCCAGCCCCAGGATGGCGGCCGTCCTGGCCCGGTCCCCCCCCGTGGACGCGAAGGTCTCGAGGATGAGCTGCGACTCCGCCTTCTCGAGGCTGGCGCCGATGGGGATCCTGACCTCGGTCGAACCCCTGCGATCCGCCGACCGCGGCCGCAGCGCGGTCAGGGTGATCTCCCCCTCTCCGGTCATGATCACGGCCCGCTCGACCGCGTTCTTCAGCTCGCGGACGTTCCCGGGCCACTCGTACGCACGGAAAAACCGGATCGCGTCCTCGGAGAAGCCGTCGACCTGCTTGCCGTGCTCCTCGCCGAACTCCTTGAGGAACTCGTGCGCCAGGAGCTCGATGTCCCCGCCCCGGTCCCGCAGCGGCGGGAGGGCGATCTCGACCACCGAGAGTCGGTAGTAGAGGTCCTCGCGGAAGTCCCCCTCCCGGAGCGCCTCGTGCACGTCGCGGTTGGTGGCGGCCAGGACCCGAATGTCGACCTCGATCTCGTCGCGACCTCCCAGGCGCCGGAACTGCTGGGTCTCGATCGCGCGGAGCAGCTTGACCTGCGTGTCGGGTCCCATCTCGGCGACCTCGTCCAGGAAGAGGGTGCCGCCATCCGCCAGCTCGAAGCAGCCCGCCTTCTCCTTGAGGCTGCCCGTGAACGCACCCTTCTCGTGGCCGAAGAGCTCGTTCTCGAGGATGTCCTTGGGGAAGGCCGCGCAGTTCACCGCTACGAAGCGTCCCTCGGCGCGAGCCGACTTGGTGTGGAGCGCCCGGGCCACGAGCTCCTTGCCCGTCCCCGACTCCCCGTACACGAGAACGCTGGCGTCCGTGGGAGCCACCGCCTCGATAGTCTTGTAGACCTCCTTCATCTCCTCGGACTGCCCGATGAGCTCGGCGTAGCGGGTGAGGTTCGCCACCTTTCGCTCGAGGGCCGCCTTCTGCTCCCGCACGTCGTACTTCTCGAGCGCCTTGGGAACCAGCGCCTTGAGGCGGTCCGTCTCCAGCGGCTTGGTGAGGTAGTCGTAGGCTCCCCTCCGCATCGCCTCCACGGCCGAGTCCACCGACGCCTCGCCGGTGATGATGATGATCTCCGATCCGAGTCCGCCTTCACGGATGCGGCGCACGATCTCGAGTCCGTCCACGTTGGGGAGCTTGAGGTCCACGATCACGAGTCCGTACGGACGCTGTTCGAGCTTCGCCCAGGCCTCCTCGCCGTCGTGCGCCGTCTCGACCTGATAGCCTTCGGCGCTCAGCACCGCCTGGAGGGCCTCGACGATGGCCTTCTCGTCGTCGATCACGAGCACGGGCGCGGTGGAGACCGAGCCGGAACGGTCTCCGTTCTTCTTGGCGCTCTCCGGAGTGGTCTTCTTCGATTTCCTGGTCTTCGACTTAGCCATCGTCCTCGATCCATGGGGCGCACGTGAAGGCGGCCGCCCGGAATTCCCGCGCCGGGCGAGACGCGCCTTGGGGACCGGTCAAAGGGGGGACCTTCAAGCTACGGCGATCCCGACCCTCCCACCACCCGGCGATACGCGTCCGGGTCCCACCGGGGGACCCGGTCCGCGTCGGCGATCCGCCCCCCCATGAAGTACAGCAGGCGCGCGATTCGAGCCATCTTCCCGTACTCGATCCGGTCGGCCTCGTCGGAGGGGCGGTGATAGTCTCGATGGAGGCCGCTCGAGAAGAACAGGATCGGAATTCCCTTGCGAGCGAAGTTGTAGTGATCCGAGCGCGTAAAGAAGTGCTGCTCGGGCCACGGGTCGGCGATGACGGTCATGTCGAGCTCGGGATGGCGGGCCACCACCCGGTCGACCACGTCGCCCAGCGTGGACGCCTCCTTGCCGATCGCCACCACCGTGTCCTTCCAGTTGCGGCCGATCATGTCGATGTTCACGTCCGCCACGGTCCGCTCGAGCGGGAACACGGGATGGCCGGTGTACCACGTCGATCCCAGCAGGCCCTTCTCCTCCCCGCTCACGGTCATGAACACGAGGGAGCGGCGAGGGTGCTTCGGCGCCGATGCGAACGCGCTGGCCAGCTCGAGCACGGTCGCCGTCCCCGAGGCATCGTCGTCCGCCCCGTTGTAGATGGAATCCCCGTCCACCGGACGGCCCACGCCCACGTGATCCATGTGGGCCGTGAACAGGACGTACTGGCCCTGCAGCTCGGGATCCGACCCGGGCAGCCATCCGATGACGTTCATGGCGCTGTCGGCACGCACGTGCCCGGTCGTCTCCAGGCGAGCCGTCCAGCCATACGGCAACGTCTCCCCCGCGGACAGCGGATCCCGTATCGCGACCGGCAGCGCCGAGGCCGCGACCAGGGCCACGGGCTTGCCCGGCAGATCGGGCTCGCCGATCGACACGCGGCGGGAACCGAAGAAGCGCTGCAGGCCCTCGAAGTAGGAATCCGGCGCATCCACCACGATGATGGCGCCAGTCGCATCACCCTCGCGCAGCACGCGGCGGATCGAGGCGAACACTCCCGGCATGTCGGAGGGACGCGCGTCGACCAGCAGCATTGCTCCGGAAGCCTCCGCGGCCGACGAGTCCGGATCGAAGCGTCGGAGCGGGCCCGACCCCGTGAGGCCCGTGCCCGTGGGGGCGGCCACGAAGTCCCGTCCGGAGCGCAGGGCGTGCTCGCCTTCGGGGCCGTCCACGAGGAGCCTCTGAGCGCCGGAAGGCCCCGGCTCGATGACGGTCACGGGGTAGAACTGCATGTAGCTGTCACCGAGGCCCGGCCGCAGGCCGAACGACCGGAACTGGTCGGCCACGTACCGGGCCGCCTCGGTGAGCTGTGGGCTCGGCGTGTCCCGTCCGCGCATCGAGTCGTCCGCCAGCAGCCTCACCCGGGTGCGCAGGTTCGCGGCGGTGATCCGGCCGGCGGCGGAGGCCGCCGGCACGGGCGCCGCTTCCTGTGCGCCCACCGGGCCGGGAGACCCGGCCAGGGAGCCCAGGAGGGTCGCGGCCAGGAGCAGATGCGGCCGGCATCCCGCCGGGGCCTTCGGTCGGACTCCGCGCATGCTCCGCTCTCTTCCCTCGACGTGATCGTCCCCGTGTCGTGGCGGTCGGTCGCTTCCATACCCGAGCCTTCGGAGCATGTGCCCGCCGCCCTCGCGCGGCGCCGGAACCCAGCCGCACGGCGGCGGTACTCCTTCGGTGCCCGTCCAGGGTGGGGCGGGCGGCGGCCGCCGAGGAGAGGTTCGATCGGCGGCCGATCGGGCCTTTCAGCGCGACGCGGCACGCACGGAGTCCTTGATACTCGAAAGCTTCCGCCAGCTCCTCGACCAGCGGGGCATGGCGAATCGTCTGCCCCGGCCGGGCGAGCGGCTGCTCGTGGGTCCCCTCCCCGGCGCCGCGCCGGCGGCGCTCACCGCTTGCCTGACGGACCTCGGACCCGATCCGGTGGTCCTGGTGGCCGACACGCCGGCGGAAGCCGAACAGCTGGTCGCCGATCTCGAGACGCTCGCCCCCGCCCGCCCGGTCGACTACTTCCCCCAGCGCGAGGCCCTTCCCTACGAGGACGTCGACCCGCACGTGGAGATCACGGGTCAACGGGTCGAGGCCCTGGCCTCCCTCCTGGCCGGTAAGGCCCGCCTGCTGGTCACCACGGCCCGCGCGCTGGTCGAGCGGACAGAGCTGCCCGGCGCCGGCCCCCTCGAGCTCCGACTGGCGGCCGGTGACACCTGGGGGCTCGACGGGCTGGGGGAGCGCCTCGAGCGCATGGGCTTCGAGCGGGTGCACACGGTGGCCGAGCTGGGCGAGTACGCGATCCGGGGTGGGATCGTCGACCTCTACCCGCTCAGCACGGACGGCCCCGTGCGGCTGGAGCTGTGGGGGGACCGGATCGCCTCCGTACGCCGTTTCGACCCGCTGACCCAGCGCACGTCACGGGTCCTCGAGGCCGTGGAGGTCCTCCCGGTCGACCTGCGCACCTCGACCCCCCGGCGGGCCGCCGGTGCCGACCGGAAAGGCGGCGGCCCGGCCCGCGAGGCGGCCGGACGCCGCCGGTCCCTGGTCGAGCTGCTGCCGCAGGGATCCCTGCTCGTCGAGATGGATGCCCCGCGCGGCCGGGAGCGCAGGGCCGAGATGTGGAGCGAGACCGCGGCGGCCCGGCCCGCCGGCGCCGGGGGGCTCGCTCCCGAGGCGCTGGTAGTGCCCCCCGAGGAGGGCGAGCGGCGCCTCGCCGCCCTGCCCCGAATCCAGGCCGCCGCGTCCGGGGCGGATCCGGCGTGGCTGGACCTCCGCCTCGAGCCACCTCCGGCGGTGGACCGGGACATGGGACGCCTGGCCCTCGCCATCCGGGCGGCCCGCGACCGGGGCGACGCGGTCGTGATCCTGTGCGACAACGAGGGCCAGCTCGAGCGGCTCGGGGAGATCCTGGAGGAACGCGGCGGTCCCGACCTCGGCGGAGCCGCCACCCTGACGCTCGGCTCCCTCACGGGCGGACTCCGCATCCCGGGGCCCCGTCCCCTGGTGGTGCTCACCGACCACGAGATCTTCCGCCGATCGCGACGCCCGCGGCGCACGGGCCGCTTCCAGGGCGCCGCCACGCTCGAGTCGGTGGCATCCCTGCGGCCGGGGGACTACGTGGTCCACCTCGATCACGGCATTGGCCGCTACCGGGGACTCGAGCGCGTCGAGGTCGGCGGCGAGGCCATCGAGACCCTGAAGATCGAATACGCGGACGGTGAGCTCCTGCGGGTCCCCCACTACCGCCTGGACCTCATCGAACGCTGGAGCGCGCCCGGGGAGGACGGGCAGCCGGCCGATCCGCCCGCCGTCCACAAGCTGGGCGGCAAGCGCTGGAAGAAGCTCAAGGAGCGCACGGTCGACTCGATCCAGGAGCAGGCGGCCGAGCTGCTCGAGCTCTACGCCCACCGTCAGATCGCCGAGGGCCACGCGTTCGCGGGCGAGACGCGCTGGCAGCGGGAGATGGAGTCGGCCTTCCTGTTCGAGGAGACCCCCGACCAGCTGGCCGCCTGGGAGGACGTTCGGCGCGACATGGAGGAGCCGCGACCCATGGACCGCCTCATCTGCGGCGACGTGGGCTACGGAAAGACCGAGGTGGCCATGCGGGCGGCCTTCAAGGCCGTCCAGGATAGCAAGCAGGTGGCCATCCTCGCCCCGACCACCGTGCTGGTAGAGCAGCATTTCCAGACGTTCGGTCAGCGGCTGGCGGGTTTCCCGATCCGGCTCGAGCAGCTCTCCCGGTTCCAGACCCGGGCCGAGCAGGAGGGGGTCCTCGACGGCCTCGCCTCCGGCGTCGTGGACGTCGTGATCGGGACGCACCGGCTGCTGTCCGGCGACGTGACCTTCCACGACCTCGGCCTGGTCATCGTGGACGAAGAGCAGCGTTTCGGCGTGAGGCAGAAGGAGCGCCTCAAGGCCCTCAAGCGCTCGGTCGGCGTGCTCACGCTCACCGCCACCCCCATCCCCCGCACCATGCAGCTCGCCCTCGGGGGGCTGCGGGACATGTCCATCATCGAGACGGCCCCGCGCGACCGCATGCCGATCATCACGCACGTGCTGCGCTGGAGCGACGCCGTCCTCCAGGACGCCATGCGCCGCGAGCTGGACCGCGGCGGCCAGGTGTTCTTCGTGCACGACCGTGTCCAGACGATCGAGGCCATCCGCCAGCGTGTGCGGAGACTCCTGCCCGACGCCCGCACGGCCGTCGCGCACGGCCAGATGAACGGGGAGGAGCTCGAGATCACCATGGCGGGGCTCGTCGACGGCGACATCGACGTGCTCGTGTGCACCTCCATCATCGAGAACGGGCTCGATGTCCCGACGGCCAACACCATGATCGTCCACCGGGCCGACCGCTTCGGCCTGGCCCAGCTCTACCAGCTTCGCGGGCGGGTGGGCCGCTCCCACCACCGGGCCTACTGCTACCTCCTCGTCCCGGACGACGTCACGCCCGAAGCGGAGCGCCGACTTCGCATCCTGGAGCACCACACCGAGCTGGGAGCCGGCCACCTCATCGCCCTCAAGGACCTCGAGCTGCGCGGCGCCGGGAACCTCCTCGGCGCCGAACAGTCGGGCTTCGCCCGGGCGGTCGGCTTCGAGACCTACCGCCGGATGCTGGAGCGCACGGTGGCGCGCCTCAAGGGCGAGGACGGAGCGGCAGCCGCCGAGCCCCCGCAGGTCTCGGTGGCGGGCGAGGCGTATCTGCCGGACGACTACATCCTGAACGCCGAGCAGAAGATGCACCTGTATCGGCGGATCTCGCGTATCGGGAGTCGCGAGGAGGTCGCCGAGCTGCGGGACGAGCTCCGCGACCGCTTCGGGCCGCTCCCGGATCCCGCCGACCGCCTCCTGGCATCGGTCGAGCTCCGGGCGCTGGGACAGACCCTGGAGGCGGAGTGGATCCGCGTCTCGGACCGCTCCGCGCGTATCAACTTCCGTGCGGAAGCCGTGCCGCGCATGGCCCTCCTCCGGGACGCGTTCCTGGATCGCCAGCTCGCCGTTGAAGTGCGCCGCACGCAGCCGCTATCCTTGGTGCTCGAGAACGCCGGCGTGGAGCCCATCCTGCCCACCCTGGTCGACGCCCTGGCCGTGCTGGCGCGCACCGAGGAGGCCGGTACGGAGCCGGCGCCGGCCGCTCGATGAGGGCGGGGACCGGGCCGGGGCGCGCCGGGTATCCCGCTGTGTCCGAGCCGGTCGAAGGCGGACCCCGAGCCCGGTTCGACCCACACTCCAGCAACCCGGGAGCCGTGCCAGCATGACCCAAGGCGCCACCGACCCCGCGGACCGGCCAGCGCCGCGCAGCCCCGCGCTCCGACCGCGCCATCGGGGCCACATGCTCGTGGCCCTCGTCCTCGGCCTCGGGCTCGTCTTCGCCGGGGGCGGGGCGGCGCGCGCCGCCGCGCAGCAGCCCGACACGGTTCCTCCCGCGGACACCGTACCTCCCGCGGATACCGCGGCCCAGAGGCCCGCGCCGAGACCGGCCGGACCGGAGCCGGAGCTCGGCAACGCCACGGGCGGCGACTCGGTCCAGGTCGTCGACCGCGTGGTGGCCGTCGCCGGGGACTCGGCCATCCTCCTGTCCGAGCTCCAGGAGCAGATCTACCGCCTGCGCCAGCAGGGCGAGAAGATCCCGCAGGACCCGGTGGCCAGGGACTCCCTGGTCCGGTCGACGCTCCAGGACATGATCGACAGGATGCTGCTCGTACAGCGCGCCGAGCAGGAGGGCGTGACCATCGGCGACGACCAGGTGCAGCAGGCCGTGCAGAGCCAGTTCGACCGAATCCGGTCCGGTTTCCAGTCCGACGAGGCCTTCCGCCAGGCGGTCGAGCGCACCGGCCAGAACATGTTCCAGTACCGGCAGATGCTACAGCAGCAGGCCCGCCAGGAGCTCCTGCTCTCCCGCTTCCGACAGCAGCTGATCAGCGACCAGGGGCTGCCTCCGGCGGCCGTCAGCGACTCGGACGTGCGCGCCTACTTCGACGCGAACTCGGCCTCGGCCCGGCGACCGGCCTCGATCTCGTTCGAGCGCATCACGATCGTGCCCCGCCCGGACTCGGCGGCGGCCGACAGCGCCATCGCCGTGGCGCGCAAGGCGCTGGACGAGATCCGTTCCGGGACCGACTTCTCCGTCGCCGCCCACCGCTTCTCGAACGACCCGGGCACGCGGAGCCAGGGCGGCGACATGGGCTGGATCCGTCGGTCCGACGTGGTGCCCGCGTTCGCGGACGTGGCATGGGCCGCACCGCCCGGACGCGTGGTCGGCCCGATCGGGACGCGCTTCGGCTTCCACATCATCAAGGTCCAGAACATCCGGGGCGGTGAGCGTGAGATCAGCCAGATCCTCATCCGTCCGGACATCGACAGCTCGGACGTGCGCAAGGCGCGGGAACGGGCCGACGCGCTGGCGGACAGCCTGCGGTCCGGAGCCGACCCGACCCGCCTGGGCCGGGAGTACGGCATCCGGGACCAGGAGACGCACTTCGAGGACATCGCGCTCACGGACGTTTCCAGCCGGTTCGGAGACGCGTACGCCAAGGCGATCGGCCAGCCCGAGTCCGGCCAGGCGATCGGCCCCTTCCCGGTCACCGGCGCCTTCGACCTCTCCGAGTTCGTGGTGCTCAAGATCACGGACTTCAAGCCGGCCGGGCCGTATCGGTTCGAGGACGTCAAGGACCAGATCCGAGAGAACCTGGTCCGCACCAAGCAGTTCCAGGAGTACGTGGCGCAGCTCCGGCGGCGTATGTACGTCAAGATCTACCTCTAGAAGCGGGCCGGGGGACGGGCGGTGACGGGACGCGACCACGCCGAGGAGCGCTCCGGCCGGGACGGCGCCTCCGGATCGTTCCGGGTGGCCATCACGCTCGGTGATCCACGGGGCATCGGGCCCGAGATCACCGAGAAGGCCGTGCGCTCCGCCGCCCTTTCCGGCTCGGCCGAGTGGGTGCTGGTGGGTCCCGAGGGCGTGGTGGACGCCGGGGCGCTCGGACGGGAGGCGGGCGCGCGGGTCTCCCTGGAACCCATCGGCCACTGGGACCCGGAGGCCGCCGATCTCGAGCGGGCCGCCGGGCAGGCCGCGGGCCGCGCCGTGCGCCGGGCCGCCGAGCTGGCCCTCGAGGGCGCCGTGGATGGCATCGTGACCGCGCCTCTCTCGAAAGCCGCGCTCGCGGCGGCCGGCTTCCACTACCCGGGCCACACGGAGTTCCTTCGCGAGCTCTCCGGCGTACCGGAAGTGACCATGATCATGACGGCCGAGGACACACCACTGGGCGGGCCGCTCCGCATGGCGTTCCTGACCGGACACATTCCGTTGTCCCGGGTCGCCGCGAGCCTGGACGAAGCGCTGGCGGTCACCCGGAGCCGGATCGCGATACGGGCCCTGCGGGACTGGTGGGGCTTCGAGCGACCCAGGCTGGCGTTCGCGGGCCTGAACCCGCACGCTTCGGAGGGTGGACTGATGGGAGACGAGGAGGCCCGCATTTTGGAGCCGGCCATGCGCCGTCTCCAGGCGGAGGGAGAAGGGATCATGGACGGCATCCACCCCGCCGATACGGTGTTCCGCCGCTGCCTGGACGGCCGGGTGGACGCGGTGGTCGTCCCCTATCACGATGTGGGCCTCGCGGTGCTCAAGACGGTGGCCATGGAGCGGGGCGTGAACGTCACCGCCGGACTTCCGTTTCCGCGCACGTCACCCGACCACGGCACGGCGTTCGACATCGCGGGCCGGGGCGTGGCCGATCCCGCCTCCATGATCGAGGCCGTACGCCTGTGCCTCCGCTTCTGCGGAACCCGGCGGGCGGCAGCCGCATGATCCAGTTCGAGGGGGTCACCAAGCGCTATCCCCGCACCGGTGCCGCTCTCGCCGACGTCTCCTTCCACCTGAGGAAGGGCGAGTTCGCCTTCCTCACCGGACCGTCCGGCGCCGGCAAGACGACGGTCCTGCAGCTCGTCCACATGCACACGCTCCCCGATGAAGGCCGGGTGCGCGTGTCGCGCTTCAGCTCGGACTCCATGCGCCGCAAGGACGTTCCGCAGCTGCGGAGACGGGTCGGATACGTCTTCCAGGACTTCCGGCTGCTGGAGCGACTCACGGCCTCCCAGAACGTGGCCTTCGCGCTCGAGGCGACCGGCGCGTCCCGCCGCAAGATGCGGCAGAAGGTGCAGCAGCTCCTGGGCCACGTCGGGCTGGCGGCCAAGTCCCAGTCCCATCCCTCCGAGCTCTCGGGCGGCGAGCGCCAGCGGGTGGCCATCGCCCGGGCGCTGGCCACCGACCCGCTCGTCCTGCTGGCAGACGAGCCCACCGGGAACCTGGACCGGCGCGCCGCCGACGGCGTGTTCGAGCTCCTGCGGCGCATCAACGACCTCGGGATGGCCGTCCTGTTCGCCACGCACGACGCGGAGCTCCTGCACCGCCATCGCGACGTCCGGGTCCTGGAGCTCGAGCACGGATCTCTCGTGTACGACTCGGCTGGCGAGGAGGCCTCCACGTGAGGGCCCTGCGCGAAGCCATCGCCAGCCTGCGCCGCGCGCCGCTGCTCGGCGTGCTCTCCGTGACATCCATCGGCTTCAGCCTGTTCATTCTCGGACTGTTCGGTCTGACCGCCTACAACATCGACCTGGCCCTGTCTCACGTCGAGGAGCAGGTGCAGGTGGTGGCCTATCTGCGGGACGGCACAGCCGAGAGCCGCGTCGACGTGGCGCGAAAGGAGGTGCAGAGCTTCCCGGAGGTGGCCGGAGTGCGCTACATCTCCAAGGTCGAAGCGCTGCACGACGCTTCACAGGAGCTCACGGAGTTCTCGGACGTGTTCTCGAACCTCGAGGTGAACCCGCTGCCGGCGTCGCTGGAGGTCTCGCTCAAGCCGGGCTACCGGACTCCCGACGCCGTGCGGCGCGTGGCCGAGCGCCTTCGGAGCTACGACTTCGTGGACGACGTTCGCTACGGCCGCGACTGGGTGGAGCGCATCTTCTCGTTGCGGCGCATCGCCGGCGCCGCGTCCCTCATCCTGGGCGGCGCGTTCGCCCTGGTGGCCGTGATGCTCGTGGGCACGTCCGTGCGCATGGCCATTCTGGCGCGCTCCGAGGAGATCGCGATCATGCAGACCATCGGCGCGACGGAGGGCTTCATCCGGCGCCCCTACCTGCTCGAGGGACTGGTGACCGGCCTCGCCGGCGGCCTCCTCGCCTTCGGGCTCACCTGGGGGACCTGGCGGCTCATCGACGCCTCCTTTCTCGCGGTGAGCTGGATGCCGGACGTGTGGATCGTGGCGGGGATCGCGGGCGCGGCTCTCCTGGGGATGCTGTCCGCGGGACGCGCCATCAGGAAGGAACTTCGCGGGCTCTACGACCTCTGAGGAGCGCGGGGCGGGTGACGAAAGGAACCGGCCGGGAGGGACCAGCCCGCCGGGGATCCGTCTCGAGGCGCACACCCCCGATGGCGCCACGCCGCCTTCCACGCCCTTCCTTGCGAGGGGTGGCGACGGGGTTGCTCGGCGCGGCGCTGGCCGCCGCGCCGGTGGCCCTCCGGGCCCAGCAGGACACGACCCGCCTCCTCAAGGACAAGATCGAGCAGAGCCAGAAGCGACTCGAGGAGATCCGCCAGCAGCGCCAGCAGCTCCGGAAGGCCATGCAGCGGCTCACTCACCAGGTGAGCACGGCTTCCGAGGAGCTCGGCAACCTCGAGAAGCAGATCGGCTCCTCGAGCAGCGTGGTGGCCGAGCTGGACGTCCAGACCGAGGCCACCGGCGAGCAGGTGGCCCGCACGACCGCCCAGATGCTGCAGACCCGTGACGAGCTCACGGTCCGCAAGACCGAGCTGCACGAGCGACTCAAGGAGGTCTACGAGCGGGGCCCGCTCGGCCCGCTCCAGGTCCTCCTGTCGGCCCGCTCCTTCTCGGACCTCATCGACCGCTACAAGTACCTGCACCTGGTCACCCTGTACGACCGCATGCTCGTTCGACAGGTGGGCACGCTGGAGGGCAAGCTCGAGGAGCAGCGCTCGGAGCTGGCCGGACAGCTGAGCCGGCTGCAGGACCTGCGGGGCAGCAAGAAGCAGGAGCTCTCGGACCTCCAGTCGCTGCGCCTTCAGTACCGCCGCCGCCTGTCGCTGTACCGCACCCAGCGGTCGAAGGCGCGCGAGCAGGAGGCGCAGCTCGCCCAGGACGAGGCACAGCTCCAGAACGTCATCGCCGAGCTGGAGCGCGCGCGCCGCGAGAGCGAGCGGCGGGCGGGGCGCTCGAGCTCCTCCAGCCTGACCACGGGGGACCTGGGCAAGCTGGCATGGCCCGTGGACGGTCGCATCGTCTACCAGTTCGGGCCCGAGAGGAACGGGGGCACGACCATCAACCGGGACGGCATCGGGATCGCCGCCTCCGAGGGGACGCCGGTCAAGGCCGTGGAGTCGGGACGCGTGGAATTCGCCGGAACGCAGGGGCTCATGGGTCCCACGGTCATCATCAGCCACGGCGGGGGTTACTACTCGGCCTACCTGTACCTGGAGCGCGTGCGCGTGCACGTGGGAGAGCACGTGGCCAGGGGGCAGGTGATCGGCGCGGTGGGCGGCGCCTCCAGCCGGGCGGGACCCCACATCGAGTTCCAGATCCACCAGCCCACGGCGGGCGGTGCGCCCCAGCCGGTCGACCCGGTGCGCTGGCTCCGGAGTCATTCCGGTGGCTGAGGCGAGAGGCGGCGGAGCGCCCCCCTCCCGGCCTCCCGGCCTCCACGCCGTGGTCGGCCACGAGGAGCTCCAGGCGCGGCTGTCCCGCTCCGTGGAGCGGGGCCGCCTGCCCTCCTCGATCCTCCTGCACGGCCCCGTCGGCGTCGGCAAGCAGCGACTGGCCCTGTGGCTGGGACAGCGACTGCTGTGCGAGGAGGGCTCGGCCTGCGGGCGCTGCCGCAGCTGCCGCCTGGCGCTCCGGCTGGAGCATCCCGACCTGCACTGGTTCTTTCCCCTGCCGCGTCCCAAGGGGGCCTCGACCCCGTCCAAGCTGCGGGAGAAGCTGGAGGAAGCCAGGTTCGAGGAGCTCGAGGAACGGCGAGCCCATCCCCTGGCGGTGCGGGACTTCGACGGAGCCACGGGATTGTACCTGGCGGCGGTCCAGCAGATGAAGGCGAAGGCGTCGCGCCGGCCGGCCATGGGAAAGCGGTCCGTGTTCGTCGTGGGTGACGCCGAGTCCATGGTGCCCCAGGCCTCGAGCCCCGAGGCCGCCAACGCCTTCCTGAAGCTCCTCGAAGAGCCGCCGGAGGACGCCTTCGTCCTGCTCACCTCCAGCCGCCCGGGCGCCCTCCTGCCCACCATCCGCTCCCGCACCCTGGGCCTCCGGGTGCTCCCGGTGCCCGCCGGGGCGATCGAGCGACTCCTGGTCGAGGTGGCCGCGGTCGACCCCGACCGCGCCGCGTCCCTGGCGCGCCGCTCGCAGGGGTCTCCGGGGCGGGCCCTCCGCGCCCTCTCGGAGGAGTCCGGGGCGACACGCGGGCGGGCCCAGGATCTCCTCCGGGCGGCCCTCTCCCGGGACCGAGTCGACCGGTGGTCTTTCGCGGCCTCCCTTCCTCCCAGCGGAGCTCGCGGAGATTTCGACGAGGTGCTGGCCTCGGCCACGGAGCTCCTCCGGGACCTGCTCACCGCGAGCCTCGGACGACCCGAGCTCGGGTTCGACCCCGGGGCGGCGGCGGCGCTCGCCGACGCGGCGCCGCCTGCGCACGCGCTCCTCCGCGCCATCGCCCTGGTGGAGGAGGCTCGGGAGGAGGCGGCCGGCAACCTGAACCCGCAGGCCATCACGGCCGGTCTCCTGGTCGACCTCGGATCCGCCCTGGAGGCCCCATGAGACGCGGGGAGCGGGAACGTAGCCCGGTGGGGGGAGTACCCAAGCCGGACGCCCGGTCGGCCCAAGCCGGGCCGGACCGAGATGACCGGCAGGACGAGGAGAGCCCATGGGCGAGTCCGAGCCCGGCGACGTCGGCCTGACGCACCTGGACGGTGCGGGCCGGGCCCGCATGGTCGATGTCGGCGCGAAGCCGGTGACCGCACGGCGGGCCGTGGCGGAGGGCGTCCTCCGCATGTCGCCGGACACGCTGCAGGCCATCCGCGATCAGGAGATCGGGAAGGGCGACGCCCTCACGGTGGCCCGGCTGGCCGCGGTGGGCGGAGCCAAGCGAACGTCCGACCTCATTCCGCTGTGCCACCCCCTTTCGCTCGACGCCCTCGAAGTGCACATTGAGGAGGTGCGGCCGGACGCCGAGGGGCGGCCGGGAGTGAAGCTGCGCGCCACCGCCTCCACGCAGGCCCGAACGGGCGTGGAGATGGAGGCCCTGTGCGCCGTGTCGGCAGGTCTGTTGGCCCTGTACGACATGGCCAAGAGCCGTGACCGGGGCATGAGCCTCGAATCGGTCCGTCTGCTGGAGAAGAGCGGCGGCCGAAGCGGCACGTGGCAAAGGGGTTCGGACACCTGACCCGAACAGGACCCGAACAAGAGGGGCGGGTGGCACGCCGGTTGCGCCCCCCCGACGTGCGCCGGTCTCCCATACCCTGGGGTCGGGCGCCACGCAGAAGGCCAGTCGGGCGGAGGAGGCAGCACCCCGGCGGGTCCTCGAGATGGCTACGACAGGAGTGACATACATGTCCTTGACCGCCCTCAGGGAGGAATTCGGCCGTCGGCCCACGCGAGGCTTACGATGGCGCGTCCGTGACTTCACGGCGCTCCTGACCACGCCCATAGGTGCCGCCGGCCTGGCCGCGTTCGCGCTGCTGGTCGGCATCGAGCTGGCCTCGTTCGTGAACCTGCCCGGCACGGCCCTGCACCGGGCCCGCGCCACGCTGGCGGAGTCCCGCTCCGGCGCGCACGCGGCTCGCGGCGAGGCCGCGCTCCGCGGCCTGCAGGCCCAGCGCCTTCGCGACATCCAGAGCTACTCGGCCCACTACTCGATCCCGGCCGATCTCGCGTCTCGGATCTACGACATCGCGATCGCGGAAGGCCTGGAGCCGCAGATGGCCTTCAGCCTGATCAAGACCGAGTCGTCCTTCCACCGTTGGGCCGTGAGCGATGCGGGAGCGGTGGGCTATACGCAGATCAAGCCCAGCACGGCGCACTGGCTCGATCCCTCGGTCACCAGTGACGACCTGTTCGACCCGGACACGAACCTGCACCTGGGCCTTCGCTATCTCAGCATCCTGCTCGGCCAGTACCCGGACCAGCAGCTGGCGCTGCTGGCCTACAACCGGGGGCCGAACCGGGTGGGAACGCTGCTCGCGTCGGGCGAGAACCCGGCCAATGGCTACGCCTTCAAGGTGCTGCACGGGAGCGAGTGACGGACACGTAACGCCATGCGAGGGGGCGGCGCCGCTCTGGCGCCGCCCCCGTCGTCAGCCGATCTTGGCCGGCGCATAGCCGGCTCCCCCAACTCACATGGACATGAGCGAGCATTCGAAGCTTCTCGACCGTATACGATCGCACGAGGCCCGTGTCGGCGTGGTGGGCCTCGGCTACGTGGGACTCCCCGTGGCCATCACCTTCGCCGAGGCCGGCTTCCCACTCCTCGGGTTCGACATCAGTCGGCGGGTCGTCGGCGCGCTGCGCGAGGGCCGCTCGCACATCATGGACATCGCGGCCGACCGGGTGCGGCGCCAGGTGGACGCGGGCCGGTTCGAGGTCACCGACGACTTCGACCGGCTCGACGAAGCCGACGCCATCATCATCTGCGTCCCGACCCCGCTGTCGAAGACGGGCGACCCCGACGTCTCGTACATCGTGGACGTGACCCGCCGCATCCGGGACCGGCTCCGCGCCGGGCAGCTCATCATCCTGGAGTCGACCACGTATCCGGGCACGACCCGCGAGCTCGTGCAGCCGACCCTCGAGGAGAGCGGGCTCGAGGCCGGAAAGGACTTCTTCCTGGCGTTCAGCCCCGAGCGGGTCGACCCGGGAAACCCGACCTGGCACCTGGACAACACGCCCAAGGTGGTCGGCGGACTCACCCCGGCGTGCCACGAGCTGGTCGCCGCCCTGTACGGGGAAGCGATCGAGACCGTGGTGGAGGTGTCTTCGCCGGAGGCCGCGGAGCTGGCCAAGATCCTCGAGAACACGTTTCGGGCGGTCAACATCGGCCTGGCCAACGAGATGGCGATCATCGCCGATCGACTGGGCATCGACATCTGGGAGGTCATCGACGCCGCCGCCAGCAAGCCTTACGGCTTCATGCGGTTCCATCCGGGACCGGGGCTCGGGGGTCACTGCATCCCGATCGACCCCCACTACCTGGCGTGGAAGATGAAGACGCTCCAGTACCGAACGCGCTTCATCGAGCTGGCCGCCGAGATCAACGCGGAGATGCCGCGCTACGTGATCGCGCGCGTGACCGAGGCCCTGAACGCCGTCCGGAAGTCGTTGAACGGGAGCCGCGTCCTCCTGCTCGGCATGGCCTACAAGCCCAACGTGGACGACACGCGCGAGAGTCCCGCCATCGACATCCTGCGCCTCCTGCAGCAGCGGGGCGCCGAGGTCCGCTATCACGATCCGTACGTGGAGTCCATCGCCCTGGACGGGACGACGTTCGCCTCCGTCCCACTGACGAGCCAGGAGCTCGGCCGTTGCGACGTGGTCATCATCACGACCGACCACGCCGCCATGGACTACGACCTGGTGCTCGAGCACGCACCCATCGTGGTGGACCCACGGAACGCGATCGGCAAGAAGGAGGGGGCCGCCACGGTCTATCCGCTGGCGGGACCTCCGCGGCAAGGACGCGAAGCCGCCGTCACCGGACGGTAGGAGTGCTCAGACCTTCTCGGCCACCTCGAGGGCGTGTCGCGGACTCGGATGCGGCGCGCGCTCGCGGCACACCCGGGCGACCTTGAGGCCCGCCGAGGCCAGGTGCATCCACGGGCCGGTCACCCGCTCCAGCACGGGCCGGCTCGCGTTCGCCGCCTCGCGGAACCCCTCGGCGCTCGCGAACTCCGGCATGACACTGTAGGCCCGGCCCAGCTCGCGGGGAAAGTGCGCGTCGGACCCGGCGCACCGCGGCAGGCCCAGGTCGCGCGCCGTGCGACCCGCCCTCCGGTTCCACAGGGGCAGGAAGGCCCGCGCGTTGAACACCTCGACCGCTTCGGCCAGTTCCAGCGCCGTGGCCGCCCGGCTCAGGGCCTGACGCGCGTACGCGTAGGGATGGGGTGCGTACAGGACGCCGCCCTGGTCGGCGACCCGCTCGGCCACCTCTCTGGCCTCGAGCCCGGACGGGACCCGCTCCCTCAGGAAGAGCCCGATCAACTCCGTGCCACATCGGCAACGGATCTCCTCCCCGACGATGATCCTGATCGGATCGAGGCTGCGAGCTTCGAGGGCGCCCTCGATCTCTCCGTGATCGGTGACCGCGATCCGGTCGAGACCGACCTCGGCTGCACGCTCGACGAGCTCCGCCGGCGACGTGTAGGCGTCCGGCGAGTGGTGGGTGTGCGAGTGCAGGTCCACCCGGAGGAGGCGGGACATGGTCAGCGCCTCACCTCGAGCCGGTCGCCCGGGTGGATGCTGGCCGACCGGAGCCCGTTCCAGCTCATGAGCTCACGGGTGCTGACGTTGTAGCGCCGCGCGATCGCCCACAGCGTGTCGCCACGCCGCACGACCACCGTGGAGGGGCCGCTCGGGCGGCTGGCCCGAGCCGAAGCCAGGTGGACCGGCGCCCGCACGCCCTCCCTCGGTACCACGAGTCGCTCGCCGATCTGGAGACGGCGGGGACTCACCCCGCGGTTGGCGGCCAGGATGGCGCGCACCGAGGTGCCGTAGCGGGCCGCGATGCCCGAGAGGGTCTGGCCGCGCGTCACCGTGTGAACGAGCCACGTGACCCTCTTGGCGGCCGGGATCTGCGCGTAGGCGCTGGCGAAGCGCTCCGCGTGACCGACCGGCACCTTGACCACCGAGGTGCGGTGCGGCGGCGTCACGTGGCGGAGGTACTCGGGATTGAGGTCGTCGACCGCATCCTCGGAGACCCCGGCGGCCTTCGCGATGACGTCGAAGCTGGTGGCGTCCGGCACGTCCACCGTGTCGTAGGCCACCCTGGACTCGGGCTCGATGTCGTCGAAGCCGTACCGGGACGGATCGTGCCCGATCAGCGCGGCCGCGATGAGCTTGGGCACGTAGTTCCGGGTCTGTCGATGCAGGACGCGGGCGTCCACGAGATCCCAGTAGCTGTGGGAGCCCGTGCGCGCGATCCCCCGGCGCACCCGGCCCTCGCCGGCGTTGTAGGCGGCCGCGGCCAGGTACCACGATCCGAACTCGTCGTACAGGTCGGAAAGGTACTTGATGGCCGCATCGGTCGAGGCCACCGGGTCGCGGCGCTCGTCCACCCAGTAGTCCACCTCGAGGCCGTACTTGCGCGCGGTTCCCGCTATGAACTGCCACAGCCCCACGGCCCTCGCCCGGCTGTAGGCGTTGGGGTTCATGCCGCTCTCGATGACGGCCAGGTAAAGGAGGTCCTGCGGGAGTCCCGCCGCGCGCAGCTTGGGGCGGATCATCGATTCGTACCGGCCCGATCGCCTCAGGTAGGTGGCGAAACGGTCGGGGATCTCGGAACGGAAGTAGTCGATCCAGCCCTCGACGGCCTGGTTGGTCTGCAGGGGGATCTCGTAGCGCGCCGCGTTGGCCGGGGCGCGTGCCAGTCCCAGGGGATCGGGGCCGAACAGGCGCAGGAACTCGCGCTGGGTCTGCTCTGTCATGGCTCGGACGGTCTGCTGCGCCTCGCGGTTGGCCTCCGCCACGAACTCGGAATCCACGTGCACCGGGAACAGCGCCGCGAACTCGGAGTCCGGCAGCACCGCCTGGCCGGCCGCCAGCGAGGACGATCGGCCCAGCTCCATGTTGGGCGCCGGATTGCCGAAGCAGGCGCTCAACGCGACCGCCGTCCCCGCCACGAGCACCGCCGTCCTGCCCCTGCTCACAAACGTATGCGCCATTACGTTCACTCCTGCATGTTCTCGCCGCACGAACGTCTTCGTCCCGCGGCTGGCGAGCCGAGGTCGTGCCTCGGCCTCAGACCCGGTAGTTGGGGGCTTCCCGCGTGATGACGACATCGTGCGGATGGGATTCCCGGAGACCGCCGCCCGTGATCTTGACGAAGCGCGCGTCCACCCGCAACTCCTCGATATCGGCCACACCGCAGTACCCCATCCCGCTCCGGAGACCGCCCACGAGCTGGAAGATCGTGTCGGTCACCGGTCCCTTGTACGGCACCCTTCCCTCGACGCCCTCGGGGACCAGCTTCCTGGCCTCCTGGCCTTCCTGGAAGTACCGGTCGGCCGACCCCTCTTCCATGGCCGACAGGGACCCCATGCCCCTTACGACTTTGAAGCGCCGCCCCTCGAGGAGGAACGCCTCGCCCGGGCTCTCGTCGGTGCCGGCGAACATCGATCCCATCATCACCGTCGACGCCCCCGCCGCGATCGCCTTGACCACGTCCCCGGAATGGCGGACGCCGCCGTCCGAGATCACCGGAAGCCGACCGTCGACACCTTCCACGGCATCCATGACCGCCGTCACCTGGGGCACGCCCACGCCGGTCACGACCCGCGTCGTGCAGATCGAGCCCGGCCCGACGCCGACCTTGACCGCATCGACGCCGCGGTCGGCCAGGTCGCGGGCCCCCTCCTTCGTGGCGACGTTGCCCGCCACCAGCTGGACGTCCGGCAGCACCTCGCGAATCCTCGCCACCGCGTCCAGAACGCCCTGCGAGTGACCGTGCGCGGTGTCCACCACCAGCACGTCGCAGCCAGCCTCGACGAGCTCGCTGGCCCGGTCCAGGTCCCGGCGCGAAGCACCGACCGCGGCGCCGACGCGGAGCCTTCCGTGCTCGTCCTTCGAAGCATCCGGGTAGGCCCGGCGCTTGAAGATGTCCTTCACGGTGATGAGACCGCGCAGGCGGCCTTCTTCGTCCACCACCGGCAGCTTCTCGATCTTGTGCCGGCGGAGGATCTCCTCCGCGCCCGCGAGGGATGTGCCCTCGGGGGCCGTCACCAGGCCCTCCCGGGTCATGACGTCCGCGACGCGTCGCTCGAGATCGGCCTCGAACACCAGGTCGCGGTTCGTGATGATCCCGACCAGGGTGCCGTCCTCCTCGACCACCGGCACGCCGCTGATCGAGAACTCGGACATGAGCCCGCTGGCCTCCCGGAGTCGCGCCCCGGGTGCCACCGTGATCGGATTCAGGATCATCCCGCTCTCGGAGCGCTTGACCCGGTCCACCTGGGCCGCCTGCTCCTCGATGGACATGTTCTTGTGAATGATCCCGATCCCACCGTGTCGGGCCAGCGCGATGGCCATCTGGTGCTCGGTGACCGTGTCCATTGCGGCCGACACGATGGGTATGGCAAGGCGAATGCCGCGCGTGAACGGACTGCCCAGTTCCACCTCCGAAGGGTGGACCCGCGAGTGCCGCGGAACCAGGAGGATATCGTCGAAGGTCAGGGCTTCTCTAATTGTAGGCCGATTCATGACTTGGGCGTCCGGTCACGGTTCGGGATGCGAGGGGCCCGCGAAGGAGGCCGGGAGAGCGTCGAGCGCGCCGCGCCGGGCCGCCGAGTCACGTCGTCGGCGTCGTCGGGGCGCATCGTGCAGGAACTCTGGATCCATGCAAAAAGCTAGATGCCGCCTGCCGGGCCGTCAACGCGCGGCCGCCCCGCACGATCACCCGGCGCGCAGGAGGCCCCGGGCCCACCCGGGCAGGGAGCGCGCCCCGTCCTCGAGCAGGTCCCGCAGGGCGAGGAGCGTGGCCGGATCGCCCTCCCAGTGGTCGAGGAGGACGGCCTCGTCCGTCCGGTACAGGAGGCGGTCGAGCGCGAACAGGACGAGCAGCAGGTCGTCCATCTGGCCCACCACCGGAATCCAATCCGGCACGAAGTCGAACGGGAACAGCAGATAGGCCAGCGTCAGCCCGAACAGGGCGCGGTCGAAGCGGGACACGCGCCGGTCCCGCACCAACCGCCACAGGAGCCGCACGAAGCCCGGGATCCCCCGCAGGAGATCGCGGACGCGGCCGAGCACGGCGGGAAGCGACCTCACTCGATCACGACCTCGCGACCGCGCGGAGGCCGGTCCTCCCGCTCCGCGGGCCCCGGCTCGGGCTTACCCGACTCGAGCTCGGCCAGGAACTCGCCGGCCGCATCCCGGAAGGCGCCCAGCACCCTGTCGGTAGCGCCCAGCACCCGCATCGTCTCGCGCAGCGCGGTGGCGGGCACGTGACGCTTGCGCATGCGGTCCTGCAGGAGCTCCCCGAAGCGCTGGAAGCCTCTGGCCTCCGCCGCGGACTCGGCGTACTCGGACTCGAGGAACTGGATGTAATCCAGCACCTGGTAGCCCTTCTCGTCGGGAAGCCCGGCCAGCTTGCGCCAGATCTGCTTCCTGAGCACCTCGTTCATCATGCGCCTCCGTTCCTGGATGTGCCCTCCGTATGACACCCCGCTGCCACGCCGCGGATCCAGTCCGGGTCGGGACGGCGGGCGCCTCGCTCCGGACGAAGATCGGCGGGCCCGTGTTTCGAGGTTGAGGGTCCGTGGCGCTTCGCCGGCATCGCCACTCAGAAACCGAAGGCCAACCCCAGCACGAGGGCGTTCGTCGAGCGCGCCTCGACCTCCGGGGCGATCATCGGCCCCTGGTGGGCCCGGCTGTGCTCGTAGACCAGATGGATCACGACCTCCGGTGCGGGGCGGAAGGCGAGTCCGGCCGAAAGCCGCGACTGCTGGCGATCGCGCGCCGAAACGACCGGGGCGCCGCCGGCCGTCAGCGAGAGCCCGACGACGTCTCCCGAGAGCCACACACGCTCGTAGCGCACGATGGGAGCCAGGGTGGCCGAGCCCTTCCCTGCGCCGGCTTGCCCGACCCGGAACGGTGCGGCGGCGTCGATCCAGAACCCGTAGCGCTCGTTCGACAGACCGCCGGCCGTGAGCTCGACCTCGGTGACCACCTCCTGGTTCGTCGACGTGCCGCTCGCCTCCGTCCGCCCCGCCCGACGCGCTAGATCCCGGAGCGTTCGCCCCAGATGGTCGTAGCGTGTGAGCAGGAACTCCCCCGTCAGGCGCACCGGACCGAGCCACTGGAGGCCGTCCACTCCGACGGTGTGGACCGCGGCGCTCCGATCCAGGAACGGCGGCGTGTAGCGACCGGTGTATCCCGACAGGCCTACCTCGGTGGATGGAGCTGGACGGTACAGGAGCCTCCCCGCGATCGCGTCTGCCCGACTCGAGCCGTCGAACGCTCCCGCCCGGGGCGCGACGAGTACCTCGACGACCGACACGGCCGGCCCCGTGGACCCGCTCTCGATCTTCTGCTCTAGATCGAAGGAGAGGGTCGTTCCGTTCAGGGCATAGGCCGCCCAGGCGAGGGAGCTCCGGGAACCCAGCCGCACGGATCCCACCAGCCCCAGGCCCAGCTCCGTCCAGGCCGCCGGGGCCGGAAGGACCGCCGCTGCCCGGTCGATGAGAGGGCGGCGGGGAAAGTCCGACTCGAAGTCGTCGTGGTCCGGGTTCAGCCTACCCACGGGAGGCAGGATAGCGCCGAAGCGCACGGCCAGCGTGGGCATCAGACGGTATTCGCCCCACGCCTGCTCGATCGCGATCTCGCTTCCGGCCGTCCCTTCCACGGCCTGCTCGAACGAAAGCCCGCCGTCCGAGCGCCGGACCCCGCGCTCGAGGCCGAGCTCGCCCAGCCGCTCCCACTCGATCTCCGTGTGGAATTGCAGCCGTGGGGCGGGCCGCGCGGTGGTCTCCAGCACGAGTCGACGAAGGGTGAAGGCCGTGGCAACGCCGGGAGCGTCGCTCGTCTCGAAACGCACCGATCCGTACCCCTCGATGTCGAGGTGGGGCTCCTCGGCCGCTCGCTCCCGTCCCTCCGCCTCGGCGGTATCCGCCCGACCGGCTACGGCCGTGGCGAGCGTGTCCCCGGCGCTCGCCGGCCTCTCAAGGGCACCGGCGGGCACGGACACGATCGCGAGAACGGCCGCGCAGGTGGGAAGAGCGGACAAGGTGCGCGCCCCGGCGGCTACGAGGGCCCCTCGATGGATTCCGGCTCGCTTCATGGCGTGCCCCTCCGGGTGCGCGGGGCCTGACTGGACCCCGTGTACATGGGATTGAGACTCATTCTCAATCCTATGCCCGGAGCCTACCCTTCCCCTCCCGCCGCGTCAAGCCAGCCTCACCCGCGAGGGGGCGACGAGACCCAGCCCACGGCTCCCTCGGCGTGCGCGAGGCAGACTTCGACGCCCCGCAGGACCCGTCGGCGTCGACCTTGCAGCGAGCGGATTGACGCCCGGGGTCCCGGCGCGCCACGTTGGGCGACCCGGGTGTGAGCGCGGCCCGTGGCCGGCCCCATGGGCCGCCACGCGGCCGATCATCCACGACACGCGAAACAGGCCCCCATATGGTCCACCGGCCCCTCCGACCGCTGACGCCCTCGCAGGCCGCGACCGGGCTCTACGACGACTGGCTCGCGGAGCTGGAGGATCGGCTGGCCGATCCCGACACCGACCGCAACGCGCTGTGTCGGGAGGTGCTTCGCGACCTCTACTTCCCCGGAATGTCGAGCGACGTGGACGAGGCCCAGCCTCCCGCTTCGCCTCCCGCGTGGCCCTCGCCAATCTTGACCCGCGCAACGTCACGCTGGAGCCCGAGTACTACCACGAGATCGACCCGGATCGGTACTATCCCTCGCAAGCCGCTCCTGTGGCTGTGGCAGATGTTCGACCGCTCACCGCTGGGCGGGAACGTACACCTGGGGGTGCGCCTGCGGCGCATCCTCGCCCCGCACGTGTTCGCGAGCGTCGGACGGAACTTCAAGTGCTTTCACTTCGTCGAGGTCTCGTTCGGCTACAACCTCGAAGTCGGCGATGACGTCGTGATCCACCGAAACGTCCTCCTCGACGACCGGGGCGGCATCCGCCTGGGCAATCACGTGTCGATCTCCGACCACGCCTCGGTGTTCAGCCACACCCACTCGATCGACGACATCCGACGGACGTCACCAACGCTCGCACCGTGCTCGAGGACGACGTGCGAGTGACGTACGGGGCGATGGTGCTGGCGGGAGTGCACGTCGGCGTGCAGGGCATGGTCGGGGCCCGCGCCGTGGCCACGCGCGATGTACGGCCCTACCACGTCAATGTCGGAGTACCCGGCCAAGTCGGTGGCCATCAAGTCCTTCGCCCCGGAGGAGCACCTTCGGAAGACCTCCGCCGACGAGCCGAAGTGACGTGCGGACCGCTCGGCGCCCGATCCGCCGGCCCGCCCGAAGACCCTCCCGGCAGAGGTGGCGGCAGTGCCGCCGACCGCGTCGACGCACGCCCCACCGACCGGGACGCGCGTGCCGCCCGGCCAGCACGACGACGGAGAAGTGGCCCGTGCTGCATTACGGGGCGGTGCCGCGCGTCGAGGCGCGGGAGCCTGGACGCTCGAGGTGCGCGGCGCGGTGGAGCGGCCGATCCGGCTCACTTGGAATGAGCTCATGGCCTTGCCCCAGCGCGAGGTGGTGTGCGACATCCACTGCGTGACGCAGTGGAGCCGGCTCGACAACCGATTCGTGGGCGTGCCGGTCTCCGAGATCGCTTCGCCGGGCGGAGCCCGAGCCCGCATGCCTCGCACGTGCTGGTGCACGCCCCGGACGGCTGGTCCTCCAACCTCCTCCACCGGGGACCTCCTCCGGGAGGGCGTGCTGCTGGCGCACGGCCACGACGGCAGACCCCTCGAGCCGGAGCACGGCGGGCCCCTCCGCCTGGTGGTCCCCCATCTCTATTTCTGGAAGTCGGCCAAGTGGGTCACGGCCCTCGAGTTCGTGACCGAGGCGGCGCCGGGCTTCTGGGAGCGCAACGGCTACCACATGCGCGGAGACCCGTGGCGCGAGGAGAGGTTCGCGTGGTGAGCCGGGGTGCGCGCGGAGGGGGGCCGCCCGTCCGGCGGGCCCTGGTGACCGGCGGCGCCGTGCGCGTGGGCCGCGCGATCGCCCTCGCCCTGGGGCATGCCGGCTACCACGTGGCCGTCCACTACCACGGGTCCCGGGAGGCGGCCGACGAGGTCGTCGAGACCATCCGTGCCTCGGGCCGGGAAGCCCACGCCCTGCGCGCCGACCTCTCGGATCCCGAGGCCGTTCCGGGGCTCGTGGAGCAGGCGGCCGAGCGGCTCGGGGGCCTCCACCTCCTGGTCAACAGCGCGGCCATCTTCCCCCGGGGGCGACCCGAGGAGGTGACCCTGGAGTCGTGGGACCGCGTGTTCGCCCTGAACGCCCGCGCACCCTTCCTGTGCGCTCGGGAGGCCGCCGCCCGCATGGCGGAGGGCGGCTCGATCGTCAACATCGCGGACGTGGCGGCCTTCGAGGCCTGGCCGGCCTACGCGCCCTACGCGGCCTCCAAGGCGGCCATCGTGAGCCTCACCCGCAGCCTGGCCCTCGCCTGGGCCCCACGCCTCCGGGTCAACGCCGTGGCGCCGGGGCCGGTGCTCCTGCCGCCGGGGTCCACGGAGGAGGAGCGGAGCCGGGCCGCCGCCAACACGGCCCTCGGACGGGTGGGCAGTCCCGAGGACGTGGCCGGCGCGGTCCTCTACCTGGATGCTGCGGAGTTCGTGACCGGAGAGATCGTTCGGGTGGACGGCGGCGAGCACCTGAGGCGCTCGCCCGAGGTCTGAACGGAAGGGCTCCGCTCAGGAGACTCCCCGGAGGAGTCCGAACGGGAGCTCGACCCGGAACCGCGTCCCGCCGTTCTCGTCGCGCGGCTCGACGCCGACCGATCCCCCGGACGCTCGCACCAGGCGCCCCACGATGATGAGCCCGAGGCCGTGTGTGCGACCGTGCAGCATCCGCGTGAGCCTCTCCTCCGGCTGCGGCGCCAGAAGGCTCCGAACCGTCTCGAGCTCCGCTCCGGCCCCGTTGTCGGCCACGAGGATCAACAGGGAATCCTCGCCCGTGGCCTCGATCCCGACCTCCACGCGCCCCCCCACGTCTGCCGCCTCGATGGCATTCGATACCAGGTTGATGAGCAGGCGACACAGGAGCTGAGGATCTCCCATGCGGGGCTTCTTCACCGCGGATACGACCTCCAGGTCGGTCTCGTGGTAATCCGCCAGCGGGGCGACCAGGCGCTTCACGTCGCCCACCACGGAACTCACGCTGAAGGGGATGCTGGCCACTCCCCCCACGTCGCCTTCGGCCGTGCGCGAGAAGTCCAGGAGGTCGTTCACCAGGTTCAGGAGCGAGGCCGCGGCGGCGTACACGATGCTGGCCTGGCGCTTCTGCGTCGTGGACAGCCCGCTGCTCTGGTGGCTCGTCAGCCCCTCGCTCAGGAAGAGGATGGAGTTGAGCGGCGAGCGGATGTCGTGCGAAATGTCCCGGAGGAGCTCGCGATAGGAGCGCACCGCGGTCTGCGGCGCCGACTGCACGACCAGCCAGCCCAGGCCGAGGAGCCGCTGCCGGAGACGGTCCACCTCCGCCGGCTGCAGGTCGGTCCCGCTGGCCTCGTCGAGCTCCCGGTGGAGACCCGAGAGGGCGTTCCAAACGCTCTCGAGATCGTGATCGTGCAGGAGGTCCCGGATCTCCGCGGCCGGAGGGGCGGAGTCCTCCGCCAGAGCCAGGGCCCGAATCCGGTCCTGGAGCGCATCGGAGCCGCCGGCCCCTTGCGACGCTCCACTCACGGTCGACGCCACCGTCCGGCGCGCCACGCGATGCGTGGCCGGCTCCGTCCGGGAGCCCGCGCGTCGCACCGGTGTCCGACCCGGATCCGTACGACGGGATCCATCCGAGCCGGAGTGCCGTCCGGCACGGACGTCAGTCCTCCTCATCCTGCTCTCGCGACCGTCCCGCGAGGTTGTCCTTGGAGAGCTCGTGCTTGTCCATCAGGCGATAGAGCGTCGTTCGGTCGATGCCGGCCCGCCGCGCCGCCTTCGACATGTTCCCCCCGGCCTGGGCCACGATGCGGGCCAGGTACTGCCGCTCGAACCGGTCGATGAGCTCCTGCTTGACGTCGTGGTAGCTCCCGCGGAGATCGAGGTCTCTGAACAGGGCGTCGCGCGCCCCGGATCCCCCCCACCCATCCCGTCCTGGTCCAGGGATGGAAGCGACTCGGGCAGGATCTCGCCCTCGGGGTCCGAGAGGACCACGACTTCCTCCAGCACGTTCTGGAGCTGCCGCACGTTCCCCGGCCACGACGCCGACACGAGGCGGTCGAGGGTCTCGGACGCCAGCTCGGGGGGCTTCGATCCCGGGAGCCGATGACGCTCCCAGTAGTGCTCGATGAAGTGCGCCGCGAGGACCGGGATGTCCTCGGGCCGCTCGCGCAGGGACGGGAGCTCGATGGGCACGACTCGGAGCCTGTAGAACAGGTCGTGCCTCAGCAGCCCCTCGTCGAGAGCATCCTCCGGGTTCCGGTTCGTGGCCGAGATGAAGCGGACGTCGACCACCGCGTCGTCCTTCTCGCTCCCGACCCGCCGGACGACCCCGTCCTGCAGGACGCGCAGGAGCTTGGGCTGGAGCGCGACCGGCATCTCGACGAGCTCGTCCAGGAAGAGGGTGCCCTGGTGGGCCATCTCCAGGAGCCCGGGCTTGTCGCGCACCGCGCCCGTGAAGGCTCCACGGCGGTGCCCGAACATCTCGGACTCCAGCAGCTCGCCGGGTAGCGCCGCGCAGTTGACCGCCACGAACGACTTGCTCGCCCTGCGGCTCTCCTGGTGGATGCAGCGGGCGATGACCTCCTTGCCCGTACCGCTCTCCCCGGTGATGAACACCGAGGCGTCCGTGCCGGCCACCTTGAGGGCCCGCGCGACCGCGTCGCGCATGGCCTTCGAGATGCCGAGGATCTGGACCCCGTTGTCAACGAGCACGCCGTTCTGCGCGTCCTTCGTGCTGCGGCCGGCCAGGGCCCGGACCCGGAGGAGCGTGTGAGCGGCGCGGTCGACGAGCACCAGGAGCTGGGTCGCCGTGAACGGCTTGGGCAGATAGTCCCACGCCCCCGCCTGCAACGCCCGCACGCTGGCCTCCGCCGTGGCGTAGCCCGTCATCATGACCGCGAGGGTGGACGGCGAGTGCTCGCGCACGGCTTCCAGCACCTGCATCCCGTCCACGCGCGGCATGTTCTGGTCAATGAGGGCGACGTGGTAGCTGCCCGCCCTCAGGCGACGGATGGCGTCCTCGCCCCGGCGCTCCACGTCCACGTGGTAGCCCTCGGCGGTGAGCACCGACTCGCAGCTCTTGAGCGCGGTGAGCTCATCGTCGACGGCGAGGATGTGGATCGTCGATCGATCTTCCGACGATAGGAAGGGCTCTTCGCCCCTCCAGCTCACGCGCCCCGGCTGTATCGGATGTCAACGCACCACCTCGGAATCGCGGTAGGGACTCATCCCGCCTCCGGAGCGAACCGTTTCGAGCGACCCTTCCGGCCGCCTCTAGCGCTCGGTGTCACCGGGACCGGCTCCGAAGAAGGAACGAGCAGCGTGCGACCTGCCATGACGGGTCGGACGGGGAAGGAACAGATCGCCAGCCACAGCCTCTCGATCTGAATCCGGCCCGATTCGCGGGCCGATCGCAAGTCCGACTCGCGCTGCCTGCCCTCACGTCCCTTGGACGTGAATGGGCGATGATGACTACGTCACGGAGGACCCAGTGTCAAGAAGTTGGGCGCCGATCTGTGGCACATTCGACACACTCGAGCGTCCAGCGCCCGGGACGAGCGCGGGAGGGCGGCAAGCGTTGCGATCCCGCCATACCACATGGTTGTCCCGACCGTGCAACACGACCTCGCCCCGCCTGGACGTCTGCCGGGAGAAACCCCGCGCCACGAAAGGGCTTTCGGCGTTACCGGATCCGGCACCGCTCTTGCCACTAGGAAGACCCGTGCGCCCCGGGAGGGAGCCGACCACGAGCATACGGAAGTGCAGGCATGGGCAACAACCACGATCATACGAACCCCGTGACTCCCACGGACGGAGACGGCCGGCGGACGGCCCGCATCCTGGTCACGGGCGCGGCCGGCTTCATAGGCTCGCACCTGTGCGACCATCTCCTCGCCCGCGGCGACCGCGTATGGGGACTGGACAGCTTCGATTCGTTCTACCCGCCCGAGATCAAGCGGCAGAACATCGCGCCGGCCCTCCGGCACCCTTCCATGCGGCTGGTGGAGGGGGACATCCGGGACGGCGTCCTCCTGGACGGCCTCCTGTCGGACATCGCCTTCGACGCGGTGGTCCACCTGGCGGCGCGGCCCGGCGTCCGGCCCTCGATCGACGACCCGAACCTGTGCTTCGATGTGAACGTCACCGGGACCCTGTCGCTGCTCGAGGCCATGCGGCGTCGGGGACCGAAGCGGCTCCTGTTCGGCTCCTCCTCCTCCGTGTACGGCGAGCGCAGGGACGCGCCCTTCGTGGAGGACACGGCGGGCGACCGGCCCATCTCGCCCTACGCCGCCTCCAAGCGCACGGGGGAGATGTTGTGCTACACCTTCCACCACCTGTACGACCTGTCGGTCCTGTCGCTGCGCTTCTTCACCGTGTTCGGACCCCGGCAGCGGCCCGACCTGGCGATCCACAAGTTCGCCCGGCTCATGGCGAACGGTGAGCCGCTCCCCCTGTACGGCGACGGCAGCTCCGCCCGGGACTACACGTACGTGGACGACATCGTGAACGGGATCTCGCGGGGCCTGGAGTGGGTCGAGCGGGAGAGCCGCGTCGCGCCCGTGTACGACGTCGTCAACCTGGGCCGCAGCGACCAGGTCACCCTCTCCGACCTGGTGGCGCGACTGGCGCGGGCCATGGAGATCGAGCCGGCGGTCCATCACCTGCCCGAGCAGCCGGGCGACGTGTCCCTCACGTGCGCGTCCGACATCAAGGCGCGCGAGCTCCTGGGCTACGCTCCCGAGGTCGGCCTGGACGAGGGCCTGCGCCGGTTCGCCAGCTGGTTCTGGGAGAGGGTGCCCACGCAGGAGAAGGTGGCGGCGGGGGGCTGAGGCAACCCGCCTAACCCCGGACTGACAACGACGCGAGGGGGCCGC
>CAWANJ010000001.1:0-781153 GCA_963783385.1 uncultured Gemmatimonadales bacterium | reverse complement strand
AGCTCGCTCACCGTGGAGCGCTTGAACGCCCGGCCGCACAGCTCCCGGGTGATCCGGCCGACCTTCCGCGTCGAGACGCCGTTCACCACCATTTCCATCAGCGTCAGCACCAGCGCCTTCTCCGAGCGCTGGTAGCGCTCGAACAGCTCCGTCCGGCCGGCCCTCCGGGTCCCGGGGCACCTCCAGCTCCAGCGTCCCCACCCGCGTGGTGAGCCCCCGCCGGTAGTGGCCGTTCCTGCGGCCCCTGCGCTCGGGCGTGCGCTCGTGGGGCTCCGCCCGCAGGTGTTCGGTGAGCTCCGCCTCGAGCACCTGGTTCAGGACCCGCTCCCACCAGGGCCGTCAGCCCTTCGTCCCTCTGAAGCAGCCCTTGGACCTCGTCCCGATCGATGTAACTTCATGCCGGCCATCGCTCCTCCTGCGCGGGTGTGAGTTCAGCGCCTACTGACTCTCACCAACCAAGCGGAGGGCGGTGGCCTCTCTACAGCAAGGCTCCTCTACCCGCCGGAGCGAAGTTACACAACCTTACGGACTCAACTGCGACCGCCGGGCATACTCCTGCCACGAGCAGGAAGCCGAGACACAGTGTTCGTGTCAGCATCGTAGCCTCCAGATGAGTCTGTGCTGTCTTCCTTTCGACTTGAGCTCATCAGCGCCCTGACTCAGCACGGGACCACTTTCAGATAACGTCCCCGCGGTTGCTGACGCCCGCGAGTTTCAGCGAGCGGGCGTCCCGCAGGGCGAGCCGCCGCAGGCGGGGAAGCGGCACCCGCCATGCTAAGCAATGGCCAGCGCCGACATTCAGTCTCCGTGGCGCAAGGGCCGGATCCTCACGATCCCCGGCTGAATGACGGTGAAGGCCATCTCGAGCTCGTGGCCGTATCGCGCCAGCGCGGTGGCTACAGCTGCGGCTTTGCGCTCTTGGGATAGCCCGGCGAGGCGAAGGAGAACGACGCCATGAGGGGACCGCTGCTGCCGAAATACCAGCTCCCCAAAGTCTTTGTCGGTCGTTAGGAGGAGCGCCTTCTCCTGAGCGGCGCGGCGCAAGACCTCCTCGTCGGTGGCACCCTGGGCCACCTCGGCAATGTAGACGACCTCGTGCTCGCCAGCCCGAAGCCTCTCGACGATCTGTCGATCAACGCCTTCGTCGCAAACGAGCCGCACGTGGCTCGGTCAGGGCAAAGGGTATACGACGTCGGCGCCTAGCGATTCCGCGGCGTATTCGAGAGCCGCACGCACGCCCTCGCGAGTCAGATGGGGCAGCGCGTCAACGAGCTGCTCGATCGATTCGCCCGCTGCTAGCCGCTCCAGGATGGTTTCAACCGTGATGCGCGTGCCCGTCACCACGGCCTTTCCCCCCATGACGGCGGGGTCCGACGTTATCAGTTCCGGCATCGTCCCTCCATGAGCTCTCGAGCCACACCGGCGCCTCTAATCTAGCTTCTCGGGCCGATGGGTTCAGCTATTCCAGAACCACAGCCCAGAATGAGCGCTGGCTGTAGCTTAACGTCCGGTGGGTAGCGAACCTGCTTGGCCCGCTCTCTGCTGCCGGACCGATCCTCGATCAGCAGCCCGCATCGGATTCCCGCCTCCGAGATGCCGCAGCAGGTTGAAGCGAGCGCGCTTCTGCGCGCGAGCCGCTACCCGTCCTGTTATGTGAATCTGCCCACCGAAGAGCCAGCCCTAACGGTGCTTGCGAAACTCATCGTGTGGGAGCCCGACGTCCTTGATGATTTGCCGCAGGAGCGTGGGGGAGATGTCTCGACCCTGGTGGACCGGCACCGTGGTCACGCGTCCATCGGGGTGCCGGAACTGCTTGTGGGACCCTCGCTGCCGGACCTCCTCAAACCCAAGAGCGTTCAAAATGCGAATCACCTCTCGGGCCTTGAGGACCGGGAGCCGCGCCATCGGCTAGCTCACGTCCACTCGCTGGACCCCGATGAACTCCACCTCGAGTTCCGGTTCGCCGTCCTCCAGGAGGAGCTCGATCACCTCTCGCAGGTTCCGTTGCAGTTCGTCAAGCGTCTCCGCCTGGGTGTGCGCTCCGGGGAAGCTCGGAACGTGTCCAACGTACAGGCCGGTATCCGAATCTCGTTCGATGACAGCCGTAAAGGATCGCATGGGTCAATGTCCTGTGCCTGGTGTCTACACAACCCTCTGTACAGTACCCCTTCGAACCAGGACGATCCAGCCGAAGGGCGGTTTCACATAACGTCCCCGCGGTTGCCGACGCCCGCGAGTCTCAGCGAGCGGGCGTCCCGCAGGGCGAGCCGCCGCAGGCGGCGAAGCGGCAGCCGTCGTGTTATGTGAAGTGGCAGACCTCAGTCTTCGAGTTCACCCAGGATCTTCCGGACCTTGGCTGCCAGGTCCGGGATGTCCTTCTGAACCATCTCCCAGGCGAGCCTGACGTCGATTCGGAAGTATTCGTGAATCAGGACATCCCTCGCTCCGGCAATCTCCCGCCACGGCACTTCGGGGTGCCGCTGGCGAAGGGACTCGGGGAGGCCCTTGACGGCTTCCCCGATGACCTCGATCCGGCGGGCGACGGCGTCCTGCTTCTCGAGGTTGTTCGCGAATTGCTGGTGGGAGATGCCGGCCGTGTAGCGTTCGAGCAGCTCGGCTGCCTCAAGGATGTCCCCGAGAAGGATCCGAGCCGAGCGCGTCACAAGATCGGGACCTGCTGCTCGAGGATACGTTCGCGGAGCTGGGGATGGAGAGAAGCCGGTGTGGCTACGTCAACGTCGCGCTCCAGAAGGTCCTCGAGATCCAGCCGCAGGCCAGCCAGGTCGAGGAGGGTCCGTCCCTCTTCCAGCTCGACGAGGAAGTCCACATCGCTCGCCGGGTGATCCTCCCCGCGGGCTACGGACCCGAACACACTGGCTCGGACGACGCCGCGTTTCCGCATGACGTCTCGCACCTGCTCCCGAAGCTCGGCCACCGCTGGTGTCATGCCAGAAATCTAGCCTTGTAGGCCGATCGAGCGCCATTTCACATAACGTCCTTGCGGTTGCCGACGGCCGCGAGTCTCAGCGAGCGGGCGTCCCGAAGGGCGAGCCGCCGCAGGCGGCGAAGCGGCACCCGTCGTGTTATCTGAAGTGCGTCTCCGCTGTCCCGGCCAGCCTAATCTAGGCCACTCTGAGCCTTCTCGATGACGCCTCGAATCACGGTCGGTACATTGAGAGAGTCCTTCATTACCCCGAAGACCTCGTTCGAGTCGGCGGCTAGCAGTCGAAATCCGTCTGGAGCTCGTAATCGACCCTCGCTGTGGCCCGTCGAATCGATTACCAACCACTGGGAACGCTGCCTGTCGGGACTCCACTGGCGGAGCCACAGTCGGCCGTCGGTGCCTGCCTGCGCCTCACGAACGGGCGGGAAGAACTTTGGAAAGGTAATGGCCTGGTGAAGCGCCTCGATGACCTTGCCCCGAGGGGTGCTCATCCTGCCCGAGGCCAAAACGGTAGCAGCGAAGGACTCGTACCATGCGGTCTTCCATTTCTCGCTGAGGGCTACCGGCTCGTACCTGATGGAAGTGCTCCATGCGGTATCGCCATTGAGACCGATGCGCCGGATGGTGAAGTCGGTCGGGTCCGCGCTCTTCGGGGGCGATCGATCCACGACCCAGGCTCCCGAGCCGTCGAGGAGCGGGATGAACAACGGTGCCCATGGAACCGGACTAACGCCCTCAATGAAGTGCTGGTTGCCGAGCTTTACGCGCATGTAGTCGTGTGGCGGAAGAGGCACCTCGAAGAGCGTGTCGAGCCGTGAGTCCTTTGAATAGACGGCATAGGTCCGCTCCTTCAGCAGCCCGTCGACGACCTCGTCGACCGAGATGCCGGACTCCGATACGAGCCACGCTCCGTTCGAAAGGGGCCGGACGGGGCCAGCTTGCTTCGGGTAGGCTCCACCGAACTTTGCGTGTACTCCCACACTCCCGAGGAACGCTCCCTCCAGGTCGAAGAAGAGCACTCGGCCGGAGTGGGCAGCCGCGATCCACAACGTGTCCCCCTCGAAGCCGATCTGGTTGACGTACCTGTATTCGGCCGACCCTCCGCCCTGACGGCCGATCGGCATCACAGTTCCGTCCTGCCGAACCAGGCGGACCTGAGCTGGGGGATAATCAAGCACGGCCCAGCTACCTGCCGGGCCGATCGCCAACTCAGTGACGAAGGACAGCGGCAACTGCTCCCCGCCGACTTGCTGCTCCACGTCGAGTGTCCACTCAGGCAGGCGATACTGTGTGGCGCCCTCGGGCTCGCCGCAGGCGATAAGGGGAGCAAGACACGCCAGCATCAGAAACCGTGACGCGAGATTCATCGAGTGGCTAGTAAGGGACCGAGGAGCGACCGTCACCTTCGTTGTCTGCACCGTTGGCACGCATTTCAGATAACGTCCTTGCGGGTGGCGACGCCCGCGAGCCCCAGCGAGCGGGGGTCCCGAAGGGCGAGCCGCCACAGGCGGCGAAGCGGCACCCGCCATGTTATGAGACGTTGCCCCTACGAGAGGATTAGGTACGCCGCTTCTGCGTTCCCTTCGAATTCCTTGATCAGGTCCACTTTGGTTTGGAGGAGCCGCTCGATCTCCGCGACCGAGCAGTTCCCGCGGCGGATCCAGATCACCTTGGGCGGCGCTCCGTAGAGGAAGCTCAGCTGCTGAAAGTCGGAGTCCTTCGAGGTGATCGTGAACCCGTTGTCCTTGGCGAACTCCCAGACGTCGGCATCCGAGGCTCTGGCGAGACCGAGCTCCCGCACGTGGCGTGAGCCGGGGAAGGCTTCAGTGAGTGACTCGACCAGACGGGGGGCGAGATTCTGGTCGAGGAGGAGCTTCACGACGGTGGCGACGTCATCAGCTTGCGCTCGCGGTCAGCCGCAAACGCGAGGCACGCCTTGATGTCTTCCCGCTCCAGATCCGGAAAGTCAGCGAGGATCTCATCTTCGCTCATGCCCGACGCGAGGTACTCCAGAACATCGGACACGGTGATTCGCATGCCGCGGATGCAAGGTTTTCCGCCGCGCTTCCCGGGCTCAATCGTGATGCGATCCTGATAGTCCATGGGTGAACGTTACCCCCCGGTGCGCTCCGCGGTCAATCCACCCCTCGCGTGCCCCCCAATCCATCCCGGGTCTGGCAATGTCTCATAACGTCCCCGCGGTTGCCGACGCCCGCGAGTCCCAGCGAGCGGGCGTCCCGGAGGGCGAGCCGCCGCAGGCGGCGACGCGGCAGCCGTCGTGTTAGACGAAGGCCCGGTCCCACAGGCTACTGGCCACCTTGTCCCGAACCAAGAAAGTGCATAACGACAGGGGCGAGCAGCTCCTTCGCGTGCAGGCTGAAAGCAATCACTTGGTCGAGCTTAACCAAGAACTTTAAGTACCGCTTGATGCTCGGGTTGTCTTCCTGTTCCTGCACGGCATCGCTGTGGCGAATCAGAGAGCCAATGCTGTGTTCAAGGGCACTACTGAGTCCCTCGTTGCCCCAGTGAACCGCCCCGGGATTGCCGGAGACTCCATTTCTTGAGAGGATGGAGTCATGAGCAAGACGAGGCAGTTCTCCCCGGAGGTGCGGGAGCGGGCGGTTCGGATGGTCTTCGAGCACGAAGCGCATCACGACTCGCAGTGGGCGGCGATCAGGTCGATCGCGGCGAAGATCGGCTGCACGGCCGAGACGCTGCGGAAATGGGTGCGGCAGGCCGAGCGGGATGAGGGCCGGCGGCCGGGGCTGACCACCGAAGAGCGGGAGCGGCTCAAGGAGCTGGAGCGGGAGAACCGGGAGCTCCGGCGGGCGAACGAGATCCTGCGCAAGGCGTCGGCGTATTTCGCCCAGGCGGAGCTCGACCGCCGAGCGAGGTGATGGTGTGGTTCATCGACGACCACCGGGAGGCGTACGGAGTCGAGCCGATCTGCGAGGTGCTGCCGATCGCTCCGTCGACCTACTACGGGCGCAAGGCGCTCCAGGCGGATCCGTCCCTCCGGTCGGCCCGGGCCCGGCGCGACGAGGCGCTGCGGCGCGAGATCCAGCGGGTGTGGAAGGAGAACTTCCAGGTCTACGGCGCCCGGAAGGTCTGGCGGCAGCTGAACAGGGAGGGCATCGCGGTGGCGCGGTGCACGGTCGAGCGCCTGATGCGGGAGATGGGGCTGCGGGGCGTCATGCGGGGCCGGCGGTTCAACGTCACCACGCTCCCGCAGAGACCGCCGAGCGTCCGCTGGACCTGGTCCAGCGGGATTTCAGCGCGCACCGGCCCAACCAGCTCTGGGTCTCCGACCTGACCTACGTGGCGACCTGGCGCGGCTTCGTCTACGTGGCCTTCGTCATCGACGTGTTCGCGCGCCGGATCGTCGGCTGGCGGGTCTCGAGCTCGCTGCGGAGCGACCTGGCGCTCGACGCCCTCGAGCAGGCCCTCTACGAGCGCCAGGACGAAGCGACCGAGGCTCTCGTGCATCATAGCGACAGGGGCGTCCAGTACCTCTCGATTCGCTACACCGAGCGGCTGGCCGAGGCCGGGATCGAGCCCTCGGTCGGCAGCCGCGGCGATTCCTACGACAACGCCCTGGCCGAGTCCGTGATCGGCCTCTACAAGGCCGAGGTCATCCGGCGCCGGGGGCCCTGGCGCTCGCTCGAGGACGTCGAGTTCGCCACGCTGGAATGGGTCTGGTGGTTCAACTACCATCGCCTCCTCGGACCCATCGGCTACGTGCCCCCGGTCGAGTACGAGGAGGCGCACTACCGCGCTCAGGAGACTCCGGCGGAGCTCCTGGGACTCAACCCCGCGGGTCTCCCATGAACCCGGGGCGGTTCAAGGTGTTCGAGGGCGAGTCTGAGGCGTTCCTCCGGTTGGTCCCGTAACGTCTTGATCTCATCCGCCCAGAACTCGCCTGACTGCAGATCGTTACGCATCCTATCCCAGAAAACTTTGCTTCGCTTTTGAGCTGCGTCGTCGCCTTCCGTGTCAAACCACCTTTCAGTCATCGCCCAATCGATTGCAGATAACGTCCTTGCGGTTGCCGACGCCCGCGCGTTCCAGCGAGCGGGCGTCCCGGAGGGCGAGCCGCCCCAGGCGGCGAAGCGGCAGCCGTCGTGTTAGCGGAAGTCGTCGACGATGCTAGCGACGGCCTCACTATCGATGCACCCTCCTGGACTAGGAAGGCTTGATCAAGCGGTAGAGTACCACCTTCTCAACATCCAGGGGTGTCCGCTGCACGCCGAGCACGTAGTCGCTTCCAATCTCCTCGACACGGAAACGATCGGGTGTGTGCACGTCTCCCAGGTAGGTTCCGGTCGAGTCGAAAACGGACCAGACCGGCGCCGGCCCGCCTGGCACCCCGAAGGCCCGGACCCAGAGGTTCCCGGCCGGATCAAGCCTGAAATCGGTATAGGCCGGCAGGGTCTTCGGGAACTCCATTTCATCGAGGCTCTGGCGGTATGCGGCGCGTCGATCAGGGCTCGCCTGTGAGAGAACGTGACGCCGATACTCCTTGATCATTTCGCTGGTGATCGTCTTGCTCGGCTCCACTCGCCGGATGATCCGATCCAATGCTCCACTGAGCGTGTAGACTCGGATCGAGTATGCGTCACCAGTTCCGACGTACAGCCGATCGTGGCCCAGAGCGTGTACCAGCGACTTCCCGAACGGGTGGGGACGACTGCCGTTCCGAGTTCCCAGGCGCTCTGCGCCGGGAAAGGTCCCGAAGTCATGAAGGACCGAGTCGTCCCGGCTCAGCAGGGTGAGGCGCGCCGTAGTCCTGTAGAGACCGATGCGGCGCTGCATCGTCTCGGGCCCCCAGCCTGCGGTCAAGAACCGTCCCTGCGAGTCGCAATCCAGCGTGTACGGAATGCCCACGGCGCCGGGCATACGAATCCGGGAGGAACGCACGAAGTCACCGGCCGTCGTGAACACCTTGAGCTTCCAGTAGAGGCCGAAGGCGAACAGCGAGTCGGACCTGCATGGCAGAAGGCCGTCGATGTACTGGAACTCACCCGGACCCCCTCCCTTGCCGCCGACGGCACGTCGGAACTCGCCATGCTGGCCATAGAACCGAAGCTGCCGCGTGCCGTTCTCGGCTACCACGATCACGCCTGTCGGCAGGCGAAGGGCGCCCGCCACACCTGTGAGAAGGTACTCGGGCTCGCCCCCGGCCTTCCCGATTGTGATCGTGGGCTTAGACGCCAGCCGCCAGGCTTGCTCGCTGGACCAGGAGGCGTGATCGCTGACCACGATCTCCACGCCGGAGCTGTCGCGGCGGGTGGTGGCGGCATGGCCGGGCTGGGTAGGACCACAGCCGACGGCCAGGAGGCTCAGAGCAACGAGAATCCGGACTCTCCCGCGAGAACTCTGGGCAGCCGGCAGATCTTCAGTCATCCCCTTCCCAACTCAGATGAAGGGTACGATTTCCGCTAACGTCCCCGCGGTTGCCGACGCCCGCGAGTCCCAGCGAGCGAGCGTCCCGAAGGGCGAGCCGCCGCAGGCGGCAAAGCGGCAGCCGTCGTGTTATGCGCCGCGAACCGGCGTTGGCACGGCTCTACTCCGCTCCTGTGGACTCCGGTACCGCCTTCAGGAGGCTGCGCCGCCTAACGTGAAAGAGTATCGCGAAGATCGGCACGCCAAACGAGAGAATCCACGGTCCAGCGGTTCCCGTCCGCGAGATACCTGCGCCGAAAAGGTTCACTGATAAGGGGTGAAACTGCCCGATTCCTAAGGTCCAGTTCAGCTTGAATACGCCCACGCCGAGGACACTTCCGAGGATCCACGGCCATCGTCGTATGCCGGGCGTGCGAATCACACGGATCAGCGTGAAGAAGATGAACGCTACCGATGCGCACGCCAGGAGGAGGACCAGATAGTTCACCAACCGCTTCCCGACCAAGGTGAACGCGTTGGTCTCTTCGAGGGAGCGTGGCAAGACCGCCGCATGCACACCCAGGACGTCGTAACCGCTACCCTTGGGGGAAAGTGCTAGATCCGCCACGAGCCATTTGTCGTCCAGGTGAGCCTCGTACGTGATGTCGTTGAAGTGGGTGCCTGCGGTGAAGCCCTTCTGGAACGCAACTGGCCGGAGCGTTCCGAGCTTGTGGCCAGACACGAGGTCGCCGATCTGTGAGAGCGCGCTATCCATTTGAGGCACTTGCACGCGCGGGCTGAGTAGCGAGCGCGCCTGCTTCTGCTCGCCGTGAGCCAGGAGGCCCACGTAGTCTCTAGCGAACCGGTCGGCACCCTTGGGAATGGACCGTCGCAGAGTAGCCCGCGGATTTCCACATCCACCTACGAAGAGAAGACCGAGTAGACTCGCAGCAACTCGATTCACGACTGATTGTCCCCAGGTTCGTGGCGCATAACGTTCAGGAGTTGGCGGCGCGGCTCTTTGAGCCGTGCTCACTGGAGCGAACGCAGTGAGCGGAAGCGGCAACTCTTTTGTTATGCGGCGTCGATGCTGGCCCACTCTGAGTCTGTAATCTCCAGTCTCCGCAGGAGATCGTTCAGCCGGTGAACCTGCATCGAGTGGCCCCAGTGAGGCGACTCCTGAGCCGGCGATCCGAATAATCCGCCAATCGGGTCCTCGCCCGTTGCATTAGCTTGACATAATATTAGCTCCACCTTATACTCCTACGGCGGCGGCTATCGAGTTGCCGGCTTCACCGAACCTCCGGCGTGATGCCGGAAGAGAGACCGAGGAGAAATCATGGGCAAGAGATTCTTGGACAGACTGGCTCCCATAGAAAAGGACGCGATCAACCAGGCAAAGGACCTGGTAGCCGATTTCCGAGACAAGGTCGATTCGGGGTGGCGCGAGCGATCCGCTGAAGGCCGAGAGGACCTGATCACCGGCCCACGCTTACGGGAGTTGCGCGAAGCGCGACAGATCTCGCAGGAGGAAATGGCCGCCCGGCTTGGGCGAACGCAGTCAGCCGTCTCACAGATCGAAAAGCGTGGTGATCTACTCATGAGCACCTTCACGCAGTATATCGAGGCGGCCGACGGGCAACTTCTGAACTTCACTGTCCAGTTGCCGGAGGGCGCCGTCCAGGTCGTTCCCTTCAAGACCAAGGAAGCGGACGCCGAGTAGCATGCGATTGGTGGCTTCCACCATCGGCTTCTGCTCATTTCACAGTGAATGCTCCTCTCTGCGAACCCCCTATCTCCGGTCATGTGCAGCTTGTTTGACCCTGAATCCTGCACTGGGGTCGCTTGAGCGTCGAATTGGGGGCTCTCGTGGGCGTCGGTCGTTGCGGGCGACTCAAGGAGTCCCGCAGGGCGTTTTTGGCAGCGATCGGTGCCCGGGCAAAGGGGGTCGTGGGGCTCAGATCTGGGCCCGGGAGACACGACCCCCTGGAAGGTGGGCGACCATCTCGAGGTCTCAGCCGGTGGCCAGCAGGGGCGGGGCGCGGAGCCGCCCGATGCGGCGCAGGGCCTGGAGCAGGCGTGCGCGGAGCGGCTCGTCGGGCCGGAGCTGGAGGTAGCTCTTGCGGGCGTGGCGGGTGAGCCGGCCGGGCAGACGGAAGAGCCAGGCGCGGAGCCGGTCGGGCGTGGCCGTACGCCAGGGCCCCGAGAGGCTCTGGGAGCGGATCGTATGGAGAAGCTGGTAGGCCAGGGCGCCCAGGCTCCACAGGAGGGCGTTGCCGTCCAGGTCGTCCACGGCGGTCTGGCCCACCTGGAGCTGGCCGAGCTCCTTGATGCGGAGCTCGACCACCGCGCCCCGGTTGTAAGCCCGCCAGGCGGTCAGCGCGTGGATCTCCTCCCGATCGGTCAGGATGTGCGCGGTGGCGACGACCTCGTGAGTGTCGAGCGGAAGGGTGCCCTCGGCCTCGGCAAGCGGCCTTCTGCCCTCGAGCGAGAGGAGCCGGCCGCCCCACAGGGTGCCCGAGGCGGTCCACACCGAGTGGGCCCCCTCGAAGATCCCCCCGGCCCGCACCGAGCGGCGCCAGGGGCCCAGCTGCCTGCGGACGACCTGGTGGTTGGGCACCTTGAGGAGGTAGGAGACGCCCAGGTCCTGGAGGGTGCGCACCACGCGCCGGGCGAAGAAGCCCTTGTCGAGCCGCACCGTGATCTCCCGTACGCCGGCCCCCCGAAGCCGGCCCACCAGCTCCTCGATCCATGCGGCCGCCCCCTCGCCCGACCACGCCGAGCCCGGCCGCCAGCGCACGCCCAGACAGTCGCCCGTCTCGGCCGCGAAGGCCAAGAGCGGATGGTGGCTCGGCCGGCCCGGCTTGGTGGGGTTGTAGCCCACCTCCGCCCCGGCCTGCTTCTCTCCGTAGCGGACCGCCACCGTCGAGTCGAGCACCAGGGTGAGCCGCTCGGGGACGCCCTCCTCGCGCCACCGGAGCCCGACGAGGCGCCAGAGGAGCTCGTCGAGCATGGGGACCAGCACCGGTCCCGCCCGCCGGAGCCACCGGCCGAAGGTCGTCGGGTCGGGCACCGCCTCCCAGCCGAACAGCCGCCGGATGCCCCGCGCGGCCACGAGCTTCAAATCGTCCATCCAGCCGCCCCCGTAGAGCAGGAGCGCCGCCCACGCCTCCACCATCAGCGAGGGACGGTAGTGACCGGCCACCCCGGCCGCCCGCCGGTCGAGCCACGAGCCCACTTCCCAGCGGTCCCAGAGCCGCCGCAGCAGCACCAGGCCGCCCGCGTCGGTCACCTCGCCCGCGCTGTGACGCAGCCGGAGGGGAGACGGATCGCCTTGCAGATGGGGCCGGGAAGGAATACGATGGTTTCGCACCCGCTGGGTGACCTCCGTCTCGGGAACCGTTCATGCTGGAACGCCCCACAACGTAGGCACTTGGCGGGTGTTTCTCATCCCCCTATGCGTCCCTCGGCGCAGGATCCAGGTTGACTGCACCGTCGAATAACCAACAGGGACACCGTTCTCCGTCACTTTGGCACTGAAGGTAGAAGTCGCCAACCATTATAGGACCGCACAGTCGGCTCACCGTTTCCGGCGATGCCGCATAACGTTTCTAGGTGAGCGACGCCGAACCGCAGGCGCCGCACAGCGGCGCTGAGGATTCGGTGTGCCGTAAGGCCCGGAGCGGCGCAGCCGCGCAGGCGCTCACCGTGTGTTAACTGACGCCGCGGCCTTGCGGCCGCCTTCGAACAGTCGATGCCTAGCCTTCGAGCTGCGTCAGGTCTTCAACCCCTGCCATGTCGGCAAGCATCTTCGAGTATCGCACGAGGGCTTCACGAAGATCCCCAAGTTCCCGTCGGAATTCCTGGATAACGACCGGACCCTCAAGATCTCCAGATGTCGACGCTTTGTGCCACTTAGTCGTGAAGGGCCGGATCACCTGATTCAGGACGACGACGGCCAACTTCGTGAATTCGATGGAATCTCGGCCTCGAGCGCGGATGATTGCGCGAGTCGTTGGGAACAAGGAGTACACACTCTCCAGCGCTGCGCGCTCATCGCCGCCCGTTTCGCTGAGCGGCTGGATAGCAACGCGCGTCAAGAGCTCGATGTACATGTCCCACGCCGCGTCGCGATCTGGCTCAGATGGGTTCCACTCCATCTCAAGGAATGGAGCCGTGATCTTCAAGGAGGTCATATCCCAGTTTTCGAGCCACTTTCGCCACTTCATCGTGTTACTCCTAGGTATGACCTGGAGGTACCTAGTACTCGCAGCTGAACGACTACTCCAGGTAACGTAAGCGCCTGCTCTCCAGATCCACCTCCACCTTGCCTCCGCGCCGATCGTTGATCGTCTTCCAGACGGGGCACGCCATTAAGACGGTTGCCTCCCACTCAGCAAGAGAGCATTCCGCCACCTCCAGGTGCGACGTCATCTTCATCACTAACCGGAGCCAGTCATGATCCACTCGCCGCACGCCCCGCAACCAGTCATGCTCGACCGCGTAGGCGAACGCCAACGCCGTAATGCCCTCCTCGATGACTATGGCCCTTCCGCCGTCCTCAACCTCGTCGACGGATGGTACGCTTCGTCTCTTGAGCCCCAGGTTACGGCGACTAACAGGGCTCCAGCCCAGCCCAGCAACTAGCCCGAAGTGAAACACGTCGTGGAAGCGGTACCCATCGTCCTCGTGAGAGTTGTCCGAGAGGGTCTGCCCTACTTGGCCCCCGCTCCAGGTAGTGCGGACACGCTTCTCCCCGCGCTCTAGCACCTCCTGGAACTGCACTACGAAGCGGTCGGGGAACCGTTCTCCCTCGGGGAACTCCCGATCGAAGCGTAGACTGGCGGGTTCTGGAACTTTGCTCCTTCCTAACCAAGTCTGGGCGCACTTGACTAGGTTCGCCGCCGCCACGTCTTCGAGCTCTAGCCCGTATCTATCGCTGACGGCCGCGACATACCAGAGGATGTCGCCCAGCTCTTCCTGAACACGTGTCGGATGCAGGCAATAAGCCTCTCCATCGCGCAAATGCTTCTTGAACTCGCTAAGCAGCTCACCCACCTCACCGGCGAGTCCGAGCAGGGGCACTATCTCCGGCACGCCTTCTGAGGCAGGAGCCTGATCGGTCCGGAGCGCTAAAGCTTGGTACTCGCTCAACTCCATTTGTCCTCCCCCTGCCGATCCAGAGCCTCCGTTACCTGACCGTTGATGCCCCATTTCGGCGGGAACCAAGGTCGCGGCACCTGCCCCTTCGCCCGGAAACGCTGTTTGATACGCTTTCGTCCCCCCTCGGCGGTGAAGCCAGGGTGCGCGACTCGAGAGTACTTCGCCACCTCGCAGAAAAGGTTCTGGCAATCGATATGCATCAGGGGACGTCCGAACAGATCCTGGAAGGGCAGATCCAACCGAGCGAAGTGCTCTTCTTGGGCGTCGCTCACGATTCGGATTACGTCCGCGTCAGTTCGTCCCGCAGTGCTGGAGAAGGCCTTCCTAATACCCTCTCGGGCACCGGGTCCGGGTACCACGAAATCGTTCTCCGAGAACGCCGTCAGTTCGCTGTAGTTGAGGTCGGTTACGTACTGATAGGCCAGGAAGTCGCCGATGCCCGGATACGCCCGCAGGATCGAGAACGCTGACCTCATGTCTGCCGCGTCAGCGAGTTGGGGTCCGACCCGGTCGGATATCATCTGTGCAAGAAGAGCCAGATGGTTCTCATGCTTTCGGCTGGCGCCAAACTGTCGAGGTGACGGCATGATGTAGGCCGCTGAATAGATCGGGCGCCCGGCTGTCATCTCCTCTTCGAGAACCCTCGCATAGCGTTTTGGTTCAAAGGATGCGGCGGATATCCGCCCGACCCGCTCGCGCAACAATTCCCACGTCTCAATCCGGTTGAAGATCTTGAAGAGCAGGACGCGGAGAACAATGTCGTCAGCAGTGTCGGATCTGTGATCGTCGTGATAGATGACTTCTGAGATCAGATACTGACTGACACGATCGGCCGCTCGGAAGGCGTTGGTGAACCGATACGTGGACAGGATCGAGTCGCTCGTCCAGGGGGGGCTCAGGGATCGAAGCCGCCCATAGTATATCTCCTGCCTAAGATGAGCGAACCGCCAATACGTCTCGAAGACAACCGTCGGCATGAGATCGGAGAGCACGCTAGAAGAGGACGCCATACCGTCATGTAACCCTGTCGCTGGCAACTGAGTACCGGCGCTCACCGCTCTCGAACTCGAAAGGATCGCCGGACACTCGGTTCAACGAGCTGCCGAACTCCGCTTCGAGCCAACGCATCAGGGGCTGGAACTGATCCAACGTGTACCTGCGGTGCCCACGTCCATTCTCGTAGCCCAGAGCCTGCACCAAGCCCACTGGCACGTCAGGGGCGGCCTTGCCGAAGTAGAAGAATCGCTGGCTAATCAACACGCGGTCAGTCTTGGTGTCATGCTGAACGTTTGCCTCGTTTGCCGAGCCGTCGGGATTGCTGTGGTGGGAGTCTTCCTGCACCCAACGCCCCGTACTCGGATCGCTGTGATAAATGTTGTCGCCAACCAGCATCTTCCGAGTGCCATTTCGGGCCGGACGCTTCGGCCGAAAGCGTGGATCTTGCCAGTATTGGTCGAACGTCAGGGTCTCAGTGACTTCCATTGCAAAGATGAGACGACCGGTGGCGCCCAGACGAGCACCACCGACCCCGAAGAGCCAGTCCCCGATCCTCGCCACGCGACGGATCACCGGCTTGCAAGTTGCTAGGGTACAGACGCCGTGAAAGGGGTTTGGCGCGAACCCGAAGTCTCGGGCGACCACAAACATCAGACAGTGCATCAGATCTAGCAGTTGACAGACCGGCCAGCGTGGACGGGCGCTCGCGGTGTCCCATCAGGGTTCTCAAACCGATTTTCCTGCCCATCGATAGCGGCCATGATGCTATCGGAGTGCCAACCAACGATGGATGAGCCATACTTTTCAAGGGCCTCTGGCACGTCGGCCTCTTTGCCTCCACGCGTGTATACCCCGACGATCGTCTTACCCTGCTGGTGAGCCTCGTTGATCTCCCAGTCCACCCATTGCCGACTGTGAGTGTCCTTCCCCACGAGGACCACGACCGTGCCAGCCCAAGAGATCTTCATTCGGAGGAGGCGTCGGATCACCGCGTCAGAGACGCGCCCCTCCTCCAACCGGCGCTGGTTAGCAGGCTTGGCACGTATCGAACTGTTGCGGATGTCGTACCCAGCTCGGCTCAGAAGGGAGGTCATGCGGTCGACGTGTTCGTCGTCGGCATGATGATGGCTAATGAAAGCGTGGCGGCGCTTCGACTCGGCCATGGTCCGATCCTCCGGCAAGGGGCATGCAAGCCCTCAATTTAGCCGCCATCCATGCCACTGACAGCTGCAACTCGCGCCGGCATAGGTGGTACGGTGTCAGTTAACGTCCTTGCGGTTGCCGACGTCCGCGAGTCTCAGCGAGCGGGCGTCCCGAAGGGCGAGCCGCCGCAGGCGGCGAAGCGGCAGCCGTCATGTTATGTGAAGTGCTGGCGGTTCAGTCTAAGCAATCCAGCAATCGACGTGACTGAGGAACCCTAGCCTGCAGCCAGTCATCAACTAGTGCATTCGGCACCAGCGTAACGCCATCCTGCTGTTCCACGGTGCGCACATCGCAGAAGAACAGAAGGTGCACCCGGTCCCCCGCATAGTCGCGCAGGTGTCTCAACTTGCTGTTCGAAGCGGTCGCTGTTCGCTGCGTCACCTGTGCGAAAACTTCTTGGTCGTCAGGCGTGACGCCGTAAAGGTCTACGTCCTTCATGGTTCGTCCCGGCGGCATCAAGAGCATGCTAAGCCGGGGCAGCCCGGCCTGTGTTTGTTCCCTGAGGAACTCGCTGCAGGCGACCTCAAGTTGATCCGGTGACAAGGATTCCCATCGAAGCGCCTGCTGTCGATCTTCCAGGATGTTCTCGAGGCGTCTCCCGATCCTCGGCCACTGGCAGACTGTGCCTTGACGAGGTCGGGCAGCCCGGAGACTCATAAGCTTACCCGGCCCAACCTCCCGAACGCGTGTTAGCCTAAGCGTCTTGAGGATCGCCACATCCCCGAGTCGCGACACGTATCGAGGATTAGTCCATCGGCGGCGCAGCAACTCGGGCTTCGATCCTGGTTCAATGACACCAATCTTAACACCCGGCAAGCCCCGATACTGCGCCCAGACATAGCCACCAGACACGCCTAGGTCGAGAAAGCGTCGGATCACATGCGCAGACTTCTTATCGTAATCATCGGGATCGAGGCTTTGTGAGTCCTGGGTCCATCGCCAGGATAATGAATTGCGATGAGATTCGCCTCATACAGCTCACGGTTCTCGGCTGTATCAATAGCGCCGATACGGTGCCGTATGAAGAATGTCTTCATCTAGACGCCTCTGGGTATGAGCATTTCACATAACGTCCTTGCGGGTCCCGACGCTGCCGAGCGGTTGCGAGGCGGCGTGTGCGAGGGCGCGCAGCGTCCGAGCCGGGACCCGTCATGTTAGGCGAGGGGGCGCGGCATTAGTCGACAATCCTGTGGATGAGGAAGCTGAGAAGCAGCCCGTACGAGAGGAGCAGGAAAGCTACCTTGAGCCAGAAGAGAACCATGGTGGGCCAGTTGAGCGCCGGTGGTGCCTCGAACTCATCGGTGACCGCTGTTCCCGATCGCTCCTTGTGGCGGTTATAGGAGCCCCAGACCGCCGAGCCCACGAGGTAATGAAGGAAATCAGCTGCTAACGCCGAGACGATCAGCGCCCCAGGCATGAAGAGCTCGTGCGGCACGTGCTGCCGTTGCCCGACCCCTTCCTTGAAAAGCCAGATCGTAGCTAAGCCTGCAAAGGAAAGCTGGCGAACGATGTCGCTGGCCTTACCAGTGTAGAACTGATACGCCTCTCTTACGTCCTTTAACTTCACTCCGATCCCCGGCTTAGTGGCATCGCCTGAACTCGGCGGGTCGGGCCAATCGCACCTAGCGTGATGGCTTCTTCTTAGTCTTCTTTGTGGCCTTCTTCTTAGGAGCCTTTCGTGCTCCGGTGCTGTGTGTCCCGGTCTTCTTGGTTGCCTTCTTTTTGGGAGCCGGCCTCTTCGGGACCGAGCTCTTCTTCTTGCCTGGCATCACGCCTCCTGACTGCAGCAAATGAAGCGGTCTCTCGCCTAACGTCCCGGCAGCTGGCGACGCCTGCCCGAGCGACGAGCGAGGGCAGGTGTAGGCCCGAGGCACAGCCTCGGGCCGCCAGCGGACCTGTTATGCACCGCAGCTATTGCCTGATCCGGACTTGTTTCGACTCATTCTGCTACTACCGGTCCTCCACAGTCCGGACATCTGACCGGGACCGGTCGCACGTTCTTGGCTTCAGCCTCACCGGGCTCAAGAACTTCCACCACAAAGGACTTCTCACAACGATGACAGATGAACCGCTTCTTAACCATTGATCGTCACCTACTGTAGAGGAGCTATCAGCACAGACCAGAAGTACTCTGCCGCGCCATGTGGTGTCAGCAACTCGATCACTCTGTTGGCCCATGTAGGCGAGGCCCAAAGGCCTGAATCCCAGTTTGTAGCCATTGTCCTCAATCTGCATCGAATCATTGAAGCTCCCGCCTCTACCCGTTCGCTCGAGGCGTAGGCAATATCGCCACCAAAGGCATCCCTGTGGGGCAACCAGATCCGGCAGCTACTCCTCTTCTCTCCCTCGACGTAGACGGCCACAGTGAACTCATCATCCCCGGATCGTCTAAAGCGATACTCGATCTCCGGATTGCGGGCGGTCAGTTCTATGAGAGAATTCTCAAAGAACGTTGCAGCATAGTCGAAGGCTTCATCTCGAAAGAGATCTCTGTCACGATCCAAGAAGCTCTTGCGGAGCCTCAAGTTGCTGGTGCGAACGGATGTGTCAGCCCTCACCTCTTGAGCGTCGACCGGTTCCATTGCTCTTTGCTCGGCCTTCCCAAGTTGCTCGGCGGCCCAGCGAATGTCAGTTGTGACCTGAAGAAACGCGTCATGCATGTTGCCGAATTTCGAGATCGGCCTGCCATCCTCGGGAGTGGCCCGCAGTCCACCAAACGGCGTGTTCTTCCATTCACATGCTTCGAGTATTACCGGGATCACTATAGCTTCCCCAGCCTCGTGGCGGGCTAAGGCTCGAGTCATTTCAACATCGTAGCAGTAATCGGATGCGAGGAAGTACGGGCTTACCAGCAGGAGGATAACGTCGGCACTCTCAAGTTGGGCGTCGATCTCGTGGCGGATATCCCCCCCAGGAGCAATTCGACGGTCATGCCAGAGCCGGACGAGTCCTTGGCGCTTCAGAATTGCGGAATGTACCTCAAGCTCATCTCGCATCCCTGCATCTCAATGGGAATAGGAAAGGAAAATGTCAATCACCGACCGGCGCTCCCCGATGCAAAGTGCAGTGGTGCATAACGTCCCCGGCGGGTGGCGAAACTGCGGTGGCCCGAAGGCCATGGCAGGGCGGTCCTCCGTCAGTCACCGGGTCCGGTGCGGGTTTCCAAAAAGCTACCGCAGGTTGCTGCGAGCGCGCTAGCGCGCGAGCCGCCGCCCGTCCTGTTATCCGAGGGTGGTGACCGTCTGAGCCCCAGTCATGTGGCCGCCGTCAGGGGCTAGCGAGGCCACTCTTTGTACCTCCTTGGGAACAGGTCCACGTTGTTTCGTCCCAGCATGTTGAAGACAGTCCGGTGATGGACGTTGTCGGAGTCGGCATTGCGAAGTTGAAACTGCAGGAGCCAGCAATAGATATCGGCGAGCTGCAGTAAGCGGCTTAGATGCGAGTGCGTGAAGTGCACCGAATCGACCAAGTGCGATATTTCGCGTCCAAACTGGAAGCCTGTGCCCTCTAAACGGTATTCGGAGAGAGCGATAGCATACCGCTCTGCGAAGCGGTCGCTTTCGCGGTCTCCAATGAGCATGCCGAGCGTGTCACATTCCCCTACTAGGCTGTTCGCCTTCTCGCAGAGGTACATGAAGGCTATGTCGCTGGCCGGCTGGCTCGTGTAGAGGAGCTTACAGTTGATCTGGATGTCGATCAGCATCACTTCAGGCAGGCTCAGGACGTCGACAAGCTCGCCTAAGAGATCGATACGGTCTTGAAAGTCGGTCCAGTCCTTGAAGTGTCTCTTTCGGTGATATATTTCGGCGGCGTGCAGTTCAGTATCAGACGTGAGTGCTGAGCTCCCAAGAGCCTGCTTCGCAATGTCGGCTACTCGATCCTCCACTGCCCTGATGTTTGACTCGTCAACGCAAACAGCCCCGAGATGGTAGTGCTCATGATCCGGTTCACTCTTGGACTCATCGAAGTAGACTAGGATCATGCAGACTCTTGTCGTCCCGCTAGCATCGAATCGTCAAAGGCCCACTCTCGGATAACGTCCTTGCGGTTGCCGACGCCCGCGAGTCTCGGCGAGCGGGCGTCCCGAAGGGCGAGCCGCCGCGGGCGGCGAAGCGGCACCCGTCGTGTTATGCGAAGGTCGCCCGAGCATCTCCCCTGCAACGGCATATGCGTACTCCAACGACGAGCATTCCCAGGGCCCGCCCCCGTTCGAATATCCTAATCATTGGCTGCTGTCGGTCGAAAAGACAAAGACCCTCTCACCGTTGTCCGCCATCACGAAGAACCGACCTCCGTGGTCATCCACCGTCAAGGCCCCGGGAGACGACACCCCATGAAGGCTCAGGCGCCGATCGAGATGGCCTGTCCCGGAGGCGAACTGCCATACGATGGCGGAGTCGGCGTCCGGCGAGCTCAAGAGCCAGACCTCCTCGTCCTTCTCGGCGAGCTCGAGATCGGCGAAGAGTCGGTAGGGATGTATCCGTCGGGGATTCGGCTCGTTCAGGTTCTGGGCCCTGTACGCTTCCAAGAGCTTCGTGAACAACGGATCGTCCAGCGTCGTCCCCCAAACCAGCGTCGAATCGCGCGAGTACTTCCTCAACCACCCGGCGCCCAGAGAGGCGACGTACACATCTTCCGAGGCGTCCTGTGCCACCAGCACGTTGTTGGCGAACAGCTGGGGCAACTCGTGACGGGCCACCTCGCGCTTGACATCCGTCGGAGAGAGGGGAAGAAGAAGCGGCGGTACAGGTACCAGACTGCCCAGTCTCCCGGCGGAGTCATGGAGTGTGAGCAAATGGCCGTCGAATCCGCCCGTAGGATTGAGCACGACACCCGTCGGGCCCAGCGCCGTGTTGGTTGCATAGGCACGAGCCTCGAGAGGAAAGGAACGGCCATCCGCACAGTTCGCGGACACAAGCAGGATGCGGCCGTTCCCGCTGTCGACGATCCAGAGGCGATCACCCACGACTTCCAGCGCGGTGGGATTGCGTACTTCGTTCGGTCCGGACCCGGTCGAACAGATCACCTGCGAACTCCGGCGAGCCAGATCAATACGGATGATTCTGCTGCCGACCCCATCAGCGGCCAACAGGGCGCCATGAGACGGCCACAGTACCATATCGGCCGCGAACCCGAGCCACAGTTCCGGGGGTAGCGAAAGGCTATCGACCGGGAAGAGGACCTCGGTGGCGGGTGCAGGAAGGGGGGCGACCGTCGCCCCTGGCACCCGACCAAGGCAATCGGTAGCAGGAGGAGACGAAGCCGCAGTCGTAGGTGTTTCGTCTTGCGCCTCATAGGCTCTGGTAGCTGCGAGTCGACGGCTATAGGGTGCTCGGGTAGCGGTGTTCGAACACCGGGCTGCCGCGTACGAGTCGCGAGAGAGTTCCTCATCAGCACCGCAGGCCCATTCGTAACGTCAGTCTCAAACGCCCAATCCTAGGCTGCCGTTTCTGGCCTCTCAGCAAGTCCAGACTTCCTCTACAAGCATCGATCGGGGATCTTGCTGGCTTTCGCATAACGTTCCTAGGTTGCCGAACTGGCGCGCCGTGGCCGCGTCTCAGCACAACGCCTAATGACACCGCAGCTCTCCAGATGCGCAACGTGTGCGCGCCAGTTGCGCGGAGCGGCCGCAGGCCGCGCAGCCGGCCACCGTTTGTTATACGCCGCCAGTTCCTGACGTTACTTCAGTTTCTTCCGCCTGATGAATGTGGTCACCAGGAGACTCGCCAAAAGGCTGTCGCGGCGCTCGAAGACAAATTGTGCATCGATGAACGGCTCGTCTGCAGTTTGCGTGCTGTCAAAGTATGCGACTCCACGAACGCTGAGCGAGCCTTCGTCTGGAAGGGTGTACGTCACCAAGCTCCTGGATAGTCGAGTGATCACGAGACCACTTGGCTTTCTAACCGGGACCTCTCCTTGTTGATTGAATTCCTGATTGTACTCGGACATTGCGGCGGGAAAGTAGACAGCAGCTCCTCCCAGCATGCACGCTTGGCAGGCAGGGACTTCAGTGATACCAATGCGCGGACCGGTGGTATCGGAACCCCCTACGGGATGGAGATTCACACCCGTACCGCCATCCGCACCTATCCCCCCTCCACCCGTCCAACCCTTCGGGGCGATCCACACCTGATATACCGCCCCGTACGCTCCGACCAGCCGGGCCATCTCCTCAGGACAAATGATCGCAACAGTATCAGGATACTGGTTAGCGTAGAGACTATCGCCCGACATGGCATCAGAAGTCATCAGCACTCGGACCGGGAGCTTGACCGATCTCATGGTCTGGTTCGCGCGTGGCCGTCCCGTGGTTGCGGCGACACTGCCAACGACCACAAGTGCGATGGCAACCGGAAACGCCGCTACAATCGCTCTCACCGTATTTGTCCCGTTATAGGAATCCCAGTTCGCACGGCGGTGGCGTATAACGTCCTCGCGGTTGCCGACGCCCGCGAGTCTCAGCGAGCGGGCGTCCCGAAGGGCGAGCCGCCGCAGGCGGCGAAGCGGCACCCGTCGTGTTATGCGAAGACTGACAGCGCTCCTTGCATAGCCAAATATTTTGAATCTTGAGGTTCTTCACCATACCTTGAGCAAGGAGGTTGAGAATGGACGACGGAAGACGGCGATGGCTCGCAGTGGTGCTCGGAACATCCCTCGCAGCATCCTACCTGCCCGAGACCCTCGCCATCGTGGGCGGCCACGTTCCTACCCACCCGACTATCACGATTCAGCCGATGTACGTTGTTCCGAGCCTAGGCATGAGTTCGACGGCTACGACCGGCATAGTCTAAGGGCCTCTGTAGTCCAGAAGGATCTGGCCATTCATCGGTTTTCGCATAACGTCCGGTGGGTGGTGAACCTGCGCTGGCCTGACTCGTTGGGCTGGACGCGTCCGAATCGACCGCCGACATCGCCTCCCCTTTTCGAAACGGAACTATGGCGTTGACAAACCCAGTGCGCCGCCGTCATGGCCTTGTGCCGAAATCCTGACGGTCGTACTTGGTGAAGATTCTTCGGTATGACTCGCGAGCCGCTATGATCGCATCGAAGTAATCCCGCACGGGACGCGACAGTTGCTTCCTGGCAGACTCTGTGGCCGGTATCGGGATTTGGACTTCGCGCCAGTGGTCTCCTCAATGCTCCCTGTTGGTCTGCATGAGAGCGAGGTTCTCGTATTGGTCCTGCACCACTTTCAAGGAAAGGAGCACAAGCAGCAGGAACGGGTCTATCCCTAGATCGTTGTCGTGGACGCGTAAGATTAGCACCTCACGAGTCACCACGATGCGAGTCTGCCACGGTAGCACCATCGAAAACTGTCCGATGTTCAATGAAGCGCGAGCGGGAGAGATCAAATCTCCGTACTCAAGTGACGGTCCGCGTGCCCAATACTTCTCTGCGATGCTCTGGTGAATGAAGTTTGTCGGGTTTTCGTTGATGCGCCAGTTCTTCAGATCGGTAACCTTCACATAAGGGACCTTTCCGGTTCCCCTCGCATTTCCTGGTGGCGAGCCATGTCCGCTGAAGGCTTCAATCGCTCCGCGGTCTGCAAGCTCACCGAGGCTCAGTATCCGGCTGTCGTGCTTCTCTGACCATTCATGTAAAGCATCGTCAGTATGTGACCTCCACCAAAAGCGGGGGACAAGAACGCCACGCCTCCTGATGTCCGCTTGAGCTACTGTGAAGCAATAGCGACCATGGCTTCCCTTGCGATCCGTTTTCGTCTTGCCCCTGTAGCCCCTCGAAACGATCTCCTTCACGGCCTCCGCCATTTCATTGTCAAGGCCCTCCCCCTCCTTTCTTACGCCCTCTCCATTGAGCGCGAAGAGAGGCTTGCCCCGCTTGTCTTGTCCGATAGATCGTGGGAAGCTCATGACCGTGCAATGTCCGGGGGATGGCTTGGTCTTTCGGACGAAGACGAGGCACGTCTTGGCGCGGCAAAACTCCTCGAATGCTACCATGGGAACGTCGACAACATGGGTAACTGTAAGAGTTCGGCAAATCCAGTCAATGAACCATTTGAAGCTTGGGGAGAACAGAAAGGTCTCCGGAAGAACGATGGCGAGATTTCCTCCGTTGCTTAGGAGATCCACAGCACGCTCAAAGAATGCGATGCCGAGCTGCTGGTCCGTCCATTCGTCGGTTGGTTTCCATTCAGATCCTGCGTCGACCCACCTCCTGCATACCAGCAACTGCTCCTGGCGACCGGTATCCGCGCTAATCTTGAGCTTCGATCCGAACGGCGGGTTAGTCATGACCTGGTCGAAGGTCCCGCTCGCCACAACCCGTTGCAGGTCATCGGCCCGCTCGCCCCACGCGGTCCGGTCAATCGCATCTGCCCGGTAGACGTGTGACCGCCCATCTCCAAGAAGGGTGAGGTATGCCTTGCATAGCTTCGTGGATACTGCATCCTTGTCTACCGCAATGAGAGATTCGCCCGCCCATGTGGTCTTAGCGCGTGTCTTCGCATCGGCGGACAGCTTCTTGTTGTCGATCCCAGTGAAAACGTGATCGAGAGCAGCCGCCAAGAATCCGCCCGTTCCACAAGCCGGATCAACGAGTCGAGTGCCGTGATCAGGGTCTAGGATGGACACCACGCAGTCAACGAGCGGCGGCGGGGTGAAATAGGAGCCCTCCTCGCCCTTTAACGCTCGACCGCGAAGGACCTGAAACGCCGTGCCCACGGCATGTCTGTCATGGTCGAGCAAAATGTAGGCTTGAAGTGTTCGCACCACTTCTTCCAAGCTCTCGTCGTCAATGTGCAATCGCTCATCTCTGTCCGTGAACACGGATGTTAGTCGATTCTTGATCTCCGTGAAGTAGCGGCGAATCGACTCCGCTGTGGCTTTCTGCGAACCCGCCAGCTGAAACGCCATCGGCCGATTGGGCTCCAATTGTCCTTCCTGCTCGTCGGCTATCTTGCACACGAGTAGGTTGGCAAGATCGTTTAGAATGAACTCATCCCTGTTGACGTGCGTGTCCTGCGCGGCAATGCGGTCCCGAAGCCTACGGAAAATCTCGCCTAGGTTGGGCGGCGGTACGAGGTCTACATATCGAAGCGGAGGCTGCGATTCGGTTGGCGCTAACGGGTCGGTTGAGCGCGGCACTGGTCCATATCTGTCGACCGAGAAGCCGTCCGCCACCTTCCATACCAGCACATGCTTCTCACCGTTGAACCAAATGCCAAGGCGTGCTTCTGGCTCTAAGCCCAGGTAGGTCTTGAGCTCCCCTATTCCCTGATCCTCGCTTGGCGCTTTGCACTCTACAATGATCTGGATGTGGTCGGGGTCTCCCGCGTACTCCTCTGAGTCAAAGATGGCAATGTCTACTGGATAGCCCGAGCTTCTTGGCGACGACGGGGACTTGGGTACTCGCCACTGAGGACGAGTAATGATCTGCTTCGGATGCCAGCCGAGGCGCTGCGTCAGATAGAAGACAAAAGGCTGCGTTGCGTCCCGTTCCTCTGGGCCGGCGATTACTTCTCGGCCAGATAGGGCGTCAACGACGAGCGACCTCATCGGTCCTCCCGAGTGTCATTCTCGTCTTCATGCTGCCTTTCATGTTCCGCCTCCTTCACCTTCTTGGGGTCCACTTGAAGGAAACCGGCCATGGCTTCATCCAACTCCAGGGGATGAAGGGAGAGCGAATCCCGCTCTCCTGACTCCTTGTCATGCGGCTTACTCATAGGATGCCCTCCTCGAGTGATGGCCCATCGGATGGCCTCCTTGCTCCTCCATGCCTGAGCGCTTACCTTCCATCAGTCCACCAACACTGAGTGATGGCTGGCCCGCCGAAAGGAGTTCCGAAACAATGACAGAAGTCATGGATCTGCTCCGGAAGAAGCTCGAGGATAGCGAGGTGGAGATCCGGCAGGCGGAGCGCAAACTGGAACTCCAGCGGTTGGTCCACGAGACGCTGAAGGAGCTGGTTGACGCCGTCCAGAAGACGGGTGCAGCCGGTGCCGGGCGCAATGGAAAGGCCCACGCATCGGCCGGTGCTGCCGGAGATGTCAGCATTCGAGAGCGAGTCACCACCATCCTTCGCGGAGCGGACAGCCCACTTACGATCAATGAGATCGTGGAGCGGAGCGCCAGCACGGGAGAGGTGCTCAATAAGAACTCCGTGCGCTGGGACCTGCATCACGGGACCACCGAGGACAACGTGTACGTAAAGCTGGATCCCGTGAAGGGAAGCCGCGAGAAACGGTACAAGATCCGATAGGATGAAGACGGCCCCCACGGGTGGTGTCCGTGAGGGCCGTGAGGGGCCGGGCGCGGGCGTAGCCGCGACCGGTTGACGGGCCAGGACCGGGTAAGGGGCGTTGGGTACGCGCCCCGAATGGGCGGTACGGTACGCCGCACCAGCCCGGCCTGGACCTCCGCTGCGGGCGTGGTGGAACTAGTAGACACGCCGACCTTGGGAGTCGGTGGGGCGCAAACCCTTACCCGAGGCTGCCCCGTGCCGGTGCAAAGCCGGTCGCCCGCATTGCCGCTGTCAAGTAGCCCATCGAATCTAGTCATCGCTGTTAGCTGTAACAAGGTTACGTTGTAACACGCAATCCTCACCGGTTACGTGGCGTCGAATACGTAAGCCGCTTGCCACCGACTCCGCGGACCGCCGCATCCACTCTCGCCCCATCCGGAAGGTCCCTGGTGTTCCACAGGAAGCCCTGGTGGTCGAGGTAGCGCCCCAGATGCTTCTTCGACACGCTGTGATAGGCTCCGTGGATCGACCGCTTGAGCAGGGCAAAGTAGCTCTCAGCGGTGTTGGTGCTCGCCGGACCGGCAACGTACTCGCCCCGTCCGTGCCGCACCACGTGATGTCCGCCCTCGAACTCGGCACCAATGCCCTTGTAGGAGGCCAGTTCGTCGGTGTGGATCGCGGCCGACTTGTGAACCTGCTCCCGGATCGCGGCCTTGAGTTCCTTGCCGGACACGCGCTGGACGGGCTGCGACCGCACGCGGCCGTTCCGCTCCACGAGTGCCAGGACCGGGGTCTTCCGCTCCGAGCCCCGCCCACGGATGCCCTTCCGTGTCTTGCCGCCAATGTAGGTCTCATCGACCTCCACGTGCCCATGGAGCATGGTGGCGAGTGGCTCTTCCCGCATGGCAAGCCGGATGCGGTGCGCCATGTGCCATGCGGTCCGGTAGGACCCGAGGTCCAGCATCCGCTGGAGCTGCAGGGCCGAGACACCCTTCTTGGACGCGCACAGGATCTGGAAGGCCAGAACCCACTTGCGGAGCGGGATCTTGGTCCGGTGCATGACGGTACCGACCGTGACCGTGAACTGCTTCCGGCAGGATCCGCACTTGTAGAGGCCCTCGCGGTGCGCGCTACCCTGGAGGTCATAGATCCGGTCCGACGCGCCGCAATGGGGGCACACGGGACCTTCCGGCCAGCGGATGCGCTCCAGATAGGTCCTTGCCTCGCTCTCCGACAGAGCCAATGCTTCCGCGAACGTCATGCTCATGGTAGCTCCCCTTTCTACTATGAAAGGTACCATGGGCGCATGGGTTTGTCAAGTGCATAGTTCCGTTTCGAAAAGCTACCGCAGGTTGCTGCGAGCGCGCGAGCGCGCGCGAGCCACCACCCATCCTGTTAGGCGCCGGGTCCCTCGATCCAAGCGGTGGCCCTGCCTGCCATCTCGCCAAGCGATTCGCTCTTCAGCCTCGATTCGGAGGCTCTCTCTCCCTCCGAGCGGAAGCTGGCTCGAGCTGCGCTTCTGGAGGCAGCGGTTCGGGACATCGCCTCCGAATCGGAACCCGGCACACCCTGTTTCGGGGACCTGGCGCCTAACGTTCCTAAAGTTGCGACGCCGGCGCGTCCGTCACGGCCCGTCGAGCACCGCTCTTCGACACATTCTCGGCACGCTTCCCACGGCCCGCGTGCCTTGCGCCGGTGTTCCCCGGAGCCGCGCATGCGCGGCGTAGGCGCAACTTGTTTGTTAACTGATGGGTGCCGGTGCGTACTACAGCACCGCTCGTCGCCACACCACCTCGGCGCTAACAATCCTCTACCAATGCTTCCGGACCGCCTCTATCCGTCGCCTGCACCCGGTGTGGCGCGGCCAGCAGATCCGTCCCGCGATCTTCGAGATCGCGCGCTCTTGGCAATCTCCACCCAACGATCCACCGGCACGCTTTCAACTATTTCACCGATCGGAGCGAGGGCTAGGTCCTCAATCTTCCGGAACCGTACGCATGCCTTACCCATGTCCAGGCGTTTGCCTTCCTTTCGGAAGCCCTCTGCTAGGCGCTCCGCGTAGATAGCGCTCCCGTATACCGGCATCAAATGCAGCGAGAGGTACGACTTTTCCGACGCCAACGCCACATACCACAGCGGATGGCCGTTGTAGGTGTCCGCATACCGGCTGAGCGGCACCTGATAGACCAGCATGTTTTTTGCCACCACCTCCTCGTAGCCCTGGGGCAGGTGTCGACGAATCACGGCCCGCACCGCCTCCACGGTCGTCTGCCGGTCAACTGGAAGACTCCCGAGGAATTCAGCCACCGTCGCTGACGTGCCTCTTCGCATCGCGCCTCCTCTTGATACGTCGGCCGTGGCCAGCCGTCCGCACGTGTCCCTTGAGTTGGGTCGCCACGCCTCCTCCAGCATCCATCTCTCTCTGTCTCAGGCCCCGTTCTGAATCCACAGGCACCTTTCAGTTAACGTCCGGTGGGTGGTGAACCTGCGCTGGACTGACCCGTAGGGCTGGACGCGTCCGAATCGACCGCCGACATCGCCTCCCCTTTTCGAAAAGCTACCGCAGGTTGCTGCGAGCGCGCGAGCGCGCGCGAGCCACCACCCATCCTGTTAGGCGCCGGGTCCCCCGATCCAAGCGGTGGCCCTGCCTTCCAACCTGCTAAGCGATTCGCTCTTCAGCCTCGATTCGGAGGCTCTCTCTCCCTTCGAGCGGAGTCCGGCTCGAGCTGCGCCTCTTGAGGCCGCGGCTCGGGACCTCGCCTCCGAATCAGGAATCGATCACCCCCGTCTTGGGGACCTGGCGCCTAACGTCCCGGCGGGTGGCGAACCTGCGGTGGCCTGAAGAGCAGGGCGGAGCGGTTCTCCACCGGTCGCCACCTCACCGTTCCGATTTCTGAAAAGCTACCGCAGGTTGGGTCGAGCGCGCGAGAGCGCGCGAGCCGCCGCCCGTCCTGTTAGACGGAGTTCCTCTCTACTTGTCTAGTCGAAGTGCGACGAGGTAACCGATCGTGGCACCGACGAGTGCGCCGAAGGCGGTCCAGACAGGGGAGTGTGTCGGGACCCCGAGACCGGCAGCACCGGCTGCTGCGGCTGCGGACATTGTGGGTCTCCAGCCCTGTGGCCTCGGTGTGCGCATTCCTCTGCTCCCTCAGAATCCTTTGGAATTCCGTCTAACGTCCGGTGGGTGGTGAACCTGCGCTGGCCTGACTCGTTGGGCTGGACGCGTCCGAATCGACCGCCGACATCGCCTCCCCTTTTCGAAAAGCTACCGCAGGTTGCTGCGAGCGCGCGAGCGCGCGCGAGCCACCACCCATCCTGTTAGGCGCCGGGTCCCTCGATCCAAGCGGTGGCCCTGCCTGCCATCTCGCCAAGCGATTCGCTCTTCAGCCTCGATTCGGAGGCTCTTTCTCCCTCCGAGCGGAAGCTGGCTCGAGCTGCGCTTCTGGAGGCAGCGGTTCGGGACATTGCCTCCGAATCGGAACCCGGCACACCCTGTTTCGGGGACCTGGCGCCTAACGTCCGGTGGGTAGCGAACCTGCTTGGCAGGCTCTCCGCTGCCGGACCGGTCCCTGATCAGCAGCCCGCATCCGATCCCCACCTCCGAAGTGCTTCAGCAGGTTGAAGCGAGCGCGCTTCCGCGCGCGAGCCGCTACCCGTCCTGTTATGTGCAGGTTTGGCGCCGAGTGGCTCGCCTGGCCGCTGGCACTTGTGCAGGCTGCCGGCGTAGAATTCACCGAACGGCGGAGGAAACGATGACCGAGCTACTGAAGAAGGCGATCGAGGCGGCCAGGAGGCTGCCCTCCGAGCAGCAGGACGCCCTAGCGGCGATTCTCCTCGACGAGATCGAGTCGGATGAGGAGTGGGACCGCTCCTTCGCCGCGTCGGCAAGCCACCTTGAGTCCCTAGCCGACGAAGCCCTGGAAGAGCATCGACGCGGGCGGACCAAGCCGCTCGAGCCCGATGCGCTGTGACGTCCCACACGACCTCGCGCTTTCGTAAGGCCTTCGCACAACTTCCAGCGCACGTTCAACGGCAGGCCCGGATTGCCTACCGTCGATTTCAGCGTGACCCGACGCATCCGAGCCTTCAGTTCAAGCAGGTTCATCCCTCCCGGCCGGTCTACTCCGCGCGCGTCGGTCGCGGCTACCGGGCCCTCTGTGTCCGCGATCAGGAGGATCTCGTCTGGTTTTGGATCGGCTCCCACGCCGACTATGATGACCTACTATCTCGTCTCTGATCCTACCTTCGCGCTAGTTCCGAACTTGCACATAACGTCCTAGGGTGCCGACGCGGCCCGCACCGCGGGCCGTGTTCTCCGGAGCGAGCGCAGCGAGCGAAGGCGGCACCCGTTTGTTATAAGACGTGCCCACCACACCGCACACCCAGGCATCAATAGCATTCCGCCACCTGGAAGTTACGCCATATCGGGGCCAAGACCACGCACCGCGGGCAAGACCTGGTGGTAGAAGCCAGGACGCAAGCGCGAACACGTCGATCAGCCCTTCCTCACGTTGGTCGGTTCTGGTCCGAAGGTACCAGGACCGTGATCGCGCCACCTTTGATCTTGTGTTGATCATCCGGTAGACGCTCAAAGCCGACCTCGAAATCAATGGCATGCACGATTCGATTCAAGGCATCCCGAAGAACCGCCACCTTCGGCGCAGAGCCGGTTGGTGACCAGTGCACAAACGGCTCATCAAGCGTGAATCGGGTACGGATGCCGTGATTATCTAGGAGGCGGCGCACGTGGATGGCGAAAGCGATGGCCGTATCAGTCACAGCTTTCTCAACATGACCCTGTATGACCGCGCCGTCCGCCATCGGGAAAGGGGCGCTGCCGAACGCCCACAACTTCGCGGCCGCCGCCTCGGCCTGCTCCAGCGTGAACTCGTTGAGGTCTGTCATCTCATCTCCGATCGGGCCAGAGCGGCTGCCCAGCTCCCCATCGGACACGAAGGGGCGCAAGGCCAACGTAGATATCGGTCCATCGGCCCACCCGTCTATGGCATGTCTTATAACGTCCGGTGGGTGGTGAACCTGCGCTGGCCTGACTCGTTGGGCTGGACGCGTCCGAATCGACCGCCGACATCGCCTCCCCTTTTCGAAAAGCTACCGCAGGTTGCTGCGAGCGCGCGAGCGCGCGCGAGCCACCACCCATCCTGTTAGGCGCCGGGTCCCTCGATCCAAGCGGTGGCCCTGCCTGCCATCTCGCCAAGCGATTCGCTCTTCAGCCTCGATTCGGAGGCTCTTTCTCCCTCCGAGCGGAAGCTGGCTCGAGCTGCGCTTCTGGAGGCAGCGGTTCGGGACATCGCCTCCGAATCGGAACCCGGCACACCCTGTTTCGGGGACCTGGCGCCTAACGTCCGGTGGGTAGCGAACCTGCTTGGCCCGCTCTCCGCTGCCGGACCGATCCTCGATCAGCAGCCCGTATCGGATCCCCACCTTCGAAAAGCCTAGCAGGTTGAAGCGAGCGCGCTCTCGCGCGCGAGCCGCTACCCATCCTGTTAGACGCCGGGTCCCCCGATCCAAGCGGCGGCCCTGCCTCCCAACCTGCTAAGCGATTCGATCTTCAGCTTCGATTCGGAGGCTCTCTCTCCCTCCGAGCGGGGGTCGGCCTGAGCTGCGCCTCTCGCGGCAGCGGTTCGGGACATCGCCTCCGAATCGGGAATCGATCACCCCCGTCTTGGGGACCTGGCGTCTAACGTCCGGTGGGTGGTGAACCTGCGCTGGCCTGACTCGTTGGGCTGGACGCGTCCGAATCGACCGCCGACATCGCCTCCCCCTTTTCGAAAAGCTACCGCAGGTTGCTGCGAGCGCGCGAGCGCGCGCGAGCCACCACCCATCCTGTTAGGCGCCGGGTCCCCCGATCCAAGCGGTGGCCCTGCCTTCCATCTCGCTAAGCGATTCGCTCTTCAGCCTCGATTCGGAGGCATCCTCTCCCTCCGAGTGGAGCTCAGCCTGAGCTGCGTTCACCGAGGCAGCGCTACGGGACATCGCCTCCGAATCGGGAACCGACCATCCCCTGTTTCGGGGACCTGGCGTCTAACGTCCCCGCGGTTGCCGACGCCCGCGAGTCTCAGCGAGCGGGCGTCCCGCAGGGCGAGCCGCCGCAGGCGGCGAAGCGGCAGCCGTCGTGTTATGTGAAGTGGCAGACCTCAGTCTTCGAGTTCACCCAGGATCTTCCGGACCTTGGCTGCCAGGTCCGGGATGTCCTTCTGAACCATCTCCCAGGCGAGCCTGACGTCGATTCGGAAGTATTCGTGAATCAGGACATCCCTCGCTCCGGCAATCTCCCGCCACGGCACTTCGGGGTGCCGCTGGCGAAGGGACTCGGGGAGGCCTTTGACGGCTTCCCCAATGACCTCGATCCGGCGGGCGACGGCGTCCTGCTTCTCGAGGTTGTTCGCGAATTGCTGGTGGGAGATGCCGGCCGTGTAGCGTTCGAGCAGCTCGGCTGCCTCAAGGATGTCCCCGAGAAGGATCCGAGCCGAGCGCGTCACAAGATCGGGACCTGCTGCTCGAGGATACGTTCGCGGAGCTGGGGATGGAGAGAAGCCGGTGTGGCTACGTCAACGTCGCGCTCCAGAAGGTCCTCGAGATCCAGCCGCAGGCCAGCCAGGTCGAGGAGGGTCCGTCCCTCTTCCAGCTCGACGAGGAAGTCCACATCGCTCGCCGGGTGATCCTCCCCGCGGGCCACGGACCCGAACACACTGGCTCGGACGACCCCACGCTTCCGCATGACGTCTCGCACCTGCTCCCGAAGCTCAGCCACCGCCGGTGTCATACGAGAAATCTAGCCTCGTAGGCCAATGGCGCGCCATTTGACATAACGCCCCGGTGGGTGGCGAACCTGCGGGCCACCCTCGTTTGCCTGACTGACATATGCTACATTGCCCGCTTCCAGTGACTGCTTCAACCGACATTCCGCAGGTTGAAGCGAGCGCGCCTTGGCGCGCGAGCCGCCACCCGTCCTGTTATCAGATTCGCGCGACCGTGGACCTCGAGGCCAACGCGGCTCTTGGCGAGGCGCCTCGGTGTATGCTAGCATCTGAGGGTAGAGAAGCCTCGGGCCGGGACGCGTGATGCCAACCATTTCAGACATCTCCGGACCGTACCGGTTCTTCTTCTACAGCTTCGATTGCAGGGAGCCAAAGCATGTGCATGTCGAGCGTGATCGGTCCACGTGCAAGTTCTGGCTGGACCCGTTGGTTCTCGCTCGCAACCATGGCTTCGCTCCGCGCGAGCTCAACAGGATCCGGGGCTTGATTGAGTCCCACATCCAGAGGATCTCGAATGCCTGGGACGAACACTGCGGCCACGTCTGAACCCTTGGCGACCGACGTCGAGGTGACCGACAATGAGATCATCGCGCGCCTGACAGACGGCCGTACGATCAGTGTCCCGCTCGCGTGGTCGTGGCGCTTGAGCGAAGCCACGCCCCAACAGCGCACCAACTTCCGTCTTATCGGAGCTGGTCAAGGCATTCACTGGCCCGACGTTGACGAAGACATCAGCATCCGCGGCATGCTGGATGGTACCCCGGCTCCTCCGCCAGCCAGGAAGGCTGCGTCCTCCACCTAGGGCGCTGCAGTACCAATCTCCTATTTCCAATCAGCTGGGGCGCGTTTCTGATAACGTCCGGTGGGTGGTGAACCTGCGCTGGACTGACCCGTAGGGCTGGACGCGTCCGAATCGACCGCCGACATCGCCTCCCCTTTTCGAAAAGCTACCGCAGGTTGCTGCGAGCGCGCGAGCGCGCGCGAGCCACCACCCATCCTGTTAGGCGCCGGGTCCCCCGATCCAAGCGGTGGCCCTGCCTTCCAACCTGCTAAGCGATTCGCTCTTCAGCCTCGATTCGGAGGCTCTCTCTCCCTTCGAGCGGAGTCCGGCTCGAGCTGCGCCTCTTGAGGCCGCGGCTCGGGACCTCGCCTCCGAATCAGGAATCGATCACCCCCGTCTTGGGGACCTGGCGCCTAACGTCCGGTGGGTGGTGAACCTGCGTTGGCCTGATTCGCTCGATTGGACGCGTCCGAATCGACCGCCGGCATCGCCTCCCCTTTTCGAAAAGCTACCGCAGGTTGCCGCGAGCGCGCGAGCGCGAGCCACCACCCATCCTGTTAGGCGCCGGGTCCCCCGATCCAAGCGGTGGCCCTGCCTTCCCTCTCGCTAAGCGACTCGCTCTTCAGCCTCGATTCGGAGGCATTCTGTCCCTCCGAGTGGAGCTCAGCCTGAGCTGCGCCTCTCTAGGCAGTGGCTCGGGACCCCGCCTCCGAATCGGAACCCGGCACATCCAGTTTCGGGGACCTGGCGCCTAACGTCCGGTGGGTGGTGAACCTGCGTTGGCCTGAATCGCTGGATTGGACGCGACCGAATCGACCGCCGACATCGCCTCCCCTTTTCGAAAAGCTACCGCAGGTTGCTGCGAGCGCGCGAGCGCGCGAGCCACCACCCATCCTGTTAGGCGCCGGGTCCCCCGATCCAAGCGGTGGCCCTGCCTGTCATCTCGCTAAGTGATTCGCTCTTCAGCCTCGATTCGGAGGCATCCTCTCCCTCCGAGTGGAGCTCAGCCTGAGCTGCGTTTCTAGAGGCAGCGGCTCGGGACCTCGCCTCCGAATCGGAACCCGGCACATCCCGTTTCGGGGACCTGGCGCCTAACGTCCGGTGGGTAGCGAACCTGCTTGGCCGGTTCTCCGCTGCCGGACCGATCTTCGATCAGCTGCCCGCACCGAATCCCCACCTCCGAACAGCTTCAGCAGGTTGAAGCGAGTGCGCGCAGCGCGCGAGCCGCTACCCATCCTGTTATCCGCAGACTCTCGCTCCCGTGCTGGCTCAGGGGTCCAGTTCCAGCACCTCGGGCCGTCGTGGCGACGCTGACTCATGGAAGATCTCCGCAAGGTAGAGAGCGAGCTGCTCCTCGGGGACCGATGCCGGGATCATGATGTCGCGGGCTTCGCGACGCTTGCCGTCGGGCCCGAGATCGTAGACCTGCCAACGGTCGTCCTTTCGATCGACTCCCATCATTCGACCGAAGACGTCAAACCGGCGCATCGAACCTAACCCTCTTGAGATTGCGGATAACGTCCCGGCGGGTGGCGAACCTGCGGTGGCCTGAAGAGCAGGGCGGAGCGGTTCTCCACCGGTCGCCACCTCACCGTTCCGATTTCTGAAAAGCTACCGCAGGTTGGGTCGAGCGCGCGAGAGCGCGCGAGCCGCCGCCCGTCCTGTTAGACGGAGTTCCTCTCTACTTGTCTAGTCGAAGTGCGACGAGGTAACCGATCGTGGCACCGACGAGTGCGCCGAAGGCGGTCCAGACAGGGGAGTGTGTCGGGACCCCGAGACCGGCAGCACCGGCTGCTGCGGCTGCGGACATTGTGGGTCTCCAGCCCTGTGGCCTCGGTGTGCGCATTCCTCTGCTCCCTCAGAATCCTTTGGAATTCCGTCTAACGTCCGGTGGGTAGCGAACCTGCTTGGCCCGCTCTGCGCTGCCGGACCGATCCTCGATCAGCAGCCCGCATCGAATCCCCACCTTCGAGAAGCCTCAGCAGGTTGAAGCGAGCGCGCCCTCGCGCGCGAGCCGCTACCCATCCTGTTAGACGCTGGGTCCCCCGATCCAAGCGGCGGCCCTGCCTGCTCACCTGCGAAGCGATTCGATCTTCAGCCTCGATTCGGAGGCTCTCTCTCCCTCCGAGCGGGGGTCGGCCTGAGCTGCGCCTCTCGCGGCCGCGGTTCGGGACATCGCCTCCGAATCGGGCATCGATCACCCCTGTCTTGGGGACCTGGCGTCTAACGTCCGGTGGGTGGTGAACCTGCGCTGGACTGACCCGTAGGGCTGGACGCGTCCGAATCGACCGCCGACATCGCCTCCCCTTTTCGAAAAGCTACCGCAGGTTGCTGCGAGCGCGCGAGCGCGCGCGAGCCACCACCCATCCTGTTAGGCGCCGGGTCCCCCGATCCAAGCGGTGGCCCTGCCTTCCAACCTGCTAAGCGATTCGCTCTTCAGCCTCGATTCGGAGGCTCTCTCTCCCTTCGAGCGGAGTCCGGCTCGAGCTGCGCCTCTTGAGGCCGCGGCTCGGGACCTCGCCTCCGAATCAGGAATCGATCACCCCCGTCTTGGGGACCTGGCGCCTAACGTCCGGTGGGTAGCGAACCTGCTTGGCCCGCTCTCGGATGCCGGACCGATCCTCGATCAGCAGCCCGCATCGGATCCCCATCTGCGAGAGGCCTCAGCAGGTTAAAGCGAGCGCGCCTTTGCGCGCGAGCCGCTACCCATCCTGTTAGACGCCGGGTCCCCCGATCCAAGCGGCGGCCCTGCCTCCCAACCTGCTAAGCGATTCGCTCTTCAGCTTCGATTCGGAGGCTCTCTCTCCCTCCGGGCGGAACTCGGCTCGAGCTGCGCTTCTGGAGGCAGCGGCTCGGGACATTGCCTCCGAATCGGGAATCGATCACCCCCGTCTTGGGGACCTGGCGTCTAACGTCCTTGCGGGTGGCGAACCTGCGGGCCCGCCGCGTCCGCCTGACTGATATATGCTACATGGGCCGTCTTCGCTGACGGCTTCAAGCGACATCCCGCAGGTTGAAGCGAGCGCGCCTTGGCGCGCGAGCCGCCACCCGACCTGTTATCGGACTTGATCTCCGACACGGGGCGTAGACCGGCTGTCTCGCATCATCTCTCGTCTCGAAGGCGATGGGCATCTCGTACCAGCGGGCATGCACCTTCTTGCTTCCAGGCCGGGGGGCGGCCCGGATCACGCTGCCGACCGCTACGGCCATGGTGTCGATTGTAGCGTGGCCAGAGCTGGTGATGAGACGAACCTCTCGGACCGAACCATCTTGGCCAATGAGGATCGCCACGGTAGCGCTGCCACCGATCGCAGCCGTCTTGGGTCTCTGTCGGTACGCCTCCGTCATGGCCTGAAACATGACGGAGGGGTTCGCGAGGTGTGGCTCCGCGTGATCGGGGAGCGAGGGGATGCTGTCACAGTCCGCATAGCATAGACGAACGTTCGGCGCCGGGAGTTTGACCGACTGGGCCTGGGTCCCCCTGGGGGGCACCGCGAAGGTCATGAAGACAGCCGCCAGCACCGTGCATAAGGATGCGATCGAGGCTTGGATCGACATTGAGTGAAGTCCTCCCGCCGCGGGCACTTGCTCAAGCAGATACCTGTACACCGGGCCGTAGGGGTTCCAACCACCAATCCACTCGTGCTAGCCGAGCGGCTCAGGTCCGATAACGTTCTGGCGGGTGGCGAACCTGCGGGCCACTCTCGTTCGCCTGACTGATATATGCTACATGTCTCGTTTCCCCTGACTGCTTCATCCAGCATTCCGCAGGTTGAAGCGAGCGCGCCTTGGCGCGCGAGCCGCCACACGTCCTGTTAAGCGTCGCGCGTCCCCAATGCGCTACATGAACAACTGCACAATGATGTCCCGAGCGTTCTGAAGTGGCAGTACCTGCGGGAAGCCGTGCGAATAGTGCCCCGGATGGGCTTGCGCATTTCGGGTGCTCGGAATGGTCGAGGCCAGCGTCTTCGCATACCGCTGAGGATCGGGTGCGGTCTGGTGTCCCGATTCGTCTCCCTCATTCTCGAACGGAGGCGTCTGCCGGGTCCACCATCGAATGTGCTCGAAAGCCTCGTCCTCCAACCAGCCCATCTCAACGGCTCTCTTTATCAGCCAGCTTAGCGTCCGGTTCTTTGCCTTCCTAGATGAGTCGCCCTCTTCATCGTACAAGCCGTCCTTGAGGAAGCGTTGATGGAGTGCCATCTCAAGGCAGGTGTTGGCGTGGAGGAGCGCGAGTGTGTAGAAGGGCCAATAGAACCATCCGTAGACCCATAGCATGCGGGTGACCGCATAAGCCGAGCGAACGGTCTCGGGCACAGACTTTGGCAATTCCAGGCGCTCCATCTGTGCATACTGTGTCTGAAGGCTAACGCCCTCCTCGCCCTTGACTCCCTCGGGATCAAATCCCCCGAAGATCGTATGTCGCGTGTCCGGTTCGCAGATCTCGTCAAGTGGCTTGAGTGTTTCCATTGGCCGGTGCCCACATCCGTTGAGCAAGGTTGGTGAGATATAAGCGTGACGCTTAACGTCCGGTGGGTAGCGAACCTGCTTGGCCCGCTCTGCGCTGCCGGACCGATCCTCGATTAGCAGCCCGCACCGAATCCCCGCCTTCGAAAAGCCTAGCAGGTTGAAGCGAGCGCGCCCTCGCGCGCGAGCCGCTACCCATCCTGTTAGACGCCGGGTCCCCCGATCCAAGCGGTGGCCCTGTCTTCCAACCTGCTAAGCGATTCGCTCTTCAGCTTCGATTCGGAGGCTCTCTCTCCCTCCGAGCGGGGGTCGGCCTGAGCTGCGCCTCTCGCGGCAGCGGTTCGGGACATCGCCTCCGAATCGGGAATCGATCACCCCCGTCTTGGGGACCTGGCGTCTAACGTCCCCGCGGTTGCCGACGCCCGCGAGTCCCAGCGAGCGGGCGTCCCGAAGGGCGAGCCGCCGCAGGCGGTGAAGCGGCACCCGTCGTGTTAAGCGCTGCACGTCCTCACTAGTCAAGATCCATGAGATCGCGGGCGAACACCTCAAAGTATCGGAGTATTCGAATAACCTCGCGCCGCCCCTTGAAACGGTGTGCCGCATCGCTCGCTCGTGCGTATGTGGCGCGAACCAGCCTTCCAATTCGATCTTCAAGGACCGACACCTCTTTGACCACATCTGCCCTCTTGGACGAGGGAGATTGAGTCTCCAAGATGTAGCGGACTCGCTGCTTCTGTGTGGGCCCATTGGTGTTCGAATTTTGAATGTACCACGCCTGTGCTTGGACCTCCTCGTCAGAGGCCATATACCTTAGCAGTGCAGCAAGCGTCTCACGGATCTCGTGCGCAGTACCCGCCCATGACTTACGGGAGCGGTCGGCAATGTCCTCGAGGATTTGATCGTAGCTGCGCGCTAACTCTGGTGAGACCCTCTCAAGTGCAGCCCTGATGGCCGCTGAGCCGATACCCTCAACATCCTCGACACGCAAGTTCTTCGTAGATGGAGTCTCGTTGGCGCCAAGCAATGCGTCGATGGAGTCTTGCGCGCCCTTGGCGTTTAGGGCGGCCTCGTGAAGCCACTTACTCCCAGACGATTCCGTCACTCAGTCGGGCCGCTCAGGAGGTGCTTCGCGATGCTGGCAAAAATCTGATCGTAGGTCTCCGCGCTCCCATCGGAAGGCAGCACAACCTGAATGTTGAATGCCACCTGGGGAAGGGAAGGTCGCCGCGGCTCATCATCCTGATTGTCTGCATCCGTTTGAGCGTCCGGCCTGGTCCCGGTCTCCTTCTTCTTCTTCCTCTTGGACGGCTTGCGCTTCGATCTGCGAGGTGTCCCAGTTCCGCTCTTATTGCCCTGCGCATGACCCGGATCGGCGTCGATCAGTATCATGTAGACTGCTGCCATCTTCCTCGCCGCGCTCTCACCTGCGCCCGTATGACGCGCAAACCAAGATTGAACGGTACTTCGATCGGCATGCCCCGCCGGTGCCAGATCGAGCAGTTCCCTCGGGTATACCTCGCTTCGAATAGTCTCGGCGACGTCAGCATACTCGTCGTCATCGCGCCATCTGTTGGCGAGGTCACTCGGTTTGCCGTCAGCGTCGATAAGTCCCATCTGGCGCAGGCTTGGAAGCACGTTGGCCTCTGCCGAACGGGGTGTCATGTCCAACGCAGATGCGACATAGGTCGCGGTGACCTCCTTAGGCATGGTGAGCCGAAACCTCTTTCTGAGCGCCCACCATGCCCTGATGGGAATCATTGGAAACCCTTGCCGTTCACCAGCCATGATTCACTCCGTATTGAAGGATACGTGTGGCGCTTAACTCGTTCGTTGGCGTGACTCGGTATCTGGGATGATGGCGTGGTGGGCTGGCTTGCGATGCCTTTGAGGGATGCTCCCTATGTCAAGCTTTAGATTCATCGGCCTCTTCCAGCCACTCCCTCAGCTCCGGGAGATCCCGCACGACCGTCTCCCACACCGCCTCGAGATCCACGCCCATGTAGTCGTGCACCAACTTCTCTCGCATCCCCGTGATGTCCGACCACGGGACATCCGATGTGCGTGCCCGGTAGTCGGACGACAGACGTTTCGCGGCTTCTCCGATGATCTGCAGCTGGCGAATGACGGCGTCTTGCACGAGAGGCGTCTCGAGGAACGCTTCCTTCGTCAGGCCGCGGATGTACGACTGGACGCGATGGATGGCTTCCCGGATGTGCGCCACATAGACGGAGTCGTCACGCGGCGCGCTCATACACGATCCGCGCGTCCCGGACGATTCGCTCCCGAAGGTGTGGGCTGATCGATCGCTCCGTGAGGAGGTCGACGTCGCGACCCAGGGCCTCCGAGAATTCCCGCTGGATGCGCACGAGCTCGAGCAGGCTCTTGGGACGCAGGAAATCGGCGATGAGGTCCACGTCGCTGCCGTCGTCCGCCTCGCCGCGGGCGAACGACCCGAACAGTCTCAGCCGCGCGATGTCGTTGCGCCGGCAGATAGCGGCCATGGCCTCACGATCGATCTTCATGCTTGAAAGCTCGTGTGTCCCCCTGCGGGGGTCAAACCCTGCCGGTGAGGCGCTCGACCGTACGTGCCGGGTGACTCACGGCCAGGTCGTATGCATTCTGGAGCCTGAGCCAGAACTCGGGGCTCGTCCCGAACGCGCCGGACAGAAGCCAGGCCGTCGCGGGTGTCAATGCTCGCTTCCCGTTCACGATTTCATTGACTCGCTGAACGGGGACGCCGATGTGCTCCGCGAACGCCACCCGGGTCAGTTCCAGCGGCCTCAGGAACTCCCTCAGCAGGATCACGCCGGGATGGGTCGGGATTCTCGTCCGCGGCACCATCGTCACTCTCCTCCCGCCCGCCGCGCGCAGAAGAACCCCGACGGCAGCGGCGGCCTCCAGAACGCGGTGTGCCAGGTGCCGCGGAAGCCGTCCGCGCTCGTGTCCAGGACCCGGAGGGCGACGCCGCGCTGGACGCGGGTCGTGTCGTCGCCCGGGTCGCGCGTGCGGAGGAGCGCGATCGAGCGCTCGTTGGGGTCCCAGAAGCCGACCACGTGGCGCGGGGCGACGGAGTCCGAGGTGAGGAGGGCGCCCGAGGGGTCGTCCGTGGCGAGGGACGCGGAGGTGATGGCCAGGGTCGTCCGGCCCTCCACGATCCACGGCAGGTCGTTCGGGAGGCTGTCGCCGCGCCCGCTCGGCCGGAGCCACAGGCGGGCCTCGACCACGGAGTCCGGCCGCCGGCCGGCGGTCACGTGCATGGAGAGGGAGAAGACGCCGCGGAGGTGCGAGGGGTCGACGTGCGCCGTCGCCGTGGTATCGGGGGCGGCGCAGGCGGCGGCCCCGGGCGCGGCTCCGCGCTCTCCGGCGCAGGCCAGGGCGCCCGCGGCCGCCAGCAGCAGCAGGGAGGCCGCCGGGCTCGCTAGCCGGCGCCTTTGTCCCGCATGAGATCGTCCAGGGGGCTCTGTATTCGTGCCAGGTCTCCTTCGGCGACGCGGGTGTAGACCTGGGTGGTCTTGGGGCTCTTGTGGCCCAGAAGCTCCTGAATGTACCGCAGGTTCACGCCTTTTTCCAGAAGATGGGTGGCGAAGGAGTGCCGCAATGTGTGCACGGTGGCGTGCTTCCGGATGCCCGCCTTGCGGCACGCCCGGGCGAACAGGTGCTGCACGGAGCGCTCGTGCAGGTGGCGGCGCGGCCTCGCGCCCGGGAACAGCCACCGCGTGGGCTCGAAGAAGCGGACGTACTCCTCGACGGCCTCGACGGCCACGGCCGACAGCATGACGTACCGGTCCTTCCGGCCTTTTCCCTGCCGCACGTGCAGGAGTCCTCGCCCGGTGTCCAGGTCGTCGGGCCGCAGGCGCACCACTTCCCCCACCCGGAGCCCCGCGGAGTAGACGAGCATGAGGAGGGCGCGGTGCTTCCGGTTGGGGACGGCCCGGAAGATCTGCCGGACCTCCTCGCGCGAGAGGACCACGGGGAGCTTGCGCTCGATCTTGGGCCTCGGCAGCCGGAGCTGGCCGATCGGGCGCTCGAGCACGTGCTCGTACAGGAACTTGAGCGCGCTCACGCACTGGTTGGCGTAGGAGTGGGACACGCCCTTCCGCTCCAGGAGGCGGGCCACGTGCCGGCGGAGGTCGTCCTGGCCCGGGTCCCCGGTGTCGCCTCCTTCCCTCGCCAGCCATTCCAGGAAGCGGCGCACGTGGCCGGCGTAGGCCCGGCGGGTCTTGGGGCTGTAGCCCCGGAGCCCGAGCTCCTCGCGGGTGCGGGCCAGGAGCTCGCCGGCGTCTCCTTCCCCGGCGGGAATCGCCGCCACCGGCCCCGAGCCGCCCAGACCCGGGTCCAGCACCACGGGCTCGCCCTCGAACATCTCCAGGAGGTGCCCTACCGTTCCGGGCGTTCGGGGCACCGTCCAGTGCTTCTCCGCCGGATTCCAGTGCCGCCCCGCGATCCCGCGGATCCGGCGCACGAGCGCGGGATCGTAGGGGAGCTTGACGATCAGGCGGCCCTCCGGTCCGGGCCGGATCTCGAGGGGCGCGCGGCGGCCCGCGTCCGCGTCCGCCATGGCGGCCTCCAGGCTTCGCGACATCCGTCGTCCCGGGTGCCTCCCGGGACGCGTTTCCGAACCCCATCCCTCCGGCGGGGCGTCATCGGAGCGTCATGGCGTGGGCTGTGCCGTGGAGCCCCCGGAGGTGCGGAGAGACCGCGAGGGCACGCAGCTCCGCGGCGGCTCGCCGTCCTCCCCCCGAGCTACTCCTCCTTCGCCGCGTGGTACTCCCGCCGAACGCGCTCGAGGTCGACGGTGGGCTCGGGGTAGCCCATGCCGAGCGCCTCCAGCCGCTCGACCACGATGCGCGCGATGGCCCGGTTCCGGAACCACTTGTGGTCGGAGGGGATCACGTACCAGGGAGCGCGCTCGGTGCTGCACCGGGAGAGCGCGTCCTCGTACGCCTCCGTGTACGCGTCCCACCGCGTGCGCTCCGCGTAGTCGGACTCGCTGATCTTCCAGCGCTTGTCGGGCTCGTCGATCCGGTCCCCGAACCGCTCGAGCTGCTCCTCCCTGGAGATGTGGAGGAAGAACTTGAGGACGATCGTGTCGTGGTCGGCCAGGCCGCGCTCGAACGCGTTGATCCGGTCGTAGCGCAGGGACCAGACCTCCTCGGGCACCAGCGAGTGCACGCGCACCACGAGCACGTCCTCGTAGTGCGAGCGGTTGAACACCACCACCTCACCGCGGCCGGGCGCCTTCCGGTGGACGCGCCACAGGAAGTCGTGCGCCAGCTCCTCGGCCGAGGGCTGCCGGAAGTTCACCACGCGGCAGCCCTGCAGGTTCATGGCGCTGAACACGTGGTTGATCGTGCCATCCTTGCCGGCCGTGTCCATACCCTGAAGGCAGAGGAGGAGGGAGTGCCGGTCGCCGGCGTACAGGAGGCCCTGCAGCTCGCGCAGGCGGTCTCGGTCCCCCTCCAGCGCCTCCTTCGCGTCGCCCTTCGACTCGTCGCCGCGGAAGCCCGGGTCGATCGACGACAGGTCCACCCGGCTCCCGGGCTCGACGCGGAACCGCTCGGCGTAGTTCATGGCTCTCCTCTCGGGTCGTGGATCGCGGGTCCGGGCACACGGCCTCGCCGTGTTCGTGTGCCGCCCGGTCGATGACGGACGATGCGAAAGGCGGGCCGCCCCGGACGAGCGCGCGCGGCCCCCCGTCCGCCCCTCTCCCCTTGCTCCTGCCCCGCGTTCCGGACCATCCTGAACGGGCAGGACCGGGCGATGGGAGCGGCGCATCGCCGCCCCCTGCCCGCCGCACGCCGGCTACCAGCGCTGGAGGCCTCATGGCCCGCTTCACGCTTCGCGTCAACGGATCCTCGCACCCGGTGGACGCGCCCCCCGACATGCCGCTCCTCTGGGTGCTCCGCGACCTCCTCGGGCTCACGGGCACCAAGTACGGCTGCGGGGTGTCGCAGTGCGGGGCCTGCACGGTCCACATGGGCGGGAACGCCGTGCGCTCCTGCGTGACGCCGGTGTCGGCCGTGGGACGGGCCGAGGTGACCACGATCGAGGGGCTGTCGGAGGACGGCTCGCACCCGGTGCAGCGCGCCTGGGTCGAAGAGGACGTCCCCCAGTGCGGCTACTGCCAGCCGGGCCAGATCATGTCGGCGGCCGCGCTCCTGGCGCGGACCTCCTCGCCCACCGACGACGACATCGACCAGGCCATGTCCGGCAACCTGTGCCGCTGCGGGACCTACGACCGCATCCGGAAGGCGATCCACCGCGCCGCGGGCGACGGGAAGGAGGGTTAGGGCCATGGAGCGCGAACCGGAGGTCAGGCCCCTCGTTCCCGACATCGACCCGGCCGCCGGGACCGCCGTCGCGGCCGGCTCGTCCGGCGTCTTCAAGCTCGACCGGCGCGACTTCGTGAAGCTCGGCGCCATGGCCGGCGGCGGGCTCGTGCTCGGCGTCGCCTTCCCGCGCGGGCTGAAAGCGTGGGAGACGGCCGGAGACGCGGAGGGCGCGGACGCGGCGGACGCCGCCACCCTCAACGCCTTCGTGCAGGTGGCCACCGACGGTAGCGTCATCATCTGGATGGCGCGGGCCGAGATGGGGCAGGGAGTGCTCACGGCGCTTCCGATGCTGGTGGCCGAGGAGCTGGACGCCGACTGGGACTCGGTCCGCATCCAGCAGGCGGGGGCCGACCCCCACAAGTACGGCCGCCAGACCACGGTCGGGAGCTCGAGCGTGCGGAACGGCGCGTGGCTCAACCTGCGGAAGGCCGGCGCGGCGGCGCGCGCCATGCTCGTGGCCGCCGCGGCGAAGCGCTGGGGCGTCCCGGCGGGCCAGTGCGCTACCTCGAAGGGCCGGGTCACGCACGGAGCGTCCGGCCGCTCGCTCGGCTACGGCGAGCTCGCCGAAGAGGCCGCGAGGCTGTCCGTGCCGGCCGACCCGAAGCTCAAGGACCCCTCGGGGTTCACCCTCATCGGCACCAGCCCCGCCCGGCGGGATACGCCCGCCAAGGTGCGGGGGAAGGCCGACTTCGGGGCGGACGTGCGCGTGGACGGGATGCTGCAGGCCACGGTCGTCCACCCGCCCCGCTTCGGCGACGCGGTCGGGAGCTTCGACGCGTCGAAGGCGCTGGCGGTGCCGGGCGTCCGCAAGGTCGTCCCGATCTCGGCGGGCCTCGCCGTGGTGGCCGACCACACGTGGGCCGCCTTCCGCGGCGCCGAGGCGCTGGAGGCCACCTGGAAGGACGGCGGCTTCGGCATGGACTCGAAGGCGATCGCCGCCGAGCTCGACGGGCTGCTCGAGGGGTCGAAGGCCGCGGTGGCCAGGAACGACGGCGACGTGGCCGAGCGCGCTCGCCTCGGGCGCGCACCGGGTCCAGGCGCGCTACGTCACCCCCTACCTGGCCCACGCCACCATGGAGCCCATGGTGACCACGGCCCGGGTGGAGAAGGGCCGCTGCGAGGTGTGGGCCTCCACCCAGAACCCGCAGGGCGCCCAGCGCGTGGCGGCCGACGTCACCGGCCTCGACGTGTCCGAACGTGGACGTGCACGTGACCTTCGTCGGCTGCGGCTGGGGCCGGCGCGGCAGCGTCGACTACGTGAGGGACGCGGTCGAGACCGCCAAGGCGGTCGGCGCGCCGGTGCAGCTCGTGTGGACGCGCGAGGAGGACATGCGCCACGACGAGTACCGGCCCATCAGCCACTACCGCATGCAGGGCGCGGTCGATGCGAAGGGGCGCCTCTCGGCCCTCGACGCGCGCGTGGCCGCCCCGCCCATTGGGGTGCAGGACGGCCGCGGCCGCGCGGGCGAGGTGAACCGGAGCGCGGTGGACGGCATCGCGAACAGCGCCTACTCGATCCCCAACCTCCGGGTCGACTACCGCTACTCGGGCATCCCGGTGCCGACCGGCTACTGGCGCTCGGTGGGCCCCTCCCAGAACACGTGGGTCATGGAGAGCTTCGTCGACGAGCTCGCCCACGCCGCCGGGCGCGACCCGGTCGAGTTCCGGCTCGAGCTCCTGGACGGCGAGCCGCGCGTGAAGCGCGTGCTGGAGATGGCCGCCGAGCGGGCGGGCTGGGGGAAGCCGCTCCCGGCCGGCCGGGCCCGCGGCGTCGCCCTCGTGCGCGACAAGGGCGGCCGGGTGGCGGAGATCGCCGAGGTCTCCAGCGAGAACGGCCAGCCGCGCGTGCACCGGGTGACCGTGGTGGCCGACTGCGGCATCGTCGTCCACCCCAACATTGTCGAGTCGCAATACGCCGGCTCGGTGATCGCGGGGCTCGCCGCCGCCCTGTACGGGAAGATCACGCTCCGGGAGGGAAGCGTGGTGCAGGGGAACTTCGGCGGCTACCCGCTCCTGCGCATGGACGAGGCGCCCGCGGTCGACGTCCACATCGTGGACAGCCGCGAGGACCCGGGCGGGGTCGGCGAGCCGGCCCTCCCGCCCGCGGCCCCGGCGCTCACCAACGCCTGGTTCGCGCTCACCGGGACCCGGGTCCGCGAGCTGCCGGTGCTGCCGCAGGCCTGAGGGAGCGGACGGTCGGCCGCACGTCGGCGCCCGGCGCTATTGCAGCCGGAGGCCGATCGCCCCCGAGCGCAGGTCGGCCTCAGAAGCGTCAGGAGCGGGCGAACGAGATCAGGGGGTCGAGGTCGCCGCCGTCGGCCTCCTGCAATGCCGCGATGTAGGATCGCCGAAGCTCCGACGTCGTGGTGAGGCTGCGTCCTCCCCACGAGAAGGACGGGCGTCCGAGCTGCTGCGCGACCAGGTCCGCCATCATCCGGGCGTGGCGTCCGTTGCCGTTGGGGAACGGGTGGATTTGCGTGAGTCGATGATGCAGCCGGACCGCGAGTTCGTCGGCGTCGTAGACGCGGTGCTCTCGCCAGTGGCGCGCGTCCTGGATCAGCTTTCGGACCTCCTGCGGAACCTCGAACTTGTCGATTCCGATGTTCTTGTCGGTTCGGCGTGACGCCCCGGCCCAGTCCCACACCTCCCCGAACATTCTCCGGTGCAGCTCGTAAAGGAATTCCTCGCTAAGCACGTCCGTCGTACGCCTCCCCATCACGGCCCGGTCGCGGGCCCACTCGAGGCCCGACTGGACGTTCGCCTCCTCCAGCTCGTCGAGCTCACGGCGCGTCCTCACGTGCGGAAACCGCAGGCCCTCGGCCTCGTCCGGATCCAGGGGAGTGGTCCCCTGTGGAAGGTCAGGCGTCATCCGGCTGCGACCAGAGCTTCTCCGGCGAGGCGAGCAGCTCGTTCGTCAGTCGTTCGAGACGTGCCTCGAGGTCCACGTCGGGCTCCTGGTCCTCCAACCGCATCGTATGGCGGACCGACTCGAGCATGCCGAGCGCGAGATCCCGGGCGCGCGCCTCCAGTGTCTCCTGGATGGAGCGCGCGGGCACGATGGTGTACGCGAGCTCGCCTTCGAGGGCTTCTGCCGCCGCCTTGAGGGCGTTCAGGGTGGCGGACCCCTCCACCTCTCGGTGCTCGAGCTGGCTGATCGCTTGACGCGTCACTCCCAGGCGTCGCGCCAGGTCCTCCTGGCTCATCCCGAGGGCGGACCGCAGGGTACCGATCCATCCGCCCCCCGGTGCGCGGAGATCGGGCAGGACGTCTCGTACGCGCTCCAGTCGCTGGTCGAGTTGTCGGCGAGCCAGCTCTCGTACAGGGTTCTGTGCATCAGTCATCGTGTCGTGTCCTGAATGATTCCAGACGCCGGGTCCTGATGGGAGCAAGTGATGGCTTGCGCATATGTGCTATACGCGCAAGGTATAGATAGCGTCTTGTTGGGATGTGCGCAAGTAATAGCTTGTCAATATGTGAGGCGGATGCAAGCCATGGCTTGTCTCGATAGTCGCGGGAGGGCCCCCACCCTGCCGCCCGGGACCGCCGCCGCCGCGGGCGGGTAATTTCCCTCGATGCGCATCACCGAGATCTTCCTGTCCATCCAGGGCGAGTCCAGCTACGCCGGCCGGCCCTGCATCTTCGTTCGCACCACCGGCTGCAACCTCCGGTGCGTGTGGTGCGACACGGCCTACGCCTTCCACGGGGGCGAGGAGCTGTCGGTGGACGAGATCGTGGCCGAGGTCGGCCGCCTGGGCGGCGGGTGCCGGCTGGTCGAGCTCACGGGAGGCGAGCCGCTCCTCCAGCACGACATTGGCGAGCTGGCGCGGCGGCTCCTGGACGCGGGCTACACGGTCCTGTGCGAGACGAGCGGCAGCGTCCCGGTGGACCGGGTGCCGGAGGCGGTGGTCAAGATCATGGACGTCAAGTGCCCGGGGAGCGGTGAGGCGGAGTCCAACGACTGGTCCAACCTCGCCCGCCTCGATTCGGCCCGCGACGAGCTCAAGTTCGTCGTCCTCGACCGGGCCGACTACGAGTGGGTCCGGCGCCAGGTCGAGGAACGCGATTTAGGACGGTTCGTACTACACCTGTCCCCCTCCTTCGGGGAGATGGAGCCGCGCGAGCTGGCGGAGTGGATGCTGGAGGACGGGCTTCCGGCCCGACTCAACCTCCAGATCCACAAGTTCATCTGGGACCCGGCGACGCGCGGGGTGTGAGCCGGGGGGCGCGCGGCGCGCTCCGGGCGGGGCCCGCCGCCTTGCCCGAACGGGGAGCCGTACGCCAATTCCAGTAGGGACCGGGAGTCGACGACCATGAGCGAGCGGGTACAGGTCTTCCTCATCATCGCCCCCATGGTGCTGGCCCTCGCCTTCGGATTGTGGGTGGGGCTGGGCTACCCGGGCCTGTATGACAGGCACGAGTCCACCGCCCGCCGCCGCTCGCCGTCGGAGATCTTCGCCGACTGGGTGGTGACGATCCTCGACGGCCGCGGGAAGAAGGAGATCGACTGACGTCCGTCCGATCGGCCACCGAAGGGAAACGGCGCCGGAGCGCGGCCGAGCGGCGCGGCGCCGGCGAGGGGAACGCGCGCGAGCGGCGCGGCAGGGTGAACCTCGTCCTGGCCTGGATCCTGGTGGCCAACCTGGTGGTGGTGGCGGCCAAGCTGGCGGCGGGCCTCCACTCCGGCTCCATGGCGGTCCTCGGGATCGCGGCCGACTCGGGGCTGGACGCCTTCAACAACGTCGTCGCCCTCATGGCCGTGTGGATCGCGGCCGCGCCCGCCGACGCCGAGCACCCCTACGGCCACGGCAAGTTCGAGACGCTGGGCGCCCTGGCCATCGTAAGCTTCCTGTCCATCACCTGTTTCGAAGTGGCCCGCGCCGCGGTCGCCCGCCTGCTCTCCGGGGCGCCCCCGCCTCACCTCGAGGCCGGCACCTTCTGGATCCTGGGCGGGACCATGGCCGTGAACGTCGCGGTCACGCTCACCGAGCAGCGCATGGGCCGGAAGCTGGAGAGCGAGATCCTCCAGGCGGACGCGCGCCACACGGGGGCCGACGTGCTCATCACGACGGCCGTGCTCGGCGGCCTGGTGCTGGTCGCCCGCGGCTGGACGCAGGGCGACGCGTGGCTCGCCCTCGTCGTGGTCGTGCTCATCGCCTATTCGGGCTACCAGATCCTCCGGGACACCGTGCCGATCCTGGTCGACCGCCGCGCCGTCCATCCCGACCGCATCCGGGCCCTGGTGACGCAGCAGGACGGGGTGCGGCAGGCGTCGGGGATCCGCTCGCGCGGCCGACCGGGCGAGGCGTTCGCCGAGCTCACCATCCACGTGGACCCGGAAGCGGGCGTGCGGGAGGCGCACGAGGTGGCGGACCGGGTGGAGCGGCTGCTGGAGGAGGAAGGGGGCTTCTCGGGCGTCACCGTGCACGTGGAGCCGGCCGCCGAGCCGGCGGACCCCCGGGGGGCGCCCCCGGACCGCGGCTAGCCGCGCGGCCGGCGGCTCACTCCGAGACGCGCCAGATGCAGGCCGCGTCGCCCCGCGACTCGCACAGCGGGTGGGACACGGGGTCCCGGTCGTCGCGGGCCTCCTCCACGTCGAACGCGGCGAGCGCGGCGGCGAAGGCGGCCGTGATGAGCTGGCATCCCGTGGAGGTCCCGCACGCGTATGCGGGCAGGCAGCCGGCCACCGACAGGGCCATCGGGTCGCGCTCGGTGGCGACCACCGAGCCGGGGCTCACCAGGGTCGCCACGCTGCGCGCCGAGCGCAGGGCCAGGCGCCGCCGCATGGCCCCCGGGATCGGGAGCCGGGCCACCCCGGCGCGCTCCTTGCCCCGGGTCACCTCGTGAGCTACCAGCCACCGTCCCGCCCGCCCGAACACGATCGGCGCGTCGGTGCGCCGGTCCACCAGCGCGAACAGGTCGGCCAGCTGCTGGGCGTGCGTCGTGCCGCCGCGGTCGGTGAGCTCGCCGAAGCGGCGGATCTGGCCCTCGACCACGTCACTCAGGCCGAAGCGGCGCGGAAGGCTGCGCTGGACATTCTCGTCCTCGAGGGTCTCGATCGGCGTGTCCGCCGAGCGCATGGCTTCCAGCAGCGCCAGGGCCACGAGGGGCGAGGCGCTGATCTCTTCGAGCGGGTTCGGGGCGCGGGAAGGGCCTTCGGTCATGGCGGTTGGAAGGCTATGCCCCCCACCGTCCGGCGGCAAGCTCCGGCCCGGAGGCCAGCCTGAGCCCGGCGGACGGCGTGGTCCTGGCGGCGGCGCTCGGCAGCCTGGGGCTGGCCTGGGGCCGCGCGTGGCTCACCTGGGGGGCGCTGCCGGTGGCGGCGCTGGTCGGCGCGGCGGTGTGGTGGGGCGCCGGCCCGGCCGGCGTCGGCCTCCTCCTGTTCTTCTTCGTGACTTCGTCGGCTTTGACGCGCCTGCGGCGCTGGCGGGCGCGGGCCGACTACCATCGCCGTGTCCCCCACCACCGCTCTCCACGGAACGGGCGGCAGGTGCTGGCCAACGGGGCGGCGGCCTCCGTGGCCGCGCTGGTGGCCGGCGCCTTCGGGATCGCGGCCGCGGTGGGCGCGGTGGCCGGCGCCCTGGCCGCGGCCACTGCGGACACCTGGGCCTCGGAGCTCGGGCGCACGGCGGCCGGGCCGACCTGGCTCATCACCACCGGCGAGCGGGTGTCGCCCGGCCACTCGGGCGGTCTGTCCGTGGCCGGGACGGCGGCCGGGCTGGCCGGAGCGGTCGCCCTCGGGCTCCTGTGGGGCGCCCTGGGCGGCCCGCCCGCGCCCCGCGCCGCCCTCGCCTCGCTGGTGGCGGGGGCGACGGGGATGTCGGTCGACTCCCTCCTCGGCGCCACGCTGGAGCGGCGCGTGCGGTGGGTGGGGAACGACGTGGTCAATCTGGCCGGCACCTGCGCGGGTGCTGCGGTGGGCTGGTTCCTGGCGGCGCACGCCGGGGCGTGAGGGCCCCCTCCCCGGGACGCGGTCCCGGCTTGCAGCCTCCGCCGGCCGGCGGCAGGTTGGCGGTTCCCGTTCGGCCCGACCCGGGCGAGACTTCCGAGGAGATGTGGTGAGCGGACCTTCCGGCACAGGCGAGCGCGGCGCGGGCTCCGGAGCCCCCCAGGACCGGGCGTGGGGCTTCCGCACGCGGGCCATCCACGCCGGGGCGCGCCCCGACCCCACGACCGGCGCCCGCAACGTCCCGATCTACCAGACCACGTCCTTCGTGTTCGAGGACACGAAGGACGCGGCCGACCTGTTCGCGCTCCAGAAGTACGGGCACATCTACACCCGTATCTCGAACCCCACCGTGTCGGCGTTCGAGGAGCGCATGGCCAGCCTGGAGGGGGGGATCGGGGGCGTGGCCGCGGCCAGCGGGCAGGCGGCCGAGTTCCTCGTCGTGGCGGCTCTCGCCGACGCGGGAGACCACATCCTGGCCAGCTCGGCCCTGTACGGCGGCACCTACAACCAGTTCAACGTCACCCTCCGCCGCCTGGGGATCGACTGCACGTTCGTGGACGGCCGGGATCCGGACGCGTTCGCGAGCCAGGTGCGGCCCGAGACGAAGCTCGTCTACACCGAGACGATCGGGAACCCGTCGGGCGCCATGGCCGACCTGGCCCCCCTCGCCGAGATGGCGCACGCCGACGGCCTCCCGCTCGTGGTGGACAACACCTTCGCCAGCCCCTACCTGTGCCGCCCCATCGAGCACGGGGCGGACATCGTGGTGCACTCGGCCACCAAGTACATCGCCGGCAACGGCACCACGATCGGGGGGGTGGCGGTCGAGTCGGGGACCTTCCCGTGGGACTCGGGGCGCTTCCCGCACCTGACCGAGGAGATCCCCAGCTACAGGGACCTCCGCTGGTGGGGGAACTTCGGCGAGTACGCCTTCTGCACGAAGCTCCGCGCCGAGCAGCTCCGCGACATCGGCGCCTGCCTCTCCCCCTTCAACGCGTTCATGTTCCTGCAGGGGCTCGAGACGCTGCCGGTGCGCATGGACGCGCACGTGCGCGGCGCGACGGCGGTGGCCGAGTGGCTGTCCGAGCACCCCGGGGTCGCCTGGGTGCGCTACGCCGGGCTGCCCGACTCGCCCGACCACGAGCTCGCGCTGCGCTACATGCCGAACGGGCCGGGCGGCGGGATCTTCACCTTCGGCGTGGCCGGGGGCCGCGAGGCGGGGGCGCGCTTCATCGAGTCGCTGTCGATGATCAGCCACCTGGCCAACGTGGGGGACGTCCGCACGCTGGTCATCCACCCGGCCTCGACCACCCACCAGCAGCTCTCCGACGACGACCTGCTGGCGACGGGGGTCACGCCGGACATGGTGCGCATCTCGATCGGCCTCGAGGACATCGACGACATCCTCTGGGACCTGGACCGCGCGCTCGGGATGGCGTCGTGAGCGGACGCGCCGTGCGGCCGCCGGAGGCGCGCCCGTGACCATGATCGCCCACACCCCCGTCGAGGGGTGGACGGAGCCCACCGCGCGCGAGCGGCTGGCCATCCTCCAGGCCGCCCGCACCGTGGCCATGGTGGGCGTGTCCTCGAAGCCCGAGCGGGCCAGCCACTTCGTGGCCACCTACCTGACCAGCTCGGCCGCGGCGGACCTCGAGGTGTATTTCGTGAACCCGGCCGAGACGGAGGTCCTGGGGCGGAAGGTGGTCCCGTCCCTGGAGGCGCTCCCGGTCGTTCCGGACATCGTGGACGTGTTCCGCCGCGCCGGGGCGTGCCCGGAGGTGGCCCGCGAGGCGGCCGCGGTGGGCGCGGGCACGTTGTGGCTGCAGCTCGGGATCTGGAGCCCCGAGGCGGCCCGGATCGCGCTGGATGCCGGGATGAAGGTGGTGATGGACCGGTGCTTGAAGATCGAGCACGCCCGCTTCCACGGCGGGCTCCACATGGCCGGCTTCGACACGGGCGTGATCAGCTCGCGGCGGCGGTCGGCGTGAGCGCGGGGCCAGGGCAAGCTTGACCGAACGGGAATCGATGTACGATCCGCAGAAGATCGAGGAGAAGTGGCAGCGGCGCTGGCGCGAGGAGCGGGCCGACGAGCCCGACCTCGACGCGCCCGAGCGGCCATTCTACAACCTGATGATGTATCCCTATCCCTCCGCGGAGGGGCTGCACGTCGGCAATCTGTACGCCTTCACGGGCGCCGACCTGTACGGCCGCTACCGCCGGCTGCGCGGAGACGAGGTGTTCCAGCCCATCGGCTTCGACGCGTTCGGGATCCACTCGGAGAACTACGCCCTGAAGGTGGACACCCACCCGATGGAGCTGATCCCGTCCAACATCCGGAACTTCACGCGCCAGCTCCACCGGGCCGGGATCATGTACGACTGGTCCCACACGGTCGACACCACCGACCCCGGCTACTACCGCTGGACGCAGTGGATCTTCCTGCAGCTGTACGAGGCGGGGCTGGCCGAGAAGAAGGAGGCGCCGGTCAACTGGTGCCCCTCCTGCAAGACCGTGCTCGCCAACGAGCAGGTGATCGCCGGGGCGTGCGAGCGCTGCGGCACCCCGGTCGGCACGCGGTTCCTCAGCCAGTGGTTCTTCAGGATCACCGAGTACGCCGGCCGGCTCCTGGACGACCTCGACTGGATCGACTGGTCGGAGACCACCAAGACGGCCCAGCGGAACTGGATCGGCCGCTCCGAGGGCGCCCTGCTGCGCTTCCCGGTGACCTCGCCTCCGCCCACGCGTGCCGAGGTGGCGTCGGGAGCCGGCGCGGCCGGACCGGGCGCCGCGCGCGAGCATGGCGGTGCGGCCGGCGCGGATGACGCCGCCATCGAGGTGTTCACGACACGGCCGGACACCGTGTTCGGGGCCAGCTTCATGGTGCTGGCCCCCGAGCACCCGCTCGTCGACCGTCTGACCACGGAGGAATGCCGCGCCGAGGTCGAGGCGTACCGGGAGAAGGTGGTGGCTACCGACCTGGTGCAGCGCCGGAAGACCGACCGCACCAAGACGGGCGTGTTCACGGGCGGCACGGCCCGAAACCCGGCCACCGGCCGAGGACGTGCCGGTGTGGATCGCCGACTACGTGCTCATGGAGTACGGTACCGGCGCCATCATGGCGGTGCCCGCCCACGACCAGCGCGACTTCGAGTTCGCGCGCCAGTTCGGCCTTCCGATCCCGGTCGTGGTCGCCCCGCGCGAGGTGGCCGAGTCGGCCGACGACCCGGCGCACGTCGACCTCGAGGCGGGCGAGGAGGCGCTGGCCGACACGGGCGACGTGCGTCTGGTGAACTCCGGGAAGTTCAGCGGCCTGCGCCCGGGCCAGGGCGCCATGGCCATCATCGAGTGGCTGGCGGCCCGGGAGCGGGCCGAGCCCCGCGTCCAGTACCGGCTGCACGACTGGTGCATCTCGCGCCAGCGCTACTGGGGCCCGCCCATCCCGATCGTCTACTGCGACGCGTGCGGGACGGTGCCGGTCCCGGAGGAGGACCTGCCGGTCGAGCTTCCCGTACGTGGAGAACTTCCGCCCCGACGACGAGGGCCTCTCGCCCCTGGCGCGGGTCGAGTCCTTCTACCGGACCCGCTGCCCGAAGTGCGGCGGGGAGGCGCGTCGGGAGACGGACGTGTCGGACACCTTCCTGGACAGCGCCTGGTACTTCCTGCGCTACCCGAGCACGGACTTCTCCGACCATCCCTTCGACGAGGCGCGCACGGAGCGCTGGCTCCCGGTGGACATGTACATCGGCGGGGAGGAGCACGCCGTCCTCCACCTCCTGTACTCGCGCTTCGTGACCATGGTGCTCCACGACACGGGACACGTGGGCTTCGAGGAGCCCTACCAGCGCTTCCGGAAGCACGGCCTCCTCATCAAGGACGGGGCCAAAATGTCCAAGTCGCGCGGCAACGTGGTCGTGCCCGACGCCTACATGGACCGGCACGGGGCGGACGTGTTCCGCGCCTACCTGATGTTCCTGGGTCCCTACCAGGAGGGGGGCGACTTCCGCGACGAGGGGATCGTGGGGATCGAGCGCTTCCTGGCCCGCCTGTGGGACAGCGTGCACGAGGCGGTCGGGGCGGGGGCGGAGGGCTTCCCGGACGAGGCGGTCGAGCGCAAGGTGCACCGCACCATCCGGCAGGTCACCGACGACTTCGAGCGCCTCTCCTACAACACGGCCATCGCCGCCCTCATGGAGTGCCTCAACGAGCTGCGCGCCGGCGGCCGCACGCCCACCCTGGACGAGGTGCGTCCCCTCCTCGTCATGGCCGCACCCGTGGTGCCGCACCTGGCCGAGGAGCTATGGGAGAAGGCCGGGGACGGGGAGCGGCTGCTCGCCTCGCGCCCGAGCGGCGGCGAGCGGGCCCGCGAGGTGTGGCCCGCCTACGACCCGGACAAGCTGCACGCCGACGAGGTCGAGATCCCGGTGCAGGTGAACGGCAAGGTGCGGGGCACGGTGCGGGTGGAGCGGGGGGCCAGCCAGGAGGCGGTGCGCGAGGCGGCCCTGCGGGACGACAACGTCCGCCGCCACGTGGAGGGCGCCGCCATCCGGCACGTGGTGCATGTGCCGGACCGTCTGCTCAACCTGGTGGTAGAAGGGTGAGCCGGCGCGCTACCAGGAGACGTCGCCCTCCTTCGAGCTGTCGATGGGGGCGCCGTCGGGGCCCTCGCCGAACAGGAACGAGCGCAGGTTGACGAGCAGGAACTCGCGCGCGTCGGGCTCCTGCAGGTTGAGGCCGTAGTGGTTGATGAGCAGCATCTGGCGCTGCTTCCACTCCTCCCAGCAGGTCCGGCAGATCTCCCGCTGGATGCGGCCCCCCAGCTCGTTCCGGAACGGAGGCGAGGGAAGGGCGGGCGCGTCCTCGCGTCCGCAGCGCGCGCACTGGATTCGATCGGCCTCTGTCATCTATCTTTCTGAATCCGAATCGTTGGGGTTTCCAGCGAGCAAGTGAAGCGAAAGGGCGACGCGCGGCAAGCGGCGTCCCCGCACATACGCGGAGAGGCATCGGATGAGTCGTGACGGCTTCGGGTACGCCGCGAGCGTGATCGGGGCGGCCCTCGTGGTGGCGGGCCTGTACTCGTACGCGCCCGCCTGGGTGCCGCTGGCCGGGGGATTGGCCGCGGCGGCCTGCGGCTTGCTTACCCTGGCCGGCTGGGGGCCGTCGCTCCTGGTGGTGGCCGGCGGGTGGCTGGCCCTGTCGTCCGGCATCGACTGGGCGCGTCGGCCCTGGAACCTGCTCGTGTTCGGCGTGGCCATCCTGGCGCTCGGCTTCATGGCCGGGGCGCTCCAGACGCCGGACGTGTCGTTCCTGGAGCCGGAGGACGTGGACGCCTGATCCGGGGCCTTCCGCCCCGCGGCGTCCCTATCGTGACGTGACCGTGTACCCGAGAAGGAGGTTGGAGCATCACTAACGAGCACAGAGTGAACGAAGACATCCGGGTGAGCCCGGTGCGGCTGGTGGACGAGGAAGGGGAGCAGGTCGGGGTGGTCTCCCTGGACGAGGCGAGAGAGCTGGCCGCGGACCGGAACCTGGACATGGTGGAGGTGGCGCCCAACGCGAGGCCGCCGGTGGTCCGTCTGATGGACTACGGACGGTTCAAGTACGAGCAGGCCAAGGCCGAGAAGGAGGCCAAGAAGCACCAGCACACGGTCGAGGTCAAGGAAGTCAAGTTCCGACCCAAGATCGAGGACCACGACTTCGACTTCAAGACGCGCCATGCCCGCGAGTTCATCGAGCAGGGCAACAAGGTCAAAGTCACGATCATGTTCCGGTACCGCGAGCTGCGCAGGCCGGAGCTGGGCATCGAGCTCCTGGACCGCATCACGGAACAGCTCGGCGACATCGCCCAGGTCCAGTCCCGCTCGGGGCTCGAGGGCCGCAACATGACCATGATGCTGGTCCCGCAGGGGTGGGAAGTGTAGAACGGGGAGGCCGGGCGCAGCGCCCGGCCCGGAGGACGCCGTGAGGGACGACGAGATCGAGCACGAAGCGCAGCCGGAGGAGAGCCGGGTCCGCCGGGCCCTGCTCGGCTTCGCGGAGCTGGTGCAGCGGCTGGAGCGGGAGGGGCGGCTCACGAAGGCCACGCCCCTTCTCCTGGGGCGGCTGGGCGACCTGCGCCGCCTGCTGTTCGACTACGAGGTCCGCTTCACCGAGCGCCTCCTCCCCATCGAGGACCCGGTCGAGCGCGAGTCCCGCCGCATCGTGCGCGAGGCGCTCGAGCGCGACCGGGAGCTGTTCGAGGAGCTGGAGTCGGGCCTCGAGGAGTTCGACGGGGGCCCCGACCCGGAGGAGGGTCCGGACGGGGCGTAGCGCCGCGGTGCGTGCTCAGCGCCCCCGCACGTAGTGGAGCCGCTCGCGCACCCGGTCGCGGGTATAGCGCCGGTTGGGCCCGTCCCCATCGCTCCGGTAGCGGCGGTAGGGCCGCTCCAGGCAGTCGTAGCTGTCCGGATCCCCCCACGCCCGCAGCGCCGCCTCGATACGCCCCGACTCCAGGAGCCCCTCGTCGTTGTAGCTGAGGAGGAGATGCCGGGTGTCCGCCGCCTCCAGCAGCGTCCGCAGCGCGTCCTCGCACTCCCGGCGCCGGCACCAGTCCGAGCGCCGGTCCTCGTCCGGGATGAGCCCCGTCTTGCCGCGCAGCTCCGGCTCCTCCCCCCACCCCTCCGCCAGCAGCTCGGGAATGTGGTAGTAGGCGGGGTACTGGCGCTCGTTGTAGGGAGGGTCCAGGTAGACCAGGTCCACGCTCCCGCGCTCGGCCAGCAGGTCGGCGGCCGGCCTCCGCGAGGCCGTGCACCCGGCCGAGCCGTTCCGCGCCGGCGTCGGCCGGATCGCCCGGAGCTCCAGGGGCTTCACGGCGTTGGGCTGCAGGGTCTTCACGAAGGAGGCGTATACGCCCGTCGTGTTGGCCACCCGGTCGGCCGCCTCGATCAGGGTCGCCAGCAGGAGCTGCTCGCGCGCCTCGTCCAGGTGCCCGGCCGCGCTCCAGGCCGCGACCCTCTCCCGCACCGCGTCGATGCGGCGCGCGTTCTCGGGGGTGAAGTACATGCGCCCGTGCCGCGCCCCGGCCTCCCCGGCCGTCGTGTAGTGCTCGGTCACGAAGCCGTGCCGGGGCTCCAGGTCCTCGAGCCGCTCGAGGAGGGCCGCGTAGGACAGGCGGGCCGGCACCCGGAACCCGGGCGTGCGGTCCAGCTCGACGCGCGCCACCTGGAGCGCGTAGGAGCAGGCCAGCAGGTCGCCGGCGTGCACCCGCCAGCCGCGCTGCTTGAGCGCGCGCGCCACGCTCGCCGTTCCCGCGAACGGGTCGCAGGCCACGCCCGGCTCGATGCCGAGCGCCTCGACGCTGTCCAGCAGGAAGGGGAGGAGGCGGGTCTTGTTGCCCAGGAAGCGCATGGCCCCAAGATGGGGACGGGCCGGCGCCGCGAGCCAGACCCGCCGGCCGCGGGAGGCGCCGCGTGACGCCCGGCCGCGTGAAGCCCGGCCTCGGGATCCGCGCCTGGAGCCTGGCCGTGGAGGCGTCACGGCCCCTCCTCCCCCTGGCCGGCCTCGGCTCCCCCAAGCGGGCCCGGGGCGTGGCGGCCCGCCGCGGCGCCGTGGCCCGGCTCGAGGCGTGGGCGGCGGCCGGCCGCGACCCGACCCGTCCGGCCGTGTGGCTGCATGGCGCGTCGGCGGGCGAGCTCCTCGGGGCCGTGCCCGCCGTCGAGCGCCTCCGCGAGCGGCTCGACCTCCAGCTCGTCGTCACCTGGTTCTCCCCCTCGGCCGAGGCGGCCGTGCCCGCCCTGTCGCCCGACGGGTCCGGGGCCCTCCCGCTCGACACGCTGCGCGAGACGGGCCGCGCCCTGGACGCCGTGCGTCCGTCGGCCCTCGTGTTCGCCAAGGCGGACCTGTGGCCCGGGCTGGTGGCCTCGGCGTCGGTCCGGGGCGTGCCCCTCGGCCTCGTGAACGGGACGGTCGGCCCGCGCAGCTCCCGCCTCCACTGGCCGGCGGTCCAGCTCCTGGCCGGCACCTACGCCCGCCTCGACCTGGCCGGCGCCGTGTCCGAGGAGGACGCCGCGCGCCTCCGCCTCCTCGGCGCCCGGCCCGGGGCGGTGGTGGTCACGGGGGATGCCGCCTTCGATCGGGCCGCGGCCCGGGTGCGCGAGGCCCGCGAGCCCGGCTCGGAGGCGTCGCGCCTGCCGGCGGCGCTGGGGCTCGAGGGTCGGGCGGAGGCGACCGATGGTCGCGTCCCGGTGCTCGTGGGCGGCTCGACGTGGCCGCGCGACGAGGCCCTCCTCCTCTCGGCGGTGGCCGCGGCCCGGGCGGCCGGGCGGCCGGTGGCCCTCGTCCTGGTCCCGCACGAGCCCGACCGCGCCGCCCTCGAGCGCGTGTCGGAGGCCAGCCTACGGATCCTGGGCGTGCGGCCGCGGCTCTGGTCCGAGGCCGGGCCGGCGGCGGACGGCGACCCCGCGAACGATGCGGGTCGGGCGCTCACCCCCCTCGTGATCGACCGGGTCGGCCTCCTGGCCGGGCTGTACGCGTTCGCGGACCTGGCCTACGTGGGGGGCGGGCTCGGAACGGACGGGCTCCACTCGGTGGTCGAGCCGGCCGCCGCCGGGATCCCGGTGCTGTTCGGGCGCCGGCACGCGCGCCGCGAGGCTGCCGACCTCCTGGAGCGGGGCGGGGCGCTCGAGGTCGGCCCCTCGACGGCGGCGGAGGTGCTGGCGCGACTCCTGTCGGACGGGGCGGAGCGCGCACGGCACGGCGCCGCCGCGCGGTCCTACGTCGAGGAAGGGCGGGGGGCGGCCGAGCGCACGGCGGACCTCATCGAGCGGCTCGTGGAGCGCGGCGGGGGCTGAGGGCCGGCCGCTGGGCCGCCGCCCTCCGTCAGCCCGCCGCCCCTCCGTCAGTCGCCCGCGTCGTCGTCCTCGCGCCGGGGCCAGCTCCCGTCGCCACCCTGCCGCCCGGGCACCAGCAGCGGCTTGGGTCCCAGCACGAACCAGATCATCAGCCCGATGATCGGGCACAGCACGATGACCGCGGCCCACAGGAGGCGCTCGCGCCGGGAGGCGCGGGAGCGCAGCGCGAGGCCGGCGGACCACACGTCCAGCACCACGACCAGGAGGACCAGGAGCCAGCGGGTGTCGATGCGGGCGGCGACGGCGACGGGGTTCACGCCTCCCCCTACGCGGCAGTGGTCTGCGCCGAGGCGAACTGCAGCCGGTGCAGACGGGCGTATAGGCCGCCCCGCTCCAGGAGCTCCTCGTGCGTCCCGGCCTCGCGGATCTTCCCGTGGTGCAGGACCAGGATGGCGTCGGCGTGCCGGATCGTGGACAGGCGGTGCGCCACCACCAGGCTGGTGCGGTCCGCCATGAGCTCCTCGAGGGCCGCCTCGATCTGGGCCTCGATCTCCGAGTCCACCGAGCTGGTCGCCTCGTCCAGCAGGAGGATGGGCGGGTCCCCGGCCAGGGCGCGCGCGAAGCTCAGGAGCTGGCGCTCGCCCACGCTCAGGTGGCTGCCGCGCTCGCCCAGCGGCCGGTCCCACCCCCCCTCGAGTCGCTCGACGTGCCGGTTCACGCCCACGCGGCGGGCGGCCTCCTCCATGCGCTCCTCGGTCACCTCGGGGCGGTCCAGCCGCACGTTGTGCGCGGCCGAGCCCGAGAACAGGTAGATGTCCTGGAGCACGAGCCCCATCTGGGAGCGCAGCGTGGCCAGCGGGATGTCCCGCACGTCCACCCCGTCCAGGGTGATCCGGCCCTTCTGCGGCTCGTAGAATCGCATCAGGAGGTTGATGATCGTGGTCTTCCCCTCCCCGGTGGGGCCCACGATGGCCACCCGCTGGCCGGGCTCGACCGTGAAGTCGACGCCCTCCAGCACCCACTGGCGCCGCGGCCCCTCGCCCTCGAGCGCGGCCGGCGTGGGGGGCGTGGCCTCGTCCGGCTCCAGGTAGCGGAACCACACGTCCTCGAACGCGATCCGCCCGCGCACCGGCGTGGGGAGGGCCGCCGGGGCCCGTGGCTCGCGGATCGTCGGCTCCTCGTCCAGGAGGCGGAAGATGCGCTCCGAGCTGGCCATCGCCCCCTGCAGGACGTTGTACTTCTCCGACAGGTCCTGGATGGGCCGGAAGAAGCGCTGCGCGTACTGCAGGAAGGCGGCGATCGTCCCCAGCGTGACCGCGCCCCTGAGGGCCGCGCTCCCGCCGTACCAGATGATCAGGGCCAGGGCCAGCGAGGACAGGAAGGAGACGACCGGGAAGAACAGGGCGTAGTAGGTGATCGACCGGAGGTGCGCCTCCAGGTAGTCGTCGTTGATGTCGCGGAACCGGTCCGTGGTGGGCGCCTCCTGCCGGAACAGCTGGACCACGGACATGCCGCTGATCCGCTCCTGCAGGAAGGCGTTGATGCGGGCCAGCCGCACGCGGATGTCGCGGTAGGCCTGGCGCACGCGCACCCGGAACAGCCACGCGGCCACGGTCACCAGCGGCAGCACGGTGAAGGTGACCAGGGCCAGCCGCCAGTCCATGATCAGCATGGCGGCCATGATGAACACCAGCGTGAACACGTCGCCGAAGATGGTCACCACGCCCGAGGTGAACATCTCGTTCAGCACCTCGACGTCGCTGGTCACCCGGGTCATCAGCCGCCCCACCGGGTTCCGGTCGAAGTAGGCGGTGTCCAGGCCCTGCAGGTGCGAGAAGATCTCGCCCCGCAGGTCCTTCATGACGGACTGGCCGATCCACGTGGTGAGGATCGTGTTGGCGTAGGAGAGCCCCGCGGACAGGACGAGCGACAGCACGTAGGCGCCGGCCAGCAGGGCCAGGAGCGAGGTGTCCTGGTTCGGGAAGGCGTTGTCGATGGCGAACTTGGTGATCCCCGGGCCCACCAGCTCCAGCCCCGAGGCGGCGATCAGCATGCCGACGGCCGCCACCACCTGCCTCCGGTAGGGGCCCACGTAGGCCAGCAAGCGGCGCATGAGGCGGGCGTCGTACGCCTTTCCGAGCGCGTCCTCCTCGCGGTACGGGCCGTCGGGGCTGGTCTGCATGGACTGGAGAGGTCGCCTTTCCGGGTGGATCGCGATCGCTGTCTCGTCGGCGCCCCGGGCGCGGGCGCCGGTCGGCGCGCCCGGCCGGGGCGAAGCTTCCCCGAACATACCCGGGAGTCGCGAAACGAGCCACGTCGCGGCGCCGGGACTTGACCGACCTCCCGCCGGCGCGCGACGTTGGGCCGGTCTTCGACCGCGGGAAGACGGAATGCCTGGAGCCGGCCGCGGAACCAGGGAGGAAGCATGAACGTCGCCAGCCTGTCCGCGCTCGCCCTCGTCCTGGCCCTGTCCCCGCACGCGCCCGCCGGGCCGGGCGCGGCGGGCCCCGCGTCCCGGTCCGTGGCGCGGCCCCCCGCCGCCCGCGTGCCCGTCGACACGGCGGCCGCGGCCGACACGGCGGGTCCGCACACCACCTTCCGGCTCACCGACGTGCGCCGGCTGGTGCAGGTGGGGAGCCCGGAGATCAGCCCGGACGGGAAGAAGATCGCGGTGCTGGTGAGCCGCCAGGACTGGGAGAAGGACAAGTCGCGCCGCGAGCTGGACCTGGTCGACGTGGCCAGCGGCTCCATGCGGCCGCTCACCTACCGGCGCAATGGCGTGTCCTCGCCGCGCTGGTCGCCCTCCGGGGACCGCCTGGCCTTCGTGGCGCGGGACACGGCCACCAAGGAGTCGCAGGTGTGGGTGCTGCACATGGACGGCGGCGACCCCATGCGGCTCACCGACTCGAAGACCGGCATCTCCTCCTACTCGTGGAGCCCCGACGGTCGCTCGATCGCCTACATCGCCCAGGACACGGTCCCCGACCCCAAGGCCATCAAGCACCACGAGGACGCCTTCCAGGTCACCCTCAACAACTACCAGGTGCGCAAGGCCGTCCAGCCCTGGCACCTGTGGATGATCCCGGCCGACGGCGGGAAGGCGAAGCGCCTCACCTCGGGGAGCTGGAGCCTGCAGACGGTGCCGGGCGGGGCGGCCCCGCCCGCCTGGAGCCCGGACGGCGCGTCGATCCTGGTCGTCCGCCATCCCGGCGTGTGGTTCGGGAACGCCTACCGCTCGACCCTGATCCGGGTGGACACGGTGGCGGCCGACTCGTCGGGCGGAGCGGTCTCCCTGGCGGTGGGGGTGCCCGACACGGCCGCCGTCCGCATCGGCACGACCGGCGACACGCTGCTGGCCGGCGAGGGCGCCGGAGGGCCGAAGTTCGCCCCCAAGGGGGGCGCGCTCGCCTTCCAGCCGCGACCGCGGCGGCGACATGAACAACGGCAACGCCGTGTACGTGCTGCGCGACGGGCGGGTGCGCGACGTGACGGCGGACATGGCCCGTGATATCGGGGGCTTCGAGTGGCTCCCCGACGGTAAGTCCTTCCTGCTGGCCGGCGCGCTCGGCGGTCGCTCGGCCCTGTGGGAGAAGCCGGCCGACGGGCCGGCCCGGGTCCTCGACCTGGGCGACGTGCAGCCCACTCGCGGGATGAGCGTCTCGGACGGGGGCGCCGTGGCCTTCGTCGGCGCGACGTCCGACCAGCCGGGCCAGCTCTACTACCTGGCCTCCCCGGACGCGAAGCCCAGGCAGCTCACGCATTTCAACGCCTTCCTCGACTCCCTGCACCTGGGGCGCGTGGACACGGTGGCGTGGACGGGCCCGGGCGGCTTCCACGAGGACGGCGTCCTCACCTATCCGCCCGACTACCGGAAGGGGACGAAGCTACCCCTGGTCCTCGTGATCCACGGCGGCCCGGAGGGCGCGTCCACGGCGCGCTTCTCCATCCTGCCGCAGCTCCTGGCGGAGCGCGGCTACCTGGTGTTCGAGCCCAACTACCGCGGCAGCATCAACCTGGGCGACGCCTACCAGCACGCCATCTACCGCGACACCGGCGAGGGCCCGGGCAAGGACGTGATGGCGGGGCTGGCGGCGGTCGAGAAGCTGGGCGTGGTCGACACGACCCGCATCGGCGTGTCGGGCTGGTCGTACGGCGGCTACATGACCACGTGGCTCACCGGCCACTACCACGTGTGGAAGGCGGCGGTGGCCGGCGCCGCGCTCACCGACTGGGTCATGGACTACACGATCGCCTTCTACCAGCAGGGCGACCTGTACTTCTTCGGCGGCTCCCCGTGGACGGCCAAGGATCTGGAAGATCTGGCGCGACCAGTCGCCCATCAGCTCGGTCCGCAACGTGACCGCCCCCACGCTGGTCATGGGAGACATCGGCGACCCCAACGTGCCGGTCGTGAACAGCTTCGAGTGGTACCACGGCATCCGGGACAACGGGGTGGAGACGGAGTTCTGGGCCTACCCGGCCGACTCCCACTTCCCGGGTGACATCGTGCGCACCACCGACGTGTACCGGCGCTGGATGGACTGGATGGACCGGCACCTGAAGCCCGGGAAGAAGTAGGCTGGGGCCGGCCGTCGCCGCCACCGAGCGCCGGCGGCCGGCACCTCCCGCTGCCGACCCGCGCCCGCCCCCGGACGCCCCATAGCGTCGTAACATTCATTGGCGGCGCTCGCCCGCGTTTTCCGCTCTGTGGGGGAAGATCCTCACCCCCAACCGAGGAGGACGCATGCGACGGGTGTCGAGGCTCGTGTCCCGGGCCGGACGCTGGCTGGCGGTGCCGGCCGGGCTGGCTCTCCTGTCCGCGCTCGCGACCGTGCCGGTGCGCGCCCAGCAGGACTACTACCGGCACCGGGAGGCCGCGGCCCCGCCCGCCGTGAAGAAGGAGCTGCAGCGGCTCCGCACGGAGATCGAGAAGAACGGCTGGCACTACACGGTGGGCTACACGGCCGCCGTGGATCACGACCTGGAGCGCATCACCGGCGCCCGGTTCCCCTCGCCGGACGAGTACGGGCGCGAGGCCGCCCGCCAGCACGCCATGGCCGTGGAGATCGCCAGGATCGAGGCCGTGCTCCGTGAGCACTCCACCACGTGCCAGACGCCGAGGTTCGACGCGGGGCTGGCCACCCGCTCGTCGTTCGACTGGCGCGATTACGGGGCCTTCGGCCGGGTGCGGGATCAGGGCAACTGCGGCTCCTGCTGGGCCTTCGCGGCCGCCGCATCCCTGGAATCCACCAACCTCATCGAGAACGGCCGCCACGTGGACGCCTCCGAGCAACACATGGTCAGCGCGTGCGCCAACGCGGGGAGCTGCTCCGGCGGGTGGTCGGACAAGGTGTTCCGGGACTATGTCGCGGGTGGGACGGTCGCGGAGACCACGATGCCATACTTGGGCCGTGACTCTTCCTGCCCGAATCCCAGCCCCAAGCCCTACCGCGCCGTGAGCTGGGATTTCGTCTCGCCCAAGTGGGTCCAGCCGTCCGTGGCGTCCCTCAAGCGCGCGCTCGCCCAACACGGTCCCCTCTCCGTAGGGGTTAACGCATACGCCCGCTTCCAGTACTACACGGGAGGCGTCTTCCAGTATGACCACGCCTGGCGGAGCTGCTGCAACCACGAGGTGGCCCTGGTCGGTTGGGATGACAAGAAGGGGGCGTGGCTAATCCGCAACTCGTGGGGGCCGAACTGGGGAGACCACGGCTACATGTGGATCAAGTATGGCTCGAACGACCTGGGCTACGCCGCGGCGTGGGTGGAGCCGGCCCGCTGGTGCTGGGTCCACACCGATCCATACGTGTTGAATCGATTCGTGTCAGAGTGGAGCGCCATCGTGCGCCGGTACTATGGCGTGACACCCGAGCCCCTGGTCGAGTCGCTGCAGGAGGCGTCGCAGCAGGACCGCTGAACGAAGCCGCGGCGCCGACCGGCTTCGGCGCCGGCGCCGCCGGGCGCTTCTCGCCGGAGCTCGCGCGCGAGGCATCGGGGGACGCACGCCCCGCATCGCCTCCGGCCGCGGCGTCGCGCCCGCCCGCCACCTTCCGCGTCCACGCCGACAGCTCCTCCAGGAAGCTCCGCAGGAAGAGTCGGGTCGACTCGTGCACCAGCCGCCCGTCCGCGTCGAACTTCTCCTTCGCTCCGCCCACCAGAACGCCGGGGTGGGGCAGGGGACGGGCCAGGGTGGCCAGCAGCACGGACTCCAGGTGCATCTGCGCCCGCGCCGTCCCCACGGCGCCGGGCGAGGCGCCCATCATGGCCACGGGCTTGCCGCGCAGCGGCGAGCGCCCCGCGGGCCTGGAGGCCCAGTCGATGGCGTTCTTGAGCACGCCCGGGACGGAGTGGTTGTACTCGGGCGTGGCGAACAGGACCGCGTCCGCCTCTCCGATCGACGTCTTGAGGCGCTCCACGGCTCCAGGACGGGCCTCGTCCGTGTCGAGGTCCGCGTCGTACAGCGGGATCCCGGCCAGATCGAAGACCTCGATCTCGATGCCGTCGGGGGCCATCTCCCGGGCGGCCTCCAGCAGGCGGCGGTTGTAGGAGCCGCCGCGGAGGCTGCCCGGGATCCCCAGGACCCGGAGGCTCACGCTTCCGCCGTCTTGCCGGCGCCCGCGGTGGGTCTCCGCAGCGCCACGTTGCCGAGCGCCATCAGCAAGGCCGCCGCCAGCGAGATCCACACCACCGCCGGCGCCCACAGCGCCTCGAGCCCGAACAGGGCGTCCAGCGAGATCACGCCCGGGCCGGCCACCGCGACCGCCAGGGCGCCGGTGGCGAACAGCAGCGGCAGCTCAATGCCGTCGTCCGAGGCGAAGAAGCCGTTGGGCCGGTGCACGGCCAGGATGGCCACCAGCATGACCAGGATCATGATGGCCGGGCCGATCGGGCCCAGGAAGCCGGCCGCGGTGAGCAGTCCGCCGCCCAGCTCGCCCAGCCCCGCCAGGGCCGCGAACGTCCGTCCGGGCCGGAAGCCCAGGCTCTCGAAGAAGCCACCCGTGCCCTCCAGACCGTAGCCTCCGAACCAGCCGAACAGCTTCTGGGCCCCGTGCGCCGCCAGTCCCAGGCCCAGGATGAGCCGGACCGCGAACAGTCCGATCGCCAGGACCGCCGGACCCTGCGTGTACAGTGTCGACATGGGGTTACCCTCCGGAGTTATATGTGTCAACATGTATGTTGCAACAAGCATACCGGGACGAACAAGCCGCGTCTGGTTGGGGCTGGACCCGCAGGGCGCGCGACCCGGCCGCGCCCAGCTCTCCAACGGCTCTCTAGCCCGCCGCGCGGACCGTGCCCAGCGCCTCGATCAGCGCCCGGAGCCGGTCCCGGTCCAGGTTGCCGAACCAGCGCGTCTGCAGGGCCTCGAGGGCGGGGGTCGCCCGCTCGAGCGTACGCCGGCCCTCGGCCGTCAGCGTCGCCTTCACGTGACGCCGGTCGCTGGGGTCCCGGTGACGGGCCAGCAGGCCGTCCTCGGAGAGTCGGTCCAGGAGCCGGGACACGTCCGGCACCGGGGACACGAGGCGCTCGCCCACCTCCCGGCCGCACAGCCCGTCCTCCCCGGCGCCCCGCAGGATGCGCAGCACGTTGTACTGCGTGTGCGTGAGGCCGAACGGCTTGAGCGTCTGGCCGAGCGCGTGCTCGACCAGCGCGGAGGTCCTGAGAACGCTGAGGAGCGCCTCGACCTCCGGCCGCCCGAACGGCTTCGACTGCTTGATCTCGTCCTGAAGGCGCATCGTCATGCGGCCATGATACATGTTGTAACATGCAATGTCAAGGCCGGGCGCGGCCCGCCGGGACGCGGCGCTCCGTGCCGGAGCGCTCAATTGCCGGACAGCACCATGGGCGCCGGCGCTCCCATCGGGATCAGCGTCCACTGGATGACCGGATCGGACGAGTCGACGTAGACCGGCTCGGAGGTCCGGGCCGGCCCTCCGCCCAGCGGGCTCGTGGTCAGCCGGATCTCCCGCGTGGTGGCCAGCAGCGTCTCCGGGATCCGGCTCCTCAGCGTGTCCTGCACGGGCACGGTCCCGAGAAAGGTCGACTGGCCGTCGCCGAACAGGCTCACCTGCATGGGCGTGGTGCGGTCGTTGATGATCCGCACCGTGGGGGCCGGTTCGACCTTCACGGCGGTCTGGCTCGCCGGCGCGCCGCCGCTCGCGGTAGCGCAGCCCGCCAGGCCCAGTGTTCCGAGTGCGAGGGCCGCCGCGGCCCCCATTGAAGTCGTGCGTCGTAGATTCTTCATGTGAAGCTCCTTTCCGCTGCGCCGCCGCTGTCGCGCGCGACGCCTTCCGCCCCCCAGGAATGCATTTCGCGTTCCCGCAGCGTGAACCCGGGACCCCGGTGGAGTATCATCCAGGACACCACTCACCGTGACCTCCGGGCGCGCCGCTCCGGGCGGCGCCTCCCGCCACCGCAGAAGGATTCCGTGACCGACGTGATCCGCGTCCTCGGGGCGCGACAGCACAACCTCAAGGGGATCGACCTCGACATCCCGCGCCGGGCCCTGACCGTGCTCACGGGCCCGTCGGGCTCGGGCAAGTCCAGCCTCGCCTTCGACACCGTCTACGCCGAGGGTCAGCGCCGCTACATCGAGTCGCTGTCCACCTACGCCAAGCAGTTCCTGGAGCGCATGGAGAAGCCGGCCGTGGACCGTCTGGAGGGGGTGAGCCCCTCGGTCGCCATCGACCAGCGCAACACCGTGCAGACCAGCCGCTCCACGGTGGGCACCGTGACCGAGGTGTATGACTACATGCGGCTCCTGTGGGCGCGCTCGGGCCGGACCTGGTGCCCGGAGTGCGGCATCCGGGTGGTGCCGGACACGGTCGCCTCCGCCGTGGACGCGGTCCTCGCCCTGGAGCCCGACACCCGCATCGAGGTGGCCTTCCCGCTCGTCCTCTCCGGGGAGATCACCCACGCGGTCGCCGTCTCCAACCTCCAGGCGCAGGGCTACCTGCGGGTGCGGGCCGATGGAGAGGAGCTCTACCTGCCCGACCTGGAGGGCGAGGAGGGCGAGGAGGGCGAGGACGCGGCCCCCGCCCCCGACCTGGCCGCCGCCGAGGAGCTCCTGGTGGTGGTGGACCGGTTGGTCGTGGACCCGGACGGTCGCGAGCGGCTGGCCGACGCGCTCGCCGCCGCCTTCGCCGAGGGGGAGGAGACCGCCTTCGTGCTCCAGGTCGAGCGGGACGAGGCCGGCGCCGCGCGCGAGGTGGCCCGCCATCCGTTCAGCGAGTCCTTCCGCTGCGCCGGGTGCGGCCGCGAGTTCCCCGAGCCGCGCCCCTCGCTGTTCAGCTTCAACAGCCCGCACGGGGCCTGTCCCGAGTGCCGCGGGTTCGGGGCCACGCTCGAGTACGACGAGGACCTCATCGTCCCCGACCCGTCCCGGACTCTGGAGGAAGGGGCGCTCGATCCGTGGAGCAAGCCGCGCTACGACCGCCAGCGAGCGCGGCTGCGCGAGTTCGCCCGCGAGCGCGGCATTCCGGCCGACGTACCCTTCGAGTCGCTGGCGGAGGACGTGCGGCGCGAGCTCCTCGAGGGGAGCGACGACTTCGAGGGCGTCCTCCCCTTCCTGCGCTCCCGGGAGCGCTACAAGTACAAGCGCTACATCCGGGTCTTCCTGCGCGGCTACCAGCGGCCGGTGCGCTGCTTCGCCTGCGGCGGGACCCGGCTGCGGGACGAGGCCCTGCACGTCCGCGTGGGCGGGAAGACGATCGCGGAAGCCGCCGCCCTTACGGTCGAGGCGCTCCGGGCGTGGCTGGCCGAGCTGGAGCTCGAGACGTTCGAGCGCCGCGTGGCCGAGCGGATCCTGGAGGAGCTCTCCGACCGGCTCCGCTTCCTGGACCAGGTGGGGCTCGGCTACCTGACCCTGGACCGCCAGGCCCGCTCCCTGTCCGGGGGCGAGATGCAGCGCATCCGGCTGGCCAGCTGCCTCGGGAGCCGGCTGGTGGAGACGCTGTACGTGCTCGACGAGCCCACCATCGGCCTCCACCCTCACGACGTGGACCGCTTCCTGGACGTCCTCGTCGGGCTTCGGGACGGCGGCAACACGGTGCTCATGGTCGAGCACGAGCCCGAGGCCCTGCGCGTCTCCGACCGGATCGTGGAGCTGGGGCCGGGCTCGGGAGAGCGCGGCGGCCGGGTCGTGTTCGAGGGCTCCTGGGACCGGCTGCTGGAGGCCGACACCACGACCGGCCGGCTGCTCGCGGGCCGCGAGGAGCGGGCGCTCCGCAAGCGCCGAAAGCCCGGCGGGCGCTGGCTCGAGCTCCGCGGTGCCGCCCTCCACAACATCCAGGGCCTCGACGCGCGCATCCCGCTCGGCTCTCTCACGGTGGTCACCGGCGTGTCGGGCTCGGGCAAGTCCACCCTCGTGCACGACCTCCTGTTCCACGCCCTCGAGCGCGAGCTGCACGGCGTGACCAGCGCCAGGGAGCACCTGGGCGAAGAGGTGGGTCGTTACGAGGCGCTCCTCGGGGCGAGGGCGCTGGACGACGTCGTGCTGGTCGACCAGAGCCCCATCGGACGCACGCCGCGCTCCAACCCGGTCACCTACATCAAGGCGTTCGATCCCATCCGCGAGCTGTTCGCCGAGCAGCCGCTGTCGCGCAGCCGCGACTACACGCCGGGGCACTTCAGCTTCAACGTGAAGGGCGGGCGCTGCGAGGTGTGCAAGGGGGCCGGCGAGGAACAGGTCGACATGGTGTTCATGGCCGACGTGTCCACGCCGTGCGAGGCGTGCGGGGGGAAGCGCTACCGGGACGAGCTCCTGGAGGTGGAGTACAGGGGCCTGAACATCCACGACGTCCTGCAGCTCACCGTGGACGAGGCCATTCGCTTCTTCCTGCGCCAGGACCGGGTGGGGGAGGCGCTCTGGCAGCTGCAGCGGGTGGGGCTCGGGTACCTGAGGCTCGGCCAGCCCGCCACCACCCTGTCGGGCGGCGAGGCGCAGCGGCTCAAGGTGGCCCGCGAGCTGGCCGGGGCCTCCGGCTCCGGCCGGCGGCTCTACATCCTGGACGAGCCCACCGTGGGGCTCGGCCTGGGGGAGGTCGGCCAGCTCGTCCGGGTGCTGGACGAGCTCGTGTCGGCGGGGCACACGGTCGTGGTGGTCGAGCACGACCTGGCCGTGGTCCGGAGCGCCGACTGGATCCTGGACCTGGGCCCGGGCGCGGCGGCCGAGGGGGGCCGCATCGTGGCCCAGGGCCCGCCCGACGCGATCGCCGCCGCCCCCGACTCCCTCACGGGGGCCTACCTGCGCGGCGAGCGCGCCCGGCCACGGGAGGACCGCGCCGCCGGCTGAGGCCGCGGGCTCCGGTTCAACGGTTCGCCGCGCCCGGCTGTTTCGAAAAGAGTGTTCGACTACATTGACGGGTCACCCAGGCCCCCACGTTCCGTCCCTGCCTCGTCAGGAGGACCCATGAAGCTCCACGTCGTGAGGAGACCGGCGTCGCTGGCGCTCGCCGCGCTGGCGGCCGCGACCCTCTCCGGGCCGCTCCACGCCCAGCAGGCCGACCGCGGCTTGGCTCCCGGCGCGATCCCCTACCAGACCTACGACCTCCCGAACGGGCTCCAGGTGATCCTCTCCGAGGACCACTCCACGCCCATCGTGGCGGTGGACATCTGGTACCACGTGGGGGCGCGCAACGAGACGAAGGGCCGGTACGGCTTCGCCCACCTGTTCGAGCACATGATGTTCCAGGGCTCGGCGCACGTGGGGAAGACCGAGCACCTCACCCGCATCGAGGCGGTGGGCGGGTCGGTGAACGGATCGACCACCGAGGACCGCACCAACTACTTCGAGATCATCCCCGCCGACCGGGTGAACCTGGCGCTGTGGATGGAGGCGGACCGCATGCGGTCGCTGGCCGTGAACCAGACCAACCTGGAGAACCAGCAGAAGACGGTCTCCGAGGAGCTGCGCCAGCGGATCAACAACCAGCCGTACTCGAAGGCCTTCCTGGCCTCCCAGTACACGGTCCCGTACGAAGGCATCGGCTGCCCCGGCTACGCGCACCCGCCCTCGGGCTCCATCCAGGACGTCACGGCCGCCACGCTCGAGGACGTGAAGGCGTTCCACGCCACCTACTACCAGCCCAACAACGCCACCCTCACCGTGGTCGGCGACTTCGATCCCGCCCAGGTGAAGAGCTTCATCCAGCAGTACTTCGGCGGGATCCCGAAGGCCGCCACTCCGCCGCCGGCGACCTGCACGGTGAGCTATTCGCCCGGCTTCCGGATGGACACGGTGCTCGACACCAAGGCCAACGTCCCGGCCGTCATCTGGAGCTACCGCGTGCCGCCCGACTCCTCGGCGGACCACTATCCGCTCGCCCTCCTGGCCGTGCTGTTCGGGCAGGGCCAGAGCTCCCGGCTGTACCGGGCGGTGGTGAACGACGCGGGCGCGGCCCTCCAGGCCTCGGCCGCGCTCTCCTCGCGGGTGGGCCCGTCCCTGTTCTTCGGCTTCGCGCTCGCCAACCAGGGCGTGGGCGCCGACTCCCTGCTGACGCTCATGGAGGCGCAGGTGCAGCGTCTGAAGACCGACCCGCCCACCGAGGCGGAGCTGCGGAAGGCCAAGAACACCTTCGAGGCCGACTTCGTGGAGGGCCACCAGACGGACCTCAGCAAGGCGGAGGCGCTGCAGCACTATGCGCTCTTCCGCCCCGGGCTCTCGGAGGTGAACGGGGACCTGGCGCGCTACGAGGCGGTGACGGTGGACGACCTGAAGCGGGTGATCGACAAGTACTTCGTCCGCGACAACATGAGCGTCGTGTTCGACCTGCCGTCGAAGGGAGGTGACCGATGAGCGCCGCACGTCGAACCTCGGTCCTCTCCTCGCTGCTTCTCCTCGGGACGGCGGGCCTCCTGGCGGCCCCGGCCGGCCTGGCGGCCCAGCAGGGCTTCCCGTCCAAGGCGCCCCCGCCCCTGAAGGCCAAGCCGGTGCACTTCCCGGCCGTCGGCCGGGACACGCTCTCCAACGGCCTCCGGCTGGTGGTGATCGAGAACCACGAGCAGCCCGTCGTATCGGTGCGGCTCTACCTCCCCGCCGGCGCCACGGCCGATCCCGAGCACGAGGCGGGGCTGGCCGACATGACGGCCTCGCTCCTCGACAAGGGCACCAAGACGCGCAGCGCGGACCAGATCGCCTCCGCGGTGGAGGGGGTCGGCGCCTCCCTGAACGAGGGGGCGGACGACGACTTCACCTACGTGGCCGCCACCACCCTCACGAAGCACCTGCCCGCGGTGCTCGAGATCTTCTCGGATGTGGTGCGGAATCCGACCTTCCCGGACGACCAGCTCGAGACCATGCGTAAGCGCGAGCTCTCCGGCCTCCAGGTCCAGCTCAGCCAGCCCTCCGTCCTGGCCGGGCGCCAGTTCTCCAGGGAGGTGTACGGGAAGCACCCCTACGCGAACGCGCCCACGCCCGAGAGCGTCAAGGCCATCACCCGTCAGGACATCGAGGCGTTCCACGCCGCGCGCTACGACCCTTCGGGCGCCCTGCTCGTGTTCGCCGGGGACATCGACCTGGCCGGGGCGCGCCAGGCCGCCGAGAAGTACTTCGGCGACTGGAGCGGGAAGGCGCCGGCGCGGGCCACCCCGCCCGCGCCGCCGGCGCCGAGCCCGACCTCGATCACCCTCATCAACCGGCCCGGCTCGGTGCAGTCGGAGATCTGGATGGGGAACCTGGCCATCCGGCCCGACAACCCCGACGCGATCCCCCTCGACGTGATGAACCGGATCCTGGGCGGCGGCGCCAACGCGCGCCTCTTCCTCATCCTGCGCGAGCAGAAGGGGTGGACGTACGGGGCCTACAGCCAGATCACCAGCCCCCGCGACAGGGGGTACTTCGTGGCCACGGCCCAGGTGAGGACGCCCGTTACGGACAGCTCGGTGAACGAGATGCTCCACCAGATCCGGCGCATGCGGATGCAGACGGTGCCGGACTCGGAGGTGCAGACGGCCGAGGACTACCTCACCGGGCACTTCCCGATCGCGATCGAAACGCCCGAGCAGGTGGCCTCGCAGGTGGCGGACGCCCTCCTGCGCGGCCTCGGGATCGGCTACCTGGAGAGCTACCGCGACAGGGTGGCGGAGGTGAAGCCGGCCGACGTGCAGCGGGTGGCCAGGGAGTACCTGCACCCCGACAGCCTCGACATCGTGATCGTGGGTGACGCCGCCAAGCTCTACGATGAGCTGAAGGCCATCGCCCCGGTTCGCCTGCAGGACGTGGACGGGAGCCCGCTGCAGCCATCGGACCTGGCGGTGAAGCGCTCCGCGGTGAAGCTGGACGCGAGCCGGGCCCGGACCGGGTCGTTCGAGTACGACCTCATGGTCCAGGGCAAGTCGTTCGGCAGCTACACCCTGACCCTCGGGAAGGGCGAGCAGGCGGGGAGCTGGAAGCTCGAGGAGAAGCTCCAGGCGCCCATGGGGAGCCAGACGGGGACCTACGTGTTCCAGGGCGACCTCACACCCATCTCGGCCGCCGAGCAGGGCGGGCCCGCCTCCACCGACCTCCACTACGCGTCGGGGCACGTCTCGGGCACGGCGACGCTGCCCACGCCGCAGGGCCAGACGAAGGAGCAGAAGATCGACACGGACCTTCCGGACGGCACGCTGGACGGGAGCGCGTCGGTGGCCATCGTGCTCGCCAGCCCGCTGGCCGACGGCTTCGACCTCCAGGTCCCGATCTACGCCGCGGGGCAGGGCGTCCAGCAGCTGTCGGCGAAGGTGACGGGCGCGGACAGCGTGACCGTCCCGGCGGGCACCTACCAGGTCTACAAGGTGGAGGTGACCGGCCAGGCGGGGCAGAAGATCCTGTTCTACGTCACGAAGGAGACGCCCCACCTGCTGGTCAAGGAGGAGTTCGAGGGACGGCCCGTCACCCTGGAGCTGACCGCCACCGGTGACGCGGGGAAGGCCGGGAGCTGAGCCAGGGCCGCGGGTGGACCGGGGACCGGGGCGCGGGCCTCCCGCGCGTCTCGGTCCTCCTGCCCTGCCGCGACGCCGCGGCCTGGCTCGTCGAGGCCGCCGCCAGCCTCGAGGCGCAGACGCTGACCGACTTCGAGGTGGTCGCCGTCGACGACGGCTCAACCGACGGCACGGCCGGCCTCCTGGAGGCGTGGGCGGCGCGTGACGCCCGCGTGCGCCTCCTCTCCGCCGGGAGCGCGGGCGGCGAGGGGGTGGTCGCGGCGCTCCGGCGCGCCGCGGCGGCGGCCCGCGCCCCCCTGCTGGCGCGCATGGACGCCGACGACGTGGCGCTCCCCTCCCGGCTCGAGCGTCAGGTCGACTTCCTGTCGGGGCGTCCGGGTCTGGCCGCCTGCGGCACGCGGGTCGAGCTGTTCCCCTCCACCCGGGTGGGGATGGGCTACCGCCGTTACCAGGGGTGGCTCAACGGCCTCGCCGGGCCCGCGGCGCTCCGGCGGGACCTGTTCGTGGAGTGCCCGATCGCCCATCCTACGCTGATGATCCGCGCCTCCGCGCTGCGGGCTCTGGGCGGCTACCGTGACCAGGGCTGGCCCGAGGACTACGACCTCCTGCTCCGGCTGCACCGGGCCGGGATGCGGGCCGACCTGGTTCCCGAGACGCTGCTTCGCTGGAGGGTGCGCCGGGGGCGGCTGTCCCGGGTTTCCGGCGCGTATGCGCCCGACGCGTTCCGCCGCTGCAAGGTGCACTTCCTGGTGCGCGGCGAGCTGCCCGAGGGACGCGCTCTCCTGGTGTGGGGGGCGGGCCGCGTGGGGAAGCCGCTGGCGGTGGAGCTGGCCCGGCAGGGGCGCCCGGCGGCCGCGTTCATCGACGTGGACCCGAGGAAGATCGGGCAGGAGATCCACGGGCTCCCCGTGTTGTCGCCGGCCGAGCTCGGCCGATGGCCCGGGGCGTACGTCCTGGTGGCCGTCGGGGCGCCGGGCGCGCGCCAGGAGATCCGGGCCGAGCTCGACGCCGGCGGACGCGAGGAGCTCACGGACTACCGGGTGGCCGCCTGAGGCCGCCTTCACAGCGCGGCGCCCCCGGGGGGCGCCGGTACGATGGGCCGGCGCCGATCGGGGTCCGGCCGGAACGACCACTCGAGAGGAGAGCCCATGAGGAATCGAGCATCGAGCCCGGCCGTCCCGCGCGCCGCCCTGCTGGCCGGCTGTGCCTGGCTGGCGGCCGCCTGCGCCACCGCCGGCGCGGGCGGGCCCGCGGCCGGGTCGGACGTCGCCGGGGTCCAGGCGAGGGACGTCGGCGGAACCACCGCGACGGGCACGGTCCCCGTGGCGGCCGACGGGACCGACACCACCGACACGCGCGACCTGCTGTACGGGATGCCGAACGGGGCGTGGCGCTCCACCTACCGGCCCCTGCCCTCGAAGCCGACCTTGATCAGGGGCGGGACGGTGATGACCGCCACCGGGCGCACGATCCAGGGCGGCGACGTGCTCCTCGAGAACGGCGAGATCGCCGCGGTGGGGAAGGGGATCCAGGCGCCGCCCGGCGCGGTGGTGATCGAGGCGAGCGGCCGGTACGTGACCCCGGGGATCATCGACGTCCACTCCCACATGGGAGACTACCCGGACCCCGGCGTCCAGGCCCACTCGGATGGCAACGAGGCCACCAGTCCCACCACTCCGCAGGTGTGGGCGGAGCACTCGGTGTGGCCCCAGGACCCCTCCTTCACGCGCGCCCTCGCGGCCGGCGTGACCACGGTCGAGGTGCTGCCGGGCAGTGCCAACCTCATCGGGGGGCGCGGGATCACGCTCAAGCTGGTGCCCGGCCGGAGCGTTCAGGACATGATGTTCCCGGGCGCTCCCATGGCGCTCAAGATGGCGTGCGGCGAGAACCCCAAGCGCGTGTACGGCAGCCGCGGCCGCTTCCCCTCCACCCGCATGGGCAACGTGGCCGGCTACCGCGAGGCCTTCATCAGGGCCAGGGCCTACCGCGAGAAGTGGGACGCGTGGATCGAGGGGGGTCGCAAGGGCGACCCGCCCGCGCGCGACCTGGGGCTCGAGACGCTGGCCGAGGTGCTCCGCGGCCACCTGTTCCCGCAGATCCACTGCTACCGGGCCGACGAGATGGTCCAGATGATCAACCTCTCGCACGAGTTCGGCTTCCACATCCGCGCCTTCCACCACGGCGTGGAGGCCTACAAGATCCGCGACATCCTGGCCCGGGACTCGATCGGCGCCGCCCTGTGGTTCAACTGGTGGGGCTTCAAGATGGAGGCGTTCGACGGTATCGAGCAGAACCTGGCCCTGGTCAGCCAGGCCGGGGTGCACGCCATCCTGCACACCGACGACGACATGGGCGTGCAGCTCATGAACCAGAACGCCGCCCGCGCCATGTACGCCGGCCGCGAGGCGGGCATCGAGGTGAGCCGGAACGAGGCGTTGCGCTGGATCACGGCCGAGCCGGCCTGGGCCCTGGGCATCCAGGACCGGGTGGGCACGCTCGAGAAGGGCAAGAACGCCGACGTGACCGTGTGGTCGGGCGACCCGTTCAGCATCTACACGCGCGCCGACGAGGTCTTCATCGACGGCGCGATGATCTACGACCGTAAGCAGAAGGAGCTCCAGCCCACCTCGGACTTCGAGGTCGGCATCCTGCCGGAGGCGACGCTCGAGGGAGCGAAGGGAGGTGCCCGATGAGGCCGACGAGGACAGCGCCCGGCTCGACGAGCCTGCTGGCGGCGGCTTGCCTCGCGGCGGCCACCCTGGCCGCCCCGGCTCCGGCGGCCGCCCAGACGATCGCCATCACGGGCGGCACGGTGTACCCGGTCTCCGGCCCCAGGCTCGAGGGAGCCACGCTGCTCATCCGGGACGGGAAGATCGTGGCCGTGGGCACCGACGTGCGCGTGCCCGCCGGCGCGCGCCGGATCGACGCCACCGGCAAGGTCGTCACGCCGGGCCTCATGGACGCCTCCACCACCCTGGGCCTGGTCGAGGTGGGAGCGGTGGGCGCCACGCGTGACTTCGCCGTGCAGTCCGAAGACCCGGTCACCGCCGCCTTCGACGTGGTGGACGGGATCAACCCGGCCTCCACCCTCATCCCCATCAACCGACTGGGCGGCGTGACCACCGCCCTCACGGCGCCGCGGGGCGGGCTCATCTCGGGCCAGGGAGCCGTGATCGACCTGGCGGGAGCCACCGTGGAGGCCATGCTGGTCGAGCCGCGGGCGGCCATGATGGCCAGCTACGGAGCCGGCGCTGCCTCCCAGGTGGGGGGTGCCCGCGGCGAGGCCTCCCTCCGCCTGCGCGAGGCGCTGGACGACGCCAGGTTCTGGAAGAAGCACCAGGGCGCGTTCGATCGGGGGGCGTCTCGCAACCTGGCCGAGTCCCGGCTGGACCTGGAGGCGCTGCAGCCCGTCCTGGCGGGCACCATGCCGCTGGTGGTGAACGTGGACCGGGCCTCCGACATCTCGGCCGTGCTCCGCATTGCGCACGACTACGGGCTCCGGCTGGTGATCACGGGCGGGGCGGAGGCCTGGAGGGTGGCCGGCGAGCTCGCCCGGGCACACGTGCCGGTCGTGCTCGACCCCCTCACCGACGCGCCCACCGACTTCTCGCACCTGGGCGCCCGCTTCGACAACGCCGCCCTGCTCGAGAAGGCGGGCGTCCCGGTGATCATCAGCACCTTCGACGCCCACAACGTCCGGAACCTGGTCTTCGACGCCGGGAACGCGGTGCGCTTCGGGCTGCCCTGGGACGCGGCCCTGCGGGCCGTGACGCTGGAGCCGGCCCGCGCCTTCGGGATCGACGACCGTTACGGGTCGCTGGAGGCCGGCAAGGTGGCGGACGTGGTGGTGTGGTCGGGCGACCCGTTCGAGCTCTCCTCGGCGCCCGAGACCGTGATCATCCGTGGCCGCGTGATGCCGGACCGCTCACGCCAGCGAGAGCTGTTCGAGCGCTACAGGACGCTGCGCGGGGACCAGCCGCCCGAGTACCGGGGCGGAGAGGGCGGCAACGGCGTGGACGGAGGTTGAGGGCACGTCCCTTGCTCCTTTCGATGGGCGAGAAATCGATTCGCTCCGTCATAGACTCCGGGGGCGGCGCCGCCCGCCGCCCCCGGATCGAAAGGAGATTCCCATGAGCCACGACGCCCCAGACACCCTCATCGCAAGTCTCAACGAGGACCTGGCCTACGAGTTCCAGGCGGTCATCTTCTACACGGTGGGCGCCCAGCTCATGACCGGGGCCAACCGTCCCGAGCTCAAGGCGATGTTCGAGTCCGAGATCGCCGACGAGCAGGGGCACGCTGCCTTCCTGGCCCAGAAGGTCGTGGCCCTCGGGGGCGAGCCGGCGACCGTGCCCAAGCCGGTCGAGCTCGGCTCCAGCAACCGGGAGCGCATCGAGCTCGCCCTGCAGGCCGAGAAGGACACGATCGAGCGCTACACGAAGCGCGTCGAGCAGGCGGACGCGGCCGGCGAGCCGGGCCTGCGTCTGCGACTCGAGGACCTCATCGTGGACGAGACCGGACACCGCGAGGAGCTCGAGATGATCCTCAAGGAGTTCGAGGACTGAGCCCGGCGCGCGCCGGGAGGACCTCCGCGGGGCGAACAGCCTCGCCGGAGGCGGGTTTGCGCGGGGGTCGCGGCCGTCCGGCCGGCGGCCCCCGCGGCCGTTTCGAACGTTCGCCTGCGGGGTATCGAGCCTGTAGATTTAGTGGGCTATGAGCGGGTCCCGGCGGACCTCCGTTCGGGCTCGATCGGGCGTGGGGGAAGAGCCCCGCTCCGCGGCACCAGGCAACGCCACCGTGAGGTGACATGAGCACACCCGAGAACATTCGAGCGCGTCGAGCCCCGGTTGCTCGAGGAGGAGATGCGCGAGTCGTTCATCGACTACTCGATGAGCGTCATCGTGCAGCGGGCCCTCCCGGACGTCCGCGACGGCCTCAAGCCCGTGCACCGCCGCATCCTCTACTCGATGCAGGAGCTGGGGCTGGCCCCCAACCGGCCCTACAAGAAGTGCGCGACCGTGGTGGGCGACGTGCTGGGCAAGTACCACCCGCACGGCGACACGGCCGTGTACGACTCGCTGGTTCGCATGGTCCAGGACTTCTCCCTCCGCTATCCGCTGGTGGACGGCCAGGGCAACTTCGGCTCCATCGACGGCGACAGCGCGGCGGCCTACCGGTACACCGAGGCCCGGCTGGCGCCCATCGCCGAGGAGATGCTGGCCGACATCGACAAGGAGACGGTCGACTTCGCGCCCAACTTCGACGACCGGCTGCAGGAGCCCACCGTCCTGCCCGCGCGGCTGCCCAACCTGCTGGTGAACGGTCGCTCCGGGCATCGCGGTCGGCATGGCCACCAACATCCCGCCCCACAACCTGCGCGAGGTGGTGGGAGCGCTGGAGACCCTGATCGACGACCCGGACGCCAGCCTGGACGACCTCATGGAGCACGTCCAGGGGCCCGACTTCCCCACCGGCGGCTTCATCTACGGCTCGGACGGGATCCGCGAGGCGTACGAGACGGGCCGTGGGCGGGTGGTCATGCGCGCCCGGGCGCGGGTGGAGGAGCGCGAGCGCGGCGGAGAGCGCATCGTGATCTCCGAGATCCCGTTCATGGTCAACAAGTCCCGCCTCATCGAGCAGATCGCAGGGCTCGTCCGCGACAAGCGCGTCGAGAACATCTCCGACCTCCGGGACGAGTCGGACCGGGACGGCATGCGCGTCGTCATCGAGCTCAAGCGGGACGCGGCGCCGCGCATCGTCCTCAACAAGCTGTTCAAGATGACGCAGATGCAGTCCACCTTCGGCGTCATCATGCTGGCGCTGGTGGACGGCGTTCCCAAGGTCATGTCCCTCAAGGAGATGCTCCAGCACTTCATCGACCACCGTCACCAGGTGGTCGTGCTCCGGAGCGAGTACGACCTCCGCAACGCCAAGGCGCGGGAGCACGTCCTCGAGGGGCTCAAGATCGCCGTCGACAACATCGACGAGGTGATCGAGATCATCCGGGCCGCGCCGGACGCGGACGCGGCGGGAGCGCGCCTGCGCGAGCGCTTCGACCTCACCGAGGTGCAGTCGAAGGCGATTCTGGACATGCGGCTCGCCCGCCTCACGGGCCTCGAGATCGAGAAGCTGGAGGCCGAGCTGCAGGAGGTCCGGGCCGAGATCGGGCGCCTGGAGGGCATCCTGGGCTCGCGCGAGCTCCGCATGAGCATCATCAAGGGCGAGCTCGGCGAGCTGGTCGACAAGTACGGCGACGAGCGTCGGACGACCGTGGTCGACGTGGCGGTCGATTTCACCGAGGAAGACCTCATCGCCGAAGAGCCCATGGTCATCACGGTGAGCCGCCAGGGCTACGTGAAGCGGCTGGCGCCCGACGTCTACCGCCAGCAGCGGCGCGGGGGACGCGGGGTGGCCGGCATGGGGACCAAGGACGAGGACTGGGTCGAGCACCTCTTCCTGGCCTCGACCCACGACTACCTGATGTTCTTCACCGCCCGCGGTCACGCCTACTGGCTCAAGGTGTACGAGATCCCGCAGACGTCCCGCACCGCGCGCGGCCGCCCGATCGTCAACCTCCTGTCGATGGACAAGGACGAGACGATCGCCTCGATGATCCCGGTTCGCGAGTTCGGCGAGGACCAGTATCTCGTGTTCGCCACGCGGAACTGCCTCGTGAAGAAGACGAGCCTGGCCGCCTACTCCAACGTGCGGGCGCCGGGCGTCAACGCCATCAACATCGTCGAGGGCGACCGTCTCATCGACGTCCAGATGACCGATGGCTCCAACGACATCGTCCTCGCCACCCGGAACGGCATGGCCATCCGCTTCCCGGAGAAGGAGATCCGGGAGACCGGACGCGCAACCCAGGGGGTGAAGGGCGTGGACCTGGCCGACGAGGACCACGTGGTCGGCATGGTCATCGTCCGTCGCGGCGCCACTCTGCTCACCGTGACCGACCGCGGCATGGGCAAGCGCACGGACGTGGACGAGTACCGTACCCAGCACCGGGGCGGGAAGGGGCTCATCAACCTCCACCTCACCGGGAAGACCGGGCACGTGGTGGCCGTCAAGGAGGTCACCGACGAGGACGAGCTCATGCTGGTCACCCGCAACGGGGTCGTGAACCGCCAGCACGCCCGGGAGATCCGCGTCATCGGGCGCAACACCCAGGGGGTGCGGCTCGTCAGCCTGGACAGGGGGGACGAGCTGGTCGACGTGGCCCGGGTGGTCGAGCGCGACGAGGACGACGCGACGGAGGTGGCCGAGGGCCCGGAGGCCGTGCGCGAGCTGGCCGAGCAGGTCGAGGCCGAGGCCGAGGAGCCCTCGTGAGCCCGGAGGCCGGAAGCCGGTCGACGGAGCTCGTCGGCCTGCGCCAGGTGCAGGACGCCGCGGCCCGTCTCGAGGGGGTGGCGCTGCGCACCCCCCTCCTCCCCGGCCAGCTCCCCGACGGGTCCACCGCCTGGCTCAAGTGCGAGAGCCTGCAGCGCGCGGGAGCCTTCAAGGTCCGCGGGGCGTACAACTTCGTGAGCCTGCTCACGCCCGAGCAGCGCGGGGCCGGCCTGGTCGCGTACTCGTCGGGGAACCACGCGCAGGGGGTCGCCTACGCGGCCCGCGCCTACGGTGCGTCGGCCACCATCGTCATGCCGGTCGACGCGCCCCGCGTGAAGGTGGAGGGCGTGCGGAGCCTGGGCGCCCGGATCGAGCAGGTCGGCACCACGGCGCCCGAGCGCGAGGCCAGGGCGCTCGAGATCGAGCGGGAGGAGGGCGCCACCATGGTGCCGCCCTTCGACCACCCCGACATCATCGCCGGCCAGGGCACCACGGCGCTCGAGATCTGGGACCAGCTCGACGAGGCGGCGGCGCGCGGGGAGGAGGCGGTCGGGGACCCCGGCCTCGTGCTCGTCCCCATCGGGGGCGGCGGGCTCCTGTCGGGCTGCGCGGTCGTGCTGCGCGAGCTGGCGCCCGAGTGCCGCATCGTGGGGGTCGAGCCCGAGGGAGCCGACGACACCCGGCGCTCCCTCGAGGCGGGCCGGCCCGTGGCCCTGGAGCGGGTGGACACGATCGCCGACGGCCTGCGGCCGCCGCGCCCCGGGGACCTCACCTTCGCCCACATCCGGGAGCTGGTCGACGAGGTGGTGACCGTGCCCGACGCGGCGCTGGTGGATGCGGTCCTGTGGTGCTTCCGGCGGCACCTGGTCGTGGAGCCGAGCGGGGCCGCCTCCGTGGCCGCCCTCCTGTGCGGTGCGGCCGACCCCGACTGGGCCGAAGGCGGGGACGTGGCGTGCGTGCTGTCGGGGGGCAACATCGACCCGGCGGTGCTGGCCGGCTGGCTCGAGGAGCGGGCCGGGGACGGCCCGGAGGACGGAGGGGCGTGAGGGGAGACCCGGACCGGGGCGGGTCGCCGGCGGAAGCTCCGCTCGTGGCCGTCACCGCCGCGTGGAGCGAGGGGCCCGCGGAGCACCCGGGGCGCCGGGTGTGGCTGGAGCAGGGCTACCTCGAGGGCGTGCGCGCGGCCGGGGCACTGCCGCTCGTCCTGGGACCGGGGCTCGAGCTGGACGAGGTCGAGGAGGTGCTTGCCCGCTCGTCCGGCCTCCTCCTCACCGGGGGCGAGGACGTGGATCCGGCGCTGTACGGAGAGGCGCCGGAGGGGGCCGTGGACATCTCGCCCGAGCGGGACGCCATGGAAGCCCGGGCGCTCGATGCCGCGCTCGCGGCCGGGCTGCCCGTGCTGGCCATCTGCCGCGGCTTTCAGTTCCTCAACGTGCACCTGGGTGGCGACCTGTGGCAGGACCTTCCCTCGCAGCGGCCGGGCGACACCGATCACGAGCGCGCCGGACCGGACGTGGCCAGGCCCGTACACGCCGTGCGGGCCGCCGATGGCTCGCTCCTGGCGGAGGTCATGGGCGCCACGGCCTTCCGCACCAACTCGACGCATCACCAGGGGCTGCGCTCGCCGGGCCGGGGCCTGGTCGAGGTCGCGTGGACGGGGGACGGCCTGGTCGAGGCCGTCGAGCTCCGCCGGCCGGCGGCCCGGGCGCCCGTCCTCGCGGTCCAGTGGCACCCGGAGCGCCGCCTGCCCGACCCCGAGGGTGGCAGCAGGCGGCTGTTCGAGTGGTTCGGAGAGGCGGTGCGGGCGGCCGCGGGCGCGGCGGTGAGCGGGTGAGCCCGAACCGGAGCCTGACCGCCGTGGCCGGCCTCCAGGTCGGCCACGCGCAGGACGTCGCGGCCCGTACGGGGTGCACGGTCGTGCTCGGGCCGTTCACGGCCGTGGTCGAGGTCCGGGGGCTGGCCACCGGCTCGCGGGAGCTGGATGCCCTTTCGCCCCTGCACGTGGTCCCGTGCTGCGATGCCCTCCTGCTCACCGGCGGCTCGGCCTTCGGGCTGGCGGCCGCGGACGGGGTGGTGGCGTGGCTCGAGGAGCGTGGGCGCGGCTTCCGAACCGCGGCGGCGCGGGTGCCGATCGTGCCCGCGGCCGTCCTCTACGACCTGGCCGTGGGTGACGCCTCCGTGCGCCCGGACCCGGACATGGGCCGGGCGGCGGCCGAGGCCGCCGGCCCGGAGCCGGTCGAGGAAGGCCCGGTCGGCGCCGGCTGCGGGGCCACGGTCGGCAAGCTGGCCGGCCCCGAGTTCGCCGAACCCTCCGGGGTGGGAAGCGCGGTCGCGGAGGGCCGCGAGGGCACGGTGGCGGCCCTGGCGGCGGTGAATGCCTTCGGGGACGTGGTCGACGGGGACGGCGCCATCGTGGCGGGATGCCGCGCCCCGGGCGGGGGTTACAGGGATACGGCCCGGACCCTGCGGGACGGCTCCATGCCGGGAGGGTTCGGGGAGCGGCGCGGACGCGAGAACACCACGCTCGGCGTGGTGGCCACCGACGTCCCCCTGGCGCGCATCGATCTCCAGGTCGTAGCGCGGCAGGCCGTGCACGGGCTCATCCGGCGGCTGCGGCCGGCGGCGACCCCCTTCGACGGGGACATGGTGTTCGCGCTCTCCACGGGCGCGGTCGGCGAGCCGCTGGCTCCCCGGCCGCTGCACGAGCTGCTGCCGCTGGCGCTTCGGGCGGAGGAGGCGCTGGCGCAGGCCGTCACCCGGGCGGTGAGACGCACGTGAGACGTCTGGTTCTCTTCGATGTGGACGGCACGCTGGTGGACTCGGGCGGCGCGGGGCGCGCGGCGCTGGGGCGGGCCATGGTGCGCGTGTTCGGGGAGGCCGGGCCGATCGACAGCTGCGACTTCCACGGGCGCACCGACCCGTCCATTGTCCGGGGACTGCTGCGCGCCCTGGGGCGGGAGGACGCGTGGATCGACGCCCGCATGGGCCGGGTGTGGGGGCCCTACCTGGAGATTCTCGCCGAGGAGCTCGCGGCGCGGAACGGCCGGGCCCATCCGTACCCGGGCGTCGTCCAGCTGCTGGAGCGGCTGGCGGAGGAGGCCGGCGTGACCCTGGGCCTTGTGACCGGGAACCTGGAGGAGGGAGCGCGGCGCAAGCTGGCCGCCGCGGCCGTGCGCGCCCCGTTCGAGGTCGGCGGGTACGGGTCGGACGCCGAGCACCGGGACGAGCTCCCCCCGTGGCGCTCCGCCGGGCCGCCGAGCGCGGCCTGCGCTTCGAGCCCCGCGAGGTGTGGGTCGTGGGCGACACGCCCGCGGACATTCGCTGTGGCCGGGCCTCCGGGCTCCGCACCCTGGCGGTGGCCACGGGGCGCCACGACCCCGGCACCCTCAGGGAGCACGGGGCGGACGTGGTGTTCGGGGACCTCTCGGACGTGGCCTCGGTGGCGGAGACGCTGCTGTCGTGAGCGAGCCGACCGTCCGCCTGGACCTGTGGTCGCGCGCCGGCGGTACCCGGCGGGGCGTGGAGGTCCTCATCGGCGAGTCGGAGCTCGTCCTCGGTGACCTGCGGGTCCCCTACCGCGACATCTTCTGGACCTCACGCCGGGCCGGCCTGTTCATGGTGTTCTCCAGTAGCCTGACCGTGGCGCTGCAGGGCGCCGGACGCGCGCTGGACGACGTGGCCCGGGCGGTGGAGAGCAGCGTCGGACGGGCGGACCAGCGCCGCCGCCTCCCCCCGGACCTCACCGGCGAGGGCGTGGTGTGCACCGCCGGCACCGCGGCCGTCGGCCGGATCGCGGAGGCCGAGATCCGGGGCCTGTGGCTGGCGGTGATTACCCGGCGCGGCCTCCACCTCCTGAGCGGCGCGGAGCACCACGCCGTCTCGTGGCCGGCCGAGGAGGCGAAGGAGCTCGGGGAGGAGGCCACGGGGGGGCGCGGCCCCGCCGTCGAGGTGCGGCGCGGCGCCGACCGGGTGCGCCTCCTGTATCTGTTCGCCGAGGAGGTGCAGGCCACCATACGGTCCGCGCGGGGCATGCCGGAGAGCCGCGGCCCGGAGCTCGAGATGTTCGCGCGCCGCGAGGTGGCGCCCCCGGTGGCGGCCGAGATGCCCGTTCTCCGGCTCACGGTGGACTCGCTGCAGAGCCTGGCGGAGGCGGCGGCCGGCCAGGTCCCCGCCCGGACCATGGACCGGGCCGGGCTGGGCCGCTCCTTCTTCGAGACGCACTTCCTGGAGCTGGGAGAGATCGCGCTCGGCCCGCTTCTCCTGAGGAAGTCGGCCGCCTCGGGCGCCCGCACCCTGCGGCGCGCTGTAGACGCCATGGACGCGGGCGAGCTCCAGGAGGACACGCGGGCGGCGGTGACGAACGCCGCCGCGAGGCTGGTCGAGGCCTACGACCGCGAGCTCGCCCCCCGGCTGGAGGAGAAGCGGGTCCCCTCGCGCCAGCGGAGCCGATTTCGCATCTCGGAGGAGACGCGCGAGGAGATCCGGCTCGGGCTCCTGGGTCCGTTCGAGCGGCTCGTGCCGATCCTGCAGCAGCTCGAGGAGCGCCAGCGGGAGCTGTCGGAGCGACTCGAGACGCTGGAGGCCGGCCCTCCGGAGGGGGGCGACGAGGGACTCGATACCGCGACCTCGGATTGGAAGCGGATGCTGCGGCGCGTCGACGCCGCGTACGAAGAGGCGTGGCGGGACGCGCTTGGAGAAATCGGCGAGGTGTGGGGTAAGCGCTTCCTGCCGTCGCTGGTGGAGGTGGGGGCGATGCCCCGCCGCCGGATCCCGGAGTGGTTGCAGCTCGTGCTCATCGCGGGGCTGGCCCTCCTGGTGGCGGCCGTGATCACGATCCTGTTCGTCTACTAGACGACCGGATGACGCACGACAGGAGGAACGAGCGTGGCAAAGGGAAGCAAGGCGGGAAGAAAGGGCGGTCGCAAGGGCGGCGGAAGCGGTCCTGGCAAGGGCTTCTACATCGGCCTCGCCGTCGTGGTGATCGCGGGGATCGTGGCGCTCCTGGCGCTCAGGCGCGGAGGCGCCGAGGGCGGGTCGGCGTCTCCGATCTCCATGGCCCAGATCGACGCCCCGGCCGACTCGGGCGCCGGCATCAGCGAGGGCCCGGCCGACGCCGCGGTCCACTTTGTGGAGTTCGCCGACTACACCTGCCCGCACTGCGCCGAGTTCACCCGGCTCACCGGCCGGGCGCTACGGCAGAACTACGTGCAGACCGGCAAGGTGCGCTGGACCATGTACGACTTCCCGCTCAGCCAGAACTCGAACGCCATCCCGGGTGCCCTGGCGGCCCGCTGCGCCGGCGCGCAGGGGCACTTCTGGGCCATGCACGACCTCCTGTACGCCAACCAGCTGGACTGGGTCGCCTCCCGGAACCCGGAGGACCACTTCGCCGACCTGGCCAGGCAGGCGGGTGCCGACGTGGGCCAGTGGAAGAAGTGCTACCAGGACAGGAAGTTCATCCCTGAGATCATGGCATCACGCAACTACGGGATCCAGCTCGGCGTGAACGCGACGCCGACCCTGTTCATCGATGGGAAGCGGGTCCCGACCAGCGACTACGGCTACGGGTCGCTCGAGAAGCTGATCCAGGCGGCCGAGCCGGCGAGCTCGAGCTCGAAGTGAGCCGGGGGGCCCTCCGGCGGCGCATGGCCGTCGCCGTGCTCGCGCTGATCGGGCTGTTCCTTTCGCTCTACCTCCTCCTCTATCACCTGGGCTTCTACGGGGCCCTGGTGTGCGGCGTGGGAGGATCGTGCGAGTACGTCCAGGCGTCGCGCTTCTCGTACTTCCTGGGCCAGCCGGTGGCGGGATGGGGGATGGCCTGGTACGCCCTCACGCTGACGGCGTCCCTCGTGGGCATCCAGCCCTCGCTGGCGGACCGCCGCTGGCTCGGGACCGCGATCTCCCTCCTGGTCGTGGGAGGGTTCGCCTTCAGCCTCTACCTGACCTCGACCGAGGTCTTCATCCTCCACGCCATCTGCCGCTGGTGCGTGGGGAGCGCCGTGATCGTGACGCTGATCTTCGTGCTGGTGGCGTGGGACTGGGGGAAGGGCCTGCCCGAGGGGATCGGGGACGCGGAGCCGGGGGGCGTGGAGGGCTGACGGCGGCGGGCGGAAGGCCGGTGCCTCAGGCGCTGGCCCTCCAGAACCCCTCCAGCGCCCGGCCGTCGGGGGACTGCCGCAGCTTCTCGAACGCGCGGTTGCGGATCTGGCGGATGCGCTCGCGCGTGACGCCCAGGAGCTCGCCGATCTGCTCCAGCGTCATCTCCTCGCCGTCGTCGAGCCCGTAATAGAGGACCAGGATCTTGCGCTCACGCTCGGTCAGGTACTCCTCGAACATCCGCTCGAGGAACTCGCGCCGCGCCTGGGCTTCGACGTCCTCCTCGATCTCCTCCTCGTCCATCCCCGCGAAGCGCTCCCCGAAGGAGGCGCTGTCCCGGTCGGACTTGTCGAGGGGAGCGTCCAGGCTGAGCTCGGCCGAGGCCACGCGCCGCAGGGCGCGCACCGTCTCCACCGGCTCCTCCATCTCCTCGGCGATCTCCCGGTCGGTGGGCGTGCGGCCCAGCTTCTGGGTGAGCGCCGTCTCGGTGCGGGAGAGCTTCACCAGGTTCGAGTTCTGGTTCAGCGGGATGCGGACGGACCGGGTCTGCTCGGCCAGGGCCTGCAGCACGGTCTGCCGGATCCACCACACGGCGTAGGAGATGAACTTCACGCCCTTGTCGGGATCGAACTTCTTGACCGCCTTGAGGAGCCCTTCGTTCCCGATGCATACGAGCTCGGCCAGATTGAGGCCGCGGCCCTGATACTTCTTCACGTACGAGATGACGAAGCGCAGGTTGGCCGTGACGAGCCGCTCGGCGGCCGCCCGGTCCCCCTTGCGGGCACGGCGCGCGATGGCGCGCTCGTCCAGGGGGTCTTCGATCAGGGGGTAGCGCTCGACGTCCTGCAGGTACTGGTCGAACGAATCGAGAGCGCGCGACTCGAAGAACATGAGCCTCCGGCTCCTGGGGTTCAGGCTTCTGCCGTCACGGAAACGCACCTCGGGGCGGCTATGCCCTCCGGAGCGACACCGCCCGGCCTCTATTGACGCGGGCTTGATACAGGCCGTCTGCCGCGATGTTCCTGCCCGGCGGAGAGCCTCTCCGGCCCTGCCTCAGTCGTTCCGCATGGCGCGGTCGAGCCAGCTGCGCTCCTCGTCGGAGAGCCCGGCTTGCGCCGTCCCTGCCGGCCCGCCCGCCGGGGTGGGGTCTCCCTCCGTGCCGGCGTCGGCCTCTCCGCTTCGGCTCCGGATCCACAGCCACGCGACGCCCAGGCCTCCGACGAGGAGAACCACGGGCAGCACCCACACCAGCAGGCTGAAGCCGTGCGTCGGGGGCTTGAGGAGGATCCACTCCCCGTAGCGGCTCACGAAGTAGGCCTTGACCGCCTCGGGGCTCTGGCCGGACGCCAGCCGCTGCTTGATCTCGGCCTGGATCTCCTTGGAGAGGGTGGCCGTCGACTCCAGCACCGACTGGCCCCGGCACACCGGGCAGCGGAGCTGGGCGGCCACCTGGGCCGTCTCGGCGTCGAGGGCGGCTCCGGAGAGGCCGGCTCCGCCCCCGGTGTCCGCCGCGGTGCGCGGCGTGGCGAAGCCCGCCGTGGCGTCGCTCGCCGTGGCGGCCGTGTCCGGGCGGGCGGCGGCCGTGTCCGCGGCCTGGGCCGTCAGGGGCGTTCCCACGGCCGCGAGCAGGGCCCCTGCCGCGGCCAGCGCCGCGAGCCGGGGGGCGCGGATCGGCCTCCTCACGGCGCGCCGCTCTCGGCCGGCGCCTCGGCCCCGGTGATCTCGGAGCCGCCCGGCGTCTTGCCGTTGGCCACCAGCAGCGAGTCGACCGTCGTGGTCAGGTAGTCCCACGGGACGGGGCCCACGTGCTTCTTCACGATCCGGCCGTGGGGGTCCAGGAAGAAGGTCTCGGGCACTCCGTACACGCCGTAGCCGATGGCCACCTGGCTGTTCGGGTCCAGGACGCTCGGCCACGAGCCACCGTTCCGGGCCAGGAACTGCCTGGCGTTGGTTCGGTTGTCCTGGTAGACGACGCCGAGCATGCGAACGTCGTGGTCCTTGTAGCGAGCGGCGGCCATCTCGAGGACCGGGTGCTCCTCGCGGCACGGGATGCACCACGAGGCCCAGAAGTTCAGGATCACGACGTGTCCCTCGAGGCTGGCCAGGCTGATGCTGTCGCCGGTCAGCGTCTCGAGGTCGAAGGAGGGGGCGTCCTGGCCGATGATGGCCGAGGGGAGCACCTGGGCGTCGCGGGTCAGGCCGAAGCCCAGCAGCCCGAGGAAGCCCGCGGCCAGCACCAGCATGAGCCAGACCTTCCAGCGCTTCACGCCCCGACGACCTCCTGCTCTTCCTCGGACGGGGATTCCGCGGCCACCGCATCTCGGCGGATCCCCAGCCCCCGCTTCCGCGGGGACCGAATCGAGATGATGGCGCCGATCCCGACCAGGAGCCCGCCGAGCCACAGCCACGGCACCCCTGGGTTGAGGATGGCCCGGACCGTGGCGCTCTCGCCGTTCTGCCGGTCGAACGCCATCAGCGTCAGGTACAGGTCCCCGACCGGGGTCGAGCGCACGGCCGGCGTGGTCACCGGCTGCTGCGAGCTGTTGTAGAACTTGAGCGCCGGGCTCATGACGGCGACCTGCTTGTCCCCCACGTAGATCGGGAACTCGCTGCTCACCACCACGCGCTGCGGCTCCTCGCGGGCGAACACCCGGTCGAAGCCGATCGAGTACTTGCCCAGGTCCGCTCGCTCGCCTCGGTGCAGGGTGACCTCGCGCTCGGTCCGGTAGTGCTGCGAGACCGACAGGGCCACGATCACGATCACGACCCCGGTGTGGACCACGTAGCCGCCGTAACGGCGCCCGTTCTTGGAGAGGAGCTCCCAGAACGCCATGGGACCGCGGGCGCCGGAGATGTGCCGGCGGGCCGCCATGCCCTTCCGGAACTCGTCCACGATGGTCGTCAGGGTGAAGGCGCCGAGCCCGCCCGTGATCACGGGATAGACGGCCCGCACGCCGAGGGCCACCATGAGCCCGGCGGCCACCACGCCCACCGCCGCCGGCTTCCACAGGAGCTTCACGACCCGCTCCCAGGTCACCGCGCCCCACGGGAGCTGCGGTCCCACGCCCATCAGGAACAGGAGCAGGAGACCGATCGGGGCCACGACCATGTCGAAGTAGGGCGGGCCCACGCTGATGCGCTGTCCCTTGGTCGCCTCCATGAGCAGCGGGAAGATCGTGCCCAGGAGGATCGTGAAGGTCAGCGCCACGAACAGCAGGTTGTTCAGGATGAAGGCGGTCTCACGCGAGGCCGTGCCCTCCAGCGTGCCCGGGGCGTGCAGCCGGTCGCTGCGCCAGGCGATGAGGGCCAGGGTGGCGAGCGTGATGAGCGCCACGAAGCCCAGCAGCAACGGGCCCACGGAGCCCTCCGTGAACGCGTGCACCGAGTCGAGGACGCCCGAGCGGGTCAGGAACGTCCCGAACAGGGTGAGCATGAACGTTCCCACGATGAGGGACAGGTTCCACGTCTTCAGCATCCCCCGCCGTTCCTGCACCATCGACGAGTGCAGGAACGCCGTGGCGACCAGCCACGGCAGGAAGGACGCGTTCTCCACCGGGTCCCAGGCCCAGTAGCCACCCCAGCCCAGCACGTCGTACGACCACCACGCCCCGGCCACGATCCCCAGCGACAGGAAGGCCCACGGGGCCAGCGTCCACCGCCGGGTGGCCTGCAGCCAGCGCTCGGTGATGTTGCCGGAGAGCAGGGCCGCGATGCCGAACGAGAACGGGACGGCCATGCCCACGTACCCCAGGTAGAGGAGCGGGGGGTGGAGGCCCATGAGAGGGTGGTTCTGCAGCAGCGGGTTCGGACCCGGTCCGTCGGCGGGCGCCGGCGACAGGTGTCCGAACGGGTTGGCCGGTCCGGCCAGCAGGCCGAAGAAGAACAGCCCCACCACCATGAGCGTCCCGTTCACGAACGGGGTGAAGCGTGGATGCCGGTCCCGGGTGACCCACGCCACCAGCAGCGCGTAGGCGGCCAGGATCCAGCCCCAGAACAGGATCGACCCGTTCAGGCTGCTCCACAGCGAGAATGGCCGTGAAGTAGGTCGGCGTCGAGCGGCTGCCGACCTCGGCCACGTACGAGACGCTGAAGTCGTGCGTGAGGAGGGCGATCTCCATGACGGCCACCGCGGCCGACATGCAGAAGAACACGAAGTAAATGCCGTAGCGCGAGGCGTCGGCGGCCGCGGGCCGCTGCTTGAAGCCGCCCCAGTAGCCGGTGACGACCGACATCAGCGCGCCGAGCAGGGCCGCGATGATGGCGGCCGAGCCCAGGAGACTCAGCATGGCCCGCTCAGTCCTTGCTGCCGCTGTTGCCGTTTCCCGGCATCAGCGTCTTGAACGTCTCGCGCGGCGACTCGCCCTTGGCGGGGGGGTGGTACTCATTCGAGTGCTTGACCATCAGGTTGTCGCTTTGGAAGGTGCCCTTCGAGTCGAATTTCCCCTCCACCACGACCCCAATGCCCTCCTGGAACATGGAGGGCGGAGAGCCGGTGCTGTGTACGGGGATCTGGCTCTTGCCGTCGGTGACCACGAAGCGGAGATCGTGTTGGTCCGCGTTCCAGTGGACGCTCCCCGGCTTGACCTGGCCGCCCAGCCGGACGGCCTCGCCGTGGACGGACGCGCCCCGCGCCTCGAGCTCCGTGGGGGTCAGGAAGTAGACCAGGTTGTCCTTGAGTCCCCCCCGATCAGCATCGCGAGGGCGGCGACCACGGCCACCAGGCCCAGGCCCGCCCACAGCTTCTTCTTCCCCGACCGTCTGGCTCTATGTTCGGACACTTTCGTTCTCCGATCGCACGGCGGGCGTATCCGCCTCGCCTCGCGGTGACTTCTTCAGGCGCCGGGCCGCGTCGCGCGCCCGGCTCTCCAGTCGCCAGGCGAACCACGCCATGGCGACCCAGGTGAGGGCGTAACCGGCCCACAGGTACCCCATCAGCGCATCGCCTCCCGGTCCTCGAGGGCCCTCTCGGCGACGGCCACCTGGTACTTCCGAACCAGCAGGTACCCGTATAGCAGGGTGAACGCCACCACGTTGAGCAGGAGCGTCCATAGCATGGAGGGTGCCATGCTCATGGGGCTCGAGGGCGGCTGGTGCAGGCTACGCCACCACGTCACCGACAGGTAGACGATCGGCACGTCCGCGAATCCGACGATGCCCACCACCGCCGACCAGCGCGCCCGGCGATCCGGGTCGCCCGCGAAGGAGCGGACGGCCAGGTAGCCCACGTAGATGACCAGCAGGATCGCGGTCGTCGTGAGCCGCGGGTCCCACGTCCACCACACCCCCCAGATCGGCTTCCCCCACAGGGAGCCCAGGATCAGGGTGAGGGCCGTGAACAGGACGCCGATCTCCGCCGAGCCGGCGGCGATCATGTCCCAGCGCGGGTCGCGCTGGATCAGGTAGAGCACGGCCATCACGAACACCACGAAGAAGGCCAGGAAGGCCAGCCACGCGGCGGGGACGTGCAGGTACATGAGCCGCTGCACGTTGCCCTGCAGGGCATCCGGCGGCACCACGAACAGGCCGATCAGGCTGCCGACCACGGTCGTGGCGACGGCCAGGAAGGCCAGGAGGCGATGCCAGCCTTTGAGACGGGGAGAGGCGGTGGGTTCGGTCACCGTTCCAGGAGCACGGGGAAGGTCCAGGTACAGACCACAAAGTACAGGACGTCGAACGCTATCAGCAACCTCACCCAACCTCCTACGCCCCCGGCTGCCGCGGGATCCACCAGCGCGGCCGTGGCGCTCACGGCCCCGAGCAGGACCGGGACCAGGAGGGGGAGCACGAGGAGGGGGAGCATGACCTCGCGGGCCCGCAGGTGCAGGGTGAGCGCCGCGTAGAAGGTGCCGATCACGGAGAACCCCAGCGTGCCCAGGAAGGCGATCCCGGCCACGGGCAGGACCTTGCCCGTCAGGTCCATGTGGAAGAGCACGGCCGCCACGGGATACAGGATGACCTCGACCAGGAGGAGGACGGCCAGGTTGCCGACCAGCTTGCCCAGGAAGATGGCGCGCGGCTCGCCCGGGTAGAGGAGCAGCGCCTCCAGGCCGCCGGCCAGCTCCTCGCTGTGGTAGGTCCGCGCCAGCGCCAGCAGGCCCGTGAAGGTGATGCCCACCCACAGCAGGCCGGCCGCGATCCGTCGCAGCAGGTCGAAGTCGGGGCCGATCGCGAAGCTGAAGATGAACAGGATGAGGGCGGCGAAGAAGGCCATCGCGGTGAAGGTGCCCTTGGTCCGCACCTCGATGAGGATGTCCTTCCAAAGGATGGCCCACGTCCTCAGCCATACCTCCACGTCAGCCTCCCCTCCCCGTGTCGGCCTCGCCCGCACCGCGGGCGTCGCCACGCCCCCGCCGCGTGTCCGCCGGACCCTCCCGCCTCTCCATCCACTCGCCGGGCGTCCCCGTCCAGGTGATTCGGCCCCGCTCCATCACGACCAGGAGGTCCGCCTCCCGGATGGCCCGCTCCCAGCGGTGCGACGCCACCAGCACGGTGGCGCCCGACCGCCGCAGCTCCCCGATGATCGTGTCCACCAGGTCGATGCCGCCGGCGTCGAGGCTGGCGTACGGCTCGTCCATGAGCACCAGCTCGACCGGCCGCAGGAGGAGACGAGCGATGGCCAGGCGCTTCTTCATGCCCGAGGAATAGCCGCCCACCCGCTCGTCCCCGGCCTCGACCAGTTCCACCCGCTCCAGCGCCGCGTCGAGCTCCTGCCGCGAGGGGCGCACGCCGGCCATGAGCCGCGCGAAGCGCAGGTTCTCGAGCCCCGTGAGCTGCTCGTACAGGTAGCCGTGCGGAGGGAGCAGGGTGCTGTGCACGCGCACCAGGTCCTCGTCCTCGGGCAGCGTGAAGCCCAACACCTCGGTCGTGCCGGTCGTAGCCCGGTGCAGCCCGCCCACCGCCTTGAGCAGGGTGGTCTTCCCGGCGCCGTTGGGGCCGATGAGGGCCACCAGCTGGCCCGGCTGGACCTCCAGGTCCACGGAGCGCAGGGCCCACGTGCGCCCGAAGCGCTTGCCGACGCCCTGCAGGCGGAGGGCCGGGTCAGCGGCCACGCGCAACCCTGTCTCGCCGCACCCTGCCTCTGCGTGCGTCACGCGGCGCCGAGTTGGCCGGCACCGTCGTTGCGACTAGTTTGCACGCGCTCTGGCCGCGGGGTCGCGGACCGGGGCGACGATCACCCGGACGGGGAGAGCGATGGAACTGCGGGACCTGGCGGAGCTGGCGCAGCCCTCCGAGACGAAGATCCTCCTCCTGGTCATGGATGGGCTCGGCGGCCTGCCCATGGAAGCGGGCGGCAAGACCGAGCTGGAGACGGCCAGCACCCCCAACCTGGACCGCATGCTCCGGGAGGGCGGCGGCGGCCTCCACGACCCGGTGGCCCCCGGGATCGCGCCGGGGAGCGGTCCCGGACACCTGGGGCTGTTCGGCTACGACCCCCTCCGCTACCGGATCGGCCGCGGCGTGCTCGAGGCGCTGGGCGTGGAATTCGATCTGCAGCCGGGCGACGTGGCGGCCCGCGGCAACTTCGCCACCGTGGACGAGGATGGCCGCGTCACCGACCGGCGCGCCGGTCGCATATCCAGCGAGGCGGCGCGGCCGCTGTGCGAGAAGCTCGACGGGATCCAGGTCGAGGGCGCCCGCGTCTTCGTGCGGCCCGTCAAGGAGCACCGCTTCCTGCTCGTCCTCCGCTTCTCGGAGCGACTCGAGGCGGACCTCGAGGACACCGATCCCGGCCGGGAGGGCGTGCCTGCGGGCGATCCCGAGGCGCGGACCGAGGCCTCGAAGCGGGCGGCCGGCGTCGTGAAGGCGTGGCTGGAGGCCGCCGGGGAAGCCCTGTCGGGCGAGAACCCCGCCAACGCCGTCCTGCTGCGCGGATTCGCCTCGCTGCCGCACTGGCCCCGCTTCCCCGACGTCACGCGGATGCGTGCCTACGCGGCCGCCGCCTACCCGATGTACCGGGGCGTGGCCCGACTGGTGGGCATGGAGGCGGCGGCCATCGAGGAGGGCATGGACGCCCTCGTCGACGCCTACGTGGCGAACCGGGATGCGCACGACTTCCTCTTCCTCCACGTCAAGGGAACGGACAAGGCCGGCGAGGACGGAGACTTCGACCGCAAGGTCGCCGTCATCGAGGAAGTGGACGCCGCGCTGCCTCGTCTGCTGGACGCGGAGCCCGGCGTCGTGGTGGTCACCGGCGACCACTCCACGCCGGCGCGGCTGGAGCGTCACGGCTCGCAGCCGGTTCCCTTCCTCGTGTGGGGCGGTCCAGGCCGGGCGGAGTCCGCGCGCCACTTCGGCGAGACGGCGTGTGCCGGAGGGGTGTACGGCCGGATCCGTGCGCGGCACCTGCTGCCCCTCGCCCTGGCCCGGGCGGGCCGCCTGGCCAAGTATGGCGCCTGAAGCGCCCGTCAGGCCGCGTGGCCGGTCCGACCGCCGTACTCGATGCTCGCTCCCGCCAGGGCGACGCCGGTCCCCACGGTCAGGATGCCGAACACGAGGTCGTTCCAGTACGGATCGGACCACATCAGGTAGCCGAAGATGAACGGCGAGAACATGCTGAAGGCGCCGATGAAGATCATGAGCCATGCCGCGATCCGGCTCCAGCCGACCAGGAAGGAGCTCGAGAGCACGAGCACGGCCGCACCCAGGACGATGTCGAGCCACCAGTTGAGGTGGTGATCGGGCGAGTAGCGCCATGCGAACGGGGCGACGATGTACCACACACCAATGGCTATGCCAATGAACCGCGATTTCATTCCCTTCTCCCTCTCCTCGGATCCCGGCCTCCCTCGGCCACGGGTGCATGATATGGCCGCCCGTGGGCTCGCCGGCAAGGTGAGCGGGAGGCGGCCGTGAAGTGCCCGCGCTGCGGTGCCGACGGTGAGGGCAACTTCTGCGGCCGCTGCGGGACGCCCCTGCCGCGGGGCGGGGACCAGTTCTGCCCCAATTGCGGAGCCGGCGTCCGGGCCGGAGACCTGTTCTGCGGCGAGTGCGGAGCGCCCGTGGCCGACCGGCCCCGGAAGGGGCTGGGCGCCTACATCCCGTGGATCCTCTCCGCCCTGGCCCTGGCGGTGTTCGCGGTCGGCATCGTCCTCCTCGTGCAGCGCAACAACTCGCCCCGTAGCGCCGACGGGACGATCACCGGCGGCGTGATCACGCCGTCCCAGGACGCGGCCGGCGGTGCCCCCATGGCCGGGGGCGGCGGCGAGGGCGGCTCGATGCCCACGGCCCAGGAGCTGGCGAACATGCCGCCCAAGGAGGCGGCCGACCGGCTGTTCAACCGTGCGATGGAGATGGAGCAGCAGGGAGCGCCGCGCGCCTCCTTCTTCGCCAACATGGGGGTCGAGGCCTACCAGCGGGTGGCGCCCGAGAACGTGGACGCCGACGTGCGCTTCCACGTGGGGCTTCTGCAGCTGGCGGCCAGCAACCCGCCCGGCGCCGCGGCCGAGGCCGACACGATCCTGGCCAGCGCTCCGAACGACCTCCTCGGGCTCCTGCTCGCCTCGCGCGCGGCGCGCGCCGGGGGGCAGACCGGCAAGGCCGACAGCTTCATGAAGCGCTACAGGGCGGCGTTCAAGGAGACGAACCTGGATTCGCGCCCGGACTACCAGGCGCACCGGGATCTGCTGGAGAAGGCGGACTCCACCGGGACGTGAGTCCGGCCGGCGCGGGCCCGCTCGTCGCGGCCCGCGCGAGCCGAACCGGCGTTCAGTCCCGCGCCCGCCCGAGCCGCGGCGAGATGTCCGCCTTCCGCAGCCGATTGGCGTTGGCCACCACGTTGATCGAGCTCATGGCCATGGCGGCCTCGGCGATCAGCGGGTGCAGGAGCCCGAGGAACGCCACCGGGATGGCGATGGTGTTGTAAAAATACGCCCAGAACAGGTTCTGCCGGATCTTCCGGAAGGTGGCCCGCGCCAGCCGGACTGCCCGCACGACCGCCGACAGGTCCCCCTGCACCAGCGTGATGTCCGCCGCCTCGATGGCGATGTCGGTGCCGGTGCCCAGGGCGAGCCCCACGTTGGCCTGCTTCAAGGACGGCGCGTCGTTGATCCCGTCCCCCACCATGACCACCGTGCGTCCCTCGTCCTGGAGCTGCCGCAGGAGCTCGACCTTCTGGTCTGGCAGGAGCCCGGCGTGGAACCGGGTGATCCCCACCGCCTCGGCGACGGCCGCTGCGGTGCGCTCGTTGTCGCCGGTGAGCATGATCGGCTCCAGTCCCAGCTCCCGGAGCTCGGCCACCGCGGCGGCGGACGTCTCCTTGATCGGGTCGGCGATGGCCAGCAGGCCGAGCGCCCGCGGCGCGGCCGCTCCGTCGCTGCCGCCGGCCGCCACGAACACGACCGTGTGGGCGCGGCTCTCGAGTTCGCGGGCCGCCCCGGCCAGCGTGCCCAGCTCCACGCCCGACTCCTCCATGAATCGGGCGCTCCCCACCAGCACCCTCCTGCCCTCGACCCGGCCGTGCACGCCCCGGCCCGTCACGGCCTCGAAGTCGCTGGCGGCCGGAAGCTCAATGCCGCGGTCCCGCGCCTCGCGCACGACCGCCTCGCCGAGCGGGTGCTCGGAGGCGTGCTCCAGCGCCGCGGCCAGGCGGAGGGCCTCCGTCCCGGCGGCCTCCTCCGTGGGGCCACCGGCCGCGGCGTTGTCGGCTGCGCGCACCTCCGTCACCACCGGCTGGCCGCGGGTCAGGGTCCCCGTCTTGTCGAACGCCACGCTGTCGGCGCCCTCCAGAACCTGAACGGCGGCCCCGTCCCGAATGAGGATGCCGTTCTCCGCCCCGACCCCGGTCCCCACCATGAGGGCGGTCGGCGTGGCCAGGCCGAGCGCGCACGGGCAGGCGATGACCAGCACCGCGACGGCCGCGAACAGGGCCAGCGACAGGGTGCCCAGTCCGGGCTGCACCCACGGGAGGAAGTTCGACGCCCACGCCGCGATCGACCGGAAGAAGTCCGGGAAGACGAGCCACGCCACGAAGGACGCCGCCGCCACTCCGAGGATCGTCGGGACGAAGATGGCCGTGACGCGATCGGCGAACTCCTGGATCGGGACCTTCGAGCCCTGCGCCTCCTCGACCATGCGGACGACCTGCGACAGGAACGTGTTCTCGCCCACGCCGGTCGCCTCCACGCGGAGGAGCCCCTGCCGGTTCACGGTGGCGCCGATCACGCGGTCACCGACCGTCTTCTCGACGGGCATGGACTCGCCGGTGGCCAGCGACTCGTCCACGGCGCTCGCTCCGTCCACGACCACGCCGTCGGTCGGGATCTTCTCGCCCGGCCGCACGACCATCACGTCGCCCACGCTGAGCTCGGCGATGGGCACCTCGACCTCGGAGCCGCCACGCTCCACGCGCGCCGACCTGGCCTCCAGCGACAGCAGCTTCTGGATGGCCGAGGAGGCCCGGCCGCGCGCCTTCGTCTCGACGAAGCGGCCGGTGAGGTGGATGGCCATGATCATGGCGCCGATTCCGGCGTAGTCCATGATCGGGAAGCTGGCCCCCAGGTCGTGGACGATCGCTCCCACGCCCGTGAGCACGGCCACGCCGCTCCCCATGGCGATGAGGACGTCCATGTTGGGCACGAGCCCCCGGGCGGAGCGCCACGCGCCCTTCAGCGTATCCCGACCGGGCCCGACGAGAACCGGCAGGGCGAGGAGCACCATGCCCAGGTCGAAGGCGAGCCGGGTCGGCCACGCGACCCCGAAGAACATCTCCGGGATCATCCAGGCCATGACCGGGACCGTGAGGCCCCAGGCGATCCACATGCGGCGGCGGGCCGTGGCCAGCTTCTCGCGGCCCCGCTCCAGCCTGCGGCGTTCGAGGACGGCCCGGTCCTCACCCGTCTCCGGGGGAGCCTCCAGCTCGTAGCCCGCGTCCTCGACGACCTTCCGGAGACCCTCGAAGCCGAGCGTCTCGGGGAAGGTGACGGTGGCCGTCTCGGAGGCCAGGCTCACCGCGGCCTCCACGCCCTCCAGGCCGTTCAGCTTCTTCTCGACCGCCGAGCTGCAGCCGGCGCAGTGCATGCCGCCGACGCGGAACGTCTGCTTGCGTCGGGGCGTGGTGCCGGTGCCGTGTTCCGACTCGTCCGTCCGTGGTATCGTCGTCGTGTCCATGGGCTCTATCCCTCGAGGGTCACCGCGCGTGCTTGTACATGAGATCCACGAGCTCGTCGTACATGGCCTGGGCCTCGTCGCCGCCGGCCTGGATGGCGCTGGTGGCGCAGTAGGCCAGGTGGTTCCGCATGAGCTCGCGCCCGACGCCCCTCAGCGCCTCGTGCACCGAGGAGATCTGGGTGAGGATGTCGGCGCAGTAGCGCTCCTCCTCGACCATGCGCTGCAGACCCCGGATCTGGCCCTCGATGCGGCGGAGCCGGATGAGGTTGCTCTCCTTCATGGCGGTGTCGACCCCGTCTGCCTTGCGGCCGCCGCCGTCCTCCTGCGCTCCGCAGCCGCAGGCGCAGGGAGTCGGGGTTTCGGGGGTTCCGGGGATCACCGTGTCGGCCGTCTTCGGGCTCATCTCGCACCTCGGGACTCGGAATCGGCTCGGGAGGGCTTTCGGCTCCGTCGGGAGGGGCGGGGGGGCGGTCTGTACCCCTCCCCCCTATCCCACGCGCTATACCTTAGTATACCCCCACCCCCTATGTCAATCCCCGCAGGCCGACGCCGGGAGGGAGCCGGTGGTGGTCCGCCGCACCGGTCCGGCGGTGGACGGATGCGCGGCGTCGGCGTTACACTGACGGGGCCATGTTCGAGGGAATGAAGAAGCGGCTGGAGCGTGCGCTCGACGCGCTCGAGAAGAGAGGGCCCGGCCCCGGCGAGGACGACATTGACCGGATCCTGGCCGGCATGCGCGAGGAGCTCATCGACGCGCGCGCTCGGGTGAAGGGCCTCGAGGACGAGGTTCGGGCCTTGGAGCGCAAACTGGAGCGCGTCCCGGCGAACTCCGAGGCCGCCGAGACCCTCCGCCACAAGCTCGAGGGCGCGAAGTCTGTCCTGGTCGAGACCCGGGCGGAGGCGGCCGAGCTCACCCGCCAGTTTCGCGACGCGGTCGGCCAGCGCGACGCCCTGGCCATCCGGAGCCGCACGGCGCGCACGTCCGAGGATCTGCGCGAGGGCATGTCGGGCCCGTCCCGCACTTTCGACCGGCTCGCCGAGAAGGTCGAGGATGCCGAGCGCCTCACGCGGGCCGAGCGGGAGCTGGACGACGACCTCGGCGGCGGTCCGGCAGGCGGCGCCGATCTCCCCCCGAAGGTCGAGGCGGCCGAGCGTCAGCGGCACGCCGACGCCCTGCTCGAGGAGCTCAAGCGCCGCATGGGCGTCAATGACGCGGGCGAGGCCGAGGCTGGCGAGGCCGAGGCTGGCGAGGCCGGCGGCGAGGGCGCGGCGGCGGCGGGCGAGGGCGCGGCCGAGGCGGGCGAAGCCGGCGGCGAGGCGATAGGGGAAGATCCGGCCGACTAGCTGCGAGGGCGGGAGCTCGCGGTCGTGTCGCGCCGGCTCGCGGCCAACCGGTGTGCCCGTCGTCTCCGTTTCGCCCTGTATCGGCTCCAGTCCCGCTCTTTCTGCCGACCTGGGCCTCGCTCTGTCCCCCGAGCCGCGGTGCCGCGATCCGGCGTCAGGCAGCTTCGGGAGGCGGGTGCTCGAACCGGCCGATCATTCAACTGGCCGGTCGGGTCTTGACAGGATTCCGTTGACGGTCGGGGTGAGGGCCGGACCCCGCTCCTGGCGCGCCCCCGGCCCCCCTGACGCCCGCTCTCCCGGCCGCCGGCCGGTCCCTCCCCTTCGCGCCTCCTCCAGGCCGCCGTTGATCCCGCAGCCGCCGCCTCCGGAGGCCGGAAATCGGCCGATTATATTGGAGAGGTACGAGTTACGGGGCCTTTCGGGCCTCGTGGCGGGGCCCGGAGGGCCGGGGCGCGGGTGCGGGATGGGAGGCGGACGATGGGAGCGACGGTGCTGGCGCTGCGGGAGCGGGCGGAGGTCGAGTATGGGGAGCGGGGCCGAGCGGCCGGAGACGTCTCCGCGGGGACGTCACCCGACCCCGACCTCCTCGACGAGCTCGGCGACGAGATCGCCACCCTGGCGGCCCACATCCACGCCGCCACCCACCGGCTGCTCACCCTGATCGCGCGCTTCGACCGGCTCGGGGGCTGGGAGGCGGCCGGCCACCGGGGCTGCGCCGAGTGGCTGGCGTGGCGCACCGGCATGGACCAGCGCACGGCGAGAGAGCACGTGCGGGTGGCGAGGGCGCTGGAGGCGCTCCCCGAGACGAGCCGCTCCATGAGCCGGGGCCGGCTCTCCTTCTCCAAGGTGCGCGCCCTGACCCGGGTGGCCGACCCGGAGAGCGAGGCCGACCTGCTGGCGCTGGCCGAGGGGGTGACCGCCGCCCGGCTGGAGCGCGTGGTGCGCGCCTGGAAGAGGGGGAGCCGCCAGGACGAGGCGGCACGGGCCGAGGAGATCCGCCGCCTGCGCCGCCTCTCGGTGTTCCCCGACGAGGAGGGCATGTACGTCATCCGGGGCCGGCTGGAGCCCGAGGTGGGAGCCCTCCTCATGCGGGCGATCGAGGCGGCCAGCGATGCGCTCTACAGGGAGGAGCGGAAGGCGGACGGCGAGGAGCGGTCCCGGGCCCCGGAGGCGGACGCGGCCACCGGCGGTTCCGCGGAACCGCCCGAGCACGTCCCCGCGGGGACGTGCCGCGCCGAGCCGGACACGGGCCGGGAGGCGGCCCGCCGGCGGGCCGACGCTCTCGGGCTCCTGGCCGAGCGGGCGCTGGCGGCGGGGTTCGGGACTCGCCGGCGAGGACGAAGCCGCGGACGGGAGCGGAGCCTCCGCCTCCGAGCGTCCGATCAGCGGCACCCGGGCCGAGCGCTACCAGGTGCTGCCTGCACGTGGACGCGGACACCCTGTCCGAGGACCGGGAGTCCGGCCGCTCCGAGCTCGAGGACGGCACCCGCGTCTCCGCGGAGACGTCCCGCCGGCTCGCCTGTGACGCCGCGTTGATACGGGTGACCCACGTCCCGCCGCAGAGCCGGCGACGGCTCGAGTCGACGGCTCGGCGCCTGGCGCCCCGGCCCCCGCCGGCTCCGTCCTCTCCGTGGGCCGCCGCACCCGCACCATCCCGCCGGCGCTGCGCCGGGCGCTGGAGGTCCGCGACCGCGGCTGCCGCTTCCCGGGCTGCGGCCTCCGCTTCACCGACGCCCACCACGTCGAGCACTGGGCCGACGGCGGGGAGACCAGCCTGGACAACTGCGTCCTCCTGTGCCGCCATCACCACCGGCTCGTCCACGAGGGCGGCTGGCGGCTCGAGTGGTGGGGGAAGGGGCGGGCCGTGTTCCGGGACCCGCGCGGCGGCGTGCACCTGGACGCGGAGCGGGAAGAGGGGCTCGGGCACCGGGCGCGGGACGGCGAGCGGAGACGCACCGGAGCGGGCTCGCAGCGCACGGGCAAGGCGCCAGGACCGCCGCGCTCCGGCCCGGCCCCCACCCCGGCGGCCCGGCTAAGCACCCTCGTCCGCGCCAACCGCCTCCACGGCGCCGATCCGGGCCCCCTCACGGCCTCCGCCCGCTGGAGGCGGGAGCGCGACGTCCCCGACGACGTGTGGTTCCGGGCCACGGAAGCGGGGCTGTAGAGGCGTGCGAGCTCCGGCTCTATCGCGGCCGCGGAGGGCGGTGCGTACCTTCGACCCCGCGTCCCGCCGTGTCCGGCGCGGCACTGTCCGGCCGCAGAGTGTCGGGCGTGAGCGTGTCCGCCGGGGCCGCGGCGGTTCCGGCCGAGGGGAGGGCCGGCGGCATCGCCGCGGTGTCCATGGCGGCGGTGTCCGCGCCGAGGTCCGCGGCCCCCGTGTCGACGGCGGTGGTGTCGGGCGGGAACGCGCGCGGGCCGATGAGCCCGATCCTCCAGCGATACTGCCGCGTGTCCGTGTCCGGGTTGTCGTGCAGCGGAGAGGGGATCGTGGCTGCCAGCCGCACCGCCTGCTCCCGGCCGAGCGCGTCCACCGGCTCGCCGAAGTAGTGCTCGCTGGCCGCCTCCACGCCGAACACGCCGCGTCCGAGCTCGAAGACGTTCAGGTACAGCTCCAGGATCCGGCGCTTGGAGAGCGCGTGCTCGAGCCGCACGGCGATGATGGCCTCCCTGACCTTCCGCCACAGCGAGCGCTGGGGGGAGAGGTAGAGGTTCCGGGCGAGCTGCTGCGTGATCGTGCTCGCCCCCCGCGGCGACTCCCCCTCCCGCCATGCCTGCTCGGCGGCCGCCCGCATCTCCGACCAGTCGAAGGCTCCGTGGCCGTAGAATCCCGCGTCCTCGCCGACGAGGACGGCGCGCTGAACGGCGTGCGGGATCCGGGACAGGGGGACCGGCAGGTACTGGATCCGGAGAGGGCGCCCGGCGTCACGAGCCTCGTCGATGCGGAGCTGCATGTAAGCGGTGCGCTTCGGCCAGGCGTGGCGGTACTCGGAGCCGTTCGGAGAGGTGAGATAGAGGACGATACCGCTTACGAGGAGGAGCGCGAGCAGCCCGCCCGCGAGCTGGAGCGCCCGCCGCACGAGGGAGGGGCGCCGCCGGCGCGACTCGCCGCGCGGCTCGGACCGAGCCGCAGCTTCCGCGTCCTCGTCCCCGGGCGCTCCGGCGTCCGTGCCGGGCTCGTCCGTTCCGCCGGGGTCCAGCTCCTCGATCACGCGCCGACCATGCGCCGGAGTCGATCGATGCGGTCGGGCTCGCCGAGCGCGATCAGCGTGTCGCGCTCGCGGATGCGCTCCTCGGAGCCGGGGTTGTAGACCAGCTCCCGCTCCCCGGACTCCGCCTCGTGGTAGACCGCGATGATGATGAGTCCCGTCTTCTGCGGGATGCGGACCTCGGACAGGCTCTTCCCGGCCAGGGGCGAGCTCCCGGGCACGCGCACCTCCTCCAGGCGCAGCGCCAGCTCCAGTTCGCCCATCACGACGTCGAGGAAGCTCACCACCTGCGGCCGCAGGAGCATCGAGGCCATGCGCACGCCCCCGGTGATGTTGGGGCTCACGCAGTGGTCGGCTCCGGCCCGGTACAGCTTGCTCATGGCCTCCTCGTCCAGGGCGCGGGCCACGATGGTGAGGGAGGGCGACAGGGAGCGCGCGCTCAGGCATACGAACAGGTTGTCGGTGTCGGCGCTGAGGGCCGTGATCAGCCCGCGGGCACGGCGTACGCCCGCTTGCTCCAGCGTCTCGTCGCGGGTGGCGTCGGCCTCCAGGACCAGCGCTTCGGGGTCGATCTCGCGCACCAGCTCCACGCGCCGCGGGTCCCGGTCGATCGCCACGTACGGCACCCGGGCCGCCGCCAGCTCTCGAACCACCTGGCGTCCCGATCGCCCGGCGCCGCACACGACGACGTGGCCAGAGAGATCGACGATCTTCTTCATGGTCCTCCTCGAACGAAAAGCCTCGGCCAGGTCCATCTCGACGATCGCCAATGTCAGCAGCGCGAACCACAGCCCCATGCCCGTGATACCGCCGGCGAGCAGGATTCCGGCCAGGGTTCGACCCGCGTCGTTCAGCGGGTGCACCTCCTGGTAGCCGACCGCCGTAATCGTGGTGACGGTCATGTACAGGGCGTCGGAGAAGCTCCAGCCGGGAAAGCGCATGAAGCCCGCGGTGCCCACTGCGAGCAGCACGAGGAGCAGGGCGGCCAGGAAGCCGACGCGCCGCAGGAAGAGCTTCCTGCTCACGCTCTAGCTCCGTCCACGGCGCGCTCGAGGAGCGATCCCCGGGGTGGGTGCCCGGGCCGATTCCGGGGGGTGCCAGCGGCCCGTCGGGGGGGTGGACCCCGGAAATGTCCGGCGGCGCCTCGACTTCGACGGCTCCGCGTCACTTGACGGCCCCGGAGGTCGCTCATACACTGAGGTACGTGAGAGGCCACGTCTCGTCTGCGCTTTCGTCACCTTCACCAAAAGGAGTCACCGTGAACAAGACCGAGCTCACCGAGGCCCTCGCCAAGGCCACCAACTTCACCAAGGCCGATGCGCAGCGCGCCATCGACGCGCTGTTCGACACGGACAGCGGCGTCATCTCCAAGACGCTCAAGCGCGGCAAGAAGGTCCAGATCACGGGTTTCGGCACGTTCGAGACTCGCAAGCGGAAGGCTCGCATGGGTCGTAATCCGCAGACGGGCGAGAAGATCCGTATCTCCGCCAGCAATGCGGTCAGCTTCCGGGCCGGCAAGGGCCTCAAGGACTCCGTCAACTAAGCAGAGGTGGCGCAGACGGGCCGCCGCGACGGCCCGTGTAAACCGGGGGGCGGGGCCGCGTGGGCGGCTCCGCCCCCCGCGCGCATCGCGGCCTGGTCCCGCCCCGGGCCCCTCTCAGGAGCCCCGGTCGGGCCGCGCCACCACCTCCCGCCCCTTGATGCTGGCGCCCGACAGGCCCGACATCACCTGCTCCGCCACCTGTGAGTCGACGTCCACCAGGGTGTAGCTGCCCCGGACGTCGATCTGGCCGATCTGCGCTCCCACCGCGCCGGTCTCACCCGTGATGGCGCCCACGATGTCGTTGGGGCCCACGCCGTCCCTCGAGCCGGCGTTGATGTAGATCCGATACCAGGAGCCCCGCGTCCCCGGCTCCCGGGCTCCCGTGCCGGGGCGGCCCCTCGGCCTCTCCCGCGCGTCGCGTCGCGGCGCGGCGGCCCCGCGCGGCTCCGCGGCCGATGAGCCGTAGCCGGCCGCGCCACCGGCGGCCTCGTCCTCCGCGGGCGCCGGCCCCTGTCGCTCCCGGAGGAGCGCGCCCAGGGCGGCGGCCACGCGCGCCGCGCCGTGCTCGTCGAGCAACGGCTCGAGGACCAGGAGCTCGGCCGCGTCGTCGAAACCCTCGATGCGGCGCCGGATCGCCTCGCGGGCGCGGGCGATCGAGTCCCGGGCCGCGGCGGGTGGCGGCTCGGGCACCTCCCGCACCGCCCACCCGGCCCGTCTGGCCAGGATGCGGAGCTGGGGGAGCTCGCCGTCGGCCACCACCGCGATGCGGGCCGAGGCCGCCCCGAGGCGGCGCTGGAGATCAGGCAGGCCGGAGGGGAGTCCCAGGAGCGCCGCCGTGCCGCCGGCGGGCTCCTCGTCGCCCCACGCCACTACCACGCCCGGCTCGCCCGGCTCGTCCGCCAGGGCGAACCCCCGCGCCGCCAGACCGGAGGCCGTGCGGTAGGCCGTGTCCTCGTCGGGGCAGTGCACCACCGCCGACTCCGCCTGGCGGTCCTCGGCCGCCGCGCGCAGGCCGGCGGACAGCCGCTCCAGCCGGCCCTCCAGGGAGGCCGCCGAGCCTGCCAGGAGGACGCCCCGGCCGGTCGGAGGACCCTCCGAGCCCAGCGCGAACAGCTCGGGAGGCCACTTCTTGCCGCGCCCGAGCTGGTGGGTGACCAGCGACTTGAGCCGCTCGGACAGGTGGTCGTCGACCGCGATCTTCTGGGCGCCCTCGGGCAGGGTGTCGAGGATGGCCTCGACCGACTCCCACTGACCCGTGCTCTCCAGCGCGCTGACCCCGTCCAGGGCCAGCAGGCGGATTTCCCCGAGCTTGAGCCGGCCCGAGCGCACTTCGGGGAGCAGCTCCACCGGGCGGCCGGCGACGAGCTGGGCGAATGGGCGCTCGGCCCGCTCGCCGGCCCCCTCCGAGGCCTCGCGCCACGGCCGCCAGGCCAGCGCCTCGAGCTCGGCGGTGAGCCCCACCGCGTGCAGGGCCGCGGCCGCGCGCAGGGCGGCCTCCTCGGTCGGACACAGGACGAGGCCCTGCACGGCCGGTGACTCGGGGTCGCAGCGGCCCGCGGCGGCGAGCGCGTAGAGCAGCTCCGCGCCCGAGCCGCGCGCTGCGACGGCCGCGATCGGGTTCCCGCGAAGGGCCACGGCCTCCAGCTCCTCCACCAGCTCGGGGGTGCGGCCGTACCCGAGCCTCCTGGCGGCCTCCAGCTGCTCCTCTTCCACGTCGTCCCTCCTCGGGGGTGACTCGTCGCGCCGCTTGATCGTGTTGACGTCCGCGCGGGCCGGGGTCTACCCTGTTCGGCGTTCAGCCGTTCGCGGACCCGTCCGTTCCCTCCTCGACCGAGACGAGCGCAACGACCATGCACCAGATCGCGGCGGTTCCGCTCGGCCCGCTCGCGGCCCTCCAGGGCGCGTCCGCCGGCGGCTTGATACCCCACCTGCAGGCCATCTCGGACTGGGTGTGGGGTCTGCCCCTGATCATCCTGCTGGTGGGAACGGGCCTATATCTAACCCTGCTCCTGCGCGGCCTGCAATTCCGCAAGCTGCTGCACGCCCTGTGGCTGGCCCTCATCAAGCGGCGGGACGAGGGGGCCGAGGGGGACATCTCCCACTTCCAGGCCCTCATGACGGCCCTGGCCGCCACCGTGGGTACCGGGAACATCGTCGGGGTGGCCACGGCCATCTCCGCCGGCGGACCCGGGGCGCTCTTCTGGATGTGGGTCACCGGACTCGTGGGCATGGCCACCAAGTACTCCGAGGCCATCCTCGGCGTCCACTTCCGGGAGACCGACGCCCGGGGCGAGAAGGCCGGCGGCCCCATGTACTACCTGGAGCACGGGATCCGCTGGGGCAAGCTCGGCAAGATCCTGTCCATCGCCTTCGCGGTCTTCGCCTCCATCGCCGCCTTCGGGATCGGCAACGGCGTCCAGTCCCAGGCCGTGGCCGATGCCGTGCGCCAGTCGTTCGGGGTGCCGCCGATCGTCACCGGGATCGTGGTGGCGTTCCTCGCCGCCGCCGTGATCCTGGGCGGCATCAAGTCGATCGGGCGCTTCACGGGCGTGTTCGTGCCGATCATGATCGCGGCCTACCTGATCGGGGCCGGCACGATCATCGTCATCAACCGGCACGGCGTCGCGCACGCCTTCGCGCTCGTCTTCCAGGGAGCGTTCGAACCCGTGGCCATGGCCGGCGGGGCGCTGGGCTACACGGTCCTCCAGGCCATGCGCTTCGGGGTGGCGCGCGGGATCTTCTCGAACGAGTCGGGGCTGGGGACGGGCGGAATCGCGGCGGCCGCCGCGCAGACCGACGAGCCCGTGCGCCAGGCGCTCGTCTCCATGACCCAGACCTTCATCGACACGATCGTGGTGTGCACCTTCACCGGCATCGTGATCCTGTCGACCGGGGCGTGGCAGGAGCCGGGGCTCAACGGCGCCAACCTCACCCAGCACGCCTTCCGCACCGGGCTCCCCGGCGAGTGGGGCGGCTACGTCGTCGCCTTCAGCCTGGCCATCTTCGCCTTCAGTACGATGCTGGGCTGGTCCTACTACGGCGAGCGCAACCTCGAGTACCTGTTCGGCGAGAAGGTCGTGGTGCCCTACCGGCTCGTGTTCGTGGTCGTCATCGCCATTGCCGCGGCGCGGCCCATCCAGGTGGTGTGGCTCCTATCGGACATCATGAACGGGCTGATGGCGTTCCCCAACCTGATCGGACTGCTGCTGCTGTCGGGGATCGTGTTCCGGGAGACGCGGAGCTACTTCCAGCGCCACCCGGACGAGTGAGGGGAGGGATCGAGCGAGGGGCTGGCCGCTCCGGGCCGAGCGCCCCGACTACCCCGTGAACCGGGGGTAGTGGCCCAGGTCGTAGGCCCGGATGGAGAGGATCTCGCCGTCCTGGGCGCCGACCTCGGCCAGCGTGATGGACTCGTCGGGGACCCGCCGCTCCGCGTACTCCACGTAGAAATCGCCGGGACGGTCGGTGTCGCGCTGCAGGAGGTCGCGGAGCCCGAGTCGCTTGGCCTCCTGGACGGTCGTGCCGAGCGGGAGCTCGGTCACCTGCTCGAGCCAGTGGTCCGGCATGATGAGCCGGAGGGTCACGGTCTCCTCGGAGCTGCTCTCCCGCCAGGATCGTCCGGCCGAGCGGTCGCGATGGGCCTTCGCGTCGGCGGTCATACCTTCTGTCCCTCGATCCGGAGCGTGTACAGGAAGCGCTTGGCGATGTCGGTGACATTCGAGTCCCACCACGCGGTCGGTCTCCACGTGGACGTTGGTGCGGCCGTGCTCGCGGTCCACGCGAAGGACGGCGCGCCCGATCTCGCCCTGGAACACGAGCTCGTCCTCCTGCTCCTCGACCAGCTCCAGCTGGGTGTTCCGGGCGAAGAAATGTCGGGCGCGCGCGAGGACCTCCTCGGGCGCGATCGCGGTCATGGTCACGTAGCGCATTGGTCTCGGTCGTCTCCCGGAGCGTGGCGTGGCGGCCCGGAACCCCTTCCCGCGCCGCGAGCGGTCAAATTCGCCCGAGCGCGCGATGTCGTCAACCCGAACGCGCCGTTTTCGCCGCCGCCGCCGGCATCGTATCCTGCCGTGCCGGGAGGCGTCGGAGGCTCGAGCGGGGGAGGTTGGGACGAGATCGGACCGGGGGACGGGAACGGAGCGCGGGACGGGCCGACGCCGGGGCGCCCTGGAAGTGGGCCTCGGCGCGGCGGCGTTGTTCGTCACCATCCTCCTCGCCGCGCGCGGGATGCAGCCGTTCCGCGACTGGTTCTTCCAGTTCGCCTGGTACCCGACCCTCCTCCTGCTGGACGGCAGCCTGGCGCTGAGGACGGGGAGCGCGCCCCTGGCGGCCCGGCCCCGCTTCGCGCTGTCCCTGTGGTTCTGGTCCGGACCCACCTGGTACCTGTTCGAGCTCCTCAACCTGAGGATGGCGGACTGGTACTACGTGTTCGTCCCGGGCGCCCTCCTGCCGCGCTGGGCCGGGACCATTGTGGCCTTCGCCACCGTGCTCCCCGCCATCTACCTGGCGCAGCGCTGGATGGACGAGGTCGGCCTGGCGCAGGGCTGGAGCCGGCCCGGATTCCGGGTGGGGCGCGGGCACTACGCCGTCTGCCTCCTCCTCGGGGCCGCCTTCGTCCTCCTCGCGCTGCGCTGGCCGGACGCCTTCTTCCCCCTCATCTGGGGCGCCTCGACCCTCCTCCTCGAGCCCTTTAACCACGCCCGGGACCCGGGCAGCTCGCTGCTCGGCGACCTGGCGCGGGGGAGCTGGACGCGGATCGTTCGCCTGCTGGCGGGCGGCGCCGGCATCGGACTCCTGTGGGAGGGCTACAACCGGCTGGCCGGGGCCCGCTGGATCTACACGGTGCCGGGTCTGGAGCACCTCAAGCTGTTCGAGATGCCGCTCCCCGGCTTTCTGGGCTTTCCGGTGTTCGCCCTCGACTGTTTCGTGATCTACCAGGCGCTCGCGAACCTGGGCGTGGCCGTGCCGGGGTGGAGCGCGGGAGTCGTCGGGGTCCGCCTCGGCGCCGCGCTCACGCGGGACGGGTCTTCTTGCGGGCCGCGTCGCTCTCGCCGTGCTCCTGGCGCTCCTGTTCTGCGCCGCCGTGCAGGTCGGCCTCGACCGGTGGACGGTGGACTCCGCGGCGCCGCGGCTCGCCGACCTGCCCGGCGCGCGGCCGGCCGAGATCCGGCATCTCGAGGCCGCCGACCTCCGGGGGCCTGGCGTGCTGGCGAAGACCGATTCAACCGCTGTGAGCCGCCGCGCCGGCCTCCCCCCCGGCCGCGCGGGCGCCCTGGTCCGGGCCGCCCGGCTGGCCTCGCTCCGCGGTATGGGCACGCGCAACGCGGCGGCGCTGTGGCGGGGGAGCGTGCGCGGCGTGTGCGCGCTGGCACGAACACCGCAGGAGAGGGTCACGGCGCTGGTGCGATCCGAGCGGCAGGATCCACGCGCCGGGCGCCCGGCCCGGGTGCGCGTGTGGCTGCGGGCGGCGGAGAGAGCCTGCCGGGCCGAGAGGCCGTCGGCGAGGCCGGGTGCGCCCTGACACCAGCGCGCGCGACCGGAATCCACTCGAACGGGAAGGACACGGCACGCATGGATGAGGCGACGCTCGAGCGCTGCGCGGAATACGTCGAGACCCTGTACGCGCCCGAGACCGACACGATGCGGTGGATCCGGGAGGAGCTCGAGCGCCGTGATCTGCCGCTCATCCACGTCTCCGCCCTCGAGGGGCGTCTCCTCGCCCTCCTCGCCGCGACCGCCGGGGCGCGGCGGCTGCTCGAGATCGGCACCCTGGGCGGCTACTCGGGGCTGTGGCTGCTGTCGCTCCTCCCCTCCGACGCGCGCCTGGTGACGCTCGAGCGGGAGCCGGCCCACGCCGAGCTGGCGCACGAGGCCCTGGCCCGGGCCGGCGAAGAGGGGCGGGCGGAGGTGCGACTCGGGGACGCCCGCGAGACGCTGGAGGACCTGGCCGGACGTGCGTCGTTCGACCTGGTGTTCATCGACGCCGACAAGGAGAGCTACCCCTTCTACCTGGAGGAGGCCGCCACTCTCCTGGGTCCCGGTGGACTCCTGGTGGCGGACAACACGCTGTGGAAGGGACGGGTGGCCGACCCGTCCGACGAGGACGCCTCCACCATCGCCATCCGCACTTTCAACGAGCGCCTGGCCCGGGACGAGCGTTTCGACGCCGTCATCGTCCCGGTGCGCGACGGTCTCACCGTCGCGCGCCGCCGCGGAGAGCGGCACGGCAGGTCCGGATGAACCCCGCCTCGAAGAGAGGGAAGGGCGACTTCGGCCGCTTCTTCCTGCCGGGGCCCACCGAGGTGCGGCCCGAGGTGCTGGAGGCGCAGGCCCGGCCGGTGATCGCGCACCGCGGCCCCGCCATGAAGGAGCTCGTGGCGGGCCTGCAGCCGGGACTGGCCCGCCTGTTCGGGACCGGGCGCCCGGTGTACGTGTCGACCTCCTCGGCCACCGGGCTCATGGAGGCGGCCGTGACCAACCTCAGCCGCCGCCGGATCCTGTGCCTGGTGTGCGGGGCGTTCAGCGGCCGCTTCCACGACATTGCCGGGCTCACCGACCGCCCGGCCGACAGGCTGGAGGTGGAGTGGGGCTCCCCCAACCTCCCCGACCAGCTCGCCGAGAGGCTGGGGGAGGCGCCGGGGCGCTACGACCTGGTCACGGTGGTGCACTCGGAGACCTCGACCGGCGTCCTCAACCCGGTGGCCGCGCTCGCCGAGGTCGTGCGGGCGCACGACGGCCTCCTCCTCGCGGTGGACGGCGTCTCCTCGGTGGCCGGAGCCGAGGTCCGCTTCGACGAGTGGGGGCTGGACTTCATGCTCACCGGCTCCCAGAAGGCGCTCGCCCTCCCCCCCGGCCTCGCCTTCGGGGTGGCCTCCGAGCGCGCCCTGGAGCGCGCGGCCGAGGTGAGCCCGCGCAGCTACTACTTCGACCTCCTCGACTTCGAGCGCCGCGCGCGGCAGCACCAGACGCCCAACACGCCGGCTGTGACCCTGTTCTACGCTCTGGCCCGCCAGCTCGAACGGATCGATGCCGAGGGGCTCGAGGCCCGGTTCGAGCGACACGCGGCCATGGCGCGGCGCGCCCGCGCCTGGACGGGGGCGCTGGCCACGCGGACCGGCCTGGACTTCGAGGTACTGGCACCCGAGGGCTACCGTTCGCCGACCGTGACCGCGGTCCGGCTGCCCGAGCGGCTCGTCGGGACCGACGTGGTCGCGGCGCTGCTCCGGCACGGGTGGGTGATCGGCGGGGGCTACGGGAAGCTGGCGCCGAGCACGATCCGGATCGGCCACATGGGGGACCACACGCCGGCGGAGCTGGAGGAGCTTCTGGGCACCCTCGACCGGGCCCTCCAGGAGGAGCTGTCCCGCTGAGCATCCCCGTCGCCGACTCGCCGGGCGACCGTCTCCGGGTCGTACTCGCCGAGGCCCTCGAGCCCGAGGGGGTGGCGGTCCTCGACGCCGAGCCGGGGCTCGAGGTGGTCGACGTCTCGCCGGGCGGCCGCGAAGCGCTCATTGAGGCGCTCGAAGACGCCGCCGGCCTCGTGGTGCGCGGCGGCACGACGGTGGACGAGGCGCTGCTGCGCGCGGCGCCGGCGCTCCGGGTGGTGGGCCGCGCCGGCGTGGGAGTGGACAACATTGATCTCGGGGCGGCGGCGCGGCGCGGCGTGGCCGTCGTCAACGCCCCGAGCGGTAACACCCGCTCCACCGCCGAGCTCACCTTCGGCCTCCTCCTGGCGGCCGCCCGCCATATCGCGCGGGCGGACCGGGGCGTGAGGGCCGGGGAGTGGGAGCGGAAGGCGCTACGGGGCTCCCAGCTCCACGGCCGCGCCCTGGGCGTGGTGGGGGCGGGCCGCATTGGCTCGGCCGTCCTCGCCGTGGGGCGCGCCTTCGGCATGGGCCTCCTGGCCTGCGATCCCTATCTCACGCCGGAGCGCATGGAGGAGATCGGCGCCGAGTTCCTGGAGCTGGGGGAGCTGCTCCGACGGGCCGACGTGGTCAGCCTGCACGTGCCCCTCACCGAGGAGACCGACGGGATGATCGGCGCGGCCGAGCTGGCTCGCATGAAATCGGGCGCCTTCCTGGTCAACGCCTCCCGGGGCGAGGTCGTGGACGAGGCGGCGGTGGCCCGGGCGCTGATCGAGGGACATCTGGCCGGGGCGGGCCTCGACGTCTACGCCGAGGAGCCGCTCCCGGCGGACAGTCCGCTGCGGGACGCCCCCAACCTGGTGATGACGCCCCACCTGGGCGGCGCCACCGACGAGGCCAAGCGGGCGGTGGCGGTCGAGGTCGCCACGTCGGTGCGGGAGGCGCTCCTGCGCGGGGACCTGGGGCCGGCGCTCAACCTGTAGCGGCGTTCGCCGGCTCCCACGGCGCCGCCGTGCCTTGCGGCGGTGTGTCGACGCGCTCGGGATGCAGGAGGCCGGCCAGGATCTCGACGCCGGTCACGGCCCGCGGCCCCGAGCGGTTGAAGTACGAGGAGCCGTCCACCACGAAGGCGCGGCCCTCCGAGATGGCCCGCGGGGCCACGGCCAGGAGCCGCTCCGCGTGCTCGTCCGCCTCGCGGCGCGAGGCCTCCAGCCCGTACCCGCACGGCATGACGACCAGGGCGTCCGGGTCGAGCCCCTCCAGCCCTTCCCACTCCACCTGTCGCGAGGGCTCGCCCGTCTCCCCGGCCAGGTTGAGGCCGCCGGCCACCCGGACCATCTCGGGCACCCAGTGCCCGGGCTCGAAGGGCGGCGCCAGCCACTCGATCGCCAGGGTGCGGACGGGAGGCGCGCCCGCCACCGCGGCGCGGATGTCGTCCAGCCGCTCGGCGAGCTCCGCGCGCAGCTGGCCGGCCCGGTCGGGCACGCCCGCGGCCTCGCCCACCCGGAGGATCGAGTCCAGGATCTCCGCCAGCGTGTGGGCGTCCAGCGAGAGCACCTCGGCTCCCAGCCCGCGCTCGCGAACCACCTCCCGCACCCCCGGCGTCGGCACGGCGCACACCTCGCACACCGCCTGCGTGAGGATCAGGTCGGGCTCCAGCTCGGCCAGTCGCTCGCCGTCCACCTCGTACACGCTGCCGTGCTCGGCCATGGCGCGGCGCACGGCGGCGTCGATGGCGGTCGAGGAGAGGCCGGAGGGGTCGAAGCGGGTGCGGCTCACCCTCGGCCGGTCCAGGACCCGGGGCGGCCAGTCGCACTCGTGCGAGATGCCGACCAGGGCGTCCTCCAGCCCCAGCTCGCATACGATCTCGGTGGCGCTGGCCAGCAGCGACACGATCCTCACGCTCGCCCCATCATCCTCAATACGTCGGCATGCCCGGGTCGATCTCCTCGGCCCACGCCTGGATGCCGCCCGTCAGGTTGCGGGCCCGCTCGAAGCCCGCCTGGCGCAGGAAGCGCACGGCCAGGCCGCTCCGCTGGCCCGTGTGGCAGTACACCACCAGCTCCCGCTCCGGGTCCAGGGCGTCCAGGCTGTCGGGCAGCCGGGCCAGGGGGACGAGGCGCGCGCCCCGGTCCTCCAGGTTGCAGATCTGCCACTCGAACGGCTCGCGCACGTCCAGGAGGGCGGGGGGCTCGGGGCCGGCGAGCCGCTCGTTCAGCTCCCGCACGGAGATGACCGGCGCCACCTGTCGCGCCGTCGGCTCCCCCGCCTCGGCCGCCTCATCGCCTTCGTCGCCCGCCCCCGGCGGACCGCCGCAGAACGCCTCGTAGTCGATGAGCTCGGTCACCGTGGGGTGCTCTCCGCAGACGGGGCAGCGCGGGTCGGCCGGGACCGAGAGCTCTCGGAAACGCATGTCGAGGGCGTCGACCAGCAGCAGGCGTCCCGCCAGGGTGCGCCCCAGCCCCAGCACCAGCTTGATGGCCTCGGTCGCCTGGATGGTCCCCACGATCCCGGGGAGCACGCCCAGCACGCCCGCCTCGGCGCAGCTCGGCACCGAGCCCGGCGGCGGCGGCTCGGGGAACACGCACCGGTAGCAGGGTCCGCCCGGCACGCCGAACACCGAGGCCTGGCCCTCGAAGCGGAAGATGGCACCCCACACGTCCGGGATGCCCAGGAGGACGCAGGCGTCGTTCACCAGGTAGCGGGTCGGGAAGTTGTCGCTGCCGTCCACGACCACGTCCCACCCCTCCAGGAGATCCAGCGCGTTCCCGCTGTCGAGCCGGGCCTCGAACGTCTCGACCCGCACCTCCGGGTTGAGGTCGGCCAGGCGCGCGCGGGCCGAGTCCAGCTTGGGCCGGCCGACCGCGGCGGTGCCGTGCAGCACCTGCCGGTGGAGGTTGGTGACGTCGACCTCATCGAAGTCGACCATGCCGAGGGTGCCGATCCCGGCGGCCGCCAGGTAGAGGGCGGCCGGGGAGCCGAGCCCCCCCGCCCCTACCAGCAGCACGCGCGCGGCCTTGAGCCGGCGCTGGCCCTCCTCGCCGACGTCCGGGATCGAGAGGTGGCGGACGTAGCGGCGGGCCTCGTCCCGGTCCAGGCTCAGCGCGCCGGCCCGGCGGGCCGGTCCCTCGGGATGCCAGCGGTCCGGCGAGTCGGCCGGGGCGCCCGGGCCGCCGGCGTCCCCGGGAGGCGGTTTCAAACCTCGACCGCCACGGCGCGCCGCAGGGCCCGGTAGTTCTCGACGATCGTGCCCGGCCCCCGGAACACCGACGAGCCGGCCACCAGCACGTCGGCGCCCGCGTCCACCGACAGGGCCGCCGTCTCGGGGTCGATGCCGCCGTCCACCTGCACCCGCAGGCCCCTGAGCGAGTAGCGGGCCGCCATCTCCACGCACGCGCTTCACCTTGCGGAGAGCCGCGTGAATGAAGGACTGGCCGCCGAACCCGGGATTCACGGTCATGACCAGCACCAGGTCCACGAAGGGGAGGATCTCCGACAGCATCTCGGCCGGCGTGGAGGGGTCGATGGCCACCCCCGCTTTGCAGCCCAGCCGCCGGATCTCGTGCACCTCGCGGTGCAGGTGGGGGCATACCTCCTGGTGGACCGTGATGAGGTCGGCGCCCGCCCGCGCGAAGGGCTCCAGGAAGCCCTCGGGGTTGTCGATCATGAGGTGGACGTCCAAAAAGGCGTCGGTCACCGGCCGCAGCGACTCCAGGACCGGGAGGCCGATGCTGATGTTGGGAACGAAGTGGCCGTCCATGACGTCCACCTGGAACCACTCGGCGCCGGCCTCCTCGGCCTCGGCCACCTGCTCGCCCAGCCGGGTGTAGTCGGCCGCGAGGATCGACGGCGCGACCACCACCCCCTGCGGCATGGGGCGGCGGCGCGCGCCGCCCGCGGAGTCCTCAGACACCATAGTCCTCGAACATGTCCTTCACTTTCCGGGTCACGGTCAGGGCCTGGTCCATGGGCCGCTGCCACATGTTGCGGCCGAAGATGAGGCCGGTGGCGCCGCCCTCCATGACCAGGCGTCCCTTCTCGAGCAGGTCCTCGTCGCTCACCTTGCTCCCTCCCGAGAACAGGACGAGGGTATTCTGCGCCGAGCGCGTGACCCGCGCCGCGCCCTCGGCGTAGTCCCACTCCAGCTCCTGGTACTTCGCCGGCATGTCGGCGTCCTTCTCGCTCTTCTCGGGCACGTTGAGCTTGACGATGTCCGCCCCGAGCTCCATCGCTACGCGCGCTGCGTAATCCACGGCGTACAGGCAGTCGCGCCCGCCCTTCGCCTCCACGGACGAGCCGCGCGGGTAGGCCCACATGACGATCGGGATCCCGTAGCGCTCGGCGTCCTGGCGGACCCTCCGGAAGTCCTCGAAGTGACGGGACTGCTGCGGCGAGCCCACGTACATCGTGTAGCCGATGGCGTGCGCCCCGAGCCGCACCGCGTCCTCGACCGAGGCGGTCAGGGGGGAGTGGGCATCCGCGTCGGAGGGGATGTTCGTCTTCCCGTTGATCTTCAGGATGAGCGGCACCCGCCCCGCGAAGCGCGGATAGTACTTCTCCGCGAACCCGATCTGGCAGGCGATGGCGTTGTAGCCGCCCTCGATGGCGAGCTCGAACTGGAAGGCGGGGTCGGCCGCCTCCGGGTTGGTCAGGAAGTCGCGCGGGCCGTGCTCGAGGCCGTGGTCGATGGGCAGGCAGAGCAGGGTCCCGTTGCCGACGCCGTGGCGGTAGAGCATGTCGTACAGGCGGGCCTTCTTGCCCGTCGACAGATTCAGATCCTCGAGGGTGGGGCGTCGGGTCGTCGCGGGTGCGTCCGTGGCGGCCATGGCTTCTATCCTCGCTCCGAATGCTGGGTTGGGTCCGGCCCCTCGGGGGCGGCCGGTCGTAGCGCTCCGCGCTCCGGGAGCGCGGACGCTCGTCCGGGCACAATGCCATGCAAGGGCGGTGCGAGACCCGTCAGCGCCCTCCGTCGCCGAGCAGGGCCCGGATGTCCGAGACGAGCCGCTCGTCGGGGATGCGGTCCGCCTCGCCGTAGTAGCGGCGAATCCTGCCCCGTGGATCCACCAGCTCCAGCGCGTCGTTGTGCACCACGTCGTACGTCACCGCGGCGCTGTCGGCAAGCGGGTTCGCCACCTCCGGCTGTGGCGCGAGCGCACCAGTCGTGCCTCCGGCGGCCTCGTTCGCCTCCGCCACCCGCCGGTAGTCCACGTGGTACCCGTCGGTGACCACCCGGCGGATCTCGGCCGGACGGCCGGTCAGGAACGCCATCGCCCGATCCGAGGGATCCCAGCCGTACTGCCGCAGGAAGGCCCGCATGCGGGCCTCGTCGGCGTTCGCGGGATCCACGTTGAAGGCCACGAGCTGGACCCTGTCCGCCAGGCCCGCGCTCCGCAGCTCGTTCTCGAGCCCGCGCAGGTGCGCGGCCACCAGCGGGCAGTAGGTGCGGCAGTAGGGGAACAGGAACGTGACGACCCGCACTTTCCCGAGGAGGGAGTCCGAGTCCACGCGCCGGCCGTTCTGGTCGGTGAGTGTGTAGTGGGGCGCCGCGCCGAGGTCCTCGAGGCCGGCGGCCGACCCGGCGTTCGCGGTTGCGCTTCCCGGGCCGACTCCTGTCGCCGCGGCTCCGGGCCCGGCGCTCCGCCCCAGCGCCCAGCCCGCCACCCCGGCCGTGACCAGGGCGAGCACAAGGGCCGCGACGTGGGCCGGGGCGGCGCCGGCCCGGGCGCGGAAGGTCACGGGGTCCTTCTCAGAAGGCATGGGGCCCCGGCCAGGCGCCGGGCCCTCCTTCCTCCTGGCCCCGAGCGAGCCCGCGTCCGTCACGGCCCCCTCAGTTCGCCGATCCGGACTGCGAGCCCGCGTACAGCACCTGGTAGAGCGCCAGGCCGTGCTGGACGGCCTCGGCGAGTTCTTCGCCGGCGAAGGTCGGCATGTCGCCGATGTCGGCCGAGCGCAGGGCCTGGAGCGCCCGGTCGGGCATCTCGCCCGTCGACAGCCCCTTGAAGTCGTCCAGGAAGCCCGTCCGCACCGCCTTCTCGACCCACGGCTTGGTCTCGACCGTGGCCTTGGTGGGCGCCACGTCCCGGATCGTGCCGTCCGGACCGAGCGTCAGGCCGACCTCGAACGGGCCGTGCTGGGTGTTCACCTGCGGGAACAACACCACGCCGACCAGGCTTCCCGACCCGTTCTGGCCATAGTAGAACTTGACCCTGGAATCCTCAGGCTTGAAGTCGGCCGTCTGTTCGATGCGGCTCAGGTCCTGGCGGCCGATCTGCACCGTCTTGAGGAAGAACTGGCTCGCGTCGGGAAGGGTGGAGCGGATCACGTCCGCTCGCTTCCGCAGGACCACCGTCGGGGTGATGTGCTCCGCCGCCCCGGCCACCAGCGGCAGGAGGATGGCGAGCGTCGCCACGCCCGCCCGCCGCCCCATCCGCCGTCTCCGTCCACCCGTCCTGGTTCGCTTCGTCGCTCTCATGTCTTGGACCTCTCGCGCTCTGCGTGGAGTCTCGTGCGGGACGCCTCAGGCGCCGGCCGCGGCGTCCCGCTTCCTGTTATTTCCGAAGACCGCCCTCAAGGTTCCGATCAGCACGACGACGTACACGAGGGTCATGAGCCAGCCCGAGGCGATCGTCAGCCAGGCGAAGCCCCCGATGCCGCCCTTCATGAGCCACTGTCCGGCGAAGTCCAGCGCCCCGGAGCCGAACGCGAGCAGGATGACCAGGTCGCGGAAGCCGGCCGACCAGCCCAGCCCCAGGATGACCAGCGTCTGGAGGGCCGCGATCATCGCGTAGATCATGATGTGGATGTGGCTGTCCTGGATGAGGAGCTGCGTGTCCACCCGGTGGTGCTCCTGCTTCATGGTGGACAGGTCGAGCGCCTGCGTGGTGCTGCTCGACCGCTGCGGCAGGCTGGAGACCTCGACCTTCCGGGGCACGTAGGTGGTGGCCACATCCGCCGGCGTGAGCCCCGCGTACTGCTTCACCATGAAGAAGGCGAAGATGTAGGCGTAGCCCAGCACCAGCATGAACAGGACGGCCGCCAGCTTCACCGACCGGTCCGCGTCTCGGAGGCTGTAGATGCCGCTCATGGAGCTCCTCGCGTCTCGTGCGTCGCGCCGCCGCGGGTCGGGCTCCGGGCGCCTAGAAAGTGGCCACCAGCTCGGCCAGGTACTCGATGTTCCACGTGTCCAGCCCCGTGCTGGTCTCGAAGAAGGGCTGGTTGGAGTGGTTGTAGCGCAGTCCGGTCCGGAGCTGGAAGCGCGGGATGCGGAAGGTCGTGTGCTCGACGTTGGCGAAGATGCCCTCGCGCCCGGTGCCCAGGAAGTAGGTCGGGGCGATCGTGAGCGACTCCATCGTCTGCGCCACGCCCGTGCGCGCGCCGTTCCGGTCGCGGAACAGCTCGCCGCGGACCGTGGTGCCGAAGTGCTCGGTGAAGCGGCCGAACAGCGTCAGCAGACCGCCGTACCAGCGCGCGTCCGAGCCGTCGGCCAGCACGCTCCGGTCCCCGCCCCAGTTGGCCTCCCCGGCCACGATCAGGTCCGGCGTGGGCTGGAGGGCGTAGTCGAAGGTGAGCAGGTAGCGGTCGAAGGCGTCGCCCGGGTCCCCTTCGGGGCCGTACAATCCCGACAGCCCGAAGCTCGTGTTCCCGGTCGGCCGCGTGCCCAGCCGCAGCCCCAGCGTCTTGCCGTGGTGGGAGGAGAGCTGGGCGTCCCAGCCGTTAGCGACCCAGCCGGCCAGGTCCACCGACGGGGTCAGGTTCCAGCGACCGATGAGACCCACCATCTTGGCCGGCCGGCCGTAGCTGTAGTTGAAGCTCTCGGTCGGCTGCAGGTTCAGCGGCTCGTCGTCCCGCTCGAATCCGATCGGCGCGTCGAACTTCCCGAAGCTGAAGCTCAGGTTGGTGGCGCCCGGCGGCGTGAAGTTCACGATCAGGTTGTCGATCTCGATGTCCGTGGGGACCTCGCCGCCCCCACCGCCGCCCTCGGTGTTCAGGGAGGTGGTCAGCTGGCCGAAGAACCAGAAGGAGTCGCTCAGCTCCCTGAACATGGCGACCGCCAGCTTCCCGGCCGCGAAGGTGTTGTCCTTCGTCCGCCCGTCGTAGGTGTAGTCGCCCACCCCGAAGCCGCTGATCTGGAGCGGGAACTCGTTCTCTCCCGTCAGGTCCTCCAGGCTCTGGTCGCCGCCTCCGCCCCCCGACAGGTCGAGGGCCTGGGTGGTGCTCTTCGTGGTGTCGCTCTGCTGGGCGCGCAGGCCGCTCGGTCCGAGGGCGAGCCCGAGGCCGAGGACGGCGGCCAGGGCGGCCGCGGCCGGGCGCCGTCCGGTTTCCTTATGGGTTCGTCGTTCCACCTGTCGTTCCTCCCGTGTGCCTGTGCCTGTCCGGTGACGGATTCCCGCGCGGCGTGCTCGTCCCGGCTGGGGCGGGCAGGCCGTCCGGTCCTGACGGTGCGGGGTGTCGCGGGCGGCGCCCGTGCGGGGCGCCCGGGGGCTCAGGCTTTGGGAGGAGGCGGAGTCGGTGCGGCGCGGGTGGAGAGGGCCACGGCCAGGGAGCCGGAATCGTCGCGTCCGACCTCCGGGGTCGTGGTGGCCAGGTCGCTCACGACGCCCGGGACGGCCGGCGACAGCTCCCGGCCCGCCGGGGCTTGCTGGCGCGTGAGCTGGGGGCCCGGATGGCACATGTCGGCCATCATCGCGGCGTCGTGATGGGCGGCGTGCTCCCCGTGGTGGTGGAGCAGGCAGTTGATGGGGCAGAAGTAGGCCGGGTTGGCCAGCACGAACAGGGCGAACAGGAACGTCGCGGCCGGCCGCCGCACGAGGCGGTGGGCGCGCAGGCCCGGCCCGACTGTCCGCCTCCGCTGCGTCCCCATGCGGCCGCTCTCGTCACGAGACCATTGGTCCGGCGCGCGCCGGACCCCGAACGCCCGGAGCCTAGAGGCTCCCCGTCCGGGTGTCAACGCGAGGCGACGATCACAGGATCCCGAGCTCCGTGCCCACCTCGCGCAGGGCGTCGAGGGCCGTGTCGAGGTGCGAGGTCTCGTGGCCGGCCGAGATCTGGCAGCGGATGCGGGCCTTCCCTTCCGGAACGACCGGGTAGCCGAACCCGATCACGAAGGCGCCGTGGTCCAGGAGCCGCCGGCTCAGTGCGATCGCGTCGGCCGTATCCCCGATGATGATCGGCACGATGGGCGTGTCCCCCTCGATGGGCCGGTAGCCCATCTCGAGGAGCCTCTCCCGAAAGTAGGCCGTGTTCTTCCGGAGCTTCGCGACCAGCTCCGGATGGGCCTCCAGGTGCCGCAACGCCGCCAGGGCGCCGGCCGTGGAGTGGGGCGGGACGGCGTTGGTGAACAGCTGCGTGCGCGAGTTCTGCACCAGGTACTCGACCACGGTCTCGCTCGAGGCCGTGAACCCGCCCGCCATGCCGCCCAAAGCCTTCCCCAGGGTCGAGGTCACGATGTCGACCTCGCCGTGCATGCCATAGTGCTCGGGCGTGCCGTGCCCGGTCTCCCCGAGGACGCCGGTGGCGTGCGAATCATCGATGACCATGATCGCGTCGTGCTCGTCGCACAGCTCGCGGATCTCCGGCAGGGGGGCGATCTCCCCCTCCATGCTGAACACCCCGTCGGTCACCACGAGGCGATGGCGCGCGTCTCTCGCCGCCACGAGCGCCTCCCGCAGCGAGTCCATGTCCATGTGGGCGTAGATGCCCCGCTTCGCCTTGCACAGCCGGATTCCGTCGATGATCGAGGCGTGGTTGAGCTCGTCCGAGATGAGCACGTCCTCCTCCGAGAGGAGCGGGGCGAACAGGCCCTCGTTCGCATTCCAGCAGGACGTGTAGGTGACGGCCGCCTCCGTGCCCATGAACTCGGCCAGCGCCTCCTCCAGCTCGCGGTGGATCGTGAACGTGCCGCAGATGAAGCGCACCGAGGAAGTGCCGGCGCCGTAGCGGTCCACGCCGGCCTTTATCGCGTGCATGACCTCGGGCTCGTCGCACAGCCCCAGGTAGTTGTTGGAGCACAGGTTCACGACCTCGCCGTAGCCCTCCAGCTCCACGACGGCCGACTGGCGCCCCTCGATCTCCTGCAGGTGCTTGAGGGTGCCCCGCTCGCGCATCGAGTCGAGCTCCGAGGACAGGCGCGTTTCGAGTCCCTGGTTCACCATGCCTCCTCCCGCTGCCGTGATGTCATCTCCTCCCGTCCGTGCTTCCCGTCACCCGTGCTCGCTCCGCCGGAACAGGGGCAGCCAGCCCGGCTCCCGCTCCCGCTCCTCCTGGAGCCGCCGCAGCCGCGCCTCGAGCGTGGCCGAGCGGCCCAGGTAGCCGATCAGGTGTCCCGGGTCCTTGCGCTCGACCACGGGCAGCCGACCGACGTCGTGGTGCAGCATCTTGAGGACCGCGTCGTGCACGAGCTCGTCGGGATACGCCACCACCAGATCGCGGGTGCCGACCGAGAGCACGTCCATGTCCCGGTCCGCCCCCTGCTCGAGCCTCCGAAGCACGTCCCCGTGCGTGACGATGCCGACCAGCCGGCCGGCGGCGTCCACCACCGGCAGCCCCTCGTGCCGCGACAGCTCGGGGTCCTGGTCGGCCAGCCTGTCGGCCAGGTCCGACAGCTTCATGGACGCGGGCACCGTCGGGGGCTCGCGGTCCATCATCTCGCCTACGGTCACCTGCTGCAACGCGTCGACCTCGAACTCCTGCGGCACGGTCAGGCCTCGGCGGGCGAGCTTTCGCGTCAGGATCGTCTGCTTCATGAGCTTGATCGACACCGCGTCGGCGATCACGCACACCAGCATGAGAGGCAGGATCGAGTTGAAGTCCCGCGTGATTTCGAACGCGAACACGAACAGGGTGAAGGTGGCCCGCGCGGCCGACGCGAACACGGCGGCCATCCCCACCAGCGCGTAGGCCCCGGGATCCAGGTGCGCACCGGGAACGACCGCGTTCACCGCCAGGGCGAAGGCGCCGCCCAGCGAGGCGCCCACCATGAAGGTGGGGGCCAGCAGGCCACCCGAGGTCCCCGAGCCCAGCGACACCAGGAAGGCGATGCTCTTGAGGAGGAGCAGCGCGGCCAGCAGCCCGAGGGCGAAGTGGCCGTTCAGGATCTCGGTGATCGTGTCGTAGCCCACGCCGAGCACCCGCGGCATGAGGTAGCCGCATACGCCCAGCACCAGGCCGCCCAGCGCCGGCCACCACATCTCGTCCAGGGAGAGGCTCTCGAAAAAATCCTCGACCCGGTACAGCCCGTCCGTGAGCGCCACCGCCACCAGCCCGCACAGCAGGCCGAGGAGCAGGTAGAAGGGCAGCCCCGAGATCACGTCGTAGTGGGCGGGCTGCATCTGGAAGATCGGGCCCCGGCCCAGCAGGTGGTAGCGCACCTCGGTGGCCAGCGTGGTGGCGATGACGAGCGGGATGAACGAGCGCGACCGGAACTCGAACAGGAGGAGCTCGATGGCCAGAATGATCCCGGCGATCGGCGTCCCGAACACCGCCGCCATGCCCGCGCCCGCGCCGCAGGCCAGCAGGACCTTGCGCTCCGCGGCGGTGGTGTCGATGAGCTGGCCGATCACGGAGCCCAGCGCCCCGCCCGTCTGGATGATCGGGCCCTCGGCCCCGAACGGCCCGCCCGTCCCGATCGCCACCGCGGCCGACAGGGGCTTGAGGATCGCCACCCGGGGCGCGATGCGGCTCCGGTTGGCGAGCACCGCCTCCATGGCCTCGGGGATGCCGTGCCCCCGGACCCGGCTGGTGCCGAACTTGATCATGAGCCCCACGACCAGGCCGCCCAGGGAGGGTACGATCAGGATCCACAGGCCCAGCGACTGGTGCGCCAGGCTGGGGAGGTCGAAGCCCAGCCGCTGGTAGAAGACGAAGTTGGTGACCAGCCCGATGAGGCTGTACAGCACCCACGCCGCTCCGCCCGCGCACAGTCCCACGAGCACGGCGAGCACCGAGACCCATCCGGTCCGGTAGGCGCTGCCGGGCGCCGATCCGCGCTGTGACGGGGCGTGTGGTTCGTCGTCCTCGTCCTGCGCGGGCGGCTCCCCTCGTACTGTCATGTCCGGTCCTCGGTGTGATCGTCCATCGTCATGTATTCGGAAACCCCCGCTCGGGAGGTCAGGCTACGCCGACGGCGGGTCGCGCCCCGGCCAGGATCGTGCCATGGTGCGCGCTCTCTCCCACCGCCCGGAGCGCATCCTCCGGTCCGGCGCCGGTGCGGAGTTAGTGGGCCCGCGGCCCGCGAGCAAGGCGCGGTGCCGGGTCCCTAACGAGGCGAAGTGTACCGGATACGGCCGGAGCGGGATCAGCCGCCGGTGTACCAGTCCCTGGCCAGCCGCCCGGTGACGGAGGCGGAGTCGGCGGCGATGACGGGCCGGGAGCCGAGCCCTCCGCACTGGTCGAAGCCGGCCAGGTCTCCCACGACGCGGACCACCGAGTCGGTGCCGGCCAGCGCCACGATCCGGGCGGGGACGCCGTGCAGGGAGAAGGGCCGCTGGTTGGAGGCCCAGCCCGGGCCGAACAGGAGGCAGCCGCCGCCCCGCTGGACCGTGCCCTCGCCGATGGTCCGCAGGGACGAGAACGCGCCCGAGTCGACCGCGACCAGCGTGCCGAGCGCCGCCCTCTCGGGTGTGAGCACCGGATACAGGCCGGCCCGCTCGACCCGCAGGGCCCGGGGCACGTAGAAGCTCACCCGGGTATGCGAGCACAGGAAGGAGTGGTACACGGAGCGGCGCCCGGAGACCACGATACCCGAGTCGGAGATCGTCACCGCGCTGGTGTCGAGGCGGGCGCAGGTGGTGGGGCCCACCGGCCCGGCGATCTCGAACGGGAAGGCCTTTCCGGCGACGACCGTCTCGGGGTAGGCCACCCACGTGACCCGGGCCGGTCCCTCCGTGGGCGTTCCCTCGCCGCAGCCGGCCGCCAGCAGCCCGCAGCCGATCGCCAGAGGGACGAGGGCGGCGGCCGCGGGCCTCCTCATGTGATCTCGAGGACGACCTTGGCGGCCTCGCCGCTCTCCATGGCGCGGATCCCCTCCTCGAACCGCTCCATCGGCAGGCGGTGGGTGAGGACGGGGTCGATGTCCAGGAGCCCGGCGGCCAGGAAGTTCCGCATCTGGATCCACGTCCGGTACATGCGTCGACCCACGACGCCGTAGATGTCGAGCCCCTTGAAGATCACGTCCGCCGCCAGGTCGAGCTCCACGTCATCCCTGGGGAGCCCGAGGAGACGCACGCTGCCCGCGTTCCGGCACAGCTTCAGGCCCGCCCGGATCCCGGCGGGGCTCCCGCTCATCTCGCACACTACGTCCGCGCCGTAGCCGTGGGTCAGCTCCCGGACGGCCTCCACCGGGTCGACCTCGCCGGGATCGATCAGGTCGTCGGCGCCCATGCGCCGGGCGATCTCCAGCCGGTCTGCGGTCGGCTCGATGGCCACGACCCGGGCCGCCCCGGCCGCTCGCGCCACCCCGACGGCGAACAGGCCGATCGGGCCGCAGCCCACGATCGCCACCGTCTTCCCGGCCACGTCGTCGTGCAGGACCGTGTGGAAGGCGTTCCCCAGCGGGTCGAACACCGCCGCGTGGTCGTCGGAGATGGAGTCGGGGATCGGGATGAGGTTGGTGGCCGGCATGACCACTTCTTCGGCGAAGGCCCCGTCCCGATCGACCCCGATGATCGAGGTGTCCCGGCATACGTGCCCGTTCCCCGTGCGGCACAGCTCGCAGTGTCCGCACACGATGTGGCCCTCGGCCGCCACCCGGTCCCCGACCGCCACGTTGGAGACCAGCGACCCCAGCTCCACGACCTCGCCCATGAACTCGTGGCCCAGGACGAGGGGGGGATGGATACGGTTCCGGGACCAGTGGTCCCACTGGTAAATGTGCAGGTCCGTTCCGCAGATTCCGGCCCGGCGCACGCGGATGCGCACCGCGTTCTCCGGGAGGGATGGACGCTCGACATCCCGAATCTCGAGCCCCGGCTCGGGGGCGGCTTTCACGATGGCTTTCATGGTGGGCCAATCTGCCGGCCTGCGAGGCGGAGGGGCAAGCAGATGGGGGCGCCGGCGGGAGCCCGGAGGAACCTCGGGTCCCGGGCCCGCTACAACAAGACGGGACGGGACCCACGCGACAGGAGCCCCGGAGGGGGATCTCGAGGGTGCGACCTTCGTACGAGCTGGCCACGGAGCGGAACGACCGGCGCTTCCGCCGTATACTGGCGTGGGGCCTGGTCGGCTCCGTCCTGGTGCATGCCGGCGTCTTCCTGGCCTGGCGGGCCGCGCCGGCCGGCCGGGCGGACGCGGACCCCTCCCGGGCGGCAGCGCCCCGGCTCGCCCCCCGCGACGCCATGCAGGTGGTCCGCCTGCCCTCGACCGAGCCCGTGCGCATCCCGTCGCCGCCTCCGCCGATCGCCGTCCGGGACCTGCCGCGGGTGGTGGCGCCACGCTCGGACGGCGGGCCGGCCGTCGCCGTCAGCCTCGTCAGGCCGGCCGCGGGGATGCCGCCCGGCGGCGGGGGCGCTCCGCCCGGCGAGGCGGTGCGCCTGCAGCCGCCCGAGCCGCGTTCCCTCTACCCGGCCTGGGACCCCCCTCCCGCGGTGCGCGGGACCAGCGTGACGGTGCACGTACGGGTGGACTCCCTGGGGCGCCCGAGAGCGCCCGTGGTCCTGTCTCCGCCCACCGCCGACGACGCCTTCAACCGCCGCCTCCAGCAGAAGGTGCTCCGCATGAGCTTCCGCCCGGCCCGGATGGGCGACCGGCCCGTGGCCGCCTGGGCGGAGCTCACCTTCAGCTTCTAGTCCCCCTCCCCGTTGATAGTCGGATGACACCGCCTCGATAGCCTCTTCCTCCGAGTCGGAGGATGACGCCGATGTTCGAGATGAACCGCCCGGAGAGGCGGGCCCTGCTGCTGGGGGCCGCGCTCCTCGTCCTGGGCGGGGCGGTCCGGGCGGGACTCGGCCCGGGTCCCGCGACGTTCAGCTGGGAGTCAAGCGATGAGCGAAGCGAGTCGGGCCGGAAGGGTGGAGCGGGACGGCCGCCGCTCGAGCACGTGCGCGCCGGGGTCGATCGGAACCTGGCGCGCTCGCGGCGGGCCGCCACGCCCCTGGCGCCGGGGGAACGGATCGACATCAATCGCGCCCCCCCCGAGGAGCTCGAGCGGCTCCCGGGCGTGGGTCCGGCCACGGCGCGCCGCATTGTGAGGGAGCGCGAGCGCAGTGGCGGGTTCGCCCGCCCGGATGACCTGTCCCGGGTCCCTGGACTGGGAGCCAAGCGCGTGAACAGGATCCTGCCCTACCTCCTGGACCACTCGCTCCCCTACTTCGAGCGTCCACCCGAGGCGGATCGGGCCGCACCGGAGCGCACCAACGGGGACTCGCGGCGGGAGTCCGCTCCGCGGCTCGGCGGCTCCGACGGGAGCGGGGAGCCCGACCGGCCGCGTCTCGACCTCAACGCGGCCACCGAGGAACAACTTCGGCAGCTGCCGGGCGTCGGGCCCGCCATTGCCCGCCGCATTGTGCGTATGCGCGATCGTGAGGGACCGTTCAAAGATGTCCAGAAGCTTCGCAAAGTGCCCGGAATCGGGCCGGCGCGCTTCGATCTCATCAGGGATCTCGTCCTGGTGCGCTAAGACATTATAAAACAGTATTTTACAAGACTTAGTGCGCCTCCGCCGGCCCCGGCGGAGGCTCCATGAAGGCGCCGGCACCATTCTTGACGGTATGCGGCCCCACGTCTAGCTTGTAACGCCGCTCTGGCGTCCCGATCCCGCTTTCCGAGGCTGCCTCACACTCCATGAGCACCCACGGCGTCCTCCAGAGGCCCGATATCTCGCCCAGCGAGAAGCGCATAGGCGAGCTTCTGCTCCAGGAGGAACTCCTGACCCCCGAGCAGCTCGAGCAGGCGCTGCTCGAACAGAGCCGCAACGGCACGCGGCTCGGGTACTGCGTCGTGGCCATGGGCTACGTGACCGAGGAGCAGCTCACCGAGGTCCTCGCCCGCCAGTTCCAGGTCGAGGCCGTCGACTTGAGCGAGATCGAGATCGATCCGAAGATCCTGCGGCTCATCCCCGCGGAGTTCGCCAGCAAGCACCTCGTGTTCCCGCTACGGCGCGTGGGCCGGGCGCTCACGGTGGCCATGGCGGACCCGACCGACCTCAACGTGGTGGACGACCTCAAGTTCATCACGCGCTTCGACATCGAGCCGGTCGTGGCGGGCGAGTACTCCCTCCGCCAGGCGATCGAGCGACACTACGACATCGCGACCGCCCGGCTCGGCAACCTGCTCGAGGAGCTCGAGGAGCAGGAGGTCCAGCTCGTCGAGGACGACGAGGAGGAGGAAATCAGCGCCGGCCAGCTGCGGGCGCAGGTCGACGACGCTCCGGTGGTGCGGCTCATCAACGGCGTGCTCACCGACGCCGTGCGCCGCGGGGCCTCCGACATCCACATCGAGCCCTACGAACGGGAACTCAGGGTCCGCTACCGGATCGACGGCGCCCTGCACGAGATCATGAAGCCGCCGCGTCGCATGAAGGCGGCTCTCACCTCGCGCGTCAAGATCCTCGCGGACCTCAACATTGCTGAGCGCCGCGTACCCCAGGACGGCCGCATCAAGATGAAGATCGGCAGCCGGGTCATCGACTTCCGCGTCTCGACCCTGCCGGTCATTCACGGCGAGAAGATCGTGCTCCGCATCCTGGACAAGGGGAACCTCACCCTGGACCTCGAGAAGTTCGGGATGGAGCCCAAGGCCGAGCAGGACTTCCTCTCGGCCATCATGAATCCCTACGGGATGGTCCTGGTCACCGGGCCGACGGGCTCGGGTAAGACGACCACGCTGTACAGCGCCCTGCACAAGATCAACAACACGGCCGTCAACATCATGACGGCGGAGGACCCGGTGGAGTACAACCTGCACGGCATCAACCAGGTGCAGGTCCGCTCGGACATCGGCCTCACTTTCGCGGCCGCCCTGCGCGCCTTCCTGCGCCAGGACCCCAACATCATCATGGTGGGGGAGGTGCGGGATCTCGAGACGGGCGGCATCGCCATCAAGGCGGCCCTCACCGGCCACCTGGTGCTGTCGACGCTGCACACCAACGACGCGGCGTCGACGATCACGCGACTGATCGACATGGGCGTCGAGCCCTTCAACGTCGCCTCGGCCCTCAACGTGATCACCGCCCAGCGGCTGGTTCGGAGAATCTGCAACAACTGCAAGGCCGAGGCGCACTACCCGCCCGAGTACCTCGAGGCCGCCGGCCTCAAGCCGGGCAGCCTGGACGGCATGACGCTATACAAGGGCGAGGGGTGCGATGCGTGCGACTCGTCGGGCTATTCGGGCCGGCAGGGGCTGTACGAGGTCATGCCGATGACACGCACGTTGCGGCGGATGGTGCTGCAGGGCGTGTCGGCGGACGACCTCAAGTCCGAGGCCGTCGACAATGGCATGCTCACCCTGCGCCAGGACGGGATGCTGAAGGTCAAGCGTGGCGTCACCACGCTCGAGGAAGTCATCAAGGAGACGGCGGCCTAGGGCGGCTCGCACGCCGAGCCCTCCCGGGGCGCCCCGGCACCCCCCACCACAGGAAGACCATGGACGAGCGGCAGCCGATCAACCTGCGCGCCCTCCTCGAGGAGATGCTGGAGCGCGGAGCCTCCGACCTGCACATCACGGCCGGAGAGAAGCCCAAGTTCCGTGTGGACGGCAAGCTCGTGGAAGGCTCGGTGGAGGTCACCCTGGGACCGCGCGACACGCAGATCGTGGCCTACTCGGTCCTCACCGACGAGCAGAAGAAGCGCTTCGAGCGCGAGAACGAGCTCGACTTCTCCTTCGCGGTCGAGAACCTGTCGCGCTTCCGGGGCAACGTCTTCCGGCAGCGGGGCACCGTGGCCATGGCCCTGAGGACGATCCCGTTCAAGATCCTGGGGCTGGACGAGCTGGGCCTGCCGCCCGTGGTGGGGCGCCTGGCCGAGAAGCCCCGCGGGCTCGTGCTCGTCACCGGGCCGACGGGCTCCGGTAAGTCCACGACCCTCGCCTCGATGGTCGACAAGGTGAACCGCGAGCGGCGCGGCCACATCATCACCATCGAGGACCCGATCGAGTTCGTGCACCGCCACAAGGGCTGCCTCGTGAACCAGCGCGAGGTGGGGTCGGACACGCCGAGCTTCCCCTCGGCGCTCAAGTACGTGCTGCGGCAGGACCCCGACGTGATCCTCATCGGCGAGATGCGCGACCTGGAGACCATCCAGGCCGCCCTCACCATCGCGGAGACGGGGCACCTGGCGTTCGCCACCCTGCACACGAACTCGTGCGCCGAGACCATCAACCGCATCATCGATGTGTTCCCGGCCCACCAGCAGTCCCAGGTGCGGGCGCAGCTCGCCTTCGTGCTCGAGGGCGTGGTCACGCAGACGTTGCTCCCGCGGGCCGGAAAGCCGGGGCGGGTGCTGGCCTGCGAGATCATGGTGGCGACGCCCGCCGTCCGGGCCCTGGTCCGCGAGGACAAGGTCCACCAGATCTACTCCGCCCTGCAGTCGGGCAAGAAGCACGGCATGCAGACCCTGAACGACAGTCTGTACTCGCTATACATGCAGCGGGAGATCGAGCTGGATGAGGCGCTCCGCGTGAGCAGCGACCCGGCCGAGCTACAGCGCATGGTGGGCGGCCCGGTGGGCGCCGGTGCCGGAGCGGCCGCCGCGCGCTAGAGTGGTGGGGGCGGGAGCACCCGTGGCGGTAGGGCCCGTCCCGAACATGGAGCGACGAGCCGGCCCCGCGCCGGCGCTCCACAGGAGGTAGGAAGTCATGGCGATTTGGAACTACAGTGCGAGGACCGTCGGAGGGGAGATCCACCGCGACTCGGTGGACCTCGCCACGCGGGACGATGTCGTCTCCTATCTGCGCAGGCAGAAGCTCATCCCGATCACCATTCGGGAGAAGCCCAAGGAGCTCTCTTTCACCTTCGGGAGCGGGGTCAAGACCCGCGACCTGGTGCTGTTCACCCGGCAGTTCGCCACCATGGTGAACGCAGGTCTGCCGCTCGTGCAGGCCCTCGACATCCTCCAGCAGCAGACCGAGAACAAGGTCCTCGAGAAGACGATCCAGGAAATCCTCTACGACGTGGAGTCCGGCCACACGCTGGCCGACGCGCTCCGCGAGCACGAGGCCATCTTCTCGGGCCTGTACGTGAACATGGTGGAGGCCGGCGAGGCGGGCGGGATCCTGGACACCATCCTGCTGCGCCTGGCCACCTTCCTGGAGAAGAACGACGCCCTGGCCCGCAAGGTGAAGGGCGCCATGATATACCCGGCCGTGGTGATGGTGGTGGCCATCGCGGCGATCGCGATCCTGCTGCTGTTCGTGATCCCGACCTTCCAGACGATGTTCGCCAGCTTCAACGCCACGCTGCCGCTCCCGACGCGGATCGTGATCGCCATGTCGCAGGCGCTGCAGCACTATGGCATCTTCCTCCTGGGCGGGCTGATCCTGCTCGGCTTCGCCTTCCAGCGCTGGGTCAAGACGCCGGGCGGCCGGCTCGTCTTCGATCGGTCGCTGCTCCGGATCCCGATCCTGGGCACCCTGGCCCGCAAGGCCGCCGTGGCGCGCTTCACCCGCACCCTGAGCACGCTGCTCTCGTCGGGCGTCAGCATCCTGGAAGGCCTCGAGATCACGGCCAAGACCTCCGGCAACCGGGTCATCCACGACGCCGTGATGACCAGCCGCGCCTCGATCGCCGGCGGCCGCTCCATCGCCGAGCCGCTCAAGGAGACCGAGGTGTTCCCGCCCATGGTCACGCAGATGATCCACGTGGGCGAGGAGACCGGAGACCTGGACGGCATGCTCTCCAAGGTGGCCGACTTCTACGACGATGAGGTCGACGTCGCGGTCGAGTCGCTGCTCAAGGCGCTCGAGCCGGCCATGATCGTCGTCCTCGGCACGATCGTGGGCGGCATGATCGTGGCCATGTACCTCCCGATCTTCAGCCTGGTGAACGCGATTCACTAGGAAGTCGGACGCTGTCGGGGTCCGACACAGATCGGCCTTGCGCGTTTTGTGTGTCCAGGGTAGTCGGAGAATTCCGGCGGCCGGCCTCGAGATACCCAAGGCGCACCAGCAGCTTGATTGTGCGCGTAAGCGCATAGTCTCTCTGCTGACCAGGCGCCGCGGCGATCCCCCCCTCCGTAACGACGAAGGGCCCGCCGAGGCGGGCCCTTCGCGCATCCTGCTGCCCGTGACGCGGCGGCGCGCCGCGTCCGGTTCGGTGCCTCAGAGGGTTACGGCACCCTCACCAGCAGGCCGCCGGAGATCGAGAACGAGCGGTTCTTGATCGACGGGTCGCCGGCCACGCCGGAGTCGTTGATGTCGTTGAGCCCGAGCTCGTAGCGGCCGTCGACGGTGAGGGTCACCGGGCCACCCACGTCGAAGTCCAGGCCGCCGCCGAACGCGAGGCCGAACGTGGTCTTCTTGGTCTGGAGCCCGCTCTCGCCCAGGTCGGGAGAGTCGCAGGCCGCCGAGACCGTAGTCGTGCCGTCGGTCGCCGAGATGTTGCAGCGGCTCTGGAAGCCCACCTGGGGGCCGGCGAACAGCCTCGGGTGGACCGGGGACGGCCCGGTCGGGATCGTCAGCGTCAGGAACAGGGGCACCTGGAAGTAGTCGAGGTGCACGTTCTCCTCGAGGCCGGAGCCCGACGGGTCGGCGACCTTGGCGCCCTTCTGGCTCCACGCCACGCCGGTCTCGATCCCGATGGGGCCGGCAAAGCCGTAGCGCAGCACGCCGGCGATCCTCACGCCCGTGCGGTTGCTGATGTCGGCGCCGGTGAGGGCCGGGTTCACGTGGACCTTGGAGAAGTTGACGCCGCCCTCGACGCCGAGGGCCAGGCCCTGGGCGTCGGCGGGCCGCCCGGCGGCCGACAGGGCCAGCGCCAGCAGCGCCGACAGGGTTCCGGTAGCGACTCTCTTCATGATGCACCTCTTCAGGTTGAAAAATGGGGAATGTGTTCGAGATTGACCGGGTCGTCGTCCTGGCCGGTACCGTGGAAACTCGGCGGACGAGCCGGATGGTCCGGCCCGCGAAAAAGCAAATCGCGTTCCTCTCCGGCGAGACGATCGGCAAGTCATTGATGCTACGTGGGATACTCGTGCGTCTGCGGGCCCGTGGCGTCCGCGTGTCTCATCCCGAACTGCAGGAAGACGCGAGTGTTTGTCGGATTTCGCCAAGCGGTGCGGTGCGGCGACTACAGGTGTAGCCGACAGCTACGACGGACGACAAGTGTAGTCAGGAGAGGCGGGCCGCCGCGGGCGTCGTCGCTCGCGGCGCCCGCCCTCGAGACCTCAGGTCCTCACGGAAGGTGCAGCAGCACGCCCCCCATGATCGTAAAGGTGCGGTTCTTGGTCGAGGTGGTGGAGCTGCTCCCCGACGGGTTGATGTCGCTGAGGCCCAGGTCGTAGCGACCGTCCACCGTGAAGGCCAGCGGACCGGCCAGCGGGAAGTCCAGGCCGCCACCGAACACCAGGCTGAAGTCGGTGCTGTTCGTGTCGAAGCTGGTCGTGCCCAGCGACCCGCCACCGCAGTCCACCGAGGCCGACACGCCGGAGATGGTGCCGGACAGGCTGCAGGTGCTACGGAAGCCCACCTGCGGACCCGCGAACACCCTCGGGTGGAGCGGGAAGGGGCCGGTCGGGATCCCCAGGGTGAGGAGGAGCGGGATCTCCACGTAGTTCAGGTTGAAGTCGACGTTGGAGGTGAGTCCTGTCTGCGCGGGCGTGGCCACGGCGCCCTTCTGGGCCAGGCCGACGCCGGTCTCGAGCCCGAACGGGCCGGCGAACCCGAAGCGCAGGACCCCGGCGAGCCGGTAGCCGGTGCGGTGGCCGAGCTGCGTGGATGCGCCGGACACGTGCAGGTCGGCGAAGGTGGCGCCGCCCTCGACGCCGATCGCCAGCCCCTGGGCGTGGACGGGTCGAGGGGCGGCCGTGAGGGCCAGGGCCATGGCGAAAGCGAACAACGCGGACGCGATTCTCTTCATGCTCTCTCCTTCGGGGTTACGGTGCCCGTGTCGCCGGTCCGGTCGGCTGTCGGCCGGACCCGGGGGAGCAGAGGGCAAGATGCGTACGGTGTGATGGATAGGGCGGTGTACCGCTATCGCCCACAATGATATGCTGAGTTATGCACGCGCCATGCCCGGGCACGGCGGGCCGTCACGGAGTGCAGAAAACGGAAAAGATGTGCGAAGTGCAAGGCCGAAGGCCTTGCACGGGATGGACTTGGCGGCGTCAGGCGCTCACGCAGCTCCGCAGCCACAGCTCGGCGAACGCCAGGCGGAACAGGTGGTGGCTCACGACCGGCTCCCCCTGCCGGGCCATGGCGAACAGTCCAAGGATGCCGCCCCGATCGCAGTACTCCGTGATGCGAGCGCCCGGGCCCGTGACCACGTCCTCGACATCGTGGCCACCCTCGTCGACGATCCAGCGCATGAGCGGCGTGGGAAAGGCCCCCTTGCGCGGGCGGTCGGCCAGTGGGGCGAGCGGACTCCGCCGCAGGTAGCCGCGGACGGGCCACTTCGTCTCGCCATGCTGGAACAGGAGAGTGGGCGGAAGCCGGAAGCACCACTCCACGAGCCGGTGGTCCAGGAACGGAAGGCGAGACTCCACCGAGTGCGCCATGCTGACGGCGTCGCCGAGCTGGAGGAGGCTGGGGAGCGAGCCGGCCCCGTGATCCCTGCGCAGGAGGGCGTGCACCGCCGTGTCGACCCGGTCGTCGCTCGCCGACCGGCCGCGTCCGGCCCGGCGCGTCGCGCTCCAGGGGACGCCTTCCGATCCGAACCCTTCGGCCGGATCGTCGACGTCTGGCGCCGCCTCTCGCAGGACGCGCCGCAGGCCGGGGTCGAGGATGCCTTCCACTCCCCGCCGTCTCCGGTAGGGAGGGTCCATTTCCGGGAGGAGGTCCCGGAGAACCCGGCTGACCAGCACCCGCCAGCCGAAGCCCACCACCCCAGCGCGCACCACCGGTGCGCCCGTCGCCAGGCGCGCGCGGCGCGAACGGGCGGCGTGGCGCGGCAGGCCGCGGAGGAGCTCGGCCAGGAACCGTCCGGCGTAGTGGGCGTAGCCGGCCAGCTCCTCGTCCGCGCCCTGGCCCTCGAGCACGACGGTCACTCCGGCCTCCGCCACGTTCCGGAGGAGCGCCCAGCGGGGAAATGCGTGGGTGTGGGGGGTGGGGGAGTCCAGGTGCCAGGACACCTTCGAGAGCGTCTCCAGCCAGCCTTGCCGGAGGGACGAGGCCTCGATCAGCGGCTCGCCGACCGCCCGCGTGGCGCGCACCGCCCAGCCGGCCTCCCCGCGACCCTCGTCGCCGTAGGTGGAGGTGAAGCAGTGTCCGACGGGCGCGCGTTGCTTCGCCACGGAGGCCAGGATGGCCGAGGAATCGGTGCCGCCGGAGACCAGGTAGCCGACCTCGACATCGCTCCGAAGTCGGAGCCCCACGGCGCTGTCCAGTAGCTCGCCGAACTCGTCGAGCGAGTCCTCGAGCGAGGCGGCGCCGCGGTCGAAGTCGGGGTAGTCCCAGTACCGCGTGGCCACGAGCCGACGATCGCCCGGCTCGAGCCAGGCGTGGTGCGCCGCCGGGAAGCTGCGGACGTCCCGGTAGAAGGTGCGTCCCTCGTGGTGCGGTCGTCCCCCCGCCAGGTAGGTGGCCAGGGCCACCACGTCCGGGTCGCGGAGCGACGGCTCCATAGCCAGGATGGCCTTGGGCTCCGAGCCGAGGAGCACGCCGCGCCGAGTGAAGGCGTAGTAGAGCGGCTTGATGCCGAAGCGGTCCCGGGAGACGAACAGGCGGCGGGTTCCGGGGAGCCACACCGCGAACGCCCACATCCCGTTGAAGCGGCGGCAGGCGTCCGGACCCCAGCGCAGGAAGGCCTGCAGCAGCACCTCGCTGTCCCCATCGCTCCGGAACCGGTGACCGAGTCCCTCGAGCTCGTCCCGCAGCTCCCGGTAGTTGTAGATCTCCCCGTTGTAGACGAGCACGGCCCTGGAGGCCGGGTCGATCATCGGCTGCGCGGCCGAGCGCGTCAGGTCGAGGATCGACAGCCGGCGGTGCCCCATGAGCACGCGCTCGTCCCGGTAGGTGCCGCGGTCGTCCGGCCCACGGTGGGTGAGGGACGCGGTGGCCTCGTCGAGCCGCGCGGCGGTGTCGGGACCGGCCTCGCCCAGGAACACGACGAATCCGCACACGGTCAGACGGTCTCCGGGATGGCGGGAGAGAAAGCGGGTCGGCGGCTCCGGGGGCCGCGGCGCACTTGGCGCCGCGGCCCGGCGGCCCGGCGGGCGAAAGTCAACCGCCCGACTTCTTCACCAGCGGCAGGTCGAGGTAGGTGTCGTTCGAGGGCGAATGGTAGACCCGCATGGTGGCCTTCCGGTAGTCGCCCGGCGTCGCCCAGAAGATGTTCTTCACGAACGTCTGGGGGTTGCGGTCGTACAGCGGGAACCAGCTCGACTGGATCTGCACCATGATCCGGTGCCCGGGCCGGAACACGTGGTTGGCCGTGGGCAGGTGGAAGGTGTAGACCAGCGGCTGGTTCGGGGTGATGGGCTCGGGCTTCGAGTAGCTCTCCCGGTAGCGTCCCCGGAAGATGTCCATGGACACGGCCAGCTGGTAGCCGCCCATGTCGGGCTGCTCGGCGTCCTCGGGCGGATACACGTCGATGAGCTTCACCACCCAGTCGGCGTCGGTGCCCGTGGTCGAGGCGACCAGGTGGACGAGCGGCCGGCCGCTGATCTGGACCGAGTCGGTGAGGGGCTGGGACTCGTACGCCAGCACGTCGGTGCGGCCCGAGGCCTCGCGCTGGTCGTCCACCAGCCACTGCGGCCAGGTGAGCCGCCCGCTGTAGCCCACCGGCTGGATGGGCCGCGCCCGGAAGGGCACCGGCCTGGCGGGGTCGGAGATGTAGGCGTCGAAGGCCGAGTCCCCGGCGGCCGGCTTCCGAAAGCCCACCTTCATGCCGCCCTCCAGGTACAGGGGCGTGGGGGTCACCGTGCACCCGGATGCGCACCCCGAGGGCCACGACTGCAGCCGCTCCCAGCGGTCCGCTCCCGTGAGGTAGGCCGTGACCGGCGCCACGCTGTCCGGGGGCGAGCCGTCCTTCAGGTAGTGGGCCAGGAAGGGCCCCAGGATGTGGCGCTGGAAGTAGAGTGACGTGTTGCTGTTGAACTGGAGCGCCCCCAGCGAGCTCCCGTTCTCGATCTCCTGCCCGTGATGCCAGGGGCCCATGACCAGGTAGACCATGTCGTTGTTCGTGTCCTTGGGCTCCAGGGCGCGGTATACGGCCGGGGCGCCGTAGATGTCCTCCTGGTCCCACAGGCTGTGGACCAGCATCACGGGGACCTTCAGGGGCTGCCTGGCCAGGATCGAGTCCATGGCCTGGAGCTGCCACCAGCGGTCGTAGTCGGGATGCTGGACGATCTTCCGCCAGAAGCCCACCTGCTCGAGGCCGTGCTCCTTCCCGAGCTGGCCGGCCGAGACCCCGTTCATGTACAGGTCGTAGTCGTCCCAGGCGTTGGTCCACCAGTGATACGCGTTGGTCCGCGAGGCCTCCTGCTCGAGGATGTAGGGCATGTTCTGCGCGCGGAAGGCGCCGTGGTGGAACCAGTCGTCCCCCATCCAGCCGTCCACCATCGGGTTCATCGGCACCACGACCTTGAGGGCGGGGTGCGGGTTCACGAGCGGCGTGAGGCTCGTGTATCCGTCGTAGGAGATCCCCAGGATCCCGACCTTCCCGTTCGACTCGGGCACGTGCTTGACCAGCCAGTCGATCGTGTCCCACGTGTCGGTGGACTCGTCGACATTCGTGGGATTGAGCGGTCCGACGAAGGGGCGGTTCATCACGTACTCGCCCTCGGAGCCGTACTTGCCTCGGATGTCCTGGATGACCCGGATGTAGCCGCCCCGCAGGATCACGTCGAGCGCGTTGTCGTAGCCGTTGAGCCGCGGCCCCATCTGCGACGTGTAGGCGTAGGAGACCTGGGAGCTCGCGTCGTACGGTGTCCTCGTCATGAGGATGGGCGCGTCCTTGGCGCCCTTCGGGACGAGGATCACCGTGTGGAGCTTCACCCCGTCGCGCATGGGGATCATCACGTCCCGCCGCACGTAGTCGAAACTGGAGTCCACCGGCGTGAAGTGCGCCGGCGTCTCGTTCGGGAGAGAGTCGACCGGGATCGTCTGCTGGGCCGCGGCCGGCCTGGCGGCCGTCCACGGGAGGATCAGCGTGCCTGCGAGGAGGATGAAGCTGCGAAGTCGGGACAGGCTGCTCATGCGCGTGCTCTCCGGCGCCAGGGGTTCGGGCCGCCGCCCGGGGTGGATGGCGCGGGCCCCGGGCGGCCGCGTGCGACGGCAACAGGATAGGCCCGCGCGCCGCCCGCGGAACAGGGCTCGCCGACTCCGAACCTTGCGCCGGAGCCCTGCCCGCGGTGAATCCTTAGGAGGCCGATGAAGGAACGAGGCGGCCCTCCCGGTCGTCGGGCAGCCCGCGCCCCGACCCTGACAGGCGTGCCGGGCCGCCCGTATCACCTCGCGGAGGTGGCGTGATGATGAGGATGTGCTGTCGTTCCGGAGCGCGCGGGCCCAGGCCCCGCTCCGTCCTGGTGCCCCTGGCCCTCCTGTGGGGGGCGCTCTCCGCCGGACCCGCTTACGGACGCCCGGTCCAGGCGGCCTCCGACACGACCCACGGCGGGTCTGTCCCGGGCGGGGACACCCTGGAGCGGCTGGCGTCGAAGGTCACGGCCGCCGTGGTCCGCATCGATGTCCGCACCCCCACGGACACGCGCCAGGGCAGCGGCTTCCTGGTCGACTCCAGCGGCCGCATCGTCACCAACTACCACGTCGTCCGGGACGCCCGCAGCATTCGGGTCAAGCTGGCGTCCGGGGACGTGTACGAGAACGTGACCGTACTGGCCACGGACCAGCGCCGTGACCTGGCGGTGATCCAGATCCCCGGCTTCCATCTCCCCGCCCTGTCGTTGGGCAACTCGGACTCGGTGCACACGGGGGCCGCCGTGGTCCTCATCGGAAGTCCTCTGGGGCTCGAGAACACGATGTCCACGGGCATCGTGAGCGGGCGCCGGCAGGAGAAGGAGGGGTACTCGCTCATCCAGGTGAGCGCGCCCGCCTCGCCGGGTTCGAGCGGGGGACCGGTGCTCTCCCGGAACGGGCGGGTCATCGGCGTCGCCGTCTCCCAGATGCAGGCCGGTCAGAACCTGAACTTCGCCGTGCCGATCAACTACGTGCGCGGCCTGCTCGACCACCTCGGCAACCAGCCGGTCGCCGTACTCGCCCCGAGCCCGTCGACCACGGGCCGCGACGTCTCGCGCCCCGTACGGGGGGAGGGCTCGGTGAACCAGGGCCTGAGCTTCGACCTGGAGAGCTTCCGGGGGTACACGCTGGACCTCCAGGGCTCGGCCGGCGGTGAGCGGCGCCGGCAGACCCGCATCGCCTACCGCCGCATCGAGACAGTCGGAGGCGGGAAGCCGCGCATCGAGCGCTATGTCGAGAGCGAGACGACCGAACCGTCCGGGCCGTTCGAGACGCCCCAGGTCGTGAGCCGCGAGCGAGAGCGCACGATCGTGGCCGCCGGCGACCTGCACCCGATCTCCGCCCGCGGTGAGATCGCCACGAAGCGGGCCCAGGGCTGGGCGAGGGCGGACTACGACCTCCAGTTCGACGGCGACCACGTCCGCGGCGTGATCCACGACACGGCGGGCGCCGGCCGCGACCTGGACCGGGACCTGCCCGACGGCGTTCTCCTGCGCGGCACCCTGGACCTGGCGTTCGCCACGATGGTCGAGGACTCCCTGGCCGGGAGGAGCGTGGAGTTCGCGGCCTTCGACCCGCGCACGGGGCAGGTCACGCACGAGCGCTACGACGTGCGGGACGTGATTACCGTGCGCGTGGGCGGGAAGTCCTACCGGGCCTACCGGGTCAACATCGCCAGCGGCCTCTCCAACACGACCGCCTACTTCGAGGCCGAGGCCCCCCACGTTCTCCTGGAGCGGGTCGGCGAACAGGGCCGCGAGGACATGACGTCACTGCAGTCGGCGGACGCCGGCCCCGGGCGGGACGGCGGTTCGGGTTGAGGCGCCGCCGGGCCGGAGTGGCCGTTTGAGCGAGGCCTACGCGGCCCTCGGCCGGGAGCTCGAACGCCGGGTCGAGGGGGAGGTCCGGTTCGACGCGGGCAGCCGGGCCCTGTACGCCACCGACGCGTCCAACTATCGGCAGCTCCCCATCGGGGTCGTCCTCCCCCGCACGAAGGACGACATCCTGGCCACGGTCGAGACCTGCCGGCGCCACGGCGCACCGGTCCTGGCCCGGGGCGGGGGCACCAGCCTGGCAGGCCAGTGCTGCAACGTGGCGGTCGTCCTCGACACGTCGAAGTACTACGACCGGCTCTTGTCGCTGGACCCGGAGGCCCGGACCGCGCGCGTGCAGCCCGGCCTCGTGCTCGACGACCTGCGCCGCGCGGCGCGCGAGCACGGCCTCAACTTCGGCCCCGACCCGTCCACCCACGCCTCCTGCACCCTGGGCGGGATGATCGGCAACAACTCCTGCGGCGTGCACTCCGTCCTGGCCGGCAAGACCGTCGACAACGTCATCTCCCTGGAGGTGCTCACCTACGACGGACTCGTCATGGAGGTGGGACCGACCGCACCCGACGAGCTGGAGCGGATCGTGGGGCAGGGCGGGAGGCGGGCCGAGCTCTACGCCCGCATGCGGGCGATCACGGAGGCCAACGCCGACCGGATCCGGACCGAGTATCCCGATATCCCGCGCCGCGTGTCCGGCTACAACCTGGACGAGCTCCTGCCCGAGCACGGCTTTGACGTGGCCCGCGCCCTGGTCGGCTCGGAGGGCACCCTCGCCCTCGTGCTCGAGGCGACCGTGAAGCTCATCCAGTGGCCCCGGGCGCGGACCCTCCTCGTCCTGGGCTACCCGGACGTGTGGGCGGCCGCCGATCACGTGCCCCTGCTCCTCGAGCACGGGCCGATCGGGCTCGAGGGGATCGACGACGCCATCGTCGGCTACCTGGAGACGAAGGGGATGGCGCCCGGCGAGGAAGGCGTCCTCCCGCCCGGCCGCGGCTGGCTGCTGGTCGAGTTCGCCGGGGACTCGGCCGCCGAAGCCACGGGACGCGCGCGGGACGCCCTGGGCGCGCTCCGCCGCTCCGCCGGGGGAAGCGCTCCCGAGGCGCGGCTCCTGGAGGACGAGGCGGACGCGGCTCGGGTGTGGGAGATCCGCGAGTCGGCCCTCGGCGCCACCAGCCGCATCACCGACATGGGGGACACGCGGCCGGGCTGGGAGGACTCGGCCGTCCACCCCGACCGCCTGGGCGCCTACCTGCGCGACTTCCGGACGCTGCTCCGATCGCACGGCCTGGACGCCACCATCTACGGCCACTTCGGGGACGGGTGCGTCCACACGCGCATCCCCTTCGACCTGGAGTCGGTCGAGGGGATCGAGGCCTACCGGGCCTTCGTCGAGGAGGCGGCCGACCTGTGCTGCGGGACCTACGGCGGCTCGCTGTCCGGGGAGCACGGCGACGGTGTCGCCCGCGGACCGCTCCTGGGCCACATGTACTCCGAGGAGCTGCTGGACGCGTTTCGGGCCTTCAAGGAGGCGTGGGACCCGGAGCACCGCATGAACCCGGGGCGCATCATCGAGGCCCGGTCGGTCACCGACCACCTGCGGCTGGGGGCCGGCTACCGGCCGAGGCCCGTCGACACCGTCTTCCGCTTCCCGGACGACGACGGCCGCTTCTCGCGCGCCACGCTGCGCTGCGTGGGGGTGGGCAAGTGCCGCCGCCACGAGGGGGGCACCATGTGCCCCTCCTACATGGCCACCCGGGAGGAGATGCACTCGACGCGCGGGCGCGCCCGGCTCCTGTTCGAGATGCTGAACGGCGACGAGCTGGGCGGGTGGAGGGACGAGCACGTGGCCGAGGCGCTGGACCTGTGCCTGGCCTGCAAGGGGTGCAAGCACGACTGCCCCGCCTCCGTGGACATGGCCACCTACAAGGCGGAGTTCCGCTACCACCACTACCGGGGCCGCCTGCGGCCGCGGGCGGGCTATGCCATGGGGCTGTTCCCCTGGTGGGCGCGCCTGGCCTCGGGGGCGCCCCGCCTGGCGAACGCGGTCACTTCGGCCCCCGTGCTGGGGACGCTCCTGCGTCGCCTCGGGGGGCTCACGGAGCACCGCGAGCTCCCTCGCTTCGCCGAGGAGACGTTCAGGAGCTGGTTCGAGCGGCGGGGGGACGGGGCCGGGGACGGCGGGGACCGGGCCGGAGGTGGGACCCCGGCGACGCCCCGGGACCGGGGAGGCCCCGCCGGCGGCACGGCGACCGGCCCCGAGGTGCTGGTGTGGCCCGACACGTTCAGCGACCATCTCCATCCGGGGGCGGCGCGCGCCGCGGTGCGGGTGCTGGAGGAGGCCGGCTGCCGGGTGACCCTCCCCGACCGCCCCCTGTGCTGCGGGCGGCCCCTGTACGACTACGGGATGCTGGACCTGGCGCGGCGCCAGCTCCGGCAGATCCTCGACGCCCTCCGGCCGAAGATCCGGGAGGGCGTGCCGCTCGTCGGCGTGGAGCCCTCCTGCGTGGCCGTGTTCCGGGACGAGCTCACCGCCCTGTTCCCGGACGACCCCGACGCCCGGCGCCTGTCGAGCCAGACCCACCTGCTGAGCGAGTTCCTCGTCCGGGGGCTGGAGGCCTGGTCTCCACCCCGGTTGGAGCGGAAGGCGCTCGTGCACCTGCACTGCCACCATCGGGCCGTGCTGGGGCTCGAGGCCGAGGTCGAGGTCCTGTCGCGGTTGGGCCTGGACTACGAGGTCCTCGACAGCGGGTGCTGCGGCCTGGCGGGCTCCTTCGGGTTCGAGGCGGACAAGTACGACGTCTCCATGGCCGCCGGGGAGCGCGTGCTGCTGCCTGCCGTGCGGGCGGCGGACGCGGACACCCTGGTGGTCACGGACGGCTTCTCCTGCCGCACCCAGATCGAGCACGGGACGGGGCGCCGCGCGCTTCACCTGGCCGAGGTCGTGTGCATGGCCCTGGAGGGGGAGTCGCCCGGAAGGGTCGACGCGCGGACCTGACCGGTCGCGGCGCGTCCCGGAGCCGCGGGCCTATCCGGCGCCGGCCTCCGCTCCTCCTTCCTCTTCCTCGAGCGCCGCGAGGCGGGCGCGAGGCGCCGCCAGCGAGCGAGCGTGGCGGGCCATCCCCTCCCACGGGTCCCCCTTCCGGTCCAGGCGCTCGAGCACGTTCCGGGTCGTGAAGGCGTTGCCCCGGATCTCCGGGTCGGCGACGTCGTCCCAGTCCAGCGGGACGGCCACCGGCGCGCCCGGACGCGCTCGCACCGCGAAGGGGGGCACCGCGGTCTGGGCGAAGGCGTTGCGCAGGTAGTCCAGGAAGAGCCGGCCCCGCCGCCGCACCTTTCGCGTCTCGGTGGTCAGGCGCCCGGGCTCCCGCGTGGCCAGGAGGGCGGCGGTCCGGCGGGCGAAATCGCGCGTCTCGTCGAAGTCCGCGCTCCGGTCCAGCGGGATCACCAGGTGGAGCCCCCGGCCGCCGGTGGCCAGCGGCCACGCCTCCAGGCCGAGCTCCCCGAGCAGGGCCCGCAGCGCCCTGGCCGCGTGGCGCACCAGCTCGAAGTCGTGGTCGGGCGGATCGAGGTCGAAGATCAGCCGGTCCGGGCGCTCCAGGGCGTCGGCCCGGGACAGCCACACGTGGGGCGTGATCACGCCCTGGCCGGCCAGGTACACCAGCGTGGCCTCGTTCCGGCACAGCACGTGGTCGACCGTGCCCCCCTCGCGCTTCCGCACCGTCACCCTCGGGATCCAGGCCGGGAAGTAGTCGGGCGTGTCCTTCTGGTAGAAGCCCTCCGCGCCGATCCCGTCCGGGAAGCGCTGCATGACCACGGGCCGTCCGTCCAGGTAGGGAAGCATGGCGCCCGCCACGGCCCGGTAGTGGTCGACGAGGTCGCGCTTGGTCACTCCGGCGTCCGGGAACAGCACCTTGTCCGGACGGGCGAGCTCGACCGTGTAGGGTCCGAAGCGCAGCGTCTCGCTCATGGCGGGGCCTCCCCCGGGGACGATTCCCGTACCACCCGGCTCCAGGGTTCAAGGAGGGTGCCACGTCGCCGGCTGGAGGTACTCCACCGGTCCCGACGATCCCGGTCGGTCGCTCGCGCCGACCCCCGGCCCGGCCGAGTTCGAAGCACCCGGTAACATTTGCCGGCCGCCGAATCCGGCATCCGGGAAATATTGCCGGATATGGCCTTTCCAGGCCCCGGGTGCGTCTCGGCGTGTATCACCCTAATCACCTGTCATACAGTGAGGTGTGACCCTTCATCGGCGCCAGGAACGCCCCTTGCTCCTGTACAGGACCGACGACGTGTCGGCCGCGGGTCGGCACGCACAGGATTGAGTTCCACGCTTTCCAGGAGGTAGTACATGCGGAATCTGACGAAGGCGACCGTCCCGGTCGCGATGTCGGCGGCAATGGCGTTTGCGTTCACACCGACGGCCGCCCATGCGCAGCAGGCCAGCGAGGCAGCGGCGCAGTCACAGCAGAAGACGTGCACCGCGCAGGTCGATCCGGCCTCCGTGGACGCCGGCCAGAAGGCCGTGCAGGTCCAGGTCAAGCTGTCCGAGACGATCGGCAACATCTCGGGCGTCGAGGGCGACGACGTCACGCTGGCCGCGATCGCCGATCTGCCCAAGGCCGAGATGTCCCGCAGCGAGAAGGACGAGAAGGGCGAGAAGGGCGAGAAGCAGGAGGACGAGACGCCCCAGGTCGTCCAGATGGCCGCCGAGGGGACGAGCGCTACCCTGTGGCTGAGCACCGAGAAGGCGAAGGCTGGCAAACAGCACCTGACCCTCAAGGGCGAGACCGGCACCTGCATCGCCCAGATCGAGGTCGCCAGCGGCACGAAGAAGGAGCAGTAACGCACCGACTCGAGATCGTGGAGCCGGTCACTGGCATGCGCGCGGGCATGTCCGGCGGTCCGGGCGCCGCGGTCGTCCCGCGACTCTGAGTCCGGCGGCGGCCCGGTGGACGCCCTTCCAGGGTTCGACCCTGGAAGGGCGTTTCCATTTCGGGGCCCGCGGCCCGCCCGGGCATGCCGTCCCGCCCCGCGCCGGCAGGAACTCCCGGCGAGCACGTCCGTACATCCGTGCGGCGCCGAACGGTTGCCGGAGCGACGTGGGTCGGACCCGAACCGGGGAGAGAGGGGCATGAACGGCCAGAGCGGCGTCACCGGGCCGGATGCAGCGCCCGCCTCGGGCCGCGTGCTGGAGGAGGTCGCCAAGCGCCGCGCCTTCGCCATCATCAGCCATCCCGACGCCGGCAAGACGACCCTCACGGAGAAGCTCCTCCTGTACGGTGGGGCCATCCACCTGGCGGGCTCGGTCAAGGCCCGGCGGGCGCAGCGCCACGCCGCCTCCGACTGGATGGACGTCGAGAAGGAGCGCGGCATCTCCGTGACGTCGAGCGTTCTCCAGTTCGAGTACGAGGGCCGGCACCTGAACCTGCTGGACACCCCCGGGCACCAGGACTTCTCCGAGGACACCTACCGGACCCTCCTGGCCGCCGACAGCGCCGTGATGCTGCTCGACAACCGCAAGGGCGTCGAGGCCCAGACCCGCAAGCTGTTCGACGTGTGCCGCATGCGCCGGCTCCCGATCTTCACCTTCGTGAACAAGTGCGACCGGGTCGGAGTCGACCCGTTGCAGCTCCTGGACGACGTGGAGGCCGACCTCGGGATCCACTGCGCCCCGGTGACCTGGCCGCTGCTGGACGGGCTCGAGTGCCTGGGGGTGTACGACCGGCGCTCGGGTCTCCTGCACCGCTTCCGGCGCACGGGGGACCACGGGGCCACGAGGGCGGCGGCGGAGACCGTCGCGCTCGCGGACGCTCGGGCGGACGAGCTGTTCCCGGCGGCGGCCCTGGAGCGCCTCCGGGAGGAAGTCGAGCTCCTGGACGCCGCCGGCTCGGAGGCGACGCCGGAGGCCGTGCGCGCCGGCCGCGTCTCGCCGACCTTCTTCGGGAGCGCGCTGCTCAACTTCGGCGTAGAGCTCTTCCTCAAGTACTTCCTGGAGCATGCGCCCGCGCCCGGACCCCGCGAGGTGGGGGGGCGCGAGCTCCGCCCGGACGACTCCACCTTCCGGGGGTTCGTGTTCAAGATCCAGGCGAACATGGACCCGCGGCACCGGGACCGGATCGCTTTCGTTCGCATCGTCTCGGGCAGCTACGAACCGGGGATGACGGTCACCAACCTGCGCACCGACAGCCCCGTGCGCCTGGCCTCGGCGCGCCGCTTCCTGGCCCAGGACCGCGAGATGCTCGAGGAGGCGGTGGCCGGCGACGTGGTCGGCATCCACGATCGAGGGAGCCTCAGGATCGGGGACACGCTCTCCGGGGACGGCGGCCCCGCCTTCGACGACATCCCGCGCTTCTCCCCGGAGCACTTCGCGCGCATCCGCACCGAGGATCCCCTGCGCCGAAAGCACCTGGATCGGGGCCTCCGGGAGCTCTCGGAGGAGGGCGCCGTCCAGGTCCTGTTCTCCGAATCCGGGCCGAACCCGGCGCCGATGGTGGCGGCGGTGGGCGCCCTCCAGTTCGAGATCCTCCTGCACCGCCTCGAGCACGAGTACGGGGTCGAGGCCCGGCTGCAGCCGCTGCCCTACCATCACGCCCGCTGGGCCGAGGGAGACGAGGACGAGATCCGCCGCCTGGCGGCCGGCTACGGCCGCACGCTGGCCCTGGACCACCGGGACCGGCCCCTGGTGCTGTTCGAGACCGAGTTCTCGCTGCGCACGGCGGCCGAGGACGCGCCGGGCGTGACCCTCCACGCCGTCTCGCCCTGACGGGGTTGCTCCCGGCGCTGGGGCTCGCGCTCGGCCTGGCGGCTCCGCCGCCCGCCGTTCCCGCCGACACGGGCGGGGTGGAGGTGGCCGTGTCGTACACGGCCGACCTCGTGGGGGTGGTGGCCGGCGGCGTGGACCCCGGCGTGGTCGCGCTCGACAACCTGGACGTGCAGCTCCGGTTGGACGGGGAGTCCCTCCTCGGCGTGCCCGGGCTGACGGCGTTCGTATACGGCCTGGCCAACCAGGGGGGGAGCCCATCGGCCCACGCCGGTGATCTCCAGACGCTGGACAACATTGACGCGCCCACCTCGTGGCGCCTTTACGAGGCCTGGGTCCAGCAGTACCTGGCCGGGGACCGCCTGTCGCTCCTGGCCGGACTCTACGACGTGAACTCCGAGTTCGACGCGGTCGGCTCGGCGGACCTGTTCCTGAACAGCTCGTTCGGCATCGAGCCCGCCCTGGGCCAGAGCGGGGTCAATGGGCCTTCCATCTTCCCCGTCACCTCGCTCGCCCTGCGGGCCAGGGCGCTCCTGGGCGAGGGCTGGCGCGTGCAGGCGGTCGTGGCGGACGGTGTGCCGGGAGACCCCGCCGATCCCGGGGGCACGAAGATCCACCTGGGCGCCGGCGACGGCGCCCTGCTCGTGGCCGAGGTGGGCTACCTGCGCCCGAGCGCCGTCAACCTGGGCGCCGGCGCCCGCCCGAGCACGGTTCGGCGCCGGCGGGCCGGCCGGACCGGGGAGGAGGCCCCCCACGACCTCGAGCTCGCGGTCGGCGTGTGGCGCTACACCGGACACGTGCCCGAGCCGGCGGACGCGCCGCCGGGCTCGGCCGCCCCGTCGGGTGGGAACGGCGCCTACGTCATTGGCGAGGCACGGCTATGCGGGCCGAGCGCCGACGGCTCGGGGGAGCTGTGGGCGTTCGGCGTGCTGGGCGCCGCCCAGGAACGGGCGAGCCTGGCCTCCTCGTCCGTGGTGCTGGGCGTGAGCGGCACGGGTCTGATCCCCGGCCGCCCCACCGACCGCTTCGGCCTCGGGCTGGCGGCGGCCCGTCGCAGCCGGCGCCTCATGGGCGCGGCCCCCGGGCTCGCGTCGTGGGAGCTGACCGGAGAGGCGTCCTACAACGTCCGGCTCACGGGCGCCATCGCCGTACAGCCCGACGTGCAGCTCATCCACCACCCGGCGGCCGCCTCCTCGGTCCCCGACGCCTTCGTCCTCGGGATGAGGTTCGAAGCGGACCTCTGAGGCCGCGGGGGCTCCGCTCCCCGGAGCCGTCGCGCCCGCCCCGGGGTCACGAGGGGAAATCCTCTACGAGGCGCTCCGGACTCTGCCCGACAGACGCCGAGCCCGTAGCCGTCGATCTTGGGGAGGTCCGACCCGGGTCGGACGCCGGCCCGGCCGGCCGCCGCCCCGGGACCGATGCCCACCCTGCCCCGAACGGCGGGCCGAGCGAGGAGTCCCCCATGCGTATCTCCCGAACCTCCTGGATCGTTGCTGCGGTGGTCGTGCTGGCCGGCGCCGGCTACCTGTTTCTCCGTCCCTCCGCCCGGGCCCAGGGTCCGGTGGTGGAGGTGGTGAAGAGCCCCACCTGCGGCTGCTGCAGCCTGTGGGTCAGCCACCTGACGGATGCGGGATTCCAGGTGACGGTGCGGGATGTCGACCAGGCGAGCCTCGACGCCGCCATGCGCCAGGGGGGCGTGCCCGGAGACCTGGCGGCCTGTCACACGGCCACGGTCGATGGATACACGATCGAGGGCCACGTGCCCGCCGCCGACATCCAGCGGCTCCTGGCCGAGCGGCCGGCCATCCGGGGCCTGGCCGTGCCCGGCATGCCGGGCGGCTCTCCCGGCATGGCGAGCGCGCCGGCCGAGCGCTACCAGGTCATCGCCTTCGACTCGGCGGGCGGCACCAGCGTGTGGTCCGTCCACGGACCGTAGGCGAATCCCCGGCATGGGCCATGCTCGGGATGAGGGTCCAGAGCGGACTCCATCACGCGCTCCGAGCGAGGACACCATGCCGACCGAGCCACACGTCCAGGAGACGACCGAAACCCTGACGCTGGGCGGTGACCTCACCGTCCAGCGCATGGGCTTCGGCGCCATGCGGATCACCGGAGAGGGGGTGTGGGGCCCTCCGGACGACCCCGACGAGGCCCGGCGCGTCCTGCGGCGGGCGGTCGAGCTGGGCGTCGACTTCATTGACACGGCCGACGCCTACGGGCCGGAGGTCTCCGAGCGACTCATCGCCGAGGCGCTCCATCCCTATCCCGACGGGCTCGTCATCGCGACCAAGGGAGGGCTCACCCGGAGCGGACCGGGCGAGTGGCATCCCGACGGGCGACCCGAGCACCTGCGATCGGCGCTGGAGGGAAGCCTCCGGCGGCTCCGCCTGGAGCGGATCGACCTGTACCAGCTCCACCGTCCGGATCCGGACGTGCCCCTCGAGGAATCGTTGGGGATGCTGGTCGAGTTGCGCGACGCCGGGAAGATCCGGCACATTGGCGTGTCCAACGTGAACGTGGAGCAGCTCGCCGTGGCCCGGCGGGTGGCGGACGTCGTCTCGGTCCAGAACCGCTACAACCTGCAGGACCGCGACTCGGAACCCGTGCTCGAAGCCTGCGAGCGTGACGGCCTGGCGTTCCTCCCCTGGTACCCGCTGGCCGCGGGGCCCCTGGCCCGGGGGGACGGCCCCCTGGCGCGAGTCGCCGGCGAGCGCGGGGTGAGCTCGGCCCGGGTGGCGCTCGCCTGGCTCCTGCGCAGGTCACCGGTCATGCTTCCGATTCCGGGCACCTCGAGCGTCGAGCATTCGGAGGACGACCTGGCGGCCGCCCATTTGGAGCTGGACGATCGGGAGTTCCACGCGCTGGACGCCCTGGCGCCGGCGGGCGGCGGGGACGGCTGAGCCTCAGCCGCCGCTCACCCGGATCGAGCGTTCGGCCCGGCCGAAGTTGGAGCGCGCCGGCTCCGAGGCGAGGACCACCAGCCGGTAGTCGCCGGGGGCGGGCGCGCTGACACTTCCCTCGAACGTGCTGGCTCGCCCGGCGTAGGTCAGCGGGACCTCGGCCACCACCTGGTCGCCCCGCACCAGTCGCGCCCGCACGCGGACCCCGTTCGCGTCCCACAGCCCGCCCGGCGTGATCGGACAGCCGCACAGCATGGTGACGGTGGCCCGAATGGCGATCGTGGGCCCGGACACCCCCAGGGGGCGGTCGGTCGCGCCGGCACCGCTCGCGGCCCCGGCGGCGGTCGCTCCCGGGAGCGTCGGCGTCACGGCCAGTCCGTACAGCTCCAGCACGACGCCGTCTCCCGTGAGGCTCTCCCCCGGGAAGACGACCAGGGTGGTCGAGGCGCGCTGCACGGCGTCGGGGATCCCGAGGGGACCCTCGGCCACGATGCGGACGCGGGTGGGCTCCGTCAGCTGGAGTGTCGTCGTGTACGACGCCGCGCCCGGCGTGTCGAACAGTGCCCGACCCCGCACCCGTGGGTCCTGCATGATGAGCTTCGTGTCCCCGGTCCCGCCGGACTGGAGACCCGACGCCAGCGTGTCCCCGGTGACGGCGTCGAGCACGGCGACGCGCACTCCGCCGACGTGCGAGCCGATCACCTTGGCGTCGTGGGCGACGACGTGGACCACGACACGGGTGGCGACGGACGGTGGCACCGGAGTGGACGGAGCCGCCCTCGAAGGTCCGGGCGCGTCGCCGGTGCCCTGAGCGAGGAGCGCCGCCGGGGCGGCCAGCAGCGCGGCCGCCAGTAAGACGTGTCGATTCATCGGTCTCCTCCGTGCGCGATGTGAGAGCGAGAAGCCGCGGTGCCCCTTCCAGCAGGGGGCGTGCCGTTGCCGGGCCCCGCGGCGTCCTCTAGGCTGGGCATGCCGGGCGCCGAGGAGGGGCGACGGCTCACCACCCCCGGGGGAGGCCGCATGGAGGTCGAGCGGAGGCACGCGGGCTCACGCCGCGCAGGCGGCGGATTCCGCCTCGTCGCGGGCGCCCTCGCGCTCCTCGGAGCCGCGGCCTGCGGGCCCGGCGCCGGTGGCCGTGAGGCCTCGGGACGCGACGCCTACCGACCCCGCCTGCGGAGCTTCACCGTGACGGCCGTGCCGCTCCTCATCAAGGAGCAGCAGGACCTGTATCCGTTCCTGAAGAAGGACTTCGGCGGGGGCGGGGTCCTGGAAGGCAAGGAGATCTACGCCTTCCAGCCGTCCGTCCTGGTGGCGTACCGTGGGGACACGCTCCGCCTGGTGCTGGTGAACCCGGAGGACGACCTTCACACCTTCGCGCTGGACGGGCACGCCGCCCTCGATCTGCCCGGCCAGTCCACCGTGATCGACACGGTGGTGGCGTCCCGTGTGGGACTGTTCAGGTTCGTGTGCGACATTCCGTCGCACGCTCCATTCATGTACGGTCAGCTGGTCGTGCTGCCGCCCCGGGACTCGCCCTCCGGCGACTGACGCGCGGCCACAGCAAGCGAGGAGATGATGGCGAGACACGACGTACACCCGCACAGGGACCGGGTCACGGCCCTCGAGGCCTCCGACGTGGGTGCGCACGACCGGCGGGACGGCCGACCCGATGGAGGTTCGGGGGCGCGTGGTCCGCGGGTTCGAGTCGCCTGCCTCGTCCTCCTCGCCGGGCTGCTGGCGACCTCGGTGCGGCCGGTGGCGGCGCAGGTGACCCACAAGCCCGTGCTGCACGGCAAGCACTGGGTGGCGATCACCGGGAAGCCGCTGTCGGCCGAGGCGGGCGCGCAGATCTTCCAGGAGGGGGGCAACGCGGTGGACGCCGCGTGCGCCATGCTGGCGGCCGGGGCCACCATGTGGGACGTGCTGTCCTGGGGCGGGGAGACGCAGGCCCTCATCTACGATCCGAACACGAAGAAGGTGATCGGCATCAACGCGCTCGGCGTGGCTCCCACGGGCGCGACGGCCGATTTCTTCAAGAAGAAGGGGCTGAAGTACCCGCCCGCCTACGGGCCGCTGGCCGCCGTGACGCCCGGCACGCCCGGCGGGCTCATGACCATGCTGGCTGAGTACGGCACCATGAGCCTGAAGCAGGTCCTCGCCCCGGCCATCGAGATGGCCGAGAACGGGTACGCGATGGAGGCCCAGACGGCCAACTCCATCGAGCACTACAAGGACATGATCGAGAAGTGGAAGTACTCGCGGGCGCTCTTTCTCACACACCCGGGCGAAGCGCGCGAGGCCCCGCACGCGGGCGAGGTGTTCCGGCAGCCCGACCTGGCCAGGACGTTGCACGAACTGGTCGACGCCGAGCAGGAGGCCCTGAAGCAGGGCAAGACCCGCAAGGAGGCCATCTACGCGGCCTACGACCGCTTCTACCGGGGCGACATCGCCAGGGAGCTGGCGCGCTCGGTCCAGGAGCAGGGCGGGCTGATCACCACGCAGGACCTGGCGAACTGGAAGGTCCACATCGAGGAGCCCGTCCACGCCACCTACAAGGGCATCGACGTCTACAAGCTGACGAGCTGGGTCCAGGGCCCCGTCATGCTGCAGGTCCTCAACATCCTCGAGCACTTCGACCTGGAGGACATGGGGCTGAACAGCGCCCGCTACATCCACACCATCTACCAGGCCATGAACCTGGCCTACGCGGACCGGGACTTCTACTACGGCGACCCATACGTGCCGCCGGCCGAGCCCATCCAGGGGCTCCTGTCCAGGGACTACGCGGCGGCCCGGGCGAAGCTCATCGACCCGGACCACAACGACCCGGACGTGAAGCCGGGGAACCCGTACGAGTACCAGCAGGGGACGAACCCCTTCCTGGACTACCTGGCCCGCTGGCACACTACCGGCCCGGCCCCGGCTGAGCAGAGCTCCTCGTCGCCCTCCGAGGCGGCGCGCCTGGCCATGGCGAACCGGGCGCCGGTGGACAGCGCCTTCCTGGAGTCGTTCACCCGCGGCACCACCTCCATCGAGGCGGCGGGGCCGCACGGGTGGGTCATCTCCGTGACGCCCAGCGGCGGGTGGATCCCCGCCGTCGTCGCCGGCCACACGGGCGTCGGCCTCAGCGAGCGCATGCAGAGCTTCGTGCTGGACTCGGCCGAGGACCCGTACAACGTCGTCCAGCCGGGCCAGCGGCCGCGCGCCACGCTCACGCCGACCCTCGCCCTCAAGGACGGAAAGCCCTACCTGGCCATGGCCGTACAGGGAGGCGACACGCAGGACCAGAACCTCCTGCAGTTCTTCCTGGACGTGGTCGACTTCGGGTTCAACGTCCAGCAGGCGGCCGAGGCACCCAACTTCAACAGCTACCAGATGCGGAGCTCGTTCGGCGACCACGGCTCCAGGCCCGGCCACATCACGCTCAACGCGGACACGCCCCCGTGGGTGCGCTGGAAGCTCCGGCAGATGGGCTACACCGAGGACTTCCGGGACCGCACTTCCGGACCCATTACCGCCATCTTCGTCGACTGGGAGCACGGCACCTTCTGGGGCGCGGCCAGCGACTACGGCGAGGACTACGGCATCGCGTGGTGATCGCTCGGGGCGGACCGCCCGCTCTCGCCACCCTCCTCCTGGTGGTCGCGGCGGCCCCGCCACGGGGTGCGGCGCCCCGGGGCGCCGCGGTCACGGACCTGGGGACGCTGGGCGGCGCCACCAGCCAGGCCGCCGGCGTCAACGGTCGTGGGGAGGTCGTGGGCACCAGCGCCACGGCCTCGGGTGACCTGCACGCCTTCCTGTGGGAGGCGGGCCGGGGCATGCGGGACCTGGGCACGCTGGGCGGTCGGCAGAGCTGGGCCTACGCGATCAACGACCGGGGCCAGGTCGTGGGTGCCAGCACCACGGCCCTGCCGCGGGAGGGTCCCATCGCTGTGCACGCCTTCCTCTGGGAGGATGGGCGCATGCGGGACCTGGGAACGCTCGGGGGGCGAGACAGCCGGGCCTACGCGATCAACGAGCGCGGGGAGGTCGTGGGCGAGAGCGACGTCGAGCCGGGTCGGCTGCACGCCATCGGCGCGCACGCCGTGCTGTGGCGGGCGGGCCGCATCCAGGACCTCGGCACGCTGGGGGGGACCCGGAGCCGGGCGTACGGGATCAACGACCGCGGCCAGGTGGTGGGCTCGAGCGACGTGACGCCCGTCCGACGGGGACGGCTGGTGAGCGGCGCCGAGCACGCCTTCCTGTGGGAGGTGCGGGGCGGCATGCGGGACCTGGGCACTCTCGGCGGCCGACAGAGCCGGGCGTACGGGATCAACGACCGGGGCCAGGTGGCCGGGACCAGTGCGGTCCGGACCGCCGGCCTGGAGCCGGGTTCGGAGCACGCCTTCGGGTGGGAGGCCGGGCGCGGTATGCGGGACCTCGGCACGCTGGGCGGACCGGACAGCCACGCCCGGGCGATCGGCGCCGCCGGAACGGTGGCGGGCACGGCGGATCTCGGTGCGTCCCCGGGCCGGCCGCCGACGTTCCACGCCGTGCTGTGGCGTGACGGGCGCCCGACCGACCTCGGCACGCTGGGCGGCGATCAGAGCCAGGCCTACGGACTCGACGAGAGCGGGCTCGTCGTGGGCGTGAGCCAGTCGGACGGTGCCGCCGGCGGCGTGCGGGCCCACGCCGCGCTGTGGACGCTGCGGTGACCGACGACCCTCGCATTCGACCGGCTCGAGCGCCGCATGGCGTCTCTCGAGGAGGAGATCGGCCAGCTCCGCCGGGCCATGCTCATCCGCCTGGGAGGGCTGACGCCCGAGGAAGCGGCGCACCGGTCCCGGGCCGCCGGCGAGGAGGAGCGGCCGACGTCCCCCGAGCCCGCGGGGGAAGCCACGCCGCTCGGCGGCGAGGCCGCCCCGCAGGGGCTCGCGGCCGGGCGTCCGGGGCCCGGCCCCGACGTGGAGCAGTGGCTGGGGCAGCGCGGTCTGCTCGTCATCGGGCTCCTGGCCCTGGTGGTCTCGGCCGCCTTCCTGCTGCAGTACGCGTTCGAGCGTGGCTGGATCTCCCCCCTGTTCCGGATCCTGGCCGGGCTCGCGGTGGGTGGGGTGCTGTGGTGGCAGGGAGAGCGGCTGGTCGGTCGCGGCATGCGGCACTACGGTGCCGCGCTGGTGGGAGGCGGGGGCGCGGTGGCGTACCTGGCCGTGTGGGCGGCCGCCGGCCCGCACCGGATCGTGCCGCCGTGGTCCGGGATCCTCCTCCTGGGCCTGGTGGCCATGGTCATGCTCATGCGGGCTGCGCGCCTGGACGAGCACGTCCTCGCCGCGCTGGCGGGCGCGGGCGCCTACCTGGCCCCCCTCCTCCTGCCCGACGCGGCCGGGGCGGCCAACCTGCTCGTCGTCTACGCCGTGTTCGTGGCGTTCGGCACCGGTACGGTGGCGGCGCTGCGAGGCTGGCGGGCGGCGTTCGGGGTGGCGGCCCTGGGCGCCTACCTGCTCCTGGGCGCCTATGCCCTCGATGCCGCCCACCCGTGGCTCCTGGGCCTGGCGTTCGCCGGCGGTGGGGCACTGGCGTCCATGGCGGCCAGGGTGCGGGGCTGGCCGGGCCTGCGGGGGTTCGTCGTCGCGGCCTCCTGGACACTCCTGGTGGCTGCCGCCCTCCGGGTCCAGGGGACGTCCGCCGCCTGGGGCCTGTACGCTTGCTTCCCGATCATGGCGCTGCCGGCGTGGCGCCTGGGGCTTCGGCGTCCATCGCGGCGGAGCGCTGTCCCGGCCCGGCCGGCGGCGCGTGGCGAGGCGCCGGCCTGGCCGTGGCTGGTGGCCGGGGGGCTGGGCTGGGCCCTCGCGGCGCAGGCGGCGGCCCCGGCGGGCCTGGCTGCACACCCGGCGCTGACGCTGGTCCTGCCGGCGCTGCCCTACCTGGCAGGGGGGATCGCCCGCAGGAACACGGCGGCTCACGCGGTCGGCATGGCCATCGCGGCCTGGGCGGCGGCCGGGGAGCTCACGGGACTGGTCGCCACCTGCGCGCTGGCACTCCTGGGCCTGGCCTCGGGCCTGCTGACCCGGCCGCGCTCGCTCGCGTCGGCGCGCTGGGTGGGGCCCGCCCTGGAGGTCGTGGCGGCCCTGCGGCTCCTGTCTCTGGACCTGTACGCACGGCCGATCGGGGACGCGGCGATCACGGCGCTGGGCGGACCCTGGGCGTGGTCCCTGTACCTGATTCTCGCCTGCCTCGTGCTCCTCGGCGGCCCCCTGGCGGGCTCGGAGGCGAGCGGAACGGGCCGACCGCCCGGTCTCGTCCGGATGCCACGCTTCCTTGGCGGGTCGGGGCGGGCCCCGGATGGCTTCCGGTCGGCGGTTCGGGCCGTGGCCCTGCTGCTGGGACTGGCCGGCGGCACCATTGAGGTCCTCCGGGTGTTCCCCCCCTCGAGCGGAACCCTGGCGCGGGCGCTGGCGGTCAGCGTGTTCTGGCTGTGCTACGCGGGGGGACTGCTCACCTGGGGGTTCTGGCGGGACCGCCGTCCCGTGAGGATCGCGGGGCTCGCCGTCTCCGGTCTGGCGCTTCTCAAGGTGGTGTTCTACGACCTCACGGCTCTGCGGGCCCTGTATCGCGTGGGTTCGTTCCTCCTCCTGGCTCTCATCGCGCTGGCGACGGCGTTCGCGTACCATCGCCGGACCGGACGGGACGTCGGGGAAGCGGAGAGCCCGGGGGACCCGTGGTAGGGGCCACCCGGGAGGATGACGCGAGACGGGGAGGGAGGAGCGAGATGAACGCGGAGCGACACTCGAGGTGCCGGGCGGGGCGCGGGACGTGGCTCCAGGCGGGAGCCGCCCTGTGCGCGGCGGTCCTGGTTGGCGCGCCGGTGGGCGCCGCGGCCCAGCAGGGGGGATCGAGGCTCTCGGCCGTCACCCTTCCGGCGCGGGAGGGTTACGCGCCGGAGGTGCCGCCGGCGCCCGGCGGACCCGTGCTCCTCCGTCCCGACCGCGTGTTCGATGCCACGGGAGAGACGGCGCACGACGGTTGGGTCGTCCTGGTCGAGGGCGACTCGATCGCCGCGGTCGGTCCCGCCGGCCAGGTGCGTGCTCCCGGCGGCACGCGGATCATCGACCTGCCCGGCACGACCCTCCTCCCCGGTCTCATCGACGCGCACTCGCATGTCTTCCTCCACCCCTACGACGAGACGCTCTGGAACGATCAGGTCCTGAAGGAACCGCGGCCCTACCGGGTGGTCGAGGCCGTGCTCCACGCCCGCAACACCCTGATGATGGGCTTCACCACGCTGCGCGACCTGGGCACGGAGGGAGCCGGCTACGCGGACCTCTCCGTGCGCGACGCCATCAACCAGGGCCTCATCCCCGGTCCACGGCTGCTGGTGGCCACCCGGGCCATCGTGGCCACGGGCAGCTATGGGCCGGGACCACGGGGATTCGCCTACGATTTCGATCCGCCCAAGGGGGCCCAGGAGGTGAGCGGCCCTGACCAGATGCTGGCCGCGGTTCGGGAGCAGGCCGGTCACGGCGCCGACTGGATCAAGGTGTACGCGGACTACGGACGGGGTCCCGGAGGCGAGGCCGTTCCGACGCTGAACGAGGAGGAGCTTCGTACCGCGGTGGCGGAGGCCCATTCGGCCGGACGCCGGATCTCCGCTCACGCCACCACCGCGGCGGGCATGCGCCGGGCCGCGGAGGCCGGCGTCAACACCATCGAGCACGGGTACGGCGGGACGGCGGACGTCTTCAAGCTCATGGCCGAGAGGGGGATCGCCTACCTGCCCACCCTGGCGGCGCAGGCGGCGTACGCGGAGTACTTCCAGGGCTGGAAGCCCGGCAGTCCACCCAGCGCGGACATCCGCCAGGCGGCCCGAGCCTTCCGCCTGGCGATGGAGGCCGGGGTCACGATCGGGTGCGGGAGCGACGTCGGCGTGTTCACGCACGGGACGAGCTACCGCGAGCTGGAGTGGATGGTCCGGGACGGCATGTCGCCGGCGCGAGCTCTGCTGGCGGCGACCGCCGTGGACGCCCGCATTCTGGGTCTCGAGGACACGATCGGGCAGGTACGCCCGGGTCTTCAGGCGGACCTGGTGGCCGTGCGGGGAGATCCCACGAGCGACATATCGGCGCTCGAGAAGGTGCGCTTCGTCATGAAGGCGGGCCGGGTCTATCGGGACGACAACGCCGGAAGCTGAAGACATTGCTGCGGTTGGATGGGGTCGTTCCGCGCCGCGACGCGACTCCTCTTTTTGGAAGGACTGGACAGAATACGCCGTTACGCCTATACTCCAATGCCGAGCGCCGGCAGTATCGGCCGACACGAACCCTGCCCGGAGCGCCCTTTCAGCGAGCGCCTGCGCATACGAGGAGTCTCCTTTCCGCCGCACCCCGTGAGCGAAAGAACACCTCTTCCCGGACCGGACGGATCGGCTTGCCGCCTGCCTTCGCATCCCATCACCCCACCGGCTCTTTCCGGAGTCTCCAGGTCGGGCGTGACGTGGACGCCGCAGGCCGCGCTCGTGGCGAGTCTCGATGCTCGCCGTACCGTGCGACGTCACGTGGCGTCGCGAAGTGATTCGACACAAGAGAGGATGAGAGCATGAGTCGCACCAAGGGCAAGGTGAAGTGGTTCTCCAACGAGAAGGGGTACGGCTTCATTGAGCGAGAGAACGGTGAGGACGTCTTCGTCCACCACAGCACCATTCAGGGCTCGGGCTTCAAGACCCTGGACGAGGGCGAGAACGTGGAGTTCGACATCATCGACGATCCGAAGGGGCCCAAGGCCCAGAACGTGGTGCGTCTCGACGCCCCGGCCGGCGGCGCCGCCAGTGGCGGCGAGGTCGGCGGCGGGAGCCGCTGGTAGAGCGAAACGTGCGGGGTCGCCGCGGTTGACGCGGCGAGCGGCGGAAGGCGGAAGGCGGCGCGCGGGGGTTCCCGTGGGCCGCCTTTCGTCGTCATGGATGGATCGTGGATCCGAGGGGAGGCGAGCATGCGCGGGATGATCGGGGTGGCGACCGTGGTGGCCGCGGTGGCGATGGTGGGGCTCTCCGCCGGGACGAGCGGCCAGGAGCCGCCGGAGTCGCCCCACCCGGGGACGGACCCCGTTCCCAGGGTGGTGCGACCCATGCAGGGTCCGTCCGCCGGCGGCATGGCTGGCATGGTCGGGATCGACCCGCTGGCCCACCTGCCCCTCATGCTGCTGCGGCAGCGTGAGGCGCTGGGTCTGGACGACGCGCAGGTGAAGAAGCTCGCGGCTCTCCATGCCGAGGCCGAGCGGGATCTACAGTCCCGCCGCGGCCGGCTCTCCGCGATCCACGACCGCCTCGCCGCGGCGCTCGAGGGGGACCGGCTGGACCTATCGGCCTACGGGAAGGCCGTCCGGGCGGAGGCGGACAGCATGGTCGCCCGGCGCATGGAGGTCGCGAGGCGCGCGCAGAAGGCCCTGGACGTCCTGACGCCGGGCCAGCGGTCCAACGCCCTCTACGGCATCCGGCTCCTGCACGTCATGGGCGCGGGTGGCCCGCGCGGCATGGGCGGCGTCCGCGTACCGGGGCCGCACGGCGGGACGGGAGCCGGTCACGGCGCCCTGCACAGCGGGGCCACCCCGGACTGAACCGCGGGCTTCGGCGAGTCGGCGAGCTGCGGTGGCTTCGATCGACCGGACCCCGGGGTCGCGCACGGGCCATCCGCGCCGGGGGCCCCCGCTGTTGGCGGGAGTGCTGGCGTTGGCCCTCGCGGCGTGCGGTCGGGCCACGACGCCGATCGGCCCGGCCCCCCCGCCGGACGCGGGCCGGTTCGATCACGTCATCCTGGTGGTCGAGGAGAACCACGGTTACACGGATGTGATCGGCGACTCCGCCATGCCCTACCTGAACAGCCTGGCGGATTCCTTCGGCCTCGCCACCCGGTACTTCGCCGACACGCACCCGTCGATCGGCAACTACTTCATGCTGGCCACCGGGCAGGTGGTCACCAACGACGACGGCTACGCCACGGTCGTGGACGTGGACAACGTGGCCAGGCGCCTGGTGGCCTCGGGCAGGACCTGGAAGTCGTACGCCGAAGACCTCCCCTCCGTCGGCTACGTGGGCGGGGACACGGGCGCATACGCACGCAAGCACAACGTGTTCGCGCTGCTGTCGGATGTCGTGAACGACTCGGTTCAGCGCGCCAACCTGGTCCCGTTCACCCGGTTCGCGCAGGACCTCGCCGCCGGATCGCTGCCGGATTTCGCCAACATCGTCCCGAACCTGTGCCACGATGGTCACGACTGCTCCCTGGCCGTGGCGGACGCGTGGCTGCGGGATCACATCGGGCCTCTCCTGGCGAGCCCGACGTTCCAGGCCGACGGGCTGTTGATCATCACCTTCGACGAGGCGCACGACAGCGATGCGGCCCACGGAGGCGGACGGGTGCCGTGGGTGGTGGTGAGTCCGCGGGCCCGGAGGGGCTACCGCTCCGACACCTTCTTCCAGCACGCGAGCACGCTGCGGCTGGTGCTCGAGAGCCTCGGGGTGAACCGCTGGCCCGCCGCCGCGGCCGACGCGCCGTCGATGGGAGCGTTCTTCACTCCCTGAGCGGCACCCTCGACTCGCGGCGTTCCCCGGCCTAGCCGTCCAGCCCCGCGTCCTCGGCCGCGATCCGACCGAGGCCGGCCCAGTCCAGCTCCCCGAGGCCGCGGGCCATCCCCGTCAGGTACCGGTCACGGACCACGCTGGCGGCAGGCATCGGGACCTCCGATTCGTCGCCGGCGGCCAGGACGAGCCGCGTGTCCTTGAGGCCCAGCTTGAGGGCGAAGCCGGCGGGCTCGTAGCCGCCGCGAACCATGAGCCCGCCGTAGCCTTCGTAGATGGGGGACCGGAAGAGGCGGCCGTTCACGATGTCAAGGAAGAGCTCGGGATCCACGCCGTTTTTGCGGACGAGGGCGAACGCCTCGGCCATCCCCTCCAGCATCGACGAGAGGAGGAAGTTCCCCGCCACCTTCACGAGGTTGGCCGTCTCGGGCTCCTCGCCGAGCTCGATCACGCCCTGGCCCAGGGCCTCCATCACCGGCCGCGCGCGGTCGATCGCCTCCGGCGCTCCCGCGGCGAGCACCCACAGCTCGGCGGAGGCGGCGGCCTCCGGCCGGCCGAACACCGGGGCGGCGACGTAGGCTTGCCCGGCGGCCGCGTGCTCCCGGCCCAGCCGGCGGGAGAGGGCGGTGCTGATCGTGCTCATCGACAGGTGGATGGCGCCCTCCGGGAGGGTGGCCAGCGCGCCGGACGCGCCCAGGACCGTGCGCTCGACGGCCGCGTCGTCGGCCAGCATCGTCACCAGGACCTCCGCGTCCTCGGCCGCCTCCGCGGGAGACCCGGCCACCCGGGCTCCCTCCGACTCCAGCGCCTCGGCGCGGCTGCGCGTACGGTTGTACACGACGAGCTCGTGTCCCGCGGCGAGGAGATTCCTCGCCATCGGCAGTCCCATCCGGCCGAGCCCCAGGAACGCTATGCGCATCGTCGGTCTCCTCGTGATCGGACTCGTGAGTTCGGTTCGTGCTGGACAGCTCACTGACGACCCGGGTACTCTGGGCGCCCGGGCCGGGTGAAGCGGCGACGAACCGTGGTCGAGGCGAGAGGAGAGGCATCATGCATACCATCCAGGTCCAGACCGATCGCCGTGAGCAGCTCGTGGACATCACCGCCCGTGTGAAGGAAGTCCTGGTGGACGCGGATGTCGACGAGGGTGCCTGCGTGCTGTGGTCCGAGCACACCACGGCCGCACTCACCGTGAACGAGAGCGCCGACCCGGACGTGGCCCGGGACATTGAGGCGTGGCTGGCCGGGCATGCGCCCGAGGGCGGGGGGTACCGGCACCGGGAAGGCAACGCCGACGCCCACATCAAGACGAGCCTGGTGGGCCCCGGCCTCACCCTGATCGTCTCCGACGGACGGCTGGTCCTCGGCCGCTGGCAGGGCGTGTTCCTGTGCGAGTTCGACGGGCCGCGGAGCCGCCGCGTCCGCGTGCAGGTGCTCCCCTCGCCGTGAGGCTTCCCCGCGTGGACCGCCTCATCGGCGCGGGTCCCGACGAGGTGACGCGAAGGCTCGGGCGTCCGGTCGCGGACCGCTCGGCGGGAGGCGGACGGTGGCTCCGATTCGAGGGCCGGGGCTGGGGCCTCCGGGTGCGCCTGGGGGCGGACCACCGGGTGGCGTCGTGGACCCTGCGCCTCCCGGGCGGGGCTTCCACGCTTCGGGAGGCCACCGAGCCGGTGGGTCTGTGGCCGGCGTGCGCGCCGGACGCGGCGGCCGGTTCGGCGGGCCGGCCTCTGCTGCGGCGGCGTCTGTCCGGTCCCGAGGGTTCGACGGACCGCTCCCTCACGGCCACGGTGCGCGGCGGACGGATCGTGGCGCTCACCGCCTTCGATGAGCCCCCGGACTGGTAGCACCGACCCGGACCTCTTGCAATTTGCGAGGCAGGGCGTTTCCTTTCCGGTCGGTTGGAGGAGGGGCGAGGACGGCGGGAACCCGGAGCCCGAGTGGCGCTTACGGCACGCAGGGATGTGAGGGGGGCGCGGGCGCTCGACGCCACGCAGGTCCTCTACTGGATCTACGCGGCGCGCCTGGTCGTGTGCCTGAGCGTGTTCGGCACGGCGCTCGCCATCGGGACGCCGTGGTTGGGTGGGCCCGCCGCCACGCTGCCGATCGGGCTTCGTCAGGTCGCGCTGGGCGGCCTTCTCCTGGCCGGGCTGGCCACGCCGGTGGCCTACTGGTACACGCACTTCCGGCACCGTCCCGTCACCCTGGACTTCCTGTACTCCCAGGCGGTCCTGGACATCCTCCTGGTGACGGCGATCGTGCACATCACCGGGGGGAGCGAGAGCGTCTTCCCGCCCCTGTTCTACATCGCGCTCGCCTCGGGCTACGCGCTCCTCGTGCCCTTCGCTTCGGCCGTGTTCGTGGCGGTGGTGTGCGGGGCGGCGTACCTGGGGGACATCATCGGCGCCTATCCGACCCAGCTGGGCGCGGCGGTGGTCCTCCAGGTGGTCATCTTCACGGTCGTCACCTCCGTGAGCAGCGCGATCGCCGCCCGGCTCCGCCAGACGCGCGGGCGTCTGCGGGAGCTGGAGGGAGAGCTCCACCGGCTGCGCCTGGACACGGCGGACCTGCTCCGGACCCTCGATTCGGGCGTCCTCACCCTGGATGGCGAGGGACGGCTCGCCTACATGAACCCGGCGGCCGAGGCGCTCCTCGACGTGCGGGCCGCGCAGTGGCTGGGGGCCGACTTCCTGACCGTCCTCGACCGGCAGGGAAGGGAGCTGGCCCGGGCCATCCGGGAGAGCCTGCGGCAGGGGGAGGCCGTCCACGACCGGGAGGTCGTGGTGGAACGGGAGGGGGACGATGCGCTCCCCGTCGCGGCCAGCACGGCGGTGCTCCGCCAGCCGGGAGCCCCGTCGTCGGTGACGGTGGTGCTCCGGGACCTGCGCACGCTCCGGCGTCTCGAGGACCTCAGGCTGCGAGCGGGCCGGCTCGAGGCGGTGGCCGAGCTGTCGGCCTCTCTCGCGCACGAGATCCGCAATCCCCTCTCGGCCATCCGCAGCGCCGTGCAGCAGCTGGAAGGATCCGCGAAGCGGGACGGGGAGGACGAGGACGATGCGATCCTGGGCCGGCTCATCGTCCGGGAGAGCGACCGACTGGACCGGCTCCTGGGCGAGTTCAACGACTTCGCACGGGTCGACGTGGCCGGCCGCGATGCGCTGGATGTCCGGCGTCTCATGGAGGAAGCGGTGGCCATGGTCCAGCAGCGGCCCGACACTCCCGGTGACGCCCGTTTCGAGATCGAGTGCGAGGGCGACGTGAGCGACCTGTGGGGAGACCCCGACCTGCTCCACCGGACGCTGAGCAACATCATCCTCAACGCGGTCCAGGCTGCCGAGCCGGGCCACCCTCCCACCGTGCGGGTCCTGGCGGACAACCTCCCGCTCGAGCACGTTCCGGGGGACGTGGCCCTGGGTTCGCCGGTCCGAATCCGGGTCGTCGACGACGGTCCGGGCATCCCCGCCGAACGACTGGGCTGGATCTTCGAGCCCTTCCACACGGGCCGCCAGGGAGGGTCCGGCCTCGGCCTCTCCATCGCCCAGCGCGCCGTCGAGGCGCACGGAGGCGCCCTCCTGGTCGACTCCGAACCCGGGCGGGGCACCACCTTCTCGATCATCCTGCCCCGGCGGGAGTGGGCCGAGAGGCCGCTGGGAAAGCCCGAAGATCGATCGAACGACCCGACGCGCCCGCCACGCACCGAGAACCCTGGTTTCGACACCCATGTCAGGGGCACCCGAGGAGACGCCGATGAGTGACCTTCCGTTGGTCCTGGTGATCGATGACGAGCAGAGCCTCGTCGAGACGCTGACGGTCCTCCTCAAGCGCGAGGGCTTCGAGGTGGCTTCCGCCCTCACCGGGGCCCAGGGTCTGGAATGCTTCGACGAGCGCCAGCCCGACCTCGTGCTCGTCGACGTGCGCATGCCGAAGATGGACGGCGTCGAGGTACTGGAGGCGGTGCGCGAGCGCAGCCCCACGACGCCGGTCGTGCTCATGACCGCCCAGGCGTCGCTCCAGTCGGCCATCCGCGCCGTTAACCTGGGCGCCACGCACTACGTCCAGAAGCCGTTCGAGAACGACGAGCTGGTGGCCATCCTGCGACGGTCCCTGGACTACGGGGAGATCCGGCGGGAGAATCTGGCCATCAAGGAGGAGCTTCGGCAGACCAAGACGCGCACCGGCGAGGTGCCCCGCCCGATCGGCGAGAGCCCGAAGTTCACGCAGGCCCTGGAGCTGGCCGAGTCGGTCGCCGGCAGCGAGTCGACGATCCTCATCCGGGGCGAGAGCGGGACCGGGAAGGAGATCTTCGCCCGCTACATCCACGACCTGTCGCCCCGGAGCCAGGGGCGATTCCTGTCGATCAACTGCGCGGCGCTCCCCGAGAGCCTGCTCGAGTCGGAGCTGTTCGGCCACGTGAAGGGCTCGTTCACGGGGGCGGTCAAGGACAAGGAGGGCCTGTTCGTGGCGGCCGGGGGAGGCAGCTTCTTCCTGGACGAGGTCGGGGAGATGGCGCCCTCGACCCAGGTCAAGCTCTTGCGGGTCCTGCAGCAGCGCGAAGTGGTGCCGGTGGGCGCCACCCGGCCGGTTCCCGTCGATGTGCGGCTCATCGCCGCCACCAACCGCGACCTGGAGCGTGACATCGAGACCGGCCGCTTCCGCCGCGACCTGTATTACCGTCTGAACGTCATCGCGCTGGAGCTGCCGCCCCTGCGCGAGCGGACGGAGGACGTGCCCCTCCTCGCGGAGTACTTCCTCGAACGGCTGGCCGCCGACCAGGGAATCGAGCGCAAGAAGCTGTCGAAGGACGGCTCGGAGCTGCTGGCCGGCTACCGGTGGGCCGGGAACGTACGCGAGCTCGAGAACGTGATCGAGCGCGCCGTGGTGCTGACGGACGGAGCCACGATCAAGCCCGAGGCGTTCCCCGAGCGCCTCAGGGAGGAGCCGGTCGAGCCGCTGGTCCGGGACGAGCCGCCCCCCAATCCGACCCTGGAGGTGATCGAGCAGGCGTACATCGCGCACGTGCTCAAGGCCGAGGGAGGCAACAAGACGAGAGCCGCCGAAGTGCTCGGAATCGACCCCAGCACCCTCTACCGCAAGATCAACCGCTACGGGATCGAGACGTGAGCTCGAATCGCGCCTGTCTTGCAACGCACGAGTGTCTTTGCAAGGTGCGAGGAACCGGGCCGATCCGCGCGGGGAGTGTTCCGTTGGACAAAGCACGGTAATTGGTTGTCATGGTGTCTCTTGAATGGATGCCACGAGTGCGGCACGGGCGTTGCCCCCATCACGCCTCGCCAACAGTGGGCACCGCCGCCGCCGACGGGCGACAGGCGGGCGAGTGTGACAGGCGTCCCGTTCATCCCAAGGGGGAGAGGCACCATGAAGACGACCGCTTCCAGGATCCGTGGCTCCGAGGGGTTCACCCTCATCGAGCTGCTCATCGTGGTCGTGATCATTGGCATCCTGGCCGCGATCGCGATCCCGCAGTTCGCGTCGACGAAGGAGAAGGCGTTCGACGCCGCCGCGAAGAGCGACATCCGCAACGCGATGACGGCCGAGGAGGCCTACTTCTCGGATGCGCAGACCTACGCCCCGGCCTCGATGGCCACCGGCAATTTCACGACGAGCAACGGCATCGTGATCTCGGCCTCGGCGGCGAGCGCGGGCGGTTACTCCATCACCGCGAGCCACTCGGCGTCTCCCTCCACGTACTACGTGACCTCCGGTACGGGGAGCGCGACCGACGGGAAGATCCAGAAGGGTTGATCCCGGAGGAGCTGGTCTGAGTCGGCGCGCACCATGCGCCGACGGCTCGAGGGGCGTAGCGGTCTTGCCGCTACGCCCCTTTCGCTTGTGCTGATCGCGCCCGGAGGGCACCCGCGATGACGCACGGATCGAGCAGGTACGACCGGGGATCCGCCGACGTGGGCGGCCGGACCACCGGCATCACGCTCGACGCCGGGACCGTGGCCATCGCGGCGCTCGTGGTGGTGGCGGCCCTGTTTTTCCGGCGCGTTCTGTTCGGCGGCCAGGTGTTCTTCAGCCGCGACATCGCGCCCTTCTTCTATCCCATGAAGGCGTACCTGGTCGACTCCATCCGGAGCGGCCGACTGCCCCTGTGGAATCCCTGGGTGCTCAACGGAGAGCCCTTCTTCGCCACCCTGCAGCCGGGGGCGCTCTATCCTGGGAGCCTGCTGCTGTACGTCCTGCCGTTCTCCTACGCCTTCGGACTGCTCCTGGCGTTGCACTATCCACTGGCCGGTGTCGGCTTCTACCTGCTCCTGCGTCGGTGGCAGCACGGCCGGGCCGCGGCCCTCCTGGGCGGCCTGGCCTTCATGCTGGGGGGGTACCTGGTCTCGATCGGGAACTTCTACAACAATATCCAGACGGTCGCGTGGATCCCGTGGATCTGGCTGGCGTGGGACCGCTACGTGGAGAGCGCGACGCCCGGCCGGTTCGTGGTCTTCGTCCTGGCGACCGCCTGCGGCTTCCTGGGCGGGGAGCCGCAGATGCTGGCCATCGGGCTGGGTGTCCTGGTGGCCCACGAGCTCATGGTGGGTCGCTCCGGGCCGCGCCGCCTCGGAGCCGGACGCCAGCTGGGCTGGCTCGCAGCCGCGGGGGTCCTGGCCCTGGGGCTCGTCGCGGTCCAGCTGCTGCCCTTCCTCGAACTCCTCCGGCACTCGATTCGGAACACCGACCTCACGCTGTCCTTCGCGGCCCGACGGTCCGCCGGGTTCCGGACGCTCGTCAACCTCCTCGTGCCTCCGGCGGTGAGCACCGGTCAGTACGGCTTCTCCGCCCGCTACCTGCTGACGCCCGAGGTGCCGTGGCTGGTCAGCATCTACCCGGGCGTCCTCGTGCTGGGGTTCGCCGCGCAGGGCGTCGCGAGGCCCCGGAGCCGGCCGTGGCTGTGGTTCTGGGCGGGGCTGGGGCTCGCGGGCCTGCTGCTGGCGCTGGGGCCGGCCACCCCCGTGTTCCCGTTCCTGTTCCGGTGGCTGCCGCCCCTGCGGCTGGTGCGCTACCCGGAGAAGTTCTTCTTCTTGACCGCCGTCGCGCTGGCGGTGCTGGCGGCCCGCGGATTCGACACTGTGCGAGAGGACGGCGCCCGGAGGAGCGGCCCGGTCCTGGCGGCCCTGGGGGCACTCACCGTCCTGTACGGGGCCCTATGGGTGCTCCTTCACGCGGTGCCCGACCTGTTCGCCATGGCCTGCGGCGGGGCGTGGCACGGCGCCCAGATGTGCCGGCGGCCGGCCGAGGCTCAGCGCTTCTACGGCGGCCTCCTCGTCCGGGCGCTGCTGCTCACCGTGGCGGGCGTGGCGCTGCTGGGCGGGTGGCGGTTGCGGCGCGTCGAGCGCCGGCTGGCCGTTCCGCTCCTCCTGGTCCTCGCGGCGGTTGACCTCGGCGTAACCCATGACCGCGTCAATCCCACGGTCAGCCGGGGGATCTACGAGCACAGGCCGTGGGCGGCGACCGTCCTCGACCGGGTGGCCACCGACCGGCAGGCGTACCGGTACCGGGGGTCGACCACTTCGACGCCAATGGGCAGCGCCCTCATGGTCCCCGGCGCCCTCGAGCTCACGAACATGTACATCGAGTTCCAGGCCATGGGGCCCGACCTTGGGCAGCTCTACCATCACCCGAGCCAGGACGGCATCCAGGGCGTCGAGCTGAAGTCGGTGGTGTCGACGATCGCTTTCGCGCTCCACAACCCGCCCGACGTGCGGACCCGGCTTCTGCGGGCCATGAACGTCAAGTACTACGTCGATCCGACGCCCACGGCCGACTCGATGCCGGGCCTGCGGCCCCTGGAAGCCGCCCGCGACCTGCCCCTGCGCATGTACACAGTGGAGAACCCGGTCCCGAGGGCCTACCTCGTGTCCCGATACCGCGTCCAGGACAACCCGGTCACGGCGTTCGGGAAGGTGATCGGCCCCGACTTCGACCTGCGCGGCGAGGCCGTGCTGGGCGACAGCCTGGCCGAAGCTCCGGACTCCGCCGCGACGGGTCACGTGCTGGAGAGCCGGTACGGCAGCGAGGAGGTCCGGCTCCGCACGCGGACGTCGGGTCGCATGGTCCTGGTCCTCACCGACCGCTTCTACCCGGGATGGACGGCCAGCGTGGACGGCCGCCCTGCCGGCATCCACCGGGCCAACGGGTTCTTCCGCGCCATTGAAGTGCCGGCGGGGACCCACGAGGTCGTATTCCGCTACAGGCCCAGGGCCGTGGTCGTGGGCGCGTGGATCAGCGCGGTCTCGGTCCTGGTCTGCGCGGGCGTGCTCCTCGTCGGGTGGAGACGCAGGGCGTGAGCGGATCCGGGGGGAAGGTCCGGCGCGTGCGTCCGTGGTGGCTGTTCGCGGGCGGCTTCGTCGTCGCGGCCCTCGTCACGCTGGCGACCCTGCACGACTACGGGGTCGCCAGCGATGTGCCCAACTACTTCACCGGCTCCCTCCTCGAGCTGCGCTGGTTCGGGTCCTTCCTCCATGGCCTGGTGACGGGGTCGCCCGGCGAATGGCTGCGGCGTGGCGTGGTGTTCGACGCCTGGCGCTGGTGGCGGGAGCGCCTCCCTCATCCGCCGCTGTCGCGGGAGCTGGGCGGGCTCGGCTACTTCCTGCTCCGAGGCATCGTCCATCCGCTGACCGCGTACCGGGTCGCCACGGCCCTGGTGTACGCCGGCCTGGTGGGGTCCGTGGGCGCCCTGGTGCGGCGCCGGTCCGGCTCCACGACGGCCGCGCTCGCCGCCGCGGCCAGCCTGCTCGCCATTCCGGCGCTGTTCGCCTACGGCCACCTGGCGCTCACCGACATGGTGCTGGCGGCTTTCTGGTTCGGGGCGGTGGCGGCGCTCGATGTCTATCTGGCGGACGGGAGGTCGCGGTGGCTGTGGCTGGCAGGTCTGTCGCTCGGTGCCGCGCTCGCCACCAAGTTCACCGCCCTCCTGCTGGCTCCCGTCCTGGGTTTCCAGCTCTTGCTGTGGGTGCGCGGACGGGACGGCCGCCCGTCCGTCCCGTGGCGGGAGATCGGCGTGCTGGCGCTGTGCGCCGTGCTCGTGTTCGCCGCGTGCAATCCGGTGATGTGGGTGGATCCGGCGCGGGGGCTCGGAGACTACCTGGCCGCCGGCTTCCACAGGGCGGAGGACCCTCACGCCCAGATCACGACCTTCTACCTGGGCAGGATGTACGAATACCGGCCGCCTCGGTCGTATCCCTTCCTGTGGACCCTCGTCGTGATCCCGGTCCCGCTGCTCGTCGGACTGGGAGCGGGACTCCTGAGGTGGCGATCGAAGCTGGTGCGCCTGTGCCTGCCGAGCCTGGTGGTCGTATACGGAGCGCTCATGCTTCCCGCGGCGCCCATGCACGACGGGATCCGGCTCCTGCTTCCGGCCTTTCCCTTCCTGTGCGTGATCATCGGGGTCGGGTGCGGCGCGCTCGCGGACCGGCTCGCCGACCTGGCGGGGCGCCGGTGGCCCCGGCGCGTCGACCTGGCGCGCGTGCTCGTCATGGTGGCACTGTTCGCCGTTCCGATCCTGGACGTGGTCGCGTTCCACCCGTTCGAGCTCTCCTACTTCAACGGGCTGATCGGCGGCATCCGCGGAGCCCAGCGCCGGGGGCTCGAGATCTCGAACCTCAAGGAGGTGCTGACTCCGGACATGCTGGCCGACCTCGCGCACCGCATCCCGCCCGGCTCGGTGATCGACCCCGACTTCTTCCTCGAGGAGCTGTGCTTCGACCGGGAGCTCGGGCTGGCGCCGGCCGACTGGGTGGTCGAGATGGAGGATCCCGGCGCCCCGACGCCGGGGACCCGCGCCCTCGTGTGCGCGCCCGGCGAGAGGCAGGACGTGGCGGTCTCTCTCCGTCCTCCCCGGCGACCGGACTTCGTGTTCATTCTCAACCGCCGTGGCATCCAGTCCTTCCGGGACCGGGCGCTGGTGCAGCGTGGTGGACGCCCCTTCCTAGAGGTCGCCCTGCGCGGTGTGCCCCTGCTCCAGGTGTTCAGGACCTACTGATGTCCAGGGCGAGGGGGTCCGACCGGGCGGGAAGGAGGCTCCTGGCGCTTCTCAGCGCCGGGTTCGCGCTGGTCTCCTTCGCCTGGTGTCTGCACGACGTGGGTCGGGTGGGAATCACCTGGGACGAGCCGATCTACATGGCCGCCACGGACCGCATCCAGGGCTGGGCGGAGCGGGTCGTCGTGGGTCCGAACCGGGTGGAAGCCCTGAGCGACAGTACGATCCAGGCGGTGTTCGACTGGGAGCATTACTGGAACCCCCACCCTCCCGCTTTCCGGGAAGCGATGGCCATCACGGGCTGGGCTACGGCTCCCCTCCTGGGCCGCGTGGGGAGCTACCGACTGGCGTCGGTGCTATGGATGACCCTGCTCGCCGGTGTCCTGGCTTGGGTAGCCGGACGGGCATGGGGCATCGCTGGATGTCTGGGTGCCGGCGCGGCGCTCCTCCTCATGCCGCGTCTCGTGGGCCATGCGCACGTGGCGGCGACCGACATGCCGCTCACCGCCCTGTGGTTCCTGGGCACAATCGGGACCATATCGTACGCCCGCGGCGGCCGGCGGGCCTGGATCGTGCTCGGCGCATTCGGGTTCGGTCTGGCCATGGCCACCAAGTTCACCGGCTACCTCTGGCCGGCTCCGATCGCTGCCTGGGTGGTGCTCGACAGCCGAGCTCGTCGTCGATGGGGCGGCCTTCTGGCACTGCTCGGGCTGGGTCTCCTCCTCGCCATCGCAGCCAACCCGATGGCCTGGCACCATCCCATCGGTTACATGGTGGGGCTCACTCGCCAGAGTCTGGCCAGGGAAACCGTGGTTCCAATCACCACTTACTACCTTGGTCGAATCTACGGTTACGTCGTGCCATGGCACGAGGCGATCGTGATGACGCTGGCCACGCTTCCGGTGGGGACCCTGACCCTAGCCGGGATGGGCGCCTGGATTGGTCTGAGGAGGGAGCACGATCCCCTCGTGTTGGCGAGTTTGGTGCAGGTCGTCTTCTGGTGGGCGTTGCTTGCGCTTCCTAGCTCGCCCAACCACGACGGTGTGAGACTCTACCTGCCAATGTTCCCCTTCGTGGCCTTGCTCGCGGGACGCGGGTTCGCGCGAGGTGTGAGGATTCTGCGGGATCGCGTCACGCCCCGGTTGTCGGGCGCGGCGGTGGCCGTGCTGGGAGCGTTCTTCTTCGTGCCCCCGGCGGTGCAGCTCGTGGAGACGGCCCCCTACTACCTGTCCTACTATGGCGAGGGCATCGGGGGCGCGCACGGAGCCGCCATTCGAGGCATGGAGGCCACCTACTGGTACGACGCGCTCACGCCGGCCTTCCTGGCACGGGTCGACCGCATGTTGCCGAAGGATGCGACCCTGTCGACCTTCCCGCAGTCCGACCATTTCGTGCAGTTGCAGCAGTGGGGCATGCTTCGGTCCGACCTGCACCTCACCGAACGTCTTCCGGCGCCCTACGTGCTCCTCTACGCCCGGAAGGCCATGTTCGAGAGCAACCAGTGGCAGCTGTATCGTCGGGTGCAGCCGGTCGTCGCCGTCCACTACCAGGGCGTCGAGCTGGCTGGTCTTTACGTCTGGAGCCGAGAGGCGTTCGAGAAGCTGGGGACCAAACCATGAAGACGCTGACTGCCGTCGTTCCCCTGTACAACGAGGAGTCCATCCTCCCGGAGCTCAATGCGCGACTGGTGGAGGTGCTCGAGTCCATGGAAGTCGACTGGCGCATCGTCTACGTGGACGATGGGAGCCGGGACGCCACCCGCGGCCTCCTGGCGGGCCTCGCCGAGAGCAATCGCCGGGTGGGGGTGGTCCAACTGTCGAGAAATTTCGGCCAGCAGGAGGCCATCTCCGCGGGCTTGGCGGTAGCCCCGGGCGATGCGGTCGTCGTGCTGGACGGCGACCTCCAGGACCCGCCCGAGGTCATCCCCAGTCTGTTCGAAAAGTGGGAGGCGGGCTACCGGGTCGTGTACGCGATCAAGAGAGACCGCAAGGAAGGCCTGTTCAAGCAATGGTTGTTCTCCGGCTTCTACTGGCTTCTTCGGAAGCTGAGTCCCCTCGAGATCCCGGCCAACGCGGGCAACTTCTCGCTGATGGACCGCTCGGTCGTGGATCTCATCAACCGAATGCCCGAGCGCCATCGCTACGTCAGCGGACTCCGGGCGTACGTAGGGGGGCCTCAGATCGGCGTTGAGTTCGAGCGGGCGGCTCGGTACGCGGGGCAGCCGAGGCAGTCCCCCTCAAAGCTGCTCCGCTTGGCGACCGATGCCCTGTTCGCGTTTTCGGAGGTTCCCCTGCGGGCGGCGAGCGTGCTCGGCTTCGTCGTCTCGGGGGTGGCGTTCATCGTTCTTCTCGACGTGCTCTACGAGCGCCTCGTTACGGGACGGGCCATCCAGGGTTGGGCCTCAGTGATGACATCCGTGCTCTTCCTCGGCGGCATTCAACTCCTGGCCCTGGGTGTGATCGGCGAGTACCTGGGCCGCGTGTACGAGGAGACCAAGGGTCGACCGGCCTTCGTGGTCGAGCGCTACCGGAACATCGAGTCGTCGGACCGACGGGTCGACCTGCCGGGAATGGGCGGCGCGTGAGCGAGCTGACGCTGCGAGAGGCGGAGGGTGCCGATTCGACGTTCAACGCCTGGACTCGCCGTCTGGTTCGAGTGCTGGCCGGCGTGCTGACCCTGCTGGCAATCGGAGTCCTCACCCTCGGGGTCCTGCACGCGGTCCGCACTGGGCGTATCTTCGAGTACACGGAAGCGCCGGTGTTCGCGAGCCTCACGGCCTTCCGGCGCGCCGGCTCGCTCTCAGCGCTCTATCCCGTAGGTGGCTGGACCGCGCCTCCACTCGTACTGACTCTCTACCCCCCGATCTACTTCGTGTTGAGCGCGGCCGTCATGGCCATCCCGGGCGTCGGCGGGTCGTTGTTGGCTCCTCGGCTTGTCGGCTGCGTGGCGCTCGCGGGCTGCCTCGCAGCCCTGATCGGAATCGCGCGGACCCGCGGCCATCCCTGGACGTGGGCCGCCCTTCTGGCAGGGGGTGCGTTGGTCCTGGTCCCGGGCATCCGGTCCCTGGCCGGAAGCGCCCAGGTCGACGTACTGGCCATGTTCTGGACGCTGGCGGGCGTGCGGTTCGTACTACGCGCTCGTGCTCTCGAAGCGGGAGCCGGCTCCGAAGGCGAGGATTCCGCATCGTGGGGCTCTGGTTCCGGAGCGCGGAGTTCGTCGGCCCCCGCGGCCGAGACGAGGCGGACCACGCCGCTTCTGGCTGCGGCCGCCGCGTTCTTCGTCCTCGCGGTCTTCACGAAGCAGAGCTTCGTGGCAGCTCCCATTGCGCTCGTGCTGGACGAGCTTCGGCGGGGACGGACACGACGTGCACTCGTTGGTGCGGCGGGTTTCGTTTGCGTGGTCGGGGCCGGGATGTTGGTCCTTCAATCGTGGACGAACGGAGGCTATCTCCTCAACACGGTGGGAGCTCTGGGTCACGGCTTCGAGTTCCAGAACGTGACCGCCGTGCTGGCGGATGCGAAGCTGTGGATGTGGGCTCCCCTCCTCGGCCTCCTGATCGCACTCCTCGCCGCCGGCCGGCAACGGAGGCGGCGTCCGGCGAGCTTTGCGGTTCTGTATGCGGCACTCGCCTGGGTAGTGCACGGGACGGCGACCCTGAAAACGGGTTCCAGCATCAACTACTTCCTTGAGCCGGTGTTCGCCTCGGTCCTTCTGGTCTTCACCCTTCCCGCACCGACACCGCAGGCGATTCTGAACCGGGTCCGGTCGGGGCCGCACCTGCTCGGGACGGCATCGCTTCTGGGCATGCTCGCCGTCGCAGTGCCGGCCGGCCAGGATCTCGTTTCGAACCTGGCGGAGGTCTGGCGTCACACCGGTTTGACGATCGTCATGAACGGGCTTGATGGGCGTTCCCCCCTAGTAGACGCGTCGGCTTTCCCCGACGTCATTCGCGCGGGAAGCCTGCCCTTCCTGAACGACCCATATGCCTTCGGGCTCCTGAGTCGTGCCGGCATGTGGAACGCATTGGTCCTGGGCGACCGCCTTCAGGCGGGAGACGTGCCGTTCGTGCTGACAGTCTTCGACCTAATGGCCGGGCGCAACGTACGCGTGTCCAGCCCTGCCGGCGGAGCAGGCTTCGCCTACTTCTGGTACCTGGACGACGTGTGGCAGCCGATCGTGGAGCGTTACGCTGTGCACCGTGGTCCCGGGTTCTTCGTGTGGCAGCCGAGGGGGGAGAGGGACGCCTCCAGGGACCCCGGTTCCGCTCCGCCACGGGACGCGTCCCGGATTCGAGATCGGAGCTGACCGAGCCATGGAGCGCGATCAGTACGCCCGAATGCGGCGCTTCGAGGAGGTCGACTGGTGGTTTCGACTGAAGCGTGACTTCGTCTACGGACTCCTGCAGGATGGCCTCGCCGCAAACAGAGGAGGGGCCGGTCCCAGACGCGTGGCGGATGTGGGAGCGGGGACGGGGATCGTGCTCGGTCAGCTTCCAATGCAGGCGCTGGCGGTGGGCTTCGAGTTCGACGCAGGTGCCATCCGCATGTCGCAGGAACGGGGCCTGACCGATCTCGTGCAAGCCTCCGCTGTCGAGCTCCCGGCCGCCAGCGGTGCCTTCGATGCGGTCCTGGCGCTCAATGTCCTGGAGCACCTGGACGACGATGTAGCTGCCATGCGGGAAATGCGCAGGATTCTCCGCCCGGACGGTGTGGCGGTGATCACTGTGCCTGCTCACCCAGCGCTCTGGTCTCCGCATGATGCGGTGCTGCACCACCGACGCCGCTACCGGCGAGAGGAACTCCGTACGAAGCTGGCCGACGCGGGACTCGACATCGAGCAGCTTTCCTTCGCCTTCGCTACCGTTCTACCACTAGCGTGCGTGGTTCGGCCGATCCGGCGGTTGCTCGGACGCATCGCCAGCGTACCTCCGTCCGACGACTTCATCGAGCTGCCCGCTTTCGTCGAACGCGGGCTATATAATCTCTGCCGCTGGGAAGTACCAATTGTCCGCCGGGGTCGCCTCCCGATCGGCCTGTCGCTGGTGGCCCTCTGTCGGGCCACCCCGAGCCGTGGCTGAGACGTCCGGACCAAGAGGCCCTCTCCGTGCTGCCTGGCGTCTGGTTGGCTTTGGTCTGCTCGTCATGCCGTTCGTGCCGCTTCACGCGCTGTTCGGCGGCATCCCTGGCTCGGGCGCTCTCGTGTCACCGGACGAGTGGGCGCTCGGCGCGGCCATCTTTCTGGGAGCGGGCTGGGTCCTGAGCCTCCCACCACTGCCGGCGGGGGCCATCGATCGAATCGGATGGGCGGCGCGTCGGCTAGCCCCGTGGACCCGCCTCGCGTGCTCGTCGGCTCTGGCGGTGCTTCTCGTGGTTGTCTCCCGGCTGGTGTTCGAGCACCGTCCGCTACTGGTGGACAGCGTGGTCCAGCTATTCCAAGCGCGGATCTTCGCGAGCGGCCGGCTGGCGGCACCAGCTCCCCGCCTTCCGGCGTTCTTCATGACTCAGCAGATGCTGTTCGACGGAGGGCGCTGGTACTCCCAGTATCCGCCCGGCCATCCTGCGGTCTTGACACTGGGAGTTCTCAGCGGACACGCGTGGGCGGTTCCCGTCGCGCTTACGGTCGGGACGGCTCTAGCTCTCTATGCCTTCGCCCGTCGGGCCTACGGGGACACGGTCGCTCGGCTGACAATGCTCCTGGCCCTGCTGTCACCGTTCTTCTGGGTGATGGGCGCGAGCTATATGAGCCACGTTTCGGCACTGTTCTGCGTTTCCGTCTTCCTGTGGTTGTCAGCGGCGTGGGAGGAGAGTGGAGGGGTCGGACGCTTGGCCCTGGCGGCCGCGGTCCTCGGCGTGGGTTTCCTCAGCCGGCCCTACACCGTGGCCGCAATCGGGCTGCCCTTCGCGCTGTTCGGCAGGGCCTCGGCCCGGCGAACTGGACGTCTGGGCCACCTGGCGGTCGCCGCCGTAGCCTTCCTTGTCGTCGCGGCCGCGTACCCGGTCTACAACCGTCTCACCACTGGCAGCGCCCTCCTGCCGGGCTACCTGAAGCTCTGGGGTAGCAACCACGGAATCGGCTTCCACGCCACGCCCTGGGGGGAGGGGCACACGCCCGTTCGGGGACTCCGCAACGAGCTCACGGACTTGCAGCTCCTCGATCTCAACCTGTTCGAGTGGCCCCTGCCGGCGCTGTGGCCCGTGGGTGCCGCATTGGCGGCGGGTTGGCTCGAAGAGAGATGGGATCGGCGGCTGGTCATAGGCTTCCTGGCGATTCCGGTCGCCTACTTTTTTTACTGGCATCGGGACGCATACCTGGGGCCGCGCTTCCTGTACTCCGGGCTCGCCTTCCTTCTGCCGCTCACGGCGCGCGTCCTCGTCGTGGCAGCCGGCCGGCTCGGAAGCATACGTGTTGGCCTCGGCGACCTGCTTGGACCCGTCAGCCTGCGGCGGTGGGCCTTCACAACGCTCGGCCTCTGTATGGTGTGGGGAGCGGTGGTCGGCGTACCGGGAAGGCTGCGAGTGTACACCACCGGGAGGATGGCCTCCATGAGGGGGGACCTCCCGGCTCGCGCCCGAGAAGCTGGCATCGGTCGAGCGCTGGTGTTCGTGAAGGTCGACGCGGGGAATCGTCTCATCGCACGTCTGAGGGGCATGGGTGCATCGGCCTCGGTGGTTGAGATCGCCTACCGAACGGTGGACTTCTGCGAGCTACTGAAGATGGCCGAAGCTGCCCGACGTGATGGCTGGTCCGCCGCCCGCCTCGACGCCGAGCTTGGAGTGCTAACCCAAAAGAGAGAGATTCTGGTGCGCGCGACGGAGCTCAACGGGGATCCGACCCTTCGCCTCAGGCGGGGTCGGTTCGGGGCGAATCCCCACCTCCCGGCTGACTGCGCCGCGGAGGTCGCGTACGATCGCTCCGGCTACAGCTTGTTCACGCCCCACCTCCTCGATGACCGACCGGACCTGAGCGGGCCGCTGGTCGTCGCGCGCGACCTGCGGGGGCTTGATAGCGAGCTCGAGGCGTCGTATCCCGATCTCAGGGCTTACCTTTACGATCGGGGGCGCTTCAAGCCCCTCGCCTCCGCGGGAGGCACCCCGGAAACAGAAGAGCGCCCCCATGCGGCCCGCGAGTCGCCGTGATGACGCGGCAGTGATGCGAGCGCGGAGCCTCCGACGGGAGGGTGGCGTCACGTGGCCCGGGACGGATGAGGGAGGACGATGGCTGGGACCGGCCTTCCGGGAGGAGCCCCCGTGCGAGCTCGCCCGCGCACGTCCGGCTTCACCCTGGTCGAGCTCCTCATCGCGCTCACCCTGGCCGCACTCCTGGCGGCCCTCGGCGTACGGGGGTACCGGACGTGGCGTGACTCGGTGGCGCTCGAGGCGGCCGGCCGGGCTGCGCACGGCCACCTGGCGCTGGCCCGGACGCGAGCCCTGGCCCGGCGGCAGACGCTGCGGGTGCGGCTGACGCAGGGAGGCGCGCTCGAAACCTACGACCCGGCCGGGCGGGTGGTGGACCGGACCTGGCTCTCCGGAGACGTTTCGCGACTGGACTCCCTCCGGCTGCGGCCCCGGACCCTCCGTTTCAACGCCCGGGGCCAGGCGGCTCCCGGCAGCCTCTACCTGTACCGTGGCCCGCGGGCCATCCGGCTCGTGTGCAACTTCGTGGGCCGCATCCGAACCGTCCGCTTCCGCCTCGTCGGCCCCTGACGGCCGTCCCCCCGGCGACCTCCGCCACACCGATCCGGCCGGCATGGCGCACGCCCTGCATTCTCTCCCTGCGGGGGCTCGCCGCCGCCCATCGCGCCGGGCTGCACTTTTTTCAGCCACCGGCACGATGTACACGACCGCGGACGCCTCGGAACTACGCAAGCCGTTGTGGCGGAAAGTCTTGTGACCGGGCCGGTTTCTTGCTCTCATGGTACGAACGCTTCGCGCCAACAATCGAAGCGCGAGCAACTTAGAGGAACGATGTGCGAGACTTGTGGCGAAATGCGTGACTTTGGGACTCCGCGATCGGCCGGCCAGGAGGGCTTCACCCTGGTCGAGCTGCTGATCGTGATCGCCATGTTCTCCATCCTGGTGGCGGTGGGCTTTCGCGGATTCAAGCGGTTCAACGAGTCCACGATCGTCGACCAGGCGGCGCGGGCGCTGACCAGCGACGTCACGCTGGCGCGGAGCTTCGCCATCCGACGGGGCGAGAACGTCGCCCTGGTGGCCGACGAGGGTGGTCGAAGCTACGTGATCCGTGCTGCGAGCGGGACGATCCTGGCCAGCACGGACATGAGCTCCACGAGCGACACGCCGCTCACGCTGCTCGATGTCAAGGCGACCGGCGACTCGATCACCTTCAACTCGCGCGGCATGCTGACGTCCGGCGGGACCGTGGAGATCGACCTGGGCCGGAGTGGGCTGACCAAGAAGGTGGACGTCTCCGCGCTCGGTCGGACGCGGATCGCCCAGGTGCCGTGAGGTGAGCATGAACAGGGAGAATCCGGTGTCATCTCGAGCGGCCGATAGGGTGCTCCTCCACCGCGTGGTAGTCGGGAGCCACGAGGAAGGCTTCGGCCTCGTCGAGGTGCTGATCGCGGTCGTGATCCTGGCCTTCGGTCTTCTCGCGCTGGCCGGTGTGAGCCTGTCGACGGCCCACCAGACCCGCGGAGCCGCCTACGACACGGACCAGGCCATGGCCGCCCAGCAGATCATGGACGCCATGGCCCAGAACTACGCCGGCGTGGCCGTGGGTAGCTCGGACACGACGGTGACGGTCGCGGGCCGCAGTTATACCGTCTCGCGGACCGTGACCCAGGCCGCGACCAAGCTGAAGAGCGTGCAGCTGGTGGTGACGGGTGCCACGGGCGTGACCCCCGACACCTTCGTCACGCGCCTGCACGCCCCCGTGACCCTGCCGACACCGTGAGCACGCCAGGCCGGTCCTCCCGGCTGGAGGAATCGAGGAACATGATGCGAGACGAACCGACCCGTTCGGGGCGCACCGCGGCCCCCGGCTTCACGCTGGTCGAGATGCTCATCGCTCTGGTCGTGGCCGGTGTTCTGGCCGGAGGGGTGGTGAGCCTCCTCATGCGCCAGAACAGCTTCTACGGCAAGAACGACGACACGATCTACGCCGAGCAGACGATCCGGGGAACGGCCGAGCTCATGGCCTCCGAGCTCCGCATGGCGGCACCGGCGGACATCGAGCTGGCCACGCCCGACTCGGTCGAGGTCCGCTTCGACGTCCTCAAGGCCGTGGTGTGCGGAAGCAGCGGCTCGACCGTCTACACGTACGTGTACAATGAGCCGGCCAGCGTGAACCTGCCGTCGGGTCGCGGGACCGCGGTGTCCGATCCGAACTCGGCGAGCTTCACGTACAAGGACGGCTTCGATGGCTCCGGCAGCGCGTCGGCCACGGCGCTGACGGCGTGCACTACCGCCAACGGGGGCGTCGTCCAGAGCGTTGACGCCAGCCGCTTCCGGGCGATCGACTGGAGCAGCAGCGGACTCGCGACGCCCGCCGCGGGCTCGGTCCTGCGCGTGTACGGAATGCTGACGTATTCGTTCGCCGCCTCCTCCTTCACAAGCGGCACCGCCCTGTGGCGGAACGACCAGGAACTCGTGGCTCCCTTCGATACGGGCGCCGCGTTCCGGTACGTGAAGGCGGACGGCACCGTCCACGGGACCCTTACGGGCTCCGACCTCACGGACATCCGATCGATCCGGGTTTCCGCCTCGGCCATAGGATCGGGCTCGAACCGATTCGATGTGAGCCGCGACCTCAGCTTCGACATTCCGCTGCGCAACCTGCAGAGCTGATCATGCGCCCACGAGCGATGGAGTCGACCATGCTGCACTCCGACGGTTCCACCCGCCGACCTTCGAAGGCTCCGGGACGCCGACCGGCGCCGTCCGACATCGGGTCACGGGACAGGGTCCGCCAGGAGGGATTCGCGCTCCTGGTAGCGCTCCTCGCGCTGGTGGGGCTGACGGCGCTGGCGACCGGTGGCTTCCTCATGGCCAACTCCGAGCGCAAGACGGCCACGAACTACCGGGACGTCGTCGACGCGCTCTACGTGGCCGACGCCGGGCTGAGCCAGTACCTGGGCACGCACCGCGGCACGCCGTCCAGCGCCGAAACGTACTCCTACGGCACGCGCGGCTCGGCCACGGTGACTCCGAGCCAGCTCGTGGACCTGGGCAGCAACGGATCGGTGTGGGAGCTGAGCTCGACCGGCACCACGCGCGGCACGAGCCGGACCGTGACCACCGTGGCGCTCCTGGACATCAACATGCTTCCCATCCCGCCGGGTGCGCTCACGTCGGGCGGGGGAGTGAAGAAGAACGGCGCCTCCGGGGGCATTGACGGGACCGACCAGTGCGGTCAGAAGCCGCAGAAGGCGGGCGTCGTGCTTCCCCCGGCCGGCTGGTCGGGTAAGGACGACATGATCACCGGCGACCCGAAGATCCTGGAGACGCCCACTCCGTTCCAGGGCGTGATGACGGCGACGGAGTGGCAGTCCATCCTGTCCGGGGACCGCTTCCCCCACACCTACGAAGTCCCGCCCGACGCCTTTCCCGACTTCTCGACGCTGCCTTCGGACGAGTGGCCCGTGATCTACGTGGACGGGAACGGGACGTTCGGCAGCGGGGAGGCGGGACGGGGCGTCCTCATCGTCGGCGGGAACGCGACCCTCAAGGGCAACTTCAACTGGGACGGGATGGTGATGGTTGGAGGCTCGGTGACCGACAACGGACAGGGCCGCCTGGACGGGGCCGTCATGTCGGGCCTGAACAGCCTCCTGGGCCAGAACGTCACCTCCGACGACCTCGGCGACGTACTCAACGGCACCAAGCGCTACCGGTACCACAGCTGCAACCTGGCCAACGCGGGCAAGTCGCTCGCCGTGCTGATCCAGGAGCCGGGAACCTGGTCGCAGAGCTTCTAGAGAATCCCTAAGCGAGCGCGGATGCCCGCGGTTTGACACCCGGGCAGGGGTGAGGGTAGCTTTTCGCGGTCCCGCCCCACCATACTGTGTCCGCGCCGGACGGTTACTAGGCCAAAGTCTATGCTTCCTTCACTCGGGTTCGGCCGGCGGAAGAAGTCCATCGGCCTCGACATCGGAAGCGGCGTCATCAAGGCGGCGGTCGTCGACCACGCCAAGGATGTGCCGCAGTTGGAGCGCATGGCGCTCCGGCAACTCACTGGCTCGGCCATCGTCGACGGCGAGGTCGTGGACCCTGGGCTCGTCGCGGACACGATCCGCGAGCTGTGGGACGAGACCGGGATCGACGGTGACGACGTCGTGATCAGCGTCGGTGGCCGCGACGTGATCATCAAGACGATCCAGATGGACCGGATGGACGAGTCGGACGCCCGGGACGTGATCCGGTGGGAGGCGGAGCAGCACGTGCCCTTCGACATGGACAACGTGCAGCTCGACTTCCAGATCACCGACCCCGAGGGGGACGGCCTCCAGATGACGGTCCTCCTGGTGGCTGCCAAGCGCGAGCTCGTCGAGAACAAGATCGCGCTCGTGCAGGAGGCGGGGCTCAATCCGACCGTGGTCGACGTCGACGCCTTCGCCCTGCACAACGCGCTGGAGCTAAACTACCCCGAGGCCATGGCCGGCATCACCGCCCTGGTGAGCATCGGGCACGACTCCACCACCGTGAACATCCTCGAGGACGGGGTGCCGGTCCTCACCCGGGACCTCACCTTCGGGACGCGGCGCCTGGCCCAGGACCTCCAGCGCGAACGGGGCGTGACGGCGGACGAGGCCGAGGCGGTGCTCCGGGGCGAGGGGGAGGACGAGACGTTGAACCTCTTCCTGTCCGAGCGGGCCAAGGAGGTGGCGCGGGGCGTCGAGCGGGCCACGGCGTTCCTCGAGACGCAGGCCGTGGGCGCCGGAATCGGCCGTCTCTACCTGTGCGGCGGTGGCGTGGGGGTGCCCGGATTGGCCGACGCGCTCGCCGAGCGCCTCGGCGTCGAGACCCGGGTGGCCAGCGCGGTCGAGAGCCTCCAGCTCAAGCCCTCGGCCGTCCAGGAGCTTGGATACCAAGAGGTGGGTCCGATGATGATGCTGTGTACCGGACTCGCCCTGCGGCGTCCGGCCTGAGAGGAGGCGGGGCGAGCATGATCGAGATCAACCTTCATCCGAGCGGCGGCGAGAAGAAGGCACGCCGTAAGCGGCGCTCCGTGAACCTCCCGTCCTCGGCGCGGTTCCAGTCGTTCCGGGAGGATCCGTGGAACGCCGGGCTCATTGCGGTGCTCGTCATCGTTCCGCTCATCGTGCTGTCGCTGTGGCTCATGCAGCGCTCGCGCGACCACTCGCTGCAGCAGCAGCTCGATGCGGCCACGGCTGATTCGGCGCGGCTCGCAGAGCTGCGGGTCCTCAGCGACAGCCTGATCAGCCGGCGGTCGGCGGTTCAGAAGCGCGTCGACCTGGTGGAGCAGCTGGACGGTAATCGGTTCGTGTGGCCCCACCTGCTGGACGAGATCGGCCGGGCGCTGCCCGACCTGGCCTGGCTCACGGCGATCAAGCGGGAGGCTCCCCTGCCCAACGTCCAGGTACAGCTGCTGGGAACCGCGGCGAACCCGCTCGTGGTCACGCAGTTCGTGCACAACCTGGAGAGCTCACCGTACCTGACGGACGTCCAGATCGTCTCCACCCAGGCCCAGGAGATGAAGGGGCTCACCGCGCAGGCCTTCACCCTCACGGTTCGCTACCGGTCGCCGCCGCCGGACTCGGTGCCGACCGCACCGCTGCTCAAGGGAGGTGCCTGACATGGCGCTCCTGCCGCCGGACCCCCGTGACCAGAAGCGCTTCCTGGGCATCCTGGGCGCGCTCGTCGTGCTCGTGCTGTTCTGGATGTACGTGTATTCGCCGACCCGTACGAAGCAGAACGAGCTCGAGGACCGCGTCGCGCAGGTCCAGTTCCAGAACCGGCAGGCCCAGGCCCGCACCGGGAACCTGGACAAGCTCCGGGAGGAGCTCGCCCACGACGAGGGGCTGTACCAGGCCCTCCAGAAGCTCGTCCCGTCCCGGGCCGAGGTACCCCAGATCTACGAGGCCATCGCCCGCCAGAGCCAGAGCCTGGGGCTGGAGCTGCAGCAGGTGGTGCCCGCTCTGCCCAAGGCGGACTCGGGCAGCTACTACCTGCACCAGGACTGGCAAATGCAGGTCAAGGGCGACTATCAGTCGGTGGGCCAGTTCCTCACGCGGGTCGCGTCCTTCGACCGCATCGTCCGGCCCGAGGTCTCCGAGATCCGGCCGGCCGAGCAGACACCCTCGGGCCGGCAGCTGGTGACCGCGAGCTTCGGCCTGGAGAGCTTCGTGATCCCGCCCGACGCGGCCGGGAACAAGCCCGGATCGTCCGCAAAGGGGGGCGCCAATGACGGGAAGTAGACGATCCCCGGTGACCCTTCGGCTGGCACGGGTTGGGGCCATGGCCGTCGCGCTGGCGGCCGTCGCGGTGACGCCCGCGACGGGCCGAGCCCAGCAGTCCGGCCAGGGGCAGGCGGCCGACACGACGGCCGCCGCTTCCGGGCAGCCTTCGCAGGGAGTGGCGCTGGACTACCGACGGGAGGTGTTCCACTTCCCGGGCGGCATCCGCAATCCCTTCGAGCCCGTTCGGGCCGGCGAGGCACTGGGGCCCCGCTTCGAGGACCTCGAGCTCACGGGCGTCATCTACAACGAGACCCTGGGCAGCGTCGCCGTGCTTCTCGACAGGACTACCGGCAAGCGCTACAGGGTGCACGAGAGCGAACGCCTGGGCCAGGCCCGGGTCCAGAAAATCCGTCCCGGTGAGGTCTCCTTCGTGGTCTCGGGCTTCGGCCAGAGCCGTACGGAGGTCCTCCGGGTCAAGAAGCAGGACAAGGAGACGTCAGGATGATCATTCGGAGCCTACTCCCCGCCTTGCTCGCGCTCTGGGGTTTCATGCCTCCGGGTGGCCCGAGCACCCCCGCGGGGTCGGTGAACGAGGTGCGGATCGCGCTCGCCGGCCAGCAGACCGAGATCACGATCCTGACCAGCGGACCGGTCCAGGTGAAGGACTTCCAGCTCGCCGACCCGGCCCGCCTCATCGTGGACGTGCAGGGGGCGCGGCACGCGCTTCCCCGGAGCGACTACGAGGACATCGGCCGTGGCGGCGTGGTCCGGCTGCGGACGAGCCAGTTCCGCGACGACGTGGTCCGCCTGGTCTTCGACCTGAGCCGCCACGAGAGCTACCAGGTGGTGCGTGACGGGCCCCAGGTGAGGCTCCGCTTCGCCAACCCCGGCTCCGACTTCGCGCCATGGACCACGGGTGACGCGGCTCTCGCCTCCGACGCGTCCGGTGCCGACGACACCGCGGTCGGAGCACCGGTCCAGCCGGTCGCCGACCGGTCGGCCATGGATGCCGGGCATGCGTCGCTCAGCGTGCCGGCGCGCTCGCCCGTCCATCCGGCCTCGGCTCGCCTCCCGGTGGCGCAGCCCGCGACGGGCCAGCCTCGCATCTCCGTGACCTACGACAGCGCGTCGATGCTCGACGTGCTGGCCGGCTTCTCGGAGTTCTCGGGCGTGTCCATCGTTCCGAGCGCCGACGCGGCCAACATGACCGTGCGCGGCGTGGACATCCGCAACCAGCCGTGGGACGTGGCGCTCGACGCGATCCTCTCCGCGCAGGGGCTCGGATGGCGGCGCATGCAGAGCGGCATCATCGTCGTCGACAAGCTGGCCAACCTGCACAGCCAGGACACCCTGCAGACGGTGACGCGGGTGTTCCGGATCAACTACGCGGGCGCCGACTCGGTGGCCGCCACGCTGAAGCAGCTGGCCACATCGAAGGGACAGGTGGTGGCCTACAAGGGCACGAACTCCGTCATCGTCTCAGACGCGCCGCCGGTGGTGGCGCGCATGGACAGCCTCGTGCACGCGCTGGACCGCAAGATCCCGCAGGTGTCGATCGAGGCCAAGATCGTGTTCGTGGACCGGACGAACCTCCGGAACCTCGGGATCGCTTACGACCTCAAGGACCGGCGGGGCGCCCAGTTCACGGCGCCGATCCAGCCGACCGACCAGGCCAACCAGACGAGCGGCCAGAGCCAGCAGAACCAGTCGAAGTTCAAGCAGACCTTCGTGAACCTGGCCGGTAGCTCGGTGGCGGCGGTGGCCAACGCCGGCGCGTTCACCACCGACAACGCCCTGCAGATTCTCGCGGAGACGGCCATCGGCCAGTTCTCGCTGTTCACCTTCCTCGAGGCGCTGCAGCAGCACGGCCTCACCGACGTCCAGGCGGCTCCGGCCATCCAGGTCGTCGACAACCACACGGCCCGCATCCAGGTGGGCGAGCGCACGCCGATCCGGATCCTCGAGCCCCAGGCCCAGCTCCAGCAGGCCACGGTGAACGTGCAGTTCGAGGACACCGGCATCATCCTGCAGGTGACGCCGCACATCACGAACAACAACCAGATCCTCGTCGACCTGCACGCGGAGCGCTCGGAGGTCCAGGACAAGTCGAACATCGGCGGCCTGGGCTACAACTTCTCCGAGCAGACGGGCGACAGCCGGGTCCTGCTCAACAACGGCCAGACGGCCGTGATCGGCGGACTCACCGAGAGCCAGGTGAACCGTACCGAGAGCGGGATTCCGCTCCTCATGGACATCCCGATCCTGGGCAACCTGTTCAAGACGCAGTCACACAACGAGGAGAAGCGGGATCTGATCATCCTCGTGACGCCGCACATCGTCGGGGACGGGCCGGCCGCGGACGGGCCGTCGAATTCCAACATGTGAGCGCACGGATCTCGACCCGTCGACTCCGGCACACGGGCCGGCCGGCGCACCGCGCGTCGGCCGGCCCGCGCGCTTTCCCCCCGCGGGACCCGGGTTACCATTGGCCGCGGTGCGAAAGGGCGATGGCGAGGAGGGCGAGGACGGGGAGTGATCGCAGCATGCTGACCCACTTTCGGTTCACGACGGCCGGCGAGTCCCACGGCAAGGGGATGCTGGTCATCGTCGAGGGCGTGCCGGCGGGACTCCCGCTGCAGCCGCTCGACATCGCCCGCGATCTGGCCCGCCGCCAGGGGGGCTACGGCCGCGGCGGGCGCATGGCCATCGAGGAGGACGCCGGCGAGATCCTCAGCGGCGTGCGCCTGGGAGAGACCCTGGGCTCTCCCCTGGCCGTGTGGATCGTGAACAGGGACTGGGACAACTGGCGGACCCCCATGTCCGTGAAGCCGGTGCCCGACGCCGACGACGAGGCGCTGCGCCGGGTGTACCTGCCGAGGCCGGGGCACGCCGACCTGGTCGGCCTCCTGAAGTACGATCGCACGGACGCCCGCGACATCCTCGAGCGCTCCAGCGCGCGCGAGACCTCCGCCAGGGTGGCCGCCGGGGCGGTGGCGCGCCGTCTCCTGGCCGAGTTCGGGGTGCGCGTCGGGAGCCACGTGGTCTCCCTGGGGGGGTCGAGGCGCGACGGCCCGACCCCATGCCCGAGGACATCAACGTCGCCGCGGCGGAGTCGCCGGTGCGCTGTCTGGACCCGGAGGCTTCGCGGGCCATGGTGGAAGCCATCGACCGGGCCGGCTCGGAGGGAGACACCCTGGGCGGCGTGTTCGAGGTGGTGGCCACGGGCATGCCGGTGGGCTTCGGAAGCCACGTGTCGTGGGATCGTCGTCTCGACGGGAGGCTCGCCGGAGCCCTCATGTCGATCCAGGCCCAGAAAGGGGTCGAGATCGGGATGGGCTTCGAGGCCGCCCGCCGGCGCGGCTCGGAAGTCCACGACGAGATCGACCGGGATCCCGCCCGACGCCGCAGCGGCGGATTCTGCCGCCGTCGAAACAACGCGGGCGGGCTGGAGGGAGGCACGACCACCGGGGAGCCCGTGGTCGTCGGCGTCGCCATGAAGCCCCTCAGCTCGCTCATGCGGCCGCTCGACAGCGTCGATGTCCACACGGGCGAGAAGGCGCGGGCCGTGCGGGAGCGAAGCGACGTGTGCGCCGTGCCCGCGGCCGGCATCGTGGGCGAGGCCATGGTGGCCATCGTGCTCGCCGATGCGCTGCTGGAGAAGTGCGGCGGGGATTCCCTGGCCGAGACGCGGGACCACTTCGAGGCGTACCTGGACCGGATCGCGGATCGACGCTTCGGTCCGGCATGACGGGGCGCGGCCTTCCCGAACGCGTCGTTCTGGTAGGCTTCACGGCGGCGGGGAAGTCCAGCGTGGGTCGGCTCCTGGCCGCCCGGCTCCGATATCGCTTCGTGGACCTGGATGCGGAGGTCGAGGCGCTGGCCGGACGGTCCATCCCCGCCATCTTCGCGGCGGAAGGAGAGGCGGCGTTCCGGGACCTGGAGGCACGCGCCACGGAAGCGCTCGACGAGCTCCGGCCTGTGGTCATGGCCACCGGGGGCGGCTGGATGGCGCGTCCCCCGCTGCGGGACCGGTGGCCGGACGCCGTCCGCGTGTGGCTGAGAGTCAGCCCGCCGGTCGTGGTCCGACGTCTGGGGGGCGAGCTTGGCACGCGGCCGATGCTGGACCCGGGGGAACCCGAGGCATCCGTCCAACGGATCCTGGACGAGCGACTGGGTGCGTACGCCAGAGCCGAGCTCACGGTGGACACGGATGGACGCACGATCGAGCAGGTGGCCGAGCGCGTGATCGAGCTCATCGATGTTCGCTGACGCGATCCGTCGTCGTCGCCGGTTGACCGACGAGCCCCGGGACCGACGGCGGCCGGCGGGACGTCCGGGTCCCGGGACGGATTCGGGGGCGGAACACGGCGCCGTCCCGCGGCTACCACGTGCAGGCGACACCGGAGCGCTCCACGAACCCCAGATTCCGAACGAGGGACATGTCTGAGGCAAGCACCACGAAGAAGGGTGGCAAGAAGAAGCGGCGCGGCGGAAGCAGTACGCCGCACCTGATCATCGTGGAGTCGCCGGCCAAGGCCCGGACTCTGGGCGGGTACCTGGGTAAGGAGTACCGGGTCGAGGCCACGGTGGGACACGTCAAGGACCTCCCCAAGAGTGATCTCGGCGTCGACGTCGAGGCCGGCTTCGAGCCCGAGTACGTTACGATCCGGGGTAAGGGTAAGCTGCTCAAGGAGCTGCGCTCGGCGGCGCGGGGCGCGGAGGACGTCCTGCTGGCCACCGACCCCGACCGCGAGGGAGAGGCGATCGCCTACCACGTGGCCCGGGAGCTGGGCTTCGAGCGCGAGAACGGTGAGCGGTTCCGCCGCATCACCTTCCACGAGATCACGCCCGAGGCCCTCCAGGAGGCGCTCGAGCATCCCGGTCCGATCGACATGAAGCAGGTCGAGGCGCAGCAGGCCAGGCGAATCCTGGACCGGCTCGTCGGCTACCGGCTGTCGCCACTGCTGTGGAAGAAGATCTCGCCGGGTCTCTCGGCCGGCCGCGTGCAGTCGGTGGCCGTGCGTCTCCTGGTCGTGCGCGAGCGCCAGCGCCGCGCCTTCCACGCCGCCACGTGGTGGGACCTGGCGGCGCACCTGGCTTCGCACGGCAAGGTGTTCGACGCCGGGCTCGCCCAGGTCGGTGGCGTCCGCGTGCCTTCGGGGCAGGACTTCGACGAGCACACGGGGAGCCTGATCGAGGGCCGGGAGGTCCTCCTGCTGGACGAGGAGGAGGCTTCCGCGCTCAGGGACCGCCTGGCGGGGGTCGAGTTCCGGGTGGCGGGCATCGACGAGCGGCGCTCCACGCGGAGCCCCTATCCGCCGTTCACCACCTCGAGCCTCCAGCAAGAGGCCAACCGAAAGCTCAACCTCTCCGCCCGCCAGACGATGCGATTCGCCCAGAGCCTCTATGAGGCCGGGCACATCACCTACATGCGCACGGACTCCGTCAACCTGTCCGAACAGGCCATCTCCGCCGCGCGCTCGCGGGTGCAGGACCTGTACGGCGAAGAGTTCCTGAGCCCCTCGGCACGGCGCTACCGCACGAAGGCCAAGGCCGCCCAGGAGGCCCACGAGGCCATCCGGCCGGCCGGTACCCGGATGCGGACCGTGGAGGAGCTGGGGCTCTCGGGCGGGGAGGCGCGCCTCTACGACCTCATCTGGAAGCGCACCGTCGCCACGCAGATGGCCGATGCGCGTCAGCGTCACCTCACCGTCCGCATCGAGGCCGACGACGCGGAGTTCCGGGCGAGCGGAAAGGTGCTCGAGTTCGCGGGCTTCTTCCGGGCCTACGTGGAGGGCTCCGACGACCCCGAGGCCGCGCTCGAGGACCAGGAGGTCCTCCTCCCGGACCTCGAGGAAGGTGACGTCCTCACGCTGCGGGAGCTCGAGGCCCAATCGCACGAGACGCGACCGCCGGCGCGCTACACCGAGGCCACGCTGGTGAAGGCGCTCGAGAGCGAGGGGATCGGGCGGCCGAGCACGTACGCCGCGATCATCTCGACCATCCAGGAGCGCGGCTACGCGGAGAAGGACGGCAAGCAGCTCGTCCCCACGTGGACCGCCTTCGCGGTGACGCACCTGCTGGAGGACCACTTCCCGGACCTGGTGGACACGGGCTTCACGGCGCAGATGGAGAGTGCCCTGGACCGGATCGCCGAGGGCGACGTCGACTGGCGCGAGTGGCTGTCCGACTTCTATTCCGGCTCCGAGGGACTGGATGCCCGGCTGGAGGAGCGCGAGGACAAGATCGATCCGCGCGAAGCGTCGACGGTCGTACTCGAGGACCTCGAGCCTCGCGTTCGGATCGGCAAGTACGGCCCGTTCCTGGAGCTGGAGCGAAACGGCGATCGCCTCACGGCTTCGGTCCCGGAGGGCGTGGCGCCCGCCGATCTGCGCGAGGAGGACGCGCTCGAGCTGCTGGAGCGCAAGGCGGAGGGGCCCCGCGAGCTGGGGAAGGACCCGGAGACGGGACACACCGTCTTCGTCCTCACCGGCCGGTTCGGGCCCTACGTCCAGCTGGGCGAGAAGGGGGAGGGCGGGGGAAAGCCGAAGCGCACCTCGCTGCCCGAGGGCCTCGAATACGAGGACGTCGACCTGGAGCAGGCGCTCAAGCTCCTGGCGATGCCCTACCCGATCGGCGAGCATCCGGACGACGGCAAGCCGATCAAGGTGGGCATCGGGCGCTACGGTCCGTACGTGGTCCACGAGGGGGACTACCGATCCCTCAAGGCGGACGACGACCCGCTGGACATCTCGCTCGAGCGCGCCCTGGAGCTCCTGGCGGAGCCCAAGAAGGGCCGTCGCCGGGGGCGCTCGGGTCCGATCCGGAGCCTCGGGGAGCACCCCGAGGACGGCAAGCCGGTGCAGCTCTTCGCCGGGCGCTACGGCCCCTACGTCAAGCACGACGGCACCAACGCCTCGCTGCCCAAGGGCACCTCGCCCGACGACGTGACGCTGGAGCAGGCCGTCGAGCTCCTGGAGGCCAAGCGCGCCCGTAGCGGCTGAGGACAGGGCGCGAAGGAGGTCCGATGGACGGCAGAGAAGCGGTCCGGGACTTCCTGCGCTACGCGGAGAAGGAGCGTCTGCTCTCCCCGCACACGGTTTCGGGCTACCGGCGCGACCTCCGCTTGTTCGTGGAGTTCCTGGACGGCTACCTGGGCTCCCGCTCCTGGGAGTGGCCGGAGATCGACCGCCAGGCCGTCCGCGCCTTCCTGGGGGAGCTGGACCGTCGCGGGTTGGCCCGGTCCACCATGTCCCGGAAGCTCTCGGCCGTCCGCGCCCTGTTCCGATTCCTGCATCGAACGGGGAGGGTCGAGTCGAGCCCGGCCCGCCTGGTACGATCACCGGGCCGCGAGCGCACCCTGCCCGGCTACCTGTCGGCGGACCAGACCACCGACCTGTTCGACCTGCTCCGAGAGCGGGCGGCGCGGGACGGCGGCTTCCTGGCACTGCGGAACCGGGCGCTGATCGAGCTCCTGTACTCCTGCGGCCTCCGGCTGGCCGAGATTCAGCAGCTGGATCTGCAGGACGTGGACCTCGCCGGGCGACAGGTGCGGGTCGTCGGGAAGGGCCGCAAGGAGCGCATCGTGCCCGTGGGCCGACCGGCGGTCGACGCGCTACGGACCTACCTTCCGGCGCGCTCCGAGCGAGCGGAGACCGACGCGGGTGCGGGCGGGAAGCTGCCGCGGCTCCCGGTGTTTGTGTCGATCCGGGGCGGCCGGCTGTCGCGGCGTCAGATCCAGCGGGCCGTGACGGGCACGCTGGATGCAGTAGCGGCGGGCGAGCGGTTGTCGACCCACGCCCTGCGCCACTCCTTCGCCACCCACATGCTGGACCGGGGGGCGGATCTCGTGGCGGTCAAGGAGCTCCTGGGTCACGCCAGCCTCTCGACCACGCGTATCTACACGCACACGTCGCGGGAGCGTCTCAAGCGGGTGTACCGCCAGGCGCACCCGCGGGCCGAGTGAGGGGGACCGTGCTCCAGGGAGCGGGGACATGACGATTCGGGCGGGGCGAACGGCCTTCGAGGCGACCACGATCCTGTGCGTCCGTCGTGACGGCCAGGTGGCCATGGGCGGGGACGGCCAGGTCACCATGGACGACACCGTGGTCAAGGCTCGGGCGCGGAAGGTGCGCCGGATGAAGGACGGCACCATCCTGGCCGGGTTCGCGGGCGGGGTGGCCGACGCGTTCACGCTGTTCGAGAAGTTCGAGGCGCAGCTGGAGCGGCATCCGGGCAACCTGACCCGCGCCGCGGTCGAGCTGGCCAAGGAGTGGCGCAGCGACAAGTTCCTGCGACGGCTCGAGGCCCTGCTGGCCGTGGCCGACCGCGAGCACAGCTTCCTGGTGTCCGGCAACGGCGAGGTGATCGAGCCCGACGACGGCATCCTGGCGCTGGGGTCCGGCGGAGCCTACGCGCTCGCCGCGGCCCGGGCCCTGATGGGGGACTCGGCACTCGCGGCCCCGGACCTGGTGCGCCGGGCTCTGGAGATCGCCGCCGACATCTGCGTGTACACGAACCGGGAGATCACCGTCCTCGAGGTCGAGGCGAAATGACACGTCCACGGGAGCCTCGCGAGACAGCGTGAACGACATGCAGGACGACCGGGAGACGGGGCGCGGCGAGGCCGCTGCTCCCGAGGACCGGAGCGGCACGGCCGACTGGACGCCGAGGGAGATCGTCCGGGAGCTGGACCTGTACATCATCGGACAGGACGATGCCAAGAAAGCGGTGGCCATCGCCCTGCGGAATCGATGGCGTCGCCGGCAGGTGGAGGAGGAGCTCCGGGACGAGATCCTCCCGAACAACATCATCATGATCGGACCCACCGGCGTGGGGAAGACCGAGATCGCGCGGCGCCTGGCGCGGCTCTCCGGCGCGCCCTTCATCAAGGTCGAGGCCTCCAAGTTCACGGAGGTGGGTTACGTCGGACGGGACGTCGAATCGATGGTCCGCGACCTGGTGGACATCTCGGTCAACATGGTACGCGGAGAGCGTGAGGACGCCATGCGCGGGCCGGCCGAGGAGCGCGTGGAGGAGCGGCTGCTCGACATGCTGCTGCCGCCTGTCGCCCGGGAGCCCGAACCCACTGCGGTCCCCGCCGGCCCCCCGGGGCCCGGCCAGGAGCGGCCCGCCGGGCGTCCGGCGCCCCGCACCTTCGTCGTGTCGGCGACCGGCGAGGCGCAGGCGCGGGAGCAGGAGCGGGCCGCCGAGGAGGCCGGCGACGGGCACGCCGCCGGGACCGATGCGACGCCGTCCCGCCGCCGCCGGACGCGCGAGAAGCTGCGAGGCCTCCTGCGCGACGGGAAGCTGGAGGAGCGCACCGTCGAGGTCGAGATCAGCGAGAGCTCGGTTCCCCTCCTCGACATGAACGCTCCGGGCATGGAGGGGCTCGACTGGAACGTGGGCGAGGTCCTCCAGGACATGTTGCCCAAGAAGACCCGTCGGCGGGAGGTCACGGTGGCCGAGGCCCGGCGGATCCTCCTCTCGGAAGAGCTCGACCGCATGGTCGACATGGACGAGGTGATCGACGAGGCGCTCGAGCGCGCCGAGAACATGGGGATCGTCTTCCTCGACGAGCTCGACAAGGTGGCCGGAGAGCGTGGGTCCGCTGGCGGCATTGACGTATCCAGGGAGGGCGTGCAGCGCGACCTTCTGCCGATCGTGGAAGGCTCCACCGTGCCGACCAAGTACGGTCTCGTGGACACCGACCACATCCTGTTCATCGCGGCCGGCGCCTTCCATGTGTCCTCGCCGTCCGACCTCATACCGGAGCTGCAGGGCCGCTTTCCGATCCGGGTCGAGCTGCGCAGCCTGGATGCCGACGACTTCGCCCGCATCCTGTGCGAGCCCAAGAACGCGCTCCTCAGCCAGTACATCGCCCTGGTCGCCACGGAGGGCATGGAGCTCCGCTTCACCGAGGAGGCCATCCGGGAGCTGGCGCGCATCGCCGCCGAGGTCAACGAGCGCATGGAGAACATCGGTGCCCGGCGGCTGCACACGGTCCTCACCACCGTGCTCGAGCAGGTCATGTTCGATCTCCCCGATCCCGACGCTGAGAAGGTGATCGAGATCGACGGTACGTTCGTACGCGATCGGCTGCAGGATATCGCGGAGGACGAAGACCTGCGGCGGTACATCCTCTGAGCCGAGCGGCCGTCCACCGCCCGGCGCAGCGCCGCTGGCCGTGACCCGGGCGCCGAGGGAGGACGGGTGATCCCGCTCGCGCTCCTCGGGCTGGGGCTCGGAGCCGGGTTCGTGGGCAGCATCGTCGGCATTGGCGGAGGCGTGTTCATCGTGCCCGGGCTCCTCCTCCTGTTCGGGGTCCCCGTGCGCCAGGCCGTGGCGGCGAGCCTGCTGGGCGTCGTCGCCACATCGGCGGGCTCGGCCGCCGTGTACCTGGGCGAGGGCCGCGTGGACCTTCCACTGGCCCTCCGTCTGGAAGTCATGGCGGTGGCCGGAGCCGTGGGGGGCGGTCTCGCGGCGGCGCTGATTCCGCCGCACGTCCTCTACCTCCTGTTCTCCGCGGCCGTGCTGTACGCGGCCGTGGTGCTCCTGCGCGGCAGGACGGCCGGAGGCGAGGTGGCCCGGGGCCCCGGGGAGGTGCGGCACCTGGGCCTCGGGATGGGGGCCTCGGCCGGCGCCGGGGTCGCCTCCGGGCTCCTCGGGATCGGGGGAGGGTTCGCCAAGGTCCCCATCATGCACGCGCTGATGGACATCCCGCTCGACGTGGCGGCGGCCACCAGCACGTTCATGGTCGGGCTCACGGCGTCCGCGAGCGCCTGGATCTACTGGATGAGGGGCGACCTGGTGCTGGCCTACGCGGCGCCCGTGGCGCTGGGCGTGCTGGTGGGGAGCTCGGTCGGATCGCGCCTCAGCGACCGCGTTCCGGACCGTTGGGTCCGCTACGTACTCGTGGCCGTGCTGCTGTACGTGGCGGGGGAGATGACCTGGCGGGCCCTGGGCGGGGCGGCTCGGTGAGCGTCCCGGCCGAGACGGCGCGTCGCTGGGGCGATCGCACTGCGACACATCGTCACCTGGCGGCCCTCCTCCTGTGGACCACCCGGATCGCGGGTGCGGCGTTCCTGGTGGACATGCTGGACCGGAGCCTGCGGGTGGTGGGCATGGGGGGGGCGGCCTTGTTGCTCGTCGCGCCACTGGTGGCCATGCTGGTCGCCGCCGTCCAGTATGCCCGGGAGCGCGACTGGAAGGAGGCGGGGCTCGCCCTCCTCCTCCTGATCATGCTCCTGGTGGGAGCCTGGCTGGGCGGCGCGTGACGACACGTCGGTCGCCACTCCAGCCCGGTGGCGGCGGGCGACCTGGACGAGGACCTGCTCTTCGGGAGGCGACGTGACGAATTTCGACCGGCAAGGACACTTCCTGTCCATCGGTGACTGGCCCACGGGCCGGCTCCTGGACGTGCTGGAGGCGGGCGCGCGCCTCAAGGCCCGCGGCCGGGACCAGGCCCACCGGCCACTGGCCGGGCGGACGCTCGGGATGATCTTCGCCAAGAGCTCCACCCGCACGCGGGTTTCGTTCGAAACCGGGATGTACCAGCTGGGCGGCCACGCGCTCTTCCTCTCCTCCAGGGACATCCAGCTGGGCCGGGGCGAACCGATCGCCGACACGGCGCGCGTCCTGTCCCGCTACGTCGACGGCATCATGATCCGGACCTTCGCCCAGTCCGACGTCGAGGACCTGGCCCGCCACGGCTCCATTCCGGTCCTCAACGGCCTCACCGACCTCCTCCACCCGTGCCAGGTGATGGCCGACCTCATGACCGTGCAGGAGGCGTTCGGGCGGGACCTCGAGGGGATCTCCGTGGCCTGGATCGGGGACGGCAACAACATGGCCAACTCGTGGATCCACGCTGCGATCAAGCTCGGCCTGGATCTTCGCCTGGCCTGCCCGGAGGGATACGATCCGGATCCGGAGCTGCTCGCGGTCGGCTCCGCGAGCGGCACCGTTCACCTGGAGCGCGATCCGATGCGGGCCGCGGATGGGGCCCGCGTGGTCACCACCGATGTGTGGGCTTCCATGGGCCAGGAGGAGGAGGCGGAGCAGCGGCGGCGGGACTTCCAGGGTTTCGTCGTGGACGAGGCCCTCATGCGTGGGGCGGCTTCCGACGCGATCTTCCTGCATTGCCTGCCGGCCCACAGGGGCGAGGAGGTGGCGGCGGCCGTGATCGACGGGCCTCGCTCCCGGGTGTGGGACGAAGCCGAGAATCGCCTGCACGCACAGAAGGCGCTGCTGGTGGAGCTGCTGGCGGGCTGACCGGCCGGGAAGGCCGCGCCCATTCGAGAAGAAGCTAGGGGAGACGTGATGAGCCACGATCAGGAGACCGGGACGCCGCGGAAGACGCCGCTGTACGACGAGCACGTCCGGCTGGGCGCCAAGCTCGTTCCCTTCGGCGGCTTCGCCATGCCGGTCCAGTATCCGACCGGCATTCGGGCGGAGCACGAGGCGGTGCGCACGGCCGCCGGACTTTTCGACGTATCGCACATGGGGGAGTTCCGGGTGGAGGGGCCCGGTGCCCTCGAGCTCGTATCCGGGATCACCACCAACGATCCGTCCCGCCTGTCGATCGGTCAGGCGCAATACAGCGCCATGTGCATCGAGGATGGAGGGATCCAGGACGACCTGGTGGTCTACAGGCTGGGCGAAGACCTCTTCCGGCTCGTGGTCAACGCCGCCAACCTGGCGGCGGACTGGGCGCACGTCGTGGAGCACGCGGGGGAGGCGGACGCCGAGCTCACCGACGAGAGCGAAGAGATCGCGCTCCTGGCGCTGCAGGGGCCGGCGGCCCCGGAGATCCTGCAGCCCCTGGCCTCCGAAGCCCTGGACCCCATCGGCTTCTACCACTTCGTGGAGGGCAGGGTCGACGACGTTCCGGCGGTCATCAGCCGCACGGGGTACACCGGGGAGGATGGCTTCGAGCTGTACGTCGCCGCCTCCGACGCCGGGCGGGTGTGGCGGCGGCTGCTCCAGGCGGGCGAGTCGGTCGGCCTGGTTCCCGCGGGCCTGGGCGCCCGCGACACGCTCAGGCTGGAGATGGGCTACGCGCTCTACGGCAACGACATCGACCGGAAGACGACGCCACTGGAAGCCGGCCTCGGATGGTTGGTCAAGCTCGACAAGGGACCCTTCGTGGGCCGCGAGGCGCTCCGCCGCCAGAAGGAGGAGGGCATCCGGCGTCGGCTGCGCGGATTCCGGCTCACGGAGCGCGGCTTCCCGCGGGCCGGATATCCCGTCCGATTCGCCGGCTCGGAGGTGGGGCCGGTGCGCAGCGGGACGGTGAGCCCCACCCTCGGCTACGGGATCGGAACCGCGTACCTCCCGGCCGACGCCGCGCCGGGTGATGAGGTCGCCGTGGTCATCCGTGACGAGGAGGTCCCGGGCACGGTCGAGTCGATGCCCTTCTACCGGGACGGCTCGCTGCGCCGATGAAGGAGGTTCGGGTCGGAGTCCTCACCGTGTCCGACGGCGTCGCTGCCGGAACGCGGGACGATCGGTCCGGTGATCGGATCGCCGCCTGGGCCGAGGGGCGTGGCTGGAGGGTGGCGGCCCGACGGGTGGTGCCCGACGAGCGCACGGCGATCGTGAGGGGGCTGCTCGACCTGGTGGATCGGCAGGGCTGCACGCTCGTGCTGACGACCGGGGGCACCGGGTTCTCCCCGCGGGATGTGACGCCCGAGGCGACGCGGGCGGTGATCGAGCGCGACGCGCCCGGCGTGGCCGAGCGGATGCGCGCCGCGAGCCGGGGCGAAGTCCCGTACGCCGACCTGAGCCGGGGGGTGGCCGGACTCCGTGCCGCCAGCCTCATCGTCAACCTGCCCGGTAGCCCGTCCGGCGTGGCCGACGGGCTGGAGGCCCTCGATCCACTGGTCGCGCACGCGCTGGACATCCTGGGTGGCGTCACGTCGCACTCCACCGATACCTAGAGCACGAGGCAATCGTGGCTCGCGTGTTCATCGACACCGGAGAACTCGAGACGGCGGTCGCCGTCCGCGAGGCGGTCCAGGCCGACGGACACGAGATCGAGATGATCGAGTCCGCCCGCGAGCTCGACCACCGCCGTCGCGAGGGCGAGGAGGAGATCGCCCTGGTGCTGACGTCGGCTCCGGGCGGCGAGCGCGCCGGGGCGATGCGCCGTCGTCTGGACGAGCTCATCCCGCGGCCGCCGCTGCTCGCGGTCGTGAAGGCGACCGAAGATGGCCTCTCGACGCTGGCCGCCGAGAACGACCTGGATGCGTGTCTGCCGGCCCCGCCCGACGCCGAAGAAGTCCAGGTCGTCCTGGCGCAGGAGCTCGATCGCTACCGCGTGCAGCTCGAGACGGGCATCATCGGACGCACGCGAGCCGTGCGGGACGTCCTCGAACGGATTCATCTCATCGCCCCGGTCAACTCGACCGTGCTGCTCACGGGAGAGAGTGGCACGGGGAAGGAGCTCGTGGCCCGGGCCATCCACCGGTACTCGCGGCGCCGCGGCAAGCCCTTCATCGCCGTGAATTGCGCGGCGCTCCCCGAGTCGCTGCTGGAATCCGAGCTGTTCGGGCACGAGAAGGGTTCGTTCACGGGCGCGACCTCGCGTCGCAAGGGCATGTTCGAGCTCGCCGACGGCGGCACGATCTTCCTGGACGAGGTGGTCGAGATGCCGCCGCCCACCCAGACGCGCCTGCTTCGGGTCCTGGAGCAGCGTCGCTTCATGAGGGTGGGAGGCGACCAGGAAATCGAGGTGAACGTTCGGGTCATCGCGGCCACGAACCGGGAGCTGACGGGCGCCGTGCAGGACGGCTCCTTCCGGCGTGACCTGTACTACCGGCTCAACGTCCTCCAGGTGGAGATGCCGCCGCTCAGGGAGCGGCGGTCGGACATCCCCATCCTCGTACGCCAGTTCATCCGGGAGTTCACGGAGGCGCACGACCGCGAGTTCAAAGGGCTCACGCCCGAGGCGCTGCAGCTCCTGCTCGACTACGACTGGCCGGGCAACGTCCGGGAGCTCCGCAACCTGGTCGAGTCCATGGTCGTGCTGGCTCCCGGTTCCACGATCCGGGCCGAGGACATCCCGAGCGAGATTCGGCAGGGCCGTGGTCGCGCCATGCTCCCCGTGTGGGCCGGCGGTGGATCCAGGGAAACGGCGCTGACGGCAGCGGGCGAGTCGCCCGGGCAGATCCCGGAGATGGAGTTCATCTTCCACACGCTCATCGACCTCAAGATGGACGTGGAGGATCTCAGGCAGGAGTTCGAGCGCTACCGGGACTCGCATCCGGAACTGCTGCGGGAGGGGGAGCGCCACGCCGCCGAGATCGAGATCCCGGCCGCTTACGAGGAAGCCGAGACGACCGAGCTCCCGGAGGAGGACGAAATCCGCTTCCGCCCCGGAATGACCATGTCGGAGCTCGAGCGCGAGGCGATCATCGCCACGCTCCGCGACGTGGACGGGAACCGGCGCAAGGCGGCGGAGAAGCTGGGGATCGGCGAGCGCACCCTGTACCGCAAGCTGCGCGAGTACGACATCGACCTCTAGGACTCTAGGACGCCGCCTCTTCCATCGCCGACACGACGCTCTTCCACAGCGTCTCCACTCCCTCCCCGCTGACCGCCGAGGTGGCCACCACCTGGTCCCCCGGCAGCTCGAGGGTTTCCTGCATGGCCTGCGTCGCCCGGCGGCGCTCGCTCCTGGACAGCTTGTCGGCCTTGGTGAGCGCGAACAGGGTCGGCGTGCCGAGCCGGGCCAGCTGATCGATCATGCCCCTGTCGTCCTGCGAGGGCCCGCGGCGGGCGTCCAGGAGGAGCACGACCCCCACGAGTCCGGGACTCGTGGACAGGTAGCTCTCGATCAGGGGGGTCCAGCGCTGTCGGACCTCGGCCGGGACGCTGGCGAAGCCGTACCCTGGCAGGTCCACTACGCAGAAGCGCTCGTCCACCTCGTAGAAGTGGATCTCCCGGGTCCGGCCGGGGGTCTTGGAGACGCGCGCCAGCCGCTTCCGGCCGAGCATCGCGTTGATGAGGCTGGACTTCCCCACGTTGGAGCGGCCCACGAGAGCCACCTGGGGGAGGCGCGTCGGAAGCGGATCGCCGGGCCGGCGCTGCGCCCCGACGAATTCGATTCGATCGCGGGTCACGCCTCCTTGCGCTCGGCGTCCCGGCCCAGGAGGAGGAGCGGCTCCGCACCTTCCTCGATGGTCTCCCGGGTGATCACGACTTCGTGCACGTCGGGCCGGTCGGGCAGGTCGTACATCACGTCGAGCATGACCTGCTCGAGAACCGCGCGCAGGCCGCGCGCACCGGTGCCCCGGTCGATGGTCTTGCGCGCGATGGCCCGGAGGGCCTCGGGATCGAAGGTCAGGCCCACGCCCTCCAGCTCGACCATCTTCGTGTACTGCTTGACCAGGGCGTTGCGAGGCTTCTGGAGGATGTCGACCAGCGCGTCCTCGTCCAGGTCGTGCAGGGCGCAAAGAACCGGGAGGCGGCCGACCAGCTCGGGGATGAGTCCGTAGCGCAGCAGGTCCTCCGGCTCGACCCACCGGAGGGGATTCGTGTCGTCGTCGTACGCCCCGCGCTCGGTGTCCTCGCCCGCGGCGAAACCGATCTGGCGCTTGCCGAGTCGGGTCTCGATGATGTCCTCGAGTCCGTCGAACGCGCCGCCGCAGATGAACAGGATGTTGCGGGTGTCGATCTGGATGTACTCCTGCTGGGGGTGCTTGCGCCCGCCCTGCGGCGGCACCGAGGCCACCGTTCCCTCGAGGATCTTTAGCAGCGCCTGCTGGACACCCTCACCCGAGACATCCCTCGTGATCGACGGGTTCTCGCTCTTCCGCGCAATCTTGTCGATCTCGTCGATGTAGATGATGCCGCGCTCGCACTCGGCCACGTTGTAGTCGCCGGCCTGGAGCAGACGCACGAGGATGTTCTCGACATCTTCTCCAACGTAGCCGGCCTCCGTGAGCGTGGTGGCGTCGGCGATCGTGAACGGAACCTGGAGCATGCGCGCCAGCGTCTGGGCCAGGAGGGTCTTGCCCACCCCGGTGGGGCCCAGGAGCAGGATGTTCGACTTCTCGATCTCGATGTCGTCGATCAGCCCCTGGTTGTTGATGCGCTTGTAGTGGTTGTAGACGGCGACCGACAGGGTCCGCTTGGCGTCCTCCTGTCCGATGACGTACTCGTCCAGGGCCGTCTTGATCTCCGCCGGCCTGGGGATCTCGGTGAACGCCGCCGTGGAGTCGCGCTCCTCCTCCTCGGCCAGGATCTCGTTGCAGAGCGCGATGCACTCGTTGCAGATGTAGACGTTCGGGCCCGAGATGAACTTCTCGACGCTATCCTTCGACTTGCCGCAGAAGGAGCAGCGGAGATGCTTGTCGTTGCCCGGCATGAGGTCGCCTCCCTACTCTCGCATGCTGCGCCGCGGCGCGCGGGCCGCCGCCGCGGTCGGGGTCACTTGCTCGCCGGAGAGCCCGTCCCGTTCTCTTCGTCCTTCCGCTCGGTCACGCGATCGATGATCCCGTAGTCGAGCGCCTCCTGGGGCGACATGAACCGGTCCCGGTCCACGTCGTCGGCCACCTTGTCGAGGGACTGCCCCGTGTGATCCGCGAGGATCTGGTTCAGGCGCTCGCGCGCGTAGAGGATCTCCTTGGCCTGGATCTCGATGTCGGCCGCCGTGCCCTGCGCACCGCTGGAAGGCTGGTGGATCATGATGCGCGAGTTGGGCAGGGCCGAGCGGCGGCCGTGCTCGCCCGCCGCGAGGAGCACCGCCCCCATGGAGGCGGCCATCCCCATGCACGTGGTGGCCATCGGGGCGGTCAGGTACTGCATCGTGTCGTAGATCGCCAGCCCCGAGTACACCCCGCCGCCCGGGCAGTTGATGTACAGGTGGATGGGCTTGTCGGGGTTCTCGGCCTGCAGGAAGAGAAGCTGGGCGATGATGATGTTCGCGACGTTGTCGTTGATCGGCGTCCCCAGGAACACGATCCGGTCCATGAGGAGGCGCGAGAAGATGTCGTAGCTGCGCTCGCCGCGGCTGGAGCGCTCGATCACATAGGGTGCGTAGATCGTCATCTGCCTCGTTCCGTCTCATGGGAGTCGCGGGGTCGTCGGGACGACGGTGTGGTGCTACCCGCCCATCCCGCAGGGTTCCGACCTGGGGCCACCTCTTCCCCTCGGTCCACCGCCCGCCGATCCGGCGGACGCCGCAGCCACTCCGAGATGCTCATCGGATCTCCGAGCGGCTCTTGAGCTCGTCGAACACCTTCTCGACCGCGATCTGGCGCTGCACTCTGTCCAACTGTTGGTCCCGTAATAGCTTACGTCTGAGGTCGTGCGGATCGATCCCCCGGCGCTCCCCCATCTCCGCCAGGCGTGCGTCCAGCTCCTCCTCCGTGGAATCGTATTCCCCTCCCTCGAGGAGCCGGTCGAGGATCAGCTGTCGGCGGATCTGGCGCTCCGCCGTGGGATAGACCTGCTGCCGCGCCTCGCGGACCCGCTCGGGGTCCGCGCTCTCGGGAGCCTCGATGATCCGGTCCAGGTAGCTCTCGACCATGGCGGCAGGGACATCGAAGGGATTGGCCTCGGCGATGGAGTCGAGGATCCGCTGGCGGAGCGTGTCCTCGGCCTCCTCTTCGGCGTGGTGGCGCACGTCGTCCCGCACCGCGTCGCGCAACGCCTCGAGGCTCTCGAAGTCTCCCACGGACCGCGCGAACTCGTCGTCCACGGCCGGAAGGCCCCTCTGTTTGACGTCCACGAGCTCGATGCGGAGCGTCCGGACCTTACCAGCCATCTCCTCGTCGTCGAAGTCCTCGGGGAAGGCCACCTCGAACTCGTCCGCCTCGCCGGGGGCCAGGGTGCGGATCGCGTCCTCGACCTCCGGAATGGCGCGTCCCTTCCCCAGCTCGAACCGGTAGGAATGCAGCTCCGCCTCCGCCCCCTCCTCCTCGCCCACCGGCCCGATCCGGACCGACACCATGTCGCCCTGTTCGGGCCTGCGCTCTATGGGCTCCCACACGGCCTGGTCGTCACGGATCCGCTCCAGGATCTGCTCCACATCCTCGTCGCCGACCTCGACGGGTGGCTGCTCGATCCGGAAGCCCCCGGTTCGCTCCAGCCGGATCTCCGGAACGACCTCGAACTCGGCCAGGAACGAGAGGCTCTCTCCCTCGCCGTATTCGACGTCCGCGATCTCGGGCTCGCCGATCGGATGGAGGTCGTGATCTGCGATCGCCTCCCGGTACGCATCCTCGACCAGGCGGCGGATGGTGCGGTCGTCGATGGCCGGACCGAAGCGCTGCTCGACGACCTCGGCGGGGATCTTCCCCGGCCTGAAGCCCTTGAGCCGTACGGTCCGCGCCAGGCGCTCGCGTTCGAGGGTGCGGGTGCTGGCCACGCGCCGGGGGGAGACCGTGATCCTCAGGCGACGGCGCCACGCCTCGCCCTCCTCGATCTCGACCTCCAGGCCTCCGGTCCCGTTCTCGGGCTCTCGATCCTCACTCATCGTGTCGTCGCCGGCTCCCGCCTCGTGCTCCCAGGTCTTCTGCCACTTCGCCCGTCCGCATGCGAAAGGGGGGACTCGAACCCCCACGGCCGTGTGGGCCACCAGCTCCTAAGGCTGGCGCGTCTACCGGTTCCGCCACTTTCGCGCGCTGGCCGCCGCCTTCGTTCCCGCGTCGGCTCCGGTGGCTCCCTCGGGCCCCGTTTCCCGGGCGCCCGCCGGCCCCTAGACGTTAGCTCGATTTGGCAGGGAGGTCCAGCCATGCCGCCGGGTTCGGGCATCCCCAACCCGGTCCGACACGACGAGGCCGGAGAGCCCCGAGGGGTCCTCCGGCCTCGCGCCCTCTCCTCCCCGAGGGGGCGACCCGGGTCGGTCCGCCCGTCAGCTCGCGGGGATCTCCACGCTCACGAACAGCTGCTGGGAGGTCCGCGGGCTGAACAGCTTGATGCTGGCCACGTCGCCCGCCTTGAGGGACTTCACGGCCTTGTTGTAGTCGTCCACGTCGTGGATCGAGCTGCCGTTGATGTCCTGGATCACCAGGCCGCGCGCCCTACCTCCGAGCGCCTGGTCGAGCGGCCCGCGCGGACTGTCGTCCGTTACGACCACGCCCTGCACGCTCTCCGGGACCTTGAGCTGATCACGCGTCTGCGCGTCGAGCTCGTCCACCTGGATTCCCAGCGGATTGCTCTCGGTCGAGCTCGTGGCCTGCGTGGCGGTCGAGGCGCCGGGCGAGGGAGCCTCGCTGAGGGTGACGTCCACGGTGGTGCGCTGGTGGTTCGACCGGTGGACGATCTCCAGCTTCACCTTCTGACCCGGCTGGTACTTGCGAATCCGGGTCTGCAGGTCCTGAACGGACTGGACCGGCTCGCCGTTCACCGAGGTGATGATGTCGCCCGGCTGCAGTCCGGCCTTCCTGGCCGGACTGTCCTCCCCGGAGAAGTCCTCGACCTTGGCGCCCCCAATGTGGTCGAGGTGGTAGTACTTGGCGTCCGCCGGCGTCACGCCCTGGATGAGCACGCCCAGCATCGGCCGCCGGACCTTGCCGTACTTGATGAGGTCGTCGACCACGCTCCGCACGAGGGAGATCGGTACCGCGAAGCCGTAGCCCTGGTAGTAGCCGGTGGCGCTCATGATGGCCGTGTTCATGCCCACGGCCTCGCCCCGGACGTTGACCAGCGGCCCGCCCGAGTTGCCCCGGTTGATGACCGCGTCGGTCTGGATGAAGTCCTCGATGGCGGGGTTGCCGGCCTGCGGACTCCGGTTCCGGAACCGCTGGCCCAGGATGCCGATGGACCGGTTCTTGGCGCTCACGATGCCGGCCGTCACCGTGGTCGGGAGGATCCCGGCGCCGGCGAAGCCGGGGCTTCCGATCGCCAGCACCCAGTCCCCGACGTGCGTGCTGTCGCTGTCGCCCAGCGGCACGGGGTGCAGGTCCTCGGCGTCGATCTTGAGGAGGGCCACATCCGTCGTCGGATCACGCCCCACGAGCTTGACGTTCTTGAAGGTGCGCTGATCGGCCAGCTGCACCGTGATCGTCTGCGCGCCCTCGACCACGTGGTTGTTGGTGACGATGTAGCCCTCGGGGCTGATGATGAAGCCCGATCCGCTCGCTTCCTGGTAGACCGTGTCCGGCGCCTGCGGCTGATCCGGGTTTCCGAAGAAGTCCCGGAACGGATTCGGGATCTGCATGGCCTGGGGGTGCGCCGCCCGCTCCTCGACCTGGATCGTCACCACGCCCGGAGACACCGCCTTGGCCACCGCCGCGAACCCGTCCTGGAAGGTCGTGTTCTGCAGCTCCCTGGCCAGCGCCGGCGGCGTCCCGATCTGGACCTTGACCGGTCCTCCGGTCCCTTCGGCGAAGCTGCGGGGCGTGAGGTCGAAGCCCGCCGCCACGCCGAGTCCCACGCCGAAGGCAACCACGGCCGTGAGCACCACGTTGATCTTGGATCGCAGTCCGTCCTTCATCGCTCTCAATCCCATCTTCAGAATCCGTCGGGCCGGGCCGTCCGGCCCCGTACCCGTACTCGCCGCCTGTCGTCCGTCTTCGTTCCTTTGGACCTGCGCGCTCCCGGCAACGTTGCCCGCGGGCCGCCGGCCGGGGCCCGTGGTTGCACGAGGCGTACCGCTCTCTCGGCCGGCCGACGACGGAGGGTACCCGGGACGGGCGCCGCGGAGCCGTCCCAAACGCGGGAGGGCGGCGCGTGGAGCGCCGCCCTCCGCTCGGCCTCGGCCCCCGAGGGGGGCCTCCCTGGACGGGCCGCCTCGCCGGAGCTCCGGGCCCCGGTCGATCGGGACGCTACTCCTTGTCCTCGACGATCTCGTAGTCGGCTTCGACCACTTCCTCCTCCTCGCCCTCGGCCGGCTCGCCCCGGGCGCCCTCCGGTCCACCGTCGGCTCCCGGCTGGGCGCCGGCCTTGGCGTACATCTTCTGCGCCGCCTCCTGCGCGGTCTTCTGGATCGCCTCGGTGGCGGCTGTGATGGCGTCGTGGTCCCCCTCCTTGAGGGCCTTCCGGCCGCCCTCCAGGGCCGTCTCGATCGCCTTCTTGCCGTCCTCGTCGAGCGCCTCCTTCCAGTCCTCGAGGTTCTTCTCGGTCTGGTAGACCAGGGAGTCGAGCTTGTTTCGGGCCTCGACCTCCTGACGGCGCTTCTCGTCCTCCTCGGCGTGCTCCTCGGCCTCGTTGACCATCCGGTCGATCTCGGTGTCCGACAGCCCGGAGGACGCCTCGATCCGGATCTTCTGCTCCTTGGCCGTCGCCTTGTCCTTGGCGGACACGTGCAGGATCCCGTTGGCGTCGATGTCGAAGGTGACCTCGATCTGGGGAACGCCCCGCGGCGCCGGTGGGATCCCGGTGAGCTGGAAGCGGCCGATCGTCTTGTTGTTCGCCGCCATGTCCCGCTCGCCCTGGAGGACGTGGATGTCCACCGTGTTCTGGCTGTCCTCGGCGGTCGAGAACACCTCGCTCTTCTTGGTCGGGATCGTGGTGTTGCGCGGAATCAGCGCGGTCATCACGCCACCCAGCGTCTCGATCCCCAGGGAGAGGGGCGTCACGTCCAGCAGGAGCACGTCCTTGACCTCACCGGCCAGCACGCCGCCCTGGATGGCCGCGCCGATCGCCACGACCTCGTCCGGGTTCACGCCCTTGTGCGGATCCTTCCCGAAGAACTCCTTCACGACCTCCTGGAGCTTCGGGATCCGGGTCGAGCCGCCCACGAGGATGACCTCGTCGATCTCCGAAGGCTTGAGGCCGGCGTCATCCAGGGCCCGCTTCATGGGCCCGGTCGTCTTCTGGATCAGGTCGTCGACGAGCTGCTCGAACTTGGCGCGGGTGAGCGTCAGGTTCAGGTGCTTGGGTCCGGACTGGTCCGCCGTGATGAACGGCAGGTTGATGTCCGTCTGCATCGTGCTCGACAGCTCGCACTTGGCCTTCTCCGCGGCCTCCTTGAGTCGCTGGAGCGCCATCGGGTCCTTGGAGAGGTCGATGCCCTGGTCCTTCTTGAACTCCTGCACGAGCCAGTCGATGACCCGCTGATCGAAGTCGTCGCCGCCCAGATGCGTGTCGCCGTTCGTGGCCTTCACCTCGAACACGCCGTCCCCGAGCTCGAGCACCGAGATGTCGTAGGTGCCGCCGCCCAGGTCGAACACGGCGATCTTCTCGTCCTCCTTCTTGTCCAGCCCGTAGGCCAGCGACGCCGCCGTCGGCTCGTTGATGATCCGCAGCACGTCGAGGCCGGCGATCTTGCCGGCGTCCTTGGTGGCCTGCCGCTGCGCGTCGTTGAAGTAGGCCGGCACCGTGACGACCGCCTGCACGACCTCCTGGCCCAGGTAGTCCTCGGCCGTCGCCTTCATCTTCTGGAGGATCATGGCCGAGATCTCGGGCGGCTGGAAGCTCTTGTCCGCGTTGCCGATCTTGACCTGCACGCGGTCGTCCGAGTCGCACTCGGTCTTGTAGGGGATAAGCTTCCGCTCGCCCTCGACCTCCGAGCACTTGCGGCCCATGAAGCGCTTGATGGAGGAGACCGTGTTCTCCGGGTTCGTCACGGCCTGGCGCTTGGCGACCTGGCCGACGAGACGCTCGCCGTCCTTGGTCCACGCGACCACGGAAGGGGTCGTCCTCGAACCCTCCGCGTTGGGGATGACGACCGGGTCGCCTCCCTCCATTACGGCGACGACGGAGTTCGTCGTGCCCAGATCGATCCCGATCACCTTGGCCATACCAGTCGTCCTCGCGCTCGCGTTTCCGTCGCTCTCTCGTCTCGTTTCGTGCGGTCGTCGGCACCCCGCTCGTCCGGCGTAGTGCGGTCGCCGCGGATGGCGAGGGGTGCAAGCCATATGCCGGTCGAAGGGGGGCGGACGGGAGGATTCTCACGACATATTGACACCCGGGGCCGCTGCGCGTGTCAGAACGGCAGGAGCGCTGCGCGTCGGGGGCGACACCTTGCCCGGTGGGCGGCTCGGGGCGGGGGCGGGGGTGTCTCCTCGTCTGCGCCTTCGCTGCGCGCCCCACGCTCGCCCCGGGGAGTGGGGGGCGCCCCGATTCGCCCGGGACGATCGGCCGGTGAGCCGCCAGGGCGCTTCGCTGCGGCTTCGCTCGGAGACACCCCCGCCCCCACCCCGGCCGACCTGCCCGTAGGGGTGGGCCCGGCGTCCCGCGACCGTGCGGCGCACGTTGCGTCCCCCGTCGCCCCCGATCTAAGCTCGGGGCATGTTCCCGCTCAAGGACGACAACCCCACTCTCCTCGCGCCCTACGTCACCGTGATCATCATCGCGGTCAACGTGGCCGTGTGGCTCACCCTGGAGCACGCGGGGAGCGGCTCGGGCTACCTCCGCGCCCTGTGCGAGCACGGCCTCATCCCCGGGCACGTGACCGGGACCCTCCCTTCCGGAACGCAGATCCGGGGCGGCCGCTTCGTGTGCACGGTGGGCGGCGAGGCGTGGTGGTCGGTGTTCACCTCAATGTTCATGCACGGCGGGTGGCTCCACCTCATCATGAACATGTGGTTCCTCTGGGTGTTCGGGAACAACATCGAGGACGCCATGGGGCACGTCCGCTTCGCCGTCTTCTACCTCGTGTGCGGCGTGCTGGCGACGGCGGCCCACGTGGCCTCGGGCCCCGGTAGCCCGGTGCCCACGATCGGGGCCTCGGGCGCGATCAGCGGGGTGATGGGAGCCTACCTGGTCCTCTTTCCGCGGGTCCGGGTGAGCACGCTGTTCATCATCTTCATCATCATCCGGATCATCCCGCTCCCCGCCTGGCTGCTTCTCCTGGAGTGGTTTGCCCTGCAGCTGTTCACCGGCGCCGCCGGAGCCGCGGGCGGAGTGGCGGTGTGGGCGCACGTGGGCGGCTTCATCGCGGGCGGGCTCCTCATCCCCCTGTTCCGCAGCGGGAAGCTCCTGGAAGCCAAGAGACGGGCCGGGGCGGACATCGGGAGCCCCCTGTATTGAGTCCGCGCCGCCTGGCCGACCTGGTCGATCACACGGCCTTGCGGCCGGAGACCACCCCGGCCGACGTCGAGCGGCTGTGCCGGGAGGCGGTCGAGCACGGCTTCGCGGCCGTGTGCGTGAACCCGGTGCACGTTCGCCGGGCGGCGGCGGGCGTCGCCGGGACGCCGGTCGCGGTGGCCACCGTGGTCTCGTTTCCGCTCGGGGCGCACACGCACGAGCACAAGGCACGGGAGGCCGGGGAGGTTCTGGCCATGGGTGCCACGGAGGTGGACATGGTCGCGCGGCTGGACGCCCTCCAGGGCGGACGTTGGGATGTGCTGGAGCGGGAAGTGGCCGCCGTGGCACGGGTGGTGGACGGGGCCGCACGGGTCAAGGTGATCCTGGAGACGGCCGCACTGGAGCCGCCCGCGATCCTGCGCGCCGGCCGGGTGGCGGCCGGAGCCGGGGCCGACTTCCTCAAGACTTCGACGGGATTCCACCCCGCCGGCGGAGCCACGCCGGCCGCGGTGGCGCTCCTCAGGGAGGCCGGAGGGCCCGGGATCGGAGTGAAGGCCTCGGGCGGGATCCGGACCTGCGCGGACGCGCTCCGCATGGTGGCGGCGGGCGCCACGCGGATCGGCACGTCCCATGGCCTGGCGCTGGCCGCGTGTACCGAGCCGCTGCCTTCTCCGCTCGGGTGGTCCGAGCACGAGCGGGACGCGTGACCCGCGACCCCGCCCGCGGGCCGGATCCGGCGGGAGCCGCCGCGGCCCACCTGGTCCGCCGGCTGGACGGCTTCGAGCCCCGCCTCGCGCTGGTGCTCGGCTCGGGGCTCGGGGGGCTCGCCGACCGGGTAGCACGCGGCGCGCGGATACCCTGCTCCGAGATCCCGGGCTGGCCGCGGCCCGCCGTCGAGGGGCACGCCGGCCTGGTGGTCGGCGGCGAGCTGGAAGGACTCCCCGTGCTGGTGCTCCTCGGCCGGGCGCACCTGTACGAAGGTCATCCCGCGGACCGGGTGGCCCTGCCGGTCCGGGTCGCGGCCCGTCTCGGGGTGCGGATCCTGTTCGTGACCAACGCGGCGGGATCGCTCCACCGCCGCTGGATCCCCGGCGAGCCTGATGCTGATCGCCGACCACCTGAATCTGGCGGGTGCCAACCCGCTGGTCGGGCCGACCCGCCGGGGAGAGAGCCGCTGGCCCGACCTGGCGAGCTGCTACGATCCCGGGCTGCGCGGGGCCCTGCGCGAGGCGGCCCTGCGCGAGGGGCTGCCCCTCCGGGAGGGCGTGTACGCGTGCGCTCCGCGGTCCCTCGTACGAAACCCCGGCCGAGGTGGCCATGCTGGTCCGCCTGGGCGCGGACGCGGTGGGGATGTCCACGGTCCCGGAGGTCCTCGCGGCCCGGGCCCTCGGCGTGCGCTGCGTGGGCGTGAGCCTCCTGACGAACCACGCCGCCGGGATCTCCGCCGCACCGCTCCGGCACGAAGAGGTGCTGGAGGTCGGGGCGCGACGGCGGAGCGCTTCCAGCGGCTTGTCGCCGGGGTGCGACGCATCGCCGCCACCGAGCTGGACATGCGGGAAGTCGGAGGAGGCAATCTGATGATATCCGCCGAAGCCGTGAACGGTCTCCAGGGGATCGCGGTGGCGCTCGCGCTGGGAGGGATCGTGCGGCTGCTCCGCCTGCCCCTGCCCGCCCCGGCCACGCTGTGGGCGGCCCTCATGGTGGTCGGGCTCACCGGCGGCTACGCGCTGGCTCGTTAGCCGGCATGCCCGGGACCGGCACCCGGTGCTGGAGGGGCGCCGTGCCCGACCCGAGGCCGGGGCGGCCGCGAGGGCGGCGCGGGTGTAGCGGATGGCACGGTCCACCGCGTCCTCCAGGGGCCGGCCCAGGGCGAGCCCGGCGGCGATCGCGGCCGACAGGGTGCACCCGGTTCCGTGCCCGCCGCGGGTCTCGATTCGGGGAGCCCGCCACTCCCTCCACCGGCCTTCCTGGAGCAGGAGGTCCACCACCACGTCGCCCGCCAGGTGACCTCCCTTGATGAGGATGGCCGCCCCGGTGGCCTCGGCCAGGTCGGACGCCGCCGACCGCATTGCCTCCACGTCGCGGACCGGCCTCCCGAGCAGGCGCGAGGCCTCGTCGAGGTTGGGCGTGACCAGCGTGGCCAGAGGGAGGAGGCGCCCGCGGAGGGCCGCCTCGGCGCCCTCGGCCAGCAGAGGGTCGCCGCTGGCCGCCACCATGACCGGGTCGACGACCAGCCTCGGGATCGGCGCCCCCCCGGCGAGGGTGTCCGCGACCGCCTCGATGATGGCGGCTTCGGCCAGCATGCCCGTCTTGGCCGCGGCCGGATGCAGGTCCTCGACCACGGCGAGGATCTGCGCGCGCACCATCTCCGGATCGACGGTCCGGATGCCCCGGACGCCGAGCGTGTTCTGGGCCGTGATCGCCGTGATCGCCGAGGTTCCGAACACGCCGAACGCCTGGAACGTCTTGAGGTCGGCCTGGATTCCCGCGCCGCCGCCCGAGTCGCTGCCCGCGATCGTCAGCGCGACGGGCGGGGCGCTGGCGCGCTCCGGGCCGGCCGCGGCAAGTTGGGTCGGCGTCGCATGGATCGTCATGGTACCTCGCACGTCCCGGTCGGGGTGGACGAACCGCCCCGCGGCTTCCGACCGCAGGAGCATGCCCAGTCGCTCGCAGCTCAAACGATGGCGCGCCCTCGGGCGTCGCAAGGGGCGCGAGGAGCACGGCCTCGCGCTCGCCGAGGGCCCTCGCCTGCTGGAGGAGTTGCTCGATGCGATGGTCCCGGTCCGCGCCGTGCTCTTCACGGAGGAAGCGGCCGCCGAGCCCTCCACGGCCGCTCTGCTCGGGCGCGCCCGCGCCGCGGGGATCGCATGCGAGCGCGTGGAGCCGCGCGACCTCGAGACCCTGGCCGACACGGTGACGCCACAGGGGACCCTGGCCGTGTTCGAGGTCGCGGCGCGCGGATGGAGCGACCTGCCGGCCGCCGACGTCGTCGTGCTCGACGGCGTGCAGGATCCCGGCAACCTCGGCACGCTGCTGCGCACGGCCGAGGGGCTCGGGGTCGGCGGCGCGGTGGCGGTCGAGGGCACGGTGGATCCCTGGAACCCGAAGGCGGTACGGGCGTCGGCGGGGTCGATCTTCCGCCTGCCCGTGGTGCGGGCCTCGCGCGCCGAAGCCGTGGAGCGGCTGGCGGCCGGGGGCTGGTCGGTGTGGGCGGCGGATGCGGACGGGGAGCCCTTCCGGCGCGGCGGCGCGCTTCCCGAGCGGGTCGCCCTCGTCCTCGGCAACGAGGGCCGCGGGGTGTCCCCGGAGCTGCTGGCGGCGGCGGACCGGCGGGTGGCGATCGCCATGGCGGCGGATGTCGAATCGCTCAACGTGGCCGTGGCGGCCGCGATCCTCATGGACCGGATCTTCTCATCCAGGAAGCAGCGGTGCTGAACGTCCTGTGCGTGGTCTACGCGGCCCTCCTCGGGGCCGCGGTGGGCTCCTTCCTGAACGTGTGCATCGCCCGGCTTCCGGCCGGCGAGTCGGTCGTCACGCCCCGCTCTCGCTGCCCCAACTGCGCCAGCCAGATCCGGTGGTTCGACAACATCCCCGTGCTCAGCTACGTGTGGCTCGGCGGTCGTTGCCGGGACTGCGGCGAGCGCATCTCCATGGAGTATCCGCTGGTGGAGCTCGCGGGCGCGCTCATCTGGGTTGGAGCCGCGCTCCTCTATGGACCGGAGTGGAAGGCTCTCCAGGCCGGCGTGTTCGTGAGCCTGCTCCTGGCCATCGCTCTCATCGACGCGCGCCACTACCTGATTCCCGACGTCCTCAGCCTGGGGGGCCTGGGGGCGGGTCTCGCCGTGTCCCTTCTGCCCGGGCCGCCCACCCCGCTGACCTCGGTGGCGGGGGCGGCCACCGGGTTCCTGGCTCTGTTCGTGGTCGGGTGGCTGGGAGAGAAGGCGCTCCGCCGCCCGGCCATGGGCGCGGGGGACGTCAAGATGATGGCCATGGTGGGCGCCTTTCTGGGTCCGACCGGCGCTCTGCTCACCATCTTCCTCGGCGCCCTCCTCGGTTCCGTGGTGTTCGGGCCGATCAGCCTGAAGACGAAGCGGCTCGTGCCCTTCGGGGTGTTCCTGGCCCTGGGCGGCTCGGTTGCGCTCGTGGCGGGGCAGGCGCTGATCGCCCTCTACCTGCGCCTGGTGGGGCTGGGGTAGGCTCCGCCCCAGCCCCGGCGCTCAGGCCCGGTCGAACCTGGCCACCGAGAAGGTGCGCCAGTTCGGCCCGGAGTCGCCGCCGGCCAGCTGGGCCGCCAGGATGGCGCCGGCGGCCGGCCCGAGCAGAATGCCGTTGCGGCCATATCCGGTCGCGTAATAGAGACCTTCCAGGGCCGGGTCCGGCCCGAGGATCGGGGCTCCGTCGGCCGACAGGGGCCGCAGCCCGGCCCAGCGCTCCACCGGCTCGAGCCCGGCCGCGGCCGGCACGAGGCTGGCGGCACCGGAGCGGATCCGGGCCTCGCCCTCGGGGGTGACCGAGGCATCGAAGCCCGCCTCCTCCATCGTGCTTCCCGCCAGCACGGTTCCGTCGGTGCGCGGCACCATGTACGCCCCGTCACGGCGCGCCACCAGCCGCGACACAGCCGGCGCGGCGTTGGGCGCGTAGCGCAGCATCTGGCCGCGCACCGGGCGCACGGGCAGGGCGCGGGGCAGGCCGTCCACGCGGCCGGACCAGGCGCCGGCCGCCAGGACCAGCCGCCCGGCGCGCAGGACATCGCCGCCGTCCAGCTCCACGCCCCACACGGTTCCGCCCCGCTCGAGGATCCGGAGCACCCTGGCGCCGTAGCGTACCTCGGCGCCGGCCGCCTCGAGGGCGGCCGGCAGGGCCGCGGCGAGCCGCTGCGTGTCCAGGCGTCCCTCGTCCGGCAGCCACATCCACGCCGCCGCCTCCGGGCTCAGGCCGGGCTGCAGCCGGAGCGCGTCCTTGGGCGCGATGACCTCGGCCGACAGGCCCAGGGCCCGGTGGCGGGCCGCGTCCGTCTCCATCTCCCGGCGGGCCTCGTCGGAGAAGGCCGCGACCAGCATGCCCCCCATCCTGAGTCCGAGCTCGACCCCGGCCAGCTGCTCGACGTGACGCACGAAGGCGGGGTGGCGCTCCCGGCTGGCCACGGCGAGGCGGATCAGGGCCTCGTCGTCCGAGATCTCGTACTGGGGCGCCAGCATTCCGGCCGAGGCCCCCGTGGCGACCCGCTCCGGGGGCGCGCCGCGGTCGCGACGCGCCTCCAGGACGAGCACCTTCCGCCCCCGGTCCCGCAGCTCCAGCGCCACCGCGGCTCCGGCGATGCCCGCGCCGACCACCAGGACCCCCTCCTCGATCACCCTGGCATCCTCCGCTCAGTCCGCCGGGCGGGCGTCGACCGTCGAGTGTCCGCCGCGCTCGGTCCGGCGGGTCCCGGCGCGAACCAGCCGCACGCGGGTCACCTGCGTGCCCGTGCTGCCCAGCACTTCCATCCTCAGGCCCTGGCGCTCGACCGTCTCGTGCGGTCGGGGCACCCGGCCGAGCTCCTCGAGGAGGTAGCCGTTGAGCGACCGGTGCTCGGCCACCGGCAGCTCGGTGCCGAACACGTCGTTAATGTCCCGGAGGTCCGCCGAGCCGTCCACCAGCGCCTCGTCACGGCTGATCCGGACGATCGTCTCCTCGGGCACGTCCACCTCGTCCACGATCTCGCCCACCAGCTCCTCGAGGATGTCCTCGAGGGTGACGAGTCCGTCGGTCCCGCCGTATTCGTCCACCACCACTCCCATGTGCACGCGGCGCGCCTGGAACTCGCCAAGTAGCTCGACCAGCGTGACGCTCCCGGGCACGAAGAAGGGCTCGCGGGCGAGCTCCGCCAGGGTCGTCGCTCCGCGGCCCCCGACGAGAGCCTCGAACGCGTCACGCAGGTAGAGCACGCCGGTGATGTCGTCGAGCGACTCGTCGTAGACGGGGATGCGGCTGTAGGGGACGGTCCCCAGCTCCGGAGCCAGCTCGTCCACCGTGCGGGTCCGGGGCCAGGCGAAGATGTCGACCCGCGGCGTCATGACCTCCCACGCCCGCGTCGTGTCCATGAGGAAGGCACGCTCGATGAGCTGGCGCTCGTGCCCCTCGATGGCGCCTGCCAGGTGGCCCATCTGGGTGAGGCGCCGGATCTCCATCTCGGTGACGCCGGGCGCGCTCCGGCTCGCGCCGCGCGGGACGAACATGCGGGTGAGGTGCTCCAGCGGAACCACCAGGAAGAAGAGGGCGCGGGACAGCCCGAGGACGATCGGCGCCGCGAACAGCGAGAAGGATACCGCGTGCGAGGACGCGAAGCTCTTGGGCGTGATCTCGCCGAAGAACAGGACGAGGAGCGTCACGGCCCCGGTGGCCAGTCCGACGCCGGCCGAGCCGAAGGCGCGGGTGGCCTCGAAGGTCGCGATGGAGGCGGCCGCGATGTTGACGACGTTGTTGCCGATGAGGATCGTGATCAGGAGCCGATCGGGCTGCGAGCGCAGCTCGGCCAGCGCGCCCGAGCCCCGGCGGCCCTCGTCGGCGAGCGCGCGCGCCCTCGCCTGTGAGATCGAGAACAGGGCGATCTCGGACCCGGAGAAGAAGGCGGAGAGGAGGAGGAGGACGAGGAGCGCGACGGCCTCGATCACGTCGACCGCCCGCGTCGTCGTCTAGGGACGTCGTCGCCTCTGTCCCCTTCGGGCGATGTGGCGCTCGACTCGCCCATTGCTCGGCTGCTCCCGGCTGGGTGCGGGTGAGGTGGCGCCCGCCTTCGGGCCAGGGCGGCGGACGGGCCGTTGGGTGCCAGTTCAAGCTAGATTCGAGGCGACCGAAGCGTCAAGCCGGAGCGGGCTTGCGTAATTTTTCACAAGCAGGTATCATCGCCGCGGCTTTCGGCCGGCGCACAGGAGGCGTGCATGGCCCCGGATTCATCTGACGGGCCCTCCCGCGGCGAAAACGAGCCCGGTGTGGGCGGCACGCCCGGGGGTCCGCTGGTCGAGATGGCGCGCTATGCCGGCCACGGCATCACCCTGGCGCTCGCCACGGCTGCTTTCGCACTTCTGGGACGGTGGGCGGACGCCCGGCTCTCGACGGCGCCGCTGTTCGTCATTCTCGGCGCCATCCTGGGCTTCGCCGGTGGATTCTACCACATGATCCACGAGCTTCTGCCCGGGGGGCTCGGGACCGGACCGAAGAACGGCGATGACCGGGAGGGGGGCGGTCACGACCGCGGCCCCTCCCCGTGAGCCCGGGAGCCCGATACGCCTACCTCGTCTGCACCGCGCTGCTGGTGGTCGTCGGTACGGGCGTGACCTCGGCCGCGGGCGGACCCGTCGGAGAGACGGCGCTCGGCGCCGGCGTGGCGTGGGGGCTGCAGGCCTGGGCGACGTGGCTCCTGGCGGCGGCGCTAGCCCGGGGTGAGGGCGTCACGGGACGCTGGGCGCTGGGACTGGCGTTGCGCCTGGCCGGCGTGGGAGCGGTCCTCGTCGTGGCGCCGCCGCTGGGCGCGGACCGCCGGCAGGCGGCGGTGGCGTACGGCGCGGCGATGGTGGCGTTCTTGCTCGCCGAAGCGGCGTGGCTGTGGTGGACGTCGAGCCGGATCGCATAGATCAACGGAGATGGACTCTCGGTGGTCATGACAGAGCTACTGAAAGGCTTGCCGCGGGCCTCGCTGGCCCTCGCGACCCGCATCCAGGAAGCGGCGGCGCACGCCGGCGTGGCCGACACGGTCGCGGCGGCCACGTCCGGCGGCTCCAAGCTCACGACGGCCGACCTCATCCACCACCTGACCAACGCTCCGGCCATCGAGTTCGGCCCCCTCGGGACCCTGGACCTGAGCGGACTCCAGTTCCCGCCGATCCACGTCCTGGGCATCACGATCGACCTGTCCATCACCAAGCACGTCGTCTTCCTGTTCGTCGCCACGATCCTCACGATCCTGACGATGTGGCTGGCGGGCCGGCAGGCCCGCCGGCTCAATCAGGGCGAGGCGGCCCCGGGCGGCCTGCTCAACGTCATGGAGGCGTTCTACCTGTTCCTGCGCGACGACGTGGCGATGGCCAACATTGGGCGAGGGGGCGAGGTGTACGTCCCCTACGTGGTGACGCTGTTCTTCTTCATCCTGTACGCGAACCTGCTCGGGCTGCTCCCGTGGGGGGCCAGCGCCACGGCGAACATCTCCGTGACCGGGGCTCTGGCGATCACATCGCTGTTCGTGATCGAGATCTCGGGCTACCGGTCGCTGGGCCCGAAGGGGTACATGCGGACCATCTTCGCCATCCCCAAGGGCCTCAACCCGATCATGACCGGGGTCATGTTCATCGTCATGCCACCGGTCGAGCTGCTCAGCAAGCTCACGAGGATCTTCGCGCTCGCCGTGCGACTCTTCGCCAACATGGCGTCGGGGCACTTCGTGATTCTCGCCCTGCTGGGCCTCATATTGACGTACGGGAGTTTCCACGCGGTCACCGGCTACACGGCCATCGTGGGACCGATGGCGCTGAGCCTGTTCGTGATGTTCGTCGAGATCTTCGTGGCGTTCCTGCAGGCCTACATCTTCGCGACGCTGACGGCCGTGTTCATCGGCCTCATTCGGCACGCGCACTGATGGGCCGGGACGTCATCCTGGGGGACGCACGGAGCGTCCCGCGTTCGACCCACAGCCACTGAACCACAGGGAGAAATTCGATGCTTCACTTGCTCGCGCTGCTGCAGGGAGCCGCCGGCTCGACCGTCGGCCCCGGCCTCTCGGTCATCGGGGGTGGCCTGGCCGTCATCGGGGCCGGGATCGGGATCGGGCTGATCGGCGGCCGGATGACCGAGGCCATCGCCCGCCAGCCGGAGGCGTACACCCAGATCCAGACGGCCGCGATTATCCTCGCGGCGCTGGTCGAGGGCGTCGCGTTCTTCGCGCTGGTGATCGCGGGCTTCATCAAGTGACCTCGCTCCGGTCCACCCTGCTGGCGGTCGGCGCCCTGGCGCTGCCGGCGGCGCTCCAGGCGCAGGAGGCCGCGCACGAGGGCGGGTCCGGCATCTTCTCCGTCGATGTCGGGCTCTCGGTGTGGACGTGGGTCCTGTTCCTGGTCACGCTCGGCGTCCTGGTCTGGAAAGTGTTTCCGGCCATCGCGGGCGGCCTCGAGGAGCGCCAGCGGAAGATCCAGGACGCCATCGACGAGGCGGCCGAGGACCGGGAGGAGGCGCGCCGTCTCCTGGAGCGCCACAGGCGCGAGCTGGCCGAAGCGCGCAAGGAGGCCCAGGACATCCTGGCCGAGGGGCGCGAGGCGGGCGAGAGGCTTCGCGAGGAGATCCTCGCCGAGGCGCGCGAGGCGCAGGCCAAGCTGGTCGAGCGCACGCGCAAAGAGATCGGGCGCGAGCGCGAGCGCCTGGTGTCGGAGGTTCGGCAGGAGGCCGTCGATGTGGCGATCGCGGCCGCCGAGCGCCTGCTGCGCGAGCGGCTGGACGGCGAGGACGACCGCCGCCTGGTCGAGGACTACCTGTCGAGCCTGGAGAGCCGTTGAGTCGCTCGCCGGTCATCGAGACCTACGCACGCACGCTCCTCGAGCTGGCGGTGCGAGAGGAGCAGGCGGACGAATACGGGCGCTGCCTGGGCGAGATCGCCTGGCTGGCAGAGTCCGAGCCGGACCTGACGCGCTTCCTGGAGACGCCTCGAGTCGATCTCCGCGACAAGAAGGCGGCGTTGCGCGAGGCGCTCTCGGGCCGTGTGCCCGAGACCTTCCTCCGCTTCCTGCTGGTGGTCCTCGACAAGGGCCGCCAGCGCCTCCTGCCCGACATCGAGGCGGCCTACCGCGACCTCCTCGACGAGCGCGAGGGGCGCGTGCACGCGGCGGTCACCCTGTCGCGGGAGCCGGACGAGGCGCTCCGGGAGGAGATCCAGCGCGGACTCGAGCGGGCGTTCGACCGGGAGGTGGTGCCGCACTTCAGCACGGACGAGCGGCTCCTGGGCGGACTCGTGGTCCGGGTCGGGGACCAGGTGATGGACGGGTCGGTGCGCCGGCGGCTCGAGGACATGCGCCGGAATCTGGCGCTGCAGCCGGACGCCGGGCAGCCGCCGAAGGCGGGACGGACGTGACGTGCGTCCTCCGCGAAGCGTGAACGCAGAGCACACGGGTTGACCATGACGACCACCGAAGGGTCGCTCCGGGCGAGCGAGATCAAGAAGGCGCTGATCCAGCAGATCGACCGCTACGAGGAAGATCTGCACATGGAGGAGGTCGGCGAGGTCCTCGAGGTGAAGGACGGCGTGGCCCGCATCTGGGGCCTCTCGTCGGCCGTTGCCAACGAGATGCTCGAGATCGAGCCTTCCGAGACGGGGGGGTCGATCACGGCCCTCGCCCTCAACCTCGAAGAGGACAACATTGGCGCGGTCGTGTTGGGCGACTACCTGGTGCTCAAGGAGGGGGACCAGGTCCGGCGCACGGGCCGCGTCCTCGAGGTTCCGGCGGGGCCGGCCTACCTGGGCAGGGTGGTCAGCGCCCTCGGCGAGCCGCGGGACGGAAAGGGCCCGATCGAGCCCGCGCGGAGCATGAAGGTGGACCGCAAGGCGCCGGGCATCGTGTTCCGCCAGCCGGTCAAGGAGCCGCTGCAGACGGGCCTCAAGGCGATCGATGCGATGATCCCCATCGGCCGGGGCCAGCGCGAGCTCATCATCGGCGATCGCCGGACCGGGAAGACGGCGATCGCGATCGACACGATCATCAACCAGCGCGCCACCGACGTGATCTGCGTGTACGTGGCCATCGGCCAGAAGGCCTCGACGGTGGCTTCGGTGGTCGAGCGCCTGGAGCGCGAAGGCGCCATGGAGTACACGGTCATCGTGGCGGCCAACGCGTCCGAGCCGGCCACGATGCAGTACATCGCCCCCTACTCGGGCTGCGCGATCGCCGAGTACTTCATGTATGAGGAGGGGCGGCACACCCTGGTCGTGTACGACGACCTCTCCAAGCAGGCGGACGCGTACCGGGAGCTCTCCCTGATCCTTCGGCGCCCCCCGGGACGCGAGGCGTACCCGGGCGACATTTTTTACCTGCACAGCCGGCTGCTGGAGCGAGCGGCCAAGATCAGCGAGGACCCGGAGGTGGTAGCGCAGCACGGGGACATCGCGGAGCCGGGCGGGTCGCTCACGGCGCTCCCGATCATCCAGACGCAGGCCGGGGACGTGTCGGCCTACATTCCGACCAACGTGATCTCTATCACCGACGGGCAGATCTACCTGGAGACGGACCTGTTCTACTCCGGGGTCCGGCCGGCCGTGAACGTGGGGATCTCGGTGTCCCGGGTGGGCGGCAACGCCCAGATCAAGGCCATGAAGAGCGTGGCCGGCCAGCTCCGGCTCGACCTGGCCCAGTACCGCGAGCTCGAGGCGTTCGCGCAGTTCGGTTCCGAGCTCGACCCGGCCACCCAGCGCCAGCTGTCGCGCGGCGAGCGCACGGTGGAGGCGCTCAAGCAGGGTCAGTATGCGCCCATGCCGGTGGAGGAGCAGGTGATGGTGATCTTCGCCGTCACCCGCGGCCACCTGGACGACCTGGACGTGGGGAAGATCCGCGCGTGGGAGAAGGGCTTCCTGGAGTTCGTGCGCTCCTCGCACCCCGAGATCGGCCAGGCCATCCGCGACAGCGGCAAGCTCTCCGACGAGACCGACGAGGCTCTCACGGAGGCCATCGAGCAGTATCGGCCCATGTTCCGGGAGACCCAGGGCGGGACCGAGGACTTCGCGCAGGAGGCGGCGAGGGAGATCGAGGCCGAGGCGGCCGAGGCGGCCGGGGGGGCCGGCTGAACGTCGGGGAGCGAGGCGAGGGAACCGTGCGGATGAGCGGCTGACGCGATGGCCAAGGCGAGAGAGATCAAGCGGCGGATGCGCTCCGTCGAGAGCACTCGCAAGATCACGCGCACCATGGAGATGGTGGCGGCGTCCAAGCTGCGCCGCGCCCAGGAGCGCGTGGTCAAGGCGCGTCCCTACGCGGAGGCGCTCGCCGACGTGATCGAACGGCTCATCCGGCCCGAGCTCACCGAGCACGAGCCGATCCTGCGGCAGCCGGACGAGATCCGGCGCGCGGCGGTCGTGCTTGTCACCAGCAACCGCGGCCTGTGCGGCGCGTTCAACACGAACTTGATCCGCCATGCGCGGGACCTTCTCGATCGGCTGCACGCGGACCGGGTCGAGACCGAGTTCCACGTGGTGGGCCGGAAGGGGATCAGCTACTACCGCTTCCGGGGCGTGGAGCTGGCGGAGACCCGCACGGACATCGGGGACCAGCCGACGGTGGAGGAGGCGCGCTCGCTGGTCCAGCCCCTGGTGGATCGGTTCGCCGCGGGCGACCTGGACGCGGTGTACCTGGTGGCGACCGAGTTCCAGAGCATCGCCAGGACCCCGCCCGCGACCCGGAGGCTGCTGCCGGTGACCGTGCCCGAGCGACGGGCCGGCGGGGGTCCATGGTTCATCCTCGAGCCCTCCAGCGAGCGGATCCTCTCGGGCCTGCTGCCGCTGTACGTGACCAGCCAGGCGTACCGCTCCCTGGTCGAGAGCACGGCGGGCTTCTACGCCTCCCAGCGCACGGCCATGAAGAACGCCACCGACAACGCCGAGGAGTTCCTGACCAACCTGCGGCGCAGCTACAACCGGGCGCGGCAGGCCGAGATCACGCAGCAGATCGCCGAGATCATGGGCGGTGCCGAGGCCCTGGCCGAATAGGCGCCGCGACGAATCCTACGAACACGGCAGGACAATGGCTGACGAGCACAACGAGCAGGAAGGCGGCGGGCGGGAGAACGTCGGCAAGATCGTCCAGGTCATCGGACCGGTGGTGGACGCGGCCTTCGATCCCGACGAGATGCCCGAGCTGTACAACGCCCTCGAGGTGAAGTGGACGGACGGGGACGGAGAGCCGCGCCGCCTGATCTGCGAGGTCGAGCAGCACATCGGCCGCAACCAGGTCCGCGCCGTGGCCATGGACTCCACCGACGGCCTCCAGCGCGGCATGCCGATCCACGACACGGGCTCCCCGATCACCGTTCCCGTCGGGGAGGCTCCGCTGGGCCGGATCCTCAACGTCCTCGGCGAGCCGGTGGACCAGCAGGGCCCCGTCGAGGCGGAGGAACGCTGGTCGATCCACCGCGACGCGCCCAAGCTGGTGGACCTCGAGCCCAAGACCGAAGTGTTCGAGACCGGGATCAAGGTCATCGACCTGATCGCGCCCTACGTCCGAGGCGGGAAGACGGGCCTGTTCGGCGGGGCCGGGGTCGGCAAGACCGTGATCATCATGGAGCTGATCCACAACATCGCGCAAAAGCACAGCGGCCGCTCGGTGTTCTGCGGCGTGGGCGAGCGCACCCGTGAGGGGAACGACCTGTGGCTCGAGATGAAGGAGTCCGGGGTGCTCTCCTCGACCGCCCTCGTGTACGGGCAGATGAACGAGCCGCCGGGAGCCCGGCTGCGGGTGGGGCTTACCGGCCTCACGATCGCCGAGTACTTCCGGGATGTGATGGGACAGGACGTGCTCCTGTTCATCGACAACATCTTCCGGTTCAGCCAGGCGGGCTCCGAGGTGTCGGCCCTCCTGGGCCGCATGCCGAGCGCCGTGGGCTACCAGCCCACCCTGGCCTCGGAGATGGGCGACCTCCAGGAGCGCATCACCTCGACCAGCAAGGGTTCGATCACCTCGGTGCAGGCCATCTACGTGCCGGCGGACGACCTCACCGACCCGGCCCCGGCCAGCGCCTTCACCCACCTGGACTCGACGACCGTGCTGTCGCGCTCCATCGTGGAAAAGGGCATCTACCCGGCCGTGGATCCGCTCGAGTCGACCAGCCGCATCCTGGACGCCGAGTACCTGGGCGAGCGGCACTACGACGTGGCCACGCGGGTGCAGGAGACCCTGCAGCGCTACAAGGACCTCCAGGACATCATCGCCATCCTCGGGATGGACGAGCTCTCCGAGGAGGACAAGGTGGTGGTGCGCAGGGCGCGCCGGATCGAGCGCTTCTTCTCGCAGCCCTTCTTCGTGGCCGAGCAGTTCACGGGGCTCTCCGGCAAGTACGTGCCGCTGGAGACGACGATCGAGTCGTTCGAGCGCGTCGTGGGCGGGGAATTCGACGACCTCCCCGAGCAGGCCTTCCAGATGGTGGGCGGCATCGAGGAGGCGGTGGAGAAGGCCGAGCGGCTACAGGCCGAGAGCGAGGCGGCGTGAGCTTCGCAGGGCGTACGCTCCCATGAGCCCCGCGGGATCCGGCTCGATGCACGTTCGGGTGATCTCACCCGAGCGCGTGGGCTTCGACGGCGACGCGGTCAGCCTGGTGGCTCCCGCCTACGACGGGCTGGTCGGGATCCTGCGGGGACACGCTCCCATGATGGTCCTGCTCGGGGAGGGAGAGCTGCGTGTGCGGAGTCCGGGCGGCGAGGTGCGCCATCTCCGGATCGCCCATGGCTTCCTGCAGGTTATCGACGACGAGGTGACCGTGCTGGCCGAGGAAGTGGGGGAGGTCGGGGCGGGCCCCTAGATCATGCGACCCTCTGTCCGTTGCGCCCCGGCCATCGCCCTGCTGCTGGCGGCAGGGCTCCTCGGTGTGGGTCCCGCCCTGCCCGGACCGGGCGGCGCGCTCCACGCCCAGGCCTTCGACGTACCCTCCTTCTGGACTCCCTACTCCGAGCGCGGGATGGGCCTGTACCTGGCCGACCCCGACGGTGGGAACCTCGGCGTGCTCCTTACCTGGCGCCGCTCCGGGCGGGTCGTCGACTACGGACTCCGGGCGGCGGTCCAGGACGCGGACGGCCACGTGGGGCTCAGCGGCGGCCTCGAGCTCGGTGGGGCGCTGTACCGGGCCAGCGACCGCTTCCCCCTCGACGTGGCGTGGGGGAGCGGCGTCGGCATCGGGAGCGTGCCCGACCTGAACCTGGTCGTGGTCCGGGTTCCGTTCGGCATTCTCGTTCGGGCGTCGGCTGGCCGTGGGCGACGTGGGGCTCATTCCCTACATCGAGCCCCGACTCGCCCTGGATCTCCGGGTGCGCGGCTCCTCGCCGGGCCCCGGACGCCGGTTCGGCGGCGGCGGTCACACCGAGCTACACCTGGACCTGGACCTCGGCGCCGACCTCGACTTCCGCCTGGCGTGGCGGCTGCGGATCGGCGCCACGGTAGGCCACGAACGGGCCGTGGCGGCGGGCATCGTCTTCCCGGGCTTCTGACCCGCCCACCGTTGACGCGCACCCCCTCCGACAGCTATGTTTTCCGGCCCGCCACGGAACGCTTCGCGGCCGCCCGTGATGGGAACAACGAGCTTTTTGACAACGAGGCAGGGAAGGGAAGCGAGTCGAGCCGGGCGGGGCTTTTCCGTCTACGGGTTTTCGGATCTGTAGGGGGCGAAGCGTCCGGCACGAGAGCGTCGAGGTTGAGAGTAGAGATAGGAGTAAGGGATCAAGTGACAGAAGGCGCACGGTGGATGCCTAGGCACAGGCCGGCTATGAAGGACGTGGTCAGCTGCGAAAAGCCGCGGGGAGCCGCACGCAGGCGTTGATCCGCGGGTGTCCGAATGGGGCAACCCGGCCGTCCGAGAGGGCGGTCACCCGGGGCTGAAACGATAGGCCTCGAGGAGCGAACCCGGGGAACTGAAACATTCTCAGTACCCGGAGGAAGAGGAAACAACATGTGATTCTCCTAGTAGCGGCGAGCGAACGGGGAGGAGCCCAAACCATGGGGGCGGAGAAGGCGGCAGCCGTTGCCCTTGTGGGGTTGGAGGAGCGGGCCGGGGAGATCTGCCGATCTTCCGGGTGTTTGCGACCGGAAGCCGAGCCGTCTGGAAAGGCGGACCGAAGAGGGTGAGAGTCCCGTAGGCGTAAGGGTCGTGAGGATCTGGGCCCGGATCCTGAGTAGGCCGGGACACGAGAAATCCTGGTCGAAGCAGGCAGGACCATCTGCCAAGGCGAAATACGAGCCTGTGACCGATAGCGAACGAGTACCGTGAGGGAAAGGTGAAAAGCACGCCGGGAGGCGGGTGAAAGAGACCCTGAAACCGTGTGCCTACAAGCGGTGGGAGGAGGGGTCGTCTCTTCGGAGGCGGCATCTCTGACCGCGTGCCTTTTGCATTATGATCCGGCGAGTTCGACCTCACTGGCGAGGCTAAGCCGTTTTGCGGCGGAGCCGGAGCGAAAGCGAGTCCGAAATGGGCGTTGAGTCGGTGGGGCGAGACCCGAAACCAGCGTGATCTATCCATGGCCAGGCTGAAGCGAGGGTAATGCCTCGTGGAGGGCCGAACCGGTGTGGGTTGAAAACCGCTCGGATGAGCTGTGGATAGGGGTGAAAGGCCAATCAAACCTGGAGATAGCTGGTTCTCCCCGAAACGTATTTTGGTACGGCCCCCGGGTGGAGACGGCGGGAGGTAGAGCACTGGATGGGCTAGGGTCCTTGGCGGGATACCAACCCCAACCAAACTCCGAATGCCTGCCTGTTGGTCCCGGGGAGACAGTGTGCGGGCGATAATGTTCGTACGCGAGAGGGAAACAACCCAGACCCTCGGCTAAGGTCCCCAAGTGTTGGCTCAGTGAGAAAGGATGTGGACTTGCTCAGACAGCTGGGAGGTTGGCTTAGAAGCAGCCATCCTTGAAAGAGTGCGTAACAGCTCACCAGTCCAGCGAGTCTGCGCCGATAATGATCGGGACTCAAGCCAGCCACCGAAGCCAGGGGTGCAGGGATTTCTACGGAAGTTCTTGTGCGGTAGGGGAGCGTTCCCTGTGCATTGAAGCGGGGCCGGAAGGCCTGAGCCGGGTACGGCTCTTAGCCCGTGGAGCGCAGGGAAGTGAGAATGCCGGAATGAGTACGCGAGAAACGGGGTGAGAACCCCCGTCGCCGAAAGCCCGAGGGTTCCTGAGCCATGTCGATCAGCTCAGGGTCAGTCGGCCCCTAAGGCGAGGCCGAGAGGCGTAGCCGATGGGAAACGGGTCAACATTCCCGTACCCGGATGTAGCTGTTCGAGCCCGAGGAGGGACGCAGAGGTGACAGGTCCGTCCGCCGATGGACGTGCGGATGCAAGGCCGGTAGGCCGTAGCCGGGGAGGCAAATCCCCCTGGTCAGGCCGAGGGCCGATGCCGAAGGGGTCTTCGGACCCCGTCAAGGGACTGTAAGCGGACTGCCGAGAAAAGCTTCGCGGGTGAGGCTGCGTTCGGACCGTACCGCAAACCGACACAGGTGGGCGAGGCGAGAAGCCTCAGGCGCTCGAGTGATTCTTGGTCAAGGAACTCGGCAAAATGTCCCCGTAACTTCGGGAGAAGGGGAGCCCCGCGTAGGTGAAGGTCTTCGCGACCGGAGCCGAGAGGGGCCGCAGAGAATCGGCCCAAGCGACTGTTTACTAAAAACACAGGTGTCTGCGAAGTCGGTAAGACGACGTATAGGCACTGACGCCTGCCCGGTGCCGGAAGGTTAAGGGGAGGGGTTAGCGTCTTCGGACGCGAAGCTCCGAGCTGAAGCCCCGGTAAACGGCGGCCGTAACTATAACGGTCCTAAGGTAGCGAAATTCCTTGTCGGGTAAGTTCCGACCTGCACGAATGGCGTAACGACTTGGGCGCTGTCTCGACCAAGAGCTCGGCGAAATTGGAGTCTCGGTGAGGATACCGAGTACCCGCGGCAGGACAAAAAGACCCCGTGCACCTTTACTATACCCTGATATTGGGTCTGGGCACCGCTTGTGTAGGATAGGTGGGAGGCAGGGAAGCGTCGGCGTCAGCCGGCGTGGAGCCGACCTTGAAATACCACCCTGGCGATGTCGGGATTCTAACCGTGCGCCCTGATCGGGCGTGGGGACCGTGTCAGGCGGGTAGTTTGACTGGGGCGGTCGCCTCCCAAAGCGTAACGGAGGCGCGCAAAGGTTCCCTCAGCGCGGTTGGTAATCGCGCGTTGAGTGCAAAGGCAGAAGGGAGCTTGACTGCGAGAGGGACACCTCGAGCAGGTGCGAAAGCAGGCCTTAGTGATCCGGCGGTTCCGCATGGAAGGGCCGTCGCTCATCGGATAAAAGGTACGCCGGGGATAACAGGCTTATCACCCCCGAGAGTTCACATCGACGGGGTGGTTTGGCACCTCGATGTCGGCTTATCGCATCCTGGGGCTGGAGAAGGTCCCAAGGGTCGGGCTGTTCGCCCGTTAAAGCGGTACATGAGCTGGGTTTAGAACGTCGTGAGACAGTTCGGTCTGTATCCGCCGTGGGCGCTGGAGATTTGAGGGGAGCCGCTCCTAGTACGAGAGGACCGGAGTGGACCGACCGCTGGTGTACCTGTTGTCCCGCCCGGGGCATCGCAGGGTAGCCAGGTCGGGACGGGATAACCGCTGAAAGCATCTAAGTGGGAAGCCCACCCCGAGATGAGATCTCCCGCACCGCAAGGTGCCCGAAGGCCCGCAGGAGACCACTGCGTAGATAGGCGGCAGGTGCAAGGCGCGCGAGCGCTTCAGCCGAGCCGTACTAATGGGCCGAGAGGCTTGATCCCCCTCATCCCCACACTGCTCCGTGCCGGAGCCCCCGCGCTCGGCCCGCTTCCCCTTTCCCCTGCCTCGCCCTTCGATCCGCGAGGACGCCGCGACCCGCTCCACCGGGGCCGCACGCCCTCGCCCGGACGAAGGTCGGTGGCACGAGCGAGGGGGCCACACCTGGTCCCATCCCGAACCCAGTCGTTAAGCCCCTCAGCGCCGATGGTACTCGGGCGGAGACGCCCCGGGAGAGTAGGTCGCCGCCGGCCTCACCTGCGCCCACGCCCCGCACTTCCCCCACGGGAAGCCGCGGGGCGTCCGCACGTCTATACCCCCCGCTCGCCTTCCGCCCCGCCCCACGCTTCCGCCACCTCGGCCGCCAGAATCCGCGCCACCCCGCCGGGATCCGCGGCCCCCATGAGTGCCCCGAGGACGGCCACTCCGGCTCCCTGCCTGGCCACCGCCCCCGCGTTTCCGGGCCGAATCCCCCCGATTCCTACGCCCGGAAGCCCGCAGGCCCGCAGCACTTCGCCGACCCGTTCGGGGCCGATGGCCTCGTCCTCGAGCCCAGGCTTGCTGCGCGTCCCGTACACGGCTCCCACGCCCACGTAGTCGGCGCCCGCGGCGGCGGCTTCCCGGGCGGACATCGGGTCATCGGTGGACCAGCCGATCAGGAAGCCCGCCGGGGCGATGCGGCGCACGGCCTCGACCGGAGGGTCGTCCGGACCGAGGTGGACTCCGTCCGCCCCGGCCGCCAGCGCCACGTCGGCGCGGTCGTTGACCAGGAACAGGGCCCCGTGGGAGCGTGCCAGGGCGCCGATACGCTTCGCCTCGCGAAGGAGGAGCCCTCCCGTGGCGCCCTCGTGCCGGAGCTCGACGGCGGTGGCGCCTCCCCGGAGGCAGGCCTCCACCACCTCGTCCAGGGGCAGCCCGCTGGCGGGCCGCGGCTCCGTGAGCACCATGAGACGGAGCCGCGGGTCCGGGGACGGGACGCCAGCCGGGGCCCCGTCGGGATCGGCCGGGGCCGGGCCGCCCGTCCCGCCCGCGTCGAGGCTCGTCAGCGCCCCGCTCCCGCGCTGTCCTCCGCCGCTCGCTCGCGCTCGCGCCGTATCCGATTTTTGGCCCGTACGTGCTGGCGCTCGGTGACCGAGAACACGTGGGAGCCGTCGGGTCGCGCGACGAAGTACAGGTAGGGGACGTCGGCCGGCCACAGCACGGCGCGCAGCGAGGCGGCACCGGGCGACGCGATGGGTCCGGGCGGCAGCCCGGCGTGCGTGTAGGTGTTGTAGGGATCGTCGGCCACGCTGTCGATGTCCCGGTAGAGGAGGCGTGCCTTGGTGGTGCCGAGCGCGTACTGGACGGTCGGGTCGGCCTGGAGCCGCATGCCTCGCCGCAACCGGTTCAGGTAGACGCCGGCGATGATCGGACGCTCCTCGGCCCGCCGCGCCTCCTTCTCCACGATGCTCGCCAGGGTCACCACCTGGCGCTCGTCGAGCCCGATCGCCTTCATGCGCGCCCGCTTCTCGGCGTCCCAGAACTCCCGGTATCGGCGCACCATCGCGGACAGGGCGTCCTCGGGGTCGACCCCCTCAGCGAAGCGGTACGTGTCGGGGAACAGGTACCCCTCGAGCGTGGGTCCGGGGACATCCAGGGCGCGGGCCACCGCCGTGTCGTCGGCCAGGTCCCGGACCGAGTCGGAAGCGACTTCGGCCACGTAGGCGACCCGGGGGGCGATCTCGTCGATGGTGAAGCCCTCGGGGATGGTGACCCGCAGGGTGACGACGCGACCCTCCTCCATGGCGGACAGGAGCGAGGACCAGCTCTCCCCGATCCGGAAGCGATAGTGTCCCGCCTTGAGTCGATCCTCGGCGCCCCGGAGGCCCGTGTAGAGCGCGAACAGGCGCGGGTGCTCAATGAGGCCGGCGGCCTCGAGCTCGCGGCCAATGCGGAGCGCCCCGGAGCCGCGCTGGATGCGCACGTCGACCTCGCGCCCGCGCGTCCCCCCGGAGCAGGCCGCGAGCAGGAGCCCGGCAGCCAGGAGGAGGAGCGCCTGCGGCGTTCGGGCTCCCCCCCGCCTCACCGGGTCCTCACCCGTTCGAGGCCAGGTACGCCCGCAGAACCATGGCCGCGGCGAGTCGGTCCACGCTCGCCTTGTCGCGGCGCTTCCTGCGCGACGCCCCGGCCTCCCTGAGCGTCCGCTCCGCTCCGGCGGAGGTGAGACGCTCGTCCCACTCGACGATCGGGATCGAGGTGGCTTCTGCCAAACGGCGCCCGAACTCCCTGGTCTCCTGCGCCATCTCCCCTGCCGTTCCGTCCATCTGGAGAGGGATACCCAGCACGATGGTGGTCGCTCCGAGCTCCTCGAGGAGCGCGAGGAGGGCGGCGGGGGGCTGGGTGGGCTCGCCCGCGTTCGAGATCGTCGAATGGGGCGACGCGATCATGCGGGTGGGGTCGGAGACGGCCACGCCGATCCGGCTGCGACCGTAGTCCAGCGCCACGGCGCGCCCGGGTGGCCGGCTCAGAGGCCCTCCAGCGCCTCCGACAGGGAGTCGCCCCCCATGAGCCGCTCCCGGACCGTGCGGAGGCGGTGCTCCGCCCCCGCCAGGAAGCGGCACGCGCGGTGCCCGCCGGCGCGGCACTCCACCTCCAGCACGGCCACCGTCTCGCCCGCCGCTCCGCCCAGCAGTCCGGCGAGCATCCCGGTGGTGAAGGGACACCCCGGGTGATCGTGACGCTCGGCGGCCTCGGGCAGCTCGGGCAGGAGGATGGAGGCGATGCCGCCCGTGAGGACCTCGTAGGCCACGGGCCCGAATCCCATGCCGTCCAGCTCGGCGCCCACCGCTTCCCAGAAGGCCGTGCGACCGGCTCGCTCCGGGTCGGCCCGATCGGCCACGACCTCGAGCAGCTCCGTCCCGGCCAGCCGTCCGGCCCCCCTCAGGGCCCCCACGGCGTCGGGTCCGGCGAGCTCGCAACGGCGGACCAGGTCGGCCAGGACGGCCGCTGGAAGTCGGACGGTTGGATGGGCCTCGTGCACGAAGATTCTCCTCTGGTGAGCGGACCGCGCAAGCTAGGTCCGGCAAGCGGCTCCTTCAAGAGTCGCGTCGGTCGCCGGCGCGGCACGAGCGTTGCGCTTCGTGATCGCCAGACAGGCTCGAGCGAGACAGAGGTCAGTGTCACCGGCGCGGGAGTGCGGCCATGAGCGAGCGCGGATACGAAGAGGACGTTGGTGCCGTCGAGTTCATCGCAGGGATGATCGTGGGAGGTCTCCTTGGCGCGGGCGCCGCCCTGCTGCTGGCACCTCGGAGCGGCCGGCACACGCGGCGCCGCCTGCGGCGCGCCGCCGAGGACCTGGGAGAGCGGGCCGAGGAGGGGCTGCAGCGGGCCGCCGACGACGTGCGCCGCGTGGCCAGCGACGCCCGAAAGGTCGCCGAGCGGTCGGGCGACGAGGTGAGAAGGCGGGTGGAGCGTTCGGGAGAGCAGGTTCGCAGCGGCGTTCGTAAGGGACGCGAGAAGCTCAACCTCTGAGCTGCTCCAGGAGGTCCCTTGCCTCGCCCAGGTAATCGCAGTCCTGCTCGTCCTGCGGCGGAAGCGCCAGGGTCGCCTGGAGCTCGGCCCTCGCCTTCTCGGGCTGATCGGTCTTCATGTACACGCGGCCCAGCTCGAGACGGTTGACGATTCGGGTCGGCTCCAGGCGGGCGGCCCGAGCCAGGTCGCTCTCGGCCTTCTCCCAGCTGGCCTCTCCGAACACCTGCGCCCCGAGGAAGGCCCTGGCGAAGAAACGGGCCGCTCCGCTGAGGTCCATGATGCCCTCGTTCCAGCGTCCCAGGATGTGCCAGCCTCCGGCGTAGTCGCTGTCCGCCGCGATCGTGGCCAGGGCCTCCGACCGGATCTCGGTCGCCATCCGGACTCGCTGGCGGACGCCGACGTCCAGGGCGATGAGGCCGAGCGCCTCGGCCAGAACGAAGTGGTCCTCCGGCCGGTCGCCACGGAGCTGGATGGCTCGGCGCGCCCATGTCTCTCCCCGCTGGTACCACCCGTGCGCGTCGTCCTCGTCCTGGATACCCTGCCCGACGTCCACGGCGGCCCGTGCGGCCTTCCAGAGCGCCTCGTAGGTGGCCGAGTCTCGCGCGGCCTCGGCGAAGGCCGTGTAGGCGGTCGTGTGTCGGCCGAGGGCGTAGGCGGAGTCCCCTTCCGCGAGGAGGGCGGCTCGCCGGTCGGGGGGGGCGCCCACGGCAGCCGAATGGGCGGCGGCCGCCGCCGTGTCGGCCCAGGGCACGCCGGGCGTCGCCGGCCATGGGCAGGGCGCCGTCGTGGACGTCGCCGTGTCGGCGGGTGCGGTCTGCTGGCCCGCGAGCGGCGTCGCGGACATCCAGCCCACGGCGGCCGCGGCGGCGAGCCCGAGCCGGGCGAGCGTGAGCGCCCGGCATGCGCCGGGCCGCGCGAACGGGAGGCGGAGGCTCATCGATGGCCTCTCCCGCGAAATCGGGTCGGATGACGGGCGTGGACGGTCCACGCCCGATCCGAATCGTAGCCAGGAGGCCGATGCGATGCTAGCCAGCGAGCTCATCGAGCGGAAGCGTGACGGAGAGGAGCTGGAGGCGGCGGACCTTCGGGCCTTCCTCGACGGCTTCCAGGCCGGCGAGGTCGCCGACTACCAGAATGTCAGCGCTGCTCATGGCGGTCTACTTCCAGGGCCTCTCGACCGCCGAGCTCACCACGCTCACGCGCGCCATGATCGAGTCCGGTCGGCGGCTGGACTTCCGGCGCCCCGGCGCCCCGCCCGCGGTCGACAAGCACTCGACCGGAGGCGTGGGGGACAAGGTGTCGCTCGTCCTCGCCCCGCTGCTCGCGGTCGCGGGCGTGCGCGTGCCGATGATGTCGGGACGCGGCCTCGGACACACCGGCGGCACGCTCGACAAGCTCGAGTCCATCCCGGGCTTCCGGACGGACATCGACCTCGAGGCTTTCGCCCGCATCGTCGACGAGGTGGGCTGCGCGATGGTGGGCCAGAGCCCCGACCTGACGCCGCTGGACGGTCGCCTGTACGCGCTGCGGGACGTGACCGGCACCGTGCCCTCGATGCCCCTCATCGCGTCCAGCATCGTCTCCAAGAAGGTGGCCGAGGGGATCGAAGCGCTGGTCCTGGACGTGACGTGCGGCGACGGGGCGTTCATGCGACGAGAGGAAGGAGCCCTGGCCCTGGCCCGGACCCTGGTCGAGCTGGCCGGCCGGGAGGGGCTGGCCGCCACGGCGCTGGTCACCGGGATGGAGGCTCCGCTCGGCCGCGCCGTGGGCAACGCCCTCGAGGTGCGTGAGGCGATCGATTGTCTGCACGGTCGAGGTCCCGCGGACCTCGAGGAGGTGACGCTGGCGCTGGCGACCGAGCTCCCGGGGGTCGTCCGGGAGGGGGAGGACCGGGAGGAAGCGCGAGGCCGTCTTTCCGATCTCCTCCGGGGCGGGACGGCGGCCCGGCGGTTCGCCGAGCTGATCGAGCGCCAGGGCGGGGATCCCTCGGTCGTGGAGGAGCCCGACCGTCTCCCCGCCGCTCCGGTCCGGGTCCCGTGGCGCGCTCCGGCCTCGGGCTGGGTGCACGTCGTGGGGGCGCGGCAGGTGGGGCTGGCGGCGGTGGAGCTGGGCGCGGGGCGTCGCCGAATGGGGCAGCCGGTGGACCCGGCCGTGGGAATCGAGCTGCGCCTCCGGCCGGGGGACGACGTGGAGGAGGGCGCCGTGGCGGCGCTCGTCCACGCCCGCAGCGAGTCGGACGCGCACCGGGCGATGGACCGTCTGGGCGCGGCGGTACGGATCGGCCCCGCCCGGCCGGCTCCCGGCTCGGCCGCGCTGCGCTGGGAGAGCCGGCGGGTGCGCTACCGGGTCACGCCGCAGGGGGTCGAGCCGATCGGCTGAGGCGCGCTCGCGTCCGCCCCGCCGCGCGCTCGCCCCGCCCGGCTCCGGCGTCGGCTCAGCGCCGCGGGCGGTAGTCCAGGGTGTCGAGGCCGAGGCTGTCGCGACGCCGCACGCTGGACCAGGGACCGTGCACGTCACACGGCCTCGGCTCCGTGCCCGGCAGGAAGACCTCCTGGTAGACGGAGTCCGGCGGGCACCACTGGGTGGCCAGCATGCCCGTCGACTGGTCCACGCTGTCGTGCACGAGTCCCTCGGGCTGGGGCCACGGGGCCGGCACCGGATGGTGATCGTAGTACCACTTGAGCACGGCGGCGTTGATCGGAGCGGCGTCCAGGCCGCCCTGCGCGTTGTAGTGGAGGTGGCGGGGTCGGTCGAAGCCCACCCAGCTGGTGGTCACGATGTCCGGCGTCAGTCCCACGAACCACGCGTCCGTCGCATCGTTGGTCGTGCCGGTCTTCCCGGCCACGGGGACGTCGGCCGGCACGCCGTCGCGGCGCACGACCCGACCCGTGCCGTACGGCTGGTCCACCACGTCGCGGAGCAGGGAGAGCATGATGTAGGAGACGCGCCGGTCGAGGACGTCCTCCCTCTGCACCTGGCTGCTCCACAGCACGTTGCCGTCCGAGTCCTCCACCCGGAGGATGGCCCGCGGCGTCACCCGCACCCCCTCGTTGGCGAAGGTCGTGTACGCCTCGGCGATCTCGATCGGGATCACGGACGCCGACCCGATGGCCACGGAGGGGACGCGAGGGATCTCGGTGGTGATCCCGAGCGCGTGGGCGTACTGCGCGATGGCCTCCTCGCCCACCTTCTGGCCGACCTTGACCGCCACCACGTTGATGGAGCGGTACAGCGCCTCGCGCATGGTGATGGGCCCGAGGAAGTCGCCGCCGAAGTCCTTGGGCGAGTAGATCGAGCTGTCGGGGAGCACGATCTCGACGGGCGTGTCGTAGAAGATCTCCGAGACCGGGATGCCGCTGGCGATGGCCGCCGTGTACACGAACGGCTTGAACACCGAGCCGGGCTGACGCAGGGCCTGGGTGGCCCGGTCGAACTCCGAGTCGTCGAAGTCGCGCCCGCCGATGAGAGACAGGACGTTGCCGGTGTGCGGGTCGAGCGCGATGAATAGCCCCTGGACGTACGGTATCTCGGTCCCGTTGAGCTTCTCCTCCGGCCAGCTCCGCGTGACCTGGAACGTGGGGCCCTGGAAGCCGGGCTGCTGCTCGACCCAGTCGAGCTGGGCGTGCAGCGCCGAATCCGCCACGCTCTGGAGGCCCGGGTCGAGGGTCGTGTACACCCGGAGGCCCGCCTCGTAGATCTGCGGGCCGTAGCGGTCCATGAGCTGCTGGCGCACCCACTCCACGAAGTAGGGGGCCGTCCCCTCGTTCTCGGTCTCGCTATGGAGGGCAAGGGGATAGGCCTTGGCCGCCTCGGCCGTGCCCCGATCGATCATGCCATGGTCCTCCATCTCCTGCAGGACCAGGTTGCGGCGTACGACAGCCCGCTCGGGATGCTCGATGGGCGAGTAGCGCTCGGGTGCCTTGGGCAGGGCGGCCAGGAGCGCCGCCTCGGGGAGGTTCAGGTCACGCGCGTCCTCGCCGAACAGCCAGCGGGCGGCGCTCTGCACCCCGTAGTGGCCGCGGCCGAAGTTGATCTGGTTCAGGTAGGCCCCGAGGATCTCCTGCTTGGTGTAGGCGCTCTCGAGATCCAGCGCGACGTGCATCTCCTTGAGCTTGCGCCGGATCGATAGCTTCTGCCGGTTGACGGCGCTCGGGAACATGTTGCCGGCCAGCTGCTGGGTGATCGTGCTGCCGCCGGCCACGTCGTAGCCGTGCAGGGCGAACTCGATCCCGGCCCGCAGGGTGCGCAGCAGGTCGATCCCGTGGTGGTGCCAGAAGCGCTTGTCCTCGATGGCCACGAACGCCTGCGGGACGTACCAGGGCAGGGCCCGATAGGCCACGGCCGTGCGCCGCTCCACGGCCAGCTCCGCCAGGAGGCTCCCATCGTCCGCGAACACGCGCGTCGCCTCCTTGGGCTGGAACGCATAGATCTGCGCGATCGAAGGGCAGTCATCACAGACGTGCGTCCAGGCGCCCCAGGCCAGGCCCGTGCCCAGCCCCAGGAGGGACAGGAAGGCGGTGAGCATGAGCCAGCGCCCGCGTGGTCCGAGGCGCCGGTACCACCGCCGGAGGAGGCCCCCCGGCTTCACGGGGTCGGGCGCAGGGATCCGGGAGACGGATGTGCCCGGCGGACGCGGGTATTCGCTTGCCCGCGATGGTGGCCGCGGCTATGGTAGCCGGCCTCGGACAGGGACGGGCTTCGCTCGTTCACGAGGCACACTATACCAGGGCTCCCGGAAGAATGTTTCTCCCCGTCGCCCAACAGCTCGAGCGGATTCGGGACGGGGTGGATGCGATCCTCCCCGAGGACGAGCTCGAGCGCAAGCTCGAGCGCTCGCGTGAGCGCGACGAGCCACTCGTCATCAAGCAGGGCTTCGACCCCACGCGGCCGGATCTCCACATCGGACACGCGGTCTCCCTGAGGAAGCTGCGGGATTTTCAGGAGCTCGGCCACCGCGTGGTCTTCGTGATCGGCGACTATACGGCTCGCATCGGGGATCCCTCGGGCCGATCCGATACGCGTCCCGTGCTCGACGAGGCCGAGATCGAGGCCAACCTGGCCACCTACCGACGGCAGGTGTCCCTGGTCCTCGACCCCGAGCGCACCGAGATGCGGCGGAACGGCGAGTGGCTCGGTCCGCTCCGTCTCGCCGACATCCTCCGCCTCACCTCCATGTACACCGTGGCCCGGATGCTGGAGCGGGAGGACTTCGCCCGGCGTCACGCCGACGGCCGGCCCATCGCGCTGTCGGAGTTCCTCTACCCGATGATGCAGGCCTACGACTCGGTCGAGCTTCGGGCCGACGTCGAGCTGGGCGGCACCGACCAGCGCTTCAACCTGCTCCTGGGGCGGACGATCCAGGAGAAGTGCGGGCAGGAGCCGCAGGTCTGCCTCATCATGCCCCTTCTGCGGGGCACGGACGGCGAGCGCAAGATGTCGAAGTCCTACGACAACTACGTGGGACTCGCCATGGAGCCGGAGGAAATGTTCGGCCGGACCATGTCGATCCCGGACGAGCTGCTCGAGGAGTGGCTGCGCCTGGCCTCATCGGCCGGGGGTGAGCCGCTCCGGAGGCGGCTACAGGAGGCCGCCGGCGACCCGCTGGCGGCGAAGCGCTGGCTTGCCGCGGACCTCGTGACCCAGTATCACGGGAGCGGGGCGGCGGATGCGGCTCGTGACGCGTTCGATCGCGTGCACCGTCGCGGCGAGGCTCCCGAGGAGCTTCCAGTGCAGCGTCTGGGCGCGGACGAGGGCGAGACCTCCCTGTGGATCGGCTACGCGCTCCAGCGCGCGGGGCTGGCCGACTCCACGTCGGAGGCGCTCCGCATGATCGACCAGGGCGCCGTCCAGGTCGATGGGCGGAGGGTGTCGGACCGGGATCTTCAGCTCGAGCCCGGTCGTTATCTGCTCCAGAGGGGGAAGCGGCGCTTCGCGCGGGTGCAGATCGAGGCGTCCTGAGGCGCCGGCCGGGTCGACGCGTCGCTACCGGACGGGTCGACGCTAAGGTCCGGACGCAAAATATTCGACACGTCCACGTACTCGGGTTCACGCCGTGAGACCGACGGTCCCGCGCTCCAGCGGGACCGGGCACAAAGGGGACGCGCCACCTGGCGTCCTCTCCAACCAGGGAGGTGCCGTGATGCTCCAGACTTCGTCGTACAGAGCCATGCGACTCCTGGTCGCCGGCCTGGCCGCCCTCGTCCTCGGCGCGCTGCCGCTCGGCGCGGCGGCCGTCGCCCAGGGCACGGGCACGGTCCAGGGCCGGGTCGTCGACGCGACCAACCTCAGCCCACTCTCGGGCGCGCAGGTGATCGTCGTTGGCACCCAGCTCGGGGCCCTCGCCGATCCCAATGGGCACTACACGATCACCGATGTGCCCGCCGGGCAGCACGAGGTGAGGGTGCGGCTCATCGGCTACGAGCAGGCGTCCAAGACGATCACCGTGACCGAGGGCGGCGTGGCCACCACCGACTTCCAGCTCGGCGTGTCGGCCGTGTCGCTGGAGGAGGTGGTCGTGACGGCGACCGGCACCCAGCGCACCAAGGAGCTGGGGAACGCCGTCAGCACCCTGGACGTGGCACAGGAGACCCAGAAGCAGCCGAGCGCCGACTTCACGCAGCTCCTGCAGGGCCGCGTCACGGGCGTCACGATCCGGCAGAGCTCCGGTTCCCTGGGCACGGCCTCCGACATCAAGATCCGTGGCGCTACCACCCTCGGCCTGAGCAACACGCCGATCGTGTACGTGGACGGCGCGCGCATCGACAACAACAACGCCGTGGCCGGCGGCGTGGGCGGCCAGGACTATACCCGCCTCAACGACATCAACCCGGAGGACATCGCCAGCATCGAGGTCGTGAAAGGACCGGCTGCGGCCGCGCTGTACGGCACCGAGGCTTCGGGGGGCGTGATCCGCATCACGACCAAGAAGGGCCAGTCGGGACAGACCCGCTACAGCCTGTGGACCGAGCAGGGGGCCAATTGGGATGCCACCAACTGGTGGTCGATGGCGTGGGATCCGGCCAAGGGGCTCGGCCTCCAGATCCTCACCGGCGTGGCTCCGGTTCATGACACCGTGTACGACGTCAACCTCCTGGAAGGCGCCGGCCCCTTCAAGTCGCCCTTCCGCACGGGGTACATGGGCAACTACGGGGCCTCGATCCGGGGCGGCGAGTCGAACCTCGGCTATTACCTGTCGGGCGAGTACCGGAACGACCAGGGCGACCTGCCGTCGAACTCGGTCGAGCGCTACAACGGGCGCGCCAACCTGTCAGCGCACCCGTCCGAGAAGGTGGACATCAGCGTCAACACGGGCTACGTGAGCAGCACGACCGCGCTGCCCGAGAACGACGACAACCTGTTCGGCGTGGTCGGGAACGCGCTCGGGACCTCGTTCTGGGGGCCGATCAAGCGTCCCGACCCGACCAGTGGCGGCGCGGCGGTCCAGAGCTGCTTCCTGGCGTACGAGTACGCGTTGGCCACGGGGTCCTCGCTGCAGGACGCCACGAACAACCTGTGCGACAGTCCCTACTTCGTCGCCGTGCCGAACTCGATGCAGAAGCTCTTCTCTCGCCAGAACAACCAGTCCGTGGAGCGCTTCACCGGCAGCGTGAACTTCACCTACCGGCCCATGTCCTTCTGGACGAACCGGGTCACGGTGGGCTACGACTCCCACTCGGCGCGGACCAACCAGATCGTGCCGGTGGACCCGTCACTGCCGTTCGGAGACCAGTCCCTGGGGCTGGTCGACAAGATCTACGGCGTCACGCGTGACATCACGCTGGACGCCACCTCGAGCGTGGTCGCGGACCTGACCCCCGACATCACGAGCACCACGACGGTGGGCGGCCAGTGGGTGCGGCAGACCACGCAGCAGACGGAGGCCATCGGCCGCCACTTCACGGCCGGCTCGCCCGCGGTGAGCAACGCCGTGACCAACGAGGGCTCCGACACCTTCGCCGAGGTCAAGACGGCCGGCGTGTTCGGGCAGGAGCAGCTGAGCTGGAAGGACCGGGTCTTCCTGACGCCGGCCCTCCGCCTGGACGACAACAGTGCCTTCGGCTCCGAACTGGGCCTCAAGGCCTACCCGCAGCTCCAGTTCTCGTGGATTCTGAGCGACGAGAGCTGGTTCCCCACCTTCTTTCAGCAGTTCAAGCTGCGCAGCGCCTGGGGAGAGTCCGGCAAGCAGCCGGGCACCGAGGACGCGCTGGCGCTCCTGTCGCCGATCGCGGTGTCGCGGAACGGCCAGGATCTGCTCGGCGTGACGGCCAACCAGCCCGGGAACGACAGCCTGAAGCCGGAGACGGGCCAGGAGCTCGAGGTCGGCTTCGACGCCAGCATGCTGGACAGCCGGCTGAACCTGCAGGTGACCTACTACACCCAGAAGACCAAGGACGCCATCGTGCAGCGCCAGGAGGCGCCGTCGACCGGCTTCCCGAGCACCTCGGCCCGCTTCGTCAACGTGGGCGAGCTCAGCAACAAGGGGATCGAGGTCGGCGTGACGGGGATCCCGGTGCAGATGGACAACGTCCAGTGGGCGTGGCGGGTGAACTTCTCCACCAACACCAACAAGGTGACGAAGCTGCCCGAGCCGATCGTGTTCGGCGACCAGCGGCACCAGCAAGGCTTCCCGGCGGGCGCCTACTTCGCGCGCCCGGTGTCGATCGACGGGAGCGGCACCGTGACCATCGGGGACACGGCCGTGTTCCTCGGCACGCCGACGCCCAAGTGGTTCGGCTCGGTGTCTTCCACCCTGACTCTGTTCGACAACGTCACCCTGTACGGGCTCCTCGACTTCTCCGGCGGCAACAAGCTGGACAATGGCCTCGAGTCCTTCAGCTGCGGGCTGTTCGGCGGCGGGGACCAGTTCGGGACCTGTCCTGCGATCTTCCAGACGGACGCCAGCGGCAATCTGACGGACCAGGCGAAGATCAAGGACACCGCGGCGGGAGCCGGCGTGGAGACGCCGTTCATCTACAGCGCCAACTACGCCAAGATTCGCACGATCTCGCTGCGTGTCGACCTGCCCGAGTCTCTCGTGCGGCGGCTACCGTTCTCGAGCGCCGCCATCACGCTGTCGGGCAACAACCTGGCGACCTTCACGAACTATCCCGGCACCGACCCCGAGGTGAACTGGGCCGGCGGCGCCTCGTTCACACGCGCCCAGCTGTGGACGCTGCCTCCGGCGCGGTCGTTCTCGGGTCGTCTGTCGGTGACCTTCTAAGATGAGGGAGGAGCGAGCCATGCTCTCGAACATACGCAGAAGGATCGGGTCGCCCGGACGGCTCCTCGTGGTGCTGGCGGTGGTCGCTTCGGCGGCCGCGGTGGCGTGCCACGGCGGGCTGCTGGACGTCAAGGACCCGAACGTGGTGACGCCGAGCCAGGTCGGGGGAGCCGCCGGGCTTCCCAACCAGATCAACGGCCTCGTCGGGGACTTCCAGAACGCTTTCGAGGGATACGCCCTCTACACCGGGCTGTTCACGGACGAATTCATCCTGTCGGGGACGTTCCCGTCGCGGATCGACGTGGACGAGCGCAACGTGACCTACGACAACGGCACGGTCACCGACGACGTGTGGAGCCCGCTGCAGGTGTCGCGGGCCTCGGCCGACACGGGCTCGACCAACTTCCGTGCGGACCTGCAGGATCCCGACTTCTCGGACGTGCAGGACCAGCTCAAGCAGGGGATCGCCCTCTCGGACCTGTACGGCGGGTACGACCGGGAATTCCTGGCGGAGTTCTATTGCCAGGCCGTGATCGAGGACCGGGCGGCCGCGGTGACGCCCGCGGAGGCCGCGCAGGCGGCGCTGCAGAAGTTCCAGGACGCCGAGACGTCGGCGCAGGCGGCCGGCATGTCGGACGTGGAGATGGCGGCCGTCGTCGGGCAGGCGCGGGCCCAGGTGTATCTGGCCAGCAGCCCGGCGGACTACGCGGCGGCCGCGGCGCTCGTCCAGAACGTCCCGACGGACTTCACCTACCTGTCGGAGTATTCGTCCAACACCAACGCCCAGTGCAACGACGTCTACGGCTACACGCGCGGCGTGTGCAACCTGTCGCTGCGGTGGACGGTGGGTGACTCGCTGTCGAGCAACCGGCACCACGAGAAGTGGTCGTACCTCCAGGAGTGGGAGAACCAGGGACTGCTCCAGGTGAGCCCACCGGGACTCAAGCCCGTCGACGTGGGCGTCAACGCGATCGTCCTCCAGCACCTGTACGACGGCGCAGCGAGTCCCGATCCTGCTCGCCTCCGGCTGGGAAGCTCAGATGATCATCGCCGAGAGCGAGTTGCGGAACGGGCAGACCGCGGCGGCCCAGAACCGGGTCAACGCGCTGCTCACCGACGCCGCGCAGGCGAACAACCCGATGCTGGTGGTGAACCCGGCTCTGGCCGGGCCGCACGCGGGCGTCGGCGGCACCACGCTGCCGGCCATGGGCGCCTTCGCTCCCGTCAGCTTCGACGGGACGCTGGCCGACGACCTGCCGCAGCTGGCGCGCGCCCGCGCCGCCGGTCTGTGGCTGTCCGGACAGCGCCAGGGCACCCTGCGGCGCTTCCGGGCCAGGGACGGCGTGGATCTCTATCCCGCCGGCACGCAGGGCGACGGGACCAGCCTGCCGATTCCCAAGCAGGAGGTCGACAACAATCCGAACCTGACCACCACCTCGGGTTGCTGACCACCGGTCCGGTCACGGGGGGCGCGTCCCGCGCCCCCCGGGCCGGTCTTCCTCCCGGGGTCTTTTCCGCTTTACGCTCCCCTTCGAAGACCGCTTTTTCTGGTTTTACATTGTTGTAATTCAATACTCTTAGTCTCACCTACATTCTGGCGTACGCCCGAATTTGGCGGTCATCGCGCGGTCTCACACGATGACTCGACGTCGGGGCGCGACGAACGACGTCATCGCTTGACAGGAAGGACGCGCATCATCTATAACAGAAACCAGTGTGACGGAGCCGTTACACGACGACGAACGAGATGGAAATGGGGGAAGACCGAAACTGACCGCGTCGCAAGGAGATCCGTCCGACTGGCACTGACGGCCGAGGAGCGAACGGCTCCCCGAAGATCCGTCCCGCCGCGTTGGCGGGCGGTGACAGCGCCAGAAGATTCGCAGTACGGGTAGCGGTTCGGGGCCCGCTCACAGGACAGCGAGCCTCGCCGCCGACCCGACAGTGTCTCACGCCACAGGAGGGTGCTCGATGTGTCCTCACCTGTCCAACCGCGTTCGGAGCCTGCTGGGGGCGGCGCTCGCCGTCCTCATGGCCGCCGGAATCGCGGTCGGGACGACCGCGCCGCTGCACGCGCAGCAGGCGATGGTCATCACCGGCAAGGTGGCCGACCAGAACGGCAAGCCACTCGCAAGTGCCACGATCCAGATCAAATCGCTGGGCCTCGGCACGATCGCAGACCAGGACGGTAACTACAGCTTGACCATCCCGGCATTGCGCGTGCAGGGCCAGTCGGTCGTCGTCACGGCCTCGCTACTCAGCTACCGATCGGTCTCCGCGACGATCACGCTGCAGGCCGGCACGATCTCGCACGATTTCGCGCTGGCGTTCAGCCCGCTCCAGCTCGAAGCGATCGTGGCCACCGGCCAGGGCACGCAGACCACGCGAGCCCGCGTGGGGGCCACCATCAACACCGTGGACTCCTCCGCGATCGTCAACAGCCGGGCGACCAACATCATCGACGCCCTGGCCGGCAAGGCTCCGAACGTGCAGGTGACGAGCTCGGGCGGAGAGCCCGGGGCCGGCACCTACATCCACATCCGCGGCTTCAGGACGCTGAACGGCAGCAACCAGCCGCTGATCGTGGTGGACGGGACGCCGATCAACAACAGTTCGAGCAACCCCGACTTCGTCAATGGAAGTGTCGGCGGCACCGTCACCCAGAACCGCGCCTCCGACATCAACCCCAATGACGTCGCCAGCGTGCAGATCCTCAAGGGTCCCGCGGCCACGTCGCTGTATGGTTCCGATGGCGCCAACGGGGTCGTGCTCATCACCGACGAAGTCCGGGCAGTCTGGCGCGACGCGCCTCACGGTGAAGAGCACGTATACGTGGGACCAGGTCAACAAGATGCCGCCGCTGCAGACGTCCTTCGGGCAGCTCGGCAGCACGAGCTGGGGTCCCAAGCTGGCCTGCGCGCCGAACTGCGTCGTGGGCAAGGACGTGTTCGACCACGCGCACGAGCTCTTCCAGACCGCCAACCGGTTCGACAACGACATCACCCTGTCGGGCGGCGGCGAGGCCACGACCTACTTCATGTCGGCGGGCTTCAACGACGATCAGTCCTACATCATCGGCCCGCACAGCGCCAAGAAGGCCACGGTGAGGCTGAAGGCGTCGCACAACGTGATCAACAACCTGACCCTGAGCGGCAACTTCGCCTATACGAACCAGGACCTGTCGCTCGTGCAGCAGGGCTCGAACATCAGCGGCCTCCTGCTGGCCGCGCTCAGGACCCCGCCCGAGTTCAACAACGCCAACTACCTGACGGCGGGCGGGCTACAGCGGTCCTACCGGAACCCGGACCCGACCACGCTGACCGAGCCGCGTGGGTACGACAACCCGTTCTGGATCGCCAAGGTGATCCGGAACACGTCCAACGTGGGGCACACGTTCGGGAACATCCGGGCGGACTACAATCCGTTCCCATGGCTGACCTTCTCGGAGACCTTCGGGGCGGACTATTCTCAGACCCGCGATCTGGAGCTGTTTCCGAAGAGCTCCGACAACTACCTGGATGGCGGCGTCATCAAGGCGAACTACAACGCCTTCGATGTCGACAACATCCTGACCGGTACCTTGCAGCACGACTTCACGCCGGATGTGTCGGCGAGCCTGACGCTCGGTCAGAACATCCACCAGAGCAAGACGAACAACCTCGCCATCGAGGGCAACAACCTCATCTACGGGACCGACCAGCTTCAGTCGACCGTGAAGCAGGTCCCGAACGATTACGTGGCCAAGACACGCGCGGACCGGTACTACGCCGAGGGCCACCTGGACCTCTACAACCAGCTCTTCCTCACGGGGAGCGTCAACAACGAGGGTTCCTCGACCTTCGGCGGCAACGGGAAGCGCTTCACCTACCCGTCGGCCCAGCTGGCGTGGGAGTTCACCAAGCTCCCGGCCTTCGACAACGTGGGCTGGCTCAACTACGGGAAGCTGCACTTCGCCTACGGCGAGGCCGCCAAGGCGCCGCCGATCTACTCGAACGTGAACGCGTTCCAGACGAGCAGCTACGGCGACGGCTGGGTCTCCTCGGGCCTGCAGACGATCTACCGGGGCGAGACGGGCGTCATCTCGCAGGGGACGCTGGGTAACACGGACATCGCTCCCGAGCGCACCCGCGAGTACGAGGGCGGACTGGACCTCTCGTTCCTGGACAACCGTCTCACGCTGAGCGGGACGTACTACTACCAGAAGACCACCGACGCCATCCTGAGCGTCCCCCTGGCTCCGAGCTCGGGTTACTCCGCCCGATACGAGAACGCGGCGTCCTTCCGAAACAAGGGCATCGAGATCTCGGCGGACTTCACGCCGATCCGGACGAGCGACTTCTCGTGGCAGCTCAACGCCCAGTGGTCGCGGAACCGGAGCCAGGTCCTGGCGTTGCCCGGGGCCAGCAACATTTTCCTGGCCGGATTCACGGATCCGTACGCGGCGGTGCTCGCCAACCAGTGCGGTCCGACGCAGACCGATCCCTGCCCGTTCGGCGAGATCTACGGCGACGACTTCGTCCGCTTCGGACGGGGAATCACCGTCGGCGGTGTGAACATCGACAATGCCTTCCCCAACGCCAAGCCCGGCCAGCTGTACATCGGCCCCGATGGGTACCCGGTCTACGACCCGAGCTTCCGGACGATCGGTGATCCCAACCCGAGCTGGACGGCCAGCTTCCGGAACACGTTCCACGTGATGAACAACCTCACGATTACCGGACTCGTCGACGTCTCCCACGGAGCCATGATGTGGAACGGGACGAGAGGCGCGCTGACCTACTTCGGCAAGCCGGCCGCTACCGCGGGGTGGCACTGCCAGAGCGGTGGAGCTCCGCCATGTCCTGGCGACGGGCAGAACTTCACGTTCCAGGGTGCCGGCCCGGGAGCCGGGATGCAGGTCAACCTCACGCCCGACTGGGCGCTCAACAACCTCGGGAGCGGGTTCACGGGCCCGGCCTCGCAGTTCATGGAGAACGCGAGCTTCGTGAAGCTGCGGGACGTCACCGTCCGCTACACCTTCAATCAGGACTGGGTGAGCAAGCTCGGTGCGAACCGTATCGAGCTGGCGCTGAGCGGCCGCAACCTCAAGACCTGGACCAACTACACGGGCATCGACCCGGAGACGAACCTGACCGGGCAGTCCACGGGCCGCGGGCTGGACTACTTCCAGAACCCGCAGGTCCGCTCCTGGATCGTCACCGTCAGCTACGTCCGCTAGACGGATGCGAGCCGAGACGATGACTCCGAATCGACGCCTCAGGGATATGAAGGAGCGAACGACGATGACGATCAAGCGATGGGCCGGGCCCGCGCTGGCCGTCGCCGTGTTGGCCGGAGCGTTCACGGGGTGCGACTACATCAACCCCACCACGCAGAACCCGAACGCCGTTCCGAACGCGACGATTGACCAGCTGTTCGTGAGCTCGCAGGTGGGCACGTTCTTCGACAACGAAGGTGATCTGAGCCGCATGGCCGCCATCTGGACGCAGCAGATGGATGGCACCGACCGCCAGTACGCGACGTACGCGGCGTACAACATCAGCGAGGCGAACCAGCCCGGCGACAACGAATGGGCGCGCATCTACCAGGGAGGCGGGCTCGTCGACCTCAGGCAGGCCGAGGCGTTGGCCGATTCCTCGGGGCGCTTCGCCTACGAGGGCATCCTGCAGATCTACGAGGCCCTGGACATCGAGCTCGCGGCCAGCACGTGGGGTGACGTGCCCTACAGCCAGGCGCTGCAGGCCGATGCTCCGCTGGACGGCCAGCTGGACGTCTACACCGAGCTCGAGACGACGCTGGACAACGCCATCGCCAATCTACAGCAGGGTGGGGGTGGCCCCGGCGCCAGCGACTTCAACTTCGGCGGCGATGTCCAGAGCTGGCTGGCCGTGGCGCACAGCCTCAAGGCTCGCATCTACATGCACCTGGCCTCGACGGACCCCACCGCCTACGGCAAGGCGCTGACCGAGGCGCAACAGGGGATCTCGGATCCGGCCGGGAACTGGCTGGCCATCAACTCGAGCACCAAGACCGAGAACAACATCTGGTTCCAGTTCAACAGCGACCGTTCCGGCTACATCTCGTCGGGAGCGTTCCTGGTCGACACGCTGAACGCCATGAACGACCCTCGCCTGCCGATCTACTTCACGGAGGCGGACGCCAGCGTGGGCGGCGGCTACCAGGGTTCACCTCCGGGCACGCCGACGGGCGATCCGAGCTCGTATGCCTCGCAGCTCAACGTGCCGGGGCAGGCCGACTACTCGATGCCGATCCTCACGTGCTCCGAGACCCAGTTCATCATCGCCGAGGCCCAGTACGAGGCCAGCAACACGGCGGGGGCGCAGCAGGCGGCCCAGGACGGGCTCACCTGTCAGGAGGACTACTGGGCGTCGCTGGGGTATCCCATCGACCTGAGCTCGTTCAAGACCAACATCGCCACCCTCACGGGCACGGCGTTGTTCAACGAGATCATGACCCAGAAGTATATCGCGGACTTCCTCAACCACGAGACATGGCGCGACTGGCTGCGCACCTGCCAGCCCGCGATCACGCCCTACAACGGCGAGAAGATCCCCGACCGGGTGTTCTATCCGTCGGCGGAGAGGCAGAACAACACCAACATCGACCAGGCGGGCACGGGCAACAACTCATCGCCAGTACCCGACGACCCGCGGGATTCCTGCACTCAGTGACAAGCGGTTCGCCGCGCGCACCCGGAGGGGCCGACTGAGGCCTCTCCGGTTCGCCTCGAGGAGAATCGGGTCCCTCCTCCCGGTGGTCACGCTCCTGGCGTGTGCCTCCGGGAGGGGAGGGCCCGTCTCCACATTGGGGGGGACGGCCGCCGACTCCACGGCGCGGGCCGGCGTCACCGTCGTGGTGGAGAACGACGTAACACCGAGCGAGCCACTGACGGTCTACCTCCTCACCTTCGACGGTGAGCGCTCCTTCCTCGGCACCGTGTCGCCGCACACCACCGGCACGCTGGAATACCAATCGCGTGACATTTCGGGAGAGCGACGCCTGGCGGCGGGCGATCGGAGCAACCGGCTGCGCTTCGTCTCCCAGCCCTTCGATCTCGTGCCGGGTGCGGTGGTCCACTGGCGACTTCCGAGCAACGGCCTCACGATCGGAGGAGACTGACCACGATGCGGAGGTATTTCCGGCCTGTGTGGGCGCTCGTGATCTCGAGCGGAGCTATGTACCTGTCCGGCTGCTACACCTACGTGCCCTTGCAGGGGGCGCCGGAACGGGTGCAGCAGGGTACCGCTCTCAAGATCCACTTCGGCCGGCCCATCGACGTCCGCATGGGAGAGATCGGCGCAAACGACGTCGTCGAGCTCGATGCCGAGATGGTCGGGGAGGAAGGCGATTCCCTGGTCGTGTCGGTCTTCCAGACCACCGCACGCTCGGGCTACCAACAGCAGGTCGGCGGTCGCACGGCGCGGGTCCCCGCGGATGCGGTCGCCGGGATCGAGATCCGGAAGTTCTCCGCGATCAAGACGATCCTGGCCGGAGGCTTCGTGGTCGGGGCGGCGCTGGCCGCGGCCGCCGTCCTGAGCTCCGGTGGTGGCGGGACGACCGGCGGACAGCCGCCACCGGCCGGCAAGTAGCCGTAACGCCGGGCCGCTTCCCGGCGGCCCGATTCCGACCTTCCCTGGACGTGGCCCGGATTCCAGGGCTCCTAGAAGGTATCGCGGCTCCACAGCAGGATCGCTCCACACCGGTTCGGACCGATCCGATACTGGCCCGGGACGAGCGACATGCGCGTGTAGACTTCGATGGCCTCGATGTGCTCGGGAGCGAAGTCGTCCAGGCGGAAGGCGGAGACCCGGTGTCCGTCCATGTACAGGGTCGGCGTGCACTGCAGGCGTCCGTGACCCATCACCACGCGAGTATCCTCGAACTCGATGGACGGACGTGCGAAGGTGAGGCCGGGTACGGTGCGGAGGAGGTCGCTCAGCTCCTGGGGCTGGCGGCGCTGGATCTCGTCCCGGGTGATGAAGGTCCCCTCGCTGCGCTGCATGCGGCTCTCGAAGCCCCGCATCTTGGGCCACACGACGCGCTTCACGGAGACGTGGATGGCCGGGACGGGAATGATGCCGAGCCCGACGCGGAACACGATCGCGGTGGCGGCGTCGGTGTGCAGCGGCACCTTCCAGCGCTGGGCGCTCAGCCCGAGGTACCGTACCTGCACCACCACCACGCCGGACGGCAGCCCGGCCACCTCGAAGCGTCCCGCCGAGTCGGTGACTGCCGCCTTCTTCATCCCGACGAGCTCGACCCGGGCTGCGGGGAGCGGCGTGTCGGTGCCCGTTCTGAGGACCCAGCCGCGCAGGGTGGCCGAGCCCGCCTGGGCCACGACCGGTGTCGGCAGGGTGGATGCAAGGAGCAGGAAGCCGAAGAGCGCCCGTCGGCGGGCCGCGCGACGACCGGGGACCGGCGACGGGAGCACACTTCGACGGGGCGGCGCGGGGCCGTCGGCGGGGGCGAACGCCACCGGGCTCGGGAGCGCTCGAGAGGGGCGCGGGTCCGACCCGGTCCGGTTCCGATACGGCTTCATCGAACCTCGAGTGTCTGTGCGACCGCAGGAAAAGGTAGCCACCGGGTCGGAGCCCGGCAACGCGGCCGTCGCCACGCTAGGGAGGTTCGAAGCGCGGGTGCGCTCCACGTGCGACGGACGGCGCCATGGTTCGACGAACCCTGTATCCCGTGAGACGAGCCGGGGCGCGGCCTGGTCGCCCGATATCCGCATCCGGTTTGCAGAGGCCCCGCGATATCCTTTGCCGGCAGACGCCTGGCGCCCCGATTCACGCCGGCGACCTGTAACGATTCGGTGACGCGGTGTCCGCAAAGCGCTTGACATGGGTATGGCCGGCGGTTAATCACAATGCTGGACTCCCGCGAGCCCCAGGTCTTCGTTCGGGGCGCCGTCCACCACCCCTTCGACCAGGAGGAGCGGTCTGACGCACCAGACGTCGTCGATCCCCCACAACGCCTAACACGAACCGGGCCTGTCCCCTAGCTCCATGCGGTGCGCCGACCTACGTTGGTTCGGCTCGCTCGAGAGACAGGGGTGGGTGGCGGCTCGTCGCGCGCATCAGCGCCTGCGGCGGGCGCCGGAGAAGCACTCCCGAAGCCACAGGAGGGTGATCCATGTTCGCTACGTTGTTCAGACGCGCAGGGCGCGTCGCTGCCGTTCTCGCGGCGGGGTTGGCCCTGTCGCTCGGCTGGTCCACGGCCGGCCGGGCACAGCAGCAGGGCACGATCTCGGGAACGGTCACCGACGCGTCCACGCTCAAGCCGGTCTCCGGTGCACAGGTCTTTATTCCGGGCCTGAACCTGGGGACGCTGGCTGGAGAGGACGGTAAGTACCGAATTCCCGATGTCCCGGCTGGCACGCACGAGCTGCGTGTCCGACTCCTCGGCTACAAGGTGATCAGCCGAAACGTAACGGTCCGCGCCGGGCAGACCACCACGGTCGATCTTCAGCTCGAGCCGTCGGCGGTGGGGCTCAAAGAAGTGGTCGTGAACGTGGTCACCGGGGTGCGCCAGCAGCGGCGCGACATCGGCACGAACGCGGCCAACATCAACGCCTCGCAGGTCAACCAGACGAATGTCAGCAGCTTCAACGACCTGCTCAGCGGCCGGGCTTCGGGCGTCGTCGTTCAGAACGTCTCCGGCACGACGGGCACGGCGCAGCATATCCGGATCCGTGGCGCCAACAGCATTCTCGCTCTCCAACGAGCCGCTCGTCTACATCGACGGCGTGCGGGTGGCCGCGGGCGCCCAGCCGGTGGTAGCCGGCGGCACCGGCGGACAGGAGCCCTCGGCGCTCAACGACCTGAACCCCGAGAACATCTCGAACGTCCAGGTCATCAAGGGCCCGGCGGCCGCGGCCCTGTACGGGTCCAACGCCGCCAACGGCGTGATCCTGATCACGACGAAGCACGGCACCAACGCCGAGACGCGCTTCCACTTCTGGGGCGAGCTCGGCAACATGAACGACATGACCTCCTACCCGCCGAACGTGTCCTCGCTGATGCGGATCGGTCCGGGCCCGGTGATCGCCCCGGGCGCCAACGGCGGCATCAACGCTTCCGCGTTCACCTCGTGCCCCAACGTCTACGCCGCACAGGGTGCGTGCACGCAGGACGTGATGCTGACCTTCAACCCGCTGCTCGATCCGCGCACCACGCCCTTCACGCTGGGCCACCAGGACCGGCTGGGCGGGAGCCTCACGGGGGGCGGTAACGAGGTGACGTACTTCCTGTCGGGCGACCGGCAGTTCGAGCGCAACGTCATCAGCTACAACGTGAACACGCGTACGTCGGCCACGGCCACCTTCAACGTCCAGGCCAACGACAAGTTCAACGTCGGCATGAACGTGATGTACCTGGCCAACCGGCTGATCCTCCCGCAGAACGACAACGACATCTTCAGCCCGATCCTCAACGGGATCTACGGCGCGGCCGCGTACCTGCCCGGCACCGGTGCCTATGGCGGGAACATGGGCTCGTATCTCAACTACGGCTTCTTCTTCTCGCCGGACGAGCTCAGAAGCCTGCTCCAGGTCCACAACGTCGACCGCCTCACCATCGGCGGCAACATGGACTGGAACCCGATGTCGTGGCTGCTCGTGCACGCCAACGGCGGTCTGGACCTCAACGACATCAACGGCAGCTCGACGCTGCAGCCCAACCTGCTGCCGATCGCGACCAGCTATGCGCTGGGCTTCCGCGATAACGCGCGCACGAACAATTACAACTACACGGCCAACGGGTCCGTGCAGGCGACCTTCGATCTCAGCAACGACTTCACCTCGGCCACGCTGCTCGGTGCCCACTACGAGGAGAGCCGCACGGGCGTCACGGAGTGCTACGGGTACGGGATCGTGCCCGGACTGGCGTCCTGCGACGCGACGAGCCAGGGGTTCTTCGTCAACGAGAACTTCTCGCGGCTGCGCACCGTGGCCGGCTTCGGTCAGGAGCAGCTGTCCTGGCGTGACCGGATGTACCTGACCTTCGGCCTCCGGGTGGACAACAACAGCGCGTTTGGCGGCAACATCGGCGCGCAGTACTATCCGAGCGCCAACTTCTCCTACGTGATGTCCGACGAGCCCTGGTTCCCGAAGTCCAGCGTCCTGAGCAGCTTCCGGGTGCGGGCGGGATGGGGCGTGTCGGGTCTGCGACCCGGGTTCCGCCAGGCTCAGACGCTGTTCAGCTCGGTCGTCGCGATCGTTAACGGCTCCCAGACGACGGGCGTCACGATCAACTCGACCGGTAACCCGGCCCTCAAGCCCGAGCGCATCACCGAGTACGAGGGCGGCTTCGACGCCGGCTTCCTCAACGAGCGCCTGGGCCTGCAGCTCACCTATTACCACAAGACGTCGAAGGACGCCCTGGTGGCCAAGCCGCTGCCGCCGTCCTACGGTCTGACCGGCACGGTGTTCGACAACATTGGTAAGGTCCAGAACTATGGCTTCGAGGCCAGCCTCAACGCCACGGCACTGGACCAGAGCGCGGTCGGTCTGGACCTCGGCGTCAGCATGAGCACGAACCACAACGAGGTGCTGAGCCTCGGTGGCGTGCCGTCCTTCGTGGTCGGACGCTCCGGTCAGAGCGTGCAGGAGGGCCTGGCGCTCGGTTCGTACAAGCAGATTCCCTACACCTACAGCGATGCCAACGGCGACGGCATCATCGTCCCGAGCGAGATCACGCTCGGCGACTCGTCGACGTTCATCAACGAGAGCCTGCCCACGTGGGAGGGCTCGATCTCGGCGGACCTCCGCCTGTTCGACTTCATTCACGTCAACACGCTGTTCGAGGCCCGTGGTGGCAACGGCCAGTTCGACCTGACCACCGAGTTCGACTGCGTGAACAGCTTCCTGAGCAACCGCCGCGGGTGCCCCGAGACCGACAACCCGAACGCGCCGCTGGCCAACCAGGCGCGCTTCGCGGCCTACGGATTCCTCGGGACGAACGCCGGCTACGTGGGCAAGGCCGCGTTCATGAAGTGGCGGGAGCTGTCGATCCGCATGAACGCTCCGCAGTCGCTGACCAGCGCCATGCCCTTCACGAGGGGCCTGAGCCTGACGCTGGCGGCCCGGAATCTCCATACGTTCACGGGCTACAACGGGATCGACCCGGAGATCATCGAGCAGGGCGGCAACACCCAGTTCAACCAGGGTGAGTTCAACACGCAGCCCGCTCCGCGGATCTTCACGGCGCGCGTCGACGTGAGCTTCTGAGGCAGGAGGACGATAGAGCCATGAGATATCTTTCACGAAATAACGGCCGGGCCGGGTTGCCGATGGTTTGGCTCCTGGCTCTCGGGCTCCCGCTCGTCGCGGGAGCCTGCAAGGGGAACGCGCTCCAGGTGGTCGATCCCGAGCGCGCCACCCCGGCGAACCTGACGCCCGATGTGGCGTTCGCGGGAGCGCTGTCGGACTTCCAGCAGGCCTACAGCGGCCACGGGCTGGATGACGAGATCCTCTCGACGGTGGCCGACTTCACGGACGAGATGTATTCGTCCGGGACGTTCAGCACCCGGACGCACACCGACCAGAGGGACCAGTTCACGCCGCAGAACGGCAACACGACGGACGCGGCGTACGGGAACCTGCACATTGCCCGCGCTTCGGCCGTGTCGGCGCAGAAGCTGATGGCCGACGCGTCGGCCGCTGATCCGCGGATCAGCGAGCTGAAGAGCTACATTGGCTACGACTACACGGCCATGGGCGAGAATTTCTGCTCCAACATTCCCTTCAGCAGCACGGAGAACTTCGCGCCCACCGACCTGGGCACTCCGCTGACGACGGCCCAGATGTTCTCGGCCGCCGCGGACACGTTCGACGCCGCCATCTCGGCGGCCAAGGACAACCAGCGGAAATACCTGGCCATGGTCGGTAAGGCGCGGGCGCTGCTGGACAACGGGGATTACGCGGGGGCGGCGGCCGCGGTGTCGTCCGTGCCGACCGACTTCATCTTCCTCATCTACCACAACGCCGCCGTGAGCGCGGACCAAAACCCGATCTTCAACCTGATGAGCAACGGCCGCTACTCGGTGGCCAACGGTCAGGCGGGTACGGCCGTGGCGGACCCGGACGGTACGGGCGGCAATGGCCTGAACTTCCGGTCGGCCAACGACCCGCGGGTGCCGTGGGCGCAGGATCCGAGCGGCGGTTTCGACCAGACGATTCCGCAGTACGTGGGCCTCCGCTATCCTCTCCAGGGCTCCAACGTGGTCCTGGCCGATGGCATCGAGGCCCGTCTGATCGAGGCCGAGGCGGCACTCAACAACGGCGACCCCGGCACGTGGCTGAGCAAGCTGAATGCCCTGCGCGCTGACGTTCAGAACCTGCTCGCGGCGCGCTACGATCCGCCCGAGCCCAACGACTTCGGGTTCTCGAACCAGGTCACGGCCACGAGCCTGCCTGCGATCACCGATCCAGGGACTCCGGCTGCTCGCGTGGACACGATGTTCAGGGAGCGCGCCTTCTGGCTGTACGCCACGGGCCACCGGCTCGGCGACCTGCGCCGGCTCATCCGGCAGTACGGGCGCAACGAGGCCGACGTGTTCCCGTCCGGGCCCTACTACAAGGGCGGCACGTTCGGGACGGACGTGGCTTTCCAGATCGCGTTCAACGAGCAGAACAACACGAATTACCAGCTCAGCATGTGCGACGTCTCGCAGCCCTAGGGCTTCGGGCGGACTGAGCGCCGGCGTGAGCCCTCCGACCCCTCGGGGCCGGAGGGCGGCCCGGACCGGAGCGGGGGTGTCGCCTTTGTGGCGGCATCCCCGCTTCGTGCATCAGGGAACCCGGAGGAGCCGAGGACCATATTAGCTGCAGGCGATGTGAGCCCCCTCGCGGACCGCGCGACCCTCCGGAGCCTGGCAGTCGAGATGAGCGTACGCATGGGCACCTCAACGACGATCGTCCGGGCCGGGCCCGGACCCGGGCGCTACCTCCTGTGCGCGGCCCTGGCGGCTGCCGCGATCTTCCTGGGCGCCAGGGACATGGTCGCCCAGGGGGCCGCTGCGGAGAAGGACACGACGGCGGTGCTTCGCGGGCAGGTGGTGTCGGCCATGACGGGCGGGCCCCTGCACAACGCGCAGGTCTCGCTCCTGCAGGCGGGCGTCGGCACGTACACGGACAGCACGGGCCACTTCGTCCTGTCCGGAGTGCCGGCGGGCCCCGACACGCTGCACGTCCGGCTCATCGGCTTCGCCAACCAATCGGTGCCCATCTCGCTGCAGGGGAACCGGGTCACGACGGCGACGCTCATGCTCAGCGAGACGGTCCTCCAGCTCGAGGACATCCACGTCACGGTGCGTCACATGCTCCCGATCGACCGGCTGGCGGGGTTCGAGAACCGGCGCCGCTCCCGGCAGGGCGTGTTCCTGACGCCGGCAGAGGTCGACAGGAAGCGAGAGCGCGCCAACAAATCGGCGGATCTGCTCCGGGGACTCCCGGGGATCTCGGTCGGAGAGTCGACCGTCGGTCACACCTCCATCAGGGTGCCTCGGGGCCAGCGCTGGTGCACGCCCTTCATCTGGGTGAACAACCAGCCGATGCCGAACCTCGCGATCGACGACCTGTCCCCCGAGGCCATCCTCGCCATGGAGATTTACCGCAGCGGCTCGGAGACGCCACCGCAGTTCGTCTACCGTGGCTTCACCGGTCAGTGCGCCACGATCATCGTGTGGACCCGGGACGGCAGGCACCACTGAGGTGATCGGGGGCGGAGGGCCGGGAGCTCCGGGCCGGGGCGTGATCCTCGTCCTGCTGGCCGGGGTGGTGGCGTCGGGGTGTCGGATGATCTCCCAGCTCGGGGGACCCCGCTGGGAGGGCACGGTCGACACCGTGGGGGGCGTCACGGTGGTTCGCAGCCCGGCGACGCCGGTTCTCGATTCGGGAGCCATCCGGCTCGCCCCGGTGTGGAGGGACTCCCTCCCGGATTCGCTCCTCGAGGGGCCGGTCTGGAACCCGGACCCCTCCCTGGCCGTGGACGAATCCCGGCTCTACCTCCTCGATCGTCGCGGCGGCCGGGTCGACGTGTTCGACGCTGGCGACGGGGCCACCCGAGGCGGCTGGCCGACCTCGGCGCCCGGCGGCAGGGACTCGCTCGTGACCCTGCTGGCCCTCCCGGGTCGGGTGGTGGTCGGATCGCACCAGGAGCTGGCCGTCTACCCTTCCGACGGACACGAAGTCCACCGCATCCGCCTCGACGCCGACGGCCGCAGCCTGTTTCCGCTCGACGACACGACCGTCCTCTCGCTCGAAGCCGGGGGCGGCGGGGTGGCGTGGAGACGTTACGTGGTGACGGACACGATCGGCCATCCCTTCCTCCCGGGAGACGTCCACTCTCGTATCGCCCCGGAGGTCATGGACTTCGACTGCTGGAAGATGGACGGAGGCGGCGGACGTCTGCTGGTGCTGGCGTGCACGCGTCCCGTCGTCATGGCCGTAGGGGATACGGGCGCCATGCTCTCGGAGTTCGGCATCCAACGTGCGGCCGACACGGCCTCGGCGGCGGAGCTCGATACCCTGCGCCGACTGTATCGCGCCAGGGCGGCGGAGATGGACTCGAAGCTCGAGGGCAGCGTCCTCGACGCGATGGTGGAGCGCGAGGTGCGCCTCCAGCGGGTCGAGCACGTCTACCGGGGGGTACGGTTCGACTCGGCCTCGGGGCTATACGCGCTGTTGCGGCAGACGCCGGCCTTCCTGGGCGGTAGCGGGACGGCGCGCCTCGACCTTCTGACGCGCGCCGGGCTGTATCTGGCCACCGTGGACGTACCCGGCAGGATCGTCGCCTACGACCTCGCCGGGGGAAACCTGTACGCTCTCCTGGCGCCCGGTGGGGCGACACCGCCGATCCTGGCAGCCTTCCGGGTCGAGATCCCTTCGGACGTGCGTGAGCGGGCGGCGTGGTGGCGGGACCCCGAAAAGAAAGAGGGGGGCCGGTGACCGGCCCCCCTCGCACGATCTCCGGCCGTCACGGCCGGGAGGATTCGCTCTAGAAGTGGAAGGTGAACTCGCCCTGGATCGGAAACGTCCACAGGTCGTTCCACTGGGCGGCGCCGCCCGGAATGAACTGACCGAAGGCCACGAAGTCATTGTGGTCGGTCAGGATATAGTGGACCTGTCCGCCGATCGAGAACTCGATGTTCGGGTGGAACTGGTAGCCGATCCGGCCACCGCCGTATCCGGACCAGTACGTTTTGCTGAGGTTCGCGGCCGATGGCGTTGGCTCCGTCAACCCGGCCGGGTAGTTGTCGGTCTTCAGGTGACTGCCACCGATCCCGACGTTGAAGTTGATGCGCCACATGGTGTTGTCGGGGTCCAGAGCCAGCCACTCGAGGCCGCCACCGAAGTGGTAGATCTTCAGGTTGGGAACGTTGAACCCACCCGAAATGGCCCCCAGGTCGGCACTGCTCTTGCCGCTCAGGAAGTCGGCCTCCCCGTCGGCGCGCACGGCCAGCCGCGGGTTGAGCCAGTAGGCCACACCGATGCCCGCGTTGGGGCCGGCCTTCCAGAGCACATGCGCGTCGGCGACTGGAATCGCATAGCCACCGCGGAGATCCACGGTGATTCGGTTGTCCTGCGCCCGGGCCCGGGTTGCCGACAGCGACAGACCCAACGCTCCGAGGACGATCACGCCCGTCAACCACTTGGTTTTAGACATGGTTCGGCTGCCCTCCTCTCCTCCTGTCAAAGATGGTGAGCGCCCGACCGGCCCCGCACTGGACGCCCGACAAGGAACCCAAGTCGCAGCATGCGCCAAAGATAACGCATTGTGCGCGAGTAGGGTACACCCATCCCGATCCCTCCGGGGGGGTGTCTGCTTACTGCGCGTGGTCGGTGAGCATAAGCCCTTCCCGTACGCGCGACAAGGTGTCGAAGGCGACGACGCGCGCGGGCGGCGGCGGCGCCGCCGCCAGGAGGGCCCGATGAGGACGCGCGCCGCTGGGCCCGTGCAGGTCGCCATCGGCATGGGCTCGAACCTTGGCGCCCGAGAACGGCATCTGGCGCGGGGCCTCCGGGCCCTGGGCCGGATCCTCTCGGAGATGGCGGTGTCTCCGGTGTACGAGACGACCCCGTTCGGGGACGTGCGACAGCCGGACTACCTCAACCTGTGCTGCGTGGGGAGCACGGACCTGCCGGCCCGAACCCTGCTGGAGGCGATGCTGCGCGTGGAGCGGACCGCGGGCCGGCGACGGACGGGGCGGCGCTTCGGGCCCAGGACGCTCGACCTGGACCTGCTCCTGTATGGCGGCAGCGTCTTCAGCGACGCCGACCTGGAGGTGCCGCATCCGCGCATGGCGGAGCGGGCCTTCGTGCTCGTGCCGCTCCGGGACCTGGCGCCGGACTGGCGGCACCCGGTGCTGGGTCGGAGCGTCGCCGAGCTGACCGAAGGCGTGGACGCGAGCGGAGTGCGGCGCTTCGGTGACGCTCCGCCGACCGTGGAGAACGGGGATGAGGGGACGGGTTCGTCGAGGGGAAAGTGGAGGAAGAGGGACGATGCGTCGCCCTGAGCGACACCCGGACGGGCGCGCCCGTCCGGCGGGTCGACCCGTGAGCGTCCTCGGATTGGTCCTGGCGACGCTGCTCGCGGCGTGCGGCGGCGAGACCGGCGTCCGGGCCGCCCCCGCGGCCACCGACACGATGGCCGCCGCGCGATCGGACTCCGCGACCGCCGGCCTGGTCGGAGGCGGGGACACGGCCCTCGTTCGGGTGGCCCGTGAGGTGCTTCCCGCCGTGGAGCGCGAGAGCGGCCTGGCCGCCACGCGACCGCTGGCGGTGGCGCGCACCACCAGGAAGCGGCTCGAGACCTACATGCTGGGAGAGTTCGAGGAAGCCCTTCCCCCGGCCCGCGCCCGGGCCGTCGAGGAGACCTACGCGCGCCTCGGCCTGCTCCCCGACAGCCTGGACCTCCCGACCTTCCTCCGGAAGCTCTATCTGGAGCAGGTCGTCGGCTACTACGATCCCGGACGGGACACGCTGTACGTCCGGGAGGGCGTGGCCGACGCCGAGTTCCGGCCTGTCCTCGTGCACGAGATGACCCACGCCCTCCAGGACGAGCACATGGACCTCGACTCCCTGATGCGGGCGCGCCAGGAGGACAACGACGCCTCGACCGCGGCGCACGCGGCCCTGGAGGGACAGGCCACCTACGTGATGCTCGAGTGGCTCCTTCGCCAGCGTACCGGCGCGGACGTCGACCTCACGACCATGCGCTCGCTGGTGGACATGGTTTCGGGAACCGACCTCCTGTCGGCGGGCGCGTCCAGCATGCCCGAGCTGGCTGCCGCCCCGCCCTTCATTCGGGCGTCGCTGGTGTTTCCGTACCAGGCGGGGCTGTCCTTCATCCAGGCGCTGTGGGAGGGCCACCCGGGCCGTCCCGCGCCGCTGGGCGTGGACATGCCGACCTCCACCGAGCAGGTCCTCCATCCGGCCCACTTTCTCTCGGATGCCCGGGACGTGCCGACCGAGATCCGATTCACGGCCGATTCGGCGGCCCTGGAAGGCGGCTGGCGGGACGCACACACCGATGACCTGGGCGAGTTCGAGACGCGCTTCTTCCTGTCGACCTTTCTGGGGGACACGGCCCGGACGCGCTCCGCGGCGAGGGGCTGGGACGGCGACCGCTATCGCCTGCTGCGCCGATGCGCGGCCCGCAGCCGCACGGGCGGAGCCGGTTCGGCCGCTCCCCCCTGTGCCGAGGCGTTCGTGTGGGCCAGCGTGTGGGACGGGCCCGAAGCCGCGGCCGCGTTCTCCGCCGCCGTGGGCGAGGCGTTCGCGGCCCGGTACGGGAGCCGTGGAGCGAGGTCGCACTCCGGTCCGGGCGGCCTTTCCGCGGCGGACACGATTCCCGGTGTGGGGCGTGTGATCACCGTCTCCCGGGAGACCACGGAAGGCCGGCCCACCGTGCTCGTCATCGATCGTCCGCTGGGCGTCGACGCGGCGCCGATCCGGGCGGCTGCCCGCTTCCGGCTGGCGGGCGGCTCGTGACGAACACGTCGAGCCGCTTCCGGGGCGAACGCCCGGGGGACGACGAAGAGCGGCTCGCCGTGAGGGTTCCCGCTCGTGCCGGAGCCTTCTACGAGGTCCTCGTCGGCGAGGGGCTGCTGGACCGTCTGGGGGAGAAGTGCCGCGTGGCCGCGCCGGCGCACCGGTATGCCGTCCTGTCGGATGCCAGGGTGGCGGAGCTCTACGGAGAGCGGGTCCTGGCCGCGTTCGTCCGCGAGGGCCTGGATGCCGACCTGCACGTCTTCCCCGAGGGAGAGTCGTCCAAGACCCGCGCCACGTGGGCCTCCCTGACAGACGCACTCCTCGAGGCGGGACATGGTCGTGACAGCGTGGTGGTCGCGCTGGGGGGCGGGGTCACCGGCGACCTGGCGGGCTTCGTGGCGGCCACCTACCTGAGGGGAGTGCCGATCGTCCAGGTGCCCACGTCGCTGCTGGCCATGGTCGACAGCTCCGTGGGAGGCAAGACGGGGCTCGACGCGTCCGCCGGCAAGAACCTGATAGGAGCCTTCCATCATCCGGCCGTGGTGGTCGCCGATCCGAGCGTCCTCGCCACCCTGCCGACGCGGCACGTGACCGCGGGCCTGGCCGAAGCCGTGAAGACGGCCGCCGTGGCCGACGCCGATCTGCTCGCGTGGATCGATGAGCGCTCCGCGGACCTCCTGCGGGCCCAACCGACGTCGATCGGCACGCTGGTGCAGCGCTGCGTGGCGCTCAAGGGGGAGGTCGTCGGCAGAGATCCCGAGGAGTCGGGTCGGCGCGCGGTGTTGAACTTCGGGCACACGGTCGGGCACGCCCTCGAGCACCTCTCCGGCTACGATCTCCTGCACGGCGAAGCCGTCGCGGCCGGCATGCGGGTCGAGGCGCGCCTGGGCGAGCTCCTCGGTGTCACTCGGCCCGGGACGACCGATCGGCTCGCCGGGCTCCTGGACGCCTGCGGGCATCGTTCACGCCCGGAGCGGGCGCACCGCGCCGGGGAGGTGCTGGTCGCCGCGACGGCGGACAAGAAGGGGCGCGCCGGGGCCGTTCGCACCGTGCTCCTGGCCGAGCCCGGCCGCGTGGCTCTCGCCTCCGACGGCGCCTGTACGCACCCCCTCGTCGGTCCCCGGTCGACCGGGGCGCTGGCCGACGCTTTACGGGGCGCGAGCGAGGGTGCAGATTCCGGTTTCGAGACCCTCCGGGATCGGCGCACGTCGCCGACGCGCGAATCGGTACCGGAAGCGTGATGCAGGCTGCCGGGAACTCCATGTCAGCTCAAACGGACACCTTCGAGGACATCCGCTCGGTCGGCCGCGCCCTCGGTGAGCAGGTGGCTCACCGGGGCGAGGAGCCCTTCCTGGTGGCGGGCGACCGCGCGTGGACCTTCGAGGAGGTCGCCTCCGCCGCCGATGCGATGGCCGCCGGGCTCCACCAGCTGGGGGTCGAGCCCGGCGACCGGATGGCCATCGACCTGCCCAACTGGCCGGAGTTCGTCATCTCGGTGTTCGCGGCGGCGCGTCTGGGCGCGATCATCGTCCCGCTCAACCCGGGCTATACGTCCCGCGAGCTCCAGTTCATGCTCCGGAACTCGGAAGCCACGGTCGTGGTCGCGGCCGAGCGCTTCGAGGGGATCGACTACCTGGAGCTGTTCGAGAGCATGCTGTTCGAGTTGCCGGACCTCCAGTACCTGGTCACGGTCGGCGAAGAGGACCTCTGGTACGACGACCGCATCTTCCAGTTCGAGGACCTGGTGTCGAGTGGCCAGGGCCGGGACCTGCCGGCGTTCGAGGTGGATCCCGACGAGGACCCGTTCGCCATTTTCTACACGCCGGGAACCACCGGGAAGTCCAAGGGCGTCGTGCTCTCGCAGGCGAACCTGGTGAGGACGGCCGTCGCGACCGCGCGCGCCCTGGGCCTCGAGCCCGGCGACGCGACCCTGTGCACGGTTCCGCTGTTCCACATCTTCGGGCTCGGCACCGCCCTGCTCACCTCGCTGGTGGCGGGCGCGCGGCTCGTCCTCCAGGAACGGTTCGAGCCCGAGGCGACGCTGGACCTCATTGACGAGCACGGCATCTCGGTGCTCCACGGCGTGCCCACCATGTTCGTCATGCTCCTCAGGGAGGAGGGACTGGCCGACCACGACCTCTCCAGCCTGCGCACCGGGATCATCGCGGGCGCTCCGGTCGGTCAGGCGCTGGTCCGGAGGGTCCGGCGGGAGCTCGTCCCCCAGCTCGAGATCGCCTACGGGCTCACGGAGACGTCACCCACCGTGTCGATCACGAGGCCCGGCGACGACGAGGAGCGCCGGAGCGGGAGCGTGGGCCGGCCGCTGGAGGGGGTCGAGGTCCGGCTCCTGGACGGGGAGGGTCAGCCGATGTCCGGAGACGCCGTCGGGGAGATCGCCATCCGCGGCTTCAACGTGATGCGGGGCTACTTCCGCCAGCCCGCCGAGACGGCTTCCTCCTTCACGCGGGACGGGTTCTTCAGAACCGGCGATCTGGCGCGAAGGGACACGAAGGGTTACCTGCAGATCGTCGGCCGGAAGAGCGACGTGATCATCCGGGGGGGCTACAACGTCCATCCCCGGGAGGTGGAGAACCACCTGCGTTCGCATCCGGCCGTGCTGGACGCCGTCGTCGTGGGCGTGCCGAACGAAGTGCTCGGCGAGCTCGTGTGTGCGTGCGTTCGGCCCGTGGAGGGCGCGATCATCACCGGGGAGGAGCTGCGCGGCTACTGCCGTTCGGCCCTGGCCAGTTACAAGGTCCCGGACCTCGTACGCTTCATGGATGTATTCCCTATGACCGCGGCAGGGAAGCCCCGCAGGGTGGAGATCGCCCGGATGGTTCGGGCCGAGGCCCAGGGGCGGTCCTGAGCGTTCGACCTCCGGGTCGGAAGCTCCGGGCAGTCGCGGCGGTCGCCCGCCATCGCCCGTTCGGGGCGGCGGCGCGACGGAGCGCTCACGGTCCGAAGACCGTGGAGCGCCGGAGTTCGATGCAGCGGGGGTCTTCCCGTACCGTCCCCTCCGCCGGACCGTCCTCGGACGGACCGGAGTTCGGAGGCGAGGTCGGGAAGCCTCTCGCCCTCCCGGGCGGAGTGTCCGCCCCGGGGGCACGCACTGACAAGCACGTCATCATGCGAGAGGTACCATGAACGAGCAGTACACCCGGGCGCCTCACCGGCGCTCGACCGGGCCCGTCGGGTCATCCCCCAACGCGGCCCTCATGATCGATTTCGACAACGTCACCATGGCGATCCGGTCCAATCTGGGCCAGGAGCTCCGCAACTTCCTCAACTCCGACATCATCCGCGGCAAGGTGTCGGTCCAGAGGGCCTACGCCGACTGGCGCCGGTACCCGCAGTACATCGTGCCGCTCTCCGAGGCGTCGATCGACCTGATCTTCGCTCCGGCCTACGGCTCGTCCAAGAAGAACGCCACCGACATCCGGCTGGCGATCGACGCGACGGAGCTCGTGTTCACGCGGCCCGAGATCGGGACCTTCATCCTCCTGTCGGGCGACTCCGACTTCTCGAGCCTGGTGCTCAAGCTCAAGGAGTACGGCAAGTACGTGATCGGGGTGGGGCTGCAGGAGTCCACCTCCGACCTGCTCGTGCAGAACTGCGACGAGTACTACAGCTACAACAGCCTCTCGGGCCTGACCGAGGCCTCCCAGCTCGAGACGATCAGCCACGACCCATGGGAGCTGGTCGCGATGGCCGTGAAGAAGATGGTGGAGCGGGACGACGTCATGCGCTCCGACCGGCTCAAGCAGGTGATGCTCGAGATCGACTCCGGCTTCGATGAGAAGGAATACGGCTACAGCAAGTTCAACCGGTTCCTGGCCGAAGCCAGCTCGAAGGGGCTCCTTCGTCTGCAGAGGATCGAGAACGGACAGTACGAAGTCGGCCCGGCCGACGGGCGGGGCGGCTCGGGACGGTCGAGCGGCTCCGCCAGCGGCGGGAGCTCCGGCCGGAGTGGTGAGAGGGGCCGTCGGGGTCGCCGCGGGGGGCGCGAGCGCACCTCGGGCGGCGGTCGAGGGGAGTCCCGGTCCTCGCAACCATCCGAGCGTGCCGCGGCGCCGTCGGCTTCCGAGACCCGCGACGACGTCGTGGACGCCTCCGCCCTCAAGCGGGCGTACGACCTCCTGCGCGACGTGGTCTCCCGTCTGTCCGAGGATGGAGGCTCGGTTCGCGACTCCGAGGTCAAGCGCGCCCTCCTCGAAGAGAACGAGCGCTTCGACGAGGCGTCCCTCGGCTTCAGCAAGTTCAGCCGCTTCCTGCGCCAGGCCAGCGACGAAGGCGTCGTGGACCTTGAGACGGATGAAGACGGCAACTACCACGTGAGCACCGACGGCACGGGCGAAACGGACTCCGGCGGGCCCTCCGCCGGGGACAGCCGGGGGGGCCGGACTCGCGCCGAAGGCCAGCACCGTCGGCGGGACCGACGGGGCGGCCAGCGGGAGCAGCGCGAACGAGGCCAGCGGGAGCGCCACGCGCCTGCGGAGGCGGAGCCCTCCAGACCGGAGCCCACCGAGCCGGCCGCGGAGTCCGAGACGGTCGGTGAGCGCCACGAGCCGACGACGGCCAGCGCGGCGGCCGAGTCGATGGCGAGGTCGCGCACCGAGGCTCCCGGGGAAGCGCAGCAGGAGACCGAGGCAGCCTCCGCCGCCCCCGAGAGCCAGGAGAGGCGGGAGGATCAGCCGGCCCGTGGCGGACGCCGCGGGCGTGGCCTCGGGCGATTCCGGCGTGGAAGCCGCGGTGGCAGCGCCGATGGTGGCTCGGATACGCATCTTCCGGGGCCGGTGGACTCCGGGGCGTCCGGGGCGGACGAGGCCGACGCGGCGACGGAGCCGGCTCCGGCCGCCGAGGCGTCGACGGCTTCGAGCTCCGAGCCGGGGAGCGGTCGGGAGCGGCGCGGCATCAGCCTGGGCCGACGAGGCGGACGTCGGGGCGCCCCGGCTCCCGAGCGGCAAGCGTCGCAACGGGACGCCGCTTCCACGGGCGCGGACACGACGGGCGACTCCGGCGCGGGATCGTCGGAGGGCGGCGACGTCGTCGAGCACATGGTGAAGAACTACGCTGGCGTGGGCCGCAAGACCGCCGAGGCGCTGGTGGACGCGTTCGGGCCCGAGGTGTTCACGGTGATCGACGAGCAGCCTGATCGGATCACGAATGTGCTCCCGGAGCATCGGGCACAGGCGGTCATCGAAGCTCGCGAAGCGGAGCGCCACGACGCCGGGTCGCCGGACGAGGTGTGAGCTCCGGCGCCCCGGCGGAGGGTCGAGCGGTCCGGCGGCCCCCGGACCGGGTCCTGCCTCCGGACTTCTACGCTCGACCCGCCGCCGAGGTGGCGCGCGACCTTCTCGGCCGTGTGCTCCTGTCCGACGCCGGGGGGGAGTGCACGGCCGGTCGCATCGTGGAGACGGAGGCCTACACGGGCCCCGAGGATCCGGCGTCGCACGCAGCCGAGTCGATCGGGCGCACCCGGCGGAACGACCCGCTGTTCGGTCCCCCCGGAACGGCCTACATCCACCTGAACTATGGCATCCACTGGTGCCTCAACGCCGTCACCACGGCGGAGGGTCGTCCCGCCGGTGTGCTGATCCGCGCCCTGGAGCCCACGCTGGGTCTGGAGATCATGCAGCGGCGCCGCGGGCGCCCCGAGCTCACCAACGGTCCCGCCCGGCTGACCGAGGCCCTCGGGGTCGGCCCGGAGCTCCAGCGGCACCCACTGCAGCGAGCACCCCTGCGCATCCTGGCCGGGGAGCGGCCGGTGGCTGACGCCGACGTGGTCACCACGACGCGCGTCGGGATCTCGAAGGCGGCGAACCTCGAGCTTCGCTTCTACGAGCACGGCAACGACTGGGTCTCCCGGCGGTGAGCGCACCCGAGTTCGACGCGCGGGCCTTTCACCGGGATGCCCTCGTGCTGGACGGTCACAACGACCTCGCCCTGCGCGTGCTCGAGGGCGAGGATCCCGCCGATCGGCTCGAGGGGGGGCATCTCGATCTCCCGCGGATGCGAGAGGGCGGCTTCGACGGCGGCATCTTCGCCGTGTGGATCGACCCGGCGCTCGGCGAGTCGTTGAGGCGGACCCTCGCGGGTCTCGAAGCCCTGCGGGAGTGGGCCGACCGCAGCGCGGGGGTGCGCCGGGTGGAGCGTGCCGCCGACCTGGACACCGCCCGGGAGGCGGGCGAGGTCGCCGTGGTCCCGGGCGTGGAGGGAGGCTACGGGATCGAGGACGATCTCTCGGCGCTCGACCGTATGCACGAGGTCGGGGCCCGCTGCCTGACGCTCACCTGGATGCGTCCCACGGCATGGGCCGACGCGGCCGGAGCGGAGCCGGTGCATGGCGGACTCACGCGGTTCGGGCGGAGGGTCGTCGAGCGCGCCCGCACGCTCGGGATGGCCGTGGACGTCAGCCACGCCTCCGACCGGGCCGCCGCGGCGGCGATCGAGGTGGCCGGCGGCGGTATGCTGGCTTCGCACTCCGGGGCCCGCGCCGTGGCCGACCATCCGCGGAATCTACCGGACGAGCTGATCGAGGCGCTCACGGCATCGGGAGGCGTCACCGGAGTGGTCTTCTTTCCGGCCTATCTGGACGAGGCCTACGGGCGGGCCTTCGGGGCTCTCCGGGCCGAGCTCGGCAGCGATCTCTCGACCCGCGACAGGCGGCGGGCCTTCGACCGGGCCGTGCGCGAGCGCCTGAACCCGCCGCCGCTCTCGCGCCTGGTCGAGCACGTGGAGTGGGTGAGGCGCGTGGCCGGTCCCGCGGGCGTCGCCCTGGGGAGCGACTTCAATGGCGTGCCGGCGCTGCCCCGGGGCCTTCGGGACGTTCGCGACCTCCCGGAGCTGACCACCGCGCTGGCCGGGGCCGGATGGTCGGCGGATGACCTGGGCGCCTTTCTGGGCAGGAACCTCCGCCGCGTGCTGGGCGAAGCCCTGGACGGATCGTGACGGTCCACGCGGTCGGCTTTCCGTCCCTCCTCCCGCCCCTCCTGGCCATCGGCCTGGCCATCTACAGTCGCCGCGTGTATCTGTCGCTGGCCGCCGGCATCTGGCTCGGCTGGACGATCGCCGCCTCCTGGAACCCGCTCGCCGGCCTTGCCAGGGCGATCGACGCCTCCATCGCGGTCCTCGGCGTGGCCGACAACGCGCGGGTGCTGGTGTTCACGCTTCTCATCGGCTCGCTGGTCGCGGTCGTGGAGGCCAACGGCGGTGTGCGGGGCTTCGTGCACTGGGCCGAGGGCCGCAGCTGGATCCGGGGACGGAGGAGCGCTCAGCTCCTGGCGTGGGCGGTGGGGTTGTCGCTGTTCATCGAGTCCAACATCTCGATCCTCGTCACCGGTTCCGTCTGCCGACCGCTGTTCGACCGGTTCCACGTCTCCCGACAGAAGCTCGCCTACCTGGTGGACTCGACCTGCGCGCCGGTGTGCATCCTCGTTCCGTTCAACGCGTGGGGCGCCTACGTGCTGGGTCTGCTCGGGGGGCTGGGGGTGGACCACCCCATCGCCGTGTTCGCCGAGGCGTTGCCGCTCAACTTCTACGCCTTCGGTGCCCTGACCCTGGCGGCCCTGAGCGCCGGGCTGGGACTCGATTGGGGCCCCATGCGCAGGGCGGAGCGGGCCGCGGCGGAGGGCGCGGTCGGACCGGGGCCCGCCACCGGGGGTGGGGTCGGCGACCGAGAGCTGAGAGCGGTCCTCGGAGAGACGGTCGACGTGGGATCTGGGACCGGCGCGGGAGGCGAAGGAGAGCGGAGCGGCCGAGCCGTCGCCGGGCCGCGGGCGCTCGACATGCTCCTGCCGATCGGCATCATGGTGGCGACCATGCCGATCGGGATGCTGGTGACCGGCCACGGCGACCTCATCCAGGGCTCCGGGTCGACCAGCGTCCTGTGGGCCGTCCTGGCCGGCCTGGCGGCGGCCTGGATCGTCAGCCTGGCGCGGGGGCGCTTGAGTGCCGACAGGGTGGGCGAGGCGAGCCTGGAAGGCGCGGGAAAGCTGGTGGGGATGGCCTTCATCCTCCTGCTGGCCCTGGCGCTGGGACAGGTGACCCGCGTGCTGGGGACCGGCCAGTACGTGGCCGGCGCGGTGGTGGGTCGGGTGCCCCCGCCCGTCCTCCTTCCTCTCCTGTTCGCCGTTTCCGGCACGATCTCCTTCTCCACCGGGAGCAGCTGGGGCACGTTCGCGATCATGCTGCCGGTGGCCGTTCCGATGGCCACCGGTCTGGCGGCCCCCGTGGCCCCGTTCCTGGCCGCCGTGTTGTCCGGCGGGATCTTCGGCGACCACTGCAGCCCCATCAGTGACACGACGATCATCGCCTCGTTGGCCTCCGCCTGCGATCACATCGAGCACGTGCGCACGCAGCTCCCCTACGCGCTGACGGTGGCGGGCGTGGCCATCCTCGGCTTCGCGGTCGTGGGCGGCTGGCTCATGCTCTAGGACGCCGTTGACTCGGCCACGCCGCGATGCTAGCGTCCACGTGGTTGGTGTGAGGTAGTATTTTGAGCCAACACTTGAGATCGATCTCTCCGATCTCGCGGCGGACGTCACGCCCTTCGAGGGAAGGCGGCAAGCCGGGAGGAGGAGACACAAACTGAGAGACGGGTCTCGAAAAATCCCCTCGCATGCGACCGGGAGGGTGGCGTTCGCGCCACCCTCTCTTCATTTGCACGCGGGACCTCGATCTTCCGCACGGCGTTCCAGCGCCCGCACGGGGTCCGACGCGGCCTCGCCGGCGGTCGGTTCGGCCCACCGAGGAGCTCGATACCATGCCCAGAGTTCGCGTCACCCGCCGGCTGCACTTCTCGGCCGGTCACCGCCTCCACAATCCGTCCTACGACGAGGCCCGCAACCGCGAGGTGTTCGGGGCGTGCAGCAACCCGACCGGGCACGGCCACAACTACGACCTCGAGGTCACGGTGGAGGGCGAGGTGGATTCCGAGACCGGCTTCGTCATCGACCTGAAGAGGCTGCGGGACCTGGTTCGGGAGATGGTCATCGAGGACGTGGACCACGCCAACCTCAACGTGGACGTGCCCTGGATGAGCGGCGTGAATCCCACGGCGGAGAACCTCGCGGTACAGATCTGGCGCAGGCTCGACGGCCAGCTGGACGGTGGGCGGCTGGTGTCGGTCCGGCTGTTCGAGACGCAGCGCAACTACGTGGAGTATCGAGGTGAGTGAACGAGATGAGAGGGCGGGGGGCGCCGATCCGCTGGAGGCGCTGATCCGGGACCAGCTCCGCGAGCTGGGCGAGGATCCGGAGCGCGACGGCCTCGAGAAGACCCCCGAGCGGGTGGCGCGCTCGCTGCGCTGGTTGACGCGTGGCTACGAGATGAGCGTCACGGACGCGGTGAACGGCGCCATCTTCCAGGACGAGCACGACAGCATGGTCCTGGTCAAGGACATCGAGCTCTACTCGCTGTGCGAGCATCACATGTTGCCCTTCTTCGGGAAGGCGCACGTGGCCTACATTCCGGATGGTCGCATCGTCGGGCTGAGCAAGATCCCCCGCCTGGTCGAGGTGTTCGCCCGGCGGCTCCAGGTCCAGGAGCGCCTCACCGAGCAGATCGCCGGAGCCGTGGAGGAGGCCCTCGCCCCGCGCGGCGTCGGGGTCATCGTCGAGGCGTACCACCTGTGCATGATGATGCGCGGCGTGGAGAAGCAGAACAGCAAGACGATCACGAGCGCGGTGCGGGGCAACTTCCGCTCGGATCCGAGAACGAGGGAGGAGTTCCTCCGGCTCGTTCTCTCGCCGCAGTTCATCTCCTGACCCGGACCCCGGAGCCCCGAGCGGCGCGTCGGATCGGCTGATGCACCTGGAGCTTTCCGAGCTGCTCGCCTGCCCCTCCTGCGGACCGCGGCACGGGGTGGTCGTGTCCGTCGACCGCATCGAGCGCCGCCGCGTCCTGGAGGGGTTCCTGTCCTGCCCCACGTGCGAGTCGCGGTTCCCGATCCGTGGGGGCGTGATCGACTTCGGGACGGAGTCCGTTCCGGAAGGGGAAGCCGCGGCCGAGACCTCGGCCACCCGCTCCGCCGCGGCCGACCGAGCGGCCGTAGGGGCCGGGGGCGGGGGCGGGGCGGGTTCGGACGATGCCCTGCGCCTGGCGGCGCTGCTCGACCTCCGGGAGAGGGGCGGCTTCGTGCTCCTGGGTCAGGGCCTGTCCGGCGCGGCCGCGGGTACGGCAGAGCTGGCTCCGGGCGTCGAGCTGCTCGCGCTGGTCGACGCCCGGGAGGCCGTCGTCTCCGCGCCCCGCGTGAGCTCGGCGGTCGGCGTGTCGGAGGCGTGCCTCCCCCTGCGCGACCTGCGGTTGCGGGGTGCCGCCCTTCGGGGCGGCGGCACCGAGGCCCTCGCGGAGGCGACCCGGACGGTGCGGCCGGGCGGGCGGGTGATCGTGCTTCGGCCCACGTCCGAGACCCTCGAAGCAACGGCCGATCTCCCGCTCGAGGTGGTGGCGGCCGAGGAAGCCGCGATCGTGGCCCTCCGGCGCTGAGCGGAGGGGCCCCGTGGTGCGTTGCCGCCCGTGATGGGCGCGGCTAGTTTGCCACGCGCCCGGCTCGCGGGCGGCCGGGTCAGCGAGCGACTCGCACTCCTCGGGAAGACGGACATGCGGCTCAACACCCGGGCGTTGGCCACAGCGTCGGCGGCGGTTTCGAGCGCGGTCGTGTTCGCCGTGACCGTACTGTTCCTGGTCGGCCCCGGCGATCCGGCGCGCCTCGCACCCCTGTCCGGCCTCCTGTTCGGCTACGCCCCCACACTGCCCGGCGCCTTCGTGGGCGCGCTGTGGGCGTGGGCGTACGGCTTCTTCATCGGCGGCGCGCTGGCCTTCCTGTACAACCTCGCCCTGGTGCCTCCCCCGCCCCTGGTCGACGAGTGAGGCGGGCCGAGGTGGTGAGGAGGGGTTCGCCATGAGCTGGTGGCGCTTCTGGAATTCCGGGGACAACGAGTCCGGGGATCGGCCGGACTACTACGCCGAGGGAGTCGAGCTGGCCCGGAAGGAGCGATTCCACGAGGCGCTCACCTCGTTCCGCCTCGCCCTGCGACAGCGTCCGCGGGACCTGTCCACGCTCGAGCAGATGGCGGTCGTCTACACCCGCATCGGAATGACCGACGAGGCCCTCAGGACGTACACACGCGTCCTGGACGAGGCTCCCGACCGGCCCGCCGCCCACTATGGGGTGGGCTACCTGCTTCTCAACCGTGGACTGGAGGAGGAGGCCGCCCGCCATCTTGCGGCCTTCCTCCAGGCCCGGCCGTCGGAGCCCGACGCGGAGCGGCACGTCCGACACGCGCGCGAGACCCTGGCCCGGCTCCGCGGGGAAGGGCCCGAGGTCTCGGACGCGGAGCCGGACGGCTCAAACTAGCTAGGAGACCATCCATGGTCAGCGCCGGGACGCCGGGACCGGACGGGGGAGGACGCAGCCGCGTGCAGGAGTCGACCGGACCCTCGTTCGGTCTCGAGCCCGGCACCCTCGTGGACCTGTTCCTCGGCGGGGCGCACCGGCACCCGGATGCCGTGGCGATGCGCATCCGCCGCGGGGCCGGGGAATGGGACGAGCGGACGCACGCCCGGGTCGAGGAGCGCGTGCGGTCCCTGGCGCTCGGACTCCGGTCCCTCGGCCTGGAGCGTGGCGCGCGGGTGGGCATCCTCTCCCGGACGCGCGCCGAATGGGCCGAGTGCGACTTCGGACTCATCATGTCCGGGCTGGTCGGCGTGCCGGTGTACCCGTCCCTGCCGTCCGAGCAGGTGGCCTACGTGCTCGGCGACGCCGGCGTGCGGGCGGTGTTCGCCGAGGACCAGTCGCAGTACGACAAGCTCGTCGAGGCCCGCCCGGAGCTGCCCCGTCTCGAGCGCGTGTTCTCCTTCGAGCCGGTCGACGCCGCGGCCGAACTCCCGGTGCAGGGGCTCTCCGACCTCGTGGCGCGGGGAGATGCCGGAGAGGCCGACCTGGACGCCTACGAGGCCTACGCGCGGGCGACGGGCCCCGACGACCTCGCCACCCTCATCTACACTTCGGGCACCACGGGGACGCCCAAGGGTGTGATGCTCACTCATCACAACCTGTACAGCAACGCGCTGCTGTGCGCCGAGGTCCTGCCCCTGTCGGAAGAGGATCGTCACCTCTCGTGGCTGCCCCTCTCACACATCTTCGAGCGGACGGCAGGCCATTACGTCATGTGGCACAGGGGCGTGTCGGTGTCGTACGCCGAGTCCGTCGACACGATCGTGCGCGACCTGGGCGAGGTGCGCCCGACCATCTCCACGGGCGTGCCCTACCTGTACGACAAGATCTACGAGCGCGCGCAGAAGGCGGCGCACGAGGGCGGCGGGCTCAAGCTCGCCATCTTCCGGTGGGCCCGTCGCGTGGGCGAGGAACGGGCCGATCGCGTGCTGGCGCACGCCGACGTCGGGGTGTGGCTGGGGCTCCGCTACAGGCTCGCCGACCGGCTCGTGTTCTCCAGGCTCCGCGAGCGCACCGGAGGGAGGCTGCGCTACTTCGTGAGCGGCGGCGGCCCGCTGTCCCCCACCGTAGCCCGGTTCATGTGGGCGGCCGGCCTGCCCATACTCGAGGGTTACGGCCTCACGGAGACGTCGCCGGTCCTCACCGTCAACCCTCCGGGGGCGACCAAGCTCGGAACGGTGGGTCCGCCCATCCCGGAGACCGCCCTGCGGATCGCCGAGGATGGCGAGATCCTGTGCCGCGGACCGCAGGTCATGAAGGGCTACTTCCGGAACGAAGAGGCGACCCGCGAGGCGTTCACGGCCGACGGCTGGCTGCGCACGGGGGACATTGGCAGCCTGGACGAGGACGGCTACCTGAGCATCACGGATCGCAAGAAGGAGCTCCTCGTGACCGCGGGCGGCAAGAACGTCGCCCCCGCGCCGGTGGAGCGGGCGGTCGAGCGTTCCCGCTTCGTGGCCCACGCGGTCCTGGTCGGAGACAAGCGCAACTTCCCCATCGTCGTCGTGCAGCCGGCCTTCGAGAACGTCGGGGAGTGGGCGCGGAGACGCGGCGTGGAGGCGACGGATCCGGCCGGGCTCATCGCCGCCCGACCCGTCCAGGAGCTCATCGACAGGCAGGTCCACGGCCGCACGGAAGACTTCGACCACCATGAGAAGCCGGGCTGGATCCTCCTCGTGCCGGACGTGTTCGGCGTCGAGACCGGCGAGCTCACGCCGACCCTCAAGGTGAAGCGGCGCGTGATAGACGACCGCTACGCCGGGGCCATCGACCGCGCCTACCGGGCGGCCGACGAGCGGCGCGACCAGGGCGGGGAAGGGCCCGGCGTGACCGTGGCCGAGGCCGCCTCCGGCCAGAGCGGCTGAGCCGGTGGGATCCCGGGAGCCGGGCCGTGGGGGTCCGCCGGGATCCGCGCCGACGCCCTGGGTGTGTGTGGTGTTCGTCACGGGCCCCGATACCGATGTCCTTCTCGCGCTCGCCAGGACCCTGGTCGACGAGCATCTCGCCGCCTGCGCGAACGTGCTCGATGGCGTGCGCTCGGTCTACCGGTGGGGCGGGGCCGTGGAGGAGGCCGAAGAGGCGCTGGCCATCCTCAAGACGACCGGGGCCCGGCTGGAGGAGCTCACGGCCCGGATCCGGGCGCTGCACCCCTACGAGGAGCCGGAGGTGGTCGCCGTGCCCGCGGCAGGGGGGTCGGCTTCCTACCTGGCGTGGGTCGCCGGAGAGGTCGCGGATGCGTGACGTCCCGGCCCATCGCCGCTCGCGGCGTCGGCGCCCGCCGGTCCGATGATCGTGGTCGTCGGTGAAGGCCTGGCCGACGTGTCGGTCGGGGCGGTCCTGCGGCCGACGCGGTCCGACTGGTCGCCCACCACGCCCGAGGTCCGCGCCCTCGACCTGTCCGCGGGCCCGGGCTGGCTCGAGCGCTGCTCCGCACAGGGCCCCCTGCCGGTCGGCTCCGCGGCGATCACCGACCCGGGGGGCCTGGCGTGCGAGTTCGTGATCCACCTGGCCGTATGCTCCAGGGACGAGCCGGTGGGTTCGCGGAACGTCTCGGACGCGCTCCGCAACGCTCTCCGGAGGGCGACCGAGTGGGACGTGCGCACCCTCACGACGCCCGTGCTCGGCACCGGCCCCGGGGCGCTGGAGCCGAGAACGGCGTGCGGGCTCATGCGCTCCCTCCTCTCGACCTGGGTGGAGGGACTGGAGGGCCGCACGGTGCGGGTGGCCGCCGCCGACGCCGCCGAGCGGGAGGCCGCCCGCTCGGCCTGGGGGGTGGGCTGATCGCTCCTTCCGGGCCCGTGTCGGCTCGGCCGGTCAGCTCACCAGCGCGTTGGCCACCACGAGCAACCCCCCGATGATGGCGCCGAGCACGTAGCCGAGGCGCACGATGAGGTCGAGCTCTCGCTGCGTCACCGTCCGGACCAGGGCTTCGAGCTCGGTGAGCGGGAAGTCGCGGATCTTCTCCTCCACCCGCTCGTCGATCCGCACGCGGGCCGCGGCGGACGGGATCTCGCCTGCGATCCACTCCCACAGGGGAGGAGCCAGGATCTCGCACAGGCGGTCGGAGCCGCCGGCACCCAGGAAGCGGGCCGGGACGCCGATGGGTCGTTCCAGGAGGCCGTCCACGAGGCGGCCCGAGACCTCCTCCCACAGGGTCCGGCCCGCCTCGGACTCGAGCGCCGACCCGAGCCACCGTCCGATGCGGTCGGCCGGGACCTGACGCAGGAGATCTTCCCACCCGGCGCGGCCGCGCGCCCGGGCCGCCGCCTCCATTCGGTCCAGCACGAAGCGCCGCGTGCCCTCGTCCCGGGCGATCCGCAGGAGCCAGTCGGCGAGGGCGTCGAGGACACGATCCACGCGCGTGCCGTCCGAGCCTCCCAGCACCTCCCGGGCCGGGCGGTCCAGGAGCTCCTCCAGGGAGCGGTTCGCGCTGCGGGCCATGGCGGCCTGGACCTCCTCCTCGCGCAGCAGCTCCCCGAGGCGCTCGGCGCCCTCGGCCTCCAGCGTGGCGATCACCCGGTCCACCGTCTCCTCGGTGACCACCAGCCGGGCCACCACTCGCTGATGGAACCGCAGGTCCCGCATGAAGCGCTCGAGCAGCTCGTGCACGGCCGACTCGAAGCGGGCGCGGGCGGCGGGGTCCTCGAGCAGCCTGCCCAGCCGTTCGAGGAGGGCCGGGAGGTGGTCGGCCACGGCGTCCTCGAGCGCTCCGGCGACGCCGGCGGGCACGATCTCGCGCAGCGTGCGCCCCGGCCGGAGAAGCTCGGCCGACGCCCTGCGAAGCTGGCGGCGCAGGGCCACCTCGAAGGCGTCCGTCTCGACGGCCTGTGCGGCCCAGTCCCCCAGCCGGCGGCGGAGCACCCGGACGCCGGCGGCCTCGGACGATCCCTCGGACGACCCGGCGTCGCGGTCCAGGGCCGTTCCCACCGCCGCCAGGAGGTCGGCGGCGGCGGGTCCGAACTCCTCCGACCCCAGGAGGCCGGCGAGGCCCTCCCGACCGCTCTCGACGGCCCGCGTGAGCACACCCCGCACTTCGGCGAGCGCGGGCTCCGGGAGCATGGCGCTCAGCGACGGCCGCGGCCGGGAGACACCTTCGCGCACCACGTCCCGGAGCCGACCCTCGAAGGCCTCGCGCAGGTGGCTGGTCCGGAGGGCCTCCGCGAGGTCGTCCGACGTGAGGAGCCGGGTTCCGACCGTTCGGCCGATGGATCGGGCCAGACGCTCGCGGTTCTTGGGGACGGCCCCCTGGAGCCACGACAGCTCCACTCCGAGCAGGCGGAGGGGCCGATACGGGTGGAAGAGCATCCAGATGGCGACCCGGTTGGTCACGCCGCCCGCCAGGGCCCCGAAAGCCACGGTGAGCAGGGCTCGCGGCCAGTTCACGGTGACGATCCTCCCGGACGCCTCACGGCCCGCGGACCAGGAAGGCCAGGCCGTGCGCGGACCGGGCCCGGCCCGCGAGCCGCAGGGTGCCGCGCAGGGCGTGCAGCCTGACGCCGGCGCCCCCCGAGGTCGTGTCGGCCACGACCGTGTCGTCCACGACGCGCGGCCCGTACGTCAGGGAGAGGTCGAGGCCGGCTTCCGCGATCCGGATGGACCAGCCCGAGCCCCCCGGTGCGGCGCGGACGTCCATGCGGCTCTCGGGCCAGCGGGCCTCCCGGCCATCCAGCCACGTGTACACGGTCGTGGCCGCGCGGTCGGGGTTCTCGTCCCCCGCGTCCCTGAGGACCAGCACGCCGTTGCCGGCGGCGTCCGTGGCCAGGAAGGCCTCCTCCAGCGTCCGGGGAGGCGGCGCCTCGAACGGCCGCGCCTCCCGGCGCTCGAACAGGAGTCCGGTCGCGGGCTCGTCTCCCTCGGCCCAGGAGGCCAGCAAAAGGCGCGAGCGCTGGCCGGTGGGGCTGGTCCATTCATCGAGGACCTTGCCCGGCTCGATCTGGAAGGCGGTGCCCTGGCCGCGCAAGACCAGGCCCGCCAGCTCCCCGCCGCTGGCAGCCAGCACTCTGAGGCCGTGGCCGGGCAGGATCCGCCACGCGGCGCGCGGCACGGGCAGGCTGTCGGACACCGACAGGGCGGTGTCCCAGCGGCCGCCGCGGCCCACCCAGACACGGTAGCGGCGGGCGAGGCTTCCAGCGCTGACGTCGTTCCGGAAGCGTAGGAGCGCGGACGGCGCCGCAGCCGCGAAGCCCGCGAAGGCGAGGTCGGTCACGTAGCGGGCCGGAGTGACCGCGACCGGGGTCGAGGCCGCCGGGCGGGGCAGCGTCTCGTTCCCGTTCGCGGGGGGCTCCCCTCCGGAGCAGGCCGAGGCGAGGGCGAGCGCGCCGGCGAGAACGCCCCGCGTCCAAGGCCTCCACCGGAGCTGTCGCACCGCGCCTCTGAGCATGCCTTCCCGTCTCCTCCCTTCGCGTCGATCGTGGCTCCGTCCCGCCAACATACGGTCCCCCGGACTCTACCGCCGGGGTCGGGGCCGGCCTATCTTCGATCCAGACTCCCGCCCTGGCCGCTCACCTCCGTGAACGGGTCGCCGATGAAGCTCCATACGAAGATCACTCTCGCCCTGGTTCTGGGTGCCGTGGCCGGCGTGGTGGCGCACCTGCTCGCCTCCGCGACGGGCCAGACCTGGCTCCGGGACGCGCTCGTGTGGATCGAGCCGATCGGGAACGCGTGGATCCGGCTCATCACCATGGTGGTGGTGCCCCTGGTCATGGCCAGCCTCATCGTGGGCACGGCGAGCCTGGGCGACATCACCAAGCTCGGCCGCATCGGGGGCAAGACGGTCGTCTACTACCTGTGCACGACCGCCGTGGCCGTGTCGATCGGGCTCCTCCTGTCGAACCTGCTGGCGCCGGGCAGCCACATGGACCCCACGGCGCTGCAGAACCTGCGGAGCACCTACCTGGCCGAGGGAGCCAGCCAGGTTAGCATCGCCCAGCAGAGCCCCGGCCTCAAGGACGTCATCCTCGATATGATCCCGCGGAACCCGATCCAGGCCATGGCCTCCGGGGACATGCTGCCGATCATCTTCTTCTCGATCTTCTTCGGCGCGGCCGTCTCGGTGCTGCCCGAGGAGCGCCGCGACGGGGTGATCAAGTTCGTGGACGGCGTGAACGAGGCTGCCATGGTCATGGTGCACTGGATCATGGAGCTGGCCCCCTACGCCGTGTTCGCCCTCATCGGGGCGGTGCTGGCCCGCTTCGGCGCGGACGTGCTGAAGAGCCTTCTCGTGTATACCGTTACGGTCCTCCTCGGACTGGCGCTGCACGTCGGGCTCACCTACACGTCAGCGCTCCGCTTCCTGGCGCGCGTGAGTCCGATCGACTTCTTCCGGCGGATCCGGGAGGTGCCCCTCATCGCCTTCTCGACCTCCAGCTCCAACGCGACCCTGCCCATCACGATGGAGACGGCCGAGGAGGAGGTGGGCGTGAGCCCCGAGGTGTCGAGCTTCGTGCTTCCGCTGGGGGCCACGATCAACATGGATGGGACCGCGCTCTACCAGGCGGTGGCGACCATGTTCATCGCCCAGGTGCTGGTGGGCCACCTGTCGCTGGCCACGCAGCTGGGCATCGTGGCGACCGCGACCCTGGCCTCGATCGGCGCCGCGGGCGTGCCGTCGGCCGGGATCATCATCCTCATCGTCGTGCTGAAGCAGGCCCTGCCCGCCTCGGTGGACCCGGCGGCCGGGATCGCGCTCATCCTGGGCGTGGACCGGATCCTGGACATGTGCCGGACCGCGGTCAACGTGACCGGTGACCTCACGGCGGCGACGGTGGTGGCCCGCTCGGAGGGGGAGACGCTGCAGGTGCGGAGCGGGGGAAGGCAGGCCCGGCCTGCAGCCTGAGGTCGATCCCGGGTCGGCCGGCTAGAGCCTGCCCGAAGGTCGCGTCCAGGTGCGCCATCAGGCGCTCGACGCGGCGACGGTTGACGCCCAGGTCGCCGCGCCCGATCCGCGCCCGGGATCGGGCCTCCACCCGCGTGAACCCCTCGCGGTCGAGCGACACCCACACCGTGAGGTCGTCCACGAAGCGGAACACCCGCGAGCGGCAGGTGAGGGTGAGGATGCCGCTCGTCTCGTCGGAGTGCACGATGCGCCAGCGCGGCTGGCCGCCGGCGTAGGCGACGATCTCGTCCCACACGCGCGCGAACGACGCGGCGTAGCGGCCGCCCGAGGGCGCACCGGCGCCCCGGGTGTCGGCCCGGTTCTCCGTGAGCCACCGCCGAAGGGTGGCCTTCCAGGTCTCGCCCATCGATCTCCGCGCAGGAGTGCGGACCGCAGCGGGGGGCGGGGGCATTGAAGTTGCTACCCGCCATCCCCGCGGGTACGTTTCGACGGCCATACGGCCACCAGTAGACGCGCATCCACGGACGAATGCAAGCTATCATACCTCTGGCCGGAAAGGGTACACGGCTCCGGCCCCACACCCACTCCCGCCCCAAGCCGCTCGTGAGGGTGGCCAACCGACCCGTGCTCGACCACGTGCTGGAGCGCCTGCAGGGCGTCGGCGTGGACGAGGTGATCTGTATCACGGGCCACCTCCAGGACCAGATCCGGCACTACCTGGACACCCGCCACGCCGACCTGGAGCGGCGCTACGTGGAGCAGGTGGACCAGCTGGGGACCGCCGATGCCATCCGCCTGGCCGAGCCCTACGTGGATGGGCCCGTCCTCATCGTGTTCGTGGACACGATCTTCGAGGCCGACCTCGGAGTCATCCAGCGTCGACCGGACGACGACGGCATCGTGTGGGCCAAGGAGGTCGAGGACTACCAGCGCTTCGGCGTCATCGTCACCGACGAGGACGGCTACATGCGGCGCATCGTGGAGAAGCCGACGGAGCCGATCTCGAAGCTGGCCAACATCGGAGTGTACTTCATCCGCGACGTGGACCTCATGTTCGAGGGCATCCACCACGTCATGGATGGGGAGCCCACCATGGGCGAATACTTCCTGACCGATGCCTTCCAGTACATGATCGACCGCGGCGACCGGCTGTGGACGGCGGAGGTCGAGGGCTGGTGGGACTGCGGAAAGCCGGGGACCCTGCTGGAGACCAACAGGATCCTGCTCGAGCACGGACTCGCGAATCACCCGGAGGGCGCCGGGGTCGTGGTGCACGACCCGGTGCGGGTGGAGCCGGGGGCCACACTCGATCAGGCGGAGATCGGTCCCAACGTCAGCGTCGCCAGCGGCGCCGTCGTGCGGAGGAGCCGCCTGGTCGACTCCATCGTCGGCGAAGGGGCCGTGGTCGAGGACAGTCGGTTGAGGGATTCCATCGTCGGCGACCACGCCGAGGTCCGCCGGGTTGCGGGGCGGCTGAACGTCGGAGACCACTCGTCGGTCGAGGGCCCCGTCCGCGAGGACGACGCCTGACCCGGTCGTTGGGCGGCCGAAGCACACGGTAGCGTGGAGGGCGAGGTGGCGAGCAGCGACCTGATCTACGACTGGAACCGGGTGGAGGGCGCCTTCGACTACGCGGGCGTCCGGGTGGAGCTGGACGACGAGACGCTCCGGGACGGTCTCCAGAACCCCTCGGTCCTGGATCCGCCCATCGAGCGCAAGCTCGAGCTCCTGCACCTCATGGCGGAGCTCGGGATCCAGTCGGCGGACATCGGGCTCCCGGGAGCGGGCCCTCGCGCCCGCGAGGCGGCCCTGGCCCTGGCCCGCGAGATCGCCGAGCAGGGTCTTCCGGTGGCCCCCAACTGCGCCGCCCGCACCGTCCGGGCCGACATCCAGCCGATCGTGGACATCGCGCAGGCCACGGGCCTGCGCATGCAGGTCGGCGCCTTCATCGGCAGCTCGCCCATCCGGCGCTTCGCGGAGGGCTGGGAGCCCGACATGATGCTGCGGGCGACCGAGGACGCGGTGAGCTTCGCGGTCCGGGAGGGGCTCGACGTCATGTACGTGACCGAGGACACCACCCGGTCGCGTCCCGAAACTCTGCGCGAGCTGTACACGACCGCCATCGCGTGCGGCGCCCGTCGGATCTGCCTGGCGGACACCGTGGGCCACGCCACTCCGGACGGCGTACGGGCCCTGGTGCGGTTCGCGCGGGAGGTGGTCGACGCGTCGGGCGAGGAGGTGAAGCTCGACTGGCACGGCCACCGCGACCGCGGCCTGGGATTGGCCAACGCGCTGGCCGCCGTCGAGGAGGGTGTGGACCGGGTGCATGGCACGGCCCTGGGCATCGGGGAACGGGTCGGCAACGTGGAGATGGACCTCCTGCTGGTGAACCTCAAGCTCCTCGGCGTGCACGACCGCGACCTCACGCGCTTGCCCGAGTACTGCGCGCTGGTGGCGGACATGTGCGGGGTCGAGATCCCGCACAACTACCCGGTCGTCGGGGAGGACGCCTTCCGAACCGGTACCGGCGTCCACGCCGCCGCCATCATCAAGGCGCTCCGCAAGGGCGATCCCTGGCTGGTCGACCGCGTGTACAGTGGCGTGCCGGCGTCGGAGTTCGGCCTCGAGCAGCGCATCGAGATCTCGCCCGTGTCGGGGCTGAGCAACGTCCGCTACTGGCTGGAGAGCCACGGTCACGATCCGGGGGACGACGCGCTGGCCACCGCCCTGTTCGAGCTGGCCAAGCGGAGCGACCACACCCTCACCGACGCCGAGATCCTCGCCGAGATCGACCGCGTCCAATCCGTCTCCTGAGACCACGGTGACCGCCGACATCCCGGCCCGTGATGCGGACGATCCCGTGCCGGACCGGCATGCTGGCGCGCATGGGAGGCGTCCGATGCGGGGCCTGGTTCCCCTGATGGTGTGCTTCGGGGGCCTCACGCTCGCCTTCTCCGGACCGGGGCTGGCGGCGACGGGACACGGAGCGCTGGCCGTGGCGGCGGCGGTCGCCGGGGTGGCCGCGGCGGCCGGAGGCCTGGCCGGGCTGGCTCGCCGGTGACGCCGGCGTGAGCCCTCCCCGGGTGGTGGCCCACCGCGGGGCCGCCGCGGAGGCGCCCGAGAACACGCTGGAGGCCTTCGCGCTCGCCGCTGAGCTGGGAGCCGACGGCCTGGAGCTGGACGTCCGGCGCTCCTCGGACGACCGGCTGGTAGTCATCCACGATCCGACCCTGGACCGGACGATGGGCCGGACCGGTGCGGTGTCGGGGCGGACGGCGGCCGAGCTCGAGGGCCTCGGAGTCCCGTCGTTGGAGCGGGTGTTCGAGCTCCACCGTGACCTGCCGATGACGGTGGACGTCAAGGAGCCGGAAGCCACCCGCCAGGTCGTGGAGCTCATCGTCCGCTTCGGACGGACGTCCGAGACCACGCTGTACGTCGAGGACGGCACCCGCCTGCCTGCCTTCCATGGCTATGCGGGATCGCGCGCCACCTCGACACGGCAGGCCCTGTTCCTGGCTTTGGCCCGCTGGTTGCCGGGCGTCCCCGCGGCGGGCTTCCCGGAGGTCGTGCACACGCCCCTTCGCCGGGCCGGGATCCCCGTCGTGCGGCCGGGGTTCGTGCGAGCGGTCCACCGGTCCGGACGGACGGTTCAGGCGTGGACGGTGGACGAGCCGGCGGTGATGCTACGTTTGGCCGAGTGGGGTGTAGACGCGATCGTGACCAACGACGTACGAGAGGCCCGGGCGTGCCTGGACGGGGTCCCCGAGATCGGAACGCGAGGCGGAGGTCGGACCGAGTGAGGAGCCGAGGCTGGAGACCGGGCGGCGCGACCGCCGGAGCGGTGGCGCTGGTGGCCGTGGCGGCCGCCGGAGCCGTGCCGGTGGGCGCGAGCGCCCAGGACAGGATGCCCTCCCTGGCGGTAGGCGTGCCCGTGACGGTGCTGCCCCTCCAGGGCGCGCGTCCCGTCCCGTCGGGGGCCTGGCCCGGGGGGTCGACCTCTCTCCAGGGTCTGGTGGACGCGTTCGACGCCGAGGTCGACTTCGCCCTGTCGGAGCATCGGAGCACGGGCGAGTGGACCGGTCCCGGGACGGTGGTCAAGCGGGTCCGTCGCAACCCGCTGCTCAAGGTGGATCCCGAGCGCCTGGCCTACGAGGGACTGGACGGGAGCGAGGACCAGAAGTTCAAGGGCGTGATCTACGAGCCCCTGCACAGCCAGCTTCGCTCGCTGTCGGCGCTCCTGGACACCCGGGTGGTGGCGCTGCCGCTCCGGCTCATCTACGTGCCGGCGGGCTCCCTCGGTGCAGCGGGCGAGGTGCCGTCCGACAGCTCGGACCGAGCGCCCCTGGGCCACGCCGCGCTACGCGTGGCCCTCATCGACACACGGGCCGGCGAGGTGCTGTGGCGTGGCTGGATCCCGGGTCCTCCCTCCCGGGCCGAGGCTCCGGGCCTCCTGGCGGGGCTGGCCGGACGGCTCGTCGGATGGCTATCGCCATGAGGAAGGCGATCCTGGCGGCCGTCCTGGTGGGGCTGGTGGCGGCCTGCGGAGGCGGCAAGACGCTGAACCTGCCCAAGCAGAGCGAGATCAAGGGACTGTACGGAAGTTCGGCCGACGTGAACCTGAACGGGAACGTCGTCACGGTGCAGGTTCGACAGTCCTCCGCCCAGCTCAGGAGGGGCGGCGTTCTGTGGGCCAAGGTCGGCCCTTACATCTACCTGTTCTCTCCCCAGACGCAGAAGCTCTTCGGCGAGTTCGACGGCGTGGCGGCCGTGCGCGTGACCACGCTGGACTCGTCGGGGCACCTGGTGGCCCGGGCCACGTTACTGCGCGACGAGCTGACCAGCGTGACCTGGCAGGACGCGCTTCGGCGCGTGACGAACGCGCGCACCGAGGGCACGGACAAGCCCGGCTACCTGGACCAGCTAGTGCAGTACGGGGAGGACCACACGACCTTCCACTACGATCCGCGCTACCTGAAGCCCTCGTGATCCAGAGATCGAGACCCCGTCAGGGAGGAGCATGAGCCACACGGTGACCCTGATTCCGGGGGACGGGATCGGACCGGCGATCACGGAAGCGTGCGAGGCGGTGCTCGAGGCCGCGGGCGCCCCGATCGAGTGGGACCGGCAGAAGGCGGGCACCTCCGCGATGGAGGAGGGCGGGGAGCCGCTGCCCGACGCGACGCTGGCGTCGATCGAGCAGCACCGGGTGGGCCTCAAGGGCCCCCTCACGACCCCCCTCGGCGAAGGCTTCCGGTCCCTGAACGTGGCCCTGCGCAAGCACTTCGACCTGTACGTCAACCTGCGCCCCGTGAAGACCCTGCGTTCCGGCGGGCGCTACGAGGACGTCGACCTGGTCATCGTGCGCGAGAACACGGAGGGGCTGTACATCGGGATCGAGCACTTCATCGGCATGGAGGACGATCCCAAGGCCGTGGCCGAGTCGGTGATGCTGGTCACCCGGTTCGGGGCCGAGCGCATCGTACGATACGCGTTCGAGTACGCGCTGGCCCACGACCGGGAGAAGGTCACCCTCGTCCACAAGGCCAACATCCTCAAGTGCACCCAGGGCCTGTTCCTGGAGGTGGGACGCGGCATCGCCGAGGAGTACGAGGGCCGCGTCACGTTCGACGAGCGGATCATCGACGCCACGGCCATGCAGCTGGTCCTCGACCCGCACCAGTTCGACGTGATCGTGAGCGAGAACATGTTCGGTGACATCCTCTCCGACGAGGCGGCCGGTCTGGTCGGAGGACTCGGCTTTGCTCCCGGTGCCAACATCGGCGAGGACGCGGCCCTGTTCGAGCCCGTGCACGGCTCGGCTCCCGACATCGCCGGCAAAGGCATCGCCAACCCGTGCTCGATGATCCTGGCGAGCTGTCTGATGCTCGACCACCTGCACGAGGACGAGGTGGCCGAGCGAATCCGGTCGGCTGTGGTCGACGTGCTGCGCGGAGACGAGGGGCTGACCCCGGACCTCGGCGGGACCGGCACCACGCAGAGCTTCGCGCGCGCGATCATCGACCGACTGGAACGAGATGATTCCTCCGTCTGACGTGCGTGATCGGGCCGAGCCGGAGGCCCCCGAGACCGGGCACGATCACAAGCCGTGCGCGTCGTGCCGGGAGCTGTATCCCCACAGCGACCTGGACCGGCAGCTGTGGTGTCCCTCCTGCCGCGAGGACCTGGGCCGACGGGTTCGATGGGGACGGCACGCGGCCGCGCTCCTCGTCACCCTGCCATTCGCCGTCTGGATCCTGCTCGAGGGTCGCAGCGGCGTCCTGCCGATGTGGGCCTGGCTCCTGCCCCTGGGGGCCGCCTACTATCTGGGCTACCGTATCGGCCGCGAGGTCATGCGGGGTTACGTTCGGGTGAAGAGGGGGGGACCCTCCGACCCGGACTGAGGCGCCGCCCCACTGCGGAGCGGCGGCGGGGCGGGCGCAGCGACCGGCCGCGCTCGAGCGCCGGGCCTCCCGGCACCGAATCGCACCACCATACAGGAGATCGACCGACCGATGAGCTTCCAGGGTGTGGACTACTACGACGTGGACGGCATGCTCGAGCCCGAGGAGCGGGCCGTGCGCGACATGGTTCGGGATTGGGTGGAGGAGGAGGTGATGCCGATCATCCAGCGGCATTACGTCGGCAAGACCTTTCCCTCCGAGCTCATCCCCCAGATGGCGGAGCTCGGCTTCCTGGGGGCCAACCTGCCGGAGAAGTACGGGTGCGCCGGCCTCAACAACGTCGCCTACGGCATCATCATGCAGGAGCTCGAGCGAGGCGACTCGGGGCTTCGCTCCTTCGCGTCGGTGCAGGGCGCCCTGGTCATGTACCCGATCCACGCCTTCGGGAGCGAGGAGCAGCGAGAGACGTGGCTGCCGGCCCTGGCGTCGGGCGAGAAGATCGGGTGCTTCGGCCTCACCGAGCCGGACTTCGGCTCCAACCCCGGCGGCATGCTCACCCGGGCGGTCAAGGACGGCGACGAGTGGGTGCTGAACGGCGCCAAGATGTGGATCACCAACGGCTCGATGGCCGACGTGGCGGTGGTGTGGGCCAAGACGGGCGAGGTCGACGACGTCGGGTCCATCCGGGGCTTCATCGTCGAGACCGACCGGGAGGGCTTCTCGGCCAGGGACCAGAAGGGCAAGCTGTCCCTCCTGGCCTCAGACACGAGCGAGCTGGTGCTCCAGGACGTGCGCGTGCCGGACTCCAACCTCCTGCCCGGGAGCGGCGGCCTCAAGAGCCCGCTCATGTGCCTCACGCAGGCGCGCTACGGGATCGCCTGGGGCGCGGTCGGGGCCGCCATGGCCTGTTACGACGAAGCCGTGAGCTATTCGAAGAACCGGGTGCAGTTCGGCGACAAGCCGATCGCGGCCACCCAGATCCAGCAGATCCGGCTGGCCGAGATGCTGACCGAGATCACCAAGGCGCAGCTCCTGGTGCTGCGCCTCGGGCCGGCTCAAGGACGCCGGCACCATGCGGCCCCAGCAGGTCTCGCTGGCCAAGCGCAACAACGTGAACATGGCGTGCGAGTGCGCCCGGGAGGCCCGGCGGCTGCTGGGCGCCAACGGGATCCTGGTCGAATACCAGTCCATGCGTCACATGGCCAACCTGGAGTCCGTGTACACCTACGAGGGCACGCACGACGTGCACGGCCTCATCCTGGGACAGGACATCACGGGACACCCGGCCTACTGAGGCGGGGCGATCGGGGTCGGCGCGGCGTCGGGGTCCGTAACCGCCGGGGCTCCGCACATGGGGAACCTCCTACCTGGGTCGGTCCGTCGTGTACGACGTGCGCGTTCGGACCAAGAGCCGGGCGGCCCGCGCCGGCGCGTGTAGACTGGAGGTGAAGGTGGACCCAGCGCGCATCCTCGTCGTAGGGGCGACCGGCTACACCGGTTCCCTGGTGGCCGGCGAGCTGGCGGCGGGCGACGTCCCCTTCGTCCTGGCAGGACGAGACACCGGGAAGCTGGAGCGGCTGGCCGAATCCCTGTCCGAGTCGGGGCGTGCGAGTGAGGCCGGCGGCGTCGCGTCGGAGACCGCTGCGGGGCCGCCCTCCACCGCCGTCGTCGATGTCACCCGGCCCGACACGCTGAAGCGCCTCCTGCGGTCGGGGGACGTCGTGGTGAGCTGCGCCGGCCCCTTCCTGGAGCTGGGCGAGCCGGTGATCCGCGCCTGCGTCGAGGCCGGGGCGCACTACCTGGACACGACGGGCGAGCAACGGTTCATGAAGCGGGTGGTGGAGCGCTGGGACGGGCCGGCGCGGGAGGCCGGCGTCACGGTCGTGAACGCCATGGCGTTCGAGTACGCCCTCGGGGACGCGGCGGCCGAGCTGGCCGCCGGCGAGCTGGCGCGGCCCCTGCGCCTGGTGGAGCTGATCTACGGGTGGCGGGGCGGGGCCGCCGCCACCTCGCGGGGCACCCGGGCCAGCATCCTCCGCATCCTGGCCGCGCCCGGCCTCGCCTACCGGAACGGGGCCTGGGTCCCCGAGCGGGCGGCGCGGCGGCGCACGGTGCTCGAGCTTCCGGATGGGAGCCGGCGGCCGGCCATCACCCTCCCCACGGGAGAGATCGTCACCGTGCCACGCCACATGGAGGTTCGGGAGGTGCGGGGCTGGGCCGTAACCGGCGGCCCCACGGCGCGCGCCGCCGCCCTCCTGTCGCCCGCGCTGCCCCACCTGGTTCGGTGGCTCCTGCCACTCCTGGACCGCTGGGCCCGGGGCGGGGCGCCGGGCCCGACGCGGGCGGAGCGGGAGAGCGGCGAGTTCGAGATCGTGGCCCGGGCCACGGGCCGGGAGGGGGGGACGCGGACGGTGGCCGTCCGTGGGCAGGATCCCTATGGACTCACCGCGGCTATCATCACGGCGGGGGCGAAGCGGCTGGCGGGGAGGGACGGAGCGAGCGGCTCACGGCCTCCAGCCGGGGTGCAGCCGCCCGTGCGGCTCCTGCCGCCGGCCGAGCTACGGGCAGTCCTGGACGGCCGCGGCCTGCGCTGGGAGACCTTGTAGAGCTTCGGCCGCACCCATAGGATGAGCGACCTCTCGCGCCCGTAGCTCAACTGGACAGAGCGCCGGACTTCGGATCCGGAGGCTGAGGGTTCGACTCCTTCCGGGCGCGCTCCGTGACCAGAACGTGACGCCGGTTCACAGCCGGGGCTCGTCCCTTCAGGAGCCCTGTCTCTGGAGGGAGAGCACCACGATCGTGGGCGGTCCCACGTCCGCCCCTGACCACCAATGGGACGGCCGGCCCATGGCGACCGCCACGTATTGTCGGTCGTTCGCCATGTAGGTGACGACACCCCCCCCGATGGGCTCCCCGGTCGCGACCCTGGCCAGCTCCTTTCCCGTGCCGGCCTGAAACGCGATCAGGTCCCCCGGTGAGCTCGCCCGCCATCACCAGGCCCCCCGCCGTCGAGATCACGGCTCCGACCATCGGCTTCGGGGAAGCATATCGCCACGCGACTTTCCCCGACGCGACGTCGATGGCCGTGAGCCACCCACGGGCCTTTGCATCGGCCAGGTAGCTTCCGCCGAGGTAGTTCGCTCCGGGCACGTAGCGCACCGTGTCGGCCGCGAAGAAGGTGCCGCACCAGTCCACGGCCGGCGTGTAGAGCATGCGGGTCTCCGGGCTGTAGGACGGCCCGTTCCACTCGACCCCGCCGAAAGTGCCCGGGCAGGCGTGCGTCCCCTTCGCGGTCACGGGCGCATCCGTGTTCTCCCGGGTGGTCACGGCCGTCTCCCAGAGGACCGTGTGCGTGTCCCGGTCGAGAAGGCGGAGCAGCCCGTCCTTTCCCACGGTCGCCAGCAGCTTCCTGTGGTGGCCTGCCACCGTGCCCGAGAACACGGGGCTCACCTGGGTCAGATCCCAATCGTGCTCGTCCGAGGGCACCAGCTGCTTGTACCAGGCGAGCTTTCCCGTGCGGGCGTCGAGCGCCACGACGGAGTTGGTGTACAGGTTGTCACCACCTCTCAGAGCTGCGGGATAGTCGGGAGAGGGATTGCCCGCCGCCACGAACACGATCCCGGCGTCGGCATCCATCGACATCGGTGTCCAGATGGCCCCGCCGCCCATACGGAATCCGCTGGAGTGGCTCCAGCTGTCGTACCCGGGCTCACCGGATCGGGGCACGAGGTTGAACTTCCAGACGGGCGTGCCATCCTCGAGAGAGAAGGCGCCCACCCATCCCCGGATCGCGTTCTCGCTGCCCGCCGGCCCCACCAGCACCAGATCCTTCCAGATGAGCGGCGCCATGGTGATCGTCTCACCCGCCGCGGCGTCGGCCACCTTTCGCGCCCAGAGAAGGGCACCGGTCTCGGCGTCGAGGGCCACGAGGTAGCCGTCCGAGGTGCCCCGTATCACGCGTCCCGATGCCACCGCCACGCCCCGGTTGTTGCGCCACACGTCTCCCGCCGGCGCGTCCCAGACGTGCTTCCAGCGCTGGGCGCACGTCGCGGCGTCGATGGCGACGGTCTCGTGCACGGTGGTGGCGTACATGGTGCCCCGGTACACGATGGGGCCGGTCTCGATGCCGCCCTGTTCGCTGAAGGTGTAGCGGCAGGCGATGCCGAGCCTGGTCACGTTCGCGGCCGTGATCTGTCGCAGCGCCGAATAGCGGTTTCCCGCGTAGTCGCCCGTGTGGTAGAGCCAGTTCTCTCCGCCGGTACGTGCCGCGGCCAGCTCGGCCGGCGTCGGCGAGGATCCCCGAGGCTGAATACCTCCCGGGCCCGGGATGTAGCCTGGAGCCTTGCTTCGCCCGGCGGAAGAGGAGGGCGCGCCGGTCGTGAGCTCGAGGCTGGCGAGGTAGGCCGCGTCGGACGTGAGCGGCCTGTCTCCGGCCTGCAGACCGTTCTGTTGAAGCAGGTACGCGACCACGTCCAGCTGCTGCTCCGTCGTCAAGGATCCGAAACCCCCGGGAGGCATGGTGGCCCGGACGACGTAGAACAGGTCATCCACCGTCAGCTTCCGCGCCTCCCACTGCGCCAAAACGCCCTTGCCGGCCAGCGGCACGGCGAATCCACCCCCCCGGAGGTCCGGCTGGTGGCAACCGGCGCAGTGGTTCTTGTAGACCAGGGCCCCACGCGCGGCCTGCTCCGTCGTGAAGTACGAAGGCTTCGCCGGACCGCACGCGACGACGGCCAGACAGAGAAGGAGGGTGGGACCGGAAAGCACGGGCCTGCGCTTGCGGGCCGGGAGGATCGACATGAGGCGGCTCCTTGGCGCAGAGGGTCCGACAGACCGGCAGACCGTCGGACCGCGAACATCACACGCTCGCGGCGCTCGCGCCACCCCGATCTTCGTCCACGACCGCCAGGGCTTCCAGACGGCGGCTGACGGATCTGCGGACGCGCGAGCCCCGAGCCTCGGCAACACGCGCTGCCGAACGTCGTGACGCACGGGAGAGGGTGGCACCGAATCTGGCACTGAATCGTTCGCGAACCTCGCCGGTGTGTCGGGGCCGGGTATGCGAGGATCGCCAGAGTACGCGGACTTTCGGGCGAACGTTAGTAATATCAGTAGAGTTACGGAGCCGCATTCGGATCCGGAGGCTGAGGGTTCGACTCCTTCCGGGCGCGTTCCCCGCCGACCTGCGCCTGCCGATCCCTCCCGGATCCGCGCGGAGTCTCGAGCAGGTTCTCGACGGACCGCTGGCGCTCCTCGATGGCATCCAGCCGGTCCCCGAGGCTTTCGACGAGCCGTCGTGTATCGCGCACCGTGTCCAGCATCGCCGGGGAGGCCTCCCCGGCGCCCGGACTCCTCCGCAGTCGGATGGACTCTTCCAGCAGGGCGCTCAGGCGCCGCGACAGCGGGTACACGAGCAGGAACCCACCCACGAGCAGCAGCACCACGAGCACGAAGCCCATGCCGAGCAGGATGACGGGGTCGATCGGGATCAGCCCGTTGAGCCCTCCGCGATCGCCCGAACGCCTTCGGCCAGGCGGTGGACCTCCTCGTCCGAGGTGTAGCAGGCGCAGCCGGCCCGGACCAGGCCGGCCTCCGCCATCCCGAGCCGTTGCACCACCGTGGCGGCGTAGAAGTCCCCGTGCGAGCAGAAGACGCCAAATCCGTCGGCCAGGCGGCGCGCCACCTCCCGGGAGGGCAGGTCGCCGACGGTGAACGCCAGGGTGGGCGTGCGGGGCTGTCCGGGCGGCGGGCCGTACAGGCGGACGCCGGGGATGCTCTCCATCTCCTCCCACAGCAGACGGAAGAGCGCCTCTCCCCGGGCGTGGAGTCCCCGGAAGGCGTCCCCCAGGGCCGGTCGCCGGTCCGCGCTGGAGCCCGCCAGCGACGCCAGGAAGTCCACGGCGGCCGCGATCCCCGCGATCCCCTCGTGGTTCAGGGTCCCCGTCTCGAGGCGCTCGGGTGAGCTGTCGTGGGCCGGCAGCAACCGCGGGACGTCGAGCGCCTCGATCCGGTCGCGGCGTCCGTACAGCACCCCGGTGTGCGGGCCGTAGAACTTGTAGGGCGAGCACACGAGGAAGTCGCAGGCCGGCGCCCGCACGTCCGGCAGGCGGTGGGCGGCCGAGTGCACCGCGTCCAGGAACCACAACGCGTCGGTGCGCTCCCGAACCAGAGCACCGATTCGCTCCACGTCGTTCACGGTGCCGAGCGCATTGGAGGCGACCCCGACCGCGACCACGCCCGTGCGCGGGGAGAGGAGCGCCTCGAGGCGTTCGTAGTCCAGGGTTCCGGTCTCCGGACGGAGGGGAACGGTCCGTACCTCGAGCCCCCGGTCCCGTGCCATCTCTCGCCACGGGTCCACGTTGGCATGGTGGTCCAGCTCGGTGACCACGATCTCGGCGTCCGGCGGCAGCGCGCGGCCGATGGCCCGCGACACGTGGAAAGTGAGGGTGGTCATGTTCGCCCCGAACGCCACCTCGTCCGGCGCGCAGCCCAGGAAGTCGGCCATCGCGCCCCGGGCCTCCTCGATGATCGCGTCGGTCTCGGCGCTGGTGGGATAGGCCCAGCCGGTGTTGGCGTTGTGGCGGAGGAGGTAGTCGTAGACGGTGTCGGCCACCGGACGCGGCACCTGGGTGCCGCCCGGTCCGTCGAAGTAGGCCACGGGGTGCCCGGCGCACCGCCGCTCCAGGGCGGGGAAGGCCGCCCGGATCACGTCGACCGGCAGGATGCCTTCCGCCGCGTGCACCGGCCTCCCGTCGTCGGTCGTCATGCCTCCTCCCCGACGCGGTTCCGCAGCACGCCCAGCCCCTCGATCTCGACTTCGACCACCTCGCCCGGTCGAAGCCAGCGGGGCGGCGTGCGCGCCTTGCCGACGCCGGAGGGCGTGCCGGTGATGATCACGTCCCCTGGCTCGAGCGTGCACACATCCGAGAGCAGCGACACGATGCGGGGCACGGTGAACAGCATGTCGGCGGTGTTGCCATCCTGGAGGGTCTCCCCGTCCACCCGCGTCCGGATGCGCAGGCCGGCCGCGCCGGGCGGCACCTCGTCGGCCGTGACGAGGGCGGGGCCGAACCCCCCTGTGGAGTCGAAGTTCTTGCCCAGGGTCCACTGCGCCGTCCAGTACTGGACCTCCCGCACGGACCCGTCGTCGAAGGGCGCGTAGCCGGCCACGTGGTCCAGCGCGTCCTCCTCGGACACGTGCCGGGCGGAACGGCCGATCACCACGGCGAGCTCCCCCTCGTAGTCGAGCTGCTCGGAGAGCCGGGGACGGACGAGCGGTCCGCCGTGCCCGACCAGGGAGGTGCGGCTGCGCATGAAGATGGCGGGATGAGCCGGCGGCTCGTGTCCGCTCTCCGCCGCGTGCTCCGCGTAGTTGAGGCCCAGGCACAGGACCTTGCCCGGATCGGGGACCGGCGGCAGCAGAGTCAGAGTCTCCAGGGGGTGGAGCGCTTCCTCCGGTGCCTCCGACGCGGCGCGCTCCACCCGGTCCAGGGCGGCCGCGCCCGCGGCGAGGATCTCCCGCACGGAGGCCGGCGGCTCCGACATCACGGTCCGGAGGTCCACCACGTGGTCACCGCGGAGCGCCCCCACGGCGGGCTCGTCCGGGCCGGCGAAGGTCACCAGGCGCACGGGGCCTCCTCCGCGTCGCACATCCCGACTGCGGCTCTCGCCCACCGCGTCCCCGCCGCTCCGTGCCGCGTCCCCGCGGCCGCCATCCTATGCCGCGCCATCTAACGCACCCGGCCCGGCGTGCGCTCGGGCCAGCCGCTCCGCACCACCAGGTCGGCCTCTCGCGAGGCGCCGTCGGCCTTCAGCACCACCCGGAAGGTGCCGGGCAGCACCCGCCGGAGCTCCGACGGGCTGGTCGGGCCTCCCATCTCCCGGGGACGGGGCTCGCCGCGTTCGAGGTCCCAGGTGAGGACGTGGAAGCCCACCGTGCCCGGGCCCGTCAGCGTGCGGATCGACTTGCCCGCGCCGCCCTGGCCTCCGCGCCCGGACCCCCGTGCCGCGCCGGAGTCCGTGGCCGCCGCGCCCACCGCGCTTGCCGTCGTGTCGTCCGAGACGCGGCGGATCTCGATCTTGACGTCCTTGCCCAGGTCGTGCCCCACCCAGTAGGTGATCGTGGCCGAGGGCGGTGTGGCGCCGGCCCGGAAGAAGGACGCGCCCTGCGACCCGTAGGTGTTGCGCTGCTCGAACTGCCGTGCTGGGGCGGGATCGAACAGGTGGAGCGAGTCCCCGAGCACGGCCGGCGTCACCTGCTCCAGCGCCGCGATGTCCAGGATGTACACGCCCCGCCCGAAGCTCCCCACGACCAGTTCCTTCGTGCGGGGCACTATCGCCAGGTCCCGCACCTCCGTGGTGGGGAGGTTTTCGCCCAGCTTCGCCCAGTGATTCCCGCCCCGGATGCTGGCGAAAACGCCGTCGTGGGTGCCCACGAACAGGAGATCCCGGTTCACCGGGTCCTGCCGGATCACGAAGGTGGAGCTCTCCTTCGGCAGATCGCCCGTGATGTCGGTCCAGGTCCGGCCCGCGTCCGTGGTCCGGTACACGTAGGGATCGTAGTCGTCGCGGCGGTGACAGTCGTAAGTCACGAAGGCCCCGTTGGCGTCGAAGCGTGACGTCTCGATCTCGCTCACCCAGCACGGCGGCGCCGGGCCCCCGCCGGGGAGGTCGGCGGTGACGTTCCGCCACGTCTCGCCCGCGTCCGTGCTCACCCACAGGAGGCCGTCGTTGGAGCCCGTCCACAGGACGCGGCCGTCCAGGGCCGATTCGGCCACCGAGTGCAGCGAGTGATACGAGGTGTGGGCGCTGTCCGGCTCGGGATGGAAGCGGTTGGCGCGGGTCATGTCGGGCCCCAGGATCTTCCAGTCACGGCCGCGGTCGGTGAGCTTGAACAGGTAGTTCCCGCCCAGGTAGAGGACCGTCGGGTCGTGGCTCGAGATCACGAATGGCGTGTTCCAGTCCCACCGGAAGGGATAGCCGCTCTCGGCGCCAGCGTCCTCGGCCGCCGGCTTCACGCTCTCCGTGTGCCAGTCGACCACGTCGAGCCGCCCGATGTTGCCGTACTGGTACTCGGCGTAGCGGATCTGCGGACTGTCCGCGGACACGGCGGAGCTGAACCCGTCCCCGCCGTAGACCGTGTACCAGTCAGCCGCGGTGATGCCCATCCGCTCGCGGGTGCGGCTCGGGCCGCACCACACGCCGTTGTCCTGCAGGCCGCCGCACACCTGGTAGGGCACCTTGGTCGTGTCGATGTCGACCTCGTAGAACTGGCTGGCCGGGATGAGCTGGTGGGCCCAGCTTTCGCCGCCGTCGAAGCTCTGGTAGACGCCCCCGTCGTTGCCGAGCAGCATGTGATGGGAGTCGTCGGGGTCGAACCACACCGCGTGGTTGTCCACGTGCACGTTACGGTAGCGGACGGCAGAGAACGTTCGGCCGCCGTCCGTGGAGTGGAAGAGCCGCGTGGCGCCCAGATACACGTCGGTGCTGTCGTTCGGGTCGACCCACACCTCGTTGTAGTAGTAGTCGGGCACGGCCGAGAGGTCGTTGACCCGGGCCCAGTGGTCCCCGCCGTCCTCGGTGCGGAACAGTCCTCCGAACGGACTCACGCTCGGGTTCTTCGACCCGTGGGCCACCTGTATGACCGCGTACACGACGTTGGGGCTGCGCGGGTAGACCGCGAGCCCGATCCGGCCCAGGTCCCTGGACGGGAGCCCGTGCTCGTCCCCGGGCGCGGTGAGCCGCGTCCACGTGGCGCCAGCGTCCCGCGTGCGCCAGATCCCGCTGCCGGCGCCGGCTCCCTCCATCTTGCCGCCCCCCCAGCGCAGCCGGTGCCAGCCGGCCGCGTACAGCACGTTCGGGTTCTTCGGGTCGATTCTCAGGTCCACGAACCCGGTCGTGTCGTCCACGAACAGGATCTTCTTCCAGCTCTTGCCGCCGTCCACCGTCTTGTAGACGCCGCGCTCGGGGTCGGGCCCCCACAGGTGGCCGAGGGCGGCCACGTACACCACGCCGCTGTCCACGGGGTCGATGGCGATCCGGCCGATCTCGCGCGTATCCTTCAGGCCCACCTTCTTCCAGGTCTTGCCCCCGTCCCCGGAGCGGTAGACACCGTCTCCCCAGGTCTGGGAGCGCAGGGAGTTGCGCTCGCCGGTGCCGACCCAGACCACCCGATGGTTCCACGGGGCCACGGCGATGTCGCCCACCGAGGAGCTCCCTTCGTGGTCGAACACGGACATCCAGGTCGTGCCGGCGTTGGTGGTCTTCCACACGCCCCCGGACGCGAGCCCCGCGTAGGCGATCCGGTGGCCGGCCGTGTCGGGCACGGCGATGGCCGTCACGCGCCCCGAGGGATTCGACGGCCCGATGAACCGGTAACGGAACGGCTCGAGGAGAGTGTCGGTGAGTCGGCGCGGCGCTGCGGCGGTCGGCGTGGTGTCGGCCCGGAGGCCGCCGGTCCCGATCGCCGGTCCGGTGCGAGCGGCGAGCGGTGCGGCCGCGGCCCACAGGGTGAGCGCCGCCAGGGGCGCCGCCCGCACGGCTCGACGTATCGTTCCCGACCTGGATGGCATGCGATGCTCCACCTCGACCCTCCTGCTGCTCGGCATGCGAACGCGCCCGCACGGCTCCTCCGGTGGCGCCGCCCGACGGCGCGTCTCTGAAGCGCGGCGGCTGCAAGATGGGGCGCCCGTGGCGGATCGGCCACCGTGTTCGGCCGGGCGGCCCGCCGCCGTGCCTCTCGTCCTGCAAGCGGCGTGTCGGAATGCAAGGTCCGCCCCGGTCTCCGATCGGAGCGCTTCGTGAGATCGCGATCGTAGGTCCATGTGACGCAATGGCTTGTTCGATCGTGTCTCCATGGGACCCCGTCGGGTGTGCCTCTTGCGCTTGGCAGGGGTGAATTCGATCGGCGGTGATGCCGTCTCCGATCCCCCGACCGGTGGCGACCATGGAACAGGCGGAGAGCATGATCGTGTTTCACGGCTGTCTCTTCGATGCCACGCGCATCGCGGAGGAGGGACAGATCGCCTCGCGGCTCTATTTCGAGGTGGTGGGATCCGACCGGGTGCCGGTGGGCACGTGCTGTCTCGACGTTCGGCAGTCCGAGACGATGGCCTACGGGGAGGGGAAGGTCCGGGTGGATCCCCCGGAGGGCGCCGCCTGTCCGGAAGATCGATCCGCTCTCGCCCGGCGGGCCGCCGAGTACTACCGGTTGGTGGCCGCCGACCTCAGGGAGAAGGCCCCGCCGAGGGGCGGCACGAGGGAGCGCGCGAGGGACGTGATCGTGTCCCGGACCTGGAGGACTCACCTGGGTCCGACCTGAGCCCCCGGGCGCGGCTCCCCGTCGCGCCCGCTTGTCGAACGTGGCAAACGCTGTAACTTGAAGGGGTCTGTGCGACTCGCGCACTCCTTCCCCGGAGAGTCCCCATGAGCGTTCGAACGGAGTTCCGCGACTTCATCGCCCGTGGCAACGTGTTCGACCTGGCGGTCGGCATCGTTATCGGCGGTGCATTCGGAACCGTGGTCAAGTCCTTCGTGGCGGATGTGCTCATGCCCCCGATCGGCCTGCTGGCCGGCGGACTCGACTTCTCCAACCTGTTCATCAACCTCTCGGGAACGCCTTACGCCTCCCTGCCGGATGCGCAGAAGGCCGGGGCCCCGACGATCAACTACGGCGTGTTCATCAACAACGTCCTCTCCTTCTTGATCATCGCCCTGGCCATATTCCTCATGGTCAAGGGCTACAACCGGCTGCGACGACAGGCCGAAGAGGCGCCGCCGCCGCCGAGCCAGAAGGAGTGTCCGTTCTGCCGGATGACGATTCCGATCGAGGCCACGCGCTGTGGGCACTGCACGTCGGAGGTCGGCGCCGCGGCCTGACGAGCGGGGCGGGCGGGAGCGAGGACTAGGGAGCGCTACCGTCGCCGTTCCAGCCCGACATCTCTTCGGGCGGCAGGATCCAGCCGAGGAGGAAGCCCTGGCCGAAGTCGCAGCCGGCCTGCCGGAGCCACTCTCGCTGCTCCTCCCGCTCGATCCCCTTGGCCCGCACGCGCAGCCGCATGGCGTGGGCGAGTTCGATGACGGTTTGGAGCACCTCCTCCTCGAACGACTCGCGGCCGATTCCGGCCACGAATCCACGATCCAGGTTGAGGCTGGTGGCCGGGAGGCCCTGCAGGAAGGCCATGGAGCTGTGTCCGCCCGAGAGGCCGTCCACGGCCACGGACACGCCCAGCCCCCGTAGCGCGGACAGGCGCTCCCCGGCGGGGCCGGAGCCGCGCAGGACGCTGCGGGCGGGAAACTCCAGCAGCAGCTTCGTGGGATCGATCCCGCCCATGGCGCTCAGCACGCGCTCCACGTAGGCCTCCAGCCCCTCATCGTGAAGTGAAGCCTCGGAGAGGTGGATGGCCAGCCACTCCCGGGAGCCGGCACGCTGACAGGCCTGCAGCTGGACGAGGGCGGAGGCCAGGACCCAGCGGTCCAGTCGCCGGACCAGGGCCGGATCCCCGATCAGCGGGACGAACTTGGACGCGCACAGGATACCCAGCCGCGGATGCGGCCACCGGACCAGGGCCTCCGACCCCACCCGCTCCCCCGTGGCCAGGTCCCGCACGGGCTGGTAGTGAAGCGCCAGTCGGTAGTGTCGCACCGCATCGTGGAGCTCGGCGATCAGGTCGGCGCGACCGCCCTCCGCTTCGGCGTCGCCGCCGCGATAGATCTGGATTCCACCCGACTTCAATCGGCGCGCGCCGTACATGGCCATGTCGGCCTGGTCCAACATCGCGTCGAAGGTCGAGGCGTAGGTCGGGAACAGGGCCAGGCCGATGGAGATAACGATCTCCAGCGTGTGGCCGTCCGCCTCGAACGGCCGCTCGAACGCCTCCTGCACGCGGCGGGCGGCCTGCAGGGCGCCGCCCTCCCCCTCGATCTCGGAAAGCAGCACGGCGAACTCGTCGCCTCCGATCCTGGCGGCCGTGTCGGCGTCTCGGATCGCACCGGTGAGTCGCCGCGCCACCTCCTCGAGCACCTGGTCCCCGGCCAGGTGGCCGAGCTGGTCGTTGATCTCCTTGAAGCCCACGAGGTCCAGGTAGAGGAGGGCCACCTGCGAATCGCCTCGGCGTGCCAGCGCGAGGGCCTGCTCGGCCCGCTCACGCAGCACGCGCCGGTTCGCGAGCCCGGTGAGTGGATCGCGGTACGCGAGCTGCTCGAGCTGCTCCTCCCGGGCGCGTCGTAGGGAGATGTCGCGGGCCACGCACAGGAGTCGGCCGTCCGGCACGCGGGTGACCGAGAGGTCGAGCGGTATCTCGGAGCCGTCGCGGCGGCGTCCGATCGCGTCTCCTCGCCAGAATCCGTGGGCCTCGAGGGCGCGTGGCGCCTCCCGACGGAGTCGGGCGGCTTCCGCCTCAGGATGGAGGAAGGACCAGTGCAGGCCGATCAAGCTGCGCGGTCGGTCGAATCCGAACAGGCCCGCGTAGCACGAGTTCGCGTAGGTGATGCGCCCGCGTCGATCGAGGAGCGCCACGCCGTCGCCCGCGGCCTCGATGGCCCCGCGCAGGATCTCCGGCGGCACGCCGCGCGACGACGCCGGCGTGCTCCCCGGTCCCTCCTCCCGATCGATCACGGACGGCGGTCGTCCGATGGAGGGGGGCGGAGCGCGGGCGCACGATCGGCACACGATCGTCCTGAACATGTGCGGAGCGCGGTTCGCACGACTGTTCTCCTCTTCGGCTTCGGCTGACTCTCCGGCCGTGAGGCCGGCTCGCGCCGGGGCGCGGCGGGAGGGGACGGAGGCCGCCTTGAACGGGCATACGTTCCCCCCGAGGTCCCAGGGACGATGTCAAGAAGCGTGCTAGGGGTCGACCCTACCGATCGATCGATGCCATATCGTTGTGGCGGATCGTCTTACGATGATTCCGAGTCGTGCCTCGGATGCCCGGTCGACACGCCCGGGCCGGCCGGTGATGCATGGTTACGACGCGTTCGGACGGGTCGTCGCACCGGGTGCCCGCGGAACGCGGGGGCGGGCGGCCCGCCGAATCAGGGAAGGATGCCGAGCCCGAACGTGATCGCGATGTCGTGCTGCGTGCGCGCCGGGGAGTTGGGCGTGGCCGTGAAGCGGGACACGTAATCCCGCAACTCCAGCCGCATCGACACGGGTCCATACAGGCGCGCCTCGGCTCCGCCGGCGATCGTGGCCACCGGGTCCGTCGTGTCCTGTACGTCCAGGCTGGCGATCGGGTCGAAGTTCAGGTGTCGAACACCGGCTCCCAACGCCACGTACGGGGCCAGCACGCCGGCTGGGCCGCGCAGCAGGAGCCGATAGCGGACCTCGGCGGTCGCGGCCAGGTAGCGGGCGTTACCGAGGTTGGTCGGGATGGGTCCCTGGAAGGCCGTCGGGATGATGTTGAGTGACGCGGGCGCGTACAGTACCTGGACGCCCGCCCCGAAGCCGTTCGGCAACCACCACCCTGCCGTGCCGCCCACCATCGGGGCCGACGACACCTGAGTACCGAAGGAGCCGGGATCGGACGAGAGACGGGCCAGGGGAGCGAGGCCCCCCCCGATCACGAACGCCTCGAGTCCCCCGCGGTCTCTCCACGTGGACGGCGGCAGTGGAGCCATGGAGACCGTGTCGCCCATCGTGGCGACGGTGTCCGCCTGGGCGGACACTGGCGACGGTGCGACGGCTACCACGGCGGTGAGCAACAGTAGCGCGAGGAACCCTGAGGGGCCGGACGGTCGGGTCATTTCAGCCTCGTTCTTCATCTCGACTATCGGAGCCGGACCACCACGATCTGCGGCGAGGTGGATACGGGCGGCGGGCCACCGCTTTGGCTGGTCAGATGGAAGGCCAGCGCCGGCTGGGACCCGTCGGCGGTGAGCTCGAAGTAGGCGCTCGTCGAGGAACGCACCTCGAAGTCGATCGCGGCCGTCTCGAAGCCCAGCGAGGTCACCGCGAGGGGATACGCCAGCGGGAAACGGCTGCCGGACGTGGGGTTGTCGTGGAGCCCCTGGAAGATGCCGGGCAGGTCCCACGTCGTGAGCTGGTACGCGGCGTCGGCGCCCGATGGGGCCCGGTTGTCCAGGGCCAACGACACCGAGAACTGCGCCAGGATGTCGCCCCAGCGCCGGCCCGTGGTCTGCTCGATGTTGGCGATGCCCCGCTCGAGGTTGGGCCCACCCTTGGCCAGGTCACGGAAGAACGCCGCCTCTCCCGAGGGTCCGACCCGGTCGGCGAGCCATCGCAGCAGCGCCCACGCGAAGCCGCGCATCTGAAGGCTGCGGACTCCGCCGGGATCGGTCGTGGCCAGGGCCGGCGCCTCGCCCGGTTGGAGCATGTAGAACTCCAGGCGAGCGAAATCGTCCAGCTCGAAGGTGTTGAACAGGTCGAGCGTGTGGGGGTCACCCAGGATGGCATCCCAGCCAATGTCCTGCCCGGCCTGGCGCTGCATCTCCTTGAGGCCGACGACCTCCTCGGCGATGTGAGAGAGTCCCTCACCCAGCCACACGTCCTCGACGCTGTTGAAGTCCCCACCCGCGATGACCAGCCGTTGCTCCGCGCTGATCAGGTGCTGGAGTTCGTGCGGCATCGTGTTGCGATCGCTGCGCAGGATCTGGTCCGTACGATTGGGATCGCTGTATACACCGCCGGGATCCGGCACCGGCATGTACAGCACCTCCCCCTCGTTGCTGGCGGGGCAGGTCTCCCCGTCGGGGCCCTTGAGGCCGCCGCCCTGCGCATCTCCCTTGTCCACCAGGTCGAGCGGGAGGAAGAAGCCGCCCTCGACCACGCTCGAGCCACGGGGCGTGAGCCCGTTCACCCGGGGCGTGAGCAGGATGATGATCCGGCCGTTACCGTCCAGATCAGCCGGCTGACCGAAGTACTCCACGTCCGTCGGGTAGTCGACGTCCTCGAACTCCGACGCGAGCTGGTCAATGGTGGCCTGGTCGAAGCCTCCGCGGGGCGCCGCCGTGTCCTGGGCCACGATGACGTGCGGCTTCACCGAGCGGACCACGGCGTGCACGGGGTCGGCGGTCGCGTCGCAGGAGACCGTCAGGTCCGGGCTGACCGCGAAGGACAGGCTCAGGGTGTCGCCCGGGGCCGGAGCGACGGCGAAGCGGGGCTCCTCGCTCCTGCGCAACGACAATCCGCTGCCGGAGATGCGGCGTCGGGCCAGCTCGCCCAGGGCCGATTCACGGATCCGGATGGCCGGTCCGTAGGGATCGGAGCGGCCGGTAGGCTCTCGGGACACCGCACTGCGCACCCGGACGTCGCCGGCCGCGGTCACCGTGTCCCCCGAGGTCGGCGGCGTCCTGAGGATCAGCCGAAGCGGCGTCATGCCTTCGGCCGACTGGTCGGCGTTCCCCGCCAGGACCAGGTAGCTCGAGGCGCTGTCCGAGGCGGGAAGCTGCAGGCAGTCCAGTGCCCCCTGCCCGGACAGCGTCGTGGACTGTCCCGGGGCCAGGTCGAGCTGCGTCCCCGAGGGTGTGAGGAGCACGAGCTCGCCGTTGGTCGGCTGGCCCGAGACGAGGGCGCGGACGCCGACGTGGCGCGAAGGCAGACAGCGGTCGGTGAAGGTGGGGACCTGGAAGCGCACTCGGCCCGGCTCGACCGCCAGCACCTGCGCCGACGCACCCTCGACCCGGACGTCCACCGCCGACGTGACCGTCCCGAAGCCGCTCCCGTAAAGGGTGGCGTCCTGGCCGGGTCGAAGCGGCGCCGGGCGCACCGAGTCGACGCGGGCGGCGCTCTGCAGCGAGGTCACCGCCCGGGCCGCGAAGGTCGCCGTGTCCGTCTTCACCCCGCCCGTGGCGTAGGCCTGCACGGAGTAGTCGCCCGCGGTCCCACCCAGCGTCAGGAGGTTCTGCGTGTGGCCGTCGGTGCCCGTGAAGGTGGTGTCCGACGTGAGCCGACCGCCGCCAGGACCCTGGTGGATCTCCCATACGATCCGCACGCCTCCGGCCGGCGAGCCCGAGGGCGTGGCGGCGGCCAGCGTGAAGGGCAGGGCGAGCTGCGTCCCGACCTCCGCGCTCTGGGCGTCGCCGGCGGCAGCCGACACGTGCACCTGCCCGGCAGGCACGGTGAGGACCTTGAACTCCAGTGGAGCGACCTGCGAGGCGCTCGGTATGTCGACCCGGACGACGCTCTCACCCAGGTCGGAGCTCGCATCGAACGTCCCCTCGGCCACGCCGTGCGCGTCGGAGACGGCGAGGCCGGTGGGGACCTGACCGGGGCCCGACATGAGTGCGAAGCGGACCGGTACGCCCTCGACCGCATCGCCCAGGGAGCTGACCACCCGCACGCCGAGCGGTGGATCCAGCGTCGTCCCGACCGTGACGGAGTCGGCCTTGATCGACACCCGTTCCAGACGGGCCGGAGAGGGCGTCACGTCCGTCGCGCCGTCGCCACCGCACCCCGCGAGCGCCAGAACGCAGCCCGCCGCGAGCGTGGCGAGCACGACACGCGCAAAGGGACGACTCGGGTTTCGCAGGCGCGAAAGCCCGACCGCGCCCGGGTCGCGAATGGACCCGGACCGATACAAGGTGCGGCGTTGGAGGATACTCACCATGGAAGGCTCGGCTCGCCACCTCCGTGGCCCGGTGTACGACTCCACGCGCGGCGGCGCAGGGTAAAGCCGTGCTGCACGGCCGGGACCCGATGCGACGTCGCCCGAAAACGTGCTCACCAAAATACAGCGCGCTGCCGCGCTCCGGTAGGTCGGGTGGTCCCGAGTCCGTGCATGGCCCGTGCCCAGAAGACGCGCGGCGGAGCACGTCGGAAACTCCGGCGGCCCTGCGCGGTAAGATAGGACGGAGGGAGATGGGGTCGCGGGCCGGCCGGGCACCACGCATGGCGTGGTCCGCGCGGTGCGGCTCGAGGAAAGTCCGGGCTCCACAGGGTACGGTGCCGGGGAAATCCCGGGCGTCGAGAGGCGACGGACAGTGTCACAGAGAACAGACCGCCGATGGCGGCGCGCTCGGGCCCAAGGCTCCGACCGTCGCACAGGCAAGGGTGAAACGGTGGGGTAAGAGCCCACCGCGCGCGCCGGTGACGGCCGCGGCACGACAAACCCCACCAGGAGCAAGGCCGAGCAGGGGCGAGCGGCGACCCGCCGCATCGAGCCCCGGGTAGGCCGCACGAGCCACCGGGAGACCGGCGGCCCAGACAGATGACCCCCCGGACCTTCGGGTCCGGCACAGAACCCGGCTTACCTCCCTCCATCGACGGCCGGTCTCGCACCCCGACAGGGGTCGCGGGCCGGCCGTCGTTCGTCCGGATCGCCGGTCGGTCGTCCCGGGGCGGGTTGAGCGGGGGAGTCGCGCCGGGTACCTTCGCGGCCGGGCACGCGCCCGCCGCGGACCGATCGACCGGCGGTCGGGCCCGGGTTGCCATCCGCCAGGGAGAGCGACGAGCCGTGCACTCCGACAGCGTCCGCTTCGATTTCGAGGAGCGCGTCCTCGACAACGGGCTCCGGGTGATCCTCCACCAGGACCGCTCGACGCCCGTCGTGGCCGTGCACCTCATGTACCACGTCGGCTCCAAGAACGAGCGTCCGGGCCGCACTGGCTTCGCGCACCTGTTCGAGCACCTTCTCTTCCAGGGATCGGGGCACATCCCCAAGGGCGAGCACTTTCGGCTCATCCAGCGGGCCGGTGGGACCCTCAACGGATCCACCTGGTTCGACCGGACCAACTACTTCGAGGTGCTCCCTTCCAACGAGCTCGACCTGGCCCTGTGGCTGGAGTCGGACCGGATGGGCTTCTTCGACGAGGCCATCACGCAGGAGAAGCTGGACAACCAGCGCGGCGTCGTGAAGAACGAGCGACGCCAGTCCTACGAGAATCGGCCCTACGGCCTGGCGTTCGAGACGCTGCTGGAGCACGCCTACCCGGGGGGGCACCCGTACAGACACCCGACGATCGGGTACATGGACGACCTCGACGCGGCGAGCCTCGAGGACGTTCACGACTTCTTCCGTTCCTATTACGCGCCGAACAACGCCGTCCTCGTTCTGGCCGGCGACATCGATCCCCACGAGGCGCTGGACCGGGCGCGGGCCTACTTCGGGGAGTTCCCCTCGCGGTCGGTTCCGGCGCCCCCCGCGGTGCCCAGCGTGGGGGACGAGCGCGGGGAGCGCCGCGCCGTTCTGGGAGACGCCGTGCAGGTCCCGCGCGTGTACATGCTGTTCCACGCGCCTTCGTTCAACGACGCCGACTTCGAGGCCTCCGATGTGCTGACCGGGGTGCTGGCCGAGGGAAAGAGCTCGCGGCTGCACCGCAAGCTCGTCTACGAGAGGCAGGTGGCGGCCGAGGTCCAGTGCTTCACGTGGCCGCTCGAGAGCGTCGGGATGCTGATCGTGGTCGCCACGGCCCGGCCCGGAGTCGCCGCCTCCGACCTCGAGGCGGAGGTGCTCGACGTGCTCGGACCGGTGCGCGAGGCCGGCGCGTCCGAGGACGAGCTGACCGGCGCCCGGAACCGGGCCCGAAGGTCCCTGGTGGGCCGCCTGAACAGCGTGGGGGACCGGGCCGACGCGTTCGCCGACGCGGTCATCCTCCGGGACGACCCGGAGTACGTGAACCGGGCGTTCGATCGCTACGAGGCGGTGACCGCGGACGAGGTCGCCCGAGTGGCCGCGAACGTGCTGCGGCCATCGCGTCGAACGGTCCTGCACGTGGTGCCCCGCGGCGCCGACGCCGAAGGGCGGGCCGCGTGAGCGGCGAGGCGGGCGCTCCGGACGCATCGGCGGGGCCGGTCCACCGCTCGCGCGCGCCAGCGGCCGGGCCCCTCCGTCGCCTCACGCTGCCCGAGCTGCGGCGGTTCGAGCTCGCCAACGGTCTGCGACTCATCGTGGCCGAGGACCACCAGCTCCCGGAGGTGTCCCTGCGGCTGGTGCTCGAGGCGGGTGCCACCGTGGAGCCGAAGGGCCAGGAGGGGGTCGCCGAGCTCACGGGCCGTCTGCTGACGGAGGGCGCGGCGGGACGGAGCGCCGGCGAGGTGGCCAGCTGGCTCGATCGGCTGGGCGCCGGCTTCTCGGTATCGGCCGGCTACGATGTATCGATCCTCAGCCTGCACACGCTAAGCGACGTGCTCGAGGGGGCCCTGGACTTCCTGGCGGCCGTGGCCCGACACCCTTCCTTCGAGCTGGCCGAAGTGGAGCGGGTGCGCGGGGAGCGACTGGACGAGATCGACCGCGATCTGGATCGACCCGAGGTGGTGGCCGACAACGCGCTCATCCATGCCGTCTACGGCGGACATTGCTACGGGACGCCGGCGGCGGGGGGCCGGCCCATGGTGGAGAGGTTGGGGCGCGAGCAGGTGACGGCTTTCCACCAGCGGCGGTACGGGCCGTCCGGTGCGGCGCTGGTGGCGTGCGGGGCGGTGGACGCCGCTGCCCTGCGAGATGCGGTGGAAGCGCGCTTCGGGGACTGGACGGGCGGCGAGGCGTCCCCTTCGAGCGGCGCGTCCGGGACCATTGGCGCCCCCGTTCCCGGTTCGGTGCTGCTCGTCGATCGGCCGTCGAGCGCCCAGGCCGAGATCCGCCTGGGGACGGTCGGCGCCGCCTACGGTGACGCGGCCTTCTTCGAGCTCCTGATCGGCAACGCGATCCTCGGCGGCCTGTTCAACTCACGCGTGAACATGAACCTCCGGGAGGAGAGGGGCTGGACCTACGGGGCGCGCACCAGCTTCCACTTCCGTCGCGAGGCGGGCCCGTTCGTCGGCCAGACGGCCGTGGAGACCGGCGTGGCGGCGGAGGCCCTGTCCGAATTCCTCCGGGAGACGGTGCAGCTGCTCGAGGAGGCGCCCGGCGAGGACGAGATGGAGCTGGCCCGGAACTCCCTTGTCCTGTCGCTCCCGCGTCAGTTCGAGACCCCGAGCCAGGTCAGCTCCAAGCTGGTGACACAGGTCGTGTACGATCTGCCGGATGACTACTGGGCGCGCTACCGGGCCCGGATCGAAGGCGTCAGCCCGTCCGGGGTGCTCGAGGCGCTGCGCGCGCACCTCGATCCTGCCACAATGGCACGGGTGATCGTCGGGGCTGCGGGAGACCTCGAGGGAGACCTGGAATCGCGCTTCGGCGAGGTCGACGTGCGGGCCGGCCCAGGCCGGGCTTGACTTTCGGGACTTTTTCGGTTACCGTGCTTGCCGGTGACGAGGATGACCGGGTGGGGTTGAGGCCGGAGCGCAGGATCGGGAGTCGCCAGCTGTTCAAAGGGCGGCTCCTTCATCTATGTGTGGATCGGGTGCGTCTCCCGGACGGTGGCGAGGCCGAGCGGGAGGTGGTCCACCATCCCGGCGCGGCAGCCGTCGTGCCGGTCGAGGACCCGGGAACCACGCCTCGCGTGCACCTGTTACGGCAATACAGGCATGCGGTGGGCAGCGTCCTCTGGGAGGTTCCGGCCGGAATCCTGGAGCCCGGGGAATCGCCCGAGACGTGTGCGCGGCGGGAGCTGCGCGAGGAGGCGGGACTCCTGGCCGGGCGGTGGACGCGGCTCGCGGCGATCCACACGAGCCCGGGCTTCTGCGACGAGAAGGTCGAGCTGTTCCTGGCGACCGACCTGCGGCGCACGGACCCCGATCCGGAGCCGGGGGAGCAGTTGGAGCCGCACGTGGTGACCCTGTCGCGCGCCCTCGCCATGATCGACGAGGGCGCGATCACGAACGGCACCGCGGTAGCCTCGCTCCTGCTGGTCGCGAGGTTGTTGGAAGAGTGACGATTGGCAGCGTTGTTGCGTCTTCCGGTTGGGTGAGGACGGCCGCGACGGGCGCCACCGGAGGACGAGGAAGCACGGGCACCAAGAACGGGGCGCGCGGGACCGTCCCGAAGGGGGCAGGATAAAAATGGCCGACCGGGTCGAGGTACGCAGACGGCGGGGCGTGGAGCTCCAGCCGAGGCGCGAACTCAGGGAGCTCGAGGATGCGCAGCTCGTCGAGAAGTACCTCGAGGGGCAGCATCACGCCTTCCAGGAGCTGGCGGACCGCTACCATGACCGCCTGCTCAATTTCATCTACCGGACCATCGGCGACCGGGACCGCTCCGAGGACCTGGTCCAGGAGACGTTCGTGCGGGTGTACCGGCATCTCCACCGGTTCGACCCGACGAAGAAGTTCTCGACCTGGATCTACACGATCGCCAGCAACCTGGCGAAGAACGAGCTCAGGAACCGCTCCCGCAACCCGATGGTGCTGTTCCAGGCCATCAAGAAGAACTGGGACGCGGACCACCGTCCGCTGCAGTGGGAGGACAGCTCCTACTCGCCGGACGACCTGTTCCGGAAGCGGCATCTTCGGGAGAAGGTCGAAGAGGCGGTCGCCCAGCTCCCCGAGCATCACCGCGTGGTGTTCGTGCTGCGGGAGATGGAGGGGAAGACGTACGAGGAGATCTCGGAGATCACCGGCGTCACCCTGGGCACCGTGAAGTCGCGCCTCAACCGTGCCCGGAACAAGTTCGCGCAGATCATTGCGCCCATGCTCGAGTAGCTTCTTCGGAGCCGGAAACGTGTCGTGGGCGAGCGGATGCGCCGGTCGTACGCGAAGCGGAAGGGGGAGGGCGAGGAATCGCCCTCCCCCTTCGCGCATCCGGGTCCGTACGTGGCGCGCGCCGTGACGCGCTCGAACCTCGGTGCCGAACGCGGAACCCGCCGTGACGGTCCGAGTATGATACGCCGGTCAATGAAGGGGCTGGTGCCGGTCGGACGCCCCGGGTCGCTTCGACCCCGCTACGGCGAAACGACGGTGCGCCGGCGGAGCTCGGGACGGACGTGATCCGTCGCAGGCGAGAAGGATGACGGCGATGGAATGCGAGGAATTTCTCGAAAGTTATTCGGACTACCTCGACGGGCTGGTCGGCACGGCCCGCGGGCAGGCGTTCGGGCGACACATCGCGGACTGCGAGCGATGTGCGCGGTACGACCGGGTCATGCAGCGCGGCCTGGCCCTGTGCCGTGAGCTCCCCGATGTCGCTGGCTCCCCCGATTTCCTGCCCCGTCTGCGCCACCGGATCTACCATCTCGAAGACGGCATCCCCATGAGCTCGGTGCGCCCGGGCGGCAGCGCGGCCCTCGTGGCCGTGGCCGCGGTCGGGCTTCTCGCCTTCGCGTGGCTGCCGTTCGCCACCAGCGTGCCGGTCGAGGTCGAGCTCCCGGCGGTGGCGGCGCGCGCGCCGCGGGCCGGGGAGGCACGGCCGCCGGAGAACGCCGGTCGCATGAGCCTCCTGAACGGGCGCTTCCATTTGCCCGGTGCTTCCTCCGCTTCTCTGTTCTTCGGCCGCGGTCCGTTCCTGTCCTCCTCGCCGCTGCACTGGGGCCGGGGCATCGATGCGCTGGACGGCGACTTCTTCGCATCGGCCGGCGCCGGGCTCAGCGGCGGGCCATCCTTCCTGGCGGCCATGGAGCAGAGGGCGGCCTTCGCCCGCTGACCCCCCGAAGCGTGACGCTCACGGCCGAGCGGGACCTTGAGCGTCTCCTCGAGCGCGGTCCGCTCGACGGCGCCTTCTACTTCCACGGAGAGGCCGAGCGGCTACGCGACGAGGGCGCCAGGCGGCTGATCGACGCCGCCCTCGATCCTGCCACGCGCGACTTCAACCTCGACATCTTCCACGGTGACGTCGCCGGCCCCGATGAGCTCGCGTCCGCGCTGGCCATGCCTCCCATGATGGCGGAGAGACGGGTCGTGGCGGTGTTCGGGGCGCAGCACCTGGGGCGCAAGGCCAGGGATGTGCTCGTGGCCGCGGTAGAGGCCCCGCCGCCCGGCCTCACCGTGGTGGTCACCGCGACGGTGCCCTCGGGCTCGAAGGCGGCGTACTACAAGAAGCTGGAGCAGGGGGCACGGGCGCTCGGCTGGAGCGTGCCGCGCGAAGCCGAGCTCCCCGGCTGGCTCATGGAACGGGCCCGAACCGTCCATGGCTACGACCTGGAAGAGGAGGGCGCCCAGTTGCTCGCCACGGCCGTCGGCGCGGAGGCGGACCAGCTCGACGCGGAGCTCATCAAGCTGGCTTCCGCTGCGATCGACGGCGTGGTGGACGCCGACGCCGTGCGCCGGCTGGTCCCCAATGTCCGTGCGGTGGGCCGCTGGAACTGGCTCGACCACGTGGCCGAGCGGGACTACGGTGGAGCGCTGGAGGATCTGCCCAGGCTCCTGTCGGAGCCCTCCGAATCGGCGGTCGGCCTCCTCATCGGCATGGTCGATCAGCACCTGTACCTGGGGGTGGCGCTGGAGGGCGGACAGGGGGCCGTGGCCCGCGCACTCAAGGAAGCCGGCAAGCCCTACCTGAGCTGGAAGGCTCGCATCTACGCGGGACAGGCGCGGCGCTGGACGCCCCCCGAGCTGGAGCGTGCCATCGGACTCATGCGCCGGGCCGACGGTCACGCCAAATCGGGGATTCCCGACCGGCGGGTGCTCGAGGAGCTCCTGCTCTCGCTCCGCCTCCTCCGCCGCGAAGCGGGATCGGTCCGATGAGGGAGCCCCGCCGGAGCCCCGCGGGTGGCGGCGCGCCAGGCCGGTCGGTGCGGGGCGCGCGGCTTTCGGCGCTGGCGCTGGCTCTCGCTCTGGCGGGCACCGGCGTCCACCTGACGCCGGTGTCCGCCCAGGCCTCCGGAGCCTCCCCGAGCCTCGAGGCGATCGAGGCGGCGGCCGATTCCGGGCACGCGGAGCGGGCTCGTCGCGCGCTGGCGCGCTGGGTCCAGAGCCGCGGCGACGATGTCACCCCGGCCGTCCGGGCCCACGCGGACTTCCTGCGCGGCCGCCTGGCCACCGACGTGGACTCGGCCACCCTGGCGTACACGACGGTGGCCATCGGGGGCGTGCTGCCCTGGGCCGCCGCGGCGCGCCTCCGCCTCGCCCAGCTCCGCCTGGCCCGGGGGCAATACGACCGGGCCCTCGCCGACCTCTCCACCCTGCGGGCCGACTTCCCGGGCGATTCGCTCGCGAACCGCTCCTGGACGTGGACGGGCGACGCGCTGGCAGCGTCGGGCGACATGACGCGGGCGTGCCAGGCGTGGGGACGTGCCGTCCGCCAGGCGGAATCCGATACGGCCCTGGCGTCCCGGGCCCGCCGTGCCTCGGCCCGCTGCCCCGGGGGGGCGGAAGCGCGCTCCGCGGAGGGCTCCGGGAGCGGCGGTCCGGCGGTCGGTCGCTGGACGGTGCAGCTCGGGGCGTTCAGCACGCGCGAGGCGGCCGAGACGCTGCGGGAGAGGGCGGCCCGGGGCGGCTTCCAGGTGCGGGTCGTGGACACGACGGCCCGGGACGGCCTGTACCGCGTGTGGACCCAGAAGGTGCCGGACGCCGCATCGGCCGACGCGCTCCGCGACCGGGTGGCGCGGGCCGGCTTCCCGGCCATCACGGTCCAGCCCGATCAGACCCCGTCCCGGCCATGAGCGAGCATACGCCCCTGATCCAGCAGTACCTGGACATCAAGGCGCGCCACCCGGAGGCGCTCCTCTTCTTCCGGGTGGGCGACTTCTACGAGATGTTCTTCGACGATGCGGCCGAGGGGAGCCGGCTCCTGGGCCTCACGCTCACGTCGCGGAACAACGGCGGCCAGGGGGACGTCCCCCTGGCCGGCATCCCGGTGAAGGCGGTGGATGAGTACCTGCCGCGACTGCTGCGCTCGGGCCGGCGGGTGGCCATCTGCGAGCAGGTCGAGGACGCGGCGGAGGCGGACGGCCTCGTGCGCCGGGAGGTCGTCGAGACGATCACGCCGGGAACCGTCCTCGAGGACGGCCTCCTCACGGCCGACCGCAACAACTTCATCGTGGTGCTCGCCGGGCGGGATCCCGTCGGAGTGGCCACGGCGGACCTGTCGACGGGCGAGTTCGAGCTGTGGTCGGTGCGGGCGGACGAGGTCGCCGACCAGCTGGCGCGTCTCGAGCCCGCCGAGCTCGTCGTGGCCGAGGGCGACGAGGGAGGCGCACCGTCCGGGCCGTGGACCGTGAGCCGGCTGGCGCCCTGGCGTTTCGAGCCGGCGATGGCGGACGAGGCGCTGCGCGATCAGTTCGGGGTGGCCGGGACCGAGGGGTTCGGCTTCCGTGCGGCGGAGGAGCCCCACGTCGTCTCGGCGGCCGGGGCGCTGGTGGCCTACCTGCGCGAGGTGCGGCCCGCCGGGGTCGAGCACCTGCGGCCGCCGCGCGTCGAACGGGCCGGCCGCTACATGCACCTCGACGAGATGACGCGCCGCAACCTGGAGCTGGTGAGCCCGCTCCGGCCCGAGGGGGGCGGGACGCTGCTCGAGGTGCTGGATCGGACTCGCACGGCCATGGGAGGCCGGCTTCTCCGGCGCCGCGTGCTCCATCCCCTCCTCGACCTGGACGGAATCCACTACCGGCAGGCCGGGGTGGCGGAGCTGGTCGAGGCCGAGGACCGTCGCCGTGCGCTGAGGATCGCTCTGGCGGATGTACGCGACCTGGAGCGCCTGGCCGCCAAGATCGCGACCGCTCGTGCGGCTCCGAGGGAGCTCCTCGCCCTGGTCGGCTCCCTGGACGTCCTCCCGGCGCTGGCGGCCGGCCTCGAGGGCGCGTCTTCGGCCGTTCTGCGCGACCTGGCCGCCGGCTTCGATCCCCTCGACGACGTGGCGGACGCCATCCGCCGCGCCATCGATCCGGAGGCGCCGGCGACCCTCAAGGACGGCGGGGTGATCCGCCGGGGCTTCTCGGAGGCGCTCGACGCGCTGCGCGACACCCGTGACCACGCGGTCGACTTCATCGCGGACCTGCAGGCACGGGAGCGCGAGCGGACCGGCATCGGAAGTCTCAAGGTGGGCTACAACAAGGTGTTCGGGTACTACCTCGAGGTGACGAAGACGCACCTCGGCCGGGTCCCGGACGACTACCACCGCAAGCAGACGCTCACCAACGCCGAGCGCTACTTCACCCCCGAGCTCAAGGAGTGGGAGGAGAAGGTCGTGGGGGCCGAGGAGGCCATCGCGAGCCTCGAGTCCGAGCTGTACGGGGAGGTCCGGGCGGCGCTCGCCGAGGAGGTCGGCCGTCTCCAGGCCGCCGCCGACCGCGTGGCGCGGACCGACGTGCTGGCGTCGCTGGCCGAGGTCGCGGTGCGGGAGGGATACGTCCGGCCCGAGGTCGACGACGGCTACCGCCTCGAGATCCGGGGAGGGCGACACCCGGTGGTCGAGCGCATGATGGCCCGGGAGGCGTTCATCCCCAACGACGTGGTCCTGGACCGCGGCACGCGGGTGATGGTCCTCACGGGCCCCAACATGTCCGGGAAGTCCACCGTGCTACGGCAGGTCGGCCTCATCGCGCTCATGGCGCAGATCGGCGCCTTCGTGCCGGCGGACCGGGCCCGGATCGGGCTGTGCGACCGGATCTTCACCCGCGTGGGCGCCTCCGACAACCTGGTCCGCGGTCAGAGCACCTTCATGGTCGAGATGACCGAGACCGCCACCATCCTCAACGGGGCCACCGATCGGAGCCTGGTGCTCCTGGACGAGATCGGGCGCGGCACCTCGACCTACGACGGCGTGTCGATCGCCTGGGCCGTGACGGAGTACATCCACGACGTGGTGGGGGCCCGGACGATCTTCGCGACCCACTACCACGAGCTCGTCGAGCTGGCGGACCGGCTCGAGGGCGTCGGGGCCTTCAACGTGGCGGTGCGGGAGACCGGTGAGGACATCGTGTTCTTGCGGCGGGTAGTACCGGGAGGCAGCGACCGCTCCTACGGCGTGCACGTGGGCCGGCTGGCGGGCCTGCCGGCCCCGGTGGTGGAGCGCGCTGCGGAGGTGCTGCGGGTCCTCGAGGGCGGCGAGAGCGGGGCCGGGACGCGGCTGGCCAGTCTCGTCAACGAGGGCCGGCCGCAGCTCAGCCTGTTCGAGCCGGAGGCGGCCGCCGGCGGGGTCCCCGCCGTGGACGGGGAGGAGGTGCCGGAGGGAGGGTCGGGCCCGCGGGTCTCCGCCGTCGACGTGCTCCAGAGGCTGACGGACCTGGACCTCGACCGGACGACGCCGCTCGAGGCGCTGCAGGCGCTGGCGGAGCTTCGACGGCTGGCGGGCCTCGAGGAGCCGGGTGCAGCGGATGCGCCCCCGCGGCGTCCGCTCCCGGGAGGCGAGCCGTGAGAGTCGGACGCGGCGCCGCGCTGGTGGCGTCGGTGGTGCTGGCGGTTCCGCTCCTCGCGGGCTGCGCCGACACGGTCAGCCCGGTCCTGGGCGGCCTCCGCCTCGGCGTCCGGAGCGGCTCCTTCCGCGTCCCGGTGATGCAGAACCAGCAGTCGCCGTTCGACTACCCCGACCAGGCATGGCAGGCCCGCATCGGCGGCGAGACGCGTCTCAGGATCCACATCGACACGGACGGGACGGTGGACTCCGCCTACGTTGTCACGTCGAGCGGCTACCCGGTGCTGGACTCGGCGGCGCTGGCCGGAGCGCGCCGGCTTCGTTACCGTCCGGCCCGTCAGGGCGACCGCCCCGTGGCCGTGTGGGCGGTGCTGCCGGTGCGCTACCCGCTCCCGGAAGAGGTCCACGAGCCATGACTCAGCCCCCGCCGCATCGACGTCCCTACGACAGCGTGCTGGAGACGATCGGCTGGACGCCGCTCATCCGTCTGCGCAGGGTGGTCGACGGCGCGCGCACTCCCCTTTACGGGAAGGCGGAGCAGGCCAACCCCGGCGGCTCCGTCAAGGACCGCATCGGGGTCAAGATCATCGAGGAGGCCGAGCGGGAGGGGCGCCTGCGCCCCGGCGGCACGGTGGTCGAGGGGACCTCCGGCAACACGGGGGTCGGCCTGGCGCTGGCCGCGGCGGTCAAGGGCTACCGCTGCGTGTTCGTGATCCCGGACAAGATGAGTGCCGAGAAGGTGCGGCTCCTCAAGGGCTACGGGGCCGAGGTCATCGTCACGCCCTCGGCCGTAGAGCCCGACCACCCGGATTACTACGGCAACGTGGCGCGCCGCATCGCGGCCGAACGTCCCGACGCCGTGCTGGCCGACCAGTTCTTCAATCCGGTGAATCCGCAGGCCCACTACGAGACCACGGGACCGGAGATCTGGGAGCAGACCGAGGGCCGCGTCACCCACTTCGTCGCCTCGGCGGGCACGGGTGGCACGATCACCGGGGTGGCCCGGTTCCTCAAGGAGAAGGACCCTTCCATTCGCGTGATCGCCGGCGATCCGGCGGGCTCCATCTTCGCCCGATACTTCGCCACGAGAGAGAAGGGACCCCACGCCCCCTACAAGGTCGAGGGGATCGGGAACGACAAGATCCCCGGCACGCTCGACTTCGAGCTCATCGACGAGTTCCGGACGGTGGGAGACCGGGAGTCCTTCCTCATGGCGCGCCGGGTCACGCGCGAGGAGGGGATGTTCGTGGGCGGGTCCACGGGGCTCAACGTGGCCCTGGCGGTGCACGTGGCCAAGGAGGTCGACGACCCGGAGGCCTGCGTGGTGTGCATCCTGTGTGATACGGGCGAGCGCTACCTCTCCAAGCTCTACAACGAAGAGTGGATGCGGGAGAATCGAGATGCTCCGGCCCGAGCGGGTGACGGCCGACTACCTGCTCGGTACCAAGCGGGTGCCGGGGACGGAAGCGCTCGTCTCCGTCCCGCCCGAGGCCACGGTCCGGGAAGCCCTGGCCCTCATCGAGGCGCACAACGTCTCGCAGCTCCCGGTGCTGTCCGAGGGCCGGCCGCAGGGCTCGGTCACGGAAGCGACCCTGATGTCGGCGGCCCTGGACGACCCCGACAACCTGGACCGACCCGTCGGAGAGCTGGCCGGCGGCGCGTTTCCGGTCGTGGACGCCACCGTCGAGATCAACGCCCTGAGCCGTCGGCTGACGCGCGACGTGCCCGCCGTCCTGGTCGAGGACGGGGGCGTCATCATCGGGATCCTGACCCGGTACGACCTCCTCCACCACCTCATGGGCGATTGAGCCGGTGAGAATCGCGGTGCTCCTGGGCGGCGCCTCGGCCGAGCGCGAGGTGTCGCTGGACTCCGGCGTGCAGGTGACGCGCGCGCTGCGTCGGGCCGGCCACGACGTCGTGGCCATCGACACGGCGTCCGGGCCCCTGTCCGTGGCAATGGAGGACGAGATCGCGGCGCGCGGCGTGCGCGCGGCGCCGCCGGCGTGGGAAGGTCTGGCGCCGCTGGGCGTCGGCGTGCTCGCGGACCTCCTGGCCCTGCCCGAGGTGTCGGACGCCGACGTGCTCTTCCCCATCCTGCACGGCGGCGTGGGGGAGGACGGCACCCTCCAGGCGCTCCTCGAGCTGGCCGGAGTGACGTTCACGGGCAGCCGCCACCTGGGCTGCGCCCTGGCCATGGACAAGGAGGTCGCCAAGCGGCTCTTCCTGCAGGCGGGGATCCCCACTCCGCCGTGGCGCACCGTGACCGCGGCCGCCGACGCCGACGTCCGGGCGGAGGAGCCGGGGCTGCCCGTGGTGGTCAAGCCCAACCGGGAAGGCTCCACCGTCGGGCTCTCCGTGGTGCGCGAAGCGGATGCGCTCCCGACCGCCATCCGCGCGGCGCGGCGCTACGACACGGAGGTGCTCGTGGAGCGCTTCGTGCAAGGTCGGGAGTTGACCGTGGCGGTCGTGGGAGACGAGGCGCTGCCCGTGGGGGAGATCATCCCCGAGCACGAGGTCTTCGACTACGAATGCAAGTATCAGCCGGGGATGGCCCGCGAGATCTTTCCCGCCGACCTGCCGGCTGCGGTGGCCGGACGCGTGCGGAGTACCGCCATGGCCGCCCACCGGGCACTGAAGCTGGAGGGCTTCAGCCGCATCGACTTCATGCTGGACGGAGACGGTACGCCCTGGTGTCTGGAGGCCAACGCGCTGCCCGGCATGAGCGCCAACAGCCTCGTCCCCAAGGCGGGCGCGGCGGCCGGCCTCTCCTTCCCGGAGCTCTGCGACCGGATCGTGCGCCTCGCCATCGCTCCTCGATCCGACGGAGCCGCCTGATCGGGGAACGGCGCCCGGCCGGAGGGGTTCGACCGGGGCACGGGGGATCATGAGCTACGCGGAGCGATCGTACAGTTACGGCTCGGGCGGGGGCGGATTCGGCGGGGGGCCCGCCGGTCGGCTCGGGCGCTTCTTCACGCCCTGGGTCACGCGCCTCATCGTGGCCAACGGCATCATCTGGCTCCTCAACGCCGTGCGGCTCCTCCCCCTGGACTGGACGGCGTACGTGTTCGGCTTCTCGCCGGCGCGCCTCCTCGTGCACCCCTGGTCGCCGCTCACCTACATGTTCGTGCACGGCGGCTTCCTGCACGTGTTCTTCAACATGCTGGTCCTGTTCTTCTTCGGACCTCCGCTGGAGCGCGCCTGGGGCGGGACCGCCTTCATCCGCTTCTACATTGTGGCCGGACTGGGCGGGGCGCTGGCCTCGGTGGTGCTCATCCCCCTCATCGGGACGCCCACCGTGATCGGGGCGTCGGCCGCCATCTACGGGGTGATGCTCGCTTTCGCCCTGCGCTGGCCGGACGCGCCCATCTACGTGTGGGGGATCCTCCCCATCAAGGCCAAGTGGTTCGTGACCTTCCTGGCCGGCGTGGCCGTGTGGGCCACCTTCGTGGCCCGCGGCGGTCCCGTGGCCGAGTGGGCGCACCTCGGCGGACTGGTGACCGGTTACCTCTACCTCCGTTGGGGCACCGTCCTGGACCGGGGGCTGTCGGCGGTGGGTCGCCGGTGGACGCGCTGGACCGGTAGGGGACGGCGCGGAGCGGCGCGCGTCGGGCGCGGCGACGCCGCGTCCCGTCCCCGCTCGACCTCCGCGGGACGGCCGCACTCCCGCCGCCGACCGTCCGGGGACACCCTGGACGAGGTGGACCGGGTGCTGGACAAGATCCGCGAGAGCGGGATGGACTCGCTGACGGAGGAGGAGCGCGAGTTCCTGGACGAGATGAGCCGCCGCTACCGGGGCTGACCGCCCTCCCTCCGCCGGGACCCGCGTGGCCCTTTCGATCCTCCGACTCCTCGCCTAGAATGGGGAGCCCCACGACCGGTTCAACCGCCCCGGTTCATCGACGGGCCTCTGAGAGGAGTCGGCCATGGCGGCCTCTGCGCAGGAATACACGACCGACCGCATCCGCAACGTCGTCCTCCTGGGCCACGGGGGATGCGGCAAGACCAGCCTGACCGACGCGATGTGCTACATTGCGGGCTCGACGGGCCGACGCGGCTCCGTGGAGGCCGGCAACGCGGTCACGGACTTCACGCCGGAAGAGACCTCGCACGGCATGTCGATCAATCTCGGGGTCGCCCACGCGCCCTGGATGGGCGCCAAGGTGAACCTGATCGACACGCCGGGCTACCTGGACTTCTACGGGGAGACGCTGGCTGGCCTGCGCGTGGCCGATGGTGCGCTGGTCGTGGTGAGCGCGGTCGCCGGGGTCGAGGCGGGCACGGAGAAGGTATGGGCCGCGGCCGCCGACCACGGACTGCCGCGCCTCTTCTTCATCTCCATGATGGACAAGGAGAACGCCTCGTTCGAAAAGACCTTCGGACAGATCAAGTCGGTGATCGCCGAGGGCGCCATCCCGGTCGAGGTCCCGATCGGGGCGGGCGACGAGTACCGCGGGATCGTGAACCTGTTCTCGCAGAAAGCGCACCTGTACCGCGCCGGGAGCGACCGGGGAGAGTACGAGGAGGTCGAGATCCCCGAGGAGCTCGGCCCCGGCGTCGAGCGCTACCGGCAGGAGCTCATCGAGACCATTGCCACGACCGACGACGCGCTCCTGGAGGCGTACCTGGAGGGCGAGGAGCTGGACAGGGAGCGGGTCCTGTCGGCGATGGCCGCGGCCATGCGCCGCGGCGAGCTGTTCCCGATCTTCTGCGGCTCGGCGCGGAGCGGCTGGGGCGTGCGCGCGGTGCTCAACAAGCTGGTCGAGCTGCTGCCGTCTCCCAACGAGGCGGGGCCGTACCTGGCCGAGGATCGGGACGGCGAGCCCGTGGAGCTGACCGGCTCGGACTCGGAGTCGGCGACGGCTCTGGTGTTCAAGACGACGGCCGAGCCGCACGCCGGCGAGCTCAGCTTCTTCCGCGTGTTCTCGGGCACGGTCTCGAATGGAGACTCCCTGGCCAACGCCAGCCGCTCCGGCAGCGAGCGGATCACGCACCTGGCGATCCCGAACGGGTCCGAGCGGCTCGAGGTCGGTCGGCTGCACGCCGGCGACATTGGGGTGGTCGCCAAGCTCAAGGTCACGCATACGGGCGACACCCTCGCCTCGGAATCCAGGCCGCTCCGGCTGCAGACCATCGACTGGCCGGAGCCGGACATCGCCGTGGCCGTGGCCCCGGCGTCCCGTGGCGACGAGGACCGGCTCTCGACAGGGCTGACGCGTCTTCACGAAGAGGATCCCACCTTCCGGGCCGCGTTCGATTCCGAGCTGGGCCAGACGATCGCGAGGGGGCTCGGGGAGCTCCACCTGAACGTCACCCTGGAGAAGCTGCTCCGGAAGTACGGAGTGGAGGTCCAAACCGAGGAGCCGCGCATCCCCTACCGTGAGACGCTCACCAGGGAGGCCGAGGGGCAGGGCCGCTACAAGAAGCAGACGGGTGGACGGGGCCAGTACGGGGACTGCTGGGTGCGGCTCAGGCCCCTGCCGCATGGATCCGACTACGAGTTCGTGGATGCGATCAAGGGGGGCGTGATCCCCAACAAGTTCGTGTCCGCCGTCGACCACGGCATCCGGGAGGCCGCCGCTCGAGGGGTGCTGGCCGGCTACCCCGTCGTGGACTTCCAGGCCGAGGTGTACGACGGTTCGCACCACTCGGTGGACAGCTCCGAGCAGGCGTTCAAGGTGGCCGGCTCCATGGCGTTCAAGCACGTGGCCCAGAAGGCGGGGCCGGTGCTGCTCGAACCGATCATGGAGATCGAGGTCACCACGCCCGAGGAGTACATGGGCGACATCATCGGCGACCTGAACGGTCGCCGGGGCCGGGTCCTGGGCATCGAGGCCCGCGGCCACCTGCAGCTCGTCCGGGCCATGGTCCCCCAGGCCGAGCTGTACCGATACTCGGCGGCGCTGCGCTCCCTCACCCACGGCAAGGGCATGCACGCCCGGCGGCTGCACGGCTACGAGCGCGCGCCGGCCGACGTGACCGAGCGGGTCATCGCCCGGTCGCAGGAGGAGCGCCAGGCCTCCTGAGGGGCCGTCCGCGCCGGGGCACACGCCCCGGCGCGGAGGGTAGAGAAATTCCGGGAGCACGGGCCCCGCGCGAGCCCGGCGGCGGGCTCCCGGAGCGGCTTCGCACCACTCGGGCATTCCACGCGGGAGCATCCGGTTGTCAGGTCACAGCAAGTGGTCCAAGATCAAGCGCCAGAAGGGCAGGAACGACAAGCAGAAGGGTCGCTTGTTCGCCAAGCTGGGCCGGGAGATCGCGGTGGCGGCCCGGGAGAGTGGCGGCGATCCGGGGTTCAATCCGCGCCTGCGCACCGCCATCGACAACGCGCAGGCCGAGAACATGCCCAACGAGAACATCGAGCGCGCCATCCAGCGCGGCACGGGCGAGCTCCCGGGGGTCGACTACCAGGAGGTCACCTACGAGGGGTACGGACCCGGCGGCGCCGCCCTGTTCATGGAATGCGTCACCGACAACGCCAACCGCACCGTTCAGGAGCTGCGCTACCTCCTCGAGCGCTACGACGGCAACCTGGGGCGTGACGGCTCGGTGGCGTGGATGTTCGACCGGGTCGGCGAGGTGTGGCTGGACGCCGGGCACTACGATGAGGACGTGGCGCTCGAGGCGGCCCTCGAGGCTGGCGCCGATGACATGACGCGTGACGGAGACGCGTACCGCATCCAGACCTCCGCGGCCCGCTTCCACGAAGTCGCCGAGGCGCTGCGGGCGCGGGGCCTCGAGATCCGGGAGTCCGGCCTGGCCATGGTGCCCAAGTCGACCATGCGGGTCGAGGGTCGGCAGGCCGAGCGCCTGCTCGAGCTCCTGTCGGAGATCGAGGACCACGACGACGTGCAGAAGGTGTGGTCGAACTTCGAAGTGGACGAGGAGGCCCTCGCGGCCATGGAGTCGGCCGGCTCCTGAGAGTCCTCGGGATCGATCCCGGCAGCCACGTCACGGGCTACGGGCTGGTCGCCCGGGCCGGGGGAGGCTTCACCCTCGAGGAATGCGGCGTGCTGCGTGCCGATGCGGACACCCCCCTCCCCGACCGACTCGTACAGATCCATCGGGGCCTGCAGGAGGTGCTGGAGCGGCTCCGGCCGACCTGCGTCGCGGTAGAGGACGTGTTCCATGGCCGCAACGCCCGCACCGCCGCGGTCCTCGGGCACGCTCGCGGCGCCATCCTCCTCACCGTGGCCCTGTTCGAGATGGAGGTGGCCGAGTACCCGCCCGCCACGATCAAGAAGGCCGTGGTCGGCAACGGAAACGCAGCCAAGGACCAGGTGGCGTTCATGGTCCAGCAGCACCTGGGCCTGGCCAGCCCGCCCGAGCCGGCCGATGCCGCCGACGGCTGCGCCGCGGCCCTCTGCCATCTCATGGTCGGCGTGGGGCCGCTGGCCCGGTGAGCCGATGATCCGCCGCATCCGGGGGCGGCTCCTGGCGGTGGGCACCGACCGCGTCGAGGTCCTCACCGTATCGGGCCTGGGATACGAAGTGCTGGTGCCCGCCACCGTGCTGGACCGCCTGCCCCCCATGGACGACGAGGTCGAGCTGCACACGGCCCTGGTCGTGCGGGACGACGCCCTGGAGCTGTATGGCTTCGCGGGCGCCCGCGACCGGGAGCTCTTCCTTCGCCTCCAGACGGCCAGCGGCGTGGGCCCCCGGCTCGCCCTGGCCCTGCTCGGCTCGCTGCCGGGGGGGCGGATCGTGCGGGCCATACGGGCCAAGGACCACGACGTGCTGCGCACGGTGAGCGGCGTCGGCAAGAAGACGGCCGAGCGCATCGCCGTGGAGCTGGCCGACAAGCTGGACGACCTGGTCTCCGAGGAGGAGCCCGAGGTCGGAACGGGCGCGGCGCTGGAGGCCGTGCAGGCCCTGCGCAGCCTCGGCTACGGAGCTCGGGACAGCGAGGACGCCGTGCACCGCGCCCGGCGGTCCCTGGATGGGCGCGAGGTGGGAGTGGAGGAGCTGGTGCGCCTCGCGCTGCAGCACGTGTGAGGGTGGGATGAGCGAACGGTCCGAGATCACCACACCCGACGTGCTCGGGGCCGAGGCGCGGGTCGAGTCCTCGCTCCGTCCCGACCGGCTGGCCGACTTCGTGGGCCAGGAGGGCGTCAAGCAGAGCCTCCGGGTCTACCTGGAGGCCGCCCTCGGACGCGGAGAGGCGCTGGACCACACCCTGTTCTTCGGCCCGCCGGGCCTCGGGAAGACCACGCTCGCGCGGCTGCTGGCGAGGGAGCTCGGCGTCAACATCAAGCTCACCTCCGGGCCGGTGCTCGAGAAGCCGGGAGACCTGGCCGCACTCCTCACCAACCTGGAGCCGCGCGACATCCTCTTCATCGACGAGATTCACCGGCTCAGGCCCGTGATCGAGGAGTTCCTGTACCCGGCCATGGAGGACTTCCGCATCGAGGTCCGGCTGGGAGAGGGACCGCGCGCCAGGACCGTCTCCATGCAGATCGAGCGCTTCACGCTCGTCGGGGCGACGACCCGGTTCGGACTGCTCACGGCCCCCATGCGTGCCCGGTTCGGGATCATCGAGCGTCTCGGCTTCTACCCGGAGGAGGACCTGCGCTCCATCGTCGAGCGCTCGGCCCGCATCCTGGGGGTGCCGGCCTCGGCCGAGGGAGCGGCCGAGATCGCGCGGCGCTCGCGCGGGACCCCGCGGATCGCCAACCGCATCCTGCGCCGCGTGCGCGACTACGCCGAGGTCGAGGCGGACGGCACGGTCGACGTCGACACGGCACGCCGCGGCCTCGACATGCTCAACGTGGACGAGTATGGACTGGACGAGATGGACACGCGCGTGGTTCGGGCCATCATCGAGAGCTTCGAGGGCGGTCCGGTGGGGGTCGAATCCCTGGCGGTGGCCGTGGGAGAGGACGCGGGAACGCTGGAGGAGGTCTACGAGCCCTACCTCATCCAGAACGGCTACGTGCAGCGGACCAGCCGGGGCCGGGTGGCGACCGCCAAGGCCTACCGCCGCTTCGGTTACCGGCTCCCCGAGGGCGGCCAGGGGGGCGGGCAGTCCTCCCTGTTCGACCCGGAAGCGTGAGAGGGGCGACGGCTCCCGGCGCGGAGACGGCGAGCTCTTCCGCCCTCAGGACGTCCGACTTCCAGTACGACCTCCCCGACTCGCTGATCGCGCGCCACCCTTCCGCCCGGCGCGATGCGAGCCGTCTCCTGGTCCTGGACCGCTCCGGACGTGACCTGCGGGATCTCCGCTTCCGGGACATCCGCTCCATGGTCCCTCCGGGGGACGCCCTGGTGCTCAACGACACGCGGGTGTTCCCGGCCCGGCTGCGCGGCCGCAAGCCGACCGGCGCCTCCGTCGAGGTCCTCCTGCTCCGGCGCGAGGAGGGCGATGACAGCGGGCGCACCTGGCGGGCCCTCGTGCGGCCCGGCGGCAAGCTCAAGCCCGGCCGGCGGGTCGTGGTGGCCCCCGGCTTCGAGGTCGCGATCCTCGATTCCACGGAGGACGGCGGCCGGATCGTGCGCCTGGAAGGGGCGAGCGATCCGAGAGAGCTGGTCGAGCGCCACGGGGAGGTCCCGCTTCCGCCTTACCTGGGCCGGGAGCCGGAGCCCGAGGACCGGGAGCGCTACCAGACCGTCTACGCCGCCCACACCGGCAGCGTGGCCGCCCCGACCGCCGGGCTCCATTTCACCGGGGAGCTGCTCGAGGAGCTGTCGGCCCGGGGGGTCGAGATCGTGCGGATCACGCTGCACGTGGGGATCGGCACTTTCCGCCCGGTCGATGCCGAGCGTCCCCGGGACCACCAGCTCCACGCCGAGCGCTACCGGGTGGGGTCGGAGGCGGCAGCGCGGCTGAATCGCGTGCGAGAAGCCGGCGGCCACGTATGGGCCGTGGGCACGACGGCGACGCGCACCCTGGAGACGGTGGTGGACCGGGAAGGGCGCTTCGCCGCGGGCGAGGGGGAGACGGATCTGTTCATCCATCCACCCTATCGGTTCCGGGCGGTGGACCGCCTGATCACGAACTTCCACCTGCCGCGTTCGAGCCTGCTCATGCTGGTGTCGGCCCTGGCCGGCCGGGAGAGAGTGCTGGCGGCCTACCGGCACGCCGTGGAGCGCGAATACCGCTTCTACTCCTACGGCGACGCCATGGTGGTCCTGTGAGCCCCGACGGGCCCCGGAGCGGCGAGTTCGCCGAGGTCACCCGGCCGGAGGTCGAGGGCGGCGCGGTGGCCGACGACCGGTCCCTCGGGGTCGGCGGCTACCGGCTGGACGGGACGAGCGGCGCGGCCCGTGCCGGGACCCTGCGGCTGCGCTCGGGGCTCCTGCACACGCCGGCGTTCATGCCGGTGGGCACCCAGGGGACCGTGAAGGCGCTCACCCCCGAGGACCTTCTGGGCGCGGGGGCCGAGATCGTGCTGGCCAACGCCTACCACCTGTACCTGAGACCGGGGGTCGGCGTGGTGGCCGGCCTGGGGGGGCTGCACCCGTTCATGCACTGGGAGCGCCCCATCCTCACCGACTCGGGCGGCTTCCAGGTCTTCTCCCTGGCCCGGATCAACGAGGTGGACGACGGGGGCGTCACCTTCCAGAGCCACTTGGACGGCTCCCGGCACCGGCTCACGCCGGAGAAGGCGGTCGACATCCAGGCCGCGCTCGGGTCGGACGTGATGATGGCCCTGGACGAGTGTCCGCCCGGGGAGGCCGACCTCCCCACGGCCCGGCGCGCCGTGGAGCGCTCGCTGGCCTGGCTGGAGCGCTGCCGGGAGCGGCACCAGGGGCTCGCCGCGGGCGAGCCCCCCCGCGAGCTCGGCGACGCGGGGGCGGGGGTGGCCCTGCCGCCGGGGTCCCCGGGGCTCCTGTTCCCGATCTTCCAGGGCGCCTCCTTCCCCGAGCTCCGGCTGGAGGCGCTGGAGCGCACCCTGTCACTGGGCCCGTGGCCCGGCGTGGGGATCGGCGGCCTGTCGGTCGGGGAGCCCCACGGCGTCACCCTGGCCATCCTGGAGGCGTGCGAGCCGCGGCTCCCACGGGAGGCGCCGCGCTACCTGATGGGCGTCGGCTACCCCGAGGACGTGCTCGAGGCGATCCGGCGGGGGGTCGACATGTTCGACTGCGTCGCTCCCACCCGGAACGGGCGCAACGGCACCGCCTTCACGTCCCTCGGCAAGGTCAACGTGAAGGTGGCCCGCTTCGCGGACGATCCGAGGCCGCTCGATCCGGCGTGCTCGTGCGAGCTGTGCCGGCACTACTCGAGGGCCTATCTCCGCCACCTGTTCTCGTGCGACGAGCTGCTCGGATTGAGGCTTCTCTCCCTGCACAACGTCCGCTTCCTGCTGGATTTGACTTCGCGGGCACGCCGGGCGATCCTGCGGGACGAGTTCGAGTCGTGGGCGGACGACTGGCTGACCCGCTACCGCGAGGCGGCCGTTTGAGGCTGGCCGCCCACCCCGGTCGCGTCGGTGGATCGTCCCGAAGGCCCCGTCGATCGGGAACATCGCTGAAGAGCCCCGGTATCCGAATCCGGTCCCACACGAGCCAAGGAAGGACAGCGTGACGCCCCACATCCTGCCCGCACTGATGGCCAGCCCCCAGGGAGGCGGCGCGAGCCCGTGGGGAACGCTGATCATGTTCGCCGCGATCTTCGCGATCTTCTACTTCCTCCTGATCCGGCCGCAGCGTAAGCAGCAGAAGGAGCACGAGGAGATGGTCGCCGGGCTCGAGAAGGGGGACGAAGTGGTCACCCTGGGCGGCATCATCGGCCGTATCATCCACGTCGAGGACGATCGGGTGACGATCAAGACAGGGGACGACACGCGGCTCGAGGTCGAGCGCGGCAAGGTGGGCCGCAAGCTCGGCGAGTGAGCGGCAGTCGCACCACGGGAGAGCGATGAGCGTGCTGGACATTCGGACCCTCGGCGATCCGATCCTCCGGCGGGAGTGCGATCCCGTCGAGGCGGTGGACCGGGAGCTCCGCGCCCTCATCCGCGACATGCGGGACACGATGTACGCCGCCGACGGCGTGGGATTGGCGGCGCCCCAGGTGGGCATCCCTCTGCGCGTGTTCGTGTACGACGTCCGCGACGAGGAGCAATCGTCCGGCGCCCTCGTGAACCCCCGCATCGAGTCGCGGAGCGGCTCCTCCAAGGGCGAGGAGGGCTGCCTGAGCATCCCCGGCCTGGCCGACATCGTCGAGCGGGCCGAGAGCATCGTGATCACGGGCCTGGACCCGGATGGCGAGCCGGTCCGGATCGAGGCCGGGGGCATGCTGAGCCGCTGCCTGCAGCACGAGCTCGACCACCTGAACGGCGTGCTCTTCCTGGATCACCTGAGCCCCCTCAAGCGCAAGCTTCTCCTGGACAAGTGGGCCAAGCGGGAGGAGAGCGGCGAGGTCGGCGCGGGCCGGTCCTGACGGTCCCGGGCGGCGCCAGGGCGTGACGGGCATGCGCGTCCTGTTCTGGGGCACCTCGGATTATGCGCTGCCGTCCCTCCGGGCCCTTCTCGGCTCCGGGCACACGGTCGCCGGCGTGGTCACCCGGCCGGACCGCCCGGCCGGCCGCGGTCGATCCCTCCGCGCCACTCCCGTCAAGGAGGCTGCCGTGTCCGCGGACCTCCCCCTCCTCCAGCCCGAGAAGCCCCGCGGCGACGAGTTCATGGACCTGATGGCGGCGCTGGAGGCCGACATCTCGGTCGTGGCGGCCTACGGGGAGATCCTCACCGAGCCGGTGCTCGAGGCGCCGCCGCGTGGCACCATCAACGTACACGCCTCCCTGCTCCCCGAGCTCCGGGGCGCCGCCCCGATCAACTGGGCCGTCATCCGCGGACACCGGGAGAGTGGCGTGACGATCATCCGCCTGGTCCGCGAGCTGGACGCGGGTCCGATCCTGGCCCAGGAGGCCGTTCCGCTGGAACCCGAGACCACGGCCGGCAAGCTGTTCGGGACCCTCTCGGAGCTGGGGGCGGCGCTGCTGATCGACGTGCTCGACGGACTGGAGGAGGGAACGGTGGAGGCCCGCGAGCAGGATCACGGGCACGCCACGTACGCGCCCAAGCTGGACCGGGAGACGGTCCGGATCGACTGGTCCCTGTCCGCCGAAGACGTCGGGCGCTGGATCCGGGGCTGCGACCCGTGGCCGGCGGCCTGGAGCCTGCTCGAGGCCGGGGCGGGATCCGATGCCGGGCCGCTGGCCGTGCAGCTGTTCCGGCCGCGGCCGAGGACGGATGCGTTCGTGGAGGGCGGGCCGGCCGGGACGTCCGGCGCGGGGCCCGCGCCCGGCCCGGGCACGGTCCTGGTGGCGGACCCGCGAGGCGTGCTGCTCGTGGCCGCCGGGTCCGGCGCGGTCGAGATCGGCGAGGTCAAGCCCGCCGGCGGCCGGCGGATGGGCGCCGGGGCATGGGTGCGCGGGCGCGGGGCCCGGCCGGGCCAGCGCTTCGTGTGAGCGCCCGGGAGGGGCGCCGGATGCCTCCCCTGCACGTGCTCATCACGCCCGCGGTCGCCGCACGCGCCGACTTCGCCCGGACCGCGGCCCGGATGCGCGAGCGCTGCGGACCGGCGCTGGCCCTCCACCTGAGGCTACCGGGCGCGACGGGACGGGATGTGTACGGGCTCACCGAACGGCTGGCGCAGGCGGCGCGCCGCCACGGCGGCTGGGTGGTGGTCAACGAGCGGCTCGATGTGGCGCTGGCGGCGGGGGCGCACGCCGCGCAGCTCGGGTCGCGAGCCCTCCCGGTGCGGGAAGCCGTGACCGTGGCGGCCGGCCGCCTGGCGATCGGCGCCTCGGTGCACGGACCGGAGGAGGCGCGGGCGGCGGCCCGGGACGGAGCGAACTACCTCGTCCTGGGTACGATCTTCGCGACGCCCTCCCACCGCGACGTGGAGCCCGGAGGCGGCGATCGCATCGCCGCCTGCCGCGCGGTCGACCTCCCCATCGTGGCCATCGGCGGGATCGATCTGTGGCGCGTTCCCCACGTGGTGAGGGCCGGCGCCTCCGGGATCGCCGTGGTCCGGGCCGTGTGGTCCGCGACCTCGCCGGTGGAGGCGGCGGTCGCTCTGGCGCGCGCTCTGGAACCGGGGGAAGCGAGGTGAACGAAGCCGGCATCGAGATCGAGGTCAACGGCGAGTCCCGCCGGGTCCCCGATGGGCTGTCCGTGGCCGGACTGCTGGAGCGGCTGGACGTGGACCGGCGCGCGGTGGTCGTCGAGCTCAACCGGCGGGTCGTGCGGCGCGCCGACCTGGACGACGTCCGGGTGGGTGCGGGCGACCGGGTGGAGATCGTCCGCTTCGTCGGAGGCGGCTGAGCGGATTCGACTTCCGTATCGAGCGAGGAGAGACATAGATGAGCACCGTACTGCAGCAGGATCCCGGCTCCGAGGCGCTGGCGCGGCTCGACGAGCCGCTCACGATCGCGGGCAGGTCCTTCCGGTCGCGTCTCATCGTCGGAACGGGGAAGTACGACGCGCCCGAGACGATGGTACAGGCGCTGCGCGCGTCGGGCACGGAGATCGTCACGGTCGCCGTCCGCCGGGTGGACCTGGACGCCTCGAAGCGAGAGAGCCTCCTCCATCACCTGGACCCGGAGGAGTTCTTCCTGCTCCCCAACACGGCCGGCTGCTATGATGCCGAGGACGCGATCCGCTATGCGAGGCTGGGCCGCGAGGCCGGGCTCCACGACTGGGTCAAGCTCGAGGTCATCGGCGACAAGGAGACGCTGTTCCCGGACGTTGAGCAGCTCCTGGTCGCCGCCCGGGCCCTCGTCGAGGAGGGCTTCACGGTCCTCGCGTACACGAACGACGACCTGGTCACCGCCCTCAAGCTCCAGGAGGCGGGCGTGGCGGCCGTCATGCCCCTCGCCTCGCCGATCGGGAGCGGCCTCGGCCTGCTCAACCCGGTCACGATCCGCATCCTCAAGCGCCGCCTCGACGTGCCGGTGATCGTGGACGCCGGCGTGGGCACGGCGTCCGACGCGTGCGTCACCATGGAGCAGGGGGTCGACGGCGTGCTCATGAACACGGCGCTGGCCGCCGCGCAGCGGCCGGCCCTCATGGCGGCCGCCATGCGACGGGCCGTGGAGGCGGGCCGCATGGCCTACCTGGCCGGCCGCATGCCGCGCCGCGAGTGGGCCGTGCCATCGAGTCCCACCGGGGGCATGCTGGCTTGACCCGGACGGCGGACGAGGCGCGCCTCGCCGCCTATCGTGTCCTCGAGGACGTCCGATCGGGCGCGTTCGCCGACCACGCGGCGGCGCGGCGCTTCGCCTCGCTGCGCGGCCTCGACCGGGGCCTGGCCATGGAGCTGGCGTTCGGGTGCATCCGGCTGCGGGCGCGGCTGGACCACGAGCTCGCCGCCGTCTCGGATCGATCCCTGTCCCGGGTGGAGCCCGGCGTGCATGATTGGCTTCGCCTCGGGCTGTATCAGCTTCGCGAGATGCGAGTGCCTCCGCACGCGGCCGTGGACGAGACGGTCCGCGGTGTGCGAGCCACGCTCGGGCCGCGTGCGACCGGGTTCGTGAACGGCGTGCTCCGGTCGGCGGCCAGGATCGAGGATCGTGCCGGCCTGTTCCCGGACCCGGACGGCGATCCGCTCGGCCATCTGACGACCTGGGGTTCGCACCCGGAATGGCTCGTGCGGCGCTGGCTGGGCCGGATGTCGGCGTCGGACGTGGCGCGCCTGGTGGAGCTCGACAACCGCGCTCCCCCGGTCACCGCCCGTCTCCTGGCCGACGACGTGGCCGTGGCGAGTCGGCGGGCCCGCGAGGAGGGTCTCGAGATCGAGCCGCTGGAGCCGTGGCCGCACGTCGTGCGGCTGGTCCGCGGGGAGCCGGCGTCGATCCTGGCGAAAGTGCCGGCCGTGATACAGGATCCTGCGGCGTCCGCCGTGGTAGACTACCTGGGAATCCCCGGCGAAGGGGTGTTCCTGGACCTGTGCTCGGCTCCCGGGGGCAAGGCCGTCGCGATCGCCGCGGCCCGGCCGCGCGGCGACGGCCCCTCGGTGGCGGCCGACGTGGACCGTGTCCGCCTCGGGAGCGTGGTCCGTGCCGCCCGGCGGACGGGCGTGCCGCTGCGTGCGGTCGCCATGGACGGCAGGAGGCCGGCCGTGCGTTCGGCGCGCACCGTGCTGGCCGACGTCCCGTGCACGGGAACCGGCACCCTGCGCCGGCGGCCGGATGCCAGGTGGCGGATCGGTCCCGCCCGCCTCGAGGCGCTGGAGGCGGTGCAGGCGTCCCTGATGGAAGCGTGCGCCGACCTGGTCGCCCCGGGCGGACTGCTCGTCTACGCCACCTGCTCGCTGGAGCCGGAGGAGAACGAGGAACGCGTGACCGATTTTCTGGAACGCCACGAAGAGTTCGCCCGCGAGTCGGCGCCCGCCGATGCGGGCCTGCCCGCGGATGCCGTCGATGCGGACGGTCAGCTGCGGGTGCTCCCGTGGCGATTCGGAACGGACGGGTCCTTCGCCGCGCGTCTCCGGAGGCGGGGCGGGTGAAGTTCCGACGGCGCAGGGGTCTGGGCGGCACCCTCCGGGGACGGCCGTCCCCGGAGGAGGAGCCGGCCCTCGAGGGGGACGCGGGCGCGGAGGACGCCGGCGCTCCGCCGGAGCCCCCGGCCAGCCCGGGCCGACGGCGGCAGGGGGGTGGGGGACGCGGATGGTTCGGGCCGCGGCAGCGCCGTCGGCTGCTCCCCGCTCTCCTCCTCGTGGGGCTGTTCGCCCTCGGCTACCTGGTCGCGACCCGCTGGATCTTCCCGGGAGGGTCCACCGGGCCGACCGGAGACGTGGCCAGGGTCCCCGACCTGGTCGGCCTGGCCACCGACGGGGCGACCCGCTCCCTGGGCGAGGTCGGCCTCACGCTCGAGGTGGGTGCGCGGGTGCCCCACCCGAAGGCCCCGGAGGGCGCGATCATCGCGCAGACGCCCCTGCCGGGACAGTACGCGCGCCCGGGGGCTCCCGTGCAGGTGACCCTGAGCTCCGGGCCCCAACGCCGCAAGGTGCCCGACCTGCGTGGCTTCTCCGCCCGACAGGGTCGCATCGTGCTCGAGCGGCTCGGGTTCACGACCACGGTCGACAGCACCCGGTCGGACATCCAGCGCGGCCAGGTGGTCGGAAGCCGGCCGGACGCCGGACAGGACCTGCAGCTTCCGGCGCAGGTCACGGTCCTGGTGAGCCGGGGGCCCGCCGTGGCCCGCGTGCCGGACCTGTCGGGCCGGCACGTCGAGGACGTCCCGGCCGCCCTGAGGGACGCCGGCCTCTCGCTCGGCGAGGTGACCTACGACCCGGCCGCGTTCGCCGCGGCGGGGCGGGTGATCGCCCAGGATCCCCCGCCCGGATTCTCGCTCCGGCGCGGCGGCAGCGTGTCGATCCGCGTGGCCGGACCGGGACCCCGGACCCCGCCCGACTCGGTGTCCGCGCCCGGCGCGGACGCCGGCGGAGGGAGGTAGGCCATGGACTGGCGCGGCATGCTGATCGAGAACTGGCCGTACAAGCTGGCCGCGCTCGTCCTGGCCATCCTGTTGTGGTTCAACGTGGCGGCCGAGCGGCGCCAGGAGCACCCGGTGCCGACTCGCCTCGAGGTCCAGGTCCGGGATCCGAACTGGGTGATCACCGAGGCGCCGGACCGGGTGCGCACGACCTTCCAGGGTCGCGGCGGAGACATCTTCTCCCTGCCCATGAACCCGCCGGTCATCCGCCGTGTGATCGATTCGGTGACCGGCCCCATCATGACCCTGGATCTGTCGCCGGCGATGGTGAGCTACGACCGGGATCTCAAGATCGATCCGGTAGCCGTGCATCCATCCCAGGTGGACGTCCACCTGGAACGCAGGACCTCCCGGAAGGTCGCCGTGGCTCCACGGCTCGTCCTGTCCGCCGCCTCGGGCTTCGCCGTGGTGCGTCCCATCAGGCTGCAGCCCGACAGCGTCACCGTGCACGGGCCGCGATCGGCCCTCGCCTCGATCGACTCGCTGCTCACCGAGAAGGTCGTGATGGAGGACCTGGGGCAGTCGGTCACCGAGGAGCTGCGGCTGGAGCCCCCGGGCGGGATCCCCGGCCTCAGGGTCGAGCCCGCCACGGTCCTGGCGACGGTCGAGGTCGACAGCCTGGTCGAGGCCAGCCTCACCGTGCCCCTGCGCGCGACCGGGCCCGGTGCGAGCGGCAGCAGCCTGGCCCGCGACTCCGTGGCCGTGGTGGTCCGGGGTCCCAAGGAGGTGGTGCGGGGCCTGGACCGCTCGCAGGTCCAGGCCTTCGTGGTCGTCGACTCGGTGGCCGCCGGGGCGGTGAGCGTCCCGGTGCAGGTGACGCTCCCGAAGGGGGTGCAGGCGACGGGGACCCCGTCACCTGCCGCCGTCACGGTCACGCCCCGCAAGGCCGGAGGATGAGCGTGGGGGAGCGGGACCTTCCCCGGGGCCCGGTGCTCGGCATCGAGTCCTCCTGCGACGAATGCTCGGCGGCCGTCATGGAGGAGCGTCGGCTCCTCGGCCACGTCATCGCCACGCAGGACGCCCACGCCGCTTTCGGCGGCGTGGTGCCCGAGATCGCGGCCCGCGCCCACCTGCGGCAGCTCGACCGCGTGGTGGCGGCGGCGCTGGAACGATCGGGGCGCACGGCCGACGACCTCGCCGGCGTGGGCGTGACGGCGGGACCGGGCCTCGTGGGGTCCCTCCTGGTGGGCGTGAACTGGGCCAAGGCGTTCGCGTTCGGCCTCGGCCTCCCCCTGGTGGGTGTGCACCACATGGAGGCCCACCTGTTCGCCAACTCGGTCGAAAATCCCGACGCGGAGCCGCCCTTCGTGGCGCTCCTCGTATCGGGAGGCCACACGATGCTGCTCCTGGCCCGGGCGTGGGGCCGGTACCAGCTCCTGGGCCAGACGCGCGACGACGCCGCCGGCGAGGCGTTCGACAAGGTGGCGCGGCGCCTGGGCCTCGGCTGGCCGGGCGGACCGGCCATCGAGCGTGCGGCGGCGCGCGGGTCGCCCGGCCGCTTCGAGCTTCCACGACCCATGCTGGACCCGTCGGCGCCCGACGACGATCCGGCCGCCTTCGACTTCTCCTTCAGCGGCCTCAAGACGGCCGTGGCTCTCGTGGTGGAGGAGATCGAGTCCTCGGGGGGCGCCGAGGGCCTGGAATCGGCCGTGCCCGACCTGGCCGCCGAGTTCCAGGCGGCCGTGCTCGACGTGCTCGTCCACAAGACGCTGCGGGCGGTGCGGGCCACGGGCTGTCAGCGCGTGCTGCTGGGCGGTGGCGTGGCCCGCAACGGGGCGCTGGCCGAGCGGCTTCGAGGCGCGCTGGGGCGGGAGGGGGAGCTGTTCGTGCCTTCCCCGCGGCTCGCCACCGACAACGGTGCCATGGTGGCCCGCGTGGCGGCGTGGCGGCTGGAGCGCGGCGACCGCAGCGGACTCGATCTCAACGCCGATCCGTCCCTGCCCTTCCCGGGCCTGGAGCCCGTCCGGGAGGCGTGGAGCGTAGACTCCACGGGGTCCGGCAGCGGGTCGGAGGCCCGGACCGCAGCGACCATCTGAGGAGGCTCCATGCACCCGACGCTCGTCCACCTTCACCTGCCGGTGTTCGGCGAGGTGACGATCACCACGTTCGGCGCGATGATGGTCATCGCGTTCCTGTCGGCGCATCGGGTCATGCGCGTCCGGCTCGGCGAGCTGAACGACGACAAGGACCTGGCCGGGGACATCATGGTCGCCGCCCTCATCGGCGGCCTGGTGGGCGCCAAGCTCTACTACCTGGCCCTCCACTGGCGAGTCACCGTGGCGGCGCCCGGGAGCATGCTGCTCTCGCGGGCCGGGCTCGTGTGGTACGGCGGCTTCATCGGGGGGGCGCTGGCCGTCCTGTGGTTCCTGCGCCGCCGGCGCTATCCGATCGCCCGGGGGGCGGACCTGGTGGCTCCGGCTCTCGCCCTGGGCTACGGGCTCGGCCGCATCGGCTGCTTCCTGGTGGGGGACGACTACGGCCGGCCCACGACGTCCTGGATCGGGATCGCGTTCCCGAAGGGGTCCCCGCCCACCACGGCCGGCAACCTGCGGGCGGACTTCGGAGCCCACATCCCCCTCGGCACGCCCGACCACGCGCTGCTCAAGGTGATTCCCACCGAGCCCATCGAGACTGTCGCGTCGCTGATCATCTTCTTCTTCCTGTGGCGCTGGCGGAAGCGGCCCTGGAAGGCCGGCAGGCTGTTCGCGGTCTATCTCGTTCTGACCGGGATCGAGCGCTTCCTCATCGAGATCTGGCGGGCCAAGGACGACCGGTTCATCGGGCCCCTGACCACGGCACAGGTCATCGCCGTGGCGCTGATCGCCCTCGGCGCGGTGCTGTGGGTGCGGCTCGGCGGCCGGAGCGAGCCGGAGGCGGCCCCGGCTTCCGGGACCGCGGGACCGGAGGGGAAGTCGGGTCCGGCCGCGCATGCCTGAGATCCTGCACGTTTCCGATCTCCACTTCGGCTCACCCTTCCTGCGCGACCGCGCCGAAGCGGTCCGGCGGCTGGCCGAGCGCGGCCGTCCCGACGTCATCGTGGTGAGCGGGGACTTCACCCAGCGGGCCCGCCAGTCCCAGTTCGAGGCGGCGGCCGCCTACCTGGCGGAGTTCGAGGCGCCCCTGGTGGTGACGCCGGGAAACCACGATGTGCCCCTGTACCGGATCCACGAACGCTTCCTGTCTCCCTACCGGCTGTACCGCCGCTACATCGATGATCGCCTGGACGCCGTGCATTCCCTGCCCGGCATGACGATCGTGTCGCTCAATTCGACCCGCACCTTCACCCTCTCCAACGGTCGGCTCACCCGGCGCCAGCTGGAATTCGCCAGCGAGGCGCTCGAGGCTTCGCCGCGCGGGGACCTGCGCGTGGTGGTCACCCACCACCACCTGGCGCCGCCCCCGGACTTCGCCCGGGATCACGTGATGCCGGGGGCCCGCCGGGCCCTGCGGCTGTTCCAGTCCCTGGACGTGCACCTCATCCTGGCCGGCCACATGCATCGCGCCTACGTCGGAGACTCGCTCGACTTCTTTCCCGGAGAGAGTCGGGAAGAGGGCATCGTGGTCGTGCAGTGCGGCACCACGACCTCCGCGCGTGGTCGCGGGCGCGAGCGTCTCGCCAACAGCCTGAACTACATTGCGGTCGACCGGGAGGAGATCCACGTGACCCACTATCTGTGGCGTGACGAGGGCCATGGATTCTGGCCCCACAGCGAGCACCGCTTCGCCACCCGGCCCGACGTGTGGCTCGACAGGACGCACGCTCCCACGGTGGAGGAGGCATGAGCCGGTCGCGACGTGGCCCCCTGTCGCTGGCCGACCAGCTCCTGGCCGTCGGCGCGGGCGTGGCGGCGGGTCTGGTGACCATGTATCTGGCGCGCATCTGGTTCGCCAGGGAGGAGTTGCCGCACCGGTCGCGGACCCCGGCCCCCTCCGGGCGCCGACTCGCCCCCGACCGTCAGGCCGGAGGACCGGCGGACGAGGATCGGTGAGGGGAGGCGTCGCACCTGGCCTCCGGCGATGGAGGCTGGCGGTTCCGCTCCTGTCGGCGGTAGCCGTCGCCGTGTGTGCTTCCGGCGCGCGCGCCCAGGTCATCTCGGCCGACCGAGAGGTCGTGTCGCTCACCTTCGAGGGCAACTACGCCTTCTCCGACGGCGACCTGTCCGCCGCGATCAGCACCCAGGCCACGCACTGCCGGTCGATCATCTTCGAGATCCTCCCGCTGTGTCCCCTGACCGACTGGGGGTTGGTCAAGAACCGGGCCTACCTGGACCCCAACGCGCTGCCGGCCGACCTGCTCCGCCTGCGCCTCTACTACCGGGCCCGGGGCTACCGCGAGGTCCAGGTGGATACGGTCGTGCACCGGATGGACTCGAAGGTCTCGATCCGGTTCGACATCAAGGAGGGCCCCCCCACTCGCCTGCGGTCCCTGGACATCCGGGGGCTGCCGTCGAATGTTCGATTCGGTCGACGTGCGGAAGTCGTTTCCCCTCGAGCCGGGTGACCCCTTCAACCTGGTCCAGATGGACCAGGGCAAGCAGGCCATCGCCACCCGGCTCCACAACCAGGGCTACACGGACGCGGCAGTGCTCGACGAGTACTTCCTTCCCGCGGACGCGCACGTGGCCGATCTCACGCTGCGCATCCAGCCGGGGCCGCGGAAGCGCATCGGGGACGTCCGCATCGAGGGCGCGGGCTCGATCGGTAAGGAGGTCGTGGGCCGCTTCCTCGACTTCGGCCGCGGCGGCTACTTCAGCGAGCAGCGGATCCTGGAGAGCCAGCGCGACCTGTACGACCTGCCGGCCATCCGCTTCGCCAACATCCACGCCGAGCCCCGGACGGACTCCGACACCCTCGTGGACGTGATCGTGGACGTCACACCGGCCAAACCGCGCTCCGTGCGAGCCGGTGTGGGCGTGACGACGCTGGATTGCTTCCAGACGCAGGCCAGCTTCACGCACCGTAACTTCCTGGGCGGGGCGCGCCAGCTCACCGTCCAGGGGCGCCTCTCCAACCTGCTGGCCCGGCAGGTTGGGGGCAGCTTCCCGTGCTCGGCCGTCGACTCGGTGCCCGTGTTCCAGAAGCTGAACTACCATCTCGAGGCGCGGCTCGATCAGCCCTACTTCTTCTCCGGCCACAACAGCCTGTCGACGTCCCTGTTCATCGAGCGGGAGACGGTGCCGGGCATCTTCGTCCGCAAGAGCGAGGGCGGCGAGCTGTCCCTGACCAAGCGGCTGCGCCGCCGCATGCCCCTCGTCCTCACCTTCCGGCCCGAGCTGACGAGCTTCGCGCAGCGCTCGGCCGACGTGTATTTCTGCATCAACTTCGGCTTCTGTCAGCCACGGGACATCGACGTGCTGGCCGAGTCGCGGTGGCTCTCGCCGGTCGCCGTCTCCTGGAGCTACGACCGCCGCAACAATCCGTTTTCCCCGACGGCGGGCTACTACCTGACGCTCGACCTCGAGGGGGCCGGCACGCCCACCGGCTCCGACTACCACTACGTCCGGTTCAATGTGAACGGCGCGGACTTCGAGCAGGTGACTCCGGGGATCGTGCTCGCCGCCCGCATCCGCACCGGCTTCGTGGAGCCCACCGGGGGGCGCGTGTTCTCCGGGGGAGTGGGCGGCGAGCCCGTGGTCCATCCCCGCAAGCGCTTCTTCGGCGGTGGCGCGCAGAGCGTGCGGGGCTTTGGCCAGAACCTGCTCGGTCCCACGGTGCTCGTAGTGGACTCGATGGCGAGCTGTCCCTCGACCCCGCTGGACGCGTGCGTCCAGGGCCTAAAGACGAGCGCCTTCGACCAGCGGCCCACCGGGGGGGACGCGGCCTTCGAGGTCAGCCTCGAGCTCCGAGCCCGCCTCTCGCCGAGCTGGCAGGCGGTCGCCTTCCTGGACGCCGGACAGGTGTGGAAGGACATCACGCGGCCGGTGGCGCCGGTGGCCACCCCGGGCGTGGGCATCCGCTACACCAGCCCGGTCGGCCCCGTGCGGCTCGACGTGGCCTACAACCCGATCAGCGCCCAGCGCCTGCCGGTGGTGGCCGAGGTGGGGCCGATGGGGAACGCCCTGCGCGAGCTGGACCAGAAGGTGCTGTACGATCCGTACACGGAGGGGAATCCCAGCGGCTTCACCGAGTTCCTCCGTCGATTGCAGCTCCACCTGGCTATCGGACAGGCCTTCTAGCATGGCGAAGGGACGTCTCCGGGATCGGGTCGGCCGCGTCCTGGCCCACGCGGCGCGGGTGGGCGTGTTCCTGGCCGGTCTGGCGTTCATGGCGGCGGCCGGCGGCGTGCTCGTGTTCACCCAGACCGCCACCGGGCGCGACGTCATCCGCTCGAGCCTCGAGCGCGTGTTGAGCGGAACCGTCCACGGCCGGATACGGATCGGGCCGATCACGGGCGGCAACCTCCTCACCCGGGTCCGCGTCGCCAGCTTCCTCATCTCGGACTCGACGGGCGCGCCCTTCCTCGAGCTCGACGACGTGCGCGTCGAGTACAACCCGCTCGGCTTCCTCACCGGCAGCTACCACCTGAGGCGCATGCAGGTGGGACGTATGTCTTTGGACATGGTGCAGGACACGAGCGGGAGCTGGAACTTCCAGCGGATCTTCGCGATCGGGTCCGACACGACGTCGTCGGCCGGCTCCGGCGGCGGGACCCGGGTCCTGGTCACGGACGCGTACGTGGCCGACGGCACGGTCGACGTGGTCCAGCCCTGGAGCTCGGGCAGGCGCGGGGCGGCGGCCGACAGCGTCCTGCGGGCCGCCCTGGCCGGGCAGGCCATCTGGAACATCCGTCGTGGCCCGGACGGGCGGCCCGAGCAGGAGTTCCGGGCGGACTCGGTGCGCGGAGGCATGCCCCTCGTGAGGCTGGCCGACCCGCGTCGCCCCATGCGGCTGGAGCTCGACGGGATCGCGGCCCGGCTCACGGCCGTGAGCCAGCCGCTGGACGTGCGCACCTTCACCGGGAGCGCCGAGTTCGGCGACTCGGTGCACGTTCGCATCGCCGACATCGAGACGTCCGAGTCGAAGCTGTCGGGACGGGGGTGGGTCGTCCCGTCCAGCCCCCTGTCCTACCGGTTCGACCTGGATGCCGACCCCCTGGGCTTCGCGGACCTGCAGTGGCTCCCGATCCCCGTGCCCCGGAGCGGCGGGGGACCGGTGCGCCTGGTGGTGCGCTCGGTAGGGGACGTCCCGGTGGTGGAGGCGCACGACGGGGACATGCGCACGGGGGAGTCCCGACTGCGCGGGTCCTTCGAGCTGCATGTCGGGGACACGCCGCGATTGGCCTCCTACGACGTCGAGGTCACGCCCCTGCGGCTGGCCCTGGTGGATCGGCTCCTGGACCGCCCGACGGCCATCGACGGACTCGTGTCGGGGCGTGTCCGGGGCTCCGGGCCCATCGACCTCCTGGGCATGGACGGGCAGCTCAGCTTCCGTCCGCTCCCGGCGGCCGACAGCGGCGCCGGGCCGCCCTCGAAGCTGACCCTGCATGGGGCGATGGGCCTCGTCGAGCCGCGCAAGCTCGGCGCCCTGAAGCTGGAGTTCGACGACTTCTCGCCCCGGTGGATGAGGGTGCTGGGGTTCGATACCCGGCAGCTGGGCCGCCTCTCGGGGAGCGCCACCCTCGATGGGGTCGTGGGCCGTCACATCCAGTTCACCGCGGACCTCACGCAGCGCGTTCCGGGCGACACGACCTCCCACGTCATCGCGCGTGGCGGCGTGGACCTGGCGGACACGGCCCGTGTGGACGTGACCCTGCAGGCTCAGCCGCTCTCCCTATCGGTGATCGACCCGTACTTCCCGAAGCTCGACCTGGTCGGTGTGGTGCGCGGACCGATCGAGGCACACGGTTGCCTGTGCGACCTCCAGGCGCGAGCCGACCTTCGGACACCGCGCGGGCACCTCACCTTTGACGGCCGCTTCGACCTGGTGGCGGCGCGTCGCCGCTACGACGCGCAGCTCACGGCTCGGGACCTCCAGTTGCGTCAGTGGATGAAGGGCGCTCCGGACACCCGGCTCGCCGTGCGGGGACGCGTGCAGGGCGAGGGGACCGACCCGGCCGACCTGCAGGCGACCTTCGACCTCGAGGTCCTGCCCTCGACCTTCGCGGGGGCACGCGTCGATTCCAGCCTGCTGCGCTTCCAGGTGCGCAACGGCCTCGCCACCGCGGACACCTTCGCGATCCAGACCGACGTGGGGCAGGTGCGGGGGCGCGGGGCCTTCGGCCTGGCGAAGGACCGCAGCGGGTCGCTGATCCTGGACATCGAGGCCCCGGACCTGACGCGCTGGAACCGGTGGATCGTGCCGGGCCGCGGGCCCGTGTCGGCGGACACGTCGGCCGAAGACCTCCTGGCCCAGTTCCCCGGCGGCGGAGGGGCGCCCGACGTCGGCCAGGAAGCCGGGCCGGCCCTGCCCGACACGCTCGCCGGCTCGCTGATGGCGCGCGGCGTCGTGTACGGCAACCTGGAGGCCTTCGCTTTCGGGGGGTCGGTGACCGCACGGCAGCCGGGGTACGGGGCGATCTCCGCCGACTCGGCGGACCTCACCCTGGACGTTACCAGCGCGACTTCCCTGGATTCCATGGTCGTGCGGGGCCAGGTGTGGGCGGTGCGCCGCGGCGAGCTCACGATCGACTCGGCCTCGGTCCGGGTCGCGCGACGGGGCGCCCACGAGGCCGACGTCCAGCTGAGCGCCCGGCGGGACACGTCGGCCAGGGTGGACCTGCAGGCGGGACTCGACTGGACCAGGAAGCGGACGATCGTGGCGCTTCGGAGCCTGGACCTGGGTTTAGGGACCCAGCGGATCCGTCTGGAGCATCCGACCAGGATCGTCTGGGGGGACTCGGGCCTCTCGGTGGACTCCATGGTCCTCACCGGAGCGGCCGGCGGGAGCATCCGTGCCGACGGCGCGGTGCCGACGGCGGGCGCCGCCCGCTTCGACCTGGACGTACGGCGGGTCGAGATCGCTAACGTCGCCACTTTCCTCGCCTTCCGCCCGGTCCCCACCGGACGGCTCACGGCCTCGCTGCGGGTGCGCGGCACGGGGAGCGCGCCCGTGATGGACGCGACGGTGGCGGTGGACAGCCCCCAGGTCGACGGGCACGCCTACCACCGGATCGGCGGGACCTTCCATTACGAGGATCGGTCCACCCGGGTGCAGGCGACCCTGTCCGGGCCGGCCGACACGCTGGCCTCGCTGGACGGCGACGTGGCCGGGGACCTGGCGCTGGCGGCGCGGGGTGACCGCTTCCCGGACGATCTCCTGCACCTGCGAGTCCGGGCCGACAGTCTGCCGCTGGAGCTGGCGGCGGCGCCCTTCTCGAGCCTCCGGTCGGTGCAGGGCATGGCCCGAGGCCAGGTCGGCATTGAGGGCGGTCCCGGTCGGCTGGACCTCTCCGGGGCCGTGCGGCTGGCCGACGGCGCCGCGACCCTTCCCGATCTCGGCACGCGCTACGTGGGCATCGGGGGCGGGGTGCGCTTCCAGGGGACGAAGGCGATCCTGGACAGCCTCCGGTTCCGTTCCCAGGACGAGGGTAGCGGCAGCCTCAGCGGCTCGGTCGACCTGGTCCATCCGACCGACCCCGGCTTCGACCTCGATCTGGTGGCGCACGGCCTGCATGCCATCGACCGACGCAAGGCCTCCGCCAACCTCGACGGAACGATCCACCTGGCCGGGACCTACCGGCGGCCGACCGTCACCGGCAAGGTGAGGGTGTCCGACGGCACCGTGCGCTTCCAGGAGTTCCTGCGCCAGCAGCAGGTCGTGGATCTCACCGACCCCCAGCTGTACGCGCTCATCGACACGACCACGCTGTCCGAGCGCCGCCTCATCGCCGCGGCCCAGAACCCCTTCCTCCAGAACCTGAAGATGGATCTCAGCGCCACCGTGGGTCCGAACCTGTGGGTGCGCTCCCAGCAGATGAGCGTGGAGATCTCGGGCGACGTGGAAATCCGGATGGACCGGAGCCAGGGGGACCTCACCCTGAACGGCCCGGTGCAGCTCGTGCGCGGCAGCTATACCTGGACGCCGACGACCCTGGGGGGGGTGGGCGAGCTGTACTCCCGCCAGCTCAAGATCACGCAGGGCACGATCGCGTTCGTGGGAACGCCCGGCGTGAACCCCAACCTGGACATCACGGCCCAGCGCCAGGTCCAGACCCAGCAGGGCGCCCTCACGGTCACGGCCCACGTATCGGGCACCATGCTGCAGCCTCAGCTCACGCTGTCCAGCGAGCCCAGCCTGAGCCAGTCCGACCAGGTGTGCGTGCTCCTGTTCAACCGGCCGTGCGCCGCCACCGGGGCCTACGGCCAGCAGGGGAGCTTCGCGGGGCAGCTGGCCAGCGAGCAGCTCCTGGGACAGGTGAGCTCGGAGCTCTCGTCGCTGCTGGTCGGTCAGTCGCCGCTCGATTATCTGGATATTCGTCGCACGCCCGTGGGCCAGGGAATCGGCAGCGGCGGCGAGTCGTCCCTCCTGAGCGCCACGGAAGTGGAGGCGGGCGTCTACCTGAGTCCGAGCCTGTTCCTCACGGTCACCTACCCGCTGGGGCTGCCCCTCCCGGAGGGCACGCTGAGCTGGCGCTTCCTCCAGCACTGGACGCTGGAGGCCCGGATGCAGTATCGGTTCAACCAGGAAGTCGCGCGCATCACGAGCTCCACGCTCGACCAGCAGCAGCTGTACGGGCTGTTCCTGTTCCGGGACTGGAGCTTCTGAGCCGGGGGCACGTCCCCGCAGTCAGGCGGCCCGAGCGCCCCGCCGGCGGCCTGTCCACGGCCGGAGCACCGGTCGGCGCCGAGGGTAGGAGTGGGGCGACGCGAGGGCTCCGGGCCGCGCCGGTCGTGGACCATGGAGGTGGAACGGCGCGAGGAGCCGTGAGCGAAGAGCACGAGAGGGAGTCATGACCAGCTACATCAAGATCTTCGGGCTGATGGCCGCGCTCACGGCCCTGCTCGCCGGCATTGCCGGGTACTTCGGCGGCACGAACTGGATGGTGGGGGCGCTGGTGTTCGCCGCCCTGTTCAACGTGGGGAGCTACTGGTTCAGCGACCGGGCGGTGCTGCGCATGTATCGGGCGCAGCCGATCGAGCGCGACCAGGATCCCGAGCTCTTCGACCTGGTGGACGAGCTCCGCCGCAAGGCCGGCCTCCCGATGCCCCGGTTGGCCGTCGTGCAGAACGACCAGCCCAACGCGTTCGCCACCGGCCGGAACCCGGAGCACTCGGTTGTGTGCGTGACCACGGGGATCCGCCGCACGCTGGATCGCGACCAGCTGGCCGGCGTGCTGTCGCACGAGCTCGCCCACGTCCAGCACCGCGACATGCTGATCGGAACCGTGGCCGCCACCATGGCCGCCGCCATCGTCATGCTGGCCCGGTTCGGCTTCTTCCTGGGAGGCGACCGGAACCGCGGGAGTCTGGGCGCCGTGGGCGGCATCCTCATGCTGGTGCTGGCCCCGCTGGCCGCCATGATGATCCAGATGGCGGTCAGCCGGCAGAACGAGTTCCGGGCCGACGCGGGCGGCGCCCGCATTACCGGCAGACCCATGGACCTGGCCCACGCCCTCGAGCGCATCGACCGCGAGGCCGAGCGCACGCCCATGCGCGTCAACCCGGCCGCCGCCCACCTGTGCATCGTGAACCCGCTGCGTGGTGGGGGCGCCGCGTTCGCGAGCCTGTTCCGGACCCACCCGCCTACGGACGAGCGCGTCCGGCGACTGGAAGCCCTCGCGGGCAGGGTCGCCTGATCCGGGCGGAGGGCATGCCGGATCCCTCTACGCCCGCGGGCTCCGCATCGTCGGCGGAGGCTTTCCCCTACGCGAACTCCGAGCGCTTCCTCATCCTCGTGAACCCGCGCGCCTCCGCGGCGGGCGGGGGCGCCACCCTGCGCCGTCGCCTGGCGGCCGCCTTCGCGAGCCACGGCGTGCCGTTCGACATCCTGGAGGTCTCGGAGTCGGAGGGGTTGCGCGAGGCGGCCCGCCGGGCCGCCGTGGCGGGCTTCCGGGCGGTGGTGGCGGTGGGCGGGGATGGCACGGTGGCGCAGGCTCTCCGGGGCACGGCCGGCACGGGCGTCCCCGTGGCCATCCTCCCGTTCGGCACCGGCAACCAGCTCGCCGCCAACTTCGGCATCCCCGCCTCGCTGGAAGGCTCGGTGCGGACGGCGGTGGACGGGGTCCCCGAGCGGATCGACCTCGGCCGGGTCGCCGGCGAGCACTTCGCGCTCATCGCCGGCGCCGGCCTCGATGCCGACGTCATGGCCGACGCGACCACGGAGCTCAAGAACCGGTTCGGCTTCGCCGCCTACCTGGTGAGCGGGCTCAAGAACGTGATCACGCCGCGGGCGGCCGACTTCCGCATTGTGGCCGACGACCGGGAGCTGGACATCCGTGCCAGCATGGTCCTGGTGGCGAACGTGGGCCACATCGTGGCCGCCGGCCTGCCGATGGACTTCAAGGTGGCGCCGCGCTCCTCGTTCAAGGACGGGCTCCTGGACGTGTGCGTGTACGCGCCGCGAAACCTGCCCGAGGTGGCCAGCATGCTGTGGCGCGTGGCGCGGGAGCGCTACGCGGGCACCGATCGCATGCTCTTCCTGCAGGCGCGGTCCGTGCAGGTGGAGTCCGACCCGCCCGTGGCCGCCCAGGTGGACGGCGAGCCGTACGGCGAGACGCCCCTGGTGGTCGACGTGGATCCGCTGGCGGGCACGATCCTCGTCCCGGGGTAGGACCGCGCCGCCGACGACGAGAGTTCGAACACGACCGTCCTCCCAACCAGGGTAGACATGCCACGAGACGACTCCGTTCCCGGCGACCGCATCGTCGTCCGGGGGGCGCGCGAGCACAACCTCAAGGACCTCGACGTCGCCATCCCGCGCGACAGCCTCACCGTCATCACGGGGCTGTCCGGCTCGGGGAAGTCCTCGCTGGCCTTCGACACCATCTACGCCGAGGGACAGCGCCGTTACGTCGAGTCGCTGTCCGCCTACGCCCGGCAGTTCCTGGGGGTGATGGAGAAGCCCGACGTCGACCAGATCGAGGGTCTCTCTCCCTCGGTGGCCATCGAGCAGCGCACCACCAGCCGCAACCCGCGCTCGACCGTGGGCACGGTGACCGAGGTGTACGACTTCCTGCGGCTGCTGTGGGCCCGGGCCGGAACGCCGCACTGCCCCGAGTGCGGGCGGCCGGTCCGCCGCCAGACGGTGGGCCAGATGGCCGACGCAGTGCTGGCCTGGCCCGCGGGTGAGCGCATCGACGTCCTGGCCCCGCTCGTCCGGGGCCGCAAGGGCGAGTTCCGGGAGCTGTTCGAGGAGGCGCGCCAGGAGGGCTTCGTGCGCGCCCGGGTGGACGGCGAGCTCGTGGAGCTGGACGACCCGCCCTCCCTGGACCGCAACCGGAACCACGACATCGCGGTGGTTGTGGACCGCCTGGTGGTCCGGGAGGAGGACCGCGAGCGCCTGGCCGACTCGCTGCAGACGGCCCTGCGCATGGCGGCCGGCGTGGTCCGCGTGGACCGGGTCACCCCGGCCGTGCGGGGAAACGGAGCGACGGCCGGCGACGGATCGGAGGCGGGCCAGGGTGAGCCGGCCGCCGAGGGCGCGGCGGACGAGAAGGGCGCCGGGCCGGCGGAGGGAGAGCGCGAGGAGCACCTGTTCAGCGAGCAGTACGCCTGCGCCAACTGCGGCGTCAACATCCCGGAGCTGGAGCCGCGCCAGTTCAGCTTCAACTCGCCCTACGGGGCCTGCCCGTCCTGCGATGGGCTCGGCGTGCGCAAGGAGCCCGAGGAGTCCCGGATCCTGGGCGGCGACCGCATCTCCATCCTCGAGGGAGTGATCATCCCCTGGGGCCCGCCCTCCAAGAAGCTCCGGAACAAGATCCTCCCGAAGATCGCCGAGAAGTACGGCTTCGGCCTCAACGACCCGTGGGGCACCCTGTCCGAGGAGGCCCGGGAGGCCGTGCTGCGCGGCGACGAGGCGCTGGGCTGGGAAGGGGTGCTGGAGCAGCTGCGGCGCCGCTACGAGGAGACCGACAGCGATTCGGTGCGCTCCTCGCTCGAGGACTACATGACCCCCCGGACGTGCGGCGAGTGCGGCGGCGCCCGGCTCAAGCCCGAGAGCCGCTCGGTCACCGTGGGCGGGCACCGGCTGCCCGAGGTGGTGGAGCGGTCGATCGAGGAGGCCCGCGAGCTGTTCGAGGTGCTGCGCCGGGAGGCGGGCGGGGGGAGCCGGCAGGAGGCCGAGATCGTCGAGCCCATCCTGCGCGAGGTGTGCGACCGGCTGCGCTTCATGGACCAGGTCGGGCTCGGCTACCTGACGCTGGCCCGCTCGGCCGGCACGCTGTCGGGCGGCGAGGCCCAGCGCATCCGGCTGGCCACCCAGATCGGGAGCCGCCTGGTGGGCGTCCTCTACGTGCTGGACGAGCCCAGCATCGGCCTCCACCAGCGCGACAACCGCCGGCTCCTGGACACGCTGGAGGAGCTGCGCGACCTGGGGAACACCGTGCTGGTGGTGGAGCACGACGAGGAGACCATCCGCTCGGCCGACCACGTGGTCGACATGGGTCCGGGCGCCGGCCGGCACGGCGGGCGCGTCCTCGTGTCGGGCACCCTGGACGACCTCCTGGCCAGCGAGACGTCGCTCACCGCCGCCTACCTGCGCGGCGACCGCGAGATCCCTCTCCCTGAGGGCCGCCGGGCGCCGGAGGAGGGCCGGGAGCTGGTGGTGCGCGGGGCGCGCGAGCACAACCTCCAGGGGGTCGACGTCGCCTTCCCGCTCGGCACCTTCATCTGCGTGACCGGCGTGTCGGGCTCCGGCAAGTCCACCCTGGTCGAGGAGATCCTGTACCGGTCGCTGGCCCGGGAGCTGTACCGCTCCAGGGAGGAGCCGGGCGCGCACGAGCGCATCGACGGCATCGACCGGATCGACAAGGTCATCGACGTCGACCAGAGTCCCATCGGGCGCACGCCGCGCTCCAACCCGGCCACCTACACGGGCGTGTTCACCCCCATCCGGGAGCTGTACGCGGCCCTGCCCGAGTCCAGGATCCGGGGCTACGACAAGGGGCGGTTCAGCTTCAACGTGAAGGGCGGCCGCTGCGAGGCGTGCCGCGGCGATGGCCTGGTGAAGATCGAGATGCACTTCCTGCCCGACGTGTACGTCCCCTGCGACGTGTGCCGCGGCAAGCGCTACAACCGGGAGACGCTGGAGGTGCTCTACAAGGGGAAGAGCATCGCCGACGTGCTCGACATGACGGTCGAGGAGGCGCTCGAGTTCTTCGAGGCCGTCCCCCGCGTGAAGCGGAAGCTGGACACCCTGAACGACGTGGGGCTCGGCTACATCACCCTGGGCCAGTCGGCCACCACCCTGTCGGGCGGCGAGGCGCAGCGCGTCAAGCTGGCCACCGAGCTGGCCAAGATCGCCACCGGGAGCACCCTCTACATCCTGGACGAGCCCACCACCGGCCTCCACTTCGAGGACATCCGCATCCTCCTGGACGTCCTGCACGAGCTGGTCGAGCGCGGCAACACGGTGGTGGTGATCGAGCACCAGCTCGACGTGGTCAAGACGGCCGACTGGATCATCGACCTGGGGCCCGAGGGCGGGGCCGCCGGCGGCCGGGTGGTGGCCACGGGCACGCCGGAGGCGGTGGCCGCGCACGAGGACAGCTTCACGGGCGAGTACCTGCGGGGGGTGCTGCCGGCGGGGGCGGCGGCGGGCTGAAAGCCGCCCTCGCGGCGGCGCGACGGGCCGAGTGGGCGCCGTCGGACTAGCGCCGCTATCTTGAAAGCGGCTCCCCGACTCACCCCCGACGGAGAGTGCGCCATGCTCCCGGCTACCCGCCCCGCCTCCGCCGCCCCCCGCGCCCTGTGCGCCTCGCTCCTGGCCCTCGCCGGCCTCCCGGCGCCGCTCCTGGCCCAGGAGCCGCCGCCGGCCGCCTCCGGCGACCTCGCCGTGGTCGAGTACCCGATCCCGCGCGCCGGCGCCTTCCCGCACGACCCGGCCGTGGGCGCGGATGGCATGGTGTGGTACACGGACCAGGCCAACAGCTACATCGGCCGCCTCGATCCGCGCACCGGGACCTTCACGGACTGGGCGACGCCCACGCCGGGTTCGGGCCCGCACGGGATCACGGTGGCCCCGGATGGGGGCGTGTGGTACACGGCGAACCGGGTCGGGAAGATCGGGCGCCTGGACCCGGCCACGGGGAAGATCCGGGAGTACACGCTCCCGGCCGAGGCCACCGATCCGCACACGCCGATCTGGGTGGACGGCACCCTGTGGTTCACGGTGCAGGGGGCGGACCTGTACGGGCGGCTGGACCCGGCCACGGGGAAGAGCGCCGTGTACCCGGTGCCGGCCGCCCGCGCCCGGCCCTACGGGATCGCCGAGGCGCCCGACGGGAGCCTGTGGGTGGCCCTGCTCGGCACCAACGCGCTCGGCCGGATCGACCGGAAGGACGCGTCCATGACGCTGGTGCGGCTCCCGCACGAGGGGGCCCGGCCGCGCCGCCTCGTCGTCGACGCTCGTGGCCGGGTGTGGTACACCGACTACGCTCGTAGTCGACTGGGCCGCTACGACCCGGCCACGCGCGCGTTCGAGGAGTGGGCCACGCCCAACGAGGGCGGCCGTCCCTACGGGATCGCGATCGGGGTCGACGGGCGGGTGTGGTACGCCGAGACGGCCACGGGGCTCATGGTGGCCGCGGACCCGGCCACCGGGGCCGTCGTCCGCACCCTGAAGATCCCGACGCCGAACGCGGTGGTGCGCCACATGGTGAGCGACCCGGAGCGCGGGGACCTGTGGCTGGCGCTGTCGGGCACGGGCCGTATTGGACGCATCGCGCTGGGAGCGCCGGGCGGGAGCTGAGGCCGGGCGCCGTCCGGGCCCGCCTTCCCGTCGTCGACGGTCGTGGTCGAGGGCGGTGCCGGGACTACACTCGTAGTCACCCTGACGGCCACGATCCGGCGATGCGCCGCTCGCGGGGCGTACGCCCCGCGTGCTCGTGGCGCGCGGCTACCGTCCGCCCGCGCCTCCCTCCCGGTCCGCCGCCCGCTTCGCCATCCAGTCCCAGATCGCCCCGGCTCGCCCCACCACGTAGCTCGAGTCCTCCCGGAGCAGGAAGCCCTCGCGGACCAGCGTGTCCACCGCGGCCCCCGCCTTCCGCAGGTAGTCGGCCCGCGAGCCGTACAGCTGGCTCACCGCCGGCCTCGGGTCGCCGGCCCTCGTCTTCTCGGCCGCGTCCCACGGCAGCGGGATGAACGTGCCGCGGAAGTCGGCCAGCTCGTCCTGGGGGCCGGGCATGCCGGTCCGCAGGCTCCAGGGCGCGTAGGTGGCCAGCGGGACGCGCACCTCCACGTTCCGGATCCCGTCCCGCTCGTTCCCGAGCGAGTCGGTGATCGGCACGAGGGCGGGGAAGGCGGGTCCCAGCCGCGGGGGCTGGAAGTCCACGATCCCCTCGCCCCAGCGCGGGCCGTAGTCGGCATGGTAGGCCACCTCGGTCACCTTCGGGAAGCCGAGCCCCGGGATGTCGGGGAACGCCTTCGCGGCCGCCACCACCGGGACCAGCGTCCCGTCGGCGATGTGCGGGATGGCCGAGGGGGGTGGCTCCCGGCCGTCCACGATCCAGTCGGTGAGCCGCACCAGCAGGGCCCTGAGGTTGGGATGGTAGTCGAGCGGGTCGCCCCGCCACGCCGCGGGCTGCCCCGGCTTCGAGACCAGGCCCCTGGGAGCCTCGGGGAAGTGGTCGGTGCCGGGCGGGAAGCGGTCCACGAAGTGCTGCCCGCCGGCGAAGTGGTAGATCCGGACGTTCGGGAGGGGCGGCACGTCCGTGGATCCGTCGGCGCTCGTCTGGATGAGCGAGGCGGCGCGCCCCCAGTACTCGTAGCCAGAGTTCGTGTAGAAGATCCTGGGCAGGTCCTCGGGCGGCGTGTGTGCCAGGAGCCCGTCCTCCCGGCCGGTGAGCGGGTCGCGCTCCACCCGGCCGGTGAAGGGGAAGATGTCGGTCGGGTAGAAGAAGGCCGAGAACCGGTGGGCGTCCCTGGAGGGCTGCCCGAAGCGGTGATCGAAGCTGCCGCGCCCGCCGCCCGCCGCCATGGCCAGGATCCCGTCGAACGCCTTCCGGCCCTCTTCGTCCACGTTGAAGCCCTGGTAGAGGAAGTGGCGCAGGAAGCGGCCCGTCTGGGAGATGCCCTCGGCGATGCCGTATTTGGCGGGGAACAGGCTGTGGGGGTCGTACTTCTGGTAGGCGATCATGTCGCGCACGGCGGCCAGCCCCAGCCCCACCACCGGCGGATTCTCGGACGGGTAGACGAGCTCGTAGATCTTCCCGGGCGTGAAGTCCGCCTTCATGAAGATGTGGGTCGAGTCGCCCACCACCCGGCCGTCCTCGGTCTCCCGGGCGAAGGCCCAGGCCGAGCGCGGGACGACCCTGCGGGGCGCGTTCCGGTCGTCGCGCACGGTGAGGTAGGCCCCGCGCGTGGCCGTGTCGGTCACCGGGTAGCCCACCTGGCTCCGGTGGCCGACCGACAGGGTGCGGGTCGGGTACTCCACCACCCAGTCGCTCCGCACCCGGCCCCGGAGCGGTGAGCCGTCCGGGTTGGTGGCCCGGGGCACGTGGAGGCGGAGGAGGAGGGCGGGCTCGGGCGGCACGTCGAACTCCCACCCCACCCACACGATCGTGTACCGCATGGCGGAGGAGGAAGCCGTCCCCGAAGTCCCGCGCCCGCGACGGGTCCAGGCTGGAGGCGGCCCGGTCGAAGTAGGCGAGGGCCGCCTTCCCGCCCCGGTTCGACACCTCGACCAGCGACACGCCGCTCCGGCGCGCCGGGTCGAGCGGCTGGAGCACCATGAAGTTGGCCCACGCCTCCACCTTCCCGTCCGCGTTCCGGGGGGCCAGCTCGAGGTCGGCGATGCGGGCGTCCGCCGGGTTGGCGGGGTCGAAGGTGAAGTACACCCGCCCCGCGATCCTCTCGTAGGCGCCGGCCTTCCCGAAGGCCTTGCCGCCCAGGATCGTGTCGCGGCTGGTGACCACGACCCGGACCACCTTGGCCCGGGCGGGGGCCGGCGCGGCGAGCAGGCCGGCGGCCAGCAGGGCGGCGGACAGGAGGGCGCCCGCGACGGGGCGCGGGGCGCGGACGCGGCGCGACTGGGCCATGGAGCAACCTCGACCGTGGGACCATGTCGTCAGGAGCGAGGCCAAGCTGGCCCACCGGACTACGTGCGGCAACGGGAGCCCGCCGGTCCCTCCTGGAGAAGTCGCCGGACGGGAGCCGGCGCCTACGCGGGCTCGGGGGATCCCGACGGGACGGCACCAGGCGGCAGGCCCGTGACGCGGATCGTCTCGGTCGGCATGTCGACGCCGGCCTTCCTCAGGGCCTCGAACACCCGCTCCCGGAGCTCGAACCGCCGGGGGATGTGGCGTCGCTCGTCCTCCAGCCAGGCCTGGAGCTGCAGGGTGACGTGGTAGTCGCCCAGCGCCGTCACCACGACGCGCGGAGGCGGTACCTCCATGAAGTCCGGGTCCTCCCGCACGAGACCGAGCGTGATGCCGGCCACGCCCAGGCTGGCCAGGAGGGACGTCGTGCCGATGCCCATCTCGCTCAGGGCGGCCACCGCGCCCACGGTGAGGACGAGGAAGCGGATCACGGTCCGGGCGAACTCGCGGCTCGTGGTGTCGAGACGGGTCCGGCGCAGGGCCGGGCGGAGGAGGGCGTCCAGGAGACGCCAGGCCGCGTAGTACGCCAGGAAGGTGAGCCCAGCAGCGATGGCGCTGCTGAGGAGGCGCGCGAGCTGCGCTCCGAGGACGTCGGGCGCGAAGTTCTCACCGAGACGTGCTACGATCCCCCGCACAAACTCGTTCATCGCGTGGCTCCGCCCTCGCCGATCTCACCGCCGCTCTCGCCGCCCTCGCCCCGTTCCCGGGGCCGGAACCCACGACCGAAGCGGGGATTCGGCCCGCGGAGCGGGGCCATCCGCCAGAAGGCGATGCCGCCCGCCTGGTGCTCGACCTCCACGCTGGCCACCCGCTTCTTCCCGTCCAGGTCGATGACGTCCACGGTGCTGCGGGTGGCGCCCACGGCCTCGTTGGTCACGAAGGCGTAGCGTGAGTCGGGGGAGACCACGACGCCGTGGGGGAGGGGGCGGGTGGTCCCGATCCGGGCGGCTTCCGTTCCGTCGCGGAGGTCGACCAGGCTCACGGCCTGCTCGCCCTTGTCGGTGGCCAGCAGGTACCGGCCGTCCCGCGTCACCGCCAGGTTGTAGGGCGCCTTGCCCACCTGGAAGCGCCGCGACACGGCCCACGTGGCTACGTCCACGTCCAGCACCTCGGAGGCACCGTTGCAGGCCACGTACACGTGCTTCCCGTCCACCGAGGGCTGGGCCCAGGTGGGCTTGCACGGCCCGCCGCCCGTCGCGGACACGTGCAGGGTACGGCTCACCCTCGGGGGCTGGACGGTCATGTCCACCAGCTCGTCGCTCGCCATGCATACGGAGTAGACGTGCTCGCCGGCGGGGCCGACGCGGACGCCGTGCGGCTTCACGCAGGTCTTGACCCGGCCCGTCTCGGTGAGCACCGGGTCGGTCTCCACCACGGAGACGGAGGAGGGGACCGGGTCGCCGTGCAGGTCGAAGTTGGCCACGAACGCCATCGTGCCGTCCGGCGTCAGCCCGATGGTGGCCGGGAACAGGCCGAGCTGGACGCTGTCGACGAGCACGTCGGACCCGGTGCGGTACTTCCACAGGCGCCCGAACGGCGTCCCGTGCGCCGTGGTCAGGTACCAGAAGCGTCCGTCCTCCGAGATCGACAGGCCGTGCGGGCCGTCCAGGTCGGCGGGCATGATCCCCACCGGGATCGTCCTGTCGACCGCGATGCTGTCCCGGTCGAAGCGCACCCGGCTCACCACGTCGGAGGCCTCGTCGGCCACGTACACCCAGTAGCGGAAGCCGGCCTCGCGCCGGAAGCGCTCCATTCGCTCACCGCGTCCCAATTCCCCCGACTCGCCCCGCTCGCCCCCCTCGCCTCCACCTCCGTAGGGTCCGGCCGAGGCGCAGGCCGCGGTCAGCGCCAGAAGCAGGGCCAGCACGACACGGCCTCCGGGCCTGCGGACTCGGGCCCGCCGGCCGCGCGGCGGAACGGGTACACCGGACATCGCTCCATCCTCCTCGACGGGGGTGGCGCCGCCGGATGCCCGACGGCGCGCGAAACACGGGCCAATATAGGCGGTGCGCATTGCTACCGCCGGGGCTCCGGGTTACCCTGATGCGGACGCCCCGAGCGCCCGCTCGCCGACGCTCCCGCGTCCGCCGGCCGGCCGTGGGGGAAGCCTCCGCGGCCCGTGAAACCGCCGAAGGCGGAACGACGTAGGGACGATCCCGGGGCGGAGTAACGCAGAGCGAAACATGGGTGTGGCGGAACTCATCGTACTGGTCATGTTCTTCGCCGTGCTTCTCCCCCTGGGGCGCGGGCTGGTGCGTCGGCTGGACGATGGTCCCCGTCGCGTCGAGACCGAGGGTCCGACCGAGGCGATCCCGCCCGGCGTGCCGCGCGAGGACATCGAGGGCCTCCGCCGACAGGTGGCGGAGCTGACGGACCGGGTGGAGCGGATGGCCGAGGAGCAGGACTTCCTGGTACGGCTGCTGGAGGAGCGCCCCGCGCTCCAGGCGCCGAAGCCGGAGGGCGAAAGGAGCTCGGGATCATGATCAGTCGCGAAGACATCGAGAGTTACCTCATCCGAACCGACCTCGACTACGAGGAAATCGGCGACGGCATGTGGCTCGTGCGACCGGAGGGAGAGGAGCAGGGCGGCGGCCCGGCCATCGTGGCCAGCTACTTGCCTCCCGTGCTGCTGCTGAGGACCGTCATCCGGACCGTACCGGAGGGCGAGGCCGCGCAGCTCAGAATCTACAGGCGTTTGCTCGAGTTGAACGCGTCGGACCTCGTCCACGGCGCCTACGGCCTGGAGGACGGGGAGATCGTGCTGGCCGACACGCTGGAGCTGGAGGACCTGGACTTCACGGAGTTCCGGGCCTCGCTGGAGAGTCTGGCGCTGGCGGTCACGAGTCACCTGAAGGAACTGTCGACGGACTGATCATGGGAATCTTCGAGAGACTCTCACGGGTGCTCCGCTCCAACATCAACGACCTCATCGCCCGGGCCGAGAACCCGGAGAAGATGCTGACGCAGATCCTCGAGGACATGCGTCGGCAGCTGGCTCAGGCCAAGCAGGAGGTCGCGGTCGCCATCGCCGACGAGCGCAAGCTCCGGGCGACCTGGGAGGAGGAGCGGGGACAGGCGGAGGAATGGGAGCGCCGGGCGCGCCTGGCGGTCAAGGAGGGCCGGGACGACCTGGCGCGACAGGCCCTCATGCGGGGCCAGGAGCACGCCGACCATGCCCGGGAGCTCCAGGAGCAGTGGCAGCGGCATCGCCAGGAGACCGACCGGCTCAAGAACTCCCTGCGCCAGCTCAACGCCAAGATCGAGGAGGCCAAGCGCAAGAAGAACCTCCTCATCGCCAAGCAGAAGCGCGCCCAGGCGCAGAAGCGCATCCAGGACACGATCGCGGGCCTCGAGGACCGGGGCGCCTTCCGGGCGTTCGATCGCATGAGCGAGGAGATCGAGGCGTCCGAGCGCCGGGCGATCGCCGCCGCCGAGGTGGACGACGAGCTCGGGGGCGACACGCTCGAGAAGGAATTCGCCGGTCTCGAGGCGGGAGGGCACCGGGACGTCGAGGCCCGACTCTCGGCCCTCAAGCAGGAGATGGGACTGCTGCCGACCGGCGACGACCCCGCCCCGCGGGCGCTCGGCTCCGGCAAAGCGGACGTGAAGGACGCGGAGATCGTCGAGGAGGACAGCGACGACCTCTCCGGCTCCGGCGACCACGGTAGCTGAAGCGGGAGAGGGCCGGATGGATGCGGCCGGCGTCCGGGGCCGGGTACGCCTCCTGGTCACGGCCGTCGTCCTCGTCCTCCTCCTGCTGTTCGTCTACAGCGTCGCCGACCTCCTCATCCTCCTCTTCCTGTCGCTGCTGTTCTCCATCTACCTGGGGGCGGTGACCGACTGGTTCCAGCGCCGTCTCCGGCTCCCGCGTCCGGTGGGCATCGTGGTCAGCGTCCTGGCGACGCTCTTGTTCATCGGCGGGATCGGGGTCCTCCTGGCGCCGCCCCTCACCGCCCAGGCGACCCAGCTGGTGACGGCCCTCCCCCGCCAGCTCGCGCAATGGGAGCGGTCCCTGTCGGGGCTGCAGGACAAGTATCCGTTCCTGGGCGAGCTGTTCGGCGCGGGCCCGCAGGGTGGCAACTACTTCGGGTCCTTGTTCCGGCAGATCGGACAGTACGTCACGGGGGCCGTGCCGTACCTGTTCAACGGGATCTGGTTCTTCGTGCACGTGGTCAGCCTCGTGGCCATCAGCATCTACCTCACGACCCGGCCCGGCCTGTACCGGGGCGAGGTGCTGCAGCTCGTCCCGCCGCTCCACCGGGACGCGGCGGCCGACATCATGGACGAGATGAGCACGACGCTGCGATCGTGGCTCGGCGGGCAGCTGCTGGCCATGTTCGTGCTCGGCTCGCTGACCTGGGTGGGCCTCCAGTTCCTGGGCGTGCCCTTCGCGCTCGCGTTCGGCGTGTTCGCCGGCCTCGTGGCCATCGTCCCCTTCTTCGGGACCCTGTTTTCCACGGTGCTGCCGGCGCTCTTCGTCCTTCCGGACAACGGCATCGTGTTCGCCCTCATCGTGGCCAGCGTAGGCGCGGGCGTGCACCTGCTGGAGGCCAACGTGGTGAGCCCGCTGATCTTCGAGGAGCGGGTCGAGCTCCCGCCGGCCTGGACCCTGCTGGCGCTCCTCATCCTGGCCAAGCTGCTGGGCGCCATCGGGCTGCTGGTGGCCGTGCCGGTGCTGGCCTGCGTTCGCGTCCTGATCCACAGGATCTACATCGAGCGCATCCTGGAGGGCGGCCGCTACCTGCCGCGGCGCGGCGGCCATCAGATCACCCTCCGGCTCCCGGCCTCCGCCGACTTCGTCGTGGCGTCGGCCGGGCGTGGTCGATCCGTGCCCGACCTGGTCGAGGCGCTGGAGGGGAAGCGCCGCGACACGAGGAGCGCCGAGGAGTGAGCCCCCCCAGCTTCGCCGTGCTGGCCGAGGGGCGCTTCGGGCTCGTCGGGTCGAAGACGGCTGCCTCCGCGATCCGGTACCTGCCGGAGCGCGTGACGGCCGTGCTGGACTCCGAGCACGCGGGCGGCACGGCCGCCGACGTGCTCGGCTTCGGTGCCGGGATCCCCGTGGTGGCGAATCTGGAGGAGGCGCTGGCCGCCGCGGTCCCGCCGGACGCTCTCCTCATCGGTGTGGCGCCGCAGGGCGGCGCGCTCCCGGACGCGTGGCGGCCCGTCCTGCGCGCGGCGATCGAGGGCGGACTCGAGGTGTGGAGCGGTCTGCACGGCTTCCTGGCCGAGGACCCCGAGCTGGCGGGCCTGGCGGAAGCGCGCGGCGTTCGCCTGGTGGACCTGCGGCGCTCCCCGCCGGGGCTCCCGGTGGCCACGGGGCGCGCGGCCGGTGCCGACGTCCTCCGCGTGCTGACGGTGGGCACCGACTGCAACGTCGGGAAGATGACGACGGGCCTCGAGCTCCGGCGCGAGCTGCGGCGGCGCGGGGTCGGGACGAGCTTCGCGCCCACGGGCCAGACCGGGATCCTGCTCGAGGGCTGGGGCGTGGCGGTGGATGCGGTGGCGGCCGACTTCGTGGCGGGCGCCGCCGAGTCCCTGGTCCTGGCCGGGGCCGGCGCGGAGGACGCCCGGGTGCCGGTGCCGGGAGGGTGGCGGGAGGATCCCGTGCCCGGGGCCGCCGGGGCGGACGTCGTGCTGGTGGAGGGCCAGGGATCCCTCCTCCATCCCGGCTATTCCGGGGTCACGCTCGGTCTCCTGCACGGCTCCATGCCGCAGGCCCTGGTGCTGTGCTGGGTGCCGTCGCGACGCACGATCTACGGCGGCCGCTACGACTGGGTCGACATCCCACCCCTGGACGACGTCGTGCGCCTGTACGAGGAGGCGGCGGGCTGGATCCGGCCGCCGGAGGCGCCGCGCGTGGTCGCCGTGTCGGCGGCTACCTACGACCTGGGCGAGGAAGAGGCACGCCGGGTCGTCGGGGAGGCACGGGAGCGGACCGGCCTCCCGGTCACCGACCCGATCCGGTTCGGAGCGGGGCCCCTCGCCGACGCGGTCGTGGCCGCGCTCGAAGCCCGCTCGGGAGCGCCGGCCGGGAGCTGAGCGGGCTCACTCCTCCAGGCCGCGCAGGACCTCCAGCGGCGGCCGGCGGACCGCTTTCCCGCCCGCCAGCGCGCCCACCAGCACGGCCGCGGCCGAGGTGGCGAGCCACAGGAGCGCCAGGGAGCCGACGGGGGTCCGGTAGGGAAGACCGAAGCCGCGGGAGACCACGGCCCAGCCCGCCACGGCCGCCAGCCCTGTCCCCGCCAGGCCGGCGAGCCCCCCCAGGCAGGCGTACTCCGCCAGGTGGATGGAGCGGATCGTGGCCGAGCGGGCCCCCAGGGTGCGGAGGAGCACGGTCTCCCGGAGCCTCTGGCGACGAGAGGCCCAGATGGCCGCGATCAGGATGAGGAGTCCGGCCACGACGCTGAACAGGGTCATGAACCGGACGGCTTCGGCCACGGTGCCCACCACCTGACGGACGGCCGCCTCGATGCGGGCCAGGTCGACCGCCGACACGCTGGGGAAGCTCAGGATCAGGTCGCGCTGCAGCGCCGCCCGGGCCCCCGGATCGGGGATCCGCGTGAGCACCACCCACGTGGCGGGCACCCCGTCGAGGACGCCGGGCTGGAACACGGCGAAGAAGTTGAGGGCCGGCCGGGCCCAGTCGACGTCGCGCAGGCTCGTCACCACGGTCGTGAGGCGACGGCCGGCCGCCTCCCAGGTGATCGTGTCGCCCAGGCCGACGCCCAGGTCTCCGGCGATGTCGGTGGACAGCGATACCTGGCCGGGGCGCGGGCCGCCGGCCCAGGCCGAATCCCACCACCGACCCGCGGTCAGCGTCTCCGTGGCCGTCAACGAGTCGCGCCACGTGCTCCGGTATTCGCGCCCCAGCGCCCATCGTTCCGGCCTCCGGCGTCTCGGGCCGGCGGCCGAGTCGGAGTCCGACGCGGCGGCGCCGCCCACGAGCCGACTCTCCTCGGCCCGCAGGCGGGCGGCATCGACGCCGTTCAGGGAGGCGATGCGGAGCACGGCGATCGGGGTCGCGCCGAGCGTCGGATGGCCGCCCCGGCGCAGGAGATCGAGGACGGAGTCCCTCTGGTCCGGCTGGATGTCGAACAGGACGAGGTCCGGCTGGCCGGGGCCGGTGGCCCGTCGCAGGCGGTCGACGACGTTGGACTCGACCGCCGCCAGCGTGCCGATCAGGAAGGTGCCCATCCCGAGAGCCACCACCACGGCCAGCGTCTGGTTGCGGGGCCGAAACAGGTTGGAGACACCCTGCCGGAGCGCGTAGGAGGCCCCGTGCGGCAGGAATCGGCGCGCGGCCCACGCCAGGCCCCGGCCCACGGCGGCCAGCAGGAGGGCCAGCACCACGAGGCCCCCGGCGTAGGCGAGCCCGGTGAGCGGGCTTGGCGCCTGCCAGACGCACAGCGCCGCCACGGCGGCCGCCAGCAGCCCCGCCGCCCCCCAGCGACGCGGGTCCCGCCATCGCCGCCGTCCGTCGTCCTCCAGGCCGCTCTCGGCCCGCCGCAGGGCGGCGAGCGGCGGCGCGTCCCGGACGTCCAGGAGCGGGAGGAGCGCGAACGCGAGGGCGCTCCCCACGCCCACGCCGAGGCCGGCCGCCACGACGCCGGGATGGACCCCGAAGCGGACCGACACGGGGAGGAGCCCGGAGAAGAGGTGCGGGAGCCACGCCTGCACCCCGATGCCGGCCGCGGCCCCGAGCGCCGAAGCGATCAGGGCGAGCGCCAGCGTTTCGAGCAGGAAGATCGACAGCACCGAGCCCCGGCTCGCGCCCAGGCAGCGGAGGAGGGCGGCGCTGCGGAGCTTGGTGGCGGCCAGGACGCGGGCCGCACTGGCCACCCCCAGACCGCCCAGGAGGAGCGCCGCCAGCCCCACCAGTCCCAGGAAGCGCGTTCCGTAGCCCACTCCGGAGGTGAGACGCTCCTGTTCGCGGGCGGGGGTCGTGGCCCGGACCCCGGCCCGCCGCAGCATCCCGCGGTGCCGATCCAGGAACGTCCGGGTGGCGGTGGGCCCGCCCAGATCGAGGTAGGCCCCGTACGTGATCAGGCTGCCCCTCTGCACCAGACCCGTGCTGGCGGAGATGGCCCGCCGCGATGTAGACCCGCGGACGGTCGAACACGCGGGTCGGGGGGTGGTCGGGCATCGCCGTGGCGACGCCGGCGACCACGAAGCGTGCCCGGCCCACCGTCACCGTGTCGCCGGCCGAGGCGGAGAGCTGCGCGGCCGCCTCTGGATCGAGGACGGCGGGGGGCAGGGGACCGGCGCCCGCCGCCACCGTGTCCCGGTGGAGGGCCGCCCATGCCCCGGGCGGGGATGTCTCGACCTTCCCGTGGAACGGCCACCCGCCCTCGATGGCCCGCACCTCGAGCAGCCGGACGGCGCCACTCCCCGGGGCCAGCACCATGGAGGGGAAGCCGGTGCTCCGCGACACGCCGGCCCCGGTGCGCGACAGGGAGTCCAGGAGCCGGCGGACCGAGTCGGGGAAGGCGTGGCGACTGGAGAAGGCTGCGTCGGCGCCCAGCATGTCCCGTCCCTGCCGGGCCACGGCGTCGGCCACCGAGGCCCGGAAGGAGCCGAGCGCCACCAGCGCGGCCACGCCGAGGGCGATGGCTCCTCCGCACAGAGCCAGGGTGCCCGAGCCCGCCCGCGCGTCGCGGCGCGCCATTCGGGCGGCAAAGCGGAGGCTCAAGGGCGCGGGCTCATCTCACGGGGCGCCGGCGAGCCGGCCGTCTCGCAGCCGCACCACGCGGCTGGCGCGGGCGGCCAGCTCCGTGTCGTGCGTGACCAGCACCATGGCCGTGTCGGCCTCGCGGTTCAGCTCCACGAGGAGGTCGATCACCTCGGCGCCCGTGTCGGCGTCCAGGTTCCCGGTGGGCTCGTCGGCCAGCAGGATGGCGGGGCGGTTGGCGAAGGCGCGCGCCAGGCCCACGCGCTGCTGCTCTCCCCCCGAGAGCTGGGACGGGTAGTGGTCGGCCCGCTCCGCGAGTCCCACCCGCCCGAGGAGCTCCCGAGCCCGCCGTTCCGCGGCGTTCCGGTCCTCCCGATGCCCGGCCCGATCGGTCGCGATCTCGATCGGGACCAGCACGTTCTCCAGTGCGGTGAGCGTGGGCAGGAGCTGGAAAGTCTGGAACACGAAGCCTACCTTCTCGGCCCGGAGGCGGGCGAGTCCTTCCTGGTCCAGGTCGTCCAGGAGCTCCCCGTCCAATCGCACGGTGCCCCGCGTGGGTCGATCCAGTCCGGCCAGGAGCCCGAGAAGGGTCGTCTTGCCGCTGCCGGAGGGCCCCACGATGGCCACGATCTCGCCCGCGTCGACAGCCAGGTCGACCCCGGACAGCACCGTGAGCGTGCGGCCCCCGGCGGTGTATTCACGCACCAGTCCCTCGGCGAGGATCATCATGAGGCGCAAGATACGGCGGCGGGCCCTCCTTCTCACCACGACGATCGTAGTGGCGCTCGCCGGCACCCTCGCGTGGGCGTGCGAATCGGGGGAATCGGGCTCGGCGACTCCGGGGCTCGACTCGGGCCGAAGTGCCGCCGACGCGGCCGGGGGGGGCGCCGCCGGCCCGCGCGCCTCGACGGCCCCGGACACCACCCCCGTCGTCCTCTTCCTCGGCAACTCCCTGACGGCCGGGCTCGGGCTGCTTCCGGAGCGAGCCTACCCGGCGCTGGTGCAGGCGAAGATCGACTCGGCCGGGCTCGACTTCCGGGCCGTGAACGCGGGGGTCAGCGGCGCCACCTCGGCCGATGGGGTGCGGCTGGTGGGGGGCTACCTGGAGCGGCCGGTGGCGGCCGTCGTCCTGGAGCTGGGCGCCAACGACATGCTCCGAGGCCAGGACCTGGGCGCCACACGAGCCAACCTCCAGGCCATCGTCGACTCGGTGCGGGCCCGGCGGCCGGCCGCCAGGATCGTGATCGCGGGCATGCGGGCGCCCCCCAACCTGGGACCGGACTACACGCGGAGCTTCCGGGAGCTGTTCCCGGCGCTGGCTCGCCGGAACGGCGCCGTCCTCATCCCGTTCCTGCTCGAGGGCGTGGCCGCCGACTCCGCCCTCAACCAGGCGGACGGCATGCATCCCAACGCGGCCGGCGAGACGATCGTCGCGGAGAACGTCTGGAAGGTGCTGGAGCCGGTGCTGCGCCGCATCGAGGCGGCCCGGAAGGCGAACTGAGGCGGTCGTCGTCCCGGACGGCCCGCCGGGCGCGTCAGTCGCCGGCGACCCCGCCGCTTCCAGGCAGCAGGGCCCGGATCGCGTCCGCCTCCCCGGGATAGGCGCCGATCAGGTCGAGCGTTCCGGCCTCGTAGTCCTCGGCCTCGAACCCGGGCGCCATGGTGGTGCCGAGGAGGGCCCAGCCTCCGCCCGGCGCCAGGCGCGAGCCCTGCCACGTCCCCCCCGGCACGACGTGCTGCATCCGCATCGTCTCCAGGTCCGGGCCGAGGGTGATCCGCTCGGAGGACCCACCGGGGTGGAGGAGGAGCATGTCCACGGGATCACCCAGGTAGAAGTGGAAGATCTCGTCGCCCGGGAGCCGGTGGAGGGCCGAGAAGGTGTCGGGGGTGAGGAGGTAGTAGATGGCGGTGCTCACCGACCGGTCGCCTGGGTAGGCGCCTTCGGGGTCGAAGCGCCGCACCGACCGGTACGTTTCCCGGAAGTAGCCGCCCTCCTCGGGATGGGGCTGGAGGCCGAGTCGCTCGATCAGGCGCCGGGCGTCCATCGACTCACGTCCTCCCGTACAGGAGGGCCTCCCACGTCTCCGCCAGGGCCGCGTTGGAGGCCCTGTAGCCCCCCGAGCCGAGGCCGGGCGTCTCGGGAGGCCGGGGCCCGCCGGGCTCGGGGCCGAGCGGCGGAGGAAGCGGGCCGAAGGCGCCGCCCGCCTCGCGCACGATGAGCGCGCCGGCCGCCACGTCCCACGGCATGAGCCACGTCTCCCAGAACGCGTCCAGGCGGCCGCACGCCAGGTCGCACAGGTCGAGGGCGGCGGCTCCGCCCCGGCGCACGCCACTGGTGGCGGCGATGACTCGGCCGAGGCTCTCCAGGTAGCCCGGGAGGAGCTCCTGCCTCTTGAAGGGGAAGCCGGTGCCGACGAGGGCCAGGTGGAGGCGGTCCACGTCGGACACCCGGATCGGCTCCCCGTTTCGCCGGGCGCCGCGGCCCCGGACGGCGGTGAAGGTCTCGCCGGTGGCCGAGTTCACCACCACGGCGACGCGGAGCCCCTCCGCGTCCGCGCCGGCGATCGACACCGCGTGCTCGGGGTAGCCGTGCAGCCAGTTGGTGGTGCCGTCCAGGGGATCCACGATCCAGCGGAAGGGGGCGAGGGCTTCGCTCCCCGCCGGGCCGACGTCCGTCCCTTCCTCGGCCAGAAACGCGTGGCCGGGGAAGCGGCGGCCGAGCACGCCCAGGATCCGGCGCTCGGCCTCCCTGTCCACCTCGGTGACGAAGTCGGCCGGCCCCTTCTCGGTCCAGGCCGGCGGGTCCAGGCGCGCGGCCCCCGAGCCATGGACCTCGGCGGCCGCGCGCCCCGCCTCCAGCGCCGCCTCCAGGAGCCGACGGTCCTCGCCCTCGATGTCCGGAAAGTCCTTCACTATGGCCTCTTTTCGCTTGCTCGCCTCGCTCGCCGCGGGTAACTTAGCCGGGCGGCCGGACGGGCTCCAGCGGGACCGGCCCGAGAGGCGGCGAGGCGCGGGCCCCGCCCCGGTGACCCGGGCGCGCGGGACCGCGCTTTTTCGTGCGGAGACCCGCCACCTGGCCGCCCTCCCGACGCAGCCGACGACAACCGGACAGGCTCCCTGGATGAGCGATCGTAGACAGCGCGTGTTCAGCGGCATCCAGCCCACGGGCGAGGCGCACCTGGGGAACTACCTGGGCGCGATCCGCAACTGGGTGGAGCTGGTCGAGGACTACGACTGCCTGTACTGCATCGTCGACCTGCACGCGATCATCACGGAGTACGAGCCCTCCGAGATGCAGGAGCGCGTCTTCGACCTGGCCGTCTGCCTGCTGGCGGCCGGCCTGGACCCGGAGCGCTGCACCCTGTTCGTCCAGTCGGACGTCCCCGAGCACGCCGAGCTGACCTGGATCTTCAACACGGTGACGCCGCTGGGCGAGCTGCAGCGCATGACGCAGTTCAAGGACAAGTCCCGCGGCCAGGAGTCGGTGAGCGCCGGCCTCCTGGACTATCCGGTGCTGCAGGCGGCCGACATCCTCCTCTACCGCGCCGGCCTGGTCCCGGTGGGCGAGGACCAGTTCCAGCACCTGGAGCTGTCGCGGGAGATCGCCCGCCGCTGGAACGGGCGCTTCGGGGACCTGTTCCCGGAGCCGCAGCCGCTGGTGGGCCGCGCGACGCGGATCCTGGGGCTGGATGGCGCGTCGAAGATGTCCAAGTCGGCGGGCAACACGATCCCGCTCCTCGCCGAGCCGGATGAGATCGGGAAGCGGCTGGCGACGGCGGTCACCGACCCGGACCGCGTCCGCCGGAACGATCCGGGGAACCCCCACGTCTGCAACATCTTCGCCCTGCACGGGCACTTCAGCCCGGCCGCCGTGCGCGAGGAGGTGGAGGCGCGCTGCCAGACGGCCACCATCGGCTGCGTGGACTGCAAGCGGAAGCTGGCCTCCCACATGGCGGAGGATCTGGCGCCGATTCGGGAGCGGGCGCGGGCGCTGCGCGAGGATCCGGATCGCGTGTACGGGATCCTGGACGCGGGCGCGGCGCGCTGCCGACAGCTGGCCCGCGCCACGCTGGAGGAGGTGTACGAGCGCATGGGGCTGGCCCGGCGCCACGTGTCGGCGCCGCGGGCGAGCTGAGGAGCCGCCGTGGAAGGTCTCGCCCACACGCTCGACCTGCCCATGCTGGGCCGCCTCCTGCTGGCCACGGCCCTGGGCGCCGCCATCGGGCTGGAGCGGGAGATGTCGGGCAAGCCGGCCGGGCTTCGCACGAACATCCTCATCTGTGTGGGGGCCGAGCTGTTCACCGAGCTCTCCGTCCTCGTGGCCACGGGCTTCCTGGCGAACGACCTCATGCGGGGAGACCCGGGCCGCATCGCCTCCCACATCGTCGAGGGGATCGGGTTCATCGGGGGCGGCACGATCCTGGTGGCCGGGGGCAACGTGCTCGGCCTCACGACGGCGGCCACCCTGTGGGTCGTGGCGGCGATCGGGATGGGCGTCGGGCTCCACCTCTACTGGCAGTCCCTGGGCGCGACCGTGCTCGTGGTGATCACCCTGGTCTTCCTGGGGCGCTTCGAGCGCTCGGTGCTGCCGGACAAGGGAGAGCACGTGCTGCGGGTGGTGGTGGCGGGGGACGCCGGCCGGGACGGGCTCCGGGCGGCGCTCGGCGACACGTCCATGGTCCACGAGCTCTCGGGGCACGAGCACCGGGACGACGCCTCGGTGTTCTACTACCTGCTGCACGGTTCGACCCGCCAGCGGGACGTTCTCCTCCGCCGGCTGGCGGACACCCCGGGCGTGCGCAGCGCCCGCTACGAGTAGGGGGAGGACGTGAGCCGCAAGCTGCTGGTGTGGATGCACGCGCCCGAGTACCCGCTGTGGTCCATGCCGGAGGCGGACCGGGCCAGGCTGCGCCGGTCCCTCCCCGGGGACTGGACGGCCACCTTCCTGGAGGAGCCGGGCTATTTCGCGGGCGACGGTGCCCGGCGGGTCCCCGAGCGCCTCCTCGAGGAGATCCGGGACGCGGAGGTCTACGCCGGATTCGGAATCCCGCGGCGTGCCTTCCAGGAGGCCCCGGAGCTACGCTGGGTCCACTCGGGTGCCTCGGGAGTGGGCGCCAGCCTGTTCCAGGAGCTGGTCGAGAGCGACGTCGTGCTCACCAACTCGGCCGGCCTGCACGCCGAGCCGCTCGCCGAGCACGCCCTGGCCCTCATGCTGCACTTCTCCCGCGGACTGGACGTCGCGGCCGCCGGGAAGGCGCGTCGCGAGTGGCGCCACGCAGACCTGGCCGGGAGCCACAGCCCGCTCGTGGAGCTGGCCGGGCGCACGCTGGGCGTGGTGGGGTACGGAGGCACCGGGAGCGCGGTCGGGCGCCGGGGCGCGGCGCTCGGGATGCGGGTGGTGGCCGTGCGCCGCACCTCGACCGCGGCGCCGCCGGAGGTGGAGCGCATGTGGGACACGCGCGGACTGCCCGAACTGTTGGGCCAGTCGCACTACGTGGTGCTCACCCTGCCCGAGACCGACGAGACGCGGGGACTCCTGGGCGAGTCGCTGCTGGGCCGCCTGCGTCCCGATGCGGTCTTGATCAACCTGTCCCGAGGGGGCATCGTGGAGGAGACGGCGCTCGCACGGGCGCTCGCGTCGGGACGCCTTCGCGGCGCGGGGCTGGACGTGTTCGAGCAGGAGCCGCTCCCCTCCGACAGCCCCCTCTGGGACCTGGAGAACGTCGTCATCACGCCGCACGCCGGCGCCGTCTCGCCCCGGTACTGGGAGAGGGAGACGGCGCTCCTGCTGGACAACCTGCGGCGCTACCTGGACGGACGGGCGCTCGTCAACGTGGTGGACAAACAGCGCGGGTATTGACCATGGCCAAGGACGCGATGGGGGCGGAGCCCCTGCTGAGGGCGGCCGTCGAGAGCGGCGCCCAGTCCCTTCTGATCAAGGCGGGCGACGTGTTCCGGGCGCGGGTCCACGGCCGGATGGTGCGGCTGTCGGAGACCCCGTTCACGCCCGAGGACACGCGGCGGATCGCCCTGCAGATCCTGCCCGAGGAACACCGCGAGCGGATCGACCAGATCACGGACTACGATTTCGCCTGGGAGCTGTCGCCCAGCGCCCGCTTCCGCGTGAACATCCTGCGCCAGCAGGGATCGATCATGGTGGTCATGCGGGTGATCCCGTGGGAGGTCCCCACGATCGACGACCTGGGCCTGCCGCAGGCGCTCAAGGACATCGCCGACCTCGACAACGGCCTCGTGCTGGTCACGGGAGCCACGGGCTCGGGGAAGAGCACCACGCAGGCGGCCATGCTCGGGTGGATCAACCGGAACCGGCGCAAGCACATCGTCACCCTCGAAGACCCGATCGAGTATCGCCACCGCAACGAGCTCTCGACCGTGACGCAGCGCGAGGTGGGTGCCGACACGGCCTCCTTCCGGGTCGGACTGCGTCACGCGCTCCGCCAGGACCCCGACGCGATCCTCATCGGCGAGATGCGCGATGCCGAGACCATCGAGATCGCCATGGAGGCGGCCGAGACGGGCCAGCTGGTGATCTCGACCTTCCACGCCCCGACGGCCATCGCCACCCTGGGCCACTTCATGGCCATGTTCCCCGGGGACAACGAGGAGCTCGTTCGGCAGCGCGTGTCCGAGTCGCTGCGGGCCATCGTCTCCCAGCGGCTTCTCCTCCGGAAGGATGGACAGGGGCGCGTCCCGATTGTCGAGGTCCTTCGCCTCACGGGCGCGGTGCAGGAGGCGATCCTGCGCAGGGAGAGCCAGAGCGAGATCGGGCGACTCATGCAGCAGGGCGACCAGTACGGCATGCAGACCTTCGACCAGCACCTCATGAAACTCGTTCGCGCGGACATCATGGACTACGACGTTGCCAAGGCGGCGGCCACGAGCCCGAGCGACTTCGAGCTCGTCATGCAGACCCTCTCCTCCGAGGAGGAGGGGATCGGCACGGCTCCCGGGGAGGGGCCGCTCTTCTGAAGCTCCAGGGGCTGTACCTGCCGGTCACCACCCCGTTCGCTTCCGGGACGGGCGAGCTGGACCGGGAGGCGTTCGAGGCCAACCTGCGCACCTGGACCTCGGAGCCGGTCGACGGCCTGGTCGTGGCCGGTTCCACCGGCGAGGCGCCGCTGCTGGACGAGATCGAGATCCTGAGGTTGACCGAGTGGGCCCGGGAGGTCGCGCCCGATGGGGTGGAGGTGGTGACGGGCACCGGATGCGAGTCCACGCGGGGCACGGTCCGGCTCACGCGCCTGGCCGCCGCGGCGGGGGCGGGGGCCGTGCTGGTCCGCCCGCCCTCCTACTACGCCGGAGCGATGACCGAGGAGGCGGTGTCCGTCCACTACCGGACCCTGGCGGACGCTTCGCCCATCCCGGTCATCCTCTATCACATCCCCAAGTACGTGCCGGTGCCTCTGGGTCCCGACGTGGTCGGGCGGTTGATAGAGCACGAGAACATCGTCGGCATCAAGGACTCCTCCGGTGACGTGCACAACCTGGGCGCCCTGGTGGACGTGTGCTCCGGGCGGGCGGCCGTCATGGTCGGGGCCGGGACCCTGCTGTACGGGGGCCTCGAGGTCGGCGCCGCGGGAGGCGTGGTCGCCGTGGGACTCCTGGCGACGGCCGCCTGCGCGGAGATCGTGTCGGCGTGGCGGGAGGGCGACACGGGCCGGGCCGGGGCGCTCCAGGAGCGGGTCGGGCCCCTGCATCGATCCGTGGTCGCCCGGCAGGGCGTGCCGGGCGTCAAGTTCGGCCTCGACCTGCTGGGCCTCCACGGCGGCCCGCCGCGCCCGCCCCTCCTCCCGGCGGACGAGGCCAGCCAGCAGGCCGTGCACGGCGCGCTGACCGCCGCCGGGCTCCAGCCCGCCCACGCGTAGAGGTGTCGGAGATGTTCGAAGAGGGGGCGGGGTGCGTCGCCGTGGTGGGCGTGCAGTGGGGTGACGAGGGCAAGGGGAAGATCGTCGACGTGCTCGCCGAGCGGGCCACGATCGTGGCCCGCTACCAGGGTGGGGCCAACGCGGGCCACACCGTGCGCGTGGAGGGCGAGGAGTTCGTCCTCCACCTCATTCCGTCGGGGATCCTGTATCCGGGCGTCCGCTGCCTCATGGGGAACGGAACCGTGGTGGACCCCTGGACGCTGCTCGAGGAGATGGCCGGGCTGCGGGCCCGGGGCATCGACCTCGAGCGAAGGCTCGGCCTCAGCAGCCGGGCCCACCTGGTGCTCCCCTATCACCGGATGCTCGACCGGGCGCTGGAGGCGAGCCGCGGCGTGGACCGCATCGGCACCACGGGGCGGGGCATCGGCCCGGCGTACCGGGACAAGGTGAACCGGACGGGGCTCCGGGTGGGCGACCTGCGCGATCCTGGCCGGGCGGCCGAGGTGGTGCGGGCCGCGTGTGCGGCCGCCAACGACACCATGGAACGCCTGGAGCTGGGGGATCGGACGGACTCCGACGAGGTCCTCGAGGCGCTGGAGCAGGTCCGTCCCAGCATCCTCGAGCTGGCTACCGACGTGGGACACGAGATCCGGGACGGCCTGGGCGAGGGTGGACGGGTGTTGCTCGAGGGCGCCCAGGGCTCCCTCCTGGACATCGACCACGGGACCTATCCGTTCGTGACCTCGTCGACGACGACGGCGGGGGGCGCCGCGGCCGGCGTGGGGATCGGGCCCACCATGATCGACGAGGTGATCGGCGTGGTGAAGGCCTACACGACCCGGGTCGGGAACGGGCCGTTCCCCACGGAGCTCCCGGGGGAGGAGGCCGAGCGCCTGCGCTCCCTGGGCGATGAGTTTGGCGCCACGACCGGCCGGCCCCGTCGTCCCGGCTGGTTCGACGGCGTGGCCGTCAACTTCGCGGCGGGGGTGAACGGCCTCACCGGGCTCGCGGTGACCAAGCTCGACGTGCTCGACAGCTTCCGGGAGCTCCAGGTGGCGGTGGGCTACACCCTCGAGGAGGAGCCGCTGGCTCGCTTCCCCGACTCGGCGGCCGAGCTCGAGCGCGTGCGGCCCGTGTACGAGCGGCTCCCCGGCTGGGAGGAGGACACCACGGGCGCGCGGCGCTGGGACGACCTTCCCGAGCTGGCCCGCGGCTACCTGGAGCGGCTCGAGCAGCTGGCAGGCGCTCCGATCCAGTGGGTGTCGGTGGGCCAGGCCCGCAGACAGATCATCCGGGTGGGTCCCTCGCGCGGCGTGGTGGTGGCCGGGTGAGGATCCGCCGGCGCCCGGGCTTCGCGAGCCGCCGGCGCGGGCTGCCGTCCGCCGGGAGGGGGCGCCTCTAACCTCCCGCTATGGAGCCCACGACCAGGAAGGGCTCACTCCCCGTGGCGACGGCCTCCGGGAGCGGCGCGTCGGACGGCTCGAACGAGAGGTCCCGCTCGCAGGCGAAGTAGCGAAGGAACGATCGGCGCTCGTGCGTGACGTGGTCCCTGATGGTGCCGCGCAGCACCGGATACTCCTCCTCGAGCGCGTCCAGCAGCGCACCCCGGGTCACCTCGCCCCGGACGCGGAGTACGACTCCCCCCTCGAGCCCGGCGAGGTTCCGGAGGTGAAAGGGGAGCTCCACCGTGACCAGGGCTTCCCCACCGGGGGAGGGGGAAGGACCCGACCGGGAGGCCCGGGCGTCGCGGCTCACGGAAGGCTCTGCGCTTCGACCGAGAGCACGGGCGGCAGGTCGTGGACGAGGGCCTCCCAACCGTCCCCGGAGTCCGCGGAAGCGTACACCTGGCCGCCTGTGGTGCCGAAATAGACGCCGCACGGATCCAGCGTGTCCACGGCCATGGCCTCCCGCAGCACGTTCACGTAGCAGTTCTCCTGTGGGAGCCCCTTCGTCAGCGGCTCCCATTCGTCGCCGCCCTTACGGCTCCTGTAGACGCGTAGCTTCCCCTCCGGCGGATAGTGTTCCGAGTCGCTCTTGATGGGAACCACGTACACCGTCTCCGGCTCGTGACGCGTGCACCGCGATCGGGAAACCGAAGTCGGAGGGAAGGTCGCCGCTCACCTCGTGCCAGGTATCGCCAGCCGTCGTCGCTCCGCATGACGTCCCAGTGCTTCTGCATGAAGAGCACCTGCGGACGCGAGGGGTTGAGCGCGATCCGGTGCACGCAGTGGCCGACATCGCCCTCGGGATCCGACAGCGGATGACGGTGACGAGAGCCCCCGGTTGATGGTGCTTCCAGGTGGCGCCCCCGCTCGTCGGTTCGGAACGCGCCCGGCCGCCGAGATCGCCACGTACATGCGGTCCACGTCCAAGGGGTCGAGAAGGACGGTGTGCAGGCAGAGTCCGCCCGCGCCCGGGGTCCAGAGTCGTCCGCTTCCGTGGCCTCGTAGCCCGGCGACCTCCTGCCATGAGCGCGCGCCGTCCACCGACCGGAACAGGGCGGCGTCCTCGGCTCCGGCGTACACGGTGTCCGGATCGGAGAGCGAGGGCTCCAGGTGCCAGACGCGCTTCGGTCTCGACCCAGTCCTTCTCCTCGAGCCGCGACGCGTTCCGCGTGAGCGTCGTCCGGTCGAGCCCCAGGACCCCGGCCAGTTCGCCGATCGACGTCGACCCCTTGACGGCAAGCGCGGCGAGGATCGAGAACTGCGTGGCCCGGAGACCGTGCGGGCGCAGCTTCTGTTCGTAGAGCCGGGTGATTTCCCGGGCCTTCCGGCGCGCGGCCAGGCAGTGACAGCGCGGGGTCACCGACAGATATGCGGGGGTCACCATACAATATGTGTATGTACACGCATCCTGCCGGCTGTCAACGTCCGACGCGCATTGGTCCTGACGGACTAGCTTCCTTGCCCTCGATCGTTGCCTGTATCCCGCGTCTCGCCTATACTGACAGGCTACCTCTGGAATCCGGGCCGGTCCCGAGGGGACCGCGCGGATCGCGGTAGCGGCTAGCGCGTACCATTGCGCTGCTCCGTCCAGGGAGACGCGGCGCGATCGCCGCGTCGGCGACGACTCGGGAGATCGATGTTCGAGAGACTCGGAGAGAGGCTGGACGGCGTCCTGGGACGCTTCCGGCAGCGAGGGGTGCTGACCCCGGAGATGCTCCAGGAGGGGCTCCGGGAGGTGCGCCGCGCGCTCCTGGAGGCGGACGTGAATTTCCAGGTCGCCCGGGACTTCCTCTCCAGGGTCGAGGAGCGGGCGCGAGGCCAGGACGTGCTGGGCTCGGTGAGCCCCGGGCAGCAGATCGTGAAGATCGTGCACGACGAGCTCGCCGACCTCCTGGGCTCGGAAACGCCCGAGCTCGCGCGGGCCACGGTGCCGCCCACCACGGTCATGCTCGTCGGGTTGCAGGGCTCGGGGAAGACGACCAGCGCGGCCAAGCTCGCCCGGCGCATCCAGCGGGAGGGCGGGAGGCCGTGGCTGGTGGCCGCCGATCCCTACCGACCCGCGGCCCGGGACCAGCTCGCCGTGCTGGCGGGCCAGCTCGACGTACCGGTGGTCGGGGCGGAGGGCGAGTCGGCCGAGCGCGGCTCGGGCGCCGGGGCGCTGGTCCGGCTGGCGCGCGAGGCCGTGGAAGGGGGTCGCCGCGAAGGCGCCAGCCACGTGATCCTCGACATGGCCGGACGGCTGCAGGTGGACCGGGAGCTCATGGACGAGCTCCGGCAGGTCCGCGAAGCGGTCGATCCGGACGAGATCCTCCTGGTGGCGGATGCGATGACCGGACAGGAGGCGGTGAGGATCGCCGAGGGCTTCCACGAGACGGTGGGCCTCACGGGCGTCGTTCTCACCAAGATGGACGGGGACGCGCGCGGCGGCGCGGCTCTGTCGATCTACGGGGTGCTCGGGATCCCGGTGAAGTTCGTCGGGACGGGGGAACGGCTCGAGGACTTCACGCTGTTCGACCCCCAGCGTATGGCGGGACGGATCCTGCAGATGGGCGACGTGGTCGGCCTCGTGGAACGGGCCCAACAGGCCGTGGACGAGGAGACCGCCAGGCGGCTCGAGAACAAGGTCCTCGGGGAGGGCGAGTTCGACCTGGAGGATTTCCTGCAGGCGCTCAGCCAGGTCCAGCGCATGGGGCCGCTGGAGGGGCTCCTCAAGATGATCCCCGGCGTGAAGCCGAAGATGCTGGACGATGTCGAGGTGGATCCGCGGCGGGTCCGCCACATGGAGGCCATCGTGCTCTCCATGACGCCGCAGGAGCGCCGCCGGCCGAACATTCTCAACGGCTCCAGGCGGGCGCGCATCGCCCGCGGCTCGGGACGGCCGGTGCACGAGGTGAACCGGCTGATCAAGCAGTTCGGCGAGATGAAGAAGATGATGAAGCAGATGGGCCGCCTGGGCGCGCTGGCCAGGAAGGGCGGCCGCCTGCCGGGCCTGCCACCGGGGATGTTCGCCCGGTGAGCGCTGGCCACGGGGGCGCGCCCGGATCATAGCACGCTAGGACGCGGTACACGGAAGCCAGGAAACGCAAGAGAAACACGGAGCGAGCATGGCAGCGACGATTCGCCTGAAGCGGGTGGGCCGAAAGAAGCAGGCCGCCTTCCGCATCGTGGTCGCGGATGTGACCACGGCGGTCGGAGGCCCCTCCATCGAAAAGCTGGGAGTGTACCAGCCCCGGACGAGCCCGTCGGTCATCGAGATCGACGCCGCCCGGACCCTGCACTGGCTGCGCGCCGGCGCGCAGCCCACCGACACGGTGCGCTCGCTCCTGCGCCAGACAGGGATCTGGGAGAAGTTCCACGCCGGGACGACGCCGGAGGAGCTCGAGGAGGCCATGGTGCTGGCCGGGCCCGCGCCCGACCGGCGGCAGACCTCCCGGCGCCCGACCCCGGCGCCGCCTCCGCCTGCCACCGCCGCCCCCGCCTCGCACAAGAAGACCGAGAAGGCGGCGAAGGCGGAAGAGGTGGCCCCGGAGGAGCCGGAGGCCGAAGCCGAGGCCCCGGAGCCCGAGGCCGCCGCCACGCCGGAGCTCCGAGGCAGGAGGCGGAGCCGCGAGGCGCGAGGCGGAGCCCGAGGCGGAAGAGTCCGAGGCGGAGCCCGAGGCGGAAGCGTCCGCGGACGAGGATGAGGAGGAGAAGGAGGGCTGAGCGCCTCCCCGTCCGAGCCCTCTCCGGGCCGCGCGGCGGGGTGGGAGGGCCGTGAGATGGCGACGCAGCCGACACAACGTGTCACGGTCGGCACCATCCGTCGGGCGCACGGCATGGCGGGGGAGCTGCTCGTAGCGCTGGACACCGACTTCCCCGAAGCGGTGTTCACGGAGGGCCGCGTCCTCGGCGTGGAGGGCCCCGGGGCCACCGGCCTTCCCCGGACGCTGACCCTGGTGGGCGCGCGGACGCATCGGTCGGACTGGATCCTCCGGTTCCGGGAGATCCCGGACCGGACGCTCGCCGAGCGCTACCGGGCCCTGCGGCTGTGGGTGGAGCGCTCGGAGCTGGTCGAGCCCTCCGAGGGCGAGTACTTCCTCCACGACCTGGAGGACATGGAGGTGCGGCTGGTGGATGGCTCGCCGGTGGGGCGGGTCGGCCGCGTGTACGAGGCCGCGGGCTCGCCGTACCTGGGCGTGCGGCGAGAGGAAGGCGGCGAGCTCCTCGTCCCCTTCATTGGCGCGTTCGTGGAGGACGTGGACGTGGAGGCGGGCGTGATCCGGATCCGGCCTCCGGCGGGACTGCTCGAGCTGTAGCGGGCCATGCGGATCAACATCGTGACGATCTTCCCCGACTGGTTCGGGGTGCCGTTCGCGACCAGCATCCCGGGCCGCGCCGCGGAGGCGGGTCTGGTGGAGTACCGGCTGGTGGACCTGCGTGACTACACGCACGACCGCCACCGGACGGTGGACGACGAGCCGTACGGAGGCGGTGCGGGCATGGTGATGAAGCCCGAGCCGTTCTTCGAGGCGGTCGAGGCGCTGGACCCGGCCGGCCCGGTCGTGCTGCTGACCCCGCGAGGGACGCGGTTCGACCACCGGACGGCGGTGCGCTACGCGGTCCAGGAGGAGCTCACGCTCCTGTGCGGCCGTTACAAGGGAGTCGACGAGCGCGTGGCCGGTGGACTGGTCACCGAGGAGCTGTCGGTCGGCGATTTCGTGCTGAGCGGCGGGGAGCCCGCGGCGCTGGCCGTGGTGGACGCCGTCGTACGACTGTTGCCCGGAGCGCTGGGCGACCACGAGTCTGCGGCGACGGACTCCTTCTACGAGGGGCTCCTGGCGCCGCCCGTGTACACGCGGCCGCCCGAATATCGGGGCCTGCGTGTGCCCGAGGTGCTGCTGTCGGGCGATCACGCCCGGATCGAGGCGTGGCGCCGGGAGCGGGCCCTGGAGTTGACGCGGGAGCGCAGGCCGGAGCTGCTGGAACAGGACGAGGACGAGGACGAGGCCGGGAGCGCGCCGGGGACGGCGGCTGACGTGCCGGGGCCGCGACGATAGATTCGCCACAAAGGAGGACTGGCATGGATCCGAGAATCGCAGAGATCGAGCAGGAATACCGGCGCACCGACCTTCCGGCTTTCGAGCCCGGCGACACCGTCCGGGTGAGGGTCCGGGTGGCCGAGGGCGACAAGGAGCGGATCCAGGCCTTCGAGGGCATTCTGCATCGGACGCCGCGGTGCGGGCATCAGCGAGACCTTCACGGTCCGGAAGATCTCCGGCGGCGTGGGAGTCGAGCGCATCTTTCCGATGCACTCGCCGGCGCTGGCCGGGATCGAAGTGGTGCGCCGCGGCCACGTGCGCCGCGCCAAGCTCTACTACCTGCGCTCGCGCCGTGGCAAGAAGGCGAGGGTGCGGGAGAGGAGCTGGTGGCTCGAGCAGGAGCTGGCCTCCGGCGCTTCGCCAGCGGAGTCAGCGGCTCCGGCCGAGACCGGGAAGGCGCCGGCGGAGGGCGACGCGGCCGTGGCCGAGGCGACGGTGGCCGAGGAGAGCGCCGCGGGCCAGCCGGCCGAACAGGACTGAGCCCCTTCCCGCGACCGCGTCGACCGTCGCCGTGGCGTCCACCGCGCCCCTGACGTTCGAGGAGGAGGGCTGGGAGCGCGGCCTCGATCGGGTGGTGGGGGTCGACGAGGCGGGCCGCGGTCCCCTGGCCGGTCCGGTGGTGGCCGCCGCGGTCGCTCTACACAGGGGACAGAGCTTCGACGGCTGCACGGACAGCAAGCTACTCTCCGCGGAGGTCCGCGAGGTCCTGTCCGAGCGAATCCGGTCCGAGGTGAGGGCGTGGGGATTGGGCGCCGCATCCTGCCGGGAGATCGAGCGCCTCAACGTGCGCCGTGCCGCGGCGCTGGCGATGCGGCGCGCCGTGGCCCGCCTCGGGTCGCCACCCGACCTCCTCCTCGTCGACGGAAACGGCATGCCCGGGCTGGGACCACATCGGGCGATCGTGCACGGCGACCTGCGGTCGCACTCCATCGCCTGCGCCTCGATCCTGGCCAAGGTGGTGCGCGATCGCCTCATGCACCGACTGCATCGCCGCTATCCCGACTATGGTTGGGACACCAACCACGGCTATGGGACCGCGGAGCACCTGGAGGCGCTGAACCGGCTCGGCCCGACGCCGCACCATCGGCGCACCTGGGCGCCGGTTCGGCAGGTCGAGCTCCCCCTGAACGGCTAGGACCATGCATTCCGAACATCTTCGAAACGTGCGTCTCTCCTGGGTGGCCTTCGGCTGGTTCGTGGGCTTTTCGGTGGCGAGTAGCATCATCCTCGTGCTGGCTGCGGTAGGCATCGTGGGCAGCGGGCCCCTGGGCGACGCGGTGGGCGTGTCGGTCGCGGTCGCGGTCGGATGGGCCGCGGGCGGATTCCTGACGGGCTTCAAGACGGCCGCCGCTCCGATCCTCAACGGAGCGTTCATGGCCCTGTTCACGTTCGTGGCCTGGTTCGCGATCAACCTCGTGTTCGGCGGGCTCACCACCGGCACCGAGGCGTGGGAGGGGATGACGGTGCGCACGGCGGCGCTCGCCCTTCTGGTGCAGGGGGCCGCGGCCATCATCGGGTGCTGGGCCGGCTACCGGTACGCGCCCCTCAGGGTGGACTGAGAGTTTCCGCTTCCGGGTCTCCGGCCCGGGAGCCGCGCGGTGGGAGGCCTGCCATGAGAGACACGTTGCGGCTGATCCTGGCCCTGGCCCTGCCCGTGGCCGTCGGCTTCCTGGCGGGCCGCGTGACGGCCCCGGCCGTGGCCTCCTGGTATCCGGAGCTGGCCAGGCCCGCGTTCACGCCGCCCTCGTGGGTGTTCGCGCCCGTGTGGACGGCGCTGTACCTGGCCATGGGCGTGGCGGCCTGGCTGGTGTGGCGACGGGGGCTGGGGACGCCGGGGGTCGCCGTGGCGCTCGCCGTCTTCCTCCTGCAGCTCGCCCTCAACGGCCTGTGGAGCCTGCTGTTCTTCGGGATGCGCTCGCCGCTGGCGGGGCTGGCGGACATCGCCCTCCTGTGGATCGCGGTGGTAGCCTGCACGGTCCTGTTCTTCGCCCGATCGACGTGGGCGGGGCTCCTCATGATACCGTACGCGGCGTGGGTCAGCTTCGCGGCCGTACTGAACGCCTCGATCTGGTATCTGAATCGCCCGGGAGCGGGCTAGGGTCCCACCTCAGGGCCGCTCGAAGCGGCCCGTCGCCTCGGTGATGCGCAGGCGGTAGATCACCGCCTTCCCCTCGAGCACGGCCTCCACCGCGTCACGGGTCGCGTGCGAGGGCTGGCTGGTCTCGCTCGTGACCAGCGAGCCCAGACGGGCCACGAGGCGCTCCATGGCGTCCAGCGCCTCGGGTCCCTCCAGCTCCTCGAACCTGGCCCGGGCGACGACGCTCCTCCAGTGGGCGGCGTCCTCGACGTGGTCGACCTCGATGCACACCTCCGGATTCTCCCGCATCATCGAGATCTTGAGGCCCGGGGCCGAGTGGCCGATCACGGAAGTGCCGTCGTACGCGTAGGTGATCGGGACCACGTAGGTGCGTCCCTTCGCGTGGCAGCCGAGTCGCGCCACCACCTCCGAGCGCAGCACCTCCTCGATCTCCCGTTCCGAGAGCTCTCCGATCATCGGTCTCTCCTGCCGGAGGAATCCGCCGTGTTCGCGCCGGAGGCACGGGCCTCTCCGCGCATTGCCCCCAAGCTAACCGGACCCGGCGGCGCTCGCGCCTAGGCGTCGACCCGGCCGGCCTCGGCGGTCGCCAGCCGGATCCCGAAACCGGTCCGCCGCCACGCGGCGGCGATGAGGAGCGAGAACACGGGCCCGCCGTAGCAGAAGCAGGCCCACGGGAGGTAGCGTACCGTGGCGACGCCCAACGTCGTGGCCATGAACACGGCGGACACCGTCCACGGCATGAGGGGCTCGGTGATGGTGACCGAGTCCTCCAGCGAGCGGGACAGGTTCACCCGCGCCAGGCCACGCTCGTCGTATGCCTTCTGGAACAGCTCGCCCACCACCAGCGCCGTCACTCCGCCGTGGCTGGTCATCGCGATCATGGTACCCCCCGATGCCATGGTCGAGGCGATGAGCCCGAAGACCGAGCGCACGCGCGCCAGCATGCGGCCGATGAGGAGGTCGAGCGCTCCGGACACATCCATGCCTCCGGCCAGGAGGAAGGCGGCGATGATGAGGATGAGCGTGGTGGCCATGCTGTACAGGCCGCCCCGCTCGACCAGCGTCCGGAACGCGGAGCCGAGGGCCGACGGGTTCGCCCCGGTGGAGGCCACCATGTCCAGCCTGAATCCGGACACCGCCGCCACGAGCGCATCCGGCACGGAGAAGCCCTGCACGAGGACGCCGATGGCCACGGCGAGCACCGAGGAAAGGGTCATGGCCAGAGCCGCCGGCGTCTTCCGCACGATGCTCCAAACCACGAGCGCGGGCGGCAGGAGTACGATCGGGCTCAGCGAGAAGACCGAGTGGAGATCGGACAGGAGGGCGCGGGCTCCCGCCGGCGCGCCTCCCGCCGGCACCGGCAGGAGCCGGGCGGCGGCCGTGTACACGACCAGGCAGACCACGGTGGAGGGAGTGGCGGTGTACATCATGTGGCGGATGTGCGCGTACAGGTCCGCGCCCGCCCCGATGGCCGAGATGTTCGTGGAGTCCGACAGCGGCGACATCTTGTCGCCCAGGTAGGCGCCCGACACCACCGCCCCCGCCGTGGCGGCGATGGGGGCGTGCAGGGCCGCGGCCGTGCCCATGAGTGCTACGCCGATCGTGCCCGCCGACCCCCACGAGGTGCCCGTACCGATCGACATGACGGCCGTGGCCAGGAAGGCGGTCAGCACCAGGTAGCGCGGCTGGATGAGCCGCACCCCCCAGTAGACCAGGAACGGGATCGTACCCGACAGGACCCAGGTCGCGATCAGCATCCCGATGGCGAGGAGGATGAGGATGGCGGGCAGAACGCCGGCGAGCTTCTCCCCGGTGGAGCGTTGGATCTCGGCCCACGAGTGCCCGTGCCTCGCCGCCACCATGCCGGCCGTAGCCGCGGCGACCAGGAGGACGACCACCAGGTACTCGGTGTCGAGGTGGGCCACGACCGCGCCCGTGACCAGGAGGACGAGCATGACGCCCAGCGGGAGGAGCGCCCCGAGGATGCCGAGGGGAGGGCGCGGCGGGTGCTGGCCGGTCTGGCTCACGCCACCCGCGCCAGGGCCCGGTCCAGGTCCTCGATCAGTCGATCGGCGCCTTCGAGCCCCACCGAGAGTCGGATGAGTCCACGGGGGAGTCCCTTCGCGGCGAGTTCCGACGCGTTGCGGTCCTTCTCGGGCGAGATCGCCAGGCTCTCGACCCCGCCCCAGCTCACTCCGAGGCGAAACCGCTCGAGCGCGTCCAGCACGCTCCGCGCCGCCTCGAACGTCCCGCGGGCGAGCTCGAAGCTGAACAGGCCGGAGGTGCCCGCGAGCTGACGACGGCTCCGCTCGCCCTCCTCCCCCTCCGCCAGGGCCGGATGATGCACCCGGCGGACGGCGGGGTGGTCCGCCAGGAAGGAGGCGACCCGGAGCGCGTCGGCCTCGTGACGGGCCAGCCGGACCGGGAGGGTCCGGAGGCCGCGGTGCAGGAGCCAGGCCTCGAACGGAGCGAGGATCCCGCCACCCAGCATGTAGCCCTTCTCGAACAGGGGCCCCATCAGGGCCTCCGAGGTCACGGCCGCCCCCGCCACCAGGTCGCTGTGGCCCGCCATGTACTTGGTGGCGCTGTGCACGACGATGTCCACGCCGACCGCGAGAGGCTTCTGAAACAGCGGCGTCGACCAGCTGTTGTCCATGCAGGTGAGCACGCCGCGCTCGTGGCACAGGGCCGCGATCGCCGGGATGTCGGCGACCCGGAACGTCATGGTGCCCGGGCTCTCGAGCCACACGAGCCGTGTCTCGGGCCGGAGCGCCGCCTCCACGGCGGAGGGGGCCAGGTCGAGGGTGACGTCGTGGGCGACGCCGAAGCGCTCCAGGTGGCGGGCGAGCTGGAGGGCGGGGCCGTAGGTCTGGTTCACGAACAGGACGTGGTCGCCCGCGCCCAGGAAGCTGGACAGTACGGCCGAGATGGCCGCCATGCCCGACCCGAACGTCCGGCATGCTTCGCCCCGCTCCAGGGCCGCGATCTTCCGCTCGGCCGCCTCGGCGGTCGGGTTCGAGCCGCGGGTGTACACGTGGCTCCCGCGCTCGTCGGCGAGGCCGGTCAGGAGCTCCTGGAAGCTGGGGAAGGAGAACAAGGAGGTCTGGACGATGGGGGGCGCCATCGGGGACGAGGCGCCGCCCTCGTCGGGCGCCTCATCTTCTACGCAGATCGCGACGTCGGCGGGGTCGATCGGCATGCCGGAAAGTCCGGGCGGGCACCGCCGGCGTCAAGCTGCGCGCGACGGGCCGGGCGGCCGCGGGACTCAAAAGAAAACGGGGGCACGCCCGTGGGCGCGCCCCCGCTCTCCGCTGGGTGGGACGTCCGTCAGGTCAGGCGACCTTGCGAACGTGCACCATCATCCTGCGGCGATTCAGCCATCGCTGGTACAGCATGAGGAACCTCCTCTGTATTGTCATGAATGTCGTTGTCGTCTCTCATCTGCCGCCTCCCGCAACCGGACCGGCTGCGCGCCTGACCGGCTTCCGGGTGCCACTGTCGGCGGGTCCTTCGCCGCCTTCAGGTCCCCCTACGGAAAGCGTGAGCTGCGAGTTTCAAGCAGGTTTCGGGCCGCGGCGCAGGAAGGGGCGGCCAGAGTATGAAGATGAGGTCGAATGCTCGATGTGATAACCCGTTACGGGTTTCGCGACGGGTCGCTCACGCTCCCTCGCCGCCGGCGAGTCCGGCGGAACCCTCGCGGGACGGAGGCAAAGATTCCATGGATGGCAGGAGAGGCCGCCGAACGGCGCGGCCCGGGCGTGAACGGGCCGGCGCCGTGCATTGGACGACCGCACGAGCCGCGTTGTCGCTCCCGGCGGTCGGGCGTAGCTTTCCGACCTGGACGGAGGAGGCCGTGGTCCGGGGGCGCGTCCCGCCGGGTGTGGAGCGCCCGGGGGCGGTGTCGCGAACCGCCCCGCCGGAGCCGGGTATCCGACGGCCCCTCCGCTTCACCCGGCCGGGTAGCTCAGCTGGCAGAGCAGCGGACTTTTAATCCGAAGGTCGCGGGTTCGATGCCCGCCCCGGCCACTGCACGTTCGGCCGTCGAGCGGGTCTCGCTCGCCGACCGGACTGAGGTCGGATCCGGGGAAGCTGCCCGGTCCGGGAGGACGCTCCTCGCTCTTGCCTCGCGTGCGCAGCCTCGCGAAGATCGTTCACTCGGCTCCTCTCACCCCTCTACGAGGAGATGTGCCCATGAACCGCCTCGCGCTCTTCGGCCTTGCCGCCCTCGTCCTCCCCGGCGTGCTCGCCGCGCAGCAACCCGCTTCCTCCGGCGGCAACCCGACCTCGGAAGCCGCCCTCGGGATGAGCAAGCACTTCGGGGGGTACCTCACGCAGGCGGCCGACGAGGTCCCGGCCGACAAGCTGTCCTACAAGCCCACCGACGCGCAGATGACGTTCGGGCAGATCTGGGCGCACCTGGCCATGGCCAACCGCGGGATCTGCAGCGCGATCAGCGGCATGAAGGCGCCCGACACCCCCACCCGGAAGGGCACCGAGCCCAAGGACACGCTCGTCAAGGAGCTCAGGGACTCCTTCGCGTTCTGCGACAAGGCGCTGGCCGCTACCGATGACAGCGACCTCGGCGGGACGGTGGACATGGGCTTCATGAAGGGGTCCCGCGCCCTGGCCATGTTCGTGTACGTCGAGGACCTGGCGGACCACTACAGCCAGGTGGCCAACTACATGCGGCTGAACGGCATGCTGCCGCCCAGCGCGCGGCGCGGCGGGGAGTAGGCCCGAACCCCTCCCCTCCGGCCTACGTCCTTCCTCCCAGGAGCGCGGCCGGGGCCCCGAGATCGGGCCCCGGCCGCTCCCCGCGGGTCCGAGTCCTTCCGACTACGCCACGGTTCCGACCTTTCCCACAGCGACGTCCGGAGAAACCCCGACAGACGTCGCGTCCCTGCCGGTTCATCCTGACTCAGGGCCCGCTGCACGGCGCGGCATGCCGACGGTTCTGGACCGACCCCACGCCGGCGACCGTGGCCGCACCGCACCATGGCGGGACGATCACCCATCCCACGAGGAGGAGTTTCCATGACTGGACGAACTGGCCTCGGAGGGCTCGCGCTGGCCGTGGCGGCGTCCGTCGTCGTGGCCGCGTGCTCCGGAGCGGGCGTGGCCGCGCCCACGGCCCCGACGCTCCTCCTGGACGTAGCGCCGGCCGGCGGCAGCACGGGGGTGAGCGTGGACACCACGGTCACGATCACCTTCAACCATGCCATGAACCCGGCCATGTCGCAGTACGCCAGCGTGCACGAGGGCGAGATCTCCGGATCGGCCGTCGACGGGAGCTGGTCCTGGTCGGCCGACACGACCGCCCTGACCTTCACTCCCGCGGCGGCCTTCAAGCCCGCGACCACGTACGTGATTCACCTGGGCGGTGGCATGATGGACGCCGACGGCGACCCGGTGAACATGAGCCAGTACGGGCCCGGCTGCGGGGGACAGACGGCCAGCGCGGGGATGATGGGCGGGGGAGCCGGCTCGGGGGGCATGGGCTCGGGGATGGGCTCGGAGATGGGGCAGGGCTGGGAGGGGTCGGACGGCAACTACGGCATGATCTTCACCTTCACGACCGCCGGCTGACGCCCGCCGCACCGCTGCTGCGAAGGCTTCCGGGACACGGTCGAGGCGGATCCCGAAAAGTACGCCGACGAAGCCTGAGCCGGGAGGAGCCGGAGCTCTCTCTCATTCGATGATCCTGCCACCCGCTGGCGCCGCACGGCACGCACCTCGCCGGCGCTGCAGGGGGAGTCGATGACCAGCCGTTGGGATCGCCGATACGGTGCGTCGGGTCGTCCGCGGGGGACGGCGGCGACCTCCCGGCGGGCCACCGCGATCGTCTTCTCCCGGTCGGTTCTCGTCCTCGTCCTCCTGGTCGCTCCGGGGCGTCTGAGGGCCCGAGCTCGCGTGGCGTGCCTCGTGGGCCTGGAACGCCAGCGCACCCGGATCTCCATGGACCTCCACGACGAGGTGGGTTCCGGCCTGGCCAGCGTCGGCATCCTCTCCGGCGTGCTGGCCGCCGATGGTGTGAGCGTGGCCGAGGCGCGGATCGCGGCCGGGGAGCGGCGGTATCTCATTTTCATGCGGGGGGTTCGGACGGGCGCCGATTGACAGTCGTGCGTCCGGCTCCCACGTTTCGGCCATGCAAGGATGTCCCTCTGCCTGCCGGCCTGCGTTATGCGTCCACCGATGATGCGGTGCGAGGCGGCCATCGCATCCTTCCCAGCGCTGAGAATCAGACAGGCTGTTCGTGCAGTGCGTCCTGGCGAGAACGAGCCCCCGGGACCGGACTGAAGCTTTGGCGCGGCGTCGAGCCCCGGCCCGCCGCGCGGCACGTCCTACTCGGGGAAAGGCACGACCGGCCATGCGCCGACTGCGAATCGGGATTCTGGACCTGGTGACCAAAGCTCCCACCCGCTCCCTGTACGCCCGCATCAACAACGCCAACCTGGCCAGCATCATGCCGCAGGCCCTGGGCGTGTGGTGCGAGCGGGCCGGCCACGATGTCCGTTACGTCTGCTACACCGGGTTCGAGGACCTGGCCTACGAGCTCCCCGAGGACATTGACGTCCTGTTCGTCGGCGCCTTCACCCAGGCGGCGCAGCTCGCGTACGCGGTGAGCGCGCTGTTCCGGTCCCGGGGCGCGATCACGGTCCTCGGGGGACCGCACGCTCGCTGTTACCCGGCCGACGCAGCACGATATTTCGACTACGTGCTGGGCTTCACGGACGAGACGCTGGTGGACGACGTCCTGCGGGACCCGGCTCCCCATCGGCCGATGGGTGTGCGGCTCAGCGCCGACGCGCAGCCATCCGTCCTCCCGGGTGTGCGCGAGCGCTGGAAGTTCGTCCAGCCCACGCTGGCCAAGTCGCCGATCCAGGCGGTCGTGCCCATGCTGGCCAGCCTGGGCTGTCCCTACACCTGCCCGTTCTGCATCGACTCGGTCGTGGACTTCCAGCCCGTACCGCAGGAGCAGATCCGCGAGGACCTCGTCTTCCTGGGGAAGACGAGGCCCGACGTGTGGGTGGGGTGGCACGACCCGAATTTCGGGGTGCGCTTCGACGAGCTCCTGGACTCCATCGAGGAGGGCACGGCCGAGCATCCCCTGTCCTTCGTGGCCGAGAGCAGCCTGTCCCTGCTGTCCGAGCCGCGCCTTCGCCGTCTGCGTGACGCCGGCTTCAAGGCCATGCTCCCGGGCATCGAGTCGTGGTTCTCGCTGGGCAACAAGGCCAAGACGCGCGGCACGACGGGGATGGGGAAGGTCGAGAACATCTCGGAGCAGGTGAACAAGATCCTCGAGTACATCCCCTACGTGCAGACGAACTTCGTCCTCGGCCTGGACGTCGACGAGGGAAGCGAGCCCTTCGAGCTCACCAAGCGGTTCCTGGATCTTACGCCCGGGGCGTTCCCCGGCTACTCACTGCTGTCCGCGTTCGGACGAGCCGCGCCCCTCAACCTGGACCTCCAGCGGGACGGACGGGTGCTCCCGTTCCCGTTCCACTTCCTGAATAACAACCACGCGATGAACGTGCGGCCCAAGAACTACGATTGGACGGAGTTCTACGACCGCGTCATTGACCTGACCGAGTACTCCTTCTCCCCCCGCATGATCTACCATCGGGCCCGCGGCACACAGTGGGGATTCGCCACGTGGTTCAACGTGGTACGGGCGATTTCCTCCGAGGGGAAGGGCCGCATCCGCTACTTCCGGGAGCTGCGCGGCCGGCTGGACTCCGATCGTCCCCTGCGGCGCTTCTTCGACGGGGAGACGGACAAGGTCCCGGCCTTCTACGAGGACCGGGTCAAGGCCGACCTGGGCGTCTTCTGGGATTGGCTGCCCCCCGGGGCGATGAGCCACGATGCCAACGCGTTCCTCCGGGAGGCGGAGGGGGTCGAGGCGGCGGTCGCCTGACCGTCCGCCCCGGCCGCGGCGACGCCTGGCCCACGCTGGCGCCCCCGGAGGTCCCGTCCCATCATGGGAACCGATTCCAACGCCCATAGACCCGAGTCGTGAGTCCGTGCTCCAGGCGGGCACGTCACGTGGAGGAAGTTCATGATCAGGCATCCTTACCGATCGCTCGCCGTGACCGCCGCGCTCCTGGTGGCGGCTGCCGCGTGCAGCCGCGGCGGCGGGTCCGCCGGGAGCCAGGCGATGCGGAGCGCCGCTCCGTCCGATACCGGGCCGGTGTTCGACGTCTCCCTGCTCGACACCACGATCTCCGCCTGCACCGACTTCGACGGGTTCGCCAACGCCAGGTGGATCAAGGCGAACCCGATCCCCGCCGACCGCTCCAGCTGGGGCGCGTTCGCCGAGCTGGGGGAGAAGAGCCTCGACGAGCAGCACCAGATCGTCGAGGCGGCGGACAAGAAGGCCGATCAGGCCGAGAGCGGCTCGATCGAGCAGAAGGTCGGCTGGTTGTACCGGTCGGGCATGGACACGGCCGCGATCGACAGGGCGGCCTACGATCCGATCAAGCCCACCCTGGCGTCGATCGAGGCGCTGACCTCGCCGAAGGACGTGGAGAGCTGGCTGGACGCGTCCTACGCGAAGGGGCAGGGTCAGCTGTTCCGCTTCGGGGCGCGGGCCGACTACCACGACGCCAGGATGCAGATCGGCTACGCCTTCCAGGGCGGACTCGGCCTGCCGACGCCGGACTACTACACGAAGGCCGAGTACAAGGACATCCGCGACGCCTACGTCAAGCACATTGGAAAGATGTTCGAGCTGACGGGCGTGCCCGCCGACCAGGCGTCGAAGGAGGCCGGGCAGGTCCTGGCCTTCGAGACGGACCTGGCCCGGCACTCCCTGTCTCGCGTCGACCTCCGCAAGCCATCCAACCAGTACCACTTCGTGTCGGTGGCCGAGGCGAACAAGGTCACGCCCCACTTCGACTGGGCCGCCTTCTTCAAGGCCCAGGGCGTGGATCCCGGCAAGGGCTTCTCGCTCTCGCAGCCGAAGTTCTTCGCGGGCTTCGACAGCCTCCTGGCGCACGCGCCGCTGGCCGAGTGGAAAGCCTACCTGGCGTTCCACACCATCGACGCCGCCGCGCCCTACCTGTCCACGCCGTTCCAGAAGGAGGACTTCGCCTTCAGCGGCACGACCCTGCGGGGGCAGCCCCAGCAGCAGCCCCGCTGGAAGCGGGTGCTGGGGACCGCGAACCGCTCGATGGGCATGGCTCTCGGGCAGCTCTACGTGGCCCGCTACTTCCCGCCCGAGGCCAAGGCCAGGGCGGAGCAGCTGGTCAGCAACGTCCGCGATGCCCTCAAGACGCGCATCGAGAACCTGGACTGGATGAGCGAGGCCACCAAGAAGCGGGCGCTCGAGAAGTGGCAGAAGTTCCTGCCCAAGATCGGCTACCCCGACCAGTGGCGGGACTGGTCCGGGCTGGAGATCAAGCCCGACGACTATTTCGCCAACGTCTTGGCGGCGCGGAAGTTCAATTACGAGTATAACATCCAGAAGATCGGGCAGCCGACCGACCGCCACGAGTGGGGCATGACGCCGCAGACGGTCAACGCCTACTACAGCCCGACCACCAACACGATCAACTTCCCGGCCGCCATCCTGCAGCCGCCCTTCTTCTACGCCAACGGCGACGACGCGGTCAACTACGGCGGCATTGGCGCTGTGATCGGCCACGAGTCGAGCCACGGCTTCGACGATCAGGGCAGCCAGTTCGACGGCGATGGCAACAACGAGAACTGGTGGACGAAGGCCGACCGGAAGAAGTTCGACGCGCGCACGGCCAAGCTCGTCAACCAGTTCGAGGGCTACGTGCCGCTGAAGGACCATCCCGACAAGCACGTGAACGGCCAGCTCACCCTGGGCGAGAACATTGCCGACCTGGGCGGATTGAACGTGGCCTACGACGCGCTGCAGGCGGCTCTGCAGAAGAACCCCACGGAGGCGTCGAAGAAGATCGACGGCTACACCGAGGACCAGCGCTTCTTCCTGGCGTGGGCGCGCGTGTGGCGTGGCGCTACGCGCGAGAAGGCCGAGCTGGTCTCCCTCAACACGAACCCGCATTCGCCCGCGAAGTTCAGGGCGATCGGGGCTCCCTCGGACATGCCGGCCTTCGCGAAGGCATTCTCCTGCAAGGCCGGGGACCCCATGGTCCGCTCCGGCGATCGGCTGGTGAAGATCTGGTGACGGGGAGCTGACGCGACGGGCCGCGAGGCGCGACCCGCGACGCAGCAGGCGACCGCCCGGTCTCGCTTCTCGTGGGGCCGGGCGGTCTTGCGTGGGGAACCGGACCGGCTGCCTCCGGGGTTATCGTGGTGGCTGCCCTGCTGCGGGTCGCGGGCCCGCGCTTCCGCTGCACCATGGAGGCCTCATGCCAGGACTCCGGTCCGTCTCCCGTCCGTGGTCGTCACGGCCGTGCTCCCGGACCCTCCTCCGCCGGACGGCCGGTCTCGCGTGCCTGGGGGCGGCGCTGGTGACGACCGCCCCACCGCTGGCGGGGCAGGGGCACTCCCTGGCCGTGACGCCGTTCGTGGGTGTGTACGTGCCGGCCGGACAGCTCGGGAGCTGGAGCCTGAGCAGCATCGAGGGCGATCAGGTGAGGACCGTCCTCGAGCAGCGCTCCTCGGTGGCGCTGGGCGCACGAGTGACCAGCCGCTTGACGGATCGCCTCGCGCTGGAGGGCGCTCTCGCTTGGGCGCCGAGCTCGGTGAAGACCACCACGTCGGGAGGTCTCTTGTTTCTCGACACACCTTCTGTCGCGGCCGTCGCGCCCGCGGGACCGGCGGGCACATCCAGTGCCACCGTGTGGCTGGGCAGCGCCGCCCTCCTGTACGACGTGCTCCGGTCCGGACCGACGGCCCTGTACGTGAAAGCCGGACCCGCGGTCGTGTCCCGAACCGGCTCGGCGACCTGGATCGGGGTCGGAGGCCGCACGGACGTGGGAGGGCTCGCCGGCGCCGGTGCGCGGCTGCGCCTGGGCCCGACGGTGGCCATGCGCCTGGATGCCGAGGACACGATTTCCCGGGCTCGCTTCACGTTCGAGGCGACGGGGGATAGGACGACGGCCCGCACGGAGCACGACCTCCTGCTCTCGGCCGCCCTGTCGATCGGGATTGCCGGACGCCGCTGATCGTCGTCCGGGGCCGGTCCCACTGGCCCCGGACCGCCTTCCCGCCTACCGTGGCCCGACCGAGGTCCGCGCGCCATCGAGGGGAGGCCGCTCTGTCCGATCCGATCGACGTCCGTCACCTGACCGTTCCCCGCCAGCTTCGCTACGCCGTCCGCGGGGAGCCGGGCGCGCCCCGGGAGGTGTGGTTCGCGCTGCACGGCTACGGCCAGCTCGCGCCCCGCTTCCTGCGCTACCTGGAGGTCCTCGACGATGGTTCCCGGCTGCTCGTCGCCCCGGAGGGGCTGCACCGCTACTACCTGGACCACGCGGAGCGGACGGTCGGCGCCACCTGGATGACCAGCGAGGACCGCCTCACGGATATCCAGGACTACGTGACGTGGCTGGACCGGCTGTACGAGCACGTGTTCGAGACCGTCCGCCGCCAGGACGTCCGCTGCGTCGCTCTCGGCTTCTCGCAGGGCGTCCACACCCTGTTCCGCTGGTTGGCGTTTGGAAGCGCCGCCGTGGATGCGGCCGTCGCCTGGGGCGCGGGCCTGCCGCACGACCTGGACCTCGAGTCGCACGCCGCGGCGCTCCGCGGGGTCCGCCTGTTCCTCGTGGCGGGCGACCGGGACCCGGTGTTCGGGGCCGATGCGCTGTCCACGGCCGAGCGTCGCCTGGAAGCGGCGGGGCTCGGGGCCCGGACCCTGGGCTTCGAGGGCGAACATCGGCTCGACCGGGACACCCTGGCGCGGCTGGCCGCGGCGGTCGGGCGCCCGGGCTGAGCCGAGGCGCCTACTCCTTCGGAGCGGCCGACGAGGAGCGGTAGGCTCCCAGCGACACCCGGTCCATGAGGAGCTCACCCTCCGGCATCCGCTCCCCCGACGGGTGCGGCGGCTCCAGGATGAGCCGTGCCGTCTCGATCAGTGACAGGCACACCACGAACAGCACCGGCCCGATCAGCACGCCGGCCGCCCCGAACTCGAGGATGGCACCCAGGACGCTGAGGAACACGATCAGCGGATGGAGCTGGGCCCGGTCGCTCACGAGCACGGCCCGCAGCAGGTTGTCCACCGTGCTCACCACGAGGAAGCCGAACAGGAGGAGCGCGATCCCCCGTCCCATGTGACCGTGGACGAGCAGGATCACGCCGGCCGGGACCCACACTACGGGCGCGCCCACCACCGGCAGGAGCGACAGGACGGCGGACACGGTACCCCAGAGCACCGCCGCCGGGAGCCCCAGGACCCAGAACGCCAGCCCGATCAGGACGCCCTGCACGATGGCCACCGCGACGTTGCCGTACACGGTCGCGTAGGTGACTTCGCGGGCCCTCGCGACGAGTCGATCCCTGTAGTCCTGCTCGAGGGGGAGGAGCCAGGCGAACAGCTTCACGAGCCCTGGACCGTCGCGTAACATGAAGAACAGCGTGAACAGGGCGGCGCCTCCCTGGAACAGCCAGCCCCCCAGGCCCGACACGAAGCTCAGGGTGCGCTCGGTCACCAGGTTCGGCAGCGCCTGGAGCTGCCGGCCAATCTGCTCGGAGACGTGCCCCGGGGGGATGCCGAGGGACCGTCCCAGGTCCTCGGCCCACCGGCGGAGCTCGCCGCCCTGGCCCAGCCGCCGGCCCAGCTCCCGGCTGAGCTGGTCGATGTTGGCGTGCACGTCGCCGATGAGGGCGATCGAGAGCCCGACGAGGGGCAAGAGCACGAGAAAGAACAGGATGGCCGTCCCGAGGAAGGCCGACACGTTGGGTTCCCCGATCCGGCGCTCCAGCCACCGGTAGCCGGGGTACGCCAGCGCGGCGATGGTGGCGCTGGTCACGATGGCGGCCAGGAAGGGCCAGAGGAAGACACCGAGCAGCAGGCTGGAGGCGACGCCCAGCAGCAGCACGACGACCTCGCGGGCGCCGAGCACCACCTTCTGGTCGATGGGTCGGGCAGGCTCGTCGTTCATGTCGCGCTCCTCGAGCGGGTCCGCGCCTCCGTCCTCCACACGCCCCCGGAGGATGGCGACTCGAGGCCACCCATGCGCACGCGAACCGTTACCTGAACGTCGAGGGGCGCACGTCCCGACGCGGGGCGACCGGGCGCCCTCAGGTCGGGAGGACCGGCCTGGCGGTGCCCGTCTGATGCCGGAGGATACGGCCCAGGTCGCTCGCCTCCTCGACCAGGAGGTCGAGCACGTCGTCCATCGCCAGGATGCCCACCAGACGGTCGGAGGAGTCCGTGATGACCAGGCGCCGGGTGCCGGCGCCCGCCATGCGGCCTACGGCCTCCTCGATCGGCAGGTGCTCGCCGGCGGTGCTCACGGGCGCGGTCATGATGTCCGCGACCTCGGTCGCGTCGGGATCGAGGCTTCGGCCGACGCAGCGGAGCGCGATGTCGCGGTCCGTCAGGATTCCCGTGGGAATCGCGTCCTCGTCGATCACGACGAGCGTTCCCACGTCGTGTCGCCCCATTCGGATGGCGGCCTCCCTGACGCTGTCGCCCGGATGCGCCGTGACCACGACTCGGCTGCAGATCCTACCCACGGACATGGTCGCCTCCGCGGTGGGAGGAGGGTCGGCCCGGACCGCGTCATGCGGTCTCGGGTGCCGCCTGTCCAAACTAGCGGCGCAGCGGGGGGCGGACTGTCCGGACAAGTCGGCGACCGGGTGTGGGGCGGAGCCCGACAGAGAGCGCCCGGCCGCGGGCATGAGTGCGGCTGCCGAGGGGGTCGTGATCGGGTGGTGGCGGTCGCCCAGCCCGGCGGGGAGCCGAGGAACGATCTGTGCTCGATCGTGTTGGAGCACGACCCACGACCCACGGCCCGGACGAGCCGGGCGCCGACGCATCCACCGACCCCATGACGGGAGCGACCATGAGCCAGGCGAAGACGGGCGACACGGTGACCGTGCAGTACACCGGCACGCTCGAGGACGGCACCGTGTTCGACAGTTCGGAGAACCGCGAGCCGCTCACCTTCACGATCGGCTCCGGGGACCTGATCCCCGGGTTCGAGAACGCGGTCGTGGGGATGAAGCCGGGACAGACCCGCTCGGCCACCTTCGGGCCCGATGAGGCGTACGGGGAGCGCTCGGACGAGCTCGTGTTCAGCATCGGTCTCGACCAGCTTCCCGAGGACGTGGATCCGGACGTGGGCGATCGCCTCGAGGCCAAGGACCCCGACGGCAACCGGTTCGCCGTGTCGGTGGCGGCGCTCGAGGACGACATGGTCACGCTGGACGCCAACCATCCGCTGGCGGGCCGCGACCTCACGTTCGAGATCGAGCTGGTCGCGATCGGCTGATCCCGTCCCTCGATCCGCGTAGCGCACCGAGGGGCCGCCAGGGCGGCCCCTCTTCCACATTCGGGCCCTCATCCGCGCAGGAGCTCCTCGAACGCCTCCGGGGGCATGGGTCGCCCGAGCAGGTAGCCCTGGCCGTAGCGGCAGCCCAGCTCCTGGAGCGTGGCCCGCTGCGCCTCGGTCTCGATTCCCTCCGCGACGACCTGTGGCCCGAGGCGGTCGGCGACGAGCAGGATGGACTCCACGATGGCCGTGTGGCGCGGGTCCTGGCCCACGCCACGGATGATCAAGCGGTCGATCTTCAGGGTGTCCACTTCGAGCCGGGTCACGTACTCGAGCGACGAGTACCCCGTCCCGAAGTCGTCGATGGCGACGCGCACGCCCCGCTCGCGCAGTCTGGCCAGGTGGGACAGGCTGCCGAGCAGGGACCGCTCGGTCAGCTCGAGCTGCAGGTTGGGAGCTTCGAGCCCGCTCGACCGCAGGGTGTCGTCGATGCGCTCCAGGAAGTCGGGCTGTTCGAAGTGCAGCGCCGACAGGTTCACGTTGATCACGAAGTCCGGCTGCCCGTAGGCATCGATCCACGCTCTGGCCCGGGCGCAGGCCGTGTGCTTCACCCAGGTCCCGATCGGCACGATGAGGCCGGTCTCCTCGGCTGATGGGGATGAACTCGCCCGGTAAGAGGAGACCGTCCGATGCGGTGCTGCCAGCGGATGAGCGCCTCCGCCCCCACGATGCGGCCCGAGGCCAGCTCCACGACCGGCTGGTAGAAGAGGCGGAACTCGTCCCGGTCGAGGGCGACGTGCAGCTGCGTCTCCCGCCGCATGCGGTGGGTCTCGACAACGTCCGTGGTCGTATCGAAGACGTGGATCTGGCTGCCCGTCTGCCGCTTGGCCTCGTACATGGCCACGTCCGCGAGCCGGAGCAGCTCGTCGGCGGTCCCGATCACCGCCGAGCTCGTCGCGACGCCGACGCTGGCCGACACGTGGATGGTCCCCTCCCCGATGGGGAAGGGCTCCTCGAACGTGTCGAGAAGTCGACCGACGATCGGTTCGACGTCCGTCGCGTCCACGGTCTCGACGAGGACCGCGAACTCGTCGCCTCCCAGGCGGGCGAGGGTGTCCGGGCCCCGAACCGAACTCTCGAGGCGCTGGGCCACGGCGGCCAGGAGTTCGTCGCCCCGGCCGTGACCGAGGCTGTCGTTCACGATCTTGAAGCGGTCCAGGTCGAGGAGGGCCACCGACACGCAGATGGTCGAGCGCGAAGACCGGGCCAGGGCGTGCTCGAGCCGGTCGCGGAACAGGGATCGGTTGGGGAGGCCCGTGAGGCTGTCGTATAGGGCCTGCCGCTCCAGCTCCCGCTGGAGCCGCTGCCGCTCCGACACGTCCCGAGTGAGCGCCACCAGGCAGTCCACGCCGTCGATCTCGAGCGTCTCCTCCGGAGATCTCGATCGGGACGAGCTCGCCCGAGCGCCTGCGCACCTGGCTCTCCATGGGCGAGGCGCCCTGCCCGGCCCGGACCCGCCGCACGAGCTCGGCGCGGTCGGCGGCGTTGGCCCACATGTCCAGCTCCAGGGCCGTGTGGTCCACTCATCTCCTCCGGAGCGCAGCCGAACAGCGCAGCGAAGGCCGGGTTCACCTCGAGGAAGCGGCTGCCGTCCAGGGTCGTGATCGTGATGCCCACGGGACTGGTCTGGAACACCTGCGCGTACTTGGCCTCCGAGCGCCGGAGCTGCTGCACGGCCTCCTTACGCTCCGTGATGTCCTGGATCTGCGAGATGAATCGGATCGTGTCGCCGCCGGCCGACGGAAACGGCGCCACGCTCACCTGCGCCCAGATCTGTCGTCCATCTCGGCGGATGTAGCGCTTCTCGAGGGAGAAGGGCTCAATGTCGCCGCCGAGGTGACGCGCTAACTGGCCGAGGCTCAGCCCGGCGTCATCCGGATGCGTGATGTCCAGGAAGCTCTTGTCGCGAAGCGCCTCGCGCGGGTACGCCAGCAGCTTGCACAACGCGTCGTTCACCTCCAGGAAGCGGCCCTCGTCGTTGATCAGCGCCATACCGGTCGCCGCATGGTCGAATGCCATCCGGAACCGGCTCTCGCTTTGCAGCAGCGCCTGCTGGGTCCGCTCTTGGTCCGTCACATTGTAGATGATGCCCGTCATCAGGGTCGGTCGCCCGGCAGAGCGCTCCCGCACCTCGGCGCGTGAGAGCACGAAGCGCAGCTCGCCGTCGGGTCGTAGGACGCGCAGCAAGATCTCGGTCTGGTCCTTTCCCTCGTCGAGCGCGTCGAACTGCTCGATCACGCGCTTCCGGTCCTCGGGATGGAGGAGATCGAGGAACTCACCGGTCGTCAGGCGGACGTCATCTCCGGTCACTCCGAAGATGCGCGCCGTCTCCCCGGACCAGTGTATCACGTCGCCGCCGAGGTCCCATTCCCAGTGTCCCAGTCCAGCGATGCGCTGCGCCTCCCGCAGGCGTCTCGCGCTCTCCTCGAGGGAGCGCTGGGCCTGCTTGCGATCGGTGATGTCGCGCACGGCGGCGACCGTCCACGTGCTCCCATCGCTGGACATGGGAGACAGTCCGATGTCGACGTCCCGCTTCGTGCCGTCCTGGCAGAGCGCGATCAGCTCGCGTGGGGAGTGCTTGATCCCCGGTTCGGGATTGGACTGGTAGTTGGCACGCTCGCGGCGGTGGATGGACCGCGCCCCGACGGGCAAGAGGACCTCCACGCTTCGGCCCAACAGGTCGCCGGCCGCGTATCCGAACAGGGCCTCGGCCGCGGGGTTCAGGTCCCGGATCGCGCCCTCCTGATCGACCAGGAGGAAAGCCTCCGAGGAGGCTTCGAACAGGCTCCTGTAGCGCTGCTCGGCCCGCATCCTCTCGAACTCCGCGCCGCGCCGCGCAATCGCGTAGCGGATGCTCCGCTCCAGGTGCTGGGGCTCCAGGCCGTCCTTGACCAGGTAGTCCTGGGCGCCTTCACGGAGGCTGGCGGCCGTCAGCTCGCCGTCCGTGCGTCCGGTGAGCACGATGACCGGCGGCACCAGCCGGTGGGGATTCAGGGCTCGCAGCGTGCCGAGGCCATCCGAGTCGGGCAGGCCGAGATCAGCGAGCACGGCGTCGACCTCGGCCTCCTCCAGGTGGCGGAGACCCTCCGCCAGGGTTGGCCGCCAGGCGATCTCGGCCGACAGTCCGGGGCAGTCCGACGCCACCTCCCGCAGCAGTCGCGCGTCTCCGGGGTTGTCCTCGATGAGGAGGACGCGGACGGGCCGCTCCGACCTCGGACTAACGTTCATGCCGGTGTGTGGGCAGGCGCACCACCGAGAACCAGAAGCCATCGATGGACTGGACGATCTGCGCCAGGCCATCCAGGTCCACGGGCTTGGTGACGTAGGCGTTGGCGTGGGCCCGGTAGCTCCTCACCACGTCCTCCTCCGCCTCGGAGCTGGTGAGGATGACGACGGGGATGTCGCGCAGCTCCGGGTCCTCCTTGATCGAAGCGAGGATCTCGTGGCCGCTCATGTCGGGGAGGTTGAGGTCGAGGAGCACGAGGTCGGGACGTCGACCGGGCTCCCCACCGGCCCGCAGGTGCTCGAGCGCCTCCCGACCGGTCCTGGACACCGTGAGCCGGTTGCGGACCTTGGCCTCCGACAGCGCCTCGCGCGTGAGCCGGACGTCCCCGGGGTTGTCCTCGACCAGGTGGATCTCGATCGGGCGGTGGTGGGTTTCGTCCTGGATCATGGATAGACGCCCTCGATGAAGGTCGTGGCGGCGGCATCGGCGGTCCTCGGAAGCGTGAAGCGGAAGGCGGCCCCCCGTCCGGGCTCGGACTCGACCCAGATGCGGCCGTCGTGGGCGCGCACGATCTTTCGGCAGATCGCCAGGCCGATGCCGGAGCCCGACGCATCGTCGCGGGGCGCCAGGCGACGGAAGATCTCGAACACCCGCTCGTGGTGCTCCGATGCGATCCCAGGCCCCTCGTCGCGCACCGTGACGGTCCAGGCGCCCGCGTCGTCTTCCTCTGCCTCGATCCGGACGCGCGGAGGCGGCTCGCCGTGATGGTCGAGCGCGTTGCGCACCAGGTTCTCGAACAGTTGTCGCAGCTGACTCGGGCTGCCGTACACGCGGGGAAGTCCCCTCCGCTCGATCCGTGCGCCCAGCTCCTCGGCGCGCAGATGCAGGTCTTCGAGCACGTCGTCCACCACGCGCTCCAGGTCGACCTCCTCGAAGTCGTCTCCGACCCGACCCACCCGGGAGTAGGTCAGGAGGTCGCTGAGGAGGGACTTCATTCGCCGGGCCCCGTCCACAGCGTAGGCGATGAACTTGTCCGCGTCCTCGTCCAGCTGCCCCTCGTACCGCCGGGCCAGGAGCTGGACGTAGCTCGACACCATGCGGAGCGGCTCCTGGAGGTCGTGCGATGCCACGTACGCGAACTGCTCCAGCTCCTCGTTGGAGCGGGCCAGGGCCTGGGCCTGCCGGCGGAGCGCGCGCCGGGCCTGGACCGGGACCGTCACGTCGTGTAGAGAGAGGAGGATCCGCGTGCGCTGATCGCCGGAGCGCTGGAGCCGCCGGGCGTTGAGGTGGAGGATCCGCGGGCCGATTCCCCGGAACTCGTGTTCCACTTCCAGGTCCTCGAAGGTGACCGCCCGTTCGAGGATCTCGTTCAGCCGTGCTCGGAGCACGGGGATGTCCCAGTCGCCGTCGCCCAGCTCGAAGATCGAGGTCCCCAGGACCGCGGGAGCGCGGAGGCCGAAGGTGCGCCCGAAGGCCTGGTTCGAGGCTTCCACCCGGAGTCGGTCGTCGAGGATCAGCAGGGGGTCACGGACCGTATCGAACACGGCCTGGAGGTAGGCGTCGTGCGTGTCTGCGGTGCCCGGATCCGTCGTACTCATTGGCATGCGATGGACGCGCCGGGTCCCCGACGTGTCACCGGGCGCCGACGGCCGGCCTCCGATCGGTTCGCCCCCGGAGCGCTGCCGGCCCATTGTATGGGACGCCTCCGAAGACTTAACGTCCGATGGATCATGGGGTCATGGCGAGCGGTGACGGGGATGGAACCGAGTCCCGAACGTCCCTTCACCTACGTGACCGGACGGGTCTCGGGGACTCTGGCTGTGAAGGCTTGGTTCACCAGGCACCTCCGGTTGGGCCGGACTCGGCAGCGCGCGTAACCCACCGGCCCTTATATGAATCCAGCCCCTATGTAAATACTGCCAAGGCCCCCCTATCCTGTCAATGGGAATGGATGTGTACGAAATCGGGAACAAGCTGGGCTCCGTGACGTGCGCCGCGAGTGGCAGCGCTGCCGCGAGGCCGGTGTCGAGACCGAGCCGGCGAGCGGCGTCCGGCTGTCCAGGGTGACGGCGGACGAGAGCATGCCGGAGGATGTCGGGCTCGCTCCCGGGTTCGCCTGGTCGGAAGCGCCCGGCTCTTGAGCGACGAGCCTCTCCTCCTGGCCCTGGACCAGGGCACGACGTCGACCCGGGCCATCGCCTTCGATGCCGATGGTCGGCCGGTCGTGACGGCCCGCCGCGAGCTGCCCCAGTCGTATCCGGGCCCGGGACGCGTGGAGCACGATCCGGCCCGAATCCGCGACGACGCGGTGGCGGTGTGCCGCGAGGCGCTCGAGCGGGCCGAGGCCTCCGCGGGCCGGGTGGCGGCGCTCGGGATCACCAACCAGCGGGAGACCACGCTCCTGTGGGAGCGGGCCACGGGTCGGCCGGTGCACCCGGCCATCGTATGGCAGGACCGGCGGACCGCGCCGCTGTGCGACGCGCTGCGCGAGAGGGGCCTGGAGCCGGAGGTGCGGCGGAAGACGGGGCTGCTGCTGGATCCGTATTTCTCGGCCACCAAGCTGGCCTGGCTCCTGGAGCACGTCGACGGAGCCCGAGAGGCGGCCGGGCGCGGCGAGCTGGCCTTCGGCACGGTGGACAGCTGGCTCGTCTGGCACCTGACCGGGGGCCGGGTGCACGCCACCGACGCGACCAATGCCTCGAGGACCCTCCTGTTCGACATCCACGACCAGCGATGGGACGAGGAGCTCCTGGAGACCTTCGGGATTCCGGCCGCGGTGCTCCCCGAGGTGCGGGATTCCTCCGGCTCCTTCGGCGAGACCGAGCCCGGCCTGTTCGGCCGCGCCATTCCGATCGGCGGGGTAGCCGGCGACCAGCAGGCGGCCACCTTCGGGCAGGCCGCCTTCCGGGCCGGCGCGGCCAAGTGCACCTACGGAACGGGGGCCTTCCTGCTCCTCGTCACGGGCCGGGATCCGGTCGCCTCGCGCAACCGCCTGCTCACCACCGTGGCGTGGCGGCTCGGTGGCGAGGTGACCTACGCCCTCGAGGGGAGCATCTTCAGCGCCGGCTCCGCGGTAGGGTGGCTGCGGGAGGGCCTCGGAATCCTGGAGGACCCGGCCGCGAGCGAGGTGCTGGCAAGGGAGGCCCGCGCCGACAGCGAGGTCGTCCTGGTGCCCGCCTTCACCGGCCTCGGCGCGCCCCACTGGGACCCCGACGCACGGGGAGCGTTGCTCGGGTTGGGAAGGGACACGGGCCCGGCCGAGATCGCCCGGGCGGCACTCGAGGCGGTCGCATTCCAGACCGGAGACCTGCTCGAGGCCATGCAGGCGGACACGGCTGTCGTACCGTCGGTGCTCCGGGTCGACGGCGGCCTGTCTCGGAACGACCTGGGGATGGAGATGGTCGCCGATCTGGTGGGGATGCCGGTGGAGCGGCCCGAGGTGACCGAGACCACCGCGCTCGGCGCCGCCTATCTGGCGGGGCTCCAGGCGGGCGTGTACGCGGGCCTGGAGGACGTCGAGAGTCACTGGCGGCGCGACCGGCGCTGGGACCCGTCGATCGCCCCCGAGGATCGCGAGCGCCGCGTTCGCCACTGGAAGGACGCCGTGGCGAGGGTGCTCACGCGCTGATCCGGTCCGCCGAATCTCCCCGGCGGGCCTCCTCGTAGGCTGGCGGGAGAGCGGACCGGCCGACGCGGCCCGCCATGTCGCCCTCCGAGCCCCTCTGTCGAGGAGGTCGTATGCACGGCCCGATTTCTGACCGCGGCGCCGAGGGCCCTCCCTCGCCACCCGATAGCAGTGACCCCGGCGCGGCAGCGGTCCCCGAGCACGAGCGCACTTCCCGCTTCGCTCTGCGGAGCCTCGAGGCCCGGGTCCTTCCCTGGTTGGCGGCGAGGCTTCCGGCCCGCGTGACCCCGGACCACATGACGGCCCTCGGGGTGATCGCGTCGCTGGGGGCGGCAGCCGCCTATCTGCTCAGCAACCGTTCGCCGGCGTGGCTGTGGGCGGCCAGCGGCTGCCTCGTCGTCCAGTGGTTCGGTGACAGCCTCGATGGGTCCCTGGCCCGCCACCGGCGGATCGAGCGGCCCCGCTATGGCTTCTACCTGGATCACCTCGTGGACGCCTTCTCGACCTTCGCGATCGGGCTCGGCCTCGGCCTGTCGCCCTACATGCTCCTGTCCGTCGGACTGGCCATCGTGGTCGCCTACCACCTGCTCTCCATCAACGTCTACCTGGAGACGTACGTCTACGGAGAGTTCAGCTTCGGATATGCGTGGTTGGGGCCGACGGAGGCGCGCCTGGTGCTCATCGGTCTCAACACGCTGGCCCTCACCGTGGGGCCGCTTCCGTTCGGGGTGGCGGGGGCGGGCGCCACCATCTTCGATGTGGCGGGCGGCATCGCGGCGCTCGGGATGCTGGGGCTGCTCGGCGCGCGCGTAGCCGCGAACCTGCGTCGCCTGGCCCGCCTCGAGCCGGCGGGTCGGCGCCGGACGGGGGAGCGGCGGCGCGGTCCATGCAGCGGCGGCTCGTCCGGCGAGCAGACCGCACGGACGGCAGGGGAGGAACCATGACGGACATTCGGCTCCACATTGATGGCATGAAGTGCGAGGGGTGCGCGGCGGCCGTGACCGAGGCGCTGGAGAGCGTTCCGGGGGTCGAGAGCGCCGAGGTGTCGCTGGACGACGGTAGCGCCCGTGTGGCGGCCGGCGGAACCGTGGCCATGGAGGCGTTGGCCCGGGCGGTGGAATCGGCCGGGTACGGGGCCAGGGCCGGGGCCTGAGCGTCCCGTCCCGGGCGTTCGCCGGCACTGTTTGCGCACTGGGCGGCCGACGCCGAACGCCCGCGGCCCTTCTGCTCCGAGCCGTCCGCTTGAGGCCGTGACCCCGATCCTCCAACTTGCAGCCTGAAGGACGGCGGGACCCGGGTCGGCCGGAGTCCCGCGCGGCCCGGGCGCTCGGCCCGGCCTACCTCCGAAGGCGAGACGGCGTTCGATGACTGGTGGTCTGACCTCCCTCTTCCTCCTGCACGGCGAAGCCCCGGTGGCGTTCGTGTGGCCCTCGTGGGACACGCCTCCCAGCGTGGCGCTCGGGGTCCTGGCCTGGCTGGGCGGCTACCTGTACGTGACGGGGCCCCTGCGCAGGCGGCTGGGGATCCCGCGTCCGGACGACCAGGCGGCCCGCACGACCCGCTTCGTGCTCGGCCTGGTGGCCATGTTCGTGGCGCTCACGGGGCCCGTGCACGAGCTCAGCGACTACTTCCTGTTCAGCGCGCACATGGTCCAGGTCATGTTGATGACCATGATCATGCCCCCGCTACTGATCAGCGGCGTGCCGCGCTGGGTGGTCGAGAAGGCGCTCGGGTCGCCCCCGGTCGCGGCGGTCGCCCGCGTGCTCACCCGGCCGGGGATCGCGGCGGCCCTGTTCCTGGTCACGCTGGCGACGTGGCACGTGCCGACGCTGTTCGACCAGATCATCGCCTACAGGCCCGTCCACGTGGCCGGCCACCTGGCGCTCATGACCACCGGCGTGATCGTGTGGTGGCCTGTGCTGAGTCCCTACGAGGGGCATCGGCTGTCCTACGGGATGCAGATGATCTACCTGTTCCTGCTCGGTCTGGTCATGAAGCTGATCGGCGCGCTCATCACGCTCTCGACTGACGTCGTCTACACCGTCTACCCGGCCGGGGCGCGGCCCTTCGGGCTCTCGGCCATCCAGGACCAGAAGTGGGGCGGGCTCATCATGTGGGTGCTCATGGGCGTCACGGCCTGGGTCGTGATGAGCATCATCTTCTTCAAGTGGTACGCGGAGGAGAGCGGGCCCGACGCCGCGCCGACCGGCCCGGCTCGGCTTCCGACGGCCGGATCCCGAGAGGGAGCCTCGGCCTGAGCGAGGACCGACCGGCCCGGCCGCCGGGGCGGACGTCGGGCTCCGGGCCGCCCGACCCCGCCCTGATCACGGACCAGTACGAGCTCACCATGGCCCGCGCCTACCGGCGTGAGGGCCTGGTGGACGAGGCCGTGTTCAGCCTGTTCGTGCGGGACCTTCCGCCCACCCGGAACTTCCTTCTGGCTTGCGGCCTCGAGGAGGTCCTGAGCTACCTGGAGGGGCTGCGCTTCGAGGGACCGGCGCTCGACTATCTCTCCACGCTTCCCGAGTTCACCGACGACTTCCTGGAGTGGCTGTCCGGGCTGCGCTTCGAGGGTTCCGTGCGCGCCGTGCCCGAGGGGACCCCCGTGTTCGCAGGAGAGCCCCTCCTGGAGATCCGCGCGGCCCTCCCGGTGGCGCAGCTGGTCGAGACGTATGTCATGAACCAGGTCCACCTCCAGACGTTGCTTGCTTCCAAGGCCGTCCGCGTGGTGGCCGCCGCCGAGGGGCGCCCGGTCGTGGACTTCGGGCTGCGGAGGATGCACGGCACGGATGCGGGCCTGAAGTCGGCCCGCGCGTTCTATGTGGCCGGGGTCCGGGCCACGAGCAACCTGGCCGCCGGGAAGGCCTACGGGATGCCGGTCAGCGGCACGATGGGCCACTCCTACATCCAGGCCCACGACAGCGAGGAGGAGGCTTTCCGCGCCTTCGCCTCGCTGTATCCGGGCACGACCCTGCTGGTCGACACCTACGACACGCTCGAGGGCGTGCACAAGGTGGCGCGGTTGTCCTCGGAGTCGGGCGAGGGGTTCCGGGTCGGCGCGATCCGCCTGGACTCGGGCGACCTCGCCGCGCTATCACGGAAGAGCCGTTCGATCCTGGACGCAGCCGGTCTCGCTCACGTGAAGATCTTCGCATCGGGCGGCCTGGACGAGGACCGGATCGAGCAGCTCGTGGAGGCGGACGCGCCGATCGACGGCTTCGGTGTCGGCACGGGCATGGGCGTCTCGCGCGACGCACCCGCGCTCGACATTGCTTACAAGCTCGTGTCCTACGGGGGCGCAGGGCGCATCAAGCTCTCGCCGGGGAAGGAGCTCCTCCCCGGGCCCAAGCAGGTGCGCCGCGTCGAAAGGGGAGGGCGGGCCGTGCGGGACCGTCTCACCCGCGCCGACGAGGAGGACGCCGGGCGGCCGCTTCTCGTGCCCGTGATGGAGGATGGCCTTCGTCTGGAGGCCGGGCGCGGAGCGCTGGAGGAGGCCGCGGAGCGGGCCGATCGCGAGATCGCCCTGCTGCCGGACCGGCTCCGGTCGCTGGCGCCGGCCGATCCGCCCTATCCGGTCGAGACCAGCCAGCGCCTGCTGGCCGACCAGGCGCGGGCGGCCCGCCGGGCGCGGGCCTGAAGGGCCCCGCCCGCCTCACGGGACGCGCGCCCGCGCCGGCCGACCCGCCGTGGCGCTAGAAGACCGACACGCTGGACACTCCCAGCGACGCGCCGATCTGGAACTGTACCACGTCCCCCGTGGTCACGGTGATCGGATCGGACAGGTACGCGTTGAACGCGGCGAGGGGGTCGGCCAGCAGCCGGAGCTGGGGAGATGAGGCCACGATCCCCGCCGGGATCGTGACGGTCGCGCTGCTCAGTCCCGTGACGTGTCCGAGGCGCCACACCTGTCCGCCTCCCATCACGTAGACGTCGACATCGTTCGTGTTGTCGTTCTGCACGTTGACCTGCACGCCCCGCCCGGCGGTCGGGGTGGAGCTCGACTCGACCTGAACGTTGCGTCCCGTGGCGCAGGCGGTCAGCCCGAGGGTCGCCGCCAGCAGCACGATCGGTAAGCCCTGCACCATCTTCATGAGAGTCTCCTTCCTCGCGAGGAGGAAGCCGCCGGTCCCGGCGGCCGTACCTCGCATCCGCTCCCATGAAGTGCAAGAAGTCAGCCCGCGAGGGGATCGGGTGGGTGGGCGAGGGCGGCCTCAGAGGGCCCGGGATTCGTCCGCTTCGCCGACCGGGGTGTCCCGCCGGCCCGCGGTCGTGAGCCGCAGGATCCCGAAGCCGAGCACGGCGGAGATGAGCGACCCGAGCAGGATACCCATCCGCGCCAGGTCCAGGGTATCGCCCTCCGCGAACGCCAGCGAGGCGATGAAGATCGACATGGTGAAGCCGACCCCTCCCAGGCACGCGGCCCCGGCGAGCTCGCTCCACCGGGCCCCCTCCGGCAGACGGGCGAGCCCTGCGGCCCGGGCCAACCACGCCGCCGCCACGATGCCGACGGGCTTTCCGAGCACCAGACCCGCCGCCACCCCCAGGGTGAGGGGGCTCGTCAGGGTGCGGGCCAGGGCCGAGGCGGGGATGGCCACGCCGGCGTTGACCAGCGCGAACAGCGGCAGCACGAGGTAGGTGGTCCACGGCAGGACGCGGTGCTCGAGCCGGGTCAGCGGACTCTCCTCCGACTCCGGGTCCTGGGGACCTCTCGTACCGGAGCGGGACGACGGGGGACGGGCCGGGATCACGGCCGCCGCCGCTACCCCCGCCACCGTGGCGTGCACTCCCGACGCGAGCACGGCGGCCCACATGGCCACGGCCGGGACCACGAACCAGGCCGACCGCTGTGCGCCGGCGAGGTTCAGGGCCACCATCGCCGCCAGGATGCCGGCAGCCGCCAGGAGGGGGCCCACCGAGATCCCCGACGTGTAGAAAAGGGCGATGACGGCCACGGCGATCAGGTCGTCCGCGATAGCGAGCGCCACCAGGAAGGACTTGAGCCACTCCGGCGTGCGGGACCGCAGGAGCGTGAGGATGCCGACGGCGAAGGCGATGTCGGTGGCGATCGGCACGCCCCAGCCGGCCGCGTGCGGACCTCCGTGGTTCAGGGCCAGGTACAGGAGGGCGGGCAGGACGGCCCCCCCGAAGGCGGCCGCCACCGGCAACGTCGCACGGCGGAGGGAGGAGAGCTCGCCCACGAGGATCTCGCGCTTGATCTCGAGGCCGACCACGAAGAAGAACACCGCCATGAGGCCGTCGTTGATCCACCCTTCGACGGAGAGGGTGAAGGTGTCGCCGCCGACGTGGAACCCCAGGTGCGTCTCCCGGACGTGATGGTAGAGGCCGGCGAGGGGGCTGTTGGCCCAAAGGAGCGCGATCACGGTCGCCGCCAGAAGGACGACGCCCCCCGAGGCTTCGGTGCGCAGGAAGGTCTCGAGCCCCCGGGTGACCCGCGTGGCGAGGGCATCCGGCAGCACGGAGCGGAAGGGCTCCGGACCGATCGGCTCGGGATTCGTGCCGGACAGGGGCGAACCTCCCGGAACGGGGTGGGCGGATCGAGCGCTGTCGAAGGGGACAGGGTATCCGGACGGGACCAGAGGAGCCAGAGAGGAGGCGTCGATGCGAGAGGACGAGGGGACGGCCGGCCCCCGGGTAGAGACGGCCACGCTGGGCGGAGGCTGTTTCTGGTGCCTGGAGGCCGTGTACGAGCGGCTACGCGGGATCCGGTCCGTGGAGCCGGGCTACGCCGGGGGGCACGTCGCCGACCCCACCTACCGGGCCGTATGCGGCGGCGGGACCGGGCACGCCGAGGTCGTCCGCCTCGCCTTCGATCCCGAGGTCCTCTCCTTCCGCGACCTGCTGACCGTGTTCTTCACCGTGCACGATCCCACCACCCCGAACCGGCAGGGGGCCGACGTCGGCACGCAGTATCGCTCCATCGTCCTGTACGGTTCCGAGGACCAGAGGCGGGCGGCGGAGGAGGTCGTGGCGGGTCTCGAGGCGGAGGGCGCCTTCGACGATCCGATCGTGACGGAGATCGTCCCGCTGGAGGTCTTCTATCCGGCGGAGGCGTACCACCGCGAGTACTTCCGCCGGAACCCGGAGCAGGCCTACTGCCGGGTGGTGATCGCGCCCAAGGTGGCCAGGCTGCGCCGCCACTTCCTGGAGCGCCTGCGGGAGCCGTCCGGGTCGCCGGACTGAGTCGGGAGGCTCCCGCCTGAGCGAGGCGGCTCCGGACGGGCGGGGTCGCCCGGCGGCCGGGCTCGCCTGCGCGGGGCGTCAGCCGGCGGCCTCCAGTGCGAGGACGGACTCTCCCAGCGCCGCCAGCGCATCACGGAGCTGGCGGTCCGAGAGGTAGGGAGCCGGCCCGAGCCGGAGGCGGCCCCTCCGGTGGTCCGTCCTCACGCCCCGCTCGCTCAGGAGCCGCTGGAGCTCGGCGGCCCGGGGACTCGCGAGCGCCAGGAAGCCGCCCGACCCGCTCCAGGGGCACGTCGCGGTCCCTGTCCGCCAGCGCCGGATCCAGGTCCAGGGCGTCGAAGCCCCGGGCCAGGAGGCTCGACCTGGTGGCGGCTCACCTCCCGCAGCAGGTCGGCGTGAGGCCGCGCTCCGCGAAGAAGTCGAACACCTCGGCGGCACGGTAGTGGCTGGTCGGGTCGTAGGTGCTGCCCGCGAAGCGACCCGGCCCGTCCGGGTAGGCGACGCGGTGCCTCGCGCCGGGCTCGATCAGCGCCTCGAACTCCGCGAACCAGCCCGTGACCACGGGGCGGAGCCGGCAGTCGGGCGGGAGACGCAGGAAGCAGTTCCCTTCGCCCAGCTGGCAGTACTTGTAGCCCCCTCCCACCACGTAGGCGTCTTCGATCCCCGCCAGCGAGAAGGGCACGGCGTCGAGGGCGTGGTAGGCGTCCACCAGGAGGAGCGCCCCGTGCTCCCGGCATGCCCGTGCCGCCTCCCGAAGGCCCCCGACGATATGGGCCGTCTCGAAGAACACGGCCGACACGAAGGCGGCGGCGGTCCGGTCGTCCACCGCCTCGGCGACCCGCGCGCCCGCCGAGACCGCGGGGTGGGACGCGACCCGCACGACCTCGATCCCTTCCTCCTCGAGGCGGCATAGCTGGCGCCGCAGGGTGTGGAACTCGCCGTCCGTCGTCACCAGGCGGGGCCGTTCCGCCAGGGGAAGAGCCGAGAGGAAGCGGACCACGAGGTCGTGGGTGCTGGCCCCGAGGGCGATCTCGCCGCTCTCCGCGCCTCCGAGCAAGCCAGCGAAGCCCTCGCGCACGCGTCGGGCACGCCCGAAGGCGCGGTCCCACTTCCCGTCCACGTACTCGGCCGCGTCCAGCCAGGCCCGCTCCTGCCCCTCGAAGCCCCGGTCCGGCCAGGCCTGGTGGGAGTGGCCTGTGAGCAGGAGCCGGTCGGCGACGCGGAAGCGGCCGTAGTCGGGCGCCAGGCCGTTGGGATCGGCGTACAGATCCTCCGGCTTCACCGGGGCCGGTGCCTGTCTCACAGGCGGGTCCGGATCTCCCACAGGTCGGGGAACACGGGTCGGGACAGCGTCGTCCGCAGGTAGCCGGCGCCCTCCGTGCCTCCCGTGCCCCGCTTCGCGCCGATCGTGCGCTCGACCATCTTCACGTGTCGGTACCGCCACTCCTGGAGTCCCTCGTCCAGATCCACCAGCCGTTCGCACAGCTGGGCGAGCGCCGGGGACTCGGCGTACACGCGAACCAGGACGTCCTGCACCTGGGGCGAGGCCTCGACCGGCCGGCTCACCTCCCGTTCCAGCGCGGATCTCGGAACGGGGAACCCGGAGCGGTTCACGTGTTCGAGGAAGGCATCCCACAGGGTGGGTCGCTCCAGGCGCTGCTGGAGGCGAGAGCGCGGCTCGCTGCCCTCCGGGTAGCGCTCCAGGATGCCGGGGCGCTTGATGCCGAGGGCGAACTCGAGCTCCCGGAACTGGAAGGACTCTAGACCGCTCGCCGCCTCGAGGCGGTTCCGGAAGGTGAGGAACTCCCGGGGCGTCATCGTCTCCAGGATGTCGATCTGCGCGACCATGACCTTAAGGACCGTGAGGATGCGCTTCATGGTGTGCAGCGCCGTCGGCAGGTCGTCCCGGCCCAGGAGCTGCTCCACGTAGTCCAGCTCGTGCAGCAGCTCCTTGAACCAGAGCTCGTACACCTGGTGGATGATGATGAACAGCATCTCGTCGTGCTCTCCAGCCCGGCGTCGCTGCAGGGAGAGCAGCTCGTCCAGGTGGAGATAGCCGGCGTAGGTGAGGTAGCGCGATTCGTCGGCCGGCGCGGGCGGCGTCTCGTCGCTCCCGGAGCTCGCCCGGGTGCTGTCGGCAGGCTCGGTTCGGTCCACGTCTAGTAGCCCCATTCGAAGCGGGGGGTATAGTCGTCCAGCGTCGAGTATGGCTTCGGCCACGGCAGGTCGTACCCGAGGGCGTACGCGGCGTGGCGCGTCCAGTACGGCTCCCACAGGTGGGCCCGCGCCAGGCAGCACAGGTCCGCTCGGCCCGCCGCGAGGATCGTGTTCACGTCCATGAACGAGGAGATGTTCCCGACCGCCATGGTCGGGATCCCCACCTCGTGCCGGATCCGGTCGGCGAAGGGTGTCTGGAACTGTCGCCCGTAGCGCGGCTGCTGCCACGGGACCGTCTGTCCGGCCGACACGTCCACGATATCGCCGCCCGCCCCGGCGACCCTGCGGGCCACCTCCACCGCGTCGTCGGCCGTCATGCCTCCCGGCGCCCAATCGACCGCCGAGATCCGCACGGAAATGGGCCGGTCCTCGGGCCACACGGCCCGCACGGCGCGCAGCACCTCCAGCGGGTAGCGCATCCGGTTCTCCAGCGGCCCGCCGTACTCGTCCTCGCGCGTGTTGGTGAGTGGGGAGATGAAGCTGGCCAGCAGGTAACCGTGGGCGAAGTGGATCTCGAGGAGGTCGAAGCCCGCCTCCATGGCCATTCTCGGCGGCCCGCACGTACTCCTCCCGCACCCGGTCCATGTCCTGGCGATCCATGGGCCGTGGGACGGGGTTCTCGGGCTTCCAGGGAAGCGCGGACGGTGCCAGGACGTCCCAGCCGCCCTCCTCGAGCGGTTCCACGTCCCCCTCCCAGGAGAGCCTCGTGGAGCCCTTGCGGCCCGCGTGTCCGAGCTGGAGGCCGATCTTGGCCCGGCTCTGGTCGTGCACGAAGTCGACGATCCGCTTCCAGGCCGGAACGTGCTCGGGGAGGTACATGCCCGTGCACCCCGGCGAGATCCGCCCCCGGGCGCTCACGTTGGTCATCTCGCTCATCACGAGCCCCGCACCCCCCACGGCCCGGCTCCCCAGGTGGACGAGGTGCCAGTCGTCCGGCGTCCCGTCCGCCGCCGAGTACTGGCACATGGCGGAGACCACCACGCGGTTCTGGAGCAGCAGCCCGCGCAGGCGGAAGGGGGTGAACATCGGGGGAGGGGGCGGGTCGGTCGGCACCGCCACCTCCGCCTGCCCGGCCGCCCGCTCCGCGAACCGCCGGTCCACCCCCGCGGTGAAGACCGGGTCCCGGATGCGCAGGTCCTGGTGCGTGATGCGGAGGCTGCGCGTGAGGAGGCTGAAGGCGAACTGCTCGGGCTCGTCGTCCATGTAGCGCTCGGTGCCCTCGAACCACTCCAGGCTGGCCCGTGCGGCGCGCTGCAGGCTCTCGACCTCCGGGCGCCGCGCCTCCTCGTAGGCCGGCAGGGCCCGGCAAGGCTCTCCGTCGTGCGCCGCGAGCGCGTCACGCAGCGCGATGGCGTCCAGCATCGCCATCCGGGTGCCCGAGCCCACCGAGAAGTGGGCGGTGTGGGCGGCGTCCCCGATGAGCACCGTGTTTCCGTGCCACCACCGCCCGGTGCGGAGCGTCGGGAAGCGGCGCCAGATCGAGCGGTTCAGGACGAGCGGGTGTCCCTCCAGCTCCTCCTCGAACAGGTCGGCGCAGAAGGCGGCCGCCGCCTCCTCGTCGTCCTCGGGCAGCCCCGTCGCTGCCCAGGTCTCCTCGCGCGCCTCGACGATGAAGGTCGAGCGCGCCTCGCCGCCCTCCGCGGGCTCGTACTGGTAGGCGTGCACGCGCCACAGGCCGTGCTCGTCCTCCCGGAAGTAGAAGGTGAAGGCGGGGAACGGACGGGTCGTTCCGAGCCACACGAACCGGTTGGGGCGAAGGTCGATCCGGGGCTCGTAGCGCTCGGGATGGAGCTCCCGCACCGTGCTGTTCACGCCGTCGGCGGCCACCAGGAGATCGGCGTCCTCCCAGGGCGAGGGGTCGGTCACGTCGACGCCGTGCTGGAGGTCCACGCCGAGCTCCCGGGCCCGCGCCGAGAGGATCTCGAGCAGCGTCGAGCGCGCCAGCCCGCTGAACCCGTGCCCGGTGGAGCGCAGGAGCTCCCCCCGGTAGTGGATGTCGATGTCGTCCCAGTGGTGGAAGTGGCGCGTGATCTCCGCGTAGCTGGGGGGGTCGCCGGCCGCGATCTCCTCCAGGGTGGCGTCCGAGAACACGACCCCGAAGCCGTAGGTCGCCCCGGGAGGGTTCCGCTCCAGGACCGTGACCTCGTGCGCGTCGTCCCGCAGGCGCATGAGGATCGAGAAGAACAGGCCGGCGGGGCCGCCCCCCACGCACACGATCCTCATGCCGACGACTCCGCGCCGCCCGGCGCCGCGGCCTCCCGCGCGGCCTCGATCAGGTGCCCGGCGATGATGAGCCGCTGGATCTCGGTCGTCCCCTCGTAGATCCGGAGGGCCCGCACCGACCGGTACAGGCGGTCCACGGGGTGCGCGGCCAGAACGCCCCGGCCGCCCAGGATCTGCACCGCCTCGTCCACGATGCGCTGGGCGGCCTCCGTGGCGTGCGCCTTGGCCATGGCGGACTCGACCGACGTGCGCTCGGCGCCCCGGTCCCGCTCCCAGGCGGCCCGGTAGGTGAGCAGCCGCGCCGCCGTGAGCTCGGTGGCCATACGGGCCAGCTTCTCCTGCACGAGCTGGAAGTCGGCCAGCGGCTTCCCGAACTGGCGGCGAGTCACGGCGTGGCCCAGGGCTTCCTGCAGCGCCCGGGCGGCCATCCCGCACGCGGCGGCCGCTACCGTGGGGCGCAGGCGGTCGAGCGTGGCCATCCCGAGCCCGAATCCGCGTCCCTCCTCCCCGATCCGGGCCGAGGCCGGCACCCGGCACCCCTCCAGCGCGATCTCGCCCAGCGGGTGGGGCGAGGAGAGGACCTGGGGTCCCACGAAAAAGAGGCCCGGCGCGTCCGCCGGGACGGCGAAGGCCGACACGCCTCGCCGCCCGGCGTCCGGGTCGGTCACCGCGAAGGTCACGTAGAAATCGGCGATGCCGGCGTTGGAGATGAACGTCTTGCGGCCGTCGAGCACGTAGGCGTCGCCGTCGCGGACCGCGCGCGTGGACAGGGCGGCCACGTCCGAGCCCGCCTCCGGCTCGGTCATGGCGAACGCCCCCATGGCCCGGCCGCGGACCGCCGGACCCAGCCACCGCTCGCGCGCCGCCCCCTCTCCCTCCAGCACCAGCGGCGTGGCGGCGAGCGCCTGGAGGGCGAACACGGCGTCCGCCAGCGGTGAGGATGCGGCCAGCGCCTCCCGCACCAGGCAGCACGCGCGGAAGTCCTGGGCGGCGATCGGGCCGAGCCACCCTTCCTCCCCCAGGAGGTCGACCAGGGCGCGCGCCTCGTGCCGGGCCGCCGCGTCATCGGCGGGTTCGGGGCGCGCGGCGACGACCTCCGCGCCGAACGCCGCGGCCCGTCCCGCCAGCTCCAGGTGGCGCTCGTCCAGGAAGGCTCGCACCGGCCCGGGGTCCGGACCGAAGCCCCGGTCGTTCCGGTCCGGCCCGGCGCGCGAAGCGTCCGTCATTCGAAGGCCGGGTCGCGCTTCTCCACGAAGGCCTCGTAGGACTCGCGGAAGTTGGGGTTCTGCATGCACACCGCCTGCACCTTCGCCTCGGCCTCCAGGGCGCTGTCCAGGTCCAGGGTGGCCTCCCGGTTGAGAGCGTCCTTGGTGACCTCGAGCGCGAAGGACGGGCCGCGGGCCAGCTTCTCCGCGAGGGCCCGGGCCTCCGCCACCACGGCGTCGGGCGGGACGACGCGGTTGTAGAGGCCGATCCGGTGCGCCTCGGCCGCGTCGATGAAGTCGCCGGTCATGAGGAGCTCGGTCGCCCGGCCCATCCCGACGATGCGCGGGAGGAGCCAGGAGGCGCCCATGTCGGCCCCCGAGAGCCCGACCCGCACGAACAGGAAGGCGATCTTCGCCGTCTCCGACGCGATCCTCAGGTCGCAGGCCGAGGCGATCACCGCCCCGGCCCCGGCCACGGTCCCGTTGAGGGCCGCCACCACCGGGCGGCGGCAGGCCCGGATCGAGGCGATGAGGTCGCAGGTGAGCCGCGTGAAGGCGAGGAGCCCCTGGTAATCGCGTTCGAACAGGCGGCCGATGATGTCCTCCACATCGCCGCCGGAGCAGAAGCCGCGTCCGCGGCCCGTCAGGAGCACGGCGCGCACGCCCGGCTCGGTGTCCAGGGCGCGGAAGGTGTCCCGGAGCTCCTCGTAGACCTCGAAGGTGAGTGCGTTGAGACGTTCGGGCCGGTTCAGGGTGATGGTGGCCACCGAGGTGGCCTCGTCGTGCTCGTAGAGGAACGACGTGAGCTCAATGGGCATGCGTGTCTCCTGTGCGGGTCACGGGTCGAGCGCGGATCACGCGTCGGGCGGCAGGACGGCCGTGGCTTCGATCTCGACCACGGCGCCCTCGTCCACCAGGCCGGCCACCTCGAGCACGGCCATGGCCGGGTAGTGTCGGCCCATGAGGTCCCGGTACGCCTGGCCCAGCGGCCGGCGCGAGGCCCGGTAGGCGGCCAGGTCCGTGACGTACACGGTGAGCCTCCCGATGTGGCCGGCCGCGCCGCCTGCCTCGCGAACCACGGCCAGGACGTTGGAGAGGGCGCCCCGGAACTGCTCCACGAAGGTCGCGCCCCGGATGCTCCCGTCGGCGTCGCGGTCCGTCTGGCCGGCCACCAGCAGCAGCCGGCCCCCGGCCGGGGCCAGGAGCCCGTTGCTCCAGCCGCGGGGCTCCCCGAGGGCCTCGGGGTTCACGATCCGGTAACTCACGCCAGGAGTCCTCCTCCGTCGATCACCAGGGCCTGTCCGTTCACGCCGCGCGCTCCCTCCCCGCACAGCCACACGGCCGCGTCCGCCACCTCGCCGGGCTCGATGAGACGACCCTGGGGATTGTCGGAGCGGAGGATCCCGAGGGCCTCCTCCGGCGTTCGGCCCGTGGTGGCCGCGATGTTGGCCACCGAGTCCCGTGTCATGGCCGTGTCCACGTAGCCGGGGCACAGGGCGTTCACGGTGACCCCCCGGCCGGCCACCTCGGCCGCGGCGCAGCGGGTCAGCCCCACCACGGCGTGCTTGGAGGCGGAGTAAGCGGCGATGTACCGCGCCCCGGCGAGCCCGGCCACCGAAGCCACGTACACGACCCGGCCCCAGCCGCGCTCGGCCATGCCGGGCAGGAAGGCCCGGGTGCAGAGGAAGGCGCCGGTGGCGTTCACCTCGAGCACCCGCCGCCACTCTTCCAGCTCGAGCTGCCCGATGGGGGCGGAGGAGGCGATCCCGGCCCCGTGCACCAGGATGTCCACGGGACCGAACTCGCTGGTCGCCGCCTCGCCGAGGGCCGCGACCGCGTCGGGGTCCGAGACGTCGCAGGGCACGGCCACGGCACGTCCGCCGGCGGAGCGGATGTCGTCGGCCACGGCCTCGATCTCGCCGGCCGTGCGCGCGCTGACGACGACGGCTGCCCCGGCCTCCGACAGGGCGCGGACGGCGGCCGCACCGATGCCGCGGCCGCCACCGGTGACGACGGCGGTGCGGCCCGCGAGGCTCACGCGCCCCTCTCCGCGCCCTCGGGGAGCTCGGCCAGCACGGCCTCCTCGAGGATCGCCCCCAGCGTCCCGATCGTCTCCCGGCCCTCCTCGGCCGTGGCCTCCGCCGGTGCGCCGCAGTAGGCCCGCGCCGCCCCCGCTTCCCGGAAGCTCGTCTTCCCGTCCCGGATCGCGTCGGACAGCGAGGCATCGACGGGCGGCAGGGAGCGTCGGACCGCTTCCCGGACCAGGTCGGGGCGCGCCGCCAGGACGACCGAGCCCTCGAATCGGCCCGCGTGGCAGGCGCCGGACAGGAACTCCGCCCCCAGCCGCGGGGCCCATCGCCGGGAGGCGAGGTCGGGGAAGACCGGGACGAGGAGGCCGCGCCGGACGATCTCGTCCCGCGCCGCCCGCATCGCCGCCCGGTGCGTGGGGTCCACGTGCGGACTGGCGAAGCCCAGGGCCCCCACGCCGTGGCGGGCCAGGCTGGCGGCCACGTCCACGACGAGGGCGGTCACCGTCTCCGGCCGGATGTCGATCGTGCCCGGGAAGCCGGCCGCGAAGCCGGCGGCCGTGTAGGCGAGGGGCGGCAGGACGAGCACCTCGAACCCCCGGTCCGCCAGGCGGCGAGCTCCCTCCGCGACCATCGCCTCCGCCATGATGATGTCGGTGGACAGCGGAAGGTGGGGACCGTGCGCCTCCACCGCGCCGATGGGCAGGAGGGCGACCGTGCGCTCCGGATCCAGGGATCCGAGCTCCTCCCACGTGCACTCCGACATCTCCCGTACGGGCATGCTCCTCCTGCGCCGGCACCGCCTCGCATCGCCTCGCGGGGGACGCGGGCCGCGCCCACGTTCTCCGCCCGCCGTTGAGTAATTCTAGCGCGAGGGCGACATTTCGCACATGCCTGGAGCCGCTTCCGACCCGACCGACGTGCCGTTCGTGCCGCCCGAGCGCTTCAACATCGCCGACTACTTCCTGGACGACCGCGTGCGGGAGGGGCGCGGGGAGCGCACGGCCGTGGTCACCGACACGGGGCGCTGGACGTACGCGGAGGTCCAGGCCCTGGCCAACCGGTTCGCCCACCGCCTCCGGGATGCCGGAGTCGAGCCCGAGCAGCGCGTTCTCCTGGCCCTCCCGGATGGGGTCGAGCTGGTGGCAACCCTGTTCGCCGTGCTCAAGGCGGGGGCGGTGGCGGCCCTGGTGAACCCGGGCCTGTCGGCCGAGGAGATCGAGTACTTCATCGAGTACACGCGGGCAGCCGCGCTGGTGACCGACCGGGATCGCGTCGGGACCTTCCTCGAGGCGAGGGAGCGGGCCGCGCGCGGGGGCCGCGATTTCCTCAAGGCCGTGCTGGTGGTCGGGGACCCGGCCTTCGACGAGGCGCTGGCCTCGGCGCCGGAGGAATTCGACAGCTTCCCCACGCACCGGGACGACGCGGCCATCTGGCTGTTCTCGGGTGGCACCACGGGCCGCCCCAAGGCGGCGGTCCAGACACACACCTCCTACGCCAACGCCTCCGCCTGCTACGGCGGGCACGTGATCGGCTACGGGCCCGAGGACGTCACCCTGTCGGTGCCCAAGCTCTACTTCGGCTACGCGATGGGAGCCAACCTGTTCTTCCCGTTCGCGGTCGGCGCCACCTCGGTCCTGTTCCCGGAGCGCTGCACCGCAGAGCGCCTGTTCGGCCTCATCGAGCGCCACCGCCCCACCGTTCTCGTCAACGTGCCCACCATGGTGAACCGCCTGGTGAACGATCCGTCGGCTTCCACGCGCGACCTGTCGTCCCTCCGGGTGTCGACGTCCGCCGGGGAGGCGCTGCCCGTGGAGCTCCACCGGCGCTGGGACGGGACCTTCGGCGTCGAGCTGCTGGACGGCCTCGGCACGGCCGAGATGTGGCACATCTTCCTCTCCAACCGGAGAGGCGACGTGCGGCCCGGCACCCTGGGGAAGGCGGTGCCCGGCTACGAGGTCCGGGTGTGTGACGAGGAGGGTCGCCAGCTGCCCCGGGGCGAGACGGGATGGCTGTGGGTGCGGGGCGCCTCACGTGCCATCGGCTACTGGCAGCGCATGGACGAATCCCGGCGCGCCTTCCGCGGCGAGTGGTACGCCTCCAGCGACATGGTCCGCGAGGACGAGGACGGGTACGTCGTCTACTGTGGCCGTGGAGACGACATGCTCAAGGTGTCGGGAAAGTGGCTCTCCCCCAAGGAGGTGGAGGACTGCCTCGTGGAGCACCCCGCCGTGCGCGAGGCGGTGGTGGTGGGGGCCGCCAACGCGGCCGGCCTCACCAAGCCGTGGGCCTTCGTGGTGCCCGAGCGCGCGGGGTCGGGCGCGGCCGGTGGAACCGACGCCGGGGCGGGGCGACCCTCGGGCGGTGGCGAAGGGGATCTCGCCGAGGCGCTCCAGGCCTGGGTCCGGGAGCGGCTGGCGGCCTACAAGTACCCGAGGCGGGTCGTGCTGGTGGAGGATCTGCCCCGCACGCACCTGGGGAAGGTGGACCGGGGGGCCATGCGTCACAGGGCCGGGGAGCTCGGCCGGGAGTGACGGGTCGGCCCCCGGCCTCCGCGGGACTCTCGGCCCGCCGCCGGCCGTCCGGACGGCGGCGCCCGGTCCTAGCCGGCGCTCGCCAGGGCCTCGACGGGGGTGAGCCAGCCGTGCTCGTCCGGTGCCTCACCGTGCACGATGGCCATGAACCGCGCCTGGATCTCCCGGGTCACCGGCCCGGCGACGCCCTCCCCGATCGTGATCCGGTCCACGCTGCGAACCGGCGTCACCTCGGCGGCCGTGCCCGTGAAGAAGAGCTCGTCCGCCGAGTAGAGGGTCTCGCGGGGCACCGGCTGCTCCCGCACCGGGATCTCGAGGTCGCCCGCCAGGGTGAGGACGGCGTCCCGGGTGATCCCGCGTAGCGAGGTTCCGTCCAGGTCCGGCGTGACGAGGACCCCGTCGCGCACCAGGAACAGGTTCTGCCCACTCCCCTCGCTGACCAGGCCGCCCGGTCCGAGCGCGATCCCCTCGGAGAAGCCGTTGGCGATGGCCTCGAGCTTGATCAGGGTGGCGTTCGTGTAGTGGCCCCCGGCCTTGGCGCTGGCCGGAAACGTGTTCGGGTGCGGGCGGTGCCAGCTCGAGACGCACACGTCGACGCCCCTCTCGAGGGCGCCTTCCCCCAGGTAGGTTCCCCACGGCCACGTGGGGATGTAGGTCTCGATCGGGCTGGAGCGGGTGTCGAGGCCGGCGGCCCCGTAGCCTCTCAGCACCGTGGGCCGTATGTAGCACGAGCCGAGCTCGTTGCGCGCCACGGCCGCGCCGCACGCCTCCTCCAGCGCCTCCGGCGAGTGGTCGGGGACCATACGGTACACCCGGCACGAGTCGATCAGGCGGCGGATATGGTCCGAGAGCCGGAAGACCGCCGGTCCCTCGGGGGTCTCGTAACAGCGGATCCCCTCGAACACCGAGGCGCCGAACTGCACGGCGCTGGCCAGGACGTGCAGGCGGGCGTCCTCCCACCGGATGAACGTCCCGTCCTTCCAGATCCACTCTGTCTCCGTGAACTGCGACGCAGGCATGTCAGCTCTCCACTCGGTTCGTTCCGCTACAGCAGCGACCGGATCCAGCCGCCATCCACGGGCACCGAGGTGCCCGTGATGTAGCTGGCTCGCTCCGAGGCCAGGAAGGCCACGAGCGCGGCCAGCTCGCGGGGTCTTCCGATGCGGCCCATCGGAATCTCCCTCGTCCAGTGCTCGAAGGCCCCCTCGTCGCCCGGCGCACCGCCCGACAGCTCCTCGAGACGCTGGGTGCGCGTGTAGCCGGGCATCACGTTGTTCACCGTGATCCCGAGCGAGGCGACGTCGTTGGCCAGCGTGCGGGCCAGCCCCGTGACCGCCGCCCGCAGGCTGTTCGAGAGGATGAGGTTCTGGATGGGCTGCTTGACCGCGATGGAGGTGATCGTGATGATCCGGCCCCAGCGGCGCTCCTTCATGCCCGGGAGGACGCGCCGCACCAGCTCCACGACGCTCTCGAGCAGGAGCCGCTCGGCCGAGCGCCACGTGTCCAGGTCGTGCGTCTCGAACGAGCCGGCCGGCGGCCCGCCCGTGTTGGTGACCAGGACGTCGACCCGCCCGAAGGCGCGCTCCGCTCCCGTCGCGGCGGCTTCCACGCCCTCGAGGGTGGACAGGTCCGCGGTCACGGCGGCCACGTCGGCGCCCGTCTCCGCCTCGATGGCGGCCCGCGTCTCCTCGAGCTGCTCCGCTCCGCGGGCGCACAGCACCACGTCGGCGCCCTCGGCGGCCAGCTCTCGGGCCACCGCCCGTCCGAGGCCGGTGCTCGAGCCGCCCACGAGGGCCACGCGTTCGCTCAATCCCAGGTCCATGCGGTCCTCTCCCGGCAGGTCGTCTTGCAGCGGATTTTCGGGGGCACGCTCGGGTCGTGGGCCCGACTCACCCCTGTTCGTGGAAGTAGGAGTCCGTCCCGTCCAGCCAATCCTGGCGCGGAGGGCAGAACACGTCGACGTCCAGCGTGTCCTCGAGCGCCTCCGCCTTGTGCGGGAGGTGGGAGGGGATGTGGAGCACCTCCCCGGCGCGGACCACGATCTCCTCCTGGCCGTCCTCGCCCAGCCAGAAGCGGAGCGCCCCCTCGAGGATGTAGGTGATCTGCTCGTTGTCGTGCTCGTGCTTCGGCACGACCGCGCCCCGGTCCAGGTATACGTGGGCCAGCATCATGCGCTCGCCCGTGACCAGGCGACGGCTGATCACGTCCGTGACCGGCTCGCGCGGCATGTCATCCCAGCGGTAGTGCCGGGCCTCGGATCGGCTCATGGGCAGGACTCCTCTCGGCTCGGGTTCCCCGCTCAATGGGCGGGGAACCCGCTCGCGCGGCAAGGGCGCCTCAGGACGCGCCTTCCCCTTCCCAGTAGCGGTCGTCGGTGATCGGCTTCCAGTGCGCCGGATCGAACAGGGTGGGATCCAGCCGGTCGGGCGATCGGATGTTCGAGTAGTCCTCGGTCTGGAACAGCTTGCCGTCCAGGTAGAGGTCCAGGTGCGTCTCCACCCAGCCGTCGGCGAGCCGTTTCCAGCCGTCGATACGGGCGTCCAGGAGCCGCGGCCCGAGGGGCTGGATGTCCCGTACCGTGAGGAGCCGATCCGCGTCCACCCAGAACTGCGGCGAGGTGGAGTCTCCGGGGGGAGCCCCCACGATCCATACCGGAGCGCCGTTCCACTCGCCCCGGCGGATCGGGCCGAGGTCCACGCCCAGGCTGTCCAGGACCCTGGCGCTCCGCGCGACGGGTTGCAGGTAGACGTCCGCCAGGAGCACGGCGAGCGGGTTGGTGTCCGCGGCCGAGTCGGCCAGCCGGCCGTTCTGGTAGCTGTAGCGCATCCCGTCCACGTACAGGGCGCCGTTCCCCTGTTCGAGGGGCTCCATGTCGATGCGGAGCTTCCCGGCCGTCAGCGCCTCGTACCAGGTCGTGGTATCCGCCTTCCCCTCGCCCGGGTAGCGGACCGTCTGCTGGACGAAGGTGACGTTGCGTGGCCAGTGGTCCTGGTAGAGGTCGTGCATGGCCTGCAGGAGCTCTCGGCCGGAGGTGAAGGTACGGCCGGCGGCCGATCGATCCTGCCGGCCGCAGCCGGCGGCGGACGCCGCCAGGGCCAGGATGGCGGTCGCCCACAGGGCTCGGGACGGGGTCTGCATGGGGCCTCCCGGGGGTCGAGGGTGCGCGCCGGCGGCTCGCGACTCAGGGCCGGCGGCGTGGGCCTGCCATCCTAGCATCCGACGGGTCCGTGTCAATCGAGCGGTCCCGTGCGCTCGCCTCCAGGCCCGGCTCGCGCATTCGTTGAAGGGGTGTGCATTCTTTTCACACCCGGGCGCGGGCGGCGCGCGCTCCGTCCCCCTCCCTCGCCGGCGGCGGACCGCTCGCAATCCCCGCCTCGCCTGATGGATCGGCGGCCACCGCACGCGCGCCGTACCCGGCGGGTGGTCCGGCACGGAGGCTGCTTCTCCTGCGGTCCGTCCAGGGGAACGGGCACTCTCGACCGACGGGTCGGGTTCACCGTCGCGAAGGGGCCGGGGCCAGTGAGGCCTTTGGCCCCTTCGTGCATCCGTTCCCCATTGGTGTCCTGTCACACGGAAGGGGAGCATGCCATGCGGATCCATCGTTGGAAGGTCGCGTCGGGGACCGCCGCACTCTTCGCGGCCGGGGTCACGGTCGCGGCCTGCAACAATACGTCGGGACCCGGAGGCCGCCAGCCGGTGTCGCTGTCGGTGGCGGTGCCGGCCTCCACGCCCTCCGCCTCGCCATCGCGCTCGGCATCGTTCGACGTGACACAGACGGCCGGGGACAGCACGCTCGTCCTCAGCGACGTCGCGCTGGTGGTCAAGAAGGTCGAGCTCGAGCTCGTGGACGGCTCCTGCGCGGGCGACAGCGCCAGTCGCGCCGACTCGGCCTCGAGCGCGGACTCCACGTCGAGCTCCGATTCGACGGCGGGAGACGGCTCGATCTCCGGTTCCGAGGGGTCCGCTGGATCCGCCGACCTCGAGTCGGAGCACGAAGACTGCGAGGTGCAGGCGCCTGGCCCCATGCTCGTCACCCTCCCGCTCGACGGGGCGCTGGATCACGTGGCCAGCCTCGAGCTCCCGGTCGGGACCTACGAAAAGGCCGACTTCGACATTCACGCGCCCGTCGCCTCGGACTCGGCCGACGACGCCTTCCTGTCGGAGCACCCCGGCCTGGACAGCGTGAGCGTTCGGGTGGATGGCACGTGGAACGGCCAGGATTTCACGCTGGAACGTCGACTGGAGCTGCACGAGCGCGTGGCATTGCAGCCACCGCTCGAGGTCACCGACGGCGGTACGCCCACCAACCTGACGCTCACCTTCGACGTTCGGACGTGGTTCGTGGACGCCGACGGGCGGCTGATCGATCCCGCCACGGCGGCGGCCGGCGGGCCGAACGCCGAGCAGGTGGCCCAGAACATCCGGCGCTCGCTCCGCGGTTTCGAGGACCGCGACCAGGACGGCCACGAAGACGGGCAGGGCACGGAGAAGGACTCGACCGGCGGCTGAGGCCGTCCGTCGATCGGACGTCCGGGAGGGGGCGGCCACGGCCGCCCCCTTCGCTCATCGGCTCCCGGGGCTCAGCCCGCGCCGCCGGACGACACGGCCGCCAGGTCCGCGCTGCGGCGAAACGTCGGGGCACGCCGTACCTTGGTGGCCTGCTCGAAGGCGTAGGCGAGCCTCAGCAGGGTCGGCTCGCTCCAGGCGCGGCCCACGAACGAGAAGCCAACGGGCAAGCCGAAGGTGTAGCCGGCCGGCACGGTAATGTGGGGATAGCCGGCCACGGCGGCGGGCGACGTGAAGCTCCCGCCCCCCGCATCCCCGTTCACCAGGTCGATGACCCAGGGCGGCCCCGACGTGGGTGCCACCAGGGCATCCAGCCGGTGCTCGTCCATGACCTTGTCGATTCCTCCCGCCCGGGTGAGGCGGTGGTTCTTCTCCAGGGCCTTCCTGTAGGCGGCCTCGGTGAGCGGGCCCTTGGCCTCCGCCTGGTCCATGATGTCCTGGCCGAAATAGGGCATCTCCTGCTCGGCGTGGGCCCTGTTGAACGCGATCACGTCGGCCAGCGTGTGCACGCGTGCGCCGGCTCCCAGATCGGTCAGGTAGGCGTTCAGGTCGGCCTTGAACTCGTAGAGCAGCACCTCGAACTCCGAGTCCCCCCACTGGCCCGCCGTCGGGATGTTCGCCGGATCGACGAGGACCGCGCCGGCGTCGCGCAGCGCCTGAAGCGCCTCCTCGGCGATGGCGTCGGCCTTGGGGCTGTAGCCGAAGTAGTGGTCCCGGACGACGCCGATCCTGGCCCCCTTCAGGCCGTTCGCGTCCAGGACGCCGGTGTAGTCGGCCTCGACGTGGCCCTTCGCGACCGCCGTGGCCGGATCGCGGGCGTCCACGCCGGCCATCGCGCCGAGCAGGATGGCCGCATCCCTCACGCTGCGGGCCATGGGGCCCGCGGTGTCCTGGCTGTGGGCGATGGGCACGATGCCCGAGCGGCTCACGAGGCCGAGGGTGGGCTTGATCCCCACCAGCGAGTTCGCGTTGGAGGGACAGGTCACCGATCCGTCGGTCTCCGTGCCGACGGCCACCGCGCACAGGTTGGCCGACGCCGCCGCGCCGGAGCCCGAGCTGGACCCGCACGGCGTGCGGTCGAGGGCGTAGGGATTCCGGCCCTGGCCGCCGCGCCCGCTCCAGCCGCTGGACGAGTGCGAGGAACGGAAGTTCGCCCACTCGCTCAGGTTGGTCTTCCCGAGCAGGATCGCCCCGGCCTCCCGGAGCCGCCGGGCCACGAAGGCGTCGCGCGGCGGCTTCGAGCCCACCAGCGCCAGCGAGCCGGCGGCGCTCTCCATCTCGTCCGCCGTGGCGATGTTGTCCTTGAGGAGCACCGGGATCCCGTGCATGGGTCCACGCCGATGGCCGGCCTTGCGCTCCCGGTCCAGTCGGTCGGCCATGTCCAGGGCCTCGGGGTTCGTCTGGAGCACCTGGGAGAGCTGCGGTCCCTTGCCGTCCAGCGCCTCGATGCGGGCCAGGTAAGCCTCGGTGAGCCGCCGGGCGGTGAGACTACCCTCCTCCATGCGCTTCTGGAGGTCGGCGATCGTCGCCTCCTCGTATTCGAAGTCGGGCACGACGAACGGGGAGTCGCCGGGCGGGTCCCCGCCGGGCGACCGGGCGTCGTCGGCGTCGGGGGCGCAGGCCAGGCTGCCGGGCCCGGCGGCCACCGCCAGGCCGCCGATCGCGGCGCTGCGCACGAACGACCGGCGGCTGAGGCCGGAGGGCCCGTCGCGGTCTGTGTCTCTGTGTCGGTCCCCCATGGGGCGGCTCCTGTGCGAGGGCGGGTGTGGCCGCGGCGCGCCCGCGGGTGTCGGCCCATGTTCGGCCGCCGAGGGAGGGCTCCGCAAGCGCCCCGCGCCCGTTCCAACCTGCCGGACCCGAACCGTGTCCCATACTCGAACGATGACGATCACCCTGCGATCCGTGTCGGCTCGGGCCCCCGCGCCCGCAGCGGCGGACGGGAGCTGGCGCTCCCGTCCGGTCGCCGAGGAGCGCGCTGGTGGGGCATGAGGCGGTTCGCACGGTGAGGGGTTCGGGCGATCGGCCTCGGCCGGGGCCGCCCGCGGCCGGCCCGGGAGTCCCGGCGGCACCGGACACGGCGGCGGAGCGCCGGGCCCGCTTCGAGCGCCTCTACAACGAGAACGCCGGCCGAGTCTACGCGCTGTGCCTCCGATTGGCGGGCGAGCCTGCCCTGGCGGAGGAGCTGGCCCAGGAGGCGTTCGTGAGGGCGTGGGAGAAGCTCGACACGTTCCGGGGCGAATCGAGGTTCGCGACCTGGATGCACAGGCTCACCGTGAACGTGGTCTACAACGCGTTCCGGTCCCGCTCGCGCCGCCCGACCCGGACCGAGGAGCCCGAGACGCTCGAGCTCCTGGACGGCGGCGTGGACGCGTCGTCGCCCGTCCTCAGGATCGCACTGGACCGGGCGATCGGGACGTTGCCGGACCGGGCCCGGATGGTGTTCGTGCTCTATGACGTGGAAGGGTATCCGCAGGAGGAGATCGCGGAGATGATGGGAACGACCGTCGGAACCGTGAAGTCGCAGCTCCACCGTGCCCGGAAGCTGCTGCGCGAGGAGCTGAGACCATGAGCGCGCCGCATCCGGATGAGGTCCGGCTGAACGACTACGTGGACGGGCTCCTGGAGCCGGCGGCGGTTCCGGACGTCGAGCGGCACCTGCAGGCGTGCGTTTCGTGTCGGGCGTGGGTGGATTCGACCCGGCGCCTGCTCGAGGCGGCGGCCGGGCTGCCCCCCGCCGTCGAGCCGCCCGCGACCCTGTGGGAAGGCGTCGCCGGCCGGACCGTGGATCGTGTGCCGGCCCGGTCCTCCGCGCGCACCCTGCGCTCGGCCCGCTGGCAGCTGGCCGCGGCGGCCACGGTGCTCGTGGCCCTCTCCTCGGTCGTCACCGCGGTGATCGTGGGGCGTGAAGACCGTAGCAGCGCGTCGCCGGCCGCACCGACCAGCGTGGCGGCGGCTGCGGGGAGCCCCGGAGTGGCGGCCACGGCGCCGGCCCGTTTCGTCGCTTCCCAGTACCAGCCCACCGTGGCCAGGCTGCGGGCCGAGCTCGAGGCGCGGCGAGCGGAGCTGTCTCCAGCGACCGTCCAGGCCGTCGAGGCCAACCTCGAAGTCATCGACCGGGCCATCGCCACGACCTCGGCGGCGCTGGCCGCGGACCCCTCGAGTCAGCCGGCCACACAACTCCTGACCTCGATGTACCGGAAGAAGATCGGACTGCTGGAGCAGACGCTCCAGCTCGGAACCTGAGACAGGGAGAGTCCCGCAATGGACCGTCTCGATAGAAGCTGGTGGGCCCCGCTGATCCTCGTGGCGTGGGCGTTGGCGCTGGCACCGCACCCGACTGCGGCGCAGTCGCCGGACTCCTTGGCCCGCTCCGTAGCGCCCGACGGCGTGGTCTCGATCTCCGCGCGCGAGGCGGACGTGACCGTGGTCGGTTCGAGCGGCCGTACGCTCGTGGTCCGGGCCCGGCCCGAGACGCTCCGGCGGATTCGGCTGGAAGGCTCGGGCCGGAGGCTGAGCGTGAGGGACGACGGGGCGAACGACGCGATCGAGGTCTCGTTGCCGAGCGCCGTGCAGGTGGAGGTCCACACCCGCGACGGCGACGTGACCGTCCGGGGTCTTACCGGGCGCGTGACGATCGAGTCCATGGATGGAGACGTGCACGTCCAGGGAGATCCGCAGAGTCTCCGAGTGGCGGGCGTCTCCGGCAACGTTACCGTGAACGGCTCTCCGGCCCGGCTCAAGCTGAACACCGTGTCCGGGGACGTGACGGTCCCGTCGGCCACGGGGAGCATCGACATCTCGACGGCGAACGGGGACATCGAGGTCGGCGGCCGCGGGATCTCGGACGGGACGTTCACGAGCGCATCGGGCGACATCACCTTTCGCGCACAGCCCACCTCCTCGGCGACCCTGAGCTTCCAGACGGCGACCGGAGAGGTCACGCTCGCGCTCCCGGATGGTGTGGGCGCCTCGTACGAGATCACGACCGTGAGCGGCGAGCTGGTCACGGATCGCCAGGCCCAGCTGCTCGGGAGCCAGCACTTCGGCGGAGGGCGGCACTACCGGCTGTCGGTCGGGAACGGGTCGGTGCACGTGTCGGTGCAGGCCGTGACCGGCGACGTGCACATTGAGGGCTCCTGAGGCGACCCGGCGCCCGCGATCTCCGCGTGTGACGAAGCGCATCCACTGTTGAGGAGGAAGACGATGAGCAGCAAGCGTACGATGCCCGATCCCCGCAGGCGACGCGGTGGACCCCTGGACAGGATCCTGCTGGCCCTGGCCGCCGCCGCGGTCGTCGTGAGCCCCGCTCGGGCCCAGGACGGCTCGGACTGGTGCGCCCAGACGCGCGGCAACCGCGACGACGCCCGCCGCTATTGCGAGGTGCGTGAGCTCACCCTGAAGGCGCCCTCGAGCGGCCTCGACGTGGATGCTCAGCCCAACGGCGGCATCCGCGTGCGGGCGGCCGACCGCGCGGACGTGCGGATGCAGGCCCGCGTCCAGGCGCGCGCCGGGTCGGCCGAAGAGGCCAGGGCTCTGGCCGGTCGCGTGACGATCGACACGGACGGCGGCCGGATCCGGGCCCAGGGTCCCGACACGCACCGGGACAGCTGGTGGTCGGTGAGCTACCGCATCGAGGCGCCGGCGACCACCGATGTGTCCCTGCACGCCCAGAACGGCGGCATCTCCATTGAGGGCCTGAAGGGCAAGACGCGCTTCCGCACTCTGAACGGCGGGGTCGACCTGGTGAACCTGGCCGGGGACGTGAGCGGCTCGACCACCAACGGTGGGCTCGACATCGTGCTCGCCGGCCGAACGTGGGACGGGGTCGGTCTCGCCGTCCGCACGACGAACGGAGGCGTCGACCTCGCCATCCCGGACGGCTACGCTGCGCACCTCGTCACCTCGACCGTGAACGGGGGCGTCGACGTGGGCTTCCCGATCACGGTGCAGGGCCGCATTGGCCGTCGACTGGCCGTCGACCTGGGTGGAGGAGGACCCACCATCCGGGCCGAGACCACCAACGGAGGCGTCGACCTGCATCGACCCTGAGGTCCTGGCGAGGGCGGGGCGCCGGACGGCGCCCCGCCCTCGCCACCCCCAACCGCCTCCAGTCCGCCCCCGCGCCCGACCCTTCCCTCACCCCATTCATGCCGTTCCCTCGTCCCTTCGTCTCACGCGCACGCTCCGGGGCCTCAGCCTTTGCAACCTTCGCCTCGTAGACGTCGTCCAAGGGCCATATGCAGGAACCCGGACCTGGACCTCACCCACGGAGCTGGATGATGCCGCTTCTCTCTCGCCTCACGGGCGCTCCTCGAGCCTCGAGAGGGTGCCCGTGGCGCGGCGCCGCCGGGCTCCTGGCGCTGCTGCTGGGCGTGACGGGCGCGGGACCGGCCCGGGCCCAATCGGCGGGCTCCGACCGCCACGATGCGACGCGGCCCTCGATTCGGGCCGTGCGCCTCCGCCAGCCGCTGAAGCTGGACGGGCGACTGGACGAGGCCGTGTGGCGAACCGCGCCCGCCGCCACGGGCTTCCGGCAGACCCAGCCCGATCCCGGCGTCAAGGCCACGCAGCGGACCGAGGTCAGGTTCGCCTACGACGACCGTGCCCTTTACGTAGGGGCCCGCATGTACGATTCGCTGGGCGCGGCCGGCGTCCGCACCCGCCTCGTGCGCCGCGACGCCGACATGGAGAGCGACGAGCTCTCGATCCTCTTCGACACCTTCCACGACCACCTGGGCGAGACCGAGTTCGACATCAATCCGTCCGACGTGCGCGGCGACGCGCTCGCACTGGGCGGGAGCAACCTGGACGCCTCCTGGGACCCCGTGTGGCGGGCCGCGACGACCGTGGACTCGCTGGGCTGGACGGCCGAGCTCCGGATCCCGTTCTCGCAGCTCCGCTTCCCGCCCGACTCGGTCGAGACGTGGGGGCTCCAGGTGGTGCGCTTCGTCGCCCGGCTCAAGGAGCGCTCGGAGTGGGCGTTCTGGCCCATCGACCAGGTCGGCGGGCCTTCGAGGTTCGGGCACCTGGCCGCCCTGCGTCCGCCCGCGACCCACCGTCCGGTCGAGCTGGTCCCCTACGCGGTGGCCAGCTCGGCCAACCGGCCGATCGCGGACCCGGGAGATCCCCTGGCTCGCGCCCACGCCGCCGACTACCGGTTCGGGGCCGACGTCGACTATCAGCTCGGCCCCAGCCTGTCGCTCTCGGCCACCGTCAACCCGGACTTCGGCCAGGTGGAGGTGGACCCGGCCGTCGTGAACCTGAGCGCGTTCGAGACCTTCTACCCGGAGAAGCGTCCGTTCTTCGTGGAGGGCTCGGACCTGTTCAGCTTCGGGGGGTTCAGCTGCTTTTTCTGCAGCAACGTCTCGAGCCTGGACCTGTTCCACTCGCGGCGGATCGGGCGCAGTCCCCGGGGCGCTTCCCTCGCGGAGGATGCGGGCCAGTACGCCTCCGTTCCCGAGAACACCTCGATCCTCGGCGCGGTCAAGCTGACGGGCCGCCAGTCCGGTGGGCTGTCGGTGGGCGTCCTGGACGCGGTCACGGCGCGCGAGCGGGCCACCGTGGTCTCCTCGTCGGGCGAGCGCTTCCAGCAGCCGGTGGCGGCCCCGACCAACTACTTCGTGGGACGGGCGAAGCGCGACTTCGCCGGGGGCAACCTCGTGGTCGGGGGCATCCTCACGTCGGTGCTGCGCGGCATGAGCGACCCGGGCCTCGAGTCGCTCCTCCCCCGGCACGCCGAGACGGCGGGGCTGGACGCGCAGTACTGGTGGGGCGGGAAGACGTACCGGGTGCGGGCGCAGATCGCCGGGAGCGGCCTGTGGGGGGATACCGCCGCCATCCGCCGCGAGCAGGAGTCGAGCGCGCGCTACTTCCAGCGCCCGGACCGGAAGGGGGGCGGCAACGGGCTGTTCTCCGACGCCTTCGACCCCACGGCCACCTCGCTGCGGGGCTGGGCCGGCCACGTGCGGGTCGCCAAGGAGTCGGGCGAATGGCTGTGGGAGACGGGGCTCAACGTGCGCAGCCCCGGGTTCGAGTCCAACGACCTGGGCTTCATGAACCGCGCGGACTACTGGTGGATGAACGCGAACCTGTTCCGCCACCTGACGACGCCGACCTCCTGGTACCGGACGTTGAGCTTCATCGCCGGGGGTCAGCAGGAGTACGATTTTGAGGGCAACCTCACGTACCGCGACCTGCACGGCTTTGTCGGGCTCACGACCCTGAACTACTGGGGCGCGAATGCCTTCGTGATCCACTCGCCGTCGACCTTCGACGACGGGCGCACGCGGGGCGGGCCCGTCGTCAAGGTCCCCGGTTACACGTACTACAGCCTCCAGCTCAACACCGACAGTCGGAATTCACTGGTGGTGGGCCTGTCGGGAAACCTCACCGACCGGGCCGTAGGTCCCCCCTCCTACAGCGCCTCCCTGTCGCTGCGCTTCAAGCCGGCCTCCAACGTGTCGCTGTCGGCGGGCCCGGCCTACCGGCGATCCACGTCCCCCGTGCAGTATGTCACGGCCGTACAGGACCCCACGGCGAGCGCTTTCTACGGCACGCGGTACGTGTTCGCGGACCTGCTCCAGCAGCAGTTCTCCATGGAGACCCGGGCCAGCATCACGTTCACGCCCGACCTGTCGCTGGAGGTCTACCTGCAGCCGCTCGTGTCCGGCAACCGGTTCTCTTCCTTCAAGGAGTACGCGGCGCCCCGTAGCCTCCGGACCCTGGCGTACGGTCGGGACGTGGGGACGATCTCGACCACGACGTCGGCCTCGGGCGGGCGCGAGTACTCGGTGGACCCGGACGGGTCGGGGCCGGCTCGGCCCTTCTCGTTCGACGACCCCAACTTCACCCTCCACTCCCTGCGCGGCAACGCGATCCTCCGCTGGCAGTTCCGGCCGGGCTCGACCCTCTACCTGGTGTGGACCCAGGACCGGAGTGGCACCGCCGCTACGGGAAGCCTGGCCCTGGGGCCCGACATCGGCCGCATCTTCGACCGTCCCCCCGCCGACACCTTCCTGGCCAAGATCACCTGGTGGACGGCCTTCTGAGACGGTAGCTCGTCGGCGCCGAACGTCCGTTCGTCGACGGACGGGTGTCGCGGGCGCCCCTGCGCCCGACATTCTGGCGGTTCGCACGGGCGTCGACGGACGGCGCCCCCACCCCGTGGACCGCGTCCGGGAGGTTCGATCATGCCTCGATGGGAGTTGGCCGCGCTCGTCCTCCTGCCGCTCGTCACCTCCGGGGCGCCGCGCGGAGGGTCTGCCCCGGGCGCTCCGTCCGCCCGATCGGACACGATCGCCTCCCGGTGCCGGGCTCCGGAGCGACGCCAGTTCGACTTCTGGGTGGGCCGCTGGACCGTGACCGACACGGCGGGACGGGTGGTGGGTCGCAGCGAGGTCACCCCGGTTTCGGGCGGGTGCGGCATCCTCGAACACTGGATGGGGCGGGACGGTGTGGGCGGCAGGAGTCTCAACGCCTACGATCCGACCTCGGGACACTGGACCCAGTTCTGGGTGGGCGAAGGGGGGCTCGTACTCCACCTCAGCGGCGCGCTGCGGGGCTCCTCCATGGTGCTCTCGGGCCGGCGCACCGGACCCCGGGGCGAGGTGCTCGACCGGATCACCTGGACTCCCACGCCGGACGGCGGGGTGCGGCAGCGGTGGGAGGTGTCGGTGGACGGCGGGTCCACCTGGAAGATGGCGTTCGACGGCCGCTACCGGCCTTCCTGAGCGCGCGGGGGGGAACGGCCCGGCACGGCTCGACGGCCCGAGGGCTGGCGGGGAGCGCCCCTCGAACCGTATCCTCGTGAGGTTCAGGGCCCGGCCCGAAGAGCGGGCCGCGAGCCGCTCACCGTGCCACTGGCCGTGAATGCGCTGATGTCCCCGGGTTCCCGAGGATCGGCCCCGCCTCCGGGCCGGAAGGTCGAGCGCGGCGACGAGTCCCGTCGCCTGGTCGTGTGGATTCTCCTGGTGCTGGGAGGCGCCACCGCGCTGGGCCTGGTGGCCACCGTGCAGGCCTTCTTCGGGATGCCCTCCCGGGAGCCGATCTCCTTCTGGGAGATGACCAAGTACTGGCTCCCGGACTACTACCTGTGGGCCGCTCTCGCACCGCTCATCCTGTGGCTCGGCCGGCGCCTCCCGCTGGAGCGGCGCCACTGGGCTCGAAACCTGGTGCTGCACGTGGCGGCCGCCGCCGTCCTCCTGCAGGTCGAGCTCCTGCTCTCCTGCTGGATCATCTCGATCATCGCGATGGTCCCGCCCCGGTACAGCGGATTCTGGGATTACTACACGACGATCGCGCGCAGCTACTTCCTGTGGGGGCTGATCATCTACCTCTTCATCCTCGCGGCCGGCCAGGCGTACCACAATTACCGCCGGCTCCGCGAGCACGAGGTGGAGGCCGCGGACCTCCGCAGTCGGGTCGTGGAAGCCCAGCTCCGTGCGCTGAAGATGCAGCTCCACCCCCATTTCCTGTTCAATACCCTGCATTCGATCGGGTCACTGGTTCGGACCGGCGAGCGTGACCGTGCCCTGGGCATGCTGGCCGGGCTCGGGGACCTTCTGCGCTACTCGCTGGAGAACGAGGAGCGTCAGAAGGCCCCGCTTCAGGAGGAGATGGAGTTCCTGCGCCGCTACCTGGAGGTGGAGCAGATGCGCTTCTCGGATCGGCTGCGGGTGCGCTTCGACGTGGATGAGGAGGCCCTGCTCGCCGCCGTGCCCAACATGATCCTGCAGCCCCTCGTCGAGAACGCGATCCGCCACGGCGTGAGCCCACACGCGGGCAGCCGCGAGGTGTCGGTGGTTGCGTGCCGGTCCGACGGACTCCTGCGCCTCAAGGTCGAGGACGACGGCCCCCTCCCGCAGGCCGGGTGGAAACCCAACGAAGAGTCGGGCGTCGGGCTCCGCAACGTGCGCGAGCGGCTGACGCGCATGTACGGCGACGAGGCCCGGCTGCACGTGGGCCCGGGCACCCGGGCGGGGGTCGTGTCGGTGATCGAGCTGCCGTGGACCCGGTGGAGGGAGCCGTCGTGAAGGCCATCCGCACCCTGATCGTAGACGATGAGCCGCTCGCGAGGGAGACCCTGCGCGTCCTGCTGAGGGCGGACCCGGAGGTCGACGTGGTGGGGGAATGCCGCTCGGGGCCCGAGGCGGTGGACCGCACCCTCGAGCTCGAGCCGGACCTGGTCTTCCTGGACATCCAGATGCCGGAGATGGACGGGTTCGACGTGCTGGAGACGCTGGCCGTCGAGGGGGTCCGCATCCCGACCATCGTGTTCGTCACCGCATACGACCAGTACGCGCTGCGCGCCTTCGAGGTGCACGCCCTGGACTACCTGCTCAAGCCGTTCGACGACGAGCGCTTCGAGCGCGCTCTCGAGCGGGCCAAGCTGGAGCTGTCCCGGCGCCAGGACGCCGCCATGGCGTCGCGGATCGAGGCCCTGCTGGCCGACCATCGGGCCGCCGCCGAGGGGGAGGAGAGCGCCGTCGGGGAGGAGCGCGAGGGGCCGGTCGAGCGCTTCGTCGTGCGCTCCTCGGGCCGCATCCACTTCGTGGATGTGGGGGAGGTGGACTGGGTCGAGGCGGCGGGCGACTACGTGCGGCTCCACACCGGGGAGCGCTCGCACCTCATGCGGGAGACGATGAAGGAGCTGGAGGACAGCCTGGACCCGGACGTCTTCGTCCGGATCCACCGATCCACGATCGTCCGCATTGGCTTCGTGAAGGAGATCCGCACGACGGGCACGGGCCAGTACGTCGTCCTGCTGGAGGACGGGACCCGCCGCAACCTGAGCCGAAGCGGACGCCGACGCCTGGAGGAGGTGCTCGGCCGCGCCCTGTGAGCGGGCGGCGAGCGCGGCCGGCGCCTCGTCCTAGGTCTCGGCCACCTCCGTGAAGCGCCGGCCGGTTCGCCCGGCGGACGCCGCCTCCCCCGCCGTGGCCTCTTCCTCACCGGCGCTCTGGCGCCGGAGCCGCGCTAGGCCGTCCACGCCGGCCGCCAGGCTGGCGAGCCCGATGACCGGCGGGACCTGAACCGCCTGCAGCACGAGTCCGGCCAGGATGGCGGACGAGGGATCCACACCGAAGGGCGCCAGCCCCACGACCAGGGAGGCCTGGAACACCCCCACGTTGGCCGGCGTGAGTCGCAGCACGCCGCCCAGGTTGGCGGCCAGCAGTGCGGCGAACGCCGCCTCGGGCGACGGGGTGACGTGCGTGGCGGCGAGCACCAGCGCGTAGGTGGCCCACTGCGCCCCCCAGTTGACGAGCGCCAGGGCGACGGCCTCGCCGAACGGCCGGCGGCCGACGGTCCGCATCGCGTCCACCATCCGGGACGGAAGGTGTCGGCGTAGCCGCTCGGCCACCGGCGGCCGCCGCACCGCCAGGACGACCACGACGCCCGTCGCCAGCAGCGCCCCCGCGACCAGCCCCGCCCGGGCCAGGAAGGAGGGAAGGGGGAAGGCCAGGAAGGCGACGGCGATCACGATCCCGAGAGCGACGGCCTCGGCGAGGCGCGCGGCCGCGACCGAGATGGCCGTGAGGCCCACCGGGATCTTCTCCTCCTTCGCCAGCGCTCGAACCCTCGCCGCCTCGCCCACGAGGGCGACGGAGACGTCGCCGACGGCGGAGCCCAGGAGGTTGGCTCGCTGGACGTTCATCCAGCCGGCGTTCGTGTTGGGCCGCAGGAGCCGGTGCCAGCCCCAGCCCTTGGCGATCAGGGACAGGAGGTTCACCAGCAGGGCGCCGGCGAGCAGGAGCCGGTTCGTGTTCAGCAGCGCCGCCCCCGTGCGCGCCCACGGGAAGTGGAGTCCCACCCGGAGAGTGAAGGCCGCCAGGAGCGCCAGCGCGCCGATCCGGAGCCAGCGGCGCCACCCCGCGGCGACCGGTTGGGCCGGGGCGGACCCGCTCACGCGAGCAGCTCCGCGAGGGGCCGGACCGCGTAGCCGTCCTGCCGCAGGTCGTCCAGGATCCCGGGCAAAGCCTCGGCGGTCTGCGAACGATCGCCGTCGGGATCGTAGCCGTCACCGTCGTGCAGGAGGAGCACGCTTCCGGGCCGCATTCCGGATCGGGCCCGGCGCCGGATCTCGTCGGCGCCCGGACGGTCGGAGTCCCACACGCCGAGCGTCCAGCCCACCAGCGGGCAGCCCATTCTCCTCAGCGTGCGGTCCACGAACGGGTTCCGGTGCCCGTGCGGAGCGCGGAAGGCCTCCGGCTCCACTCCGGCGGCATGCGCCACCGCCCGGTGGCCCTCGCCGATCTCGCGGCGGACCGTCGCCGGCCCCAGGAAGGTGAGCTTGCGATGCGAGTAGGTGTGACTGCCCACCAGGTGGCCCGCGGACGCCACCGCCCGAGCGAGATCGGGGTGGCTCTCCGCGTAGCGTCCCACCATGAAGAAGGTGGCCGGGGCTCCCTCGCGCGCCAGCGTGTCGAGGATCGAGGGCGTGGCCCGGGGGCTGGGACCGTCGTCGAAGGTCAGGTATACGGAGCGCCCATCCGGGGCCCCTCGGCCCACGACGGGGCCGAACAGTCGTGCATTGGGCAGCAGGGCTCCGGCGGCCAGCCCCCCGGCGCCGAGCACGCCGCACGCCCCCGCCAGCGCCCCGATCACCGGGCGACTCGTCGATACGTCTCCAGGACCCGCTCCGCCACGCCCGACCAGGCGAACGCGGACGCCCGCTCCAGGGCCCGGCCCCGCATGCGGGCCCGCTGTGGGACGTTGGACAGGAGGTCCACGATCGCGTCCGCCCACGCGGCGGGCTGGTCCGGTTGCAGGAGCCGGCCGGCGCCGGACTCCCCCATCACGAACCGGTGCCCGTCCAGGTCAGCGGCCAGCACGGGCGCCCCGCAGGCCATGGCCTCGAGCAGCGTGATGCCGAACGAGGCCCGTCGGGTCGGCGCCAGGTAGAGGTCCGTGCCGCCGTAGTAGTCGGGCCGTTCGCGATAGATGCGGCCGACGAAGCGCACCGAGGACCCGAGGGGGGCGGCCAGGCGCTCGTAGTGGGCGCGCAGGGGCCCGTCGCCGACCACGGTCAGCACCGCATTGGGGTAGCGCCGCGCCACCCGGGGCATGGCCTCGAGAAGGGTCTCCAGTCCATTGCGCGGATCGAGACGGCCCAGGAACAGGAGGCGGGGGGGGTCTTCGGGCCCGAGGGGGCCGGGCGGCCGTCCATTCGGATGGAAGTAGCGGACGTCGACGCCGTTGGGGATCACCTCGAACTCCGCCTCGAAGTAGCGGTCGTGGGCCTCGACCACCGAGGGGCTCACGGCGATGCGGGCGGCCATGCTCGACAGGCGTCGTTGCAGCGGCCCGCGGAAGACCCGGCAGGCCACCGAGCGCGGGAACCAGGAGTGGAACGTCCCCACCACGGGAATCCCGAGACGATCGGCGGCTGACTGGGCCACCAGCCCGAGGACCGGCGCCAGGGGCCCGTGGACGTGCACGATGTCGATCCGCTCCTCCCGGAACAGCTCCTCGAGCCGGGATCCGAGCCTCCAGCCGAGAGTGATGCGGGCGAAGGAGCCGTTGCTGAACACGACCTGGCTGCGGCCCACCCGGCGCACCCCCGTCTCGGACGGGTCCTGGCCTCGCATGTCGGCGGTGACGACCAGGGCCTCGTGGCCACGGCGAGCCAGCTGGCGCTGGAGGGCCTGGACGTGCTCGGTGACGCCGCCCAGGTGCGGATGATAGTACTCGGTGACCAGCGCGACGCGCATGTTACTCCAGTTTCACGGACCGCGAGGGGCGAGTATCGAGCCTGCGGCGCCACCGGAGCCTCCCCGACCGCCGCACCGCGGGGGATGATCCGGTCCGCCGCGGCCACTACCACAGTTGTAGACAGGGCGACGTATACCCGCACGCGCGTCCGAGTTCCCCGGGGCGTGGCGGCGCGCCGCAGGCCCGCGCCCCGGCGGGCCACCCCGCGCTCGATTACCTTCCAGCGCGCGACCCGGCGCTTCGGGCCCACGACCTCGCGGTGGGAGCGATCCAGGAAGGAGCAAGGGAGAGCCACATGTCGCCTCGTCCGCCCCACGGTCCGCCCCCACCGGCCGCCCGCCCGGCGCGCGGCTCCACGCTCGCGAAGCTCCTGGGTCTCGTGGCGACGCTGGCGCCGATGTTGACGCTCGCTCCGCGGGGCCTTCCCGCCCAGGCGACGAGCGCCGCCGCGTCGCCCGACGCCCGGCCCGGGTGGAGCGTCAACGAGGCGTACCAGCGCTCCCACGACTACGACCTCCTGCGCCAGTCCATCGCGCTCCGCGCCTTCGACTGGGAATCGACCTCCCTCGCAGGCCGCGTCGAGACCACGCTGCGCTCCCTGCGTCCCGGACTGGACTCGGTGGTGCTCGACGCGGGAGCCGGTCTGGAGGTCGACTCCGTGACCGGAGCGGGCGGGCGGTCGCTCCGCTGGAGCCATCCCGGGGACACGCTCGTGGTCCACCTGGCGGGCTCCGCTTCGTTCGGGGACACGGTTCGGTTCCGAATCGACTATCGGGCCCGGATTCGCAACGGCAGGGGCCTCACCTTCCTGGAGGCCGGGCCCGATCATCCGCGGCAACTCTGGAGCCAGGGTGAATCGCACAACAACCACCTGTGGTTCCCGACGTACGACTTTCCCAACGACAAGATGACCTGGGAGCTGAGCGCCACGGTACCGACGGGTTTCACGGTGGTATCCAACGGCCGGAGCGTCGGGGACCGGGACCGCGGCGACGGGACCCACACCGTGACCTGGCGGGAGGACCACCCGGCCTCCACGTATCTGGTGTCGCTCATCGTGTCGAGGCTCGTCCGTCTGAAAGACGCCTGGCGGGGCACGCCGGTCGATTACTACGTGTACCCGGCCGATACGGTCCGCGGGCGGCGGCTGTTCCGGGTGACGCCGGACATGATCGACACATACTCGCGCCTCACCGGGATCCCCTACCCGTGGTCCAAGTACGCCCAGACCACGGTGGCCGACTTCTTCGGCGGCATGGAGAACGTCTCCGCGACCACGCTGGTGGACTGGCTCCCCGACGAGCGTGCCTACCGGGACGATCCCTGGTTCCTGACCGACCTCATCCCGCACGAGCTCGCCCACATGTGGTTCGGCGACTACGTCACCACCGCGGACTGGGCGAACCTCTGGCTGAACGAGGGCTTCGCCGAGTTCATGCCCGGTCAGTACTGGGCCCGGGCCCGCGGCGAAGACGCGGCCGAGAGCTACTATCTGAACGAGTACGACGACTTCGTGGCGGCCGACGCGCGGCGACGCGTGCCGCTGGCCGCCCCCAGCTCCAACGTGATCTACCCGAAGGGGGCGCTCGTCCTCCGCATGCTGGAGACGATGCTGGGCCCCCAGCCTTTCTGGAGCTCCGTTCACGAATACCTGGTTCGGCACGCCTACGCCAACGCCACCACGGACGACCTGCGTCAGGCCATCCTGGCGGCGACCGGCCGGAACCTGGCCTGGTTCTTCGACCAGTGGGTATACAGCGGGGGCTACCCCCAGCTCGAGGTCCACGCGCGCTGGGACTCCGCGGCCAGCCGACTGGCGCTCGAGGTACGCCAGGTCCAGGCGGATTCGGCCGATTCCGCGCGAGCCCTGGTGACGCCCCGCGTGTTTCGGCTGCCGGTCACGGTCCGGGTGTCCACCCCGCGCGGCACCCTCCTGCGCCGGGTCGTGGTGGATCGCGCCGTCGACACGGTCCGGATCGAGGGCGTGGACGCCTCTCCGAGCGCAGTGGTGTTCGACGACGGCGACGCGGTCGTCAAATCGATCGACTTTCCTCAGCCCACCACCTGGCTGGCCGGGGAGCTGGCCGGCCCCACCGCCCTGTGGAACCGGCGCTGGGCGGCCGAGAGGCTGGCCGGGCGCACCGGTGACACCGTGGCGCTGGCGGCCCTCGCCACCGCCCTGGGCGGGGATGGGCCCCCGGCGCTCCGGGCGGCGGTGGCCGAGGGGCTGGCCGGCTTCCCGGCGGCCGGCGCGCTCCCCCCGCTGGAGGCGGCGCTGGCCGACAGCTCGGCCCGGGTGCGGGCCGCGGCCGTCGCCGCGATCGGAGAGCTGGGCGGGGCCTCAGCGGTGCGGATGGCGCTCCGGGCGTTCGAGACGGACTCGAGCTACGGCGTGCGGGCCGCCGCCCTGGAAGCGGTCGCACGGGCCGATCGAGCCGCGGCCGACACGGCCGTTGTGCGGGATCTCATCCGCAGGGGGTTGCGCACGCCCTCCTACCGTGACGAGATCGCCCAGTCCGCGATGGTGGCCATCGTGCTCCGACGGGACACGAGCTTCGTGGACGACCTCGTGGACCGCCTGGCCGACACGCCCGTGGCGGCGCAGGCCCTCGGGGCGCTGGGCGCCCGCGGGGACGCCCGGGCCCTGGACGCACTGGCCGCGCATTCTGGGCGACCCGGACCGGCGGGTACGACGGGCCGTGCTGCAGGCCTTCTCCACCACCGTGCCGCCGGCGGTGGCCCGGGCCCGACTCGAAGCCGCCCGCTCGAGTGTGGAGGACCCGGCGGCGCGCCGCGCCGTGGAGGCCCTTCTCCAACGGCTCCGGAGCCGCGCGGGAGCCGGCGGGAGCGGCGGATGAGGGCGCTCCGAGGGGCGGTGCGGGTCGCGGCGGCCTGGGGGCTCGCCGCATTGGTCGGCTGCGCCGGAGGAGGGCCGGTCGCGTGGCCGGGTCTCCCGGCCGGCGCCCGGCCGCGGGTGTCCTCGGTGGCGGTGAGCGGTCCCGGCTACCACAACGAGACATCCGTGGCCATCGATCCCGTCCGTCCCGGCGGTGTCCTCGCCTCGTGGCAGGTCCCGGCCACGGTGGCCTGGTCGGCCGACGCCGGGGCCACCTGGAAGAGCGTGGTCCTGCCCGGCACCGGCCGGTGGGAGCTGGCCGGCGATCCGGTCGTGACCTTCGACGGGGAGGGACGCGCCTTCGCCCTGTTCATCGCCTTCGACCGGCCGGACGACTACCGGTTCCTGGGCCGGGCCGCCCACCGGAACGGGATCTTTGTCGGCCGCTCGGGCGACGGCGGTCGCAGCTGGAGCGACCCGTCGGCCGTGGTCGAGCACGGCGAGGCGCCCGGGATCCCGTTCGAGGACAAGCCGATGATGACCACGGACCGGTGGTCGGACTCTCCCTGGCACGGGAACCTGTACGTGGCCTGGACGCAGTTCCGGTCGGCGAGCTCGGGCATCCGCTTCGCCCGCTCGACGAACGGGGGCGAGAGCTTCAGCGCGCCGATCGAGATCAGCGACGCCCCCGGCTCGCCGCAGGACACCCTGGGCGCCGACGAAGGCACCGATCTGGCGGTCGGTCCCGGCGGCACGGTGTACGTGGTGTGGAGCGATTCGACCGGTCTCCTCGTGGACCGTTCCCACGACGGTGGCCGCACCTTCGGGCGCGACCGCCGCATCCGGGCGACGGGCCCCATCGTGTTCCCCGTACGGGGCGTGGCGCGAGCCAACGGATACCCGTCGCTGGAGCTCGATCCCCGCTCGGGCAAGCTGTACGTGACCTGGGTCGATCGGAGTGCCGGGGAGGCCGACGTCTACCTGGTGACGTCGACCGATCGTGGGAGGACCTGGTCGGAACCGGTCGTGGTGAGTGGCGACGCCCCCGGTTCGGGGACCGACCACTTCTTCGCCTGGACGAGCGTGGACCCGGTGACGGGGCTCGTAGTGACAGGCTACTACCGCGGCGAGCCGTCGGCGGGAGGCGAGCCGTCGCTGCGCTACAGGCTGGCCTGGTCCGCCGACGGCGGCGCCACCTTCTCCCATCAACAGTGGAGCGCGGCGCCCTTCCGGCCGGCCGGAGAGTTCCTCGGAGACTATACCGGCGTGGATGTGCGCGCCGGCGTGGCCTACGGCGCGTGGACGGACGTCCCGCCGTCGGGCGCGGCGGGCGCCGCCGCCGCCGGCGTGCACGGCTCGCGGCACCGCACGCGGGTCGTGGTCGGGAAGGCCGCCTTCGGGGGATAGCGAGGTTCTTCCCACGCCGGGCGCGCCAGGCCGTCGAGCGAGCGGACCGGCCGCCCGTTGAGGCTCGCCGCGCGCGGCTCTACTGTGTCGGACCGTAGTCACCTTCTCCCCCGCGCCGAGGTCGCCATGCCGAAGCCGTACGACGGTGCCTTCTCTCTCCCGGAGGACATCCACTACCTGAACGCCGCCTACATGACGCCGCTTCCCCGGGTGGTCGAGGAGGCCGGACTCGAGGGAATGGCGCACGAGCGGGCGCCGTGGACCCTCGGGGTGGAGGACTTCTTCCGGCACGCCGACCGCATCCGGAGCGCGTTCGCGGGGCTCCTGGGCGACGACCGTCCCGGGCGGGTGGCGGTCGTGCCGGCGGTCTCCTACGGGGCGGCCGTCGTGGCCCGGAACCTGGAGCTGGGCCCGGGCCGCAGCGTCGTGCTGGTGGAAGGCCAGTTCCCGAGCCACGTCTACGCCTGGGATGCGCTCGCCCGTCGTGAGCGGGCCGAGCTGGTGAGGGTGGCCCGGCCCGCTTCCGCGGCGGGCGGGGAGGGCCTGGTCCGGTCGGCCCGGACCTGGTCGGAGCGGATCCTGGCGTCGATCGATGCACGCACCGCGCTGGTGGCCCTCCCCCAGGCACACTGGGCGGACGGGACCCTGTTCGACCTGGAGGCCATCGGCCGCAGGGCACGGGAGGTCGGCGCCGCCTTCGTCATCGACGGGACGCAGACGGTGGGGGCCCATCCGTTCGACGTCGCGCGCATCCGGCCCGACGTCGTGCTGTGCGCGGGCTACAAGTGGCTGCTGGGGCCCTACGGCCTGAGCGTCGTGTGGCTGGGTCCGCGCTTCGAGGACGCGCGGCCCATTGAGGAGTCGTGGATGGCCCGGGAGGGGAGCGAGGACTTCGCCGCCCTGGTGGACTACCGCGAGGCGTATCGCCCCGACGCCAGCCGGCTCGACGCGGGCGGGCACTCGACCTTCATCCTGGCCCCCATGCTGGCCACCGCCCTCGAGCTGCTGTCGGAGTGGGGCGTGGCCGCCGTCGCGGGCCACTGCGCGCCGCTCACCTCCAGGGCGGCGGCCGGCGCCGCCGCCCTGGGCTGCACCGTAGAGTCCGACGAGGGCCGCTGCTCCAACATTGTCGGGCTCCGGCTGCCCTCCGGCTGGGAGATCGAGCGCGTGCAGCGCCGCCTGGCCGAGGCCCGGGTCCTCGTGTCCAGGCGGGGAGACGGGCTCCGGGTCGCGCCCCACGTCTACAACGACCAGGCCGACGTCGACGCCCTGCTGCGGATCCTGGAGGCGGAGGCCTCCGGAGGCTAGACGCCCGCTCGCCGGGGACCCTCCTCTCCCCCGGGAAGTCCCTGAATCTTTCCGGATCCCGTTTCCGTACGGAGGTGCGTCCGGCAGAGGCGGCCCCAGCGGCCCCTCCCGGGGGCGCGCCGGATAGGCCCGCGGCCGTGCGCTCCCCCGGCGTCGAATCGCCGCGCTCCTCGCGGGATGGAAGATCGGATCCAGACCATGAAGCGACGTACGGGGATCATTGTCGGCGGCCTCGTCGTGCTCACGGCGGGCGCCGTCGTGGCCGCGGTCGTCTCGGAGGACGGCGGTCACGCCGGCGCCAGCGTGGTGACGGTGGGCCGCCAGGATATCGTCGAGAAGGCGCTCGCGGTCGGGACGATCGAGCCCGATGTCGAGGTGGACGTCAAGTCCCAGCTTGCCGGCGTCGTCCAGAAGATCTATGCGGACGTCGGCAAGCAGGTGCGTGCCGGGACCCCGCTGCTCGAGATCCGCCCCAACCCCACGCCCCTCGAGCTCGTCGAGGCCCGGCGCCAGGTCGAGATCCAGACGGTGACCCTGGACCAGGCCAAGAAGGACTACGACCGGCTCGGTCCGCTCCGGAAGGAGCAGTTCATCACGGCCGAGGAGTTCGAGGCGGCACAGCAGAAGTACGAGCAGGCCAGGCTCCAGCTGCAGCTGGCCCGCGAGCGCCTGGCGCTGCTCGAGAAGGGGCGCGTCCGGAGCTCGGCCGGGGACGTGGAGACCGTCGTCCGGGCCCCGATCGACGGCATCGTGCTCACCAAGAGCGTCGAGATCGGCGACCCCGTGGTGCCCCTCACCACCTACCAGGAGGGCACCGCCGTCATGACGATGGCGTCCATGAAGAGCCTGCTGTTCCGGGGCACCGTGGACGAGATCGACGTCGGCAAGCTGCGGGAGGGGATGAAGGCCGACATCAAGATCGGCGCTCTCCCGGACGCCCACGTGACCGGCACCGTGACCAAGATCTTCCCCAAGGCCAAGAAGGAGGAGAACGCCACCGTGTTCCCGGTAGAGATCGCGCTGGATCCGGACAGCGCCCAGCACCTGCGGGCGGGCTATTCGGCCAACGCCGAGATCATTGTGGCCCGCCGCGACAGCGTCCTCTCGATCCCCGAGAGGGTCGTCAGCTTCGAGGGAGACTCGGCCTGGGTGACCGTGCAGCTCGCCGACGGGCAGACGGACCAGAGGGCCATCCGGACCGGACTGAGCGACGCGATCCAGATCGAGGTCGTCTCGGGCCTGTCCGAGGGCGACCGGGTGCTCGAGAAGCCGACCCGCAAGATCGAGTAGGCCGTCCATGCGCCTTCGTGCCGTCCTCCGGGACCTAATGTGGGACCTGGGCCACCAGCGCCTGCGCACGTCGCTCACCGTGCTCGGCATCGCCTGGGGCACGGTGTCCGTCGTGGTCCTGCTGGCGTTCGGGGTCGGGCTGGAGCGCCAGACGATCAAGCGCTTCCACGGTCTCGGCGACCGCATTGTCCTCCTGTTCGGGGGGCGCACGACCAGGCCCTACGAGGGCTTCCCCGACGGTCGTACCATCCACCTGCGCGAGGAGGACGTGGACCTCCTCCAGCGGCAGATCCCCGACATCGTCGAGATCAGCCCCGAGTACAGTGACAGGAGCGTCCCGGTGCGCTACGGGTCCCACTCGGCCAACCCGAACATCACCGGCGTCTATCCCGTCTACAGCCGGCTTCGGAACGTCATTCCGGCTCCGGGCGGTCGCTTCATTGATCGGCTGGACGAGGCCCAGCGTCGTCGGGTGGCGGTGCTGGGGGACGAGCTCGCCCAGCTCCTGTTCGGGGACTCTCCCGCCCTGGGCAAGCGGGTGTACGTGGGCGACGTGCCGTTCACCGTGATCGGGGTCATGCAGCCCAAGCAGCAGAACTCCTCGTACAACGGGCGGGACAAGGACCGCATCTTCATTCCGGCCAGCACCCACCGGGCCGTGCTCGGCCACCAGTACATTGGCAACTTGGTCTACCGCACGCGCGATCCCCTGGTCACGAAGGGCGTCGAGAAGCAGGTGTACGAGATTCTCGGCCGGAAGTACAAGTTCGATCCCACGGACAAGGACGCCCTCGGCGTGTGGGACACCAGCTACTGGGAGAAGCAGTTCTCCTACCTCTTCCTGGGCTTCAACCTGTTCTTCGCGCTGGTGGGCTCCTTCACGCTGAGCGTCGGCGGCGTGGGCGTGGCCAACATCATGTACATCGTGGTGCGGGAGAGAACGCGGGAGATCGGGATCCGCCGCTCGGTGGGGGCCCGGTCTCGCGACATCCTGGGTGCCTTCTTCGCCGAGACCTTCGCGATCGTCGGCCTGGGCGCTCTGTGCGGGCTCTGCCTCTCGGTGGGAATCGTGAAGCTGCTCGGACTCGTCCCGATGCAGGAATTCGTGGGGACGCCCGTCATCTCCGTCCCGGTGCTGGTGGCCACGGTGTCGCTCCTCGGCCTCATTGGCTTCCTGGCCGGCCTGTTCCCCGCCCGCCGGGCGGCGGCGCTGGACCCGGTCGAATGCCTGCGCACGTGAGCTGAGCCATGTGGCGCATCCTGCTCGAGGAGTTCTGGGGTGACCTGGTGGCGCAGAAGACGCGCGCCCTGCTCACCACCTTCGCGGTCGTGTGGGGCAGTATGTCCGTCGTCCTCCTCCTGGCGTTCGGGGAGGGGCTCAAGCACGAGGTGACGACCGGGCTCCTCAACGCCGGCGAGAAGATGTTCATGATCTGGGGCGGCACCACCAGCCAGCCCTTCGAGGGGCTGCCGCGCGGCCGCAGGATCCGCCTCACCGAGGAGGACCTCACCCTCCTGAAGCGCTCCATCCCCGACGTGGACATGGTCAGCCCCTCGTATGGTCGCGGGAGGACGAGTCTGGAGGTCGACGGCATACGAACGAACACCTACATGGAGGGCGTCGATCCCTCCTTCGGGGACATGCGGCACATGTACCCGGCGGCCGGCGGCCGCTTCCTGGACGAGAAGGACCTGACGGAGCGGCGGCGATCGCTCTTCCTGGGGGACTCCATCGCCGCCAGGCTGTTCCCGGGCGGGCATCCGGTGGGGCGGACGGTGAATCTCGATGGGCTGCCGTTCACGGTTGTGGGCGTCATGGAGACCAAGTTCCAGGACAGCCAGAACAACGGTCCGGACGCCGAGCGCGCCATCATCCCGGCGTCCACCTTCCGCTCCATCTACGGGGACCGCTACGTCGACCACCTCCTGGTCCGGCCGCGGGACGTGAACCAGGCGGCGTTCGTGAAGCGGGAGATCTTCCGGGTGCTCGGGGCGCGCCACCGGTTCGCGGCGGCGGACACCCACGCGCTGGGGATCTGGGACTTCATTGAGGACGCGAAACAGAACCGGGCCATCGGCCTGGGGATCCAGATCTTCCTCGGGCTCGTGGGGGCGTTCACGCTGGTGGTGGCGGGAGTGGGGCTGGCCAACGTGATGGTGGTGGTGGTGCGGGAGCGCACGCCGGAGATCGGCGTCAAGCTGGCCATCGGGGCGCGACGGCGGCACATTGTCGGCCAGTTCGTGTTCGAGGCCCTGCTCCTGGCGCTGGCGGGCGGGCTGGTGGGCCTGCTGATCGCCTGCCTCATCGTGGTCGGCGTGGACGCCGTGCCCGCCGGGAATCCGGCCCTCGTCTATCTCCTCAACCCCCGACTCTCCTGGCCCATCGCGTTCATCTCGGTGGGCATCCTGGTGGTCATCGGGCTCGTAGCCGGCATCCTGCCGGCCCGGAAGGCGGCGGCGGTCGACCCGGTGGAATCCCTGCGCTACGAGTGAAGCGCGGGAGCCCCCGCGGCCGCTCGGCCCGGGGGCTCCCGTAGTCGGTCGCTCGACCGACGGACTCCGGGCGCGGCCGAAACAGGGCCGCGCGTGATGGTCAGCGCCGGGCGCCGTCCGCGGCTCGCAGGACCTGGTCCACGTACTTGTCCAGCCCGGTCACCAGGTCGATCATTGCGGCCTTGCCATTGGCGGCGCTCACGTCCCGGGCGAAGCGCAGCAGCACGTCGCGTACGGCCTGTCGACCCGCGTCGGGCGTGGCCGCCGTCTTCGCCCGGGTGCCTGGCCGCGCCTTCTTGCGGCTCTTCCGACGGCCGCTGGAGGCCGCCCTCCGGCGCTTGACCTGCAGCGGATAGCGGGCGTGAAACTGGCGCAGGGTGAGGTCCTTGATCGAGCCGTCGATCTTCTGCGCCTTCTGGAACAGTGTCTCGTTCGAGACATTGGAGTTCTTCTTGAGCTCCGCCTCCACCATGGACATTACACTGTCGATCGTCTTGGCCATGCCACGTCGCTCCGTTGATTCGGACTGTGGTCGGGTGTCGATAAGTCGATGATAGAACACTGAACAATCATTGATAGACATGCAATAGTCGCGCTCGACGCAGGGAGTCCGATCCTGGCTCCGACGTTGACTCCGCCGGGGCACGGCGTACGTTGGGGCCGGCGAGGGCCGGCGAGGGCGATCGTCGGGATCGCGCCAGCGGGAGGGACCCGTCGCTACGTGGACGGGCGGGGAGGGGCGACGAAGGAGCTTCGGATCAGCGACCTGACGATGAATCCTCCCTCGACGACTCGCTGTTCGCCTCGCCGGCCGGTCCCGACCGGCCCGGTCGATAGTGGCGAGACAATATTTGAAATCTTCTATGGTGGCCCGGGCCTTGCTCACCCGCGGCCCGTCACGTAGCCTTGCACAGCTTCGCGGCTGGCGAGGCCGGCGACCGTGCGGGCGAGGGGTACGTGAGCATGCGGGGGCGCACCGCGCGCTGGGTCGGCGAGACGTGGCCGCGAGGAACCACTCCCACCAGACGACGGCGATGCCATGAACGACAGGATGCGTGAGTTCCTCACCCGGCTTCTGGATGCCCGGGGGCCTTCCGGCGCCGAGGCGATGCCGGCCCGCGTGTGGCGGGAAGAGGCGGCCACCTTCGCGGATGAGGTGTGGCTGGACGTGCACGGGAACAGCTTCGCGGCGTCGGGACCCGAGGACGCCCCGCGCATCATGGTCGCCGGTCACATCGACGAGATCGGCCTCATGGTACACCACATTGATGACGACGGGTACCTGTATGTGCAGCCCATCGGGGGATGGGATCCGCAGGTGCTGGTGGGTCAGCGGTTGGCGATCCTCACCGACGACGGCGACGTACCCGGCGTGATCGGCCGGAAGGCCATCCATCTCATCGACCGCGAGGAGCGCGAGAAGGCCGTCAAACTCAAGGACCTGTGGATCGACATCGGGGCGCGGGACGGAGACGAGGCGCGCAGCCGGGTTTCGGTGGGCGACGTGGCCGTGCTCCATGGAGATACGGTGGAGCTCGCCAACGACCGGTTCGCGGCGCGCTCCATCGATGACCGGATCGGAGCGCTCGTGGTCCTGGAAGCCCTGCGCCGGGCAGCCGAGAAGGGCCTCGCCGTCCGCGCCGTGGCCGCGGCCACCACGCAGGAGGAGATCGGCTACCGCTCCGGAGGCGGGGCAGCGACGGGCACCTACGGGGTCGATCCCGTGGCTGCCCTGGCCGTGGACGTGACGCATGCCACCGACCACCCGTCCGTGGACAGGAAGGAGTTCGGGGACGTCAAGATGGGTGGCGGCCCGGTGCTGACGCGGGGCGCTGTCGTGAATCCGGTGCTCTACGGCCTGCTGAAGGAGGCGGCCGGTCGGGCCGGCGTCCCGCTCCAGGTGCACGCGGCGCCTTCGGCCACGGGAACCGATGCGGATTCCATGTACACCTCGCGCTCCGGGGTGGCCGCGGCGGTGGTGTCCGTTCCTAATCGTTACATGCACAGCCCCAGCCAGATGGTGGCGGCCTCCGACGTCGAGGCAGCGGCCGAGCTCATCGCCACGTTCCTGGCGGGGCTGACGGGCGAGGAGAGCTTTCTCCCGGAGTGACGTCGGTCCCGGAGGACACAGGAGGTGGTACGGTGAGCGTGCGGGGCGAGGTTCGGGACGCGGAGGAAGGACGACGGCCGGCATCGCGAGCCGCCGAGGACTATCTGAAGGCCATCTACCGTCTGGAGCGGCCCTCGAGTCCGGTATCCACGTCGGACCTGGCCGACGTCCTCGAGCGGGCGGCTCCGTCGGTCACCAACATGATCAAGGGGCTGGCCACGCGAGGACTGGTGGAGCACGCTCCCTATCACGGGGTGCGGCTCACGGGCAAGGGACGGGAGGCCGCCCTCCGCATCCTGCGGCGTCACCGCGTGCTCGAGTCCTACCTGATCGAGAAGCTCGGATATGCGTGGGACGGGGTCCACGCCGAGGCCGAGCGGCTGGAGCACGCTGCGTCGGACGAGCTCATCGCCCGCATGGACGAGGCGCTGGGTCGCCCGGACCACGATCCGCACGGCTCACCGATCCCCGCCGCGGACGGCAAGGTGGAGCGTACCGCGCTCCGTCCTCTCCTCGAGGTCCCGCGCGACGAGCCCTTCGTGGTCGGCGAGGTACAGGACCAGCAGCCCGACCGCTTGCGAGAGGCCGGGGCCGTGGGTCTCTTTCCGGGTGCTCGCGTGACCGTGATCGGACCGGGCCGAGACGAGGGATCGCTGGACATCGTGGTCGACGGACACCGGCACACGGTGGACCGGAACGTGGCCGCCGCGGTGGCCGTGCGCCGCGCCTGAGTGCCGACCGGTACGGGCCGAGAACGACAGGGAAGGGTCGATGGCCAGGAAGATCAGGGCGGATGGAGACGCGTGGCGGGCGCAGCTCAGCGCGCACCCCCCTCGAGCGGGCGTGCAGGCGGTCGTGTTCTTCTGCGTGACCACCCGTCAGCGCCCCTACCGGGTGGTCGAGGTGCCGTCCGAGCGGGTCGCGGGTCCGGAGGACCTCGAGGCGCTGTCGGAGGCCGATCTCAGCCATCTCTTCCGCCAGAGCCGGTCTCTGGGCTCCCCGCGCACGTACGCGTGACGTCGGAGCGAGAGCGCGTCGACCTCCATCTGCACAGCACCGCATCCGACGGAACCGAGGCGCCCGCCTCGGTAGTACGTAGAGCCGCCGAAGCCGGGCTCGCGGGGATGGCCCTCATGGACCACGACACCGTGGCCGGGCTCGAAGAGGCGGCTCGGGAAGCGGAGCGGCAGGGCATCAGGCTCCTGGTCGGCGCGGAGATGTCCGCCAACGAGCCGGGCCGCTCCATCCACTTGCTGGCGTATGCGTTCGACCCGACCGACCCGGAGCTGCTGGGCTACCTGGCTGACTACCGGGGGGAGCGCGTGCGCCGGGCCCATGCGATCGTAGGGCGCCTGCACGACCTGGATGTCCCGCTCCCGTACGAGGCGGTGGAGCGCCAGGCGGTCGGAGGACTCCCCACGCGGGCGCACATCGGGCGGGCGCTGGTCGAGGAGGGGCTGGTGCGGGACGAGCGCACCGTGTTCAGGCGCTACCTCTCGCGGGGTCGACCGGCGTTCGTCGACAAGCGACCCACGCCGCCGACCGAGGTGATCGACCTCATCCACGCGGCCGGGGGTGTCGTGCTCGTGGCCCATCCGGGCCGGGAGCACTCCACCGCGGACATTCGACGCTGGATCGAGCAGGGCCTCGACGGCGTGGAGGTGCTCCATCCCTCCCACGATGAGGGCACGCGCCGTGCACTGAGGTCCCTGGCGCAGGAGGACGGACTCCTGATGGCCGGCGGATCCGACTGGCACGGGCGCGACCAGGTACACGAGGCGATGCCGGGCTCCGAAGAGGTACCCGTGGAGTGGCTGGAGAGGATCGAGGCCCGGGCCGCCGGGGACGAGACGACGGACGAACGACCATGACGACGACGCAGGATCACGAGCTGATCATCGTGGGTGCGGGCCCGGCGGGTCTGTGCGCCGCCCTGTATGCCGGACGCTCGGAGATGGACGCCGTCCTCCTCGAGCAGGGTGCTCCCGGGGGACAGCTCCTTCTCACGGAGCTGGTGGACGACTATCCCGGACTCGAGGAGGTGGGTGGGCTGGAGCTGGCCGAGCGCATGACGGAGCACGCGGCCAGGTTCGGCGTGGAGGCCACCTACGGCGTGGTGGAGTCCATCCGGCGCGACGAGGAGGGCCGCTTCCTGGTCGCGGTCTCGGATGGGACCGTGTACCGCTCCCCCGCCGTCGTGTTGACGGCGGGCGGCACGCCCCGCCGGCTGGGCGTCCCCGGTGAGGAGGAGTTCCGGGGGAAGGGCGTCAGCTACTGCGCCATCTGCGACGGCGCCTTCTTCAAGGGCCAGACCATCGCGGTGGTGGGAGGTGGGGATTCCGCGGTAGAGGAGGGAGAGTTCCTGACCCGTTACGCGGAGAAGGTGTACGTCGTCCACCGACGGGAGGCCTTCCGGGCGCAGGCGGTGCTCGAGGATCGGCTCCTGCGAAACCCGAGGGCCGAGGTGATCTGGAACACGGTCGTCGAGGAGATCCGCGGCGACGATTCGGGGGTCACGTCCCTCGCGCTGCGCGACGTCGGGACGGGTGAGGCATTGGAACTCCCCGTCACCGGAGTGTTTATATTCATAGGGTTCGACCCGAACACGACGGTCCTCGCGGAGCACGTCGAGCACGACGCCGGCGGGTACCTGCTCACGGACCGGGACATGCGGACCTCGGTGCCGGGCCTGTTCGCGGCCGGGGACGTCCGCTCGCAGCTCGTGCGCCAGATCACGACGGCGGTGGGCGATGCGACCACGGCCGTGTTCGCGGCCGAGAAGTACCTGGTCGACCTGGCCGAGCGCGAGGGATCCGGGTCGACCGCGGCCGGCTCCGATGGAGCGGCGGCGCCGGCGGGCGCGACGAGCGCCTGACGCGCGTCGCGTTGGGCGGGGGCACGTGGCGCGGGGGCCGTCCTCCGCGGGAATCGACACACCGAAGGGTGGGATCATGGATACTACGGTACAGTCGGGACAGGGTGAGGCACTCGGGATCACGCTCTCCGAGATGGCGGCCGGAGAGGTCCGGAAGTTCATGTCCGATGAGAAGATGGAAGGCGAAGCCGCCGGTCTGCGCGTGAGCGTCGTGCCGGGCGGATGCTCGGGCTTCGAGTATGCCCTCAACCTGGAGCCGGAGGCCCGCGACGACGACTTCGTCATCGACAGCCACGGCGTGCGGCTGTTCATCGACCCCTTTTCGGCGCAATACCTGGAAGGCGTGTCGATCGACTACAAGAGCACCTTCCAGGGATCGGGGTTCACTTTCGAGAACCCCAACGCCACCGGCGGCTGCGGCTGCGGGAGCTCCTTCGCGGTCTGAAGGGGCGCGGAACGGACCCGCGCGCATGGATGGCACTCGCGAGGCGATCGAGGTACGCCGCCTCGTTCTCGGCCCGATCCAGGCGAATGGATACCTGGTCCGCCGCAGGCACGGCTCGCGGTGCGTGGTCATCGATCCGGGTGCCGACTCCGATGTCGTGATCGCCGCGCTCGAGGACTGGGAGACGGACCCCGTGGCCATCCTCCTGACGCACGCCCACCTGGACCACGTGGGGGGCGTGGCCGGCGTGCGCCACCGCTTCGAGGTGCCCATCTACCTCCATCCCGATGATCGACCCCTGTACGATACGGTCGTGGACCAGGGCCGCATGTTCGGGCTCGAGATCGAGGCGCCTCCGGCACCCGACCGGGATCTCGCCGACGGGCAGCGGCTGGAGCTGGCGGACCTGTCCTTCGAGGTGCGTCACACGCCCGGGCATTCGCCCGGAGGGGTCGTGTTCGTGCTTCCGGGGAACGCTTTCGTGGGCGACTGCGTGTTCGCGGGCTCGGTGGGTCGGGTGGACCTCCCGGGTGGCGACGCGGCCACCCTCCTGCGCTCCATCCGGGAGAAGATCCTCGTCCTGCCCGAGGACACGGTGCTGTGGTCGGGTCACGGGGCCGAGACGACCGTGGGACGGGAGGCGCGCACCAACCCCTTCCTGAGCGGCGCCTTCGGGTGGAGCGGATGAGGACGGGCGCGGAGGTGGCAGCGCGGACTCGGGCCGTCCCGCCGTCCCGGCCGCCACGATCGACGGGAGGCGAGGGCGGACCGATGTTGCCCTGCCTGCGGTGCGGGACGCCCCTCGCCGTGCGGCGGATGGGCTGTCGTGGGGGTCGCTGTCCCAACTGTGGCCATCCCTATCCTCACGGCGACTGTTCGGACTGACCGGTGGGCGCGGAGCGTGAGTCCACGGCGGACCGTGACACCGGGTCGGGAGGAGAGTCGGGGTCCGAGCCGGTCGGCCCCATGCAGCCCGGAGAGACCACCGTGGACCAGGCGGTTCGGCTTGCCGGCCTGCTCGGCGCCCTCGAGGACGCCACGGACGTGTTCGTGCTCACGCACGACAATCCCGATCCCGATGCGATCGCCTCGGCAGCCGCGCTTTCCTTCCTCCTCCGGGAGGCCGCCGGTGTCTCCACCAAGATGGCGTTCGGCGGCATCGTCGGCCGGGCGGAGAATCGTGCCCTGATCGCGGAGACGGGCGTCTCCTTCCAGCGGATGGGCTCGATCGAGATCCCGGCCGGCGCGGTCGTCGCCCTGGTCGACACGCAGCCGCGGACCGGGAACAACTCCCTCCCCGAGGGCCGCATCGCCGGCATCGTGATCGACCATCATCCCGTCCGGCCGGAGACGGCGGCCACCACCTTCTCGGACGTGCGGCCGGAGTACGGGGCCAGCTGCTCGATCCTGGTCGAGTACCTGCGGGCGGCGGGCCTCGAGCCCGACCGTGCGCTGGCCACGGCGTTGTTCTACGGCATCCAGTCGGAGACCATGGACCTGGGGCGCGAGGTCTCCGCCGCCGACGTCGAAGCCAGCCTGTACCTGTATCCCCGCTCGGATCCCGAGTCCATCTCCCGCATCCGGCACGCGCGGGTTCCGGCAAGCTACCTGCAGTCCGTGCACGAGGCGCTCGAGCGAGCCCGCGGCTACGGCGGCGTGATGTGCGTGCCGATGGGTCGGCTCGACTACCCCGATCTGGGTGCGGAGCTGGCCGACATGTTCATGCGGGTGGACGGCGTCGAATGGACCATCGCCTCCGGCCGCTATCACGACGACCTCCTCCTGTCGGTGCGGACCTATCAGCTGGAGGCCCACGCGGGTGACCTCGTCCAGCAGGTGGTCCGGGACCGGGGCTCCGCGGGCGGCCACGGTATGCTGGCCGGCGCCCAGCTGCCGTTGAAGGGGCTGTCCGACGCGGAGGTGGACGAGCTCGTGGCCTCTCTGTTCGAGGAGTTCCGGGTGGCGCTCGGCGTGGGCGGGGAAGAGGCCCGATCGATCATCGAGCCCCCCGGCGGCTCCGGCGCCGGCCCGCAGGCCGAGGCGGGATCCGCCGGTGCCGGTCCGGGGAGCGGAGCGAGCGGGTCCGCGGAGCCGTCGGAGTGATCCGCGTCGGGCTCACCGGCACGGTGGGCGCCGGCAAGAGCACCGTCGGCCGGATGTTCGAGCGGTGGGGCGCGTGGCGCGTCGACGCCGACGACCTGGCACGGCGGGCCGTCGAGCCGGGCTCGCCGGCGCTGGAGGCGATCCGCGAGCGCTTCGGGGAAGCCGTCATCGGGTCCGACGGACGCCTCGACCGGGCCGCGCTTCGCCGGCGCGTGTTCGGCCGTCCGGAGGAGCGCGAGGCGCTCGAGCGTATCGTTCATCCGGCGGTGCATGCCCTCCGGGCGGACGCCCTCGAGGCGGCGCGCGATGCCGGCGCCCGCGCGCTGGTGGCCGAGATCCCGCTCCTGCTCGAGAAGGAGCTGGAGGACGACTTCGACGTGATCGTGGTGGTCGACGCGCCCGAGCAGGTCCGCCGCGGTCGGATCCAGTCGGAGCGCGGGCTCGAGTCGGGCACCTTCGAGGCCATCGAGTCGGCGCAGTGGCCCGCCGCGCGCAAGCGCGCCGCGGCGGATCTCGTGATCGTCAACGACGGCGACCTCGGGCAGCTCGAGCGGCGCGCCCGTTCGGCCTGGGACGTCATCCTGGAGCGCGAGGCAGGTGCCCGTTGAGCGGGTCGACTCCTCCGACCTGGGCGGTGGATCTCCACATGCACACCAGCGCCTCGGTGGACTGCCGGAGCGCGCCGTCGAAGGTGGTGGCGCGGGCCCGCGCCGTGGGCCTGGACCGGATCGCGATCACGGACCACGACGAAATCGACGGGGCGTTCGCGGCACGGGACCTCGACCCGGAGCGCGTGATCGTGGGCGAGGAAGTGCGCACGGCGGAGGGTCTCGACCTCATTGGCCTCTACCTGCGGCATCGGATCGAGCCGGGTGCCCCGTTCCGCGAGGTGGCCGATGCGATCCACCGGCAGGGCGGGGTGGTCTACCTGCCCCACCCCTTCGATGCCCGCAGGGGGACCGACGAGGCGTTCCTCGAGGGCGTGGCGGACTGCGTCGACGCCGTGGAGGCCTTCAACGCCCGGATCCACGACCCCGCGGCCAACGAATGCGCGGCGCTCTGGGGCCGGAGTCGCGGCTTTCCGCTCGGGGCCGGGAGCGACGCGCACCTGCTGTCCGAGATCGGCCGCGGCCGGGTGCACGTGCCGCCCTTCGAGGGGCCGGCCGAGCTTCTGGAAGCTCTGGCGGCCGGCCGCGTGGAGGGCACGGCCTCCGGGCGCTGGGTCCACCTCGGTTCCACCTGGGCGCGGCTGCGCGGGCGCCTGCCGATCTGACGCCGATTTCCTTGACGTGGCGGTCGGGCGGGGGCTAGGGTCCTCGACCAACGGTCGGGCGTGAGGGGGCGCGAGCCGGCTCCCGGCTCCGATGGCCACCCGGAGAAGGCAGCGGGGGAGGACGAGTGAGCGTCGAGAAGCACCAGCAGGAGCAGTGGGGGACACGCATCGGCCTCATCCTGGCGATGGCCGGGAACGCGGTCGGCCTCGGCAACTTCCTGCGCTTCCCGGTGCAGGCCGCCCAGAACGGCGGCGGCACGTTCATGATCCCCTACTTCGTGTCCTTCCTGATCCTTGGCATCCCGCTCATGTGGATCGAGTGGACGATCGGACGGTTCGGGGGGAAGTTCGGGCACGCCAGCCTTCCGGGGATGTTCGACGAGCTCACCGACCGGAAGAAGCCGTGGGCCAAGTACCTGGGCGTGCTCGGCCTCGTGACGCCGCTGGTGGTGTTCATCTATTACACCTACGTGGTCTCCTGGATGCTGGGGTTCAGCTTCTTCAGCGCCACCGGGGACTACTTCGGCCTCGGCCAGGTCGACCAGATGCGGCACTACCTCTACTCCTTCCAGAACATCTTCGACCCCTCGATGCACGGCGGCTGGCTGGCGCTGGCCTTCTTCATCGTCACCCTGGTCTTCCTGGGCTGGGTGCTGTCCCGGGGCATCAGCGGCGGCATCGAGAAGCTGGCCCTGATCGGGATGCCGCTCCTGTTCATCTTCGCGGTGGTGCTGATGATCCGGGTCCTCACCCTGCCGGCCATGAAGGCCTCTCCGGCGGACGGGCTCAACTTCATCTGGAACCCGCACTGGACCAGCCTCTCCGATCCCAAGGTGTGGCTGGCCGCGGCGGGCCAGATGTTCTTCACCCTGTCGCTGGGCGCGGGGCAGATCCACGCCTACGCCTCCTACCTGGACGCGAACGATGACGTCACGCTGACGGGGCTGTCCACGGCCGCCACGAACGAGTTCGCCGAGGTCGTTCTGGGAGGCACGATCGCGATCACCGCGGCGGTGGTGTTCTTCGGAGTGACGGGGGCCGTGTCCATCGCCAAGGGCGGGACCTTCGACCTGGGCATCGTGGCCATGGGGGTCGTGTTCCAGGGACTGCCGGGACCGGCGATCTGGGGCCAGATCTTCGGCTTCCTGTGGTTCTTCCTCCTGTTCATCGCCGGGATCACGTCCTGCGTGGCTCTGGCCACTCCCACGATCAGCTTCCTGCAGGAGGAGTTCGACTGGACGCGGAAGAAGGCGTCCTACGGGGTGATGTCGGTGGCCCTGCTCCTGGGCCTCACGCACGTGGTCTTCTATCAGCACGGCTTCATGTCGGAGTGGGACTACTGGGCCGGGACCTTCGGACTCGTGGTGCTCGCCACGATCGAGATCTTCCTGTTCGCGTTCGTGTTCGGCATCGACCGCGGGTGGGAGGAGATGCACCACGGGGCGGACCTGCGGGTGCCGGGCATCTTCAAACCGATCATGAAGTGGGTGACCCCGGCATTCCTCGTGCTCCTGTTCGCCTGGTGGGGATGGAGCGAGGCGATCCCCACCTTCCTGATGCACGGGGTCGCCAACCCGCAGAACATCCCCTACCGGTGGGCCAGCCGGGGGCTCATCGTGCTGATGGGCCTGGTCGGCCTGTTCCTGATCCGCAAGGCATGGGAGAACAAGACGCCCGGACCGGCGGAGCTCTGAGCTCCGCCGGACCGGGCCTGAAAGGAGAGGTGCAGCGTGCAGGGAACGGGTCTGACGACGTTCGCCGCCGTGTTCATGTTCGTGAGCATGGGCTCGGTGACCCTCCTCATGGTCTGGTGCTTCTATCGCATCGTGGCCGAGCCGGGCCACGGCGGTCCGACCGACGGCGGCCCGGGAAGCGGACCGACGGGCGCCGCGGGAGACCGGAGCTGACGGCGCGGTGCCGACCGTGTCCATGAAGGACCGTCCAGGCCGCGGGTCCGCTTCGGTCCCGCCGCCCGAGCCGGGGCGCCGGGAGGCCCTGGCCGAGCTCCGATCCGTCCTCGAGCGATCTCACCGCGTCGTGCTGTCGACGCACGTCAACGCCGACGGGGACGGGGCGGGCAGCGAGGCGGCGGTCGCCCTCTGGCTCGAGGATGCCGGCCTCGAGGTCGCGATCGTGAACCCCTCTCCCTTCCCCGAGGCCTTCGCGTTCCTGCTCGAGGGCCGTCGGGCGTGGACGCCCGACCAGGAGGACGGTCGGCGCGCGCTGCAGGAGGCCGACGCGATCCTGGTGCTCGATACGTCCGAAACGTCCCGTATCGGATCCGTCGCCGAGCGCATGGACGGCCTCCGGGTGCTGGTCATCGATCACCATCCGCCCACTCCGCGGGCGATCGGGGAGACGGTGGTACTCGACCCCTCCGCCTGCGCCACCGGCGAGCTCGTCTACGACCTCATCACGCTCGAGGGCCGGCGACCCACGGCCGCACAGGCGCGCGGCCTGTACGTGGCCATCGTCACCGACACGGGCTCCTTCCGGTTCGGGAATACGACACCGCGCGCGCACGCCATCGCGGCCGAGCTGCTGCGTGCCGGTGTGGAGATCGAGCCCATGTTCCGGCGCCTGTTCGCGCGGTATACGTCGGCAGGGCTCGAGCTGCTCAAGCGGGCCCTCGACTCGCTGGAGGTGGACGCGGAGCACGCCATCGCCTGGGTCGCCCTGCATTCACGCGACGTGGAGGAGACCGGCGCGGGACCCGAGGACCGGGAGGGCCTGGTCGAGTATCCGCGCCGGCTCGAGGGGATCGAGGTGGCCATCCTGTTCCGAGAGCTGTCCGACGGCCGGACCAAGATCTCCCTGCGCTCCAACGGCCGCATCAACGTGAACGAGGTGGCCCGCGACTTCGGTGGCGGAGGCCACACCCAGGCTTCCGGAGCCCTCCTGAGCCGACCGCTCGAGGAGGCGCGGCGCCTGGTCGTGGAGCGGGTACGTCGGGAGGTGGAGGCGGGGTGAGCCGACCCGACGACGCGTCACCGGGCGCGCCGTCCCCCGGGTCGACGGGGCCGGAGGACGGCCTGCCCGAGCCGGCGCCTCTGCCGGTAGCGCGGCGCCTGCTCGAGGTGGCGCGCCGGATCGCGCCGCGGGAGATCGGCGAGCTGTGGATCTTCCCCCCTCTCCCGGAGGTGGAGGCCTCCGCCGAGTTCCTGGTGTTGACGCGCTACGTCGCCGACGGTCGCCTGCGCCTGTACACGGCCCGCAAGCCGACTGCGCCGCGTCCGGACCGGGAGTTGTCGGCCGTGGGCGAGGAGCGACCCCGGACCGGGGCGACCGTGACCCCCGCCGATGTCCCGCTGGACGAGGACGTGCGGGCGCACGGGGTGGTGCCGGCCGATCGGGTCCCGCGCCTCCTGGAGCGCTTCCAGCGCCGCGTCGGGACGGAGCACGACCCGGTGCACGTGAGGGTCGAGGGCTCGGAGGCGCGGTGGCGCGCGCTCGTGTGCGCCGCGGACGCGGAAGATCCCGGATCCCCGGCCGTTCCGGTCATTGATGACGGGGTGGAAAATCCTTAGCTTGGTTCGGTCGATGGCGGCCGCCTCTCCGGCGACCGCGGCCGGTGGACGCGAGCGGATGCGGCGAGTCGTGGCTGAGGGCGTCACACAGCGCAGGAGTCCGGAGGAGCTCGAAGCGGAGCTCCGCGAGGCTCTCGAGGCGGACGGGCACCGGTTCACGGCGCAGAGAGCGGCCGTGTACGAGGTGCTGGGCGGCTCGCTCTCCCATCCCACCGCGGACGAGATCTTCACCTGCGTCCGCGAGCAGATTCCCGACATCAGCCTGGCCACCGTCTACAAGGCGCTCGAGGCGTTCGTGAGCTGCGGGCTCGCCCGGAAACTCACGATCGGCGAGGGCCCGGCCCGCTACGATGGGCGCACGGACGAGCACGAGCACGTTCGTTGTCTCGGCTGCGGCCGTGTCTCCGACGTCGATGACGTGAGCCTCGCCTCGTGGCTGGACTCCGTGGCGAGGAAGACGGACTTCCATATCGTCAATTATCGCCTGGAGCTCCTGGGACACTGCTCGCACTGTCGGAACTGACCACGGCTCTCCGCCGGGTCGCCGGGCGCCGCCTCGCGCTTCGGGCCGTCTTTCGCCGGCGATTCCCGTCCCCGGGGCGCGCGCGTACGCGCGCCCCGGTCGCTCCTCGGACCCGACCTGACCCCGACCGGAGGCTGAAGTGCCGTTCGAAGCGGTGAGTTTCGTGCCGTCCAGGATCTTCCTCACGTCCGGTGTGGGCATCCATCGCGAACGGCTGTCCTCGTTCGAGATGGCCCTGCGCGACGCCCGCGTGGCGCGCTACAACCTGGTCGGCGTCTCCTCCATCTTCCCGCCCGGCTGCGAGGTGGTCGACGTGGAGGACGGGCTCGAGCTCCTGCAGCCCGGCCAGATCGTGTTCTCGGTGATGGCCCGCTCGGAGACGAACGAGCCCAGCCGACTCATCGCCTCCAGCATAGGTCTCGCCATTCCCAAGAACCCCGACCAGTTCGGCTACCTCTCCGAGCACCACAGCTACGGGGAGACGGCCGGGCACGCGGGCAACTACGCGGAGGATCTGGCGGCCAGCATGCTGGCCACGGTCCTCGGCATTCCGTTCGATCCGGACGCGGCCTGGGACGAGCAGCGTCAGGTATGGAGCCTCTCCGACCAGATCGTGCGGACGACCAACATCACGGCCGCGGTCGAGGGACCGGACGACGGGCGGTGGGCGACGGTCGTGTCGGCCGCCATCTTCTGCGGCTGAGCTGTGGCCTCCGATCGCTGCCCCTACCCCGCCGCGCTCGACGAGCTGCCGTGGACGACCGCGGACAACTTCATGGGGCACGGCGCCGACGCTTCCACGTGGGAGGAGGCGCGGGCCGTCGTGTTGCCGGTGCCGTACGAAGCGACGACCAGCTACGGCCCGGGCACGAGGTCCGGGCCCGAGGCGATCCTCGAGGCGTCGCGCTACGTGGAGCTGTACGACGAGGAGCTGGACGGGGAGCCGTGGGAGGCGGGGATCTGCACGCTCCCCTGCCTGGAGTTGCCGGCGGCCGGTCCCGAGACCGCCGTGCGGACGCTCCGCGACGCGTACGGCAGGATCCTCGAGGCCTCGGGGGACCGCTTCCTGCTCACCCTCGGTGGGGAGCACTCGATCTCGAGCGCGCCGGTCCACGCGTGGCTGGACCGACTCGGGGACGACCTCTCGGTCCTGCAGCTCGACGCGCACTCCGACCTGCGCGCCAGCTACCACGGCACGCCATGGAGCCACGCGTGCGTGATGCGGCGGATCCTGGATCGGACGTCCAGGATCGCCGCGGTCGGGATCCGGTCCCTGACCGGCGAGGAGCGGCGGTTGATCGAGGAGGTCGGGATCACCACGGTGTTCGCCGAGGAGCTCCGCCACGACGCCTGGATCGACAAGACGCTGGCCGCCCTCGGTCCCAACGTATACGTGACCTTCGACGTCGACTTCTTCGACCCGGCGGTCATGCCCGCCACCGGGACCCCCGAGCCCGGAGGTGGGAGCTGGTGGCAGGCCCTCGACCTCCTGCGGGCCGTGTTCCGCGAGCGGAACGTGGTGGCCGCTGACATCGTGGAGCTGGCTCCCGACCTCGGTCCCATGGCGTGCGGCGTCGTGGCGGCCAAGCTGGCCTACAAGATGGTCGGTTATCGCTTCATGATGGGGTAGGCCGGTGACCGTCGGCGTGTTCGTGGCCTTCCTGGCCGGCATCCTCTCCTTCCTCTCCCCGTGCGTCCTCCCGCTGGTCCCGTCCTACCTGTCCTTCGTGGCGGGCGTGGGACTCGAGGAGCTCGAGGCGGGGGGTGGAGAGGTGCGGCGCACGGCCTTCGTGCACGCGCTCCTGTTCGTGGCCGGGTTCAGCATCGTGTTCATGGGTCTGGGCGCCTCGGCGAGCGCGTTCGGACACCTGCTCCACAACTACCAGCTGTGGATTGCCCGCATCGGCGGGATCCTGGTCATCGTGTTCGGGCTCCACCTCCTCGGGATCACGCCCCTCCGCTTCCTGCTCCGCGAGCGCCGGGTGCAGTTGCAGAACCGCCCCGTGGGCATGCTGGGCGCGGTGGTCGTGGGCGTGACCTTCGGGGCGGGTTGGGCGCCGTGCATCGGGCCGGTGCTCGGGGGGATCCTCACCTACGCCGCCACGCAGGAGCGGCTGGCGGAGGGCGTCGGCCTCCTGGCCGTTTACTCGGCCGGACTCGCGGTGCCCTTCCTCCTGGCGGCCGCGGCCCTGTCGCGCTTCCTCACTGTGTTTCGGCGGTTCCGGCGCTACATTCCGTGGGTGGAGCGGGTCAGCGGCGCGCTGCTGGTCGCCGTGGGCCTGCTGCTGGTGACGGGGGAGTTCACGGTCCTGGCCTCGTGGGCCACCCGCTTCACCCCCGGCTTCCTGCTCCGGCGGATCTAGTCGGGCGCCCCTAGCCGCACGTCTCCCGCAGGGTGGCCTCGAGCTCGCCGCCGGTGACGGGCTTGACCATGAACCGCGTGGCTCCGGCGCTCAGGCATTGGCGGCGCACGGCGTCGTCCCTCGTGCCGGTCAGCACCAGGAGGACGGACCCGGGCGCCTTCTCCCGGAGCCGCGTCACGAGATCGGGTCCGGAGAGGCCGGGAAGGCCCAGATCGGCCACGATGGCGGCGGGATGTCCGGAAGGGACCTCGAGCCGCTCGAGCGCCTCCTCTCCCGTGGAGGCCATCCCGACGTCGAAGCCGCGCGCGGCCAGCACGATCCGGTAGGCGTTCCTGAGCCCGTCGTCATCCTCGACGAGGAGGACGCGCACGGCGTCGGCGGCGGGCACCGGTCAGCGCTCCGCGCCCCCCCGGCTGCGACTCCGTCCGCCCGAGGCGGCCAGCGCGGAAGGGTTACGCTCGGTCGGAAGGGTGAAGTGGAAGATGCTTCCCTCACCCGGAGCGCTCTCCAGGCCGAGCCGTCCGCCGTGCATCTCGATGAGTCGGCGGGCGATGGACAGCCCGAGCCCGCTGCCCCCCAGCCGGCGGTCCACGCCGCGGTCGAGGCTCACGAACTCCTCGAAGATCCGCTCCTGGTCCTCGGGGGGATGCCGATGCCGGTGTCGGCGACCTGGACGCGCATCCATGCCCCCTCCTCGTCCGCCTCCGCGCTCACCTCGATGCGCCCGCCCGGGGGCGTGAACTCGATGGCGTTGCTGATCAGGTTGCCGAGCACGTGCGAGACCTTGGCGTGGTCGGCGTACACGCGGGGCAGGTCCTCCTCGATCAGCCTGCGGAATTCCAGCCTCTTGCGGGCCAGCAGGGACTGGTGGCTGGTCTCGAGCTGCTCGACCATCGTGCCGATGTCGAAGCTCTCCGGCCGGAGCTCCGCCGACTGCCCGCCGCTCTTCGAGTATCGCAGGATCTCGTCGACCAGCTCCAGCGTCTGGCGCGCGGCCCGGGTGACCGAGGCGAGTGCCTCCTGCTGCTCGTGGCGCAGGGGACCGAGGCGCTCGTCCTCGAGGGCCTCGGCGTAGGTCAGGATGGAGGTCAGGGGCGTGCGGAGCTCGTGCGAGACGAGCGTGAGAAACTGGATGCGGGCAGCCTCCAGGTTGCGCAGCACGCGGATCTCCCGCTCCAGCGCGTCGATGTGCTCCGTATCCGCGGCCGATGCATCGTACGGCAAGGGAGCGTCCTATGCGGGAGGGATCACCGGAACGTTCGGGACGGGTGACTCAAGCCCTGGCCCCGAACGCCGTAGACTACCCGTCCGCAGGCGTTTCGGCAAGCGATCCTGGGCCCCGATAGGACGCCAGCTCCTCGGCCAGGAGCTGACGCTCGAGGAGGTGCGCGTACACGCCATCGGCGGCCAGCAGTTCGCCATGCGTGCCCTGTTCGGCGAGCCGCCCGTCCTCGAGCACGAGGATGTGGTCCGCCTCGCGCACCGCCGACACGCGGTGCGAGATGATGAGCGCGGTGCGATCCCGCAGATAGCCGCGCAGGCCCTCGAGGATGGCCTTCTCGGTCACCGTGTCCACCGCCGAGAGCGCATCGTCCAGCACGAGGATCGGCGCGTTCCGGAGCAGCGCCCGGGCCAGCGTCGCCCGCTGCTTCTGGCCGCCCGACAGGTTCACCCCGCGCTCGCCGATCCGGGTCTCCAGGCCCTCCGGCAGGACCGCGAGCGTCTCCCGCAGCTGGGCGACCTCGAGCGCGTGCTCCAGCTCCGCCTCCGTGGGCAGGCCCCCCGCGGCCGGCGGGCCGCCATTGGCGCTCGATCCGGAGACCCCCGGCCGCGATCCCGGCCCGGTGGCCTCTACAGCGGGCGGGCCCTCGCCGTCGGTGGCCGGTCCCGCGCCGGGCAGCACGAGGTTTCGCCGGAGTCGCATGCTGAACAGGAAGGGCTCCTGTGGGACGACCGACACGGCATCGCGAAGGGTGGCCAGGGACAGCTCCCGCGCCGGGACCCCGTCGACGAGGACGCGGCCCTCGGTGGGATCGTACAGGCGCGGGATCAGGCGGGCGAGGGTTGTCTTTCCGCTCCCGGTCCCGCCCACGATGGCCACCGTGGCGCCGGGAGGGACACGGAAGCTTACGTGCCGCAGCACCCAGTGCTCGGTTCCCGGATAGCGGAAGGAGACGTCCTCGAACTCGATGGAGCCGCGGATCCGGTCCGGTCGCCGCGGGCGGGGCGGGTCCGCGATGGCCGGCTCGAGGTCCATGAACTGGTTGATCCGACCCATCGAGGCCGCGCCGCGCTGGAAGAGGTTGGTGACCCAGCCCAGGGCGATCATGGGCCAGGTGAGCAGGACGAGCAGGGTGATGAACATCACGAAGTCACCCAGCGTAATGGCGCCCTGCATCTCCTCGCGTCCCCCGTACCAGAGCACGACCACCGCCGCCAGGCCCGTGAACACGGTGAGGGCCGGGTGGAACGCCCCCCACACCCGGGCCAGGCCCATGTTGCGCTCCAGGTACTCCTCGTTCTGGCCCCCGAACTCCCGGGTCTGCGAACCCTCCTGGCCGTAGGCTTTCACGATCCGGATCCCGGCCAGGTTCTCCTGCACGAAGTTGGAGATCTGGCTGAACTGGGCCTGAATGCGCTCGAAGCGGCGGTGGATCTCCTGTCCGAACAGGTACACGGCGGCGGGCAGGATCACCATCGGGAGCAGCGTGAGCAGGGTGAGGGTGACGTCGGTGCGCAGCATCAGCGTCAGCACGAGCACGGACATGGTGGTCGTGTTGACCAGATACATGATCGCCGGGCCCGCGACCTGGCGGACGGCCAGCACGTCGTTGGTGGCCCGGCTCATGAGGTCGCCGGTCCTCCACTCGTCGTAGAACTGTGCCGGAAGCCGGAGCAGGTGACCGAACAGGTCGGCGCGCAAGTCGCGCTCCATCTTCCGGCTGATGCCGTTGAGGAGCTCCCGCTGGCCGTAGCGGGTGGCACCTCCGAGGAGCGCCGCGAGCACGATGAGGCCCGCATAGCGGAGGATGACCGAACGACTCAGTTCGGTCTGCATCGCGTCGATCGCGTACTTGAGGAGCAGCGGCGCCGCGACGCTGAACACGTTACTCACCACGACCAGCACGAGGCCGAGGGCCATGCCCCGCCAGTAGGGACGAAGGTAAGGGAGCAGCGAACGAAGCTGCTTCACGACGCCCGGCTCCCTCCGCGCGCCGGCGCATCGGGCCCGCGCCGATGCGGCGCCGCCGTGACGTGCTCCGAAGCTCGCTCGTCTGCCATGCGTAAAACAGACACCATCGAAGTCAGAAGGTTCGCTCCCGGAGCGTGATCGGGCGCGCATGGACCTGACGCCGTTCGCACGGAGGCTGGCCCCGGAGTTGCGCAGGCGGCAGAATGAGTGGGAGGATCTCTTCTCCTGCGCCGTACCTCCACCCCTGACGGGTATGGAGAGCGGGCGACCACCACGAGGAGGAAGATCATGAAGGTCAGCGGCAGGATCGGATGGACCCTGGCGGCGACGACGGCCCTGCTTCTGTCGGCCTGCGGCGGCGGGGGCGGCAAGGCCTCCCCAGCGGCCGACAGCGCTTCGGCCGCGCCGGCACAGGAGCCGGCAGCCAGCCAGCAGCCAGCCAGCCAGCCGGCGGCCGCGGGAGCGGCGCCGAAGGCGAAGCCGGCGGGACCGGGCGCGCCCGAGGGGCAGCCGGCCGCGACTCCGGCGCCGGCGACGGTGAGCCTGAGCGTGGCCTCGGGGACGCAGCTCGAGACCACACTGGACACCTTGCTGTCCACCCAGGACAGCAAGGTCGGCGACCGGTTCACGGTGACGGTCACCCGGCCGGTCACGGTGGACGGACGGACGGCGATCCCGGACGGCGCCAAGGTACACGGGGAGGTCACGGCCGTGCAGAAGTCCGGCAGCCCGGGCCAGACGGCCGTGCTCAAGGTGGACTTCACCAGCCTCACGGTCGGCGGGGAGAGCTACCCGATCTCGGCGGACCTCGTGAAGGCCGAGCCCCAGAAGAAGTCCCGGACCAGCACGGGCGAGGCGGCGGTCAAGATCGGAGCCGGCACGGCGGCGGGAGCCATCCTGGGCCGCATCATCGGCGGCAACAAGACGGGGACGTTCATCGGCGCGGCGGTCGGCGCGGCGGCGGGCACGGCCATTGTGCTCGGGACGCAGGACGTGGATGCCGTCCTTCCGGCCGATTCCCCGATGACCCTCCAGCTCAAGGAGCCGGTGACCGTCCACCGTCCGCGCTGACGGCGACCGTGGCCGTTTCGCGCCCCGTCGCCCTCCTGGGGCTGCTGGCCGCGGTCGCGCTCGCCGGACCGGTCTCCGCCCAGGAACTTCCACCCGACGCGATCCGTGAGTCGGGCGGGGACACGGCCTCCGCGGGGGACGTGCGCGGGGTCGTCCTCGCGGCGCGCGCGGACACGCCCGTGGTCGGCGCGGAGGTGCGCCTCCGCCTGTCCGGGGGCGACGCGGGGCGGGTCCGGGCCGTGACCGACACGTCGGGCCGCTTCCTCCTGCACGGCGTCCCGCCGGGTCGCCGCACGTTCGAGGTGCGTCTCCCGGGGCTCCCGTCCACGACCTTCACGGCCGAGGTCCGGGAGGACGGTCCCACCGAGCTCTCCCTCCGGCTCGAGACGCGGCTGATTCCGCAGCCGGCCCTCGAGGTCCGGGTGACGCGTGACGAGGTCCCCCGGGGGAAGCTGGCGGGCTTCTACCGGCGGCGCGCGCGCGGCATCGGGTCCTTCCTGGACCGGGAGCAGATCGAGGCCCGGCGCGCCCGCGAGGTCAGCGACCTGCTGCGCTCCCTGCCCGGCGTGCAGGTCACGCCCGGGCCGGGCAGCACCGGGAACCCGGCCATGAGCCGCAGCGCCCCGCTCCTGGCGCGCCGTGGCTGCCGCATCGGGTACTTCGTGGATGGCATCCGGATCCCATTGGCCGATGCCTTCCGTCTCGACGAGCTGTCTCCGATGGACATCGAGGCCATCGAAGTCTACCGGGGCGTATCCGAGGTCCCCGCCATCTATCTGCGCACCGGGGACGAGTGCGGCGTGGTGGTCGTGTGGACCCGCGATCCCTCGCGAGGGCCGTAGTCGGTCCGCCCGGACGCCGCGCGATTGTCGGCCGGCTCGCCGTGCCCGTAGCTTGGCGGCCGGAAGCGAGGCACGCAGGAAGGGTACCGGCGGTGCGGAGGCGGCCATGCGGGACGGACGGCAGAGCCCGACCGAGGCGGTGAACCCGCGCACGACCGGCATCGACCGGGCCGGGCCCGCGGAGATCGTGCGCCTCATCCAGGCCGAGGACCGCCGGGTCCCCAATGCGGTCGAGGCCGAGGCGGCCTCGATCGCGGGGCTGGTCGAGGAGGTGGCGGACCGGCTCGCCTCCGGAGGGCGGCTCGTGTACGTGGGCGCCGGGACGAGCGGCCGCCTGGGCGTGCTGGACGCCGCCGAGTGCCCCCCCACCTTCGGGACCGAGCCGGGCCTCGTGCTCGGTCTCATCGCGGGGGGGCGGGAAGCGCTGTGGCGCAGCCGCGAAGGGGCCGAGGACGACGAGTCGGCCGGCCGGCAGGACGTGCGGGCGGCTGGCATCGGGCCGGCGGACTTCGTCCTCGGGATCGCCACCTCCGGAACCACGCCCTACGTGCGGGCGGCCCTCGAGGAGGCCGACGCGGCGGGCGCCGGGACCGGATTCGTGAGCTGCACGCCGCCTCCCGAGGCGATGCGCCGCGTCGCCGATCACCTGGTCACACCGATCGTGGGCCCGGAGGTCGTGGCCGGATCGACCCGCATGAAGGCGGGGACCGCCACCAAGCTGGTGCTCAACACCCTCTCGACCGGCGTCATGGTCCGGCTGGGCAAGGTGTACGGCAACCTCATGGTGGACCTCCGGGCCGGGAGCCGGAAGCTCGTGCGGAGGGCGCTGGGCATTCTCGAGGTCGTGTGCGACCTCACCGGCGATGCCGCCCGGAGTCTCCTCGTGCGCGCGGGCGGCTCCGTGAAGACCGCTATCGCCATGCACGAGCTGGGCGTGGAGCGAGCGGTGGCCGAGCGGGTGCTGGACGCGTGCGGCGGTCACCTATCCCGCGTCGTCGAGCGCTTCAGCGGGGCCGAGCACGTTCCCTACTATGCCTGCTATTCCGACGACCTGGGGGGAGGGGAAGCGGAGGTCCTGGCCGGCAGGTTGGCGGCCGGCCCGGAGCGCGTGCGCGCGGCCTGCGAGGCGTGGGCGGCCGCCACGGGTCCGGGCCGGACGACGGGACGCTGGACGCCGGCGCAGCACGTCGCCCACCTGGTGCAGTCCGAGCGGGAGGCCTACCGGCCCCGCATCGAGGCGCTGATCGCCTCGGCGACGGAGACGGAGACGGAGGACCCGTCGCTCGACTTCCCGGACTGGCCGCCGGACCCGGAGCCGCCCGGCGGCGATCGCTCGATCGCCGAGCTCCTCCTGGTGTTCGCCGGCGAGCGCGCCCGCACCGTCCGGGCGCTCGAGGGCGCGCCCATCGCCGCGTGGCTCGCCCGGGGCACGGTGGACGGCGACCCGGTGGCGCTGCACCAGCTCGTGCGGGCGGTAGCCCAGCACGACGCGGCGCACGCGGAGCGAATCCGCGAGCGCCTCCATCCCGACCTGCTGGAGTGAGCCGACCGATGCCCCTGTACGCGGGTCTCATGTCCGGCACCTCCCTGGATGGGATCGACGTGGCTCTCGTGCGGCTGGAGGGCCGGGAGGAGCGGCCCTCCGAGGCCGGTGTGTCGGCATTCCACTCCTACCCGTACGACGACGCCTTCCGCGACCGCCTGCGGCGGGCGTGCGAAGAGGGCCGGGTCGAGGAGCTCTGCCGCCTGGACTTCGAGCTGGGCCGGCGCTTCGCGGCCGCCCTGGTCGCGGCCCTCGAGGCGGAGGGCCTGGCGGCGGCCGACGTCGCCGCGGTCGGGTGCGCCGGCCAGACGGTGTGGCACGAGCCGCCCACCGCCGATCGTCCCGGCAGCACGCTGCAGCTGGGCGAGGGCGCGGTGATCGCGGAGGAGACGAGGATCACGGTCGTCGAGGACTTCCGGGTGCGCGACGTGGCGGCCGGCGGGCACGGGGCGCCCATCTCGGCCTACTTCGATCACCTGCTCCTCGCCTCCCCCGAACGGGGTCGCGGGATCCTGAACCTGGGGGGGATGGGGAACCTCACGGCCCTCCCCGACGAGAGCTCCGACGCGACGCCCGTCGCGTTCGATACGGGGCCGGGCGTCGTGCTCCTGGACGCGGCGGTGCAGCGGCTGACCGGGGGGCGGTCGCGCTTCGACGAGGACGGCCGCATGGCCGCGAGCGGCGCCGCGCTCCCCGGAGCGGTGGAGGCATGGCTGCAGGACCCGTTCTTCCGGGAGGCCCCGCCGCGGACGACGGGCCGCGAGCGCTTCGGGCCGGCCCGCCTGGAGGCGTGGCTGGAGGAGTGTCGGGCGCGCGGTGATCGCCCCGAGGACCTCCTGGCCAGCCTCACCGAGGTGACCGCGGCGGCGGTGGCTGGAGCGCTCACGTGGGTGCCCTTCGAGGTCGAGGAGCTCTTCCTGTGCGGGGGCGGGGCACGGAACCCCGAGCTCGTCCGCCGGATCGCCGCGCGCGTGGCGCCGCGGACCGTCGGGCCGCTCGAGACCCTGGGCTGGGACGGCGACGCGCGGGAGGCCGCCGCCTTCGCCCTCCTGGCCCGCCAGCACCTCCTCGGCCACCGGGCCGGCGCTCCATGGGCCACCGGGGCGCGCGGCGCGCGGCTCCTGGGGAAGACCGTCCCGGCGTGAGGGACCCGGCCCGGCTGCTCCTGCCCGCCATCCGGCTCGACCGGGAGCCGGCCGACGCGGCGGCCGCGCGGGCGCTCCGGCAGGTGGAGGAGGGCGTCGGGGGCTTCCTCCTGTTCGGCGGAAGCTGTGACGAGGTGCGCGAGCTGGCGGCGCGGCTGCGGACGGCGGCCGGTCGTCCCCTGTGGCTCGCCGCGGACCTGGAGCGCGGGGCGGGTCAGCAGTTCGAGGGCGCGGCCACCCTGCCGCCCCCGGCCGCCCTGGCCGCCCACCCACACCCCCTCGAGGCGGTGCGGCTCGCCGCTCGCCTCACGGCCCTGGAAGCGAGAGGATTGGGCGTGAACTGGGTCCTCGCCCCCGTCCTCGACCTGGATGTCGAGGGGCGCAACCCCATCGTCGGCACGCGGTCGTTCGGGACGGACCCGGTCCGTGTCGCCGAGCTGGGCCGCGCCTGGATCGAGGGGTGCCAGGGCCTGGGGGTGGCGAGCTGTGCGAAGCACTTCCCCGGTCACGGGCGCACGCTCGCCGACTCTCACGCCGAGCTCCCGGTGGTCGATGCGCCGCGCTCGGCGCTGGAGGACGACCTGGTGCCCTTCCGGGCCGTGGCGGAGGAGGTGGCCTCCGTGATGACCGCGCACGTGGCCTACCCTGCGCTCGGCTGCGATGGGCCGGCGACCCTGAGCCCGGTCGTGCTCGGAGGACTGCTGCGCGAAGAGCTCGGCTTCCGGGGGCTCGTGGTCACCGATGCGCTCATCATGGGGGGCATCGCCGGGAGCGGGAAGACCGGGGCCGCCACGCAGGGCTGGCGGGCCGTCCGCGCGCTGCGCGCCGGCTGCGACCTGCTGCTCTACCCCTCCGATCCCGCTCTTACCGCCCGCACCATGCGCCAGGCCGCTGGCGCCGATCCGCGACTGGCGGCGCGGGTGGAGCAGGCCCTCGAGCGGAGCGAAACGGCGTGGACGCGCTTCGGCGGCGGGAGCGCGCCGGAGCCGGCCGAGACCGACCTGCCGTCGTTCCGGCCCGCGTCCGCGTCGATCACCGCCCTGGCCGAGGCGTGCGTGAGGAGGGTGGGAGCCGAAGGGGGCGGCGACAGAGCGATGGACGCGTGGCTGCAGCGTGCCGCGTCCGGGCGGGTCCGGGTGGCCTGCCTGTCCGACGACGGCGAGGCCGGAGCCGCCGGGCTCGGCGAAGCGTTCGCGGCCGAGCTCGCTGTGCGAGGCTTCGACGTGGAGCGGGGCACGCAGGCCGGGAACGAGGCGAGCGCGGGGCCGTCGGGCGATAGCGCGCCGCTCGTGGTGCTGGTGGAGGCCACGCCGCGGGCCTGGAAGGGCAGGGCGGGGCTCGGCGAGGAGGCGGCCGCCCGGCTCGACGGGCTCCTGGGGGCGGGCCAAGCCGTGCTCCCGGTCGTCCTCGGCCCCGCGCGGATCCTCGAGGAGCGGGGGATGGCGGGCCTGTGCGCCTGGGCCTCCGAGCCGATCATGGAGCGGGGCGCCGCGGCGTGGCTGGCTGCCCGCGCCGCCGCCCCCGGGAGCTGAGAGGTGGGGGCGAACGCCGAGCCGACCGGGATGCGCTCTACGGCGGCCGTGGCGATGGCGGGATTGGTCGGGCTGTGGTGGCTGCGCGCCCGGGCGAGCGCGGACGCAGCCACCGGGACGGAGGAGGTCGGGGCGTGAGGCCGGGAGCGCGGGCTATTGGCGAGGGGAGGACGGCGTGAGGCCGGATGAGACGAGGAGCCGGGCCGCGATCCTGGCGTGGACGTGCGTGGCGGCGGCCTGGGTGGGTGCCGCGTGCGCATCCGGTGGCGGACCGGGGTCGGCCGGGACCGGGCCGGCGGCCGCGCGGGGAGCGTTGCCGCCGGTCCCCCGCGTCACCGGCCCCGTCGCCCTCCGCGTAGTCTATCCGGACTCGCTGGCACGCATCGCCGTACGGGACTCCAACTTCCTGCTCGGGACGACCGGCACCGGGGACGCCGGTCTCACGATCGACGGGATCCCCGTGAGCGTCGAGCCGAACGGCGCCTTCCTGGCGTGGCTCCCGGTGCCGGACACGGTGGCGGGCGACACGGCGGAGTATGTCCTGGTGGCCCGGGGGGAAGGGCGGGCCGACACCCTCCGCTGGCCGATCCTCCTGCCAGCACGGCCGTACCGCGGAGAGGGGGCTGCCTGGATCGACACGGCCGCGCTCCGGGATCGGCCGGAGCGCTGGGCTCGTCCGGACGAGGAGCTCCTCCTGTCGGTGCGCGGCGCCCCGGGTGACGAAGCCTGGCTGTCGTCCGGCCGGCGACGCTACCGGATGCGCGAGGTGTCGCCGGGCCGGTACGAGCTCAGGATCCCGGCCCGGGAGGTGTACGCCGCCGGCCGGGCCACGGGCCCGGATACGGCGGCGGGGCCGGGCGCGAACCCGGCCGGCCGCGACCGCGAGGAGGGCGTGGAGGACACGGCGGCCGTCCCCGGAGCGACGCGGGCCGTGGGGAAGGCGCCCACGCTCGGGTCGGCGCCGCTGGACAGCATCGCCTACGGGGTGGAGCTGGTGGCGGCGGGAGACACCGCCCGGGCCTCGGCCCGCTACCCGCTGCGCCTGGTGGATCCCGCCGCGCCGCCCGTCGCGGAGCTGATCGAGGCGCCGGACACCGTGAACGGACGGGCCGACGTGGTGGTGGGCCGTCCCCTGCCGTCCGGGCCCTACCTGTGGCGTTTCCCGGACCGAACCGTGGCGGCCGTGGATGGGCGGCTCGGCGACCGACTGCGGATTCGGCTCGGTCCCGCCCTGGAGGCGTGGACGGACACGGCCGACGCGCGCTTCTTCCCTGAGGGCACGCCGACCCCCTCGGCCCGGGCCGGCGACATCCGGATCGTCCCCGAGCCGGACGAGCTCAGCGTGTCCATCCCGCTCGGCGACCGGGTCCCGGTGCGGGTGCGGACGTCGGGCTCGCGCCTCGCCCTCACCCTGTACGACACCAGGGGACGCACCAACCGGCTGGCCTACGGCCCGCGCGACCCCCTGCTCGTCGGAGCCTCCTGGGACCAGCTCAGCGGGCGCCGGTGGCGGCTGGAGCTGTCGCTGGCGGCGCCGGTGTGGGGGTGGCGCCTGTCGTGGGAGGGCGGAGACGACGCGCCGGCGGCGGACTCGGTCCGCGCGCCGGCCCACCGGATCGCCACCGGCGGCACGCTCCACCTGGAGATCCGGCGGCCGCCCCGCATCGACCCGGCCCATCCCCTGAGGGGCCGCACGATCGCGGTCGACCCCGGGCACCCCCCGGCCGGCGCGCACGGCCCCACCGGCATGTACGAGGGCGACGCCAACCTCACCGTGGCCCGGCGCCTCGCCGAGCTGCTCCGGGAGGCCGGCGCAACGCCCGTGCTCATCCGACGGGACACGCTGCCGGTGGGACTGTACGAGCGGGCGCGCCGGGCCGACTCGGCCGGCGCCGAGCTGTTCGTGTCCGTGCACCAGAACGCGCTCCCCGATGGAGTTCGGCCGTTCGGGGAATCGGGGACGAGCACGTACTACTATCAGGAGACCTCCCGGGAGCTGGCGGGCGACGTGCAGGCCGGAGTGCTGCGCTCCCTGGGCCTGCGGGACCTGGGGATCGCGTGGGGGGACCTCGCCGTGGTGCGGCAGAGCTGGATGCCCGCGGTGCTCGTCGAGGGGGTGTTCATCATGATGCCGAGACAGGAGGCGGCCCTGCGCACGGCCGTCTTCCAGGAGTCCTATGCGCGCGGCGTGCTGGACGGCCTGCGTGCCTTCCTGCGCGCCCGCGCCCGGAAACCATCCAGAGAGGAGAGGTGATGCGACTGGAGGATCTCACCACGAGGGAGCGCCCCCGCGTGCCGGAGAGCGCGTTCGTGGCCCCCTCGGCCGACGTGATCGGTGACGTGGAGTTGGGCGAGGAGGCCAGCGTCTGGTACCAGTGCGTCCTGCGGGGGGACATTGCCCCCATCCGGGTCGGCGCCCGGACCAACATCCAGGACCTGACGATGGTCCACGTGGACGTGGACATGCCCTGCCTGATCGGGGACCGGGTCGGGATCGGCCATCGCGCCATCATCCACGGCTGCCGCATCAGGGACGACTGCCTCATTGGGATGGGCGCGGTGGTGCTGTCGGGCGCCGTCATCGGCAGCGGCTCGCTGGTGGCCGCCGGGGCGGTCGTCACCGAGGGGATGGAGGTGCCGCCGGACAGCCTCGTCGTGGGACTTCCGGCCAGGATCATCCGCACGGTGGACGATCGTCTCAGAGAGCGCATGCGGCAAACGGTCGAGCACTACGCGCTCCTCAAGGAGGGCCATCGCGGGGGACGGTGGACCCAGGCGTGAGGCCGGCGGGACCGGAGCCGGCTCCGCCGGGGCCGCCGGCCGGGGAGGGGCCTCCCGTGCCCGATCCCGACCGGAGCCCCGTGCACGCGTGGCCGGGCAAGCTGCTGGTCGCCCTCATGGCCCTGGGCGGCCTCGCGGCGCTGTTCGCGTCCGCGTGGTCCCTGTTCGGGCCGCCGCCCGGCACCGTGCGCATGTTCGGTCTGCGGGCCGGCGGCTGGGTGCTCTCGGCCCCCGTGCCGCGCATTGCCATGGCGCTGTTCGGCGGCGGGCTACTGGTCGCCGGCTGGGGCGTGGTCACCTGGCGGGCGTGGGCGTGGTGGGCCGCCGTCGGGTTCGCGGCCCTGTTCGGGCTCGGGTTCCTGGCCCAGCTTCTGGCGCCCCTGTGGGGCGGAGCCCCGGCCTCGGTGCTCGACTTCTATGCCCTGCTGTACGTCGTGTGTCTTCCGTACCTCTTCCGAAACAGGCGTTTCTTCGAGCGCTGATGGTCCGGTGCGGAACGGGGCGCACGGGCTCCGTCCCCCGGTCCGCGGAGGGGGCCCATGACCCACCGCTCCCGCGGTTCCTCCGGCGGCACGCGCCCGGCCACCTCGCGACAGCCCGCCGCCGCCCGGATCTCCCACTTCGGGCCGGTCGGCCTCTTGACCACAACATGTCGTGGGCGTAGACTCGGGATACCCCAAGATATTGGGGGGGATGTTGAAAAAGATGTGGAAAGTCGTGAACAAGTCCGGCGGGGGTGTGGACAAGTGCGGACGATGCGGTGACGGGAGCCCCCGCCGGACCCTTCCTATAGAGCGAGACCAGCCGCCCACGGTGGTGTAACTTGTGGTAGGAGCCGACGTCGGGCTCCTCCCGCGGGTCGGGCCACGACGTGGGCCGGACGCCTCGAAAGACAGGCCGCGTCGACCGATACGGGCCGGCGCTTCGCGACGGGACCCGCCCCGCGGGCACGCTCCTCCGGGGAGCCCGACGGGACCCGACGCGAGCGCCGGTTCCGTCTCGGGTCCCCGGGCATCCTCCGGTGGCCGGGGCACGACCCGCCGTACGCACGCAAACAGCCGCGAACCATGAGCACAGAGGGGCGAGCAGCGATGAACCCACCCGAGACCATCGCCCGGGCCATCGGCGAGACCACCACCGCCAGCGACCTTCCCGAGCCGACCCTGACGGACAACGCCCGGACGGTGCTCGCGCGCCGGTACCTGAAGAAGGACGCGGACGGCCAGCCCACCGAGGAGCCCCGCGAGATGTTCTGGCGGGTGGCCCGCGTCATCGCCGCCGAGGACGCCAGTTACGGCGCCGACCGGGACGAGGTGGAGCGCTCGGCCCGCGCCTTCTACGACCTCATGACCACCGGGCGCTTCGAGCCCAACAGCCCCACGCTCATGAACGCCGGCCGTCCCCTGGGACAGCTGTCGGCCTGCTTCGTCCTGCCCGTGCCCGACCGGCTCGACGGCATCTACGACACGCTCCGCAACATGGCGCTCATCCACCAGTCGGGCGGCGGAACGGGATTCGGCTTCAGCCGCCTGCGTCCCCGAGGCGACGTGGTGAAGTCGACCATGGGCGTGGCTTCGGGTCCGGTGAGCTTCATGGAGGTGTATGACGCCTCCACCGAGGCCGTGAAGCAGGGCGGCACGCGCCGGGGCGCCAACATGGGGATCCTGCGGGTCGACCATCCCGACATCCTCGAGTTCATCGATTGCAAGCGCGAGGGCCACAAGATCACGAACTTCAACATCTCGGTGGCGATCACGGACGCCTTCATTGACGCGGTCGAGGCGGACGACGAGTACGACCTCATCAACCCGCGCACGGGTCAGCCCGTCCAGCATTTGCGGGCCCGGGAGGTGTTCGACCGCATCGTGGCGGGCGCCTGGCGAAACGGTGAGCCGGGCGTGTTCCTGATCGACGAGGCCAACCGCTGCAACCCGGTCCCGCACCTGGGCTCGTACGAGGCCACCAACCCGTGCGGCGAGCAGCCGCTCCTGCCCTACGACGTGTGCAACCTCGGCTCGGTGAACGTGGGCGCCTTCGCCGAGGGCGGGAAGGTGGACTGGGAGGCGCTGGGCGAGACGGTGCGGCTGCGCCACCCACTTCCTCGACAACGTGATCGATGCCAACAACTACCCGCTCGAGGCGATCGACGACCTGTCGCAGCGCATCCGCCGGGTCGGCCTCGGCGTGATGGGCTGGGCCGACCTGCTCGTGGAGCTCGGCATCTCCTACGGCTCCGGGGCCTCCATTGAGCTGGCGCGCAAGCTCATGGCCTTCATTGACGAGGAGGCCAAGGTCGAGTCCGAGCGGCTCGCCACCCGCCGCGGGGTGTTCCCGGAGTGGGAACGCTCCATCTGGGGTCCGGACGCGACCTGCGCCCGCGGTCCCGAGGGGGAGCGCATCCGCCCCTGCCGTCGGCTGCGCAACTGCAACGTGACCACCGTCGCCCCCACGGGAACGATCTCGATCATCGCGGGCTGCTCGGGAGGCATCGAGCCGCTGTACGCGGTGGCGTTCATGCGCAACCAGGCCGGGACGCTCATGCCGGACGTCAACCCCGCCTTCGTGCGCATGGCCCGTGAGGGCGGGTGGTACTCCGAGGATCTCGTGCGGCGCATCGCCGACGAGGGCCACATCCACTTCGACGAGGTGTCCGAGGCGATCCAGAAGCTGTTCGTCACGGCCCACGACGTGTCGCCCGAGCAGCACATCCGCATGCAGGCCGCCTTCCAGGAGCACGTGGACAGCGCCATTCCGAAGACGTGCAACTTCTCGGAGTCGGCCACCGTGGACGACGTACGCGAGATCTTCCTTCTCGCCTTCCGGCTGCGCTGCAAGGGCGTCACGGTCTACCGGGACGGCTCCCGGGACGAGCAGGTCCTCTCCACCGGCAAGACGGCCAGAAAGGTCCAGGAGGCGGCCGGCGTGGTGGAGGAGGCGCTCGAGCGGGTCGGCGACCCCGAACTGGCGGCGGAGCTGGCCGGCGCGGTGGAGCGTCTCGAGGAGCTCGAGCACGAGCGCGAGTCCCTGGTGGAGGAGCGCGACCGGGCCCGGCAGCGCGTGACCGAGCTCGAGAGCGGCATGGTAAAGCAGCCGATGGTGCGCGATCGGCCCGACGTGCTCACCGGGCGTACGCGCAAGATCGAGTCGCCGCTCGGCACCATGTACGTGACGATCAACGAGGACGAGAAGGGCCGTCCGTTCGAGGTGTTCGTGGCCCTCGGCAAGGCGGGCGGCGCCGCCATGGCCGATGCGGAGGCGATCGGCCGGCTCATCAGCCTGGCCCTGCGGTCGGGCGTGCCGCTGCGGGAGATCCACACGCAGCTGCGCGGCATCTCCTCGGACCGGGCCGTGGGCTTCGGCGAGAAGAAGGTGCTGTCCAGCCCCGACGCCATCGCGCAGATCATCGAGCGCTACCTCGAGGAGCGGGAGGGCATCCAGCAGCAGCTCCCCATCCAGGAGGTGGGCCACGCCAAGAAGACGAACGGCGGCACGCAGACGGCGAGCCGTCCGGTCATCCAGCGGATCCACGAGCAGAACGCCCGCGCCTTCATCGGCACCTGCCCCGACTGCGGCACCAGCCTCCAGTTCGCGGAGGGATGCGTGAAATGCCTGGCCTGCGGTTACAGTGAATGCGGCTGAGCCTTCCGTGAAGGCCGCCGCCATGGCCGCCCTGGCATCCGGGTCCCTGGCCCGGGCGCCGAGGTGCGCGAACGAGTGCCCCGCTCCGGCCGCCCGGCCGGGCCCGCGGGCCACGGAGCGTCGTGGGGACGGGCTCGTCGAGCCCGCCTTCGCGGCGTGGTTCCCGTCGTTCGTTCCCACCCCTCACCAGGAGTGAGCACCATGCCCAAGAAGGCGGCGAAGAAGACGTCCAGGAAGGCGGCTCCCAAGAAGAAGGCGGCGCCCAAGAAGAAGGCCGCCCCCAAGAAAAAGACGGCTCCCAAGAAGAAGACGGCGCCCAAGAAGAAGACCGCCCCCAAGAAAAAGACGGCTCCCAAGAAGAAGGCGCCGGCGAAAAAGAAGAAGTAGGCAACGCTCGTCCGAACGCGGTCGCCGTGCCCGGTCGACGCTCCGACGAGGCGGCCGGGTGCGACGATCCGCGTTCCCGTCCGGTCGTTGGTGATCGCGTGCGAGGAATCGAGCACATCCCCTGGCTGTACGACGCGCTCATGTGGCTGCCCGAGCGTTTCGGCGTGTCCGGGTGGCGGGCGGTCCTGACTGGCGGGCTGCAAGGGTGCGTCCTCGAGGTCGGCTGCGGCACCGGCCACAACCTGACCTGCTACGGCCGGGGGGTCCGCCTCGTGGCCCTGGACCCCGATCCGGTGGTGCTTCGCCGGGCACGGGAGCGCGCGCCCTCGGTGCCCCTCGTCGCCGCCTCCGCCGAAGCGCTTCCTTTCGCCGACGGCTCGTTCGAGGCGGTCGTGAGCAGCCTGGCCTTCTGCAGCGTGCCCGACCCGCGCCGGGGACTGGCCGAGGTGAAGCGCGTCCTCGCCGCGGGCGGCGAGCTCCGCATGCTGGAGCACGTCCGCCACGAGGGCCGCCTCCGGGGTCGGCTCCAGGATCTCGTGCAGCCGGCGTGGACCCGGCTGACCGGCGGCTGTCACCCCAACCGCCCCACCGAGCGCATCGTGCGGGAGGCCGGCTTCACGATCGAACGGGCCGGCCGCCGTGCCCGGGGCACCCTGCGGCTGTTCCGGGCGCGCCCTGGAGGGAGCTGAGCGGAGCCGCCGCCGGGAGACCCCATGCGCTACACCCATCTGGGAGCCACCGATCTCCACGTCTCGAGGATCTGCTTCGGCACCTGGCAGTTCGGCGGGGAGTGGAGCGGCCTGGACCGGAACGAGGCCATCGCCGCGGTGCGTCGGGCCCGGGAGCTCGGGATCGACTTCTTCGACACGGCGCAGGCCTACGGCTTCGGCGCCGCGGAGACGCTGCTGGCCGAGGCCCTGGGGCCTGAGATCGCGGGGGCCCGTGACCGGATCGTGCTGGCCACCAAGGGGGGGCTCCGCCGCGAGGGGGATCGGCTGCTCCGCGACGCGAGCCCCGGCTGGCTCCGGCGCGGGCTGGAGGAGAGCCTGGAGCGGCTCGGCACGGACCACGTCGACCTCTACCAGCTCCACTGGCCGGACCCGGACACGCCCCTCGCCGAGTCCGCCCCGGCCCTGGACGGCTTCGTGCGCGAGGGCCTCGTCCGCTACGTCGGTGTCTCGAACTTCGACGAGCGGCAGATGGCGGCGTTCGAGGAGGTGCGCCCGCTGGACACGCTGCAGCCGCCGTACAGCATGCTGCGCCGCGGGATCGAGGAGCACGTGCTGCCCTACTGCCGCGCGCACGGGGTCGGGGTACTGGCGTACGGCGTCCTCGCGCATGGTCTCCTGACCGGCAGCTACGGACCGGATGCGACCCTCCCCGAGGGCGACTGGCGGAGCCGCAGTCCGATCTTCGAGGGGAAGGCGCTGCGTCGGAACGTCGCGGTCGTGGACCGGCTCGGCCGGCTGGCCGAGAGCCGGTCCTGCACGGTGGCCCAGCTGGCGGTCGCCTGGGCGCTGGCCAACGCGGACGTGGACGTGGCCATCGTCGGCGCCCGGACGCCGTCCCACATCGAGGGGACGGCCGCCGCGGCCGACCTGGGGCTGGACGTGGACACCCTGGCCGAGATCGACGTCATCCTCGCGGACGCGGCGGCGATCGACGGCCCGACGCCGGAGGCCGCGTGAGCGGGGGGTCGGGCGAGCGGCTGCAGCTCGACCACGCCACCTGGGCCGGACGGGACCTCGAGGCGCTCCGCCGCGCGTTCGGCGCCGCGGGGTTCCCCAGCGCGTACGGGGGCGCGCACGCCAATGGCGTCACCCACATGGCCGTAGTCGGCTTCCCGGACGGCTCGTACCTGGAGCTGATCGCGACACGGGCGCCGGAGACGGCCTCGCCGATCTGGGACGCTGCCCTGCGGACGGGCGCCGGACCGGCCGCCTGGGCCGTGCGCACCGACGCGATCGAGGAGGAGGTGGAGCGGCTGCGAGCGGCCGGGGTGCCGGTCCGGGGGCCCGAGCCCTGGTCCCGGGAGACCCCGGAGGGCCACACCGCGGTCTGGGAGCTGGCCTTCCCGGGGGAGGGCGAGCCCGGTTCGGCGCTCCCCTTTCTGATCGAGGACCGGACCCCGCGCACGTGGCGCGTCCGGCCCACCGCCGGGATCGAGGCGACCGGGGTCGCCGGAATAGGACAGATCGTCCTACTGAGCGCCGACGCCGACGGGGCCGCGACGCGGCTGCAACGGGCTTACGGCCGGCCCGCGCCGCTCGAGCGGGAGGCGCCGGCCTTCGGCGCGCGGCTGCTCCGGTTCGGGGGGACGCCGGTATGCGTGGCCGAGCCCCTCCGGCCCGGTGGCTCCGGGACCCCGGCCCCGGCCGGCCACCCGAAGCCGCGGGGAGCGGCCGGATCGGGGGAGGCGGCGCGGCGGTTGCAGGCCAGGCTGGAAGCGCTCGGGTCCGCGCCGGTGGCCTTCCTCCTCCGTCCGGCCGACCCGGAGGCCGCCGCCCGGGCGCTGCCGCTCGGCGCCGCGGAGCCGTGGCCCGGCGGCGCCGTCCGGTGGCTGGAGTCGGAGGGTCTGGGGGTGCATCGACTGGGGATCCTGTGGACGTGAACGGAAGGCTCCGACGGTGATGGATCGCACGGCGGCGGATTCCGCCGGACGGGGCGCGCCCGCCTCGCCCCGCATCCGGTCGGCCGGTTGGGGGCGCGTGGAGGTCGAGGGCCGGGACGAGCCGTTCAAGGACGCCAAGCTGTGGCCGGGGGGCTCCCGCGTTTGGGACTGGACGGAGACGGGGACCCGACACGACCCCGGCGTCCAGCCGGCCGACGTGCGCGAGCTCGTCGAGCACGGGGCCCGACGTGTCGTGCTGTCGCGCGGCCGGCTCGGACGGCTCCGGGTGCAGGACGCCACGCTCTCCTTCCTCGAGGAGGCCGGCGTGGAGGCGGAGGTCCTGGACACCGGGGACGCCGTGCGGCGTTACAACGAGCTCGCCGGCCGGGCCCCGGTCGGTGCCCTCATCCACTCCACCTGCTGAGGACCGGTCCGGAATGCGCGAGCCCGATCGATCGGAGCTCCGACCCACTGAGCGCTTCTCGGACCGGGTCGAGGACTACGTGCGCACCCGGCCCGACTATCCCGAGGCGGCCATCGACTGGGTGCTCCTGGAGGCCGGCCTCGGGTCCGGATCGAAGGTCGCCGACCTCGGGTCGGGGACGGGCCTCCTGGCCCGATCGTTCCTCGAGCGGGGCCTGGCCGTGGTCGGCGTGGAGCCCAACCAGGCGATGCGCCTGGCGGGCGAGCGGGAGCTGGCCCCGTACGACGCCTTCCGGAGCGTGGACGGACGGGCCGAGGCCACCGGACTCCCGGATGCCTCGGTCGACCTGGCCACGGCGGGGCAGGCCTTCCACTGGTTCGAGCCCGAGCCGACCCGGCGCGAGCTGGCGCGCATCCTGACGCCCGGCGGGCAGGTGGCGCTGGTGTGGAACCTCCGGCGACGGGACAGCTCGCCCTTCCTGGCCGGCTACGAGGCCCTGCTCGAGCGGTGGGCCCGCGACTACGACGCCGTGCATCGCCTGTACGCGTCGGAAGAAGCCCTCCGGGCCCTGTTCGGCGAGCCGGGCTGGCGCGAGGCCACCTTCGAGCACGAGCAGCGCTTCGACTGGGAGGGTCTCCGGGGCCGGCTCCTGTCCAGCTCCTACACCCCGCCCGAGGGAGACCCGCAGCGTCCCCCCATGCTGGAGGCCCTGCGCGAGCTGTTCGACCGGCACCGGCGGGACGGCGTCGTCCGCTTCGAGTACGACTCGACGGTCTACCTGGGACGCCCCGCCCACGGCTGAACGGCCGCGTGGCCCGGTCGGCCACGCCGGCCTATCGTGTCGGGGATGCATCTGCCGGGGGGCCGTCGAGTCGCCGCCACCGCCCGGCCGGGCACGAGAACGTGAAGGGGAGGGGCATGGCGCGGGTGGAGGCGATCTGGAGGAAGCGGGCCCGCCGGGGACCGATGGACCCGCTCGAGGGCGCCGAGCTCGTGGCCGACGTGGGCCTCGCCGGCAGCGCCAACCAGGGCGGGCGCCGCCAGGTCACCGTGATCTCGGTCGAGGCGTGGGAGCGCGCCACGGCCGCGCTCGGACGGGAGGTGGACCCGGCGGCGCGCCGCGCCAACCTCCTCGTCCGGGGGATCGAGCTGCGGGACAGCCGCGACCGGACGCTCCTGGTGGGCGCGTGCCGGATCCTGGTGGGTGGCGAGACAAAGCCCTGCAACCGGATGGACGAGGCGGCGTGGGGACTGCAGGAGGCGCTGCGCCCGGAGTGGCGGGGCGGGGTGTATGGCCGGGTGCTGGAGGGTGGATCGATCCGGCTCGGCGACCCGGTCCGCTGGCTGGACTGAGCCCGGACTTCCACCGCGGAGGGAGGCATGGCCGAGGGGACTCGCGAGCCGAGCACGGCGCCCGCCCGTCGCCTGGACGTGGAGGCGGAGGCGCCCTTCGGAGGGGAGCTGAAGGGGAAGGGCGAGCTGATCATCGACATCGGCGACGCCACCCAGGCTTCCCTCACCTTCGACCACGGCGCCAGGGACCGGCTCGTGCTCGGCCTGCACTCGAAGATCGGACTGCGGCTGTCGAAGACGGGGAGCCTCACTCTGGAGGGTGCGGGCCGCAAGGACGTGCTGCAGGGGGAGATCGAGGGCGAGGTTCGGGCTCGTCTCACCGTGGCCCGCAGCGTGGACGTGTCGGTGGAGCAGCGTTTCCGGTCCTCGGGGCCGACCACCCGCCTGCAGGTCCGAATCCGGATCTGAGGCGGGTCGGGACGCGGCCTCCGCCCGACGCACCACCGGACCTCCGCCGTCTCCGTTGCCCGCGGCGGGCGCGTCCGCGACCTTCGCTGCGGACACCCCGCACGACGGAGACGACGTGAGCGACACCAGGCCGACCTACGTCCCGCTCGAGGGCTACCGGGAGATCGCACCGGCGGAGATGTGCCGGCGGACCGCGGAGTTCCGGCGGGACATGGAGCGCCGCCGTACCGTCCGGGAGTTCTCGGAGAAGCCCGTGCCGCGCGGGCTGATCGAGGACTGCATCGCGGCGGCGGCCCGGGCGCCGAACGGCGCCAACCGCCAGCCCTGGCACTTCGTGGCGGTCCAGGACCGGGCCCTCAAGCGGCGGATCCGGGAAGCGGCCGAGGAGGAGGAGCGGGCCTTCTATGCCGGGCGGGCGCCGAGCGACTGGCTCGAGGCGCTCGCCGCCCTCGGCACGGACGAGCACAAGCCCTTCCTGGAGGAAGCGCCGTGGCTCATCGCCATCTTCGCCGAGAGCTACGAAGTGGGTCCGGGAGGCGAGAAGGTCAAGAACTACTACGTCCAGGAGTCGGTCGGCATCGCCACGGGGATCCTGATCACGGCGCTCCACCAGGCCGGCCTCGTGTCGCTGACCCACACGCCGAGCCCCATGGGCTTTCTGAACGACCTCCTGGACCGTCCTTCCAACGAGCGGCCCTTTCTCCTCCTGGTGACCGGTCATCCGGCCGACGACGCGCGCGTGCCGGACATCGACAAGAAGCCGCTGGCGGAGATCCTCACGTGGCGGTGAGCGGTGCGGGGGGGAGGAGCCCGTCCGCGCGGGCGGCCGCTCGCCGGATCCGGCCGGGGTTCGACCTCCTCCTCCCGGCCGCGCTCCTCGCCCTGCTCGGGGGCTGCGCGGGAGGGCAGGGCGGCCGCAACGCGGAGGCGGAGGGGCGGGCGCTGCGCTACGCGGAGGCGATCGGAGGACGGGACACCGCCGTGCTGCATCGCCTGGTCACCGAGGGCTACGTGCTGCACGCCGCCGGCCTGCCGGGCGGGGAGGTGCGCGGCCGACAGGCCTTTCTGCACGGCGTGGCCTCGCACACGGTCGCCTGGCCACCGGGCCGCATCACGGTGACGCAGCTCCTCTCCAGCGGCGACCAGGTGGCGTCCTTCGGGACCTTCGAGCGGGGCGGCAGCCCCCTCGCCCGGGGAGACACGGCACCCACCGGCCAGGGGATCCGGGTGGCGGCCATCCACCGCGTCGCGAACGGGCGGATCGCCGAGACCTGGGCCGTGTGGGACACGCGGGCGCTCGAGCGCCTCGCATCGCCGGCCGCCGCCGAAGACACCGCGCGAGGATCGTCGCCGGAGTAGGAGGCCTCCGGCGCCCGGACCCCTCCCGGTCGCGCGCCTCTAGTCCCGCTCGGCCGCTCTCTCCCCCAGCCACTCGAGGGTGGTCCGGATCCCTTCGGCGTACGGCGTCGTCTCGATCGCGCCCAGGAGCTCCCGCAGGCGGGAGCTGTCGAGGCCGATGGGCGCGTCGTACAGGGGGAGGATCTCCCGGAACTCCCGCGCGTCGCGGCGCACCAGGCCGGCCACGGCCACCAGCCAGCCGTGCAGGGCCGTCACCCTCGCGCTCGCCCCCAGCGTCTCGGCGGCGTCTTCCAGAAGAGCGCGGGGCGGGCGCGCCCCGCTCCCCGGCACGTTCCAGCGGCGGCCCTCGGCCTCCCTGCGCTCCGCCAGACCGCACAGGTGACGGGCCGCGTCCGGCAGGAAGATGAACTCCCGGGGCGCGTCGGGGTCCCCCGGCCATCGCACCGCCTTGCCCCGCCGCAGGGCATCGAGGGCGTCGTTGAGGAGGCTGAGGCTGGCCATGGGCCCGTAGAAGTCGGGCAGGATCGCCACGGCCGCGCCCGCCCCGAGGAGGACATCCTCCATGCGCCGGCGGATCTCGCATACCCGGCACCCGGGCACCGGCGGGTCGTCCTCGCGCAGCGAGGTGGAGCCGCCGGGCCCGAAGCTCCAGTAGCTCGAGGCCGCCACCCCCCGCGCGCCGGTCACGCGCATCGCCTCGGCCGTGCTTCGGGCCAGGCGCACGTGCTCTTCGTAGGCCGACAGCGGCAGGCCGACCGTGTGGAAGACGACGTCGCAGCCACCCGCCACCCGGACGGCCGCGGCCGGCTGGGACAGGTCGGCCGGATGGAGGTCGACGTCGAGTCCGGCGAAGTCCCTCTCCAGCTTCTCCCGCGTCCGGGAGACGGCGCGCACCCGCGCTCCGCGCCGGAGGAGCTCGCGGGCCAGGTGGCGGCCCAAAGAGCCCGTGGCGCCGAACAGGGCGGCGTGACGGATCGGGGCGGGAGTCGGTCCGGCGGGCATCCAAACCTCCGGCTCGGGCGTGTGGCGTGCGGGGTGCCGACGGGGCCGAAGCCGAAGCCTACGGGCCCGGCCGGGAAGGCGCCAGACGAACGGGCCGCGGTCGCCCCGGCGGAGCGGGGCGGGGGGGGCGTTGCGCGACCGGGGTGAGTCCAGGCAACCTTTCGCCCGCTTCGTTCATCGTGATGGACGAGTCCGCTCCGGGCGGGCACGGGTGGCCCGGGGCGGCGCGCGTGCAGGACGAGTCGAGCCCGGAGAAACGGTGGAGGACGACGGATGATATCGGTGGAGGGAGTCTCGAAGCGCTACGGCCCCGTCGTGGCGGTCGATGGCATCAGCTTCGAAATCGGCCGGGGGGAGGTGGTGGGCTTCCTGGGGCCGAACGGAGCCGGTAAGACCACCACGATGCGCATGCTGACCGGGACCCTGCAGCCCGACGCGGGCGAGGTCCGCTACGACGGACGTCCGATCGGCGAAGACCTCAAGGCCGCCAAGGCCCGCGTGGGCTACCTGCCCGAGACCAACGCGCTGTACCAGGAGATGCTCGTGGCGGAGTACCTCGAGTACGCGGCCACGCTACGGGGCCTGGAGGGCGCGGCCCGCCGCTCGGCCCTGTCCGACGCGGTCGAGGAGACGGGCATCGAGAACGTGTACGGACGCCCGATCTCGCAGCTCTCCAAGGGCTACCGGCAGCGGGTCGGCCTGGCCGCCGCCATCCTCCATTGTCCAGAGATCCTGGTCCTGGACGAACCCACCGAGGGGCTGGACCCCAACCAGCGGGTCGGCATCCGCCACCTGGTGAGCGCCCTGGGGCGCGACCGGACCGTCCTGCTCAGCACGCACGTGCTCGGCGAGGTGGAGGCCACCTGCAGCCGGTTGCTCATCGTCCACAACGGTCGCCTGGTGGCGGACGGCAGCGTGGCGGAGCTCCTGGAGACGGGGCGCTCCGCCCCGCGCTACGTGGTGGAGGCCGAGGGCGACGACGTCCCCGGCGTGCTCGGCACGATGCCGGGCGTCGCGTCGACCCGCGCGGACCGGGTGGACGGTCGCGACCGCGTCGAGCTGGTGGCCGCGAATCGCGAGGAGCTGCGGCCCGCCATCTCCCGGCTCGCCGCCGAGAAAGGCTGGACGCTGTGGGAGCTCCACCGGGAGCGCGCTTCGCTGGAGCAACTCTTCCAGCAGCTCACCGATGAGGCCGGCGCCGAGGAGGTGGCGTCATGAGGCAGACGTGGCGCGTGGCCCGGCGCGAGTTCCGGAGCTATTTCGACCATCCGACCGCCTACATCCTGGTCGTCGCCTTCCTGGTCCTGGCCCTGTTCCTCTCCTTCCGCTCCATCTTCACGTCCGGGGCGGCGACGCTGCGCCCCCTGTTCGACCTCCTGCCGTGGCTCCTGGCCGTGTTCGTCCCGGCCATCACCATGCGCTCGCTGGCCGAGGAGCGTCGCAGCGGCACGCTGGGCTGGCTCCTGGCCCAGCCGATGAGCGAGGTGGAGCTGGTGGTCGGGAAGTTCCTGGGGGACTGGCTGTTCGTTCTCGTGGCCCTGGCCGGCACGCTGCCCACGGCCGTGGGGATCCTGGCCGCCTCCAGCGCCGATCCCGGCATCGTGGTGGGTCAGTACGTCGGGGTCGCGCTGCTGGCCGCCGAGCTGGTGGGGATCGGCCTGTTCGCCTCCAGCATCACCTCGAACCAGATCACCGCGTTCATCGTGGGCGCCATGGTCGACTTCGCGCTCATCCTGGCCGGGCTCCGCTTCACGCAGATCGGCCTCCCCGGGCCGCTCGCCAGCGCGGTGGGCGACCTCTCCGTCCTCACGCACTTCGAGGCGGTGACGCGGGGTGTGATCGACCTGCGCGACGTGCTCTACTTCGTGACGGCGGCGGGCGTGTTCCTGGCGCTGGCCTACTGGGCGGTGGCCCGGGAACGGCTGAGCCGGGGTCGCGGCGCCTTCCGCCGGCTACGCACCGGGACGGCGGCGCTGGTGGTGGGCGTCGTGGCGCTCAACCTGCTGGGCGGCCACATCCACGGCCGCGTGGACCTCACCCGCGACCACCTGTTCACCCTCTCGACGGGCACGCGCTCGATCCTGGGCGGCCTCGACGACGTGGTCACGATCAAGTTCTTCGTGTCCAGCTCCCTTCCGTCCGAGGTGGACCTGACCCGCCGGGACGTCCAGGACCTGCTGGCCGACTACCGGAGCGCCTCGAACGGCCACGTCCACGTGCAGGTGGTGCACCCGGGCGACAAGGGACCCGAGGCGGATCAGGCCCAGTCGCTCGGGGTGCGGCCGATCCAGTTCAACGTGGTCCGCAACGACGAGTTCCAGGTCAAGCGCGGCTGGTTGGGGCTGGCGGTGATGTACGCCGGACAGCACCAGACCATCCCGGTGATCCAGAGCACGGCGGACCTGGAGTACCACCTGACCTCGGCCATCGCGTCGCTGACTCGAAAGTCCAGGCCCCGCGTGGCCTTCCTCACCGGCTTCGGCGCCCGCGGGCCCGAGGCTCGTTCGGCGCCGCTCGAGCAGGAGCTCTCCAAGCCGTACGACGTGAACACGGTGGCGTTGGGCACGGACTCGGCGGCGGCGCCGGTCCTGTCGCCCGACTCCCTCTCGGCCGTCATCCTCGCCGGGCCGACGGAGACCCTGGGCGATTCCGCCCTGCACGCGCTGGAAGCCTATCTGGACGCCGGCGGATCCGGGCTCCTCCTCCTGCCCTCCAACCGGCTGTCGCCGCGCATGCCGATCACACAGCCCGTCAGCACGGGGCTGGGCCCCTACCTGGCCGGGCGCGGGGTCAAGCTGCTCGAGGGCGTGGTGTACGACCTGCGCTCCAACGAGCGCGTGAACCTGGGACAGCAGGGCGTCTTCTCGGTCGTGAAGAACTACCCGTTCTGGCCCGTGGTGGGACCGGCCGGGAAAAGCCTCATCACCCGCCAGCTCCAGGGTCTGAGCCTGGCATGGCCCGGAGCCCTGCAGATCCAGGACACGACGCGGGCCTCGCCCCTCCTCCAGACGACGGCGTCCGGGGGAATCGAGCCGGTGGGCGGGTCGGTGGCGCCGCAGGAGGACATCCGTCCCGCGCCCGGGAGCCAGGGGGTCCAGGTCGTCGCGGCCGTGGTGGACGGCGGCCCGCCGACGGGAGCGGACCCGGGCGCCGGCACGGCGTCCGGGAAGGGGCCCGGCCGTCTGGTGGTGGTCCGGGACGCCGGGTTCCTCCGGCAGGACTTCGTGCAGAACAACCCGCAGAACCTGGTGTTCGTCGCCAATGCCGTGGACTGGCTCACCCAGGACGAGTCCCTGATCTCGATCCGCTCGAAGGACCGGACGCCGCCCGAGCTGGTGTTCCAGTCCTCCGTGACGCGGGGACTCCTCAAGTGGGGCGACCTGGTCGGGATCCCGCTGCTGTTCGTGGCGGTCGGCGTCGTGCGCATCCTGCGGCGCCGGAACCATCCGGGCTGGCCGGGCAGGGAGGAGGTGGCGGCATGAGCGAGAAGGCGCTGCGTGCCATCCTCATTGGCGTGGTCGTGGTGGTGGCCGCCTGGGCCGCCAGCGCTCTCCTGGGCCGCCGGGGAGACCGGGGGCCGGCGGCGTCGAGCGCCCTTCAGGCGACGCTCGCCGGCGTGCACGAGGGGGGCGTGACGTGGGTGCGCGTCCTGAACGGGAAGGACACGGTGGAGCTCAGGCGCTCGGGAGGCCGCTGGCTGGTGGATGGGTGGCCGACCGACTCGGACGCGGTGGCGAGCTTCTGGACGGCCGTGGACAGCGCCCGCGTCACGGAGCTCGCCTCCCGCAACCCGGCGCACCAAGCGGACCTGGGGGTGAAGGGCCCGGGCTCGATCGAGGTGGCCTTCCGGCGGCGCTCCGGGGACAGCGTGCGGGTGCTCCTCGGTCGCGCGGGTCCCTATTATCCGAGCGCCTATGCCCGTGTGCCGGGGAGCGACGAGGTGTGGATCCTCTCGGGCGACCTGCGGCGGCAGGCGTCCCGCCCGGTCGAGGAGTGGCGCGACCGCACCATGGTCCGGGTCGACACCGGGGCCGTACGCACGATCATTGTCGCGCGGGGCGATACCACGATGACCCTGGCCCGCACGGACTCGGCCTGGACGGTGAACGGGCACCCCGCGTCGCCGAAGACCGTTCGCGGCCTCCTCGACGGGCTGGCCGAGCTGCAGGCCGGCGGCTTTGCACCCGACACGGTGCGCCCGGGGGCGCCGACGCGGTCGGTGGTCGCGCTGGGGGCCGGGAGCGACACGCTCGCGGCGCTGCGCTTCTCCGCCCGCCAGCCCTCCGGATTCTGGGCGACCCTGCGCGGCGACTCGGTGGTCTACCGGGTGCCTTCCTATCGGGTCGACGCGGTCACCCCCACGCACGGCCTGCTGCAGCCCGAGCGTTGACACCGGCCCTCCTCCCGGGACAGATAATGGGGGACGGGCCGCGCGCGGTGGGCCGCGGCCGGGCGATCCGAACGGAGGTGTCATGGCGGGGCTACGGGGTCGGGGAGCTCTGCTCCTCGCCTGCGCGGTGTGGCTCGGGGCCGCTCTCGCGGCCGGCGGCGGGCTAGAGGCCCAGGGGACGCCGGCGGCGTCCGGGCCGACGAGCCGGGGCGAGGTGGACTACGGAGCGGTGCGCGGCTGGGTGAGGGGACACCGCGGCGACATCGTTCGCGAGCTGGCCGCGTTCGTGTCGATCCCGGATGTGGCGTCCGACTCCGCCGACATCCGCCGCAACGCGACCTGGCTGCGGCGGGCGATGGAGGGCCGCGGCATCCGAACCCGATTGGTCGAGACCGGCGGGTCGCCGCTGGTGGTCGGGGACCTCCCGGCGCCCGGTGCGTCCCGGACGATCCTGTTCTACGCCCACTACGACGGACAGCCGGTCGATCCGTCCAGGTGGAGCGGCTCGAAGCCCTTCCAGCCCACGCTGCGGAGCGGCCCGCTCGGGGGGGAGTCGCGGACCCTGCCGCTTCCGGGTCCCGGGGACTCGGTGCCCGCCGGCGCCCGGTTGTACGGGCGGGCCGCGGCCGACGACCGCGGACCCATCGTCGGGCTCCTCGCCGCGCTCGACGCTCTCCGGGCCCAGGGCCGCGGGCCCGCCGCGCACCTGCGCTTCCTGTTCGAGGGGGAGGAGGAAGCGGGCTCTCCGCACCTCGCCCGCGCGCTCGAGCAGCACCGGGACGAGCTGGGCGCGGACCTGGCCATCGTGGTCGACGGGCCGCGGCATCCCTCCGGCCGGACGACCGTCACCTTCGGCGCCCGGGGCATCGCCACGGCCCGGGTCACCGTGTACGGGCCCGTCGCTCCCCTCCACAGTGGCCACTACGGAAACTGGGCCCCGAACCCGGCCGAACGGCTGGCCCGCCTCGTGGCGTCCATGCAGGACTCGGCGGGTCGCGTGACCATCCCCGGCTGGTACGACGACGTCCGCCCGCTCGGGGCGGCGGAGCGAGCCGCGCTGGCGGCGCTGCCTCCCGACACGGCGGAGCGGCGCGCCCTCCTGGTGCCGGCTCCCGAGTATGCAGGCAGTCGCTGGGCGGCCGTCACCGAGCCGTCGCTCAACGTGGACGGGATGGCGAGCGGCTGGGTGGGAGCCCAGGCGCGGACGATCATCCCCGACCGAGCCACCGCCGACTTCGACTTCCGGCTGGTGGCCGGGATCGACCCGCACGAGCAGCTCCGCCGGTTCCTGGACTGGATCCGCTCGCGGGGCTACGACGTGGTCCAGGAGGAGCCCGACCGGGCCACGCGCCTGGCTCATCCGCGGCTGGCCCGGGTGACGGTGGGCATGGGCTACCCGGCCGTGCGAACCGACATGGACCGACCCTCCGCCCGGGCCGTGGTCGCGGCCCTGCGCCGGGCGGGAGAGACGCCCCTGGCCCTCATCCCCACCATGGGTGGCAGCGTTCCGGGCCACCTCTTCCCGCAGCTCCTCGGGGCCGACTTTCTCGACCTGCCCGTGGTCAACGCGGATGACAACCAGCATTCGCCCAACGAGAACCTGCTCCTGGACGACCTGTACGACGGGATCGTCTCGATGGCCGCGGCCATGGGTGCGAGCTGGTGAGCCGCCGCCGAGCTCCCGGCACGACGCTGTCTGTGGAGGGTAGACCGGGACCAAGAGAGTAGCCCGGAGCCACGCCGAAGGAGGTGTGTCCCATTCCCAAGGAGAGCCGTCTTTCCGTCCTGGTCGTCGATGACGAGCCCGCCGTCCGGGAGGTGCTTTCGATGCGCATCGAGAGCTGGGGATTCGACGTGGCCACCGCGGCCGACCTCGACCAGGCTCGCCAGCGCGTCTCGGAGCGTGACCCGGACATCGTGATCAGCGACGTGGTGCTCCCGGACGGGTCGGGCCTCGACCTGCTACGGGGGCTGTGCGCCGACGAGGACGACCGGCTCATCCTGCTCATCACGGCCCACGGCAGCATCGACCAGGCCGTCGAGGCCATGAAGGCCGGCGCGCGGGACTTCCTCACCAAGCCGCTCGACTACGCCAAGCTGCGCTCGATCCTCGACTCCGCCACCGACGAGGTACGGCTCCGCTCCACGATCCGGGAGCTGGAGGCCCGGCTGGACGGCGGCGCGGGACTCGGCGGCCTGATCGGGGAGAGCGAGCGCATGGGCGAGGTGTTCGGGCTCGTGAAGCTGCTGGCGTCCAGCGACGCCTCGGCGCTCCTCACGGGACCGAGCGGGACCGGCAAGGAGGTGGTGGCGCGCACCATCCACGAGCTCAGCGGCCGCGCACAGCGGCCCTTCCTGGCGGTCAACGCGGCCGCCATCCCCGAAGGCCTCATAGAGAGCGAGCTGTTCGGCCACGAGAAGGGCGCCTTCACGGGAGCCAGCCGCGCCCGGCCCGGGTGCTTCGAGCAGGCCGACGGCGGAACCCTGTTCCTGGACGAGATCGCGGAGATGCCGATCGAGCTCCAGCCCAAGCTCCTGCGTATCCTCGAGGAAGGCTCGGCCCGGCGCCTGGGCGGCAGTCGCGAGATCCGATTCGACGTGCGGGTCATGGCCGCCACCAACCGGGATCCGGGCGCGGCCGTGGAGCGCGGAGAGCTTCGCGAGGACCTCTACTACCGGCTCAACGTGTTCACGGTGAACGTACCGCCGCTCGAGCACCGGCGTGGGGACATCCCCCTCCTCGCCCAGCACTTCGTGCGGCGTTTCAACGAGAAGCACGGCACCGGGGTCCGCGGGCTTGGTTCCGCGGCCCGCGAGCTGCTGCTCGCCTACCCGTGGCCCGGCAACGTCCGGGAGCTGCGCAACGTGGTCGAGCGGGCCACGATCGTGGCCGGGTCGGGCTGGATCGAGCCATCCCACCTGCCGCCCTATCTGCACGACGTGCGGGACGAGGGGAGCCCGCGCGTCGTCATACCCGTGGGCACCACCGCAGCCGAGGCCGAGAAGCGGCTCATCCTCAAGACCCTCGAGCACGCCGGGAACAACAAGGCGGAGGCGGCCAGGCAGCTGGAGCTCGACGTGAAGACGATCCGGAACAAGCTCAAGGCGTACCGGGCCGAGTGATGGGACCATGAAGGTCTCCACCAAGCTGGTCGCGGGCTTCGGCCTCCTGATCGGCCTCCTGGTGGTGGTGATGGTGTACCACGTTTCCACGCTGCGTGAGTCGGTCCGGACCAGCCGCCAGCTGTCCTCCATGGTCACCCGCGTCACCGTTAGCTCCACCGAGCAGCTCCAGCGATTGGACCAGATGCAGGAGAGCGCCAGCAAGTACGCGGTCACGGGCGACACGGGCTACTCGGCCGCGTTCACGCGGGCCCGGGCGGCCTACGGGGATGCCCTGGCCGGTCTGGATTCCCTCCCCCTGACGGGCGGGGAGCGAGAGGCGGTCGATCGCCTCACGGCGCTGTGGCGGGGCCGGTTTCCCCGCGAGCGCACGCTGGAGGGCATGATCAACGGCCTCGCCGCTCCCGAGGCGGATGCGGTCCTCGGCTGGCTCGACGCCAGCCTGGGGGACCTGCGTCAGCGTACACGGGCGCTCACGGAGGCCTCGCAGGCCGCCATGCAGGAGCGCGTGCGGGCCACCACCGAGGCGGCGCGGAACGCCGAGCGCGTGTCCGGGGCGGCGGTGGGAGTCGCGCTCCTGCTCAGCTTGCTGCTCGCGGGCTTCATCGTGCGCTCGATCACCGAGTCCCTGCGGCGGCTCAAGGAGGGGACGCGGGCCGTCGCCGAGGGCGACTTCGCCTACCGGCTCGACCTGGACCAGGAGGACGAGTTCGCCGACCTCGCGGGCGACTTCAACGTCATGACGCGCCGGCTGGGCGAGCTGGACCGGGCCAAGCGCGGCTTCCTGTCCCAGGTCTCCCACGACCTCAAGACCCCTCTGGCCTCGATGCAGGAGATCACCCAGCTCCTCCTGGCCGGGCTGCCGGGGGAGCTCAACGACAAGCAAGTGCGGCTCCTCGAGCTCAACCGACGCAGCGGAGCGCGTCTGTCGGCCATGATCTCCCGGCTCCTCGACCTGTCGCGTCTGGAGGAGGGGGCCCTGGAGTACGACTTCCGTACCGGGGACCTGGCCTCGCTCATCCGGTGCGTGACCGATGACTTCGACCTACGCCTGGAGGAGCGCTCGATTCGCATCGACACGGATCTGCCTGCCGACGGCATGCCGATCCGCTGCGACGGAGACCGCATCGTGGAGGTGATCGAGAACCTGCTGGACAACGCGGTCAAGTACGCGCCGGCCGGGAGTCGCATCGGGGTCCGCCTCACCCGCGTCGAGGAGGCCCCGCCCGGGGCTCCCACGGTCGAGTCGCACGCAGAGGGGGACGGCGTCCCGGCGGCGCGCTCGGGGCTGGCCCTCCTCGCCGTGAGCGACGAGGGCCCCGGGATCCCGGAGGAGGAGAAGTCCAGGGTCTTCGAGCGCTTCCACCGGGCCCCCAACGCCCGCTCGCACGACGGGTCGGGGGTGGGACTCGGCCTCGCCCTGTGCCGCGAGATCGTGGGGGCGCATCGCGGGGCCATCTGGGTGGAGGACCGGGAGCCCCGGGGGAGCGTGTTCTGCGTGCTCCTTCCGATCGGGGTGCGCGAGGCGGCCGGCCGTCCGGTCGCGGCCACCGGAGGGGCGACATGAGTCGGCCGCCCACGCGACGGCGATCGATCGGGTGGATGGCGGCCTGCGGCGTGGCCCTGGCGATCGGGGCCGCGGCGTGCGCCACCAGCCACTTCGATTCGCTGTACGACGCCGGACGCTACGAGGAGGCGGTGCGAGTGTACCGGTCCGACACGACCCTGCACCACCAGGAGCGGGCGCTGTATCGGGCGGGCCTCATGCACGCGCTCCCCGGGAGCCCGGTGTACGATCCATCCCTGGCTCGCACGCAGCTGGAGCGGCTCCTGACCCTGTACCCGAAGACGGGCTACCGGACGGAGGCGAGTCGGCTCATCAGCCTGCTGAGGGAGGTGCAGAGGCAGCGGGAGGCCACCTCCGAGGCGCGCACGCGGGTGTCACGGCTGAGTGCCCGCGTGGACACGCTGTACCGGCGGCTGGCCCGGGTGGAGGACGACCTGGATCAGCGGCGGGCGCACCTCGAGACGCTCGAGGCGCTCAACGAGCGGTTGCAGACCGACCTCAAGACGCGGGAGGACAGCCTGAGGCGGCTCCAGACCGAGCTCCGCAAGCTCAAGGCGATCGACCTGCGGAGCGCGCACGACTCTACGAGCTCGGGCGCCCGTCGACCTCGATGAGGGCCGCGATCCCCACCTCGACCGCGGTCGTGTGGCCTTCGGGAAAGCGTACGACGATCTTACCTGCCTCGAACCGCAGCCAGGTGATGATCGCGCCCGGCACGACACCCAGCTCGCGGCAGCGTCGCGAGGCGGGCGCACCCCGTACGCGGCGCACCCGGAGATGCTGCCGGGGCGTGGCGTCGGCCAGGGTGAAGGGGACGTGGGCCAGCCGGTAGGCGTTCATGGAGCCTCCAGGGTAGCTGGATGCCGGTGCAGGGGTCGTACGGCCACGTCTCCGTTGCCGCTGCCTCCCGCGCCTTCGAAGCACCGCGTCCAGCCGCCGGTCCGGCACATGACCGCGGGAGCGCTCCGAGCGTGGTCGTTCTCTGAGGCAATGGTCGTTCCGGATTTTCGTCGTTCTGTAACCCGTTTCGTCCTAAGGCGATTCATGGCTCCAGTGCAGCCGGTCCATCGACGTCGGGTGCCGGATCGGGGAATTCTTCCCGGATCTTGCCGGATCGGCCGGGTACGGATTCCCGGGTCCGGGAGCCGGGCCGACGGTCCGCCGGGGAGGGTCACGTGAACGGGTCACTGTCCGGCCCGCGGCGGCCGGCGCCCCCGGTCGCCGGGCGGACCGAAGGCTTCACGGAGTCGGTCATCCGCGAGATGACACGCGTGGCGGGCGAGCACGGGGCGATCAACCTGGCCCAGGGCTTCCCGGACTTCCCCGCGCCGGACATCCTCAAGGAGGCGGCGGTCCGGGCCGTGCACGCGGACCTGAACCAGTACGCGGTCACCTGGGGTGCGCCCCGGCTGCGCCGCGCCATCGCGGCCACCCGGGAGCGCGACTACGGCACGCCGGTGGATCCCGACCGGGAGGTGACGGTGACCTGCGGGGCCACCGAGGCCATGGCGTCGGCCCTCCTGGCGGTGGCCGAGCCCGGGGACGAGGTCATCGTCCTGGAGCCCTTCTACGAGAACTACGGTCCCGACGCCGTGCTGTGCGGAGCACGGCCCGTGTTCGTCCCCATGGGCCCGGGGCCCGGCCTCGATCTGGAACGGATCGAGGGCGCCTTCTCGGATGCCACCCGCGCGATCATCCTCAACACGCCCAACAACCCGACCGGCAGGGTGTTCACGCGGCGGGAGCTCGAGGTCCTGGGCGGTCTGTGCCGTCGCCACGAGGCGTGGGCGATCACCGACGAGATCTACGAGCACATCCTCTACGAGGGCGAGCACGTTTCCATGGCATCGCTCGAGGGGATGGGCGGACGCACCATCACGATCTCGGGGGCCTCCAAGACTTTCAGCGTGACGGGGTGGCGCGTGGGGTGGATCGTGGCCCCGCCCGGAGTCACGGGGGCGATCCGCAAGGTGCACGACTTCCTGACCGTGGGCGCTCCCGCCCCGTTGCAGGACGCGGTCGCCACGGCCCTGGAAGCGCTGGGCCCGGAATACTACGAGGAGCTGGCCGAGGGGTACCGGGAGCGGCGGGGCGTGCTCCATCACGGGCTGCGGGAGGCCGGGTTCCGGTGCGCGCCGCCGGCCGGGGCGTACTACATCCTGGCGGACTTCTCGGCGCTCGATGGTCGCGACGATGACACCTTCTCGAGGTGGCTGGCGGCCGAGCGCGGCGTCGCCCCGGTGCCGGGCTCGAGCTTCTTCAGCGAGCCGGACGGAGGGCGGGACCGGGTGCGCTTCGCCTTCTGCAAGACCGTGCCCACGCTCGAGGAGGCGGTGCGGCGGCTGACGGGGGCCGCCGGGGGGACCGATTGATGTCGCCGCCCCGGGCTCGCCCGGATCTTGCCGCCGCGGTTCCCCGGAGCCGGACATCCGGACACGACCTGGACGGAGGGACGCGATGATCGAGGAGGAGGTGGAGGCCGGCGCGTCGGTGCCGGACGCCGCGGCCCGACGCACGACCCCCGACCTGTTCGAGCGCATGGAAGACCGCGTCCGCATCTCGGTGCCCGCCCGGCACAACCCGGCCCTGGCCACGATCGTCGAGCGGGTGAACGACGACACGGATCTGTACGCCCTGTGGTTGGCGACGAACATCAACGCGGTGGATCGCCTGCGGATGTCCGATCACGGGCCCGTGCACGTTCAGATCGTGGCGAATTCGGCGCTCAGGATCCTGCGGCTCCTGCTGGATGGCGGCGTCGTGCCCTCCGTGGTGAGGGACTACGGGCTCACGGACAAGGACGCCGAGGTGGTCGTCGTGCTGGCCGCCCTGGTCCACGACCTGGGCATCTCGATCCACCGCGACGGTCACGAGGCCTACTCGCTGTTCGTGGCCCAGCCCAAGCTGCGGGAGCTGCTGGACGGGGTGTACGACCCGCCCGTGGACACGATCCTCCGGTCGGAGATCCTGCACGCGGTGATCGCGCACCGGGCCGGGGGCGAGCCGCTTACGCTGGAGGCGGGGATCCTCAAGGTGGCCGACGCGCTGGACATGGCCGAGGGCCGGTCCCGCATCCCCTTCGAGGCGGGGTCCATGAGCATCCACTCGGTCTCCGCCGCCGCGATCGAGGCCGTGCACATCGAGCCCGGCGACGCGACCCCCGTGCGCGTGCGGATCGACATGACCAACTCGGCCGGCGTGTTCCAGGTGGACCAGCTCCTCCGCAAGAAGCTGCGAGGTTCGGGGCTCGAGCGGTACCTCCAGGTGGAAGCGCACATCGAGGGCGAGACGGAGAAGCGGCTGGTCGAGCACTTCGAGCTGTGACGCGGGCGGCCGCGTCGTCGTCGTACGGGCGGACGGCTCGACGCCTTGACCGCAACATGTGGGGGGCTTATGCTGCGGATACCCCAACATGTTGGGGGAAGAGAATGTCCCAGCGGTGGAGGAGAGCCGCCCCCACACGGGAGGTCAGCACCATGATGGAGGCGAACCTGCAGCCCGCCGATCGGGATGACGACGCCGAGGCGCGGCACCCCAGGATCACGCGCAACTGGATCCGCACGGCGATCGAAGCCGGACGGGATGCCTTCGAGCGCGAGATGCGCCGGGACCGAAAGAACCTGGACGCCGAGTTCGAGCGCTTCTGGAAGGAGCAGGAAACCCGCTAGGGGCTTCCCCGGCCCCGGGCGCTCTGGAACGGGATCCCGCCCTCGGGTACAATGACGCCGCGAGGCTCCCGGTGCGGCCGACGGCCGCTCTCGGGTCGCTCCGTCACCCGAACCGCGCGAGATCCGTGACGCCCACCGAGACCACTCCTACGCCCGACGCCCCCGAGATCCTCGATCCAGCCACGGTGTCGCGTCCCGCCTACCGGCCCCGACGCGAGTCCGTCACGGTTCGCGTGGGAGACGTGCCCGTCGGCGGCGGGCATCCGGTGGTCGTGCAGTCGATGACGAACACGGACACGGCCGATGTGCAGGCCACGGTCGAGCAGGTGGCCGCTCTCGCCGGGGCGGGGAGCGAGCTGGTCCGGGTCACCGTCAACACCTCCGAGGCGGCCGCCGCGGTTCCGCACATCGCGGAGCGACTGCGGGAGCGGGGGGTCGACGTCCCGCTCATCGGGGACTTCCACTTCAACGGCCACATTCTCCTTCCACAACACCCGGAGTGCGCCGAGGCCCTGGCCAAGTACCGGGTCAATCCGGGCAACGTGGGGCGCAGCCGGTGGGACGAGCACTTCGCCACGATCATCGGGTGTGCGGTCGAGCACGGACGCCCGGTTCGGATCGGCGTGAACTGGGGTTCCCTGGACCAGGACCTCCTCACCCGCATGATGGACGAGAACGCGGCCCGCGAGGTCCCGGCCGATGCGCACGCGGTGACCCTCGCCGCCATGGTGGAGAGTGCCCTGTCCTCGACCCGGTTCGCCGAGGAGGTGGGGCTCCCCCACGACCGGATCGTGCTGAGCGCCAAGGTCTCGGGGGTGCAGGACCTGGTCACCGTGTACCGCGCGCTGGCGGAGCGATGCGACTACCCCCTCCATTCTCGGGCTCACCGAAGCCGGCATGGGTCGCAAGGGTACGGTGGCGAGCTCGGCCGCCCTCGCTCTCCTCCTCGCCGAGGGGATCGGGGACACGATCCGCGTCTCCCTCACCCCGGCCCCGGGAGCCGATCGGGCCGAGGAGGTCCGGGTGGCGCAGCAGATCCTCCAGTCGATGGGCCTGAGGAGCTTTCAGCCCCAGGTCACCTCGTGTCCGGGCTGCGGAAGGACCACCAGCACCTTCTTCCAGGAGATGGCGCAGCGCATCCAGGGACACCTGGACGAGCGCATGCCGGAGTGGAGGGGCCGGTACGCGGGGATCGAGGAGCTTCGGGTGGCCGTCATGGGATGCGTGGTCAACGGCCCGGGCGAGTCGCGCCATGCCGACATCGGGATCTCGCTGCCGGGCGCCTTCGAGGAGCCCAGCGCGCCCGTGTTCGTGGACGGGGAGAAGGTCACGACCCTTCGGGGAGAGGGGATCGTGGAAGAGTTCCTGGCCCTCCTGGAAGGCTACGTGGACCGCCGCTACGGGAGCGCATAGAACGAGAAGCCGCCCGGCGGGATGTCCCCCGGGCGGCTCGGAATGGCTGCCTCGCCTCGCGGGCCGCCCGACGTGGCGGCGGCGCGTGGGCCGGGCTCAGCTGTTGTTGCGGCTCCTGCGGCGGCGCCGACGGCGACGCCGGCGCTCGGCGGCCTTCGCCTTCCGCCGACGGGCCTCGCTGGGCTTCTCGTAGAAGCGGTTCTTCTTGATGTCGCGGAAGATCCCCGCGCGCTGCACCTTGCGGCGAAACTTCTTCAGCGCCCGGTCCAGGTCCTCGCCCTCACGCAGTCGATACTCCAAGCGAATCCCCCCCTTCGGAGGCTGAGGTTCTCGAGGCGCGGACGGCCCCGGCCGTCCACCTCGCACTGTGTAGCACACTAACGTACTGCCGCTGTTCCGGTGTTCGCGGCGCTCCCACGCGCCGCACGACCCCCGGTCGCGGTCGACCGGACCCGCTCAGCCCTCGTCGCCGAAGAACCGGCGCCCGAGCTTGTCCTTGAGCTGCGCCGCCAGGGTGCGCCCGCTTCCCGCTCCATCCGGGGATCCGGCGGACGCCTCGGCCGATCCGGCCTGTGCGGTCCGGGTGGCGGTGCTTCCGACCTCGTTCGGGTCCGCCGGAGCGCTCACCTGCTCGCGCGTCTCCTGGTCTTCACGGACCACGCGCCGGGCCCTCGGTCCCTTGTCGGCCGCCTCCACTTCGAACTCGACCCGTTCCTCCTGTCGAAGCGTCTTGAAGCCGTCACCCTCGATGTCGGAATGGTGGACGAAGACGTCCTCGCCGCTGTCCCGCTCAATGAAGCCGTACCCCTTCTCGTTCGAAAACCACTTCACGCTGCCGGTTTCCCGAGCCATGCTGGCCTGTCCTCCGCTGTACCGCGAACCTCGCTCCGGCCCGGACCGTCTGTCTGGGGGTCCCATCAATGCGCCGCCGGCCGGAGGCTGTCACGAAATGGCCCGTCGGCGGAGTCCGGCGTCGGCGCCGAATCCCGGCCCACGGGCCGCGTGCAAGGTAGCCGCGCGTGATCCCGACAACAAGGTCGCGCGGCGGGCCCCCGACCCGTGGGAGCAGCCCGGAGGCCCGCTCGGAGCTTGCCTGCCGGCCGTTTCGGCGAGTATGTTCGGGATCGCCACAGCCCTGGATGCGAGTCGCGGCGTGCGCCACCCCCGGTCTGCGCGTCGCTCTCCGACCTGACCCGGCCGCCGGCCGGATCCGCTCGGAGCGAACGGTCCGGTTCGGCGCGAGGAGGAGAGCGACGCATGGCTGAACTGCTTTCGATCGGTCCCGAGGGTTCTTTCGAGGTTCGGGGTCACGCCTACCAGATTCCACGGGAGTTCTCACCTCGGGAAGTATACAGCTATCACAGGTTGCTCGAGCCCATTCCCGACATTCCGGGCGGGACGAGCCTCAGCGAGGAGCAGCGGGCACTGCAGCGGGCGTTCCTGCTGCGACGGGCCGCCGCCTGCATCATTCCCGGCCTCCAGGCGAACGTACTATCCGACCTGCCCCTGAAGCGTCTCCAGCTCCTGCACCGCTGGATCTGGAAGCACCGGCCGGATCTGGCCGTGGACGCCTCGACCGTGGCCAGCGCCTGAGGCCCGGATCACCGACGACACCCACGCACGGACGGCGTCCCCCGCCCCACGGGCGGTCCACCAGGCCCCGGTACACGGGGGGGAACCGAGGCCCCGGGCCTTCGCACCGGCCGACTCCATGACGGCTTCGAGGCTGTTCCGACGTGCCAAGATCGTGTGCACCGTGGGCCCGGCCTGCTCCGAGCCATCCACCTTCCGGGCCCTGATCGAGGCCGGCGCGGACGCGATCCGGATCAACTTCTCGCATGCCGAGCACGCCGAGGCGCGCGCGATCATCGAGGCCACCCGACGGGTCGGCCGCGAGACGGGCCGTCCGGTCGCCATCATCGCCGACCTGCAGGGACCCAAGATCCGTGTCGGCGACTTGCCGTCCCCCCTCCGGATCTCCGAGGGGGACCGCTGCTACTTCGTGCCCGAGGAGAAGGGGGCCGAGGCCCTGCCCGAGGGCGCCTCGCGCGATCGCCTGATTCCCACGACCTACGCCGGGCTGGCCGAGGACGTCGCGGCGGGAGACCGGATCCTGCTGGACGATGGCAAGATCGAGGTCCGGGTCCTCGAGGTGGACGGCGACTGCGTCGAGGTGGAGGCCGTGACTCCCGGAGAGCTCGGATCCCACAAGGGGATCAACCTTCCCGGGGTGCGCGTGGGAGCGCCCAGCCTGACGGAGAAGGACCGCGATGACCTCGCCTTCGCCATCGACCAGGGCGTCGACTACGTGGCGCTCAGCTTCGTGCGACGTCCCGAGGATGTCGTGGATCTCCGGGACCGCATCGGTGGCCATGGTCTGATCATCAGCAAGATCGAGAAAGACCAGGCGCTCCAGAATCTCGACGAGATCATTCGCCAGAGCGACGGGGTCATGGTGGCGCGGGGCGACCTCGGGGTCGAGCTGCCGTACGAGGAGGTTCCGCTCGTCCAGAAGCGCATCATCACGCAGGGCCAGGAGCTGGCCCGGCCCAGCATCACGGCCACCCAGATGCTGGAGTCCATGACGACGAACTCCCGCCCCACCCGCGCCGAGGTGTCGGACGTGGCCACGGCCCTGCTGGACGGGAGCGATGCCGTCATGCTGTCCGCCGAGACCGCCGTGGGCCACCATCCGATCGAGGCGGTGCGCGTCATGGAGCGGATCATCCGGAGGATCGAGCGCGAGGGCCCGCCCTTCCCGTCCCGCATCCGGGAGCAGCCGGCCACCGAGCGGGCGGCCGTCCAGCAGACCACCTCGGGGGCGATCGCGGCCGCGGCCATGCAGGCGGTGCAGCGCCTCGGGGCCCCCTTCCTGGTGACCTTCACGCGCAGCGGCTTCACCGCGCGAGTCGTGTCGGCCCAGCGCCCACCGGTCCCGATCCTGGCCGTCACCGATCAGCCGTCCACCTACCGGCAGCTCGCCGTGGCCTGGGGCGTCCATCCGGTGCTGTTCGAGGGCGAGGCCAACTACCGGACCATGCTCTCGCGGGCGCGGAGCGAGGCACTCGACGGCGGCTTCGGTCGGCCCGGGGACCGGTTCATCGTCACGGCCGGCGTGCCCTTCCACGTCACGGGAACCACCAACATGATGCGGATCGAGGAGCTCTGAACCGGACAGGCAGGGCTCCGTGAAGGTCCGCTTCCTGGGCACGGGCACCTCGTTCGGCATCCCGGTGGTGGGGTGCGATTGCGAGGTGTGCACCTCGTCGGATCCGCGCGACCGTCGCACCCGACATGGCCTCCTGATCGAGGAGGAGGGACGGCGGCTCCTGGTGGACACCCCTCCCGAGCTGCGGCTGCAGCTCGTCGCGGCCGGGGTGCGGCACCTGGACGCCGTCTACCTGACGCACCCGCACGCCGACCACATCCACGGCATCGACGACCTGCGCATCTTCACGCTCCGCTCCGAGCGCCCCCTGCCCGTGTACGTGGCCGAGGAGCACGCCGCCGAGATTCGTCGCCGCTTCCCGTACATCTGGGAGGACGACGTCGACCGCCCGCCGGTCAGCAGTGTGCCCGACCTGGAGATGGTGTCGTTCCGGGACCGCGAGCCGGTGCGGCCGGCGGGCTTCCCCCTGACGCCGGTGGGGTTCCCGCACGGGCCCTTTCGCAGCTACGGCTTCAGGCTGGGCGACCTGGCGGTGATCGTGGACGCCAAGGAGCTGCCGGAGGACGCCGCCGACCTGCTGGCCGGCGTGCGGGTCCTGGTCGTGAACGCGCTCTGGTTCGGGAATCCTCATCCCAGCCACTTCAACGTGGAGGAGGCCCTGGAGGTGATCGAGCGCCTCGCCCCGGAGCGCGCCTATCTGACCCACCTCACGCACCGCCTGGAGCATGCGCGGCTCTCCGCCCGGTTGCCGGCCGGCGTGCAGCCGGCCCACGATGGCCTCGAGATCGAGCTGTGAGCGAAGGGCGCGCCCGGGAGGCCCGCGTGGAGGAAGTCGCCCGGCTGGTCTCCGGTATGGCCCATCGGCTTCGGAATTCGCTGCAGGCGGTCGCCATCAACCTCGAGGTGGTGCGCGCGCGGCTGCGGCGGGAGGCTCCCGAGCTCGCCGAGGAGCTGGATCGTTTCACCACCGCCGCGGACGACAACGTCCGCAGGCTCGCCCGGGACGTGGACCTGCTGGTCGCGGCCGCGCGCCGTGGGCCGGAGGAGGAAGCCGCGGCCGTGGACCTGGCCGGGCTGGTGCGGGACGTGGCGGCGGCCCTGGAGCTGGACCGGAGGCCGCCCCGGGTGGAGGTGGACGCCCCCGACGACGAGCGCGGCGTGCGCCTCCGGCGGGGCGCGGCGGTCGTGCTGCTCGGGCGGGCGCTGCAATCGGCTCGGGCCGCCGGGCAGGGAGAGGAGAGCGTGCGCGCCGCCGTACGCTACGCCGGCGAGGAGGCCAGCCTCGAGGTGCCGGTGGCGGCGACCGATCCGGAGGTGTGGGAGGGCGCCGCCTCCGGCGCGGGCGCCCTCGCCGCCGTCGCGAGCGACGGGCCTCGTCCCACATTGATCCTGCGGTTTCCGCGCGCCTGAGGGGACCCGGCGCCGGGCTCCCCGGTAGTACCATGCCGTCGCGGAATCCGGAGCGTGCGCCCCCGCCGTCCGGCATCCGATCGAGGGTACCCGGAAGTCGACCCCGGAGAGCGATCTCGTGCGCATAGACCACATTCGCAACTTCTCCATCATCGCCCACATCGACCACGGCAAGTCGACGCTGGCCGACCGCCTCCTGGAAGCGACGGGGGCCGTGGACCGGCGAAAGATGAAGGAGCAGGTCCTCGACTCGATGGAGCTCGAGCGGGAGCGCGGGATCACCATCAAGCTGAACGCCATCCGCATGCCCTACCGGGCCGCGGACGGTCGCCGCTACCAGCTCAACCTCATCGACACGCCGGGCCACGTGGACTTCACCTACGAGGTCAGCCGCAGCCTGGCGGCGTGCGAGGGGGCCCTCCTGGTCGTCGACGCGAGCCAGGGGATCGAGGCGCAGACCCTCTCGAACCTGTTCCTGGCGCTGGATGCCGGCCTCGAGATCATCCCCGTGCTGAACAAGATCGATCTCCCGCAGGCAGAGCCCGACAAGCACCGACTGGAAGTGGCGGAGCTGCTCGGGATCGACCCCGACGAGATCCTGCTCGCCTCGGCCAAGGAGGGCACGGGGGTGGACCGGATCCTGGAGGAGATCATCGCGCGCGTGCCGCCCCCGGAGGGGGATCCGGAGGCCCCGCTGCGGGCGCTCATCTTCGATTCCCTGTACGACAAGTACCGTGGAGCCATCCCCTTCGTGCGCGTGGTCGACGGGACGCTGGAGCCGGGCATGCGCGTCACCTTCGGGGCCAAGGATGCGGAGCACGAGGTCGACGGGGTGGGCTTCCTGCGGCTCGGCTACCAGCAGACCGAGTCGCTCTCGGCCGGGGAAGTGGGGTGGCTCTCGGCGCAGATCAAGCGGGTGGCCGACACCAAGGTGGGCGACACGCTGCTCGACGCCGACCGGCGCGCCTCCGAGCTCCTCCCCGGCTACCAGGAGGCCAAGCCGATGGTGTTCGCGGGGCTGTATCCCACGGACACCGACCAGTTCGAGGACCTGCGCGACGCGCTCGAGAAGCTGCGACTCAACGACGCCAGCCTCCACTATGAGCCCGAGACGTCGGAAGCGCTGGGCTTTGGCTTCCGCTGCGGCTTCCTCGGCCTGCTGCACATGGAGATCGTCCAGGAACGGCTGGAGCGGGAGTTCGACCTCGACCTCATCACGACCGTGCCCAACGTGGAGTACCACGTCCGCCTCACCAACGGCGAGGAGGTCGCGGTCGAGAACCCCGCCCGCATGCCCGTCCAGAACAGGATCGAGCACATCGAGGAGCCGTGGGTCCGGGTGCGGATCCTCAGCCCCGACGACTACATCGGCGGGATCCAGGGGCTGTGCCACGACCGGCGCGGAGAGTACGTGACGCTGGAGTACCTGGACTCCTCGCGGGTGGAGATCGTGTACGAGATTCCCCTCGCCGAGATCGTCCTGGACTTCTACGATCGCCTCAAGTCGGTGTCGCGGGGCTACGCGACCCTGGACTACGAGCGTGCCGGCTACCGGGAGTCGGACCTCGTCAAGCTGGACATCCTCGTCAACGGCGACTCGGTCGACGCCCTGAGCATGGTGGTCCACAGGGATCGCGCGTACGACACGGGCCGGCGGATGGCGGAGAGACTCAAGGAGCTCATTCCCCGGCAGCTGTTCGAGGTGGCCATCCAGGCGGCCATCGGCAAAGACGTGATCGCGCGCCAGACCGTGCGGCCGCTGCGCAAGAACGTCACGGCCAAGTGCTACGGCGGCGACATCACGCGAAAGCGCAAGCTCCTCGAGAAGCAGAAGGAGGGGAAGCGGCGCATGAAGCAGGTGGGAACCGTCGAGATTCCCCAGGAGGCGTTCCTGGCCGTGCTCGAGGTGGGCGACTGAGGCGCGTCGTCCGGGCTCCCAACCACCTGGGCGAGCTCGTGCTGGCGCTGCCCGCCCTGCGTCGGGCCGCCGAGCTCGCGGGCGGCGGGGACCTGGTCGTGCAGGTGGTCGAGGGGCTGGCGCCCGTGGTGGCCATGGCGGGCCTCGACGCCGAGATCCTTTCCCTGCGCGGCCGCCACGGGATCGTGCGTGCGGCGCGCGAGCTGCGGGCCCGCTCCCCCGATCGGGGCGTCCTGCTGACACCGTCCTTCTCGGCCGCGCTCATTCTCCGGCTGGCCGGGGTGGCTGAGCGCCGCGGGACGGCGACCGACGGCCGCGGCTGGCTGCTCACCGACCCGGTGGAGCGCGGACCGCTGCTGGCCGGCCACCGGGTGAGGGAGTACCTGACCCTGGTCGACCGGACCTGGACGGCGACGCCGCCGCCGCCGCCGTGGCTCCGGACGACAGAGGGGACGCGCCGGGCGTGGGGGTCCGTTTCGCGCGAGCTGCCGTCGTCCGGCGGCGCGCCCACGCTGGGCCTCGTCCCGGGGAGCGCCGCCCCGTCGCGACGCTGGCCTGCCGAGCGTTTCGCCGAGCTGGCGGCGCGGCGGGCACGCGCCGGGGACCGGGTGCTCGTGTTCGGCGGTCGCGACGACGCGGCAGCGGCCCGGACCGTGGCGTCGGCCACCGGAGGAGCGCGCGACCTGTCGGGGCGGACCACCCTGGAGGCGCTGGCCGGTGGCCTGGCGGCTTGCGACGCCGTGGTGGCCAACGACACGGGACCCATGCACCTGGCCGCGGCGTTGGGCACGCCGCTGGTCGCACTGTTCGGCGCGGGCGACCCGCGCCAGACCGGACCCCTGTCGCCGCGGTCGACCGTGGTGGTGCGCGGGACGCTGCCGTGCGTGCCCTGCCTCCGGAACCGCTGCCCTCGGCGGGGAGCGGGATACGAGCTTCCCGAGGCACGGCTGGAGTGCCTGCGCATCCTGGGAGTCGACGAGGTGGAGGAGGCCCTGATGAGGGTTCGCAGGGAGGATGTCCGATCCCCGGAGGAGGCTGTGGACGATGGCGGATGACCGCTACATTGTGGGTGTGGACCTGGGCGGAACGTCTATCAACGTGGGTGTGGTGCCCTTCGGCGGCGGGCCGGTCCTCGGCATGCGCTCCATGCCGACGGAGCCCGGGCGCGGCGCCAAGTCGGTCGTCGACCGCATGAACGGGATGATTCGCGAGGCCATGCGCGACGCGCGGCGGGAGGCCTCGATCCCGGAATCCGGATACGTGGGGATCGGGATCGGCTCGCCCGGTCCGCTGGACCGGGCCTCGGGGACCGTCATCGAGACGCCGAACCTGGGGTGGCGCAATTTCCCCCTGCGCGACCTCATCGCCAATGAGATGGGGCTGGACGCCGTCCTGGACAACGACGCCAACGCCGCCGCGCTCGGAGAGTACTGGCTCGGGGCGGGCAAGGACGTGGACTCGCTCCTGGCTCTCACCCTGGGCACCGGGATCGGCGGCGGCATCGTGCTCGGAGGTCGGGTCTACCACGGGGCCTCGGACGTCGCGGGCGAGGTCGGCCACATGACCATCGACCCCACGGGTCGGCGCTGCAACTGCGGCAACTACGGCTGCCTGGAGGCCTACGCGTCGGGACCCGCGATCGCGGCCCGGGCCGTGGAGGGGCTGCGCAGCGGCGTGGCCAGCGCGCTCCCGGAGCTGGCCGAGGGCGACCTGTCGGAGGTGACCGCGGAGACGGTCTACCAGGCCATCGTGGCCGGGGACCTGTACGCCAAGGAGGTCATGCGCGAGACGGCCGCCTTCCTCGGGACGGGAGTCGCCAACCTCATCAACATCCTCAACCCGGCCATGGTGGTGATTTCGGGGGGCGTGACGCGGGCCGGCGACCACCTGTTCGAGCCGCTCCGGGGCGAGGTGCGGCGCCGGGCCTTCCGCCAGGCCGCGGACGCCTGCCGGATCGTGGCCAGCGAGCTCGGGGACATGGCGGGCGTGATCGGGGCCGCCGCCACCTACCGCGTGGAGCGGTTCGGTGAGCTGGACTGAGCCGCCGGGTCGGCGCGCGCTCGTCGCGTCGGACGAGACGCGTCCCGGGTGGACCGGTCGCGACGGCTCGGCCGCGGGCCCGTGAACCGGCTGGGCGTGGTCGGCACGCTGGTGTGGGACACGATCCACGCCCGCGACGCCGGCCGGAGCGAGCCGCACGAGGAGTGGGGTGGCATCGCTTACGCGCTGTCCACCTTCGAGGCGCTACGGCCCGCCGGCTGGAGCCTGTTCCCGATCCTCAAGATCGGCCTGGACCTGGCGCCTGCCGCCCGCCGATTGCTGTCGGGGCTGGGCACAGCGCCCTCGCTGGACGGCGTGCGCACCGTGCCGCAGCTCAACAACCGGGTGGAGTTGCGCTACCGGGATGGGAGCCGACGCACCGAGAGGCTCCGTGGAGGCGTGCCGGGCTGGAGCTGGCCGGAGCTCGAGCCCCTCGCCCGCTCGTGTGACGCCCTGTACGTTAACTTCATCGCGGGCTGGGAGCTCGACCTGCGGTGCGCGCGCCGGCTCCGGGAGACCTTCGAAGGGCCGCTGTACGGCGACATCCACTCCCTGACGCTGGGGGTCGGACCGGACGGGACCCGTATCCCGCGCGTGCCCGAGCGCTGGCGCGACTGGCTCCGGTGTTTCGACTACGTACAGGCCAACGAGGACGAGCTGAAGCTGCTCGCGGCCGACTGGGGCGGAGACCCGTGGCGGCTGGCGGCCGAGGTGGTGGGGGAGGGCGCACGCGCCCTGTTCGTGACGCTCGGGGAGCGCGGCTCCGCCTGGGTGTCGGCGGAGGAGGCGCGGCGCGGGCCTCCCGGAGGCGTCCGGACCCGCGGAGCCGTGCGCAGCGGCAGGGTCCCGGTCGACAGGGTCCTGGAGCCCGATCCGACGGGATGTGGAGACGTGTGGGGGATGACGTGCTTCTGCTCCCTCCTCGAGGGGGCATCGATCGAGGAGGCGGCCGGCCGCGCGAACCGCGTCGCCAGCCGCAACGCCGAGTTGCGGGGCGCGATGCGTCTCGCCGAGCGGCTGCGCGAGCCGCGCGGCATCCTGCACGGACGCGAGCCATGAGGCGGCAATGAGCCGGGTGATCGAAGTCCCGTCCGTGCTGGACGAGCGAGGCTTCGAGCGCCTGGTCGCGGATCTCGCCGAGCACACCTCGGGAGAGCGGGAGCCGGAGCGCATCCTGTTCGATGCCCGCCGCGTGCGCTGGACGTCGCCCTATGGCCTCGTCGGCTTGCTGGCCGTGGGCGACGTGGCCCGCGGCCGCACCGGGTTGGCTCCCTCCCTATCCGAGCCGGAGGCCTCCGAGGTCCGGAGCTACTGGGAGCGCATGGACTTCTGGCAGAACGCCGCCGCCGTGTTCGACCTGCCGTCCCTGTCCACTCGCTCGCACGGCGAATCGGACGCGCTCCTCGAGCTCACGCCCATCCGCTCCCACCATGACGTCCACCGCGTCGTGGAGCGGGTCAGGGAGCGGGCGGCCACGATCCTCGAGCGCCGGCTCCACTATCCCAAGCCGGCCGTGATCCAGTTCAGCGTGATGCTCTCCGAGGTGTGTCAGAACATCCTGGAGCACGCCGAGGGGGACGGCTGGGTGTGCGCCCAGACGTACTTCTGGAAGGAGAGACTGGGTCGTGACGTGCTCGTGCTGGCGGTCATGGACGTGGGCCAGGGCTTCGAGGGCTCCCTGGCGGCCGAGCATGCGCGTCGGTTCGGGGATCGGTGGTCCTCGGCCACGGCCCTGGAAGCCGCCTTCCTGAACGGGGAGTCGCGCTTCCGCGACCCCGGCCGCGGCCAGGGACTGCAGGCGATCCGCCGCCAGGTGACCCGCTGGGACGGCGAAATCCGCATCCGGAGCGGGGACGCCATGATCGCCCGCGTGCCCGAGTGGGACGACATCGAGCCGCTCTCGACGGGTCTGGTACCCTTCCCGGGCGCGCAGATCCTCGTCGTGATGCCGGCGCGCATCGAAGCGTCGGTCCCGGCATGAGGGACGGCGTCTCCGATGGGGCCGAGCTCCCGAGGACCTCCGAGGCCTGTCTCTACAGCCACCTCATCACCCGGCCCACCGGCCGGGCCGTCCGGATGGGCATCGAGCAGGGGCTGGTCGGCCAACCCGGCCCCCTGCTGACGCTGGTGGACTTCCGCAACGTGGCCATCATCGACTTCAGCTGTGCGGACGAGATCGTAGCCAAGCTCGCCCACACCGCGCTGTCGTGCACCAGCCCGCCGCTTCGCTTCTACCTGTTCACCGGCCTGGAAGAGCACCACCTCGACCCCGTCGAGTCCGCGCTCCGGCGCCGCTCCCTCGCGGTGACGGGCGAGCGCGCGGACGGCACGCCCTGCCTGCTCGGAGAGGCCGACCGTCGACTGCGCCGCCCCTGGGCCCTGGTGGGCCGTCTCGGGCGGGCGACGCCCGGCGCGCTGGTGCCCTCCTGTGCGGCCACGGCCGACGACGCGCGGCGTCTGCTGGAGGAGCTGCACGCCCGTCGTCTCCTGCTCCGTCTCGCCGGCGAGTTCCTGTCCCTGAGGGCGGCGGCGAGCGCCACGGCGGGCGGCGGACAGCGGTGAGCCGGCGCGCCACCCGCGAGATCCTCCTCACCGGCTCCGTCCTCGTGCTGCTCGTGGCGGGCGGCGCCGTCACCGCGACCTGGCTTGGGGTGCGAGGCTCCGTCCGCGACCCATCCGGCACCGTGTCGGTCGCCGGCCTGTCCGATTCCGTCCTCGTCCGCGTCGACAGCTTCGGGATCCCGCACGTGGACGCGACGACCGACCACGATGCGCTCTGGGCCGAGGGCTGGATGCACGCGTCGCAGCGGCTCTGGCAGATGGAGCTGCTGCGCCGGACGGCTCGTGGCCGGCTGGCGGAGCTGTTCGGACCGGTGGCGCTCCCCACCGACCGTCTGATGAGGACCCTGGGGGTGTGGGACGACGCCGACCGGGCGCTGTCCGAGCTCGATCTCGCGACGCGCCGCGACCTCGACGCCTACGTGGCGGGGGTCAACGCCCGCATCCGGAGCTGGGACGGTTCCCTGCCCCCGGAGTTCGTCCTCCTCCGGATTCCGGTCGAGCCATGGACGGCGCGGGCTTCCATGGCCGTGGGGAAGCTCATGGCGCTGGACCTGTCGGGCTGGCAGGCGGAACTGGCCCGGTGGCGGGCGGTCCGGTCGCTCCCGGCGGACAGGGCCGCGCTGCTCGAGCCCTACTGGCCCGAGTGGGCCCCGACGACGCTGCGAGGGCGTCCGGGGTCGGGCGGGACGGACACGGCGGCGGCCGGCGCCCGGCAGCTCCCCGTCGAGGCTCCGGGCCCGGCGGCCGCGGCGAGGCACCGTCCCTGCGCCGCCGCGCCGGACCTCGAAGCGCTCGATCCCCTGGGACTGGCTCGCGGGGCCGCGCTCACGGCTTCGAACGCGTGGGTCCTGGGCGCCGCCCGTACGGCCTCCGGTCGTCCGATGCTGGCCAACGACACCCACCTGTCCCTGCGCGCGCCGTCGACCTGGTACCTGGTGGGGCTGCACGCCGAGCGCGGAGGCCTGGACGTCGCCGGCCTGTCCCTCCCGGGTGTCCCCGGCGTCGTGATCGGCTTCGACCGCGCGGTGGCCTGGGGGTTCACCAACGGCCAGGTGGACGACATGGATTTCGCGCTGGAGACGGTCAACCCGGACGGATCCGCCTACCGGACAGCGGAGGGATGGCGCGACTTCGCGGTCCGGCCGGAGACCGTGTGGGTCCGGGGCCGCACGGCTCCCGCGATCCTCAGGGTCCGGAGCACGGTGCGCGGTCCCGTGCTCAGCGATGCCCTCCCCGGAGTGGGCGAGACCCTGTCGGCCGTGTGGACGGCGGCGCACACGACCGGCGGGCTCGCGGGGATCCTGGCCATGGACCGCGCCGGGGGGGCGGCCGCGTTCGACAGGGCCGTACGGCGCTACGACGGCCCCGCCCAGAACGTCTTGTGGCTGTCGGCTGACGGCCGGGCGGGCTATCGGCTGGGCGGCGCGGTCCCCCGCCGCCCGGGTTGGAGCGGGAGCCTCCCCGTCTCCTCGAAGGAGATGGGCGACACATGGGCGGGTCTCCTGTCCCCGGACTCGCTGCCGGCGGCCTCCTTCGGGTCGCCCGGAGGGGAGGACTCGCTGCCCGGCGGCTACCTGGTGAGCGCCAACAACCTCCAGGAAGCGGGGGCGTTCGGGCGGCTGGGATGGGACTACGATCCGTACCGGGCCCGCCTGATCACGGACCGACTGGCCGCGGCCGATGGCTGGGACGTGGCGGACATGGAGGAACTCCAGCGCGACACCCACAGCCTGCTGGCCGACTTCCTGCTCGGACAGGCGGTCGGGGCGGCACGCGCCGTCGGGGCGGATACGGCGGCGACGCTCCTGACCCGTTGGGATCGTCGCGCCGAACCCGACTCCCGGGCCGCGGGCCTGTTCTACGCCTGGCTGTACCGCACCCGGGCCCTGGTGGCGGGGGACGAATACGCCGGCGTCGGGGGGCGCGGCTACTTCCCGATGACGGCCTTCCTCCGGGTGGCCCTCTCGGATCCGACCAGCCCCTGGGTGGACGACGTGCGCACGGACTCGGTCGAGACGCTCGTCGGTCTCGAACGTCGCGCCATGAGGGATGCCTTGACCGCGACGGAACTGCGGTCCTGGCGCGAGCTCAACTTCGAGCGGTCCGCCCATCCACTGGGCCGCGTCGGCTGGCTGAACCGGCTGTTCGGGTTCGATGTGGGGCCCTTCTCGGCTCCCGGCGGCCCCCATACTATCCGGGTCTCCGCTCCCGGGGGATGGTCGGGTCTCGACAGCGCTTCCTGGCGTCCTCCCCACACCGGCGGCTTCGGGCCCTCCGAGCGCTTCGTGGCGACGCTGGACAGCGCCGGTGTCGAGGGCTGGTTCCTGCTCCCCACGGGAGAGGGGGGAAACCCGTTGGGCCGGCGCTACCGGAACATGGCGAAGCGCTGGTACGGGTCCGGGCGCCTCGTTCCGATGCCACTCGACCGCAAGGCGCTGCGCGCGCTCACCGTGCATCGCCTGCGACTGGTTCCGTCCCCGGATTCGGCTCGGGAGCGCGGGAATCCGCCGGAGCGGTGAGGAGGGTGAAGGGGTGGGCGGAACCGCGCACGGGGCGAAACTCCACCGCGTTGACGGGGTTTCATACGCCCGGTAGGTTGACGATCGGGTCCGGGAGACCATCTGGACCACGGGGCGCGAAGCATCGAGGAAGCATGGCCAAGACGATAACGACCGGCGCTGCCACCCCGCGTGAGCGGATCGAGGACGTGCTGGCGGGCATCCGCCCCGCCGTCCGCTCCGACGGCGGCGACATCGAGCTCGTGGCCTTCGACGAGGACCAGGGCCTCGTGCAGCTTCGCATGGTCGGCGCCTGCCACGCGTGCCCCATGTCGATGATGACGCTCCGGGCCGGCATCGAACAGCGCCTGCGCATGCAGGTGCCGGAGGTGCGTTCCGTCGAGGCCATCTGAGGCGATCATCCACGTCTTCCCGACCGCCGCGACCCTACCGTCCATGAGCGGCCCCGCAGCCCGGAGCCTCGTCCTCGTGCGCCCCGCCCCGCCATCGGAGGAAGCCCGTGGGTGACGGACCCGACCGGGGCGACGCACCCGGGCGCCAGGGACGCTCCCTGCCCGTGATGGGACAGGGAAGCGGGGCGCGGAGCGGCGACCCGCACGGCGCGCCGCCGGGCTCGCGGCCCGTGGATGCCGACCGCGCCGCGGCGTCCCGGCATCCCAGGGAGGCGCCCGCGCTCCCCGGAGTCCGCCACGTCGTGGCGGTGAGCTCCGGGAAGGGGGGCGTCGGGAAGTCGACCGTCGCCACGAACCTCGCGGCCGCATGGGCGGACATGGGCCTCCGGGTCGGGCTGTTGGACGCGGACGTCTACGGCCCCGACATCCCGACCATGTTCGGTGTGCACGACCGTCCCCGCATGGCCGACGACCAGGTCATCCCGCTCGAGGCGCACGGCGTCAAGCTCATGAGCATCGGCTTCCTGGTCGAGGAAGAGACGCCGGCCATCTGGCGGGGACCGATCATCATGGGGATCGTTCGCCAGTTCCTGCAGCAGGTCCGCTGGGGTGACCTGGACTTCCTGGTGGTGGACCTTCCTCCGGGCACCGGCGACGCCCAGCTCTCCCTCGTCCAGCTCGTCGAGGTGCGCGGCGGCGTGTTCGTGACCACCCCCCAGGACGTGGCCGTCGGCGGCGTCCTCAAGGGGATTCGGATGTTCCAGAAGCTCGAGATCCCGGTTCTGGGCCTGGTCGAGAACATGAGCGGGTTCGTGTGCCCGGACTGCGGCGCCCGACACGACGTGTTCGGGGCGGGCGGCGGCGAGAAGCTGGCAGCGAGCATCGACGTGCCCTTTCTGGGGGCCGTTCCGCTCGGGGTGGCCGTGCGCGAGGAGGGGGATCGGGGGATGCCCACCGTGCTCGGTCGACCGGACGCGCCCGAGACCGTGGCCCTGCGTGCCGTCGCGGAGGCGGTGCGGGAGCGCGCGGAGGCGCTGGAGGCGGAGACAGAAGGCTCCTGACCGACCCGGGGCGCTCTCCCGGAACGGCTCCGTCGGGACCGCGGGTCGGCCCGACGCGCGGTCCCGTGGGCGTGGCCATTCGCCGACTCGCCCGTCCCGCCGTGGCGGCCGCGCTCCTCCAGACCCTGTTCAACATCACCGACACCTTCTGGGTCGGACGGGGCCTGGGCCCGGCCGCTCTGGCCGGCGTGTCCACCGGCGGCTTCGCCGTGTGGATGGTGCTCTCGCTGGCCGAGCTCACCGCGGCGGGGCTCACCGCCGTGGCCAGCCGGCGGCACGGCGAGAATCGGCCGGGCCGCGCGGCGGCCGCCGTGTACCAGGCCACGCTCATGGCGCTCGTCCTATCGGTGGTGGTCGGTCTGTGCGGGCTCGCCGGCCTTCGCTCCCTGTTCGGCCTCATGGAGACGTCCCCGGCGGTCACCGTGCAGGGAGCCGGCTACCTGTCCACCTACCTGGCCGGCGTTCCCGTCGTGTTCACGTACTTCGTGATGGACGCGGCCTTCCGCGCCGCCGGGGACACCCGCACGCCCTTCTACCTTCTGGGTGGGGCGGTGGCCCTCAACCTCCTCCTCGACCCGGTGCTCATCCTCGGGCTCGGACCGGCCCCCCGGCTCGGGATCGCGGGCGCCGCCGGAGCCACGCTGCTCACCCGGGCGGGCGCCTGCGCCGTCGGCTATGGTCTCCTGCTGCGCCGGAACCTCGTCGTCCGCGAACGACCCAGCCCGCGCGCCTGGCTCCCCATGGCCAGGATCGGCCTCCCCACGGCGGCGGGCGGCGCGGTGTTCGCCTTCGTATACATCCTGCTCACGCGGATCACCAGCCGGTTCGGCACGGCCGCCCTCGCCGCGCTCGGGGTTGGACACCGGATCGAGTCGCTGAGCTACATGGCATGCGTGGGCTTCGGGTTCGCGGCCGCCACGGCGGTGGGACAGAATCTCGGCGCGGGCGCGGGCGAGCGGGCGCGGGCCTCGGGAGCGTCGGCCGCGCGACACGCGATGGTGGCCACGGCCGCGGCGGGCGTGGCCTTCGTGCTCGTGCCGCGGACGCTGGTGGGCCTGTTCACGCACGATCCCGCCGTGCTCGACGCCGGGGCCAGCTATCTTCGGATCGTGGCGATCGCCCAGCTGTTCATGGCCCTCGACATTGTCCTGGAGAGCGCCATGGCCGGAGCCGGCTACACGCTGCTGCCCATGGCGGCCTCGCTCACGCTGACGGTGGCGCGGCTGCCCCTGGCCGTGTGGCTGGCTGGCCCCCTGGGCCTGGCGGGCATCTGGTGGACGATCAGCCTGACCGCCGCCGCGCGTGGTGTCTCGGTGGCCTCGATCTGGCGGCTGGGTCGCTGGCGCGAGCGTTCGGTGTGAAAGCGACGTGCAGGGAGCGGTGGCAGGGGGCCGGACCCGGACCCGGCCCTCGAAGGGAGGGAGTACAGCCATGATCGTGAGTCTGATCACGGACTTCGGCACCCGGGACGGCTACGTTGGGGAGCTCAAGGGAGTCCTGCTCGAGCGGGCGCCCGACGCGCTGCCCGTGGATGTCACCCACGACGTGCCGCCGGGCGACGTGCTTACGGGGAGCTGGGTTCTGGCCCGGATCTGGGCCCGGTTCCCGTCCGGCACGGTCCACCTGGTGGTGGTGGACCCCGGCGTGGGGAGCGACCGCTGCCCGGTGGCGGTCTCCATCGGGGGCCGCTGGTTCGTGGGGCCCGACAACGGCCTCCTGACGCGCGTGCTGGAGGGAGCTGTGCCCCTCCCGGAGCCGGTCTCGGGTGACCGGTCGGCCCGGGTCCTCGAGGCGTCCCGGATCGGCCTCCGGCCGCTGTCGGACACCTTTCACGGCCGCGACCTGTTCGCCCCCGCCGCGGCCCACCTGGCAGCGGGGGGTGCGCCCGGAGAGCTGGGCCCGCCGCTCGATGTCGGCGAGCTCGTGCGGCACCCACTCGACCGACCGCGCAGGACCGCGGACGGCGCGCGGGGGATCATCGGGTACGTCGACAGGTTCGGCAACCTGATCACCGACATCCCCTCCGCCTGGCTTCCGGCCCACTACCGGGTGCGTGTCGGCAATTCCGACGTGCGTCACCCCGGGACGAGCTTCGCCGACGTGGCGTCGGGGGAGGCGGTGCTCATCCGGGGTTCGGCGGGGACGCTCGAGGTGTGCGTGCGCGACGGACGGGCGGACGTGGTGCTCGGTGTGGGACGGGGGGACCAGGTGCAGGTGGTCGAGGCGGACGCCGACGCCTAGGGACCGACCTCCACGTCGATGCTCCCGAACGCGGCGTTGATCTCGAGCTCCAGGTGGTGCGCCGCCGAGCCCCAGTTGCGGGTCTCGTAGCCCGAATCCGTCTTGATGAAGCCGGACGCGTTGAACGACGCGAGCACGGTGCTCTTGTCGATGCGGACGCCCAGATCCGTGGGAAAGCGCAGGGACAGCGACCCGAGGCCCATGTGGATGGAGGCGGTCGCATCCTGCGTCCAGTCGCCGCCGAAGTTCAGGGTCACGTCCCCCACGCCGCCCTCGACACGCAGCCGGTCGAAGTGCGCGTTGCCCAGGTCGTCGGCCTTCAGCGAGGCGGCGCCGGCCTTGATGCGCAGCTCCCGCATGCGGCCCGGGTTGGGCTGGTCGAAGCTGATCTTCGTCTCGCTGGCCCCCGTCTCCAGGGAGAAATTCGTGAGGGGCAGGCCCCCGAGGTCGAGTCGACTCCGGGCAGCGCCAACCGCGATCCGGAGATCCGTCGGTACGTCGCGGCTCACCCCGATCTCGAGGCTACCGGCGTTTCGCGAATCCGGACCCACGTTCTCATCGTTCAGGTCCTTCCAGTCCAGGTGGACGCCGTCCTTGCCACTCAGGGAGCGGAGGCCCAGGTGGACGGTGGCGCTCCCTTCGTGACGCTCGAAGGTGCGCACCGGGCTGAAGCGGGCGGCGTCGTAGCGCATGTGCGCGTCGTACAGGTCCCCGGCCCGGGCCGGCCGCACCGTGAGAATGCCGGCGCCGTACTCGACCCGCATCGTCACCGACTTGAGGCCATCGGCCTGACGGGCCGTGGACAGCTCGAGCCGGTCCTGCGCGGAGGCGGCCCGGGGAAGGGTGCCCGCCGTCACGACACCGGCGAGCAGCACCAGGGCCGAGATCGGCGTCGCGATCCTCTGCGCCCTCCTCACGAGGCCCCCTCGGTCGTCCCCGATGCCCCGGGTGAGGCTCGCCGGGCGTGCTCGGTCACGCGACCGCCCCGGGCCAGGATCACCGCGCCCAGCCCGGACGTGATCGCCACCCAGGTCCCGACCACCGCGACGAAGATCGTCAGGCCGCGCAGGAAGGACAGCCACCCACCGAACAGGTGCAGGGCCGCCGCCAGTGCGAACGGCAGGAGGAGGACGGCCAGGCCGCTGAGGATGTAGTAGTACGAGTTCGACCGGCGCAGCCGCTCGATCCACTCGTAGCGGTAGCGCTGGTGGGCCAGCACCTCGCCGGTGGCATGCGCCACGGCCAGGTAGCCGGCCAGCATGGCCAGGCCGAAGGCCAGGAGGTAGAACGGGATCACCAGCCAGGTGATGACGCCGGCGACCAGGATCAGCAGCACCGGGAAGAACAGGAACTCGCCCGCCAGCCCGACCCCGAACGAACGCCCAAAGTTGGCGCGTGCCGTGTCGGCCACGATCTCGAGCTGGTCCTTGAGGAAATACACGGTCAGGGCCCCGACCACGCCCAGCAGCAGCAGCGCCGTCAGCACCGCGAGCACGCCCCCCACCGCCTCGAACACGTTGTGGAAGATCGAGCCGAAGAAGCCGCGCGAGGAACGGTGGCGGATGTGCGGCACGACCGGCGCTTCCGGCGCCTCGTGAGCCGTGCCCGCCGAGGCGGCGGCCGCCTGGCCGGAGAGGGACTTCACGGAGAGGAACTCGCCGTCCACCGTGCCGCCGTGGCGGGCCACGGTGCCACCCACCTGCACCACGTCTCCGTGCACCAGGGCCGTGGGCTCGAGTGACAGCGTGCCGTTCAGGACGAGCACGTCGCCCTTGACCTCGCCGCCCAGGCGAAGGTCTCCGTCCAGCAGCGCCAGGTTCCCGTCGATCACCTGGCCGTGCGGGATCGCGTAGTCATCGTGGACGACGAGCGCGAGATCACCGGCCTCGCCCTGGACCTGACTGCCCAGCCGTCCGAGCGCCGCGCGCAGCTTGTCGAGTCGTGACGCCAGCGCGTCCACCGACAGCCGGCCCGGGGCGATGGACACGGTGCCGCCCTGCGGGCCCTTCACCGTCACGGTGCCGGCCGGCGCCGACGGATGGCTCGCCGCAGCCGTGGTTCCGGCCGCGGCTCCCGGCGAAGCGGCCGGAGCTTCCTTCGCGACGGGCGATCCGCCCGCGAACCGGGACAGTGCCTCCTTGAGGGCGCCGAGGGTCGATGCGTCCGCGCCGTCAGCCGGCGGATTCCAGGAGCGTAGCCGCTCGGCGAACGCGGCGGGCCGGAGGTCCATCCCCCGCTGCAGCAGGTCGCGCCACGAGCTCTCCAGCGCGCTGCCCTTCTGGTAGCTGCCGACGTCCCGTCCATCGATCTGGACGCTTCCGTCGCGCAGGGCCACGCGATGGCTCGTTCCGTCGGCCTCCTCGATCTGGAGCTCGGCGCCGCGATAGGACACCGTGACCGATGTGGAGGCGGGCGCGGCCTGCGGAGCAGTCGTCTCCTGGGCGAGCGCCCGAGCAGGGAGCAGAGCGAGGCAGGACAGGAGGACCGCGGCGGCGGTCAGGAACTCGCGCCGGCGTTCGGCGGGTCCAGGTCCCGCGAGGGCTCGGATCGTGGGCGTGCGTCGCATGTCCTCAGCTCCTTGTGGTCCGAGCGGCGCCCCAGGTCGGGGCCAGCATCTTCACCATCGCCCCGGCGGTCAGCAGGCTGGCGACGACGATCCCCGCCATACCCGCGAGCGCACCGGTCACTCCGATCTTGCCGGCCGCGCCGCGCACGAGATCGGGCAGGCCCGACTCCCACAGCAGGCGACCCCCGGCCACCACCGCGCCCCAGAACAGCGCCGTCAGCCGGTCCAGCGTGAACCCGAGCAACCCTCCGAGCGTCAGCTCGGGCTGGCTCGCCAGCCACCAGGCCCCGAGGCCGACCGTGGCCGCGACCAGGGTCGTGGCCAGCGCGACCGTCATCCAGTGGGCACGCAGGCCGGTCCAGGCCCGTCGGTACCACGGCACCGGGAGCCGCACCCGGGCCATCACCGACTCGGCGAAGCCCGGGGACGGATCGAGGAGGGGAAGGGACGAGAGCGCCACGTGCAGGGCGCGCAGGGCCTCCACCTCCCGGCGGCAGTGCTGGCAGCTCTCCACGTGACGGCGGAGGGGCTCCGGGGGGGTCCCCGTCCCCTCGCCGGGCAGGAAGAGCTCGCGCTCCTCCTCCCGCAGGTGCCTGCCGAGCCGTTCGTTCGTGTCCAATGTCATGGCGTTCCATTCACTCCTGTCTCACTCACCCTTACGGAACGGCGCTCGGGCAGGTTTCAGCTGGCCCCGAGCCTCCGTTCCCACCCGCGCTGGGTCACTCCCGCAGATGTCCCAACATGTCCTGCAACTCGGCGCGCGCTCTGTGGATGTAGGTCTTCACCGTTCCCAGCGGTATCTCCATGACCTCCGCGATCTCGTCGTAGCTGTATCCCTCGACGTGGCGCAGGAGGATGGCGGTCCGGTACTCCGGCCGCAGCCGCTCGATGGCCTCCTCGATGGAGGCGCCCAGCTCGCGGGCCTCGAGCAGCTCGTCCGGCTGCTCGAACTCCGACTCGAGGGTGACGGAGGTGGCCTCCTGCTGGTCGCTGGTCACGGCGTCGGGAGCCCCGTGGATCGAGACCGTGTCCAGCTCCCGGCGGCGGATGTGGTCCACCGTGAGGTTGTGGCCGACCTTGAACAGCCACGAGGAGAATTTGTAGTCGGGGTCGTACTTGGCCAGGTTGTCGAACGCCCGGATGAAGGTGTCCTGGGCCAGGTCCTCCGCCAGCTCGCGGTCCCGGACCATGCGGCAGATGAAGGAGAAGATCGGCCGCTGGTAGCGCGACACCAGCTCGTGCGCGGCACGCTCCTGTCCCTTGAGGCACAGGCGGACCAACTCCTGGTCGGTCCGATCCGTGTCGATCACGGCTCGCGTACCGGGCGTGCGTGCTCAGCGGGTGTCGGCATGCTCAGATCACCCTACGGGTCCGGGCGGCCCGACGTTTCGGTGCCGATCGGCGCCCCCTTCAGTGCTGGCAGCCCGGGCAGAAGCAGGTGCTCCTGCCGGCCTGGACGATCCGCACGATCGGCTCCCCGCACCGCAGGCATGGCGATCCCTCGCGGCCGTAGACCTGCAGGCGGTCCTGAAAGCGTCCCGAGCGCCCGTTGACCGCCAGGTAGTCGCTGAAGGTGGTGCCGGCGTGCTCCAGCGCGTCCAGCAGCGTGGCGCGGATGGCGTCGTGCAGGCGCTCCACCTCCTCGGCGCACAGCGACCCGGCGGCCCGGCGCGGGTCCAGCCGGGACGCGAACAGCGCCTCGGCCGCGTAGATGTTGCCGAGCCCGGCCACCCGACGCTGGTCCAGCAACACGTTCTTGACGGGCGCGTGACGGTCGGCGAGCGCCGCGGCGAGGACCGCCGCGGTGAAGCCCTCCTCGAGCGGCTCCGGGCCGAGCTTCGCCTCGATCGAGGCCCAATCGGCGCTCGACAGCAGCCGGAAGCCGCCCAGCCGCCGCGTGTCGTCGTAAAACAGCGTGCGGCCGTCGTCGAGGTCGAACTCGGCCGCCAGGTGCGTGAACTCGTCGGGGACGGGCAAGGACGTCCCCAGCGCGAAGCGGCCGGTCATGCGCAGCTGGACCTGCACCAGCTCGTCGCCGTGGAGCCGCAGGAGCAGGTACTTGGCCCGGCGGTCCAACGAGTCGATGCGTCGGCCGGATACCCGGTCCACGAAGGCCGCCGGGCCGGGCGGGGGGAGCACGATATCGGGCTGGTGGACGCGGACCGCCTCGATGGTGCGGCCCGACAGCTCCTCGGCCAGGTCCCGGCGGATGGTCTCGACCTCGGGGAGCTCGGGCACGCGCTCAGTCGCCCCACTCGGTCCGCCCGATGTCCCGTCGCCAGGTCTTGCCCTCGAACTCGATGCGCTCCGCCGCCTCCCGGCTGCGCTCCGCCGCCTCGCGCAGCGTCGCGCCGAGCCCGGTCACGGCCAGCACGCGCCCGCCGGCGGTGACCAGGCGGCCCTCGCGCGTGGCGGTGCCGGCGTGGTAGATCCTGAGGTCGTCGCCCTCCAGCCCCCCGGGAAGGGTGATCGGGAGACCGGTGGGGTACGACAGCGGATAACCGCGGCTGGCGAGGACCGTCGTCAGCGCCGCGCCCTCGCGGGTTGCCGGGGCCCAGTCGCCGATCCCCTCGCCCCGGGCCACGGCCAGCATGGGCTCCATCAGGCTGGAGCCGGTGAGAGGGAGGACCACCTGGGCCTCGGGGTCGCCGAGTCGGCAGTTGAACTCCACCACCCGCGGTCCCTCCCGGGTGAGCATGAGCCCCGCGTACAGGAAGCCGCGGTAGGGAGCCCCGGCCTCGCGAAGGGCGGCCAGCGCCGGGAGGGCGATGGTGCGCCGCACGGCCTCGACGAGCTCCGGGGTGCCGTCCGCCACGGGCGCGTAGGCGCCCATCCCGCCCGTGTTGGGACCACCTCCCCCCTCCTCGAGACGCTTGTGGTCCCGGGACGGCGCCAGGGGGACCGCGCGTTCACCGTCGCACAGGAAGAACACGGAGAGCTCCTCGCCCTCCATGAACTCCTCGATCACCACGGTCTCGCCGGCGTCGCCGAATCGCCCGCCGACCATGATCTGGTCCAGGGCGGCACGCGCCTCCTCCAGGGTGGCGCACACGAACGCGCCCTTGCCCCCCGCGAGTCCCGAGGCCTTGACGACCACCGGCGCCCCGTGCGCGTCGAGGTAGGCGCGGGCGGCGTCGGCGTCCTCGAAAGTCCGGAAGGAGGCGGTGGGGATGGAGGCGTCCCGCATGAGCCGCTTGGCGAATGCCTTGGAGGCCTCGATGCGCGCCGCGGCGGCCGTGGGTCCGAACAGGGCCAGGCCGGCGGCGGCGAAGCGGTCGGCGATGCCGGCCGCCAGCGGGGCCTCCGGGCCGACGATGGTGAGGTGAACGTCGCGGTCCCGGGCCAGCCTCTCGAGCCCGTCCACGTCGTTCGCACGGACGGGCACGTTCTCCGCCATGCGCGCCGTGCCGGGGTTGCCGGGCGCCACCAGGATGTCGGCATCGGGCGCATCCCGGCGGAGCTTGTCGGTCAGCGCGTGCTCGCGGCCGCCGCCGCCCACCACCAGGAGCCTCATCGTCTCGGATCCTCGCCCAGCGTCGGAATCAGAAGGGCCGGGAAGCGAACGCGGGGCGCGCCGTCCCGGAGCGACGCGCCCGCGGCGATGATGGAGGTATCCGGCGGCCCTCGCAACCGGGCGGGGAGCGCCTAGCTGCCGTCCGTCGGTGGCTCTCCTCGCCAGGCGTCCATGAACCGGGAGCGGACCGTATCGACGGCCGCGTCGACCTGGTCCATGAAGTCGCGGGCCGACTCCCGGTAGCCCGTCATCGCCTCGGCGAGGTCGTCCCGGTACGCGCGCTCGTCCGCCTCGTCCCGGTGCGGATAGTCGCCCGACAGGATGCGCTCGTACGCTCCGCTGTCGATCCACTCCCGCAGCTCGGCGACCCGCACGACCGCGAACGGGTGGGTGGCCCCCAGGATGTTGAGCACCTTGTATACGGAGTCCAGCAACCCGCCCTCGCTCCGATAGGCCTCCGACTGCTCCAGGAAGGCGTCCAGGTCGAGCGTGCGTCCGCGGGAACCGCCGGCCAGGTGCATGAGCCCCCGCATGGAGGCGTCCGGGTCCTGGACCGCCAGGAGGCCGGCGCGATCGGAGGACAGCTCGCTCTTCCGGTACCACTCCAGCAGCGCGTAGAGGACGGGCCGGGCCACCAGGCCGGCGATCGGATACCGAAACAGGGACAGCCGGAGCAGGAGGACGAGGAGCGTCCGATACAGCACGTGGCCGCTGACGATGTGGCCGACCTCGTGGCCGATGATGGTCTCGACCTCGTCGGGCGCGAGCACCTCGAGGATCGATGAGTTCAGCACGATGAAGGGATCGTTCATCCCGAGAGCGCCCGCGTTCACCACAGGTGTCTGGGACACGTACAGCTCGGGCGGCGTGTCTACGTCGAGGGTGCGGCAGACGCGGAGGAGCTGCTCGTGCAGGTCGGCGTACTGGCGCTCCGAGACCCGCACGGCGTTGGCCTGGAAGGCCAGGCGGAGCTGCCGCTCGCCGAACAGGCCGAACACCTTCCTCAGGGCCAGGTCGAACCCGGGGAGCTTGCGCAGCGCGTTGAGCGCGGCCCGGTCGGCCGGGTGCTCCCAGGCACGCGGACTGATGTCGGTCAGGATGCGTCGGTCCGACTTCTGGAGCTCGTCCATGGTGTTCCTCTCCGTATCGGGATCGGCTGGCCCTCGTCCAGACCTACGGGTCCCGCCGGACCGCGGTTTCGGGGCGGCTACGCCTCCAGGACGGAGAGCGCCTCCTCCAGGTCGGCGATCAGGTCCTCGGGGTCTTCGATGCCGACCGACAGACGCACGAGGCCCGGCGTGACGCCGATCTCCCGGCGGCGCTCCTCGGGCACGGACGCATGGGTCATGGAGGCCGGCACGCTGATCAGGCTCTCGACCCCGCCCAGGCTCTCGGCCAGCGCGAACAGCCGCGTGGCGCCCACCAGGGCGTTGGCACGCTCGGCCGACCCCGTCTCCACGCTCAGCATGCCGCCGAAGTCGCGCATCTGGCGCTTCGCCAGCTCGTGCTGCGGGTGGGTGGCGAGGCCCGGATAGTGGACGGTCGAGATGGCCGGGTGTCCGGCCAGGTATTCCGCCACCCGACGCCCGTTGGCGCAGTGGGCCTTCATGCGCACGTGCAGCGTCTTGGTCCCGCGGAGCACGAGCCAGCAGTCCATCGGCCCCGGCACGCCGCCCGTGGACTTCTGCTGGTAGTAGAGCCCCTCGGAGATCTCCTCGGAGTCGGTCACCACGGCGCCCCCGATCACGTCGCTGTGTCCGTTCAGGTACTTGGTGGTCGAGTGGACGACGAGGTCGGCTCCCGACTCGAGCGGACGCTGCAGGAAGGGCGTGGCGAAGGTGTTGTCCACGGAGAGGAGGGCTCCCGCCTCGTGCGCGATGTCCGCGCACGCCGCCAGGTCGCACAGCGCCATTGTGGGGTTGGTGGGCGTCTCGACGTGGACGAGTCGCGTGCCGGGCGTGACCGCCGCGCGCACCGCGTCCAGGTCGGAGCTGTCCACGAAGGTGAACTCGACCCCGAACCGCGACCACACCGTCCTGAACATGCGCTCGGTCCCGCCGTACACGTTGGCTCCGCACACCACGTGGTCCCCGGCGCTCAGCGTCGTCTTGACCACGGCCTCGATGGCCGCCAGCCCGGAGGCGAACGCGGCGCCGAACGACCCTCCCTCCAGGGACGCCAGGTTGGCCTCGAGCGCCGAGCGCGTGGGATTCGTGACCCTCGCGTACTCGTACCCGCCGCGGGGCCTGCCCACGGCTTCCTGGACGTAGGTCGACGTCTGGTAGATGGGTGTCATGATCGCGCCCGAACCGGGCGCCGGCTCCTGCCCGGCGTGCACGGCGCGCGTTCCGAACCCGTCGCTCGATCGTGTCGTCATGCGTCCCCCATGCCGTGATGATGATGATCGGATGCGGCGGCGGTGCTCGACCGGCCATCGGCCGGAAGGCCACGCTGCGGGCGCACGCGCAAGCTAGCAGGGAGTCGCGGTGGGCCGCGAGCCGCCGGGCGCGGTGGCCCCGGCCGGCGTGGCGGGCCGCCGGACCGCCGCGGCCACGGGGCGGTGACCGCACGCATGAGCGGCCGTTGACGCCCGGCCGGACGCTCCGCCATGCCGAAGCGGGTCGGGGAGGGTGGGGCGGAGGGCCGGGGCGGGCTCCGTGGGCGGCGGACTCCCGCCGCCCACAGGCTCTACGCCCAGCTCGCCTGGCCCACGCTCGGAGGCCTCCCCCTGCTTGGAGACCGCCACGCGCGGGCGCTCGAGCGCGAGCTGATCGCGCTCTGCATCCGGCTGAACGTGGAGCCGGTCGAGGTGCGGGTGTCGGCCGATCGCGTGCAGCTCCTCCTCCGCTTCGGACCGGGTCAGGCCCTGACCGACGTGGCGCGCCGCCTGAAGCGCGCCAGCGTCGCGGCCCTCCGGCACTGGCGTTGTCCGGCGCGCTGGGGTCGCGGCTTCGCCGCCTCGACGGTGGGCCCGGCGCAGGTGCATCGCCTCGTGCGGCGTCTCAGGGCCGAACGCCCTCCGGGCCGTGACGACGGCGCGTCGGACGCGCCGGCCTCCGGCGGCCGCCCGCCGCCCGGGAGCGGGGGCACGAGGACGCGACCGCGCCGCCGGTCCCCCGGGCCGGCCGCCGGAGGTTGACGGAGCCGCGAGAAATCCCCTACTGTCGTGGGCGCAGTCGGCCCGGCGACCGGGCGCCTCCGATCCCCCCACACAGATTCCGATCCATGCAAGAGCCTCTCATTGTCTCCGCCTCCGGCATACGCGGGGTGGTCGGAGACGGGCTCACGCCCGAGGTCGCCGCGCGCTACGGCGCGGCCTACGGGACCTTCCTCACCTCCGTCCGCGGGGATGCGGGAGGCCACGTGATCCTGGCCCGGGACAGCCGAACCTCGGGGCCGCTCCTGGTCGATGCGGTGGCGGCCGGGGTGCGCAGCACGGGGTGGCCGGTGGTGGACGTGGGGCTCGCACCCACGCCGACGGCTCTCCTCGCCGTGCAGGATGACGACCGCGCCGCGGGCGGAGTGATCGTCACCGCCTCCCACAATCCCGTGCAATGGAACGGCCTCAAGCTGGCCAGCTCCGGGGGCGAGTTCGTGTCCGTGGAGGACGGTCGGCGCGTCCAGGCGCTGTACTCTGAGGGTCCCGACCACGCGGCGTGGGACGGGCTCGGTGGGCGCGCGGAGCGGGAAGGCGCCGTGGAGCACCACGTGGAGCGCATCCTGGCGCTTCCCATCGTCGACCGGGAGGCCATCGCGGCGGCGAGTTTCGTCGTGGCCCTGGACAGCGTGCGAGGGGCGGGAGGACCGATCATGTCGCTCCTGCTCGACCGGCTCGGATGCCGGGTGGAGGGCCTCGACCTGGAGCCGGACGGCCGCTTCCCCAGACCCCCGGAGCCGGTCCCCGAGAACCTCGGAGAGCTCTCCCGGCGTGTTCGGGAGACGGGCGCGGACCTGGGCCTGGCCGTGGACCCCGACGTCGACCGCCTCGCCCTGGTGGATGGAGAGGGCACGCCGGTCGGCGAGGACTGGACCCTGGCTCTGGCGGTGGAATACGTGCTTTCGAAGACGCCCGGGCCCGTGGTCACGAACCTCTCATCCAGCCGGGTGATCTCGGACGCCGCGCGCCGGGCGGGCCAGCCCGTCCACCTGGCTGCGGTCGGCGAGGCCAACGTGGCGCGGCGGATGCGGGAGACCGGAGCCGTGGTCGGCGGCGAGGGCAACGGCGGGGTCATGCTCCCGGCCCTCCATCTCACTCGGGACGCGCCACTTGCGGCGTGTCTGGTGCTGGGGCTCCTGGCCGCCGAAGGGGTGTCCCTGGAGGGGTGGCTGGCCCACCGCCCCCACTACGCGATCGTCAAGCGGCGGACGGCGCGGCCCGACGGGAGCCCGGAGGCGCTGTACAGGGCCCTGCTCGCGGACGCGCCGCCGGGCGCGAGCGAGGACCGGCAGGACGGGCTTCGCCTGGACTGGCCGGAGAAGGGCCGGTGGGTCCACGTTCGTCCGTCGGGGACCGAGCCCATCCTCAGGGTCATAGCGGAGGCGCGCACCACCGACGAGGCGGACGACCTGGCTGCCTGGGCCCTCGCGCGCGTCGCCGAGATCCCGGGGGATCCCTCACCGGCGGCGGGGTAGCAAACATGGACGTCGATCGATCGCCCACGGAGTTCGATCGACCACGACCGCTCCGGGAGCTGGTACTGGTATGTGTGGAATCGTAGGCTACATCGGGACGCATGACGCCACGGCGTTCTTGCTCGAGGGCCTCAAGCGGCTCGAATACCGGGGCTACGACTCCGCCGGCATCGCGGTGGCCAACGGAGAAGGTCTGAACGTCCGCAAGGTGGCCGGGCGCATCGGAGGCCTCAGCCGTCTCATGGAGGAGCAGCCGGTGTCGGGCTCGGTCGGCATCGCCCACACGCGCTGGGCGACGCACGGGGCCCCCAACCAGGTGAACGCGCACCCCCACACCGACTGCGACGGCACGCTCGCGCTCATCCACAACGGCATCATCGAGAACGCGGACGTGCTCCGCGCCAAGCTACAGGAGCTGGGTCACACCTTCCGCAGCGAGACGGACACCGAGGTGATTGCCCACCTCATCGAGGAGGCGTTCGAGGGCAACCTCGAGCAGGCGGTGGCGGCCGCGCTCACCCAGGTGGACGGGACCTACGGGCTGGCCGTCCTCAGCTCGCTGGACCCGGGCAAGATCGTGGTGGCGCGCAAGGGCTCTCCACTCGTCCTGGGGATCGCGGAGGACGGGGACCGCCAGACGATGGTGGCCTCGGATGTCGCCGCGATCCTCGGCCACACGCGGAAGGTCGTCTACCTGGAGGACGGCGAGCTGGCCGTCCTCCGGCCGGATGGCTACGCCACGCTGGACATGAACGCCTGGGATCCGGCGAGCCCGCCCCGCCCCATCGAGAAGGAGGTGAGCCACATCTCGTGGGACCTGGCGCGGATCGAGAAGGGCGGCTTCGACCACTTCATGCTCAAGGAGATCCACGAGCAGCCGAGCACGGTCGAGGACGCCATGCGGGGACGGATCCTGGAGGAAGAGGGTACCGCGCGGCTGGGCGGGCTGCGGCAGATCGCCGACGCGCTGGACCGGACCGACCGGATCGTGCTGTCCGCTTGCGGCACCAGCTGGCACGCGGCCCTCGTCGCCGAGTACATGCTCGAGGAGCACGCCCGCATCCCCGTCGAGGTCGAGTACGCGTCGGAGTTCCGCTACCGGAACCCGGTGATCGACGAGGACACGCTGTTCGTGGCCATCTCGCAGTCGGGCGAGACCGCGGACACCCTCGCGGCGGTCCGGGAGGCCAAGCGGCGGGGCGCGACCACCATGGGGATCGTGAACGTGGTCGGATCCACGATCGCCCGTGAGACGGATGGTGGCGTCTACACCCACAGCGGACCGGAGATCGGCGTCGCCTCCACCAAGGCGTTCACCGGCCAGCTCACGGTCCTTGCCCTGTTCACCCTCATGCTGGCGCGCCAGCGGGGCATGTCCATCCTCCAGGGGCGCGAGATCGTGGCCGCCCTGCTGGCGCTCCCGGACCAGATCCGCAGCGTGCTCGAGCAGGAGGACGCCATCCGCGAGGTGGCCGAGGCCTACGCCGACACGCGCAACGCGCTCTACCTGGGGCGGGGCCCCAACTTCCCGGTCGCGCTGGAGGGCGCGCTCAAGCTCAAGGAGATCAGCTACATCCACGCCGAGGGATATCCCGCCGCGGAGATGAAGCACGGCCCCATCGCCCTCATCGACCGGAACATGCCCGTCATCGTGATCGCTCCGACGGACTCCGTCTACTCCAAGGTCCTGTCCAACGTCGAAGAGGTCCGGACGCGAGGCGGTCGTCTCATCGGGGTGACGTCGGAGGACAACCGGGAGCTCGAGAGTCGCGTGGACCACCTGATCACGGTCCCGCACACGGTGGAGATGCTCCAGCCCATCCTGACGGTGGTGCCGCTGCAGCTTCTGGCCTACCATATCGCGTTGAGGCGGGGTTGTGACGTGGACCAGCCGCGCAACCTGGCGAAGAGCGTGACCGTGGAGTAACGCCCTCGAGCCCGGGGGACCGCCGGGCGGGTTCGGGTGTTCAATCCAAGCAGGAGACGGGACGGTGGGTCATGGGGACGAAGGCGGGGGGGACGAGGGCCGCAGCACACCCCCGGAATCGGGAGACCCGAGCGCGATGATGATGCAGGGTTATCTCCAGATCTTGAAGGACCAGGTGTCGCGCTATGCCGGCACCCTGCGGGATGTCGTGCTCCTGGCACCCGCGTACGCGATCCTCATGTTCCACCTGCTCAACGACCCGCGCCTCACGCGTCAGCATCGGCTGCTGGTGGACGCGGCGCTCGCCTACCTGGTGAGCCCCAACGACGTGATCCCGGAGGAGAAGGTCGGGGCCTACGGCTATCTCGACGACATCTTCTGCTGTGCCTACGTGGCACACCGGATCGCCGAGGAGCTCGGATGGGACGTTGTCGAAGAGGGATGGACGGGGGAGACCTCCGTGGCCGAGATCTCCGAGCGGGTGCTGGCTCGCGAGCAGGAGCTCCTGGGGCATGCCGGCGACGACGTACTTCGCTTCGCCGGCCTCCTGGACCGACCGGACGACGAGGATCTGCCCGGCCAGAGCCGGAGCCCCGGCCGGGTTTGAGCGCCTCGGAACCGGGCGCGGTCCGCCCTCCCAGGCTGCGAGGCGTCTTCGAAGTCGCGGGCGCGGTCCTGCTCCTGGCGCTTTTGGCCGCGCCGGTCGCGGGACAGGAGCGGCGCGCCATCGGCCTGCCCTCCGGTGACACGCTGACCTTCCCGCTCGACACCCTCCGGCAGTGGATGACGGACGCGCGCCGTCTCCAGGACCTGCTGGAGAGGGACCCGCACGTCGTGTACTACACCGGCACGGGACCGGTCGCGACGGTTGCGCGGCCGGCACCCGCCTACCCGTGGATCGCGGTCCGCCTGCGCAGCGATTCGGCCGTCACCGTCGCCACTCCTTCCAACCTGCGGGAGATGGCCCGCGCCTACGCGAACTATGCGGTCAACAAAATGCAGTCGGTGCGGCACGAGGGGCCGGCCACCGACTGCGATCGGGTCGTGAGCCGCGAGGTGGCGCGGGCGTCCTCGTTCCTGGATGGATGGATCGTGTCCCGGACGTTGTATGGCGGTCCCCCGTTCCCGCCGGTGGACGCGATCGTGCTCGCCCGCGCCGAGGGTCATCTCCCGGCGATGCTGGTGGACCTCGGGGATGCCGAGCTGGTGGGCTGCGCTGACGGCTGGGAGAAGGCCCACGCGGAACGCCTGCAGGCCTACCGGAGCTGGAGGAAGACGGCCCTCGCGGGACTGGCCGCCGATTCCGTGGCGGCGGCGGACTCCGCCGCGGCGGCTGATTCGGCGGCCGCCGCGGCGCCCCGGCCGCTCCCGATAGACACTTCGGCCTCCCCCGACACGGCGCGCGGACCTTCCGCGCGGACCGGGCCGGGGGAGGCGCGGGGATGACGCCGGCGCCCGGCGCCCGAACGCTCCCCGACCTGGCGGGTCTGGCCTTCCCGCCCCTCGCGTCGGATTGGGGAGACCGTCTGCTCAAGGTCGCGCTGGTCCTCCTGGCGGCCTGGATCGTCTATCGGGGCGTCGTCGTCGTGACCCGCCGGCTCGAGCGCTCGGTGGTGGCCAGCGGCACGGGAGGCCTCTCGGCGCGCGAACAGCGCGGCAGGACCCTCGCCCAGATCGTCCGCAACGCCAGTACGGTGGCGCTGTCGCTTGTGGCCGGCGTCACCATCCTATCGGTGTTCGTCCCCAACGCCACCGGCCCCCTCACGGCGGCCGTCGGAGTGCTCGGCCTGGCGCTCTCGTTCGGGGCCCAGGCGCTGGTCAAGGATCTCATCGGCGGCTTCTTCATGCTGGTCGAGGGTCAGTACCAGATCGGCGACGTCATCCGGATCAACGAGAGCACCGCGGGACAGGTGGAGCGGGTCACGATGCGGGTGGTCGTGCTGCGGGACGTGCAAGGAGTGCTTCACACGATCCCCCACGGCGAGATCCACCAGGTCAGCAATCTCACCAAGGGCTGGTCGCGGGCGGTGCTCGAGATCGGCGTGGCCTACGGCGAGGACGTGGACCGGGTCATGCGGGTGCTGGCCGACCTGGGCCGGGAGCTGTGGAAGGATGACGCCTGGCGTCCGCGCCTGGTGGAGGAGCCGGTCGTCCCCGGAGTGGAGCGGTTCGAGGACAGCGCGGTCGTGATCCGCTTCATGGCCAAGACGCTCCCCCTGAAGCAGTGGGAGGTGGCGCGCGAGCTCCGCCGCCGCATCAAGAACCGATTCGACGAGGAAGGCATCGAGATCCCGTTCCCGCACCGGACGCTGTATTGGGGCCGGGGCCAGGGACCGTCCGCCGCGGTCGGCGCCCCGGATCCCGGTGCCGCCGGAGGGAGCGCATGACGCTACGCCTGTACGATACGCTCAGCCGCTCGCCGCGAGCGTTCGAACCGGCCGACCCGAGCCACGTGCGCATGTACACGTGCGGCCCCACGGTCTACGACCGGGCCCACATCGGCAACTTCCGGACGTTCACCTGGGAGGACCTGCTCCGGCGCTACCTGGAGTGGAAGGGGTGGCGCGTGACCCAGGTCATGAATCTCACCGACGTGGACGACAAGACGATCCACGCCGCCGTGGAGCGGGGGGTGACGCTCGAGGAGGTGACCGAGCCCGTCATCGCGGGCTTCTTCGAGGACTGGGACACGCTGGGCCTCGAGCGGGCCGAGCACTATCCGCGGGCGACCGAGCACGTGGCGGAGATGATCGAGCTGGTGGAGACGCTCGAGGAGAAGGGCTACTGCTACGAGGCGGACGGTTCGGTGTACTTCGCCATCGACCGCTTCCCGGAATACGGCAGGCTGGCGCGGCTCGACCCGGAATCGCTCCGCAGCGCGGGGCGGGCCAGGGGCGACGAGGAATACTCCAAGGACGACCCTCGCGACTTCGTGCTGTGGAAGGGGGGTGAGCGGGCCGAGGAGGGTGATGTCGCCATTTGGGACTCGCCCTGGGGGCCCGGCCGGCCGGGCTGGCACCTGGAGTGCTCGGTCCTGGCGATGGAGTACCAGGGTCCGACACTGGACATCCACACGGGCGGAGTGGACAACATCTTCCCGCATCACACCAACGAGATCGCGCAGTCCGAGGCGGCCACCGGCCGCACCTTCGCGCGCTTCTGGCTCCACGCTGCCCACCTGCTCGTCGAGGGCGCCAAGATGTCCAAGTCGGAGGGCAACTACTACACCGTGCTCGACCTGGTGAGGCGCGGTCATCGACCCTCGGCGATCCGCTACCTGCTGCTCAGCGCCCACTACCGCAGTCAGCTCAACTTCACGGTCGAGGGGCTCGAGCAAGCGGACCGGGCCCTGGACAGGATCGAGGAGCTGGGCGTCAGGCTGGCGGTCGCCTCGGATCGGGACGTCGGCCCGGAAGAGGGCGGAGCATCCGGCGACGCCCCCGCCGACCCGCTCGCGCGAGCGGCGGATCGGGCGCGCGCCGCGTTCGAGACGGCCCTGGACGACGACCTGGCCGTGAGCGGCGCGCTGGCGGCGGTGTTCGAGTTCGTCCGGGACGCGAACGCCATCCTGGACTCGGGCGGCGGAAGCGCTGCGGGTCGCAAGGCGGCCCGGGGATTCCTGGACGACTTCGATGCGGTCTTCGGCGTCCTCTCGCTGCGGGAAGGCGAGCGGGTCACCGTTTCCGGGCAAACCGAACGGTGGCTCGAACAACGGATCGCGGAGCGGCGCCGGGCGCGCTCCGAGGGTGACTTCGAGCGGGCGGATGCGATCCGCGACGAGGTGACGGCCCGCGGCTTCGTGCTCGAGGACACGCCGACGGGCACCCGCTGGAAGCTTCCCGGGTCCGAGGCGGGCGCGGCGGCGGGCGTGGCGGCCTCCGGCGGCGGATCGTCGCCCGCCGCCGAAGGCGAACGCGACCCCATGGATTGACAGCCCCGGCAGTGACTTCTATGATACCGATCTCCCGTTGCTGACGTAGCTCAATCGGTAGAGCATCGGATTTGTAATCCGAAGGTTGTGGGTTCGAGTCCCACCGTCAGCTCACTCGCGAGGAGTGGGAGCCCCGGCGGGTCCGACCCGTCGGACGCGCCCGGAGACCGTGGACGTGGAGCGGAGCACGGGCCGGGCCCGCGGTGGGGTACCGAAGCGGCCAAACGGAGCAGACTGTAAATCTGCCGGCTTATGCCTTCGGAGGTTCGAATCCTCCCCCCACCATGAGCAGGGGGCGCCGGAGGCGGAGCGGCAGCGGGTCCGCGAGGACCTCGTGGCTCCGCGCGGCGACAGGACCAGCAGCGACGGAAGAAACGTAGCCAGGAGACGGGAGCCGATGGCGAAGCAGAAGTTCGAGCGGACGAAGCCGCACGTGAACGTGGGGACGATCGGGCACGTGGACCACGGGAAGTCGACGTTGACGGCGGCGATCACGGAGGTGCAGCACGCGAAGGGTTTGGCGGACTTCGTGCCGTTCGACGAGATCGACAAGGCGCCGGAGGAGCGGGAGCGGGGGATCACGATCGCGACGTCGCACGTGGAGTATGAGACGGAGGCGCGGCACTACGCGCACGTGGACTGTCCGGGGCACGCCGACTACGTGAAGAACATGATCACGGGGGCGGCGCAGATGGACGGGGCGATCCTGGTGGTGTCGGCGGCGGACGGGCCGATGCCGCAGACGCGGGAGCACATTCTGCTGGCGCGGCAGGTGAACGTGCCGTACGTGGTGGTGTTCCTGAACAAGGTGGACATGGTGGACGACCCGGAGCTCCTGGACCTGGTGGAGCTGGAGGTGCGGGAGCTGCTCTCGGAGTACGAGTTTCCGGGGGACGACGTGCCGGTGATCCGGGGGTCGGCGCTGAAGGCGCTGGAGGACGGGCAGCCGGGGTCGGAGGCGACGGCGTGCATCGACGAGCTGCTGGGGGCGCTGGACAGCTACATTCCGGAGCCGAAGCGGGAGATCGACAAGCCGTTCCTGATGCCGATCGAGGACGTGTTCACGATCACGGGTCGGGGGACGGTGGTGACGGGGCGGATCGACCGGGGAGTGATCAAGACGGGCGAGGAAGTGGCGCTGGTGGGGATCATCTCCGAGCCGATGAAGACGGTGGTGACGGGGGTGGAGATGTTCCGGAAGGTGCTGGACGAGGGGCAGGCGGGAGACAACGTGGGCCTCTTGCTGCGGGGGATCGACAAGGAGCAGGTGGAGCGGGGGATGGTGGTGGCGCAGCCGGGGACGATCACGCCGCACACGAAGTTCAAGGCGGAGGTGTACGTCCTGACGAAGGAAGAGGGAGGACGGCACACGCCGTTCTTCGACGGCTACCGGCCGCAGTTCTACTTCCGGACGACGGACGTGACGGGGACGGCGCACATGCCCGAGGGCGTGGAGATGGTGATGCCGGGGGACAACGTGAACATGCAGGTGGAGCTGATCAACCCGATCGCGATGGAGCAGGAGCTGCGCTTCGCCATCCGCGAAGGCGGTCGCACCGTCGGCGCCGGCGTCGTCACCGAGGTGGTGGAGTAGTTCGATGAGGGACCAGATCACGCTCGAGTGCTCGAAGTGCCACGAGCGTAACTACACGACCACGAAGAACCGGCGGAAACATCCGCAGCGGGTCGAGTACAAGAAGTACTGTCCGCGCTGCGATGCCCACACTACGCACAAAGAGACGCGCTAGGCGCGCGTGAAGGGCGCCGGCCCGCGTCCGTTCCGCCACGAGGAGCGGACGCGCCTCGCCGTGGAGCGAGGAGGGGCCGGCTTTCGCGTCGCCGGGATGCACGGAGCGGGGCCGGGCCTCGCCCAAGAGTGAGGATGGAGAACCGACGGGATGGCGGCACTACAGGGTCTAAAGGAGTTTGTCGAGGGTGTGCAGGTCGAGATGCGTCGGGTCACGTGGCCCGACCGCGAGCAGCTGCGTAACGCTACGATCGTGATCCTGGTGTTCGTGCTCATCCTCTCCGTTGTCATCGGGCTCATGGACGCGTTCTTCTCGTGGTTCATTCGCACGATGGTGGGAGTGTTCGGTGGCTGAGGAACGGGAGAGCCCGGAACCACGCTGGTACGCGCTGCAGACCTACTCGGGTCACGAGAACAAGGTGAAGTCGCTCCTGGAGCGCAAGATCGCCGAGTTGCCGGGCGAGACGCCCGAGGAGAAGGCGATCCGCGAGGTGATCGTGCCGACCCAGGAGGTCGTGGAGATCAAGGGCGGCAAGAAGGTCACCAAGACACGGCGGCTGTATCCCGGCTACGTGCTGCTCCAGATGGTCCTCAACCAGGACACGATGTACCTGGTCAACAGCGTGCAGGGTGTGATCAAGTTCGTGGGAGGCGGGGACGAGCCCCAGCCGCTCAAGCAGGAAGAGATCAACAAGATCCTCGGCATCAGCGAGGAACTCGAGGAAGCGGGGCCGGAGGAGGAGATCCCGTTCCGGCGCGGCCAGGCGGTGGAGGTCACCGAGGGGCCGTTCAGCGACTTCAGCGGCACGGTGGAGGAGGTCTTCCCGGACAAGGGCAAGGTCCGGGTACAGGTGAGCCTCTTCGGTCGGCCGACGAGCGTGGAGCTGGACTACACGCAGCTCCAGGGCTTCTGAACCGCACCGACGCACGCGGGAGGGCAGCGCGCCCACCCGCCGCGCTCCGGGACACGAGCCACGCGACGGCATAGAAGGACGACAGGGGAACGATGGCGAAGAAGGCGACAGGCTTCATCAAGCTGCAGATCCCGGCCGGCCAGGCCAACCCGGCGCCCCCCGTGGGTCCGGCACTCGGCCAGCACGGCGTCAACATCATGGAGTTCTGCAAGCAGTTCAACTCGCGGACGGCCAAGGACTCGGGGACGATCATCCCCGTGGAGATCACGGTCTACCAGGACCGCAGCTTCACCTTTATCACCAAGACGCCCCCGGCGGCGGTGCTCCTCAAGCAGGAGGCCGGCGTCGCGTCGGGGTCGGCCGAGCCCAACCGGGACAAGGTGGGCACGGTGACCCGCGAGCAGCTGCGCAAGATCGCGCGGATCAAGATGGAGGATCTGAACGCCGGTGACGAGGAGGCCGCGATCCGTATGATCGCGGGAACCGCGCGGTCCATGGGCATCGAGGTTCAGGGCTGATGGGGCGCGGCGGCAAGAAGTACCGGGATGCCGTGGCCACCCTCGAGCCCGGACGGAGCTACGAGCCGGGCGAGGCGCTCACGCAGGTCAAGGAGCTCGGGTCGGCCGGCTTCGACGAGACGGTCGAGGTGGCCCTCCGGCTCGGAGTGGACCCCCGCCAGGCGGACCAGCTGGTGCGCGGGACGGTCGTGCTCCCGGCCGGCACCGGCAAGACCGTGCGCGTGCTGGCCCTGGCCCAGGGGCCCAAGGCCCGCGAGGCCGAGGAGGCCGGGGCGGACTTCGTCGGACCGGAGTTCATCGAGAAGATCGAGGGCGGCTGGCTGGACTTCGACGTGGCCGTCGCCACCCCCGACCTCATGAAGGACGTCGCCAGGCTGGGCCGGATCCTGGGCCCCCGGGGCCTCATGCCGACGCCCAAGGCCGGTACCGTCACCCAGGACGTGGGGCGCGCGGTTCGCGAGGCCAAGGCCGGCAAGATCGAGTTCCGCGTGGACCGCGACGGGAACCTGCACGCGCCCATCGGCAAGACGAGCTTCTCGCTGGAGCAGCTGGTCGAGAACTTCCGGGCCCTCATGGACGCCGTCCTCCGGCAGCGCCCGGCGGCGGCCAAGGGTGCCTACGTCCGTAGCGTGACCGTCAGCAGCACGATGGGTCCAGGCGTGCCCATCGATCCGAACCTGTATCGCCGCAGCACGGCGTGAGCCGGCCGGCGCAGTCGAGCGAGGAGTCGAGAGCAGCCCCATGGCGATGACGCTGGAGAAGAAGCAGACGATCGCGGACGAGCTCGCCCAGCGGTTCGAGGCGGCCGGGACGATCTACCTGACCGACTTCACGGGCCTGGACGTCCAGGCCATGACCGAACTTCGGGCGCGCCTCCGGGAGGGTGGCGTCGAGTACCAGGTGGCCAAGAACACGCTGGCCCGCCGGGCGCTCGAGAGCCTCGACCTGCCGGAGCTGGCGGACCACCTGCGCGGACCCACGGGCGTGGTGTTCGGCGCCGAGGACCCGGTGGTGCCGGCGAAGATCGTCCGCGACTTCGCAAAGGAGCACGACGAGCGCCCCAGCGTCAAGGTGGGGGTGGTGGGACGGCGTGTGATCACGACCGAGGAGTTCTCGCGCCTCGCCGAGCTTCCACCTCGGGACGCCTTGCTGGCGTCCATCATGGGAAGCCTCACCGCCCCGGTGGCCGGGATCGTGCAGATCCTCAACGGGCTCCTGAGAGACATCGCCTACATGGCCGGAGAAGTGGCCAGGAAGCGCGAGGAAGGCGCCGCCGACTGATGGCGGCTGGCGGGCCCGCACGACGGGACGAACAAACCTTGAGACCTAGGGTAGGGAGCAGCGCAGCATGAGCAAGGTCGACGAAATCCTGGAGTCCATCGGCTCGCTCACCGTCCTCGAGGCGGCCGAGCTGAAGGAGAAGATGGAGGAGAAGTTCGGCGTCACCGCGGCGGCCCCCGTGGCCGTGGCGGCCGGTGGCGCCGGCGCCGGAGCGGGCGCCGAGGAGGAAGAAAAGACCTCCTTCGACGTCATCCTCACGGGCATTGGTGACAAGAAGATCCAGGTCATCAAGGTCGTGCGAGAGGTGACGAGCCTCGGTCTCAAGGAGGCCAAGGAAGTGGTGGACAACGCGCCCGGGCCGGTCCGCGAGGGCGTGACGAAGGAGGAGGCCGAGTCCATCAAGGCGAAGCTCGAGGAGCAGGGTGCGACCGTCGAGCTGAAGTAGCTGCGAGCCGGCGCGGGGCGGTGCCCCGCGTCCGCTTCCCCGGCCGGACGGGCCGGAGAGACCGGTGTCCGGAAAGGGCCCCCAAGCTCGCTGCTATGGACGAAAGAAACAACGAATCACATACCCTCGCACGGACACCCGGCCCGAGCCGGGGGGCGTTCCCGTGCGGGCCGGAGAACGCGGATGACGAAGCCGGTGGCGGTCCCCCAGGGGCCCGCCCGCCTCGTCCTCCGCGTTTCTTCTCGCAGGCGACCGGCCCGGCGACGGGACGGTCACGGCACGTCCGGGGACCGGGCGCCGAGGCCGTGTCGACCCTGATCGCGTGGCCCGTGCCCGCGATCCTTCCGAACTGGCAGGAGAGGCATTCTTGGCTGAGAAGGATACATTCTGTCGTCTCGTTCGCGAAGCTCTCAACTCCCATGCCCCAGCCGCACTTTCTTGATGTGCAGCTGGAGGCGTTCCGGAGGCTCCTCCAACCGGAGGAGACCGCCGAGGACCGGAAGGACGTCGGCCTCGAGCGGGTGTTCAGCGAGATCTTCCCGATCACGGACGTCAACGAGAACTTCGCCCTCGAGTTCGTCGACTACTCCCTCGGCGAGCCCAAGTACACGGTCGAGGAGTGCATGGAGCGCGACATGACCTACGCGGCGCCGCTCAAGGCGACGCTGCGCCTGGTCATGTACGAGGAGGTCGGGGACGGAGAGAAGCGCCCCAAGGACATCCTCGAGAAGGAAGTCTATCTCGGCGACCTGCCCATCCTCACCGAGCAGGGAACGTTCGTCGTGAACGGCGCGGAGCGGGTGATCGTCAGCCAGCTCCATCGCTCTCCCGGCGTGGTGTTCGAGGAGCAGATCCACCCGAACGGGACACGACTGTTCTCGGCGCGGATCATCCCCTTCCGGGGCTCGTGGGTGGAGTTCACGCTCGACATCCGGGACGTGATCTACGTCCACATCGACAAGAAGAAGAAGTTCCCCGCCACGTCGTTGCTCCGGGCCTTCGGCTACGGAACCGACGCGCAGATCCTGGACCTGTTCCACGAGACCCGGTCCGTCCGGCTCGACGAGGTCGCCGACGACCACGGCACGCGTCGCGAGGTCACCGGAACGGTGGTGGCCGCGTCGGTCCTCAATCCCGAGAGCGATGCCGAGGGCGTGACCCTCAAGCTCAAGGGATTCGATCCGACGGCCGAGGACGCCGAGCCGGTGTGGATCACCGCCGAGGTGCGGCACCCTGAGACGGGGGCTCTCTTCGCGGCGCTCGGCGACCACCTCGACGCGGCCCTGGCCGACCATCTGCGCTTCGCCGGCGTCGAGGCGGTCGAGGTCACCGACGACCCGGAGGCCTTCCTCATCCACCGGAGCGAGGAGATCGACGAGGCCACGCTGAAGCGTCTCCGCCGGGCCGAGATCGAGGAAATCGAGATCTACTCGACGGCCACCTTCATTCCCGTGCGGGGCTCCTACGAGGAGCTCACCATGCGGCGGGACTGGAGCCACAACCCGCAGCTCGCGGCCGACGTGGTCGACCCGGACACGGGCGAGGTGCTGGCGGAGCGTGGGGACGACTTCACCGTCGACCTGTTCCAGGAGCTCAAGGCCCACAAGGTCCGGGAGGCCCTGGTGTTCACCGGCGGCCCGCGGGGCGAGTCGCCGCTCGTCAAGAACACGCTGGCCAAGGACCCGACGCACAGCGAGGCCGAGGCGCTCCACTCCATCTATTCGCTCGTGCGCCCGGGCGAGGCCCCGAACCTGGCCACGGCGAGGACAGCGCTGGATCGGTTGTTCTTCAACCCGAAGCGCTACGACCTGGGCCGGGTGGGCCGCCACAAGCTCAACCAGCGCCTCAAGGACGTCTACCGACTCCTGGACTTCGATCTCCCGCCCGCCGACAAGGTGGTGCTGGAGCCGTCGGACTTCGTGGCCATCATGCGGCAGCTCATCGAGCTGCACGAGGGACGCGGGTACACCGACGACATCGATCACCTGGGCAACCGGCGCGTGCGCTCGATCGGCGAGCTCATCGCCAACCAGTTCTCGGTGGGGCTCTCCCGGATGGCGCGGCTGGTCCGCGAGCGCATGTCGATCAACAACGACCCCGACAAGATGTCGATCGACGACCTCGTCAACGCGCGCACGGTGAGCGCGGTGATCCAGGCGTTCTTCGGCAGCTCGCAGCTCAGCCAGTTCATGGACCAGACGAACCCGCTGGCCGAGCTCACGCACAAGCGCCGGCTGTCGGCGCTGGGGCCGGGTGGCCTCACGCGCGAGCGAGCCGGGTTCGAGGTTCGAGACGTGCACTATTCGCACTACGGCCGGATGTGCCCGATCGAGACCCCCGAGGGTCCGAATATCGGTCTCATCACGTCCATGACCACATACTCCCGGCTCAACGAGCTCGGCTTCCTCGAGACGCCGTACCGGAAGGTCGAGGACGGGACGGTCACGGACGAGATCGCCTGGCTCTCCGCCAGCGAGGAGGAGGAGTACGCGGTCGCGCAGGCCAACGCGCCGCTCGAGCAGGACGGGACGTTCAAGCAGGACCTCGTCCTCTGCCGGCGGCGCGACGACTACCCGCTGCTGCCGCCCGATGAGATCGACTTCATGGACGTGGCGCCCGACCAGCTCGTGGCCGTGTCGCCGGCGCTGATCCCGTTCCTGGAGCACGATGACGCCAACCGGGCGCTCATGGGCTCCAACATGCAGCGGCAGGCCGTGCCGCTCCTGTTTCCCAGGGCCCCCCTCGTCGGGACCGGCCTCGAGGAGAAGGTGGCCTCGGACTCGGGTGCGGTGTTGATCGCGCGCCGGGCGGGGGCCGTGACCCAGGTCACGGCCGACGAGATCGTGGTCGACACGGGCCGGCCGCGCGGGAAGGGCGAGGACGTGCCGCTGGCGCGCCTCACCCAGTACGACCGGTATCGGCTGCGGAAGTTCTGGCGCACGAACCAGGACACGGCCATCAACCAGCGCCCCATCGTCCGGGTGGGCGACCAGGTGGCGGTGGGCCAGGTCATCGCCGACGGCGCCGGGACGGACCGGGGCACGCTCGCCCTCGGGACCAACGCGCTGGTGGCCTTCATGCCCTGGTACGGGCACAACTTCGAGGACGCCATCGTGATCAGCGAGGGCCTGGTCAAGGACGACGGCTTCACCTCCGTCCACATCCAGGAGCTCGAGCTCCACGTCCGCGACACCAAGCGCGGCATGGAGGAGATCACCCGCGAGCTCCCGAACGTGGCCGAGGAATCGCTGGTCGACCTGGACGAGCGCGGCATCATTCGCGTCGGCGCCAGCGTCAAGTCGGGCGACATCCTGGCGGGCAAGATCACGCCCAAGGGCGAGACCGAGCTCTCGCCCGAGGAAAAGCTGCTCACCGCCATCTTCGGCGAGAAGGCCAAGGACGTGAAGGACAGCTCGCTCCGGGTGCCGCCCGGGGTCGAGGGCACCGTCATCGACGTCAAGATCTTCTCGCGCCGGATCGACGACCCGATCCTGGAGAAGGAGCACGGCGAGAGAATCGCCGAGCTCCGGACCTCCGAGCGCGAGGAAATCGCGCGCGTCACGGAGGCTCGGGACGAAGAGCTCCGCGAGGTGCTCGAGGGCCGGACGGCGTCCCTCTTCCTCAAGCGGGGCACGATCGAGTCCTACTTCGAGGAGGGGATCAAGCTCACCAAGACCCGCCTGGCCGAGGTGGACTTCGGCGAGGTGGACCTGTCGACGCTCAAGGTCGGCGACGACAAGGCGAACGAGCGGATCCGCAGCATCGTCGACGAGGCCAAGCGCCGGGTCGAGCGCATCCGGGAGCGGACCGAGGAGGGCATCGACAAGGTCTTCCAGCCGGACGAGCTCAAGCCCGGGGTGGTGCAGCTCGTCAAGGTCTACCTGGCCGAAAAGCGCAAGATCGCGGTGGGCGACAAGATGGCCGGGCGCCACGGGAACAAGGGGATCATCGCGCGGGTCGTGCCGGAGGAGGACATGCCGTTCCTCCCGGACGGCACCCCGGTCGAGATCGTCCTCAATCCACTCGGCGTGCCGAGCCGCATGAACGTGGGCCAGATCCTGGAGACGCACCTGGGTTGGGCGGCCCGCATCCTCGGCTTCCGGTCGCAGACGCCCGTATTCCAGGGAGCGACCGAGCACGAGATCGGCTCGCTGCTGCGCATCGCGGGTGCCATGTGGGCCGCCCGCTGCCTGGGGGCCCGGACGGAGTCGCCGGCCATCGACGCCCAGCGCGTGCAGCGCTTCGTAAAGGGCGTGCAGCAGTTCCGCGGCGCGGCGGATCCCGCCGCGTCCAACGGCGGGCCACCTACCGGTCTGGGCCGGGGGCTGGACCAGTACCTGAGCGGGGACTCGGGCCGCGACGTCAAGGACCTGCTCGAGGACCTGGGCCGCTACGTGCTCGAGGTGGCGCGCGAGCTCTCCGGCGCCACGGTCTCCTCGAAGCTCGAGGAGGAGGGATGGCCCGCCGCGGCGACGCTGTCGGGTCAGAGCCCGATCAAGAAGGGGCTCGATGACGCCGTGGTGGAGCTCATGGGGAAGGCCGGTCAGCAGCCCGGAGGCAAGATGCGGCTCCGGGATGGGCGCACGGGCGAGGAGTTCGACGACGACGTCACGGTGGGCGAGATCTACATGATGAAGCTCTCCCACCTGGTGGACGACAAGATCCACGCGCGCTCGATCGGGCCCTACAGCCTTGTCACGCAGCAGCCCCTGGCCGGGAAGGCCCAGTTCGGCGGACAGCGGTTCGGCGAGATGGAGGTGTGGGCGCTGGAGGCTTATGGCTCGGCGCACACGCTGCAGGAGATGCTGACCGTGAAGTCGGACGACGTGCAGGGAAGGAGCCGGGTGTACGAGTCCATCGTCAAGGGGGACAATCTCCCGGAACCCGGGGTGCCCGAGAGCTTCAACGTTCTCGTCAAGGAGCTCCAGTCCCTGGGCCTCAGCGTCACGCTGGGCAGCGACGACGACGGGAGCCTGTTCTGAGGCGGTCCGGGGTGGACCCGGCCATCACGAATACCGGTACGACCACGACCGCAGCTGAGAAGGATAGCAGATGATCGATTTTCCGAGAAATCGGGGCGGCAGCCCGTCGGACTTCGACTGGATCCAGATCAAGATCGCCTCGCCCGGAGGAGATCCGGTCGTGGAGCTACGGCGAGGTGACCAAGCCCGAGACCATCAACTACCGCTCCTTCAAGCCGGAGCGGGACGGGCTGTTCTGCGAGCGCATCTTCGGCCCGGTGAAGGACTGGGAGTGCCACTGCGGGAAGTTCAAGCGGATCCGCTACCGCGGGCACGTGTGCGACAAGTGCGGCGTGGAGGTGACGCTCTCCAAGGTGCGGCGCGAGCGCATGGGCCACATCGAGCTGGCCGTGCCGGTCGCCCACATCTGGTTCTTCAAGACGCTCCCGTCGCAGATGGGTTACCTGCTCGGCATGAAGCTCAAGAACCTCGAGCAGGTCACCTACTACGCGGCTTATGTGGTCACGCACCCCGGGCGGCAGGACGTCGATTACAAGCAGCTCCTGGACGAAGACGAGTACTGGGAGCTGACCGAGAAGGCTCGCCAGGAGGGGGACACGGAATTCCGGGCCGAGATCGGCGCGGAGGCGGTCCGTAGCCTCCTCGGGCAGCTCGACGTGGACGAGCTGGCCGAACAGCTTCGTTACGAGGTGGCGCACGAGACCTCCAAGCACCGTAAGAAGAAGAAGCTCAAGCGACTCAAGGTGATCGACGCGATCCGCGGCAGCGGGGAGACGCCCGACCAGCGGAACAACCCCGAGCACTTCATCATGGACGTGATTCCGGTCATCCCGCCGGACCTGCGTCCTCTGGTGCCGCTGGATGGGGGGCGCTTCGCCACCTCGGACCTCAACGACCTGTACCGCCGGGTCATCAACAGGAACAACCGGCTCAAGAAGCTCCTCGAGATGCGCGCGCCGGAGGTCATCCTCCGGAACGAGAAGCGGATGCTCCAGGAGGCCGTCGACGCCCTGTTCGACAACGGTCGCCGGGGCAAGGCCATCCGGGGGCGCGGCAAGCGGCCGCTCAAGTCGCTGTCGGACATGCTCAAGGGGAAGCAGGGGCGGTTCCGGCAGAACCTGCTGGGCAAGCGCGTCGACTACTCGGGCCGTTCCGTCATCGTGGTGGGCCCGGAGCTCAAGCTGCACCAGTGCGGCCTGCCCAAGGTGATGGCCGTCGAGCTCTTCAAGCCCTACATCATCCACGAGCTCGAGCGACGTGAGCTCGCCGAGACCGTGAAGCGCGCCAAGAAGCTGGTCGAGGAGGACGACCCGAAGGTCTACGAGGTCCTCGAGGACATCATCAAGGACCACCCGGTCCTCCTCAACCGTGCGCCCACCCTGCACCGACTGGGCATCCAGGCGTTCGAGCCGGTCCTGGTCGAGGGGAAGGCCATCCGGATCCACCCGCTCGTGTGCGCGGCTTTCAACGCCGACTTCGACGGGGACCAGATGGCCGTGCACGTGCCGCTGTCCTTCGAGGCGCAGCTGGAGTCGCGCGTCCTCATGCTCTCCAGCAACAACATCCTCAAGCCCGCCAACGGGCGGCCGATCGCGGCGCCGACGCAGGACATGGTCCTGGGCTGCTACTACGTCACCAAGCCCGGTCCCAAGTTCGAGGGCCGGATCGAGGATTCCGACCTTCCGCGTCTGGGCAGCTACGAGGAAGTGGACATCCGCCTCGAGAACGGGCAGTCCCGGAAGGCGCACGGGAGTCCGGACTGGCAGCAGCCGGTCCTGTTCTGGTTCGAGGACCGGTGGCTGCCGACGACCCTCGGTCGGGTTGCGTTCAACGCGATCCTCCCGGAGGAGGTGCGCTTCGTCGACCAGACGATGACCAAGGGCTCGCTGGGGGACCTGATCTTCCGGTCTTTCCAGGAGGCGGGCCTCAAGAAGACGACCGAGTTCCTGGACCGACTCAAGGACTTCGGCTTCCGCGTCGCCACGGCCGGTGGAATCTCGATCGGCATGATCGACATGGAGATCCCGGCCGAGAAGCGCGAGATCCTCGCGGAAGCCCAGGAGCAGGTCGATCGGTTCACCAAGGCCTACCACCGCGGCGTGATCTCGTTCGGAGAGCGCTACAACAAGGTCATCGACGCCTGGACGCACGCCAACAACGACGTGGCCGACGCCATGGTCCGCCGGCTGGCCCAGGCGCGGGGTGGGTTCAATCCGATCTTCATGATGTTCGACTCCGGGGCGAGAGGCTCCCGCGACCAGATTCGCCAGCTGGCCGGCATGCGGGGCCTGATGGCCAAGCCGCAGAAGAAGCTCACGGGCGGCATTGGCGAGATCATCGAGAGCCCGATCCGCTCGAACTTCCGCGAGGGCCTCAGCGTGCTGGAGTACTTCATCTCCACGCACGGCGCCCGTAAGGGATTGGCCGACACCGCGCTCAAGACGGCCGACGCGGGCTATCTGACCCGCAGACTCGTGGACGTGGCCCAGGACGTCACCGTCACGGACGACGACTGCGGCACGGTGCTGGGGCTCGAGGTGTCGGCTCTCAAGGAGGGCGAGGACATCATCGAGCCGCTGGGGGACCGGGTGGTGGGCAACGTCGCCCTCGAGGACGTGGTCGATCCGATCGACGAGGAGCTCATCATCGAGGCCGGAGAGGTCATCGACGAGGCCGCGGCCGAGGCCATTGAGGACTCCGGCATCCAGACCGTGAAGATCCGGTCCGTGCTCACGTGCGAGGCTCGGCGGGGCATTCTGCCGTCGGTGCTACGGGCGCAACCTGGCCACCATGGCCGAGGTCGACATTGGGGAGGCCGTGGGGATCCTGGCCGCCCAGTCCATCGGCGAGCCGGGCACGCAGCTCACCCTGCGGACCTTCCACATTGGCGGGACCGCGGCCCGCATTGCCGCCCAGACGCAGCGCAAGTCCAAGCTCAAGGGCAAGGTGGGCTTCGAACGCATCACGTACGTGGAGAGCCCGGACGACCGGATGGTCGTCACCAGCCGGGAGGGACAGATCCTCATGTACACGGAGGAGGATCGGATCCGCTCGCGGCTGGCGGTGCCCTACGGAGCCAACCTGCACGTCACCGACGGGCAGGAGGTGGAGCCGGGCGACCTGTTGTTCAGCTGGGACCCGTACTCGGAGCCGATCGTGGCCGACCACGACGGTACCATCCGCTTCTCCGACATCGTCCCCGAGGAGACGGTGCGCGAGGAGCTGGATGAGGCCACGGGCCGACGGCAGCTGGTGATCATCGAGGACCGCGAGAAGAAGCTGCACCCGCGCCTCGAGATCGCGGACAAGAAGGGAGAGAAGCTGCGCGAGTTCATCGTCCCGGTCGGCGCCCAGCTGCTGGTCCAGGAGGGCCAGAAGGTCACGCCGGGCGACACCCTCGCCAAGATCAGCCGCGAAGCCTACAAGACCCGGGACATCACGGGCGGCCTGCCGCGGGTCGCGGAGCTGTTCGAAGCCCGGCGTCCCAAGGACCCGGCCACCATCACCGAGGTCGATGGCCAGGTCTCCTTCGGCGGGATCAAGCGCGGCAAGCGCGAGATCATCGTCACCACCGAGGAGGGCGACGAGCACAAGTACGCCGTCGCGGTCGGAAAGCACCTCAGGGTGCACGAGGGCGACATGGTACGGGCCGGCGACCGCCTGTCGGAGGGTCCGGTGAACCCGCACGACATCCTGCTGGTCAAGGGACCGCGGGCGGTGCAGGAATACCTCCTCAACGAGATCCAGGAGGTCTACCGGCTGCAGGGCGTTCGGATCAACGACAAGCACATCGGGGTCATCGTCCGCCAGATGCTCCAGAAGGTGCGGGTGACCGACCCGGGCGACACCGCGTACCTCGAGGGCGAGCACGTCGACCGGATGGACTTCCGGGAGAGGACGCGCACGGTGCTCCAGGAGGGAGGCAAGCCGCCGCGGGCCGAGCCGATCCTGCTGGGCATCACCAAGTCCAGCTTGACCACCGAGTCCTTCATCAGCGCGGCGTCGTTCCAGGAGACCACGCGCGTGCTCACCGACGCGGCCGTCCGGGGAGCGCGGGACGACCTCCGGGGGCTGAAGGAGAACATCATCATCGGGCACCAGATCCCGGCCGGCACCGGCATCCACCGGTTCGAGGACGTCGAGTTCCTGGTGGGCGAGGAGCTGCAGGAGGAGCTGGACCGACTGCGTCGGCCCGCCGCTTCCTCCCGCGGCGAGGGGTTGTTCGCGGATCTGACCGGCGACGGATTGCCCGCCGACGAGACGGCGGAGTCGGAGTCCGAGCCGGAGGAGGTCGAGGCCTAGCGGCGTGGAGAAACCCGGGAGGCGGGCCCGCTCGGAGCCGCCTCCCGGGGCCCCGCATCTGCTTGACATTCCCGCCGAATGCCCCTAGAGTACGTGTTCTGTCGATCAGCGGGTCGATGGGCGCGATGCGGCGCGGGGGCGGGTACTCGTCCCCGCACTTTTTTCCTGCCCGACCATGCCCCGGAGGGGCCGATCGGGCGCGCCGGACCGCACGAGTCGTGAACGGACACGAGGATTCCTGGCTGAATGCCGACGATCAACCAGCTGGTCCGCAAGGGCCGCAGCAAGGCCGACAAGAAGCGCAAGGCGCCCGCCCTGGAGGGAAGTCCCCAGAAGCGCGGCGTGTGCACGCGGGTGTATACGACGACGCCCAAGAAGCCCAACTCGGCCCTGCGGAAGGTGGCTCGCGTACGGCTCACGAACGGCTACGAGGTCACGGCCTACATCCCGGGTGAGGGACACAACCTGCAGGAGCACAGCATCGTGCTCATCCGGGGCGGGCGAGTAAAGGACCTGCCGGGCGTCCGTTACCACATCGTGCGCGGTACGCTGGATGCATCGGGCGTGCAGGACCGGCGGCAGGGGCGGTCCAAGTACGGCGCCAAGCGGCCGCGGTAGCGAGCGTCAGGGAGCGCGAGGAAGAGGATGTCGCGGAGACAGAGAGCCGATCGGCGGGACGTGGCGCCCGACCCCCGGTACGGGAGCCAGGATGTCACCAAGTTCATCAGCTCGGTGATGATCGACGGGAAGCGCTCGATCGCCGAGTCGATCTTCTACGAGGCGATGCGCAAGATCGAGGAGCGGACGGGCCAGCCGGCGCTGAACGTGTTTCGGCAGGCCCTCTCCAACGCGCGGCCCGTGGTGGAGGTGCGCAGCCGGCGGGTGGGTGGCGCGACCTATCAGGTGCCCATGGAGGTCCACCCCGCCCGGCGCGATTCACTGGCCCGGCGGTGGGTGGTGTTCTTCTCCCGCCAGCGCGGGGACCGGACCATGGCGGACCGGCTGGCGAGCGAGCTGGTCGACGCCAGCAACGGCGAGGGCGGAGCGGTCCGCCGAAAGCAGGAAGTGCACCGGATGGCGGACGCGAACAAGGCTTTCGCCCACTATCGCTGGTAGGCGCTAGGCCCCATCGGTCGGGGCGACGGGAACGGTTCCGTCGACCCGCCCACGCTCGAGTACTCGGGCCGGTCGCTCGGCGAGGGCGCCGACGGGCCGGCCCCGGTTGCGTGAGAGATGTGATGAAGGCTTTGAACGACAAAGTACGGATACGCGGATAGATCATGCCCAGGAAGACGCCGCTCGACAAGCTGCGGAACATCGGCATCATGGCACACATCGATGCCGGTAAGACCACCACCACCGAGCGCATCCTCTACTACACGGGGAGGCTGCATTGGATGGGCGAGGTCCATCATGGCGATGCCACGATGGACTGGATGGAGCAGGAGCAGGAGCGGGGCATCACCATCACCTCCGCGGCGACGACGGCCTTCTGGAAGCACAAAGACCAGGATTATCGCATCAACATCATCGACACCCCCGGGCACGTCGACTTCACCGTGGAGGTGGAGCGCAGCCTGCGTGTGCTCGACGGCGCGGTGGCCCTGTTCTGCGCGGTGGGAGGCGTGGAGCCCCAGTCGGAGACCGTGTGGCGCCAGGCCGATCGGTACGGCGTCCCGCGCATCGCGTTCGTCAACAAGATGGACCGGGTGGGCGCCGACTACGCCAACGTCATCCAGATGATGCACGATCGACTGGGCGCCAACGCCCACCCGATCCAGTGGCCCCTCGGCTCGGGCGAGCTGTTCACCGGGCTGGTGGACATCGTCGAGCAGAAGGAGATCGTATACGACGAGGAGTCCCTGGGGATGCGGTGGAGCGAGGAGCCGGTCCCCGACTCCCTGAACGAGAAGATCGGCGAGCTCCGCCACGAGCTGATCGAGGCCGTGGTCGAGCACGACGAGGAGCTGCTCGAGAAGTACCTGGAGGGGCAGGATCTCAGCGTGGAGGAGCTGCGGCGGGCCATCCGCAAGGCCACGCTGTCGGGCACGTTCACGCCCGTGCTGTGCGGCGCATCCTTCAAGAACAAGGGCGTCCAGCGGCTCCTGGACGCCGTGGTCGACTACCTGCCGGCGCCGATCGACGTGCCGCCGGTCAAGGGACACGTCCCGCACAAGGACGAGCACGAGGAATCGCGCGAGGCCTCCGACGACGCGCCCTTCTCGGCCCTGGCCTTCAAGATCGCGACGGACCCGTACGTCGGGCGGCTCACCTATTTCAGGGTGTACTCGGGCTCGCTCAAGGCGGGCTCGTACGTGCTGAACTCCACGCAGGACGGCCAGGAGCGCGTCTCCCGGCTCCTGCAGATGCACGCCAACAAGCGGGAGGAGCGCGAGGAGGTGTTCGCGGGTGACATTGCCGCGGCCATCGGGCTCAAGAACACCCGGACGGGCGACACGCTGAGCGACAAGGACGCGCCCATCGTCCTCGAGTCGATGAGCTTCCCCGAGCCGGTGATCCGCGTGGCCATCGAGCCCAGGACGAAGGCCGACCAGGACAAGCTCTCCGAGGCGCTCCAGCGGCTGGCGGACGAGGACCCGACCTTCCGGGTGCATACCGATCCCGAGACGGGTCAGACGATCATCAGCGGCATGGGCGAGCTGCACCTGGAGATCATCGTCGACCGGCTGCAGCGCGAGTTCAAGGTGGACGCCAACGTCGGCCGGCCGCAGGTCGCCTACCGGGAGACCATCCGGAAGGCGGTGCAGAAGGTCGAGGGCAAGTTCATCAAGCAGACGGGTGGTCGGGGCCAGTACGGTCACGTCGTCATCAACCTCGAGCCGGCCGAGCCCGGGACGGGCTTCCTGTTCGAGGACGAGATCTACGGCGGCTCGATCCCTCGCGAGTTCATCCCCTCGGTGGAGCGGGGCATCCGCGAGGCGCTCGACTCGGGCGTGGTCGCGGGCTATCCCCTCATCGACATCAAGGCCACCCTGATCGACGGCTCGTACCACGACGTGGACTCGAGCGAGATGGCGTTCAAGGTGGCAGGATCCATGGCGCTCAAGGAGGCCGTACGGCGGGCGAGCCCCGTCCTGCTCGAGCCGATCATGGACGTGGAAGTCGTCACCCCGGAGGAGTACCTGGGGGACGTGATGGGCGATCTTTCCAGCCGCCGGGGCAAGATCGGCGGCATGACGCAGCGCTCCTCCGCGCAGGTGATCGGGGCTTCGGTCCCCCTGTCGGAGATGTTCGGGTACTCGACCACCCTGCGCTCGCTCAGCCAGGGGCGGGCCGTGTACACGATGCAGTTCTCGCACTACGAAGAGGTCCCGCGCTCGAAGGCGGAGGAGATCATCTCGGGCAACGGCAGGGGCCGTTCCTGAGGGTCACGCCTCCCGGACGCGCCGGTACGAGAAGAGAACGAAAGGGATAGAGGAGCCTTCCGATGGCGAAGCAGAAGTTCGAGCGGACGAAGCCGCACGTGAACGTGGGGACGATCGGGCACGTGGACCACGGGAAGTCGACGTTGACGGCGGCGATCACGGAGGTGCAGCACGCGAAGGGTTTGGCGGACTTCGTGCCGTTCGACGAGATCGACAAGGCGCCGGAGGAGCGGGAGCGGGGGATCACGATCGCGACGTCGCACGTGGAGTATGAGACGGAGGCGCGGCACTACGCGCACGTGGACTGTCCGGGGCACGCCGACTACGTGAAGAACATGATCACGGGGGCGGCGCAGATGGACGGGGCGATCCTGGTGGTGTCGGCGGCGGACGGGCCGATGCCGCAGACGCGGGAGCACATTCTGCTGGCGCGGCAGGTGAACGTGCCGTACGTGGTGGTGTTCCTGAACAAGGTGGACATGGTGGACGACCCGGAGCTCCTGGACCTGGTGGAGCTGGAGGTGCGGGAGCTGCTCTCGGAGTACGAGTTTCCGGGGGACGACGTGCCGGTGATCCGGGGGTCGGCGCTGAAGGCGCTGGAGGACGGGCAGCCGGGGTCGGAGGCGACGGCGTGCATCGACGAGCTGCTGGGGGCGCTGGACAGCTACATTCCGGAGCCGAAGCGGGAGATCGACAAGCCGTTCCTGATGCCGATCGAGGACGTGTTCACGATCACGGGTCGGGGGACGGTGGTGACGGGGCGGATCGACCGGGGAGTGATCAAGACGGGCGAGGAAGTGGCGCTGGTGGGGATCATCTCCGAGCCGATGAAGACGGTGGTGACGGGGGTGGAGATGTTCCGGAAGGTGCTGGACGAGGGGCAGGCGGGAGACAACGTGGGCCTCTTGCTGCGGGGGATCGACAAGGAGCAGGTGGAGCGGGGGATGGTGGTGGCGCAGCCGGGGACGATCACGCCGCACACGAAGTTCAAGGCGGAGGTGTACGTCCTGACGAAGGAAGAGGGAGGACGGCACACGCCGTTCTTCGACGGCTACCGGCCGCAGTTCTACTTCCGGACGACGGACGTGACGGGGACGGCGCACATGCCCGAGGGCGTGGAGATGGTGATGCCGGGGGACAACGTGAACATGCAGGTGGAGCTGATCAACCCGATCGCGATGGAGCAGGAGCTGCGCTTCGCCATCCGCGAAGGCGGTCGCACCGTCGGCGCCGGCGTCGTCACCGAGGTCATGGAGTAGTGCCGCACTTCGTGCGACGCTCCTCCGAAGGACAGGACAGTCATGGCTGACAAGATTCGTATCCGGCTCAAGGCGTTCGACCCGGCGGTGATCGACCAGACCGCCGCCGACATCGTGCGCACGGCCGAGAAGACCGGTGCCAGCGTGAGCGGGCCCATCCCGCTCCCCACGCGCCGCCAGCTGTTCACGGTCCTCAAGAGTCCCCACAAGGACAAGAAGGCCAGAGAGCAGTTCGAGCTCAAGACGCACAAGCGGCTCATCGATATCCACGATTCGAGGCCGCAGACGATCGATGCGCTGACGAAGCTGGACCTGGCGGCGGGCGTGGACGTGGAAATCAAGGTGCAGAGTTAGCCGCATGCCAGGACTGATCGGCAAGAAAGTCGGCATGACCCAGATCTTCACCGAGAGCGGTGAGGCGGTGGGCGTCACGGTCCTCGAGGCCGGCCCCTGTCCCGTTCTCCAGGTGAAGACCGCGGAGCGAGACGGCTACGCCTCCCTCCAGCTGGGCTTCGGCCGCAAGAAGGACCGGCGCGTCAAGAGGCCCGAGGCCGGACACGCCGCCCGGGCGGGGCTCGACTACGTGCCCCGGGTGCTGGCCGAGTTCGAGCCGGACGAGGGCGAGGAGTACGAGGCCGGCCAGGTCCTCACGGTGGAGATGTTCGAGCCGGGACAGCGGGTCAAGATCTCGGGTCGGACCAAGGGCCGCGGGTTCGCGGGCGTCGTCAAGCGGCACGGCTTCGGAGGAGGCCGCGGCTCGCACGGCGGGAGTTCCATCCTGCGCGCACCCGGCTCGATCGGGCCGGGCACCGACCCCTCGCGGGTGATCAAGGGCCGCAAGATGGCCGGGCAGATGGGCCACAAGCAGCGCACGGTCCTCAACCTGCGCATCGAGAAGGTCGACCCGGAGAAGAACCTGCTCCTCGTCAGGGGGGCGGTCCCGGGTGCACGCAACAACATCGTGCTGATCCGTGCGACGTGAGAGGCCGAAGGCTCGCCGCCGTGAGCAGAGCCGCGGGGCGAAGGACGTGAGGGCATGAAGGCAAAGGCATATACGGCGGACGGCGAGGAGCGCTCGCGTCCCGTGGAGCTTCCCGAAGCGCTGTTCGACGGGACCGTGAACCAGGGCGTCCTGCACCAGGTGATCACGGCGCGCCGTGCGAACCAGCGGCAGGGGAACGCCTCGACGAGGACGTACGCGACCGTCTCGGGAGGCGGTCGGAAGCCCTGGAGGCAGAAGGGCACCGGTCGGGCCAGGCAGGGGACGATCCGCTCGCCGCTGTGGCGGGGCGGGGTGGTCACCTTCGGGCCGCAGCCCCGGGGCTACGACAAGCGGGTGCCCAAGAAGCTGAACCGACTGGCCATCCAGTCGGCTCTCAACGCCCGTGCCCTGGAGGGCAACCTCCTCGTGATGGCTCCGCTGGAGCTGGACAGCCCCCGGACGCGGACGGTGACGGCCCTGCTCGAGGGCATGGGGATCGGCGAGCGCAGGGTGCTGTTCCTGACCGACGGGCTCAAGCGGATCCTGTACCTGTCGGCGCGCAACATCCCGGGCGTGGAAGTGAAGCCCTGGGGCGAGGCGTCGGCGTACGACCTCCTGCGAGCCGACGTGCTGGTCGTGGAGGAAGGCGCCTGGGAAGGTGCGGCTGACGAGGGCGGAGCGACGCCCGACGAGGCCGGTAGCGAGGAGGAGTCCTGATGCAGCGCTCGGCTGAGAAGATCGTGATCCGACCGATCATCACCGAGAAGAGCACGCGGCTCCAGTTCGATGAGAACCGGTACGCGTTCGAGGTGGCGGCGGACGCTACCAAGCCGGAGATCCGCCGGGCCGTCGAGGAGCTGTTCGAGGTCAAAGTCGTGGATGTCCGCACGATGAACATGGCGGGCAAGAAGCGGCGTGTCCGGTACGCGCTGGGACGGAGGGCCAACTGGAAGAAGGCCCTCGTCACGCTGGCGGATGGCGACTCGATCGACGTCTACGAGGGAGTCTGAGAAGGATGCCGATCAAGAAGTTCAGGCCCGTCACCTCCAGCCGGAGGTTCCGGTCTGTCTCGACCTTCGACGAGGTCACCCGCACCGAGCCGGAGCGGTCGCTCACGGAGGGCCTGTCGAAGAAGGCTGGCCGCAACCATAACGGGCATATCACGATGCGCCGCCGCGGCGGAGGCCACAAGCGGCGCTATCGTAAGATCGACTTCCGCCGGACGGACAAGGATGGCGTGCCGGCACGGGTGGCCGAGATCGAGTACGATCCGAACCGCTCGGCGCGCATCGCCCTCCTGAATTACGCGGACGGGGAGAAGCGCTACATCGTCCATCCGCGCGATCTCCGGGTGGGCGACGAGATCGTGTCGGGGCGGGGCGTCGAGATCCGGGTGGGGAACAACCTGCCGCTCTCGCAGGTGCCCCTGGGCACCACAGTGCACGCGGTCGAGCTCGTTCCCGGCAAGGGTGCGCAGATGGCGCGTTCGGCCGGGACCGGCGTCCAGGTCGTGGCCCGCGAGGGCGACATGGTCACGCTCAAGCTGCCGAGCACCGAGGTCCGCATGGTCCGCGGCGAGTGCCGCGCCACCATCGGCCAGGTCGGCAACGTGGACCACGAGCTCGTGACGTGGGGGAAGGCGGGACGCAGCCGCTGGATGGGCCGCCGTCCCAAGGTGCGGGGCGTGGCCATGAACCCCATCGACCACCCGCTCGGCGGCGGCGAGGGCCGCACGTCCGGCGGTCGGCCTCCGGTCACACCGTGGGGCAAGCCGGAAGGCACCAAGACGCGGGACCGGAACAAGAAGAGCAACCAGTACATCGTCCGCGGACGGCGTCGCGGCAAGAGTACGAAGTAGGCGGGACGGAGAGCCATGCCCAGAAGTGTCAAGAAGGGACCGTTCATCGATGAGAAGCTGCTCCTCAAGGTGCAGCGGATGAACAAGTCCGGAGACAAGCGGGTGATCAAGACGTGGTCCAGGGCGTCCACCATCAGCCCCGAGTTCGTGGGCCACACGATTGCCGTACACAACGGCAACAAGTTCATCCCCGTCTACATCACCGAGAACATGGTCGGGCACAAGCTCGGGGAGTTCGCACCGACCCGCCTGTTCCGCGGACACGGCGGCCGCATGGCCAAGGACCGCCGGGCGGTCCTGTAGGGATTCGAGGGGAGAGCGCCATGGGGGCCATGGAAGCACGAGCTATCGCCAGGGGCGTAGGGATGTCGCCGCGCAAGATGCGGCTGGTCATCGACGCCATCCGTGGCAAGAACGTCAACGAAGCGTACGGCATCCTCCGCTTTTCGAAGAAGGCCGCCTCCGAGCCCATCGACAAGGTGCTTCGCTCGGCCGTGGCCAACGCGGTCTACAAGGCGGACCAGGACGGCGAGGTGCTCGACGTGGACGAGCTGTACGTGAGGGAGGCCTTCGTGGACGAAGGCCCCACCCTCAAGCGGTGGAAGGCCCGCGCGTTCGGACGGGCCACCCCGATCCGCAAGCGATCGAGCCACGTCACGGTCGTCGTGGACACGAAGGAGTAAGCGTGGGTCAGAAGACACACCCGTACGGGTTCCGGCTCGGCCACATCAAGAACTGGAAATCCCGCTGGTTCGCCCAGGGGGACGAGTTTCCCGAGCTGCTGGCCGAGGACGAGACGCTCCGTAAGTACCTGCACGCGCGGTTGGGCCACGCCGCCGTGTCCACGGTGGAGATCGAGCGAAAGCCGTCCAAGATCGTCGTGAACATCCACACCGGCAGGCCCGGCGTGGTCATCGGCAAGGGCGGCTCGGAGGTCGACAAGCTCCGGGACGAGCTCGCGCTGCTCACGGACGCCGAGGTGTCCATCAACGTCGAGGAGGTCAAGCGTCCCGAGACGGATGCGCACCTGGTGGCGGACAACGTGGTGCACCAGCTCATGCAGCGGATCAGCTTCCGCCGCGCCATGCGCCGCGCGGTCCAGAACGCCATGCGCGCCGGCGCCGAGGGCATCAAGATCCAGTGTGCCGGGCGGCTGGGCGGCGCGGAGATCGCCCGTACCGAGGGATACCACGAAGGCCGCGTGCCGCTGCACACCATCCGCGCGGACATCGATTACGCACAGAAGACGGCCAAGACGACGTTCGGCACCATCGGGGTGAAGGTCTGGATCTTCAAGGGCGAGGTGGTCGAGGACCGCCGTGGCCAGACCTACACGGCCGGTGGCGGCCGCTAGGCGCCGGGGGGAAGCATGCTCCAGCCCAGCAGGGTCAAGTACCGGAAGCAGCAGAAGGGCCGCATGCGTGGCAAGGCCACGCGTGGCAACACGGTGGCGTTCGGGGACTACGGTCTCCAGGCGATCGAGCCGGCACGCATCTCGAACCGGCAGATCGAGGCCGCGCGCGTGGCGATGACGCGTCACATCAAGCGCGGCGGCAAGGTCTGGATCCGCATCTTCCCCGACAAGCCGCTCACCAAGAAGCCCGCCGAGGTCCGGATGGGGAAGGGGAAGGGCAACCCCGAGATCTGGGTGGCGGTCGTGCGGCCCGGACGCGTGATCTTCGAGCTCGAGGGCGTGTCGGCCGAGGTGGCGCAGCGCGCGATGGACCTGGCCGCGGCCAAGCTCCCGCTGAAGACGCGCTTCATGGAACGGCAGGATTGAGGCGATGAAGGCGAGCGAGATCCGGGAGCTCACGGACGACCAGATCGTGGAGAGGATCGCGGAGGCGGAGCGGGAGATCTTCCGGCTCGGGTTCCGCAAAGCCTACCAGGAGCTGGAGAACCCGATCCTGCTGAGACAGCTGCGGCGAGACGTCGCGCGTCTGAAGACGATCCGTCACGAGCGACGCCTGGCGGAGACGGCGGGCGCGGCGGAGGGAACGGAGTGAGCCGGACCGGGAGGGCGCGGTCCGAGCGGCCAGCGTCGCGGCCCGAACAGCACCGACGAGGACGAGGATGAGCGAAGAGGCAGTCAAGAGCGAGGCGCGTCCGGAGGGACGTCGCAAGGTGCGGGTCGGCACCATCGTGAGCGACCGGATGGACAAGACGGTCGTGGTCTCGGTGGAGCGTCAATTCGCGCACCGGCTCTATACGAAGCAGATCACCCGCCACTCCAGGTTCTACGCCCACGACGAGGCGAACGAATATCGGGAGGGCGACGTGGTCCGCATCGAGGAGACGCGGCCGCTGTCGAAGCAGAAGCGCTGGCGGGTGGTCGAGCTTCTCGAGCGGCCCGAGTAGACGGAAGGGCGGAGCGATGATCCAGCAGGAGACCGACGTCCGCATCGCGGACAATTCCGGGGCGCGCCGGGCCCGGTGCATCCGGGTCCTGGGCGGCTCCAAGCGCCGCTATGCGGGCCTCGGGGATGTGATCGTCGTGACGGTCAAGGACGCGATCCCGGGCGGCCAGGTGAAGAAGGGCGAAGTGGCCAGGGCCGTGATCGTGCGGACGGCACGGGAGAACCGACGTGCGGACGGGACCTACATCCGGTTCGACGAGAACGCCGCCGTGCTCATCAACGACGCCGGAGAGCCTCGTGCGACGCGCATCTTCGGCCCGGTGGCGCGAGAGCTCCGGGACAAGCAGTTCATGAAGATCGTGTCGCTGGCTCCGGAAGTGATCTGAGGAAGACATGGCTGGGAAGTCTTTGCACGTCCGCAAGGGCGATCGAGTGGAGGTCATCGCCGGCAACTACCGGGGGGCGCGCGGTCAGGTCATTCGCGCCATCCCATCTCGCCGGCGCGTGGTCGTGGACGGCGTCAACATGAGAAAGCGGCACCAGCGTCCCTCGCCCCAGAACCCCGAGGGCGGAATCGTGACCTTCGAGGCGCCCATCGACGCGTCCAACGTCCTGCTCGTCTGCCCGCATTGCGACGAGGCGGCGCGGGCGGGTCGTCGTCGCGACGCCGACGGGACGGTCGAGCGCATCTGCAAGAAGTGCGGGGAGCCGATCCCGACGCCGTGAGCTGCGGCGTTCGGACCACGGGAGCCAGCTTCCCGGTAACCATAGAGTGATGGGCAGGATGAGCAGAGCGAGGCTGCACGAACACTACGAGTCCCAGGTGCGCGACCGGTTGCGCGAGACGTTCGGGTTCGAGAACCCGCACGAGATTCCGCGACTGGACAAGATCGTGCTCAACTCGGGACTGGGTGACGCCAAAGACGATCCCAAGCTGCTCGAGGCGGCCCAGCACGAGCTGGCGTTGGTGACGGGGCAGAGGCCCATCGTGACGCGGGCCAAGCGGTCGATCTCGAACTTCAACCTGCGCGAGGGCATGCCGATCGGGATCAAGGTGACCCTGCGCAGGAGCCGCATGTACGAATTCCTGGACCGCTTCATCAGCACTGCGGTGCCGCGAATTCGTGACTTCAGGGGCTTCAACAGCCGGTCGTTCGACGGCCGCGGCAACTACACGGTGGGGGTCAAGGAGCAGCTGATCTTCCCCGAGGTCGACGTCGACGAGGTGGTCAAGGTGTACGGCATGGACATCACCTTCGTCACGACGACCGACAAGGACGACGAGGGGCTCGTGCTCCTTCGGGAGCTGGGAATGCCGTTCAGGGGCGAGACGCCGGTCGTGGTGTGAGGCACGAGGCCACGGGCGGACCGTTCGATCCGGAAGGACCCGAAAGGAATTCATGGCGAGAAAAGCGCTGATCGAGAAGTCGAGGAAGGAGCCGAAGTTCAGCACCCGCGGAAAGAACCGGTGCAACCGGTGCGGGCGGGCTCGCGCATTCATGCGCAAGTTCGGGCTGTGCCGGCTGTGCTTCAGGGAGCTGGCGCTGCGCGGGGAGATCCCCGGCGTCAGGAAGGCGAGCTGGTGACGCGATGAGTCTGAACGATCCTATCGCGGACATGCTGACCCGGGTCAGGAACGCGTGCCGGGCGGGACACCGCCGGGTGGACATGCCGATCTCCAAGCTGAAGATCGAGATCGCCCGCGTCCTGAAGGAGAACCACTTCGTCCACGACTTCAAGGTCCTGGATGACGGCCGGCATGGCGTGCTGAGGGTGTACCTGAAGTACACGGACGAAGACCGTCCCGTGATCCGGGCCGTGGAGCGCGTGTCGAGGCCCGGGCTGCGGCGCTACGTGGCGGCGGACTCGATCCCCAAGGTTCGATCGGGCCTCGGGATCTCCATCCTCTCCACCTCGCGGGGCGTGATGAGCGACCGGGAGGCGCGCAGCCAGCGCGTGGGTGGCGAAGTCCTGGCGCGCGTCTACTAGAGCGGGGAGCGACGATGTCGAGAGTGGGTAGGCTGCCGGTGGTCATCCCCGATGGCGTCGAGGTTCGGGTGGACGGCTCGACGGTGTCCGTGAAGGGCCCCAGGGGCGATCTCGAGCAGCGGTTCGATCCGGACATGCAGATCGAGGTGACGGACGGAGAGCTCGTGGTGCGCCGCCCGACGGACCAGGCGCGGCACCGGGCCCTGCACGGCCTCACACGGAGCCTGATCGCCAACATGGTCCAGGGGGTCACCGAGGGGTTCCGGCGCTCGCTCGAGATCCAGGGTGTCGGCTACCGCGGGGAGAAGCGGGGACGGAACCTCGTGCTCAACGTCGGGTTCAGCCACCCCGTCGAGTTCGACGTGCCCGAAGGCATCGAGATCGAGCTCGAGAGCCCCACCCTGATTCACGTGAACGGGGCCGACAAGCAGACGGTGGGCGAGGTCGCCGCCGAGATCCGGCACGTCCGGCCTCCGGAGCCCTACAAGGGCAAGGGAATCCGGTACGTGGGCGAACAGGTCCGCCGCAAGGCCGGCAAGGCGGCCGTCAGCGGCACGCTGTAGGCGCCCCCGGATCGAGCAGACAGGCATACGGAGGAGAGGCGAGGATGGCGACGGACAGGGTGATGGAGCGTCGGCGGCGGCGTGCCCGGCGCCACGCGCGTATCCAGAGAAAGGTACGGGGAACCGCGGAGCGGCCGCGCCTGGTCGTGGCTCGCAGCCACCGGAACATCGAGGGCCAGGTCGTGGACGACGACCGGGGCGTGACGCTGGTGGGAGCCTCCACCCGGTCTCCCGAGGTGGCGGAGGTCATGCCGGAGGATGCGGTCGCTTTCCCGGCGAGCTTCGCGGCGGGCCGTCTCCTGGCCCGGCGTGCGAAGGAGGTCGGCATCGAGCGCGTGGTGTTCGACCGCGGCGGCTTCCCGTACCACGGTCGGGTGAAGGCCTTCGCCGAGGGCGCCCGCGAGGGCGGCCTCGAATTCTGATCGCGTGTAAACGGTGAGCTGAGAGGTACGGTGGCGAAGAGGCGACGCGACGAAGGCGAGAACCTTCGCGAGAACGTGATCGACATCAACCGCGTGTCCAAGGTGGTGAAGGGAGGACGCAGGTTCTCCTTCACCGCCCTGGTCGCGGTGGGCGACGGTCAGGGCCGGGTCGGGACCGCGCTGGCCAAGGCCAACGAGGTGGCAGAGGCCATCCGAAAGGCGATCGATCAGGCCAAGAAGACCATGGTCGAGGTGCCGATCGGGAAGGGTACCGTTCCGCACGAGATCGTGGGAGCGTTCGGAGCCGGCAAGGTCCTTCTCAAGCCGGCACGGCCGGGGACCGGAGTTATCGCGGGCGGGCCGGTGCGCGCCGTTCTGGAGTGCGCGGGCTACCAGGACATCCTCACCAAGAGCCTGGGGTCGAACAACCCGATCAACATGGTGCGTGCCACGATGCAGGGGCTCACCAGCCTGGTCACGCCCGAGCAGGCGGCCTACGAGCGCGGGGTCGACGTCGAGGTGATCCGGGAGGCCATGCGTGGCTAAGAAGCTCCGCATCCGACAGGTGCGCAGCGGAAACGGGGCGCCGGGTCGACAGCGTCGTACCCTCGAGGCGCTCGGGCTCCGCCATCACCAGGATGAAGTGGTGAAGGAGGACGGGCCGTCCATTCGGGGCATGCTCCGAAAGGTGTCGCACTTGATCGAGGTCGAGGAGATCGACGGAAACAATGGCTGATCACGAGCACGTGGGCCTCGAGAACCTGAGTCCGGCCGACGGGTCGCAGCACTCCACGCGACGCGTGGGCCGCGGTCCGGGTTCAGGGCGCGGCAAGACGTCGGGTCGCGGACACAAGGGCCAGAGGGCCCGGAGCGGCGGGGCCAAGGAGATCGGCACCTGGTTCGAAGGCGGCCAGATGCCCCTGTACCGTAGGGTCCCCAAGCGCGGCTTCACCAACCCGAACCGGGTCGAGAACCAGGTCGTGAACGTTCGGGAGCTGGCGCTCGTGGACGGGACCGACATCGGACCGGCCGAGCTCGAGGCGCGCGGGCTGATCGGCTCGTCGTCGCGTCGGGTGAAGATCCTCGGCATCGGTGAGGTGGAGCGATCCCTCACGGTGAGGGCGCACGCGTTCAGCGCCTCGGCGCGGCAGAAGATCGAGGCCGCCGGCGGTCAGGTCGAGGTGCTCGACTAGCATGGCCTCTTCCTCCCGTCTGAAGGCCGCCGAAGCGATCCCCAACCTGTTCAAGGTTCCGGAGCTCAAGGACAAGATCCTCTTCACGCTTTTGTGCCTGGCCGTCTATCGGCTGGGCGCGCACATCACCGTTCCGGGCGTCGACGTCGTGGCGCTCGAGCAGCTGGCCGGCCAGTTCCAGGGCACCCTGTTCGGCATCTACGACATGTTCGTCGGCGGGGGGCTCAAGCGGGCCACCGTGTTCGCCCTGGGGATCATGCCGTATATCTCGGCGAGCATCATGTTCCAGCTGCTCGCCGCGGTCTTCCCCACCATCGAGAAGATGCAGAAGGAGGGGGAGGACGGGCGCCGCAAGCTGACGCAGTGGACCCGGTACGTGACGGTGGCGCTGTGTGTGATGCAGGCCTATGGCTACGCGATCTTCCTGGAGTCGCAGGCCGGGGCCGTTCTGGATCCGGGCTGGGGCTTTCGCCTGCAGACGATCCTCATGCTCACCACCGGCGGCGTGTTCGTCATGTGGCTGGGCGAGCAGATCACCGAGCGCGGCGTCGGAAACGGCATGTCGCTCCTGATCTTCTTCTCGATCCTGCAGCGCTTCCCGGGCGCCGTGGCCAGCACGCTGGAGCTGTGGCGGGCCGGCGGAATCAGCCTGTTCAAGCTGATCGCCCTGGCCGCGGTCATGGTCGGCATCGTGGCCGGCGTGGTCGCGCTGACGATGGCGGCCCGCAGGATCCCCGTCCAGATCCCGCGGAAGGTGGTCGGGCGGGGCAGGGTGCGCGAGGGACAGAAGTCGTTCATTCCCTTGCGGGTGAACTCCGCCGGGGTGATGCCCATCATCTTCGCCCAATCGATCATCATCGTTCCGGGGACGCTGTACGCGTTCACGGGAGGGCAGGGCATAGCGACGACGGGCGTGTCGGGCATCCTGTACACGCTCAGCCAGACCTTCCAGCCCGGAACAGCTTGGTACTACATCACCTACAGCATCCTGATCATCTTCTTCACCTACTTCTACACGTCGATCATCTTCAACCCGATCGACCTGGCGGAGAATCTCAAGAAGCAGGGCGGCTTCATCCCGGGGGTGAAGCCCGGCACCCAGACGGCCGAGTACATCGACCGGGTGCTTACGCGCATCACGCTTCCCGGGGCCGTGTACCTGGCTCTCATCGCGATCATGCCCTTCTGGATCTTCTCGGCCTTCGACATCAAGACGTTCTTCTTCGGGGGTACCTCGCTCCTGATCGTCGTCGGGGTGGCGCTCGACACCGTTCAGCAGATGCAGCAGCACCTCCTGCTCCGTCACTACGAGGGCTTCATGAAGAAGGGTCGGGTGAAGTACCGGGCACGACAGCGGTACATGTAGGATGAGGCTGGTCCTCATGGGTCCACCCGGCGCGGGCAAGGGAACCCAGGGCGCTCGGCTGGCCGAGTGGCTCGGAGTTCCGCGCTTCTCGACCGGTGACATGCTGCGCGAGGCCCGCAGGGCGGGCACCGAGCTGGGGGAGAGGGCTCGCCGCTACATGGACGCAGGGGAGCTCGTCCCCGACGAGGTTATCCTCGGTTTGATCGACGAGACGCTCCGGGGCGCGGATGCCTCGAGGGGGTTCATCCTGGACGGGTTTCCGCGCACGGAGGCCCAGGCCGAAGGGCTGGGGGACGTGCTGGAACGCCGCGGCGAGTCGCTCGACGCCGTGGTCGACCTCCAGGTCCCCGAAGAGGAACTCATCCGGCGTCTGAGCGCCCGGCGGGTGTGCCCGGAGTGCGGGGCCGTGTGGTCGGCCGAGGAGCTGGAGTCGGACGAGGAAGGAGTTCCGTGTCCCGAGTGCTCGGCGGGGGTCGAGCAGCGCGAGGACGACCGTCCCGAGACCGTACGTCGGCGACTCGAGGTGCACCGAACGCAGACGGCGCCGGTCCTGGCGTGGTACGCGGCCAGCGACGTCCCGGTCGTGACCGTGCCCGGCACGGGACCGGTGAGCCAGGTCCAGCGCCGTCTGCGCGAGCGGTTGACCGAGGGCGCCGGGACGTGATCCACCTCAAGAGCGCCGCCGAGATCGACGTGATCGCCCGGGCGGGCGCCATCGTCGGTCAGGTGCTCCAGCGGATGGTGGACGAGGTGGCGCCGGGGGTGTCCACCGCGGCGCTGGACCGGGCGGCGGAGGACATGATCCGCGAGCACCCGGGGGCCGAGCCGGCCTTCAAGGGTCTCTACGGGTTTCCGGCGAGCCTGTGCACCAGCATCAACGAGGAAGTGGTGCACGGGATCCCGTCCGAGCACAGGGTGCTGGAGTCGGGCGACATCGTGAGCCTGGACCTGGGCGTCCGGCTCGAGGGGTACTACGCCGACTCGGCCGTGACGCTACCGGTGGACGAGATCGAGCCGGAGACGCGGCGGCTGCTGACCATCACCGAGACCGCGTTGCAGGCGGGGATCGCCGAGGCGAGGCCTGGCGGCCACCTTGGGGATATCGGCGAGGCCATCCAGAGCCTCGTGGAGGCTGATGGCTACAGCGTCGTCAGGGAGCTGGTCGGACACGGCGTGGGACATGCAGCACACGAAGACCCGCAGGTCCCCAACTACGGCCACGCGGGACACGGCCGGCGAATGAGGGAGGGACTGGTCATCGCGATCGAGCCGATGGTGAACGTGGGGGGACGATCGATCCGGACCCTTTCGGACGGCTGGACCGTCCTGACGGCGGATGGATCGCTCTCGGCGCACTTCGAGCACACGGTGGCGGTGACAGCGGAGGGTCCGCGGATCCTCACCGCTCCGCCGGTCCGATCGGCAGCCCAGGGAGGCGACAAGGTTGGCTAAGGAAGAACCGATCCAGATGAGCGGGGAGGTCATCGAAGCTCTCCCCAACGCGATGTTCAGGGTCCGGCTGGAGAACGGGCACGAGATCACCTGTCACGTCTCCGGGAAGATACGCATGAACTACATCCGGATCCTGCCGGGCGACAAGGTGGCGGTGGAGATGTCGCCCTACGACCTCACAAAGGGCCGGATCACGTATCGCTACAAGTGAGACCGAGCGGGTCCCGCCCGGACCATGTTGATCGAGGGTGGGGCGACTGTTAGGTTGCAAGGCTCCGATGCAGACGGATCCGGCGGCAGGGAGAATCGACCATGAAGGTTCGAAGCAGCGTAAAGAGGATCTGCGAGCACTGCAAGATCGTCCGCCGCCGCGGCGTGGTGCGGGTGATCTGCACGCGGAATCCGAAACACAAGCAGCGTCAGGGGTAGGTAGACCAGGATGGCACGCATCGCGGGAGTGGACCTGCCACGGAACAAGCGCGTAGAAATCGCGCTCACGTACATCTATGGCATCGGTCGATCCACCGCTCGGTCGATCCTCGACGAGACGGCTCTGAACCGGGACGTCCGGATTCACGAGCTCTCCGACGAGGATGTCAACAAGCTGCGGCGGGTGATCGAGAACCGATACAAGGTGGAAGGAGCCCTGCGCACCGAACGGTCCATGAACATCAAGCGACTCATGGACATTGGCTGTTACAGGGGCATCCGGCATAAGAAGGGCCTGCCGGTCCGGGGTCAGCGCACGCATACGAACGCCCGGACGCGGAAGGGGCCCCGAAAGACCGTGGCCGGCAGGAAGAGGGCGCCCGCCAAGAAGTAGGTGCGCCACACGGAGTGACCGGCGCCCGCGGCCCCCGAGGAGGTCGGCGGGCGCGGGGCGTGAGAGCACGTCTGCAGCGACGAGCGAGGGATGGCGAAGCCGGGAAAGAAGTCGAGCCGCAAGAAGGGGCAGGTGCCCGCCGAGGGCGTGGCGCACATCAAGGCCACCTTCAACAATACGATCGTCACGATCACGGACACCGGGGGCGACACGGTGGCCTGGTCGAGCGCCGGAAAGTCGGGCTTCAAGGGTTCCAAGAAGTCGACGCCCTTCGCGGCCACGATCGCTGCCGAGAACGCCGGCAAGGAAGCCGTGGCGCTCGGCATGAAGCGGGTCAGCGTCAACGTCCGGGGCCCGGGCTCGGGCCGAGAGTCGGCCATTCAGGCCCTGCAGAGCGCGGGTCTGACGATCACGGCCATTCGCGACGTAACGCCGATCCCGCACAACGGCTGCCGTCCGCCCAAGAAGCGTCGGGTCTAGAGGAGACGAAGAAGCTACATGGGTCGATACACGGGTCCGGTCTGCCGGCTGTGCCGGCGCGAGGGCGAGAAGCTCTTCCTCAAGGGAAAGCGCTGCTTCACCGAGAAGTGCGCCGTGGAGCGCCGGGGGTATCCGCCCGGCGAGCACGGCGTCGGCCGCCGGCGCCGCCGGCAGTCGGAGTACGCGCTCCAGCTGCGTGAGAAGCAGAAGGTCAAGCGCATCTACGGGCTGGGCGAGCAACAGTTCTCGAACCTGTTCGGACGGGCGGCCACGCTTCCCGGTATCACGGGCGAGAACCTGCTGGTCGGCCTCGAGAGCCGCCTCGACAACATGGTGTACCGGTTGGGCTTCGCGCCTTCCCGAAAGGGCGCGCGTCAGCTGGTCCGGCATCGCCACGTGCGCGTGAACGGAGGTACCGTGGACGTGCCCAGCTACGAGGTCGCGCCCGGAGAAGAGATCTCGCTCTCCTCGACGGCCAGCGAGATGCCCCTCGTGCGCGAGGCCGTGGCGGACAGCAAGAACCGGGATCGGCTCACCTGGCTGGGTGTCGACTACGATGGGCTCAAGGGACGGATGCTCGAGCGACCCTCGCGGGCGGACATTCCGCTGGCGGCGCAGGAGCAGTTGATCGTCGAGCTATACAGCAAGTAAGGCCGCGACCGGCCTCGAGACTGCACGACTGGTACATACAGGCGAAGAGAGCGTTATGCCTTCGACGTTGGACTTGACCGGACTGGTGTTGCCCGAGTCGGCCGAGGAGCAATCCCGGTCCGAAGACGGGCGGCGCGCCGAATACCTCCTCCAGCCGCTGGAGCGGGGATTCGGCCATACGATCGGAAATTCGATTCGACGGATCCTCCTGTCCTCGCTTCCAGGCGCGGCCGTGTGGGCCTTCCGGGTCGATGGGGTGCAGCACGAGCACCAGACCATCGAGGGGGTGGCCGAGGACATCCACCAGATCATCCAGAACCTGAAGCGCCTGGTCATCCAGCTCGACCCGGGCGAGGAAGAGGCGCGCCTCGAGCTCAGCGTGCACGAGGCGGCGGAAGTGACGGCCTCCGACATCGGTGACGTGGCCACGGTGGAGATCGTCAACCCCGACCAGCACCTCTTCACCCTGCAGTCGGACCGGCCGGAGAACCGGCCGCTGCGCATGGACCTGTGGGTGAACAGGGGCCGGGGCTTCGCCATGGCGGAGCAGCACGGACTCCCCAAGGACGCTCCCGTCGACCTGATCCGGGTGGACTCGATGTACAACCCGGTGACCAGGGCGAACTTCGCGGTCCAGGAGACGCGAGTCGGCCAGCGCACCGACTTCGACCGGCTCATGATCGCGGTCGAGACCAACGGGGCTCTGGATCCGGCCGACGCGCTCGGCCAGGCGGCCCGAATCGCGCGCGCCCACCTGGACTATCTGACCCGGATCGGCGAGGGACCGATCGAGATCGGGTCCGCAAAGGGTGGAGCCGGAGCGGGTGGCGACGGTGCGCCCGAAGGCCTGCGGCGAGTAGGCACCGAGCTCCAGGAGTTGCTCGGCCGATCGCTCGAGGCGTTCGAAGGTATCTCGGTCCGCTCCCGCAACACGCTCGAGAAGGCCGACATTCGGACCCTCGGGGATGTCGCGAGACGGTCCCGGGACGACATGCTCAAGGTCGAGAACTTCGGCGAGAAGTCCCTGGAGGAGGTGGCCGAGGTGCTCGCCGACAACAAGCTCCACTTCGGCATGGCTCTAGAACAGGGCGAGGACGGGACGCTCTATCTCCGGGAGGAGGCGAGCGCCGGCAACGGGGCGACCGCCGAGGCCGACGATGAGGCATAGGAAGAAGGGTCGGCAGCTCAGCCGGACGGCCAGCCACAAGAAGGCCATGCTCCGGAACATGGCCACGAGCCTGTTCCGTCACGAGCGCATCCGGACGACCGAGGCCAAGGCCAAGGAGCTGCGTCCGTTCGCGGAGAAGCTGGTCACGCTGTCCCGCACCGACGACGTGCACAGCCGCCGCCAGGTGCGCCGGCACATTCAGGATCGTGAGATCCTGGCGAAGCTGTTCGACGACATCGGCCCCCGCTTCGAGGGTCGTGAGGGTGGGTACACTCGGGTGCTGAAGCTGGGTGCCAGGAAAGGGGATGGAGCGGAGCTGGCGCTCATCGAGCTGACGGAGCGGGTGGAGGCCCAGGCCTAGGCCCGTCCGTCCGGGGAACAAGAGAGAGGGAGACACATGGCGCGTTCCGGCTTTCGCGGAAGCTCATCCATCCTCCTGGTCGTGGCACTCGCGGTCATGGCCGGGTTCTTCTACTGGCTGTATCGCCAGTCCCAGCAGATCGAGCAGACCGTGACGCCCGCCATGGCGGACTCGACCACGGAGGGGCCGCCCCCGGTGACCCTGGCGTCCCTGGGCTCGGATCCAGCGGCGGCTGCGGGCCAGGGCGCCGCCTTCGACAGCGCCCAGGTTGGAGCGCGGCTCGGGCGGGGCGTGTTCACGCTCGTCGTCAACGACACCCTCGAGTATCCGGTGCTGCTGAGCGCCCGGCTGCTCCAGCGGGGCACCACGGTCTACAAGGACGACCGCGTCAACGTGGGCGGTCAGTTCTATACGCTCAACGACTCGATTCGCTCGGAGTGGGTGAAGCGCGGGGCGGTGGATTCGGCGTCGGCGGCACAGATTCCGAGTCTGCCGACGTTCATGCTGGCGGACTCCGTCTCCATCCTCCGCAGCACTCGCAACTGAGGCCACGCGGGGATTCTGATGGCTAGATTCTGCTACGTGTGCGGCAAGGGCCCGGCAACGGGCAACAGCGTCAGCAACGCCAACAACCGCACGAAGCGGCGCACCTACCCGAATCTCCAGCGGGTCCGGATCGTCGACGAGGGGACCGTGCGGCGCGTGCGGGTGTGCACGCGCTGCCTGAAGGCCGGGAAGGTCAGTAAGGCGCCGTGACGACCCGGTGACGGGTCGTCGCCCCCCGGCGTTGGTCCCGCCCGGGGCCGCGCCTATATTCCGCTCCGATGATTGCCAGGCCCGCGCCATCCCGGGATCACCCTCTCGAGGGCCGTACCGTCGTCGTGACGCGCCCGCGCTCCCGCTCGGGCTCGTTCGAGTCGCTGCTCGGCTCCCTCGGCGCGCGGGTGCTCTCCTTTCCGACGATCCGTATCCGCCCGCTCGAGGATCCCACGCCTCTGCGCGATGCGCTCCGCCGTGTGGCCGCCTACGACTGGCTCGTGTTCACGAGCGTGCACGGTGTGGAAGCATTCCGGCGCGCACGGGACGAGGTCGGCGGCGCCGCGGATGCGCTCCGGGAGCTGCGGGTGGCCGCCATCGGACCGGCCACGGCGGAAGCGGTGCGGACGGAGCTCGGGCTCGAGGCGTCGGTGCTCCCCGAGGAGTACCGCGCCGAGCGCCTCGCCGAGGCGATCCTCGCTGCGGAGCCGCGACCTTCGGGGCGTCGCGTCCTGCTCCCGCGGGCGGCCGAGGCACGGGAGGTGCTTCCCCGGCTCCTGGAAGCCGCCGGCGCCAGCGTGGATGAGGTCGCCGCCTACCACACCACGTTCGCGGATGCGGCCGAGGCGGATGCGTTGCGGACCCGCCTGGACGCCGGCGAGATCGACTGGCTGACCTTCACGGCGTCCTCTACGGTCCGTGGGTTCGTGACGGCGGTCGGAGCGGACGCCGGCGAGGCCAGGGTCGCGGCCATCGGTCCGATCACGGCGGGAACGGCCCGCGAGCTGGGACTCCCGGTGCACGTGGTGGCCCGCGAGTTCACGATCCCCGGTCTCGTGGAGGCGCTCGTGGAGGCGGAGAAGGCATCGCAGCCGGGAGGAACGGATGGCTGAGGAGGGAGGAGGAGGCTCGTTTCCCCGTGTGCGGTTGCGTCGCTTGCGCCGACCCGGGGTCCGGGACCTGGTCAGGGAGACCCGTCCGGCTGCCTCGGACTTCATCTACCCGCTGTTCGTGGACGCCACTACGGACGCGCCGCGCCCCGTCGAGTCGATGCCGGGCGTGTTCCGACTCCCGATCGAGGCGGCAGTGCGGGAGGCGGCCGCCGCGCTCGAGGATGGAGTGAGGGCGTTCCTCCTGTTCGGGGTGCCGGACCACAAGGACGAGCGTGGCAGCGCCTCGTGGGCCGAAGACGGGATCGTGCAGCGCGCCGTCCGGCGCCTCCGGGAGGAGTTCCCCGATGCCGTGGTGATCACGGACGTGTGCCTGTGCGAGTACACGAGCCACGGCCATTGCGGGCTGGTGGAGGGCGACCGCGTGCTCAACGATCCGACGCTGGAGCTCCTCGCCCGGCAGGCCGTGAGCCACGCGAAAGCGGGCGCGCAGGTCGTGGCGCCCTCGGACATGATGGACGGCCGGGTGGGAGCGATCCGCGGCGCGCTGGACCGCGAGGGCCTGGAGGATGTCGCGATTCTCTCGTACGCGGCCAAGTACGCCAGCACCTTCTACGGCCCCTTCCGTGACGCGGCCGACTCCTCGCCGGGCTTCGGCGACCGGCGCGGCTACCAGATGGACCCGGCCAACGGCGACGAGGCCCTCCGCGAGGTGGCGCTGGACGTGTCGGAGGGGGCCGACATGGTCATGGTCAAGCCGGCTCTCGGCTACCTGGACATCGTCTACAGGGTCAAGCGGCGCTTCGGCCTGCCCACCGTGGCCTACTCCGTGAGCGGCGAGTACGCCATGATCCGGGCCGCGGCCGAGCGGGGTTGGCTCGACGCGGAGGCGGTCCTGTGGGAGGCGGCCGTCTCGATCCGGCGCGCGGGCGCCGATCTGGTCGTCACCTACGCGGCCCGGGAGCTGGCCAGGCGGGCGCGGGCCGAAGGGCGCGGAGCCTCCGCTTGAAGAGCCTGGTCACCGGCGCGGACGGTTTCGTCGGCGAGCACCTGCTCACGGCGCTCCTGGAGTCCGAGGGGGAGGTCGCGGCCTCCGCCCTCACGCTCCCGCCCACCCGGAGCACCCTGTCGCCGTCCCAGATGGCCGCGGTGGACTGGAAAGCCGCCGACGTCCGGGACCACGACGCCCTGTTCCGGGTCCTGGCGGCGGTCCGACCCGACCGGATCTACCACCTGGCCGGCTTCTCCTCGGGCGCGCTGGCCCGGGAGCAGGCGGAAGGGGCCCTGCGTGTCAACGCGGGCGGCACCGTCAACCTCTGCGAGGCCGTGCTCAGCGTCCGCGAGGAGTTCCCGGACTTCGATCCCCTGATCCTGGTCATGGGCTCGGGGGACTCGTATGGGGACGCCGGCGAGCCCGGTCAGCCGTTGGGCGAGGAGCTCATGCTGCGGCCGGTGACCGTGTACGGGCTCTCCAAGGCGTGCCAGGAGCTCGCCGCGCACACGTACCGGCGTGCGTACGACGTGCGGACGGTCGTGCTCCGTGGCTTCAACCTCATTGGTCCGGGCCAGCAGACCCACTTTGTCGTCCCGGACTTCTGCCGACAGGTCGCCGAGATCGCGGCGGGCGAGCGGCCCTCGAGGCTCGACGTGGGCAACCTGGACGCCGAGCGGGACTTCACGGACGTCCGGGATGCCGTGCGGGCCTTCCTCCTGGTGACGGAGCTGGAACGCCCGCAGGCGGCGTACAATGTGTGCTCAGGGCGCTCCATCTCCGTTCGGCGGATCCTCGACTGGATCCTCGACGATGCGAACGTGAGCGTGGAGGTGGTCGTGGACGAGAGCCGCATCCGGGAGGAGGAGCCCGGCCGCGTGGTGGGCGACCCGACCCGGATCCGCCAGGAGACCGGCTGGGCGCCGCAGCGGAGCATCGAGGACACGGTGCGCGAAGTGTACCGCACGTTCGCGAGCTGAACCTCCCCGGCCATCGAGAGGCACCCGAGATGCCACAGGAGAGCGACGTGAGCAGGGGACGATCATGGATGTGACGGTCATCGGAACCGGATACGTCGGCCTCGTGGTCGGCGCCTGTCTCGCGGAGACGGGGCACCGCGTGGTGTGCGCCGACGTCGACGAGGGGAAGATCGAGCGGCTCGAGCGGGGCGAGGTCCCCATCTTCGAGCCGGGCCTGGATCGTCTGCTGGAGAGGAACGCGCGCGAGAACCGGCTCCAGTTTACGACCGACGTGGACACCGCAGCAGCCCGCGGCGAGGTCCTGTTCATCGCGGTGGGCACGCCTCCCGACGAGGACGGCTCCGCCGACCTCCAGCACGTGCTCTCGGTGGCCGGGACGATCGGCCGGAACCTGCGCGAGGGGGCGGTGGTCATCACCAAGAGCACGGTCCCGGTGGGCACGGCGCGGCGGGTCCGGGAGGAGATCGAGCGCTGGACGGACGTCCCGTTCCACGTGTGCTCCAACCCCGAGTTCCTCAAGGAGGGGAGCGCGGTCGACGACTTCATGCGCCCCGACCGAGTGGTGTGCGGCATCGAGACGGACGCCGTGCGTCCCATCCTCCAGGAGCTGTATGAGCCGTTCGTGAGAACGGGCAATCCTCTGCTGTTCATGGACATACCGTCGTCCGAGCTGACCAAGTACGCCGCGAACGCGATGCTGGCCACCCGGATCAGCTTCATGAACCAGGTCGCCGCCCTGTGCGAGGCCACGGGAGCCGACGTGGCCCACGTCCGGCACGGCATTGGCAGCGACCCTCGGATCGGATCGTCCTTCCTGTTCGCCGGGGCCGGGTACGGGGGAAGCTGCTTTCCCAAGGATGTCCGTGCGCTCATCCGGACGGGAGATGAGCAGGCGGTCGACCTTTCGATCCTGCGCGCCGTGCACGAGGCCAACGATCGCCAGAAGCGGCTCCTGGTGGAGAAGGTGCTCGATCACTTCGGGAGCGACCTCGCCGGGCGCCGTCTGGCCGTGTGGGGTCTGGCCTTCAAGCCGGAGACGGATGACATGCGGGAAGCGCCCTCCATCGAGGTCGTGGAAGGACTCCTGGGCGCCGGGGCCTCGGTGGCTGTCCACGACCCGGTGGCCATGGAGGTGGCCCGCTCGCGGCACTTCGGCGACCGCGTCGACTACGGCAAGGACGAGTACGAGGCGTGCGTCGGTGCCGACGCCCTTGTGATCGTGACGGAGTGGCAGCAGTACCGCCGGCCGAGCTGGGAGCGGCTTTCCGACGCCCTTCGGGAGCGGACGGTGTTCGACGGTCGCAACCTGTTCGAGCCCCGGCGCCTCGGGGACCGCGGGTTCCGCTACTATCCGATCGGACGGGAGGCGGTCGAATGAGGGTCCTCATCACGGGGGCGGCCGGCTTCCTGGGCTCCCACCTGTGCGACCGCTTCCTCGAGGAGGGCCACGAGGTCGTGGGCATGGACAACTTCATCACCGGCTCCGCGGACAACCTGGCCCACCTGATGGGCCGGGAGGGCTTCCACTTCGTCAAGTACGACGTGACGGAGTTCATCGTACGTGGCCGGCCGCCTGGACGGCGTCCTGCACTTCGCCTCGCCCGCCAGTCCGGTGGACTACCTCGAGTTCCCGATCCAGACCCTGAAGGTGGGGAGCCTGGGGACGCACAAGACGCTCGGCCTGGCCAAGGCGAAGGGAGCCCGCTACCTGCTCGCTTCCACCTCCGAGGTGTACGGCGACCCGCTCGAGCATCCCCAGACGGAGGGCTACTGGGGGAACGTGAACCCGATCGGCCCCCGCGGAGTGTACGACGAGGCCAAGCGATTCGCCGAGGCGCTGACCATGGCGTATCACCGCTACCACGGCCTCGACACGCGTATCGCCAGGATCTTCAACACGTACGGACCCCGCATGCGGCCGGCCGACGGGAGGGTCGTGTCGAACTTCCTCGTCCAGGCCCTGCTCGGCGAACCGCTCAGCATCTACGGGGATGGTAGCCAGTCCCGCAGCTTCTGCTACGTGTCCGACCTCATCGAGGGCCTGTACCGCCTGTTCTTCTCCGAGGAGAGCGAGCCGGTCAACCTCGGCAATCCCGTCGAGTTCACGATAGCCGAGCTCGCGGATCTCGTCCTCGAGGTCACGGGCGGGGACTCCGAGGTCCGGTACCTCCCCCTTCCGGAGGACGATCCCAAGGTGCGCCAGCCCGACATTGGCCGGGCGCGTCGGGTGCTGGACTGGTCTCCGAAGGTGGAGCTGCGGAACGGTCTGGAGCGCACGGCGGACCACTTCCGGAGGCTGCGTGAGCAGGGGCGCCTCCCCTCGCCCCGCGTGCTGGCCGGAGACGGGACCGCGTGAGCGACGTCGCCGCGAACGGATCGGCGGTGCGAGTCTCCGTCGTCATGCCCGTCTACAACGAGCGTGACACGCTGGAGGAGATCGTCGCGCGGGTCCGTGCGGTGTCGATGCCGGTGGAGCTGGTCGTGGTCGACGACGGGTCCACCGACGGGTCCACCGAGATCCTGGCGCGGCTGGAGAAGGAGGGCCACATCGATCGCCTCGTGCGCCAGGATCCCAACCGGGGCAAGGGCGCCGCACTCTCCCGGGGGTTCCGCTCGTGCGCGGGCGAGGTCGTCATCGTGCAGGACGCGGACCTGGAGTACGACCCGGTGGACTACGAGATGCTGGTCGAGCCGATCGAGCGGGGGCTGGCCGACGTCGTGTACGGATCGCGGTTCATGGGCGGACGTCCCCACCGGGTCCTCTACTTCTGGCACTACGTCGGGAACCGCTTCCTCACGCTGCTGTCCAACATGGTGACGAACCTCAACCTTTCCGATATGGAGACGTGCTACAAGTGCTTCCGTCGCGAGGTGCTCGACGATCTCGTCATCGAGGAGCGGGGATTCGGGGTCGAGCCCGAATTGACGTCGAAGGTGGCCCTCGGGGGCTGGCGGGTGTACGAGGTCGGCGTGTCGTACAGCGGACGAACCTACGCCGAGGGCAAGAAGATCGGATGGCGGGACGGCGTGCGGGCCCTGGTGTGTATCCTGAAGTACGGGCTCTTCCGACGGGCTTTCGGCCGGAGACGGGCGAGCGCGGGTGGCGAGTGACCCCACGCTGGAGGCCGGGTCGTTGGAGCATCATCGCCGTATGGGCAGCCGGGCTGGTCGGTCTGACCGCCTGCACCAGGGCCGGTGGCGATGCGCTCGGGAGGGGCGACCGCCTCCTCACGCAGGGGCGGACGGATCAGGCCATCGCCGAGTATCGACTGGCCCGGCGCCAGCAGGGCGAGGATCCGTCCATCCTCGCGCGCCTGGCACACGCGTACGCGCTCTCCGGCGATGGTGAGACGGCGCTCCAGATCTACGGCCAGTTACTGAAGGCGGACTCCAGCTACCAGTACCAGGCGGCCACGGATCTCACGGCCGCGGCGCGCGCTGCCGACGAGCGCGGCAACGAGGCGGAGATGTCCAGGCTCCTGGAGCCGGTCGTCGCCTCCGACCTGTCCCTGGTCCCGGCCGACCTCAGGCGCAAGCTCGGGGACCACGCCTTCGACCAGGGCGGCTTCGCCGACGCGCTGCCCCTGCTTCTGTCCCTCCCCGAGGATCCCGGCGTCGATTCAAGGGTTCTGTACGAGACGGCTCGCTCCTTCGAGGAGCTGGGGGGATGCGAGGAGGCCCTGACCTACTTTCGGCGCTACCTGGATATGGCGCCAGGCGATGGGTCGGCCGAGGCGAACAGCGCCCGCTGGCACTACGGGAACTGTCTATACGAGGTAGCTACCCAGCAACGGCGGGCCAGGCGGCCCGACGACGCGCTGGCCAGCCTCGACAGCCTGGTGGCGGTCGGCGTGCCCCGGACCCTGCAGGACAGGGCGCAGTACCTGCGGGGCGAGGTGCTGCTGGGCCAGGGACGGTCCCAGGAAGCGATGGAGGCGTTCGAATCGGTCCTGCGCCTCGACCCGGCCCGCACGGGACCGGTGGCCCATCAGGCCGAGGAGCGGATCCGACAGATCCGGTACGGCGGCTGAGCAGGATGGCGTGTGGGAGCCGTCGAGGCCGGGAGTGAGAGAGGAAGCAGAGGGAGTGAGGATGCGGAGCCAGGAGCCTGCAGCGAGCGAGGACGCCGGGGAACCCGAAGCGCGGGCGTGGGCCGGCCGTCATGGCGGCCTCTGGCTGCGGGTCGTCCCGGCCGCCGCGGGCCTGGCGCTGTTCGCGGGAGCGCTGGCGTGTGGCACGGCGAGTCCACCCAAGCAGATGGCTCCCGAGGGCAAGTACCGTTGGTCCCGTGAGCGCTTCGCCGCCGGCGACTACGGCGCGGCGGCCAAGGGCTTCAAGTCCTTCCTGCTGGAGGCGCCCCTGGACCCGCGCGCCGACAGTGGCCAGTACCTGCTGGGCGAGTCGTACTTCAAGGAGGGGCACTACCGCGAGGCTGCCGACGCCTTCGATCGCCTCGGCACGAACCGCCCCACCAGCGACCTCGCGGACGACGCGCTCCTGGGCGTGTGCCGGTGCGACTGGAAGCTCAGTCCCGAGCTCGCCCTCGACCAGGACTACACGCACAAGGCCGTGGACGCCTGCGGACGGCTGTTGCAGTACTATCCCGACAGCCCCCTCGCCGACTCGGCCAGGACGCTCCAGCAGAAGGCCAACGACAAGCTCGCGGCCAAGTCCTACAAGGTGGGCAAGTGGTACTTCGACCACGGCATCTACGAGTCCGCGAACGTGTACTTCGAGATCATCCTCAAGAATTACCCCAAGGCGTCGATCGTGCCCGATGTGCTGGCCAGCCTCTACCATAGCTACCGGAAGATCGGGTTCGACTCGGAGGCCAAGGACGTGCGCCAGCGGCTCCTGACGGAGCACGCGGACTCGCAGGCGGCCAGAAAGCTGCGAAACGAGACCGGTCAGGGCGCCTGAGGCGGCCGGGATGCCGACGGGCGAGCGACTGGGGCTGTTCGGAGGCACCTTCGATCCGATCCACATCGGGCACCTCGTGGTGGCCGGCGACGTGGTCGAGGGCCTGGGACTCGACCGACTGCTGGTCGTCCCCGCCGGCCGGCCACCGCACCGGGACGCCGTGCTGCCCGCGGCGGTGCGGCTGGACCTGGTTCGGCGCGCCTTCGACGGGGACCCCCGCATGGAGGTGAGCGATGTCGAGGTACGGCGCGATGGGCCCTCCTACACCGTCGATACGCTCGCCTGGATTCGGGAGATGCGGGCACCCGAGGCCCTCTACCTGGTCCTCGGTGTGGACCAGCTGCGGACGCTGTCCAGCTGGCACGAGCCGCGCAGGCTCACGGAGCTGGCGGACGTCGTCGTGATGACGCGCGGGGGAGAGGATCCGGGAGCCTGGGAGGCGGACGGGATCGACGTGCGCTCCCTCCCCGTGACGCGGGTGGACCTGTCGGCCACCCGCATCCGGGAGCGCCTGGGCCGGGGGCTCACGGTCCGCTACCTGGTGCCGGAGTCGGTCCGCGGCGCGCTGGAGCGCGCCTGGGCCGAGGACGTCCTCCAGTCGGCCGACACGGCCCCCGATGGGGGGAACGATGCCACGCGGCATGTCTATTAGCTGTGCGTCGGGCCCGCTCCGCGCGGCCCCTGCACGCCTCGAGCACCTGACGGAGCCATGCTGAAGTCCCTCATCAACAGCCTGGTGGGCACCCGCTTCGAGCGGGAGATGAAGAAGCTCCAGCCCATCGTCGACGAGATCAAACGCCACGAAGTGCGGCTGGCGGACGTCTCCGAGGAGGAGCTCCAGGCCCAGACGGGGCGCTTCCGGGAGCAGATCCGGGAGCGCACCGCAGCGCTGGAGGAGGAGGTCGCCGAGCTGCGGGAGCGCCGGCGGCACAGCGAGGACCCGGGCGAGCGGGCGGACCTCACGCAGCGCATCGCGGGCCTGGAAGAGGAGCTGGGCGAGCTCACCCAGGAGGTCCTGGACGAGATCCTCCCCGAGGCGTTCGCCACCGTTCGCGAGGCGTGCCGTCGGCTCCTGGGCCGGGAAATCCACGTCACCGGCAACACGACGACCTGGGACATGGTCCCCTACGACGTGCAGCTCATCGGCGGGATCGTCCTCCACCAGGGCAAGATCGCCGAGATGGCCACCGGCGAGGGCAAGACGCTCGTGGCCACCATGCCCCTGTACCTGAACGCGCTCGCCGGAAAGGGCGCCCACCTCGTCACCGTCAACGACTACCTGGCCCGCCGCGACTCGCAGTGGATGGGGGCCGTGTTCGAGTACCTGGGGCTCACGGTCGGCTGCATCGACGACGCCGAGCCGGGCACGCAGGTGCGCCGGGAGGCGTACGGCTGCGACATCACCTACGGGACGAACAACGAGTTCGGGTTCGACTACCTGCGCGACAACATGGTCGTCCGGCTCGAGGACCGGGTGCAGCGCGGCCATGCTTACGCGATCATCGACGAGGTGGACTCGGTTCTCATCGACGAAGCCCGCACCCCGCTCGATCATCAGCGGCCCGGTCGGCAAGGGCGACGAGGGGATCTACGGCAAGTACAACAGCCAGGTGGCGGACCTCGTGCGGCGCCAGGGCCGCATTGTCCGGGAGCTGGTGGCCGAAGGGGAGCAGCTCCTCGAGGAGTCGCGCGAGGACGACGACTCCTCCAAGGAACACGAGGCGGGACAGCTCCTCCTGGCCGCGCAGCGCGGTGATCCCAAGAACCGCCGGCTCATGAAGCTCCTCAACGAGACGGGGGTCAAGCAGCTCGTGCAGCGCACGGAGGGCGACCTCATGCGCGAGAAGCGGCTGCACGAGATCGACGAGCTGCTGCTGTACTCGACGGACGAGAAGGGGCACACGATCCAGATCTCGGACCAGGGCCTGGACGTCCTCAGCCCATCCGATCCCGAGGCCTTCGTGGTCCCAGACCTCTCCCAGAAGGTCAAGAAGGTCGAAGACTCCGAGGAGCTGTCCGCGTCCGACAAGCGCGAGGCCGTCGCGGCGCTGGAACGCGAGTATGCGGAGAAGTCGGAGAAGATCCACATCATCCATCAGCTCGTGAAGGCCCACGCCCTGTACGAGAAGGACGTGGAGTACGTGGAGGAAGGCGGCCAGATCGTCATCGTGGACGAGTTCACGGGCCGCAAGATGCCGGGACGGCGCTGGAGCGACGGACTCCACCAGGCCGTGGAGGCCAAGGAGGGGGTGACCGTGCAGGGGGAGACCCAGACCCTCGCCACGATCACCATCCAGAACTACTTCCGCATGTACGACAAGCTGGCCGGCATGACGGGCACGGCGGAGACGGAGGAGGGCGAGTTCCACGAGATCTATGGTCTCGAGGTCGTCGTGATCCCGACGAACCGCCCGGTTCGGCGAGTCGACCAGGAGGACGTGATCTTCCGCACCAAGCGGGAGAAGTACGCGTCGCTCCTCGAGGAGATCGAGCGACTCCACGAGCGCGGTCTGCCGATCCTGGTCGGCACCACCAGCGTCGAGGTGTCGGAAATGATCTCCCGGGTGCTCCGGCGGCGCGGCATGGAGCACGAGGTCCTCAACGCCAAGAACCACGAGCGGGAAGCCCAGATCGTGGCCAACGCCGGACAGCCCGGCGCGATCACCATCGCCACGAACATGGCCGGCCGCGGCACGGACATTAAGCTCGGGCCCGGCGTCGTGAAGTGCGAGGTGTGCGGGATTCTCTCCGAGGAGCCCGCCTTCGGCCAGGTGGAGGAGACGCCCGACCTGTCGCCGGCCCAGATCGAGGAGCTGGGTTGCCAGGTGGACCCGCCCTGCGGCCTCCAGATTCTGGGCACCGAGCGCCACGAGGCCCGCCGCATCGACCGGCAGCTGCGGGGCCGCTCGGGCCGCCAGGGGGATCCTGGCTCGAGCCGCTTCTTCGTGTCGCTCGAAGACGACCTCATGCGGCTGTTCGGATCCGACCGCATCGCCAAGTGGCTGGACCGGGCCGGCATGAAGGAGGGCGAGGTCATCTCGGACCCGTGGATGACCAAGGCGCTCGAGCGGGCTCAGAAGCGGGTGGAGCTCCAGAACTTCGAGGCCCGCAAGAAGCTGCTGGAGTACGACGACGTCATGAACCAGCAGCGCGAGGTCATCTACGACCTCCGGCTGTTCGCCCTGGAGGGGGGAGAGGACCTCAAGGGCGAGGCGTGGGAGATGATCGAGGCGGCCCTGCGCGGGGACGTGGTCGACTTCGTGGAGGCGGGCACCCACCCGGAGCGCTGGGACCTGGCCGGGCTCCGCGAGAAGCTGATCCTCGACTACTTCCTGCTGGTCGACTTCCTGCCGGAGGGCGAGAGCTCACGGGCCGACCTGCCGTGGTCCGACCCGGAGGACCTCCTGGAGGCCGTGGTCGAGCACGCCCACGAGGCCTACCGGCACAAGATCGAGAGCTTCGGGGAGCACTGGGAGCGAATCCTCAGCTTCATCGTCCTCTCGGTGATCGACGACAAGTGGAAAGATCACCTGTACGAGCTCGACCACCTGCGCGACTCCATCCGGTACCGGGCGTGGGGCCAGAAGGACCCGCTGATCGAGTACAAGCAGGAGGCGTTCGACGAGTTCGTGGCCATGATGACAGAGCTGCGGCGCGCCGTCGCGAACTTCCTGTTCCGAGCGCAGATCGAGCCGGAGCCGCAGCAACGGCTGCGTGCCCCGCAGATCACGGCCATGTCGGGTCCGGACGAGAGCCCCGCCACCGGCGTGGGCTCGATGACGCCCGGAGGAGACGGGGCCGGTGTCGAGGAGCAGGAGCCGGCTTTCGCGGCGACGGGCGTGGCCACCTCGGCCTCGGCGGACGGTTCGGCGGCGCAGATGGCGCCGGGCGGGGCCCGGGTCATCCGGCCGGATGAGCCGCTCGACGTGAACGAGGAGCCGGGGCGCAACGACCCGTGTCCGTGCGGATCGGGTAAGAAGTACAAGAAGTGCCACGGACGGCTGGCCTGACGAGTCGCCTGGACAGCCTGTAGCCCTCCAGGCGGGGCGGCCGGGCGCGGGGTCCCCCTGCGCTCCGCCTTCGCTTCGCGCCCGCCGCTCATCACGGGATAGCCCGCCACCAGACACACCTTTCTTCACGGTCGCAGCCCGCATCCACGCCGCTCCGCTGCGGCTCCGCTCCGGGGGATCCCCGCGCCCGGCCGCCTCCCAGCTCGTACACGGCGGCCGCAGGGGCGTCGGCTCGCCGCCAGGCCCGCCCGCCCGTCCGCTCCATCTCCTTCGGCTTGCTCTGTGCCCGGGTAGCTCGGCCGATGGAGCTCCCCACAGCCGCGCGGAGGTTCTCCCGACAGCCACGAGCGCTTCGTGCGGCCAACCTGCATACAGGTGTGCACCGATCGGCACGATCGCCGGCCCTGGAACCGGCACCGTCGTTAGAGGGCAAGGCCATCGTGACGCGCTGGCGCGTCCCGGTCTGGCTCACCCCTTCTCGCCCGCCAGCAGTCCCCGCTCCATGAGGCTCACGTAGCGGTCGTCGCCGAGGACGACGTGGTCGCGGACCGGGATGCCGAGGAGGCGCCCGCTGGCCACGAGCTGGCGGGTCACGGCGATGTCGTCGGCCGAGGGCTCGGGGTCGCCGCTGGGGTGGTTGTGGGCCAGGAGGAGGCTGGAGGCGGCCTCCGAGACGGCGTGCACGAACACCTCGCGGGGGTGGACCAGGGACGAGTCCAGGAGACCCACGGTGAGCCGCCGCTCCACCAGGACCCGGTTCTGCGTATCCAGGTACACGGCCCAGAACTCCTCCTGCCGTCGGTCCCTCAGGCGCGGCCCCAGTCGCCGGTGCACGTCGGCCGGTCCCCGGATGCGGGGCTCTCTCCGTGCCGGCTCCGCCGCCGCCCGGCGCCCCAGCTCGAAGGCCGCCGCGACCGCTGCGGCGCGGGCCGGCCCCACACCCCGGACCGTCTCCAGCACGGCCGGCTCGGCCGACCCGAGGCGCCGCAGGGAGCCCCCGAACGCCTCGAGCAGGTCCCCGGCCAGGACGACTGCCGAACGGCCGCGCGCTCCCGATCCCAGCAGGAGCGCCAGGAGCTCCCGGACCGACAGCGCCTCGGCCCGCAGGGCCGCCAGCCGCTCCCTCGGCCTCTCCTCCGTGGGCCATTCCCTGATCGTCGGAGCCATGCGCCTCCCCTCGCATCGTGACCGGTGCGACGGGACGAACCACCTCCCCCTCAACGCCATCTGAAACGGGGCTGGTCCCGGGCCGGCGGGGGCGTCCCTCGGAGCGGAGCCGCAGTCGGAGAGGGATCCCCCCGTCGGCCCATCGTCCGCTCGCAGCCGTTTCGGAACTGGCACCCCGTGTCGCCTCGTGCGTACCATGGAGTTGCCGCACATCTCGCGGTGATCCTCCGGCAGGTGAGACCATGCCCGAAGCGACCGAGCAGAGCGTGACGTCGGGGACCGGTGCCGCCGAGGCCCCCCAGGGGCCGGCCGCGCTGCTGCCCCCGGACTTCCTGCGTGCCATACAGGGGAGCGAGAAGCGCCTGGACCTGGAGCTCCTGGCGCTGGCGTTCCAGTACGCCAAGGAGAAGCACGCCGGCCAGAAGCGCGAGTCGGGGGACGACTACATCACCCACTGCGTCGAGGTCGCCAAGATCCTGAGCGGGATCCACCTGGACACCGTGTCCATCGCCGCCTCCCTCCTGCACGACGTGGTGGAGGACACGGGCACGTCGGTGGAGGAGATCCGCCAGGAGTTCGGGAGCGAGATCGCCACCATCGTGGACGGGCTCACCAAGATCTCGCGGGTCGAGCTCGGCTCGCTGGCCGAGCGCCAGGTGGAGAACTACCGGAAGCTCCTCCTGTCCATGGCCCGCGATGCCCGGGTGATCCTGGTCAAGCTCGCCGACCGGCTGCACAACATGCGCACCCTGGAGCACCTGCCGGAGTCCCGGCGCCGGCCCATCGCGCTCGAGACGCGCGAGATCTACGCCCCCCTCGCGCACCGCCTGGGGATGGCGAAGGTCAAGTGGGAGCTGGAGGACCTGGCGTTCAAGAACCTCGAACCCGAGGCCTACAGGGAGTTGGCCCGCAAGGTCGCGGACACGCGCCGGGAGCGGGAGGAACTCATTCGTCGGCTCCAGGAGCCGCTCGAGGCCGAGCTCCGCGAAGCGGGGCTCGAGTGCTCGATCGCGGGACGGGCCAAGCACCTGTGGTCCATCTACCGCAAGATGCAGAGGCGTGGGAAGCCCTTCGAGGAGATCTACGACATCCTGGCCATGCGGGTCGTGGTCCCGACGATCCGGGACTGCTACCACGCCCTCGGTGTCATCCACAACAAGTGGACGCCCCTCACCGAGCGCTTCCACGACTACATCGCGACGCCCAAGTCGAACCTGTACCGGAGCCTGCACACGACGATCTTCGGACCCGGCGGCAGGCTATACGAGATCCAGATCCGCACCGAGGAGATGCACCGCACGGCGGAGATGGGGATCGCGGCGCACTGGCGCTACAAGGAGGATCGGCGCGACACGGACGAGGTCGACGAGCAGCTCGTGTGGTTCCGCCAGGTGCTCGAATGGCAGCAGGAGACCCGCGAGCCGGAGGAGTACATGGAGTTCCTCCGGATCGACCTGTTCCAGGACGAGATCTTCGTGTTCACTCCGGCCGGTGACGTGAAGCAGCTCCCCAAGGACGCCACGCCGATCGACTTCGCGTACGCCGTGCACACCGAGATCGGCCACCACTGCGCCGGCGCCCGCGTGAACGACCAGATCGCACCGCTGTCCCGGCCGCTCAAGAACGGCGACACGGTCGAGATCATTACCTCGGAATCGCAGACGCCGAGCCGGGACTGGCTCGGGTTCGTGCAGACGAGCCGCGCGCGCCATCGGATCCGCCAGTGGATCCGCCGCGAGGAGCACGAGTCGGCCGTGCACATCGGACGGGAGATCCTGGACCGGGAGTGCCGGAAGCGGCGCCACAAGGCGGACAACGAGCAGCTCCGCGCCACGGCCCGTAGCCTGGGCCTCAACGGGGGAGTGGACGGACTGCACGCGGCGCTCGGTCGGGGAGACGTGGGCATAACGCGCGTCATGCGCGTCCTGTGTCCCGGGGAGGAGCCGCCCGAGCCGGTGCGCGCCTCCAACCCGATCACCCGCCTCGTCGACCGGGTGCGCGGCGACAACAAGGGGATCCGGATCCAGGGCATGGACAACCTGATGATCCGTTACTCCCAGTGCTGTCAGCCGGTGCCGGGCGACGAGGTGATCGGCTACATCACGCGCGGCCGCGGAATCTCGATTCACCGCAAGGACTGCCCCAACATCCTCAGCCTTTCGGACCGGCCCGAGCGCCGGGTCGACATCGAGTGGGACGCCAGGTCCGACCAGCGCTTCCTCGTGCGCCTGACCATGGAGGGCACGGACCGCCACGGACTCCTGGGCGACATCGCCCGTGCGATCTCGGACACGGGCACCAACATCCAGTCGGCTGACATTGACGGCGTCGAGGGGGGCATGCGCGGCCAGTTCGTGGTGGAGGTCGAGGACCTCGGACACCTGCGGAAGGTGATGAAGAGGATCCGGCGCGTGAAGGGCGTCCTCCGCGTGGAGCGCAAGGAGAGCTTCGGCGAGAGCGACCTCACGCTGGAGTCCTGACCGGTGGTGTGGAGGGCGGACCCCGGGGGCCGGAGCGAGGGCGGGGCGGGGGCGTGGCCGGACGCGGACACGCCTCGCTCGGAGGTGTTCGACCTCCAGCTCCCCTTCGAGCCTACCGGCGACCAGCCGCGGGCGATCGAGGAGCTCACCGAGGGCGTGCTCCGAGGGGACCGCTGGCAGACGCTCCTCGGGGTGACAGGGAGCGGGAAGACCGTGACGATGGCGGCTGTCATCGAGCGGACCGGACTCCCCACGCTCGTCATGAGCCACAACAAGACGCTGGCCGCGCAGCTGTACGGGGAGCTGCGCCAGTTCTTCCCGAGGGACGCCGTCGAGTACTTCATCTCGTACTACGACTACTACCAGCCCGAGGCCTACGTCCCCGAGACCGACACGTTCATCGAGAAGGACGCCTCGATCAACGAGGACATTGACCGGCTGCGCCTTCGCGCCACGTCGTCCCTCATGGAGCGCCGCGACGTCATCGTGGTCGCCTCCGTGTCCGCCATCTACGGCCTGGGCGACCCGCGCGGCTACCGGGCCATGATGGTGACCCTGGAGGAGGGGCAGGAGATCGGGCGCCGGAAGATCCTGCGGGGCCTGGTCGACATCCAGTATTCCCGCAATGACCTGGACTTCCAGCGCGGGACCTTCCGCGTGCGAGGCGACGTGGTCGAGGTCATGCCCGCCTACGAGGAGCAGGCGGTGCGCATCGAGCTGTGGGGCGACACGATCGAGCGCATCTCCAAGATAGATCCCCTCACGGGCGAGGTCATCGCGCGTCTGCCTCGCACGGCGATTTTCCCCGCCACCCACTACGCCATTCAGCCGGACCGGCTGAAGACGGCCATCGAGAAGATCGAGCGGGAGCTGGAGGAGCGGCTGCTCGTGCTGCAGCAGGACGACCTCCTGCTCGAGGCCCAGAGGCTCGAGACCCGCACCCGCTTCGACCTCGAGATGATGCGCGAGATCGGCGTGTGTCCTGGCATCGAGAACTACTCGCGGCACCTGGACGGCCGGCGCCCCGGCGAGCGGCCCTACTGCCTCCTGGACTATTTCCCCGACGACTTCATGGTCATCGTGGATGAGTCGCACGTGACGGTGCCCCAGATAGGTGCCATGTACAGGGGAGACCGCAGCCGGAAGACCACCCTGGTAGAGCACGGCTTCCGGCTGCCGTCGGCTCTCGACAACCGTCCCCTGTCCTTCGACGAGTGGGAGGACGTGGTGTCGCAGGCCGTGTTCGTGAGCGCGACGCCGGGCGACTACGAGCTCGAGAAGTCCGGAGGCGTCATCGTGGAGCAGCTCATCCGGCCCACCGGGCTCCTGGACCCCCGGGTGGAAATTCGGCCGGTGCGCGGACAGGTCGACGATCTCCTGGCGGAGATCCGCGCCCGCACGGAGCGCAACGAGCGTGTGCTGGTCACGACGCTGACCAAGCGGATGTCCGAGGACCTGGCGGACTTCCTCCACGCCCGGGGCGTGCGCGTCCGCTACATGCACTCCGACATCGACTCGATCGAACGCGTGGAGATCCTGCGTGGCCTCCGCCTGGGCGAGTTCGATGTCCTGGTAGGGATCAACCTGCTGCGAGAGGGGCTCGACCTCCCGGAGGTCTCCCTGGTCGCCATCCTGGACGCGGACAAGGAGGGCTTCCTGCGCTCCGAGACCTCCCTGATCCAGACCATCGGACGCGCCGCGCGGAACCTGAACGGCACCGCGATCCTCTACGCCGACCGGATGACGAACTCGATGCACCGCGCCCTCGGGGAGACGGATCGGCGGCGGGAGGTGCAGGCGGCGTACAACGAGGAGCACGGGATCGAGCCGCGCTCGATCGTGAAGTCCGTGGACCAGATCCGCTTCTCGACGTCCGTGGCCGACGCTCGCGGTCCGGCCCCCGCCGCCGTGCGCGAGGCCGGGGAGCGCTACGAGGACCTCGAGCCGGCGGAGCTCATCCGGGTCCTGGAGACCGAGATGCGAGAGGCGGCCGAGGCCCTGGACTTCGAGCGCGCCGCCCGCCTGCGTGACGAGCTGTTCGACGTGAAGGCATCCATGGAGGGTGGCGAGCGCCGCGCCCGGCGATCCCGCATCTCGGCCATCCGTCGAGCCGGAGGCGACGGCTCGGGATGAGCCCGCGGCGTCTGGATGTCACGGTCGGCCCGCGGGCGCTCGAGGCGTGGGGAGAGGCCGTGGGACGGATGGCCGCCGGCGAGGGCCTCGTCGTGGCGCTCACGGGTCCCCTGGGAGCGGGGAAGACCTCGCTGGTCCGCGCTGCCAGCCGGGCGGCCGGGGCCCTCGAACCGGCCCGCAGCCCGACCTACACGCTGCACCACCGGCACCGGCTGTCGGGTGGCGGCACGCTGCACCACCTGGACCTGTATCGCATCGGCTCCACGGCCGAGCTGGTCGACCTGGGCTGGGACGACCTCATCGAGTCGGGCGACTCGGTGTTCGTGGAGTGGGCCGACCGGGCGTCCGGGGCGCTGCCCCCGGACCGGTGGGACGTGGACCTGGCCATGGAGCAGGCGGGGAGGAGCAGACGCCTCCGGGCCAGGGCCCGGGGCGCGGCCCCGCCGCTCCCGGCGGCGCCCGTCTCCGAGGAGACACCGTGCTGACCGTGGCGATCGACACGAGCACCCGGCTCGGCAGCGTGGGAGTCGGGCGCTCCGGCGAGCTCCTCGGGGAGACCAGCTTCTCCGCACGGGCGGCCCACTCGGAGACCGTGCTCCCGGAAGTTCGGCGTCTCCTGGACCGATGCGGGGAGAAGCCCGGCTCCGTGGAGGCCGTGGTCGTCGGAGCCGGGCCCGGCTCCTTCACGGGTGTCCGCATCGCGGCTGCCCTCGGTAAGGGCCTGTGCGCGGCCCGTCGCGCACGCCTGTTCGCGTATTCGAGCCTCGAGGCCGTGGCCGTCGGAACCGGACTCGCCGGCCGCATCTGTGTCCTGTTCGACGCCAGGAGGGGTCAGGTGTACGCGGCGGCCTGGGAGATGGACTTCCCCGGTCGGGCCGGTGCAGGGCCCCGTGGCCGCGTCCCTGGAGGAGGTTCTCGCCGGGCTCGACGAGGCCGGATCGTGGTGCTTCGCGGGGGACGGGGCCATCCTCCACCGCCAGGCGCTCGAGGCCCGTGGGGCCCGCGTGTTGTCCTGGCTGCACGCGTTCCCACGCGCCGGGGCGCTTCTCCGGCTCGCGGCCATCGCCCCCGACCGGGGACGCGTGGCCGAGCCCTCGGATTGGGAGCCCACGTACGCCCGAGCCTCGGGTGCTGAGCGTGGCGTCTGAGGAGGACGCCGGGACCACCCTCCTCATCCGGGAGGGCTGCCGAGAGGACCTGCCGGCCGTGGTCGCCATCGAGCGCGCCTCCTTTCCAACCCCCTGGTCCGAGCGCGCGTTCCGAAACCTGTTCGCGCGGCCCGATGCCGTGCTCCTGGTCAGCGAGCTCGGGGGTCGCCTGGTCGGGTACGCGGCCGTCTGGTTCAGCGGGGACCGCGGCGAGCTGGCCGACCTGGCCGTCGCCCCCTCGGTTCGGCGACGCGGGATCGGCCGCAGACTCCTGGGGGCGGTCGTGGGCGTGGCGGCAGGGCGGGGCGCGGTCGGCCTCTACCTGCAGGTCCGTGTCAGTAACGTCGCGGCGCGCCGGCTGTACTCCGCTGCGGGCTTTCGGGTCGTGGGCCGGCGTCGAGCCTATTATCGCGCTCCGCGCGAGGATGCACTGGTCCTCGGCTTCGAGATCCCGCGTCCGGCGCCGGCGGCGGACGACCACGAAATTCGTTGACAGGCCAGGCCCATCTCGCCTACCTTTCGGCCGCCCCGGCTCGGACCGCCCGGAGTCCGGAGGTTTTTCGCCAACGCTCGTCACCTGGACACACCCGTCGGAGGGTCCGCATGTCGCGCAGCCTGAACAAGGCGATGATCATCGGCAATCTGGGAGCCGATCCGGAGGTCCGCTCCACCGGATCGGGCACCCGGGTCGCCACGCTCTCGGTGGCCACCAGCCGGAGCTGGACGGACCGCAGCGGACAGACCCAGGAGAAGACGGAGTGGCACCGCGTCGTGGCCTGGGAGCGTCTGGCCGAGATTTGCGAGCGCTACCTGAGCAAGGGGGACCGCGTCTACGTCGAGGGCCGGATCGAATATCGCCAGTGGGAGGGCCAGGACGGCCAGACCCGCTACACGACGGAGATCCGCGCGCGCGAGATGATCATGCTGGGCGGCCGCGGTGAGGCCGGGGGCACGGCGGCTCGGGGGACGAGGCCCGAGACTGGGCAGGAGTCGGAGGACGATGACTACTCCGACTTCTCCAACGAGGCCCTCATGGGGGAGGACGACTTACCCTTCTGAGGCGTGCACCTCCAGCCTCGGGGCGGACTTTCTGCGCAGCTGTGCACGTATTTCACACGCCGGCGCGGTCTGGGACGGCCCCCTGGAGGATCGCGGGCCTCCCTCGGCGGCCGTGGATCGAACGAACGCCTTTCTTGGAAGGGAGTTAGGCCGACGCTGGCCTGGCGTACGGCCGGCCGCGCACGACTCCTGCTCGACAGGCGCCCCGTCGAGGGCCGTGATTGCGTTTCTCCCCATGTCGCCCGATCTTTCCGGGTGGTCGAGAGGCCGGAATCGCGAGGGCTGCCCTCCGCGCCGAAGCGTTCGCGTGCACCATCGCAGGCGGGCATAGCGTAACTCCGTGCGGAAGTTGGGCTTATGCGTACCATGACCGACAGCGTCGCGGTCGGACCCCACGCTCCCGTGGCGGCCGGCAGGGTCAACCGGTTCGCCCCGACCCTCCGGGGGCGGTCACGCCTCCTGTTCGGGGCGTGCGTGGCGGCGCTCGCGGCGGCCACGGTCGCCACCCCCGTGGCGGCCCAGCAAGGGAGCCGGGAGCACGTCGTCAAGAAGGGCGACACGCTCTGGGATCTGGCTGCGCGTTATCTCTCCGATCCCTTCCAGTGGCCGGCCATCTTCCAGCTCAACCGGTCCCTGATCAACGACCCGCACTGGATCTATCCGGGCCAGCAGTTCCGGATTCCTCCGGTGGGCCAGGACGCCACGCGGGTCGCTGCCCGGCCTGCTCCTTCCCCTTCGGGCGGGGCGGGAGCGGCCGCCGAGGCTCGTCCGCCGGCCGCCGGCGCGGTGCCGTCGGCGGCGACGGGCCAGCAGCGGGCCGAGGCCTTCTCGGCGCCGAGCATTTTCGATCGCTCGCCGGAAGCTTCGGTCGATTTCGGAACCCTCTCCGTGGAGGAGGCGGTCGCCCCGGAGCTCGTCTCGCCCAGCGACTTCTATCGGGCCAGCTTCGTGGCGGAGCCCGCCAGCGTGGAGATGCGGGCCACGACAGCGAGGGTCATCCAGGAGAATCCGCTCGGACTCGAACTTCCGCCGTCCGTGCGGCCGTACGAGCACATTGTCATTGCGTTGAACGGGCTGTCGGTGTCGCAGGGTGACCTGTTGCAGGCCATCCGACCCGGGGGACGCCGGGGAACGTCCCAGCGGCAGTTCGAGTCCATGGGCCTGGTTCGCGTGACCTCCGTGGAAGGCGACTCGGCCGGTGGCGTGGTGGAGACGGTGTTCGGCGATTATCAGGCCGGTGATCCCCTGATCCCGGCCGGGTCGTTCGCGCCTCCGGGCTCGTCGCTCCAACCGGTGCAGGGCGGCATGGTCGCGCACTTGCTGGGCTTCGAGACCGAGCAGCCCCTGGTCAGCACCGAGGACATTGTGTTCCTGGACCGGGGGGCCGTCGAGGGCGTCCGGAACGGGGACGAATTCGCGGTGTTCCCGAGCGACGTCAGGAATCCAGCCTCGGCTCCTCTGTCCGCGCGTCTCAGCGTGGTGCGTGTCGTCCGTACCATGCCGCACACCGCTTCCGCTCGCGTGGTCGAGACCCGGGATGTGGGGAGCGCTCCCGACGCCGCGGTCCGCCTGATCCGTCGGCCGGCTGCCGCCGGCGGCTGAGCGGGGGAGGTCGGTGACCGGTCGGGAGCGTAGCGGCCGGGGCGGGACTCCGCTCCGCGTCCATCCGGATCCCGACGGGTCTCCGACGACGAGACACGAACCGGGGCGGGGGAGGGCCGCCCGGCTTCCACGGTGATCCTCGCCTTCCACCTCGTCGCCCTCCTCGGGTACCTCGGCGCCTGGGGTGTCCTGCTGCGTGCCTTTCGGTCGGGAGGCGGCACGCTCGAGACGCCCGGGTGGCAGATCGCCGTGGCGGCGGTGCTGGTACACGCCGCCGGGCTGGTGGCGTTCGTGGCGCGGTTCGGGACCCTGCCTCTGGTGGGCATGGGGCCGGCCTCCTCGACCCTGGCGCTGGCCATCGCGGTCCTCGGCCTCGGGGCGGCGGTCCGTCGGGAGCGCCGGCCGGCCATGCTGTTCGTCCTTCCCGTCGTGCTCGGGCTGCTGGGTCTGGCGGCGCTCGTCGGTCTGCGGCCGGTTCACCTGGACAGCGCCTTCCGGGGGCCCTGGTTCGTGTTCCACGTGTCCATCGTGTTCGTGGGATGCGCCGGCCTGGTGCTGGGGTCGGCGGCGGGGGCCATGTACGTCCTCCAGTTCCGTGCGCTGAAGCGCAAGTCGTTCGGCTCGGTCTTCCGCTTCTTCCCCTCCCTGGACGTGCTGGAGCGGCTCAACCGCCTGGGGCTCCTGGTCGGCTTCCCCGGCCTCACGCTCGGCCTCCTGGCCGGCTGGAGCTGGACGCTCACGTACGGGCGGGGGCTCGCCCTCCGTGACCCCCAGGTGCTGTTCGGTGTAGTGACGTGGCTGACCTATCTGGTGGCGATCGTCGCGCGCTTCTCGCCCCGGTGGCGAGGAGAGCGTGCCGCCCTTGTCAGCGCCGGAGCTTTCGTCGTGTCGGCCCTGGTCTTCGTGGTTCTGAGGGTCCTGATCGTGGGACCTGAGAGCGTGTTCCTGTGAAGACGCGCTTCGGGGGGTGGACGTGGGACTGACGGTCGTGGGTGTCAATCACAGGACGGCGCCCATCGAGCTCAGGGAGCGATTCTACGTGCCGGACGCCGAGGTGCCGGACGCCATGGGGCGTCTCCTCCTGGCGCCCGACGTGGAAGAGTGCGCGGTGCTGAGCACGTGCAACCGGACCGAGTGCTACGTGGTCGCCGCGGAGGTCGGTCACGGGGAGCGCGCGGCCACGGTCACGCTGGCGGAGAGGGCCGGTCTCACGCCGGAGGCCGCCGCCGGGCACCTGTACGTGCGGCGGAACCGCGAGGCGGCCCTGCACCTGTTTCGGGTCGCGGCCGGGCTCGACTCCATGGTGGTCGGGGAGCCGCAGATCCAGGGTCAGGTGGAGCAGGCGTACCGCGCCTCGAGGGAGGCCCGCCCCGAGGGCGTCGGTCTGGTCCTCCATTGGCTGTTCCAGTCGGCCCTGGCCGCCGGAGGCCGGGTACGGACCGAGACCGCCATTGGTGAGGGCGCCGCGTCCGTGCCCGCGGCGGCGGTCCAGCTGGTCCTCAAGGTTTTCGGCACCCTCGAGGGCCGTCGGGCCATGGTCATCGGCGCGGGCGAGATGGGCGAGGAGACGCTTCGCAGCCTCCTCGACCGTGGCATTGACGAGGTCGTCGTCGCCAGCCGCACACTCGCCCGGGCGGAGGAGGCCGTGGCCCGGCTCGCGCATCCGGCCGTGCGGGCGGTGCCCTACCTGGCCGTGGCGGACGTGCTGCGGTCGGTGGATGTCGTCCTCACCTCCACGTCGGCTCCGCACCCGATCGTGACGGCCGACGCTCTTCGCGCGTCGCGTGGGACGGAAGGGCGCTCCATGGTGATCGTGGACATCGCGCTGCCGCGGGACGTCGAAGCCGGGGTCGGGGACCTGCCGGGCATCTTCCTGTACAACATCGACGACCTGCAGCGCGTCGTGCACGCCACCGTCCAGGCACGGGAGGCGGAGGGACGCGCGGCCGAGGTACTCCTGGGCGAGGACCTGGACGGGTTCTGGCAGTGGCTGCTCGCGCGGGAGGCGGTTCCGCTCATCCGGGGACTCCGGGAGGAGGCCGAGCGGATCCGGCGGGAGACGATGGAAGAGGCGCTGGAGGGGATCGCCGCTCTGAGCCCGGAGGAGCGCGAGCGCATCCTGGGTGCGTCGCGGCTGGTGGTGCAGCGGATCCTGCACGCGCCGACCGTGGGCCTCAGGGAGCTGGCCGGCGGGCCGGCCGGGGCCGAGCACCTGGAAGTGGCCCGACGCCTGTTCGAGCTCAACGGCCGGCAGCGACCGGCGACGGCGGACGAGGGGAAGGGGACGGGGATGGATCGAGGTGAGGATGATGGGGAGTAGGCGCGTGCTGGTCACGGGGGGAGCGGGGTTCATCGGCTCCCACGTGTGCGAGGCGTACCGGGACGAGGGCTGGACGGTGACCGCGGTGGACGACCTCAGCACGGGTCGCCGCGACAACGTGCCCGATGGCGTCGAGCTGGTCGAGATGGACATTCGGTCGGACGAGGTGGGCGCGCTGTTCGAGGAGCGGCGCTTCGAGGTCCTCAACCACCACGCGGCCCAGGTCGATGTACGGAAGTCGGTGGCCGACCCGGTCTTCGACGCTTCGGTGAACGTGCTCGGTCTCCTCAACCTCCTCGAGGCGGCCCGCCGCACCCGGGTCCGAAGGGTCCTGTACGTCTCCTCCGGCGGCGTCGTCTACGGGGAGGCCGATCGCCTTCCCACGCCCGAGGACGCGCCCAAGCGCCCGATCTCGCCCTACGGCGTCGCCAAGCTCACCGGAGAGCACTACCTGTACTGCTACCGGGCCGTCCACGGTCTCGAGTACGCGGCTCAGCGGTACGCGAACGTATACGGCCCCAGGCAGGACCCGACCGGCGAGGCCGGCGTGGTGGCCATCTTCTCGGGCCGGATCGCCCGGGGCGAGCCGCTCACCGTGTTCGGCGACGGCCGGCAGACGCGCGACTACGTGTACGTGGGGGACGTGGCGGCGGCCAACGTGCTCCTCGCCGACCTCGACCTGCCCGGGAGCGGGGAGCTGGACGACGTGGCCTTCAACGTGGGAACGGGCGTGCAGACCACGGTCCTCGAGCTGGCAGAGGAACTCATGGACCGTGCTGGTCGTCGCGTGGAGGTGCGCCACGCCCCCGGGCGTCCGGGCGAGCTCGAGCGCAGCGCCCTCGACCCGGGACGCCTGCGGTCGGCCGGGTGGCGGTCTCGCCACTCGCTGCGGGAAGGACTGGGCGCCACATACGGGGCCCTGGTCGGGGAGGCCGCGTGAGCGGGGCGGCGCTGTTCCTCGCGCTGTCACGGCTCGCGCAGGCTGTGGGGGACACGGGCCAGGCGGCCAGCGAGGTGGCCCGGAACGCCCTCCAGACGGCGGTCCCCGCAGGGGGGCACCGGGCGCTGGCCACGAATCCGTGGCAGATGGTGCTGCGGGCCACGACGCCCACGCAGATCATCCTGGTCGTGCTGGCCGTGTTCTCGGTCGTCTCGTGGGTGCTGATCTTCTGGAAGTGGTCCGAATTCCGACGCGTGGGAAGACAGGGCGACGGGTTCGTGATGGGCATGGAGAGAGCCGGGGGCCTCGATGAGGTACGCCAGGTGCTCCTCCACCTGGAGGACTCCCCCTACACGCGCCTGTTTCGCGAAGGGGTGGAGTTCTTCACGGACCTGAGCGGAGCCGGCAAGGAGGGCTCCACGCCCCGGGGTATCTCCCCGGCGCAGCTCGAGACTCTGTGGATGGTGCTCGAGAAGGAGCTCTCCGAGGAGCGGGACGAGCTGGCCCACGGCCTCCCCTGGCTGGCCATCATCGGATCGGTGAGCCCGCTGCTCGGCCTCCTCGGCACCGTGGTGGGCGTCATGGACGCCTTCATTGGGATCTCGGCCACGGGCAGCGCCAACATCTCCGCGGTGGCGCCGGGGATCGCAGAGGCGCTGATCACCACGGTGGCGGGGCTGTTCGTGGCCATTCCGGCCGTGATGGCCTACAACCACTATGCCTCCAAGCTGGGCCTGTTCGCCGGCGAGCTCGAGGGCTTCGCCAGCGAGTTCGTGGGCACGCTGGCCCGGGAAGGGCGCCTGTGAGGGCCACGCCGGGCCCGACGGCCCCACCAGGCGATCGGGCGGCCCCGTGAGGCACCGTCGGTTCAGTCGACTGGGTGGCGACGGAGGCCTTCCGGTGCAGGCCGAGGTCAACATCACCAACCTGGTGGACGTGGCCTTCACGCTGCTGGTGATCTTCATGATCACGGCACCGATCCTCCAGGGAGGGGTACAGGTCGACGTCCCCAAGGCGCCGGCCGCCCCCATCCAGACGACCGAGGGCGTGGTGATCACCATCGACGCCAACGGGCAGATCTACCTGGACGACACGAAGGTCAGCATGCAGGAGTTCGACGCGAGCGTCGTCCAGGTGATCAAGCGGCGACAGTCGCCGGTGGTGTACGTGAAGGGAGACGCGAGCGTGCCGTACGGGGTCGTCCTTCGGGTGATAGGCAAGTTGAAGGAGGCGGACATTCAGGCTGTGAGCCTCGTGGCGCAGCCCGAGTCGGAGCGCCGGGGCGGGTGACGGGGGGAAGCGATGCCGAAAGCGTCCAGACCGCATCACGAGCGGGAGGAGCGCAGGCTCCCGCCGGCGGCGGTGGGCGGCTCGCTGGGGCTCCACGTGGTCGTCCTCTTCCTGCTCATCCACGCGGCCAGGTCCATGGCTGCGCCCGTCCCGCCGCCGACCTACCGGGTGCAGCTCGTCGCGGCGGCGGCGCCCAACGCGCCCGAGCGAGAGAAGCCCGTTCCCGCCAAGGTCGCGGTGAAGGAGAATCGGCCGCCGCCGCCGCAGCCCACCACGCGCAAGAAGCCCAGGGTCAAGGCGCCCACGCAGACCGAGAAGAAGTCTCCCGAGACCCCGCCCTCCAAGGAGCCGGCGCGCTCGGAGAAGAAGGGCGAGGACGCGGTCAACGTCCAGCTCGACGGCAAGACGTTCGCCTACCCGGCATACCCGCAGAACATCATCCGGCAGGTGTACCGGTACTGGCGGCCGCCGACGGGCGGAAAGGCGCTCCGGGCGGAGATCTCCTTCGTCATCCACCGGGACGGCTCGGTGAGCGACATCGAGTGGGTCCGCCGCTCGGGAGCTCTCGGCTTCGACCTGGAGGCGCGGGGTGCCGTGGAGGCCGCCGGCCGGGCCAAGGCGTTCGGCTCGCTTCCCGCGGGGTATGCACGGGATCGGCTGCGAGTGTCCTTCTTCTTCGACCCCACGGCCTATTGAACCGGGCGTCGAGGCTCACACGGGCGCTGCTTCTCATGCTCGCGGCGTGCGTGGCGGCTGCGGTTCCGCTGCGCGCCCAGCAGGGCGGCGAGGGCCAGGTTCGGCTCGGAATCACCTACAAGCCGGGCTACCGTCCGGGGCTGGCGCTTCCCCCGTCGACCCTGGGAGGCACGGGGAGCGACCTGGCGACGGTCGCAGCGAGCGTCGACACGATCCTGCGCCGCGACCTGGACTATTCCGACCGCTTCGACATCCTCCCCGTTCCGGATTCCCTGCATACCAGTGGGGCCATCAACTACGGCCTGTGGAACCAGCTCGGCGCGGTGTGGCTGGTGGCCACGCAGCTCCAGGGCCCCGCCGACCGGCCGCTGCTGCGCGTCAGCCTGCACGACGTCGTGTACGGAAACCTTCGTAACGTCCAGGCGTTCACGCTCCCCGCCGACCACGGCGAGGCTCTCCGAATGGCGGTACACCGGATCGCCGACTCCGTGGTGAACTGGGCCACCGGCGAGAGCGGCATGGCCGCGACGCGCATCGCCTTCCGCCGCAAGGAGGGTGACGGGGCGTCGGATCTGTACATGATCGACAGCGACGGCTCCGACCTCCACCGCGTCACCCACGACAGCAGCATCGTCTACTCTCCGGCCTTCTCTCCCGACGGGACGGAGCTCCTGTTCGTCTCCTACGTGAGCGGCAGGCCGGAGGCCTACGAGCTCGGCCTCGCGAGCGGACGGCGCCGCACCGTCTCGGCCGTGCCCGGCGTCAACCTCACCCCCGTGTTCCGCCCGGATGGCGCGAAGATCGCGGTGGCCCGGACGGTCGGGGGAGGGGGCACGGACATCTTCGAGCTCGATGCGGCAAGCCTCTCCGGCGCCCGGCGCATCACCTTCACGGACCCTGGGGACGCGCTGAACCCCAGCTACTCCCCCGACGGGCAGCGGATCGCCTACACGTCCACCTCGCTGGGCCAGCCCCAGGTGTTCGTGCAGAACATCGACGGGGGCGGGCCAGGGCTCATCAGCCGCTACGTCTACGGCGAGCAGGGTTACGCGACCTCACCGGACTGGTCGCCGCGCGGGGACCGGATCGTCTATCAGGGCTGGGTGGACGGGGTGTTCCAGATCGTGACCGTCAATCCGGACGGGTCGGATCGGCGGGTCCTGACATTGAAGGGGTCCAACGAGGACCCGGCGTTCGCGCCGGACGGCCGCCACATTGTGTTCTCGTCCACCCGCGAGGGCTATCACGCGCTCTGGGTGCTCGACACGGTGACCGGGCGGGTGCGACGCCTCGCGGAGAACCACATCGACCAGATGCCGGCGTGGTCGGGCCCGATCGGGGCCGGGAGGCCCTAGTCGGCGGCGGCGCCGCGACGACGGCGTGGAGGGCGCGGGCGAGCCGGTTGGCAAGGACCCTCGCGCCGCATAGCTTGACCGAACGCGTACGAGTGGAAGAGTTCGATAGGCCGGGATTCCGGGCCCCGACCGGGCCGACCGGACCCGGCATCAACACCGAAAGGAGCCTGCCATGCGTCGCAGCCTTCGACTGAGCCCGCTGGTCCTCGTCCTGGCCGCCGCCGTGGCCTGCGGCGGCAATCCGCCCCCGCAGCAGGGGCCCCAGGTGAACCAGGACTCCCTGGCGGCCGCCCGCGCGCGTGAGGACTCGATCGCACGAGCCGACTCCCTGCGTCGAGCGCAGCAGCGCGACCAGGCGTCGGCCGAGCTCTGCAATCGAGCCCTGGCGGCGATCACGGCCGGCAATTACGACCAGGCCCGCTCCCTCTACAAGCAGGCTCAGAGCCAGTATCCCGGCACGGCGTGTGGGGATCGCGCGGCGTCCGAGCTGCAGCGACTGGACGGGATCGAGATCATCGCCCAGCGAGTCCACTTCGACTTCGACAAGTCGAACATCACGGACCAGTCGGCACAGGTCCTTCAGCGCAAGGCGCAGGCGCTGCGGCAGTATGCCAACTTCAAGATCCAGATCCAGGGCAACTGCGACGACCGCGGCTCGAACGAGTACAACCTCGCGTTGGGTCAGCGTCGAGCCGAGTCGGTCAGGAAATACCTGGTCAGTCTGGGCATCTCGCCGGATCGCCTGTCCACGATCAGCTTCGGAGAGGAGCGGCCGATCGCGCAGGGGCAGAACGAACAGGCGTGGGCCATGAACCGGCGTGACGATTTCGTGATCCAGAACCTGTCGGCTTCCGGCTCGCAGGACTGACGCTGTGAGGAGGCCCGGAGCGGGGCTCCGGAGGAGGTGGCTGACGGTCCTGGCCGTCGCCCTCCTCCCGGCGTGCGCCTCCAAGAGCGACGTGCAGGACATGGAGGCCACCATGCTGGCGGAAATGCACGCTCTGCGCGCGCGTCAGGATTCCCTGACGGCCAGCATGAATCAGCTCCGGGAGGTCCTCCTGGACACCCTGGGTCAGCGCGACCAGGCATCGCTCACCGGACGCGGGGAGCTGGCCCGCCGCTTCCAGTCGCTTCAGGACCAGCTATCCCAGGTCATGGCCCTGGTCGGACAGAACCAGCGCATGCTGGCGGGGCTCCAGGGCCGGGGCGGGACCGCGGGAGCGGACACGTCCGGTGGCTCTGTGACGTCTCAACCCGCCGGCGGAGGTGCGGCGGGCGGCGAGCAGGAGACGCCGACCGGCACCTCCGCGGACACGAGCGCCTCGGTAGGCCAGGCCGGGCAGCTCTACCAGACGGCCATGCAGCAGTATCGGCGCGGGGCGTACGGGACGGCGCGCTCGGGCCTGGAGGCCTTCCTGCAGCGGTACCCGGACCACCAGCTCGCTCCCGACGCGCAGTACTACATCGGCGAGACCTACGCACAGCAGTCGCAGCCGGAGAAGGCGCTGGACGCGTACGCCCGCGTCCTCCAGCTGTACCCGAACTCGCGTCGCGCGCCGGCGGCCCTCTACAAGAGCGGTCTCCTGGAGCTCCAGCGTGGCAACGTCCAGGATGCGCGCACGTACTTCTCCCGCGTCGTGCGCGGCTATCCCGACAGCGACGAAGCGGGCCTGGCGCGCCAGCAGCTCGGGAAGCTCAAGGGTTGACGTGACTCGCGCCCCCTCCCCCGGCGGAACCGCCTCGAGGCCCTGAGTCGTGCTGTGTCCGGGCTGCCAACACCCGGACAGCCGGGTGGTCGACTCGCGCCTGAGCCGTGGGGGGCGGGCCATCCGACGCCGGCGCGAGTGCGCGCGCTGCGGCCGACGCTTCACCACCTACGAGCAGGTGGAGGAGGAGCCCCTCACCGTCCGTAAGCGCGACGCCAGCAGCGAGCCGTTCGAACGCGGCAAGCTGCTGGAGAGCATCCGGATCGCCTGTGCCAAGCGACCCGTGTCACGGTCGGAGATCGAGGCGTTGGTCGACGAGGTCGAGTCCACGCTCGAGGCCGCGGACGACCGCGAGGTGGACAGCCTCCGCATCGGCGAGCTGGTCATGACCCGGCTCCGGAGCCTCGACCAGGTGGCCTTCGTGCGCTTCGCCTCCGTATACCGAAACTTCCAGGACACCACGGAGTTCATGGAGGAGATCCGGGAGCTCGTTCGCCGGGCCGGCTACGAGGCCGTAGGTCAGGTGGACATGTTCCAAGGCGACGAAGGCGACGACGAGGGGTAGATGGCCCGCGGCGCGGCGGAAATGCCTTTCCTCGACCACCTGGAGGAGCTCCGGTGGCGGCTGATCTGGAGCCTGGCTGCGCTCCTGGTCGGGGCCGTCATCGGCCTGCTTCTGGTCACCAAGCTGAACGTGCTGGGGCTGCTCGAGCGCCCCATCATGGACCTCATCCCCGACCAGAAGCTGATGTTCACCAGCCCGACCACCCCCTTCATCATCACGATCAAGCTGGCGATCGTGGTCGGCATCGTCCTGGCGCTCCCCTTCATCGCCTACCAGGTGTGGGCCTTCCTGGCGCCGGCTCTCCAGGACGAAGAGCGCAAGTACGTGATTCCGGCCATCTGGGTATCCTTCCTGCTCTTCCTGGCCGGCATCGCCATGGCCTACTTCATGGTGCTGCCGCTGGGCCTCCGCTTCCTCCTGGGCATCCAGAGCCAGACCCTGTCGCCGATCATCACGGTAGACGAGTACCTCAAGTTCGCCACCCGCTTGCTGCTCGGATTCGGGATCATCTTCGAGATGCCGGTCGTGATGGTGGTCCTGGGCGCCATGGGTCTGGTCACGCCGGAGTTCCTCTCGAAGTACCGCAGGCATGCGTTCGTCCTCATCGCGACGCTCTCGGCCATCTTCACCCCGCCCGACGTCGGGACGCAGCTCATGATGATGACGCCCATGTTCCTGCTGTACGAGGTGTCGATCTGGCTCGTGCGCCTGGTCACGCGGTCGCGGCGCGCCCGTGAGGTCGGGGCCCCGGAGGAGTCGTCGGGGTGAGATCGGCGGGCGGAGCGGCGCGCTACGCCCTGGCGGCGTGGGCGGTGCTCCTCCTGATCGCCCGGCCCGCGCAGGCCTCCCCCGTCCAGGCCGGTGCTCCGCGGGCCACGGCCACCGAACCCACCCCGCCCGCCCGGCCGGACACGACGCCCCCGGCTCGGGCCGACACGACGCCCCCCGCGCGACGGGACACGGCGGCCGCCGACTCGGCGGCCGTGGACACCCTGCCCGCCGCCCAGCTGGCCCAGATGCGCCAGGGCCTGGCGGGAGGGTCCTTCCCGAAGCGGGACTCGCTTTTCCAGGGGCTCATGAATCTCGAGGGCTTCCGGATCGTGGAGTATCGCGGCCGGAAGGTCGGCCTCGATGTGCCGGACCGGGTCATCCGGCTCAACGATTCGGCCCAGGCCAACTACGGCGATGCCGCGCTGCAGGCCGATTCGATCACCTACCGGTCGCGCCTCGCCTTCCTGGCGGCGCGGGGACACCTGCTGCTCATGAGTCCCGACCAGCGCCAGGTGAAGAGCGATTCCGTGCTCTACTACGACGTCTCCAGGCGCAAGGGGACGGTCATGGACGCGCGCACGCAGTTCGCGGCCCAGGGCGCCGACTGGATCGTGAACGGAAACGCGGTGCCGGTCGGCACGGACACCCTGTTCGTGAGCAAGGGCCAGTTCACCACCTGTGACCTGGACCAGCCCCACTACTGGTTCCAGGCCGGTCAGATCAAGATGGTGAACCAGGACGTCATCGTGGCCTGGCCGGTGACCCTGTACATCGAGCACGTGCCGGTCTTCTGGCTCCCCTTCTTCGCCCAGGACATCCGCCCGGACCGGCGGAGCGGCATCCTGCCGCCGCAGTTCGGGATCAACGACATCGTGCGGACCGGACGCGGCTACAGCCGCAACGTCAGGGATTTCGGCTACTACTGGGCGATCAATCGGTTCATGGACGCCGAGTTCACCGTGGACTGGTACAGCGGGCAGTATACGCAGCTCAACGGCAGGTACCGGTACAACGACATCAAGAAGCACTTCCAGGGGAGCCTCCAGGCGGCCGAGCAGTTCGGGAAGACGGGCCGGAACCTGAGCTTCAACGTCCACCATCAGCAGGATCTCAGCCCCGGGACACACGTGGACGTGAGCGCACAGTACGTCCAGAGCCCGGGCACCTACCTGAACCGGAGCTTCGACCCCAACCAGCAGACGCAGACGATCGACTCCAACGTGTCCCTTCGAAAGCAGCTCTCGTGGGTCAACCTCACGCTGGGGGCACGACGCCGACAATTCCTCGGGCCCAACAGCCAGCTCCAGTACACGCTGCCGTCCGTCAGCGCATCCTTTCCATTGGTGACCCTGTTCCGGGCGCCGAGCGATCGCGCCGGCTTGTTCAACAACCTCGTGTGGTCGGCCGCCGTGAATTTCCAGCGCCAGACGCAGTCCGTGAACTTCGGCACCGATACCCGCCAGACCACCGCCTCCGCCAACCAGTCGCTTCGCCTGGGCGGCCTCAACCTCCAGGGGTCGGCCAATTACAACGACCAGTTGAGGACCCCGGTCGACAGCCTCGGTAACGACCAGCCGGCCTTCAGTCAGACGGCCCTGACCTGGAATGCGGGCGCCGACTACCAGGTGGGGCTCATGGGGGGCACGACGCTGCGTCCGACCGTCTCGGTGAGCGGGGGGATGTTCCGGTCCCTGGACCGGGCCGACTCCGTTCCGGACACGCGGGGCCAGTACCTGACGGCGCCCGCGCGGGCCAGCTTCGGAGCGACCCTGTCGACCGACGTGTACGCCTTCTTCCCCGGGTTCGGGCCGTTCACACGCATCCGTCACAAGATCTCGCCGCGCTTCACCTGGACCTACACGCCCGCGGTCTCCACGCCGGATTCTCTGAGCCAGATCCCCGGTTACCCCGGCGGAAGCTCCGACCCCCACAACCGGCTCAGCATCAGCATCTCGCAGACCTTCGAGGCCAAGGTCCGGGCCGCGCCGCCCCCCCGGGCCTCTTCCGACTCGGCCGGCCGCGCGGCGGCCCCGGGCGACACGACGGGCGTCGACACCACCGGGGCGGCGATGGATACGACCCTGACCGCGGCGCCGGCGACCGACAGCTCGGCGGCGCCGGGCAGCACGCTGGCTGGCGCTGCCGTCCAGGGCGGCCCGCCGGCTCCGGCATCGGCCGTCCAGGAGCGCAAGGTCATGCTCCTCTCCATCCAGACGAGCACGCCGCTGACCTTCGATTTCGCGGCTTCGTCGCGCGGGCAGCCCGTGCTGCAGACCGAGACCCTCACCAACTCCTTCAGTTCGGATCTCCTCAGGGGTTTCTCGCTCAACATGACCCATGACCTGTTCGAGGGGACCGGTCCGGACCGTCACTTCTCGCCGTTTCTCACGCGACTCAACGCCAGCTTCACGATCTCCTCCGGCATGAGCCTCGGGTCGCTGGTGGGTCTCGGGTCGGGGGGGGCGTCGAGGGCCCAGCCGCCCCGCACACAGCGCTCGCCGGAGGGAGACACACAGGAGCGCCGCGGGGGCCCGTGGAACCTGAGCCTCAGCTACTCGCTCAACCGCTACCGTCCCGGCGAGTTCGGGCAGAACAACCAGACGCTCCAGAGCAACTTCAGCCTGCAGCCGACCCCCAACTGGCGGGTGCAGTGGTCGACCTCCTACAATCTCACCGACCGACAGTTCGAGCAGCAGCAGGTCTCGCTCGTCCGCACGCTACACCGCTGGGAAGCGCGCTTCGACTTCACCAAGTCGCCCAACGGCAACTTCTTGTTCGACTTCCAGGTGTCCCTGACCGATGTTCCCCAGCTGCATGTGAACTACGACCAGAGGAGCGGGCTCTCACAATGACCGAACGGTCGCTCGAGATCGATGGAAGGTCGCTGGCCCTCCGAGACGTGGCGGAGGTGGCGGGGGGAGCGGGCGTCCGGCTCCTGGTGGCGGGCCCGGCCCGGGAGCGCATGCGCGCGACCCGGGCCGCCGTCGAAGGCATCGTGCTGGGCGACCGGGCGGTGTACGGGATCAACACGGGCTTCGGCAAGCTCTCGGACGTGCGGGTGTCCCGGGAACGTCTGCGGGAGCTCCAGCTCAACCTGATCCGCAGCCACGCGTGCGGCGTGGGCGAGCCGCTCGGCAGGGACGAGACACGGGCGATGATGCTCCTGCGCGCCAACGTCCTCGCCTCGGGCCACACCGGCGTGAGGCCCGAGCTCGTGGACCTGCTCCTGGAGCTCCTCCACCGCGACGTGACTCCCGTGGTGCCCCGAGAAGGCTCCGTGGGCGCTTCGGGAGACCTGGCTCCGGCCGCGCACATGGCACTCGTGCTGGTGGGCGAGGGCGAGGCGACGGTGGATGGGGAGCGCATGGGCGGCGCGGAGGCCCTGTCCCGGTCCGGCCTGGAGCCGACGCGGCTCGAAGCCAAGGAGGGCCTCGCCCTCCTGAACGGAACCCAGGCGATGACGGCCGTCAGCACTCTGACCCTCCTGCGCGCCGAGGCGCTGGCGGATGCGGCCGACCTGGCCGGCGCGGCGTCGCTCGAGGGGCTGCGCGGCACGCCCGATCCCTTCGCGCCGGAGATCCAGGAGCTCAGGCCGCACCCGGGCCAGGCGGCCAGCGCCTTGCGTCTCCGCCGCCTGCTCCGTGAAAGCGAGATCCGCGAGAGTCACCGCCACGGCGATCCGCGCGTGCAGGACGCCTACTCCCTCCGCTGCATGCCGCAGGTGCACGGCGCGGCCCGTGACAGCCTCGCCTTCGTCCGCCGGGTCCTGGAGGTGGAAATCAACTCGGCTACGGACAACCCCCTGGTCACGGGAGAGGAGGGGGCGTTCCGGCTCCTGTCGAACGGCAACTTCCACGGTCAGCCCGTGGCGAGCGCGGTCGATCAGCTCGCGCTGGCGGCCACCATCCTCGCCACGATCAGCGAACGCCGCACCGATCGTCTGCTGAACCCCGACCTCTCGGGGCTCCCGGCGTTCTTGACGCCCGAGCCCGGTCTTCGGTCCGGAATGATGATGCTGCAGGTCACCGCGGCGGCCCAGGTGGCTTCCTGTCGTCAGTTCGCCGTGCCCGCCAGCGTCGGGACCATACCGACCGGCGCGGCCAAGGAGGACCACGTTTCCATGGGCATGCACGCGGCGGACAAGGCGAGGTCCGCCGTGACCTGTCTCGAGCGCGTCCTGGCTATCGAGCTGCTCGCCGCCGCCCAGGCTCTCCACCTCCTGCGGCCCCTTCGGGCGGGGCTCGGAGTGGAGGAGGGGATCGACCTGCTTCGGGATCGCGTCCGACCCCTCGACGAGGATCGTTCCCTCGCGCCGGACATCGCGGAGGTGGTCGGGCTGCTCCGAGAGGGGTCGCTCGCGGCGGTCGTACGGCGGCACGTCTTCCACGATCAGGGATTGTAGCTACGGGCCGATCGGCCATACATTCTAGGTTGCCGTTCGTGCGTCTGTAGCACGAATGCAACACCGCTGACCGTGGAAGGGCGATGGCCTCGGTATCGAGCCTGAAGGACAGGGCCCGAAAGGAAGAGCAGCGGGGCAACTGGTCCCGCGCCGTGGACCTGTACAGGCAGGCCCTGCGGCGAGCCGACGCACAGGGCGACCTGATGCGGGAGCTCGGCCTGTACAACCGCATCGGGGACCTGTACCTGCGTCTCGAGGACACCGAGCAGGCGGTCGCCTCCTACCTCGAGGCCGCCGAGCGCTACGAGGCCGAAGGCCTGCACGCCCCCGCCGTCGCCCTATGCAACAAGATCCTCCGCGTGGCTCCGGACGAGGACGAGGGCCGGCTTCGCCTCATGCGACTCCACCTGTCGTCCGGCCTGGTCGCCGATGCGCGCCAGGTGCTGCTCGAGTACGTGCGTCGAGCCAATGCGTCGGAGAGGGAAGAGGATGGCCTGCTGGCGATCCTCGAGTTCTTGGCCGCGAGCGGCGACGAGACGCTCCGACTCGAAGCGGCGGATCGACTGGCCGACGCGGGCCGGCGGGACGAGGCCGTGCGCGAGCTCGTGCGGGTCCGCGAGGCCCGGGCGGAACGCGGCGACACCAGCCTCGACGTCGACGAGCGCCTCCGCCGTCTGGCGCCCGAGCTCGTGTCCGAGCCGGTGGCGGAGGCCGAAGAGCCCACCGGGGAAACAACGCCGGCCGCCGAGGCCGAAGAGCCGGCCGCGGAGCCCGAGCCGGCCGCGGAGCCCGAGCCGGCCACGGTGGAGGAGCCGATCCGGCACCGCCGCAAGCGCGGGACAGCTGTCTCCGGGAATTCGCGAGCCCGCGAGCGGCGGCCGCGGAAGCGTCCGGAGGTCGAGGCCGCTGCTCTGGATGTCCCCGAACCGGAGCCGACCGCCGACGCCGCGCTTCCGCAGGGGGCTGCCCTCGACGCTCCCGCCCCTGACGCCCGCTCGTCCGGCCGTGGCGGCCGTCGCTCCGTCGAATCCTGTGGCGGAGCCGCCCATCGCCGCGATCGTGTCGCGCGCGGGTAGCCGACCGGCGGCGCGCAGGCAGATTCGGGCCGGTTCCTTCACGGTCGCGGCCACCGGCGCTGCCGACCCCGGGTGGACCGCTCGTCTCGTCGCACACGAAACCGGGACGGATCCCGTTCGGAGCGAGCCCGATACACTCGCGCGCGTGACGCCCGCCCCGATCTCGCCAACGGACGCCGTGGTCGCTCCGACGGCCGACCTGGCGCCCGTGCATGCGGGAGCCGACTCCGGCGGGGTCCGGGCTTCCGGAATCCTGGACGTGCGTGCCGCCCTGGCGGCGATCGGCACGGCGGCCGTTCACGTGGACGGAGCGCGCCCCGTAGCGGTCCACCTCGGATCGCTCCGCGTGGTGCGCCCCGCCGAGGCGGAGAGTGTCGGGGAGGCGGTTCGGACGGAACTCGAGGCGGGTCCGTCCGCCCCGGAACCGATCGGCAGAGAGTTCTCTGGAGGCGCGAGCCTCACGTTCGCGGCTCGGACCGGCTTCGACGTCCATTCCGCCGTCCCGGAAGCGGCCTCCTGGCCCGCGATCGTGGTCGGGGATGCGGCCCGGCCCCTGCCCGCTCTCGCGGAAGCCGGGATGCGGACGCCGGCCTGGGACCCTGACTTCGCTGCGGCCATCGGAGACGCCCCCCCGTCGGGTGGATCCACCGGGGCGGTGGTGGAGCTCGGGTCGTCGCGGGCGGCTCCGGTGAGGATAGGGGCCGACGGGGAGAGGGGTCGGTTCGAGCCCCTCGCCGCGAGCGCCTTCGTATTCACGGCGGTGGATCCCGGCCGGGCCATCCCGGCGCCGGCTGCGCCCGTGGACGGTGCGGGCGAGCCCGTGCCGACGCCGGACTACCTGCAAATCGGTCGACCGAAGTCGGCGACCGTCTCCCCCGAGGAGCCCGATGAGGACGTGGAGCCCGCGGGAGTCTTCCGAGGACTTCGCTTCCTGAAGGGACTGCGGCGTTCCGGGGACGTGAGCGAACAGGGGATGCCCTCCGGGGCCCCCGTGCGGCACCCGAATCCGCCGGGCGAGGTGCCCGGGCTGGCCACGGCGCTTCCGGCGATCGTGACGATGGGCACGCTGTCCCCCATGGCCGGCGTCGCGGCGAGCTTCGAGCCGCTTCCGGGCGACCCCGTTCGGCCCGTTGCGATCGCGACGGCGGAGCCTGGGCTGGCGGAGTCCGATGATCTGATCGCCGTGCGTGCGCCCTGGGAGGAGGAGCCCGAGCCGGCCGTCGAGGTGGAGCCCGCCGGCGATATCGGGGCGGAAGCCGAAGCCGAAGCGGCCGTCGAGCCCGAGTCGCCGCCGCTGGAGGCCGCGGAAGCGGAGGCGGAGGAGGAGCGCGAGCCCGAGGCGGCGGGGCCCGCGGCCGAGGTCGAGCCCGAGTCTGAGCCGGCCGTCGAGGTGGAGCCCCCGGAAGAACTCGAGGCGGAAGTCGAGGCGGCGGCCGAGCCCGTGGCCGAGGCGGAAGCCGAAGCCGAAGCAGCCGGAGCGTCGCCGCCGCCGGAGCCGCGAGTCGGAGGGCGCTAGCCCGAGGCCCGGCCACCGAGGTCGAACCCCCGGAAGAAGTCGAAGCGGAAGCGGAGGCGGCGGCCGAGCCCGTGGCCGAGGAGGAACCGCCAGCCGAAGTGGAGGCCGCGGAGGAGGAGCCAGAGCCGACTTCCTCCCCGCCGGCGGGAAGTCTGACAGAAGTGCTCCGGCGGCGCTGGGCCGCCGAACCCGAAGTGGAAGAGACCGCCGCGGGAGACGAGCCTCCGGCAAGCGGGCCGGACCCGGCCACGACGCGCGAGACGGATGTGGCCGCGGCCCGGGCCGAGGACGACGATGAGGCTACCGCGTTTTCGCCGGCGGCGTCCTATCTTGCGCCGGCCGGGGACAGGGATGAGGACTTCCCCAACCTCACGGGCATGCTGGAGAAGCTCGGATGGTTGGGGGGCGCGGCCGACGAGTCCGAAGGAGAGTCGGAGCCGGGGGCGGCCGGCGAGGGAGAGTTGGTACATCCCAGTCCGTGGAAGGCCACGGCGAAGTCGGCCACGCCGACCGGCGGCCGTGACACGGACGGTGACGCGTCGGATTCGACCGTGGAGGAGGAGGACGTGCCCAACCTGACGGAGATGCTCGAGTCGATGGGCTGGCTCTCGACCGGATCCGATGATGCGGGGCCCACCGCCCCGGGTCCCGCTTCCAACGACGCTGTCCGCGATCGGAAGTCCGACTCGGCCCAGAGCGAGCGCGAGTGAGATGGCGAGCATAAAGCACCTCAAGAACCAGGCGCGCCACGAGGAGCAGCGGGAGAACTGGGCCCGCGCCATCGAGCTCTACGGGGAGGCCCTGGAGCAGTCGGCGGCGTCCGGCGAGGGCCTGCCCGACCTGAGCCTCTACAACCGCATCGGCGACCTGCATCTGCGCCAGAACGACCCGACCAGAGCGGTCAAGTCCTATCTGGATGCGGTGGAACGCTACGCGGAACAGGAGCTCTACGGGGGCGCCATCGCGCTGTGTGACAAGATCCTCAGGGTGGCGCCGGAACGGGTCGATGTCTACCGCACCCTGGGGCGACTCCACGCGGCGACCGGCCTGGTCGCGGAGGCCAGGACCAACTTTCTGGAATACGCGGCGCGGCTCGAGGAGCAGGGCGATCAGGATGGCCCGATCGAGGCCTTCCTGGAGCTGGCCCGCCTCACCTCGGACCGGGAGCTCCACCTCGAGATGATCGACCGGCTCCTGCAGGGAGGCCGCCGCGAGGAGGCCACCGAGGAGCTCGCGCAGCTGTACGACGGGGTGGCCCACGATGGGCCGATCGGCCGGGCAGTTCGCGAGAGGCTCGAGTCTCTGGCTCCGGAGATCCTCGCCCGCTATCCCGACGAGGTCCCGTCCTCCCCCGAGCCCCCGCTCGATCCCGAGCAGGCCGTACGGGAGGCCGAGGAGCGGGGCGACCTTCGGGCGGCCCTCGAGGCGACCGATGCGCTCGTCGAGGCAGACCCGGACCGCGTCTCCGTCTATCGCAAGCGGGTCGAGCTCGCCTCCGGGCTGGAAGATGGGGCGCTGCTCGTGCGCAGCTATCTGGAGCTGGCGTGCTGTCTGGAGCGCTCGGGGAGCGACGATGCGGCCCTCACGGTGCACCGCAGGATCCTCGAGCTCGAACCGGATCATCACCAGGCCTGTCAGGCCCTTCGCGTCGCCCGAGAGAAGTCTGAGTCGACCGGGTCGGGCACCGAAGCGGATTCCGGACGGGAAGCGTCCGTCCCGGAGGCGGAGATGTCCGCGCCGGAGCCTACCGATGCCGGGCCGAGCGACTCCGATCCCGAGCTGGCGGGAGCGCCCGCCGGGGCGGGAGCTGGGGACGGGACTTCGACGACATGCTCGTCGGCTTCCGGGCGCGCATCGACGCGACGCACGACGAGGCGGACCCCGCGGCGCACTGCGAGTTCGGGATCGCCCTGCACCAGATGGGTCGACTGGAGGATGCGATCCGTGAGTTCCAGGCGGCGACCCGTGCTCCCGAGCCGCCCGTGCGTGCCTTCGAGCTCCTGGGACAGTGCTTCCTGGAGGAGGATCTGCACCGGGTCGCCGTGCGGGTGCTGACCCGGGCGTTACGCCTTCCCGGGCACGCCGAGGTGGAGCTGCTCGGCGTCCTTTATCAGCTGGGTGTGGCGCACCAGGCGCTAGGCGCATCCGAGCAGGCCCTGGAGTGCTTCGAGCGCGTCTACAGCATCGACATCGACTTCATGGATGTCGGAGATCGCATGCGCGCCTGTGCCCTTTGACACCTTCCTCGAGGGGCGTCTACATTGGGCGGCCGTCGATCGGCGGTCCACACGGACGGCCGGATGAATCCCTGGCTCCGTGAAAGCATGCTCGAGGCCGCCCCTTCTTCTCCCAGATCCTTGCGTGAGCCCGTGCGGTCGCGTCTCGACGCGGTCCGCCGGCGGATCGTCGCGATGGTGGCCGACGGCTACGCGGCCGTGGACGAGGTGTCGGACTATCTGGCGGGCATGGAAGGAAAGCTCGTACGGCCCACCCTCCTGCTCCTGGCCAACGAGGTGGGGAACAGTCCCGACGAACGTGCCGTGGATCTGGCGGCCGTCGTCGAGCTGGTTCACGTCGCCACGCTCGTCCACGACGACGCGGTCGACCATTCGGTCCGCCGGCGCGGCATGCCCACCGTGAATGCCCGCTGGACGCACCAGGTCGCGATCATCATGGGTGACTTCCTCTACTCGAGAGCGCTCACGGAGCTGGCGCGGCTCGGGGACGTGGAGGCGGTCGAGATCCTCGGGGATGCCGCCAATCGCATGACCGTCGGCGAGATGCGCCAGCTCATGGCCCACGATGCTCTGGATGCTGGGGAGGAGGACTACGAGCTGCTGTGCGAGTGCAAGACCGCCTCCCTGATGGCGGCGGCCTGCGAGCTCGGCGCCCTGGTCGGGTGTCCGGAGCTCCGGGAGCCGTTGCGGTCGTATGGCTACGCCCTCGGCATGGCGTTCCAGGTGACCGACGATCTGCTGGATTACACGGCCTCCTCCCGAGTCATGGGGAAGCCGAGCGGCCAGGACCTGAGGGAGCACAAGGTGACCCTGCCCCTGATCGCCGCGCTTCCCTCCCTGGACCGGGACGAGCGTTCCAGGGTCGACGCGCTGTTCGCCCATCCCGAGCCTCGTGACGAACTGGTGGCGGAGGTGGTCGGTATCGTGGAGCGTCGGGGAGGCCTGGAGTATGCCCGCGACCGGGCACGCTTCTGGGCCGAACGTGCGGCCGGCTGGCTCGAAGATTTGCCGTCTGGACTCGCCACGGAGGCGCTGACGCAGGCAGCGGACTTCGTGGTCACGCGCCGTAGCTGACCGATCGAAGCCGGACTCGAGGACGCGTCATGGTAGGAGGTGCACGCGAGATGGAGCTCGGGGGTACCCGTAAGAAGACGGGACGAAGAGTGCTGCTCATCGTCGCTGGCGGGCTGCTGGTGGGCGCGCTCCTCACCCAGCTGGTGAGCCTCGCGTTCCCGCCGAGCGCGGCCCGACAGTTCCTTGTGACGACGGTGTCGGCATCGCTCGGACCGCTGGCGGTGGACTTGCGGGTCGTGGCCCTGACGCTGGGGCCGCTGCTGATCCGTGTAAATGTCCTCAGCGTCGTAGGCGTGGTGCTCGTGGCCTGGTTCTCAAGATCTCTGCTCTAGTGCCGGGACGTCCCGGCGGCGGTCGACGGCCGCTGCGGGCGACCTACCCGGAAGGATGACCTGACATGCTGGGTGGTATCGGCATTCCCGAACTGATCGTCATCTTCGCGATCGTGCTCCTGTTCTTCGGAGCGAAGAGGCTGCCCGAGATCGGGAAGTCGCTCGGGAAGGGGATCCGCGACTTCCAGGACTCCCTCAAGGGAATCGAGGACGAGGTCAACCGGGAAATCCCACCGGGTGACACGCGGGGCTCGAGCTCGAGCACACAGCAGAGCCCGCACGAGCCGTCCGAGCACAAGGATCAGCCTCAGGGCTGATCGGAACCTCCGGCCCGCGGCCCAATCGACCGCCGCGGGCTGGTGATCTCATCCATCCGGCTCCCTCAGGTCGAGGGCGAGCGCGCCACCGCCAGCTGTTGCCTGAGGTCCTGGACGTCGGCGTGGTCCCTCAGCGCTTGCAGCCACTGCTGCACATAGGCCTGCCGCTGCTGCGTCAGCATCTGGGCCCGAAGCTGACCCTCCACCTGGAGGAACTGCTTGCGGTTGGCGGGCGTCCGATCCTCCACCTGGACCAGCGCGAGCCTGCCGCCCGCGTCCAGCGCGTCCGATATCGAGCCCACCGGTAGGCCGAACGCCGCGCCGACGGCCTGCGTGGCGCGACCCAGACCCTGAACGAAGTCCTGCCGGCTGAAGGTCGGGCTTTCCTGTACCTTCCACTGGTAGGCGGCCGCCGCCTTCTCGAGCCCACCGCCGGCCCGCGCCTCCTGGGCGACCTTGTCCATCCGTTCGCGCAGGACGTCCGCCTTCTCTCCCTGCAGGAGACGGGTGCGGATCTGGTCGCGGACCGCGGCCAGAGGAGTCACCGAGGAGTCGGATCGGCTCTCGAACTGCAGGATATGGTATCCGAGGCCGTTCTGGTAGAACTGGCTCACGGTCCCCGGAGTGGTCTCCGGGTCGAAGGCCCATTCCACTGCCACGCCGAGCGCCCCGGCGCCGGGCACGAACTGCGAACCCCTGGTGACCTGGATCCCCTTCCGGGCCGTGAGCCCCATCGAGTCCGCCGCGGGGACGAGCCCCGCGTCCAGCGCCAGGCTCTCGAGCTGGTCCATGTCGTCGAAAATCCTGTCCTGGTGCTCCGTGGAGAGCTGGATCGGCACCAGGATGTGGTCGAGCGACAGGGAGTCACCGCGGCGCGCGTCGACGTGGACGAGGTGGAAGCTGGAGCCCGCGAGGATCGGCCGGGACACCCCTCCCCCGCGCAGCGAGAAGGCCACGGAGTCGACCGCGCTCACCAGGTCGCCCCGATGGATCCAGCCGAGGTTGCTCGCCTGCAGGCCCGAGGCGCTGTCGGCCGAAAGCTGCTGGACCAGGTCGGAGAACTTCTCCTTGCCTCCCTCCACCAGGCTCCGGAGGGAGTCGGCGGTCCGCCTGGCGGCCGCTGTGTCCTGCGCCGAGGGCAGCTGGGACAGGGTGACCACGTCCACCGTGGCGGTGGCCGGCCTCTCGAACTCTGCACGATGGCCGTCGTAGTACTGCTGGATCTCCTGGTCCGAGACGCTCACCGCGCTGTCGGGGACGACCGTGGTCGGATCGAGGCTCACGTACTTCACGCGCGCGGTCTCGTTCTGGTCCCGGTACGCCGCCCACAGATCCGCATCGCTGACGTCGACCTCCTGCGAGACGAGCTGAACGAGCTTGGACTGTGGGAGCACGGTACGGTAGTACTGCTCGATCTGCTCGAGGAGGTTGACGTCCACCCCGGGCCTGGCGAAGAAGGCCTGGTACTTCTGGTAGTCGAAGTGCCCGTCCGTCTGGAACGCCGGGTGGTTCCTGAGGGCCGGTGGGGGACTCGTCCGGAAGGCCTGCTTGATCTCGGCATTGCTCACCCCGATGCCGAGCCTCTGCAGCTCCTGCTGGATGAGAATCTGGTTGACCATCTGGTTCCAGGCCTGCTCCGTGGCCCGGTAGGTCTCCTCGTCCGTGAGCGGCTGGCTGGCCCCCTGCCGCGCCTGGTCGAGCTCGGACTGGAGGTACCGGCTCCACTGCACGTAGCGGATGTCCTGTCCGTTGACCACGCCCACGATGGGGTTCGCGCCGGCCTGGGTGCTCTGGTTCCGACTCTGTACCCAATCGAGCACCAGCCAGGCCACGAAGGCCACGGTCAGGATGAGCATGATCGACTTCATGTTCTCGCGCATCTTGCGCATGACCATGGGGCGGTGTCCTCCCGGCTGGGTATGTCCTCGGGCCTGCGCGGCGGGCCCCGAAACGGCGCGCGGCCGAGAGCCTCGGCCGCGCCGTCGTGTAGCCCGTCCAACTGACGTCTGCAAACCCCGAAAAGCTACCGGAGGTCCGCGACGGCAGCAACGCCCGGGGCGTCGGCGGCACGTTGACACGTGCGGAAACGGGCCGGTATCTTCGCTGCGTTCCATCCCCGGGGTGAGAGCCCCTCCCTCCACAGCCGATCGGACATGCCATGAGCGATCCCAGCCTCGGAGTCGAGATCCAGCGCCTGGAGGAGCAGTTCGCGGCGCATCCGGGGAGCCTCCTGTTCGCCCGACTGGCCGATCTGCTCCGAAAGTCGGGTGAGCTGGATCGAGCGCTGGACGTCGTAGAAGAGGGGTTGAGCCAGCACCCCGACTACCTCAGCGCCCACATCGTCCATGCGCGTACCTTCGAGGACATGGGCCGGGAGGTGCAGGCCAGAGAGGCGTACCGTGGAGTGCTGGACGTGGACGCCCAGAACCTGGTCGCGCTCCGAGCCCTGGCTCACATGGCCGAGACCGGCGGGGACCGGAAAGGGGCCGCCGGTTGGTACGAGCGGCTGCTCGCGGTCGATCCGCGCAACGAGGAGGCGGAGGCCGCCCTGGAGCGCCTCGCCGGGGGGGCCGGTTCGCGGTCCGAGCCGGAGGCCGAGCCGGCCGCCGAAGAGGAGATCGAGCCGCCAGAGCCCGACCTCGAGCCCGAGTTCGAACCGGAGCCCGTGCCCGACCTCGAGCCCGATCTCGAGCCGGACTCCGGGTTCGGGACGGATGGGCGGATGCGAGCCGAGGGAGCCGGACGGCGAGGCCGAACCGGAATTCGGACCCGAGGCGGAATTCGGGCCCGAGCCGGAGTTGGAAACCGGACCCACCGACGCCTTCGGCCTGGAATCCGGGTCCCAGGCCGAGTGGGAGTCCATCGGCAGTAGCGGCTGGCCGTGGAGCGAGGAGGCACCCGAGCCGGAGGTGACCGGGGACACGGGGGAGCCGGGAAGCTGGACGGAAGAGGTCGCGGAGCCCGCCGCGGAAGAGGTCGCGGAGACCCGGACGGAGCCGGTCGAGCCGGTCGAGCCGGTCGAGCCTGGCGGGACGTACTGGCCGGAATGGGGTGGGGAGGCCCTGGAAGCCGGCGCCCCGTGGGCGAAGACGGGCGAGGAGCCCGTAGAGCCGCAGGACGCGGAGGAAGCCGAAGGGGCAGCGACGGATGTCCAGGAGCCCGAGGTGAGCCAGCCCGTCGCCGCGGAGCCCGAGCCCGAGCCGGAGCCGGAGCCCGAGGCGGAGCCCGAGGCGGAGCCCGAGCCCGAGCCGGAGCCCGAAGCGGCGACGGACGTCCAGGAACCCGGACCGTCCGAGGAGCGGTCGGACTCGGATCTTCCGACGGAGACCCTGGCCACGCTGTATGCCACCCAGGGCCTCTACCGCGAGGCCGTGACGATCTACGAGGAGCTTGTGCGTCGGAGGCCCCACGACGAGGCGCTCGCCGAGCGTCTGCGGGCGGCCCGGGACGAGCTCGAGGGCGATGGGCCGGTGCGGGCGGGATCGGCCGGGGAGGTCGGGGAGACGGCCCCGGCGGCGGAGGAGGAGTGGGCGGTGCGGGAGAGTGTCCCCACGGAGCCGGCCGGGCCCGCGGAGCCTCCGGTCAGGGACCATCTGCGGGCGTTGCTGCGCGGCGACGCCGTGGCGGACGCCGGGTCCGCGGGCGATCTGGATTGAGGGTGCGGTTCTGATGGGGTCCCTGGTCCGCATTGGCGTCCTCCACGGGCCCAACCTGAATCTCCTCGGCGGTCGTGAGCCCGAGCTATACGGCTCCGAGACCCTGGAGGACATCCAGGCGCGCCTGGCCGAGCGGGCGGAGGAACGCGGTGTCCAGATGGTCTCCCTGCAGTCCAACTCGGAGGGGGCCTTGATCGACTGGGTTCAGTCGCAGGCCTTGGCGGTCGCCGGCTGGCTGGTGAACGCCGGCGGACTCACCCACACCAGCGTGTCCCTCCGAGACGCGCTCGTCGCCAGCGGCCGGCCCTTCGTGGAGGTCCATCTCTCCAACATCCAGGCGCGAGAGCCGTTCCGTGCCCGATCGCTCCTCGCCGACGTGGCAGTGGGCGTGGTCGCGGGATTCCACGGGGACAGCTACCTGCTGGCGCTCGACGGCCTCCTCGGCCACCTGGGCGCCGCTTGATCGAGGCCGGTACGCCGCTTCCTCCGGTGGCGCGCGGTGACAGGCTGGCGCGTCTCCGCGGGTGTTTGGAGGAACTCGGGCTCGACGGCCTCCTGACCCTACATGGTCCGAATCGGCGCTACCTCTCCGGTTTCTCGGGCTCGAGCGGGCTGCTGGTGGTGCGCGGGGACGATGGTTTCCTGCTGACCGACTCGCGCTACGAGGTCCAGGCGGCGGACGAGGTCGACCCGACGATCGAGGTACGGATCGCGGGCGATGGGCTGTTCGACGCGCTGTCCGACCTGGCTCGGGACTGGCCCGGATCTCCCCGGTTCGCATTCGAGCCGGCCCACGTCTCGGTCCGTGAGAAGGCCCGCCTCGAACAGGCGGCGCCCGAGGTGGACTGGACGGCTCGCGAAGGGCTGGTCGAATCGCTCCGCGCGCGCAAGGATGCGGCGGAGATCGCGCGCATCGGCCGCGCGGCCGTGCTGGCCTGCGAAGCTCTCGAGGAGACCCTGGGTCGTGTCGAGGAGGGCATCTCCGAGGCGGAGATCACGGCGGAGCTGGAGTACAGGCTCCGTCGAGCCGGATCGGATGGTCCCGCGTTCGAGTCGATCGTGGCCGTGGGCCCTCGCTCGGCCCTGCCGCACGCACGCCCCTCGGCCCGCACCCTGCGCGAGGGCGACCTGCTGCTGCTGGACTTCGGAGCCGTGGTCGACGGCTATAGGTCGGACATCACGCGTACCGTCGTGGCGGGCGCTGCGGCCGCGTGGCAGCTTGCCGTCCACCGGGCGGTCCTCGCGGCCCACGATGCCGCCGTCGCCGCCGTAGCGGCCGGCGCGCCGGCCGCGGATGTCGACGCCGCGGCCCGTGACAGCTTGACGGAAGCCGGGTACGGGGAGCACTTCGGTCACTCCACGGGTCACGGCCTCGGTCTGGAGGTGCACGAGGAGCCGGCCGTGTCACGGCGGTCGGAGGCCATCTTGCAGCCCGGGAACGTGGTAACGATCGAGCCGGGCGTGTATCTTCCGGGGCGCGGCGGCGTGAGGCTGGAGGACGACGTGTGGGTGGAGGAAGCCGGCGCGCGTCCGCTCACGGACTTCCCGCTCGACCTGAGGGAGCTGTAGAGCGCACATCGCACGTCGAGACCACGAGCGCGAGGGACATGGCGGACACATCGGACTTCCGGAACGGGATGGTGATCGAGCTCGACGGCGAGCTGTATTCGATCATCTACTTCCAGCACGTCAAGCCGGGAAAGGGCGGCGCCTTCGTGCGCACCAAGCTCAAGAACGTGATGACGGGTGCGGTGCTGGACCGCACGTTCCGGGCGGGAGAGCGCGTGCAGGAGGTACGCCTGGTGCGGCGCCCCCTGCAATACAGCTACTTGGACGGCCACCTGTACTACTTCATGGACATGGAGACGTACGAGATGGTCCCGCTGTCCGGAGAGGCGGTCGGTGAGGACCAGCTCCTGTACCTGACGGAGAACCTGGAGTGCGAGGGCCTCACGCGGGACCGTGACGTGCTGTCGGTGGAGCTGCCGCAGTTCGTCGAACAGCGCGTGGTGGAGACCGAGCCCGGCGTGCGCGGGGATACGGCGCAGGGCGCCACGAAGCCCGCCAGGCTCGAAGCGGGCGCGGTTGTACAGGTTCCGCTGTTCATCGAAGAAGGTGACGTGGTCCGGGTCGACCGGACGGAGGACAAGTACCTGGAACGGGTGAGCTCATGATGGACCTCGACTGGATCCGGCGCCTCCTCGAGCTCGTCGAAGACTCCGACATCGACACGCTCGAGCTGAGCCGCTTCGGCACCCGGGTGCGGGTCTCGAAGAGTCCGCCCGGGGGTGGGGGCGCCGTGCGGGTGGTCTCGTCCGGCGCCCCGGGCCCGGATTCCGGTGCCGCGCCGCCCCGCCCCCCGGCGAGCGGCGCACCCGAGCCCGTCGAGGAGGCGGGCGAGGAGTCGACCGGAGCCGAGGACCTGCACCCGATCACATCACCCATGGTCGGCACCTTTTATCGCTCGCCGGCGCCCGATGCGCCGCCTTACGTCGAGGTCGGAGATCGCGTCCTCAAGGGGCAGACGCTGTGCATTCTCGAAGCGATGAAGCTCATGAACGAGCTGGAGGCCGAAGTCGCCGGCGTCGTCCGCGAGATCGCCGTCGAGAACGCCGAGCCGGTCGAGTACGGACAGGTCCTCTTCCGCATCGAGTCGGACGGCGCGGGCTGAGTCTCTCGACCCGGATCGCCTGATGTTCGAGAAGATCCTCATCGCCAACCGCGGGGAGATCGCCCTGCGCGTCATCCGCGCCTGCAGGGAGCTGGGTGTGGGCACGGTGGCCGTGTACTCCGAGGCCGACCGGGACTCCCTCCACGTGCGTTTCTCGGACGAGGACATCTGCATCGGACCGGCACCGAGTCGGGAGAGCTATCTCAACATCCCCCGGATCATCGCCGCGGCGGAGGTGGCCGGCGCCGACGCCATCCATCCCGGATACGGGTTCCTGGCCGAGAACGCCGAGTTCGCCGAAGTGTGCGAGCGCTCGGGCTTCACGTTCATCGGCCCCACCGCCGATCAGATCCGCAAGATGGGCCACAAGGCCGAGGCGCGGCGCACGATGGCGGATGCCGGAGTCCCCGTGGTGCCAGGGACCGAGGGCACCGTGGACGACCCCGAGGAGGCGGAGCGGGAGGCCGAGCGCATCGGCTTCCCGGTCATGATCAAGGCGGCGGCGGGCGGCGGCGGGAAGGGAATGCGGATCGCTCGCGACATGGAGCACTTCCGGAAGTCCTTCAGCATGGCCCGGAACGAGGCCGGAGCGGCGTTCGACGATCCCTCCGTCTACCTGGAGCGCTTCGTGGAACGGCCGCGCCACGTGGAGATCCAGGTGATCGCCGACAACCACGGGCGGGTGGTGGCGCTGGGGGAGCGCGACTGCTCGGTGCAGCGCCGACACCAGAAGCTGATCGAGGAGTCGCCGTGCCCCGTGATGACACCCGAGCTCCGCCAGCGTATGTGCGACGCCGCGCTGGCCGGTGCGCGGGCGATCGGGTACCGTAACGCCGGGACGGTCGAGTTCCTCCTGGGCTCGGACGGCTGCTTCTATTTCATGGAGATGAACACCCGCATCCAGGTGGAGCATCCGGTCACCGAGTGGGTCACGTCGACGGACCTCGTGAAGGAGCAGATCCGGGTGGCCGCGGGCGAGTCCCTGTCGATGGCCGAGACGCCGGAGCTGCGCGGCCATGCGATCGAGTGCCGCATCAACGCCGAGGACCCCGACCACGACTTCCGCCCGGCCCCGGGCGTCATCACGGCGTTCCACGCCCCGGGCGGGCCCGGCGTTCGCGTGGACACGCACGTGTATGCCGGCTATCGGGTTCCGCCCTTCTACGACTCCCTCCTCGGCAAGCTCATCGTGCACGACACCACACGGGACGAGGCCCTGCGGCGCGCGGACCAGGCGCTGGGCGAGTTCGTGATCGAGGGCATCCCGACCACGATTTCGTTCCTCCGCACGGTGTTGCGGCATCCGGACTTCGTGGCGGGGCGGGTCGACACGGGCTTCGTGGAGCGCCTGCGCGGCGGAGAATGAACGTCCGGACGCGGCTGGCGCCCGGCGAGCTCGGGGACACGGAGCCCCAGGGCCGGGTGGCGGTCGTCATCGACGTGATCCGAGCTGCGACGACCATCGTGGCGGCGCTCGACGCGGGAGCCCGTCGCCTGGTGCCCGTGGGCTCGACCGAGGCGGCGGAGCGGCGGAGCGCCTCGTGCGACGACGTCCGGCCTCTCCTGTGCGGCGAGCGCGACGGCCTGCCCATCCGGGGATTCGACCTCGGCAACTCGCCCGGGGAGTTCACCTCCGAGCGGGTGGCGGGCCGCGAGCTCGTGATCACGACCACGAACGGGACCCTGGCCCTGGAACGGGTCCGGGGTGCCGAGGCCGTGCTAGTGGCGTGCCTCAGGAACCTGGGAGCCGTCGCCGACGAGCTCCGTCGCTGCGGGCGGCCGGTCCTGGTGGTGTGCGCTGGTCGAGGGGGGCACGTCGGCCTGGATGACGTGTGGTGCGCGGGACTCCTCGTCGACCGGCTGGACGGATCGGGCTCGGTCCAGCGGGACGACGGTGCGCGCGTGGCCGTCGAGACCGCCCGCGGCCTGGGCGACCCGGACCCGGAGGCCCTGGCGAAGACCGAGGCCGGGGCCGCCCTGGTCCCCATTGGATTGGCAGGCGACCTCGAGATATGCGCCTCGGTGGACTCCAGCCGGATGGTGCCGATGCTGATCGGGGAGGGGATCGTGCCCGCCGGAGTTCGGCCGTGAGTGCCCAGGAGAGCCGGCGGCGGCAGGAGGCGCTTGGAGTCGGGCTGTTGGCCCTCGGGGTCCTGCTCGGTCTGGCGATCGTGCCTCCGGCCCTGTCGAGCGCGGGCCCCGGTCCCAACCTGGTCGGGCCGGCGGGTGCGGCGCTGTACCGGTGGCTCTCCTATGCCCTGGGCCCCGCCGCCGTCCTGGTCGCCGTCGCCCCCTTGGTGTGGGGGCTCCACTGCTTCGGCCTGTACAACCGGGAGGAGGCGGGCCGCTGGTCCGGCTTCCTCGGCGCCCTGGCCCTCCTCGTCCCGGCGGGAGTGTGGCTGTTGCGCGGGGACGCGGCCCTGGCCCGTGGCGAAGGCATTGGAGCGATCGGCCGGACGCTGGGCATCCTCCTCGAGGGCGGATTCGGCACCGTGGGCGGCGTCCTCATCCTAATCGGGGTGCTGCTGTCGGTGTCGGTCCTCACGCTCGGCTGGTCGCCTTCCAGCGGGCTCGGCCGCCTGCTGCGCGGAGCGCGCGCCGCGGGGAGCGGAACGGGGCGGCTGCTGAAGGCAGGGCGGGACGCCGCCGATCGGCGGAGGGAAGCGTGGGCCGACGGGGGCGAGGCCTCGCCGTGGGAGACGGTCCGGGCCCGCGCCGAGGAGGCCGCCGGGGCGGCCGTGGTCGAGCCGGCCGCCACCGGCGGCGCTCCGGCTGCGAGCGAGCAGCTGGAGCTCGAGCCCGAGCTGGCCGACTACGGCGATCCGACCCGGACCGAGCTTCCGCCGCTCGACCTCCTCGAGAAGCCGGAGCGGGCTTCGCGTGGCCTGTCGGACCGGGAGCTCCGCGCGCTGGGCCGGATCCTGGTGGACAAGCTCGAGACCTTCCGCGTGCAGGGCGAGATCCGGGGCTGGACGACCGGGCCCGTGGTCACCCAGTTCGAAGTCGTGCCGGCGGCCGGGATCAAGGTGGGGCAGATCGCCGCGCTCTCGGACGACCTGGCGCTCGCCCTCAAGGCTCCGTCCGTGCGCATCGTGGCCCCCATTCCGGGCAAGGGCGCCGTCGGCGTCGAGGTGCCGAACCCCGAGCCCGAGGTCGTGCGCCTGCGGGAGATGCTCGAATCCTCCGCCTACCAGCGCTCCAGGGCCGTGCTGCCTCTGGCCCTGGGGCGGGACCTGGCCGGCGAGCCCTACTGCGCCGACCTGGCGCGTATGCCCCACCTGCTCATCGCCGGGGCCACCGGATCGGGCAAGTCGGTGTGCATGAACACCATTATCACCAGCCTCGTGTACCGCTACGCCCCGGCGCAGCTCCGCCTCCTGATGATCGACCCGAAGATGGTGGAGCTCAGCGTGTACGACGATCTCCCCCACCTCCGGCACCCGGTGGTGACGGACAACCAGGAGGCGGCGTCTATCCTACGGTGGGCGGTGCTCGAGATGAACCGCCGCTACGAGCTCCTGTCGGCCAACGGCTGCCGGAGCCTGCGGGAGTTCAACCGCCGGGTCCGCGAGGAGGTGGAGCTGCGGCGGCCGGGCTCCTCCGAACGGCCGTACGAGGACGGCGGGCTGCCGTACATCGTGCTGCTCATCGACGAGCTGGCCGACCTCGTCGATGACGGTGCAGGCAGAGGTCGAGAGCCCCCTGGCCCTGCTGGCGCAGAAGGCCCGGGCCGTCGGGATCCACCTGGTGATCGCGACGCAGCGGCCGTCGGTCAACGTGATCACGGGGCTCATCAAGGCGAACTTCCCGAGCCGGATCGCCTTCCGGGTGGCCTCGAAGACGGACAGCCGGACGATCCTGGACCAGAACGGGGCCGAGAGTCTGCTGGGGAACGGGGACATGCTGTTCCTGCCCCCCGGGGAGGCCGATCCGGTCCGGATCCAGGGAGCGTTCCTGGACGGGGACGAAACCGAGAGACTGGTCCGGTGGTACCGTGACCGGAGCACGTCGGAAGGTCCGCCCTCGGAGGAGGACATCCTGGACGTGGTCCGGGAGCACGACGAGCTGGAGGCGCGGGTGGACGTGGTGGAAGAGGTGCTGGAGGACCGCGACCAGCTCTTCCGCCAGGCGGCCGAGATCGTGATCGCCAACGACTCCGGGTCGACCAGCCTGCTGCAACGCAGACTGAGGATCGGCTACGGGCGGGCGGCACGGATCATCGATCAGCTCCACCACGCCGGGGTGGTGGGCCCCTCGCAGGGTTCGCAGCCCAGGGACGTGCTGGTGACGCTGGACCAGCTGGACAGGGTGATGGAGGAGGGAGGTGGTGATGGGTTGGATTGAGGCACGCGCTCGCGCGACGGGATTCGGGCTCGCCGCCGCGGCCGCCGCGCTGCTCGCGAGCGCCGTCCCGGCGGCGGCCCTGGCCGCGCGCCCGGCGGACCGGCGGCCGATCGTGCAGCCGTGCGGGGCCTCCTGCTGCTCGGGTGACGTCCACGCGCTCCTCGGGCGCGCCGAGGCGCGCTACGATTCGCTCCACAGCCTGCGGGCTCGGTTCGAGCAGACGATCGAGATCCCCCTCCTGGACAAGTCCCGCGAGGGCCACGGCACCTGGTACCAGGAGGGCAGGGCGCGCTTCCGCATGGACTTCGTCGAGCCGGCCGGTGACCTCATCGTGGCCGACGGCGCGCACCTGTGGCTCTACTACCCGAGCACGAACCCGGGGCAGGTCGTGCGCACGACACTGGAGGGCGACCCGACCGGGGTGGCCATGGTGGACCTGGAGGGTCGGATCTTCCGCGAGGCGCGGTCCGGCTACGATGCGAAGTCGCAAGGGCCCGAGACGATCGACGGGATCACCACGTGCCGGGTGGAGCTCACGCCCCTGGAGCAGGCTTCCACCACTTACAGGAAGGTCCGGGTATGGGTGGGGGCCGACGACGTCCTGGTACGTCGCTTCGAGATCACCGAGGAGAACGGGACGGTGCGAACCGTGACCCTGAGCCACCTCCACCCGGATGTCGCGATCGCGGACTCGCTGTTTCGGTTCACGCCGCCGGCCGGAGTGGACGTGTTCTCCGGATGAGACGCCCCGCGGCGGGGTTCCCCCGCAGGGGACGGGATCGGTGACCGGTCGGGATCGTCTGTGGGAGAAGGCGCGCCGCCTTCTGCCGGGCGGCGTGAGCTCGCCCGTACGGGCCTTCCGGGCCGTGGGCGGGGTGCCCTTCTTCGCCGAGCATGGCGAGGGAGCCTGGCTGATCGACACGGAGGGCCGACGCTACCTGGACTACGTGCTGTCGTGGGGGCCCCTCGATCCTGGGGCACGCCCACCCGGAGGTGGTGGCGGCCGTGCAGGAGGCCGCGGCCCGCGGGATGAGCTACGGAACGCCGGTCCCGGGGGAGGTCGAGCTGGCCGAGCGCGTGGTCGGCTGGTTCCCGTCCATCGACATGATCCGGTTCGTGAGCAGCGGCACCGAGGCGACCATGTCGGCGGTCCGTCTGGCGCGGGGCATCACCGGCCGGGACCTCCTCCTCAAGTTTGAAGGCTGCTACCACGGCCACGGCGACTCCTTCCTGGTGAAAGCCGGCTCGGGGGTGGCGACCCTGGGGCTCCCCGATTCGCCGGGGGTGCCGGCGGCCCTGTCCGGTCTGACGGTCACCGTCCCCTACAACGACCTGGAGGCCGTACGCGAAGCGTTCGCGAGCTACCGGAGGCGCATCGCCGCCGTGATCGTCGAGCCGGTGGTCGGCAACGCGGGCCTGATCCCGCCGGCGGACGGGTTCCTGGAAGGGCTCCGGGAGGTCACCCGGGAGGACGGGGCCCTGCTCATCTTCGACGAAGTCATGACCGGCTTCCGCGTGGCTCGGGGCGGAGCCCAGGAGCGCTGGGGGATCGAGCCGGACCTCACCACGCTGGGCAAGGTGCTGGGCGCCGGTCTCCCGGTCGCCGCCTTCGGGGGCCGGCGGGAGCTCATGGAGCGCGTGGCTCCCGTCGGTCCCGTCTACCAGGCCGGCACCCTGAGCGGTAATCCCCTGGCCATGGCCGCCGGTAACGCGCAGCTGGCCGTGCTGGAGCGCGACGATCCGTTCGACGACCTGGAGCGACGGACGGCCCGCCTGGTGCGGGGCATCGTGGAGGCCGCGCGCGAACGCGGCGTGCCAGTGACGGGCTCGTCGGTCGGTTCGATGTGGGGTGTCTATTTCCGGGAAGGACCCGTGCGCAACTTCGCGGAGGCCCGGGGGACCGACACGGACTTCTTCGCCCGCTACTTCCGCGGGTGTCTCGATCGGGGCGTGTTCATCGCGCCGTCGGCGTTCGAAGTGGGCTTCCTGTCGACCGCCCACGGCGACGAGGAGATCGACCGCACCCTCGAGGTCATCGGACAGGCCATGGATGCCGCGCTCGCCGACGGCTGACCGGGCGCGTTCGGGGCGGGCCCGGAGCGGGGCCGTCCTGGCGGCGCTGCTCGGGCTGGGATGCGCGAGCCTGGCTCCGGCCTCGGGGCCGAGCGGAGCGGGGGCCGCGCCGCCCGCCACGGACACCACGCGCGCGGGCGGTACGGTGGGCGGCGCCGCCCCCGGAGCTCGGGCAGGCGCCGCCACCGGCGAGACGGAACCACGTCTTCCCCGTCGCCAGCCCTACCTGCGCGTCGGCCTGGCCGTGGGTCTGGACTCGATCGAGGTGTCCGCGGAGGCCGGCCTCCGGGCCCGGGACCTGGCTACGGGCAGGAGGCTGGCAGCCGAGTCGGGGCGGTGGACGATCCGGATGGTGCCGGGCGGCCTCGAGGCCCTTCCGGTGGCGGCCGCGGGTGCGGGGCCGGGCGGGGGAGATGGCGGGCCGGGCCAGGCCGACGCGGCGGCGGGGCCCCGGCAGGACCTGCTGTTCGAGTCCCGGCGCGATTCCGGTGCGGTCCGTGTCGACGGCCGGACGTACCGGGGCGGAGTCGAGGTCCTGGCCCTGCCCGACCGGGGCCTGGTCCTCATCAATCGCGTGCGACTCGAACACTACCTGCTCGGCGTCGTCCCGCTCGAGATCGGACCGCGCGGTCCCGCCGAGGAGGCGGCGGTCCGGGCACAGGCGGTGGCGGCCCGCACGTACGCGCTGGCCAACCTGGGCCGCCGCGACAGCCTCGGGTTCGACCTGTTCTCGAGCGTGGAGGATCAGGTGTACGGCGGGGTCGAGGCCGAGCGCCCCGAGGCGACGCGGGCCGTCCGAGCCACGCGCGGCCAGGTGCTCACCTGGCGCGATCGGCCGATTCGCGCCTACTACCACGCGGACGGTGGAGGTCGGACCGCGCGGGTGGACGAGGTCTGGAACCTCCCGGACGCGCCCTACCTTCAGTCGGTCGCGGACACGGCCTCCAACGGAGAGGACTGGGGGGCTTCCGACCCGCGACACGTGTGGGAGGTGCGCTGGACGGCCGCGGAGCTGGCGCACGCCCTCGACTCGGGCCTGTCGTCCTACTACGGTTCTCCGGTCTCCCGGACGGACCGGGTCACCGCGCTGAGGGTGCTCGGGAGGACGCCGAGCGGCCGGGTCGCCGCGCTGGAGATCCGAACGGAGGGCGGCCGTTACGTGGTCGAGCGCAACGATGTGCGGTTCGTTCTGCTCCGGCCCGACGGGAAGGTGCTCCCCTCGACCCTTTTCCAGATCGAAACGGCGCCCGACACCGGCTCCGGCGGGCTGACGGTCCGCGGGCGCGGCAACGGCCACGGCGTCGGCATGTGTCAGTGGGGTGCCATCGGCCGCGCCCGCGCCGGGCAGACGTACGGTCACATTCTGGCGGCCTATTATCCGGGCGCCGAGCTCCGGACCGCCTACTAGGCGGCCGAGGAAGGCCCTCGCAGGGGAGGACGCGCATGGCGAGAGATGTTCGTGTGGCGGTGATCGGAGCCGGAGGCGTCGCCCAGGTCGTACACCTGCCCATCCTGCGCAGGCTCCCCGATCTCGAGGTCGTGGCGCTGGTGGATCCCCATCGGGACAAGGCGTCCACCATCGCCGAGCGCTTCGGGGTTCCCACGGTGCTGGAGGACTTCGGTGAGCTGGAGGCCATCGACGGCCTCGACGCCGTGGTGGTGTGCACCCCCAACGACGTGCACGAGGAGGTCTCCGTCGCGTGCCTGGAGATGGGACTGCACGTGATGTGCGAGCGCCCCCTGTCGACCACGAGTGCCTCGGCGACCCGCATGATCGAGGCGTCGGAGAAGGCCGAGCGCCAGCTCATGGTGGCCCTCAACCAGCGCTTCCGCTACGACACGCGGGCCATTCGCCAGTTCGTGGCCAGCGGCGAGCTCGGGGACGTGTTCTTCACCCGCACCTCGTGGCTCAACCACAGGATGCGCCGTCCCGGGCGTGGCTGGCGCCGCCAGGCACGCCGCGCGGGAGGTGGCGTGCTCATGGACCTGGGGGTCCAGGCCATCGACGTGGCGCTGTGGCTACTCGGCTTCGCGAGGGTGGAGCGGGTGAGCGCCCGCGTGCACCTCCGGGATGAGGTCGAGGACTCGGCCGCTGTGCTCATGTCCGTCGAGGGCGGGCGCACGGTCAGCGTCGAGGTCACCTGGGAGCTCATGGAGGAGCGGGATCGGCATTCCCTCTACGCGCTCGGCACGATGGGCTCCGCGTCGACCTCGCCCTTCCGGGTGATCAGGGAGCTCGAGACGGGCCTCACGGACGTCACCCCGCCGCTGGATGTCAGCCCGGGAGCGTTGTACACGACCGCCTATCGTCAGGAGTGGGCCTACTTCCTGCGCCGCGTCCGGGGAGAGCGTCCCCGGGAGTCGGCCGTCGATCAGGTGCACCTGCTCGAGGTGCTCGAAGCCTGTTATCGGTCGGTCGAGGAGCAGCGCGAGGTGGAGGTGTGAGGCTCCGCTTACCGCGTGTCCCCCGCCGGCCCGGGCCCCTCCTCCTGAGCGGCGTCCTGCTGGGCGTCGCCTTCCCCCCCTTCCATCTAGTGCTCCCCTCTTTTGTGGCGCTGGTTCCCTACGCCGTGTGGGTCGAGGGGCTGCCATCGGACGACGCGGAGGGCAGGAGCGAGGCGCTGCGGGGGGGCTTCTTCCTGGGTCTGATCTACTATACGCTCGTGTTCTACTGGCTGCTCACCTCGCTGATCTACTACACGCCCCTCGCCGTCCTCGCATTCGTGCTGCCGGTGCTGATCCTGTCGGGCTTCCTGGCGGCGGGGAGCGAGGCGATGCGCCTGGTGCGCGGCCGCCTGCGCTGGCCGTTGTGGGTGGCCCTGCCCGTGTTCTGGACGGCACTCGAGTGGCTGCGCGGTCATCTGGGACCCGTATCCTTCCCCTGGATGCAGCTGGGGGACTCGCTGGCTACCACGCCCCGCCTCGTCGGCTCGGCCGACCTGGTGGGCTCCCTCGGCGTGTCCTTCTGGCTCGCCCTCGTCGGCGGGCTGGGGGCCGAGGTGTGGCTGGCGTGGCGGTCCTCCGGGGCGGGGCCGGGAGGACGCGCTTCGGCCGCCGGGGGCGGCAGGGCGGGATCGGGGGGCGAGGGCGCGATGACGGGCGCGGGCCGGCGGCTGCGCGGGCCGGTCCTCGGTCTCGTGGTGGCGGTGGCGCTGCCGATCGGCTACTCCCTCGTCCGCTGGTCGACGCTCGACCTGCGGCCGGCCGCGCGGGTCGGGGTCATCCAGCCCGACGTGCCGGAGGACGTGAAGATGAAGTCCGACGCCGCCACGGATTCCGGCATGACGGCCTTCTACCGTCTGTCGGCCGACAGCCTCCTGCCGCACGCGGACAGTGTACAACTCGTTGTGCTGCCGGAGGGCGTGTTCCCGGTCCGGATCGAGCGCATCCCGTCGGTGGGCTGGCCGGGCCGCCCCGACGTCGCGCGCGCCGTGCAGCGGGTGGCGCGGGGCCTCGACGTTCAGCTCCTGTTCGGGGCGTTCGGTACGAAGGACCTGAACCATGCCCATTATGCCCTGTATAACTCGGCCTTCCTCACCGACACCGCGGGTCGGCTCATCGGGCGCTACGACAAGCACTACCTGGTGCCGGTCGTGGAGCGGGTCCCGTTCATCCCTCCGGCGTGGCTGGACCGGCTCCCGTACTTCGGGTGGTTCTCCCGCGGGGAGACGGCGCCCGTGTTCCGCTCGGACGGCGGGCGCTTCGGCGTTCTGATCTGCTACGAGGACGTCTTCGCCCAGCGCGCCCGGCTGTACAGGAACGAAGGCGCCGACTTCCTGGTCAACATCACGAACGACGCCTGGTTCGGGCGCGCCAAGCCCTGGTGGAGCCGGACCAGCGCCCTGTGGCAGCACCCGGCGCACCTCGTGATGCGGTCCATCGAGAGCCGCGTGGGCGCGGTGCGCTCGGCCAACACCGGCATCTCCGAGATCGTGGACCCGCTCGGCCGGGTGAGCCACGAGACCGGGCTGTTCACCCCCGCCGCTTTCCTGGGCACCGTGTGGACGACGGACGGGCGAACGCTGTACGACCGCTGGGGAGACGTGGTCGGCTGGGCGGCGGCGCTCGCGGCCGCGGGGGGATTGCTGGCCGCCCTTTGGAAGGGCCGCCGATCGGGCGGCAGCCCCTCCGGCGACAGATCCTGACCGGGATTCTCCGACGCCGACGAACCGTCCCGAACGAACGCGGCCGGGTGAGCCGGCCGCGCCGGATGCCACGCTCCCTTCGAAGAGGACCTCTCCATGCCTGACTCCGGCCCGCATTCGCCGCTCGAGTGCAGCGACACCTTCCTCGATGCGGCCCTGGATCGACTCGAGCTCACGCCGTCCATGCGCCAGCTCCTGCGCGGTCCCTATCGCGAGGTGATGGTCGAGTTGCCCCTGGTGCGCGAGGGCGGCGAGCTCCGGGTCTACGCGGGCTACCGGGTCCAGCACGACAACGCTCGCGGGCCCTTCAAGGGCGGCCTCCGGTTCCATCCCTCCGTCGACATGGACCACTTCCGGGCCCTCGCGGCCGTGATGACCTGGAAGACGGCCGTCGCGGACATTCCGTTCGGGGGGGCCAAGGGTGGCATCGACTGCGACCCGCACGAGCTCACGGCCTCCGAGCTCGAGACCCTGACGAAGCGCTTCACCGAGAGGATGGACGAGGTCATCGGCCCGAACCGCGACATCCCGGCGCCGGACGTGGGGACGGGCTCCCGCCAGATGGCGTGGATCTTCGATGCCTACGCGGTCCGGCACGGCTACGAGCCCGGCGTGGTCACCGGGAAGCCGATCCAGCTCGGGGGCTCCCTCGGCCGCACCGAGGCCACGGGGCGGGGCGTGTCGATGGTCACGGCATGGGCCTGCGAGGAGGAGGGACTGGAGCTGGGGAGCGCCGCGGTGGCGATCCAGGGCTTCGGAAACGTCGGCAGCCACGCCGCCCGCTTCCTCGCGGGGCTCGGAGCGCGCGTCGTGGCGGTCAGCGACGTCCACGGCGGCCTCTACCGAGAGCGAGGGCTGGACATCGATGCCCTGTTCGAGGCTCGTGCCCGGGACGGCGAGCTGCCGATCGCCGAGGCCGGAGTGCCCGGGGAGCCTGTCTCGAACGAAGATCTCCTCACCCTGGATGTCGATGTCCTCATCCCGGCCGCCATCGAGAGCGTGCTCCACGGAGGGAACGCCGGGGATGTCCGGGCCCGGCTCGTGGTCGAGGCCGCCAACCTTCCGTCGACCTGCGAGGCGCACGCCATCCTCGTGGAGCGTGGCGTTCCCGTGATCCCGGACATCCTGGCCAACGCCGGTGGGGTGATCGTCTCCTACCTGGAGTGGGTGCAGAACCGTGAGCGCATGCGCTGGGACGTCGAGCGCGTCAACGGTGACCTGGAGCGGATCCTGGGGCGGGCCTGGCGGGAGGTGAGGGGCCGGGCCCGGGAGGAGGGGGTCGACTACCGGTTGGCGGCCTACGAGCTGGCCGTGTCCCGGGTGCAGGAGGCGATCGAGCTACGCGGCTTCTGAGGCCGGGGCTCCCTTCTCGCGCGGCTTGCCGCCGCGCCAGCCGTCCCGCCGACGACCCGGTCAGGAATCGCCTCCGTCCTCGAGACCGCTCTCCAGGAGCTGTCCCGCCACGCCGAGGAAGTCGCGCTCCGTCACCAGGCCGACCAGCCGCCCGTCGTGCACGACCGGGAGGCAGGCCACGCCGTGCCTCCTCATGGTGGAGACCGCTTCCAGGGTTGGCGTGTCGGGCGAGGCCGTGATCAGCTCCTCGTGCATGACGTCCGACACCGCGACCGAGCCCTCGGCTCGCCGGTAGCCGTCCCCGGTCAGGAAGCGTAGCAGCGTGCGGTCCGTGACGAGCCCCACGAGGCGGTGATCGTCATCCTCGACGGGCACGTATCGTATCTTGTGCCACACCATCAGGTTGGCCACCAGCTCTACCGCTTCGTGCTCGTTCACCGTGAGCAGGTCGGTGGTCATGAAGTCCTCGAGTCGCTGGAAGCCCGGCTTCCAGCCCCCTCCCTCGTCCAGCGTCGCCATCTCCCATTCGGCCACCGGCGTGTCGGACCGCTGCCGCGCGGCGATCGCTCCGGTCAGGGCCCGCAGCCGCTCCTCGGGCGTGCCCTGTCGGCCCATCCCACCGAGCGACTCCAGGAGCCAGGAAGCTCCCGTGCGCTTGCGTTCGACCCGCTGCCGCACCGCACCCAGGTACCGCTCCACGTCCGCGTCGTCGATGCCCGCTTCCCGGAGCCCATCCCGGGCCATCGGGAGCAGTCGGTCTCGCATGAGCGCGTCCGCACCCGCGCCGCCACCCGGCCAGGACAGGTTGGCTCCGATGCCCAACTTGGCGGCCGCGATGAAGTTGCCCCGTGCGTCGTGGAAGTCCATGACCCGGCTGATGTCCCCGTACTCCTCCGGCACGCTTCTGAGCAGCCCGAACCACAGGGCCGCGTTGGCGATCTCGTCTACGAGGGTGGGTCCGGAGGGCAGGATGCGGTTCTCGATCCGAAGGTGGGCCCGCCCGTTGCCCGATAGGCCGTAGCAGGGCCGGTTCCAGCGGTACACCGTTCCGTTGTGAAGGGTGAGGGCCTCGAGCGCCGGAGCCCGGCCGGCCTCGATGGCCTCGAACGGGTCCTCCTCCACCTCGGTGCCGAACAGGGACTTGAAGCGCGAGATGTCCTCTCGGAAGATCTCGAGGACCGAACGCTCCACCCAGCGGCTCCCGAACGTCACCCGGGGCGGGATCTCGCGCAGGTCGGGCTTGCCCTTGCGGGTGTCCACTGATTGCTGGAACAGGGCGATGCGGGTCTCCCGCCACAGCCGCTTCCCGAACAGGAGCGGCGAGTTGGCGGATACGGCCAGCACGGGACCCGCCACGGCCTGGGCCACGTTGTACAGCCGCGCGAAGCTCTCCGGGTCGACCTGGAAGTGGACCTGGAAGCTCGTGTTGGCCGCCTCCACCATCATCGAGTCGTGCCGGAGCTGCAGCTCATCCGGACCCCGGATGTAGAACTCGAACGCACCTTTCTGCAGCCGGGTGAGCGTCTCGTTCAGGAGCCGATAGCGCTCCCGGGGCGTCATCGCCTCCAGCGTCAAGTCGGAGCGCTTGATGGTCGGCAGGATGCCGGTGAGCAGCACCTCGGCGCCCGCCTCGTGGGCGGCCCGGTGGATCTCCCCGAGCAGCACCCGCATCCGCTCGTGCAGACGGCGCAGGCAGTCCCCCTCGAACGGGAGTGGCTCGGCGTTGAACTCGATGTTGAAGCGAGCGAGCTCGGGAACGACGCGTGGATCATCCACCGCCGCGAGCACGGCATCGGACACCGGCGCGGGACGCCAGTGGCGATCGACCAGGAAGGCCTCTTGCTCGACGCCGATGCGGCTGAGCCCGCGCTCCATGAGGTCGCTCTCCAGCAGGGTCTCGAGGGCCTCCATGTCGCGCAGCAGGTGGCGGGTGAAGCGGCGAAGGCCCTCGCCTCCGCCCGTGACCTCGCTGACGTCCTGGCCCATCGGCGTATCTTTCGCGTGCGGGGGCTGGATCGGCGGATCGAGAGAGTGCCCTTCACGAAACGTGTCCGCCGTGCACGAAAACTCGGAACCACGGACCCCGCTCACAAGCCCACGGGTCGCGGGGCTGCCGCTCAGGGGCGCGGAGCGGCGCTCTCCCGCACGAGCCGCGTCGCGTCCAGGAATCGGGCCGCCACTCGCGCCCAGTCGAAGGTCTCGGCGCGGCGCCGGCCTGCCGCGCCCATCCGCGCCCGTAGCTCGGGATCCCCGAGGAGCCGTGTGACGGCCTCGGCGAGGGCCCGGGGATCCCCCGGTGGGACCAGCAGGCCCGCTTCCCCGTCGGGAACCACCTCGGGTGCCGCGCCCGCCCGGGCCGCTACGACCGGCAGGCGGGAGGCCATCGCCTCGAGGAACACGATGCCGAACCCCTCCTGGAGGCTCGGGAGCGCGAACACGTCGGCGGCCGCGTACTCGCGCCGCACGGCGTCGCGGTCCGCCATCTCGCCCAGGAACCGGACCGAATCCGTGAGGCCGAGGTCGCGGGCCAGCGTTCGATGCGCCCGGAGCTCGGGCCCCGCCCCGACGATGCGGAGCTCGGCGTTCGGGAGGGCGTCCACCACCCCGACCATGGCGCGCAGGAGGGTGCCGGTGTCCTTGCGCCGGTAGTGGCGCGCCACGTTGAGGACCACCGGACGTCGCCTGTCGATCGCGCGGCGGGCGGGCTCCTCCCCGCGCCGCTTCGAGCTCTCGCCCCCGGAGGCGGGATCCGGCCACAGGCCCAGCTCGATGCCCTCCGGGACGACCTTCACCCTGTCCGGGTCGAGGCGGTACGCTGCGATGGCCACCTCACGGCTGTAGCGGCTCGTGACGAGTACCACGTCCGCGGCGCGAGCATTGCGCCCTTCGAGCCGGGAAAGGAGGCGGAACTGCAGACGGGTCGGGCCGCGCTCGAACCGCATCTCGTCCGCCATGACGCCCTTGAGCGACGTCACCCGGGTGGGCCCCCGCAGCGCGGGCAGCCAGCAACCGTCCAGGTCGAAGCCGACGACCAGGTCGAAGTCGTGGCCCCGGAAACGTTTCAGCGCGAGGTTGAAGCGAAGCCGTGACAGGGTCCGGCCCGTGCGGCGCCCCGGGGCGTGCACGACCACCTCGTGGCCCAGGGCTTCCAGCGCACGCCCCAGGCCGCCGATGGCCACCGCCGAGCCGCTACCGCGCGCGGGGTCGGCGTGCCAGGAGTCCAGGAAGGCTATGCGAAGAGGTGCCAGCGGACCCTCGTCGGACCGACTACAGCTCTTCGATCTTGGCGGCGAGGATGAAGTCGCTCTCGGTGAGGCCGTCGATCTTGTGCGTCCAGATCTGCACCCTCACCAGGCCCCAGCTCAGGAAGAGGTCGGGGTGATGCCCCTGCTCCTCCGCCAGGGCACCGATGCGGTTGACCAGATCGAGGGCTCCGGCGAAGTCCTCGAACTCGAACTCCTTCTCGAGGTGATGCCCTTCGATGACGTCCCAGCCACCGCCGAGCTCCTCGAGCAGCTCGGCGAGCTCCTGGCCCTCGAGGGGAGGCACGCCCCCCTTGCAGGGCACGCATTCCTTCTGTGCCAGCTGTGTCGCCATGGGTCCTCCCGGATCGATGCGGCCCGCGATGGTCGATGCGCCTCGCCTCGGCCTCGTTCTAGCAAGTTCCGGTCCGGTCGAGGACGTGCGGGCGTCACTCCGCTCGCAGCCGGGCGGCCCGGCCGGCATCTCCCGCCGGGGGGAGCACTCGGGTAGGATCGTATACGGCGATCTGGTTCCGGCCGCGTCGCTTGGCACGGTACAGCGCTTCGTCGGCGCGCTGCAGGAGCAGATCGGGGCCGTCGGCATCGTCCGGGAAGAAAGCGACGCCGGCCGACAGCGAGATCTGGAGTGGCTGACCGTCGTCGTCCTGGAGCTCGAGCCCGTCGATGGCGGCGCGCATGCGGTCGTGGACCGTCTCGATCAGTGCTCCGTCCGCCTGCAGCAGCACCGCCGCGAATTCGTCGCCGCCGATGCGGGCCACCTCGTCGCTCTCCCGGAGGCAGGACTCCAGGAGCCTCCCCACGGCGCGCAGGGCACGGTCCCCCACCTGATGTCCATGGAAGTCGTTGACTTCCTTCAGGTAATCGAAGTCGAGCAGGAGGAGCGCCAGCTTCTCGCCGTAGCGCTCGGCGCGCTGCAGGTGCTCGATGAGACGATCCAGGAAGAAGCGGCGATTGTGGAGGCCGGTGAGCGGATCGGTCACGGCCAGGCGGCGGGCTTCCTCGTGGAGCTGCACGGTCTGGATCACGGCCGCGGCCTGCTGGGCGATCACGGTCAGCGTGCGTTCGCTTTCCGGCCCGAACGCCTGTGGCTGCCGGGACTCGGCGTCGAGCACCCCCGTCACCTCGCCGTCGACGACCAGCGGTACGGCGATCTCGCTCCTCCCCCCCGGCACCCCGGTGATGTACGAGGTCTCCCGGCTGACGTCCCCGACGATGAGCGCCCGACCCGTGGCGGCGCACCGTCCCGTCACGCCTTGACCCAGGGGGATGCGGAGGTCCTCGAGCCCCGGACCGTAGCCGCGCGCGGCCCGCACCCGGAGGTGCCCGGTCTCGGGGTCGACGAGCAGGAAGGCCATGTGGCAGTCGCTGTCGGGGGACAGCTCACACGCGATCTCGAGGATGGCACGCAGGGTCTCGTCAAGGTCACTCTGCTGGTTGGAGACCCGGCTGATCCGGTAGAGGGCGTCCAGCTGGCGAATGCGGTCGCGGAGCCGGTCGCGATCCCGCGCGGCCGAGATGGCCAGGGCGGCCTGCGCGCCGAGCACCGTGAGGAGCTCCTCGTGCGTCCTCGTGAAGGCGTCGAGTCGATCCGACTCCACGTTGAGCACGCCCACCACGTCCTTCCCGAGGACGAGCGGGACGGCGAGGTTGGAGCGTGCGCTGTCGAGCCCGACCACGTAGGTGGGATCCTCCCGCACGTCGCCGACCCGGATGGCCTGACGGTCCCTGGCACAGCGGCCGGAGATGCCATCGCCCGACCGCAGTCTGAGACCCAGGACCTCCTCCCGGCGCGAGCCGTAGCCGCGAGCGCGCACCACGGCGAGCTCGTCGGTCTCGGGATCGCGAAGCATCAGGGCGCAGTGCTCGAAGCCGACCAGCTCCTGCGCGCGCTCGAGAATGCTGTCGATGAGACCGTCGAGGTCGTCGCTCAGTCCGATTTCGCGGGTCGCCTCGTACAGTTCGGAGAGGGAGGCGAGGCCGTCCATGAGCTTGCGCTCCGGGGTGCATGGCTGCACTCCCCGGCCGCGCCGCGCGCGGCCGGCTAACCCCGAAGAGTGGGCAGAAGGGGTTTGATTGGCAAGGGTTCGAACCGGTCATGCCCCGGGGACGAGGCCGACCGCCGCGAGCTCGGCCAGGGCCGCACGGAGACTGTCCCCGGGCTCCACCGTCGTGTCGATGCTGCCCACGTGCCGGGCCGTGTCGGGGCCGGGCTCCTCCCAGCGGGCGGCCATGGTCCTGTAGACGCCCCAGTCCGCGTCCGAGGGTCCCCCGGCTCGACTCTCCAGCCTCCTCCGGACGCTCCCGGGGTCGGTCCGGCACACGAGCATGCGCACCGGAACCGCCAGCGAGCGGGCCAGCGCCACGAACTGGCGGCGCCGCTCCTCGCGGTGGAAGGAGGCGTCCACCAGGGCGCGGCCCCCACGTCGGAGGGTGGCGGAGGCCCGGTCCAGGAGCGCCGCGTAAGTGCGCTCGGTCCACTCGGGCGCGTACAGGCCCTCGTCGGGGGCCGCGGCGGCACCACGATCGGGCGGGAGGCCGGCCAGCTCCTTCCGGACCCGGTCGCTGGCCAGGACCTCGAAGCTGGCGCGCCCGGCCAGTCCGGCCGCCAGCGTGGACTTGCCCGTGGCGGGCAGACCGGCCACCAGCACGAGGCCGGGTCGCCTCGCCGGGGTCTCGAGCTGGCCGAGCGTGAGGAGCCAGTAGGCACGCGCCCGCTCCGCGGCTCGCCTGCGGGCGGCCTCGGGCACCTCCTCGTCCAGCGAGGCGATGCCCTCCACCTTGGCCCGGACCGCGGAGCGGTAGGAGCGGTACAGCGGCACGAGGGCCCGGCCCTCGGGATCGGCGGCGGCCGCCAGGTAGGCATCCGTGAACCGCGCCGCCAGGTCGCGGCGGTCGCGGAAGGCCAGATCCATGGCCAGGAAGGCCATGTCGGAGACCGGGTCGGCGAACCGGAAGCGCTCGTTGAACTCGATGCAGTCGACGATGGCGACGTCGCCGGGTGGCGGCCGGTCCGGCAGGAAGTAGACGTGGTCCAGGTGGAGGTCCCCGTGGGTGTCCCGAGGGACCCCACGCCCGGCGCGGTCCTCGATGAGCTCCCGTCGTCGTTCCAGCTCGGCCTCGGTCAGGGCACGGGCCCGCTCGAACACCCCGGCCTCGACGGTGTGGGCCACGTGGCTCCTGGACTGACCGAAGTTCTCGCGGGCGTTGCCCGCCACCACCTCGAAGCGTCCGAAGTGCGCGATCCCCTCGCTGCCGGGCGCCTCGCCGTGGAAGCGGGCGATGCGGACCGCCAGGTACTCGACCTCGCCCGGGGCGAGGTCGCCCCGTTCCAGTCGGGCCAGGGCCGTGGCGTCGGGCGCCAGCCGGCGCATCCTGACCGCGTATTCGACCGGGTCGCCCTCACCGCCCACGCGCAGGCCGCCATCCCGGAGCGTGAGGGGCACCACGTCCAGGTAGACATCGGGCGCCAGTCGCTGGTTGAGCCGCACTTCTTCCGAGCAGAAGTAGCGGCGCCTCTCCAGCGTCGTGAAATCCAGGAAGCCCAGGTCCACCGGCTTCTTCACCTTGTAGGCGAAGTCTCCCGCCAGGACCACGACCGAGATGTGGGTGTGGTGTAGCTCCAGGTCACCGGCCGGATGCGGGAAGGCGGCGGGGTCCTGGAGGGCCTGGACGATCTGATCGAGCTCCACGGATCCTCTCCGGAGGGCGACGGAACGACAGCGGGTGTCCGGGGGCGGGCAAGGGGTCGGTCGGGCTCGGCCGCGCCCGGCTCAGGCGGTGCGCACCGCGGCGCGCACCGCTTCGCGCACCGCGTCGTAGTCGGGCTCGACGCCGGGGTCCTCGGAGACCCAGCGATACTCGACGCGGCCATCCGGCCCGATCACGAACACCGAGCGCTTGCCGACCCCCTCGAGCCCGAGGAGCTCGTCGTACAGCACGCCGTAGCGCTCGGCGACATCGCGGTTGAAGTCCGACAGGACGGGGAAGGGGATGTTCTCCTCGCGCCGGAACAGGTCCGTCACGAACGGGCTGTCCACCGAAATCGCGAACACGCGCGCGTCCAGCTCCGAGAACTCGTCCCACCGGTCCCTGAAGGTGCACAGCTCGGTCGTGCAGGTGGAGCTGAACGCGAGAGGAAAGAAGAGGAGCACGACCGTCTCGCTCCCGAACAGCCTTCCGACATCGACTTCGTGCCCCGGCGCGGAGGGAAGCGCGAATCCGGGCGCGCGGTCGCCTATTTCCACGGTCATGCGTGTCTCCTGCGGGTGCTCACGGTTCGATCAGAACGCTCCGCCTCCGCCTCCGCCGAAGCCCCCGCCCGAGAAGCCGCCGCCTCCGCCGAAGCCCGAGCTCCCCGAGCTGCTGCGGGGCTGTGAGGTCATCACGGAGCTCGTGCGCGCGGACATGTTGCCGAGGCTGGCCACGAACAGCCCGGTGTTGAAGCCGGTCGGGCTCGTGCCCCTGTACCAGGAGGGGGGCTCTTTGTAGATGCCCTCGAAGGCCTTGGCCCACGACTTCTCGACCCCGAGCGCCATGGCGTGCGGCAGGAAGCGCTCGAAGTCCTTCGGACCCTTGATGAGCTTCTGGAAGCGAGGCTCCTCGACGCGCTTCAGGAACTCCTCGAACCCGAGCACGGCCTCCAGCGCCCGCGTCCCGGCCGCCGTCTTGGCCGGCATGAACCAGCCGATGACCGCAACGGTGAGCCCCGACAGGGCCACGCCGATGCCCACGGCGAGGGCGGAGAAGGCGAAGTGGTTGGCCAGCTTGAGGCCGCCGATGAGGCAGAGGACCGTACCCACGAAGGCCACGCCCAGCCACATCCCCCGCACCCGGTCCGGCCGGCGGCCGTAGTAGCCCCGGTTCATGAGCGCATCGAACAGGTCATCCTTGATGCCGGAGAGCTTCCGGTAGAAGCTGTCCTCGAGGTCCTTCAGATCGACGTGCTCCGTCGTGCCGTCGTCGAAGATGCCGTTCAGCAGGGCTTCCTCGTGGGCCGCGAGCCCCTGCCACGCCTCCTTGGGGCGCGCCAGGTCGAAGGCGTAGTCCCTCTCGGTCCCGATGAGGCCGAGGTACTTCTTCTTGTCGTGCTCCTCGATGGTGACGAAGCCGCGAACGGCCAGGTCGACGAGGGTGGCGGTGATGTCCCGCATATCCGGCGAGTCGTCGACCAGGACCCCTTCCTCGCCCGGCGTCAGGCCATCGGGCGGCTCGTACCGGGCCGCGATCGGGCGCAGCCGCGGGTCGCGGCCCCGCTTCCACCAGATGCCGAACATGGCCGGGAACACCAGGAACGGCAGACCCAGGGGCCAGTTGCTTCTCAGGAACCAGCCGACCTTCGTGAGGAAGGTGGGCCTGTGGATGACACCGGCCTCCCAGGCGACGTCCGCTGTCAGCCCCTCGTGCATGTCCAGCGGGCGCGTGGAGGTGATGCGGACGATGGAGCCCGACACCTGCACGTCGGCATTCTGCGCCTTCGAGCCGAAGGCCCCCGTGTACGCCTTGGCACGTACGCCCGTCACCTCGACCGGAAGGTGGATCGTGGTGGATGCGGCATTGATCGGGACGGGCCATTGAGCGCCGGTCACGTTCCAGTACAGCTCGTCGTAGTCGTCGAAGAAGCGCAATCCGTTCTCGATCCGATAGTGGATCGTCACCGTGCGCGTCGCGTCCTCCGCTCCGGGAATGTAGATCTTGATGCGAAGGTCCCCACCGTGCTTCGACGTCTCGTACTTGAGGTCGTGGCCCTGGCCGTCCTCGACCCCCGCCACGCTCGTGAACAACCGGTAGTCGAAGCCTCCCGGACCGTTGTAGCGGACCGGAAAGTCCCGGTAGATGCCATGGAAGGAGCCTTCGAACTGGATGCGGAGCGTCTCGTCGACTTCCATTCGGCCCGTGCGGAACACCCGGATCTCCGAGTGGAAGTCCCGGATGTGCCAGGACCGGGCCGCGGCTTCCGCCGCCACGGACGGCGCGGCGGGAGCCCGGGAGGCGGTCCGCGCCACCGGGCCCGGGGAGACGGCGCCGGCCGCCAATGCGGCCGGGGTGGCGGCCAGGCAGGCCGCGACGGCTCCCAGTGCCGTCCACCGCGGGAGGAGGCGGCTCCGGGGCCGCTCGCTCGCACGGCGGACGGGCCGCTCGCCAGCGGTCCCGGGCGTCGCGTCCACTATGGCCTCAGAAGTCGACCTTGGGGACCTCGCGCTCGGACTCGTCCCCGAGCGAGAAGAACTCCTTGGCATGGAAGCCGAACACGTTGGCCACGAGGTTCGAGGGGAACTGGGAGATCTTGGTGTTGAAGTCCCGCACGACCGCGTTGTAGTACCGGCGCGCGTTCTGGACCGCGTCCTCGATCTGGTTCAGGGTGTTCTGGAGCTGCGTGAAGCTCTCCACTGCCCGCAGCTGTGGATACGACTCCGAGAGGGCGAACAACGACTTGAGGGCGTTGGTGAGCTGGCCCTCGGCCTGCCCCTTCGCGGCGGGGCCCTGGGCGCCCATCGCCTTGTTCCGCGCCTCGATCACGCCCTCGAGCGTCTCCTTCTCGTGACCCGCATAGCCCTTGACCGTCTCCACGAGGTTGGGGATGAGGTCGTGCCGCCGCTTGAGCTGCACGTCGATGTCGGCCCACGCGTTGTCGGCCTGCACGCGCAGCCGTACCAGACCGTTGTACATCACGATGCCGCCCACGACGATGACGGCGATCAGGATCAGGAGCCACATGACGTCCTCCTGGGCGGAGGGAGACGACCGGATCGGTCTTCCATCTTCGGCGTCCACACCATAGGTGGGAGCCGCAGGAGTGTAAACCCCGGCGGATCGGCCCGGAGCCTCACTCCGCGCGCCGGGCCATGCGCAGCACCGCTTCGAACGCCGCCGGGGTCACGGGCAGGATCGAGTGCCGCACGCCGCGCTGCAGGACCTTCATGTCGGAGAGGGCAGGCTCCTCCTTCATGGCATCGCGGGTGACGGGCGGGTCGAACGTCTCGACGTGCTCCAGGTCCACGCACCACCAGGTCGGGTCCTCGGGGTCCGAATCGGGGTCCGCGTACGGGTGGTCCTCCTCGAACTGCTTCGAGTCCGGATGGGCGGGGCCGGCCACCCTGGCGACGCCGTACACGCCCAGCACCGGCGTGCTCGAGTGGTAGAGGAGCACGGAGTCCCCCGGGCTCATTTCGTCTCGCATGTAATTTCGGGCCAGGTAGTTGCGCACACCCCACCACTCCGTGGTGCCGTCGCGCGCCAGGTCGTCGATGGCGTAGGTGTCCGGATCGGTCTTCACGAGCCAGTGTCGTCGGGCCATGCGCGGTCGCCTCCTCGTACGGACCTCGATTGCCGTGGGATGCGTCGGGCCGGTACCGTAGCGGTCTCGCGGCCCCGTCGCGAGGAGGGGTGGCGCCCCTACGCGGCGGCTCCTCTGCGCGGGCCGGCAGCACGTCCCGAACGGCCCGGAGGTCGCCCTGGCACCCGCCATCATCGTGTTCGCAGTGACCTACGTCCTGATCGCGACGCAGCGCCTGCACTCGATCCGAGTGAGCCGACCGGCCGCCGCCCTGCTCGGCGCCGTGGCCATGGTCGTGGTCGGCGGCCTCGGACTCGAAGGGGCCTACCGGGCCGTGGACCTGGACGTCCTGGTGTTCCTCTTCGGTCTCATGCTGCTGGTGGCGCAGCTCGAGCGGGCCGGGTTCTTCGAGTGGGCGGCACGGCGGGCGGCCGCCGGGGCGGGCACGCCGGGCCGCCTCCTCGTGGCGGTGGTGTTCGTGTCGGGGATCTTCTCCTCCCTGTTCGTGAACGACACCGTCTGCCTCGTGTTCACGCCCGTGGTGCTCACGGCGGCGCGGCGCCTGGAGCAGCCGCCGGTCCCCTATCTCCTGGGTCTCGCCATGGGCTCCAACGTGGGCTCCGCCCTGACCTTCACCGGGAATCCCCAGAACATGCTGATCGGGATCGCGAGCGGCATCGGTTACGGCGCGTTCGCGCTCCGCATGGCGCCGGTCGTGCTCGGGGGCCTGGTCCTCACGGCCGCCGTCCTGTGGTGGCTGCACAGGGACCGACTGGGCGCGGCGGCGCCCGCGGACGGGGAGGGTGCCGCGGACGAGGAGCCGGGCCTTTCCGATCCGCGCCGCGCCGGGTGGTGCCTGGGACTCTTCGGGGCGGCGGTCGTGGCCTGGGTGGCGGGCCTGTCCCTGCCGCTCGTGGCCCTGGCCGCTGGTGCGCTCTCCCTGGTCGTCGCCGGAGAGTCGCCGGGCCCGACGCTGGCCCGGGTGGAATGGTCCCTCCTCGTCTTCTTCGCCGGCCTGTTCGTGGTGACCGGCGGGCTCGAGGCGACCGGCATCCTCGAGGTGGTGACGCGCGGGGCCCGCGGGGTCCTGGGCGCGGGAGGAGGGCTGCGCGAGGCCGGCGTGGTGAGCGGCGCGATGCTGGTGCTCTCCAACCTCGTCAGCAACGTGCCCGCGGTCCTCGTGTGGCGAACCGTGGTTCCCCAGCTCCCCGACCCGCGGTTCGTGTGGGAGGTCGTGGCCATGAGCTCGACCTTCGCGGGCAATTTCCTCCTCATCGGCTCCGTCGCCAACCTCATCGTGGCCGAGCGAGCCGAGGCGCGCGGTGTGCAGCTCGGCTACTGGGAGTACGCCCGGGCGGGGATCCCCGTCACGCTGCTCACCCTGGGGTGGGGCGTGGCGTGGCTGGCGCTGGTGCGCTGAGGGGGGCGTCCCGGCGGCGGGGCCGCGGCCCGGGGGTCGGGCGGCGGGGCGGCTCAGCCGTGCCCGGCCAGGCGTGCGGCCGTCGTCGACGATCGCGCCCCTTCCTCGGGGGGCTGGACCCGCTCGGCCGGCCGGCGACCGACCAGCTCCTCGGTGAAGCCCATGCGCTCTTCCAGCACGTCCAGTCGTCGGTCCAGGCTCTCGAATCGGTCCCGCATCGAATCGAGCTGGCGGTCCTCGGTACGGGAGGCGACCCGGTCCTGGGCGTAGGCCTCGAGCAGGGTGCCGAGGCGCTTGGTGAGCGGCCGCAGGATGAGCACGCCCGCGACGGAGAGGATGAACACGATCGGAATGAATACGGCGAGAGTCTCCGCCATGGTCCCTTCCTCGGGCTGGTGGATGTCGGTGGTCGGGCGCCGCGGCGCGACAATGCGCGCCTGAGGCGGACGCACGCCCGCCTCGATCCTCTCTACGGCTGGGCGCCGCCGGGAGTTTCAGGAGAGGCGGCCGCCGCGACGCCCCGGTTGATTCGGCCGGTCGTAGCGGTACCTTAGCCTCCCGGCGCCGCGGGCGCCGGTCACCGGGACGATGCGCACACCACCGGAGGAGAGGAGCACGTGGACATCCGGATGTTCCAGGTCGACGCGTTCGCCGAGCGGCTGTTCGCGGGCAATCCGGCCGCGGTGTGTCCGCTCGTGGAGTGGCCCGCCGACGACCTCCTGCGATCGATCGCCGCCGAGAACAACCTGTCGGAGACCGCCTTCTTCGTCCCCGAGTCCCCCGGGGACGCGTACCACCTCCGGTGGTTCACCCCCGTGGACGAGGTCGACCTGTGCGGACACGCGACCCTGGCCACGGCGCACGTGCTCCTGCGCTACATGGAGCCGTCGCTGCACGGTGTACGCTTCCGGACCCGCAGCGGCGAGCTGGAGGTCCACCGGGAGGGCGAGCGGCTGGTCATGGACTTCCCGGCGCTGCCGCCGGAGCCGTGCGAGGCACCCGCGGGACTGGCCGCGGCGCTCGGGACCACGCCCCTCGAAGTCCTGGCCGCCAGCGACTACGTGGCGATCCTGCCCTCGGAAGAAGCCGTTCGGGCCCTGGAGCCCGACATGGCGGGGCTGGCCCGGCTGGATCGGCGCGGCGTGGCCGTCACGGCGGAAAGCGAGGAGCCCGGGATCGACTTCGTGTCCCGCTTCTTTGCACCGGCGCTCGGCGTGCCCGAGGATCCGGTCACGGGCTCGGCCCACTGCGAGCTGGCGCCCGTGTGGGCCGATCGGCTGGGCAGGAACCGCCTGAGGGCCAGGCAGCTGTCGCGTCGGGGGGGCGAGGTGCTGTGCGAGGTGGTCGCGGACCGGGTCCGCCTGGCCGGCCGGGCCGTGCTCTACCTCGAGGGCACGATCCGCGTGTGAGCGGCCAGCAGGGCCTCGAGGCGCTCGCGGGGCACGGCGCCGGTCTCCCGCGCGACCTCGCGCCCTCCGTCGAACAGGATCAGGGTGGGGATGCCGCGGATCCCGAAGCGGCCCGCCACGTCGGGCCAGCGATCCGTATCCAGCTTGGCGACCAGCAGGGAGCCGGCGTGACGGCTGGCGAGATCGTCCAGCACCGGAGCCATCATCTTGCACGGACCGCACCAGTCGGCGTAGAAGTCGACCAGGACCGGAGCGCCGGCTTCCTCGACGGTCCGGGTGAAGTCCTCTCCCTCCAGGCGGACGGGCCGGTCCAGGAGCATGGGCCGGGAACAGTCCGCGCAGCGGGGCCGTTGGTCGGCACGGGCGAGCTCCACCTGGTTCAGGGTGCGGCAGAAGCCGCAGCGCAGCGTGACCCGACCCTCTTCCGTAGGCTTCGGTATGGCAGTCGATTCGCCCGGCATCAGCGTCCCCGGCGCCGAGGACCGATTAGGACGAAATGTCCCAGTCGGTCCGTTACGAAGTCTTGACACACCTCCAGTAAAACACAATATACACGCAATGCTGATGTTCGTGCCGTCCACTTCCGCGCCGCGTCGCCCCGGCGACACGGCCTGTAGCGACCCATCTCGCCGATCCCCTCGGCCGAGGTGCGGCTGCACGTATGGCTCGCTCCGCCTCTCCCGAATTGCCGGGTGCCGGGGCGGTTCCGCTATAGACATCGGTCCCGTTCGCTTGCCCGTCGCGCGTCCGTCCCGGCCCTCCGGGCTGGTGGACCCTTCGGGCTCCCGCTCCGCCTAACCTCGGACAGGGGGAGGCACGTGAGGTACAAGCTCGGTTTGCTCGTAACACTCGTTCTCGCGGCGTTCGCGGTCACACCCGCGCACGCCCAGGAACGCACCATCCGTGGAACGGTCGTCGACAGCGTCAGCGCGCAGCCGGTGGCCAATCCGAACGTCATCGTCATGGGCACACGGATCGGCGTGCTCGGCGAGGACAACGGCACCTTCGTCCTCAACGGCGTGCCGTCGGGTCCGGTCACGCTGCAGATCTCCAGGATCGGCTACCGGAGCCGCCAGGTGAGGGTTCCGGCCGGAACGAATCAGATCACGTTGAAGCTGTTCACCGACTACCTGCAGGTGCAGGAGCTGGTCGTCACCGGTAAGGCCACGCAGATCTCGCAGCAGAACGCGGCCAACGCGATCTCGACGGTCAACAGCGAGCAGCTCAACGAGGTCCCGCAGGAGACGGTGGACAAGGCGCTGGCCGGCAAGGTGGCCGGAGCCACGATCTCCTCCAACTCCGGCGCCCCGGGCGGCGGCGTGCAGGTGCAGCTGCGCGGCATCTCCTCGATCAACGCGTCCGCCTCGCCGCTGTTCGTCATCGACGGGCAGATCGTGAGCGACGCGGCCATCGCCTCGGACGCCAACGCGATCACGTCCGCGTCGGGCGGCCAGAACGCTTCCAGCCAGGACAACGCGGTCAACCGCCTGGCCGACCTCAACCCCGAGGACATCGCCAGCATCGAGGTCCTCAAGGGTGCGGCCGCGGCGGCCATCTACGGCGGCAAGGCGTCCAACGGCGTGGTCATCATCACCACCAAGCATGGCTCGGCCGGCAAGCCGCGGGTGCGGCTCGAGCGGCCAGCTCGGGACCTACTCGCTGTCCAACACGATCGGCGCCCGCCGCTTCACTTCCGCCCAGGATGCCCAGGACGCGACGGGGCTCGGGGCCGTGTATACGGCCAACGGCGGCAAGTTCTTCGATCACGAGAAGGAGCTGGCCGGGCACCACTACCCGTCCTGGCAGGGCTCCGGCTCGGCGAGCGGCGGCACGGACCAGACGCAGTACTTCGGGTCGCTCCTGGCCAGGAAGGACAAGGGGATCGTCCAGAACACCGGCTTCGAGAAGGAGTCGGGGCGGGTGAACCTGACCCAGAAGTTCGGCGACCTGTTCAACATCACGCTGAACAGCAACATCATCCGCACGTGGGCGAACCGCGGCCTGACCAACAACGACAATAGCCAGACCAGCTACTACATGGTGTTGTCGGCCACGCCGAGCTTCGTGCCCCTGGAGGACGCGCAGGGGAACTTCATCCCGAACGTGTCGCAGGGGAACCTGAGCAACCCGCTGCAGACGGCGGCGCTGCTGCAGAACGACGAGAACGTCTGGCACCTGCTGGGCTCGACCAACGCCGAGTTCCATCCGGTGGCCAACGACAACAACGACCTCAAGTTCGTGTTCAACGGCGGGGCCGACTGGTTCGGCCAGACGAACGACGTGTTCTCTCCGCCGAGCGTCTTCTTCGAGCCGTCCGACGGCCTGCCCGGCACCGAGGTGCTGAGCAAGTCGAACAACCTGGCTCTGACCGCCCAGCTCAACGGCGTCTACAAGTACACGCCGTCCTCAGGCTCCTTCACGGCCACCACATTGGCCGGAGCCAGCTACTCGAGCAACGACCAGAACATCGACCGCACCGTGGCCCAGAACCTGAACGGCGGCCTGAGGAAGGTCGACGCGGGGACACAGATCGCGGTCTTCCAGAACCGGGTCAAGGTCAAGGACTTCGGGTTCTATCTCCAGGAGGAGTTCCTGGGGATGAACCAGCGGCTCCTGCTGACCGGCGCGGTCCGGGCCGACCAGAGCGGCGCCAACGGGGATCCCACCCACCTGTACTACTATCCGAAGGCGTCGGCGTCCTTCCGGTTCCCGAACCTCGGCGGGCCGTTCGACGAGATCAAGCTGCGCGCCGCGTTCGGACAGACGGGGAACGAGCCGCAGGCGCAGCAGAAGTTCACCACGCTGGGCGTGACCAGCAACATTCAGGGGATCCAGGGCTTCGCGCTCCCCGGGAACGTGGGCGACGCGGCCATCAAGCCCGAGCGCCAGTCGGAGTTCGAGTTCGGGACCGACATCACGGGCCTGGACAGCCGCGCCACGCTGTCGCTGACCGGTTACATCCACAAGATCAGCGACCTCATCCTGCAGCGGCGCGTGGCGCCGTCGACGGGCTTCACCAACGAGTTCTTCAACGGCGGCGAGCTGCGCACGTGGGGCGGCGAGGCTTCGCTGGGCATCACGCCCATCGCGACCGGCAACTTCAGCTGGGTGTCACGCACCAACTTCCAGTTCAACCGCAGCCGGGTGCAGACGCTGCCGGTGCCCGCGTTCATTCCGTCGAACGCCGGGTTCGGAACGTCGCTGGGCGCCTTCTACATTCAGCAGGGCCACTCGGCCACGCAGATCGTCGGCACGGCCGGCACGAACCCGGACGGGTCCCAGAAGCTGGTGACGCTGGGCAACTCGACCCCGGACTTCGAGATTTCGTTCTCCAACGACTTCCGCTACGCGGGCCTGCGCCTGTACGGGCTGCTCGACTGGCGCAAGGGGCAGGACATCGTCAACCTGACCCAGCTCCTGTACGACGCGTACGGGAACAGCCCGGACTACACGACGCCGGACGGCAACGTGCGGCCGGTGACCGAGTGCTTCCCCGACTGCTACGGCATCGAGCGCCTGCTCGGCTTCGTGGGCGGCTACGCCCGCGGATACACGCAGTCGGGCTCGTTCCTGAAGGTTCGGGAGGTGTCGCTCTCCTACCAGCTTCCGGACGCCGCCGTGCACAGCCTGTTCGGCGGGGCGTTCCGGAGCGTCCGGTTCACGGCGAGCGGTCGCAACCTGTTCACCTTCACCCCCTACAAGGGCCTCGACCCCGAAGTGAGCAACTTCGGCAACCAGCAGGTCGGTCGGAACGTCGACGTGGCCCCCTACCCGCCGAGCCGGAGCTTCTGGTTCGGCGTGGACCTGGGGTTCTGAGCCATGCGGACCGACACGCGCGGATCCGAAGGGGCGATGACGACTTCAGGGGGATGGAGAGCGACGATGCGACATTCGATGCGTAGACACGCGAGCCAGGTCATGGCCGTGGCCCTGCTCCTGGGGCTGGCGGCCTGCAAGAACCTGGAGACACCCAACTACAACGGAGGGGACCTGGGCGCCCTCCAGACCTCACCGGATCGGGCCTCGATCGCGGCCGCGATCCAGGGGATGGAGATCGGACACCGCGGTTACCAGGACGGCGAGCTCGGCGTGGTATCCGCCATGGGCGTTCTGGGCCGCGAGTCCTACGTCCTCGACGTGGCCGATCCGCGGTTCGTCAACGAGCTGCTCCAGGGTCCGCTCAACGCGGGCGGCTTCGGGGCGGGCCTTTGGGCCGCACCGTACGCCAACATCCGGCTGGCCAACATCGTGCTGGACGGAGTGGCCTCGGTCGGCACCGACCAGCTGTCGGCCGGCGAGAAGGCGGCCACGATCGGCTTCGTGAAGACGATCCAGGCGCTCGACTTCCTGGTCATCGTCGAGACGCGCGACACCAACTGCGACGGCAGCCTGGGCTGCCCGGTCGACGTGGGCACGGACGTGAACGCGGGTCCGGCCCCGGCGGTCAACAAGGCCGCGGTGTACGCGCACATCAAGACGCTGCTGGACGATGCGAATTCGCAGCTCCAGACGGCGGCCGGGGACGGCGCGGACTTCCCGTTCCAGCTCACCACCGGCTTCGACGGCTTCGACACGCCGGCCACCTTCGCTACCGTCAACCGTGCCATCAAGGCGCGGGTGGACGTGTACACGGATGACTTCAGCGGCGCGCTGACCGCGCTGTCCAATTCGTTCGTGGACAGCACCGCGTCCTTCGACCTGGGCGCCTACGATGTGTACGGTACCGGATCGGGTGACCAGACCAACGGTCTGTACCAGCCCAGCGACGACCCGAACATCCGGGCGAATCCGTTCGATTCGGCCAGCGCGCAGATGCAGTCCAACGGTCAGATGGACGACCGCTATCTTCGCAAGACGCGCGCGATCAATTTCCGCAGCTTCAGCGGTCCGGGGTCGGATATCGGGTTCAACCTGTATACGAGCCTGACGTCGCCCGTCCCCATCATCCGCAACGAGGAGCTCCTCCTCCTGCGGGCCGAGGCCAACATTGGGCTCGGCAACCTCGGGGCGGCGCTGACGGACCTCAACGAGGTGCGGACGAAGTCCGGGAAACTGGATCCGCTGCCCGCGTTCACGAGCCACGACCAGGCCCTGAACGCGCTTCTGTACGAGAAGCAGTTCTCGCTGCTGTTCGAGGGAGGGCATCGCTGGATCGATCTCAGGCACTACGGCCTGCTGGACAATCCGGCCTACCTGCCGCAGGGCGCGAACGAGAGCTACGTGAACAAGGCGTATCCCGTGCCGCTCGACGAGCAGAACGCCCGGCAGTAGCGGGCGCGCTCCCGGAGCGGAGCCACTGAAGGGTACGAAGCGGGCCGGAGCCCAAGCTCCGGGCTCGTGACGACGAAAGGGCCGGGGATCACCCCGGCCCTTCGTCACATCCGGTCGTCGCCTCGCGGCCGGAACGCCGAGAGGTCGCCTCGGAGGGACTCAGTTCGGGCGCGTCTCGCTCGCCTCCTCCAGCCAGCGCTCGAGCAGCACCATGCCGTGGCGGCGGTGCGTCTCGAGCAGCGACGCCGCCCGCTCCAGCTCCCCGCGCTCTAGCGCGTCGGCGATGGCGCGGTGCTCGCGGACGGCCAGGTCCCGGTCGTCCGTTCCGTACGCCACCGCGAACTCGAACCCGAACAGCACGTAGCGGTGCAGGCGGTTGCGGGCCAGGTCGAGGAGCTCGTCGAGGGGGACGTCGTCGAGGGCGGCCAGCAGGGTCTCGTGCCAGCGCTCCGCGACCTCCTGCATCTGCCTCGGATCGTCGTCCAGGTCGGCCAGTCGGGCGTTGAGGCGCCGCAGGTCGTCCACCAGGCCCCCGGGGACCTCCTCCAGGCTGCGGAGCCCGAAGCCCTCGAGTCCGGCCACGACGTCGTAGAGGTCGAGAGCCTCGCGGGCGCTCAGGGGCCACACGTAGAAGCCGCGTCCCTGGCTCGAGCCCACCAGCCGTTCGTGCTCCAGGCCCAGGAGGGCCTCCCGGAGCGGCGTGCGGCTGATGCCGAGCTGCTCGGCCAGCTCCGTCTCGTTGATGTCCTCGCCCGGGGCCAGCTCCCCCCTCAGCACCCTCTCCAGCACGATCCTGCGGACCTCGTTGCGCAGCGGCTCCGGGTGGCTCAGGGTCGGCACGTGGTGGACTCCGGTGGATGTCCGGCGCGAGCCGGGGGTTTGGCGACGCTAATCGATCGGCTTGAGGATAGTTACGGCTCGGGACCCGAACAACCGTCGGGCGGCGCCGCCGGGGGAGCGGCCAGGAAGCGGGCCGCCTCGCGCTCGGCCCAGAAGAGGGCCTCCCACGGGGCCGGTCCCTCCACGAAGCCCACGTGGCCGCCGTGCTCGTGGAGGGCGGCATGGATCCATGCGTTGCCGGACAGGGCCGCGACCGGCAGGGCGGAGGCGGGAACGAACGGGTCGTCGAGAGCGTGCACGACCAGGGTGGGCACGCGCACCCGGTCCAGCGCTCGCCCCGAGCTGGACCGGGCGTAGTAGTCTTCCACGCTCGCGAAGCCGTGCACCGGGGCGGTGAGCGCACAGTCGAACTCGCGGAGCGTGCCGGCGGCGCGGACGGCTTCCAGGGGAAGGTCCACACCACGCCGCCGCACCTTGGCCTCGACCGAGCGTCTCAGGGAGCGCAGGAAGGACGCGCCGTACAGGCTCCCCGGCAGTCGCTCCATGTTGTCGGCGGCCACGGCCAGGTCGAAGGGCACCGAGATGGCGACCGCGGCGGACACCTGCTCCGCGGCCGACGCCTGGCGCTCCTCCAGGTAGCGGAGCAACACGTTGCCGCCCAGGGAGAAGCCGACGAGTCCGACGGGCCGTCCACGGCGTGCCTCCACGAGCCGCTCGAGGACGAAGGCGAGGTCGAGTGTGTCGCCGGCATGGTAGAAGCGGCGCGCTCGGTTGGGCTCGCCGCTGCACGAGCGAAAGTTCAGGCCGGCAGCGTGCAGGCCGCGCTCCCGCAGGCGCATGACCGCTTCGCGCACGTACCCCGACGCCGAGGAGCCCTCGAGACCGTGCAGGACCAGCACGTCGGAGGCAGCCGGTGCGTCGTGGAGACGATCGAGGTCCAGGAAGTCGCCGTCCGGCGTTTGCAGGCGCTCGCGGCGGTAGGGGGGCGCCCCGGGCCGGCGTAGCAGCCGGCCCGCCAGCGTCTGCGCGTGCGGGCCCGGGAGCCAGGGCGCCGGATGGAAGGGGAGGGGGTGATACGACGAGGCCGCCGCGGCCCCGGTGCGGGGCGCGGCGGCCTCGTGGCCGCGATGTTCGGCGCTCCCGGGTGCCGGCCGACCGCGGCTACCCGCGCGGTCGGACACGGCGCTCCGGGCGACCTCCGGGCCGACGGGCGGTCCGGAGACTCGCTTCCTCGCTAGTGTGTGGCCTGGTACGCCGGACCGTGATCCCAGTCCTGCACGCTGGAGATGTTAGGCATGCCCCAGTCATTGCCATCCCAGCCGGTGAATCCGTCCATGCGGAAGACCCACAGTCCGCTGTTGGAGTCGCTGAGCACGATGAGGCCGTCCCGATTGCGAACGTCCACGCCGAACGCACCCTGCATCACGCTGGTGCCGTGCTTGGGCAGGATCTGCCAACCACCGTACCCGTCGGCGTGCTTGCAGCCGCAGGTGTAGTGCCAGCCGACGGTCTTGGGGTGATAGGGATCGTACATCGTGAACACCTGAAGTCCGTCCTCGTACCCGGAGACGAACACGTACGGCCAGCGGACCTCGTGGTTGTGCGCGAGGTCGCGCCAGTCGGCCGTCCACGCGCTGATCGCGTGGTTGATCGTCGACGTCTTGCCCTCGAGACCCGGCTGCAGGTCGAACAGGCGGAGCGGCGCGTACTGGTACTCGGTCTCGGTGACCGCGAAGCGCCCGTTGGGATCGGGGGTGAACGTGTGACCCCAGGTGACGCCCGCCACGCCCTGGATCGAGGTGAGGAGCTTGGGGCTCTCGGGCTTGGTCACGTCGTATACGAAGTAACCGCCCCCCCCGGCGCCGTAGAACTTGTCCTGCTGCGTGGCCGGATCGTAGGCCACGTAGAAGTCGTGATAGAAGGCGCGCTGGGCCTGCCCCACCGGATCCGGGATCTTGCCGACCAGCGCCTGGTCCGGGTGCCCGGCCACGACCTTGGCCAGGTCGTAGATGTTGGCGTGATCGCCGGAGACCGTGGTGAACAGCAGGTCACGGCCATCGGACGCCTTGTAGGCGAAGATGTTGTGGAAGCCGCCCGGCTCGTCCGGGTTCCGGATTTCCGCTACGACCTTGACCTTCTTGGCGTCCGGGAGCCCGGTTACGTCGAGGACGACGGCGCCGAGGTCGGCGTCGGGCGTTCCCTGCTGAAACTGGAACGACTGCACGTAATAGTAGTGGTCGTTCAGCTTGAAGTACTTCCCGTCCATGCCGCCCGAGCCCTGGTGCAGGGAGGGGTTGGGGATCCGGTACTTGTAGATCACCTTGGCGTGGCTCGGGTCGCTCACGTCCACGACGTCCGTGCCCGGGCCGTCCGGCGTCCCGACCATCATGGACACGTATACGTAGGGACGTCCGGGGGCTTGCTCCATCTCGATGTCCGCCGCGGCGAAGTAGCCGCCCACCGGGAGGTGGCTCAGCACCTGGATGTTGGGGCTGCCCCCCGTCTTGACCTCGCTCTTGAAGCCCATGTCCGGATGGGCCTCCTGGGCCCCGAGCATCATCGGGGCTCCGATCCACAGGCCCGCGGCCACAACCGCCGCCGCGCTGCGTAGCGCTCCTCTCATCGTTCCGCCTCTCGTTCGTGGGAGAAGGAAGTGACGCGGGCCGTCGTGGGCCGCGCCTCCTGCAGGACGCCGCGCCGGTTCAGGGCGAGGGCCCGACGGTGAAGGTCATCTTCATGCCCGTGTCGAGGTGCTCCGCGATGTGGCAGTGCGCGAACCAGGTGCCGGGGTTGGATGCGTCCATGAGGATGACGACCGTGCTGCCCACCGGGACGAGCACGGTATCCTTCCAGACGAGGTTCTCGGTCGGGACCCCGTCCCGCGACAGCACCAGGAAGCGCTGCCCGTGGAAGTGGATGGGGTGGTTCATCGGATGCATGGACAGGGGATCGTTGTGGATCCGGATCTTCACCACCGACCCGGTCTTGAAGTGCCAGCCGATGTCCATGTTCTCCTTGCCCGTGTCCGGATCCCGCAGGATCCAGCGGACCTCGTGACCGGTCGAGATCCAGTTCATCTTGGGCATCCCGTCGTTCCACTCGACGGGAGGATAGTACATCGTGTCCGAGGCCATCAGCGTCTGCACCCTGCCCGGCAGACCCTGGATGTTGACCGTGAGCTCCAGGCGCTTGTCCACGGGCTTGTCGAAGTACTTCCGGTACCGCTCGATGTCGGCCTGGACCGAGTCGCGGTCGTGCAGCGTGCCGAAGGACTTCGAGAAATCGCTGTCGGCGGGCTGCGGCGAGACCTCCACCATCCCGAGCGTGTCCACCTCGGGGAAGAAGGTCCCCTTCACGTGGTTGATGGCCTGCACGCGGTTGAGGATCGGGAAGCGACCGGCCGAGTCGTAACGCACCTCGGCCACGTAACGCTGCGCGACGGCGATCGGGATGGAGGGGACCCACGCCTCGTGCTCGAACGCGCCCATGTCGGCGCCGACGAGCTTCGTCTTGCCGCCGGCGAACACCACGTTGTAGGAGCGGCTCGAGGAGACATCCGTGATGTAGTACCGGACCACGTCTCCCGCGTGGATCTTCATGTGGAAGTCGGGCTCGCCGTTCACCAGGAACAGATTCCCGAACCGGCCCATGATGGCGAAGTCGGCGATCGTCTTGCCGTAAGGGAAGAGCCCGTGCTTGTCGAACAGCAGGTCCGAGAGCATGAGCTGCTGCTCCCGGTTGACCGGATTGTCGAAGCCGTAGATCGGCGAGTCGACGATCTCGTTCCCGTACAGGCCGGCGCTGATCTCGATGTCGCCCCGGACGTGCGGGTGGTACCAGTAGACCCCGGCATCCTGGAAGTGCACGTGGTAGACGAAGTCACCGCCGGGCGGTACGGGCTTCTGAGTAACCCCCGGCACGCCGTCGTACCGGTTCTCGATCCGGAGCCCGTGCCAGTGCACGGTCGAGGGCAGGTCGAGGTGGTTGTGGAAGCGCACCACGATGGTCGTGCCGCGCTTCACCCGGATGAGCGGTCCGGGATACTGGTTGTTGAAAGCGTACATGATGACGGTCTTGCCCCGGAGAGTCCGCCGGACGAGGCCGGCCGTGAGATCCAGGGTGTCGCCGTCCGACATGCGGATCGTGTGGTTGGGCTCGGCCTCGGGCAGCGTCGACGGGTCGACGCCCTCGCCCGGCAGCCAGGGCTGCACGGAGGGTCTCTCGTTCGCCAGGCCCAGCCGCATGTTCATGCCCGCCTGCATGGGGGGCATGCGGCCCATGACCTCGGCCGTGTCGCCCGCCACGTCGTGTGCCTTCGGCGCGGCATGCTGAGCTCGGAGCGCGGCCGGCTGCAGGGCGAGCACGGCCGCCGCGGCCAAGGTAAGCCACGGCCGGAGATGGGGGGACTCGAGCAGGGAAGGACTCCTCGACGTCACGTCGATGAAGCGAACCGGGAACAGCTCAGCACGGCGGCATGCCGCCGTTCAGGAGAGGCTCGGTGAGCATGTTCTTCATCTGGCCGCTCGGCGACAGGCCCTGCAGCAGGATGGGGCCGGACTTGTGCGTCACGTCCCCGGAGGGCTCGGCTGTCACGAACACCAGGAACTTCTCGAAGGATACCTCCCCGGAGGCACGTCCCTCCGAGTCCAGAACCCCGAGCTTGACGATCCGGCTCAGGTCGGCGCGAGCCGCCCACGCCACGTATGTCGTGAAGTCCCCGAGCCTGGCGGGTGCCGGCAGGCCCCGCGTGGTGACCTCCACCATGAACCGGTCGTGACCATCCGCTGTCACCGAGACGCCGAACAGCGTGGAGGCCGGGTGGAGGACGGCTGCGCCCTCCGCGCCCGTCACCGAACCCGCCGCCTTGAGCGGAATGCGGTACAGGGGGGGACGAAGTAGGCAGGCCGCGCGCGAGACGGGGGAAGCCGGGGATCGAGCCACGACGACCGCCGCATCCCTGTGCATCGCGACATCCCGCCGGGTGCCGGGGAGCGGGCCGACGGCCGCGATGAGCGGCACGATCAGCGCGATCGCGCATTCCAATGACGTCGACGGTGCAGGCATTCCGACTCCCATGAGGCGAAGCCCGATCCTAGGGCACCCGGGCCGGGTCGACAAGTCCCCGCGACCACGAAGTGCGGGCGCCAGTGGACGACCGTACACGGTATGCCAAACGTAGATTCCCCCGCATTGAGCGTCAAGCGGGGCGCCACCGTGGCGTAAGTCCATGGCCCATGAGGGCGCGGGCGGCCTCCAGTCGAATGCGGTCCGGTACGATCGATCCCGGCGGCCCGATTCGACGAATGGCGGATATCCGGGGTTGACAGTCAGGAATATGCGGTATACCATGCGCGCTATGCGGTATACGCATCGCCCTAACCCACTCTTGCTTTGCGCTTCCGAGCGGCCGTCCGCGGCCGCCTTCGGCCGGGTCCCCGCCCCGAGGTGGGTGGCGCCGGCCTCTATCTCACGCTCCCGGCCCCGGTCGTCCGACCGGACCCACATTGACTCTCCAGCCCTCGATCTTCTGGATCGTAGTCCGTCCACACGCGCCCGTCCCCGGGACGGCGCGTCCGTACCGCAGGATCCGTGAGGCGTGCTCGCCGAACTCCGGTTCGGCGAGCGGGTGAACCACCGAGAGCGGAGGACGCAGCATGCGAGAACCGTTCGATCCCACGCGCATCATCGCGACCCTCGTCCTGGCCCTGGCCCTGGCCGTCCTGCCGGGGCGCGCCGCCGGACAGCAGACGCGGGTCATCACCGGGAAGGTCGTGGACGCCACGTCCGCGCAGCCGATCGGCTCGGTGCAGATCAGCGTGATCGGGACCCAGTTGGGTACGATCGGAGAGTCGGACGGGACCTTCCGGGTCCGCGTCCCGGCCGGTGACGCACGGCTGGCTTTCCGGCTCATCGGCTACCGACGCAAGGTGGTGACCGTCCCCGCGGGACAGTCCAGCATACAGGTCACCCTGACGCAGGACGTCCTCGGCATGGAGGAGATCGTGGTGAGCGGGAGGGCCACGGGAGTCGAGAAGCGCAACCTGGCCAACGCGGTCTCGACGCTCACCGCCGACCAGCTCGTCAAGGAAGCACCGGCGGCGACGACCATGGAGGATGCGCTGCACGGCAAGGTCGCCGGGGCCAAGGTGAGCAGCTACAGCGGCGCTCCCGGCGGCGGCATGAGCATCGAGCTGCGTGGCGTAAGCTCGATCATCGGGACCTCGCAGCCACTCTACGTGGTCGATGGCGTCATCGTCAGCAACGCGCAGCTGCCCTCAGGACAGGCGGGACTGGTCCGGGCCGCGGACCGGGGGCCCCAGGAGCACGAGGACAACTCGTCCAACCGGATCTCGGACCTCAACCCCGACGACATCGAGAGCATCCAGATCCTCAAGGGTCCCTCGGCCGCCGCGATCTACGGCGCCGCGGCCAGCAACGGTGTGGTTCTCATCACCACCAAGCACGGCCAGTTCGGGGCGACGCAGCGCTGGCACCTGACCCAGTCGGCCGGTGTCCCGTGGATCGCCAACAAGATCGGCCTGCGAAAGTTCGGTTCGCAGGCGGCGGCGGTCGACGCGTTCGGCCCGCGGGCGGCCGATTACTGGAAGCCCGGGGCGTTCTTCGACCACGAGCAGGAGCTGGCCGGAAACAAGCCGCTGAGCTACGAGACGAACGTCAGCGTCTCGGGAGGTCTCGACAACACGTCGTACTACCTGTCGGGCCTGGGCAAGTACGACGGCGGCATCATCATCAATACGGGCTACGAGAAGGAGAGCGCGCGCCTCAACCTCGGGAAGAAGTTCGGCACCCTGGGGCAGCTCTCGGTCAACACCAACTACATTCGCAGCAAGACGCGGCGCGGTCTCACCAACAACGACAACGCCAGCATCAGCTACTGGATGGCCATGCCGTCCTCGCCGTCCTTCGTGGACCTCTCGCAGAACGCCGACGGCAGCTTCCCGGTGAATCCCTTCTCGAGGAGCAACCCGCTACAAACCGCCACCCTGGTCGACAAGTACGAGCTCATCAATCGCTTCCTCGGCTCGGGCTCGTTCGACCTCACCCCGCTGACCGGTGACAAGCAGAGTCTCGAGATCAAGCTCACCGGCGGCATCGACTGGTTCGGCCACACCGGCAAGTTGTACTCGGCGCCAGACCTGCAGTACGAGCAGACGCTCGGCCAGCCGGGCACCGCGTCCAACGCGGGCGGGACCAGCCTGTTCACCAACGCGGGCCTCAGTGCCATCCACACGCTCTACCTGGGGAACGTCCGGGCCACGACCTCGGCCGGCGCCGAGTACCAGCGGCGGGACGCCGACAACATCCTCAACACCGCCAACAACCTCATCGATGGCCTGTCCAACGTCGACAAGGGCACCAACACCAGCGTGGTCGAGTACCGGCAGCGAACCGAGGACTTCGGGTTCTACGGGCAGGAGGAGGTCCTGATCTCGGAGCGGCTGCTCCTGACCGCCGGGATCCGCGGCGACCAGAGCAGCGGCGACGCCGACCCGACCAAGATCTTCTGGTATCCCAAGGCCTCGGCTTCGTACCGGATCACGGGCCTTCCGGACCCGCTCGCCGAGGTCAAGGTGCGGGCCGCGTACGGGCAGTCGGGCAACGAGCCCGAGTACGGGCAGAAGTTCAGCCTGCTGAATGGCGCCAACTACAGCGGGCTGCAGACGCTGCTCATCTCGGGATCCACGGCGGCCAGTGACCTTCGGCCCGAGAAGCAGACCGAGTACGAGGGCGGCCTGGACGTCACCTTCCGGAACGAGCGCGCCCAGCTCTCCCTGACCGTCTACCAGCAGGACATCTCGGACCTCCTGGTGCGCCGGAATCTGCCGGGCTCGACCGGCTACAGCGTGCTGTACTTCAACGGCGGCGAGATGCGGCAGAGGGGCTTCGAGGCCGACCTCACGGCCGTGCCCGTGAAGGGCAAGACGCTGAACTGGACCACCCGCACGACCTTCTCGCTGAATCGGTCCAAGATCACCAGGCTGACCGTGCCGCCCTTCCAGCCGCCCAACAACTTCGGCGGACTGGGGTCGTTCCGGATCGAGCAGGGCTTCGATCCGACCGCCTGGGTGGGCAACGACACGCTCGCCGATGGCAGCATCGCCCAGAACGTGCGGCTCGGTCGCTCGCGTCCCTCCTTCCAGGTGGGCTTCTCCAACGACCTGCGATGGAAGGACATCACCTTCCACGCTCTTCTGGACTGGGAGCAGGGATTCAGGGTGGCGAACCTGACGGGCTGGCTTTTCGACCTCAGCAAGAACCGCTGGGACTTCGCCAACGCGTGCAACGTGTCGGCCTGCCAGCCCGGGGAGACATTGGGCGAGATGCGGCTTCGGCTGTACCCGAGCCGGGTCACCGACATCTGGCTCGAGGACGCGTCGTTCCTGAAGCTCCGGGAACTGTCGCTCTCCTGGGACGTGCCTGCCGCGCTGCTCGGCTCGCTGTGGGGCCAGCTGCGGTCGGCCCGCGTCACCCTGAGTGGACGGGACCTGCTGCGTTTCACCGGCTACAGCGGGATGGACCCCGAAGTTTCGAACTGGGGACTCGAGTCCATCAGCACGGGGCAGGACGTGGCCCCGTTCCCGCCGAGCCGCAGCGTGTGGCTCACCCTGGACCTTAGCTTCTGAGGAGGAGGGCGATCATGTCGTTCGCAAGCAACGCCGGGCGCACGGCCCTGACCGGAATCCTGCTCCTCGCCCTCAGCCTGGCGGGGTGCCAGAGCCTGGACGCCCCCTCGTTCAACGATCCGAGCGTTCAGAACCTGACCAGCACGCCCGATCGGGCCGCCATCGCGGGCGCGGCCATTGGACTGGTGCGCTCCGAACGCGGCAACTGGGCCGGGGGCTTCATTTCGGACCTGGGCGTGTTCGGGCGCGAGGTGTACAACCTGCGTCCGGAGGAGCCTCGCACGATCACCCAGCGGCTGGTGGGCCCGCTCCTCTCCACCTACCACAACTTCTGGGACGCGCAGTACGCCTTGATCCGGAACGGCTACACCCTGGTGCACGCGGCCGATGCGGCCACCACGCTGTCATCGACCGAGCAGGAGGCCACCAAGGGCTTCGCGCAGACCTTCATGGCGGAGGCGTACTGGGAAGCCATCACCATGCACGATCCGCTGGCCATGCCGCTCGACGTGGACCGCGATCCGGCGGGTGACCTGGCTCCGCTGGTGGCCAGCGCGGACGCCTACACCTTCGTCCTGAACCTGCTGGACGAGGCGGCCCAGCACCTCCAGTCTGGCGGGAGCGCCTTCCCCTTCGACCTGCCGCCGGGCTTCGCCGGCTTCAGCACGCCGTCCACCTTCCTGCAGGTGAACCGGGCCATCAAGGTTCGGGTGCTCAAGTACATGGGGCGCTGGAGCGACGTGAAGGCGGTCCTGCCGGCCACCTTCATGGACCCGTCGGGCGACTTCCAGATGGGGCTTTACTTCGACTACACCACCCAGTCGGGTGACGCCGTCAACACGCTCGCCCAGCAGCGGGGCACGAACATGTTCGCCCACCCGCGGCTGTGGAGAGATGCGCAACTGCGGTCCGACGGTTCCAGGGACCTGCGAGCCCAGCGCAACCTGACGTCGATCCCGTCCTACACGCTGGACAACATCACCGTGACGGAGGAGTTCAACAACTACGTGAACCTCTCCGATCCCGTGCCCTTCATCACGAACGTGGAACTGCTCCTCATCAACGCCGAGGCGGACTACGCCCTGGGCAACAGCTCGACGGCCATTCAGGACATCAACCAGGTCCGGACCCAGGACGGGGGCCTCGACCCGATCCCCGACCCCTACGGCGGAGACCTGCTCAAGGAGATCCTCTACGAGAAGCGCTACTCGCTCATGTACAAGGGAGGCTTCACCTACCTGGACGCCCGGCAGTACGGACGCACGGCCGACAACCCGGACGAGCTCCCGCGCGCGCGGTCGTTCGACAAGGTGTTCCCGCGCTATCCGTACACGGACGACGAGTGCGACGCTCGCGGCATTACCAGCGACCCGGGCTGTCAGCCGGTCGACGGTTCCTGAGCGGGAGTCGAGGCGAGGTACATCGAGGACGGGCCGGCGGGTCCGGGGCTGCGCGAGCCCCCGGGCCCGCTCCCTCATCGAGGCTACGGCCGGCCGCCGCCCTCCCGGGTCCAGATGAGAATCACGCCGCAGCCGCTCTTCTGCATCGAGTAGGAGAGCGGGGTCTCGGAGGCACCCCGGTACACCTCCAGGGCGAGGACGTCTTCCCGGTTAAGGTCGTCCACCCGCAGACCGGGCGACTGCTTCCCGTCCACGTACAGCACGGGGTCGCAGGAGGACTGGCCGCGTGACAGGCGCACGGTCGCCTGACCCAGAACCGAGCGGCTCACCGACACGCCCGGTACGTTGCGCAGCAGATCCGAGGTCTCGCGGGACTGCTGCAAGCGCTCCGCGACGCGGGCCGGGTCCATGAAGTAGCCTAGCCCCCGCTCCTTGCGCCGGAAGTAGCCGACGCGCGCGAGCTTGTCTCCGAACGCCGAGGCCGGGTCGCGCCTCACGGTGACCCGGATGCCCTCGACCTGGACCACCGTGTCCTCGAGCACGAACGTCGCGTCGACGCTGGCGCCGGCCTTGAGGTGGATCCTCCCCCGGGCGGAGGCGAACCCGATCCGACGGACCTGGATCGTGTGGTCTCCGGCCGGAAGGCCGGCGATCCGAAAGCGGCCCGTGCTGTCGGCGAGCGCTCCGAGTCCCGTCCCCTCCACCACGATCTGCGCGCCGCGCACGACATCGCCCGTCGTGGCCGAGAACACCCGTCCGGTGAGCTCGGCGACCGAGTCCGATGGAGCCGGGGCGCTGTCCTGGGCCCTCGCGGCAGGAGCCAGCGCCAGGACGGCCACCACGGCCAGGAGTACGGTGCGGGAGGGCTGTCTCATCGCTCGGGCACGGGGTTGGGGACGTCTCCAGCGCGGCGCAGCCGCCGGCCTTCGGACCGGCGGCTGGCCAAGCTATCCGCGCCCCCATTGGCGCGCCAGCGCCTCGAGGCGCCCGCCCGGAGCGCTACGGCTGCGACCCCGGCACCACCGTGAGGGTCACGCTCGACGGGTAGCGCTTGGAGTGGTGCACGACGTTGTGGGCCGTGACTCCCTTCGCCTCGTCGTAGTTGTGGCCGCCCGTGTTCATGTTGCGATCGAAGCGCGGGAAGTTGCTGCTGGTCACCTCGATCCGTATGCGGTGGCCGGCCTCGAAGTAGTTGCTCGTCGTGAGAGGGCCGAGCTTCACCTCGTACACCTTGCCCGGCTTCCATCCACACCTGCTTGCCGTATCCGTCCCGGTAGCGCATGCGCTGGATCGTCTCGTCCAGGTTGTAGGCCCTGCCGTCCGGGTAGACGTCGATCAGCTTGGCCGTAACGTCCGTGTCCTTCGCATCCGAGGAGACGTACAGCGTCACGGTCACCGGTCCGCTCACCTCCATCCCCTGGCGCAGCGGCTCGCTCGAGTACACCAGGATGTCGTTGCGAGCCTCCATGCCGCGCTGGTCGAAGGCGCCTCCGTCGACCGCGTTCCCCGTGCAGCACACGTTGCCGCCGTGGGAGGGCACCGGGTTCATGGGGTCGTACACGAAACGGTCCGGGGCATCGGCCCCGGGGGCGGCGGAGCCCAGCGCACCGTCACCGTACAGGGTGTTCGCGTGGCCGGCGCTGGACAGGTAGAGAGTGACGGGCTTGGAACCCGCCGGCGGCCACGTGTCGGTGGACTTCCACTCGTTCCGGCCCATCAGGTAGTAGCGGACCTTCGGGGTCGTGTCGAGCACCGTGCCGGACTGCTGGCCCTTGAGGAACCGGTCGAAGAAGCCGTACGTGAGGTCGCTGTAGTCGAAGCGCGCATCGCCGACGCTGCGCTGGCCGACGATCGTGTTCTCCGTGGCCCGCGTGTAGGAGCAGTGCAGCGTGGGGGCGATGATGGCCCATTGCTCGTCGCGCACCTTCGGGCTCGCCACCCGGCGGGCGTGGTTGAACATGGCCAGGTTCGGGCCGATCGACACGTCGTACCAGGACATGAACCACAGCCCCGGCACGTCGAAGGGCATGCTGTCGTTGTAGAGCCCGCCTCGGTACCAGGCCGGGTCGTCGGGCGTCCGCTGGATCATGCGCCCGCCCGTGGCCACCGGCATCGAGTCGGCGAAGATCCCGCGCGGTCCATCCACCGCTTTGATGATGTCCTCCTCGGGCAGGTGCCGGAGCGCCCTGGACCAGTCCACCGGGGGAAGGTGCTGGGCGAGGTCGAACGACTTCGACTCGCGGATGAGGTCGGCCTGCGAGGTGCCGGATGGGAACATCGGCCGCACCTGGTTCTGCTCGCCGTAGATCCAGGCGATGAACAGCATCTGAACGGCGCCGCCACGGTACCAGTTCCCCTGTTCGTACCACCCGTCCACGCGGCCCACGCCCGCGCCGAAGCCCTGCGGGTTCATGGCGGCCAGGTGGGAATTGCCGGTGGCGGCCACGCCCATCTGCCACTCCGCGGTGGAGGAGCAGCCCAGGAGGCCCACGTTGCCGTTGGACCACGGCTGCTCGCCGATCCACGACAGCATGTCGTAGCCGTCCGTGCGCGGCGGGCCCAGGATGTCGTAGTTGCCTTCCGAGAAGAAGTGACCGCGCTCGTTCTGCTCCACGTACGCGTAGCCGCGCTTCACGGCATCCAGGATCCGCGTCATGTCCCGCGGCGCCCCGAGCTGGATGTCCCAGTAGTTGAAGTTGTAGGGCGTGCGCACGAAGATCGTGGGGACCGGTCCCCGCGCATCCCTGGGTCGGTAGACGTCGGTGGCCAGCCGCACGCCGTCTCGCATCGGCACCATCACCTTGCGATCGATCACGGCGATCGAGTCGAGCGCGTGCTCCGTCTTCCAGCGTTCGGCGCGCAGGCGGTCGTCACCCCGCAGCCGGACCTGGGCGGCCGCCGGCGAGGTCGCGGGAACCAGGGAAGCGGCGCACAGGAGCGCCGAGGCGAGGAGGCTCCTCCGGATGATGCATCGCATGGCCACACGCTCCGTGTGGGAGGCCCGAATCGCGGACGGTATGCAGAATACGATCCTGTCGGGCGGCCTGGCCATGCCCCGGAGCGCCGTCGCGGACTTCTCCCCACGGATGCGTGGGGACTCTCCCCACACGCCCGGCGCGCCGCGCCGGGCCGGCCTCACATCCTGAGCAGGTAGCTCAGCTTCACGAAGAAGGCGTCGCCCGAGCGCCTCAGGCCGCCGAACCCGAACCGGGCCGGCTCCTGCAGGTCGGCGCCGTAGCCCAGGAAGAGCACCGTACCGGGGCCGGGCTGCACCGCGAACAGGGCGTCGCCGTGCAGCTGGCCGCTCCGAATCCGGGTGGTCCGCACGAAGGTGCCGGTGGAGGGGTCACGGATGGCGATCGGGTAGCCGGTGCGCGTGTCGTCGCGCAACGCATCCTGGTAGTTCGAGTCGTACTGGCCGATGAGGCGCACGTAGATGGCGCGCGTGATCTGGTAGGTCGTCCTGAGGCGCGGGATGTCGCGGATCCCCACGTTGCTGTGGTCGTCGGGGCGCATGTACTGCTGGCGGGCGTAGGTAGCCTCGAAGTGCAGGCGATCGGTGGGCTTCCAGTTCAGGGCCCCCTGCACGATGAGCACGTTGGCGGGCGCCCACTCGTAGAAGTTCTCGTCCCGCCCGAAGATCAGCGTCAGGTTGGCGTCGAACCGGTCCCACTTGGGGGTCGCCAGCAGCACGACGAAGTCGAGGTTGGCCAGGGACGGCGTGCCGGTGAACGGGACCGTGTCGGCCCCCGTGGGACCGGGCCGCAGGAGGGCGTAGTCTCGGTACAGGTAGGGCGGATAGTAGAACCGCTCGAAGAGCACGGACGCGCCCGCCTGCCACCCGCTCCGAAAGGCCACGTTGGAGGTGAAGTGCATCTTGAGGGACTCCGGGTCCGCGGCCACCGAACAGGTCCTCGTACAGCCAGTCGCCGTACAGCGAAATGCTGTTGGTGACGCTCGCCAGGGCCGACTCCGGCGAGCCGAACAGGCTCACGCGCGGCTGGAATGCGGCGTGCACGACTCCCGTACGGCTGAGGAAGCCCGCGTCGGTGCGGAAGTCGGGATGGATGGCCTGGAAGCTCGCCGCGGCCCCGAACACGCGTCCGGAGCGCTCCACCCTGAGGTTCCACAGGGGGCCCCAGGTGGAGCCGGCGTTGTCGCCGCTGAAGGAGGCGGCGCCCTGGGCCGAGACCACGTAGGCGCCACCCAGCACCAGTCGGGTGTCGGCACCGACGACGTGGTTGTAGTCCGAGTCGTGGATGCGGTTCGTGTACAGGAGCCCGACGGTGGACTCCGAGCCCAGGTTCCCCTGCAGCCGGAGGATGTCGAACAGGGATCGGCCGGTCTGCCCCGGTTCGGGCGCGTTGAGGGCGGTCAGCACACCGGCGCTCAGGCCCCGGATCGTGCCACTGAGCTTGGCGGCCACGTCCGGATTGTCGATGCGCCGGGTGTAGATGAGGTTGCTGGGCGCCGAGAAGTGCTCGCTGCCCGTCAGGAAGAAGGGGCGCTTCTCGGCGTAGTAGAGCGACTGGCGTGGATCGAAGGACAGCTGCTCGGCGTCGGCTTCCACCTGGGAGAAGTCGGGATTGACCGTCGCGTTCAGGTTCAGGTCCGAGGTGACGCCGTAGCGAAGGTTGAGGCCGAAGGACGGCGAGGGCGAGTCGTAGTGCCAGCCCGTGGCCCCCGGGGCGCCCTCCGTGCGGGCCGTGGCGACGGGGTTGATGTCCATGGTCGCGCCGCGACGCAGGTCGCGGAGGCCCCGGAGCGTGCCCTCCTGGGCCAGGAAGGACGTCTGGCCCTGGTGCACGGGCGCCCACGTGAGCTCACGGCCGGAGTGGGGAACGCGGCGGACGATGTTGAACCCCCACACCTGGTCGTGGGACGAGGAGAAGCGCAGGCTGGCGAAGGGGATCCGCATCTCCACCTCGTAGCCGCCCTCCGTGAGCCGGCCCTGCGACTGGTATACGAAGTCGGGCGTGAGGTCGGCCGGATCGACGGAGCGGTCGGCCGTGAACAGGCCGGCTGTCTTCCCCTGACCTTCGATGCGCACGCCGTCCTCCTGCACCCCGAAGGCGTTGACGCCGAACGCGAAGGCGCGGCGCGCGTCGTCGTAGGTGTCGAGCAGGATCCGGACGCGGTCGTCGTTGCCGATCTTGTCGCGGGCCGCCATGCTGGCGCCCACGGTACCGTGGACCTCGAACGCCCGTATCCCCACGTACAGCGCGTCGGCCGAGTACCACAGACGGACCTGTGTCGAGTCCTCGGCGGGGAGGCCGTCCTGCGGCAGGTAGCGCGTGAAACCCGTGAGGAGAGCGGCCCGACTCCAGGCGGGCTCGTCCAGCGAGCCGTCGATCCGCACGGAGGCGTCCAGCCGCGGGACCTGCACGCCGGTCTGGCCGCGGTCGCCACGGAACACGAGGGCGGTCGTGTCGGCCTGAACGGCCCCGGCCGCGCCGGCGCGCGCCGGACGTGCGCCGAGGGCGGTCCAGGAGGCCGCCAGGGGGCGTGACCCCAGGGCCGTGGCGAGGACCGCGGCGGCCAGAAAGCCGGAGCCGAGTCGGGGAAGGGTCCTGGACATGGCTCTCCCGGTCGCGAGCCGAGCTCCCCCGTGTGCCCGGCGGCTGTCCGGGACGTCTCCAGGGGAATGGCCGCCCACGATAGCGACGCCGGCTGGCGTCCGAAAGCGGGCGCACGGATGGTGCAGGGGCACGAGACTCCCGCGGCCGAACCAGGTTTCGAAAAATGCGAGGGAGGGCGCACATGGAGTACCGTACGCTGGGGCGATCGGGGCTCAGGGTGAGCGCGATCGGCCTCGGGTCCTGGCTCACCTACGGCCGCCGCGTGGAGGACGACAGGGCGCACGCCTGCCTGCGGGCGGCGTACGAGGCCGGCGTGAACTTCTTCGATACGGCGGATGCGTACGCCGGGGGAGAAGCCGAGGAGACGCTGGGCCGCTGGCTGCGGGAGGTGCCCCGCCCCAGCGTGGTCGTGGCGACCAAGGTGTTCTTCCCCACCGGGGACGGTCCCAACGACCGGGGTCTGTCACGCAAGCACATTCTGGAGAGCTGCGATGCCTCTCTCCGCCGCCTCGGGCTCGACTACATCGACCTGTACCAGTGCCACCGGTTCGATCCCTCCGTCCCGCTCGAGGAGACGCTCCGGGCCCTGGACGACCTCGTCGCGCGGGGCAAGGTCCTGCATGCGGGGGTGAGCGAGTGGAGCGCCGACCAGATCGGCGACGCCCTGCGCGCGGGGAGGCGTCTCGGGCTGCGGCCCCTGGTCAGCAACCAGCCGCAGTACTCGCTCCTGGCCCGGCGGATCGAGGAGGCCGTCCTGCCGCTCTGCCGACGCGAGGGCCTCGGCCAGGTGGTGTGGAGTCCCCTGGCCGGCGGCGCGCTCACGGGCAAGTACCGGCCCGGCGAAGCGGCCCCGTCCGGGAGCCGCGGGGCGGATGACGACGACCGCCGATTCATGAGGGCGGTGCTGGCCGACGAGGTCCTCGAAGCGGTCGATAGGCTACGAGCGGAGGTCGCCGAACCGCGCGGGCTGAGCGTGGCCCAGGTCGCCCTCGCCTGGATCCTGCACCAGGAGGGCGTGGCCTCGGCCATCGTGGGAGCCACCCGGCCCGAGCAGGTCCGGGAGGACGTGGCGGCCGCCGGGATCGAGCTCGAGCCGGAGACGCTCGGGCGTATAGAGGCGATCATGGGGCCGTTCGCCCGCCGGGCACAGCCGTGAGCGGTCCGGTCCTCGCCCACGAGCTCGTGGAGGCCGGAGGGGAGGCGACCTCCGGATCGCGGGCCGCAGGAGCCCCGGGTACCGAACGGTGGACCTATTTCCTCCACGGCATCTTCGGAGCGGGCCGGAACTGGAGGTCGGTCGCCCGCCGTTGGGTGGACGCCGATGGCGGCCGGGGAGCCGTCCTCGTCGACCTCCGACTGCACGGGGACTCGACGGGGTTCCCGCCCCCCCATACCATTCAGGCGTGCGCGGATGACGTGGCCCGGCTCGCCCGGTCCACCGGCCGGGCCCCGTCGGGCATCCTGGGTCATTCCTTCGGCGGCAAGGTGGCCCTGGCGTATGCATCGGGGGCGAAGGGACTGGATACGGTGTGGGTCATCGACTCGACCCCGGCCGCCCGGGAGCCCGAGGGCGGCGCCGTGCGCATGCTCGAGGCGCTCAGAACCGAGAGCGGCCCGTTCGGCTCGCGAGAGGAGGCCGAGAGGGCGCTGGGCGCGCACGGCTTCCCGAAGCCGGTCGCGCGCTGGATGTCCACCAATCTCGCGCGTACCGGGGAGGGATGGCGGTGGCGTCTCGACCTGGACGGGATGGAGGCCCTCCTCGCGGATTTCTTCGACGTGGACCTGTGGGCCGTCGTGGAGGAGCCGCCGCCCGGGATGGACCTGCACTTCGTGAAGGCCACACGGTCTCCGGTCCTGTCGGAAGAGGCGTGCGAGCGCATCGAGGCCGCCGGGGCGGTCACCGGCCGGGTCCACCTGCACAGGGTCGAGGGGGGACACTGGCTCAACGTCGACGCCCCGGACGCGGTCCTCGATCTGCTGGAATCCGCCGAACGCGGACGCGCCGGCGGGCACGGAAGTTGACCTGCTGGGGAGTCGGTGCACCGCCGCCTCCCAACCCAGCCGGAGGAAGCCATGGGTACCTCACGCTTCGCCTCGTCGGTCGCCCGTAGCCGCCGCCTGGCCCGAAGGCTCTCCCTTCGTTTCGGCCTGCTGCTCCTCACGGGGCTGGTCGTGGCAGGGTGCGCGAGCATGGGAGGGAAGGGCGCGGCCGGCGACACGTCCATGCGGGACGCGCCCGTGACCCTGTTCGTGCGCAACTACAACTGGAACACCGTGCACGTCTACGTGATGGGCGCCGGACAGAACCTGTCCCTGGGTCAGCTGAGCAGCATGGACACGGCCACGTACGTGATCCCCCGCTCGATCCTCGCATCGGATCAGAGCGTGCGGCTCATCGCCGACCCGATCGGGTCCGTCCAGGGGTACATCTCGGAGCCGGTGTTCGTGTCGGCCGGAGACCGGATCGAATGGACGATCAACAACGCGCTCAGCCAGTCCGTGATCAGCGTCCGGTGACGGGCGGGCCGGCCAGGATTCCAACCGGGAGATGAGGATGACCGACCCCTTCTACGTGTCGCGGTGCACCGTCCGGAAGGTGCGGGGAGTGCATCGCCGCGCTCGGCTGGCGACGGGGCACGAATTCGACATGGGCGTGCACGGCCCGATCAAGGAGCACTACGGAATCGACGCGGAGGACCTCCCCCTCCCCGTGGACTTCCTGGTCGCCACCGCGGGCGGGTGAATGCTGGGAACCCTCAACGGCGCACTGGAGGTGCGCGAGGTCCGGCTCGATCCCGACGCGATCACCGCGGAGGTCGAGGGCGTGAACGAGGTGCGAGACGGCGTGCCCGTGCTCACGGAGATCCGCATCCACTACCGCTTGCGAATCCCGGCCGGGACGCGGGAGCGGGTCGAGCGTGCGCTGGATCGGCACCAGTCCAGGTGCCCGACGGCGCAGAGCCTGCGCGGCGCGGTGGTCGTGTCCTGGACGGCCGACATCGAGGATGAAGCGAGCGGCCCCGGAGATGGGTCGTGAGGCCCTCGGCGGTCCGCGCCCGGCGGTGGCTGGGCGGGCTCGTGGTGCTGGCGCTGGCCTCGGGGGCGTGCGCCACCCTGTCCAAACAGTCCAGGGGGGCGCCGGACCCGGTCAGCGTGTGGGTCTACAATCAGGGCGTATCGGCCGTACACGTGTACGTGGCCCACGAGACGCTGACCCACTCGCTGGGAGTCCTGGCAGTCCAGGACAGCGCCAGCTACGTGGTGCCCCAGTCCCTGATCATCGGGAGCGGGGGCATCCGGCTCATCGCCAACCTGATCACGGGCGGCGCGGGGCAGTACGTCTCACAGGAGCTGTTCCCCCGGCCCGGGGACCAGATCCGACTCCGGGTCCTGAGCCCGGTGTCCCAGTCCTACGTCATGATCCGCTGAACGGGAGCGGCGCCCCATCCGAGGCGCACGCCCCGCGGAGCGGCGCCACGGAGCGGCGCCTCTCTCAGGAGCCCGCCGCCGTGTCTCCGCTCGACGTGCCCGGAGCGGAGGCGGAGTCCGCCGCCTGTCCGGTGGCGCCGTTCACGGACACCAGCTGGACGTCGAAGATGAGGGTCGCGTTGGGCGGGATGACCGCGCCGGCGCCCCGGGGCCCGTAGGCCAGGTCGGGCGGGATCACCAGCCGCCGCTTGGCTCCCGGGCGCATGCCCTGGATGCCCTCGTCCCATCCCGGAATGACGCTTCCCGTGCCGAGGACGAACTCGAACGGTTCCTGCCGGTCGTAGCTGCTGTCGAACTTCTTACCGTCCGTGAGGCAGCCCGTGTAGTGGACCTCCACCGTGTCGCCCGTGACGGCCGCGGGCCCGCTGCCCGCCGCGAAGTCCTGGATCTGCAGGCCATCCGCCTGCCGCTGCATGGCCGTGCTGTCGTAGTGCGAGGCCGCCGAGCAGTCGCCGAAGGCCGAGTCCGCGGCCCTGGCGGAGCCGCCCTCGGAGCTTCCGCTCCCTCCTCCGCACGCCGCGGCGACGACGAGGGCCGCCGCGACCGCGGCCGGGAGGGCTGCGCGGAGGGGTGCGGGCGTGAGAGCCCGGGGATCAGGGGATCGCTGCATGGCTGTCTCGCTCCTCGTGTCGGGCCGGTCGCCCCCGGCCGTCCGTGCCTCTAGTGGACCTTCACGCTCTTGACGTTGACGAACTCGCGGATGCCCTCGCGGCCGAGCTCGCGGCCGTAGCCCGAGTCCTTGACGCCGCCGAAGGGCATGCGCGGGTCGGAGGCCACCATTCCGTTGATGGCGACGTTGCCCGCCTCGAGTCCCTCGACGAACAACCTGCGCTCTCCTTCGTCGTTCGTCCACGCCGAGGCTCCGAGGCCGAACGTAGTGTCGTTGGCCAGTCGGAGCGCCTCCTCCGCGCCCCGCGCCCGGAACAGGCTGGCCACTGGCCCGAACAGCTCCTCGTCCCGCGCCGGGGTGGCCTCCGGAATCCTGTCCAGGACCGTGGGCTCGTAGAACCACCCGGTGCGCTCCGGGATCCCGCCGCCGAGGAGGACCTCCGCTCCCGCGTCCACCGTGCGCCGGACCTGGTCGGCCAGGTGATCCCGGAGGTCCTCCCGGGCCAGGGGGCCCACGTCCGTGCCCTCGTCCAGAGGGTCGCCCAGGGTGAGAGCGCCGAACCGCTCCACGAGGCCGTCCCGGAAGGCGTCGGCGATCTCTTCCGCCACGATGAAGCGCTTGGCCGCGATGCAGGACTCTCCGTTGTTCTGGAGACGGGCGCGCACGGCCACCTCGAGTGCCCGGTCGAGGTCGGCGCTCGGCATGACGATGAAGGGATCGCTCCCGCCCAGCTCCAGCACCGTCTTCTTGAGATGGGCGCCCGCCCCGGAGGCCACCGCCCGCCCCGCCGCCACGCTGCCCGTGAGCGTCACCGCCCGGACCCGCGAGTCGCCCATGAGGTCGGCCACCCGGTCCGTTTCCAGGAACAGGTTCTGGAACGTCCCCTCCCGGAATCCGGCCCTGCGGAAGATGCCCTCGAGCGCCACCGCGCACTGCGGGACGTTGGGCGCGTGCTTGAGGAGCCCCACGTTGCCCGCCATGATCGCGGGAGCGGCGAAGCGGATGACCTGCCAGAACGGGAAGTTCCATGGCATGATCGCGAGCACGGGGCCGAGCGGCTCGTAGCGGAGGAAGCTGGATGGGGCGTCCGTGTCCACCGGCTCGTCGGCCAGGTAGGCCGCCCCGTGCTCGGCGTAGTGGCGGCAGGCCAGACCGCACTTCTTCGCCTCCGCGACCGCCTGGGCGATCGGCTTGCCCATCTCCAGCGTCATGATGCGCCCGAACGCCTCGGCGCCCCGCTCGAGGATCTCGGCCGCGCGCAGGAGCTTCTCGGCGCGGGCCTCGTAGTCGTCCTCGCGCCCGGCGCGGTACGCCTCCACCGCGCGCTCCAGGCTCGCCTCCACGTCCGCGGGGCGCGTCGGGTCGAAGCGCTGCAGCCGCTCGCCGGTAGCCGGGTTGATGCTCTCGAAGGCCATGCTCGTCCTCTCCGTGTCCGTCGAAGGCCCCCGCACGGAAGGGTACAAGTCAGCCATAATTGTATGTCAACGTGCAACAACACCGAGCACCGTGCGGGATCACCGGGGTGCGGGCGCACGATGTGTTCCGTAGGATGGGGGCGAGCCAGACCCGGTCGAGCCCACCGCGCCCGTCGCGGCCGCCGACCCAGAACCCGTCCCCGTGCCGCGAGCATCATTCCCGGACCATGATCCCGCCCACGTTCCTCCCCTGGCACGAGCCGGCGCTGCCGGTGGCGGGCCGTGTGCTGGCCGAGCGCTACGCGGAACCGGGCTCGCTCGACCTCGGGCGCGTGCTCGTCGCGCTCCCGGCCGCGCGCGCTGGACGCCGTCTCGTCGAGCGTCTCATACAGGAGGCCGACGCCCGCGGGCTTGTGCTGACGCCTCCGGACACGGTGACGGTCGGGCACCTGCCGGAGCGGCTCTACCGGCCCGTCCGGCATCCGGCGAGCTCGGCCGAGAGCCGCGCGGCCTGGACCCGAGCCCTTCGGGAGCTGGCTTCGGAACGTCGCGAGGCGGTGTTTCCGCGAGCGCCCGACGCTGACGACCTGCCGGGCTGGACCGAGCTCGCGCGGCGCGTCCAGGCGCTCTACGTGGAGCTTGCCGGTGAAGGCCTCGGCTTCGAGGACGTGGCGCGTGCCTTCCGGCACGGAACGGGCTTCGATGACAGTGGACGGTGGAGCGTGCTCGCCGACGCCGGACGGGCCTACGAACGCCTCCTGGACTCGCTCGGGTCGTCGGACCGCGAGCAGGAGCGTTGGCGTGCCGTCCGGGAGGAGCGGGTCGAGCTGGACCGGGACCTCTTCCTGGTGGGCGTTGTCGAGCTCCCGAAGGTCACGCGGGCCATGCTCGAGGGCCTGGAGACCCCTGTGACCGCCCTCGTCCACGCTCCGGAGGCGCTGGCCGACGCGTTCGACGCGCTGGGCTGCGTCGAGTCGGCCGCCTGGGAAGACCGCACCGTCGACCTCTCCGACGAGGCGCTGCACGTGGCCGGCCGGCCGCCGGAGCAGGCCGACGAGGTCGTGCGGGCGCTGTCCGGTCCGGGCGCCGCCCGCGCCCCCGACCAGGTCACGATCGGGGTGCCGGACCCGGAGCTCGTCCCCTACCTCGAGCAGCGGCTCGGGGCCTACGGGGTGCCGCACCGCAGTGCGGCCGGCACACCGCTGCCGCGCACGGACCCGTATCGGCTCCTGCAGGCGGTGGCGGACTACGTGGAGGAGCGCCGCTACCCGGCCTTCGCCGCCCTCCTGCGACACCCCGACGTCGAGGCGCGGCTGGAGCTCCCCGGAGCGCTGGAGGTCTCCGACAGGGCCTTCGCGGAGCGGCTTCCCGCCCGCGTCGGCGGTCGCGGAGCGGGCGCGAGCGCGCGGGCGGAGGGACTGGCCGACGTCGCCGAGGCCCTGGACCGTGAGCTCGGTCTGGGCCGACTCCGGGGCCGCCGGGCGGTGTCGGAGTGGATGCCCGAGATCGTGGCACTCCTGGCGCGCGTGTATGGCGGACGTCCTCTGGACCGCTCGCGGCCCGCGGATCGCCGGCTCGTGGAGGCCTGCGAGGCTGTCCGCGACGCGGCCTCCGCGTTGGGGAGTCTCCATCCCGATCTCGATGGATCCTGCGACGCGGCGGCCGCGATCCGGGTCTTGCTGGCCGACCTGCGCGCCGACGCCGTACCTCCGATGCCCGACCGCTCGGCCGTCGAGCTGCTCGGCTGGCTCGAGCTGCACCTGGACGACGCACCGGTCCTGGTCCTGACGGGCCTGGACGAGGCCCACGTGCCCGGCTCGGTGCACTCGGACCTCTTCCTGCCGGACGCGCTGCGGACCCGGCTCGGCCTGATGGACGACGCCCGGCGCCACGCGCGCGATGTCTACCTCCTGTCCGCCATGCTGGCCTCGCGGGAGGAGGTCCGCGTGGTGGCCGGCCGCAGGACGGCTGACGGAGACCCCCTGCGGCCGAGCCGTCTCCTCCTGGCCACGGAGGGGGACCGCCTGGCGCGGCGCGTGGAGCGACTGTTCGAGGACGTGCCCGCACGACGGGCGCGCCTGCCTCGGCCGGGCGCGACGGCCGCGGAGCGGAGTTCCTTCCGGCTCCCGCCGGAGCCGGCGATCCAGGTCCGGCCCATGCCGCCCACCCTGCCGGTGACGGCCTTCCGGCTCCTGCTGGAGCGCCCGTACCAGTATGCGCTCGGGCATCTCCTGGCGCTCCGGGAGGTGGACGACCGCGCCCGGGAGATGGACGCGCTCTTGTTCGGGGAGCTCGCGCACCGGGTCCTGCGCCGCTTCGGGACCAGCGAGGCCGCGCGCTCCACGGATCCGGAGGTGGTCGGCCGCGCCCTGGACGCGTTCCTGGATGGCGCCGTCTTCGACAGGTTCGGGGGGGCGGCCCTGCCGGCCGTGCAGCTCCAGGTCGAGCAGCTGCGGCACCGGCTCCGGGGCTTCGCGGAGTGGCAGGTGGCCTGGCTTCGGGAGGGCTGGGAGACGATGGCCGTCGAGCTCGACACCCCGAAGGCCGGAGTGCCTTTCCTGGTCGACGACCAGCCGATGATGCTGACCGGCCGGATCGACCGGATCGACCGCAATGCGCGCACCGGGGAGTGGGCCGTGCTCGACTACAAGACGTCGGCCCGGGCCCGGAAGCCCGAGCAGGCGCATTGCCGCCGTGACGGGGCCTGGAGGGATCTGCAGCTGCCGCTCTACCGCCACCTGCTGCCGGGACTGGCTGAGGCGGGAGCGCTTCCGGAGGAGCCGGCTGGAGGGGGCGCGATTCTGCGGCTCGGGTACGTCAACCTCTCGCGCCGGGAGACCGCCGACGCGCTGGCCGGGTGGACGGCCGACGACCTGGCCGACGCGGACGAGGCGGCGCGTGCGTGCATCCGCCTCCTGCGCTCCGGGCGGATCGAGTATCGAGTGGAGGAGCCGGTGGATCGCTACAGCCCCTTTGGAGGGCTGCTGGGCCGTGGCCGCCTCGTGCCCGGTGAGGACGAGGAGCCCGGGTCCGACGACGAGGAGGACGCTTGAGCGGCGAGGAGGTGCCGGTGAGCACGCGGCGCTGGCCCCACGAGCTCATCCGTGCCTCGGCCGGAACCGGGAAGACGTTCCAGATCTCGAACCGCATCCTGGTCCTCCTGGAGGCCGGCGTGGAGATGCAGCGCGTCCTCGCCTCGACCTTCACGCGCAAGGCGGCCGGCGAGATCCTGGGCCGAGTTCTCCTGCGGCTGGCCCGGGCCGCCGTCGACGACGCCGAGGCCCTCCGGCTGGCGACACAGCTCTCCGCGGAGACGGGCGCCGACTCCGGCGCCGACGTCGGCTCGGGGACCTCCGCCCTGGACCGTGAGCGCGCCCGGGCGCTGCTCGAGAGCGTCGTCGGGGCGTTGCACCACGCGGACGTGGGGACCCTCGACGCGTTCTTCGTCCGCCTGGCCCGCTGCTTCGGGCCCGAGCTCGGCCTCCCGCTCTCCTGGCGGATCGCGGAGGCGGACGAGCAGGAGGAGGCGCGGTCCCGGGCCGTGCAGGCCCTCCTCGACGCCCACGACGACGAGGCCCTCCTCGAGCTCCTCAGGATGATCGCGCGCGGCGACCACGACCGGCGTGTCCACGATCGTCTCGTGGAGCAGGTCGATGGGCTCCAGGAGGTGCTGCGCGAGATCGAGCCGTCCGCGCCCGACCCGTGGTCGCCCTTCGCCGACCGGGAGCCGGTGGGCGACCCGGAGCGGACCCGCGAGGAGCTGGCGGACCGGGTGGCGGCCATCGGCGCACCGCTCACAGCGAGGGGGGATCCGGATTCGCGCTGGGCGTCGGCCCTCGAGGCCGCCGCGGCGGCGATCCGGGAAGGGGCGTGGGAGGCCCTGTGGACGACCGGGCTCGGGGCGAAGTGGCTGGCGGGGGAGGAGGCCTACTACAGGAAGCCGTTTCCGGAGGAGCTGTCGCCGGCGCTCGAGGAGGCCAGGCGGCTCGCCAGGGCCGAGCTCGGGCCCAAGTACGACGCGCAGGCGCGCGCCCTGGGCCAGATCGCGCTCCTGTACGACGCGGCCCTCAGCGACCTCCAGGACCGCACGGGCGCCTACCGCTTCCAGGACCTGGCCTATCGGGTGGGCTCGCCGGGCCCGTTGGCCGCCCGCCCGGACCTCTCCTATCGCATGGACCGCCGCTCCGAGCACCTCCTGCTCGACGAGTTCCAGGACACGTCGATCACCCAGTGGGCCGCGCTCGAGCCGCTGGCCGACGCCATCGAGCGGCGCGGGTCGCTGGTCGTGGTGGCCGATCCCAAGCAGTCCATCTACGGGTGGCGCAATGCGGACCCCGAGCTCGTCGACCGGGTCGAGCGGCGGTACGATCTGCCGTCGCGGACCCTGTCCAGGAGCTGGCGCTCGAGCCCCGTCGTGCTGGAGTTCGTGAACCGACTGTTCGGGGAGGTGGCGGTCAACCCCGTGCTGGATGCGCTCGACGAGGGAGCCTCGGTGGCGCGCACGTGGGGGGCGACGTTCGAGCCGCACGAGCCCGCCGATCCCCTCCGGGACGCCCCGGGGCACGTCACGGTCGAGGTCGGTCCCGACGATGGAGGGACGGGCTCCGACCGGCCCCGCCTGATGGCCTTCGCCGCGGAGCGGGTGGCCGGAATCCACGAGCGCTTGCCTGGCGCCCAGATCGGTGTCCTCGTGAACCGCAACGACACCGTCGCCCGGCTCATCCTCGAGCTGCGCCGCAGGGGCGTGATGGCCAGCGAGGAGGGCGGGACGACCGTGGACGACGCGGCGCCGGTGAGCGCCCTCCTGTCCCTGCTGTGGGCCGCCGACCACCCGGGTGATACGCTGGCCCGCTACGAGGTCGCCGCCGGCCCCCTGGGCGGCGTGGTGGGCTACACGGACTTCACGGACGAGACCGGGGCCCGGCGTCTGGGCGCGCGTGTGAGAAGGAGGCTCCTCCGGCAGGGGTACGGCGAGGCGCTCTCCGCGTGGACGCGGGAGCTGGCACCGTTCGTGGACGAGAGCGAGCTCCGCCGCCTGGAGCAGCTGGTGGAGCTGGGCTTCCGGTGGGACGAGCGCGCGACCCTCCGCCCCGGGGACTTCATTCGCTACGTGGAGAGCCACACGGTCGAGGATCCTCGGAGCGCGGCGGTGCGCGTCATGACCGTCCACCAGGCCAAGGGGCTGGAATTCGACGTGGTCGTCCTGCCCGAGCTCGATTTCGGGCTGCACCGCCGCGGAACGGACGTGGTCATGCCGGAGCGGGATCCGGCCACGGGCCGCATTGTCCGGGTGTTTCCGTATATCGGCAAGAAGCTCCGGCCGTTGTTCCCGGAGGCGGAGGAGGCATACCGGCAGATGCAGGCCAGCCACCTCCGGGACCGGCTGAGCTGGCTGTATGTGGCCGTGACGCGGGCCCGGCACGCCCTCCACCTCCTCGTCGCCGCGGACGAGGGCGAGCGGCTCAGGAGCGTCCAGTCCTATGCGCGCCTGGTGAGAGCCGCGCTGGGACGCGCCGAAGGGCCGGTCCACGAGAGGGAGACGCTGCTGGAGCTGGGCGATGCGGACTGGGCCGGGGGCCTGGAGGGCCTGTCGGAGAGCCTCGAGATCAAGATCGGCGCGGAGCCGCGGGTGCGTGTGGACGCCGGAGCGCCCCGGACCCGTGTCCTGGCCCGCCGCTCCCCCTCCGAGTTGGAGGGCGGGGGCGAAGTCGACCTCGAGCGCCTTCTCCGCCTGGACACTTCCGCGGCCCGCCGGTCCGGAACCATCGTCCACCGCTGGTGCGAGGCGATCGGGTGGATCGAGGACGGGATCCCGGAGGACGCGGCCCTCCGGGCCCTGGTCGTGGCCGAGGCGTTCGAGCTCCCCGGGGCGGAGCTGGAGCGGCTCGCGGAGCGCTTCGCGGCCTGGATGCGTCGGCCTCCGGTGCGGGACGCCCTGTCCCGGAAGTCGGCCGAAGCGCGGGCGAGGGCCGCGGTCGACCCGGGGTGCACGCTAGAGCTCCATCGCGAGCGCCCCTTCGCCTGCCGCGTCGATGGCGAGGTGATGTCGGGCGTCATCGACCGCCTGGTGCTCGTGCGGTCCGGGCCGGGGGCCTCGGGCGGTCCGGGTGCCGGCGCCGGCGCGGTGGTGGCCGCCGAGGTCCTCGACTTCAAGACGGACGACCTGGTCGCGGGGGACGAGGCGGCGCTCGCCGCCCGGACCGAGTTCTATCGTCCGCAGATCGAGGCCTACCGCGAGGCGGTCGCGGCCACGTACGGCTTGCCGCGCTCCGCCGTTCGGGGCCGCCTCGTCTTCCTGGCGCCGGGCGAGGTCCGGGAGGTCGGCGAGTGAGGCGCGGGCCGTCCCCCGCCCCCCATCCCAGGATCGCGATCCTGAACCCGGCCGCGCCGGTCGCGCGGCGCCGGCCGGACGTGGCCGCGGTACTCGAGCGCGCCGGCGTGGACGAGGTGCGCGTGACCTCCGGCCCCGGGGATGCGGCCGGGCTGGCTCGGGAGGCGGCGGACGCGGGCGCCGGCACGCTCGTCGTGGCCGGCGGTGACGGCACGCTCCACGAGGCGGTGAACGGGCTCGCCGCGCGGCGCGGGACCGGCCCGGCGCCCAGGCTGGCGCTCGTGCCGCTCGGCACGGGGAACGACCTGGCGTGCGCGCTCGGGATGCCCCCGGACCTGGAGAGCGCGGCCGCGCTGCTGGAGGAGGGCGCCGCGGGCCCGCTCGACCTCGTCGAGGTGACCGGCCTCGCCGGGCCTCGGGCGGCCAATTTCGCCATGGGAGGCTTCGCGGGAAGCATGGCGGCGCGGATCACGCCGCGCCGGCGCCGGACCTGGGGGCGGTGGGTGTACCTGCGCGCGGCCCTCGACGAGATCGCCGCCCGGCGCGCATGGCCGGTCGAGGTGTCGGTGGACGGGGAGAGGATGGCCACGGGCGAGGCGCTGGCGGTCCTCGTCGCCAACGGGCCCCGCTTCGGGGGTGGCATCCCGATGGCGCCGGGGGCACGGACCGACGACGGCATCCTGGACGTGCTGGTGCTCCGCGCCGTCTCGCTTCCGGCACTCCTTCGCGTCATCACGCGCGCCCTCCGCGGGCGCCACCTCGACGACCCGGCGGTCGTCTGGACCCGCGGCCGGCGGGTGCACGTGGACGCGGAGACGGACCTGCCCTGGAACGGCGACGGAGAGCTGTTCGGGACCGGGCCCGCCAGCTTCGGCGTCCTGGCCGCCGCCCTCGACGTGCAGATCCCGCTCCGGGCTCCGGCCGTGGGGTCCCCGGCGGCCTGACCACGGGTCGCCGACGCCCGGGCCGCCCGGCTCCTTTGGCCCGCGAAATCCGCGGGCAACCCTCCTCCCCCCGGACCTGTCGAACGTCCGGAACCAGGGCGCACAGCCCGGCCTGCGAACCGCCCCCAGTCCGGCGTCGCGCGGGCGCTCACCCCGGAGGATGCCGATGAGACTCGCCAGGGACACCGCTCTCGCGCTCGCCCTCGTGGCCGCCGTCCTGGCCCCGAAGGCGGTTCGCGCCGCCCCCGCCCCCCAGGACGCCGGCTTCCTGGGCGTCCAGGTCGCGGACGTGGACAGCGCGTCGGCCGCCCGTCTCCACCTGCCCGCCGTGCGCGGGGCCCGGGTGGAATCGGTGGCCGACAGCTCGCCGGCCCAGGCCGCCAGCCTCCAGAAGGACGACGTGATCACCGCCTTCGACGGACAGCGGGTGGAAAGCGTCGCCGCCCTCACCCGGATGGTGGGCGAGACGCCCCCCGGGCGAGAGGTGACGCTCGCGTACGTGCGCAACGGCTCGTCCCACGAGGCCCGGGTGCGCATCGGCGAACGGCCGGGGATGAGCTGGTACGGTGGCCCCGACCGCGACATCCGTATCCGGATGCGGAAGATCATCGATGACAGCACCCGGCAGCGTTTGCGGGAGACGCTGGACAGCGTGCGGGTCAGGATGGACAGCGCCGGACGGGAGATGCGACGGAACTTCCGCGGCGAGATCTTCAGCGCGCCGGGCGGCGGCCGGAGCTTCATGTTCTCCTTCGGCGGCCAGGGCCGGCTGGGCGTGATGCTGCAGCCCCTCGGCAAACAGCTGGGCGACTACTTCGGGGTGAGCGACGGCCACGGCGCGCTCATCAGCGAGGTGACCGAGGGCTCGGCGGCGCAGAAGGCGGGGCTGAAGGCCGGAGACGTCATTGTCTCGGTGGCGGGCAAGCCGGTCGAGGATCCCGGCGCCGTGGTCGAGGCGGTCCACTCCGCCGACAAGGGAGCGCTCGCCGTGACCGTGATTCGCAAGGGAAAGCGGCAGACGGTCACCGTCGACCTGCCCGAGCGGCCGGCGCCCGGGGAGCGGTCGGCGCGCTGGTTCCGCGTGCAGGACGGCGGGGCGCGCACCTTGGCGCCGCCCGCGCTTCCCAACGCTCCGGCGATGCCCCGCATGCGCTGGATCGCGGCGCCGCGCGCTCCGGGGGCCGGGCCGGCTCCCTACCGCGTGCGCGAGCTGATGGCGCCCGGCGCTCCCGGCGCGCTTCCGGCATCGGTGCGTGCCCTGCTGCCGGCCGTCGACCGCTACATCTGACGCTCCTCGAGAACCGGGGGCGAGCGGGTCCCCGCGGGCGATCTCAGCTGCCGCCGGGCTGGATGTGAATGGTCCGGCCGCTGGCGGCCCGGTAGCCCGTCTCGATCGCCACCGACAGCACCACGAGGCCGGCCAGGATCCACAGGTGGGCGGGGGAGGTGGTCAGGGTCTCCCACAGCAGCGCTGCCAGGGCCGCCAGGCAGCCCGCCAGCCCCGTCCACGCGATCCAGCGACGCGCTCCGGTCCTGTCGGCCAGCCTGAGGTTGGCCGCGTTCACGGCCGCGAACACGAGCAGGAAGCCGGCGCTCCCCACGGTGGAGATGCTGGAGAGGTCGAGGAGGTTGGCAACCACCAGGGTGGCCGCGGCCGTGATCAGGAGCCCCTCGACCGGCCGCTGCCACACCTTCTTCTCCAGGGCCTTCGGTAGCTCGCCGTCCTTGGCCACGATGTAGCTGAGACGGGCCGATCCGTACAACGTGGCGTTGATGGCCGACGCGGTGGACAGCATGGCGGCCACCGCGATCAGGGTGAAGCCGAACTGGCCCAGGAAGGGCCGGGCGGCCGCGGCGAGGGCGTAGTCCTTGGCCTGCACGATCTGGTGGACCGGCAGGTTCCCCACCGTGACCAGCGCCACCAGCACGTAGAGGACGATCACGAAGCCCACCGAGGCGAACAGGGCCCTGGGCACCGTGTGCTCGGCGTCACGCGCGTCCTCGGCCGTGTTGGCGATGAGCTCGAAGCCCTCGTAGGCGAGGAAGATGATCATGCCGCCCGCGGCGAGCTGGAGCGGCGGCTTCCAGGCGGCCGGCGCCAGGCGGGCACCCTGCACGCCGCCCAGGCCCACGGCGACGAAGAACAGGAGGATCAACAGCTTGATGCCGACGATCCAGTCCTCGATGTCGCCCACCACCCCGGCGCTCAGCAGGTTGAGGCCGGCGATGCCCACCACGGCGGCGCTGAGCAGGACGTGGGTCCACAGGCCCCGGGACGCCTCGGGAAAGAAGGTGGCGCCGTAGCTGCCGAACGCGAACGCGTACAGCGACAACATTACGATATAGCTGAGCCACAGGAGCACGTTGAGGGAGCCGGTGACGGCGCCCGTCCCGAAGGCCTGGTTCAGGTAGGTAACCGTGCCGCCCGAGCTCGGGAAGGTGACCGCCAGCCGGCTGTAGGAGTAGGCCGTGACCAGCGCCACCAGGCCCGCCACCACGAACGCCACCGGGGTCCCGCCGCCGGCCAGCTCCACGGCGAGGCCGAGGACGGCGAAGATCCCGCCGCCGACCATCCCGCCTACGCCGATGGAGGCGGCTTCGAAGAAGCCGATGCCCCTGCTGCCCTCACCGTCCTGGTCGCTCATTGCCTTTCCGCCGTCCTCGAGACCCGTCTCCGTCTTCGGTCACGCGGTCGAAGCCGCCCCGATACTCGCAGGATGGATACCGGGCGCCGCGATGGCGAGGGAGGGAGGGGGTGCGGGGAACGGCCGACAGGGTGGGCGATGCTGGGGAGAGAGAGGGTGAGGGTGAGGGTGAGGGTGAGGGGACCACCGGCGCGCGGACTTGGCCACGTTGAAGTGGCGTTGAGTTCCTTGCCACAGGAGGGTGCCGCGCACCGGCGAGTCCACCTCGCCATGCTGTGTGCCGTCCATCGGATGTCGGGGAGGACTCCTCCGCCCCGATCCGAGTGTTGGACGTGCACCGGGCAGAGAAGGTTGCCTCCGCCTCATCGCCCTCGTGTCCTACTACCGAATCCGGGGGCGCGCGGTTTCAACCTCCCGCGGAACTCGAACCCTCCTCGCCGTCCACGTCGGCGTCGACCTCACCGCGCACGCGGGCCAGGTCGCGGCGGATGATGGCCACGGCATCGTCGACGCTCCCCACGCACCGCGGCAGGTCCAGGTCGTCCGGGCCCGCCAGCGGCCGGGTCCCGCCGTCCAGCATGAACCGTCGTCCCCAGGCCACCAGCTCCCGCCACATCGTCCCCAGCATGATGAACGGTCGGTCGGTGATGTGGCGCACCTGCATGAGCTGCCACACCATGAGCGCCTCCAGCGTCGTGCCGATGCCGCCGGGCACGACCACGAAGGCGCTGGACAGGCGCACGAAGTGGTGCAGCCGCGTGAAGAAGGTGCGGTGCACGTAGGCCTTCTCCACGTAGGGGTTGATTTCCTGCTCGTGCGGGACCTCGATGTTGAGGCCGAAGGAGCGCGTCCGGTTGTCGACGTCGCCCTCCTCGGCGCCCCGGTTGGCCGCCTCCATGAGGCCCGGCCCGCCCCCGGTGACGATGTCGCAGCCCATGAGGGAGAGTTCGCGCGCCAGCTCCTGGACACTGCCGTAAAGGGCATCGCCCTCCCGCATCCGGGAGGAGCCGAAGATGGTGACGCGGTAGTAGGGAAGGCGCGGGGCGTGGATCCTCGCCAGGTCGTCCACTGCCTTCCACAGGTCGAGCAGTGTGTCTTCGACGATGTCGAAGATCGGCTGGCTCTCGACGGTCACAACGTCGGAAGACTCGCGCTGGCCCTCATCCGGCATCTGGCCGCCTCCGTGCCCGGGGATCGTCCCTGTCGTGAACGAGTGGGCGAGGGATACCCGCTCCGCCCGGGCACGTTTCGGTCAGGGCCGGCGACGCCGGGTCGTGGAGTCCCGGTCGCCTCGAGCCGCCCGCCGCTCCGCCAGGAGGTGCCGGAGCCGGATGCGCTGGTCGGGGGTCAGGATGGCGAGCACCCGGAGCCGCGTGCGCCGGAGTACCTGCTGGTATCGGGGCCGGACGCGCACGGTGAGCTCGCGGGCCCGCCGCTGCTCGTCGCGGACCACGGCCGCGATGCGCACCCTCTGCTCGGGGCTCAGGTCCAGGCTGTCGGCCATCCACGCCAGCACCCGACCGCCCGACGGGGCCCCCGCCGCCACCCCCGTGTCGCCTGAGGGAACCGGACCCGCCGTGTCCGGGGCCAGGAGCGCTCGGTCGATGACGATGCCTCCCAGGAGGCCCACCAGGACCGCGAGGGCCAGGAACAGCCCGGCCACCAGTCGACCGCGGCCGTCCGGACGCGGCGACTCCCGGCCGCTCACGGGGGCGGCACGGTCGCCGCCCGGGACGCGCTCTTCCATCTACTCCTCCTCGAGGGCCGACATCAGCAGCGTCTCTCCGTCATCGGCGGTGGAGAGAAAGGCCAGCAGTGGATCCACGGAAGCGTCGCCCGCGGCCACTCCGGCGCCGGCGGGCGCCGAGGCCGCGGCGGAGCCGAGTCGCGCCGCGGTGGGGCGGACGGCGCGCGGCGCCGCCCGGGGCAGGAGCAGTGCCAGGGCGAGGACCGCCGCCGCCGCGAGCGGGATGCCGGCGCGGGCCCAGCGCGAGGCGTGCCGCCACCAGGGCGGACGGCGCCGGGCCCGCAGGAAGGGCTCGGCTCGCGATCCTATGGTGCGCGCGAGGTCGTTCCAGGCCACCTCGTCCAGGGGTGGCAACGGAACACTCTGCCGGAGGTGGCCACGGAGCTCGTCATCGCCGGTGTCGCGGCCGGCTCCGCTCCCCGTCCCGGTCCCCCTCTCCTCGGTCATGGCTTCCTCTCCTCAATGTTCGTCTCGCCGGCCGCGTCCCGCCCGAAGGCTCCCAGCACCTCCCGGAGCTCCGCGCGCGCCCGGTGCAGGTGCCAGCGCACGGTGCCCTCGGCCAGCTCGAGCATCTCCGCGATCTCGGGGCTCGTGAAGCCCTCGAGCTCGTGGAGCCGCACGATGGCCCCGCGCTGTCCGTCCAGCCGCGCCAGGGCCGCCGCCAGCGCGTCGTGCAGCTCGGCGCGCTCGGCGTGGCGGTCGGGCGGCGGCGCCCGCGATAGCACGTCGACCGGCAGGGCCTCCGTCCGGCGGAGGGAGCGGGCCTTCCGGGCGTTGAGGCCGCGGTTCACCACGATCCGGAACAGCCACGGGCCGAAGGGGCGTCCCGGCTCGAAGCCGTCGATGCCCTCCAGGGCGGCCAGGAAGGCCTCCTGGACGAGGTCTTCCGCGTCGGCCCGGTTCTCGAGCAGCCGGAAGGCGATCGAGAACGCGCGGCGCATGTGGCGACGCACGAGCGTGTCGAACGCGTCTCCGTCGCCCTCCTGGACCCGCGCCACCAGTCGCCCGTCGTCGAGCGCGTCCCCGGACCGGGGCCGACTGCCGTCGCCGGCGTGCTCCACGTGGTGGCGCCTCCTGTGCGCGAGCCCGTTCCGTATGCGTCGCCGGTCCTCCTCTCTCGAAAGTACAGCGGACCGGCGCCCGACGTTGGTCTCCCCCCGGCACGCCGACCCTGGACGGCGGGGCTCGCCTCCTCCAGCTTGGAGGCCCGGCGACGGCCGGGTGAGCGAACGGGCAGATCCACGAATGGAGGCACGAGCGTGCTGCGAGCTACACGACGATGGCGGGTGATCGGAAGCCTGGGCGGATTGGTGGGCCTCACGCTGCTGGGGTGCCGGGGCGCTGGCGGAAAGGCCTCCGCCGGCGAGGGCTCGGCGGACGCCGGGGCGAGCGACCGCGCCGCGGCCCCGGACAGCTTCCGGGTGCGGTTCGCGACGACCGCCGGCGACTTCACCGTCGAGGTCCACCGGGCCTGGGCGCCGCGGGGCGCCGACCGCTTCTACGAGCTCGTGCGGGCCGGCTACTACGATGGGAACCGGTTCTTCCGCGTCCTGCCCGGTTTCGTGGCCCAGTTCGGGATCTCGGGGGACCCGGCGGCCTCGGCGGGCTGGCGCGGACGGCCGATCCGCGACGACCCGGTCCGCAAGAGCAACACCCGTGGCACGCTGGCGTTCGCCGCCGCGGGGCCCGACACCCGGACGACCCAGGTGTTCGTGAATCTCACCGACAACAGCCGCCTGGACGGCATGGGCTTCGCCCCCTTCGGAGAGGTGGTCGAGGGCATGACGGCCGTCGACTCGCTGTACGCTGGATACGGGGAGGGCGCCCCGCGCGGACAGGGACCCGACCAGGGCCTCATCCAGCGCGACGGCAACCGCTACCTGGAGGACTCCTTCCCGAAGCTGGACGCGATCGACTCGGCCCGCATCGTGGGTTCGGCGGGGGACGGCGCGGGCGGGGACTAGCGGCGCCGAGGGTCGCTGGAGAGGGGAAGGGGGCCGGACACGGCCCCTCAGTCCGCTGCCAGTGCCTCCAGGATCCCGTCCAGGCGCTCGGGCGCCCTGCGATGGCCCAGGTTGCTGACGTATACGTGCCGGGCTCCGGCTGCGCGCAGGGCGCGGATCGACCGCGCGCAGATTTCCTCGGCCGTGTCGCCGCGCTCGAACTCCCGCGTTACCTCCTCGGCCGGCACCGGGAAGAACCGTGACAGGGCGGAGAGGGTGGAGGGGTTGGCGCTCCGGTAGTAGAACACCCCGAACACGCCCGGAAGCTCGAGGCCGCGTCTGCGCGACTCCCGGACGAAGGCCTCCACGCGGCGCGCGCTGTGGTGGGACACCACCTGGCTCAGGTAGAACTCCCCCGTGAACGTCTCGTCCAGGAGGAATCGCACCTGCTCGGCCGGATCCCGATGGGGATTCGTCCATCCTCCCAGCGTGAGCCCCGGCACGCGACGCCGGATCTCCTGGCGCAGGAGGAAGGCGTGCGGCAGGCAGCGCGGAGGACCGGCCGTCGCGTCCCCGCCGAGGACGACCAGGGCCTCGATCCCCTGGGAGGCCGCCCGGTCCGCGTAGCGCAGGCAGTACGACAGCGGGTGCTTGCAGGTCAGGAAGGGCACCAGGCGCTGCTTCGGAACGTCCCCCGCGAGATTCGTGACCAGGTGGCGGAGGTTCTCCTCCTCGCGCTCGCCGATCGCGTCGTCGGTGAGGAAGACCGCTGTGTCCCGTTGCCCCAGACGACGCAGGGCGTGGTGCAGGTCGATCCAGCTCTCCATGCCGTCGGCGGAGGAGAGATCGGCGGGCGGCGGACGCAGCTCGGCGGCCACGAGCGGCTCGGGCTGCCTCAGCCGGTCCAGGAAGCGGCTCTGTCGTTCGGGCTCCGGGGTGACCATCTTGGCGCGCAACTTAGTCGTCCACTCGCCCTTCCGTCGAGAGATCTCCGGCGAGCACCCAAGGTGAAACGCTTCTTCTACCGCTTCCGAGGCTGGCTCGTGGCTCCGCCGCTGCTGTTCGCGCTGTTCGCGACGGCAGGCAGGGTGGACCGCCCGTACCTGTGCTGGTCACTGGGGCTCGGCCTGTTCGCGTGCGGCGTGTTCCTGCGGGTGTGGGCCCAGCAGCACCTGCACTACCGGCTGCGGATCGACACCACGCTGACCCGTTCGGGTCCGTACCGCCGGATCCGGAACCCGATCTACTGGGGCAACACGCTGATCGGGGCGGGGCTGGTGGCCACCTCGGGTCTGCTGTGGCTCGTCGTGCCGACGGCGGCCTGGTTCCTGGCCGTGTACGCCGTGGTCGTGCGGTACGAGGAGGGCGTGCTGGCGGAGCTGTACGGGGAGCCGTACCGGCGCTTCCTGGCCGAGATCCCGCGCTGGCTCCCGCTCGGTTCCCTCGACCTGGACCTCGAGCTCGTGAACGAGCACCTGGGCGCCTCGGTGGTGGCGGAGCTGCACAACCTGCTCTTCCTGGTCCCCTTCGTCGCGCGTGCCCTGATCCTGCGCTGATCCCGGGCCCGTCGCCGACGTGCCGGGCCCGGGCCGCGGACACGGGCCGCGGCCCCCGGATGACGGGACCGCATCTTGCAGCGGTGGGGCCACATGCCCGACGCGCTCCGCCGAGGGCCAACGTTCCTCTCCCAGCCGCACGGTGCGCACCGCTGCGGATGACTCCCAGCGACTCTGCATGAATTGACCAGGAGGACAAAATGTCTCGTCGTGGTTCGACGCTCCACGCCGCGCTCGGGGCGGCCGCTCTGCTGCTCGCCCTGCCCCTCGCCGGGCGGGCCCAGGTCGGCACCGCCATCGGGGTGGCCCGCAATCTCTCGGTCGAGGGGCGGGCCGGGATCGGAATTCCCGGGGGGGACCTGGCCAACGTCGAGGACCCGGGCTTCTCCGCAGGTGTCGGCGTCTCTTACCGGGTGGCCAGTCGGCTCCGGCTGCGGGCCGACGCCGATCTCGAGACGCTGCTCGGCGCTACGGTTCCGAACACGCTCACGTCCTACGACGACCTGAAGCTGTGGCACTACGGCGCCGGGCTCGAGCTCGAGCTCCTCAGGCCGATCATCATCCCGTGGCGGGTGTCGGCCGGTGTCGGGGTCGGGGCGACCACCTGGAAGTTCGACCAGAGCTCCGCCTCCAAGACGTATCTGACCACGAGCGGCTTCGTGCGGGCGGGCTACAGCCCCATGCCGCTTCTGGACGTGTTCGTCCAGGGGCGGGCGTACCTCATGTTCACCAGTCCCGAGGACTTCGCGGCCCTGGGCCAGACGTCGCCCATCGGTGACCGTGCCTGGTCGTTCCCCGTGCAGGCGGGCGTGGCGCTGCACTTGCCGTGAGTGGATCTTGTGGGCGAGGAGAGACGCGGGCACGTGACGCGGAGGCGGGTCCGTTCGTCCATTGAACGGATCCGTCGCCCCGCTCGCTGCGCGACCGGCGCTCGAGACGAGAGCGAGACATGACCTTGGAGGAGGATGCATGAAGAAGGCTCGTGTGATGGGGGGATGGACGGCCGCCTTCGGCGCGATCGTCCTGCTGGCGGCGGGGGCCACCCCGGTCCGCGCGCAGAGCCCTTTCGAACCCAGCTTCGAAGTGGACGGCCGGCTGGGTCTGGCGGTCCCGTTCGGCGGGATCGGCAAGCTGGAGGACATCGGCCTGGCGGCCAACCTCGGGGGCGCCTACTGGTTCAGCCCGCGATTCGCGGTCCGGGGTGACTGGGGCCTGGAGGCCCTGAACGGGAGCTCGATCCCGGCCGCGCAGGACTTCCGCAGCCTCAACCTGTGGCACTATACGGTGGGGCTCCAGACGAACCTGGCTCCGCCCGTGTCGGGGAACGTGAAGTTCACCGTCAACGGGGGCCTGGGCGCCACCACCCTCGATTTCTCGGGGTCGGGGCCGTCCCACACCTACTTGAGTCTGACGGGCGGGGCCCGGCTGCTCTTTCCGGTCAGTCCCCAGGTCGACCTGTTCGGCGGGGTGCAGCTCAACCTCGCGTTCACCAAGGGCGACGACCTGTTCCAGCGTGTGAACGGGAGCCCCGATCTCCAGCCCCTGGGGACGAGCAGCTCCTGGACCCTGCCGCTGTGGGGCGGAATCCAGGTCCACTTCCCCTAGGGCACCGGGACCCCGAAGCCGGGCCCGCCGGATCCGACCGTCGGATCCTGCGGGCCCGGACGGGCAGGCGGGGCAACGACAGAGCGGCCGGGCGACGGGACCCTCGAGGGTCCGCCGTCCGGCCGCCGTGCGTGGTGGGGGTGTGAGGAGGGGTGGGGTGGCGGCTGGGAGGCCGGCCCCGAAGCCCGCTCGCCGATCAGCTCGACTTGCCGCCTCCGGACTTGCCCGACGCACCGCTCTCGGAGGAGCCGCCGCCCGGCGATGACTTCTCCGATCCCGAACCCGACTTCGACGAAGCGCCGCCGGGACCGCCCGCGGAGGATCCCGACGAGGACCCACCCGAGGAGCGAGTCTCCATCACCAGGCGGCCGTTGACGGTGCCTCCCTCCTCGATGGAAACCACCGGGGCGCGGATCTCCGCGTCCACCCGGCAGCCCTCCATGAAGCGAGCCGCTCCCGTCGCGATCACGGTGCCGCTCACCCGGCCCCCGACGTGGACTTCCGCCGCCTCGATGTCCCCGTCGACGACGCCTTCCCGGGCCACGACGACCTCGCCCTGGGTCCGGATGGACCCTTTCACTCGGCCTTCGATGCGCAGGTCGCCCCGCGCCGTGAGCTGGCCCTCGAGCTCCATCCCGCCCCCGATCACGCTGGGCGTGGCCGAGGTGGGGCGTGATTCCGGGGCGGACGGAGAGTCGGCTCCCTTCCGCGACAGTCCCTCGAATACAGGTGTCATGGGCTCCTCTTGAAGTTCGTCCTACGGCGTCTCGACCTGCGGGGGCGACGGGCGCGGGACCTCGAAAGGTTACGTCGTCTCCCGATGCCCCGGCAAGCTGCGGGCCGTCGTGCCGCTCCCCGGTCCGGTGCCGTGGACGGCGTCCCCGCACGCTGCGGGGAGCCGGTTGCGAGCGGCCCGTCTCGATTCCTATCCTGCAGCCACCCCGGCTCCACGCCGGGGCCCGAACGCACCGGGCACCCGATGCTCACGGAGCCTCCATGATCCGACCCACCTTGCGGGCCCCGGCGCTGCCGGGTCCCATCCTGGCCCTCGCAGTCCTGCTCATGGTCTCTCCGGTCGCGGCGCAGCAATCCGCGGACCGGAGCACGGCCGCGGTCGAGGGCGACCTGTTCACGATCGATGACGCCATCGACCTCGTCCGCGTCACCGATCCCCGCATCTCGCCGGACGGGACCCGGGTGCTGTACACCCGACGGACGCTGAGCTGGAACGACAACGAACGGGACAGCTACCTGTGGATGGTGCGGGCCGACGGCACCGACCCTCGACCGTTCATGTCGCAGGAGGGCGACGGAGATCCGCGCTGGTCGCCGGACGGCCGCTGGATCGCGTTTCTGCGCAGCACGGATCAGGACGACTCCGGCGACGACGAGGGCGACGAAGGCGGGCGGCAGCTCTTCCTCATCCGTACGGATGGCGGCGAGGCTCGCCAGCTCACCCAGCACGCCACCTCGATCCAGCGGTACGCCTGGGGTCCGGACTCCCGCGTGATCTACTTCGTGGCCGATGACAGCCTGACCCGTACGGCCCGGGATTCGGTCCGGGCCGGTTACGACGCGGTCTCCGTCGACGGGGGTCCGAACGGACAGCGACGCGGACGCTGGTCCAACCTGTGGCGGATCGAGGCGGACCCGGACTCCGCGACCGAGCATCCCCTGACCACGGGACACCGCATCATCGACGCGATGGCCGTCGCCCCCGACGGCCGGCACGTGGCGTTCACCTACCGGACCGAGGACCATCGGAACGACGCGTACCGGACGGAGATCGCCCTCGTGGACGCCGGGGACGGCGAGATCCGGCGGATCACGCACAACCAGGCTCCCGAGTCGGATCCGGGCTGGTCTCCGGACGGGGGCACCCTCACGTGGCTGGCACCCGATACGGCCACCTGGAGGCTGGATCAGGGCAACCTGTACGCCCTGCAGCTGGCCACGAACTCGGTGCGGCAGCTCGCCCCGGACTTCGCCGGCGCGATCGGGGACTACGCCTGGGCGCCCGACGGGACGATCGACTTCTCCGCGCAGGTCCGGACGACGGCCGACCTGTATCGCCTGGACCCCCGTTCGGGCCGGGTCCGGCAGGTGAGCCGGCTGGAGGGGGTGGTGGGGGCGCCGACCTGGTCGCGTGACCACGGCCGGGTGGCCTACGAGCTCAGCACGCCCGCGGTGCCGGGGGACGTGTACGTGGCCACGACCCGACCCTTCCGGCCGCAGCGTCTGACCCGCTCCAACGTGGAGGTCGAGGGGAAGGACCTGGCCAGCCCCCGTGTGGTCCGCTGGAAGAGCTCGGACGGCCAGGACGTGCGAAGGTCTCCTGTACAGGCCGCCGGAGGAGTCCGGCTGGAAGGCGCCCGGAGCGCTCGTGCTCGAGGTGCACGGAGGGCCCGCCGGGAGCTTTACGCGCGGATTCGACGCCGACGCGCAGGTGCTGGCCGCGCACGGCTATGTCGTGCTCCAGCCCAACGTGCGGGGGTCGTCGGGCTATGGAGATGCCTGGCTGCGCGGCAACATGCGCGACATCGGGGGCGGGGATTACGAGGACCTGATGAGCGGCGTGGATGCGATGGTGCGCCAGGGGGTGGCGCATCCCGACTCCCTGGCCATCAAGGGCTGGAGCTACGGAGGCATCCTGGGAGGGTGGACGCTGACCCGCACTACCCGATTCAAGGCCGCCAGCCTGGGGGCCATGGTCACCGACTGGCCGGCCGAGTACGGCCCGGGCTTCCACTTCGACGTGGCGCGCTGGTACCTGGGCGGGGATCCGTGGTCCAACGGCGCCTTCTGGCGGGAGCGCTCCAGCTACTGGCACATGGAGAACGTCAAGACGCCCACCCTTCTGTTCCACGGCGACCGGGACCGCACGGACACTCCCATGCAATCCATGAACTTCCACGCCGCCTTGCGTCACTTCGGCGTCCCCGACCGCTTCCTGCGCATGCCGCGCGAGCCGCACGGCTTCCGGGAGCCCCACCACCAGCGCACCCGGATCGTGGAGGAGCTGCGCTGGTTCCAGCGCTGGGTGCGCGGCCAGCGTCACTGGTCGGCGCCCGACCGTCTCCCCGTGGAGAGCCCGGAGCAGGCGGCGTCCGACACGACCGCCACGGGCGGCCGGCGCTGAGCCACGGTCCACCGGGTCCGTCCGCCGTCCACGCCGTCGGTATGGCCCTTGCCGGAGATGACCCCGGCAGGAGCGCTGCGGCCTGCGTCCGCACCGGACGTCGGGCCGCAGCCGGAACGAGGGCATCGACGGGGAGACGGCCGTGGGGCTGAACGTCGCGCACAAGCTGATCGAGTCGCACCTCCTCGAGGGAAAGATGGCGCCCGGCGAGGAGATCGGCCTCCGGATCGACCAGACCCTCACCCAGGACGCCACGGGCACGCTGGTCATGCTCGAGCTCGAGGCCATGGGCCTCGAGCGCGCCCGGACCGAGGTCTCCGCCCAGTACGTGGACCACAACCTGATCCAGGAGGACTTCAAGAACCCCGACGACCACCTCTTCCTGCAGAGCGCCTGCCGGAAGTTCGGGCTGTGGTACAGCCGCCCCGGAAACGGCGTGAGCCACCCGGTGCACCAGGAGCGCTTCGGCGTGCCCGGCAAGACGATGGTGGGCTCGGACAGCCACACGCCGGCCGCCGGCGCCATCGGCATGCTGGCCATCGGCTCCGGCGGCCTGGACGTGGCCATGGCCATCGCGGGCGAGCCGTACTACGTGAAGATGCCCGAGATCTGGGGCGTTCGGCTGACCGGCCAGCTCCCGGACTGGGTGAGCGCCAAGGACGTCATCCTCGAGATGCTGCGCCGGCACGACGTGGACGGCGGCGTGGGCCGCATCCTCGAGTACTACGGCCCCGGCCTCGCGTCCCTGTCCGCCATGGACCGGCACGTCATCGCCAACATGGGCACGGAGCTCGGGGCCACGACCACGGTGTTTCCCTCCGACGACGAGGTGCGCCGTTTCCTGGCCTCGCAGGGCCGGGAGGAGGACTGGACCGAGCTGGTCGCCGACGAAGACGCCGGCTACGACGTGGACGAGGCGATCGACCTCTCGGAGCTCGTGCCGCTGATCGCGAAGCCCTCCAGTCCGGGTAACGTCGTCCCGGTGTCCGAGCTGGCCGGCCGGGAGATCTCGCAGGCCTACATCGGCTCCTCGGCCAACCCCGGCTACCGGGACTTCGCCGTGGCCGCCGAGATCGTGAAGGGCCGGCAGGTGCACTTGGACGTGTCGTTCGACGTGAACCCGACCTCCCGCCAGATCCTCGAGAACCTGGACCGGGACGGACATCTCCTCTCGCTGATCCACGCCGGGGCCCGCATCCACCAGGCCGGGTGCAACGGCTGCATCGGCATGGGGCAGGCGCCGGCCACGAACACGCGCAGCCTGCGGACGGTGCCCCGGAACTTCCCGGATCGCTCGGGCACCAAGGACGACAGGGTCTTCCTGGTGAGCCCGGAAACGGCCGCCGCTTCGGCGCTCATGGGCGTGATCACGGATCCGCGCACGCTCGAGGAGGAGCTCGGTCTCGCCTATCCGCGGGTGTCGGATCCGCGGGAGCCCATTCTCAACACCGAGTCGCTCCAGGCGCCGCCGCCCCCCGAGGCGTCCAGGAAGGTGTCGCTGCGGAAGGGCCCGAACATCGTGTCGCTGCCCGAGCTGGAAGGGCTGCCCGACGTCCTCGAGGTGCCGGTGATCTTCAAGGCCGCCGACAACATCTCGACCGACGAGATCCTGCGGGCGGGGGCCGAGGTGCTGCCCTACCGGAGTAACATTCCCGAGATCGCGAAGTTCGCTTTCGACGTGGTCGATCCGGACTACTACCGGAAGGCCATGGACACCCGCGACGAGGGGGGGCATGCCGTGGTCGGCGGCTCCAACTACGGGCAGGGATCGAGCCGCGAGCATGCCGCGCTGGCGCCGCGCTACCTGGGGCTGCGGATGGTGCTGGCCAGGGGGTTCGCCCGCATCCACTGGCAGAACCTGGTCAATTTCGGGGTCCTCCCGCTCACCTTCGAGAACCCGGACGATTACGACAGGATCGAGCAGGGCGACGTCCTGCGGGTCGAGGGCCTGGACGAGGTCCTGGGCGCGGGGGCGGAGGTCGAGGTGAGGAACGTCACGAAGGACGAGAGCTACGCGGCCCGGCACGACCTGTCGGAGCGGCAGATCGAGATCCTCCGCCAGGGCGGCCAGATCGAGTGGATGAAGCGCCGGCTGTCCGCGGGCGCGGCGGCCTGAGCAGGAGGGAGCGACGCTCATGCTCAGTCACGGTCTCGAGGACCCAGGGGATTTCGAGCTGCCGCCCCCTCTCCATTTGTAGCGCACTGAAGCAGAGATACAAGGGGAGGAGAGGACGATGGAGCTGTACGTGGCCCGGCACGCCCGGGCGGCCGACGAGAGTCGTGGAGGAGATCGTCCCCTCACGGAGGCGGGGCGTGACGACGCCCGGCGCGTGGGGACGGCCATGGCGGCCGCGGGCGCGCGGATCCCCGAGGTGTGGCACTCCCCCAAGCTTCGGGCCCGCGAGACCGCCGACCTCCTGGCCGGGGCGATCGGGGGCGTGTCGCATTCTGACGGAGCGCTCCGACCTGTCGCCCCTGGCGGATCCGTCCGACGTTCGTGACGCCGTGAGGGAGCACGAGTCCGATGGCCCGCTCCTCCTGGTCGGCCACCTCCCGCACGTGGAGCGGCTGGTGTCACTCCTGCTCACCGGTGACGAGAACGCCGAAGTCGTCGAGGTGCCGACCGGCGCCGTGCTGCGGCTGGTGAGCGCGGACGACGGTCGTCGCTGGCGCCTGACCTGGTTCGTGACGCCGTCCCTCCTGGCCGGCGAGGGCTGAGCCGGACCTCGCCCCGGAGTGGGCTGGACGTGTCGGGCCCTCTCCACCATCTTGCCCGGCCACGCGGCGCCGGTCGCCCCGGCGCGCCGCCCGGTCGGCCCCCTGCGGGCCAGCCGGCCGCAGGTCACCCTCCATGATGACCCGAGACCGGAGCGACCCCATATGCGCCTCGCCAGGCTTCTTCCGTCCCTCTTCCTCGTCGCGCTCGCGGGCTGGCTGCGGGCCCCCTCCTCCGCCCGGGCGGCGACGGCGGTGGCCGAAGCCGCGCGCCGGGCGGCTAGCGCACCCGACACCACGCCCGGGAAGGGGACGAAGGACCGGGCGTCCGGGAAGCCGCTGCCTCTGCAGACCGCGGACACGCTGCGGCTGACCGAGTCGGAGGGCTCGTGGATGTCACTGGACGTGAACCCCGACGGCCGCCGGATCGTGTTCGACTACCTGGGTGACCTCTACGTCCTACCGATCGACGGGGGCGAGGCCACGCCCCTCACCACCGGCCAGGCGTTCGACGGGCAGCCGCGCTTCAGCCCCGATGGGAAGCGGGTGGCCTTCGTGTCGGACCGGAGTGGCTCGGAGAACCTCTGGATCGTGTCGGTGGACGGGAGGGACACGGTGCAGGTGACGAAGGGGAAGCACGACCTCTACCAGTCCCCGGAGTGGACGCCGGACGGACACTACCTGGTCGCCTCCAAGCAGAACGGCTTCGCACCCGCCAAGCCGTGGATGTACCACGTGGAGGGTGGCACCGGCATCCAGCTGGTCAAGGACCCGGAGGGATCGGGCGGTGGCCGATCGCGCGGCCTCCGGCTCACGGGCGCCGCCTTCGGGAAGGACCCTCGCTACATCTGGTTCGCGCAGCGCGAGGGCACCTGGCAATACAACGCCATCTTCCCGCAGTACGAGCTGGTCGAGTACGATCGGAAGACCGGCGAGACCTTCACGCGCACGGACCGCTACGGCTCGGCGTTCCGACCCACCCTCTCCCCGGATGGTCGCTGGCTGGTGTACGGCACGCGTCACGACGCGCAGACCGGCCTTCGGATCCGTGACCTGGCCACCGGGCAGGAGAAGTGGCTCGCCTACCCGGTGCAGCGCGACGACCAGGAGTCGAGCGCCAGCCGTGACGTCTATCCGGGCATGTCCTTCACGCCGGACTCGAAGGCCCTGGTGGTCACCTACGGCGGGAAGATCTGGCGGGTTCCCGTCGACGGGTCGGCGCCCTCCGAGATCCCGTTCACCGTCCACACCGACGTGCCGCTCGGACCGAGGCTCGACTTCGAGTACCCGATCCCCGATTCGGCCACTTTCGTGGTGCGCCAGATCCGGGACGCCGTACCCTCGCCCGACGGGACGCGGCTGGCGTTCACGGCGCTCGACCGACTCTACGTGATGGACTGGCCCGATGGGCAGCCGAAGCGGCTCACGTCGTCGGAGGACCTCATTGAGGCCGAGCCGACCTGGTCGCCGGACGGCGGCTGGATCGCCTACGCCACGTGGTCGGACAGCGCCGGCGGGGACCTGTACCGGATACGCTCAGACGGGAGCGGCCGCCCGCAGCGGCTGACCACGATGGACGCGCTCTACCAGGAGCCGGCCTGGTCCCCGGACGGGGAGCGGATCGTGGCCGTGCGCGGGCCGGCCCGCACCTACTTCGAGCACCAGGGACCGTTCGAGCCCGGCGCGCGCGAGGACCTGGTGTGGGTCCCGGCGTCGGGGGGCACGGCGACCGTGATCGCTCCCACCGAGGGTCGCGGAAACCCGCACTTCACCCGGGCCGAGCCGGACCGGATCTTTCTGTACAGCGTCCGGGACGGTCTCGTCTCCATCCGCTGGGACGGGACCGATTCGCGCAGCTATCTGAAGGTCACGGGCGCCACCCCGCCCGGGTCGCGCCAGCCGCTGCGGGCCGACGAGGTCTACATGGGCCCGGACGAGCAGCGCGCCCTCGCCCACGTCAACCACCAGGTGTACGTGGTCACCGTGCCCTTCGTCGGCGGGGAGACCCCCACGGTCTCGGTGGGGACCCCCGACAAGGCGGCCGTGCCCGTGAAGAAGCTCACGGACGTGGGCGGCCAGTTCATCGCCTGGGGCGCGGACGGCGGTACCGTCCACTGGTCCATCGGGAACGCTCACTTCGCCTACGATCTCGTGGCCGCGCGCGCGGCCGAGGACAGCGTGAAGGCGGCGAAGCGGGCCGAGGCCCGGGAGAAGGCGGCCGAGAAGGGCGAGGAGGAAGCCGGCGAAGACAAGGGCGCCGGAGCGGAGGCCACGGAGCCCGAAGCGACCGAGGAGGAGGGCAAGGACGAGAAGGAGGAGCCCGCCTACCGGCCCGTCGAGAAGCGGGTCGTCGTTCGGGCCCCACGCGACATTCCCCGTGGCACGCTGGTCCTCCGGGGCGCCCGGGTCGTGACCATGAAGGGCGACCAGGTCATCGAGAACGCGGACCTGGTCATCCGGGACGCTCGCATCGAGGGCGTGGGGGCCCGCGGGCAGGTCACGATTCCCGAGGGCGCGAACATCATGGACGTCTCCGGAGAGACCATCATCCCGGGCTACGTCGATACCCACGCCCATCCGTGGCCGGTGTGGGGTCTCCACAAGACGCAGGTCCCCAAGTACATGGCCAACCTGGCGTACGGGGTGACGACGACCCGCGACCCCCAGACGTCCACCACCGACGTCCTCACCTACGCGGACCGGGTGGAGGCCGGCCGCATGCTGGGTCCGCGCATCTTCTCGACCGGACCCGGGGTGTTCAGCTCGGAGATGATCTCGAGCCTGGACGAGGCGCGCGACGTCCTCGATCGCTACAGCGAGTACTACCACACCCGGTACATCAAGATGTACATGACCGGGAACCGGCAGCAGCGGCAGTGGGTCATCATGGCCGCGCGCGAGCAGCACCTCCTGCCGACCACCGAGGGTGGCCTGGACCTCAAGCTGGACATGACGCACGTCCTGGACGGCTACCCGGGGCACGAGCACGCCCTGCCGATCTTCCCGCTGTACGATGACGTGATCCAGCTCATGGCGCACACGAAGAGCGCCTATACGCCCACCCTCATCGTCGCGTACGGCGGCCCCTGGGGGGAGAACTACTACTACACGCGCCATAACCCCCACGACGACGCGAAGCTACGGCACTTCACGCCGCACCAGGAGCTGGACTCCAAGACGCGTCGGCGGGGCCAGGGCACGGGCCCCGGGCCGGGCGGCTGGTTCCGGGACGACGAGCACGTGTTCTCCCACATCGCGACCTACGCCCGCAAGATCATGGAGGCCGGCGGACGGCTCGGGATCGGAAGTCACGGCCAGCTCGATGGCCTCGGCTACGATTGGGAGCTGTGGATGGTGGCCTCGGGCGGGATGACGCCCATGCAGGCTCTGCGGGTGGCCACCATCATGGGGGCCGACGACCTGGGGCTGAACGGGGACCTCGGCTCGATCGAGCCCGGCAAGCTGGCCGACCTGCAGGTGCTGGACCGGAACCCCCTGGAGGACATTCACAACACGAACTCCATCCGCTACGTGATGAAGAACGGCCGCCTGTACGATGGGAACACCCTCGACGAAGTGTGGCCCCGGCAGGTGAAGCCGGACGGCGTGTACTGGCTGGGGCAGGACCCGGTCGGCGTGGCCGCCGGGGTGCGGGAGCGGGAATAGGGGCCACGCGGAGCTCCGGAGGGGCCGTCTCGCGGGCGCGGGGCGCGCCCGCCGCTCTCAGACGCCCACGTGCAGGAGGATGAGGCTGGCCACGGTGAAGTAGATCACCAGGCCGGTCACGTCGACGAGGGTGGCCACGAAGGGCGCCGACGCGCTGGCCGGGTCGAAGCCCAGCCGGCGGAGCACGAAGGGCAGCATCGACCCGGCCATCGTGCCCCAGGTCACCACACCCACCAGGGCCAGTCCCACCGTGAGGGCGACGAGCGAGTAGTGGGGACCGTAGTCGTAGAGACCGCCGACCTGCCACGCCAGGATCCGCAGGATCCCGATCGTTCCCAGGATCGAGCCCAGCGTGAAGCCCGAGCGCAGCTCGCGCCACGCCACCCGCCACCAGTCGCGTAGCCTCACCTCGCCCAGTGCCAGGGCTCGGATCACGAGGGTGGTGGCCTGCGAGCCCGAGTTGCCGCCGCTCGAGATGATGAGGGGCACGAACAGCGCCAGTACCACGGCCTGGGCGATCTCCCCCTCGAAGTGCCCCATGGCGGTGGCCGTCAGCATCTCGCCGATGAACAGCGCCGACAGCCAGCCCGCCCGCTTGCGTACCATGCGGAAGAAGGGCGTCGCCATGTAGGGGGTGTCCAGGGCCTCCGAGCCGCCGATTCGCTGGATGTCCTCCGTTTGCTCCTCGCGGATGGCATTGGCGATGTCGTCGAAGGTCACGATGCCCTTGAGCGTCCCCTCCTCGCTGACGACGGGGAGGGCGAGGAGGTCGTGCTCGCGGTACAGGTGCGCCACGTCCTCCTGGTCCATCGTCTCGGGCACGGCCACGACGTCGCGCTGCATGATCTCGTCGACCCGCCGGTCGGTGGGCGACTCGAACAGGTCCCGGAAGGAGAGCACGCCGAGGAGGCGCTGCGCCGAGTCCAGGACGTAGATGTAGTAGATCGTCTCCAGCTGGGGCGCCTGCCGCCGCAGGTAGGCGAAGGCCTCGCCCACGGTCATGTCCGGCCGGACGCGGGCGAACCGGGGGCTCATGAGACCCCCGGCCACGTCCTCCCCGTAGGCCAGCAGGGCCGTGACCTCGCGGCCGGTCGTCGGGTCGAGCAGGCCGAGGAGTCCCTGAGCCGTCTGGGGCGGGGCCTCCTGCACCAGGTCGGCCGCGTCGTCCGGTGGCAGTAGCCGCATCCACACCATGCGCTCGCCGGCCGGGAGGCCCGTCACCAGCTCGGCCTGCTCCCGTGGATCCAGCGAAAGGAAGAAGTCGTCGGCCACCGCCCGGGGCAGTCGACGGAAGGCCGCGACGCGCTGTTCGGCGTCCAGCGCGGGCCAGGCCTCCCACAGCTCGATCGCCTCGCCACGCTCGGTGTCGGGGGTCGGGATCTGCGTGCCGATCATGGGTGCCTCCCGGCCGTCCTCGAAGTGTCAGCGTCCGCGCCTCGGGCTCGACCACGGAAGATCGATGGCCCTGCCATGGGAGGAAAGGTGAGGACGCATTGGGCGTCGTTCGTCCGGCCTCGATCATGCAATACCGATGATGCAGCCGGAACACCCGGGAGACCGGGGAGGTTGGCCTCCGAAGAGGGGCGTGCCCGGCATGGCCAGTGGCGCGACGACGGTGACGCGGGTCGGCGCGGAGTCGTCTCTCCGGGGAAACATCCCCGGAAAGACGGTGGGTCTGCGAGTGAGTCGATACGGGAGCCCGAGCATGTACACGATCATCGGTCCAGCGGACGGGCCGGTCACGTTTCGAACGCACGTGGCCGTCTCGGACCTCCAGCCCGCCGACGCGTCCCGCATCCTGCAGGCCCTTAACCCGTTCCTGGCTCGACTTCGGGAGCGGGCGGCCGAGGACCAGGCGGCGCTGGCGAACCGGCTGGACGGGTCTTCGGCCGCGGCCCCGGCGGAGGGCTAGGCGCCCGGTTCACCCACCGCCGCTCGTCGGCTCCGGGGCGCCGCGCGCGCCCCTCAGGAGCCGGCGAGCCGGATTCCGGTGTCCTGCACTGAGTCCACGATGCACCGGCCGTGGTGCCGGCCGTTCTCGATGAAGATGCGGTTGGCGTCGTTGCCGGCCGTGAGCACGCCCGCGATGTACACGCCGGCGACCGGGGTCTCGAGCGTGTCGGGGTCGTGCTCCGGCACCCCCGAGTCCGCGTCGACGGGCACCCCCAGGTCCCGGAGGATCCGGGGCTCGGCGTGCCAGCCGGTCATGGCGAGCACCCAGTCGTTGGCGATCACGTCGGTGGCCCCCGTCTCCACGTCGCGCAGGACGACCGTGGCGGGGGTGATGCGCTCGACCCGGGTACCCCAGCGCACGGGGATCTGGCCCTTCTCGAACCGGTTGCGGATGTCCGGCAGGACCCAGGGCTTGACGCCCCTGTCGAGCTCGTGGGCGAAGTGCACGAAGGTCACCCGGGCGCCGGCGCGCCACAGCTCGAGCGCCGATTCGACCGCGGAGTTCCCGCCCCCCACCGTGACGACGTCCTGCCGCCAGTAGGGGTGGGGCTCGTCGTAGCGGTGCCTGACCTTGGGGAGCTCCTCTCCGGGCACGCCCAGGGGGTTGGGGGCGTCGAAGCTCCCGGTGGCCACGACGACGGCGCGCGTTCGGGTGGAGCGCTCCTCCCCGGCGGCACGTCGGCTCAGGAGGCGGAAGTCTCCCTCCGTGCCCTCGACGGCCAGGACCTCCTCGAACTGGCGCACGTCCAGATCGAAGAACTCGGCGGCCCGGCGATAGTAGACCAGCGCCTCCTCCCGCGTGGGCTTGCCTCGCTCGATCGGGAAGGGCAGGCCGCCGATCTCCAACTTGTCGGCGGTGCTGAAGAAGCTCACGTAGGGGGGGTACTCCCGCACGATGGTCGCCGTCAGCGGACCGCGGTCGAACAGCACGCATCGCATCCCTGCCTCCCGCGCCGCCGCGCCCACGGCCAACCCGCAGGGTCCGGCACCGATCACCGCCAGGTCCAGCAGCTCGTCTGTCATCCAGCCTCGAATCCGGGGGTTCGTTTCGGCGGGGGCCCTCCGTCCGCCGGTCGTGGCTCTCACGGGCCGCGCCCTGTACCCCGGGCGGGACCCGCCGTGTCCCATACGAGAACCGTGCCGCGGGGGTCCATTGGGTCGGTCAGCGGGGCCGCAGGCTCCCGAAGGCGTACCTCCAGCCGAAGCGTTCCAGGAGCTCCAGCAGCCGCTGCACCGGCAGACCCATGACGTTGAAGAAGTCGCCCTCGATCCCTTCGACGAGCGCCGCGCCCAGGCCCTGGATGCCGTAGCCCCCCGCCTTGTCGAACGGCTCGCCGGTGGCCGCGTACTCCTGGCGCTCCCGCTCGCCCAGGTCCCGGAAGCGGACCCGCGTGGCCTCCACCGCCGTCTCCGTGCGTCGGGGCGTGGCCAGGGCGATCCCGGTGTATACAAGGTGCTCGCGGCCCGAGAGGCGTCCCAGCATCGCGATCGACTGCTCCGAGGAGCCCGGCTTCTCGAGGACCGCCTCGTCCAGCGATACCACCGTGTCGCAGGCCAGCACGAGGGCCCCGGGCCGGACCGCCGCGGCCGCCTTGAGGCCCGCCAGTCGCTCGGCCGCCGAGCGTGCCGACTCACCCGGCAGCAAGGTCTCGTCCACGCCGGTCGGTCGGACCTCGAACGTCAGCCCCAGCCTGCGCAGGATCTCCGCTCGCCGCGGAGAACCGGAGGCGAGCACCAGGCGGGGCGGCGTGGCCTCGTCGGCCGAGGGCGCCCCGCCTTGGCCCGCCGGAGACTCTCCCGCCTCGCCCGACCGGATCATTGGCTCGTCGCGGCCGGCGCCCGGGCCTCGATCGCCTCGACTCCGTGCGCTGCCATCCACGCGCGGAGGTCCTCGATCGCCCGCTCCGACAGCCGTCGCCGCTTCTCCCTCCGGTCCCGGATGCGCTCGGGGAGGGCGTCCACCAGGCCCCAGTTCGAGTTCATGGGCTGGAACCGGCCGGGCTTGGCCTCGCGCAGGTAGCGCATGAGCGCGCCGAGCATCGTCGTGCCCGGCGGGAGCGCGGGTTCGAGGCCGCGCAGCACGCGGTCCATGGTCACGGCGGCCAGGAGGCCGCTGGCGGCCGACTCGACGTAGCCCTCCACCCCGGTGAGCTGGCCAGCGAACACGAGGTCGGGCCGATCGGGCGGTGACCCCCAGGGCGTGAGGCAGCCCGGGAAGTTCAGGTAGCTGTTGCGGTGGATCCCGCCGCGTCGCAGGAATTCCGCCTCGGCCAGGCCGGGGATGAGCCGGAACACCCGGTCCTGCTCCCCGTGCCGGAGTCGGGTCTGGAAGCCGACCATGTTCCACATGCGCCCCTCCCGGTCCTCCCGGCGGAGCTGGACCACCGCGTGCGGCCGGTTCCCGGTGCGGGGATCGGCGAGCCCGATCGGCTTCATGGGGCCGAAGCGGAGCGTCTCCCGGCCGCGCGACGCCATCACCTCGATCGGGAGGCAGCCCTCGAAGTAGGGCACGTTCTCCCAGTCGTGGCCCGGGTAGACATCCGCAACCAGGAGCGCGTCGATGAAGCGCTCGTACTCCTCCGGCCCCATGGGACAGTTGAGGTAGTCGTCCGACTCGCCGTAGCGACCTGCCGCGAACACGATCGACTCGTCCAGTGAGTCGCGCGCCACGATGGGCGCGAGCGCGTCGAAGAAGGCGAGCCCCTCGTCCCCGAGCCGCGCTCGGATCGCCGCCGAGAGCGCATCCGAGGTGAGCGGGCCCGTGGCCACGATCGCCGGGCCCTCCGGCAGAGCACGCTGCTCCTCCCGGACCCTCTCAATGCGGGGATGCTCGGCGACCGCCCCGGACATTGCACGCGCGAACAGCTCCCGGTCCACCGCCAGCGCCGAGCCGGCCGGCACCCGGGCCCGTTCGGCGCAGGCCAGGAACAGGGAGCCGAGCTCCTCCATCTCCCGCTTCAGCTCCCCGTGCGCGTTGGCCGGATCCTCGCTCTTGAAGGAGTTCGAGCACACGAGCTCGCCCAGGAGCCCGGTGCGGTGGGCGGGGGTGGAGGCGCCGGGACGCATCTCCACCAGCCGGACGGCGTGTCCGCGCTCGGCCAGGCCCCAGGCGGCCTCGGGCCCGGCCAGCCCGCCCCCGACGACGGTGACGATCTCGCTCATTGGCCTCCGTTCGCCTCGCTGGCCGACCCATCCCGGTAGCGCTCGAACCAGCCCAGGATGTAGGCCGTCTTGGCGATCATGTTGCTGGGCTTGCCGGCGATCTCGTGGGAGGCGTCCGGGATGCGCACCATGACCGAGGGGACCTTCTGCAGCTTGAGCGCCTGGTAGAACTGCTCCGCCTCGCCATCGGGCGTCCGCAGGTCCTGACCGCCGGTCATGATCATGGTCGGGGTCTTCACGTGGCCGGCGTAGGTGATGGGGGAGTGCTCCATGTAGTTCTGCAGGTTGTCCCAGGGATATCCCGAGAACCAGTACTTCAGCCCGAACAGCGACATGTCCGCGGTCAGCACCCAGCTGTACCAGTTGATCACCGGCTTGGCCACGACCGCGGCCCGGAAGCGGGTCGTGTGCCCCACCGTCCACGCCGTGAGGACGCCGCCGCCCGACCCGCCGGTGACGTACAGGCTGTCGGCGCTCACGTAGCCCTTTCGGGTCACCGCGTCCACGCCCGACATGAGATCGTCGTAATCGTGGTCCGGATAGTCCAGGTGGATGGCGTTGCCGAACGACTGACCGTAGCTGGTCGAGCCGCGCGGGTTCACGTACAGCACCACGTAGCCGTGCGCGGCGTAAAGCTGGTCCTCGGCCGCGAAGCGGTCCCCGTAGTTCAGGTAGGGACCGCCGTGGATCTCCAGGATGAGCGGGTACTTGCGGGCGGCGTCGAAGCCGGGCGGCTTGAGGATCCATCCCTGGATCTCCTTGCCGTCGTAGGAGGACTCGAAGGTGATCTCCTCGCCGGTGGCCAGGGCGCGGTGGGCGAGGAGATCGTCGTTCAGACGGGTCACCCGGCGCGCGGAGGCGGGCCCGCCCTTGCGGCTCCCGACCGCCACGTCGGCGGGGTGGTCGTACAGCGTCTGGGTGAACGCGAACCGGCCCGTCGAAGCCGAGACGCTGAAGCTGCCGCCCGGATAGGGCCGACCGATGGAGAGTCCTCCGACGTGGTCCGCCAGGACGCTCACCTTCCCATCCAGGCCGACGAAGCCCACCTTCGTGTCGCCGTGGTCGTCGAACTGGACGAACAGCCCGCTGCCGTCGGCGGCCCAGGTGGGACTCCCGACACTGCGGTCGAAGTCACCGGTCAGGACACGCGAGCCGCTGCCGTCCGAGCTCATGACGTACAGGCGGCGGACCTGGTAGCCCTGGTAGTGCTCGTCGTAGCCGACGTAGGCGACCTTCGAGCCGTCGGGTGACACGGCCGGACTCCCGTCGGGACCGTGCCGGTCGGTGAGCGCCCGCACCGGCCCACCGGCCGCCGGCACGGCGTACACCTCGGAGTTCGACGGGTCGTAGTCCGCGTCCGCGTGCCGGTCTCCCGAGAAGTACAGCGTCTTTCCGTCCGGCGACCATGCGGGGGCGCCGTCGTCGTAGGGGCCCAGGGTGACCTGCATGGGCGTGCCGCCCTCGGCGGTCAGCACGAACACGTGGGTGTGACCGCGTGGCAGGAGCCCCTGGCCGTTGAGACGCCAGGTGACCCGGTCGACCACGTGGATGGGTGGACCCCAGTCCGCCCCCTCGGGCTTGGGCGGCATGTGCGCGATGGCGGGCGGCGGCTCGCCGGGGACGAAAGTGGCGAAGGCCAGGCGGGTGCCGTCGGGCGACCAGGCGAGGCCCCGCGGCCCGTGCTGGAGCCGCGCCAGCACGGCCTCCTGGCCCGTGTCCAGCCACCGGACGCGGATCTCGGCGCCCTCCTCCCCGTGGGCCACGTAGGCCAGGCGCGACCCGTCCGGCGACCAGGTCGGCGACGAGGCGTGCCGCGAGCCGTCCGTGAGGGCTCGGAGACCGGTGCCATCGGCGTTCACGACCCACAGGCTCGCGCGCTCCCGGTCCTTCATGATGTCGAAGCCCGTGCGCACGAACGCCACCCGGGACCCGTCCGGCGAGATCTGCGGGTCCCCGGCCCACTCCAGGTCGAACACATCCAGGTAGCCGAAGCGCGTGGTGTCGGCGGCCGCCGGGGCCCTGCGTAGCCCCTCCGCTCCGCGGGCGGCCGTCCTCATGACGGCCCCCGGTCTCGCGGCGGGGAGCGTGGTCCGAGCGTGGGCCGGAGCAGCCGTCAGCGTGAGGGCGGAGGCGATGACGGCGATGAGGCGCATAGTGCATCTCCTTGAGGGATCCCTGGGCCGGTCGGGGCGACGCGGGACCGCCCCGCAGTGCGACGTTCCGTCGGGCCTCTTAGTAGCGGCGCGGCCGGTGCCCGGGCAAGGCCCGGCGGCGGGGTCAGCGCCCGACCCGCTCCATGCCGCCGTGCGCGATGGAGGCCGCGACGTCGCGTCCCTCGTACGAGACCTGCAGGCAGGTGTGGCGGCGATGCCTCCGAGTGGAGGCATCGATGTACCCCCGGGTGCCCGGGAAGACGAGCGTCACGGCCCCGGGCCCGAGATCCGCGGATCCCGGGGACCTCGACCCGCACGGAAGGGAAGGCCATGGCGATGTTGGACCGGGACCGTGTGCGCACCGTGCTCGTCACCGGTGCCAACTCGGGCGTGGGACGCGCCGCCTCAGAGCGCCTGGCCGGGCGCGGGTGGCACGTCCTGATGCTGTGCCGGGATCCGGAGCGGGGGGAGGCCGCATGCCGCGCGGTGGCCCGGCGGGCCCGCGGCCCGGAGCCGACCCTGGTGCTGGCGGACCTGGAGAAGCCGGACCAGGTGCGACGCGCGGCCGGCGAGGTGAGTGACCGGCTCCAGGGCCTCGACGCTCTCGTGGCCAACGCCGGCGTGTACCGGGCGGCGCTGGAACGCACCGGGATCGGGGTCGAGCGCACGCTCGCCGTGACTCACCTGGGTCACTTCCAGCTCGTGAGCCTCCTCCTGGACCGCGTGCGGGCCGCCGAGGGCCGCGTGGTCGTGGTGAGCTCGGAGGCGCACCGGGCCGGCCGGCTGCAGCGGCGTCCCCTCGATGAGATCCTCCGCGGAACGGACGGCTATTCGGGCTGGCAGGCCTACGCCGACTCCAAGCTGGCCAACGTGCTGTTCGCGTTCGAGCTCGGGCGGCGCCTCTCCGATCCGGGCGTGGGCGTCTTCGCCCTCCATCCCGGCATGCTGGCCACGCGGATCTGGAACGGGAACCGGGACTTCGCCAGCCTCGTGGCGCGCCTCGCCAAGCCGTTCATGGGATCGCCCGACAGGGGCGGCGAGCGGGTCGAGCGACTGGTGATCGATCCGGAGCTGGCGAGGGTGCGGGAGCTGTACGTGATGGGGGAGAAACCCGCCCGGGCGGCGGCGGCGGCCTACGATCGGGATCTCGCCTCACGGCTGTGGGAGGTCAGCGAGCGCCTGCTGGCGGAGGCGGGCCATCCGGTGCCGCAGCCCGGCCCCGACTGAGCGGTCGTCCCGGCGGTCAGGACCGGTCACCGTTTCGGACGGGGGACAGGTCGGCATCCTCGAGCCGCCGGAGGATCACGTCGGCCGCGTACCGCCAGTGCTGCCTGAGCAGGCCGGTGGCTTCGTCGACGAGCCCCGTCTCCAGCGCACGGAGGATGCGCCCGTGCTGTTCGAGCCCGGTCGTGCCCACGAGCCCGAAGTCGGCGGCGTGGACGTACACGTAACGGTACAGGCGTCGCCGGCACACCTCCAGCAGGTCGAGGAGCGGCCGATTGGGGCAACCGGCCAGGAGCTCGTGGTGCCACTGCATGTCCAGGTCGACGGCGTGGGCGCCGTCGTAGTCCTCGGGCCGCCGCGCCCGCCGCGCGTCGAGGTCCCGGAGGGTCTCCAGGGTGTCCTCGTCCGGTCGACCGGTGCGCTGGAGGCCGAGCGCCTCGAGCTCGCCGACGAGCACGTACAGGTCGTGGGCCGTCGCCGGCTCCATGCCGGCCACGAAGAAGCCGCGGCCCGGACGGCTCTCGACCAGGCCGTCCGACGCCAGCTGGAGGAGGGCCTCCCGCAGCGGAGTTCGGCTGATACCGAACTCGCTCGCCAGCCGCGACTCGTTGAGACGCTCGCCCGGTGCCAGCTCGCGAGCCAGGAGTCGTTCCAGCAGAACCCGGCGCACGGCGTCCCGCACCGGCTCGCGTGAGATGTGGCTCTCCAACTCCTGCCTCCGTGGCTGGGAAGCGTCGGCCGGGGCGACCCGGCCCACGCGCGACGACGGCATACAATAGACGAGCCCCGGCCCGGCATCGCCACCGCACGGGAAGGGGCCGGGTGGAGAACGTGAGAAAGGGGGGCCGATCCTGCGGCCCCCCCTCCTACGACCTCGAACGCGCGGCGTCGCCGCGGTCCGCGACCCTACTTCTTGGGCTTGACCTCGATCCGGCGGGGCTTGGCCTCGGCCGCCTTGGGCAGCAAGACCTTGAGCACCCCGTTCGAGAAGTTGGCGTCCACCCGATCGACCTCGACGGAGCGCGGCAGCGCGTAGCTGCGGGTGAACCGTTCCACCGACCGCTCCTGCAGGTGATAGGTTTTCTCCTGCTCCTTCTCCTCCGTCTTGCGCTCGCCGGCGACCGTGAGCACGCCCTTCTCCATCGTCAGCTCAATGTCGTCGAGATCGAAGCCGGGAAGCTCCATCTCGAGGACGAAGGCCTCGGGCGTCTCGTACAGGTCCGCCGCCGGCGTCCACGCGCTCCAGGTGCTGAGCGGACGGCCGAAGAAGTCATCGAACAGGTTCGCCAGATCGGGACGCAGGGTCCCCGTCCACGGGCGACGTACGACTCCCCGTTCCCTCCGTGTCGTCTCCGGAAGCATCGTGCACCTCCCTCGTGTCTCGCTTTCCAGTCATCGATGTCCCGTCCCGGGGCCTCCGCCACCGGAACGCACCCCTTTCGGGGTCGCAATCCGCGTGCCCGGTCCAGGGGCCCGAAACCCGCCATTCTTGCGGGCTCTGGCGGTCGCCTAGGGCCGTCTCGGCAGGGAGCCTGCCGGCCCGACAGCGCGGCGGGGGGACGGGTGCGGCGGGGCCGGTGCCGACCGCTAGTCGGAGACGGGTTCCAGCCGCGCGTACGCCAGGATGAGGTGACGCGTACGTCCGTCCGCGAAGGTGACGACGAGCCGGGGATCGCCTCCCTCCGCATGGACCTCGACCACCGTTCCCTCGCCGAACCGCGGGTGGCGAACCGCGTCGCCGACTTCGAAGGGGCAGTCGACGGAGCGGGCGTCCTCGACGTCCGGTGTCCCGGCGAGCCCGGTACGGAGCTCCTCCACGTGCTCGGCCGGCAGCTCGCGCAGGAAGGACGAGGGCGCCGACCAGCTCCGGCGGCCGAACCGGCGCCGCGAAGCGGCGTGTGTGAGAACGACCCGCTCGCGGGCACGCGTGAGCCCCACGTAGAACAGGCGCCGCTCCTCCTCCAGGTCGTCTTCCGAGCCGGCTGAGCGCGAGTGCGGGCACAGCCCTTCCTCCATGCCGGCCAGGAAGACCCGTGGGAACTCGAGGCCCTTGCTGTTGTGGAGCGTCATGAGCAGCACGGCGTCGGCGTCCGGATCCGCGCGGTCCACGTCCGCCACCAGCGCGACCTCCTGGAGGAACCGATCCAGCGATGTGAGCTCGGCCTCCGGCGTGAGGGGCACGGCGGCGCCCTCCCGCGGCCGCGCGCCGCGCTCGTCGACCTCGGCCGCCGCCCCCACCAGCTCGGACACGTTGTCGGCCCGCTCCTCCCCTTCGGGCCCCTCCTCGCGCAGGGCCTGCAGCAGGTCGAGCTCCTCGACGAGGCGCCGGAGGAGCTCCGCGGCCGGCACCGCCCGCGCCAGGGACCGGTAGCGGCCGATCATCTCGCCGAAGGCCTCGAGCCCGCGCGCGCCGGCCGCCGGGACGTCCGCGGCCTCCCGGGCCCTCGTGGCCGCCTCGACGGGTGTGAGGTCGGTCTCCCGCGCCCAGGCCAGCAGGCGCCCGCGCGTGACCTCCCCCACCCCGCGGCGAGGCCAGCGCACCGCCCGCTCGAACGCGGCCACATTGCGCGGGTTCGAGATCAGGCGCAGGTAGGCGAGGACGTCCCGGATCTCCCGTCGCTCGTAGAAGCGGACGCCGCCCACGATCTGGTAGGGCATGCCGCGCCGGCGGATCGCGTCCTCCAGAGCTCGGGACTGCGCGTTGGTCCGGTACAGGATGGCGAAGTCGCGGTAGCGGTGGCCGTCGGCCGAGGTCACGCCCTCCTCGATCGCGTCCGCGATCCAGCGCGCCTCGGTCCGGTCGTCGGACGCCCGCACGACGAGGAGCTTCTCCCCCTCGGGCCCGTCGGTGTAGAGAGTCTTCGCCTTGCGCTTGCGGTTGTGGGCGATGACCGCGTTCGCCGCGGCCAGGATGCGGCCCGTGGAACGGTAGTTCTGCTCCAGTCGAACGGTCCGGCAGCCCTCGAAGTCCTCCTCGAACTCGAAGATGTTCCGGATGTCCGCGCCCCTCCATCCATAGATCGACTGGTCGTCATCGCCCACGACCATGAGGTTCCGGTGCCCGGCGGCCAGCAGCTGGACGAGACGGTACTGCGCGTGGTTCGTGTCCTGGTACTCGTCGACCAGGATGAACGCGAACCGGCGACGGTAGCGCTCCAGGATCTCGGGCTCGTCCCGCAGGAGCTCGACCGCCTTCATGAGCAGGTCCTCGAAGTCGAGCGCGTCCTGCCGGGCCAGCGCCGACTGGTAGGCGGCGTAGACGTCGCGAACCACGCGCTCGAGCGGCTTCGGATCGGCGCCCAGCATGGCGGCGTGAGCGTCCGGCGTGAGCAGCCAGTGCTTGGCGGCGGCGATCCGGCCCCGGATGGCCCGCGGGCGCCACCGTTGACGGTCGAGCCCCAGGTCGTCCAGGGCCCGGCCCACCTGGGCCAGCGACTCGTCCGCGTCGTGGATGGAGAAGCGGCGAGAGTGGCCGATCGACGGGGCGTGCCGCCGCAGCAGCCAGGCCCCGAACGCGTGGAAGGTGCCGGCCCACAGGCCGGCGGGCGGCCCCCCGAGGAGACGCTCGATGCGCTCGCGCATCTCGGCGGCCGCCCGGTTCGTGAAGGTGACGGCGAGGATGCGCTCGGGCGGCACGCCGTGCTCGTCGATGAGCCGGGCCACCCGGGTCGTGAGCACGCGCGTCTTGCCACTCCCGGCGCCGGCCAGCACGAGGAGGGGGCCCTCCACGTGCTCTGCGGCCCGCCGCTGCTCGGGGTTCAGTCTGTCCAGGGGATCCAGGGGTGCCATGGGTCCGGGGTACGGGGATCGTCGGTCGGCGCACCCCGAATGTACCCCGAACCGGTCTCGAGTGCCGGCGTCCGCACCGGGGGCGGTGCCGGCGGTCGTGTCCCCGGCGCACCGCTCTCGCTATGTTGAGCGGCCGGTCCGCGCGTGCGCCGTCGACCGCTCTCTACGAGGTGACCCGTCTTGAGCCGCCCCGCATTGCAGTCCGCCGGCCGCCGGGCCCGGGTGATGCCCGTGGCGCTCGCCGTCCTCGTGTGCGCGCTCACCTTCGCCTACGACGTCTCCAGCCCGCCGTTCCGCGCCCTGGGCGTCGTGCCTTACGTGCTGGCCGTGCTGGTCGGATCCTGGTATCCGGGGGCCCTGTTCCCCTTCGCCATCGCGGCTCTGTCCACGACTCTGGCCGCCCTGGGGCCGGTGCTCGGACAGCATGGCTACAGCCACGTTCTCCTGGTGAACCGGCTGGTGATCGGCCTGGTCATCTGGGCCTCGGCCTGGCTGGTGTGGCGCGGTCGCCGGGCCAGCGTGACGGCGGAGGAGCACGCCCGGGCCCTCCAGGGCCTCCGGACCGATCGACGTCGGCTGGGCCTGTTCCTGGAGCAGGTGCCGGCCATCCTGTGGGCGGTGGACCGGGACCTGCGCTTCACGCAGAGCATTGGCGCCGGTCTTCAGGCGCTCGGCCTCGACCCGGGTCAGACGGTCGGCGTGACCCTGCAGGAGTTCTTCGGCACCGACGAGCCCGGGTTCGAGTCCATCGCGGCGCACCGGACCGTCCTCGAGACGGGCGAGCCGGTGAGCTACGCGACCCAGTGGGCCGGACGGCACTACCGGGTTCGGGTCGAGCCGCAGCGTGACCCCGACGGCGTCCTGGTGGGCGCGGTCGGACTCGCGCTGGACATCACCGACCAGCTCCGGGCCGAGGAGACGGCGCGGGCCACCGAGTCCCGCTACGCTACCCTGTTCGAGGAGGTGCAGGAGGCGGTCTACTTCAGCCAGCTGGACGGGACGATCGTCGAGGCCAACCGGGCGTTTCGCGAGTTGTTCGGATTCCGTCCGGGGGAGGCGGTCGGGGCGGATGCGCTCACCCTGTACGCCGACCCGGAGGATCGGGCCGACTTCCGCAGGGTCATCCTGGAGCACGGTTCGGTGCGCGACTTCGAGGTCGCGCTCCGGGGACGCGGTGGTCGCGCCATCACGGCGCTCCTGAGCGCCACCGTCGTCCGCGACGTCGACGGTCGGCCGATCGGCTTCCAGGGCATCGTCCGGGACGTCACCCGGCAGCGCGCTCTCGAGCAGGAGCTGCGGCGGCGGGCTCTGCACGATTCCCTCACCGACCTGCCCAACCGCACCCTCTTCCACGACCGGGCCGCGATGGCGCTGGAGCACCACCACAGGAACGGGCAGGGGCTCGCTCTCCTGTTCGTGGACCTGGATGGGTTCAAGCGGGTGAACGACAGTCTGGGGCACCAGGCCGGGGACACGGTGCTCCAGCGGGCCGCTGCCCGACTCCGGGACGCCTTCCGCGGCCACGACACCGTGGCCAGGGTGGGAGGGGACGAGTTCATGGTCCTTCTGGCCGGATTGAAGAGCGAGGCGGAGGCGACCGCCGCCGGCGAGCGTCTCACGGGCCTGTTCCGGAGGCCGCTCCTGGCGGACGACCAGGAGATCCACCTCTCGGCCAGCGTCGGCCTGGTGTACGTGGGGCCGGGAGCGAGCTGGATCGAGGGGGAGCTGCCGGACGTGGACCGGCTGGTGCGGGCGGCCGATCTGGCTCTCTACCGGGCCAAGCGGGAGCCGGGTCCCGCGTACCGGCTGTTCCATCCGGAGGAGGACTGGACCTGGCGGGAGCAGGGCCGCCTCGAGCTCGAGAACGAGATCCGCCGCGGCATCCTCACCGACGCCTTCGTATGCCACTATCAGCCCGTGGTCTCCCTCCAGACGGGAGAGGTGGTGGGGGCGGAGGTGCTGGCGCGGTGGGAGCATCCCGGGCGCGGCCTGTGCCCGCCCGCCGAGTTCATCCCGGTGGCGGAGCAGACGGGCCTCATCCTCTCCCTGGGGGAGGCGATCCTGCGTCGAGCCTGCCGCGAGAGCTCGGCGTGGCGCGTCGGAGAGGACGCCGTGACCCTTTTCGTGAACCTGAGTCCGCGTCAGTTCGACGACCCGGACCTCATGGGCCGCGTGCGTCACGTCCTCGACGAAACGGGCATGGATCCGGCCCGCCTCGTGTTCGAGGTCACCGAGACGGGCGCCATGCTCCGGCCCGAGCACACGGCCCGGCTGCGGGGCCTGGGCTGCCGCGTGGCGCTCGACGATTTCGGGACCGGCTACGCCAGCCTCCAGTACCTGAAGACGCTGTCGCTGGACGTGCTCAAGCTCGACATGAGCTTCACGCACGGTCTGCCAGGCGATCCCTCGGACCTGGCCATCTGCCGGGCGGTGGCCACCCTGGGACAGCATTTGGGTCTCCCGGTGGTGGCCGAGGGCATTGAGTCGGAGCCGCAACGCGACGCGGCGCGCTCGGTCGGCTGCCAGTGGGCGCAGGGCTTCTTCTTCGACGCGCCGCTCCCGCCCGAGGCCATGGAAGCGCGGCTCGCGCGGCGCCGCGCGGTCTGAGGCCCCGGCGGAGGACGAACGTGGTGCGCATCCTGGTCACCGGAGCCACCGGCTACATTGGTGGCCGGCTCCTACCGCTGCTCCTGGCGCGGGGCCACGGCGTCCGGGCCCTCGTGCGCGACCCGGACCGGGCCGCGGGCGCGCCCTGGGCGTCCGAGGTCGAGGTGGTCGCCGGGGACGTGCTCGAACCGGCGTCGCTCGGGCCGGCGCTCGCCGGGTGCGACGTCGCCTATTACCTGGTCCACTCGATGGGGGCCGGCGGCGACTTCGCCGAGCGGGACCGCCGTGGCGCGGCCGCGTTCGCCGCGGCCGCCCGGGAGGCCGCGTGCCACGTGGTCTATCTGGGGGGACTGGTCCCGGGGGGAGCGGTCCGCTCGGAGCACCTGTCCAGCCGCGCCGAGGTCGGCGCCGTCCTCCGCCGGGGGTGTGACGCCACCGAGCTGAGGGCCGGACCGGTCATCGGCTCCGGCTCGGCGTCCTTCGAAATGGTGCGCTACCTGACCGAGCGGCTCCCGCTCATGGTGGCGCCGCGCTGGATCCGAAACCCGGTGCAGCCGATCGCGGTCGACGACATTCTCTCCTACCTGCTGGAGGCCGGCGAGGGGAGACCGGGCGAGGTGATCGAAGTGGGAGCCGACGTCCTCACCTTCCGGAGCATGATGGAGGTGTACGCCGAGGTCCGGGGGCTGAAGCGGATCATCCTCCCGGTTCCGGTCCTGGCGCCGAGCCTGGCCGCGCGCTGGGTGGGCCTCGTCACGCCGATCCCCAACCGGCTGGCCGTCCCCCTCATCGAGGGCGTCCTCCAGCCGGTGACCGCGGACGTCGAACGGGCGCGCCGGCTGTATCCCGGGATCGAGCCGCTTCCCTACCGGGAGGCGGTCCGCCGGGCGCTGGACGAGACCGTGTCCGGGGCCGTGATCACGCGCTGGTCCGACGCGCTCGGACGGCCCGGCCCCCGTGTGCTCGAGGAGCGGGAGGGGCTCGTACGCGAGGCGCGCGAGCTACGCGTGGCGGCCCCGCCCGAGGTCGTGTACCGCGTGTTCTCGGGACTGGGAGGCGACCGGGGCTGGCCGGCCTGGTCGTGGGCGTGGCGGCTGCGGGGGCTCCTGGACCGGGTGGCCGGGGGGCCGGGGCTGCGGCGCGGCCGGCGCCATCCCGACGAGCTGCGTGTGGGCGAGGCGGTCGACTTCTGGCGCGCGGAGGTCGTGCAGCCGCCGGAGCGACTGCGGCTGCACGCCGAGATGAGGCTCCCCGGTCGGGCCTGGCTCCAGTGGGAGACGCGCGGCGAAGGCGAGGGGACGCGCCTGGTGCAGACCGCCTACTTCGCGCCGCGGGGCCTGCCGGGGCTCCTGTACTGGTACGGGCTGTATCCGGCGCACGCGGTGATCTTCGGAGGACTGGTGCGGGCCATCGCGCGCCGCGCCGAGCGCCTTGCCGGGGAGGGTGATCTCCTCTAGCGTTGGGCCGGCCTCGCCGGGCCGTGCCGGGCCGGGGCCGCGCGCACGACCACCCGCGTCAAGGAGCCCGTGATGACCGCCCGCCGTTCGTCGGTGCTCTCCACCGTCCTGATCTTCGTCGCCTCGCTGACCGCGACCGCCCCGGCCCCCGCGATCGCCGCCTCCTCGCCGACCGCCTTCGCCACAGCGCGGCCCCGGCCACCGGGCGCCGGGCCGCGCGCCGTCCGGGCGGCCGGCGCCCGACAGCGCCGACGAGCCGGGCTATTACCGGTATCCGGCCCTGTACGACACGACGATCGTGTTCACGGCGGAGGGCGACCTGTGGTCGGTCGGGATCCACGGCGGCGAGGCACGACGGCTCACGACCGGGCTGCGGGAGGAGCGGGACGCGGCCTTCTCGCCCGATGGCCGCACGCTCGCGTTCACGGCTTCCTACGAGGGCCCGACCGAGGTGTACACGATGCCGATCGCGGGCGGCGTGCCCGTGAGGCGGAGCTGGGACGGCGGCGGGGCGACCGTGGTCGGATGGACGCCCGACGGACGGATCCTGTACACGACGCGTCATTACTCGACCCTTCCCAACGCGCAGCTCGTGGCTCTCGACACGGCGACGCACGATCGCACGGTGCTCCCGCTGGCGCAGGCCTCCGACGGCGTCTACGGCCCCGATGGCAAGGTCCTGTACTTCACGCGCCTCCCCTTCCAGGGCAGCCACACCGATCGCTACGAGGGCGGGAGCGTGCAGCAGCTGTGGAAGTACGAGACGGGAGCGAAGGAGGCCACGCCGCTGACCACCGACTATCCGGGCACGAGCAAGGACCCGATGCTGTGGGAGGGCCGGGTCGTGTTCGCCTCGGACCGCGACGGCGTCATGAACCTGTGGTCCATGGACGAGAACGGCGGAGACCTAACGAGCTCACGCACCACGAGGTCTACAACCTCGAGTCACCCTCCCTCTCCGACGGCCGCGTCGTGTACCAGGCCGGCGCCGACCTCCACGTGCTCGACATCGCCTCCGGCCAGGATCGGACCGTTCCCATTCGCCTGGCCTCCGACTTCGACCAGCTTCGGCCCCACTGGGTCCACGACCCGATGGACTACCTGACCGCCGTCCACCTCTCCCCCACGGGCGACCGGGTCGTCCTCACGGCCCGCGGGCAGCTGTTCGTGGCCCCCGCGCGGCAGGGCCGCTTCGTGGAAGCGACACGCACCAACAGCGTGCGTTACCGGCGGGCCCGCTTCACTCCCGGCGGCGACTCGCTGATTGCGCTGTCGGACTCCACCGGAGAGGTCGAGATCTGGAAGCTGCCGGCCAACGGCGTCGGCAAGCCACGTCAGCTCACCCACGACGGCACGATCATGCGCTGGGACGCCGTTCCCGCGCCGGACGGGCGTCGCGTCGCCCATTACGACAAGGACCACCGGCTCTGGATCCTGGACACCTCCACGGGGCGCTCCAAGGAGATCGCCCGCTCGGAGTACGGGGACTTCGGGGACCTGGCCTGGTCGCCCGACTCGCGCTGGCTGGCCTACGTGGAGCCGCTCGAGAACGGGTTCGAGCGGGTCGTCCTGTACGGCGTGGACGACGGCTCGACGACACCCGTGACGACGACGCGCTACGCCAGTTACTCGCCCTCATGGAGCCGGGACGGGAAGTGGCTGTACCTCCTCTCCGACCGGCACTTCGTGTCCTCGGTGGGCTCGCCGTGGGGCGCCCGGCAGCCCGAGCCCTACTTCACCCGCACCACCAGGATCTACGCGCTCGCCCTCGAGCCCGGCACGCGCTCGCCCTTCCGGCCCGACGACGAGCTCGAGCCCGCGTCCGTCGGCGTCCGGCGAGCGCGGTGGCAAGGCGGGGGCGGATCGCACGGCGAGGGGGAAGGGTGGGTCCGACACGACCTCGACGCCCCCCGCGGGTACGGGTCCAGCTTCAGGGGATCCAGGACCGCCTGGAGGAGGTCCCGGTCCCGCCCGGCAACTACGCCGACCTGTCGGCGGGGGACGGGACGCTCTTCTGGCTCTCGTCGGAGAACGGGGAGCGGCGCACCAGGAAGCTCGAGGCGCTCGAGATCACCAACCACGAGCCCGAGCCCACCACCCTCGTCGAGGGCGTGCGCAGCTACGAGCTGTCGGCTGATGGGAAGAAGATCCTGGTGCGGAAGGGGGACGACCTGTACGTGTTCGGCGCCGGCCCCAAGCCTCCTTCCAAGCTGGCCGATGACCAGGTCGACCTGGGGGACTGGACCCTGCAGGTGGACCCGAGGCGCGAGTACATGGAGATGTTTCGGGAGGCCTGGCGGCTGCACCGTGACTACTTCTACGACCCCGGCATGCACGGCGTCGATTGGCCGGCCATGGAGGAGAAGTACCTCCCGCTGGCGCGGCGGGTCACGGACCGCGAGGAGCTGTCCGACGTGATCGGCCAGATGGTGGCCGAGCTCTCGGCGCTCCACACCTTCGTGGTGGGCGGCGACATGCGCCCGGGCCAGGACACCATCCAGGTGGCCTCGCTCGGGGCGCGGCTGCAGCGGGATCCGAAGGCCGGCGGCTACAGGGTCGAGCACATCTACCGCGCCGACCCCGACCTTCCCGACCAGCTCTCGCCGCTGGCCCGGCCGGGCGTCGAGGCGCGCGACGGCGACGTGCTCACGGCCATCGACGGCGTCTCGACGCTGTCCGTCCCGGACTACCGCGCCCTCCTGCGGCACAAGGCGGGCAAGCAGATCCTGCTGTCGATCCGGCCGGCGGCCGGCGGCGCGGAGCGCCGGGCCATCGTGACGCCCATCGGCGAGCGGCAGGCCGCCGACCTGCGCTACGACGAGTGGGAGTACACGCGCCGGCTCGAGGTCGACAGCCTCAGCCACGACTCGATCGGGTACGTGCACCTGCGCGCCATGGGCTCCTCGGACATCGCCGCATGGGAGCGCCAGTTCTACCCCGTGTTCGACCGCCAGGCCCTCATCATCGACGTGCGCAACAACCGGGGCGGCAACATCGACAGCTGGATCCTGGAGAAACTCATGCGGCGCGCCTGGATGTACTTCAAGGCTCGCAAGGAGGCGCCCACGCTGGAACATGCAGGAGGCCTTCCGCGGGCCCACGATCGCGCTCATCAACGAGCACACCGCATCCGACGGCGAGGCGTTCAGCGCGGGCTTTCGGCGGCTGGGGCTGGGCAAGCTGCTCGGCACCCGGACGTGGGGCGGGGAGATCTGGCTCAGCTTCGACAACGTGCTCGTGGATGGCGGCATCGCCTCGGCGGCCGAGATGGGCGTGTACGGCCCGAAGGGGCAGTGGCTCATCGAGGGTCACGGGGTCGATCCCGACATCGAGGTCGACAACGCGCCGCACCAGACCTTCGGGGGCCACGACGCGCAGCTCCGCGCCGCCGTGCAGGAGCTCCGGAAGGAGATGCGGGAGCACCCGAACCCGGTGCCGCCCGCGCCGGCCTATCCCGACAAGAGCGCGGCCGGCAATGGGAAGAAGGGGGGCGGCTGAGGCCCACCGGCCGATGACCGGGACGCTTCAGGCGGCGGGAGCGAGCGTCCTGAGAATCTCGCGCAGGTTCGCCAGGTCGCCGGGGGTGCCGGCCATCTTCCGGCTGATGGCCTGGCGCGGCACGTCGCGCCGCACCGTGACGTCGCAGGCGTAGCCCCCGGGCGGGCGCACCCGGAGGGTCGTCTCCGGGGCCGCGCCTCGCCCCTGGCGTGACACTCTGTCGGGGCCCGGGAGCCGTCGTTCGTGACACTTTGTCGCGAGCGGCGGCTTCTCGCTTCGAGCCCGTGGCCCCCGAAATTCGGCCGGAGCCCATACGGTGCGCGGCGCGCGCCGGATGCGGTCGGCAGGTGGCCCGGCCGGGCACGGGCGTTGCTCTATCATTCCTCCGCCCACGACGAGGACGCTTCGGCGACCACGATGTGGGATGCGACGCCCGACGGTTCGGGCCGGAGGGCGTCTCGTCTGGCGGGAGTTTGGCCCGCCCAGACCGGCTGCAAGGTCGTCGGCCGCAGCCGTAGTCCCGGGAACGGGGACGCCTGAGTCGTGACTTTCGAGTGACGACGAGGGAAAGAGCCTCAAGTCAGGTCACCACACGGGGTGACGCCAAACCGACTGACTCTGGCTCGCCGACGCAACGAGGCCCCCGATCGGACCCGTGAGTCCGGTCGGGGGTTTCGACTTTTTCGGAAATTCCCCCTCTTCGGCGTTTCTTCCCGTTTCGCGTCTCTCCGCATCGCATATCTTGGACAATCCCCTGAAGTGAGGGCGACGCCCACCCGGCCGTTCGAGGCCCCGCGGCGGACCCCGGACGAGGCGAACATAGCGAGGGACGCCGCGGTGCCACACAAGCCTGCCGACGGGCGCAGTGTCTACAGGGTCCTCGTGGTCGAGGCCGACCCCCGCCTGCGCGCGGCTCTCGCCGCCGTCCTGGGCGAGCGCGGCTTCCGGGTCGAGGCGTGCGGTCGCGGGGACGAGGGGCTTCTTCGCCTGCGTGAGGGCCGCTTCGACGCCGCCGTGCTCGCGGCCCGGCTGCCGGGAATCTCGGGCCTCGAGGTGCTCTCCCGCATCGATCCCCTCGAGACGGATGCCCGCCTGGTGGCGGTCGCGGAGGAAGGGGACGTGGCGGACGCGGTCGAGGCCATGCACCGGGGCGCGGCCGACTGCCTCGCCCGGCCGATTCAGACCGACCGCCTGATCGAGGCCGTCACCCGGGCCGCGGCGGAGTCGGAGCGGCGCCGGTCTCTCCGCCGCCGCGAGGAGGGCGAGGACGACCTGCGCGTCCCAATCATCGGTCGCTCTCCGGCCATCCGGCGCGCCCTGGGCCTGGTGAGGCGCGTCGCCCCGACGCGCTCCACCGTGCTGGTGACCGGAGAGACCGGGACGGGGAAGGAGCTCGTCGCCCGCGCCATCCACGAGATCTCGCCGCGGGCCGAGGGCCCGTTCGTGGCCGTGGTGTGCTCGGCGCTCCCGGAGAGTCTGCTCGAGGCGGAGCTGTTCGGGCATCGCAAGGGGAGCTTCACGGGGGCGCACGCCGATCGTCCCGGTCTGGTCGAGGAGGCGCACGGCGGCACGCTCTTCCTCGACGAGCTGGCCACGGTCCCGGTGGACGTGCAGGTCAAGCTCCTCCGGGTGCTCGAGGAGCGGCGGATCCGTCGGGTCGGCGGCGGGGGGACGGTGCCGGTGGACTTCCGCCTCGTGGCGGCGACCAACGAGGACCTCGAGGAGGCGGTCGAGGAGGGCCGCTTCCGGGAAGACCTGTTCTATCGCCTCAACGTATTTCCGATCCGGGTGCCGCCCCTGCGGGAGCGCCGCGAGGACATCGCTCTCCTGGCCGAGCACTTCCGGCGACGCTTCGCCGAGGAGAACGACGTCGAGGCGCCCGCCATCCTGCCCGAGACGCTCGTACGCATGCAGGAATACCCGTGGCCCGGAAACGTGCGCGAGCTGGAGCATTTCGTGGAGCGGGCCATGCTCCTGTACGCGGGCCAGCCGGCCATCCGGTTCGAGCCCACCACGCGCCGCGGGCGCGGGAAGGCGGGCGATCTCCTGAGCCGGGCCGAGGACGAGCGTTGGGACCTGGACCGGCTCGAGCGCGAGTACATCCTCCGCGTGCTCGAGGAGGCCGGGGGAAACCGGACCCGGGCGGCCGAGATCCTCGGGGTCCACCGGCGCACCCTGGCGCGCCGCATGGAGCGTTATCGCGAGCGGAGGCGGAGCCCGCGCGGCTGAACGAATCGGCCGGACCGGCGGGCCGCGGGGAAGGGCCCCCTCCGGTCGAGTCGTGATCTGCTCTCCCTAGGGCTTCCGGGACACCGGGAGCATGATGTGGACGTAGGGTGTTCCGTCCCACATCACCCAGGGTCCCTGTTCATGCGGCGTCCGTGGGAGGTCCGCCAGGGCCGTGGCGTCCGGCACCAGGATCATGACGTGCGGACCCGAGTCCTCGAGCCACTGGTTGTCGGGCGTCGCCTTCTGTGCGTAGGGGTCGGTGTTGCTGGTCGGGAAGTCGCCCTGGAGCATGTAGCCGAAGCCCATCCGGTCCGCGCGGAAGGGCTTCTTGTTCTGCCACGCGTCCACCCATGCCATCCAGACTGCGTCCAGGCACATGGGCGAGTCGCCCCGCTGGTCGGCCATGTCGGGCATGCACGTCCATCCGTTGGTGCCCTCGCGCAGGATGTTGCCCTGCCAGTCCCGGACGGTGGCGGCGAGCGACACCTCGGCGGGCGCGGCGCTCATGGCGCTCCGGATCATCGCGTCTCGAGCCGCCGGGTCGACCTGGGCTCCGGCCGCTACCGGCGCCAGGAGCAGCAGGGCGAGCAGGCCGGCGGCGCCGACGGCCGGGCCGCCGATTCGTCGTCGGGGCGAGCGTGGCATCATGGGTGCCTCCTCGAGGCCTGGAGAGGGACGCGGGGGCGGAGCTCCGCCCCCCGACGGACCGGCCATCCCGGGCCGGCCGAGTACCACCTGCAAGGTAGATTAGTCGGCCCTAATAGTGAAGCCCCCCGGTGCGTCACGGGGCCCGATTCCCCCTAGGGCAGCACCCACAGCAGCAACGCGAACGCGATCACCGTCATCGTCACCACCCGCCGCACCCAGCGGCTCCCCTTGAGCACGGTGAGCCGCACGCCGACCAGCGCCCCCGAGAAGTTCCCCGCCGCGAGCGCCAGCCCCAGCAGCCAGTCCACCTGTCCGCCCGCGGCGAACTGCCACAGGGCGAGCGGCGTCCACAGGAGGATGACGAGCACCTTGAGGGCGTTGCCCCGCACCAGGTCGAAGCCTGCCCAGGTCAGCACGGCCAGGAACAGGAAGCCGGTGCCGGCCTGGACGAATCCGCCGTAGACGCCGACCAGGAAGAAGCCGCCGGCCAGCGCGAGCCTGGCCCCGGCCGCGGCGGGGGGCGCCGGCACCGCGTCGGGCCCGAGGCCGGGCTCCTCGGGCCGCTCTCCGCTGCTCTCCGAGCGCGCGGCTCCGCTCCCCGGGCGCCACAGCGACGCCAGCGAGACCACCACCATGAGGACCGAGAGAATGCGCTCGAAGGAGCGGTCCCCGATCCGCACGGCGAGCCACGCCCCCAGGATCGCGCCGAGCACGGCCGGCAGGGCGGCCCGCACCACCCAGCGCCACGCCACCAGGCGCCGGCGTTGAAAGCCCCACACGGCGCCGGCGTTCTGCACCAGGATGGCGATTCGGTTGGTGCCGTTGGCCACCGTGGGCGGCAGGCCGAGGAAGATCATGGCCGGAAGGGTGAGGAAGGAGCCTCCGCCGGCGATGACGTTTAGGGCGCCGGCCACCAGGCCGACGGCCGCCAGGGCCGGGTAGGACCACCACGGATGGGTCACCCGCGCGTCGTCCCCCGCGACCTCTTCCGTGGCGCCCGCTCTTGCGCGCCCGGCATGGGCTTCCTAGCGTCGCGCAACACGTCCCTCCTCATCCCGAGACCCTCGCTCCAGGGGTAAGCATGGCGAGCGCCCGACCCTCAGCCCGCGCAAGCGCGTCCGGATCGGAGTCCCACCGCCCCTTCATCCCGGCCTCGCAGTCCCTGCCCGAGATCACCGTCAAGGCCGTGATCCTGGGCGTCATCCTGGCCCTCGTGCTGGCCGGGGCCAACGCCTACCTGGGGCTGTTCGCCGGTCTCACGGTGTCGGCCTCCATTCCGGCCGCCGTGATCTCGATGGGGATCCTGCGCCTGTTCCCGCGCTCGAACATCCTCGAGAACAACATCGTACAGACGTGCGCCAGCGCGGGCGAATCACTGGCGGCCGGCGTCATCTTCACGATCCCCGCGCTCGTGCTGCTGGGGACCTGGACGCAGTTCGACTTCGTCCAGACCACCCTCATCGCCGGCTTCGGCGGCATCCTCGGCGTGCTGTTCACGGTCCCCCTCAGGCGCGCGCTCATCGTCGAGAACCCGCTCCAGTTCCCCGAGGGCGTGGCCTGCGCCGAGGTCCTGGAGACGGGCGAGCGCGGCGGGACGGGCGTCTGGTTCGTGGCCGGCGCCGCCATCGTGTCCGCCCTGTTCAAGTTTTCGCAGACGGGCCTTCGGTTGTGGAAGGAGACGGCGGAGTGGGCCGTCGGAATCTTCGGCGGCAAGAGCCTGTTCTACATCGGAACGAACCTGTCGCCCGCTCTCGTGGGCGTGGGCTACATCGTGGGGCTCAACATCGCCTGCCTGGTGTTCGGCGGGGGCATCCTCAACTTCTGGGTGGCCATTCCGATCTACACCTGGCTACACGGAGGGCTGCCGGCGGGCCAGACGGCCGCCGAGCACGCGCTCACGGTGTGGTCGACCCAGACCCGCTACCTGGGCGTGGGGGCCATGGTGGTCGGCGGCCTGTGGGCCCTGATCCGCATGGGCGGGAGCGTGGTCACGGGGATTCGCTCCGGTTTCGACGCCTACCGGGCGCTGCGCGAGGGGGGCGTCGAGTCCACCCTGCGCACCGAGCGCGACATGCCCATGCAGTGGGTGCTGCTGGTGATCGCTCTCTCCATCATCCCCCTCTTCTTCCTGTACCACTATCTGGTCGGGCATCTGGCCATGAGCCTGGCCATGGCGATCATCATGGTGATCGCTGGCTTCGTGTTCTCGGCCGTCTCCGGCTACATGACCGGGCTGGTGGGATCATCCAACAACCCGGTCTCCGGGGTCACGATCGCCACCCTGCTGTTCGCCTCGCTCCTCCTCCTGGTCGTGTTCGGGCAGGCGGGAGGGAAGGGGGCGGCGGCCGCCATCCTCATCGGCGCGGTGGTGGCGTGCGCCGCGGCCATCGCCGGCGACAACCTCCACGACCTGAAGACGGGCTGGCTGGTGGGCGCCACGCCCTGGAAGCAGCAGGTCATGCTCATCGTGGGCACCGGCGTGTCGGCCTTCGTGATGGCCCCCGTGCTGAACCTGCTCCTCAACGCCTACGGAATCGGTCCGCAGTCGCCGGCGCACCCGCAGTCCCTCACCGCTCCGCAGGCCACTCTCATGGCATCGGTGGCCAAGGGGGTGTTCGAGGGCGGCCTCCCGTGGACCATGGTGTTCATCGGGATGGGGGTGGCGGTGGCCATCATCGCGTTCGACATGTGGCTCGAGAAGCGGGACGCCCCCTTCCGGACCCCGGTGCTGGCCGTGGCGGTGGGGATCTACCTGCCGGTCGAGCTGTCGACCCCGATCTTCATCGGGGGCGTCGTTGCGCCGCTGGTCAAGCGGGCCCTGCGGAAGCGGAGCTTCGACTCGGAGGACGACCGCAAGGACGCCGCGCAGCGCGGGCTCCTGCTCTCCTCGGGCTTCATCACCGGCGAGGCCCTGGTCGGGATCTTCATGGCCATCCCGATCGTGCTCTCGGGACGCTCGAACGTGCTCGCCTTCTGGGGCGTGCACGAGTCGGCACTCCCGGGACTCTTCCTGCTCGCCCTGGTCGCGTGGGGCCTGTATCGCGTGGCCGCGCCGAAGGCGGGCCGCAGCTGACGCGGTGAGCGGCGGGCGCCGGCCCGGCCGGCGCTCCGCCTCACGGCAGGAGGCCCGACAGCCAGTGCAGCACGTCCAGGGCGAAGGAGGCGTTCTGGCCGGCGACGAGAGACGGGGCACGGGCCCCGGGCCCCGAAGGCTCGGCGTACGAGCGTCGTGGCAGGACCCATGCGAACCTCCAGCCGCGATGGACGTGAAGCGAGCCGGACGATGGTAGACCGGGCCACCGGGAGCGGCAAGACGGCTCCGACCTCGCCGTGGACGCCGTTCCGTCACCCCGTATTCCGGGCGATCTGGGCTGCCAACGTGGTCTCCTACGTCGGCACGTGGGTGCAGCAGGTGGCGGCCCAGTGGCTCATGACCGATCTGGCGCCGCGGCCGATCATGGTGGCGCTGGTCCAGGCCGCCACCGGCCTCGCCATGTTCACGCTGGTGGTCCCCGCGGGGGCGCTGGCCGACCTGGTCGACCGGCGGCGCGTCCTCCTGTGGGCGCAGGTATGGCAGCTGCTCGCGGCCGGAACCCTGGGCGTGCTCACCGTGCTGGGCTGGATCACCCCGTGGAGCCTCCTCCTGTTCACGCTGCTGCTGGGCTTCGGGGCGGCGGTCAACCAGCCCGCCTGGACCGCCATTCTCCCCGAGCTGGTTCCCCGCGACGAGCTCCCGTCGGCCATCGTGTCGTCCAGCGTCGGTGTCAACATCGCCCGCGCCGTCGGCCCGGCCCTCGGAGGGGTGCTGGTGGCCACGGCCGGCGCCGGAGTGGCCTTCCTGGCCAACGCCGCCTCCTACCTCGGGCTGGTCGGGGTGCTCGGTCGCTGGAAGCGGCCGGCGGAGAGCCGCGAGCTCCCGCGGGAGCCGTTCCCGGGAGCCGTCCGAACGGGCGTGCGCTACGTCCGGCACACGCCGCAGATGGTCTCGGTCCTCGTGAGGGTCGGCCTGTTCGTGTTCGCGGGAAGCGCGCTGTGGGCCCTCCTGCCGCTCGTGGCGCGCCAGAGGCTGGGACTCTCGGCCGGGGGCTTCGGCCTCGTGGTCACGGCGTTCGGGATCGGGGCCGTGTCGGGCGCCGTGGTGCTGGGCCCGCTCCGCCGGCGGCTCACCCTGGACCGCGTGGTGACGGTGTCCATCGTCGTGTTCGGCGTCTGCCTGGCGGCCGTGGGCCAGGTGCGCGACCTGGGGCCTTTCCTGGCGATCGTGTTCGCGGCGGGCGGAGCGTGGCTCAACCTCCTGTCGGGCTTCAATACCGCCGCCCAGACCGTCCTCCCCTCCTGGGTCCGGGCCCGGGGCATGTCGCTCTACGTGCTCGTGTTCTTCGGGGGCACGACGGTGGGCAGCATCCTGTGGGGCGTGGTCGCGGGCCGCGTCGGTCTACCCGGGGCGCTGGCCGCCGCCGGGGCCGTGGTGGTCCTGGGCGTGGTGGTCGGGGGGCGCTTCCGCATCCGGGAGACCGAGGGCCTCGACCTGTCGCCGACCCGGCACTGGCCGGCCCCGATCCTCTCCGAGGAGGTGGAGCACGACCGCGGCCCCGTCCTGGTGACCGTCGACTACCACGTCGCGGCGGGCCGCCACCAGGCCTTCGAGGCGGCGATGGCCGACGTGGGCAGGCGCCGGCGCCGGAGCGGAGCCTACTACTGGGACCTGTTCGCCGACTCCTCCGATCCGGACCGCTACGTGGAGCTCTTCCTGGTCCAGTCGTGGGCGGAGCACCTGCGCCAGCACGCGCGGGTCACGGCCCTGGACCAGGCCGCCGAGGCCCGGGCCGAGGACTACCTGGCTCCCGGCACGCGCCCGCTCATCCGCCACCACCTGGCCGCCGGACCCGGGGGACGATCGTGAACCCGACGCGCGCCCTCTTCCGTCTCCTGCTCGGCCGGCGCCTGCCGCGCACCTCGGGGACCCTGCGGGTCCGGGGGCTGCACGGGCCGCTGACCGTGCGGCGCGACGGCTACGGAATCCCCCACATCACGGCCGGGTGCGACGAGGACGCCGCCTTCTCGCTCGGCTTCGTACAGGCCCAGGACCGCCCCTTCCAGCTCGAGCTGCTGCTGCGCACCGTGCGGGGCACCGTCGCCGAGGCGATCGGCGAGGAGGGCCTGGCCATCGACAGGCTGGCGCGCCGCATCGGCTTCCGGCGCGGGACGGAGGCCCAGCTCGAAGCCTCGCGCCCGGAGGTCCGAACGGCCCTGCGGGCCTACTGCCGGGGGGTGGGGGCGGCGTTCGAGCGGGGGCTTCCTCGCCGGCCCCACGGGCACGCTCTCCTCCGGATCGACCCGACCCCGTGGGAGGCGGCCGACGCCGTCGCCATGCACCGGCTGGTGAGCTTCGTCCTGCCCGCCAACTGGGACACGGAGCTCGTCCGCCTGCGCATGCTGCTGGACGACGGGCCGGAAGCCGTGAGCGACCTCTCGGGGCCCTATCCCGATTGGCTGCCTCTCCAGGAGACGGGGCGGGCGCCGCTCCGCGCCGTGCTGGACCGCGTGGAGGAGGACCTGGAGGCGCTCGCGGAACGGGTCGGAACGGGCGGGGCGTCCAACGCCTGGGCGCTGTCGGCGTCACGGACCGCCACGGGCCGCACGCTGCTGGCCAACGATCCGCATTCTGGCGCCGCAACTCCCGCCCCACTGGCACCTGGCGCACGTGCGCACGCCCGAGTGGGAGGTGGCGGGCGCCGCCTTCCTGGGGATGCCGGCCTTCCTGTCCGCCCACAACGGGCACGTGGCCTGGGGCGTGACGGCAGGGCTCGTGGACAACACGGACTTCTTCCTCGAGGCGATCGACGGCGACCGGGTGCGCCGCGGGGACGGTTGGGAGCCGTGCCGACGGTGGACGGAGACCATCCGGGTGAAGGGCGGCGATCCGGTCGAGGAGGAGGTGATCGAGACGCCCCGCGGCCCCGTGGTCGGCGCGGCCCTGCGCGGGACGGAGCCGGCGGGATTGGGGCGTGGCGGGTCCCCGGCGCCGGGAGAGCCGGGGGCTCGTGCGGGACCGGAGGCCGGGTCGCTCGGCTCGGAGGGCGGCCGCCTGGCCCTCGCGCTGCGTGCCACGTGGCTGGAGCCGCGGCCGCTCGAGGGCTTCCTGCTGGCCCAGCGGGCGCGAACGGTCGGGGAGCTCGGCGAGCTCTTCCGTCACTGGCCCACCGTGTCGCTCAGCGTGGTGGCCGCGGACACCGCGGGGACGATCGGCTGGCGCCTGGTCGGCGAGGCCCCCGTCCGGCGGCGGGGTTGGGGCACGCTACCGGCGCCGGGGTGGGATCCGGCCGCGGGCTGGGAGGAGGAGCACGTCCCGTTCGAGGCCATGCCCGCGCGCGAGGACCCGGAGACCGGCTACCTGGTCTCGGCCAACAACAAGCCGGCCGAGGACGGCCCGGGCGTCCCCTGGCTCGGGGCCGACTGGATCGACGGCTACCGCGCCGCGCGCATCGAGGAGGTGCTCGGCGAGCGTACGCGACTGGGACGTGGCGGCGACCCTGCGGCTCCAGGTCGACGTGGCCTGCCTGCCGTGGCGCGACCTGCGCGAGGACCTCCTCGAGCTGGCGGGCCGGGCCGCGTCGGATGGCGACCCGGGGGCTTCGGCATCGCCGGAGGGCGGCGACCCCGACCTGGCCCTCGGGCTCGAGCTCCTGCGGGGCTGGGATGGGAGGGCCGCGGCCGACTCGCCGGCCGCGACGGTGTACGAGCTCGTCCTGGGCGGCCTCGTGAGCCGGTTGATCCGGGGCCGGGCGCCCGCCGCCTCGGCGTGGGCCCTGGGCCGCGGCTTCCACGTGCTCACGCCGCGCAGCTTCTTCGGCCGGAAGGGCCACGCGCTCCTCACCCGCCTCCTCGGGGAGCGGGCCGAGGGGTGGCTCGAGGAGCCGTGGGCGGACGCGGTGGCCGGGGCGGCGCGCGACGCCGTCGGCCGGCTCCGGCGGGAGTTCGGCCCGGATCCGGCGGCGTGGGCGTGGGGACACATCCGGCCCGTGTGGCTCCGCCACCCGCTGGGCCAGGTGGGTCCGCTGGGGCGGGTGTTCGACCGGGGCCCGCTGCGCATCGGAGGCGATGCGCACACGGTCGCCCAGTGCGCCGCGCTCCCCGACGACCCGCTCGCCCCGGCTTCTGCCGTCCCGTCGCTGCGGGCCGTCATTCCGCTGGGGGACTGGGAGGAGGCGCGCTTCTGCCTCCCCGGGGGCCAGTCGGGGAACCCCTTTTCCCCGAACTACGACGACCTCCTGCGGCACTGGCTGGAGGGTACGGGCGTGCCGATCCCCTGGTCGGAGGCGAACGTGCAGGCGGCGACCGTGGCACGCCTGGAGCTGCTGCCGGAGGGGGAGGACACGGGGCCGACCGGCGGTGACGGCACGAGAGACTCCGGCGCGGCGCGGGCCGGAGGCGGGCCGCGGTGAGCGGCCCGCGACCGCCCGGCTACGACACCCTCGAGGGCCGCTTCGAGGAGATCCTCGCCTGCGAGCCGGTGGGCCCGGACGAGGGCGACCTCATCGGTCGGTCGCGTGAGGGGCGCCCCGTGTGTGCCTTCCGGATGGGCCAGGGACCGCGTCGCGTGAGCCTCGTGGCCGGCTGCCACGCGGACGAGCCCGTGGGCCCCCGGCTCCTGCGGCGGCTCGCGGCGCACCTGGCCGAGCTACCGGCGGCGGACCCGCTCCTCACGGCGGCGGAGTGGTGGATCCTCCCGCACCTCAATCCGGACGGAGACGCCGCCAACGCGGCGTGGCAGCGGTCTTCCGGCGCCACCGGGCCGGGAGCGCTCGCCGACGGTCCGGACGCCTACGACCCCGCGCTCTACCGGCTTCACGTCGTCCGGGAGCTCCCCGGAGACGACATTGAGTTCGGCTTCCCCTTCCGGGACGAGGACGACGGGGCGCGGCCGGAGAACCGTGCCGCGTGGGCCTGGTGGCGGGAGGCGGGCTCCTTCGCCCTGCACGCCTCCCTGCACGGGATGTCGGTGGCCGGCGGGGCCTGGTACCTGGTCGAGCCCGGGTGGCGCGGCCGGGCGGCGCTGGACCGGCTCATGGAGCGCTGTCGGGCGTCGGCGGAGCACTCCGGCTACGCGCTGCACGACGTGGAGCGGGCCGGGGAGAAGGGCTTCCACCGGCTGGCGCCCGGCTTCGCCACCCGGCCCAACCACGTGTCGATGCGCGAGCACTTTCTGGCCGCCGGCGACCCGGAGGCGGCCGCCCGCTTCCGGCCGAGCTCCATGGAGACGATCCGCGCCCTGGGGGGCGACCCCCTCACGCTGGTGTCCGAGGTGCCGCTCTTCCTGGGAGCCTCCCGCGACGCCGACGCCGACGAGCTCCGTCCCGTCCCGGTGGCCGACCAGATGCGGCTCCAGTGGGCGTTCGTATGCGCCGGAGTGGAGGCGATCCTGGGCTGAGGTGAGGCAGGGTCGGTCGGCCGACCGGGCCGGGCGCCCGACCCGGACGCTCCGGGGTGCGCTACCGGACTTCGCTCACCCCGGCTGCGGCGTCCGCCAGGGTGGTCTCGCGGAAGAACTGCGCGATCCTCTCGGACACCGGGAACCACCGCTCGTGGACCGGGCAGGGGTCGGTGTCGCTGCAGCACGGCCGTCCCAGGACGCAGGTTCGGCCGGGCGAGAGGTCGTCGAACTGGCTTACCACCTCGAACAGCGTGAGCTCCGCGGGTGGTCCCGCCAGCCGGAATCCGCCGCCCGGTCCCTTGACGGACTCCAGCACCTCCTTCCGGGCCAGCGTGTGCAGAATCTTGGAGAGGTAGTTGCGAGGCAGGTCGAGCTCCGCGGCCAGGTCCTCGACGCGGACGGGGTCCGCGTCGGGTCGGGAGGCGAGCCGGATGGCGGCCCGGAGGGCGTATTCGGCGGTCTGGGACAGCATCCTGCGCTCGCCCTTCCCACGCCCCGGCGGTGCGCGGGACCGGAGATTCCGGCCCGGGGGCCTCAACCGAACGTGGCCACGAGAGAGTGTATGACGGCGGCCGCTGCGGCCGCGAACAGGGTCACGACCACGAACAGGAAGACGCCGAACCAGGGGCCGTTGTCTTCGACGTTCGGGTCGCTCGAGACCCCGCCGTCCGGGCTCCGTGCGACACCCGCCTCATCGGACATCGAGTCGCCTCCTCTCTACCGTTCGAGCCCGCGCTTCGTTCCGGCTCCAGGGGCGAATCCGGGTCGCCGGTCCCTCCCGCGATCCCACCGCCGCGCCGATCATCCGCCGAACATCCACAGCCGTGACAGCCACATCCAGTCCATGCCGTAGAACAGGGCGAACACGGCCAGGAAGAATCCGCACATGGCCAGCGTGCCCCGCATCGAGTACCGGTGCACCGGGGCATCGCTCCCGGTCAGGGATAGCGGCACCGGCACCCGCATACGCGCCTCCTTCCCGAACAGGAGAGAGCCCACGGCCACGAGCACGAAGATCGCGCCGGCCAGCACGGCCACCGATGCTGCGATCCCGAGCACGGCCAGCATGGGGCTGGCGGCCGAGAAGCTGAAGTGCGTGCCGGGAATGGACGTGGTGATCGGGTCTCTCCGGGGCACGCCGTACAGGATGCCCGCCTCCATCATGGCCATGGCCGCGATGCTCATGGCGAAGCCGTACAGATACGGCTGCAGCCGGGCCAACCGCTCGAACACCCATTCCTTCCGGAAGATGAGTCGGATCACGTAGTAGACGAGGCCCATGAACGCCAGCGTGGTCCCCACCGCCACGGTGCCGTGGAAATGGCCGGGTACGGCCAGCGTGTTGTGCCGCATGGTGTTGAGCTGCATCTGCCCCATGAGGACGCCCGTGATGCCGCCCAGGAAGCCGAACAGGACGATGCTTAGCGCCGTGGCCGAGAAGCCGGGGTCGTGCCACGGGGCCGTCTTCAGCCAGCCGAACCAGCTGTCCCCGCCCAGGCCGCGCTTGCGGCGACCCGCCTCCAGGCCCGCCGGGATGGCGAAGGCGTGGATGAGGCTGGCCAGCACGGCGCCGTACATGGCGTAGGAGGTGTTCCACATCTTCCAGCTGGCCGAGACGCCCGGATCCGCCATGAGGTGGTGGGCGGCGCCCATGTTGATGAAGAACAGGTAGAGGATGAAGGCGCCCCGCGAGACCTTCTCGCTCACCACCTCGGCCCCGGCGGTGAGATGGGTCATGAAGTACCACACCGTGACCATGGCGGCGAGGTTGATCTGCTGGGTGCCGTGGCCGATGATCCAGTACATTTGCCGGTACCAGGCCGCGTCAATGTGTCCCACCAGCCCGATCCGCCACAGGAAGGTCGGCACGTAGGTGATGAGGCCGCCCAGGAGGGCCTCGACGGCGATGATGCCGGTCACGAACGCGCCGAAGGTGACCAGGGGAAGGGTGCGGTCGGGGTGCTCGCTCTTCTCCTGCCAAATGCAGGCGAAGAAGGGAAGGGCCGCGACCACGGTTCCCAGGATGAACGTGTCCACCCCCAGGTAGAACAACGCCGAGGACTTGAGCGGCGCGTAGGAGGTGAGCAGCGGCTCCTGGTTGGGGTAGGTGGTCGTCCAGATCGCGTACTCGATGAGCACGGCCGAGGCGACCATGACCGCCCAGCCGAGTTTCGCGAGGCGAGGCGCCGGAAGCTTCCGGCCCAGCACCATGGGTCCCCCCACGTACAGGATGGCCACCTCCATGAACACCATCCAGAAGATGAGGAGGTTCCAGGCGTGCAGGCTCAGGTACTTGTAAAACGCCGTGGGCTGCAGGATGCCCACCGCCTCCCAGCGAGTGAGCGCCACGAGGAGAGCGGCGATCCCGCCCACGATGAGGGCCACGACGGCCGTGAGACCGAACATCTTGACGGGCACTTCGGCGGAGCGGTGGATGCGAAGGCCCGTCACCTCGCAGGTCCGGAAGCCGTCCTCGCCGTACGGTGCGTCCAGGAGGCCGATCGCCATGTTTCTAGCCCTCCCTCACTTGACGATGATCTGTCCGTGCATGGTCCGGTGGCCCACGCCACAGAACTCGTTGCACTGGACATCGTAGGTGCCGGGGTGCTCGAACTCGATGGGAACGACCCACTCGTATCCGGGCAGGACCTGCAGGTTGAACTGCTCGATCATCCGGGCCTCGCGGTGGAGCCCGAAGCCGTGCTGGACGTCGTAGCTGCTGAGGTGCAGGCGGTACGGTTTGCCGGCCTGGAGCACGACGGGGAGGCCGTTCCAGGTCCACTGCTGCGCCTCGACGTACACGTCCGCGCCGGCGGGCACCAGGCCCTCGTCGGTGTGCCGGGCCTCCTTCTCGTAGGCCTGGACCTCGGCCCGGTACCGATCGGGACTGATCCGCGTGGTCGGACCGACCGGGTTCTGGGCGCCGAGCTCCCGCCAGCCGATCATCCAGCCGAACAGGATGATGCACCAGAGGAGGGCCATGCCGAGCCAGGTCCGTTCCTGGCGGCTCACGGTCCAGTTCCACCACACGCCCTCGGGGGACTTCAGCGGAGAGCTCATCTCAGCCTCCCGCGCGGACGCTCAGGAGGTCGATGAGCCCCCACACCACATAGGAGAGGAAGAAGAACACGACGGCGGCCAGGGCCAGCATCCGAGATGCTGTTCATCACCCGCTGCTGCCATGGCACCTCTTCGGACTGCACGTGCGGATCGTCCACGCGGACCTCCCGCGGTGGTGGCTCGGAAGTGGGTCGTTCTCGCCGGCTTGCGGCGAGCAGATGAATAAATCATGATGTTATGAGGTATACGGCGTCAAGGGGGGATCATGCCAGCACCAGGGAATCGACCCGGCTCTCACGTGCGGCCGTCCGCACCGTCCGCGGGGGCGGCCAGGGCCTACCTCGAGCTGGGGAAGCCGGGGATCTCGCTGCTGGCCACGCTGACGGCGGCGGCGGGCTACGTAGCGGCCCGGGGCGGCGGGGGGCTGGCGACCGCCCCGGGGTCCGGGATGCTACGGCTGGCGGCCCTCGTCCTGGGGACCTACCTGGCCGCGTCGGGCACCAACGGCCTGAACCAGCTGCTGGAGCGCGAGCAGGACGCGCGCATGACGCGCACGCGGGGCCGCCCGATCCCCTCGGGACGGGTGACACCGATGCGGGCCGCGGCCTTCGTCGGGATCGTCTCCCTGGCGGGGATCGGCCTGCTGGGAGCCGTGCTCAACATCCTCACGGCCGCCCTGGCGGCCCTGACGCTCGTCGCCTACGCATTCGTGTACACGCCGATGAAGCGAGTCTCCCCCGCGGCGGTCCTGGTGGGGAGCGCCCCGGGAGCCCTGCCCGTGATGGGCGGGTGGGCGGCGGCCACCGGCTCGCTGGACCCCGGCGCGTGGGCGCTGTTCGCGCTCGTGTTCCTGTGGCAGATCCCGCACTTCGCCGGGCTCGACTGGCTGTGCCGGGAAGACTACCGCAGGGGCGGCTACCGCACGGTGGCCGTGGCCGACCCGACGGGCCGGTGGACGGCGTGGCAGGCGGCGGGATCGGCGGCTCTCCTCCTGCTGGTGAGCGCGCTGCCGGTCGTTCTGGACCTGGGGGGCGGGCTCTACCTGGCCGGTGCCCTCCTGCTCGGGAGCCTCTACCTGGCGGCCGCCGTGCCGCTCCTGGCCGGGGTGACCGCGCGCCGGTCACGCCGGCTCTTCCTGGTCTCGCTCGCGTATCTTCCCCTCGTGCTGGGTCTCCTCGCGGTCGGACGGCTCGTGTCGTCCTGACCGGCCTCGGTGAAGCGGCGGCTCGTGTCGATGGCTGGCTTGTGCGCGTCGGCCAGCGGGTCGAGTGTGATGCCGGGGAGGTTTCGGTCCACCATGAACACGCTCATGGCCCTGCGTTCCGCCCCTGAGCCCCGGAGCGCACCGTCTTCGTGTGGTCAGCCCCCTTCCGGAAACGGCAGCTTCACGTCCTCCCCGTACAGCCACTTCGCCACCCAGGCCCAGTTGTGCCAGGTCGCGGCCAGGCGCTGCTTCGGAGTCGGGACGCCGTGGCTGTCGGCGTGGTAGAGGATGAACTTCACGGGCACGCCCACGTCCTCGAGCCCCTGGTAGAGCTCGAACCCGTTGGGCGGGGGCACCCGCGGGTCGCCGTCGTCGTGCTGGATGAGGGTCGGGGTCGAGGCCTGCTTGAGGTAGGTGATGGGCGAGGTCTTCGCGTACACCTTCGGCAGGTCCCAGGGGGTGCCGCCCAGGTACGAGATCGTGAACGGGTGGATGTCCGTGTTCACGTAGTAGGTCATCCAGTCGGAGATCCCGGCGCCCACCGAGATGGCCTTGAAGCGGTGGGTGGTGGTGGTGAGGAAGGCCGAGATGTAGCCGCCCTCGCTCCAGCCCATGGCCACCATGCTGTCGGGGTCCACCATCCCGCGGTCGATGAGCGCCTGCACGCCCGACATCACGTCCCACGCGTCGCCCACGCCCAGGTTGCCGACGTTGAGCTTCTCGAACCCCTGTCCGTAGCCGAGGGAGCCGCGGTAGTTGGGCATGAGCACCACGGCGCCGCGGGCGAGCCACTGGGTGAGCGGGTACACGTACGATTCGACCTGGCTCGAGAGGATGGGGAGGTCGATGCCGGTGGGACCGCCGTGGATGCGCACCACGAGCGGGTGCCGGCGGGTGGAGTCGAAGCCCGGCGGCGTGATGAGCACGCCGTGCACGACCGCCCCGTCCTTGCTCTTCCAGGCGATGTCGCGCTCGGTGCCGACGGGCCAGCCGGCCACCTGGGCGGTCATGTCGGTGAGCTTGCGCGGCCTCCAGTCGCCGGCCGATGTGAGGTAGACCTCCGACAGCTCGGTCGGGGTGGCGCCCACGAAGGCCGCCGACTTCCCATCGGGCGTGTAGTCCACCGAGCGGAAGGCTCGCGGCGCGTCGGTGATCACCGTCATCTTCGTCGATTCGGAATCCATGCGATACAGCACCGTCTGCCCCTGCCGCCACCCCGCCACGACGAGCCCGTCCGGGAGCCACGCCACCGGGTCGGCGTTCGAGTCGTAGGAGCCGGTGAGGAGCTCCGGCTTCCCGCCGGAGGCGCGGACCTTCGCGATCTCGTCCGTGGTGTAGTAGGCGGTGTCCCCGGCGCCGGTGGAGAAGGCGATCCAGCGGCCGTCCGGGGACCACACGGGCCCCGCGTCCGCGCCCGGCCAGTCCACCAGCGTTCGGATCGAGTCCGTGGCCACGTCGACCACCGACAGGTCCCGGTGCGTGAACGAGGGCACGCGGCCGTCCGGCTGGTGGGAGAAAGCGATCCGTGACCCGTCGGGTGACCAGCGGAAGCCGACGACCGTGTAGGCGGCGCCCGGGGTCAGCGCCCGAAAAGCGGCGCCGCGCGCGGAGGATGTAGGCTGCCGAGTCGGTCCCCGCCGAGTCACCCGGCAGCTTCGCGCCGGCCTCGGTGGCCAGCGCCTTCGACACGTCCATCACCCACAGGTGGACGGGGGGCGCGGTCTCACTCTCGACCCTCCAGTCCCCGTAGTCCTTCTTCCGCGCCTTCATGGCGGCGCTCTCGGTCTCCTGGATCGAGACCGCCAGGCTCGCGCCGTCCGGGCTCCAGGCGAAGGAGCGCACGCCCTCGGCCACGTCGGTCAGCGGCCGCGCCTCGCCCCCGTCGGGGCGGATGAGCCACACCTGCGTCTTCCCCTCCTCCCGGGAGGAGAGGAAAGCGATCCACTTGCCGTCGGGGGACCAGGCCGGGCTCGTGGAGCTCCCCTTCGCCGTCCGGGTGAGCTGGAAGGGCGCCGCGCCCGGCCGCACGAGCCAGATCTCGGTGTCGTACCGGTTCGCGTCCCAGTCGGCCCCCCGCACCTCGTAGGCGACGGTCGACCCGTCGGGCGCGATGGCCACCGCTCCCACCGAGCGCAGGCCGAGCACGTGCCGGAAGCTGGGGGCTCCGGCGACCTCCTGGGTACGGGCCCGCGTCGGGAGGGCGAGGGCGGCTACTGCGCACAGCGCCGCGACGATCGGGACTGGACGGCTGGACATGGCCGGGTCTCCGTGCCGGGGTGAGTGTGTCGAACGGGCCCATACTGCCGCGGCCGGTGCCGCCGGTCAACGCCCGGAAATCGTTTCAACGTCCTGAACAGAAGTCACCACGGGGCGTGGGGTGGGCGCCACAGCCTCCGGGTGACAATGCTGGTCCTAACGCTATGCAGGGACAGGTCTTGGCACGGCCCGTGAATCCCGGTCGCCCGGGGTACGGGGCTTGCCTTCGGTCCGGGAGGGGGAGGGATGGGCCGCCGGCGCTCGGGACGCGCGCGGCGAGGTGTGAGGAGGCTCGATGGCAGACACGCTGCTTCTGGCGGGCGCGTACGTGGCCCGGCCCGCCGCCATTCCCACGTTCATGGTTTCGGCCCTCCTCCTGGGCGTCGGCACCTTTACGCTGGTCCGCGAGCACCGCTCGCGGGAGAGCCGCGCCTTCGGCCTGTTCACGGTCGTGGCGGCGTGGTGGATGTTCGCCTCCTCCTGGATGCTCATGGCGGCCGACCCGGCCACCGCGCTCGCCTGGGCACGACTCGCGAATCTCGGGATTCCCTTCCTGGCGCCGGCCACCTACCAGTTCGCCGTGCGCGTCCTCGAGCTGGAGGAGCGCCGCTCCGCGGTCGTGCGGGCCGCGTGGGTGTACTTCGCGGTCTGCGCGTCGGTCCTCGTAGGGTCGGGGCTCTTCCTCACGGGGATCCGTGCGTGGCCGTGGGGTCCCTATCCGATCCTGGGCTCCCGCAGTCTCCTGTTCACGGTCCCGTTCGCGGCCCTGCTGCTGCTCACGCCCGTCGAGCTGTGGCGGGCCTGGAGGAGCTCGCCGCCCGGGACGGCACGCCGCCGCGCACGCGCGTTCCTCGTGGCCTTCCTGGTGGGGGACCTGGCGCTGGTCGACTTCCTTCCGGCCTACGGCATCCCGGTCCATCCGGCCGGCTGGGAGGCCGTGGCGGCGTTCGCGCTCATCGCGGCCTGGGCCATTCTGGCGTCACCGTCTGACCGACCTCTCGCCGGCGCTCGCCGCGGAGCAGCTCGTGCGCACGACCTCGGAGCTGGTGGCGCTGTGCGACCGTGATGGCCTTCTCCGCTTCGTCAACCCGGCCCTGTGCACGCTGGTCGGCGCGAGCCCCGACGAGCTCGTGGGGCGGCCGGCGTCCGAGCTGGCCGCCTCGGAAATCTCGGAGATCACCCTCGGCAACGCCCTCGAACGGGACCGCATCGGCAACGAGGAGGCGGACCTGCGGGGCCGGGACGGCGAGGTCGTCCCGGTCAGCCTGTCCGCGTGCGAGCTACGGGACCGGAACGGCTTCCGGGTGGGCACGGCCCTCCTGGCCCGGGACATCCGCTTCCAGCGGCGGATGCAGGAGGAGCTGGCCCGCCGTGCCTTCTACGACGAGGTGACCGGCCTGGCCAACCGGGCGCTCCTCCTCGACCGGATCCGGATGGCCGGCTCCCGGGTGCAGCGCGCGGGAGAGCGCTTCGGCGTGCTGTGCCTGGAACTGGACGACTTCCACCGGGTGAACGAGGCGTTCGGGCGCGAGGCGGGCGATCAGCTCCTCGCCGCCGTCGCGACCCGACTGCGGCGGGCCGTCCGCGACGACGACACGGTGGCCCGCATCGACGACGACCGCTTCGGTGTGCTCGTGGAACCGGTGGTGGGGGCGGGGGAGGCCCGCGACGTGGCCCTGCGCATCCTGGCGGAGCTGGAAGCCCCGCTCACCCTGCGGGACCGGGCCGTGTTCCCGAGCGGCTCGGTCGGGATCGCGGTGTCACGCCCCGATTACGACGACCCGGCCGAGCTGCTGCGCGACGCGCAGGCGGCCGCCAGCCGGGCCAAGGGACAGACGCGGGAGCGGATCACGATCTTCGCCCCCGGCATCCGGGAGCACGCCGTGAGCGCCCTCGAGATGGCCGGCGACCTGCGGAGGGCGCTCGCCGATGGTCAGTTCGAGCTCCACTACCAGCCCATCTCCCGGGTGGCGGACCTCGAAGTCGTGGCCCTCGAGGCCTTGCTGCGCTGGCGCCACCCCCGGCGCGGACTCCTGGCTCCGGCCGCCTTCCTGAACGTGGCACGCGAGGCGCGCATCCTGCCGCGGATCGGCTGGTGGGTCCTCGAGGCGGCCCTCGGCCGCCTGGCCGCGTGGCGCGAGCGCCACCCCGCGTCCGCGACGCTGAACGTCCACGTCAACCTGTCGGTGGAAGAGCTCGCCCACCCGGAGCTCCTGGGGCGGATCGAGGGGATCCTGGCCCGCAGCGGGGTCGAGCCGCGCAGCCTCGTGCTGGAGATCACCGAGCGCACTCTCCTCCACCGCACGGAGGACGCGATCGGCATCGTGGACGCGCTCCGCTCACGGGGCGTCCGATTGTGCGTCGACGACTTCGGCACCGGGTACTCGTCCCTGGCCTACCTGGGACAGTATCCGCTGGACGTCCTCAAGATCGACGCGACCTTCGTGCGGGCGGCCACCTGGGGCTCGGACGGAGCCAGGATCCTGGACACCGTCCTCGAGCTGTCGCGGAACCTGGGGATGGTGTCGGTGGCCGAGGGCGTGGACACGACGGCGCAGCTCGAGCACCTGCGGCGCTCGGGCTGCGCCCTCGTGCAGGGCTACGTGTTGGCCAAGCCCATGCCGGCCGGCGAGGTCGAGGCGCGCCTGGCCGCGGGCGCGCCCCTGGTCACGCCGCCCGCGGCGTCCCCCCTACGGTAGCTGGCTCACGATCCCGCCCAGGCCGCGGCGGGCCAGCTCCTGGTTGAAGGGCGGGAGGTTCTGGGCCAGGGCTGTCTCCAGCTCCTGGCTCATGCCCTCGACCCTCTGCTCGAGGATTCCCTGGACCTCCCGGGCCTGGTCGGTGGGCGGGAAGTCGTTGGAGGCCACTTCCCCGGCCAGCCACGCCACCCGGCCCGCCAGGCGCGAGGGCCAGCGCACGTCGTCCTGGCCCGTGCCGGTGAGCTTGAGCTGGATGAGCTCGCCCTCCACGTCGCGGAGCCTCGACTCCAGGGAGTCGCCGGCCGCGATCAGGTCGTCGGCGTCGGCGCTCTCCAGCACCGGCCTCAGGTCGGCGAGCTGGCGGCGCATCCACTCGATCCGGTTCGCCATGCTCGCCACCCGGTTCATGTCCGCATACAGGGAGCGGAGCATGGTGACCTGGGCATCGATGTCCTTCAGGCTCCCCTCGGAGTGGGGATCCTTGTTGACCGTGAGCGGCTGGCTGAAGCTCTTGCCGCCCGCCTCGAACGTGACCGTGTAGGTGCCCGGCGGCGACAGGATCGAGAACTGGCGGCCCCACGGCATGGCGAACCAGCCCTTCTTGCCCAGGTCCATCCACGTCGCGTTCTCGGGCGGCACCCGCCGCCGGATCTCCATCGTCTTCTCGGTCTCCAGGTCCCACCACACCCGGTTGATCCCCGCCTTCGCCGGGCCGGACAGGGTGCGTACCGTGTCCCCGGCCGCGTCCGTGATGAGGAGGCGCACGCTGTCGGTCCCCGCCGGCGCGCTCTTCAGCCAGTAGGAGATCGACGCCCCGTAGGGCGGGTTCTCCCCCGCCGAGGGGTCGTCGAACATGGCGTTGGGCGCCGTGATGGCGTGGAACCGCCATGCCTCCCGCGGCGCGAACAGGTGAGCGGACTCGGCCGCCACCTTCGGGGTGAGCTGCTGGAGCGGCGTGACGTCGTCCAGGATCCAGATGCCGCGCCCGTAGGTCCCCACCACCAGGTCCTGGAAGTGCGGCTGCACCGTGAGCCAGTACATGGGCGCCGGGGGGAGGTCGGTCATCAGGGACTGCCAGTGTCCGCCGTCGTCCATGGAGAAGTAGAGCCGGTTCTCCGTGCCCAGGTACAGGAGCCCCCGGCGCACGGGGTCCTCGCGCACGTTGCGGGCGAAGGACAGCGGGCTCTGAGGCACGCCTGCGGTGATCTTCGTCCAGTGCTGCCCGAAGTCCGACGTCTTGTAGACGTAGGGCGCGAAGTCGCCCATCTGGTGGCGGTCGATGGTCACGTACGCCCTGGCGGAGTCGTATCTCGAGGCGTCGATGTTCCGGACCACGCCCAGGGGAGGCAGGCCCGGGATGTTCCGGGTGACGTTCGTCCACGACTTGCCGCCGTCGCGCGTCACCTGGACGAGGCCGTCGTTGGTCCCGGCCCAGATCACTCCCGCCTCCACGGGCGACTCGTCGATGGCGTACACCACGCAGCAGGTCTCGACCTGGATGTTGTCGGGGGTGAGGCCGCCCGAGATCCCCATCTTCGTGGAGTCGTCGGTGGTGAGGTCCGGGCTGATGCGCTCCCAGCTCTGCCCGCCGTTCGTGGTCCGCATCACGTACTGGCTCCCCACGTATACGGTGTTGTGGTCGTGGGGGCTGATCTCGAGCGGGAAGGTCCACTGCCACCGGTACCTCGCCTCGTCGGCGGGGTGCCCGATGATGCTCATCGGCCATACCTCGACGTTCCGGTACTGACGCGCCTGCTCGTCGTAGCGAACCACGATCCCGTCCACGGGGCCGTAGCCCGAGGTCGTGGACCACGCGATCCCGGGCGCCATCGTGTCGGGCGTGGCGAAGCCGCTCTCGCCGCCGCCGAGCTCGTGCCACATCCCGCGCGGGATGCCGCCGCCGCCCTCCTCGCCGCCGCCGAGGCGGCTGTTCGAGGGCCCCATCATCGAGGGGCCGTCCTGGCGGTTCGTGTACACCCAGTAGGGGACCTGGTTGTCGACCGTGACGTGGTAGAGCTGGCCGACCGGGAGCTGGACCCTGTACCAGGTCTTCCCGCGGTCGTGGGAGATCGACACGCCGCCGTCGCCGGCCGCCACCATGCGGTCCCCGTCCGTGGGGTCGATCCACATGTTGTGGTGGTCCCAGTTGGGCACCCGCTGGCCGCCCAGCGTCTTGACGTGCTCGCCGCCGTCCAGCGTCTGAACCCAGTCGGCCGAGATGAAGTAGGCCTCGTCGGGATCGTCGGGCGTGACCGCGCAGCGGGTGTAGTAGGCTTGCCGTCCGGCCAGGTTCTGGTCGTGGTTGACCAGCGTCCAGTCGTACCCGCCGTCCTCGGAGCGCCACAGCTCGCCCTCGCTCGTCTTCCCCCGCCACGGGACGCCGTCGGAGGTCTCGATGAGGGCGTAGATGCGGTCGGAGCTCGCGGGCGTGTTGCACAGACCGATCTTGCCGATGGGACCGTCCGGGAGGCCGTGTCCCTCCAGCCGGGTCCAGTGGTCGCCTCCGTCGCGGGTCATCCAGATCCCGCTGCCGCCGCCGCCGCTCACCCGCCCCCAGGTGTGGACCTCGATCTGCCACGTGCCGGCGAACAGGACGTCCGGGTTGTGCGGGTCCATGATGAGGTCGGAGGCGCCGGTCGAGTCGTTCACGAACAGCACCTTCTGCCAGGTCCGGCCGCCGTCCCGCGTCCGGTAGATCCCGCGCTCCGCCTGCGGGACGTATGTATTCCCCAGGGCGGCCACGTACACGACGTCCGGGTCCTGCGGGTCGATGACGATGCGCGAGATGCGGCCGGTGGCGTCGAGGCCCATGTGCGTCCAGGTCTCGCCCCCGTCGGTGGACTTCCACGCCCCGTCGCCGATCGAGATGTTGGAGCGTATGAACGGCTCGCCGGTGCCGGCCCACACCACGTTGGGGGCCGAGGGCGCCACCGCCAGGTCGCCCACCGAGGGCACCCCGGCGCTGTCGAACACGGGCCGCCACCGCGACCCGCCGTCCGTGGTCTTCCAGATGCCGCCCGCGGCCGCTCCGGCGTAGTAGACCAGCGGCTGGCTCGGTACGCCCACCGCCACGTCCACCCGGTTCCCGACCACGCCGATGTAGCGGAAGCGGAGGCCGGAGAGCTCCTGTCGGCTCAGCTCCTGGGCCGTGGCGGGCGCGGGCCGCGCGAGGGCGAAGGTCGCCAGGGCCGCGAGGGCCGCGGCCAGGGCACGGACGGAGGCGGAACGGCTGGCACGCATGGCGGTCGCTCCTGAGGGTGGAATCGGGACAGGTCAAGCTAAGGCGGGCGACGAAGCTCCGATAGATCGCGCCGCGCCGGCCGCGGCGCCTTTCCGGGCCCCTCCAGCGCGGCTACCGTTCCACCCGGTCGACGCACGGAGCACGGATCCGAACCACAGCCGAACCGGAGGCGGACGAGCCATGGCCCTCACCCTGATCCACGACGGAACGCTCATCGACGGCACCGGCGCGAAGCCGGTGCCGGAGGCCGCCCTCCTGGTCGAGGATGGCCGCATCGTGGCGTGCGGCCCGGCCGCCGGGGTTCGGGCCTCGGCCTCGGGCGAGGCGGTGCGCGAGATCGAGGCGGGGGGCGGCTGGATCCTCCCCGGCTTCATCGACTGCCACGTCCACCTCACGGTCGAGGTGGACGACATGATGCGGCTCCTGGCGACGCCCTTCTCGCTGCCCTTCTACCAGGCCATCGGCTACATGCGGAAGACCCTGGACGCGGGCGTGACCGCCGTGCGCGACGCGGGCGGGGCCGACCTGGGGATGAAGACGGCGGTCGAGACGGGGATGGTGGAGGGCCCGCGCATGCAGATCAGCATCACCGCTCTCACGATCACGGGCGGGCACATCGACTTCTGGCTCCCCTCCGGGCAGCAGCTGGCCCTGTTCGGCGCCCACCCGGGCCGGCCGGACCCGGTGTGCGACGGGATCGACGGCGTGCGGAAGAAGGTGCGCGAGGTGCTGCGGGCCGGCGCGGACTGGATCAAGGTGTGCTCCACGGGCGGGGTCATGAGTCCCACCGACCATCCCCTGTTCACCCAGTTCACGCAGGAGGAGCTCGAGGTCATGGTGCAGGAAGGATCGTTCCGGAAGGAGATTCCGGTCATGGCGCACGCCCAGGGCTCCGAGGGGATCAAGAACGCCGTCCGCGCCGGTATCCGCTCCATCGAGCACGGAATCTTCCTGGACGACGAGGCCATCGAGCTCATGATCGAGCGCGGCACCTGGCTGGTGCCCACCCTGGTCGCCCCGCTCGGGGCCCTGGAGGCGGCCGAGACGAAGGGCACGGTGCCCGAGTGGGCGGTGCGCAAGGCGCGCGAGGTGGTCGAAGCGCACCGGGAGAGCATTGCGCGCGCGCACCGGGCCGGGGTTCGCATCGCCATGGGGACCGACTGCGGGGTGGCTCCGCACGGGACGAACCTGCGGGAGATCGGTCTCATGGTGGAGCTCGCCGGGCTCTCCCCGATGGAGGCCCTGGTCGCGGCCACGGGCGATGCGGCCCGCTGCCTGGGGCTCCAGGACGAGATCGGAACGCTCGAGCCCGGCAAGCGCGCCAATGTGGTGGTGACGGGCGTGGACCCGCTCGCCGACCCGGCAGGGCTGGCGGACCCGGCCGTCATCGAGCTGGTCCTCAAGGAGGGAAGGGCGGTGAAGGACCGGCTCGGGTCCGCGGCGGCGGTCTAGGCGGCCGGTCCGGGACCGCCCGCCGCCGGGGGAGCGGCTACGCCGCGCCCGCCTCCAGCGCCGTCTCGAGCGCCCCGACCACGGCGCCGGTGTCCTCGAGTCCGGTGAGGAGTGTGCCGGCACCCGACAGGTCGAGCTCCTCGTTCCACCCGTGTCGCAGGGCCACCACCGGAAAGCCGGCGGCCCGGCCCGAGGCGATCCCGGCGCCCGTGTCCTCGAGCACGACCGCGCGGAGGTGCTCGGGTCCCCCGAGCGCCTCGAAGGCGGCCCGGTAGGGGTCGGGCGCGGGCTTCTCTCGCTCCACGTCGTCCCCGGTCACCACGGCGTCGAAGAAGGAGGCCAGGCCGGCCCGGGCCAGGACCAGCTCCACCATCCACCGCAGGCTCGAGCTCACCAGGGCCAGCTTCCAGCCCTCCTCCGACAGCCGGACGAGCAGCGCCCGGGCGCCGGGCACCAGCTCGAGGCGCTCGTGCAGGAGCTCCTGGTAGTCGCGCCGGAAGCGCTCCCGGTAGCGGGTCGGCGCCACCCGCCCGGTGAGCCCCGCCTCCTCGAGGTAGGCGCGCTCGACCGCGTCCTGGGGCTGCCCCATCACGGAGCGGTAAAAGGCGCGGCCCGGCGTCCCCTCGAACCCGAACGACGCCAGGGTCCTGAGGTGCGCCTGCTCCTTGAGCCCCTCGGTGGCCACCAGGACTCCGTCCATGTCGAGCAGGGCGGCGCGGCCGGCCGGGGCCGAGGGGGCCGTCACGGGCGTCCTCCGGCCGGTCCGCTCGCGGACGCCGAGCCGCTGTCCGCGGCTCCGCTCGGGGCCGTCAGCGAGTCGCGCGTCACGATGCCCACCGGGACGGCGACCCGCGCCGGCACGCTGTCTCCCCGCAGCCGGCGGGCGATCACGTCGATGGCGCGGCGCCCGATGTCGACCGGGTGCTGGACGGCGTCGGCCACCAACGCGGTGCCGCGGGCGATGGCGCTCCTGGCCTCCGGCGTGGCGTCGAAGCCCACGATGAGGATGCCGGTTCGGCCGGACGCCTCGACGGAGGCGAGGGCACCCAGCGCGCAGTCGTCGTTGGAGCCGAAGATCGCGTCGATCTTCTTGCCGGTGGCCAGGAGGTTGTCGGTCTTGTCCTTGGCCACGTCCCGCAGGCCGCGCTCGACGGCGGGGTCGGCCACCACGTGGATGTCGGGGTAGTCGGCGAGCCCCTCGCGGAAGCCCGCCACCCGGTCCTGCACGCTGGTCACGGTGGGCTGGTCGAGGATGGCCACGGACCCGTGGCCGCCCAGCCGCTGGCCCAGGTAGCGGGCCAGGAGCCGGCCCCCCTGCCGGTTGTCGCTGGCGATGTGGGAGACCACGTGGCCCCCGTCCGCCGCGATGTCGACCGTGAACACCGGGATCCCGGCCTCGTTGGCCTCCTGCACGGCGCTCACGATCCCGCTCGAGTTGACCGGTGCGATCACGATCGCGTCCATGTTGCGGGTGATGAAGTTCTCCACCTGGCTCGTCTGCCGGGACAGGTCCCACTCGCCGGCCACGACGTGCAGGTCGATCCCGTCGCTGTCGGCCCGGGCCTCGAGGCCCTTCTGGAGGTCCTGGTAGAACACGTGCGCCTGGGTGAGGAGGGTGACCCCCACCTGCGGACGCCCCGTCGTCTCCCGCCCCGCACAGCCGGCGACCGTCGCGGCCACGGCCACCGCCGCGGCGACGACCACGGTCCGAGCGATCCTCGACTCACCCATGGCTCCATCCCTTCCGCTCCGCGGCCCTGCGGCACGTCGGTTGCCCCTCTCCGGCCGGTGGTCGGCCGTCCCCGTGTTGGCCCGGCCCACGCTCCGCGAGCCGCATCGATCCTCGCGCCTTACCGCGGATGTCTTTATAGATCAATGAAGTAGCTTCACCCCTACGACGAGTGTCCGACCCGCAGGAGGAGCGTCCGCGCATGCGCGAATCCCCCACGAAAGTGTCGCGCCGGTACCACATGCCGTCCCTGACCACGGCCTCCCTCATCGGGCTGGTCGCGGGTCTGGGGCTCGGCACGCTGGCCTTCCGGCTGCAGAGCGGGCTCCTGCTGGGCGCCGTCCCCGTCCTGGAGCCGATCGGGGGCCTGTGGATCAACGCGCTGCGCATGACGGTCATCCCGCTCGTGGTCTCCCAGCTGTTCGTGACGATCACGGCGGATCGGCCGGGCCCGGGCGTCGGCCGGCTGGGCGTGCGCGCCTGCGCGATCCTCCTGCTTCTCCTGGCGGCGGCCGCCGGCTTCACGGCCCTCGTCGGCCCCGCCATCCTGTCGCGCATCTCGTTTCCGCCCGCCACCCTGGAGCACTTCCGCCAGGTGGCGGCGGGCACTTCCGACCTGGCGCGCCAGGCGCAGGCGGGCTCGCCGGGAGCCGCGGACTGGCTCCTGGGCCTGGTGCCCTCGAACGTGTTCGAGGCGGCCGCCGACGGCAAGATGCTCCCGCTCATCCTGTTCATCGTCCTGTTCGCCCTGGCCGTCCGGCACATCTCCGCCGAGCGCCGCGCCGCCCTGGACGCCGTGTTCCGGGGGATCTCGGACGCCACCTTCGTGCTCATCCACTGGATCCTGGTCCTGACGCCGCTGGGCGCTTTCGTGCTCACCTACGAGATGGCCGCCGGGTCGGGCCTGGGCGCGGCGCGGGTGCTCCTCGACTTCATCGTGATCGTCTCGGGGCTGCTGCTGGCGTTCACCCTGGTGTTCTATGGGATCGCGGTCGTGGTGGCGCGCGTCCCGCTGCGGCGCTTCGCCCGGGCGCTCCTCCCGGCCCAGGTCGTCGGGCTGAGCACCCGATCCTCCCTGGCCTCGCTGCCGGCGCTCATGGAGGGGGCGGAGGAGCGGCTCGGGATGTCGTCCTCGATCTCGGGCTTCGCGCTGCCGCTCGCCGTGACCACGTTCCGCGTGAACATGATGGTCTCCACGCTGTTCACGGCGCTGTTCCTGGGCCGGCTGTACGGGATCCCGATCGGGCCCGCCGGGATCCTCACCTTCGTGCTCATCCTGTTTCCGGTGACGGTCGCGGTGCCGGGAATTCCCAGCCACCTGGGGCTCACCTCGCTGCCCGCCTACATGGCCCTCGGCATCCCGATCGAGGGGGTGATCATCCTCCGCGCGGTGGATACCATCCCCGACATCTTCAAGACCCTGGTCAACGTCACCGGGGACATGACCGCCGCGGTCCTCCTGGCGCGCTTCTCCGGGGAGCCGGTCGCCGAGGCGGAAGAGGGCCGGTGGCCGGAGGCCGCCGGAGCTCAGCGGCCCGTCGCGCAGGAGACGAGCAGGGTCGCGATCTCGTAGGGACGAAGGTGGAGCCGGGCCGTGCGGCCCGTGAACGGCACCGCCTCGCCCGGGTCCTCCAGGAGGTTCGTCTTCCGCGCCGAGGCGATCGGGCAGCCCAGTGTGACCGATGCATCCGCGGGCTCTCCGTGCCACTCGACCAGACGCAGCACGTAGGCGTCCGAGGCCTCGGCCTTCTTGAGCCACGCGATGTGCACGTTCCCCGGCGCGGCCGAGGCCAGCGAGAAGCTCCGCCCCAGAGCGCCCGGGTGCGAGGGCTCGGACGCGGCCACCAGCGGCACGTTGTAGCCGGCCGCGCGGCGCTCGACCGCGGCCGCCTTCCAGTCGCCCTCGTGCGGGTAGAGCTCGAACCGGAAGCGCTGCCGCCCCCGGTCGGCCAGGGAGTCGGGCCAGGTCGGTGAGCGCAGGAGGCTCATGCGCAGCACGTGCCCGTGGTAGTCGAAGCCGTACTTGTCGCGGTCCACGAGCGCGACGCCCCACCCGCCGCCCGACACATTGGCCCAGCGCTGCCCCGGCACCTCGAACTTGGCCCGCTCGGCCTGCGTGCGCGGAGAGCCCGAGCGCCCGATGGTGCCGTACGGGATCTCGTAGGTGGCCGAGTCGGCCGTGACCCCGAGCGCGAACGCCACCTTGAGGAGCTCGTGCGTCTCGTGCCAGTCGACGTCGTTCCGCATCTCGAGCGCCGGGGAGCCGCGCCGCAGGATCAGGGTCTGGCGGAAGGTCGAGCTCCCCCAGGTGCGCGTCATCCGGACCTCGGCCGCGCGAGCGTCGGCGTGGACCGAGAGGGCCGTCAGCTTCGTCACGTCCCGCTCGCGCTTCCAGTCGACCACGTTCCAGGCGTCCCACCGGGCCGGCTGGTCGTCGAACAGCTGCAGGACGTTGCCGCGCTCCCCCGGAGCCAGCACCTCGCGCCCCGTCGCCAGGTCGCGGATCGAGGTGATCTCTCCGTCGGTGGTGTCCACCCGGACCCTCAGGCGGCCGTTGGAGATCCAGTCGGGCCCGGCGGCGGGCTCCGGCAGGCCGCGGTCGGACCGGGACATCGTGTCCGCGGGCAGGTGCACCACCCGGGCTCCGAGCGCCGGCACGCTGTCCACCGTGATCCAGGTGGTGTCGGCCTTCGAGCCCGGGGCGGGCGGCACGGCCACGCGGCCGCTCCGGCTCCAGCCGAGCGGGTTGAACACCACCACGGCCCTCCCGCGCCCCCGCGTGTCCAGGCGCGCGCCGAGGTCGGCCAGGGAGCGCGCCTGCAGCGAGTCCAGGGTGGCCCACGCCGAGTCGTAGCGCGCCATGGCGTGCACGTAGATCTCGTGGATCCCGGAGCCGGGCAGGAGGTCGTGGAACTGGTTGAACAGCACCTGGTGCCACGCCGCCTCGAGGGCGGTCCGCGGGTAGGCGGCCGTGTCCACCGCGGCCAGCGCCTCGGCCGTCTGCAGGCGGGCCTCGCCGCGGCGGTTCCGCCGCTTCATCCACGCCTGCGTGGTGTAGGTGCCGCGGTGGTACTCCAGGTAGAGCTCGTCCGGCCACGTCGGGAAGGCCGAGTCGGGCTGCTCGGCGCGCACCCGGTCCAGCGCCGGCCCGGGCCTGGCGTAGGTCATGGTCGGGAAGGTCGGCACGCGCCGGAGGTCCTGGGCCCGCTCCAGCATGTCGATGGTCGGCCCGCCGCCGTGGTCCCCCACCCCGTACAGCACGACCTGGTCGTGGAGCCCGGTCTTCTTCCGGTCGGCCAGCCGGTTCTGGATGAGCGCGTCCGGGCGCAGGTGGCTGTCGTAGCCGTAGGGGATGTAGGTGAACAGGCGGGTCCCGTCCGGGCCCTTCCACCAGAAGGCGTCGTGCGGGAACTCGGTGGAGTCGTTCCAGCGCAGCTTCTGGGTCACGAAGGCGTCGAAGCCTTGCTCCTTCAGGATCTGGGGCAGGGTCCAGGGATAGCCGAACGAGTCCGGCGTCCACGCCACGGTGGCCCGGCGGCCGTAGTGCTTCTCGAACCAGCGCTGGCCGTACAGGCCCTGCCGGACCAGCGACTCGCCCGAGGGGAGGTTCACGTCCGGCTCCAGCCACCAGCCTCCCACGATGGACCAGCTCCCCTCCTTCACGGCCCGGCGCAGCGAGTCGCCCAGCGTCGGCTCCAGCCGGTCCACGGCCCGGTAGTAGGCGGCCGCGCTGGCCGCGAACACGTAGCCCGGAAAGATGTCGGCCAGCTTGAGGGAGGTGCGCCACGTGTCACGGATCACCCCCTCGGTCTCGGTCCACGGCCACAGCCACGCCGCGTCGATGTGGGAGTTGCCGACCAGGAAGAGCGTGTCCTGCCGGATGCGCCGCGACAGGGGCGCGTAGGCGTCGGCGTACTCCTGGAGCAGGTCCGCGTAGTCGTGGCCGTCCCGTCCCAGGGCCCGCAGCCACGCGACCGGGTCGGGCCGGTCGATGGGCGGGGCTTCGCCGGTCAGCCTGCGGGCGTAGCCGTAACCGTCCTCGTACTCGGCGAAGCCCGGCTCGGCCACCCGCACCTGCGGGGCCAGCCACACGGGCCGGTCCGGGTCGGGGATGAGCGTGATGTCGAGCGTGTCGCCCGTTCGGCACGGAGAGCACAGCGGCACGGTGCCGTCCGACCACGCGCGCGCCCGCCCGTCGACGGTGTACGTGGCCTTCGGGCCGAGGCCCCGGGCCAGGATCTCCACCGGGCGCCCGCCCAGCGCCGGCGGCACCTCGACCCGCGTCGCGAACCGGTCCACCCGCTGGCCATGGACGTCGATCGGCCCGAAGCCGAGGTCCACTCGCCCGCCGGCCAGCCGCAGGAGCCGCCCCGGGCTCACCCCCACGTCCACCCGGCTCGAGCCGCCCTGCCAGTCGGAGCGGCCCTCGATGCGGTCGTCGCCCAGCGCCGAGCGCCGCAGCCGCGCGAACGGGATCTCCACCCGGAGGCTGTCCGGCCGGCCGGGAACGAGGACCGGGAAGCTGTCCGCCGCCAGGTCGCGGCCGTCCTGCCGGACGCGGACCCGCGCGTGGCGCAGGGTGTCGGGCCCCCACGCCGTGACCGGCAGGGTGGCGGGCGCGAGCAGGGCGCCGCCCCGCCACACGAGGCCGCCGCGTACCCTGACCGGCCCCACCGCCACCTCGCGCTCGGGGAAGCTGTGGCCCCTCATCTCCGGCGGCGGCCCCACCGAGGTGCGGAGCCCGCCCAGCCCCGGCCCGCCGGGGGCGTGCACCAGGAAGACGCGCAGCCCGAACCCGCCGGTCCGGTTCCGCACCTTGAACATCAGCGTGTTCCAGCCCTTCGCCAGCCGGACGTCCACCGTGTCCGTGCCCGAGGCCAGGCCGCGCGCCACCTCGTGCGCCCACACGCGCTGGCCGTTGACGAGCGCCTCGACGTCGTCGTCGCTGGACACCAGGAGACGGAGGTCCCGGTCCACGGGAGAGGAGAGGTAGACGTGGGCGTAGGCGACGGTGTGGTCGGTCGAGCCCTCGAACTCCCGGTTGAAGTCGACCGCCCCGGTCGAGTCCGTTCGCACCTCGACCCACGGGCCGGTCTCCGGGTCGCCGGGCTCGGGGAGGACCGCCGCCTCCGACTCCGACGGCGCCAGATAGTCCCGCAGGAGCCCGGCCCGGCCCGTGTCGGCGTGGACCGGGATGCGGACCAGCCACCGGGACACGGGCTGGCCCAGGTCGCGGGACGGAGGCGGCGCGCCCTGCGGCTGCTGGGCGGCGGCCCGCACCGGGATGGCCGCAGTCGCCGCGGCACCCAGGACGAGGGCGGCGGCGAGTGCGGTCGCGACCCCGGGGGTGCGCGCCGCGACCCGCCCCCGCCCGGAAGTTGCCCTCGGCCCGCCCCTGTCCTCGTCCTGCCTCTCGTCCCTACCCACCACCTTCGCTCCCCCGCTTCGTCCACACGTCGAACAGCACGGCGGCCAGGATGATGCCGCCCTTGGAGATCTCCTGCCAGAACGCCTGCACGCCCAGCAGGTCGAGCGAGTTGTTGAGGACGCCGATGAGCAGGGCGCCGACCAGCGCGCCCCACGCCGTGCCGAGCCCCCCGAACAGGGACGCGCCGCCGATGACGGCCGCCGCGATCGCGTTGAGCTCGTACAGGAGACCGGCGTCGGGGCCGCCCGAGCGCAGCTGCCCCACCATGAGCACGGCGGCCAGCCCCGCGCACGCCCCCGAGATCGCGTACACGCCGAGCTTGACCCGCCGCACCGGCACGCCCGCCAGCCGGGAGGCCTCCTCATTCCCGCCCACCGCGTACACGTGCCGTCCGAAGCGGGTGCGCGCGAGGACGAAGCCCCCCAGGGCCACCAGGGCCAGCATGACCAGCGCCGGCACCGGGAAGCCGCGCGGCAGGCCGGGGACGGGGACCCGCCCGCCGCCCAGGGCGTGGAGGGCGTCCAGGCCCGCCACCTTCAGATCGAAGCGCGGGTCGCTCTGCGGCGGGAAGCCGATCGGCACCCCGCCCGTGAACAGGCGGGCGGCCCCGCGCGCCATGGTCATGGTGGCCAGCGTGACCATGAACGGGTTCACGCCCAGGTAGGCGACCGCCGCGCCGTTGACGAGCCCGACGCCGGCCCCCACGGCGATTCCGACCGCCACCCCCACGGCGGTGGCGCCGCCCGGGCCGAGGGCGGAGAGGAGCCCGGCGTCCGTCACGGTGGCCGCCACCAGGACGCCGGCCAGCCCCACGATCGAGCCCACGGACAGGTCGATGCCGGCCGTCACGATGACAAAGGTCATGCCCACGGCCAGGATGCCGTTCACCGACACGTGCAGGAGGACCGTGGTCAGGTTGCCGCGCGAGAAGAAGCCCGGGACGCCGACCGAGGCGAGGACGACGAGCGCCACCAGGGCGAGCCCCACGCCGTAGCGCTCGAGCCAGCCCCCGCGCGTCCCGCTCACCGGGGCCTCACCCCGCCACCGCCAGCGCCATGATGCGCTCGGCGGTCATGGCATCGCCCGCCACCCTCCCGGTGACGCGGCCCTCGCGCACCACCACCACCCGGTCGGCGAGGGCGAGGAGCTCGGGGAGCTCGGAAGAGATGACGAGCACGGCTCGCCCCCCGTCGGCCAGGAACCGGATCTGGCGGTGGAGCTCCGCCTTGGCCCCGATGTCCACGCCCCGGGTGGGCTCGTCGAACAGGAGCACGCGGGCCTGGGCCATCAGCCCCCGGGCCACCACGACTTTCTGCTGGTTGCCGCCCGACAGGGTGCGCGCCGGCCGCTCGATCTCGGGCGGGCGGAGGTCCACCTCCCGCACCGCGGCCCGGGCCGCGCTCGCCTCCGCCCCGCGCCGCACGACCCCCAGGCGGGAGAAGCGGCGCAGCACGGAGAGGGTCACGTTCTCGCGCACCGTGAGGCGGGGCGCCAGGCCGTCCCGCTTCCGGTCCTCGGGGAAGTAGACGACGCCCCGGCGGAGCGCGTCGCCCGGAGAGCGCGGCCGGAAGGGCTCGCCGTCCAGCAGCACCCGGCCCGCGTCCGGCCGATCGGCTCCGGCCAGGACGCGGGCCACCTCCGTGCGGCCGGCCCCCACCAGCCCGGCCAGCCCCACGATCTCGCCGCGCCGCAGCCGCAGCGACACGTCCCGGAAAGCGGGCTCGCGGGTGAGGCCCTCCGCCTCGAGCAGCGGCGGCTCGGACGGCGGCCCGGCCGCGGCCTGGCGCGGGTACTCCACGTCGCGGCCCACCATGGCGCGCACCAGGGCCGCGTCGTCCCGCTCCGCCGCGGCCCCGGTCCACACCCGCTCACCGTCGCGCAGCACGGTGACCCGGTCGGCGACCCGGCGCACCTCGTCCAGCCGGTGGGAGACGAACACGATCCCCGTCCCGGCATCGCGCAGCCGGTCCACCCGCTCGAACAGGCGGTCGACCTCGTGGGGGGTGAGGGTGGCGGTGGGCTCGTCGAGGGCGAGGACGCGCGCGTTCCGCACCAGGGCGCGCGCCATCTCGACCATCTGCCGCTGCGCCACCGACAGGCGGGCGACCGGCGCGTCCGGGTCCACCTCGAGGCCGAGCTCGCCGAGGGCGCCCGTCGCCCCCGCGCGCGCCGCCACCCGGTCCACGACCCCCGAGCGCGCCGGCTCGATCCCCAGGAAGATGTTGTCGGCCACCGTGAGATGGGGGACGAGCGTGAGCTCCTGGTAGATGACGGTCACGCCCCGGGCGAGCGCGTCGCGCGGGCCGCGGAAGACGACCGGCTCCCCGTCCATGCGGATCTCGCCCTCGTCGGGGGCCGTGGCGCCGGCCAGGACACGGAGGAGGGTCGACTTTCCGGCGCCGTTCTCGCCGATGAGGGCGTGCACCTCTCCGGCCCGGACGGCGAGGTCCACGCCGGCGAGCGCGGTCACGCCCGGGAATCGCCTGGTGACGCTACGCAGCTCGAGGAGGGGAGGCCCGGTCACTCGCCCGCCAGCCGCTGGAGGCGCGCCAGGTGGCCGGCGATCTCCTCCACGGCGGGAGCGATCCGCTTCGCGTCCTCCGGCGCCACGTCGCCCAGTCCCCCCAGGTGCTCGGGCTGGCAGTCGATCATGCGGGTCCACCAGGCGGCGGACCACACGAGCACCCGGTGGGGAAGGTCGGGAGGGGGCCCGTCCAGGCGGATGTCCAGGCGACCGGCGGCCGTCCGGGTCGTGTGGAGCAGCGTCTCGAGCTCGGTGCGCAGCGCGGCGGAAGAGGCGTCGGGTGAGTCGCGGAGCTGGTCGAGGAGCGCCTCGCCCTCCTCCACGAGCCGGCCCATGCGGACCGACAGCCGCCGCCGCTGGTGTTCGTTCAGCACGGGGCCAAGCTACGGCCGGGCGGCTCGCCCGTCAGGCGCGCCGGGTCAGGAGGCCGCTTTCTCGCCGGTCGCCTCGTCGTCCGCGGAGCCGTCGCCGTTGGCCTCCTCCCCGTCGGTCGGCCAGCGGACCCCGCGCGACAGGGGCCACAGCCAGTGCTCCTCCAGGAGCCGGCCGGCCTCCTCGCACTCGCCGCGACGCAGGGCCCCTACGATGGCGCGGTGCTCGCCGACGAGCGAGGCCCGGCTGGGCGCGTCCAGCAGGAGGGCCCGCTCGTACCGGTCCAGTCGGTTGCGGAGCCGGGTCAGCTCCTCGCGGTACACACGGCCCACCCGCTCTCCGGCCAGGAGGGTGCGGTGCCACTCGCGGTCGAGCTCGACGCTCTCGTCGTGGCTAGGGGCCGCCAGCCGGCGGTCGCTGAGCTCGTCGAGAAGGACGAGCTCCTCGGCGGTCGGGGGGCTCGCAGCGCACCAGGGCCTGGTGCTCCATGAGCGCGATGAGCCGGTAGAGGTCCTCGCCCTCCTCGCGGGTGAGGGGGGCCACGTAGTAGCCCTCGTACGGGCTCATGGACACGAAGCCCTCGAGGGTGAGGAGGAGGAGCGCCTCGCGGACGGGAGTCCGGCTCACACCGAGCCGGTCGCCGATGAGGCGCTCGTTGAGGTCCTGGCCGGGCTGCAGCTCTCCCTCGATGAGCCAGCGGCGAAGGACCTGGCGTGCCTGCTCACGGAGTGGAGCTTCTCGCATTGGGAGCTCCTTCTCCGTCCCGTCGCCTCTCGGCGATGCTCATGCGTTGGTCCGGGTGAGGGAAGCGGTCTCGCGTGGACCGTGGCTCTCGCGGACGGCACGGCCGCGCCTCGTGACGGACGAGGCGCAAACTGCCGGCCGGGACCCCGGCCGGCAACCCCGCTCCGTTCATCGCATTCGCCCGATCGGCCCCGTTCGGCTACGTTCGGCCTCGATGAGCCAGGACCTCTCCTTCCGGCGCACCATTGGCCTGTTCGGGGCCGTCATGATCGGGATCGGGGCCATGATGGGCCCCGGCATCTTCGCCCTTCCCGGCGAGGTGGCCAGGCTGGTGGGCCCCCTGGGGATCGGGGTCTACCTGCTGGTGGGCGTCGTCACCCTCCTCACCGCGCTCTCCTACAGCGAGCTCGGCGCGGCCATCCCGATCGCCGGCGGCGGCTACTCTTTCACCAGCCGCACGCTCCCTCGGCCCCTCGCCTTCCTGACCGGCTGGTTCTTCTGGATCGGCAACACGCTGGCGTGCGCCATGTACGCCGTGATCTTCGCGATCACGATCCGGGGCTACTTCTGGCCCCACGCCAGCCTGGCCGTCATCGCGCTGGCCACCACCGCTCGTCTTCACGGCCGTGAACCTCTTCGGGGGCTCCGAGGCGATCAGCATCATCACGGTCATGAACCTGGTCGAGCTCGCCGTGCTGATCGGCGTGGCCGCGCCTCGGCCTCTCCCACGTGGAGGCCCCCAACCTCCGTCCCCTGGCGCCGGTGGGCTACGGCGGCTTCGTGCCGGCCATGGCGCTGGTCTACATCTCCTACGTGGGCTTCGAGCTCATCACGGTGGCCTCCGAGGAGATCATCGCCCCGGGGAAGACGATCCCACGCGCCATCCTCATCACCCTGTTCGTCGCCACGGGCATCTACGTGTTCGTAGTGTACGTCATGATGGGGACGACCCGGCACGAGAACCTGGCCGGAAGCGACGTCCCCTTCATCCTCATGGCCGGCAACATCCTGGGCGGGTGGGGCAAGTGGGCGGCCATCGTGGCCACGATCATGGCCAGCCTGTCGGCGTTCAGCGTCACCCTCGGCGCCAGCGCTCGGGTGCTGTACGCCCTGGGGCGGGACGGCCACTTCCCGTCCGCCTTCGCGCGTCTCCACCCCCGCTTCCGCACGCCCCACATCGCGCTGGGCGCGTGCGCGGCCGTGGTGGCGGGATTCGCGGCCACCGGGATCGTGCGCTTCGTGGCGTCGGTGAGCGACTTCGGCTACCTCATGGGGCTCGGGGTCGTGAACTACGCCGTCTTCGCCCTCCATCGCCGCATGCCCAACCTGCGGCGGCCGTTCACGGTCCCCCTGTATCCGTGGGTCCCGCTCCTGGGGATCGTGTCGTGCTGGATGTTCGTGCCCTTCCTGGAGGCGAGGAGTTTCGCCCTGGGCGGGGCGCTCACGGCGGCCGGGGCCGCCATCTATCTCACCCGACCGGAGAACCGCCGGCGGGCGGCGGAGGCGTTGCCGGCCGCCCGCGACCGGCTTACCTCGTGGATCCGTAGCCTGGGCAGGGAGCACATGCGCGTACTCATCATCAGCGGAGGGCGGCAGGGCCGGAACATCGCCGATCGGCTCCTGGCCGCCGACGACTACCGGCTCGTGTTCCGGGCGGCCGAGCACCAGATCACCTTCGTCGAGGAGGACGAGGCGCGCTGCCGGGAGCTCGAGCAGCGCTACAACGTTCCCATCTACCAGGGCGACGGCACCAAGCGAGAGCTCCTGGAACAGGTGGGGCCCGACAACGTGGACGTCACCATCGCCGCCTCCGAGGACGACGGCCGGAACGTGATCTCGGCCCTGCAGGCCAAGCGGCTCGGCATGGGTCGGGTGATGGCCATCGTGCAGGACCCCGAGTACATGTCCCTCCTCGAGGACGAGGGCATCCTGGCGATCAGCGCCCCGTGGGCCACGGCCGCCATGGTCGAGAACTACCTGGACCGCCCGGGCGTGGCCGAGCTGTTCGAGATCGGCTCGGGGGTGGCCAGCCTGGTCAGCGTCCCGGTCCCCGAGGACGGGCCCGCCGCCGGAGCCCTCATTCGCGACATGGCCATCCCCAACGAGTGCGTCGTCGCCGCGGTCATCCGGGGCGACCACTTCGTGGTCCCGCGCGGCGACACGAGGGTCGAGGCCGGCGACTACGTGGTGCTGGTCGGCCCCGCCGAGGCCGTGAAGAAGGCGCAGAGGGTGGTGGTCGGGGAGGGATAGAAAGGCCGAGCGCCCGAGCCCGGCAGCGCGGCTCCGCGGCGGGGCGCGGTGCGGCCCCTCCGGCGCCGCGCGCGGGCGTACCGGACGGTGGGGCGTTCCGGTCGAGGAGGGGCCGGGGGGCGCGGAGGGCTCTTCGGCGCCGAATGTCCAGCTTTGTCCATCTTTGGCAGAGATTGTCATTCTTTGACAATCTTTGACATGGGCCCGAAAGAGAGCCCCCTCCTCCCCCACAGTCCAGTTGTACTTATATATACAACTCGCCATGTCATGTACCTTGACGTGCATCCGATCGTGGTGTACAATTTCGTACAAGTAGTGCTCACTTGTATTCTTCAATGCGGATCGACGGGGGGCGTTCATGCCGGGAGGACGAGCCAGCGGCCCCACCCATCCGATCGCTGTGATCGGCGACATCGTGGAGTCCCGGTCCCTCCCGGACCGGGCCGCGGTACAGCGCCGGCTGCTGGAGGCGGTGGACGACTTCAACCGTGATCATGGAGACGACCTGGCCGCTGCGCTGCGGCTCACCACCGGCGACGAGGTCCAGGCGCTGCTCGCCGACCCGGCCGTGGCGGTCGACCTCGTGACGCGCCTCTCCGACGCGTTGCGCCCGGCGCGGCTGGCGTGGGGCCTGGGGCGCGGCCCCGTGAGCACGGACCGGTCCGACGACGTGTCGGCGATGGACGGGCCGTGCTTCCACCGCGCCCGGGCCGCCGTGGAGGCGGCGGCGGACGGGGGCGTGTGGCTCCGGGTCCGGGGCTTCTCGGAGGTGGACGACCGGGTGCTGTCGGGGCTCTTCCGTCTGCTCGGCGTCCTGCGCGCCGGCTGGACGGACACCCAGTTCGCCTACGTGCGCGCCCTCCGGGGCGCCACGCAGCGCGAGGTGGCGGAGCGCTTCGGCCGCGACGAGACGACGGTGAGCCGCACCCTGTCCCGGGCCCACGTGCACGACGTGCTCGAGGCCGAGGAGGCGGCCCGCGCCCTCCTGGCCGCGTATGGCGGGAAGGCGGCGGCCAAGGGTTCGGCAGGGGGCGCGGCGGGCGGAGCGGCGAGCGGAGCGGCGGGGCAGGCCGCCGCCCGGGCCCGCGCCTCCATGAGGACCACGTGAGCGCCCGGGCGGCCGACCTCCTCGTCCTCCTCCTGGCGGGGCACTTCCTGGCGGACTTCCTGTTCCAGACCCGGGCGGCCGTGGAGGCCAAGCGGCGCGGGATCGGTTACGCGGGCCACGGGATGGCGGTGCTGGGCGCCCACCTCCTGGCGCTCCTGCCGCTCCTGTCGCTGCCGGTGGCGGGCGTGGCCGCCGGGATCGCAGTGGTCCACGTCGGGGTGGACCGGATCAAGATGGTGGTGACCCGGGGGCGGCCCGCCCGGCTGTCGGCCTTCCTCCTCGACCAGGCGGTGCACGTGGCCGTGGTGGTGGGCGGCTGGCTCCTCCTGGTCGGTGCCGGCGCCCTCCCGGCCCTCCGGTGGCTGTCGCCGGCCCAGCTCGGGACGTGGACGGCGGTGGTGGGGCTGGCCGCGGCGTTCGCGTTCAACGCCACCGGCGGCAGCGCGGTGGTGGAGGGGGTGCTGGACCTGTTGCCGCCGGACCGGATGTCCGGTTACCCGGGCGCGGGCCGGCTCATCGGGATGCTGGAGCGCACGCTGATGCTGTTCCTCGTCCTGTACGGGCAGTGGGCCGCGGCCGTCCTCCTCCTCACGGCCAAGTCGATCGCCCGCTTCGAGGAGCTCAAGGAGCGGCGCTTCGCCGAGTACTACCTGGTCGGCACCCTGACCAGCCTGCTGGTGGCCACCGTGATCGGGCTGCTGCTGGGGCGCCTGCTCGGCGGCGTCTGAGCGCGGATCACCCGGAGCCCGGCCAGCCAGCGACGGATGGCCTCCGAGTGGGCCGCCCCGGGCAGGACCACGATGCGGCCCTCCCGGTTCCCGGCGGCGCGGAAGGCCTCTTCCCACAGGGCCCGGCTGCGCTTCCACGGCTCCTCGTCGTCCCGGTCTCCCAGCACCACCAGGGTGGGCATCCGGAGCCGGGAGGGCGCGGCCATGGGATCGAAGTCCCGCAGGGAGCGCATGAACGTCCAGGCCAGGGAGTCCGGCACGAACAGGGGGGCCACCAGCCCGCCCCACGGCGCCTTTCGGGCCCGGAGGGCGGCGGCCAGCGGCACGATCCAACCCCCCTGGCTGTGTCCGCTCATGCCGGTGCGGGCCGGGCCGCTGCCGCTCACCAGGGCCACGGCCGGGTGCGGTCCGCTGGGCGATCCGCTGCGCGGCCCCCGGCCGGCGGCGCGCCGTGCGGGGCGCGAACCCGGGGCTCTCCAGCCGCACGCCCGTGACCCGGCCGTCGGCGTCCCGCTCCAGGGAGAGGATCTCGTCCCGGGACAGGGCGCGCACCACGGAGCCGGAGGTCAGGTAGCGGTCGGACCCGACCGGCAGGGCGTAGAAGGCCCGCTCGATGGCCTCGCTGCCGCCGGCCCACGTGCCGGCGAGGATCGTGTCGGACGCGGCCGCGGGCCGGGGGGATGGCGGCGCCTGGACGAGCGCGAGGCCGACGAGGGCGGCGAGCGGGGCGGGGCGCATGGCGATCTCTGCGGGTCGAGGGAGCTCTCGACGACTCCGACTACGATCGTGGTCTTGCCCAACGTGTACCGAGACTTCACGTTGGGTCGCCGCGCGTATCCCGACCTATGGAGCGGGCGCGTGGCCGGTTTCACGCCCTGGAGGGAACATGAGGCCCCGTCCGACGCCGCGCTCGACGTCTCGCCCTGCCCGCCTTCTCGCCTCCGCCGCCGTTCTCCTGGCCGCCACGGCCCGCTGCGCCCCGCCCCCTCCGAAAGGAGTCCGGCGGACCTACTACATTGCGGCCGATCCGGTGCTGTGGGACTACGCGCCCACCGGGAAGGACCTGACGCTCGGCATGGGCAAGCCGCTGGCGAAGTCGGACTTCGCCATGGTGGACCCGTCCGGGAAGGTGCACGCCCAGGCCCGGGTGATGCTGAAGGCCATCTACCGCGCCTACACGGACTCGACCTTCACGAAGCTGAAGCCCCGACCGGCGAAGTGGAGGCACCTGGGCATCCTGGGGCCGGTCATCCGGGGCGCGGTCGGCGACACGATCGTCGTATGGTTCAAGAACAACACGGACTTCCCGGCCAGCGTGCACCCGCACGGTGTCTTCTACGACAAGCACAACGAGGGGGCGCTGTACGACGACGGCACGGGCACGGCGAACCACGTGGACGACTCGGTCCCGCCGGGCGGCACGTTTCGCTACGTGTGGCCGGTCCCGGAACGGGCGGGCCCGGGGCCCGACGACCCGAGCTCGGTCCTGTGGGTCTACCACTCGCACGTGGACGAGCCCGCCGACGTGAACGCGGGCCTCATCGGCCCGCTCATCATCACCCGCCGGGGCATGGCGCGCGCGGACGGCTCGCCCCGGGACGTGGACCGCGAGTTCGTCACCATGTTCGCGTCGCTGTGGGAGGGGCCGCGGGCGCTGGGGCCAGCTCCCTACGACGGGCCCGCGATGTCGCACTATTTCGGGGCGAACATGAAGCGCTACACGGGGGACACGACGGGGATCGGGGCCCAGGGGCCCCATCCGGTGGCACGGCCAGACGGCGGAGCTCTTCCTGACCATCAACGGGCTCATGTACGGCAACCTCCCCGTCTCTTCCCTCACCATGAAGAAGGGCGAGCACGTGCGCTGGTACGTGTTCGCGGCCAGCGGCTTCGATGACAGCCACACGCCCCACTGGCACGGCAACACGGTCCTGGTTCACGGGACACGGAAGGACGTCGTCGACCTGGGCGGTCCCCTCACCATGGTGACGGCCGACATGGTGCCCGACGACATTGGCACGTGGCTCTACCACTGTCACATGGACCTCCATGCCGCGCTCGGCATGTCGGCCCGCTACCGGGTGCTGCCCGCGGACGGCGTGGTGCCGGCGGACACGGCGAAGGCGAGGACGGACGACCCGATGGCGGGGGTGGTTCGGGACCTGGCGGTGCAGGGAGACTCGGCGGCGAGCGCCACGCGGCCCTCGAGCCGGCCGGGCGACCGGCGGGTCCGGCCGCGCCCCGCCCCGCGGGCCTTGACGCTGCCCGGAAATCGCGTCCATTGTGCGCACTTCCGCCCCCACCGGGGGCGCTCCCCCCCCCTTCTCCCAAAGGCGTCCGCCATGCTGGGACTCTCGCTCCCGCGCGCGGGTGCGTCCTGTCCCTCCCGCGTCCGACCCTCGTCGGCCCGACGCTCCTCACCCCGGCCCTCGCGCTCCTCGCCCTGGCCGCGACCGCCGTTCTCGGTTCGTGCGCCCCCGTTTCCCGAGAAGCCGCCCCGCACGGCGTCACCCGCACGTACTACGTCGCCGCCGACGAGGTGGACTGGGACTACGCGCCGGCCGACAGCGACCTCACCATGGGGCGGCCGCTGCCGAAGGAGGACCTCGGCATCGCCAACGCTCCGCCCCTGATCGCGAAGGTGTTCCGCAAGGCCGTCTACCACGAGTACACGGACTCGACCTTCGCGGCGCTCGAGCCCCGGCCGGACAGGTGGAAGCACCTGGGGATCCTGGGCCCGGCCCTGCGGGGGGCGGTGGGCGACACGATCGTGGTCGTGTTCCGCAACCACACGCACTTCCCGGCCAGCATGCACCCGCACGGGGTGTTCTACGACAAGGCGAACGAGGGCGCGCTGTACAGCGACGGCACGTCCGGCGCCGCCAAGGAGGACGACCAGGTGCCGCCCGGCGGCACGCACCGCTACGTGTGGCCCATCCCGGAGCGGGCCGGCCCGGCCGCCGGGGACCCGAGCTCGATCGTGTGGGTCTACCACTCCCACACGCAGGAGCTCGAGGACGTGCACTCCGGGCTCATCGGGCCGATCCTCGTGACCCGACGCGGCATGGCGCGTCCCGACGGTTCCCCGAAGGACGTGGACCGAGAGTTCGTCACCATGTTCGGCGAGCTTCGACGAGAACACCACGCACTTCACGGCCGAGAACCTGAAGCGCTACACGGGGGACACGGTCCGGGTGGGCCCGAAGGGCCCGCGCCTGTTCAGGACCCGTTACAACCTGAATTACCAGACGATCAACGGCCTCATGTACGGCAACCTCCCCCTCGCCTCCCTGACCATGCGGGAGGGGGAGCGCGTGCGCTGGTACGTGTTCACCGGGACCGGCTTCGACGACTTCCACACGCCGCACTGGCACGGCAACACGCTGGTGGTGGGCGGGCACCGGAAGGACGTGCTGGACATGGGCGGCCCGCTGCTCATGCAGACCGCCGACATGGTGGCCGACAACCCGGGCATTCGGATCCTGCACTGCCACTTCGCCGATCACATGGTGGGCGGGATGTCGGCCCGCTACCGGGTGCTGCCGGCGGACTCGATCTGAGGGACTACTCCCCCGGGTGGTACACCCGCTCGGTGTGGCCCTCGAGCTGGGCCGGGTAGAAGTAGATGACCCGCAGGTTGCCGCTGGCGTAGCGGGCGGCCTCGTCGACGAAGTGGGGCGACTCGGGGTCGCCGCTCTCGCCGCCTGCCGTGATCCCGCGGGCCCGGACGCTGTCGCCGAACTCGATCGCGGCGATGAAGCTGTTCCCCGAGTTTCCGTACCACTTCTTCGTGTCGTACTGGCGCGCCCCGAACGAGGCCAGGGAGCCGGTGCGCGAGGAGGTGAAGGGGACCGGGATGGAGGGCTTCGAGTCGTCGAAGTGGGGCCGGATGGAGTCGTCGAGCCGCTGGAAGCGGTTGATGTCGCCCCACGGCATCTGCCAGGTGCCGAAGTCCGAGGTGAGCCGGTCCATGGCCGTCGACAGCGCGGCGAGCAGGGAGTCGGGCGCCACGTCGTGGGCCACCCAGTCGCGCGGGGCCACGGTGTCGGGGCGCGCTCCCCCGTACATGGACCGCGCCAGCGCGTAGTACCAGTAGACCCCGAGCGAGGTCTGCACCGAGTTGATCCCCCACCGGTAGTCCCAGCTCCGGAGCAGCGTGATCGGCCGGGCCAGCTTCGTCTTGAGGGCGGCCGAGGCGGGCAGCGCGTCCCACGCCTTCACCAGCGAGGGGACCGTGACCGCCAGCCAGGGCTGGTAGCTGTCGAAGCCGGCCGCGGTCAGCGACTCGATGGTGTAGTGGTGCGGCTTCCCCTCCAGGAGCCGGAGGGCGTGCAGGCCGCGCGGGCTCTCGTAGCGGTCCCGGTCCACGTAGGTGGGGTAGTCCCCGCGCCTGGGGCTGTCGGGGCCGGCGGCCGACCACGGCCAGTTGTTGGAGTTGAACACCCAGCCCGTCGGCCGGGTCGATGGCGTTGGGGCTCTGGTCGAGGGACAGGACGCCGTGGTAGGCGGTGGCCGTGTCGCTCCCGTCCACCGGCTTCCTCCAGTCGAACGTGTCGTTGCGGCGCGGGATGTAGTTGGAGTGGAAGTAGGCGATGTGCCCCTCGGCGTCGGCGAACACGGTGTTGTTGGAGGAGTTGGTGTGGTGCTCCATCGTCTTCCGGAAGTCGGCCAGGTCCTTCACCTTGGTGCGCGTCACGTCCTGGATGAGGGCCTCGATCGGCTTCTGCATGAGGCTGATCGAGATCCACCGGTCGCCCTGGCGCGCGATGACCGGCCCGTGGCGCGTGTAGTAGGCCGTGAACGTGCGGCTCTTCATCCCGTGGTCGGTGCGGTAGGGCACCGTGATGGTCCGGGTCCTGACCGGGTACCACTTCCCGCCGTACAGGTACTGCCAGCCGCCGCCCCGCTTGCGGACCGTCTCCAGGAACTGGTCGATGTTGTCGACCTCGCTGGAGGTGTGCATCCAGCCCGCCGTGCGGTCGAAGCCCTGGTAGATGAAGAACTGGCCCCAGGTCACCGCGCCGTACGCGTTCCAGCCCGAGTCGCTGGACATCTGGAGCTCGGAGCGGAAGTAGAAGGAGGTGTGCGGGTTGATGTAGAGGAGCGCGTGCCCGTTCAGCGTGTTCTTCGGGGCGATGGCGATCCCGTTGGAGCCCGAGGGTTCCCGGCGCCACGATGGCGTCGCCATGGCGACCGTGGGGTCGCCGTAGAACGCCGCCAGATCCCGGAGGTCCACGCCCATCTCGATGTCGCCCCCGATCGAGCCCTCGGTGAAGGTGAGGGCCATCCATGGCTCGAAGCGGTCGATGACGCGCGGGTGCACCCGTGGGTGCGTGTACAGGTAGTAGTTGAGGCCGTCGGCGAACGCGTCCATGAGCGTCCTGAGCCACTCGGGGCTCGCGCGCGTACTGGGCCCTGGCCGAGTCGGGGACGATGAACAGCTTCATGCGCAGGTCGCGCCACATCTGCGAGGCGCCCTCGGTCTCGGCCAGGCGGCCCATGGCGTTGATATAGTTGGTCTCGACCCGGTTGAAGTCGTCCTCGGCCTGGGCGTACTCCATGCCGAACACGGCGTCCGCGTCCGTCTTGCCGTGCACGTGGGCGATGCCCCAGTCGTCGCGGGTGATGGTGACGTCGGCCGCCTCCCGCTTCCACCGGGCCAGCTCTTGCGCGGAGGGGTGGCGGGCGTCGGCTTGGGCGGTGGCCGGCGCCGGCGCGAGCGCGAAGGTGGCCGTGGTGACCACGAGGACGCGGGCGAGCGTGTGCATGGCGACTCCCCTGGAGGACCGGAGCAAGGACCGACCGGAGAAGCAACATGCGACGGGGGGGAGTGGCGGGAAAGCCGGGCGCGGGGAGCGCCGGGCGCGCTCCCGCCCGGTCAGGTCACCGGCGGTGCTTCTCCGTGGCCGGCGACGGCGATCTGGCACCCGACACCCGCGCGCCGGCTCGCCTTGGCCCGGTACATGGCGTGGTCGGAGGCTCTCAGCAGCTCCTCGAAGTCGAGACCGTGATTCGGGTACACCGCCACGCCCATGTCGGCACAGACCTTGATCCAGGAGACGCCCACCGGGACGGGACTGTCGAGCTCGATCTCCACGCGGCGCGCGATCTCCACGGCGTCGTCCGCGGTCGAGATGTCGGGGAGAAGCACCAGGAACTCGTCGCCGCCGAGGCGGCAGGCGACGTCCGTCTCCCGGGCTCCGAGCTTCAGGCGGCGAGCCACCTCCCTGAGCACCTGGTCGCCCGCGGCATGGCCCAGGTGGTCGTTGATCTCCTTGAACCGCGTCAGGTCCAGATAGATCAGGCCCACGAGGCTGCTTCGTCGTCGCGCCAGGGCCAGGTATCGGTCGGCGATCTGGCCGACGGCGCGGCGATTCACCAGGTCGGTGAGCGGGTCCTCGAACGCGAGGTGCTCGAGCTCGTGCTCCAGCTGCTTGCGCTCGCTGATGTCCATGATGGTGCCGATCACGAATGGCTCGGCCGCGCCCGGCGGACGGACCAGGTGGGCTGCCAGGAGGCCGAACACGTCGTCGCCGTCCCGGGACGCCAGGCGTATCTCCACGTTGGTCAGGGACCGCTCCCTGCGTAGCGCCGCGAGCAGTCGGGCTCGGGTCCGACGGTCGGGGAGGAGCCGGGAAGCGGGCTGCCGCATCAGCGCCTGGCGCGAATCGTACCCCAGCATGCGGGCCAGCGCCTGGTTCGCGTCGTGGATCTCCCCCAACTCCGAAACTCGGAACGCTCCGGCCACGATGTCGTCGAACAGCCGCGGGTACCACTCCTGTTCGGCGCGGCTCGCGCCCGCTCGCCCGCTCGCCTGCTCGGTGACCTCGCGGGCGTCGACCACCAGTCGGACACTCGTCCGCCGGTTTCCTTTGCGTCGGTCCCCGATCCCCCTCTCGACCCGGTGCCCTCCGAAGCGCAGACGTCGCCACTCGCCCGATTCCGTCCGAAGGCGTCCCTCCACCTCGAGCAGCCCCTCGGGCTCGGCGAAAGCGCTCGCGATCGCCTCGCCCAGCCGCTCGTGGTCCTCGGCATGGGCCAGCTCCAGGAGGTCCCGGCCGATGACCATCTCCGGAGGCCAGCCCAGCACCTCCTGCACCGGCGGGTTCACGTAGTCCACGATGCCGGACCGGTCCAGGACGGCGACGATGTTGCGCTGGCGCTCCAGGATGCGCTCGAACCAGTCTTCGCGCTCGCGGTGCAGCTGCTCCGAACCCCAACGCTGAAGCGCGAGCTCGACGGCCGCCAACAGCTCGCGGTGTCCGAAGGGCTTGAGCACGTACCCGTACGGGGCCGTGAGCATGATGCGCCGCATCTCCTGGGGCGCGCTGATCCCGGTCACGAAGATGATCGGGATGCCGAAGAACCGGTCGATGAGCCGCGCCGCGTCGCGGCCGTCCATGGCGCCCGGGAGGCGTACGTCCATGAGCACCAGGTCCGGGCGGAGCCGGCGGGCGGCCTCGATGCCCTCCTGACCCGTCAGGGCCTGACCGACGACCTCGTAGCTCAGCTCGGACAGGGCTCGCGCCGTGTCTTCGTTGAGCTCCGGCTCATCCTCGACGATGAGGATTCGGGGCGGCGCGACGGTCGGCTCGATCATGACGGATCCCCCCCGGCGGGTCTCCGGCGCTGAAGTCCCCACCCCTCTCGCGGGTTAACCACAAACAGAGAGCAAGTCCCGCGCCGGCGCGAAGTCGGACGGAACGGCGGCCGCAACCTGTTCCGGCCCACGCCAATGACGGGTGATGGGGCCGCCGACCGCGCGCCGGCGGCGAGCGCAAGACAGTGGTCGGTCCGCGACAATCTGCGGGGAAGAGAGTGGCGGCGCCGCCACAGCCGCCCGCGGTGAAAGGGGCCCGCGACGTTGCACGGGGAGGCTCTGCGTGGCATTTCTAACGTGGATTGGGACGTGTAGAAGCGTCCGGTCGGCCCATCTTCGACCCGGCCAAGAACGGTGTGAGATGTCGATGACGGAGTCCCAGGCGGCGGATGAGCCGGTGTTGGTGGCAGCCCTCGGCGCCTCGGCCGGCGGTCTGGAGGCGCTCGAGGAGTTCTTCGACCACATGCGACCGGATACGGGCGTCTCCTTCCTGGTGGCCCAGCACCTGGACCCCCACCGAGAGTCCATCGGCCCCGAGCTGCTGGGCCATCACACGGCGATGCCGGTCCGACAGGCGGTGGATGGGGACGTCCTCCGTCCCGATCATGTCTACGTCGCGCCGCCCGACGCGTTTATGACCCTGCGGCAGGGGACGCTCCACATGGAACCCCGGCAGAACGGGGGCCCGCCCACCGTGGTGGACCGCCTGTTCCGGTCCATGGCCGCGGACGCTGGGACCGGGCGCGGTCGCCATCCTGCTTTCAGGCGCGGGCTCGGATGGGGCGATCGGGATCGGACAGGTGCGGGAGGCCGGGGGGCTGGCCATGGTCCAGGATCCCGCCACGGCCCGGTTCGACTCCATGCCGCGCCACGGGATCACGATCGGACGGGTCGCGGACATCCTGCCGCCGGCCGGCCTGGCGGCCCGCGTGGCCGAATACGCCGAGCAGGTGCGGCGGGGCGAGAGCGAGACGAGCACCGGGAGCTACGGGGACTCCGGGGCGGCGATCGAGAGGATCGTCACCCTGCTCCTCGGCTCAACCGGCCACGATTTCTCCCTGTACAAACCGGCGACGCTCCTCCGACGGGTGGCCAGGCGAGCGAAGCGCCGGAGCTGCGCGGGATTGGACCAGTACGCCGAGCTCCTCGAGGACGATCCACGGGAGATCCAGGTCCTGTTCGAGGACCTCCTCATCGGGGTCACGAGCTTCTTCAGGGATCCCGAGGCCTTCGACACGATACGGCGACAGGTGATCCCCCGAATCGTCGACGAGCGCGACGCGGGAGGGTCTATCCGCGTGTGGGTGGCGGGATGCGGGACGGGCCAGGAGGCGTATTCCCTGGCCATGCTCTTCCGCGAGGCGCTCGCGGACCGCACGGAGGCGCCCGCGCTCAAGATCTTCGCCACCGACGCGAACGAGGACGCTCTGGCGGTGGCCCGGCGCGGACACTATCCGCAGGGGATCGTGGAGGAGGTGCCCGCCGACCTGATGAAGCGGTATTTCCGCTCCGAAGAGAGCGAGAAGCGGGTCACCGAGGAGCTCCGGGAGGCGTGCATCTTCGCGCGGCACGACCTCCTGTCCGACCCACCGTTCTCCTCCCTGGACCTGATCTCCTGCCGGAATGTGCTCATCTATCTGCGGCAAGAAGCACAGGACCGGCTGCTCCCGCTCTTCCACTACGCGCTGAAGCCGGGGGGCACGCTCTTCCTCGGCTCCTCGGAAGGCGTCACGGGCCACGCGAGGCTGTTTCGCGAGATCCAGGACGGCCACCACCTCTTCCAGCGCCGCGACACCGCGGTTCGACTTCCGCAGGCCTTCCCGGGGCACCGGATCGCGAGCCGCCCGGGCCCGAGCCGGCTCCCGGCCGGCGGCCAGCCCGGGCCGAGGCCGGAGCGGACCTCCGCCCGCGCCACCTACACAGAGGAGCTGGAGCACCTCCTCCTGTCCAAGTACACGCCGCCGTGCGTGATCGTCGACGAGGACCGGACCATCATCTACATCCACGGCCGAACGGGGGAGTTCCTCGAGCCCTCCCCGGGACGCCCCAGCGACGACCTGATGGCCATGGCCCGGGTGGGTCTCCGTCCTCAGCTGCGGAGCGCCATGGTCGAGGCGGTGCGTACCAAGGAGACGGTGATGCGCGAAGGCGTGTCGTTGGGCGCGCGCGGAAGCTGGGATCGCGTCGATCTCACCGTCCACCCGTTGCGGGAGAGCCACGGGGCCGGCGACCTGTACCTGGTGCTGTTCCAGAAGCGCGCGGGGTGGGAGGTGCGCCGCGAGGCCGGCGAGGCCGGCGAGGCCGGCGAGGCCACGGCGGGCCCGGAGGGTGACGGCGCCGACACGGACCGGATCATCGAGGAGCTCGAGAGGGAGCTCACCGAAACTCGCAGGCAGTTGCTGGCGAGCCTCAGAGAGCAGGAGAGCGCGAACGAGGAGCTGCGGGCGGCCAACGAGGAGCTCACCTCGATGAACGAGGAGCTCCAGTCGTCCAACGAGGAGCTCCAGACCGCCGACGAAGAGACCCAGTCGGTCAACGAGGAGCTCGAGACGGTCAACACCGAGCTGAACCAGAGGGTCCTGGAGCTGAAGCAAGCGCTCTCGGACCTGGACAACCTCTTCGCCAGCAACGAGATCGCCACGATCTTCCTGGACCGCCAGCTCCGGATCCAGCGGTTCACCCCGGCGGCCACCAGCATCTTCCGGCTGCAGGAGGCGGACATCGGGCGCCCGCTGAGTGACATCACGTCGCGAATCGTGGCGTACGGCGACGACATGGCGAACGAGGTCGCCGGTGTCCTGGACACGCTGGAGCCGCTGCAGCGGGAGATCCGAGTGGACCACGAAGGAGCGTGGTACGACATGCGGATCCACCCCTACCGCACGATCGACGACGAGATGGAGGGGGTGGTGCTCACCTTCGTGGACATCACCGAGATCAAGCGGCTGGAGCAGGTGCGCAGTCGCCTCGGGGCCATCGTCGAAGGGATGCACGACGCCGTCGTGGGCCACGACCTCGAACGGCCTCATCACGAGCTGGAACGAGGCTGCGCGGCACCTGTTCGGTTACGATCCAGAGGAGGCGATCGGGCGCGACCTGTCCCTGATCGTGCCCGCCGATCACGCGCACGAGGTGGACGCCGCGCTCGCGGAAGTGCTGCGGGGAGGATGGACGAGCCCGGTGGAGACCGTGCTCAAGACCCGCGAGGACCAGCGCGTCCACGTTTCGATCAATCTCTCCCCGATCCGCGACCACGCCGGACGGGTGGTGGAGATCGCCCAGACCGCCCGTGACATCAGCGCCCGCGTGGACGCCGAGCAGACCGCGCGCGACGCGGACCTCCGGAAGAACGAGTTCCTGACCATGCTGGGCCACGAGCTCCGCAACCCTCTGGGCACGATCCGCAACTCGGTGGAGTTCCTGGCGCGGCGTGCCGCCACGGTCCCGGAGTTGGACGGAGAGGGCCGGGAGCCCCTGGATATCCTGGTGCGGCAGGTGGGCTATATGTCCAACCTCGTGAACGACCTCACCGACGCGGCCCGGATGTCCACCGGACGGTTCGATCTACACGAGGAGCGGATGGATCTCGCGGAGCTCGTGCGCGAGGGGCTCGCCGACTATCGCGGATGGGCGGAGGATCTCGGGGTGACGCTGGATGGCCAGGTTTCGGACGAGGCGCTGTGGATCGAGGGCGACCGCACGCGACTCGCCCAGGTCCTCGGAAACCTGATCCAGAACGCCTGCAAGTACAGCGGCGAAGAGGGCGGGTGAGCATGGCGACCCGGAGGGAGGAGCGATGGGCGCTCGTCTCGGTGCACGACCGGGGCCCCGGCCTCGAAGCGGACGAGATCGAGCGGATCTTCGACCTCTTCCGACCGGGGCTCCCGCAGCCTGGACGGCGTCCTCCGGTCCCGGTGGCCTGGGCGTGGGTCTGCCCGTCGCCCGTCGCCTGGTGGAGCTCCACGGAGGGTCGCTGTGGGCGGCGAGCGAGGGGCACGGTCAGGGCTCGACGTTCACCTTCCGCGTCCCGCTCGCCGACGAGCACGCGTCGACGACGTCCCACCCACGGACCCGACGCCCGGCGCCGCACCCTCCCCCCGCCGGGTGCTGGTCGTGGAGGACGACCGGGACGCCGCGGACAGCCTGAGGAGGCTGCTCGTAGCTCATGGGCCACGAGGTCGGCGTCGCACACACGGCGGACGTGGCCCGGCAGCTCATCCTGGACGCGCCCCCCGACGTCGTGCTGTGCGACATCCACCTGTCGGGCGAACCGGACGGGTACGAACTGGCCCGCGCCCTCCGGGAGGAGCCGCGGTCGGCCGCGGTGCGGCTGGTGGCTCTCACCGGCTTCGGCCGCGACACCGACCGCGAGCAAGCCCGGCAGGCGGGCTTCGACGAGCATCTGACGAAGCCCGTGACGGCGGACGACCTGGAGCGCGCGCTCGGCGGCCGAGGATCGGCCGACTAGGTCCGCAGGCCCGGACCCTCGGCCGGGAGGACCAGCTTCACCGCCACGCCGGAGCGGCCCCCGGCCTCCACCCAGATCCGGCCCCCGAGGTCGGCCACGACCTCCCGGAGTGAAGCGGCGGGCTCCGGCGCCGGCAGCGCTCCCTCGTTTCCGGTCCCCGCCGGAGGTGGTGCCTCGAGGCTCAGGGTGATCCGGAGGCCCTGGTCGGACGTCCGCAGCTCCGGGCTACCCCCGCAGCGTCGGGTCAACTCGAGTAGCTCCCGCATGGCGGGTTCCAACCGGCGGCCGTCGGCCCGAACGGGCGGGAGGTCGGCGTCCACGCCCAGGAGGTCCTGCAACCGCACCAGATCCTTCCGGCCCTGCCGCGCGCCGGGCGGCGCCGCCGCGCCGGGCTCCGAGTCCTCGAGGACGTCGCGGATCTTGTCCGCCATGGCCAGCACCGCATCGTGGATCCCGCCGAGGTCGGCTCTCCATCTGGGCCCGGTCCGCGTCGACCCCCGACCGGAGGAGCGACTCGGTCCGGAGGAGGGCCGAGTTGAGGTGACCCCGGAGCCGGTGTGCCAGGCTGGCGCGGGCCCTGGCCGCCTCGCGGGTAGCCTGGAGCAGCTCGGACTCCAGCCGGTGGCGCTCCAGCAGCAGGCCGGCGCAGCGGACCACGGGTCCGAGGGCGTCCCGGCACGGCAGGGGGCCGTCGTCGTCCGCCTCGACCCAGAGCCGGACCTCCACCTTGCCGGCGGCATTCGGCCCGGGCACCACCAGCCAGACGGTGCCGGAGTCCGACCCCGGTGCGCGACCGTCGCCCGGTCGCATGGGCCGCGCTCCGGCACGATCGCCCGATCCCGGCCCCGGGAGATCCACCCGGACCTGGCGGTCGCCGCACAGCTCGCTGGCCTCGAGGGCCAGGGAGCAGCAGCACCCCAGCGTCGTCGGGCCGAAGCGGCCGAGGTCCTCCAGGAGGTCCCTGGCGGACGTCTCGGTAGCGGAGCGGCTCGGGCTCCCGGAGAGTCGCGTGGTCGAGTCGGATGTCATCCACAACAAGTTACAGCCCCCGGGGAGAGCGAGCGACAGTCCCGGGTGCGGCGCCGGCCCGGATCCTCCTCGATCCTGGACGAGCCTCCGCCGGCCCGCTAGGCTCGGGGCATGATCCTGTTCTACGACCTCGAGACCACGGGGCTCGATCCCGACACGTCCCGCATCGTCGAGCTGGCGGCCGTGGAGGGGCCCGAGGCGCGTCCCGTCTACCTGGGCCGCTTCGACCCGGGCGTGCCGATCCCGCTCGAGGCGTCCCGCGTGCACGGGATCACCGACGAGGCCGTGCGAGGCGAGCGCCGCTTCGAGGAGGCCGCGGCCGAGCTCCAGCGGCTGTTCGAGGGGCGCGTCCTGTGCGGCTACAACATCCGGCGCTTCGACACGCCGCTCCTGGACGCCGAGCTCAGGCGGGTGGGCCAGCCGGGCCTCGACCTGGCCGGGGTGCTGGAGATCGACCTGTACCGGGTGTGGTCCGCGCTCGAGCCGGCCGGCTGGCCGGGCGGCATGACGCTGGCCGCGGCCGTGGTGCGCTTCCTGGGCCGGCCCCACCGGGATGCGCACGCCTCGGAGGGGGACACGGCCGTGCTGCCCGCCCTGCTCGAGGCGCTGTGCGCCGAGCACGGGCTGGTCGACTCCGACCTCCTCGAGCTGAGCGCGCCTCCCTGGGAGGTGGACCGGGCCGGGAAGCTCCGCCGGACGGCGGAGGCGGTGGTGTTCGACTTCGGCCGCCACGCGGGCGAGCCGGTGGCGGAGCACCCGGACTACGTGGACTGGATGCTCCGCGCCGACTTCCCGGAGGAGACGAAGCGCATCCTGAGGGCGCTGCGCGAGGGAGGCTGAGCGGCGCGGGCGGCCCCGGTGGGCGGTCGACTTCAGGCCGTGCGGCGCTGCTCCTCGACCGGCATGCTCCTGGCGTACGTGGCGCCCCGGAGCCAGTGCTCCTCCAGGAGGCTCGCCGCCTTCTCGAGCTGGCCGTTGCGGAGCGCCTTCACGATGGCCGCGTGCTCCTCGAGGGCGCCCTCCTGGTCGGCCTCGTCCTGCAGGGAGGCGAGCTCGTAGCGCGCCGCGCGGTTCTCGAGGCGGTCGATCTCGCCGCGGTACACCTCGCCGATCCGCTCGACGGGAAGGAGGCGTCGTGCCACTCGTGGTCCAGCTCCATGCGGTGCACCGCGTCGCCGGTGTCGCGGCGCTCACGGTCGATCTCCTCCAGCCGCTTGAGCTCCGCCCCGGACGGAAGCCCGGCCCGCGACCAGCGCGCGGCGCTCGACGTGGCCGAGGAGCCCGAACAGGTCCTCGCCCTCCTCGCGGGTCACGGGCGCCACGAAGTAGCCCTCGTGGGGGTGGACGGCGACGAGGCCCTCCACCGCCAGGAGGAGCAGCGCCTCGCGGACGGGAGTGCGGCTCGAGCCCAGCTGGTCGCCGAGCTCACGCTCGTTCAGGCCCTCGCCGGGGGCCATGCGGCCGAACACGAGCCACCCGCGCAGGATGCTGCGGATCTGCTCGCGCAGCGGCGTCTTGTGGAGCTGCACGCCCGGCAGGACGCCGTGGCCGCCGTTCCCGTTGCTGCCGTTCCGCCTCGTCCCGTTCGCCCAGCGTGTATCCCATCGTGACCGTCTCCGTGTGTGAGCGCGTGCATGATCCGCATCTTCATCTTCATTCGGTCCGGGCCCGCCGCGCCCGGTGCGCCAGCGTGCGCGTCGACCTCCGGGGCACGTTTCAGGCCGCGGCCGTTCCCGCTCCGCCGCCCGGGCCGGAGGTCGGCCAGCGCGCCCGCGGCGGCGGCGCCGGTCAGCCAGTGGCGCTCGAGGCGGACGGCGGCGCGCGCCACCCGGTCGGCCAGGAGGTCGTCCACCATGGCGCGGTGCTCCAGCACCGGCTCCACCAGCACGCGATCGTCGTCGGTGCCGGCCAGCAGCACGAGCTGGTAGCGGGCGGCCATGCCCTCGAGCCGGTCCAGCTCCGCCCGGCACACCTGGCCGATGCGGTGGGCGGGGAGGAGGTGATGGTGCCAGCGCCGGTCCATGGCCAGGCGCTCGGCGGGAGTCGTGGCCGCTACCCGGGCCGCGTCCAGCTCCTCGAGCCGGGCGAGGCCGAGCGCCCCGTACGGGGCGGCGCGGAACAGGGCCCGGCTCTCGATCTCTCCGAGGAGTCGGAAGAGGTCGGCGCCCTCGTCGCCGCGCATGAGCGCCGCCCGGTAGCCCCCGTCGGGCCGCGGAACCACCAGGCCCTCGCCGGCCAGCAGGAGGATGGCCTCGCGCACCGGCGTGCGGCTCACCTCGAGCCGGCGGGCCAGCTTGCGCTCGTCCAGGTTCTGGCCCGGCGCCAGCGTGCCGTCCTGGAGCCAGCGTCTCAGGGAAGCGCGGATGCGCGCCAGCAGCGGTGCGTGCAGGTGCAGCGCGCTCCGCTCCCGGCGGTCGGGCGCGCCGAACGACTCCGAGAGATCCCCTCCCCGTCCAACCCATCCTGTCCCCCTCCATGGTGGCATGACTACACCTGTAGGACAGGCGAGTTCGGGGGAGGGTTGTCCGGGGGAGGACGGGGGCCGGGGAGGGCCCCCGTCCTCCGAAAGCTCGGGCCTCAGCTCCCCTTCTGGAGGCCGATCGACCCGTTCACCGTCTTGAGGCTGAGCTCGGGACCGCCGCCGCCGATCGTGCCGGAGGCGTGGTGGTTGATGAACCGGCCGGAGACCGTGAGCGGGAAGTCGGTCGAGATCGAACCGCTCACCGTCGAGGCGTCCACGTCGAAGGCCGCGCCGGAGGGCAACTCGACCGAGATCGAGCCGTTCACGGTCTTGAAGCTGAGCCCGCCGGAGGCGGCCGTGCTCCCCATGCGGACGTCGAGCGATCCGTTGACCGAGTGGGCGTCCGCCCAGCCCGTGGTCTCGACCCTCACCGTGCCGTTCACGGTCCGCGCCCTGACCGGGCCCTCGAGTCCCTCGGCCCGGATGCCGCCGTTGACGGTGGACGGGGTGAACACGACGCCGGCCGGGATGGCGACCTGGAACTCGACCCGGACGTCGTTACGGTGCACGGACTCGTGCCCGCCGCCCGGCTGGCATTCGTTGTCGTGGCCCGGGTAGACGGCGCACAGCGTCACGCTGCCGTCGTGCGGCACGACCTCGATGCGGACGTCGGAGGGGTCGTCGTCGCGGCCGGTGAGGGTGGCGTGCACGGTGGCGTCCGGTCCGTCGGCGAGCCGCGCCTCGATGCCGCCGTTGACGCCGCGGATCTCGAGGGTCTTGCCCGCGGCGACGCGGCCCTTCCAGTCGAAGGTGGCCGTCTTCTCCGGCGCCGAGGTCGAGGTGGCGGAGGTGGCGGCCTTGATGGCGGTGGACGCCGCCTCCGAGGCGGCGGTGGCCGCGGCCTGGTGGGCCTGGTGGAGGGCGGCCTGAGCCGCGTCGCATCCGCCGAGCAGCAGCAGGCCGCCGACGCTGGCGGCGAAGGCGACCGGGGTCCGGATGGCTCTCATGGCTGGCTCCTTTCAGGGGTACGCGTTTCCCTACGGGCCCCGCGGACCGATAGTGTCAGGCGGCGCGCTCGGATCACGGTTTCGACGCCAGGGGAGGTCGGGAGGTTGGAAAGGAGTCGAGGAGTCATCGTGCGTGCTCGCATCCATTCTGACAGGAGGACGCGCTTCCTGCGCGCCGCCGCCGCGGTCGTGGCGGTCGCGGCGGGGGGGCTGGTGGCCGGCGCTGCGGCCCGAGCCCCGGCCCCGTCACCGCCGCCGGCCGACACCGGCGCCGTCATCTACGTGGACGGCTACGGGGTGCCCCACATCTTCGGGCCCACGGACCGGAGCGTGCTGTTCGCCTCCGCCTGGGCGCAGGCGGACGCGGACTGGAAGCTGGTGGACGAGAACTTCACCCGGGCCCTGGGCCGCGCCGCCGAGTTCCTCGGGGAAGGCTCGCTGGGGGACGACTACCTGGACCGGGCGCTCGAGATTCCGCGCCTGGCCCGCGAGGAGTACGAGCGCGAGTCGCCGCGCATGCGGGGGCTGCTGGACGCGTACGCCGACGGCTTCAACGCGTGGCTGGCCGCGCACCCGGACCGGAAGCGCTGGCTGGACCGCGTGGAGCCGTGGTACGCGCTGGCGCTGCTGCGCTTCAAGTACGACGAGCTGGAGTTCCTGGGCTACGCGGGCTTCCGGAAGCCCATGGGGGAGCGGCTGCTCGAGCGCGGCTGGCCGGTGGGGAAGGGGGCCGCGGCGGTGGGTCGTGGTCGGGCGTCGGGTGGATCCGGGGGGCTCGCGTTCCCGGGCCGCGCTTCCGCGGCGGCGTCTCCGGCCGGCGCCTCGTCGCTCCTCGCCTCACGGACGATCGTCCGCTACGCCGGGTCCGACCCGGGTCCGCTCGGAGGGCGGATTCTGGGCTCGAACGAGTGGGCGCTGGCGCCCTCGCGCACGGCGGACGGGCACGCCTACCTCCTCGTCAATCCGCACCAGTCCTTCTTCGGCGTGCAGCGCTATTTCGAGATCCACATCCACAGCGACCAGGGGCTGGCGTTCAGCGGGCTCACCCGCTTCGGCTTCGCGCTCCCCTACATGGGCCACAACGCGCGGCTCGGGTGGGCGTTCACCGACAACTACGCGGACATCGGCGACCTGTACGTGGAGCGCTTCGACGAGCCGGGCCACCCGCTCGCCTACCGCTACGGGGACGGACACCGGCAGGCGACGACCTGGACCGAGACCGTGAAGGTGAAGGGGAGGGACGGCGCCGTCGCCGAGCGGACCCTGCGCTTCTGGAAGACGCACCACGGCCCGGTGGTGGGGCTGGACTCGGCGGGAAGACCGCTGGCCGCGCGGCTGGCGAAGCTGCGGGAGGGGGGCTGGGACGACCAGCTCGACGCCATGATCCGCGCGCGCTCGCTGGCCGAGTTCAGGAAGGCCGTCTCGCGGCTCGACATCCCGTACATGAACCTCATGTACGCCGACGCGGACGGGCACATCTGGTACCTGTACAACTCGGCCGTCCCGCGGCGGGACACGGCCTTCGACTGGCGGCGGCCGGTGGACGGCTCGGACCCGCGGACCGAGTGGCACGGCTACCACGCCCTGTCCGAGCTGCCCCAGGTGCTCGACCCGAAGTCCGGCTTCCTCCTCAACACGAACTCGGCCCCAATGGTGGCCACGGTTCCGCGCCCGTTCGCCCGGAGCGACTTCCCCCCGACCATGATCGGGCCCGAGCCCGACAACGTGCGCTCGCAGAGCAGCCGGCGGGCACTGGCGGCGATGCACGGCGAGACGTTCGATCGCTTCGCGCGGGCCGTATGGGACACGAACCTGGCCGCGGCCGACAGCCTGGTGCCCGCGTGGGAGCGGGCCTGGAAGGCGCTCCGGTCGGAGGGCTCCGCGGGCGCCCGGGCGAGATCGGGCTCGGGATCGGGCTCCAGGAAACCGCTCCCGTCGCAGCTCGCGCCCGGGGGCCCGGGCCGCGCGGACCTGGCGGTGGCGATGCCGCGGCTGGCGGCCTGGGACCGGGAGGCCACGATAGAATCGGTCGAGACCACCTGGTTCGAGCTGGCGGTGGACAAGAGCTTCCTGGCGGGGGTGCACGGGACGGTCGGTCCGTCGAGTCCGTGGACCGGCCTGGTCGACCTGGCCGAGACCCTGGAGGCGCTGCGGGCCCGTTGGGGGACGCTCGAGGTGCCGTGGGGCCAGGTGAACCGGCTGCAGCGCCCGCCGCAGGACGATCCCGCCTTCCTGAGCGACTCGCTCCCCAGCGTGGCGGTGGGCGGGGCGGCGGGGGCCGTGTTCGCGTTCTACCCGTCGTTCGACCCCGCCCACGAGCGGTGGACGGTCGGCCGCCAGTACGGGACGGCGGGGAACTCGACCCTGCAGGTGGTCGACTTCGGCGCCGAGCCCGTGGCGCGCTCGGTGTCCGTGTTCGGGCAGAGCGCGGACCCGGCGTCGCCTCACTTCTTCGACCAGGCGCCGCTGTATGCGCTCCGCATGTTCAAGCCGGCCTGGTGGACCCTGGCCGAGGTGCAGGCGCACGCGGCGCGGACCTACCGGCCGGGAGAGGGAGGGGAGCGAGCCTCCGGTTCCCGCGCGTTCTCCGGTGCGGCCATCTCGGCGGACGCGGAGACGGCGGCCATCGGCGCGGCCGGGGCACCGAAGGCCGCGATCCCCGACACGACGCCCACGGACGCCGCGGTGCGCGCCCACGTCGACAGCCTGGCCCGGGCCGCGCTGGCCGACGGCCCCGGGGCGGGGCTCACGATCGGCGTCGTGCGCGGCGCGGACACGCTCGTCCTGGGCGGCTGGGGGAAGGCGAACGTGGAGCTGGGCGCGGCGGCCGGGCCGGGGACCGTGTACCGGATCGGGTCGCTGACCAAGCAGTTCACGGCCGCCCTCCTCATGCGCGAGGTCGAGGCCGGGCGCGTGTCGCTGGACGACCCGCTGTCGAAGTACGTGCCCGACTACGACACGCACGGGAAGACCGTGACGCTGCGCGAGCTCCTGCACCACACCTCCGGGGTCCCCAACTACACGGCGAGCCCCCGGTTCGAGAAGGAGGAGCGGCTGGACCTCCCGGACAGCGTCGTCCTGGACATGGGCACGCGCGACTCGCTCGACTTCCCCCCCGAGACGCGCTGGTCGTACAGCAACACGGGCTACTACCTGCTCGGCCTCGTGCTGGAGAAGGTGACCGGCCGGCCCTACGACGAGCTGGTGGACGACAGCCTGGCCGCGCCGCTCGGGCTCCGGCACACGAGCTACTGCTGGCGGCAGCCCCTCGTCCCCGGCCGCGCCGAGGGGTACGCGGCCACCGACTCCGTGCGGGGGGAGGGGAAGCTGGACCACAGGGTGCTGGTCAACGCGGCGCCGCTCAGCATGGGCCCGCCCTTCTCGGCCGGGGCGCTGTGCTCGACGGCCGGAGACCTGGTGCGGTGGACGGCGCTGCTGCACGGCGGGAAGGTGGTGAGCCCCGCCTCGTTCCGGCAAATGACGACGCCCGACACGCTCCCCGACGGCCTCAGCACGCACTACGGCTTCGGGCTGTTCATGGGCGCCCTGGGCGGCCACCGGTACGTGTGGCACAACGGCGGGATCAACGGCTTCCTCAGCAGCCTGGCGCGCTTCCCGGACGACAGTCTGACGGTGGTGGTGCTGTCGAACAGCAGCTCGGTGAGCCCCGACCGGCTGCTGGAGGAGATCGCGCGCTACGCGCTCGGGGCGCCGGAGCCGGGCGCGGCCGGCGCGACGGGCCGCGCGGGCGGCGGGGCGGGGCAGGCCGGGAAGGCCGGGAAGACCGGGCAGGCCGGGCAGGCCGGGCAGGGGCCGGCGCTGCCCCCGGGGCTGGCCGGACGCGTGGCCGGCACCTACCGGCTGGTGAACGGCCAGGCCGTGGAGGTGGTGGCGAAGGGAGACACGCTCACGGCCCGGGCCATGGGACCCCACCCGCTTCCGCTCGTGTACCTGGGCGGAGCCGGGCGCGGGGAGGCCACGTTCGTGATCGGGCCCACCGGCATGCGGCTGGTCTTCCACCTGCCGCCGGCGGCCGGGAGTCCAGCTCGCCGCATGGATCTGCACACCGGCATGGCCGAGCTGGATGCGCTCCGGGTGGAGGAGAAGCCTTGACGATGAGGAAGGAGCCGCGGTGAGGAGGAGCCGGAGAGCGCGGGCGAGCGCGCTGGCGCTCGTCGGGGGGCTCGCAATGCTGTGGAGCGCGTCGGCCGCCGCCGCGCAGTCCGCGGAGCCCGAGCGGGGGCCCGCGGTGAGCGATTCGGCGGGCGCCGCCGCGACGCCGTCGGGGGCCGCGGCGACGCCTTCGGGAGCCGCGGCGGCGCCCTCCGGAGCCGCGGCGGCTCCGGCCCTCCCGCCCTCGGGCACGCGGCTCGAGTACGGTCTGTCGCTGGGGCCGATCCACGCCGCGCACGCCACCCTCTCCGTGGGGGAGGCGCGCGAGGTGGGCGGGGTCGAGGCCTTCCCCGTGACGCTGCAGATCGAGGGCGGGGCCCTGTTCCTCACCCTGGACGACAGCCTGGTGAGCTGGATCGCGGCCGCGCCGCTGCGGACGCTGCGCTCGGACCGCAACCTGCACGAGGGTCCCCACAAGGAGGCCTACCGGCTGGAGCTGGACGGTGGGGAGGGGCAGTACAGCATCGTGCCGCTGCCCGGGGCCGAGTACGAGCCGGCCTCCGACCGGCCGAAGAGCGGGCCGATCCCCCAGAACGCGGTGGACGACGTGGCCGTGCTCTTCCTGCCCCGCACCCTGCCGCTCGATCCCGGCGCCGACTACGTGATCCCGCGCTTCTTCCGCGCCAACAGCAATCCCGTGCACATCCACGTGGCCGAGCGGCGGGAGATGCGCACGCCGGCCGGCCGTTTCCAGGTCGTGGGCCTCGACGTGGTGATTCCCGAGACGGGCCTGTTCGCCGAGAAGCGCCACGCCCGCGTGTACGTGACCGACGACCCCGCCCGCACCCTCGTGCAGCTCACCGCCGACACGGTGCTGGGCAAGCTGCGGCTGTACCTGACGGGCGAGGGGGAGTAGGGGGCGAGGGACGGCCCGGCGGGGCGGTCGAGGGACGGCCCGGCGGGGCGGTCGGGCGGCGGAGCAGGGGCGGTCTCCGGCGTCGGTGACGTCCCCGCGGGGACGTGCGGTTTCGCGAACAATGCCCGAGGCGAGAGTTTCCGGACGCGGGCCCGCCGCGGCCCTGCGGCGCGAGCTGTGCGCCCCGGATCGGTGCCGGCGCGAGCTCGATGGAGACGTCCCCGCGGGGACGCGCCGTGTCGGGAATCAGCCTGAAGCCGGCTCCATCCCCGCCTCCATGGCTCGGAACCAGACGTCGTCGGGGATGTCGCGCTCCCGCTTCCAGCGGGCCGAGGCGGCCAGGGGGCCCGGGTCGGCGCCGTGGAGCCGGTTGGCGCGAACGAGGGCGTCCGGCGATCCCTCGTGGCTCGTCCGGCTCGAGCTTCGCTGCGAGCTCCGGCTCCGGGTCCGGCTCCGGGCCCAGACCCCGGCTTCGCGGGTCTCGTCGAAGTGATCGAAGCCGCGCGGATCCCGGAACACGGCCCGGCCCTTCCCCCACCACTCCAGCCGCCAGCCGCCCTCGTGGACGAGCCGGTGATGGTAGCGGCACAGGAGGAGGCAGTTGTCCAGGCTGGTTTCCCCGCCGTCGGCCCAGTGCTCGACGTGGTGGGCGTCGGTGAAGCGGAGCCCGCAGCCCGGGAACCGGCAGCCGCGGTCCCGGACCTCGAGCGCCCGGCGGAGCGCCGGCGGGATGGTGCGGGTGCGGCGGCCGACCGAGAGGAGGGGGCCCTGCTCGGGCGCGTGCTCGACCCGGACGACGGCCGCGTCGCAGGCCAGCCTGCGGGACGTCTCCGCGGAGACGCGGGTGCCGTCCTCGAGCTCCGAGCGGCCGGGCTCGCGGCCGGCCGACAGGGTGTCGGCGTCCACGTGCAGGAGGACCTGGTAGCGCTCGGCCCGCGTGCCGCTGATCGGGGCGTCGGAGGGGGAGGCGTCGCCTTCCTCCCCGCCCGCACTCTCGTCCCCGTCCAGGCCTGCGCCTCCGAAGCCGGCCGCGCCTCCGAAGCCGGCCGCCAGCGCCCGCTCGGCCAGCAGCCCGAGCGCGTCGGCCCGCCGGCGGGCCGCCTCCCGGCTCGTGTCGCGGAAGGTGCACGGGGCCTCCGCTCCGCCGGGGGTCGGCGTCTCCGCGGGGACGCGATCGGACGTCTCCGCGGGGACGTCCGGATCGGACTCCGGCTGCGGGGCCCGCTGCGGGGCCCGGGTCCGCTCCTCGCCGTCCGCCCTGCGCTCCTCCCGGTAGAGCGCATCGGCGGCCGCCTCGACGGCGCGCATGAGGAGGGCTCCGACCTCGGGCTCGAGCCGACCCCGGATCACGTACATGCCCTCCTCGTCGGGGAAGACCGACAGTCGGCGCAGGCGGTGGAGCTGTTCGGTTCGGCGGGCCTCGTCCTGCCGGCTCCCTCGCTTCCACGCCCGGACCACGCGCTCCAGCCGGGCCGCCGTCACCCCTTCGGCCAGCTCGAGGAGGTCGGCTTCGTTCTCCGGGTCCGCCACCCGGGTCAGGGCCCGCACCTTGGAGAAGGAGAGCCGGCCACGGCTCATCGACGCGCTCGTCTCGGGCAGCGCCTCGAGGGCCCTCGCCACCCGGACGTGCTCTCGGGCCGTGTGGGGGTCCATGCCGGTGCGCCAGGCCAGCCACTCCGCGCAGCCCCGGTGGCCGGCCGCCTCCCAGCCCCGCAGCCGGTCGAAGCAGGCGATCAGGCTGAGAAGCCGGTGGGTGGCCGCGTGAATGTGCGCCGCCAGCGTGGCGATCTGGTCCCCGAGCCGGTCGAGGGAGTCCGGGTCGGCGGCCTCCTCCGCCGCGCCCGGCTTCCGGCGCGTCCCCGCGGGGACGTCCGACCCGGGTCGCGTCTCGGCGGGGACGCCCAGGCCCGCCGCCGGGCCCCCGATCCCCGGGGTTCGGAGCCCTTGCTCCTCTCCGTAACCCATCCCGGCCACTTCGTGCAGGGCCAGCGCCAGTCCCATCGCTCCCATCGTCCCCTCCCATCCCGACCCATGTGGCGGCCTTCCGGGGCCCCGCCGCGCGACCCGCGAAGGCCCGGAACTCCTTGCCCACCAATATACAGGGCTAATTTTGGGTCTCAGGAGGCGGCGGCTGCGGGATCAACGCGGGGTGGGAGGAGAAGCGAAGGGGAGAGAAGGGCGCACGGGCGGGAGAGGGGGCCTCAAGGGGCCCGGAGGCCGGATCGAGACGGGGGGCCGGCCCCCGCGCCGACCGTCAACGGAAAGCTGTCAAGACCCTGCCGGCCAGTTGAATGTCCGGCCGGTGCAGGGGCCGGTCCGGTGCCGCCGCGTCGACGGCCGGTCCGGTGCCGCCGCGTCGACGGCCGGTCCGACGTCTCACAGGGCGTATTCCGGCAGCTCGACGTCGTCGGCGACGGTCCGGCCCACGGTGAACTCCGCCACCTTGGGAAGGCCCATGACCCGGGTCACCTGGTTCCGGAACCGAATGCCCAGGCGAGTCCGGGGGAGGAAGGAGGAGGCGAAGCCCTCGGCCGCTTCCTGCTTCCCCTCGACGAAGGGACGGAGCCGCTCCTCCTGGCTCCGGAAGGCCGCGCGGAAATCGCCTTTCGCGAGCCCCAGCTCACCGGCCAGCACGTAGGCCTCCGTCATCGCCAGGCCGGTCCCCTCGCCGGCGAGGAGGGACACGGCGGCCGCCGCGTCGCCGACGAGCATCACCCGGCCCCTGGACCACGCGGGCATCCGGATCTGGCTCACCCGGTCGTAATAGAGGCTCGGCGCGGCGTCCATCGCGTCCAGGATGCGCGGCGCCTCCCAGCCCGACTCTCCGAAGACCTCCCGGAGCAGAGCGCGGGTCTCTTCGAGGTCGGTGGGCTCCGGTCGCTGCATGACGTCCGCCCGGAAGACGAGGAGGAAGACGGTGCGGTCGCCGCGGAGAGCAATGCGGGCCAGCTGGCGGCCGGGCTCCGCGTGGGCCACGTACACGAGCTCGTCGCGCGGCCGGTATCCCTCGACCTCGAAGGTCGCCACCCGGTAGCCCAGCCGCTTCTCGAACCGCTCCTCCGGCCCGAACACCAGGCGGCGAACCCGGGAGTGGAGGCCATCGGCTCCCACGACGAGGTCGAAGTCGCGGGTCGCGCCGCCGTCGAGCGTGACTCGCACGCCTCCGTCGCCTTCCTCGAGCGACGCGATCGACTCGCCGAACAGGGTCTCGACCCGCCCCTCGACCGCGCGGTAAATGGCGGCGGCGAGGTCTCCGCGGGGCAGGCTGGTGAACCGTCCGCCGGTCATGCGCCGGAAGACGTCCGTCGAGAAGCCGCCCACCCGTCGGCCGCGGGCGTCGAGGAGGCGGAGCTCGCCGAAGCTGTATCCCGCCTCCAGCACTTCGGGCAGGATGCCCATGCGCTCGGCGATCGTGTAGCCGACGCCCCAGAAATCGATGACGTAGCCCCCGGTGCGGAGGCGCGGCGCCTCCTCGATCAGCGTGGGCTCGTGTCCGGCGCGGCGCAGCCAGTAGGCGAGAGTGGGACCGCCGATGCCGGCGCCCTGGATGGCGATGTTCATGGTTGGCTCTTCCCCGTGCTCGAAGGAGTCCTCGGCCCGGGAGACGGAGCGGAGGCCCCGATCGTGACAGGGGCGGCGGTCCGCCTACAGCGGCAGCCAGTAGGTGATCTTGAGCTCGAAGGTGTTGTCGGGTGGAAGGTTCCCGAGCGCGCTCAGGTCCCGTCCCAGGGCCATGGTGCCCAGGCCCGCCCGGCCGCCCCGGGTCTGGGTCCACACCAGATAGGCGGTCGAGCCGGGGCGCCACTCCCAGCGCAGGACCGCGGTGCCCCGTAGCGAGCGGCGATCGAAGTTGGGGTTGGTGAGCTGGAAGCTGGACGCGGGTCCCGACCCGTCCGGGTCGATCGTGTAGCCGGTGACCATCGACGCGCCAGCGCCCGATCCGTCCGCGTAGATCGGCGCGATCGTCCCGATGTCCTGTCCGTACACGAGCTTCTTCTCGCGCCGCGGCGCGGCGTATTCCTCGAAGTCGTAGAACCGCCCGCTGGCGATCAGGGGCTGGAGGAAGAGCTCGAAAGACAGGTCCGGTGTGAAGGTGACGTTCACGCGCGTCTCCATCGCGAGCTCCTTCTCGTCCAGGTGCGAGAAAACGTAGCGGTGGCCGTAGAACGCGGCGGCCGTCGGGTCGGCGACGGTGGTCACGTACTGGTCGGTGAGGACCGTGTGGCTGAAGCTCGGACCGAGGCTGACCGAGAGGTTGGGCGAGGGGCGCCAGGTGGCCGACAGCCGCAGCTGGTGCTGATAGCCGCCGGCGTCCGTCTGGGAGAGCGAGCCGGTCGCGTCCACGGTCACCGCCTGGCGCGGGTCGCTCGTCACCTCGAGCGACTCGAAGTTCGATCCGGGCGTGCGCACCAGCGGCCCGCCCCGCGTGGCACGGTCGTCGAGCGCGGGCAGGTCGTGCTGATAGATGACCTTGAGCTGCCAGTAGTTCAGGAGCTGCCAGATCACGGCGCCGGTCGCGTCGGTCGTCGTGATGTCGCCGTCGTAGTTCCAGTAGCGCTCGACGCCGCCGCCGAACAGGAGGGAACGGTACCAGCCGGTGGGCGTGGTGAGCTGCCGGATCACGGAGCCGTTCAGCCACAGGTAGTCGGAGCGCGTCTGGAAGCCGAGGTCGTTGGCGTCGAAGCCGGGACTCACGGCGGCGGCGTTGATGTCGCCGATCCAGCCCCCGCCCTCGCGGTCGAGCCGCATGCGGACCGAGTAGCCGTCCAGGGCGGTGGCGCCGGGCCGGTAGGCGGCCGAGAACAGGCCGTCGCCGGTGGTGGTTCGGTCGGGGCGCTGGAAGTAGCGCGCGCTCGACCGCTGGACGCCGAGCATGGCGGCCGAGTCCCCGGCGACGCGCGAGGCGGCGACCGCCGCGTAGAATGAGTAGTTGTGCTGGTCCCAGTAGTAGTCGAGGTCCGCGCCCGCCACCCGGGCCGAGGCGGGGAGGAGGCTCCGCAGGCCGGGGCTGGAGAGCTTGCGGTCCACCGACGTGAAGATTCCGCCCAGGACCAGGTTCCCACCATCCAGGTCCTGCTTCACCCGGCCGACGAAGTCGTTGGTGAGGGGCGCGACCGGCTGGCTGAATAGGGTGCTGTCGGCGCGGGCCACCCGGGCCGTCTCGGTGCCGGTCATCGCATCGAGGACGCCCACGGTCGTGCCGCCCCTGGTGCGGCCGGTGAGCTTGGTGGCGCCCAGGATCGTGGTGTTGTCGGGGACGCTGGCGAACGCCCCCTCGGAGTCCGCCAGGCCCGCCCCCGGCGGCGCGGCGCCGATGCGGCGCGAGTAGAACAGGGACATGCCGCGGCAGTTGATGTGGCAGCCCGGGCTCCCGAAGCCGAACACGCCCGCGCCCTGCACGAAGAAGGGGCGCTTCTCGCTGTAGTAGGTCTCGTAGGCCGACAGGTTCACGACCGCCGGGTCCACCTCCACCTGGCCGAAGTCCGGATTCACCGTCCCCGACAGCGTGAAGCTCGAGTTCACCAGGTACTTGAAGCTCCCGCCGAAGCGGAGGTTGGCCGTGTGCGGGTCGTAGAACGGGCTCGACGGGTCGGCCGTGCCCAGGCGCTGGGCCCGGGTGGTCACGTAGGGAAGGACCTCGGCGTGCAGCGGCTGGGTCCCCAGCCGGATCCCCGCCAGCGTCCCGTAGAAGGAGGGCCCCCCGGCCTGGTCGAGCCGGTAGAAGGACCACATGTCCTTCTCCTGGGTGCGGTGCACGACGCGGATGATCTCGAGCCCCCACGTCTGCAGCGAGTCGCTCGAGAACTGGAGCTGGCTGAACGGGATGCGGATCTCCGCCGTCCAGCCGCCCGAGTCCACGCTGGTCGCCTCCTGCCACACCGGGTCCCAGGAGTCGTCGCCGTCGTTCCAGTCGCCGCGCCAGCCCGCCGGGTCCACCGCGAAGGTCACGTGGTGGAGCCGGTCGTGGTAGAGGTCGAGCTGAATCTGGAGCTCGTCCGACTGCGGGTCGTCGTCCCGGCGCGCCAGGCGGGCCGTGATGCCCGCCGGTGCCTTCGGGTCGTGCATGCGGGCGCCGACGTAGAGCGCGTCGTCGTCGTACAGGAAGCGCACGTCCGTGCGCCCGGAGGCGGCCGCCCCCTCGTCGGGGCTCTGCTGGGTGAAGCCCGCGGCCGGCGAGGCTTCCTTCCAGGCCGCCTCGTCCAGCCGGCCGTCCACGTGGATCGGGCCCGAGCGGCGGACGGCGATGGCCGTGGGCCGGGCCCGCGAGGAGTCCCGGCGGGCCTGGGCCAGGATCGGGGAGGGTGCCAGCAGGCAAGCGGTGGGGGCGGCGACGAGGCCCACCAGCGACAACATCATGGCTTTGTACCGCGTCAACACTTCACCCCTTCCACTTCAACCCGTAGGTCCACGTCGGTCTTCGAGCCTGCTGCGTCCTTTCCTACGAGGCATTCGGAGAGGCGGTTTCAGGAGGGTGGGGTGGGGGCCGGCGATGGGGCGGGGAAGCGGGAGGGGGAAGCGGGGGCAGAGCCTCGAGGAGCGCCGGGGGGCGCGAACTAGCCGGCGAGCACCTCGTTGGCGAAGCGCGCATCCGCGGGGGCGAGGGGCAGGGAGTCGAGCTCGGTGGAATCGGCCCAGCGGAGCTCCTCGTGCTCGACCGCCCGGGGCGTCCCCGCGATCCGGACGGGCACGAAGTGGATCTCGAACGGCGAGCCCGGGTCGCGGGCCACGAACAGCGCCTCGCGCACGTCGATCACGGACACCCGGAGCTCCTCCTGCAGCTCCCGGGAGAGAGCCTCGGCGAACGACTCTCCGTCCACGACCTTACCGCCCGGGAACTCCCACATCAGGCCGTGCCGCTTGGCCGCGGGGCGAAGGCCGAGGAGGACGGCGTCGCCGCGGCGGATGACGGCGGCCACCACAGGGACGACAGGCCGGGGCGGGCGGTGACGCATGCCTCACGCTATCGGCAGGCACCGGTCGCGTGTCAACCCGATCGGCACGGCGGCCGAGACGGTCCGCGGCCGGGCCCGGGTCCGGCGACCGGCCGGGACATTCCGACGACGGGCGTGTAGGATGGCGAACGAATCGGCACGGCCGGCGTCAGGGCAGGACCGCCAGGGCGCCGGGATCTCGCCGGTGGACCACCGGGGAGGTGGACGATGAGGGACCTGGGTCGCGTTCCGCACCGGGTGGTGATCGTGCTGGGTGGAGCCCTGGCGCTCCTCCCGACTCCCTCCCCCGGACATGCGGGCGCGAGTCTGACGGCGCAGACGGTCGCGGTCGTCCCGGTGCTCGGGGAGACGCCCGCTCTCCCGGCCGGCGAGAAGCTCGAGTACGGCCTGTCCCTGGGTCCGATCCACGCGGGCCATGCCACCCTGGCCGTGCAGGACAGCCAGTCCACCGACGGCGGCGTCGCCGCCTACCGCGTGACGCTGAAGATCACCGGCGGCGCGCTCTTCCTGGTCCTCGACGACAGTCTGGTGAGCTGGCTCGCGGTCCGGCCCCTGCGCACGCTCCGCTCGGACCGGCGGTTGCACGAGGGACCGCTCCGCATGGCCTACCGCCTGGACCTGAGCCGGTCCGATGGGCTCTATCACACCCTGCCCCTGCCCGGGACGGCCGCGGCCGACGCGCCGGACGACAAGGCCCTGAGCGGGCCCATGCCGGTCGTCCCGCTGGACGAGCTCGCCGTGCTGTTCCTGCCCCTGTCCCTGCCGCTCGATACCGGGGTCGACTACCTGATCCCGCAGTACTTCCGGGCGGCCGACAACCCGATCTCGATTCACGTGCTGGAGCGGACGACGCTTCGGACGCCGGCGGGTACCTTCCGGGTCATCCACCTGGCCGTGGAGATCCCGGGATCGGACCTGTTCGCGCCGGAGAGGCACTCGGAGGTCTACGTGCGCGACGACCCGAGCCGGACCCTGATCCAGCTGACCTCGAAGACGATCCTCGGGAATCTCCGCCTGTATCTGACGAAGCAAGGCTCCTGAGGGGGGCGCCGGGCGACGTCGGAGTCCATTGCTCAGCCAGCCGCTCCCGCGCTATCTTTCATAACTCCCCGCCCATCCACCCGAGCACAAAGGTACCCCCATGTCCGAGCAGAACAAGGCCGTCGCGCGGCGCTGGAACCAGATGTGGAACGACGGCGACGTGTCGTCCGTGCACGAGTTCATCGACGACGACATCACGTTCCGGGTGAACCAGATCCCGCCCGCCAGCGGGATCGGGGAGCTGACGGACGTCGTCAGGGCCCTGCGCGAGGGTTTTCCCGACGGGGCGTTCACGGTCGACGAGATGATCGGCGAGGGCGACACGGTGATGGCCCGCTGGACCTTCCGTGGCACGCAGCAGGGCGAGTGGATGGGGCAGGCCCCCACGGGCAAGCACGTCGAGATGACCGGCACGGACACCAGTCATCTCCGGGACAGGAAGATCGTCGAGCACATCACGAACTGGGACGCCATGGGCATGATGCAGCAGCTGGGGGCGATCGAGGCGTAGGCTCCAGCGAGGCGCCGGCCCGCCGCGTGCGCGGGCGAGACCCGAGCCGCCCGGCCCCCGTGCCGGGCGGCTCTCGCACATCCAGGTGAGAGGAATGGCCATGACCTCGTTCGAAACGCGCTCCGGAGCCCGCCGTCTCGTGGTCCGGGGCACGGCGAGCGGCGCCCTCCTCGCCGGCGCCGCCGTCCTCCTGGCCGCCGCTCCCGCGGCCGGGCAGGCGACCAGGACACCGGCCCGGGTCGTCACGGGCGCCGACGCCGGCGGCCGCGTCCTCCACTTCGACTTCCCCGCCATGCGGGTGGGGGTGGCCGAGTACGACGAGGGGCCCACGGGGACCACGGTGTTCTACTTCCCGGAGGGCGTGATGGCGGCGGCGGACGTCCGGGGCGGCGCCCCGGGAACCGTGAACGTGCCCGCGGCCCGGCTGGGCTACCAGGACCGGTGGCTGAGCGCGGTCGTGCTCTCGGGCGGCTCGTGGTACGGCCTGTCGGCGGCGACCGGCGCCGCGAACCAGATCAAGGACCTCCGGCTCGCCAAGGGGGACTACGACGACATTGCCGGCGTCATGGGGGCCATCATCTACGACGTGGGCTGGCGCCGGTTCAGCCGCGTGACGCCGGACGACAGCCTGGGCCGCGCCGCGCTCCGCTCCGCCCGGCCCGGCTGGTTCCCGCTCGGGGCGCACGGGGCCGGCCGCTTCGCGATGCAGGGCTACTACTTCGCAGAGCCCGACAGCCTGGAGGGGATGGTCTCGTGGCCCCACTCGGGCGAGGGCGGCGCCTTCCGGACGATCGGTTCCACCAGGATCGGCGTGTTCACGGTCGTGAACGCGCTCGGCACGATCGTGGATCGCCGGGGGAGGGCGGTGCGCTGCCGGCGAAACGAGACCGGCGATCCGTGCCCGACCATTGCGGAGATGCTGGCCCGGCGGAGCCGCGCGCTCGGAGCCGCGGGGGAGGGGACGGGAGCGGAGGCGGGGGCCGCGGCCGACTCCGCCGCCGGCGGCCCCACCGGCAACACGACCATCACCCTGGTCGTCACCAACCAGAAGATGCCCTACTGGGAGCTGCAGCGGCTGGCGGTGCAGGTCCATACCTCCATGGCGCGCGCCATCCAGCCCTTCTCGACCCAGGAGGACGGGGACGCGCTGTACGCGGTGACGACGGGTGAGGTCGACAACCCCGCGCTCGGCTCGGTCGAGCTGGGCGTGGCCGCCACCGAGCTGGCCTGGGACGCCGTGCTGAGCGCCGTCCCGGAGCTGCCGGCGCTTCCGAAGCCGCTGGCCTCGCCGCCGGACCCGGAGGAGCTGGGGCGCTACGCCGGCGCGTACACCTTCCCCGGGGGCGGGACGCTGACGGTGGCGCTCGATGCCCATGGCCTGGTGGGCCGGTTCGCCGGCCAGGGGCGCATGTACTTCCGCGACGGCGGGAGCTACCGGCTCACCCCGGCCGAGCACGAGCTCTTCCTGGTCGAGGGCCGGGCGCACGACGTGGTCCGGTTCGAGCGAAGCCGGGACGAGGTTACCGGGCTCACGCTGGATCCGGGGCCGTGGGGGATGACGGCGCCACGGAGGGAGTGAGGCGCGGGGCCCCGAGG